>NZ_CP086598.1:372500-4375000 GCF_020883215.1 Stenotrophomonas sp. SI-NJAU-1
GTGAAGGAACTAGGCAACATGGCACCGTAACTTCGGGAGAAGGTGCACCCTTTTTGGTGGCTCGTGCGAGCTATAGCTGAAGAGGGTCGCAGTAACCAGGCCGCTGCGACTGTTTATCAAAAACACAGCACTCTGCAAACACGAAAGTGGACGTATAGGGTGTGACGCCTGCCCGGTGCTGGAAGGTTAATTGATGGGGTCAGCCGCAAGGCGAAGCTCTTGATCGAAGCCCCAGTAAACGGCGGCCGTAACTATAACGGTCCTAAGGTAGCGAAATTCCTTGTCGGGTAAGTTCCGACCTGCACGAATGGCGTAACGACAGCGGCGCTGTCTCCACCCGAGACTCAGTGAAATTGAAATCGCTGTGAAGATGCAGCGTTCCCGTGGCAAGACGGAAAGACCCCGTGAACCTTTACTATAGCTTTACACTGAACGTTGAGTTCGTCTGTGTAGGATAGGTGGGAGGCTATGAAACCATGGCGCTAGCTGTGGTGGAGCCATCCTTGAAATACCACCCTGTCGTGCTTGACGTTCTAACCTGGGCCCATTATCTGGGTCGGGGACCGTGTATGGTGGGTAGTTTGACTGGGGCGGTCTCCTCCTAAAGAGTAACGGAGGAGCTCGAAGGTACGCTCAGCGCGGTCGGACATCGCGCACTGTGTGCAAAGGCATAAGCGTGCTTGACTGCAAGATCGACGGATCAAGCAGGTAGGAAACTAGGACTTAGTGATCCGGTGGTTCTGTATGGAAGGGCCATCGCTCAACGGATAAAAGGTACTCCGGGGATAACAGGCTGATACCGCCCAAGAGTTCATATCGACGGCGGTGTTTGGCACCTCGATGTCGGCTCATCACATCCTGGGGCTGTAGTCGGTCCCAAGGGTATGGCTGTTCGCCATTTAAAGTGGTACGCGAGCTGGGTTCAGAACGTCGTGAGACAGTTCGGTCCCTATCTGCCATGGGCGTTGGAGATTTGAGAGGGGCTGCTCCTAGTACGAGAGGACCGGAGTGGACGAACCTCTGGTGTTCCGGTTGTCACGCCAGTGGCATTGCCGGGTAGCTATGTTCGGAAGCGATAACCGCTGAAAGCATCTAAGCGGGAAGCGCGCCTCAAGATGAGATCTCCCGGGGCACAAGCCCCCTGAAGGAACCATGTAGACTACGTGGTTGATAGGTCAGGTGTGTAAGTACAGCAATGTATTGAGCTAACTGATACTAATGATCCGAGAGGCTTGACCATATAACCTCAAGTTGCCTTGGCCGACATGACATGTCGATAGATCCAAGTGCACGCTACGTCACAAGACCAAACGAGAGGCAGGCGCTCAGGCGCGTCTCTTTGCAACGCAGGCATCACCATGCCCGCCCCCTGCAAGGACACGACGCCCAGGCGACACTCCAACCGCCTCCCTGGTGAAATTAGCGCTATGGAACCACCCGATCCCATCCCGAACTCGGAAGTGAAACGTAGCTGCGCCGATGGTAGTGTGGCCTAAGCCATGCGAGAGTAGGTCATCGCCAGGGTTTATACCCAAAAACCCCGCTGCTTATGCAGCGGGGTTTTTTCTATTAAGTGAAGGCTCTGCTTTTTTGAGTTCCTTCCGCCCCAAGGGCAAGTACGTGAGCTGGCGCTGCAAGCGCTGCTGCAACCGTCTCCCTGGTGAAATCAGCGCTATGGAACCACCCGATCCCATCCCGAACTCGGAAGTGAAACGTAGCTGCGCCGATGGTAGTGTGGCCTAAGCCATGCGAGAGTAGGTCATCGCCAGGGTTTACATCCAAAAACCCCGCTGCTCACGCAGCGGGGTTTTTCTTTGCGCGCGAGAAACTGAAGGTAGTGCCGGCCGCTGGCCGGCAACCTCATGAACATCACGCGGCTGCACGTGCCAACCGGCCAGCGGCCGGCACTACCGGGTCCCAGCACTCACGCACAAAAAAGCGGCGCCCAAGGGCGCCGCTTTCTTTGGAACTCAACGGCTGGGGGACTTACTTCGCCGCAGCGGCCGGTGCCTTGGCCTTCATCATCGTGTCGCGGGCAGCCTTGAACGGATTGCCTTCGTACCAGTTGGGCCAACGATCGCCGCCGGCCAGTTCCTTGCCGACGCCATACATCAGCTGCAGGTCCTCGACCGTGCCATCCAGCTTCCAGGTGGCCGGGTCATACTCATCCTTCGGGCCGTGGTAACGGTTGGAACCGTAGTCGGCGGCCGCCTTGCGGCCAGCCTCGACGCCGCCGTCGCGCAGGTCTTCCCCGCCGTCGGCATACAGCGCCGGCACACCCGCCTTGGCGAAGTTGAAGTGATCCGAACGGAAGTAGAAGCCGCTCTGCACCGAGGTCTCGCCGTGCAGGGTGCGATCCTGGGCTGCAGCCAGCGGCTTGAGGATGTCTTCCAGCTCGGAACTGCCGAAGCCGGTCACCGTCACGTCCTTGGCACGACCGGCCACCGACATCGCGTCGATGTTGATGACACCGGCGATCTTGTCCAGCGGGAAGGTCGGGTGGGCGACGTAATACTTCGAACCCAGCAGGCCGGATTCTTCCAGGGTCACCGCCAGGAACACCACCGAACGTTCCGGCTTCGGTTCCTGATGGGCCATTGCTTCGGCCACCTCAAGAATGCCGGCCACGCCGGTCGCGTTGTCGACGGCACCGTTGTAGATGTTGTCGCCCTGTTCGCCTTCGTGCTTGCCGAGGTGGTCCCAGTGCGCCATGTACAGCACGGCCTCATCGGCGCGCTTGCTGCCAGGCAGTACGCCCACCACGTTGCGCGACTGCTTCTGCGCGACCTTGCTCTTCAGGTCCACCGAAGCGGTTGCCTTCAGCGGTACCGGCTTGAAGCCGCGCTTGCTGGCATCCTTGTAGGCCTGGTCCAGATCCAGCCCGGCACCGGCGAACAGGGCCTTGGCCGCCTCGGCGCTCAACCAGCCCTGTACCGGCAGGCGCGGTTCGGCATCGTCCTTGGCCGGCAGGTCGTACTGCGGGCCGGCCCAGGAGTTCTTCACCACGTCCCAGCCGTACGACGCGCCCGCGGTGTCATGCACGATCAGCGCGGCAGCAGCTCCCTTGCGCGCAGCTTCCTCGAACTTGTAGGTCCAGCGGCCGTAGTAGGTCATGCGCTTGCCGTCGAACAGCTTTTCGTCATCGACATGGAAGCCCGGGTCGTTGACGAACATGACCACCGTCTTGCCCTTCCAGTCCTGGCCGGCGTAATCGTTCCACTTCTGCTCCGGCGCATCCACGCCGTAGCCGACGAAGACGAGGTCGCTGGCATCGACCTTCACTTCTGTCTGGCCGGTACGGGTGCCCACCACCATGTCGGTACCGAACTTCAGTTCGCGGGTCTTGCCGCCCTGGGTGAGGGTGAGCACGGTCGATTCATCGGCCGTGGTCTCGGTCATCGGCACGTCCTGGAACCAGCTGTCGCCGTTGCCGGGCTGCAGGCCGATGCGCTGCATCTGGTCTCGGATGTAGTTGACCGTCAGTTCTTCGCCCTTGCTGCCGGGCGAGCGGCCTTCGAACTCGTCAGAGGCCAGGGTCTTCACCATCTCGGCGAAGTCGGCGGCGTTGATCGCCGCTGAGAAGGTGTGCGTGGCCGGCTTGGCGGCGCTGTCGACGCTGGGCGCCGGAGCCGGGGTGTCTTCGCCTTTGCAGGCGCTGAGCGCGGCCGCGGCGGCCAGGCACAGGAGGAGTTTGCGGGGCATCATCGGTTCCTGGAAACACAAGGGACGGCCACGCAGCACGCGCGACCGGTAGCGGGAGTATCGCCCAAGCCGCAGGCTCAGTCGGCCGGGGCGGTATCGGTATCGAAGGGGATCGGATCGGCGCCGGTGACCGGGCCGATGCGCGCACTGCGGTGGACGTACAGCACCACCTCGCGCTCGAACAGCAGGCTGCCGTTGACCACGGCATTCGGCCCGATGATGACCCGCGGCTTGCGACTGGCCGTCAGCGAGACACTGAAGTTCGGCTTGCGCACATGCACGCCACCGCCGACCTGTGAGCCGATGCCGACGGTGATGTCGCCGTTGACGGTCTCCACGTCCTTGCGCACGCGGCTGCCGACCAGGCCGATGCCACCGTTGACGGTTTCCACGCCGCCTTCGATCTGGCTGCCCTGGTCGCTGAAGATGCTGCCGTTGACCGTGCTGACATCGCCGTGGGCAGTCACTTCGCGCCCCAGGCGGATGCCGCCGTTGACGGTCTCGATGCTGCCCGTGCGCGCACGAGCGGCGACCTTGACGCCGCCGTTGACGGTATCGATGCTGCCGGTTTCCACGCCTTCGCCGACACGGATGCCACCATTGACGGTGTCCAGCTTGCCGTAGCGCTGGCCCGGATCGGCGCTGATGCTGCCGTTGACCTTGCTCACGTCTGCCTGGGCCCAGGCCGGGCCACTGGCCAGCGCAATGCCCAACAGCAGCGGAATGGAGAGAGCTTTCATGGGAACCTCGTTGTTGTGCGGCTGGCAGGCCGCGTGCGGAGATGTCACCATTCCCTGCACGTCTCCGCATCTGCCTGAAGTCACTGGAAAGCCCTTGCGCAACAACGTCTTCCCCTCACGCCGGCATCACATCGCCACCCTGCGCGGTGGACGTTGCCTGTTGCTGGGAATGGCGCTGGCCCTGGCGCTGCCATTGCCGGGTGCGGCGCAGACCTCTTCGGCCCGCGAGGCCGAACGCAAGCTGCAGAAGCTGCGCACCGAACTGAAGGGCGTGGCGCAGGAGCGCCGGCAGATCGAGGGCCAGCGCGGACAGGCGTCGCAGCAGCTGCGCGAGGCCGATGAAAAGGTGGCACGCAGTGGCCGTGCGCTGGCCCAGACCGAATCGGCGCTGCGCGAGCAGACCCAAGCGCTGGCCCAGGCCGAACAACGGCGCAATGCACTGCAGTCCAACCTGGAAAAGCAGAATCGCGAACTGGCCGGACTGCTGCGCGCGGCCTACCAGCTTGGCAACCACGCGCCGTTGAAGCTGCTGCTTTCGCAGGACACGGTGGCCGATGCCAACCGTGCGCTGGCCTATCACCGCTACCTGCAGCGCGAGCGCGCGCAGCGCATCACCACGCTGACGGCCGACCTCAAGGAACTGGAGACGCTGCAGGCACAGATCGCCCAGCGCCAACAGCAGTTGCAGGGCACTCACCGCGAGCAGAAGCAGCAGGTCGCCACGCTCGCATCGGACCGTCGCGAGCGTGCGCAGACCGTCGCTTCGCTGGAAGAGCGCTTCAAGGACAAGCGCGAGAAGGAACAGGCACTGGGCCAGGACGCCAAGGCGCTGGAAACCCTGCTGGCCAACCTGCGCGCTGCCGCGGCCCGTGCCGAGGCCGAGCGCCGTGCCGCCGCCCGCAAGGCCGCTGCGGAGAAGGCCGCTGCCGAAAAGGCCGCACGCCAGGCCAAGGCCGAAGGCCGCCCGGCACCGGCAACCAAGATTCCGCCGGCCGTGGCCTCGGCACCAGCGCCGAAGGTGGGTGGCCTGGGCTGGCCGCTGTCGGGCAATCTGCTGGCCCGCTATGGCGGCAAGCTGCCGGATGGCCGTACCAGCAGTGGCGTGTTGATCGGCGCCCCCGCCGGAAGCACCGTCACCGCCGTGGCCGACGGTACCGTGGTGTTCTCCGATTGGATGACCGGCTACGGCATGATCCTGATCGTCGACCATGGCAACGGCTACATGAGCCTGTACGCGCACAACGACACCCTGCTGAAGGATGCCGGTGCGCGGGTCAGCCGTGGCGATGCGGTGGCCAAGGTCGGCAACTCCGGTGGCCAGGGCGTGACGGCGCTGTACTTCGAGCTGCGCCGCGGCGGGCAACCGGTCAATCCGGACAGCTGGCTGCAGCGGCGCTGAATTCCGCCTGGCCGCAGCAGGGCGGATTCAACGGGAATTTAGCCACGCTTCGCGCATAATCGGTGCATGTGCCTTGGGCACGATGCCATCGTCGACAGGAGTGATCCATGCGCGCAGCCCGTACCGCCACCCTCTTGCTGGCTCTGTTGCCGGCCCTGTCCTGGGCACAGCAGACCGCCCCCGTCCCGTTGCAGGAAACTCCCGGGAAGGCGGCGAGCAGCGAGGAGGCGGTGACCTCGAAGGTGCCGCTGGACGACATCCGGCGCTTCGTGGCCGTCTACAACGCGGTGCGCGCGGCCTACGTCGATCCGGTCGATGACAACAAGCTGATGCAGTCGGCTGTGCGCGGCCTGCTGCTCGACCTCGATCCGCACAGCACCTACTTCAACAAGGAAGATGCCGAGGCGTTCGACGAACAGGCCAATGGCGCCTATGAAGGCATCGGCGTGGAGCTGCAGCAGCAGCCGGACAACGCCAGCATGAAGGTGATCTCGCCGATCGACGACACGCCGGCGGCCAAGGCCGGCATCCTCGCCGGCGACCTGATCATCGCCATCGATGGCAAGCCGATCAGCGCGATCGATGCCAGCGAACCGCTGCGTGGCCCGGCCGGCAGCAAGGTGGTGCTGACCATCGTCCGCGACGGCAAGCCCAAGCCCTTCGACGTCAGCCTGACCCGGCAGACGATCCGCGTGACCAGCGTGCGCAGCCGCCTGCTGGAACCGGGTTATGGCTACATCCGCCTGAGCACGTTCCAGGCCGACACCGGCTCTGATTTCCAGAAGCACCTTCAGCAGCTGCAGAAGCAGTCCGGCGGCAACCTCAAGGGGCTGGTGCTGGATCTGCGCAGCAATCCGGGTGGTCTGCTGACCGCTGCCGTGCAGGTGGCCGATGACCTGCTCGACAAGGGCAACATCGTCAGCACCCGCGGCCGCATCAGCATCAGCGATGCACGCTTCGACGCGACCCCGGGCGACCTGCTGAAGGGCGCGCCGGTGGTGGTGCTGGTCGATGCCGGTTCGGCCAGTGCATCGGAAGTGCTGGCCGGCGCACTGCGCGACAACAAGCGCGCGCGCGTGATCGGCAGCCGCACCTTCGGCAAGGGCTCGGTGCAGACCGTGCTGCCGCTGGACAACGGTGATTCGGTGAAGCTGACCACGGCGCGCTACTACACGCCCAGCGGTAAATCGATCCAGGCCACCGGGATCGTGCCGGAAGTGGAACTGAAGGCAGCGCCGCGTCCGGAAGACGAAGCATTGCCGGCCAGCCTGAGTGACTACAGTGAAGCGACGCTGCCGGGCCACCTGCGCGGTGATGAGGAAGGCACCGAGGGCTACCACGCAGGCGCCGTGTTGCCGGGCGATGGCCCGATCAACGATGCACTGGCCGAACTGAAGAACCCGGGTTCGGTTGCGGCGCGCTTGAAGGCAGAAGCTGCGAAGGCCGAAGCGGACAGGGCAGCAAAGGCCTCCGCCAAGCCTGCACCGAAGGCGGAGCCCAAGGCTGAAGCAAAGCTGGAAGCGAAGCCGGAAGCCAAGCCCGAAGCCAAGCCCGCAGAGATCCCGGCCAAGCCTTGATTGCGTAGCGTCGAGCCATGCTCGACTGATGAGCGGACACCGCCCGAGCATGGCTCGGGCGTTTCGCAGAATGCACCAAGCGGACGCTAGAACCCGTGCCGCTTGCGCAATCGCCGTGCGATCGCCGCGCGCACGTACATGCCGTACACCACGCCGAACACGAAGCCGCCGATGTGCGCCCACCAGGCGACCATGCCGAAGGTCGGGCCGATGTAGGCGAACACCACCTGCAGCGCCGCCCACACACCGATCAGAAGATAGGCCGGGGCGCGCACGAACTCCAGGAACAGCCCCAGCGGGATCACCACGCCCAGGCGCGCGCCGGGGAACAGCGCGAGATAGGCACCGATCAGCGCCGACACCGCACCGCTGGCGCCGATGATGATCTGGTCCGGGCTGCCCATGGTGTAGATGGCGACCAGGTTGGAGATCGCCCCGCCCACCAGGAACAGCAGCAGCAACCGCCACGGGCCCAGCACCCGGTCGGCCGGCAGGCCGAAGATCAGCAGGAACACCAGGTTGCCCAGCAGGTGCGACCAGTCGGCGTGCAGGAACAGGGCGGTGAACAGGCGCAGCACGCTGCCGTCCTGCAGCGTTGCCCACCAGTCCAGCGGGTGGGTCAGGCCGGTGGACAGGGCGCCCCAGTCCAGCCACAGGCTTCCGCGGGCATCGTTCGGGCGCGAGATCGACCACAGGAATGCCAGCCACAGTGCCGCAAACAGCACGGGTGTAGCCCAGCGCAGGGTCGCCTTCTTGCGCGAGGGGAGGGAGACAAACATGGCACTAGCCTAGCGTGCGGGCGCTTTTGGCGGGGAGGGAGCCTGTTCAGCTTTTGCGACGAAGAAAGCGCCAGCGCTGTTATTGTTTCATTAACGGCTCTGGGTAATACTCGCATACGGCGTCGTATGTCGGGAGGGGAATCCGGCGCGCTTCGAAAGGCCATCCGGCCTGACGGGCGCAGGCGCACTCAGAGCACCATCACCGCTTACCGGAGAGAGAACTACGATGCAAACTGCTTCCACCATTGCCCGCCTGACCCTGCTGGCCGTCGGCGTTGCCGGTGCGCTGGCCGCCGCCGACGCCAATGCCGCCGCCTTCCAGCTGAAGGAAAACAGTGCCAAGGGCCTGGGCCGCGCCTTCGCTGGTTCCACCTCGACCGAAGGCGACGCCTCGGTCATCGCCACCAACCCGGCCTCCATGCGCCTGCTCGACGGCACCGTGGTGCAGGGCGATGTCAGCGCCATCAGCTTCGGCGCCAAGTTCCGCGGCGAAGGCCGTTACGGCAACGGCGCGCCGATTTCCGGCGGCAACGGCGGCGACGCCGGCATGATTGCCCCGGTTCCGGCAGCCTACTTCCACGTCCCGTTCGGCGAAAACGACAACATGCATTTCGGCGTGTCGCTGACCGTGCCGTTCGGCTTCAAGACCGAATACGACCGTGACTGGGTCGGCCGCTACAACGGCGTCAAGACCGAGCTGCAGGCCATCGACCTGGGTGCTGCGTTCTCCTATGACGTCAATCCGTACCTGTCGTTCGGTGCGTCGGTGTTCGCCGAGCGCCTGAATGTCGACCTGACCAGTGCCGTCGACGGCGGTACCGCCATCAACGCCAGCGCCCAGCGCACCGCTGCTGCGCGCGTGCTGGCGGCCGGTGGCACCCAGGCCCAGGCTGCTGCCGCTTCGCAGGCCGCTGCCCGGCAGGCCGCCCAGCTCGGCTTCTCGCCCGGCACCGCTGATGGCTACCTGCGCATCAAGGGTGACGAGGTGTCCGTCGGCTACACCCTGGGTATGACCGTCACCCCGGTGGAAGGCACCAACATCGCCTTCAGCTACCGCTCGGAAGTCGAGCACAAGATCACCGACGGCAAGGCTGATTTCACCATGACGCCGACTGCGGAGGCGTTCCTGCGCCAGGCCGCTCCGGGCACCTTCGTCGACAGCAATGGCCGGGCGACCATCACCCTGCCGGCCAGTGCGACTGTTGGCTTCACCCACCGCGTGAACGACCAGTGGCAGATCATGGCCGAAGTCACCCGCACGGCGTGGAGCAAGTTCGATGAAGTGCGCGTCGACTATGACTCCAACCAGCCCGACAGCGTGCTGCCGTTCCACTACCGCGACACCACCTTCGCGTCGATCGGTACCGATTACCGCGTGAACGACAAGCTGACCCTGCGTGGCGGCCTGGCCTATGACCAGACCCCGACCACCGACGCCCACCGGGACGTGCGCGTGCCGGACACCACCCGCAAGTGGCTGTCGCTGGGCATGACCTACGCCGCTTCGGACAAGATGGAATACAGCGTGGGCTACACCCACCTGTTCACCAAGGATCCGAATATCAGCTCGACCTCGGCCACGGCCAACACCGTGACCGGCAAGTACAAGGTCAGCGGCGACGTGCTGGCTGCGTCGATGCAGTACAAGTTCTGATTCCGACGATTGCCTGAAGCAGTACGAAGGAGGCCCCGCGCAAGCGGGGCTTTCTTTTTTCCGGGGATCTGCATCCACGCATGGCGCGGATCTACGCGACAATAGCGCGATGAACCTGTCCGACCCGAACTTCCAGCTGGAGCTGGCTGCCAACATCGCCGTTGCCGGCTCGATCCTGCTGGCCGGCCGCAACAACGTGCATACGTGGTGGCTGGGCATCGTCGGCTGCGCGTTGTTCGCCGCGGTGTTCGAGGGCTCGCACCTGTACGCGGACATGGTCCTGCAGTTCTTCTTCGTGGTCATCAGCGTGTTCGGCTGGTGGCAGTGGCTGCGTGGTGACCATGGCGCGCCGTTGCCCATCACCCGCTTGCCAGCACGCGCGTGGAGCTGGCTGCTGCCGTTGGCGGTGCTGGCGACCTTCTGTTACGGCTGGATGCTGACCCGGCTGACCAATGCGTATGCGCCCTACATCGACTCGGCGGTGCTGGTGCTGAGCGTGATCGCACAGATCCTGATGATGCGGCGCAAGCTGGAATCGTGGTGGGTGTGGCTGCTGGTCAACACCATCGCGGTGCCGCTGTACTACAGCCGCGGGCTGCACCTGACCTCGATCCTGTATGTCGGTTTCTGGATCAACGCGCTGGTGGCGCTGCGTCACTGGCGGCACCTGATGCGCGCCGAAGCGGATACGGGCAGGGCGGCCGATGGCGTTGCCTGAGCGGGTATCGCGCGGGTTGGTGGTCGGCAAGTTCTGCCCGTTGCACCTCGGGCACGAGCGCCTGATCGAATTTGCTTCTTCCCGCTGCACCCAGCTGCTGGTGATCGGCTGGTCGCAGCCGGGCTTTGCCGGCTACAGCGCGGCGCGTCGCGAGCGCTGGCTGCGCGCGCGCTTCCCGCAGGCGACGGTGGCAGTGCTGGATGATGCGCGGCTGGCGGCGTTGTGCAGGCAACTGGGTATTCCCGTACGTGCGCTGCCGCAGGACAAGGACAGTGAGCAGGTGCAACGCGCGTTCACCGCATGGCTGTGCGTGGCATTGTTTGGCGGACCGGTGCAGGCTGTTTTCACCGGCGAAGACTACGGCGATGGTTTCGCTGCAGCCTTGGCGCAGCACTTCAATGCGCCGGTGCAGCACCATCGGCTGGAGCGTTCGACCGACATCGGTCAGGCCAGTGGTACCGAACTGCGCGACGATCCGCATGCGCATCGGCAGGGCCTGAGCCGGTCGGTCTATGCCGACCATGTGCAGCGGGTGGCCTTCATCGGCGGTGAGTCCACGGGCAAGAGCACGCTGGCGCGGGTGCTGGCCGAACGCCTGGGCACGGCATGGGTGCCGGAGTTCGGGCGTACGTTGTGGGATCAGCAGTGCGGCGAGCTGCAGGCGCAGGATCTGCTGCGTATCGCTGCGACCCAGCTGCAGCACGAGCACCAGGCCGCGCAGCATGCGCATCGCTGGTTGTTCTGCGATACCACGCCGTTGGTGACGCTGGGCTACAGCGGCTGGATGTTCGGCACGGCGCCCGAAGCACTGCAGCGGGCCGCGGCGCGTGCGTACGACCTGCTGTTCCTGTGCGCCCCGGATATCCCGTTCGAGCAGGATGGGACGCGTGTGGGCGAGGAATTCCGCATGCGCCAACACGCGTGGTATCTGCAGCAGTTGCAGGCGCGAGGAATGGCGTATGTGCTGCTGGAAGGCGACCTGGAGATGCGTATCGCGCGGGTGCTGGAGGAATTGGTGAGGCGTGCGGACAACCGCTTCAGTGTGGTGGCGGAATGAGCTGCCAGGGGCTGGCAGCTTCGCGTTCGCCCCGCCATGAAAAAACCCCGCTTATGCGGGGTTTTTCGTTTACTGCATGACGCCTGGGATCAGTCGCCCAGGGTCAGCAGCGAGGCATTGCCGCCGGCAGCGGTGGTGTTCACCGTCACCGTCTTTTCGGTGGCGAAGCGCAGCAGGTAGTGTGGGCCGCCGGCCTTGGGGCCGGTGCCGGACAGTCCCTGGCCGCCGAACGGCTGCACGCCGACCACCGCACCGATCTGGTTGCGGTTGACGTAGACGTTGCCGACGTGGACGCCGTTGCTGATGCGGTCGACGGTTTCGTCGATGCGCGAATGCACGCCCAGGGTCAGGCCATAGCCGGTGGCGTTGATCTGGTCGATCACCGCGTCGAGCTGGTCGCCCTTCCAGCGGATCACGTGCAGGACCGGCCCGAAGATTTCCTTCTGCAGCTGGCCCAGGTCCTTCAGTTCGTACGCACGCGGTGCGAAGAAGGTGCCGTTGGCCGCTTCGGCGGACAGTTCGGCCGCAGCGATCAGGCGCGCTTCGCGGTCCATGCGCGCGGCGTGTTCCTGCAGGGTCTTCAGTGCATCGGCGTCGATCACCGGGCCGACGTCGGTGGACAGCAGGCCGGGGTTGCCGACCTTCAGTTCCTTCATCGCACCGGCCAGCATGGTCATCACCTTGTCGGCGATGTCGTCCTGCACGAACAGCACGCGCGCGGCCGAGCAGCGCTGGCCGGCCGAGGTGAAGGCCGAACCGATGGCGTCCTTGACCAGTTGTTCCGGCAGTGCCGAGGAGTCGGCGATGAAGGCGTTCTGGCCGCCGGTCTCGGCGATCAGCACGCCGATGGCGGCATCGCGTGCAGCCATCGCGCGGTTGATCGCACGGGCGGTGTCGGTGGAGCCGGTGAAGGCCACGCCGGCCACGCGCGGGTCGGCGGTCAGCGTGGCGCCGACGGTGGCGCCATCGCCCGGCAGGTACTGCACCACGTCAGCCGGCACGCCGGCATCGTGCAGCAGCTTCACTGCGTAGTAGCCGATCAGGTTGGTCTGCTCGGCCGGCTTGGCGATGACGCTGTTGCCGGCGGCCAGTGCGGCAGCCACCTGGCCCAGGAAGATCGCCAGCGGGAAGTTCCACGGGCTGATGCAGACGAACACGCCGCGGCCATGCAGCTGCAGTTCGTTGGATTCACCGGTCGGGCTGGGCAGCTTCTCGGCGTGGCTGAACTGCTCGCGCGCCTGCTTGGCGTAGTAGCGCAGGAAGTCCACCGCTTCGCGTACTTCGGCGATGCCGTCGGGCAGGCTCTTGCCGGCTTCCTTCACGCACAGCGCCATGAATTCGGGCATGCGCGCTTCCAGCTGGTCGGCGGCGTGCTCGAGGATGGCGGCGCGGCTGGCGGCCGGGGTGCGGTTCCAGGCCGGCTGTGCGGCCACGGCATTGGCCAGCGCCTTCTGCACGGTGGCGGCATCGGCGGCCTGCCACTGGCCGACCACTTCACGGGTGTCGGCCGGGTTGGTCACCGGCAGCGAGGCACCGGTCGGGTTCGCGCCCGGCACCAGCGGTGCGGCCTGCCAAGGCTTCACTGCAGCGTTGAGCTGCTCGGCCAAGGCGCGCAGTTCGTTGTCGTTGGCGAGGTTGGCGCCCATGGAATTCTTCCTGTCGTGGTTCTGGCTGCGCAGCAGGTCAACCGGCAGCGGGATCTTGGGATGCGGAATCGATTCGAACGAGGACACCATCTCGACCGGATCGCGGACCAGGTCGGCGATCGGCACGCGCTCGTCGGTGATGCGGTTGACGAAGCTGGAGTTGGCGCCGTTTTCCAGCAGGCGACGCACCAGGTACGGCAGCAGGTCTTCATGCGAGCCGACCGGCGCGTACACGCGGCAAGGCAGGCCAAGGCGATCGGCAGGCACTACTTCGGCGTACAGGTCATCGCCCATGCCGTGCAGCTTCTGGTGCTCGTAGACGCCACCGTTGGCGATGCTGCGCACTGCGGCGATGGTGTGCGCGTTGTGCGTGGCGAACATCGGGTAGATCGCGTCGGCATGGGTAAACAGACGCTTGGCACACGCCAGGTAGGACACGTCGGTGTTCTGCTTGCGGGTGAACACCGGGTAGCCGGCATAGCCTTCGATCTGCGCGCGCTTGATCTCGGCGTCCCAATAGGCGCCCTTGACCAGGCGCACCTGCAGGCGACGACCGGCGCGACGCGCCATGTCGGCCAGGTGATCGATCGTGTACGGCGTACGCTTCTGGTAAGCCTGCACGACCACGCCGAAGCCATCCCAACCGGCCAGCGAGGCATCGCCGAACACCTGCTCGATGATGTCCAGCGACAGTTCCAGGCGATCGGACTCTTCGGCGTCGACGGTGCAGCCGATGCCGTAGCTCTTGGCCAGCTGCGCCAGTTCCAGCACGCCGGGCACCAGGTCCTTCAGCACGCGCGCGCGCTTGGCGTGCTCGTAGCGCGGGTACAGCGCCGACAGCTTGATCGAGATGCCCGGGGCGTTGTTGACGTCGCCATCGGCGCGGCCACCACGCGACTTGTGGTCACCACCGATGGCGTGGATCGCACGACGGTAGTCTTCCAGGTAACGCAGGGCGTCCTTCATGGTCAGCGCGCCTTCGCCGAGCATGTCGAACGAGTAGCGGTAGCTGGCGCTGTCGCCCTTGTGCGAGCGTGCCAGCGCTTCGCCGATGGTGCGGCCCATGACGAACTGGTGGCCCATGATCTTCATTGCCTGGCGCACGGCCAGGCGTACCACCGGCTCACCGACGCGGCCGACCAGGCGCTTGAACGCGCTGGGCGCATCGGCGCGGGTGGCGTCGTTCATCTGCACCAGCTTGCCGGTCAGCATCAGGCCCCAGGTGGAGGCGTTGACCAGCACCGAGTCGCTGCCGCCCAGGTGTTTTTCCCAGTCGGCATCGGCCAGCTTGTCGCGGATCAGCTTGTCGGCGGTCTCCTGGTCCGGAATGCGCAGCAGCGCTTCGGCCACGCACATCAGCAGCACGCCTTCCTCGCTGCCCAGGTCGTACTGGCGCATGAAGGCTTCGATCGCGCCCTGGTCCTTGGCGCGCACACGCACCCGGGCGACCAGGTCGGCGGCCAGCGCCTGCACCTTGGCCTGCTCGTCGGCCGGCAGGCGTGCCTGCTCCAGCAGTTCGCGCACATGGCTGGCCTCGTCCTTCAGCCAGGCATCGGTGATGGCCTGGCGGAAGGGGTTGGGGGACGCCGGCAGTTCCGGCGACAGCAGCGCCGAGGGACGCGGGGCGTCGCTGGCGGCAAGGGGAGAGGAGGGTGCGTTCATGCCGGTCCGGCCAGTGGAAAACTTGGCGATTTTAATCATTTTTTCGACTTCAGGAAGGCCCGCGCAGCCACCTTCATGAATGCTGATAGCCCCTAGCGGTGGTGGATTCAGCGTGTTCAGCAAAGTTGGGCCGTTTTGTGCCGAATTCGTCATTCGTGCCGCTGGGCCCATGCTGTATTGCAGCATCGGAAAAAGTGTGAATGCACCCTTGCTACCGGCGAGAGGGCAGGGCTACCATCGAGACGTTTCCCGCGGCAGGAACGCGGTTGCGACATGATCGAGGTGCTTACAGCTCCGGATGGGTCAGGTACGCAGCTGCGACTGCGTCCCCCACGGGCGCTCGATGCCCGGCAGTTCGTCCTGTTGTTTGCTGTGTTGTCGGGAGTGATGTGGCTGGTGTCCGCCTTCGGGTGGGTGGCCGGCAATGCATTCGCCCCCCTGTTCGCGCTGCTGTACAGCCTGTTGCTGGCAGCTGCGTTGCGCGCGTTGTGGCGCAGTGGTGAACGGCAGGAGGAAATCCGGGTAGTGCCGGCGTGCGTGGAGGTCATCCCCGTGCCCGGTGGATCGCCGGTGTTCCGGGCTCATCCGCACTGGGTGCGCCTGCTCACCGACGACCAGAGGGTCCGGCTGGCATCCAGCGGCCGGCAGGTGGAGGTGGGGAGTTTCCTCGCGCCGGCCGAACGTCAAACGCTTGTTGAAACGCTTGAAGATTTGCTCGCCGCCAGCGATGGCGGCAACCGACGACGCTAAGGGTCTAGGCAATGAAGCAAAGCAGAGGGTGGGGCACGAAGTGCGTTGCAATGGCCGCCGCGATGGGGGCCCTGCTGTCGATGACGGGGACGGTGCTGGCCCAGGCGGCCGATCCAAAGCCGTGGCAGCTGAACATGGGCAAGGGGGTGACCCAGACCTCGCGCCTGGCCTGGGAATCGAACAACCTTTCGCTGATCGTCTGTACGGTGATCGGCGTGATCGTGTTCGGCGCGATGGCCTACGCGATGTTCAAGTTCCGCAAGTCCAAGGGCGCGGTCGCTGCCACCTTCAGCCACAACACCAAGGCCGAAGTCATCTGGACGGTGATCCCGGTGATCATCCTGGTGGTGATGGCGTGGCCGGCCACGGCCAACCTGATCAAGATGTACGACACCCGCGATGCCGAGATGACGGTCAAGGTCACCGGCTACCAGTGGATGTGGAAGTACGAGTACCTGGGCGAGAACGTGACCTTCACCAGCCGCCTGGACCGCGAGTCCGACCGCATGCGGCAGAGTGGCAAGGTACCGACCCGCGAGAGCCATCCGCACTACCTGCTGGATGTCGACAACCGGCTGGTGCTGCCGGTGGACACCAAGGTGCGGTTCGTCATCACCTCCGACGATGTGATCCACGCCTGGTGGGTGCCGGCGCTGGGCTGGAAACAGGACGCCATTCCCGGCTTCATCAACGAAGCCTGGACCAGCATCGAGCAGCCCGGTGTCTACCGCGGCCAGTGCGCGGAGCTGTGCGGCAAGGACCATGGCTTCATGCCGATCGTGGTCGAGGCGGTGTCCAAGGAAGAATTCAAGCAGTGGCTGGCGCAGCGCAAACCGGCGCCTGCACCGGCAGCCCCTGCCGCGCCCGCCGAACCCACCGCACCTGCCAGTGAAACGCCGGCGCAGCCGGCGGCACCGGCAGCCGCCGAGGCCGGCAACACGCCTGCGGCGGCGGCCAGCGGAGCCTGATGTAACTGCCCGCGGCCGTATTGCGGCTGCGGCGACAACCGATCCTGAGAGGTGTTTTGCAATGGCGCACTCGGCAGTTGGGCACGACGATCACCATCACCCGCAGAGCTTCTTCGAGCGTTGGTTCTTCTCGACCAACCACAAGGACATCGGCACGCTGTACCTGGGTTTCAGCTTCATCATGTTCGTCATCGGCGCGTTCATGAGCGTGCTGATCCGGCTGGAACTGGCCCAGCCCGGCATCCAGTACATCCGTCCGGAAATCTTCAACCAGCTGACCACCGTGCACGCGCTGGTGATGATCTTCGGCGGGGTGATGCCGGCCTTCGTCGGCCTGGCCAACTGGATGATCCCACTGCAGATCGGTGCGCCGGACATGGCGCTGCCGCGCATGAACAACTGGTCGTTCTGGTTGTTGCCGGTGGCCTTCAGCCTGCTGCTGCTGACCTTCCTGCTGCCCGGTGGCGCGCCGGCCGGTGGCTGGACGCTGTACCCGCCGTTGTCGCTGCAGGGCGGCTACAACGTGGCGTTCACCGTGTTTGCCATCCACGTGGCCGGCATCAGTTCGATCATGGGCGCGATCAACATCATCGCCACGGTGCTGAACATGCGCGCGCCCGGCATCGACCTGCTGAAGATGCCGATCTTCTGCTGGGCCTGGCTGATCACCGCGTTCCTGCTGATCGCGGTGATGCCGGTGCTGGCCGGTGCGGTGACGATGCTGCTGACCGACAAGTTCTTCGGCACCAGCTTCTTCAATGCGGCCGGTGGTGGTGACCCGGTGATGTTCCAGCACATCTTCTGGTTCTTCGGCCATCCCGAGGTCTACATCATGATCCTGCCCGCCTTCGGCGTGGTCAGCGAGATCATTCCGACCTTCAGCCGCAAGCCGCTGTTCGGCTACCAGGCGATGGTCTATGCCACTGCGGCGATCGCGTTCCTGTCGTTCATCGTCTGGGCCCACCACATGTTCACCGTGGGCATGCCGCTGGGCGGTGAGATCTACTTCATGTTCGCCACCATGCTGATCTCGATCCCGACCGGGGTGAAGGTGTTCAACTGGGTCAGCACGATGTGGCGCGGCTCGCTCACGTTCGAAGCCCCCATGCTGTGGTCGGTGGCGTTCGTCATCCTGTTCACCATCGGTGGGTTCTCCGGCCTGATGCTGGCGATCGTGGCCGCCGACTTCCAGTATCACGACACCTACTTCGTGGTCGCCCACTTCCACTACGTGCTGGTGACCGGCGCGGTGTTCGCGCTGATCGCGGCGGTGTACTACTGGTGGCCGAAGTGGACCGGGCGCATGTACAGCGAGAAGTGGGCCAAGGTGCACTTCTGGTGGTCGATCGTGTTCGTCAACCTGCTGTTCTTCCCGCAGCATTTCCTGGGCCTGGCCGGCATGCCGCGCCGCATCCCCGATTACTCGGTGGCGTTCGCCGACTGGAACCTGATCAGCTCGATCGGTGCGTTCGGCATGTTCGCCACGCCGTTCATGATGGCTGCGATCCTGCTGTCCTCGCTGCGCAACGGCGAGAAGGCCGAGGCCCGCTCCTGGGAAGGCGCGCGCGGTCTGGAGTGGACGCTGCCGTCGCCGGCACCGGCGCACACCTTCACCACGCCGCCGACCATCCGCCCGGGTGACCTGGCCCACGACGATATCGGTCATTGAGGTGGTGCATGCATAACGAGAGCCCGATCACCCCGGCCAGAGCCGAGCCACGCGTGGCCGCAAGCGCATCGGCAGGCCAGCGGCCGGGCACCGCGCCGCTTTATGCGGAGCAGCGCCAGCGCGCCAAGCGCACCGCGTTGTGGGTGGGCGCGATCGCCGTGCTGGTGTACGTCGGCTTCATCCTCAGCGGCGTGATCGGTCGATGAGCGAAACACCGGCCACCGCTCCGTCACGCAGCGCCGGCCTGCCGCGCCTGATCGGCGTTGCGGTGGTGGTATTCCTGCTGACGTTCTCGCTGGTACCGCTGTATCGCATCGCCTGCGAGAAGGTATTCGGCGTGCGCCTGGAACGTGGCCCGGGCAGCGAAGCCAGTACCGGTGCTGCCACCGGCAAGCGCACCGTACGGGTGGAATTCGATGGTGGCGTCAATTCGCGGCTGCCGTGGTCGTTCCATCCCGAGCAGCTGACCATGGATGTGGTGCCTGGCGAGCTCAACGAGGCGCTGTACTTCGCCCGTAATGACAGCCAGCAGGCCGTGGTCGGCAGCGCGGTGCCGTCGGTGGCGCCGGCACGCGCGTCCGGGTTCTTCAGCAAGACCGAATGCTTCTGCTTCACCGCGCAGACCCTGCAGGCCGGCGAGAAGCGTGACATGCCGGTGCGCTTCATCGTCGATCCGGACCTGCCGCCGGAAATCCGCACGATCACCTTGTCCTACACCTTCTACCGCAACGATGCGTTGTCCGATCGGCTGGCGCCCGCCGCCACGTCGGAAGGCGCCCACGCTGCTCCCTGACCCGGATACCGACCATGGCCCAGACACCTACCGACGCCAACGTGTACTTCGTCCCGGCCCAGAGCAAGTGGCCGTTCGTCGGTTCCATTGCGATGATGGTGACCATGGTCGGCGTGGCCAGTTGGCTCAATGACGCCAGCTGGGGCCGCTGGACCTTCTACATCGGCGTGGCGATGTTGGTGCTGACCCTGTTCTGGTGGTTCAGCGATGTGGTGCGCGAGTCGCAGGCCGGCAACTACAACCGGCAGGTGGATGGTTCGTTCCGGATGGGGATGGTCTGGTTCATCTTCTCCGAAGTGATGTTCTTCGGTGCCTTCTTCGGTGCCCTGTTCTACACCCGCCACCTCGGCCTGTCGTGGTTGAGCGGCGAAGGGCGCGGGGTGATGACCAACGAGCTGCTGTGGCAGGGCTACTCGGCCGGCTGGCCGACCAATGGCCCGGCAGCGATCGGTGGCGCGTTCCAGACGATCCCGGCCTGGGGCCTGCCGCTGATCAATACGCTGATCCTGCTGACCTCGGGCGTGACCCTGACCATCGCCCACCATGCGCTGAAGGCGGGCAACCGCCGCCAGCTGTTGATCTGGCTGGGCCTGACCGTGCTGCTCGGCCTGGGCTTCCTGACCCTGCAGGCCGAGGAGTACATCCACGCCTACAAGGAATTGAACCTGACGCTCGGCTCGGGCATCTACGGTTCGACCTTCTTCATGCTGACCGGCTTCCACGGCGCACACGTGCTGCTGGGAACGATCATGCTGATCGTGATGTGGCTGCGGTCGGCGAAGGGACACTTCAGCCGCGACAACCATTTCGGCTTTGAAGCGGCCGCGTGGTACTGGCACTTCGTCGACGTGGTGTGGCTGATGCTGTTCCTGTTCGTCTACGTGCTTTGACCGCGCAGGCGTCGGCAGCGTCAGCCGCCGGCGCTGCCTGGTCTGATGGGGCGTCAGCCGCCGATGCCGTGCGGTTTGATCCAGCCCATGTAGATGCTGACGATCACCAGTACGATCAACGCCACCGACACTCCGATGCGGCGGGTCAGTGCATTGACCGTGCGCTTGGTCTGGCCGCGGTCCACCAGCAGGTAATACAGGCCGGCGCCCAGATTCCAGACGATGACGATCAGAAACGCGATTACCAGCAGGGTCTTCAGCGAATCACTCATGCGCGGCTCGAGGGCAGGGTGGATGTGCCTATCTGACCGCGTTTGCGCGGACTTGTCATGATGCGCCAGCACACGCGCCTGATCGGCTGGCTGATGGCGTTGCTGGCGATGGCCGGATTCACCGCGCTGGGGCTGTGGCAGCTGCAGCGGATGCAGGCCAAGCAGGCGTTGCTGGATGCACAGGGCCCGGCCGTGGCGCAGGCGCTGCCGTTGGCGCAGGCGCTGGCGGCCCAGGGCGCGCTGCACGGCGTGGCCGATCACGGTCGCTTCCTGCCGGGCGTGGTGCTGCTGGACAACCAGACCCGCCACGGCCGCGCCGGAGTGAAGATCTATCGTCCGTTCCGCAGCGATGCGGGCAGCGTGTTGCTGGTGGACCTTGGCTGGCGCGCGCTGCCGCCGGACCGCAGGTTGCCGGTGGTGCCGGCACCGCCGTCGCCGGTGGCCGTGCGAGGCCTGTTGGCGCCGCCCCCTTCGTCCGGGCTGGCGCTGGGGCCGGCGTTCACTACCACCGATGTTGCAGGGCGCTGGCTGGCCAGTCGCCTTCCGGCCGATGGCCTGGCTGCGGCACTGGGCCTGCCATCGTTGCCCGAACGCGTGCTGCGGCTGGACCCGGCGCTGCCGTTCGGCGATGAGCGCGATCTCGACCTGCTGCCGAACACGCTGCCGCCGCAGCGCCACCTGGGTTACGCCGTGCAGTGGTTCGGGCTGGCGCTGACCGTGCTGGTGGTGGCGCTGGTGCTGGAATGGCGCAGAAGGCGGCCCGTTGCCCGATAGTGCCGGCCGCTGGCCGGCATCCCTTTCCCAACCATGAGAAAATGCCCTGCATGAACACTGCTACCTCCCCGCAGGCGCGCGGCAACGGCCGCCGGACCCTGGTGCTGCTGTTCGCCGTTTTCTTCGGGGCGATGGCGCTGGCCGCCCTCCTGCGTTTCTCCGGCTGGCAGCCAACCGCGCACCGCAATGCAGGGCAATTGCTGAAGCCGCCGGTGGATCTGCGCCAGCAACCGCCGACGCTGGCCAATGGCGCGGCCTACCCCTGGAACCCCGAGGCGCGCACATGGCGCCTGCTGGTGGCCCCGGCCGGAGCCTGCGACGCGCAGTGCGTCACTTTGTCGCAGGGACTGGGCAAGGTGTGGCAGCTGTTCGGCCATAACGCCGATAATGTCGAGATCCTGTGGCTGGGAACGCCACCGGCGTCGATCGCCTCGCTGCCCGCGCTGCGGCCGCTGGCCCCGGCGCCAGCCCTGCGCGCGGCGCTGCCTGGCGTCGATGATCCGGCGGGTCTGCCGGTCTACGTGATCGATCCGAACGGCTTCGTGATCATGCGTCATGCCCCCGGGAGCGATCTCGGCGGCCTGCGCAAGGACATGGCCACGTTGCTGAAACTGAAGTGAGTCCCGTTTGATGAGCCTTTCCGCGCGTCCGGCGCTGCACCGCAATTTCCACCGCCTGGCGTGGTTCGCCATGATCATGACCGCGAGCACGATCATGTTCGGTGCCTTCGTGCGCCTGTCCGATGCCGGCCTGAGCTGCCCGGACTGGCCGACCTGCTATGGGCAGGCAACCTGGCCGCAGCACGTGGAAGAGACCATCGGCCACCCGGCAGCGGAGATCCGTCCGCTGGAAACACACAAGGCCTGGCGTGAGCAGGTGCACCGCTTCCTGGCTGGCGCGCTCGGCATCGAGATCCTGACCCTGGCCCTGCTGGCCACGCGCAAGCGGCGTTTCGGAAGCACGGCGGTAGTCACCGCCTGCGTGCTGGTGGCCGCGGGCATACCGCTGTACATGATGGGCTGGCATGGAACCGCCAGCGCACTGGCGCTGGTCGGCGAGGCCATCCTGCTGATCGCGGCGCTGCGCTGGAGCAACATCGACCTGGCGCGCGCTGCGCTGCTGACATTGGCGGTGGTGATCTTCCAGGCCCTGCTGGGCATGTGGACGGTGACCCTGCTGCTCAAGCCGATCGTGGTGATGGGGCATCTGCTGGGCGGCATGCTGATGTTCGGCCTGCTGGTGTGGATGGCCTGGCGTGCCACGCACATGCCGATCACCCTGGCCGAGGCGCCGAAGCTGAAGTGGCTGCTGCGCATTGGCGTGGCGGTGCTGGTCACCCAGATCGCGCTCGGTGGCTGGGTCAGCGCCAACTACGCGGCGCTGGCGTGCGGCGGCGGCAGCGCCTCGCTGGACAACTTCCCGCGCTGCGCCAACCAGTGGTGGCCGCAGCACAACTTCGCCGAGGGCTTCACCCTGTGGCGCGGTATCGGTGTGGACTACGAAGGCGGCGTGCTCGACGGTGCCTCGCGCATCGCCATCCAGATGGCCCATCGCCTGTTTGCCATCGTCGTTGCCGTTTACCTGCTGTGGCTGGGCCTGCGCCTGTTCCGGCTGCCGAGCATGCGCGGCTGGGCTTCGGCCTTGGTCGCGCTGCTGGTGCTGCAGGTCACCCTCGGCATCCTCAACGTGAAGCTGGCGCTGCCGCTGGAAGTGGCAGTGGCGCACAACGGCGTTGCCGTTGCCCTGTTGTTTGTATTGGTCAGCCTGCTGGCCCGCCTGCGTGCCCCGGACTGATCCCATGTTTTCCAACTATCGCCAGTACTGGGACTTGACCAAGCCCAAGGTCGTCGCCCTTATCGTCTTCACCGCCCTGGTCGGCATGGTCCTGGCCATTCCCGGCGTGCCTAGCTGGGAGCAGGTGCGTGCCGGCCTGCTCGGCTTCCTCGGCATCTGGCTTGCCGCGTCCGCCGCTGCAGCCATCAACCAGCTGCTGGATGCGCACATCGACGCGCAGATGGCGCGCACCTCGTGGCGTCCGCTGGTGGTGGGCAAGGTCAAGCCGTGGCAGGTGCTGGTGTTCGCCGGCGTGCTGATCGTGCTGTCGATGGCGATCCTGGTGCTGTGGGTGAACTGGATCACCGCGGTGCTGACCTTCGCCTCGCTGATCGGTTATGCGGTGATCTACACCGTCTACCTGAAACGTGCGACCTCGCAGAACATCGTCATCGGTGGTCTGGCCGGTGCGATGCCGCCGATGCTGGGGTGGGCGGCGGTGACCGGCATGCAGGGGCAGTCGGACTGGGCGTACTCGTCGCTGCTGGTGCTGATCATCTTCATCTGGACGCCGCCGCACTTCTGGGCGCTGGCGATCTTCCGTCGCGAGGATTACGCCAAGGCGGAAATCCCGATGCTGCCGGTCACCCATGGCGTGGTGCACACCCGCAAGCAGATCATGGCGTACTCGGTGGTGCTGGCGCTGGTCTGCCTGCTGCCGTACCTGGTTGGCATGAGCGGAGCGTTCTACCTGGGCGGGGCGGTCGTGCTCAACGCGGTGTTCCTCTGGTACGCCTGGCGCATGCTCAACCCGCCGGACGAGCTGTTCTCGATGAAGATGTTCAGTTACTCCATCGTCTACCTGATGGCGCTGTTCGCCTTCCTGCTGGTGGACCACTGGATCCTGCCTTGGTTGTGATGGGCTGAATTCATCGGGCAGCGGCGTTCATTCACGGATGGCGTGGATCTACTGTAGAGCCGAACCCATGCTCGGCTGAGGGTTGATCGTCGACACTTGAACTGTGGTCGAGGCGTCGTCATTGCTGTTTCCAGACCCCAAGAAAAGGAAGGCGCAGGGATGCATTCGATCTTCCGCTGGACCGCCGCGCTGCTGCTGGCGCTGGGCATGGCCCTCAGTGCGCGCGCCGACGACACCGCTGCGCAGATCCGGCAGCACGCCGGTGACCACCGCCTGCTGGTACTGGGCGAATTCCACGGGACACGCGAAACGCCGCTGCTGGTGCGCCAGCTGGTGGACGACTACAGCCGCAACGGCCCTGTCGTGCTGGCGCTGGAACTGCCACGTGGGGAAACCCCCACGCTGCGCGATTACCTGGCTTCCGATGGCGGGGAGCAGGCACGCCAGCAGCTGCGCGGACGTGCGTTCTGGACCGTGCGCGATGACCAGCACGATGGCCGTCGCAGCCGCGACATGCTGGCGATGATCGAAAGCCTGCGCGTGCTGAAGTCGCAGGGGCGTGTGATCGAAGTGGTTGGCTATGACGTCAATGCCAGCAAGGGCGGCAACCAGGCACGCGATGACCGCATGGCCGCCGAGTTGCGGCGCCTGTACGGGCGCCTGCCGGCTGTCGCACGCATGCTGGTGCTGACCGGCAACGTGCACGCCATGCTGCAGCGGCCGCAAGGTATGCCGCCGGAAATGCAGACGCAGCCGATGGCCTCCCAGCTGCGGGACCTGGAGATCTACAGCGTACGGTTGGGCGCGCAGCGTGGTCAGGCGTGGGGATGCGCGGGCAGTTGCATGGCGCGGTCACTTCCAGAGCAGGTGGCCACGCGGCCGCGGGTCGATGCCCATGCGGGACGGCCGTACGACCTGTGGGTGTGGATGCCGGAGCTGAGCGTCGGCACGCTGGTGGATCCGTAGCGTCAGGCAAACCATCCACGCATGGCGTGGATCTACTGCGGGTTCACGCCCTCCGTGGTTTGGAGTAGATCCACGCCATGCGTGGATGGCTGCTCCACAGGTCAGGGCGCGCGCTTGGCATAGCGTTGCGCGATCACGCCGCAGACGATCAGCTGGATCTGGTGATAGATCATCACCGGCAGCACGATCGCGCCGAGGCTGCCACCGGCGAACAGCACCTTGGCGATCGGAACGCCGGTGGCCAGGCTCTTCTTCGAGCCGCAGAACACGATGGCGATCTCGTCTTCGCGGTTGAAGCGCAGGCGGCGGGCGATGAAGGTGATCAGCGGCATGGCGATGCCCAGCAGCACCGCCGACACCACCGCCACCGCCAGCAGCGACAGCAGCGGCGTCTTGCTCCACAACCCCTCGGTAACCGCTTCGCCGAATGCCGAGTACACCACCAGCAGGATGGTGGCCTGGTCGGTGTAGCGCAGCAGCGCGCGCTGCTTTTCCACCCAGCCGGCAATCCACGGCCGCAGCAGGTGGCCGGCCACGAACGGCACCAGCAGCTGCAGCATGATGCCGCCGATGG
Organism: Stenotrophomonas sp. SI-NJAU-1; assembly: GCF_020883215.1. NCBI lineage: Bacteria > Pseudomonadati > Pseudomonadota > Gammaproteobacteria > Lysobacterales > Lysobacteraceae > Stenotrophomonas > Stenotrophomonas sp. SI-NJAU-1. The sequence continues at coordinate 397,783 of NZ_CP086598.1, forward strand.
CATGCAGCGGGTCATGCACGCCGCCGGAGGTACCGGCCAGTGCGGTCAGCAGCAGGGGCGTGAGGAACACGCCGAGGATGCTCGACAGCGAGGCACTGCACACGGCCGCCGGCACGTTGCCGCGCGCCATCGAGGTGAACGCGATGGACGACTGCACGGTGGAGGGCAGGGTGCACAGGAACAGCACGCCCAGGTACAGCTCGGGTGTCAGCAGCCAGCCGGACAACGGCTTGAACAACAGCCCCAGCAGCGGGAACAGGATGAAGGTGCAGGCGAGGATCGTCAGGTGCAGGCGCCAGTGCAGCATGCCGCCGATGATCGATTCGCGCGGCAGGCGCGCGCCATGCAGGAAGAACAGCGCGGCGATGGCGACGGTGGTGACATCGTCGAGCACCAGGGCGGCGGCGCCTTTCATCGGCAGCAGCGAGGCCAGGCCGACGGTGCACAGCAGGGCGAGGGTGAAGTTGTCCGGTCGCAGGCGCGACCACCAGCGGGTCATGGTGGATGGGCTCCTTGGTGCGGGGGGATTACCCCGGGAATCAGGGGGGGGGAAGAAGGAATCGCCAGACGCTCGCGGGTGGCCGCTTCCAACGACTTCAGGCCGGCTCGCTGGCCCAGCTGCAGCGCCTGTTCCGGGCTGGCGTGTTCGTAGCGTGCGTTGACGAGGCCGAGCACGGCACCGGCGCGGTTGCCGGAAGCGCAGTGCAGCAGCACCGGCCCCTGGCTCTGCTGCAGCGCCTGGTGCACGGCGCGCAGGTTGGTGGCATCCAGGCCCTCGGCGCCGGCTACCGGGATGCGCACATAGCGCAGGCCGAGCACTTCGGCCTCGCGTGTTTCATCGAAGCCGCGATCTTCATCGGGTTGGCGCAGGTCGATCACCGTGCGCACGCCTTGCGCAGCCAGTTCGCGCAGTTGCGCGGCCGTGGGCTGGCCACCGGCGTAGAGGCCGGGGCGGACTTCAGCAAGGACAGGGTCCGCAGCCCAGGCCGGCAGGACCGGGCAGAGCGACAACAACAGCAGGCAGGTCAGGCGCAGCAGCATGCTCTCTCCGGGGATGTGCTCTGCCGCTACAGGCGCAGATTGGCGCGGGCCTTCAGCAGCTCGCGCATCTCGTACTTGTCAGTATCGTCCAGACCCTGTTGTCGCTGCTTGGCGTTGAGGTCGTCGATCCGCTGGAACAGCAGCTGCTTCTCCAGCTGGCCGACCGCGTCATGCAGTTCCACCGTCCACATCGCTTCATCGCCCGCCAGCGTCTGCGCGGCCAAGGTGTGCAGCGAGGCCTGTTCTTCGCGGCCGTCGAAATGCTCCAGCAGGGCGCCGGTACTGATGTCCGGGCGCTGTTCCACCAGCCCCAGCAGTTCCAGCAGCAGCTCCACGCCGGGCAGGCGCAGGCCCTGGAAGTGGTGCTTGCCGCCCAGGGTCAGGGCCAGCGATGGCTGCTGCAGCAGGACGGCGATCGCGCCACGCACCAAGCTGCGCTTGGCCGCCGGCTGGATCGTGCGCGGCGAGGCGCGTTGCGGCATCTGCGGCCGGCCGGCCTGCGCGTTGCCGCCCAGGCCGGTCAGCTGCGCCAACTGCTGCTTCATCAGGTCGCCGAAGGCACCATCGGGAATCTGCGCCAGCATCGGCTTGGCGCGCTCGGCCAGCCGTGCCTTGCCATCCAGCGTGCCCAGGTTGATCTCGCGGGTCAGCTCGTCGAAGAAGAACTGCGACAGCGGCGTGGCCTGCTTCAGGCGTTCGTCGAAGGCCTCGGCGCCTTCCTTGCGCACGATGCTGTCCGGGTCTTCGCCGTCGGGCAGGAACAGGAAGAAGGCCTGGCGGCCGTCCTTCATGCGTGGCAGCACCGATTCCAGCGCCTTCCAGCCGGCGCGGCGGCCGGCGGCGTCGCCGTCGAAGCAGAAGAATACGTCCGGCGCGTTGCGGAACAGCAGCTCGGCATGGTCCGGCGTGGTCGCCGTGCCCAGCGTCGCCACCGCCTGGGTGACGCCGAACTGGAACAGCGAGACCACGTCCATGTAGCCCTCGACCACGATCAAGCGCTCGATCTTCTGGTTGGCCTGGCGCACCTGCCACAGGCCGTACAGCTCGCGGCCCTTGTGGAACAGCGCGGTCTCGGGCGAGTTGAGGTACTTGGGGCCGTCATCCTTCTCGAACACGCGCCCGCCGAAGGCGATCACCCTGCCACGGCGGTCGAAGATCGGGAACATCACCCGGTCGCGGAACTTGTCGTAGACGTGGCCGCGGTCGTTCTTGGAGAACAGGCCGGCGCGGTCGAGCAGTTTCATCCGCCGCTCGTCCTTGCCCAGTGCATCGCGCAGGCCGCTGTAGCCATCAGGCGCATAGCCGATCTGGAAGCGCGCGCGGTTCTCTTCATCCACGCCACGACCGTCGAGGTAGCTGCGGGCTTTCTCGCTGCCCTCAAGGTTCTTCTGGAAGAACTTGGCTGCCGCGTCCAGCGCGGAATACAGCTCGCGGCTGTCATCCTGCTGCTGGGCACTGCGTGGGTTCTCGCTGCGCGGCACTTCCATGCCGGCACGCTTGGCCAGTTCATCCACCGCGTCGAGGAACTCGAGGCGGTCGTAGTTCATCAGGAAGCTGATGGCCGTGCCGTGCGCGCCGCAGCCGAAGCAGTGATAGAACTGCTTGGTCGGCGAGACGGTGAAGGAGGCCGAGCGTTCGTCATGGAACGGGCAGCGCGCGGCGTACTCCTTGCCCTGGCGCTTCAACGGCACGCGGCTGCCCACCACCTCGACGATGTCGGAGCGGGCCAGCAGGTCGTCGATGAAAGCGTCGGGGATACGGGCCATGGGCAACGAGGCAGGGCGCGGCGGCAGCCACGCGGAAGGGGGAAGTCAGTCCCCCTAGTTTACCCCTTGCCGGCCACGTTCCCGGGCGCGTTCGCCGCAGTGCCAGGGTCGATGCCGGCAGCGAGCAGATGATGGCGTGCGCGCAGGCGTTCATCGATCACCGCGGTCATCAGCGCGCCGACGAAGAAGACCACGGTGGCGTAGTAGATCCAGACCAGCGAGATCACCAGCGCACCCATCGAGCCGTAAGCGCTGCCCGGTGCGACGGTGGCGATGTACACGCCGATGCCATAGCGGCCGAGTGCGAACAGCGCCGAGGTGATGAGGCCGCCGATGAAGGCCTGGCGCCACGCCACGCGCCGGTCCGGCAGGTAGTGATACATGAAGGCGAAGCCGACCGCGTACAGCAGCAGGCTGGTCAGGTAGCCGATGGCCGGCAGGATCGAGGGCAGCTGCGCAAAGGCCACCTGCAGCACGGTGGTGGCGGTCATCGACAGGATCAGCAGGAAGCCCAGCGCCAGCACCACGCCGAAGGAGAACACGCGTTTGCGCAGCCACGCCTTGATGCCCTCCAGGCGTTCGCCGCTGGTGCGGAAGATCAGGTTCAGTGCGTTCTGCAACTGGGCAAACACCGCAGTGGCGCCAACGAACAGCAGCAGCGTGCTCCACAGCCCGGCCAGCGATCCGACGTCGGGCTGGTTGTCGGCATTCTTCAGCACGGTTTCGGCCACGGTCGCGGCACTGCTGCCGGCCACCGAGCTGATCTGGTCGACCAGGGCCTGCTGTGCCGGCGGATACAGCGAGGCGGTCAGCCACAGCAGCAGCACCAGCAGCGGCGCCATCGACAGCAGGGCATAGAAGGAAACCGAGGCGGCCTGGGTCAGCACGTCGATTTCGACGAAGCGCTTGACGACGGCCATCGGGAAACTGTCCTGCAGGCGCTTGATGTACTTGTGCAGGGACGCGGGGCCGCCGTGCGGCGCGCGGTCTTCGGGGGCGTGGGACGTTGGATCAACCATGCCGGAGTTGTAGCAGCACCACGTCGAAGACGCGGTGAAGCAGGTGCGCAGGAGCGCGTCCCGCAGTCCCTTCGCAGTGCGGAAGGGACCCGGGTCAGGCGTCGCTTACGACAGCGCCTGCTTGACCAGCTTGGACACCAGGCCCATGTCGGCCTGGCCGGCCAGCTTGGGCTTCAGCGCGCCCATCAGCTTGCCCATGTCGGCCGCGCTGCTGGCGCCGGTCTCGGCGATGGCCGCCTGGATGGCCGCGACGATCTCGGCTTCGCCCATCTTGGCCGGCAGATAGGCTTCGATCACCACGATTTCGGCGCGCTCGATGGCCGCCAGGTCTTCGCGGTTGGCCGCTTCAAACTGGCTGACCGAGTCCTTGCGCTGCTTGACCATCTTGTCGAGCACCGCGATCACGGCGGTGTCGTCGAGCTCGATGCGCTCGTCGACTTCCTTCTGCTTGATGGCCGCGTTGATCAGGCGGATGACGCCCAGCTTGTGCTTCTCGCCGCCCTTCATGGCGGCCTTCATGTCTTCGGTGAGCTGCTGCTTCATGCTCATGACGAACCTCGTGGTGGTAGTGGGGCAGGGCGGATGCCCGGGCCCGGAAACGCAAAAAGCCGGCGACGCTCGCGCGTGCCGGCTTCGACTCCATTGCGGCAGGGAATGCCCACCGCAATGAAGATGCGTCCGATCAGTACAGGCGCTGACGCTTGGTAACGTCGCGCGACGAGCGGCGCAGCTGACGCTTCACAGCAGCGGCGGCCTTGCGCTTGCGCTCCTGGGTCGGCTTTTCGTAGAACTCGCGCTTGCGGGTTTCGGCCAGCACACCGGCCTTTTCGCAAGTGCGCTTGAAGCGGCGAAGAGCAAACTCAAAGGGTTCGTTCTCGCGGACTTTGACGCTGGGCATGGAATCTCCGGGACACAGTAGAACCGGGTCACGCCCGGCGAGCCGCACATTATAGTGGCGAATAAACAAACTGCAAGCCACAAATCCTGAATAGGGGCAAGTTGTTGGATTGCAGTAAGACCTGCCAGTTCCCCCGAGGGGTTGGCAGGGGCGTCATAATAGCAGGCATGCGAGTCCTTGGCATCGAATCTTCCTGTGATGAGACCGGCGTGGCGGTGTATGACACCGACCTGGCCGGCAGCGCTGCCCTGCGCGCCCATGCGGTCTACAGCCAGATCGCCCTGCACGCCGAGTACGGCGGTGTGGTGCCTGAACTGGCCAGCCGTGACCACGTGCGCAAGCTGCTGCCGTTGATCCGGCAGACGCTGGCCGAGGCCGGGCTTGGCGTGAACGACATCGACGGGGTGGCCTACACCGCCGGCCCCGGCCTGGTCGGGGCGCTGCTGGTGGGCGCCGGCGTGGCCCGGTCGCTGGCCTGGGCGCTGGAGGTCCCCGCCGTGGGCGTGCACCACATGGAAGGTCACCTGTTGGCGCCGCTGATGGAAGACGATCCGCCGCAGGCCCCGTTCGTGGCCCTGCTGGTGTCCGGTGGCCATACCCAGCTGGTGGCCGTCGATGCCATCGGCCAGTACCGGCTGCTGGGCGAAACCCTGGACGACGCCGCAGGCGAAGCCTTCGACAAGACCGCCAAGATGATGGGCCTGCCTTACCCGGGCGGGCCGCAGCTGGCCGCGCTGGCCGAGCAGGGCACGCCGTGCGTCTACCGCTTCACGCGGCCGATGACCGATCGCCCGGGCCTGGATTTCAGCTTCTCCGGCCTGAAGACCCAGGTCCTGATGGCCTGGCGCGACAGCGACCAGAGCGAGCAGACCCGCGCCGACATCGCCCGTGGCTTTGAAGACGCCGTGGTCGAGACCCTGTGCATCAAGTGCGAACGCGCGCTGGAAGCGGCCGGCACCAATGTGATCGTGGTGGCCGGCGGCGTGGGTGCCAACAAGCGCCTGCGCGCCCGCCTGCAGCAGATGGCCGAGCGCCTCGGCGGCCGCGCCTGCTTCCCGCGGCCGGCGTTGTGCACCGACAACGGCGCGATGATCGCCTTCGCCGGCGCGCTGCGCCTGCTGGCGGGCCAGCACAGCCCGCCGAAGGTGGACGTCACCCCACGTTGGGACATGGCCACGCTGCCGGCGGTGTGAAGCCCCGCAAACGGTAGCGCCGGGCCATGCCCGGCGGACGCATCATGGGCGCCCTGCCAACGGCGACGCCGCCAATACCGTCGTCGCCCGTTCATGGCGCTGCAGCCATGCCAGCGTGTGCGGGCACCGGGCGTGGATCAGCCGCCCGATCGCGGCCAGGTCGGCGCCGATGTCGCGCTCAAGGATCGGTTCGTGGTGGGCGATGCGGTTGCGCAGGTGGCGGATGCGTCCGATATCTGCGTGGATGGCTTTCCTGGTGACACTGGGATGGGCCGAAGGCGCATGGCGTAGAACGCCGCTGAGTGCTGGTATCCACAGCGAAGCGTCGAAGCGGCAGGTGAAGAGCTGCTGCCAGAAAACCATCGGCAGGTTGGCGACGATCTCGGGCGTGTCGGTGGTACGGCCGGTGACCAGTTCCAGTGCGGTTCTCGCCGAAGCGGATGAAGATGCCGGCAGCCTGCGTCGGAAGGCATCATTCCACGGCCATCGAGGCCCATGTTGCCGGGCCAGCGCCGATGCGGCTGCGTTGCGGATGACAACTTCGCACAGATGCACCGGCATCATCAGCGCACCGCACATCCGCATGTTCCACAGGTACAGGGATTCGGCGGTGACACCCGGGCTGCAGGCCGATGCAATTCTCTCGTAGGTCGACAGGCGCTCCGCTGACAGAGCGCGCCTCAATGCATCGTATGCAGCCATCGTGATGTGCGGTGGTGAAGGAAGGGTCGATGCTGGCCAGAGACGGCGGCGATCACCATCGGGGAACGCCGTTGCCTGCGTGACCGATTTCCTGTGTTTCGGCTCGGACGAATTCCGTGAGTTGCTTTGTCGCAATTGGCCTTGACCGGCGATTGGGTCCTTGCCTAACCTCAGTGCCTGCGCCACCGGGACACGCGGCTTGAGAAAGCTCCCCCCGGGGACAAAACGGTAGTACCAAAGGGCCCCGCTAGCAGGGCCCTTTGTCTTTTCCAGACCTTGCGAATGCCCGGCGGCCCGCCTCCGTTCCGGGCAGGCTCACTGCCGTCCCGTTACCATGGCCGCCTGTTTTCCGGCTGGTAACCGCAATGGACAAGGTTTTCATCGAAGGGCTGACGATCGACGCCCTGATCGGCATCTACGATTGGGAGCGGCGGATCCGCCAGGACCTGGTGTTCGATCTGGAGATGGGGTTCGACAACCGTCGCCCGGCCGCCAGCGATGACATTGCCCATACCCTGAACTACAAGGCAGTCAGCAAGCGCCTGGAGCAGTTCGTGCGCGAATCGGAATTCGGCCTGGTGGAGACCCTGGCCGAGCGCTGCGCGCAGATCGTGCTGGACGAGTTCGACGTGAAGTGGCTGCGCCTGAAGCTGAGCAAGCCCGGGGCGGTGCGCGGTGCACGTGCGGTCGGCGTGATCATCGAACGCTCGCGGGACTGACACGCCGGTAGTGCTGGCCGTCGGCTGGCAACCCCCGGTAATGCCGGCCGCTGGCCGGCAACCTCAACAGCAATGAAGAAGGAGACAACCGATGGTGGACGCAGTGGTGGCGGTACAGTGGCTGGAAAAGCTGCAGAACACACTGGAACCCTATCCTGGCGCCTACCTGGCGTTGATGATCTCGGCGCTGCTGGTTGCCGCCGGCCTGGCCAACTGGGTGACCAAGCGCATCCTGCTGCGCGGCCTGCGTCGCCTGCTCAACCGCCTGCCCGGCGCCGATACCGGCCGCGGCAGCCATCTGATGCGGGTCATTTCGCGGCTGTCCAACGTGGTGCCCAGCCAGGTGATCGCCTCGGGCATCCGTATCGTGCCGGACCTGCCGCCGGGCCTGGTCGGCTTCATCATCGGTGCCTGCCAGGCGTGGGCGATCCTGACCGTGGTGCTGGCGCTGTCGCATGCGCTGGATGCGGCCAACGACCTGTACGAACGTCGCCCCGAGGCGCGCAACAAGCCGATCAAGGGGTACCTGCAGGTCGCCAAGATCATCATCTTCGTGATCGCCGGGCTGTCGATCGTTGCCACCCTCGCCGGTGTCGACCTGCGCTACCTGGTCACCGGCCTGGGCGCGGCCACCGCAGTACTGATGCTGATCTTCCAGGACACCATCCTGTCGCTGGTGGCCAGCGTGCAGATCAGCGGCGACGGCCGCGTGCGCATCGGCGACTGGATCGAGATGCCCAGCCAGAATGCCGACGGCGACGTGATCGACATCGCCCTGCACACCATCACCGTGCAGAACTTCGACAAGACCATCACCACCATCCCGACCAAGAAGCTGGTGACCGAGTCGTTCAAGAACTGGCGCGGCATGCAGGAGGCCGGTGGCCGCCGGATCAAGCGCGCGCTGTTCCTGGACCAGCACAGCGTGCGTTTCATGGAGGAGGAAGACCTGGCCTTCCTCGGCCAGTTCGCCCTGCTGGGCGACTACCTGCGCGGCAAGCAGCAGGAGCTGGGCCAGTGGAACGGGCGCCTGCGCGAGCAGGGCGTGGCCGAGGTCAACAGCCGCCGGGTGACCAACCTGGGCACCTTCCGTGCCTACGTGGAGCGTTATCTGGCCAGCCACCCGGGCATCCATACCGACATGACGCTGCTGGTGCGCCAGCTGCAGCCGACCACCGAAGGCCTGCCGCTGGAGCTGTACTGCTTCACCCGCAGCACCGCCTGGGGCGAATACGAGGCGGTGCAGTCGGATATCTTCGACCATCTGCTGGCGATCCTGCCGGCCTTTGGCCTGCGGGTGTTCCAGGCGTCCAGCGACGCGATGTTGATGGCCGGGCAGCGCCAGTTGGCCGGCTCGGAGTAAGCTGCGATGCCCCCGGCCGGACCGTACGGATCCGGCTGGTGGCTGAAACTGAATGACGAAACCTCTCGCCAAATCGTCCGGGATCGCTAGAATGCCGGGCTTGTAAACGTTTTCATCAAGGACTGCCGGTGGCCTCCGATCGCATCGAATCCCTCATTGCCCAGATGACCGTCGAGGAAAAAGTCGGCCAGCTGGGTGTCTTCGCGGACATGGTCCGCCCGTTCGCCCCGGACGTGAACCCGGAAGCCAACGTGCGCAATGCCGACCAGGTGCTGCAGCAGGTGCGCGAGGGCAAGGTCGGCTCGCTGTTCAACGGTGTCGGCGCCGAGCTCGGCCGCCGCATCCAGCAGGTCGCCACCGAGGAGAGCCGCCTGGGCATCCCGGTGATCCTGGCGGCCGACGTCATCCACGGCATGCGCACGGTGTTCCCGATTCCGCTGGGCGAGGCCGCCAGCTTCGAGCCGGACCTGGCCGAGCGCACCGCGCGCGCCACTGCGGTTGAAGCCACCGCTGCCGGCCTGCACTGGACCTACGCACCGGCAGTGGACATCGCCCGTGACCAGCGCTGGGGACGCGGTGCCGAAGGTGCCGGTGAGGACGTGGTACTGGGCTGTGCCTTCGCCGCTGCCCGCGTGCGTGGCTTCCAAGGCAGCGACCTGCGGGCCGCCGACTCGCTGCTGGCCACGCCCAAGCACTTTGCCGCCTATGGCGCGGTGATGGCCGGCATGGAATACAACATGGTGGACATCTCGCCGCAGACCCTGCGCGATGTGCACCTGCCGCCGTTCAAGGCGGCTTTCGACGCTGGCGCGATCACCGTGATGTCCTCGTTCAACGACATCAACGGCGTGCCGGCCAGCGCCAACGCCGAGCTGCTGACCGACATCCTGCGCGGTGAATGGAAGTTCCCGGGCGTGGTGATCTCCGACTACACCGCCGACATGGAACTGGTCGCGCACGGTTATGCCGCCGACGACCGCGATGCCACCGCCAAGGCGTTCACCGCCGGCCTGGACCTGAGCATGCAGAGCGGCTTCTACGCCGAGCACCTGCCGGGCCTGGTGGAGAGCGGCGAGGTGCCGATGAGCGTGCTGGATGAAGGCGTGCGCCGCATCCTGTGGCTGAAGGAAGCCATCGGCCTGTTCGACGACCCGTACCGTTCGCTGGACCCGGCGCGCGAAGCCGATACCTCCCATATCGACGCCCATGACGAACTGTCGCGCGATGCCGCGCGCCGTTCGATCGTGCTGCTGAACAACCGCGACAACGTGCTGCCGCTGCAGAAGAACGGGCAGAAGATCGCGCTGATCGGCCCGTTCGTGCAGGATCGCGACAACATCGAAGGCTGCTGGACGCTGTTCGGCGACAAGCAGCGCTACGTGGATCTGGAAACCGGCGTGCGCGCGGCCATCGGCGATGACGCGCTGCTGGAAGTGGTGCCGGGTTGCGAACTGGAAGCCGCCATTGCCGGTGGCACCGAGGCGGCCGTGGCCGCTGCGCTGCGCGCCGACGTGGTGGTGCTGGCGCTGGGCGAGCCGCAGCGTTACAGCGGCGAGGCGCAGTCGCGCGTGGAGATCACCCTGCCGCCGGCACAGCAGGCGCTCGCCGAAGCGGTGGCGATGACCGGCAAGCCGCTGGTGGTGCTGCTGCGCAATGGTCGCGCGCTGGCCCTGCAGGGCGCGGTGCGCAATGCGCATGCCGTGGCCATCACCTGGTACCTGGGCACGCAGACCGGCCATGCCGTGGCCGATGTGCTGTTCGGCGATTACAGCCCGTCCGGCCGCCTGCCGGTCAGCTTCCCGCAGGTGTCCGGCCAGCAGCCGTACTTCTACAACCACCCGCGCACCGGTCGCCCGGAACTGCCGACGATGTCGGAATTCAAGGCACGCTGGCGCGAGATTCCGAACGAGCCGTTGTACCCGTTCGGCCATGGCATCGGCTACACCACCTTCGCCTACGGCGTGCCGCAGCTGAGCAGTGCGCGCGTCGGCTGGGACGACACCCTGACCGTGACCACCACGCTGACCAATACCGGCAGCGTGGCTGGCGAGGAAGTGGTGCAGCTGTACATCCACGACCGCGTGGCCAGCCGCGTGCGGCCGGTACGCGAGCTGAAGGACTTCCGCAAGGTGGCCCTGCAGCCGGGCGAGTCGGCCGAGGTGGTGTTCACCCTGACCCGTGAACAGCTGGCATTCACCGGCCGCGACGGCGTGCTGCGTGCCGAGCCGGGCCTGTTCGACGTGTGGGTGTGCGCCTCGTCGATGGCCGGTGACGCGGTGCAGTTCGAACTGCTGAAGGCCTGATCGGTAGAGCATCCACGCATGGCGTGGATCTACTGGCAATGAGGAGCGCCGGGCCATGGCCGGTGTCCTCACCCATGGCGAACACGCCGGGCACGGCCCGGCGCTACCATCGGAGCCTGATCCGATGGAGACCGCGCATGCGTACGATGGCCTACCTTGTTCCTGTCCTGTTGCTGGCAGCGTGCTCGCAGCCGGCACCGCCGCCCGAACCTGCCGCCGATGCGCCTCCGCCGATGACGGGCGCGACGCCGGCCGAGGCGGCCGCCAGCACCACGCCCGATGCCGTCGCCGCGCCACAGGCTGCGGCGGAGCACGCCAAGGATGCGGCTGCGACGCCGGCCGATGCTGCCAACCCCGCAGCACCTGCGGCAGACGACGCCCGCGCGCGCATCGAGACGCTGCTCGGCGATGCGGCGCAGTATGAAAAAGTATTCACTGCCTTCAAGACCGCAGTGGTCGGTGGCGATCGCGCGGCGGTGGTTGAAGAAGTGCGTTTCCCGCTGAACATCAGCGATGGCAGGAAGATCACCGGGCCCGGTGAATTCCAGCGCAACTACGAAAAGATCATCACCCCGGCGGTGGTCAAGGCGGTGTCCGCGCAGGACTTCGGCACGGTGTTCGTCAACCAGCAGGGCGTGATGATCGGCGATGGCCAGGTCTGGCTGACCGGCCAGTGCCTGGACAAGGCCTGCACGCGCACCGAGGTGAAGGTCGGCACCATCCAGTAACGAAAACGGCCCCGTATGCAGGGCCGTTCCAGATCGGTGGTGCCGGCCGCTGGCCGGCAACCAGGGCTCCTGCAGGTGCCGGCCAGCAGCCGGCACCACCCGGCCATCAGGCCTTCGGCGTGAGCTTCAGCAGCCGTGCCTTGCTGCCGTCTTCCAGCAGCCACAGCGCGCCGTCCGGGCCCTGTTCCACTTCGCGGATGCGCTCGCCCATGTTGAAGCGTTCGGCCTCGCGCGCGCTGTCGCCGTCGAAGGCAACCCGCACCAGCGAGGTGGACGACAGCCCACCGATGAAGGCGCTGCCCTTCCACTGCGGGAACAGGCTGCCGCTGTAGAACATCAGGCCGGCCGGGGAAATGACCGGGTTCCAGGTCACCTTCGGTGCGGCGAACTCCGGGCGGGTGTCATGGTCGGGAATCGGACGGCCGTCGTAGTGGTCGCCGTTGGACACGATCGGGTAGCCGTAGTTGGCACCGCGCACGATCAGGTTCAGCTCATCGCCGCCGGCCGGGCCCATCTCCTGCGCCCACAGCTTGCCGTTGGCATCGAAGGCGATGCCCAGCACGTTGCGGTGGCCGAGCGACCACACCTGCGCGGCCACACCGCCCTGCGAGGCGAACGGGTTGTCGACCGGCAGGCTGCCATCGTCGTTGAGGCGGATGATCTTGCCCAGGTTGCCGCTCATGTCCTGCGCAGGATCGAACTTCTGCCGTTCGCTGGAACTGATCCACAGCTTGCCGTCCGGGCCGAAGGCCAGGCGGTGGCCGTAGTGGCCTTCGCCACTGACCTTCGGCGTCTGCCGCCAGATCACCTTCAGGTCCTTCAGCTGGCCGCCACCGTTGGCATCGAGGGCAAGCGTGGCACGGGCCACGGCCGCGCCGCGCGTGTCCAGCGTGCCTTCCTCGACGTAGCTGACGTACACCACACGGTTGCGGGCGAAATCCGGATGCAGGATGACGTCACCGAACCCACCCTGGCCGCCGTAGGCGACCTTCGGCACACCGGTGATCTCATGCTTCTGGCCGTTGGCCAGGTCAAGGTGCTGCAGCTTGCCGCGCTTTTCGGTGACCAGCAGGCTGCCATCGGGCAGGAAGGTCATCGCCCACGGCTGGTCGAACCGGCTGACCTCGGTGGCGGTGAAGGGGCGTTGGTCTGCGCTGGCCGCGGCGGTGGCCGGGGCCTTCTGGCCAGACGCATCAGGGCCGGCCGCGTTGCAGGCGGTGGTGGCGAGGATCGGCAGCAGGCCGAGGGCGAGCAGCAGGGGCGTGCGGGTCATGGGTATCTCCAGCGGAAGGGGATGCGGATGGCCAGGCTCTCCCTTGTATACCACCGAGGCGGTGACGGTCGTGGCCCGAAGGTCCTGCTCCCCCCTGTGCGGCATGGCGCGGATCGTCTAGGGTGTTGTCGCCCGGGCAAAGCATTGCCCGCCTGTCTGCCAAGGACCTGCAATGAACGCACCCCTCATCCATCGACCCTCGCCCGCCTTCATCGCCGCTTCGTGGGTGGCCCTGCTGCTGGGCGCGGTGGCCTACCTGGTCGGCCTGTTCAATGCCGAGATGCCGCTGAACGAGAAGGGCTATTACCTGACCCTGCTGCTGTTCGGCCTGTTTGCGGCAGTATCGCTGCAGAAGAGCGTGCGCGACCGCGTCGAGGCCATTCCGGTGAGCGGCCTGTACTACGCACTGTGCTGGTTCGCACTGCTGTCGGCGCTGTTGCTGCTGCTGGTCGGCCTGTGGAACGCCACCCTGGTGCTGAGCGAAAAGGGCTTCTACGGCATGGCATTCGCGCTGTCGCTGTTTGGCGCGGTGGCGGTGCAGAAGAACACCCGCGACCTGATTGCCGCCAACGCGGCCGAGCCCAAGCGCGCTTCGTCGATTCCGCCGCTGCCGGAACAGGAATGACCCGCTGAGGTAGCGCCGAGCGCCTGCCCGGCCCAGGCCTGCACAGCAGAAGGCGCCGAGCAGGGGCTCGGCGCTGCTGTGGCTGCATCAGTCAACAGCTGGAGGGGTCAACCGTGGCGCGCCAGCCGCGGATCGGCCACATGGGCTTCATCCCAACCGCGGCGGACAGCGGCGCGGGCCTGATCCCATTCCAGGCGGCTCTTGCCGCGCTCGGTCGCCCAGCGGGACTGCAACTCCGCTTCGACCTGTTCGTAGGCGCGGATCACCTGATCGGCGCGGGTTTCGTTGAAGCGTGCTGCGTGGCCGATCTGATAGGCCGGCTCGTAGTCATCGAACATCAGGCTGGCGTCGTAATATGGTTCGGCGCTGTAGCGGTCGCGCCAGTAGTCGGAAATTGCCTCGCGCGGGGTGCTGTCTTCCGGTACGCGGCCGGGGATCTGGTAATCGGGGCTCATGGGCAGGAGGCTCCGCAGTGGACGAAGCCTGATCGTGCCCATCGGCCGGTTAACGCGCCGGACCGGCAGCGTGATCGGCAGGTCAATCAGCAACGGCATCCTTGCGCGGCAGCTTGTAGATCACCGCGCCAACGGCGAAGGCGACCAGCGCCGCGACGATGTTCTGCCAGCTGGCACTGGCAAACAGGGCCACGCACAGCAGCAGGGCCAGCACCGGAATCAACGGGCCGCCGGGCAGCTTCAGCGCGCCGGGACGGTCGGCATAGCGCTTGGCCAGTACCAGCACTGCGGCGGCCGTGCCGATGTAGGCGAACAGGCGTGTGGTCATCGACAGCAGTGCCAGCTGCACGAACGACCCGGACAGCGCCAGGCCGAGGGCGATCAGGCCCTGGCAGAAAATCGCCGCGGCCGGGGTGCGGAAGCGCGGGTGCACCTGCGCCAGCACCTTCGGGCCGTAGCCATCGCGGGCCAGGGCGAACAGGAAGCGCGGGCCCATCATCATCGTGTTGCTGTTGGTGCCGAGGATGGAGATGGTCGCGCCCACGGTGAGGATCAGCGCCAGCGCCTCGCCGCCGAAGCTGGAGGCCGCATCGGCCAGTGGCGTGGCCGAGTTGGCCAGGCCGGGCAGCGTGCCCTGCGCTACGATCTGTACCGCCGCGTAGATCACGGTGACGGTGACGATCATGGTGATCAGCGCGAACGGGATGTCGCGGCGTGGGTTGCGGTATTCACCGGCCGCGGCCGGAATGTTCTCGAAACCGGCGTAGGCATACAGCAACAGCAGCGCCGCCTCGCCCATGCGCTGCAGGTCGTGCGGGTCCGGGCGCTGGCCGGAGAAGGCCAGCTGTGGGTCGATGTAGAACGCGCCGATGGCCACGAACAACAGCAGCGGCAGCATCTTGCCGATCACCAGCACGATGCCGGTGCGGGCGGCCGAACGCACGCCGATGATGTTCACCCCGGTGAGGAAACCGAGCGAGACAACGATGATCGCGATACGGCCCATGCCTGCGCCTGCCCACGGCCAGAACCGCGCCACGGCGTCGGCCAGCGCATTGCTGAGCGCTGCGGCCGAGCTGATGCGGGTCAGCCAGATCATCCAGCCGATCTCGAAGCCGGCGAAGCGGCCAAAGGCTTCGCGCGCGTACAGGTAGCTGCCACCGGGTTCATCGAAATAGCTGGCCGCCTGCGCGTAGCACAGCACCAGCAGGGCGACGACGATGCCGGCGGCGACCACGCCCCACAGGCTGAAGGGACCGAGCAGGGCGACCGTGGCCGCCGGCAGCAGGTAGATGCCGCTGCCGACCACATCGTTGATGGACAGGCCGACGATCTGCCAGCGGCTGACCGCGCGCTGCAGTTGCGGTTCGTCGGCGGCGCTCAACGTACGGCTCCTTCAAGCGCGGGCAGTTTCCACTGCGCCTGCAGGCGCCGGTATTCGGCCCTTGGCAACAGGACGAAGCGTGGCGTGTCCTGCGGGCGCAGCCAGTCCAGCAACGCCTGCATGCGCACCTCTGGCATCGCAGTGCAGCCAGCGGTGGCCTCGCCGGGCTGGCGCCACAGATGGGCGAAGATGCAGCTGCCCTTGCCGGGTTGGTTGTCCGGGTTGTGCGCGATCACGAAGCCTTCGCGGTAACGCACGTCGCCCTGGTTGTGCAGGTCCAGCCGCATCGGTTCGGTGGAACCGGCGATGGCGGCGCTGCCCACCTTCTTCGCATCGACGATGCGGTTGTAGAACGGCGATGCTGGCACGTCCATGCAGTAGCTGCTCTCGAGCATCGGCTGATAGGTCATCGCCGTGCCGGGCCGGGTGATGGCGTAGCCGAACGCGCTGCCCAGCGCGAACACACCGGCCGGACTGCGGCCATCGCCTTCCTGCTTCTGCGGACCGTCGGTCTGGGCAGGATGCAGGCCCAGGCCCCAGGCACTGCCGGTGCGGCCCAGCGCCACCGGGAAGGCCTGGCCGTGCCTGCGCCAGTGCTTGCCGTCGCGCACGAAGGCCTGCAGCTGGCCCTGCGTGCTGTCCCAGGTCTCGCTGGTGACCACGATCAGTTGGCGAGCGTTGTCCAGCGGGGCAGCGTGGAGAGCCGCTGCAGCAACGAGCAGCAGCGCGGCAGATGCAAGGCGGGCCAGCAGCAGGTTCATCGGGCGCTCCGGTCAGGAATCCAGCAGGTGGTCGATCCGTTCCAGGTTCACCGCCAGCTGCTGCTGGCGATCCGGATTGGCGTGGCAGAGCAGCACGAACAGGAAATCGAGCAGGGCATGCATGGCGCTACGGTACAGCAGCTGCGCCACCTGCGGTGCGCGGTCGTGCGCACACACCACCAGTGCCGCATCGGCATGCGCACGCAGCGGATTGGCGGTGTGGCGGGTGATCGACACCACCTTGCCGCCCATGTCCTGGAACTGGCGCGACAGCTGCGAAAGCTGCGGCAACTTGCCGAACTCGGAGAACATCAGCAGCACATCGCCCGGGCGCGCGGCGGACAGGTTGGCCAGCATCAGGATCGGATCGGTATGCGGCACCACCAGCAGGCCGAGCAGCGACAGCCGCATGGCGAATTCGCGCGCGTACAGGCCGTCGTCACCCAGGCCGTACACAAACAGCTTGGGCGCGCCGTCGAGCAGCTGCACGATGCGCTCGATCTCCTCGCGTGGGTTGGCCTGGCGGGTTTCTTCCTCGGCCTGGGCCTTGCTGCGGCGCAGGGCGTCGCCCAGGCGCAGGTAGTCATCGCTGATGTCCGGTTCGGCGGGCGCCTGCTGTGGGTCGGCACCGGCACGGGCCACGTCCTCGCCGATGGAATATTTCAGGTCCGGGTAGCCCTTGAAGCCGAGCTTCTGGCTGAACTTGACCACGCTGGACTGGCTGATGCCCAGCGCGCTGGCCAGCTGCTGCGAGGAGTAGTCGCGCAGCAGGTGCGCGTTGTCGAGGATGAAGTCGGCGATGCGGCGTTCGATGGCCGACATCTGCCCGCGCTCGGTGCGGATTTTCAGCAGGGGCGGCATGCGGGGCGTCCGGGTGTCTGCAACGGCGTTGCGGTTGGCAGCGTAGAGCGTGTCATGGGATGGGTCGGGCGGGTGGGGTTTGCAGGGGACGCCGTGAATCCGTCCATGGAGGCTTGGCCGCGCTTGCTCGTTTGCGCTGTCCTGCGCAAACGGCAAGACCGGGGTTGGGCGTCCTGCCCAACCCGCCCGAGGCATGCCTCGGGCCCATGGCGCGGACACCCCTGCAAACCCCACCCGCCCGACCTCGGACAGATCGCGCGCGTGCCAGCCGCGAAGGGGGTACGGGGTAGGGCAGAAGCAAGAGCAGGAGCATCCACGCATGGCGTGGATCTACCGGGGCGCGGCCCTTGTAGAGTCGAGCCATGCTCGACTGCGCGGATCAACCCAGCATCTCCAACCCGCGCACTTCGGTGATACCCAGCCCCGGCACATCGCTGATGCTGATCTCCGACTCGTTGAAGCGCACCCCGCCGCTGACCGGGTCGAACTGGCCCAGCGATGGGCCGTCGAGGTCGACCTTGGTGATCACATCGCTCTTGGCTACCGCCAGGTGCACCGCTGCGGCCACGCTGATGCTGGATTCGATCATGCAGCCGATCATGCACGGCACGCCGTAGATGCCGGCGATGTCGGCAATGCGGATTGCGTTGGACAGGCCACCGGTCTTCATCAGCTTGATGTTGATGATGTCGGCGGCGCGCTGCTGGATCAGGTCCATCACCTGGCTCGGACTGAACACGCTCTCGTCGGCCATCACCGGGGTGTTGACCCGATCGGTCACGTACTTCAGGCCGCTGATGTCGGCGGCCTTGACCGGCTGCTCCAGCAGTTCCAGCACCACACCTGCATCTTCCAGCGTGCGCATCGCATGCACCGCCTGCTTGGCGGTCCAGCCCTGGTTGGCATCCAGGCGCAGCAGCGCACGGCCTTCGACGGCGGCATGGATCGCCTTGACCCGTTCGATGTCCACGCCGATGTCCTTGCCGACCTTGATCTTCAGCGACTCGAAGCCGCGCTCGATCGCCGACAGCGAATCGGCCACCATCTTGTCGATGTAGTCCACGCTGATGGTGATGTCGGTGGTGATCACCGGGTCGCCACCACCGAGCATCTGGTACAGCGGCGCGCCATGCAGCTGCGCCCACAGGTCGTACAGGGCGATCTCCACCGCCGCCTTGGCGCTGGTGTTGCGCTCCATTGCGGTCTGCACCAGCGTGCACAGGCGGTTGAGGTTGACCACCTCCTGGCCGATCAGGCGCGGGGCGATGAAGTGCCGGATCGCTTCGATGATCGAGCCGTGGGTGTCACCGGTGATCACCGCGGTGGCAGGCGCCTCGCCGTAGCCGGTGTGGCCACTGTCGGTGCGGATCAGCACCACCACGTCCTCCACGGTTTCCACCGTGCGCAGCGCGGTCTTGAAAGGGGTCTTCAGCGGCACGCGCAGCATGCCCAGTTCGATGGCGGTGATCTTCATTCAGGGGTTCTTGGCACGCAGGCGTTGGATGTTGGTGATGCGATCGATGTAGCGGACGCTGTCGCTGGCCATCATCGGCTCCAGCGGGGTGACCGATACGCCATTGAGGTGGGCCTGCACACGCTTGCCGTCGGCGCCGAACCAGCTGCCGCCCGCGGTATCGTGGATCACCCAGGTGCGGCCATCGACGTGGCCGATGGCCATCATCACGTGGCCGGGGATGTAGACCAGGTCACCCACCTGCAGATCGGTGACGGCGCGGTCGCGCACGGCCTTGCCGTCCTTGGCGGTGAACGGCAAGCGGTCCAGCGCGGGACTGACCGCCTGTGCGCTGGTATTGCGTGGCAGCAGCACGCCGAAGCTGCGGTAGATCTCCGATACGAATCCACTGCAGTCGCGGGTGTCGTAGTCGT
This sequence comes from Stenotrophomonas sp. SI-NJAU-1, assembly GCF_020883215.1. Lineage (NCBI taxonomy): Bacteria > Pseudomonadati > Pseudomonadota > Gammaproteobacteria > Lysobacterales > Lysobacteraceae > Stenotrophomonas > Stenotrophomonas sp. SI-NJAU-1. Next base: position 416,761 of record NZ_CP086598.1, read on the forward strand.
GGCCCCAGCCGTAGCGCTCGCCGAGGAACTTGAACGATTGCTGCAGCAGCAGGCGCGGGGTCAGCGGCAGGTAGTCGGCGGCGGTGTCCTGCGAGCGCGGCAGCAGCGCCGGCACCAGCTTCAGGCGGCCATCGGCCTCGCGCACCGGCAGCTGCACCACCCACGAGGCGTGCGCCTGTTGCCCGTTCACCGGCTCGGCGGCGGGCCAGTCGGCCAACACCGGCAGGCGCACGCCCATGTCCAGCTGCAGGCGCGAGACACGCGGTTCCTCGGGTGTATAGGCGGTGTGCGCTGTGGCAGCGGTGACGATGCGGTACGGGCCCTTCGCGCCGTAGCCGAGCACCGTGGCCTTGTCACCGCTGGCCACCGCGTCGGCTTCGATCCATGCGCTGTAGCGCTCGCTGTGCACGAACAGCCAGCGGGCGTCGGTGCTGCGGTGGACGACGGCTACCTTGTCACCGGGAAACAGCGCCGACTCCTGGAAGCGGTCGATGTCGGTGTCGCCGACGGTGCTGAAGACACGCTGGCGGGTGGGGAAGGTGCGCAGCGCGGCGCGCTTCACCACCAGGGCGTAGTTCGGCGACACCTGCGACGGAACTGCATCGAGACCGAGGTTGGCTTCGATCGCGCTGCGCACGTCCGGTGCGATGGCGCGGCCCTTGTCGTCATACAGCGCCCGCGTGGGCCAGCTCGACAGCGCGCCGATGCTGTCACGCACCTGTGCCGCGCTGAGCTGCGCAGGCAGGGTGGCGATGTCCTGGATGTGCTTGTCCTGCGCGCGCATCCGTGCGTTCTGCGCCTCGATCTGCGCGCGGTCCAGGATAGGTGCGTCGGCATTGTCCAGCCGTGCCGCCCAGTAGTCCGCGGTGAGGTAGGCCTCGTGCAGGCCGATCACGTAAGGCAACGGGGCGCCGGGGTCGGGTACAGGCGTGGCCGCCTGGGTGAATGCGGGTGCGCCCAGCAGGCCCAGGGCCAGTGCCAAGGTCAACCGGTGCGGCCAGTGCCGACGCGGTTCGCGGGAAGCCAGGATCATGCGCTGCACACCCTCCTCGAATGCCTGTTGGAATATTTATTCCTTTCGGCCTCGAAAGCAAGAATAAATTATTGACCGGTCTTCCGGCCCGTGTTACACAGCCGTTACCACCCGCGCTTGGGAAGTGTCGCTGTGGATCCTGCCGTTCGCAAACCGTCTCTGCCTGCCGCTGCCGGCCTGTGTGCCGCGCTGCTGCTGTGGGCGTCGGCGGCACCGGCCGCGGATCCGCGCAGCGCCACTGATCGCGAACGGGAAACGCAGCTGATCGATCTGGTCGACAGCGGTCGTTTCAGCGATGCCGATGCGTTGCTGGCGACCGCAGGCGATGCTGCCGAAAGCGCGTTCCAGCGCGAGCGCATGCGCCGCATCAAACTGGATTTCTCCCTTGACCAAGCCGCTGCCAAAGCAGCGGTACGCCGCTGGATTCCCGACCTGACCGACGAGGAATTCGCGCGCTGGGACCAGCTTGGCCTGATCGAGCATCTCGACATCGATGGCACGCGCCGGTACTTCAAGCGCGCACCATCGAACCTGTTCCTGCTCAGCGATGAAGCGCGTGCACGCCGCCGCGCGGATGCGCCGATGCCGGCGCCGGGCCCCAACGAGGTGCTCAACGCGCATCACGCGCGCGTGGTTGCCGCCGCCGAACAGAGCGGCATGGCATCCGTGCTGCCGCAGCGCATCGAATTCACCCAATCGTTGACGGTCAAGGCGGATGCCGTACCGGCCGGCGAAACCGTACGTGCCTGGATTCCGTACCCGCGCGAGATTCCCGGCCAGCAGGAGCGCGTGCAGTGGATCGGCAGTGCACCAGGCAAGGCTCGAGTCGCCCCGGCCAGCACCCAGCAGCGCACCGCCTACCTGGAGGCCAAGGCGGTGGCCGGGCAGCCGACGCACTTTGAAATCCGCTATGCGCTGACGATCTTCGCGCGCCACACGGCAATCGATGCGACGAAGGTGCAGGCCACGCCGGATGATCCAGCATTGAAGCCCTATCTGGCCGAGCAGCTGCCGCACGTGCGCTTCACGCCCGCGCTGAAGCTGTTCTCCGACCAGGTGCTGCAGGGCGAGACGCGCCCGTATGAAGTGGTGCGCAAGCTGTTCGCCGCGGTCGACCGTATTCCGTGGGCCGGTGCGCGTGAGTACTCGACCCTCAGCAACATCAGCGACTACGCGTTGCGCGCCGGCCATGCCGATTGCGGGCAGCAGACACTGCTGTTGATCGCCCTGCTGCGCATGAACGGCATACCCGCGCGCTGGCAGTCGGGCATGGTGTTCTCCGACGATGGCAGCGGCTACAACAACCTGCACGACTGGGGCCAGGTCTACCTGGCGCCCTATGGCTGGCTGCCGATGGATGTGACCACCGGCGCGCTGGCCAGCGACACGCCCGCGTTGCATGACTTCTACCTCGGTGGCCTCGATGGCTACCGCATCGCCTTCAACGACGATTTCGGCCAGGCGTTCGTGCCGGCCAAACAGCACTACCGCTCGGAAACGGTCGACTCGCAGCGCGGCGAGGCCGAGTGGTCAGGCGGCAACCTGTACTTCGACCAATGGAGCTACGACCTCCAGTGGCGGGTACTGCCAGCCGGGCAACGCTAGCGCGACACACCACCCCACCACCATTCAATTCTTGCAGGAGAGAGCAGGGGATGAAGGCTTACAACATCAAGCGGGCGGCCTTGTGCGTCGCCCTCGGCGCGTGCATGGCCACGCTGGCGCCCAGCGCATTCGCACAGGACGGTGCCGTGGTCGGCCGCCTGACCAGCGATGCCGGGCAGGTGCCTGCCGGTGCCACCGTTACCGTGCGCAACCCCGCCACCGGCTTTGTGCGTTCGGTGCAGGCCGACAGCAAGGGCAGCTACCGCATTCCGTTGTTGCCGGTCGGCACCTATGACATGGAGGTCAGCCTGCCGGGTGGTGCTGCCAGCCGCGTCGGCCAGGTCACCGTCAGCCTGGGCAGTGCAACCACGGTGAATGTGCCGCTGGGCGCGGTCAGCACGTTGGGAACCGTGGAAGTACGCGCGCCGCAGGTGGTATCGATGGTGGACGTGAAGTCCACCGAGTCGGCCACGAACATCACCCGCGAGGAACTGTCGCGGCTGCCAGTGGACCGTGACATCACCGCAGTGGCGCTGCTGGCGCCTGGCGCGGTGAAGGGCAAGGGCTCGCTGGGTGGACAGGGCATCTCCTTCGGTGGTTCGTCGGTGGCGGAGAACACCGTCTACATCAACGGCCTGAACGTCACCGACTTCTACAACCGGGTCGGGTTCTCGTCGGTACCGTTCTCGTTCTACCAGGAGTTCCAGGTCAAGACCGGCGGCTACTCGGTGGAGTTCGGTCGCAGCACCGGCGGCGTCATCAACGCCGTCACCCGCTCGGGCAGCAACGACTTCAAGGCCGGTGCCGAACTGGTGTTCGAGCCCCGCGCCTGGCAGTCGCAGGCGCGCGACCGCTATGACGGCGACGGCAGCCGTTACATCACCGCCAGCCGTGACGACTACTCGCGCAGTGCGCTGAATGTGTTCGCCTCCGGTGCGTTGGTGCAGGACCGGCTGTTCTTCTTCGGCATGTACGAAGCGCGCGACTACACGCCCAATTCGACCAATGATGCCGGTACCGTGTTCAACCGGGGTACTGCCGATGATCCGTTCTGGGGAGGCAAGCTGGATTGGCAGATCACCGACAACCAGATGCTGTCGCTGTTCGGATTCTCCGACAAGAGCGATACCGTCACCGACGTCTATCGCTACGACCATGACACCGGCACTGTCGCAGCCGAGCGCAACAACCAGATCTACAACACGGTGGGCGGCAGGAACTGGTCGGGCACCTACAGTTGGCAGGTCAACAACGATCTGACCATGAAGCTGATGTATGGCGAGAACAAGCGCAACCGCACGCAGAGCTCGTTGATGGACGAGAACTGCAACCGCGTGTTCGACAATCGCACTGCCAGCCAGGGCGTGCCTTCCAACCTGCAGGGTGACCGCAGCTGCACCAGCAGTTCGCAGCTGGAGTCGGCGCTGGATACGCGCAAGGCCGCGCGCGCCGACTTTGAATGGTCCATCGGCAACCATCTGCTGCGCTTTGGCCTGGACCGCGAAGAAAACACCTCCGACTACGAGCGCGCCTATCCCGGTCCCGGTGGCCTGCGCTACGACATCTACTACCGCACGCCGGGCAGTTCACTCAACGGCGGCACCGTGCCCGCCAGCGGCCTGGTCGCGCGTACCCGCCGCTACGAAGTGGCCGGTTCGTTCGAGACCATCAACTCAGCCTACTACCTGGAAGACAACTGGCAGGTCACCCCGAATTTCCTGCTCAACATCGGCGCGCGCGTGGAAGGGTTCGACAACAAGGGCGGCGACGGCGACAGCTACATCAAGATCGACAACATGATCGCGCCACGCCTGGGCTTCGCCTGGGACGTTCGTGGTGATGGCACCACCAAGGTGTTCGGCAACCTGGGTCGTTACTACCTGCCGGTGGCCAATGTCATCAACATCAAGCAGGCCGGTGGCTTCCTCGATGAGCGCACCTGGTATGAGTTCCTGGGTTACACCGGCGCCGCCAACAACGTGCCGAACCTGGGCGGCCAGATCGGTCCGGTCGACAATTCGCAGGGCGATGGCAGCGTGCCGGACCTGCGCGCCGAGGTGAACCGGGACATGGATCCGGTCTACCAGGATGAGGCGATTCTAGGCTTCCAGCACATGCTGAGTGAATCGTGGTCGGTTGCCGCCAGCGTCACCTACCGGCGCCTGAGCAACGCCATCGATGACATGAACATCACCGCCACCGGCCAGTGTGGTGCGATCGACGGCGTCTGGATCATGGGAAACCCCGGGCGCACGAACACAGTCTGGGGGGACACCAATTGCGATGGCAGCAACGATGGCTGGATCGACATCGACACCTCCAAGGAAGGCTGGGCGCTGTATGACGACGACGGCAATTACGTGGGCCAACGCGGCTGGGTGAAGCCCAAGCGTGACTACAAGGCGCTGGAACTGCAGGTCGATCGCGCGTGGGATGGCAAGTGGGGCTTCAATGCCTCCTATACGCTGGCCTACGGCCGCGGCAACGCCGAAGGCCCGGTCAACTCCGATACCGACTTCGCCGACGCTGGCCGCACTGAGAACTTCGACAACCCATGGGTGAACTACCGCGGTTATGGCTATCTGGCCAATGACCGCCGCCACCAGTTCAAGTTCCGCGGCAGCTACGCGCTGACCGAGAACCTCAGCGTGGCCGCCACCCTGGGCGTGCAGTCGGGCAGCCCGATCACCCGCTTCGGTGCGGGCAATCCCTTCGACGACACCGACTTCCACAGCTATTACGTGTGTGTGTCCAACTGCCAGTCGACGGTCCCCTCCGAACGCGTGTTCGTGCATTCGCCGCGCGGTGGCGATGGCCGTACCCCGTGGACCTACGATCTGGACGTCAGCGTTTCCTACAAGGTGCCGATCCCCACCGACCTGCGCCTGAAGCTGGCGGTGTACAACGTGCTCAACCAGCAGCGCGTGGTCACCGTGGACCAGGACTACGAACCGCAGGACAGCATCGGCACGCCGAACCCGATGTATGGTTATGGCACGGGCTTCCAGTCGCCGCGCTATGCGCAGTTGACGGTGACCTGGAATTATTGAGGATGCATCTGCGCGCCGCCCTGCGGGGCGGCGTGGCGTGATGAACGCCGTACCTGCCTGCGCGCTGCCTGACGGAGACTGACTTGCATCGTCTGTTGCTACTGGCTGCAGTACTGGCCAGCCCCACCGCCCCAGCAGGGGCAGTGGACACCGCACGCCTGGACGCCGACATCGCCTTCGTGGGCCAGCACGAGCACCTGCCGGGGCTGGCGATGGCGGTGGTCGAGGATGGCCAGGTGGTCTATCGCCACACCGAAGGGGGGCGCGGTGACGGCGGCCGCATCGACGAAGACACGCTGTTCAAGATCGCCTCCAACAGCAAGGCGATGACCGCCGCGCTGCTGGCCACGCTGGTGGAGCAGGGCAAGTTGCGCTGGGACGACCCGGTACGCCGCCATCTTCCGGCGTTCCGCATGCATGACCCGTGGGTGGGCGAACACCTGCAGGTGCGCGATCTGCTGATTCACAACAGCGGCCTCGGCCTGGGTGCCGGTGACCTGATGCTGTGGCCTGAGCCCAATGCCTTCACCCGCAGCGATGTCATCGCCGGGTTGGCACACCTGAAGCCGGTCACCAGTTTCCGCAGCGGCTACGCCTACGACAACCTGATGTACGTCGTTGCCGGGGAGGTGGCTGCGGCCGCCGGTGGCAAGCCCTATGACCAGCTGATGCGCGAGCAGGTGTTTGAACCGCTGGGGATGACCCGTTGCCAGGTGGGTGCATGGTCGGTGAAGCAGGTCGGCAATGTTGCGCAACCGCATGTGCGTCGCGATGGCCGCAATGTGGTGGCCGGTGCCGATGGAACGCTCAGCCCCGATCTGACGTCGATGGCGGCCGGTGGCATCCGCTGTTCGCTGCGCGACATGACGCGCTGGATGCAGGTGCTGCTGGACCCGGCGCTGGCACCGGCGTGGTTGGGCGCCGAGCAACGCCGCATGCTGTGGACGCTGCACATGCCGATGCCATTGGGCGAACGCCAACGCAAGTGGGACAACGCCCACTTCTATGGCTATGGGTTGGGCTGGCGGGTGTCGGACATGGACGGGCACTGGAAGGTCTCGCACACCGGTACGCTGTCGGGCATGTATTCCTCGCTGGCGCTGCTGCCGGATCGCAAGGTCGGCGTGGTGATGCTGATCAACGGCGAGGCCGAAGAAGCCCGCACCGCGTTGATGCAGTCGACGCTGAAACAGTTCACCGCGCCGGATGACGCGCAACCTGTGGGGTACTACCTGGCCGAGCTGAAGGCCGACCGGGCCGCGCGCGCCGCCACGGGAAGTCGTGCGCCCTCTACCCGGGCGGCCCGACCGGCCGCAACCACTGATCTGGCGCAATGGCAGGGGCGTTACCGCGATCCCTGGCTTGGCCCCGCCTCGCTATGCCCCACCAGCAATGGCCTGCGCTTGAGTGTGGACAAATCGCCCGCGCTGCAGGCAACAGTGAAGCAGTTGGAAGGGCGCTGGCTGTTGCAGTGGGATACGCTGGAACCCTCGGCACAGGCGTGGCTGAATCCCGATGCAGGCACGCCGACGCTGGAGCTGCGCGCCATCGATCCGGAGATCGACTTCAGCTATGACTTCCAGGACCTGCATTTCACTCGTACTGGCGATTGCCCTGGCAGCGGCGGCCCACGCCGCTGAGCCACCACGCATCTCGACCGCCACCGACGCCACTGCGGCAGGACTGGTGGAGATCCGCACGCTGTCACCGCGCATCGAGATGGACATCCGCTACGCCGGTGCCAACAACTTCACCGCTGCGCGCGTGCCCGGCTATGAGGCGCCTGCATGCTACCTGCTGGCGCCGGTGGCAAAGGCGTTGGCCGATGTAGAGGCCGACCTGCGCGCGCAGGGTTTCGCGCTGCGCCTCTACGATTGCTACCGCCCGGTGCGCGCGGTGCAGGCGTTCATGGCCTGGGTAAGTGATCCGCAGGAACAGTCGCGCAAGGCGCTGCAGTATCCGGATCTGGACAAGCCGCAGCTGCTGAGCGACGGCTACATCGCCGAGCGCTCTGGCCACAGCCGTGGTGCCACCGTGGATCTGGGCGTGCTGGATTGCCGCAGCGGGCGCTGTACGCCGATGGACATGGGCACCGATTTCGACTTCTTCGGCCCGCGCGCGCACACGCAGACGCCCGGCCTGAATGACGCACAGAGGGCCAACCGCCAGCAGCTGGTACAGGCGATGGCACGGCGTGGTTTCGCCAACTATGCGCAGGAGTGGTGGCACTACACGCTGCAGCCCGAGCCGGACCCCGGTACCGCCTACGACGTGCCAGTGCGGTAAGGGGGTGTCGGCAGGGCTGCGCCCTGCACCCGCCGAATCGACGGCAACAGCAACAGCAACAGCAACAGCAGAAGCTGGGTTCCTGAGAGTGGGCGGGGTGGGTCCGGTTGCGGGGGCCGCTGCAAGTACGTCCATGTAAGCTCGGTCGCCGCATCCATGCGGCTCACGCCCCCGCAACCGGACCCACCCCGCCTTCGACAGATTTCCGCGATCTGTCGGAATGGCATGGCGTGCTCCTGGTGGGTGTCGACCTTGGTCGACACGGTAGGTCCACGCCATGCGTGGATGTTCTTCGTTCAATTGTCGAAATATTCGATTCGATGGAAATCCATCCACGCATGGCGTGGATCTACCGGAACAAATCCAACCGTCGTCGGGAACCTGTCGAAGGCGGGGCGGTGTCGGATTGCGGGGTGTCCGCGGCATGGATGCCGCGGCCAAGCCCCCAGGGATGGGTTTACGGCGTCCCCGCAATCCGACACCGCCCCGCCATCCCACGGAATGCCCGCTGTTGCTTTTGCGGTTGCGGTTGCTGTTGCCCTGGCCTCTGCAGGTGCAGGGGCGCAGCCCTGCCGATACCCCTTACACTGGCCGCCTTCTCCTGCGTTCTCACCCGATGAACCTTCCCCTGCATTTCGGCCTGCTCGGTACGCTCGAGGCGGGCCTCATCGCTCTGCTGGTCGGCCTGCTGGTGTATTTCCTGTGGCACCACCTGTGCCGGGTGCTGCGCTGGACCGTGGGCCATGCGATCGGCTGGTCGTGCGTGATCGCGGTGATCATCTCCGCCGGCATCGATGCCTGGAAGCTGTTTTACATGGGCATCGTGCGGCTGGAGTCGCCGCTGTATGCGCGCCTGTTCCTGTCCACCATCCACGATCCGAACGAACTGGGCAGCCGCGTGGTGCTGGAGATCGCCGGTGCGCTCTCCGGTGTTGCATTGGGATGGGTGTTGTTCAGTTCGCGGTCATCGGAAAAAACCGTCGACTGACGCAGGTTTTTCGTTCGCTGCCGGTTAAATGCTGCAGCGCTGAATGCTCGTCTTACTACCTGCTCACTTCGCACTAACCACCGCGCTAACGCATGCGTCTGCGCCAGTGGTTAACCATGCGTGTTCGAGGGAATCGCGGCGCAAAATCGATTCAGAAACGCGGTGGCAGGGTGGGTGCCGTGCGGAGACAACGACCGCGCACTACCACCCTTCAGGAGACACCCCAGATGACTATTCGCAACCGCAAGCCCCTGATCGCCCTGATCGTCGCCGCCGGCAGCGTGTTGGCCATCCCGGCGATGGCGCAGTCGGCCAAGCAGCAGGCCGCGCAGGCACAGAACGAAGCGGCGCAGGCCCAGCAGGCGGCGGCACAGGCAGGCCAGGCGGCTGACCAGGCCACCGACGCGGCCGCAGCAGCCTCGGCGCAGGCCAACGGCGGTGGCCAAACGTGGGCCAGCATCGATACCGATGGCAACGGCACCATCAGCAAGAGCGAGTCGCAGGTGAATGCGGGCCTTGCGCAGGTGTTCGACCAGGCCGATGCCAACAAGGACGGCCAGTTGAGCGCCGACGAGTACAAGGCCTACGTGGCCGCCCAGCAGGCGGGTGCCGGCGCCGGTGGCACGGCCGCAGGCCAGGGTCGCTGATCCACGGTTGAATTCGGGACAACCGGTGCATGGGCAACCCGGGTGGCTTCGGCCACCCGGGTTTTTTTCGTCATCGCCGCGCCTGTATCCTAGGCCGATGAACACCTCCACGCCTGCGCCCTCGCGCGCCATCGGCCTGGTCGGTTTTGACGGTGACGACACGCTGTGGAAGAGCGAGGACTACTACCGCAAGGCCGAACAGGATTACCTGGATCTGCTGTCGCGCTACATCGACGTCCACGACACCCAGACCGCCCGCCACCTGCTGGAAGTGCAGCAGCGCCACCTCGGCGTGTTCGGTTACGGGGTGAAAAGCATGACGCTGTCGATGATCGAAGCGGCCATCGAGATCACCTCGCAGCGGATCGAAGCCAAGGACATCCAGCGCATCCTCGACATCGGCCATGACACCCTGCGCCACCCGGTCGAACTGATCGACGGCGTACGCGAGTCGGTGGCCGCCATCGCCGCACAGTACCCGGTGGTGCTGATCACCAAGGGCGACCTGTTCCACCAGGAAGCCAAGATCAAGGTCGCGGCGCTGGCGGACCTGTTCCCGCGCATCGAGATCGTGTCCGAGAAGGACCCGGAAACCTATGCCCGCGTGCTGGCCGAATTCGACCTGCCGATGCAGCAGTTCGTGATGGTCGGCAATTCGCTGCGCTCGGACATCGAACCGGTGATCACCCTCGGCGGCTGGGGCATCCATACCCCCTACGCGGTGACCTGGGCGCACGAGACCCAGCACGGCGTGGCCGACGACGAACCACGCATGGTCAACGCCGATACCGCCTGGGACTGGCCGGCGGCGCTGGCGACGATCGAGGCCAAGGCCGCTGCCGCGGCCTGACACGGCGCGGCGGCTGCGGCAGAATCGAAGCATGAAACTGCCACTGCGCGCCCTGCTGCTGTCCCTGCTGCTGGCGCCGGCCATCGTGCTGGCGCAGCAGACCGCCGAACGTTCGGCGACGTACGAAGTGGATACCGGCGATGCCTGGGTCGACACCCAGCTGGCCGACATCAACCACTACGCCGAGCGCTACCCCGATGCCTTCCTCGACGAGGTATCGCGCTACGCCGGTGTACCGCGCGGCTACATCGCTGCGCTGGCCACCACCCACCAGTGGCAGGCCGGCGACATCTATTTCGCCTGTTTCTGGGCCAAGGCCAGTGGCCAGACCTGCCGCGACAGCGTGCGTGCCTTCAGCCAGGACCCCGAGGGCGGCTGGGCCGAGGTGGTGAGGCGGATGCCGGCCAAGCCGCAGAACCTGCACTACCGGGCCGTTCGTCACGCCATCGTGGCCAGCTACGAGCACTGGGATCGGCCGATCACCCTCGATGCCACGCTGAAGCGCCAGCTCAAACGGTAGTGCCGGCCGCTGGCCGGCAACTGCATGCCCCCGCCGCACGGAGGTTGCCGGCCAGCGGCCGGCACTACCCATCGCAGGTCATGTTGCTCTGCGTATCGCCGCCGCCGCGCGCTCCGGCGACAATACGGGTCCGAGCTGTTCCCCGTTCCCGTAATCGAGTGACTGATGAGCGCCTCTTTCGTTTCGCCTGATGTGATCCGCCGCCTGTTCGCCCAGGCCATGTCCCGCATGTACCGCACCGAAGTGCCGTTGTACGGCACGCTGGTGGAACTGGTGGAGCGGATCAACACGCAGGTCCTGGCGCAGGACCCGGCGCTGGCCGCGCAGCTGCTGCGCAACGACGAGCGTGCCCGCCTGGATGAAGAACGCCATGGCGCGATCCGCGTCGGCACCCCGCAGGAACTGGCAACCCTGCGCCGCCTGTTCGCGGTGATGGGCATGTACCCGGTGGGCTACTACGATCTGTCGGTGGCCGGCGTGCCGGTGCATTCCACCGCCTTCCGTCCGCTGACCGCCGCCGCGCTGGCACTGAACCCGTTCCGCGTGTTCACCTCGCTGCTGCGCCTGGAGCTGATCGAAGACGGGGCACTGCGTGCGCAGTCGGCCGAAATCCTCGCCCGCCGCCGCATCTTCACCGACGACGCACTGGCGCTGATCGACCAGGCCGAGCGTGACGGTGGCCTGACCCAGGCCGATGCCGAGCGCTTCGTCGAACAGGCGCTGGAGACCTTCCGCTGGCATGGCGACGCCACCGTCGACCTGCCGACCTACCATGCCCTGCACAAGGCGCACCGGCTGGTGGCCGACGTGGTCAGCTTCCGTGGCCCGCACATCAACCACCTGACCCCGCGCACGCTGGACATCGACGCTGCGCAGGCGGCGATGATCGAGCACGGCATGGCGGCCAAGGCGGTGATCGAGGGCCCGCCGCGTCGCGTCTGCCCGATCCTGCTGCGGCAGACCAGCTTCAAGGCGCTGGAAGAGGCGGTGCACTTCCCGGGCAACGAGGGCGGAGACGCCGGTACCCATACCGCGCGCTTCGGCGAGATCGAGCAGCGCGGCCTGGCGCTGACTGCCAAGGGCCGCGCGCTGTACGACCAGCTGCTGACGCAGGCGCGCGATGCCGACGGCGCGGGCAGCACTGGTGGTGATTATGGGCAGCGCCTGCAGGCGGTGTTCGCCAGTTTCCCGGATGACCACGACACCCTGCGCCAGGAAGGCCTGGGGTATTACCGCTACCAGCTGACCGACGCTGGCCGCGCCGCGCCGGAGCGCGTGGCCGATCTGCCGGCCGAAGTGCTGGTTGCTGCGGGCCTGGCCACGGCCGACCCGATCGTCTACGAGGACTTCCTGCCGGTCAGTGCCGCAGGCATCTTCCAGTCGAACCTGGGCGGCGGTGAGCAGCGCGCGTACGCCGCCCATGCCAATCGCGAGGCCTTCGAACAGGCGCTGGGTGCGGCGGTGAACGATGAGTTCGAGATCTACGAGCGCATCCAGGCCGAATCGCTGGCGAGCCTGCGCACCTGATGCGGCACACCCGCCGGGCATGGCCCAGCGCTACCAAGGTGCGATGCGGCACACCCGCCGGGCATGGCCCGGCGCTACCAAGGTGCGATGCGGGACACCCGCCGGGCATGGCTCGGCGCTACCGAGGTGCGATGCGGCACACCCGCCGGGCATGGCCCGGCGCTACCAAGGTCCGATGCGGGGTAGCGCCGGGCCACGCCCGGCGAACCGGCAATACTCAGGCCTTCATGGTGCCCGTATCCAGCCACCGCTGGTGCCACGACAGCGCCTCCGGCAGCAGGTGCGGGGTGTGCTTGCCGTAGCTCTCGCGGCTGGCGCGGTCGAAGTAGTCCTGCAGCTGCGCGCGGAAATCCGGGTGCGCGCAGTTGTCGATCAGCACCTGCGCGCGCTTGCGCGGGGTCAGGCCACGCAGATCGGCCAGGCCCTGTTCGGTCACGATCACCGACACGTCGTGCTCGGTATGGTCGACATGGCTGGCCATCGGCACGATCGCCGAAATGGTGCCGTTCTTCGCCGTCGACGGGCTCAGGAACGCAGACAGGAAACCATTGCGCGCGAAGTCGCCCGAACCGCCGATGCCGTTCATGATCCGCGTGCCCATCACGTGCGTCGAATTGACGTTGCCGTAGATGTCGACCTCGATCATGCCGTTCATGCCGATGCAGCCCAGGCGGCGCACCAGTTCCGGATGGTTGGAGATCTCCTGCGTGCGCATGATGATGCGCTCGCGGTAGAAATCGATGTTCTGCTTGAACGTCTCGTTGGCCTGCGGGCTCAGTGCGAAGCCGGTGCACGAGGCATAGCTCAGCACGCCGTCGCGCAGCAGGTCGAGCATGCCGTCCTGGATCACTTCGGTGAACGCGGCCAGATCGCGGAAACCACTCTTGGCCAGGCCGGCCAGCACGGCGTTGGGGATGTTGCCCACGCCCGACTGCAGCGGCAGCAGGTTGGCCGGCAGTCGGCCGCGCTTCACTTCGTGCTGCAGGAACTCGATCAGGTGCGCGGCGATCTGCTCGCTGGTCGCATCGATCGGGCTGAACGGGCTGTTGCGGTCCGGGCCATTGGTGCGCACCACGGCCACGATCTTGTCCGGGTCGCAGCGCAGCGCGGTCTCGCCGATGCGGTCGTTGGCATTGACCAGCGGAATCGGCTTGCGGTGCGGCGGCAGCGCGGTGCCGTAGTAGATGTCATGCATGCCGTCCACGCCGGCCGGCTGCCACTCGTTGACCTCGACGATCACCTTCTTGGCCAGGTCCAGCCAGGTCTTGTTGTTGCCCACCGAGGTGGACGGCACCAGCGAGCCATCCTCGCGGATCGCCGAGACCTCGACCACGGCGGTATCGATCTCACCGTAGAAGCCGAACCAGACGTGCTGGGCGACGTGGCTGAGGTGGATGTCGATGTAATCCAGCTTGCCCTCGTTGATGCGGTTGCGCGCATCCGGGTCGCTCTGGAACGGCATGCGCATGGCGATGCCATCGGCCTTGGCCAGCGCGCCATCGAGTTCCGGTGCGGTGGAGGCGCCGGTCATCAGGCTGATCTGGAAGGGCAGGCCCTGGGCATGCACCGATTCGATGCGGCGGGCCAGCTCAACGGGAACGGCCTTGGGGTAACCGGAGCCGGTAAAGCCGCTCATGGCCACGGTTTCACCGGGCTGGATCAGCGCGGCTGCGGCCTCGGCGGAGACCACGCGGTCACGAAGACGCGCGTTGGCGATGCGATCAACAGTCATGACGACAGCATTTCTGGGGGGAATACCGATTATCGGCCATCCCCTGCCGTACGGGGGGTTCTACCTTCGTGGAATGGTGTTTCCGGCAACGCCTCTCCCATACCCACCGGTTCTGTTTTGCAGTGCAGCGTGCAAAGTACTTTCGGACACCGCACGATGGCCCTGCATCCCGACGTGGGGGAGGGAGCAGAGCCCGCTGGCAGTTCGCTGCAAGCGGGCTTTTTTATTGCCTGTCGCCCAAGATGAATGCGCAGTCTGCATTATCTGGTAGTGCCGGCCGCTGGCCGGCAACCCCAGCAACCTCCGGCAGGGTCATCACCGTTGCCAGCCCGCAGCCGGTATGAGCGGTCGATACAATCCCCCGCATGACCCTCGCCCCCGCCGAATTGCCCGCCACCCTGCAGCCCCTCGTCCACCGCGCGCTGGCGCGCCTGGCCCAGGCAGTGCCCGATCCCATCCCGGCCGACCTGCAGCCGATGCTGGTGCAGCTGGCCATCAGCAGCGACTTTGCCCTAGACACCCTGGTGCGCCAGCCCGGCCTGCTGGCGCAGCTGGCCACGCCGGGCTGCCCGCCGCTGCCGGCGCCGGTGCTCGACCCGCTGCAGCCCAGCGATTGGCCGGCACAACTGCGACGCTGGCGCACGGCGATGTCCACCCGCTTGATCTGGCGCGACCTGGCCGGGCTGGACGACGTGCCGCAGACCCTGGCGGGCGCCACCGCGCTGGCCGAGGACTGCCTGCGCTTGGCGCTGGACGCCCTGCAGCAGGAGTTCGCCCAGCGCCACGGGGTGATCGCCGATGACAACGGTCAACCGCAGCAGCTGGTGGTGTTCGGGCTGGGCAAGCTGGGCGGTGGCGAGCTCAACTTCAGTTCCGATGTCGATCTGGTCTACGCCTATGTGCAGGGCGGTGAATCCGACGGTCCGCGCGCGCTGGCGGCCGAGGAGTACTTCGCCCGCCTCGGCCAGCGCCTGGCCAAGCTGCTGGATGAAACCACCGTCGATGGCTTCAGCCATCGCGTCGACCTGCGACTGCGCCCGTTCGGCAGCGCGGGCCGCGTCGCGCTGTCATTTGCCGCAATGGATCAGTACTTCCAGCGCGAAGGCCGCGACTGGGAGCGCTATGCCTGGTTGAAGGCGCGTGCGGTGGCGGGCGATATCGCCGCTGGCGAGGCCTGGCTGCAGACCCTGCGTCCGTTCGTGTACCGCCGCTACCTGGATTTCACCGCGCTCGACGGCCTGCGCGAGATGAAAGCGGCGATCACCGCTGAAGTCGCCCGGCGCGAGATGCACGACGACATCAAGCGCGGCGCCGGTGGCATCCGCGAAATCGAATTCCTGTGCCAGGCGCTGCAGCTCATCCGCGGTGGCCGCGAGCCGGTGCTGCGTGAGCGGCGGTTGCTGGTCGCGCTGGACGCGCTGGTCGCTGCCGGGCAGATCGCCCGCGATGATGGCGCCGCGCTGCGCGAGGCCTATCTGTTCCTGCGCCGGCTGGAAAACCGCCTGCAGATGCTGCGCGATGCGCAGACCCATGTGCTGCCCAGCGATGCGCTGGATCGCCAGCGGATTGCCGTCGGCCTCGGCTATGCCGATTGGGATGCGCTGCGCGACGCGCTGCGTGTACAGCAGCAGCGCGTCAGTACCGAGTTCGGTGCGCTGCTGGCACCACGCAAGGGCCAGGCAGCACCGGATGCGCTGGCCAACTACTGGCGCAGCCTGCCCGAAGGCAGCAACGCGCCGCTGCTGGCCGAGGCCGGTTTCCTCGATGCCAATGGTGCAGACCAGTCACTGCGCGATTTCGCCCAGGGCACGGGTGTGAAGTCGCTGTCCGATGCCGCGCGTGCGCGCCTGGACCGCGTACTGCCGGCACTACTGCACGCCGCCACCCGTTCACCGCAGCCCGATGCCGCACTCAAGCGCGTGCTCGGCCTGCTGCAGGCAGTGCTGCGTCGTACCAGCTACCTGGCGTTGCTGGACGAACAGCCCAGCGCGCTCGCGCGCCTGGTCGACGTGCTGGCGCGCAGTGCATTGCTGGCCGAACGCCTGGCCGCGTACCCGCTGCTGCTCGACGAACTGCTGGACGTACGCGTGTCCGGGCCGATGCCCGATGCCGCCGGCATGCTGGCCGAATGCCGGCAGGTGCTGCCGGTGGAAGATCCCGAATCGCAGCTGCGCTGGCTCAATGAAACGCGCCTGGCGCTGAGCTTCCGCATGGCCATGGCCACGCTGGACGGCCGCCAGGGTGCGGTCGACAGCACCCGGCAACTGGCCGAACTGGCGCAGGCGGTGGTCATCACCGTCCTGGCGATGGCCGAGGCCGATATGCACGCCGCGCACGGTGTGATTGCCGGCGGCCGTTTCGCGATCATCGGGTACGGCAGCCTGGGCGGCCTGGAGCTGGGTTTCGGCTCGGATCTGGACCTGGTGTTCCTGCACGATCACCCGCCGGGCGTGGAAGCCAGTGACGGCGCGCGCCCGCTGGAGCCGGGCCGCTGGTATGCACGCCTGGCGCAGAAGGTGATGGCGCTGCTGGGCGCGGTCACCGCCGCAGGCCGCCTGTACGACATCGACGTGCGCCTGCGCCCGGATGGTGGCAAGGGCTCGTTGGTGTCTTCCTTGGCCAGCTACACCGAGTACCAGCGCGATCGTGCATGGACCTGGGAGCACCAGGCGCTGGTGCGCGCGCGCGGCGTGGCCGGCGATGCCAGCCTGCTGCAGGATTTCGAACAGGTACGTGCGCAGACCCTGGGCCGCGAACGTGATCGCGCAACGCTGTATGCCGATGTGGTGAAGATGCGCGGGCGCATGCGCACCGAACTGGACCGCAGCGATGCCGCGCGACTCGACCTGAAGCAGGGTGCGGGTGGCGTGGTCGACCTGGAATTCCTGCTGCAGACCGGCGTGCTGGCATGCAGTGCGCAAACCCCTGCAGTGCTGCAGCCGCGTGCCACGCCGGCGTTGATCGACGCGCTGGCCGCGGCGGAGTTCCTGCCCGAAGCCACCGCACAGGCGCTGCATCGCGCGCACGCCACGCTGCTGGAGGTCGGGCTGGCCTGCACGCTGGATCGCCGGCCGCGCTTGGCACCGACCACGCCGGCCATCGAAGAGGCGTGTGTGGCGATCACGGCGGCGTGTAGCGCCGCATCGCTGCCGTTCGCCTGACCAGCAGAAGGCAGGATGCGCCGCCGCTGGGGATGCGCTGCTGGTAGGTGCCAACCTTGGTTGGCACGCTGTTGCCGGCGCCATCAACGTTGAAGGATTGTGCCAACCAAGGTTGGCAGCGACATACCGAAGCTACCCGGAGGCCAGCACCTGTTCCACCAACACGCGGTCGCGTTGGCCACGGCGCATGATCGCGCGGCGCTGCAGGGCGTCGCGCAAGCGCGGGTCTTCGGCGCGCATGCCGTTGTGGTGCGCGATATACAGCACCGTCTGCAGCGGCCACGCATGAAACTCGGCGCGGGCCACCACATCGTCGATCAGCGACGCCGATACGCTGCGCCATGCCAGCATGTGTGCCAGGCCGCTGGCCGAAAGTCGCTCGACCAAGTGCTGGGCCAGGGCATCGGCATCGTGTGTGCCGGCGCGTACGATGACGCCGCTCTGGCCTGCGAAGCCCGGCAGGCCGCCGGCAGATGAGGTGGTGGCCATCACTGTCTGCGGGTTGAACAGCGCAGAAGGCGTGCCATCAGCCCACTGTTGGCAGAAGGCCAGCGCCTGCGGGCAGGCCACCTCCATCATGGCTGACCAACCGCCCGCATTGCGCAGCGGACACAGCGACAGGCTGGCGATTTCCGTGCGGCCTTCGCGCAATACCCAGCCCAGCCCGCGAGCGCGCAGTCCATCGTGTCCTGCGGCGGCGGCGGCCAGGTATTCACGCACCTGCCGTTCCACGGCGATCCTGTACGTGGCGTCCGTTTCCATCGGCGTAGCGTGACGCAGGTGATGCGGGAGTGTCCAGCGTGCCAACCAAGGTTGGCAGCTACCGGATCAATGGTGGTCAGCCCGCTGTTCGCAGCGGCGCCATCTTCCACAGCAGCGCGCGGAACGGGGCCAGCAGGCACACGCCGATCGCCAGCTTCACCGCCAGGTCGCCCGCCGCCCAGCTCACCCACGGCAGGGTGGAACCGGCGAAGGCGATCGACCAGAAGATCGTGGTGTCCACCGTGGCGCTGCAGGTGGTGGCCACCATCGGTGCGCGCCACCAGCTGCCGCGGCGCAGGCGATCGAATACGGTGATGTCCAGCAGCTGCGCCACGATGAAGGCCGAGCACGAGGCGATCGCAATGCGCGGTGTGGCCACCCACACCGACAGCAGCACCGCCACCGCAAACCCGATCCACGCCACGCGGCGGGCCGGGCCCGGGCCGAAGCGGCGGTTGATCAGGTTGCTGACCAGAAAGGCCACCGGGTAGCTGAAAGCACCCCAGGTCAGCCAGTCATTGATCGGGTACTGCACCAGCACGTTGGACAGCAGCACCACCGCGCCCATGGCCAGCACCGCCAGCACCAGGGCGCGGGCGGTCAACGGGTCAAACACAGGCGCAGGACGCACGGACATGGCGAGCCAGGGGACAAAGGGGATCGCCCATTATCCGCCCGGCCCGCCGCAAAGCCAAAAACGGACGTTCAGTTTTACAGCTGCTCGCTCAGCGCATCGCCGGCGGCATAGGCGGTCGGCACATAGGCCAGGGACTTGCCGTCACTGTTCTTCACTGTCCAGCCGGCACCGGCATCGGTCGGGTCGAAGCGTACCTGCTGGCCCACCACGAAGCCGGCCACCGGGTCTTCGCCCTCGATCGCCGGCCACTGCAGGGTGGCGGTCTGGTCGGCCTTGTCCGGCACCTGCAGCTGCACTTGACGCTCGCCAGCGGCGGTGGTCACGACCTGCTTCACTTCCATCGGCGGCAGCGGTACCGCCGGGGTGCGCTCGGCGACCTTGCCATTGCGCTCGCTGGCCTTGAACGGCGCCTTGGACAGCGCGGCCAGGCCCATCGAGGTGGCCAGCGGAACCGACACCACGATCAGCGACGTGACCAGCACACTGGCCTGGCCGCTGTTGAGCTGAGGGGGCGCACCAGCGTGCACGGTCGGCACCGTCAGGGCCGAGAGCAGCAGGGCGGCAGCGGGGGCGCGCAGGGAACGAAGCATGGTGACCTCCTGGTCGGGATGGAGGCAGCGCTCAGCGCTGCGTGTCGAAAAGATCGCGCGGGCCGGTGGCTGCGGGCAGGTAGCCACCAGCGAGCGCGGAAAGGTGCAGGGTACGGGGGACCTTCGCCTTGCAGGGTCAGGGTGCAGCGGCGGCGCTGTCGGGCGTTGCATGCGCAATGGTCAGTTCCTGCTGCAGCTGGCTGCGCTGGTGCAGGAAGTCGAATACCGATTCCACCGTCACCACCGAGTAGTTGCCGGAGATGCGTTCGCTGGCCGGATGGTCGGTGGTGGTGGCGTTGGCCACGAACAAGCGCGCACCCACGCGCTTGCCCAGGCCGATATGCAGCACGCTGGGCTGGTACTTCTGCGCGCGCAGCCATTGCTGTGCCTGTTCGCGCTTGACGATGACCGGGCCACCTTCGGCCTGCGCCATCGCTGCGGCCAGCACTTCCAGGAGCCACTGGTTGGAATTCTGGAAGTCGGTGGCGAACGGATAGGCCACGACGTTGTAGTTCGATTCGTGCAGCGCCTTGGGCTGGATCGCCGGCGCTGCCAGCATCCGCTTCAGTACCAACTGCAATGCCGGCGGCGGCACGCCGATGCGCAGGTCGGTATGGGTGCCGCTTTCACCGATGAAATTGCCCAGGCCCTCCCGGTACAGCTGCGAGCTGTCGGTCTTGCAGCGGTTGAGCAGGTGCACCGCGCGCCAGCGGCCGTCGTCCTCGCGCAGCAGGAAGGCCAGGTGGCTGTGGCGCAGGCCGTAGCGGCTCAGGTCCTGGCCGCCACGCGCGGCGATCACCACATCCACGTCGGGCAGCGCATCCAGGCGCTCGGCCGTGGTCCACGCCACATCGAACATCGCCGCCTGCGCGGCCACGCTGGGGTAGCGCTCGCGACAGGTGCCGCTGTCGGCCCATGCCGGCGCCGTGGCCAGCAGGCCCATCGACAGCAGCAGGGCGCAGCGCAGGCGATGCAGACGTTCCATGTATATCGCTCCAGACGCGGGCAGGCCCGCGCGCCGATCATACCCGCATCGCTGGAATCAGCGCCCCACGGCGGGGAGGTAGTGCCGGCCGCTGGCCGGCATCCGCATGTACGTCGCCGAAGATCATGAGTTGCCGGCCAGCGGCCGGCACTACCGTGATGCCAGGCGTGCTTTGACCTCGGCGGCAATCCGCGTGGTTTCGCGCAGCGGTTCAATGCGGTCGTACTGCCAGTCCAGCCAACGCGGCTGCAGGCGCCCGCGCTCGCGCAGCTGCTGCTGGAAGCGCGCCAACCGTCCCTGTGCGGTATCGGCCAGTGCCACCATCACCGGCATGCGGGTGGCGCTGGCCTCGGACAGCAGGTTCACCGAATCGGGCGACACCACCACCCGGTTGGCCCAGCCGAGCAGGCCGGCATACGGGTTCACGCCATCGCCGCCATCGCCCCAGATCACATGCGGCAGATCGGCGAACTTCGCGCGCAGGATCTCGGCCAGTGCCGGCGGCGTGCGCCGCGAGGTCGTCGCCAGCAGGCTGCCGCCCTCGCTGCGGATCTGCTCGGCCAGCGCCTGGAATACATGCACCATCGCGGTTTCGTCCCACGGCGCCAGCGGCGTGGGGCCGCCCACCAGCAGGGCAGTGCGCGGGCCGGGCAGGGTGCTGAAGCTGGCAAACGCGGCGCGGCCCCAGGCCAGCCAGTCATCGTCCACCGGGTTCAGGCTGCCGATCAGCGTCAGCACGTTGCTGCCGCGCAGCGCGTCATGTTCGGGCACCACCACCACGTCCCAGTGACGCGAGCCGATGCGCGGGTCGAGGATCTGCACCACCTGGCTGCCGCGCGCACGCAATACGCGCAGCGCGCCGGCGGCCTGGCGGCCACAGCCGATCGCCAGCGCGGGCGCATCGGCGGCGAGGGTTGCCAGGGCTTGGCCGTAACCGTGCACATCACCGGGCAAGCGCCGCGGTGCCAGCCAGCGCCATGGCGCCCGGGGCTGCAGGATCAGGGGGCGGTGGGTGCCCTGGCGCAGCGCCGAGGCCAGCGCGACCGCCTGCCGGACATTGCCGGCACGGCCGTCGGTGATCGTCCACGGCGCGCTCGATCGTTTCACCATTGGCATTAATTCGTTTCAGCCCTGCTGGGTGTTGCAACAGTCGCGACACTCTACACTGCGGCTCACTGTTTCGCCCCGCGCCGCCCGCGGGCACTGACCTTAGCCGCCCTGGAGATCCACCGATGTCCCACGCGCTCGACGCTGCAGCACTGGACCAGTTGTTCCGTACCGCCCGTACCCAGAATGCCTTCCTCGACACGCCGGTCGAAGACGCCCAGCTGCACGCCCTGTACGACCTGCTGAAGTGGGGCCCGACCGCCGCCAACGGCAGCCCGGCGCGCTTCGTGTTCGTGAAGTCGGCCGAAGCCAAGGCCAAGCTGGCCCCGGCCCTGTCCGAAGGCAACCACAACAAGACCCTGGCTGCCCCGGTCACCGTCATCGTGGCCTTCGACCAGGACTTCCACGAGAAGCTGCCCTACCTGTTCCCGCACACCGATGCCAAGGCCTGGTTCGACGGCCCGCGCGAAGGCCGCCATGAAGGCGCGTTCCGCAACGGCAGCCTGCAGGGCGCCTACCTGATCCTGGCCGCACGCGCGCTGGGCCTGGATGCCGGCCCGATGTCCGGCTTCGACAACGCCAAGGTCGACGAAGCCTTCTTCGCCGGCACCAGCATCAAGTCGAATTTCCTGGTCAACCTGGGGTACGGTGACGATTCGGGCCTGTTCCCCCGTCTGCCGCGTCTGTCCTTCGACGAAGCGGCGCGCATCGCGTAAGTCGCTGTATCGGTTTCGGGCCCGCCCGCCGTGGCGGTCCATTGCTGCACTGTGTTCCCACCCTACGATCCGGAGAGTTCCTGAGATGAGCGCCACCCGTAAACTGCTGCTGCCGCTGGCCCTGACCCTGGCCATTGCCGCCTGCTCCAAGCCGGCCGACACCGCTGCCCCGGCCGCCGATGCTGCTGCCCCGGCCGCCACCGAGCAGGCTGCCACCACCCCGGCCGCCGATGCCGCTGCTGCCGCCCCGGCCGCTGCCGCCATCACCATCGCCTCGGGCACCTACAAGCTCGACCCGACCCACACCGACGTGCTGGCGCAGTGGAGCCACTTCGGCTTCTCCAACCCGAGCGCGCACTTCGGCAACGCCGAAGGCACCCTGGTGTACGACGCCGCCGACGTCACCAAGTCCACCGTGGAAGTGAAGCTGCCGCTGAGCGGCCTGAACAGCTTCACCGCCAAGTTCGACGAGCACCTGAAGAGCGCCGATTTCTTCGACGCTGCCAAGTTCCCGGCTGCCAGCTTCAAGAGCACCAAGGTTGAATCGGCCGGCACCAACAAGCTGACCGTCACTGGCGATCTGACCATCAAGGACATCACCAAGCCGGTCACCCTGGACGTCACCGTCAACGGCGGCGGCGAGCACCCGATGGCCAAGGTTCCGGCCGCCGGCTTCGATGCCACCACCACGATCAAGCGCAGCGATTTCGGCGTCGGCGCCTACGCCCCGAACGTCAGCGATGAAGTGAAGATCCGCATCACCACCGAAGCCACCGGCGAGAAGCCGGCGGCTTGATCCCTCCCGCTCACTCGTCGTGAGAAGGCAGAAGGCCCGCTGGAAAGCGGGCCTTCTTTTTGGCGGCGTCCTCGCCGGTCGCTCGATTGTCTGATTGGCCGATTGCCCAATCACCCGGTGGCCCGTTCGTCTGGTAGTGCCGGCCGCTGGCCGGCAACTGCATGCATACAACTACACCGAGGTTGCCGGCCAGCGGCCGGCACTACCCGGTAGGTGCCAACCTCGGTTGGCGCACGAGCACTCCGCATGCCAACCAAGGTTGGCCACTACCGGGTACGGGCGCTCAGCGCAACGCGCCCAGCCACGCCGCCGACGCTTCGCTCGGGCTCTGCTTGGCCTTCACCACCAACCCGCTCACGCGCACGAACGTCTGCGCCGCCTGCGCTACCACCTGGCGGGCGATCAGCGCGGCCTGCTTGGTCGTTGCCTGCTGCTTGCGCAGCTGCACGATATGCACCGACGGGCGACCGACCGGCGCGTACTTCTGGTCGCGGCGCAGGATATCGGCCACCTGTGCCACTTCATGTTCGGCCTGCAGGTAGCGGTGCTGTGCTTCGACCAGCTCACGTAGCGGTGCGCGCGCCGCAGCCGGGTCGGCAAAGGCGGACAGCGCTGCATCGCAGGCGGCGTCATCAGTGAAGCGGGTACGCAGCGTGTCCACGCTGGCCAGGGTCAGTTTGGCCATGTGGGCCTCGTTGCTGCAGGAAAGGAGGGCGATTGTCGCACGCGATCATCGCGCTGGTGGCGCCGGAGATAGGGGGCGCGCACGCATCGGCTGGGCGCGTGGGGCCGGGCCCGGCGTGGTAGTGCCGGCCGCTGGCCGGCAGCCCTGTCGACCTGCGGAAGGGAGCATTGCAGTTGCCGGCCAGCGGCCGGCACTACCCTTCAGCCGGTCAATCGCCGTCCTGTTCGTCCGGGTGCGCCTTCCAGTAACCGGTCGAGCGGATCCAGTCGCGCGGCACGCCCAGGTGGCCTTCGATGAACTTGCGCATCATCCGCGCGCGGCGCGATTCGGTGGCGATCCAGTAGAACGTATCGCCCTCGGGCACCTCGAAGTCGGTCAGCATGTCTTCCAGCAGCGTGCTGCTCGCCGCCGGGAAGCCGTTGCGTTCCAGCCAGTGGATGCGCACGTTCTCGTACTGCGGCAGGTCCTGGCGCTCGTCCTCGTCGGCCACCTCGATGTACGCCTGCACCTCCGCACCTTCGGGCAGCACGTCCAGCCAGCGGGCGATGGCGGGCAGCGCGGTCTCATCGCCAATCAGCACGTAGGCGTCATAGCTGTCGGCCACCACGAACGAGCCGCGTGGGCCGCCGATCACCAGCATGTCGCCGGCCTGTGCGCGCTCGGCCCACGGCCCGGCAACGCCCTGGTCGTGCAGCACGAAGTCGATGGCCAGCTCACCGGTTTCGTGGTCCCACCAGCGCGGGGTGTAGTCGCGTGCCGGCGAAGGCTGCTTGCCCTCGGGGTAGCTGCGGCCCTCGGCGGTCAGCACCGGCAGCACCATCTCGCCGCTGGCGTTGGGGAAGAACAGCTTGATGTGGTCGTCGGCGCCGGGCGAATCGAAGCCGGCCAGGTCGTCGCCGCCCAGCACGATGCGGCGCATGTGCGGGGTAACAGTCTCGGTGCGCAGCACCGTCAGTTCACGGAAGCGCACATCCAGGCGCAGGCGCGAGTTGTGATGTTCGGTCATGGGGGTACCTGTTGGAAGGTCGCGCGGGGGCGCGCGGCAGGGGGGAGACCTGGCTGGAATCAGTCTGGCTGGGTCGTTGAAAAGGGAGCAGGCGCGTTGTCGCCCTGGCCGTTGATCAGCGCCGAGGCACGCGACAGCAGCGCCGCCACCTGCTCGGCTTCGCCGTCGGCCCAGCGCCCGTGGTGGTGCACCAGCGCCCGCTTGAACTCGCGCAGCGCAGCGGCCAGCGGCGCCGGCAGCGAGGCCTTGGTGATCTCGCGGGCGCGGTCGAACGCGCGTCGCTGCGCCAATCGCACCTGGGGGCGCTGCACCTTCAGCTCGAACTCGCCGGCGGTGGTGATGCGGAACACGCGGCGGCCGTCCACCTCTTCCGACACCACCCAGCCGGCCTGCTCGAAGCTGGCCAGCAGCGGGTACATGGTGCCGGCGCTGGGGGTGTAGGCCTGCATGAACAGAGCGCTGATGTGCTGCATCAACTCGTAGCCGTGGCGCGGCTGCTCGCCGATCAGCGCCAGCACCAGCAGGCGCAGGTCGCCGCGGCTGAGCACGCGCGGCTGGCCGTTGCGGCGGGGTACCGCGGCATCGTCGGTGCGGCTGCGAGGGGAGGGGGATCGGCCCATTTCGATATATCGGTAACGTGTACTGCAAACGATATATCGATACGCTGGGCCCGGCAAGCTGGATTCCGGCCACAACGCTTGCCGGATCGGGCCACGCAGCCAAGTGCCGCAAGGGATGCAGGGGGAAAGTTGCGCGCGGCGCAGGCCACCGTTGCGCGGCCTGACATCCGTATCGGGCCGCGCAACGGCGCTGCGGGTTTCCGCCCCAGCAGGGGCGCAGCAGACGAGCGGCGAACCGCGGGAAGGGGCCTGCTCGCCCCCAACCGTGCGCAGCGGCTCGGTCCGCGTCGAGAGGCGCGCGCGACACGTTGTCGCGGGTTCAGCGGCGCCCCGTCAGACAACGCCGACACGGCACCCGCCTTGCCCCACAACGGTCATCCACTGCGGTAACACTGCGTCCTGCGCATGGGCGCAGCAGGCCGCAAGCGACAGCTGGCGCAGCCCTTGCAGGCAGCCACAGCGGCCTGCCGCAGCGCATTGTCCCGCCGGTGGACGTCCCGGGACAGGCCTTGCAGACATGGGTGGTCTGCATCCATACGGCAGCGTAGCCAAGTGACGAAAGCCCTTGGTGCGCTACACTTTGCGGTCTAGAAATCTATCAACAGTCGCGCGCGTGCGTGCGGTAATGGGAGCGCTAATGAACTGGTTGAACGAGGTGCTGAACAACGACCCGAATCCTGTGGAAACCCAGGAGTGGATCGAGTCGTTGAAGGCCGTTATTGATGTCGAGGGCCCCGAGCGCGCGCATCAGCTGCTGGAAGGCATGGTGGAACTGACCCGTCGTTCGGGTGCCTATCTGCCGTTCTCTCCCACTACCGAATACGTCAACACCATCGAGCCGCAGCTGGAGGCCAAGAGCCCGGGCAACGCCGAACTGGAATGGCGCATCCGTTCGATCATCCGCTGGAATGCGATGGCCACGGTGGTGCGCGCCAACCGCAAGCCGGGTGACCTGGGCGGCCACATCGCCTCGTTCGCCTCCGGTGCAACGCTGTACGACGTGGGCTTCAACCACTTCTGGCGCGCCCCCAGCGAAAACCATCCGGGCGACCTGCTGTTCATCCAGGGCCACAGCGCCCCGGGCATCTACGCGCGTTCCTTCCTGGAAGGCCGCATCAGCGAAGAGCAGCTGGACAAGTTCCGCATGGAAGTGGACGGCGGCGGCCTGTCGTCGTACCCGCACCCGTGGCTGATGCCGGAGTACTGGCAGACGCCGACCGTGTCGATGGGCCTGGGCCCGCTGGCCGCGATCTACCAGGCGCAGTTCATGCGCTACCTGGAAAACCGTGGCCTGATCGAGAAGTCCGACCGCAAGGTGTGGTGCTTCATCGGCGACGGCGAGAGCGACGAACCGGAAACCCTGGGTGCCATCGCGCTGGCCGGCCGTGAAGGCCTGGACAACCTGATCTTCGTGGTGAACTGCAACCTGCAGCGCCTGGACGGCCC
Source organism: Stenotrophomonas sp. SI-NJAU-1 (assembly GCF_020883215.1). Taxonomy (NCBI): domain Bacteria; kingdom Pseudomonadati; phylum Pseudomonadota; class Gammaproteobacteria; order Lysobacterales; family Lysobacteraceae; genus Stenotrophomonas; species Stenotrophomonas sp. SI-NJAU-1. Next base: position 443,510 of record NZ_CP086598.1, read on the forward strand.
GGTGCGCGGCAACGGCAAGATCATCCAGGAACTGGAAGGCGTGTTCCGTGGCGGCGGCTGGAATGTCATCAAGCTGCTGTGGGGCGGCTACTGGGATGCCCTGCTGGCCAAGGACACCAACGGCGTCCTGAAGAAGCTGATGATGGAAACCGTCGACGGCGAATACCAGAACTGCAAGGCCTTCGGCGGCGCGTACACCCGCGAGCATTTCTTCGGCAAGTACCCGGAAACCGCGGCGATGGTGGCCGGTCTTTCCGACGACGACATCTGGCGCCTGAACCGTGGCGGCCACGACCCGCACAAGGTGTACGCCGCCTACCACCAGGCCGTGAACACCAAGGGCATGCCGACCGTCATCCTGGCCAAGACCGTGAAGGGTTACGGCATGGGCAGCGCCGGTGAGGCACTGAACCCGACCCACCAGACCAAGAAGCTGGACGACGAAGCGGTGCGCCACTTCCGCGACCGCTTCAACATTCCGGTGACCGACGCGCAGCTGGCCGACGGCCAGGTGCCGTTCTACCACCCGGGCCCGGATTCGCCGGAAGTGCAGTACCTGCAGGAACGCCGTGCCGCACTGGGCGGTTACCTGCCGCAGCGCCGCCGCAAGGCCGACAAGACCTTCGTGGCGCCGAAGCTGGAGGCCTACGAGCGCCTGCTCAAGAGCAGCGGCGAGCGCAGCTACTCCACCACCATGGCCTTCGTGCAGAGCCTGAACATCACCCTGCGCGACAAGGAACTGGGCCCGCACATCGTGCCGATCGTGGCCGACGAAGCCCGTACCTTCGGCATGGAAGGCCTGTTCCGCCAGATCGGCATCTACGCGCCGTTCGGCCAGAAGTACAAGCCGGTCGACGCCGACCAGCTGATGTTCTACCGCGAAGACCAGAGCGGCCAGGTGCTGCAGCAGGGCATCAGCGAGCCGGGTGCGATCAGCTCGTGGATGGCCGCCGGTACCAGCTACTCGGTCAGCAACGTGCCGATGCTGCCGTTCTACATCTACTACTCGATGTTCGGCTTCCAGCGCGTGGGCGACATCGCCTGGCAGGCAGCGGACATGCGTACCCGCGGCTTCCTGCTGGGTGGCACCGCCGGCCGCACCACGCTGAACGGTGAAGGCCTGCAGCACGAAGATGGCTTCAGCCATCTGGTGGCCGGTGGCATTCCGAACGTGCGCAGCTACGACCCGACCTTCGGCTTCGAAGTGACGGTGATCCTGCAGCACGGCACCAAGCGCATGATGGAAGACCAGGTGGACGAGTACTACTACGTCACCCTGATGAACGAGAACTACACCCACCCGGAAATGCCGGAAGGCGCGGCCGAAGGCATCGTCAAGGGCATGTACCTGCTGACCGACGCCGGCAAGCCGAAGAAGGGCGAGCTGCGCGTGCAGCTGCTGGGTTCGGGCACCATCCTGCGCGAAGCCATTGCCGCGGCTGAACTGCTGGACAAGGACTTCGGCGTGACTGCCGACATCTGGAGCTGCCCGAGCTTCAACGAACTGCGTCGCGATGGTTTCGACGTGGAACGTGCCAACCGCCTGCATCCGGAAGGTGAGCAGCGCAAGGCCTACGTGACCGAGCTGCTGGAAGGCCGCCAGGGCCCGGCGATTGCCGCTACCGACTACGTGCGTGCGTATGCGGACCAGATCCGCGCGTTCGTGCCGATGTCGTACACCGTGCTGGGTACCGATGGTTTCGGCCGTTCGGATACGCGTGCGAACCTGCGTCGGTTCTTTGAGGTTGACCGGTACTACATCGCGCATGCCGCGATTGCGGCGCTGGCGAAGGACGGGAAGATGACGGCGAAGGATGTGGCAAGAGCGATCAAGCAGTACAAGATTGATCCGGAGAAGGCTAATCCTGTTGGGGTTTGATTAGGATTTGCATGAGGGCGGCCAAATGGCCGCCCTCACTTTATCGCAGGCCGTTATAGCCTGAGGGGGGTTACCCTCGGAACTCAAATGACTGTACTGTTTTCTCATGCGAGCTCCCTATGTGACAGCGGGTGTTGCACTCGGAAGTTGAGTCTAAGGGGTATCCTGAAAAGAACACGGCAATGGCTGACATCATGACGCCAGCACAACGGAGCGAAAGAATGTCGCGCATCCGCAGCCGAGATGCGAAACCGGAGATGCTGGTCCGGCGTTTTCTACATGGGAAGGGATCTAGATTTCGCTTGCATGTCCGCGACCTGCCTGGCAGACCAGATCTGGCTCTGCCGAAAATACGGTTCGGTAGTTTTCGTGGAGGGGTGCTTCTGGTATGGCCCCTCGTGCCAGAAGGGGCGGATATCTGGCACGAATTCGGGCTTCTGGCAAACCAAGCCGGTCGTCAATAGGGCTTGCGATAAGAAGAATCATCGCTCGTTGAGGCGGTGGGGTTGGTGGGTCATCCGTATATGGGAATGCCGGTTGGCTAACAGTAGGGCGTGGAATGTGGCCTTAGCCAGCCTGGTTTCGCGAATTCTGGCTTGCACGATTCGTGGCTAGGAATTGATACTCTGGGGGATTTTCTTGCGTAAGAACTTCATGAGCGTCGTGGATTTGTTTGCGGGTTGCGGCGGCTTTGGCCTTGGGTTGGAACAGGCGGGCTTTACCCCGATATTCGTCAATGAAATAAACATCGACGCGCGCGGTACGTATGTCTTCAACAGAAAAGATCGGCATCCACACTTCGCTCGCGGGCTGGATGAAGAAAAATGGATAAACCCATTTTGTTCGACCGATGCGAGGAAGATGACGAAGGGAGACTACCTTGAAAGACTCGAAAGTAGTTTCAAGTCCGAATTCGGGATTTCCCACGGTGAGATTGACCTCGTAGTCGGAGGGCCGCCGTGTCAGGGCTTCTCAGGCATTGGGCATCGGCGCTCGTATTCTGTAGCCAAGGAAGACTTGCCGTCGAATCACCTGTTCAAAGATATGGCACGTATCATCAGCCGCCTTCGGCCGCGAGCCTTCGTTTTTGAAAACGTCCGTGGCCTGTTGACTGGGCGTTGGACTTTTGATGGTGAAAATGGAGAGATATGGAGGGATGTAAAGAGGGCCTTCGTCAATATAGGTGGATATAAGCTCGCTGCGGAGTTGGTTTACGCCAAGAACTATGGCGTCGCGCAAAATAGGCCTAGGATTATGCTCGTTGGGATTCGTGAGGACATAGCCGGGTCCGTTACTCGAAAGGACGAAATCGACTTGATCGATGGGACTGGCATATCAAGTGGCTTCCTGCCGGCCGGGCGACCTGGATCGTGGCCGTCAATCGTTGATTTGTTGGGGGACCTCGCCGATCCAGATCATCAAGAAAGTGGTGGGAAGACGACCGAATATCCCTCAAGAGTCATGTGCGAAACGCAGCGAAAGTTCAGGACGTCTGCCGATGGTAAGAGCGTGGCCGGAAAAGGGTCGCCGGTAACCGAGCACGAATACAGCAAACACCACCCCAAGGTGGTCAAGAAGTTCAAAGCCATGATCGATGGCATGGATTTCGAGGCGACAAGGAAGTTTTCACAACGTGTGCTTCCGCGAGAGTGGGGGGCGACTGGTCCGTCGATCACGGCAACTTCGTTACCGGATGATTACGTGCATTATGAGCAACCCCGCACATTGACTGTCCGTGAATGGGCTCGCCTGCAAGGGTTTCCTGACTGGTACCAATTCAAGGGCAAGCGAACTACGGGTGGGCTTCGTCGCGCAGGTAACCCGCTTGAAGGAATCCACTTTCGGGAACTGCCGAAGTACACGCAGATTGGGAACGCCGTTCCCGTGCCAATGGGACGGGCAATCGGCGAACACCTAGCCAAGATTCTCCGTGGAAATAGATCGTAGGTAGCCAAGTAGTGTGGATATGGATCCGCTTGTTTGGTTGTTTCGCTCAGGGATGCGGGGCGATGCTCCGCAATCTGGGGGGAGGGGGATTGCTAAATCATGGATATGAATGCATTCGAAGCTTGGAACCTGCGGCTTTTGGAGCACTTCTTCTGGCCGGGGCGGATAGGCAAGGAAATTTTCATTGGTACTCCGCCTGAAGTGCTGGATGAAATAGGTGATGGCTTGGGCGGGGATGTGGGATTCCTTGAAGCAGTCAAGGCAGGGCCGGATTGGAGGTGGAAGCATAAACCGCCGACAATTGAGTCGAGATTGCAGGAGCTCGTGGAGCGACGCAAAAAGAGCGCGCCTCGAGCGTTGGGATACACGGACCCGGGCAAACACAATTGCGAGTTCATGCCAGGTGGGGCGATTGAAAATTCCGCCCCGACCTACCTGCCGTATCTGGCAGCACTAGCAAGAGGTGCTGCTGTCGCCGACGTGGCTGGCTATTACGCGCGTTTGCGGAAAGACCTAGCGCTTCCTCCGAACTGGAGTTCTAGCCAGATGAGCCGCACCGAAGTTGCTTGGGCAGATCTGGAGAAGTGGACAAAGGACACCGGCGGGCGTTACGGAAAGTTCACTTTTCGTAGTCTAGGAGCGCACCAGTTCGTTGGTCTGGCGAAGTCCCAGGTCATGATTGCCGCACGTGACATCGTGGTGTTGCACGAAATATTCGAACGACTTGGGCTGGAGGTTGGGCGGGGGAAAGCTGCCACCAGACTCGGGGATGTTCTGGAAGGGGTTCGCGCAGACAGCTCGGGCTTATCGAGGGGGCTACGCCAGGCGGCATCTGATCCTGACTATAAGGACGTACTCGAGGCGCGGCTGGTTGATGTCCATGGTGAGTGGAAGGGGCCCGAGATTAGTCTCGACGAAGCAAGGAGGAGTCGGGCAGGCAAGCGCGCTGAGAAAAGAAGTGGAGTGAGATTCGGGCTCACGCTCGGTCCCGGTGAGTCACTTCCGTGGCGGGTCATTATCGGTATTGAAGACGAGGCAATCGATCTTGCCGAGGTTGAAGACTCCCAGTCATTGGGCGAGCCGGGCGACAAGGCGACGCCGACGAGCGTGTCGATGCGGCGTCACCGGCTAGGTGGATGGGCCTTGCCGCTTTCCGTCGAAGAGTCGAAATCCTTCCTAATGCAGGATTCGTGGACTCTGAGGACTCTGCGCGGATCGTTCTCTGTCGAGCGGGCCAGGAAACCCAGAGTGCTCACGGAGAACGGCGACGAGAACTACGAGTTGTGGGATAGCGGATGGCCCGAGTATGGCGCGGCGGTTGTTTTGTTTCCGGACCCGAGCGATGAATCGCATGCACTGTTCATCTCTGCTTGCCCCGACGCTAGTCGGTACAAGCCTGACGAGATGGAAGGTTTGCCATCTCGCTGGGCGATGTATTACGTGGAAGCTTGCGAGCGCCTTACGGAAGAGCAGCGCGCGATCGTGGAGCCTAGTGAGAGGCGAGTCAGGTTGCTGGTGCTGCAGGGTGGGAGCAGGGGCGAGGGGGGGTACTTGCACTACGACCTACCCAATGTTGTCTATAGAGGGCCACCTGAGTGGCGGGTTGGAGTTGTAGGGCGTGACGATCTTGAGTTGGAGCAAGATTCCTACACACCCTTAACAAGAGCCGGGCCGTCAGGACGTCGCGGGAATGCTGTCGTTACCAGATGCTACGGACTTCCGCCTGCGTTTGAGAGCGGCGGGGAATTCAAGTTTTTCGTACTGGATGGAACAGGTAAGGAGATAGGCAGCTGCTCGTTGGGTGTCCGCAGTCAAGCTGCTGCATCCACAGCGGAGAGTGGCGAAATTTACATGGATCGATTCGGAAGGATCGTGAAGGGAGTAGAGGGGCTGCGTGGTGGGCTACCAGAACATCTCGTTCGCGTGCACGAGAGGGGGCGAGGTAACGAAGTAATGGCGAGTTCAAGGTCGCGTCTGGATGTAGGGAAGCCGGTGACCTTTGAAGAAGTTAGGAACAACCCAGCTGTGCGGTTCCTGGATTCAGTCGCCAGCACGGGCGGCTATTCATACGGGCGTGCCAAGTCAAAGCTCAACAGGCTTTTAGCAAGGGCGGGGAGCAATCAGGCACCGTGGAAGGTGCTTCTCGATCTTTGGGGGCGTGGCTATGTTGAACTTGAACGTGGCAAGGACGGCGGAATCGAGTATGTACATTCCGTGCCCGCAAAAGCCTACCTAATACCCCTGAAGGTCGATGGATGGGATGTCCTGGGACTGCTTGGTACGTTAAACCTAAGCCAATGGGGGGGGCTCTGCGAGGAATCTCTGGCTTGGGAAATTCTCAAGAACGATTTCGGCCTGAGTGAAGAGGGCACACTCCCGGTCTTGAGGCTTAGGAGCAAGATGGCGGCGACCTTGCTAAAGCAACGGCTGGATCCGATCGGCCTGGGGCTGCTGCCAATGCAAGGCTTAGCCATTGCTGATTGGGCTGCCACGGAACGCGACGTCCGCTCCGCGATGCTGGCCGAGACCAAGGAGCTCCGTGAATCTATTCAATTCATGGGGCTCAGGCGGTTCGATCCACTTGCCATTCGCTACATAGATGTCAAGTCCTGGCATCCTTCCCCTCCTGAGGGCCGAGAGGAGGCTGTTCTTTACAAGTTCGAGGATGCGCGGCGCAAGGGATGGCACAGAAGTATGTTTGTCTCGCGGCAAGGGGCGTCATTCGCACTTGACGAACAATGGTCGAAATGGGTCGCGTTGGGTTATGCCGCCCGAGGCTTTGGTCGCGCCCCTATCTTCCATGATCAAGAAAAGAGGTACTTGTATGTGCCAGCCAAGTTGCGATTTCCCATCGTGATTGATCGCGCGCTTCTGCTGTGCAGTGGCTCTCCTCCCGTCGAATATCACCTAGATGCCTGGGAAGACGGAAAGGACATCAAGTTCGGAATAAAGCACGCTGACACGGTGCTTTTTCAGTTTGACGAACGCCTTTGTCAGGGCGTTGGAGATGGAGTCTGGTTGCGTTATGACAACGTGCCGGCTCCCGTCATGAAGGCAATTTCTTCGAAAGGCAAATAAGACAAGGACAATGCAATGGAAAATCCAGTCAAGGCATACGAGAGAATCAAGGAAGGCATTCGCCTCTATATCCAGAGCGCGTTCAAGACCAATTCTCGAAGCTTCGAGACGGATCGCGAGACACTGCTTAAGAAGAGTGGCGTCCTGTTTCAGGACGCCTATTTGGAACCCGTCCCCGCATATGCCTCCGGAAAGAATCTGAAGGATCTTGAGACTGGAGATCTTCCGGGCATGGACGAAGCAGGTGTCGATGCTTTCAAGCGTATCGTCGGTGCCGGGCTCTTCGACAGTGATTTTCCATTGTACAAACACCAGCAGCGCATGCTCATGGAATCCATGACGGGAAAACACTGCGTGGTGGTGACCGGTACTGGCTCGGGTAAGACCGAATCCTTCCTGTTGCCAGTGCTGGGCACGATCATTCGGGAGGGGGTCGACGTTTGGGCTGGTTGTAAATCATTTGCCAGTCCATGGCCGGAAAGAAGTCTGCGGCATCAGGTAAAAAGAAACTGCCTGCGCCGCGAGTCGCGCGCAGCTGCCGTGCGAGCACTTGTGCTGTACCCAATGAACGCATTGGTAGAGGATCAAGTGTCCAGATTGCGAAAAGCTCTGGACTCTTCACCGGTCCGCGCGGCATTGGACGAGGTTTTGGGAGGCAACCGGATACGTTTTGGTCGATACAACGGAAGTACACCGGTTTCCGGCCATCCGATCGACACAAGCGGAAAGAGGAATAGAAGCAAGATCGACGAGTGCAACGGCGCCATAGACAGGGCGATTGAGGAAAGCGAGGCAATCGACGCCTTGGTCGCCCGAAGGAAGGCCGAATATGACTCGTTGGCCGAGAAGCTGGCTGCACTCCCCGTTGGTCATCAAGACAGGCCTGCTGAGGGTGAGGTGAAGGAGGCCAAGTCCAAATACGAGAAGGCACTCCAAGCTCGACTATTTGTGCCGAACCTCTCGATCGATTCCGGGGAGATGTTCCACCGCTGGGAGATGCAGCAGAACCCTCCGGATATCCTGGTCACAAACACCAGCATGCTTTCCATCATGCTGATGCGCCATAAGCATCCGGACTATGCCAACGATACGGCCGATGCAGATATTTTCGAGAAAACCAAGGCCTGGCTCGCCGCGGACGAGCGACACGTATTCCAACTCGTCGTCGACGAACTCCATTTGTATCGTGAATCCGCGGGCACGGAAGTAGCTTATTTAGTTAGGTTGCTATTGTGTAGGCTGGGGCTTTCGCCTGGCCATAAGCAACTGCGCATTCTTGCGTCCAGTGCATCACTTGAAGGCGAGGAGGCTTACGATTTTCTCGGGCAGTTCTTCGGTATTGGTCGCGGCAATAAGGCTAAGGCAGTTTTCCACATCGAAAAGGGGGAGGCCAAGTTTGATCCTGGTAGCTCGGCTGATCTTGGTGACGAAGTCGCACGGGAATTGATTGGCCTTGTATCCGCATACGACGCTGGGAAATGGAAGGAGCCAGCGCTTGCTGCCAGTGCATTGCTTAAAGATTGGGAATGGCAAGAGCGATTGCTTGCCCCGTTTTCTCACGGCAACAGGCTGATAGCGACTTCGTTGGTCAACGCGGCGGGATTCTGGTTTCCGCGCTTGGGGGAGGGGGACAGGTCCAAGGCCGCTGAGGGTCTTTTCCTGATGCTGGCCGAGGTTTCGGAGAAGGACACTTTCAAAAGCGCCCTGCCGCGCTTCCGGTTCCATTGGATGGCGCGCAACATCGACGGGCTGTGGGCAACGATCAGGCCAGTAGCCACCCCGGAGGACCCGCGTCGGTTGGTCGGCACGCTTTCCCCGGAGCCAAGCCTGAACGCCGGCAGCCAAGGAATGGGCCGGGTACTAGAGGTCCTGTACTGCGAATGCTGCGGAACCCAGCTGCTTTGCGGAAACAAGACCGAATTCCGGGAGACAACGAAAGGCCCGGCGAGGAAAACCAGGACGCGATTCGAGCTAACGGCGTTGCCCTCGGATCTTGATGACCTGCCGGAACGCTCTACTGATGGGCGTACCGATGCCAAAGCGTATGACTCCCTAGGAGTTGTATGGATGGGCAAGGATGGCTCAGGTATCGATGGGGCCTGGGACCAAGTCGGCTTCGAAAGAGGCTCCGGTATCAAGCGGAAGGCGGAGTGGAGGATGGCTAGAATCCAGCAGGATTCTGGCGTCGTCACTCTGGATGGAGGCGAGGCAGATGGGTTGCCTTGCTATTGGCTTGATATGAAGGCTGGGGATCACGATCTCATTCCTGCCATGCCGCAGCGATGTCCAAATTGCGGCATCGACTATTCCGAGAAACGTGGCGGACGCCCAGCTCCGATTCGTGCGTTCGCGACTGGCTTGTCGAAGGTCTCGCACATGTTGGCGACCTCGCTGGTTGGCCAGCTTCCGGCAGGGGATAGGCGGAAGCTAGTGGCATTTTCGGATAGTCGCGAATCAGCAGCGAAGCTAGCCTTGGACGTAGAGACAGAGCACTGGGGCCACTTGCTCCGCAGCATGTTGCACTCCGAGTTGAGGCGAAAATCATCCTTGAGCTTGGATCTTCTAAAAAAGAAAATCTGGGATTTGATCGACGAGGGCCGTGCTGAAAGGGCCGACGAAATCCTCGCGGAACTGGAAGTTCCGCAGGATGTTCGAAGCACGCTTGACAACTTCATTGCGATTGCTGGGCGGAAGAAGAGTCGGGGTATTGATCCCGCTTTCCAGTCGGAGTTAGACCGCTTGGCAAGTGCGAAGCCGGGTTGGGTGCCTCTCGATTTCTTGTTCGCGCAGCCAAATCGCGATGAGATATTGCCTGTTCTGTGGAAAGTCTTCGCGGGACTTGGGACAAATCCAGGAGGCGCCTCATATCACGATCGCATCGTTGGGGACAGGAACAAGCCGCGTGATTGGACGACTGTCTTTGATATGGCGGGCAATGTACGCCGTATCGGAGGATCGCAAACCCAGGAGGAAGAGGCGAAGGAGTTGAATCGCCGGCTCAAGAAGCGGGCTTGGGGTGCATTGTCAGGTCGCTTGCTTTACGACTTGGAAGCGCGTGGCATTGGTCATTTGGGCCTGAGGCCGGACGTTGGAAGCAAGGCACCTTCCGGGATGAAGGCCGAGACCTTCGCTCAGGCGTGTCATTCCGTACTTCGTATTCTGACTGAGCAGTACAAAATCGACCCAAGCCCTTGGGGCAACCAGCCTGACGAGGAGTGGAAAGAAGACTCTCCGAATGACAAGTCTTGGGGTGCGGCAAAGAAGCGGGTTCGCACCTATCTTGAAGCTGTCTCCAAGAAGTCTGGGACTGGATTCGAGACCATCCGGGACGCGGTGCGTGTGGCATTCAAGAGTACCGGTCATCAGTGGGGCGTAGTCACTTTGATGTCGACGTACGTTAAGGTTGTCGGCGGTGATGATGGTAGTTGGCAGTGCGAGCGCTGCATGCAGATCCATTGGCACGCGTCTGCCGGCATCTGCTCCCGCTGTTGCCATGACCTGGCAGCGGAGGCAAAAGGACCAATCAGCGACGAAGTTCGGTCGGGCCACTACTACGGTGGCGAGGGTGAGCTTTTCCGTCTACACGCGGAAGAGTTGACTGGTCAAACACAAGACCAGGCCCAGCGCCAGCGGCATTTCCGTGGCATCTTTCTTGATCGCGAAAAGGTCCGCGACATTGGCGAGCGCGATGTCATGCCGCTGGTGGATGAGATCGACTTCTTGTCGGTGACTACGACAATGGAAGTCGGCGTGGATATCGGCTCTCTACAAGCAGTGCTGCAAGCGAACATGCCTCCAGAGCGTTTCAATTACCAACAGCGTGCTGGTCGTGCTGGTCGTGCAGGTCAGCCCTTTGCCGTGGTGCTGACCTATTCTCGTGGACAGACGCACGATCGCCTGCATTTTGATCATCCAGGGGAGATGACGGGGGGGGTGCCGCCGCAGCCCGGTCTAGCGATGACTAAGGGGCAGCAGGTTCTAGCTGACCGCCTGATGGCCAAGGAACTGTTGCGGCAATTTTTCCTCGACGAGGATAGGGCCGCTTGGGTAGATACGGCTGAAGACCCGGATACGCATGGCGAGATGGGCATGGTTCCCGATGATCCGTCTGCTTTGGTGCAAGAGATCGCGGTCTGGATGAGCAAGGAGATGGAGCGAATCCAGAGCATTGCGAGCGTATTGAGCGCTGCGAGCAATATCAGCTCGGAAGACCTGTCAAGGCGCGTACTAGATTTGCCAGATAGGGTTGGTAAGGCATGCAAGGATCCGGTCTTCACGGCAACAACTTTGGCGGCACGCTTGGCCGAGGCAGGCATCCTTCCCATGTTTGGTATGCCAACAACCGTCAAGCCCTTGTATTTTGATCTGGACCGGGCCAGCGAAAAGGCCATGGCCTTGGATAGGCAGGCTGATCAAGCCGTGGCTGATTTTGCTCCGGGTTCCGAGCGCACTTGGGACAAAAGGACCCTGCGGCCACTGGCGCTTGTTGGAGATATTCAGAAACGAGGCAGGGATTGGAAGGCTGTCAATCAGGCCATACTCGGCGTATATGAGTACATTCATTGCGAGAAGTGCAAGGTTTTGTTCGTTGAGCGCATCCGGGATGATCTGCAAGGAAACCTAAATCCTGGCCAGGTTGATTGTCAAAACTCCGCATGTGGTGGAGTTGCGTGGCGATATGCCGCCGTGGTGCCAAGGGCGTACGCCACCGACCTGAAATTCCATGAGCCAAGGAAAGGAGATTTCTCCGGTCGATCTGGCAGAACCACGATAGCGTCACCTGCGCTCTCAGATCCCGAGATAGAGAAAGTTGCTGGAGCATACATTTCGTTCGGACCACAGCAGCAGGTCATGCGCATCAACACGAACGGGAAGAGCAAAGCGAGCGGGAATCGACTTTTTTCCTTTGAGTTGGCTAGAGGTATTCCGTCATCCAGAGGCGAATGGTTGAATCGAGCTGATGATGTGGAATCCATCCTCAAGCTTGATGAGTCTGGGAATTCTGGTGGGTACAGGGTGGCCTTGTCATCGCCGAAGATCACGGACATATTGGCGATTAGCTCGAAAGCACGTGATGGCATCGAGTTCTTTAATTGGAATTTGGACATGCCTCATGCCTCGACGCGCCATCGCGCGGCTTGGTACTCCGCTGCGACGATTCTGCAGCGGGCTATTGCCCTGAAGCTTGACGTGGATTCCATGGACATCGAGATCGCGTCTATTCATGGTTTGCAGCCAGGCGATGGCGAGCTATATCTTGCCGATGCCCACGCCAATGGTGCTGGCATCGTTGCTTGGGCTAGAGAACACTGGATGGAGTTGCTGGATGATTGCTTGACCGAGGCTGGTGAATTCGGTCGCCGAGTCGTAGAGGAGAGGAAGGCGAATGAGTCGGGTGACAGTTGGCGATCACCGGACCGATTACTGAAGGGTTTCCGCAATCGGCACATACACGGCTTGTTGGATTGCGAGCTTGGTCTGGATTTGCTCCGTTGCTTGAAGAACGAAAATCATGCTCCTGGCATGGAGCCTGCATTTATGACGCAAGCTTTGGCATTGGCGCGCGGCTATTGCAGCGCGTTCCCGGATGCGCGACTTGAAGAAGAGGGCAAGATTGCAGGATGGACTACGGGTGACATGTTCGTTGGCATCATCCATCCGCTGTGGGCGAGCCTCCCAGGGCGGCTGAATGGCGTGGCCGAACTCATCGCTGCGGCCGGAGTGAAGGGGAGCAAGCAGGTTTGCCTGGTGGACACCTTCAACCTGTCGAGGCGCATGGCATGGGTGCGCTCCCAGCTTTTGGGCGAGAGGCCCCCGTTTCTGGTCGATATGACATTTGGCTTGACTGATGCATCTTCAACGACGGCGAGGGTGGCCAAGCCTGCGGTGCCCACGCAGGCGCGCAGGAATTTCGAAGAAATCATGGCCTTGGCACCCGGCGATGGTTTTCAATGGGGAGGCATGTCGTGGGAGAAAACAGGTCCGCAGGACGTCAATTCAGTTAGCGGTGAAACCGGTACTTGGTTGGCTACTCAGGAAGGTTATGGTGGCGTCTATCGCCTGCAGGTGACGGTTGCCGGCTCGAACCGCCGGATCAAGCGCATTGGCGTGGATGACGGACATTTGAAGTTGGTCGAAGCTGCTGTCCATGGCATTGCCGTCGTCGCTAGAAAGAAAGATGGGAGCTAACGAGTGGCAAAGGTATTTGGCAAGTTGCCCTTGAATTTCGCCGAGAAGGAAGTCGTAGTCGCCTTAAAGGAGCAGGCTCCGGCAGATTGGTTAGTTATACCCGGTGTTCGGTGGGCCAAACGCAGGGGAAATGGCCCAGTCATGGACGGGGAGGCTGACGTCGTCGTCCTGGTACCTAACCTCGGCATGCTAATTGTTGAGGTGAAAGGCTCGCGCGAGATAAGGGTGACCGAGTCGGGTTGGCAACGCCTTGAAGCTGGGCGATGGCTGGACCTTGGGCGTTCGCCGGTGGAGCAAGCAACTTCGAATGCACATGAGCTCAAGCGCCTACTTTGTGATGCCAACGGATGGAAGGACTCGTTCCCTGGCTTGTTTGGTTGGCTAGTGATTTATCCCAATGGCCACGCCAACGTCGTGCCGGGTTTGGTTGACGCCACTACGCTAGCCACGAGGCAAGACATGGGGCGGCTTCAGGCTAAGGTCAAGAGCGCCTTGCTTGCCAAGGGAAGCGAGGGCATTGGCGAGAACTTCACCGTAGGCGTACAAGAAACCGCGGCGAAGGTGCTGACCAGCTCGGAGTTCCGTATCGTGCCTGCCGATGGCGCCAAGGAGGTAAGCGAAGACAAGGATGCCATCGAGCGCTTGACCCACCAGCAGTTCAGCGCCCTGAAGGGGCTATTTGAGTTGCCTTCCGTCGCTGTGGCTGGACCCGCCGGTTCCGGGAAGACCATTCTGGCCATGTGGCATCTGCAGTCGGTAATCGATGCTGGCGGGAGAGGGTTTTACGCCTGTTACAACAAAAACCTAGCTGAATCATTGCGGATAAAGAATCCAGGCCTCAAGGAGAATATCCAGAGTGTCGATAGCTTTTTTGGCAAGACCTGCCCAGGTGTTACGAGAGGGAATGGGTCTCTAAGCGAGTTCTTCCGAACGACACTTCCGAATGCAGTATTTGATCAGGTTTCGGCATGGAACGACGATGAAAAGTTCGATGCCGTGATCGTGGACGAAGCGCAAGATCTCAGTGAGGATCAGCTTATTGCCCTTCAGACCTTCAAGAAGAACAAGGGAGGGTGGGCGGCATTTATGGATATGCAGCAGGATTTGTACAAGCGGAATGCGGAAGAGCATGTTGATGCGGATGTCTTGTACAGGCTGTCGCACAATTGCCGGAATACCGTGGCTATCAACAAGGCGACGAATGCCTGTGTCGGAAGTGAAGTTGCGTCGATGCCCGGCATGCCAGAAGGAGTTGCGGTTGTCGTAGAGAAGATCGGAAAGCAGCAAATGGCCAATCGCGCTTTCCAGTTCGCAAAGGAGTGGAAGGAAAGTTCCAATAACAGCGTTGCTATCCTTAGCCCGAGAGTGATGGAAGATTCGGCGATGTCTGGTAGTTGGATCGGCCACGGTATCAGCTTGACTGAGGATATAGGAGAGCTTCAGCATCCCCGGAAGGCACTTTTCTCCACGGTCAAGGCGTTCAAGGGAATTGAGGCCGACTGCGTGGTTGTCGTGGATGCTATTTCGCCGGAAGTAGGTGAAAGATACTTCACGTTAGAAGATCTTTACGTTGCGTGCACGAGGGCAAGGACACGTCTGGTGATACTTGTATCCGACGAACAGTCATTCGCGTACTTCGAAAAAAAGCTGGGGAAGGTTCGGTCAAGTTGAGGCCGGTACGCCATGCGCATGTTGCAGTTCTGGCCTCTCAAGCCACTGAAGGGCCTGCCCCTAAGCCCACGAGCACTGCGAATGATGCCAAGCCAGACAGTCCGGGTTAGCGGTGTGGCATACCGACGCCGGGGCAGCTAGAGCTTTGCCCTCAAGCTCGCCATAGCTCGAGCGTTGCAACTCGGGGGCCAGACACATCCGGAGTGAGGCGGGATCTACCGAAATGAGATATAGATCAAACAGCGTGTGGACGTCAGCGCGCAGCAATAGCCCGTTGCTAACGACGTTACTGGATTGGCCAGAGTAAGGCCGAATATGGGCCGCCTCGAGCGCATCCGCCACATCACAACCTGTCATTGCGCAGCGACTGCCATACGCGGCCAACAGAGAACTGCGGAACGCTGGTTGGCCACGTCGCCGTATGATCGCGGCGACTACCCGGCGCCGTTCGTCGGCCTCATCCGCTGGAGCGAATTCACCTGCAACTTCGACATCCCTGGCCGTCCTTTGCAACAAATCTCTCGTGGGGTCGGCCACGAATGTAGTCGCATCACCAGAGACCGCTAGCAGCTTCGCCAGCTGCAGCTCAACCTTCGTCCCAACGTTGGCAGCGGGACGGAGACCCGGTAACCAGGGTTCACCAGCCTGATCCAGTACATGCGAGATGTTCTGCATCCGGTACTCCCACGCCTTGACCGAGCGCCCAAATCGGGTAGCCAGTTCTCGATAGACTTTGGCCTTACCAATGTCTGATCCGCTGGCAAGACGCTCTTCCATGCCACGATAGGCCTCAACAGCGGCGGCCAGCTCCTCCTCGGTCCATCCAATCACACCGTCCCCCTGACCGTTCATGATGTCTCGGGGAAAGTGTGCCGTAAACGACATGCGGCGTCATTAATGGCCTGGCTCGTAGATGTGTTGTACCGTCAGCGCCACCCGCAGGACGTGATGAAATGGGCGGTTCACATGTTCAGGTATCTCGCCCAAGAGTTTCTTGTCCTGCAGGCGTAGGCCGGACAAGAGGTAGACCGCAGTAAGCTAGACGGAACGCGCGCACATCTGCGAACTCAGTGCTGGAGACCTCCCGGTGAATTCGAAGATCCAGCGCCGTACTTGGCGCGCGGGGATGTACAGGCATTGCGACCATTCACGCTAGAACGGGGCCGATGACGAACGGAGAAGCGCTGTTGGCCGCGATGCTCCATCATCGGCGCTCCTCATTGCGATTGGTGCTGCGAGCCGCCAGCGCTACTCCGGCACCCGCAACCGCTCAGCCACCTGCGCAGTCAACGCCACACAAGCCATCTTCAACCCTTCCATCACCCGGTCTCCCAGGTACTCCTCGGGCGCGCCGTTCTGCCGCGTCCGCTCCGCAGCCAGCATCAGTTCCGCCACCACGCGCAGACCGGCTAGCGCACAGTCCGCATCTGCCAGCTGCAGGCACCGCCCAGGCAGTTGATGACGCTCCGGCCAGGGCTGGCCATCTGAGGCCGCCCCCGTCCCGATACGTCGCAGCGTTGCGACAAAGGCGTTGGGATCGGCGGGCGGTTCGCGCTCCGGCTCGGCATTGGCGGGATCGTACTGCGCGTGCAGGGGACGGAATTCCGATGCGTTCATGGCAATGCTCCGTACAGGACAGACAGCAGCGCCACCGATAGAGGCGGCGGACGATGCGTGGCTCGAAAACCGATCAGAGTCAGTCGGCGGACCCGAAGGCCCCCACGCACCGCCCGCCATGGAACGCGAACGGATTGCCAGCCGGCGCCACGCAGAGGTGACGCCGGCTGACAAGCGTAAACACTTGACTCTGAAAAAACGGGTTTTCGACGCCCGCGCCACCCTTTTTCGGTGGCATGCCAAGGTGTACCCGCACTGGTGCGGAATGCCAAGAAGTCACCGACTACTGAGGCTGCAAATGCTGACGCTTACGGCATTGTCGCATAGCACGGAAGCGGCACATCTCCTGCGGCGCAGGGCTTTCGAGCGATGTTAAGCCGCCGCTCGTATGGGCATCACGCTGCACGGTTTCGGTGGGGTGCTGTTCCAATTGCGACACCTCGCTATCAGGGCCGCGATGCAAAGAGTGGCGAATGCGTCACCGCTCGCTTTGCGGCGCCGATCCCGGCCGTGGCCACAGCGCATCGTCGCGCTCCAGATCGTAGTCGTTGCCGAACGCCAGTGCCGCCTCGCGCGGCGGCAGGTCTGCGTAGCAGCCCAGCAGGTACTCATCTATGCCGGCATCGCCATGGTCGATGGCAAACAGGTGGAGAAGCTCTGTGTCGAAGGCTTCCAGCCACACGGCATCGATCCTGGTCATGGTCATCCTCCCGTAGGGTGGGGGAGAATGACGCGCCTTCGTCTCATGACGTTGGATTCAGCTGGCCAAACGAGGTGAAACGGTCCATCGAGTGCAACTGCCGGGGTTGAAATCAGAGCGTCTTCTTCCCCTTCATTCATCTGGCAAGATTCATTAGATGAAAAGATCGTTGCCCACGGGGGTTCCCAAGTCGATTCGTCTTTCCGGGCATGATTGAGGAGGCTGGACGCCAGATGTCGGTCATCAACACCGCCACGCCGCAAGGCACATTGCAATGGAATTTCATCGAAGCTGAGGTCTTTAGAGGGCCTCATCCGGCGTTCCGCCACCGGTTGTCTGCGTCCAGGGCCCCCTGCACCCTTCAGGTTGTCCACGCATGATACTCACGATCCTCCGCGTCAATATCGGTCGACGAGACGAGACCGACTTTCGTAGCGCTTACCGTCAACTGTTGGCAACGCTACGGCGCATCCCCGGTGACAACCAGTGGTTCTGCGGGGAAAACACACCCAAGCAGACGCTCATTCCATTCGAGGATGAGGACGCCGTTGTGGACAGGCTGCGGGAGCGTGCCGATCGAATGGGGTCAACGTCATTCACTGCGTCCGTGGTCAACGACAACGGAACCAAGCGCCGGCCAGGGCTGATCGAAATCGACTACATTCCCGCAATGGGGTACATGACCATTTCCTTGTATCGACCAGATCAGTTGCACGCCAACCCGACCCGGTTGGTTGCGGAGACCTTGCTTTCAGTGCTTGAGGGAGAGTCGGGAACGACGTTTGCCTTTGCTGACATCTACGAAAAGGTGGATGGTGAGTTTCAGTTCTACAAGACCACGTACGCTACGTTCCCGCATCGGCAGTGCGTCGGCTGGATGGCGTACGTGCGCCAGGCGGTGAGCCGGCAGCAGCTCCCTCTGGCCGCAGACGTTCTGCCTGCACCTGGCGGCTCCATCGTGGTGTCCGTTGATGAGGCGTTTGATCTTTCAAACAAGGAACACATCCAGCGCGCCAACGAAGTCGAAATGGAGATGAATGACCTGGGCTTGCTGGCCGTCACTGATTCAACGTTCTAAAGGTACTTGCATGCTCTTTCGTCGCCGCCTCACCCTACATCGCTTCGTCAAGACGCACCCTCCATCACGGCAGGTTGCGCCGGCTTCCCGTGAGCTTGTTTCCGCCTATGAGGGCGTTCTTCCTGCCAGCCTCCTCGATCTGTGGCGCCGAAAAGGTCTCGGATTCTATGGCGATCTTCAACTCGCCCTGATCGATCCCCGGCCATGGCAATCCGTGCTTGATCGGTGGATCGTCTCGGCGCCTGACACCGTACGGCGCGTTCCCATCGCGCTGACGCCTTTCGGCACACTCCTCTACTACCGAAATCTGGCGGAAACTGCCGAGGATGTGGCTTACATCGATCCCGTGTCGAAAAAGACGGGCGATCTGGCGTGGGGTCTCGATGACTTCTTCAACACATTCCTTTGCGAGCGAGAAGCACTCGAATCGCTCATTTCACCGGCGTTGGTTCGGTCCGCAAGAGAAGAGTGCGAAGCACTGGCCTTCGGCGAAGTCTACGAAGTCGACCAGATGCTGCTTTCCATGCAGATGCTACGGGTTGCGAAAGTCAATGCGCTCGACATGCATCGCCGCCTTCGCGATGCCGTTGATCCGCCTACGCCGAAGGCCGAAGAGCCGACGACAGTAGCCAACGCGCTGCCGGCCGAGCATCGCTCCATGTTCGAGGGCATTGCAACAGGCCCGGGGCTCGCTGGCCTGTATCTGTCCTCCTACATCGACTGGCATCGGCTGTTGGCACTGCAGCCGAGCGGCCAGTATCGTTTGCTGTTCTGGCGCATTGATCACCAGACGTTCGAGCGCGCCGAGATGCGTGTTTACAGCGGCTCCTACGAGATCTCCAGGAATTCCGCGGGGGATGACATCGTCGCCCTCGACGTCACCCTGCGCAACGATTCGCTGGGCAGTGACGCCAATGATGATGAGCTGGTGGCGATGCACGCAGATGGAACGACCTTCCTGCTGCGTACCGGCGAGTTGGAGGATATGGCAACCGCCATCGGCGGTCGCGACGTAATGGGGCGGAGTGAATACTATTTTCGTCGCGTTACGTTGGATGCCCCCTTCGTGGAGGAGCCAAGCGATGGCCGCGCAGCACCACCATTCGCGAATTTGCCACGTGCGCTACAGATGTTGATACATGTCGAACCCCTCCTTGCGACCATCACTCATGTTGACGATCCAGATCCCGACGAAGAGGATGAGGGTGAAGGAACCGTCATGTGCACGCTCGATCTGGGCGAGGATGACGGGTTGCGCATGAACATGCCGCTCTATTCACCTGAAAATGCCAATCGCCAACTCAAGGGATGGGTCTGGGATATGGCACCGCGCGCCTGCAAGGCGGGCATCACGTACCGGCGCGGAGAAGACGGTGCCATTGAACATGGACCCATGGTCGGGGATGTGTTGACTACCCGCGCTCCGGATAGGTGACCCGTGCCACTGAACATTCGCTTCGCGGCGATCCCAGAAGTCGGACAGATTCATCGCTTCCGTGTGGGAGGCCCGCTAGTTGTGGTTGCAGCACCTGGTGCCAGCCGACAGTAACGGACAGAACTTCAGCCGGGCGCGGGCGCCGTGAATTCCACTCGGCCTCTCGCGCACCGGAAGCGCCCCACCGCTGGCACCACGCGGGTGCACATGGCGTTGCGCAGGGATGACGCGGGCGCACGGCACGTGGGCCCACCCCACATCTCTGTCTCCTGCTACCATTGCCCCCGCAACCCAGCCAGCCTTTCCGTGCGCACACGCCGGAACGGCCGTCTCCGTACGGCCCAGCGAGCCAGGACACCCTCCCGTGCCCTTTCAAGGATGCTCGCATGTTCCGTCATTCCGCTCTTCGCTCGGCCGCCCTGGCTCTTGCTGTCTCGCTCAGCCTCGGCGCGCCGTCCGCCTTCGCCGATAACGCGCCTGCTGCGGCCAGCGCCACCACCGCCGTGCAGCGCCAGGCCATCGCCCAAGGCCTGTACGAGCTGGCTTACAGCCCGAAACAGAACGCCGTGTTCGTCGCCTCGTCCGGCGGCTTCGGCGATGCCGCTGGCCCGGCCCAGGTGCTGCGCCTGAACCCGACCACGTTGGCCGTGGAAACCCGCATTCCGCTGCAGCGCAAGGCGTTCGGCGTGGTGCTGGATGACGCCCACGACCGCCTGTACGTGGGCAACACCGTGGACCTGTCGGTAACCGTGGTCGACACCGCGCAGAACAAGGCCATCGGCACCGTGCAGCTGATGGAGAAGAAGACCGGCAAGGACGGCAAGGCCGCCTACACCCACGACCTGCGCGAACTGGTGGTCGACAGCGCCGCCAACCGCCTGTACGTGACCGGCCACAGCAGCCAGCCGAATGTGAGCAGCGTGCTGTTCGTGGTCGATACCACCACGTTGAAGGTGATCAACACCATCCCGGGCCTGGGCAATGCCAAGGCGCCGGGTCTGGCGCTGGATGCCGCCAACAAGCGCGTGTACACCAGCAACCTGCTGGCCGATCTGGTGGTGGTCGGCACCGATTCGCACAAGGTGGAGGCCCAGCACAAGATCGCCGCCGAGCAGCCGATGAACATCGCGCTGGACCCGGCCGGCAAGCGCCTGTTCGTGACCGACCAAGGCTCGGAAATGCTGCGTGGCTACCAGGCCAAGAGCAGCGGCTTGGTCAGCAAGCACCCGGGCCAGCGCGTGCTGGTGCTCGACCGCAGCAACGGCAAGGAACTGGCCAGCATCCCCACCGATGCCGGCCCGCTGGGCATCCTGCTGGATGCACCGCGCAAGCGCCTGTACGTGACCAACCGCGAAGCGGGCACGGTGACGGCCTACAACAGTGACAGCTACCAGAAGGTGGCCACCTACCCGGTGCCGACCCATCCGAACAGTCTGGCGCTGGATGCGAAGAACAACGTGTTGTTCGTGAGCATCAAGAACGGCGAGAAGGATGCAAAGGACGCTGACGAGAGCGTGGCGCGGATCCAGCTGTAAGGGCAGGAGGAATGGCCACCGGGGCATCCGTCCCGGCTGGCCGTAGCCGACCCACGGGGCTCGCAGTCGCCGGTGGGCACCGTAGTGCGGGGTGCCGCCCGTGTACGCGATGTCATGGCGTGGGCCGATTCCATCACGGGCGGCTCCGCTGCGAGTGCCTAGGCTGGGGCCTCTTTCTCCCCGGGAGCCCCCATGCCTACCTCCTCCGTCCGACTGCACATTGAAGACACCGGCGGCACCGGCCGCCCGGTCATCCTGATCCACGGCTGGCCGCTGTCGGCCGAATCCTGGAAGGCACAGGTGCCGCTGCTGCGCGATGCCGGTTACCGCGTGATCAGCTATGACCGTCGTGGCTTCGGCCGCTCGGACAAGCCCGCCGATGGTTATGACTACGACACCCTTGCCGCAGACCTGGCCGCCCTGATCGACGAACGCGACCTGCGCGATGTCACCCTGGTCGGCTTCTCGATGGGCGGCGGCGAAGTGGCCCGCTACATCGCCAACCATGGTGAAGACCGCCTGCACAGCGTGGTGTTCGCTGCGGCCGTACCGCCGTACCTGTTGAAGGGCGCGGACAATCCCGAAGGGCCGCTGAGCCAGGAAAAGGCCGATGAGATGCGCCAGGGACTGGAGAAGGACCGGGAGTCGTTCTTTGATGGCTTTACCCGCGATTTCTTCAGTGCCGACGGCAAGCTGATGGTTACCGAGAACGAGCGCCAGGCCGCCATCGCGCTTGCCCACCAGTCCGACCAGACGGCCGCGCTGGGGTGCATGAAGGCGTTTGCCACCACCGACTTCCGTGCGGACCTGAAGAAAGTGACCGTACCGACGCTGGTGCTGCACGGCGACAGCGATGCGACGGTGCCGTTCGAAGGTTCAGGCAAGCGCACGCACGCGGCCATCGCCGGCAGCGAGGTGGTGGTGCTGCAGAATGCGCCACATGGCTGCAACACCAGCCACGCCGATGACTTCAATCTGGCGTTGCTGGAATTCCTGAAGAAGTAACACCCACTACGGCATCATCCGCACATGCCCACTGCCCGCACCCCGCCCTGGAAGAAGCCCAACCCGAAGGGCCAGAAGACGCAGCCGCTGACGGAGACGCAGAAGGCGGCGGCGCGGCAGCGGGCAGAGGAGAACGGGCGCCGCTACCCGAACCTGGTGGACAACATGTGGGCGGCGAAACTGCCACGGGGTTAAGCGTTACCGGCCATCGGCGCCCGCCCATGGCTGCCAACCCCATTCCCGCCATGGCGCGACGTTGCGCGGCTGTAGGGTCAGCGTGACGTCGGCCGATGCGCTGCATGCGCGCAGGGCATCACGCAGCACGACCGCATCCACCGGTTGCGCCGTGGCCACCTGCAGCAGTGTGCCCCTGCGGCGCACCTGCACCGGCAGCACACCGTGCACGTCCACCGGATTGCCGGTGCGGGTTCTGCGGTAGCGCATGGTGATGGGGCGGGCAGTCTGCTGCAGCACCGGTGCACAGGCGTCCAGCAGGCGCAGCTGCTGCTCTGCCGGCGCCCGGACCTCGATGACGGTGGAGGGATAACCCAGGGTGCTCTCGACCATGACCTGGAAGCGTGGGCCGTCGGGCATCAGGTAGACCGTTACGCCCACCGTGCCGATGAACGCCATCGCCGCGAGCAGGACCCAGCTGCGCGGTACCTTGGGTGGCGCGGTGAAGCTCTGCAGATGCGGTCTGCGGCGACGCAGGCGGCGATAGCGTCGCTGTGCGGCGGGGCTGGGCAGCAGGCTGTCATCCGGCAGCGCAATCACGCGCGGCGGAAGGCGGGCCAGCCGCGCATTGATCACGCGTGCGCCAAGCACCGCAACTGCCCCGCCCAGCAGGGCCGGAAGCAGCATACGCACGAGCAGATACAACCCCACCATCGCCAACTCTCCTGAAGGGAGGGGACATGATCGCGCATCGCCCAAGGTGATGTCGCATCTGCCAGCCGACAGCGAGCATCCGCTTGGCTAGCATGCGCGTCCACTTGCTGGGGAATATGCCGTGACCGCTTTCACTGCCCGCCTTGGGCGCTTCTTCGGCGCTGGCCTGATGCTGTTCCTGCTGCAGCTGGTGGCACTGCTCTCGGTCGGCCTGGCTGCGGGCTACTTTCACCACCGCGTGGACCTGCTGCTGGAGCCACTGACGTTGTCCTGCGGTGGCGCCGATCCGGCCGCGCGCCTGCACGTGGCCGAGCATCTGCTGGCGCGTGCGGGCGCGCTGGACGACTGGCAGCCGCTGTGCTGGATACCGATGGCAACGCTGCTGCTCGCGCTGCTGGGTACGCTGTCGGTCTGCGTGCACTGGCTGCGCCATGTGGATGCATCGCTGCGCTGCAGTGCTTGGTGCCTGTCTGCCCTGCACGCGGCGGCGCTGCTGCTGGCCAGTGCGATGCTGCGGCTGTACGAACACGTTTGGGCGGGGGTCATCACCGCGCTGCCTGCCGCTTGCATGACCGATCAGCTGCCGGAGGGTCATCAGGCTCCGCTTTCGACGCGGCGATGGTTGCTGCAGCTGTTTGCCAAGGCCGACCTGATGCCGCCGCACCTGCCTGATGGGCTGGCCATCGCGCTGTGCGCAGTGCTGCTGGCGGGCATGGTCATCGGTCTGTGGTTGTGGCGCACCACGTCGCGGCTGACCCGGTTCTGACGCCAGCGCGGGCCGCTGACTGGCATCGACCGGCGCTTCTGCGGCACGCTATGCGGATGAACACGGAAACTTCAACCAAGCAGACCAGCAAGTTCCTCAGCCTGGTGCTGCGCCATGAACCCGGGAAAATCGGGTTGACCCTGGACGGCCAAGGCTGGGCCAATGTCGACGAACTGCTGCAGAAGCTGGCTGCACACGGGCAGGCGCTCGACCGTGGCGGACTGCAGCACATCGTGGCGAGCTGCAACAAGCAACGCTTTGCACTGAGCGATGATGGCCAGCGTATCCGCGCAAACCAGGGGCATTCGGTCGCGGTCGATCTTGGACTGGTGCCGGTGGCGCCGCCGCAGTGGCTGTACCACGGCACGGTGCCGCGCTTCGTCGGCTCGATCCGCGAGCAGGGCCTGCGTGCGGGCGAGCGCCATCACGTGCATCTGTCACTGGACCGGGAGACGGCCCACCAGGTCGGTGCTCGCCGCGGTGCGCCGGTGATCCTCAGCGTGCACGCAGGTCGCATGCATGCCGATGGGCACGTATTCCACCGCTCGGCCAATGGTGTCTGGTTGACCGACCACGTGCCACCGCAGTACATCGCCGACTGACCCGCTCTGGCGCTGCGGCCGAGTCCACACTCGGCGGCAAGGCCCAATCGCGTTACAGTCGCTGCATCCTGGTCCCATGGATGTACCGATGCATCTGTTCCTGCGTGCATTGCCGTTGCTGTTGTTGTCATTGACCGTCCACGCTGCCGAAGTCGATCGCCGCATCGCGGTGACCATCGATGATCTGCCGTGGGCGCGCCTGGATGAGATCGTGCCGGTCGATCTGCAGGCACGCCATGCCGCGCTGATGGCGCAGCTGCGCCAGGCCGATGTTCCGGTGGTGGGCTTCGTCAACGAAAACAAGCTGGAAGTGGATGGCCGGGTGCAGCCGGCGCGCGTGCAGATGCTGCGCGACTGGTTGGACGCCGGCTACGAACTCGGCAACCACACCTGGTCGCACATGGACCTCAACGCCAAAGGCGTGCCGGCGTTCCAGCAGGACTTCCTGCGCGGTGAGCAGGTGCTGCGGCCACTGCTGGCCGAGCGTGGGCAGACGCCGCAATGGATGCGTCACCCGTATCTGCGCGCGGGCCGTACGCCGGAAGACCGCGTGGCGATGGACGTGTTCTTCAAGCAGCACGGCTACCGCGTTGCGCCGGTGACGGTCGACAACGGTGAGTGGGTGTGGGCCTTCGCCTATGCCAACGTGATGAACGAGCAGCCCGATTCACCGCAGCGCGAGGCGACGCTGGCGAGCCTGCGCAAGGGCTATGTGCCGTACATGCTGAACAAGGTGGATTACTACGAGAAGCAGTCGCAGGCGCTGCTGGGCTATGCGGTGCCGCAGGTGTGGCTGATGCATGCCAACGAACTCAACGCGGCGACGTTCGCCGAGCTGGTGGCGGCCACCAGGCGCCGTGGCTATCGCTTCGTGTCGCTGGAAGAAGCTGTGCGCGACCCCGCCTATGCGCGCGGCGCCGAGGGCTACAGCGGTCGCTATGGGCCGAGCTGGCTGCACCGCTGGGCGATGGCCGAAAACAAGCCCAAGGACTTCTATGCCGGCGAGCCGGTAGTGCCGAAGTGGGTGATGAAGCTGGCCAAGGTGGACGGCGAGTGAGCCTCAGCGCTTGACGGCCAGCACGCCATCGAGCGCCAGCTCTGCCTTGAAGCCGGCCTTTTCCAGGCGCTTGGCCACTTCGCGCGGCACGTCGCGGCCGCTGGTCAGCTTGTTCGGCGCGCCGGTGTAGTGGAACAGGCGGCCGCCCTTGCGGATGACGCGGGCGAGATGGTCGTAGAACACCTGTGAGTACAGTTCGCCGGCAATGCCGAAGCGCGGCGGGTCGTGCAGGATCGCATCGACGCTGTTGCTGGCGACCTGTTCGATCTGCTGCGAGACGTCGCCGTGGCTGAAGTGCAGGCGGCCGCCCGCCGCGGTTGAGTCAGGATCGGGCGACCACGGATTGAGCGTGCGCAGCCACATCACGTCGGCGTTCTTTTCGAACGAACGGATCTGGCCGACGCCGGCCTCCAGTGCGCAGGCGGCGAAGTAGCCAAGCCCACCGCAGGTATCGAGGAGGCTCTTGCCCGCCGGGGCAACCAGCTCGACCTTGCGGCGCGCGTCCTCGAACGGCGACAGCTTGGCGGTCGGCAGCATCTTGATGCCGTCGATCTCGAAGGTCGGTGCGCCCCACTCGGTCGGCACCAGCTTGATCAGCGAGCCGCTGTAGCGGGAGATCGAGGCGAACGCCTCGCCATCCCAGTAGTACAGCGTGCGGTCCTTCAGCTTGCCCGGCCACGGGTAGTGCTGGCCGCGGAAGGTGAAACCCTCGGCATCCAGCGGTACCCCTTCTTCGCTGCGGCCCAGATCGAGCGAGCCCCGCCACGCGGTGGCGCCCTTGTCGTGGGCACGGCGCAGGGTGTCAGCGCTGTCGCGGGTCAGCAGGGGGCCGGAGTAGTGGGGCACGGCGGGTAGGGTAGGTGGCTCGGGGGAGGGCATGGTACCGCAGGCGCCGTGCAGCCGAGCCGGGCAGGGGCGCGGCGCTACCGCAGGTCGGTGCAGCTGAATCCGTGGATGGTTCCTTCTCCCGAGATCAGGCCGACGCCTCGTGAGGGCTGCATGCCCTGCAACGCGCACGAACGGCGATGGACATCCTGGGTGGCGGGTGGTTGCCGGTCGAAGTCGTAGTGCATGCTGCCGTCTTCCTGCAGCAGCCAGTGCACGGTTACGCGCTCGGCGCGTTGGCCCTCGATCTCCCAGTCGAAGGTACGCATCAGCACGATGTCGCCATCAGCGGTCTCACGCACCTCGTCGTAAGCACCCTGGGTCTTTGCAACGATTGCGGCCAGCAGCAGAAGAACGGTCATCGGAATCCCTCCTCGAAACCGGCAGCGTGTGCCAGCGGCATCGCTGAGGCCATGGGAAGAATTGCAATGTGGCCGCTACGGGCACTTCACCGCGTACACCGGCCCGGCCCCGATCAGCAGCAGTGCCATGTAGTCGCTGTCGCGTGCCCGGGCCTTCAGCGTGGCGCCGTCCTTGACGCGGAAGATGCCGAAGCCGCCAGCCATGCGGATCAGCGCACTGTCGATCTGGTCGGCGTCATCGCGGAAGTACTGCTGGATGTCGCTGCGGCTGGCCTTGTACAGCGCATTGGGTTCGCGCTGCCAGTGGCCATCGCGTTCGAACGAGACGAAGTACTGGCTTGCTTCCTTTTCGATGCGGAACTCGGCGGACTTGCGCGGGCTGGTGGCGAAGCAGCCGAGCATCGGGTCGGAGGAGAACGGCAGCTGGGTGTCGCCGGAACAGGCCACCAGCAGCAGGAGGGCACCGGGCAGCAGCAGGCGGAGCGCGCGCATGGGATGTCCCGACGGGGCAGGTGCGGCCAGTGTAGGCAGCACGCAGCCGTGGCCCGTACAGAAATTCGGCAAGAACACAGGGGTTTTCCGATGGCGCAGAGCAAGGCACGGTGGTCCGGCACGGCCAGTTGGTCAGGGGGCGCCGTGGGTTTGGCGGCGCAGTCCGCAGGGCTGGCGGGCGTTGGCCTGACGGTGGCTCCGCGCGTGCGCCGCGAGCGCTGGCCGTGGATCGGTCTTGGCGGTGCGGTGCTGATCGCGTTGCCGCTTCTGATGTGCCTGCTGCGGATGATGTTGAAGCGCCAGGGGTAGTGCCGGGCCGCTGGCCGGCGACCGCATGGTGTCCGCAATCATTCTGCAGTTGCCGGCCAGCGGCCGGCACTACCGGATGCGGGTCACGCGCTGTGGTGGATCTCCACGGTGATGTGCACCAGTTCCTCGTGGATCGCCAGCGCCTGGCGCACGGTATCCGGATCGAGCGTGGCATCACGGGTGACCACGCTGGCGGCGACGGCGTACCTGCCGCGCCCCACCTGCCACACGTGCAGGTCGGCCAGGCGTGCCGGCCACGGACCCTGCTCGATCACTTCGCG
This sequence comes from Stenotrophomonas sp. SI-NJAU-1, assembly GCF_020883215.1. Lineage (NCBI taxonomy): Bacteria > Pseudomonadati > Pseudomonadota > Gammaproteobacteria > Lysobacterales > Lysobacteraceae > Stenotrophomonas > Stenotrophomonas sp. SI-NJAU-1. The sequence continues at coordinate 471,286 of NZ_CP086598.1, forward strand.
TACCTCGGCCACCACCGGCGCATCCATCTGCGCGTCAAGCAGGATGCGGCCGCTGTCGCGCAGCAGGCCGATTGCCCATACGGTGACCAGCACCGCCCCGACCAGGCCCATCACCGGATCCAGCCAGGTCAGGCCGAGCAGCTTGCCGCCCAGCAGGGCGACGATGGCCAGCACCGAGGTGGCGGCGTCGGCCAGCACGTGCACGTAGGCCGAACGCAGGTTGAGGTCGTGGCCGTGGGAATGGTCGTGGCCGCGATCGTGGTGATGACCATGATGATCGCCATGGTCATGCCCGTGTCCATGGTGATGATGGGCGTGGCCCGGACTGTCGTGCAGCCACCACGCGCACAGCAGGTTCACACCCAGGCCGACCGCGGCGATGGCGATGGCTTCGTTGTAGTGGATGGGCGCGGGCACCCACAGGCGTTCCAGCGATTGCACGGCCATCAGCGCGGCGACGCCGAGCAGGGCGATGGCGCTGGTATAGCCGGCCAGGATCTCGATCTTCCAGGTGCCGAAGGCGAAGCGCGGATCGTGCGCGTAGCGCCGTGCGCAGCGGTAGGCGAACACCGACAGGCCCAGTGCCAGCGCGTGCGAGCTCATGTGCCAGCCGTCGGCCAGCACGGCCATGGAGTTGAACCACCAGCCACCGACGATCTCCACCAGCATCATGCCGACGGTGAGCCACATCGCGCGGCGGGTGTTGCGTTCGGCCAGCGGATTGCCGTCGTCGAAGCGGTGCTCGTGGCGGCGGGCGGCGGCGAGGGCGTCCAGGTGCATGGCGGCGGTCAAGTGTGGGCGGATACCCCCATAGGGTATATGATCCCGCCATGGCCCATGTACACGGAAATCGAAAGCAGCTGCTGACCCGGGTGCGCCGCATCGGCGGGCAGGTGGCGGCGCTGGAACAGGCATTGAACACGCCCGAGGGCGAGGCAGGCGACTGCGCCGATGTGCTGGTGCAGGTGGCGGCCGTGCGTGGCGCTGCCCACAGCCTGCTGATGGAACTGCTGCACGAGCATCTGCAGGAACACGTGGTGGGCGCGGACGACCCGGCGCAACGGGCGGCCGAAGCCGAGGTACTGGTGGAACTGCTGCGGCGTTACGGCAGATAGCTGGGTAGTGCCGGCCGCTGGCCGGCAACCTCATGACCTGCGGACGTAGCCTGCAGTTGCCGGCCAGCGGCCGGCACTACCTTCTGCGGTGCCGGTGCTGCGCGTTCCACAGGTGCGTGGCGGCCAGCAGCAGGCTGCCGGTGACCGTCAGCGGGGTCTCCCAGGCGTGCGAGGGCAGTGCCAGCGCCCCGGCCATCAACAGCGCCAGGCCCAGGCCCGCGCTCAGCCATGCCAGCGCAGGCAGCGGTTGGCGGCGTTCGGCGCGCCACAGGGCCAAGCCGGTGATTGGCAGCGCGATGGCCACGAAGACCAGGTGCACCCACTCCGCTTCGGCCCAGACGCCGAACAGCGGCAGCGCGGCCGCCAGCAGGGGCAGCGCCAGGCAATGCAGCAGGCACAGGCTGGACAGGGCGACGGCGCCGGCATCAAGCAGGGCGGCAGAGGGCGACTTCATTCGGGGAGATTCCTTGCGCGACAATTGTTATACAGTAACACTTCTACTCCGCAGCCAGCCCGCTCCGACATGAACACTGTTTCCAGCGCCGACCGCCGCCTTCCGGTCACCGTGCTTTCCGGCTTCCTCGGTGCCGGCAAGACCACCCTGCTCAACCAGATCCTGCGCAACCGCGATGGCCTGCGGGTGGCGGTGATCGTCAACGACATGAGCGAGGTCAACATTGATGCGCAGCTGGTGCGCGATGGCGGCGCCGAGCTGCGTCGCACCGAAGAGACGCTTGTGGAGTTCAGCAACGGCTGCATCTGCTGCACGCTGCGCGACGATCTGCTGCAGGAGGTGCGGCGCCTGGCCGACAGCGGCCGCTACGACTACCTGCTGATCGAATCGACCGGGATCGGCGAGCCGATGCCGGTGGCGGCCACCTTCGCGGTGCGCGACGAACACGGCTTCAGCCTGAGCGATATCGCACGGCTGGACACGATGGTGACGGTGGTGGATGGCAGTGCCTTCCTGGCCGATTTCGGTTCGACACTGCGCCTGGCCGAGCGTGGCCAGCAGGCGGGGCCGGATGATGATCGTGGCGTGGTCGACCTGCTGTGCGAGCAGGTGGAATTCGCCGATGTGATCGTGGTCAGCAAGGTGGACCAGGTGGACGACGAAGTGCTGCAGGACACGCTGGCCGTGCTGCGCGGGTTGAACCGCGACGCGAAGCTGCTGCTGTCCAGTTTCGGCGATGTACCGCTTGCCGAGCTGCTGGATACCGGCCGCTTCGATTTCGAGCGCGCGCAGCAGGCCCCCGGTTGGGTGAAGGAACTGCGTGGCGAGCACACGCCGGAAACCGAGGAGTACGGCATCGGCAGCTTCGTCTATCGCTCACGGCGGCCGTTCCATCCCGCCCGTTTCGCGCGCACATTGCAGCACGGCATGCCCGGGGTGATCCGCAGCAAGGGCTGGTTCTGGCTGGCCAACCGCATGGACTGGGTGGGTGAGTTGAACAGTGTGGGCGCGGCCACACGTACCCAGGCGGCGGGCTTCTGGTATGCGGCGCGCGAGCGGGTGCGGGCCGGCCAGGAGGACACCACGCCGCTGCTGCCGCCAACGCCGGTGCCCTACAGCGATCTGGGCTGGGCGCGGCAGCAGGCCGACTGCTGGAGCGCGCCGCTGCCGGATGCAGGGGAATTCCCGGACGCGGCCGCGCACTCGGCGATGGCACGCCTGTGGCATCCGCTGTGGGGTGACCGCCGGCAGGAACTGGTGGTGATCGGCGTGCACATGGACGAGCGTGTGGTGCGTGCCACGCTGGATGCGTGCCTGCTCAACGATGCCGAGCTGCAGGCCGGGCCACTGCTGTGGCAGCAGATGCCGCAGGCATTCCCGGTGTGGAAGCGCTGATGCGTCTGCGCCACGCGTGGATGAGAGGCTGGTAGTAGATCCACGCCATGCGTGGATGACAGGCTGGCGGTAGATCCACGCCATGCGTGGATGAATGCCTGCAGGAGCCGAACACGTGCCCGGCCCTACAACGCATCGCGCCACCGCCAACCTGCGTCCCCCACCTGCAGCACCTGCGTTGGCCGCAACGCCTGCAGCAGGTGGCTGTCATGGCTGACCATCAGCAACGCCCCCGGCCACGCCGCCAGCAGTTCTTCCAGCGCCTGCAGCGCGGCAAGGTCCAGCGCGTTGCCGGGTTCGTCCAGCAACAGCAGCTGCGGGGCAGGGTCGGCGTACAGCACGCTGGCCAGTGCCCCTTTCACCCGCTCGCCATCGCTGAGGCTGCTGGCCGGGCGTTGGACGCGCTGCGCGTCCAGGCCCAACAGGGCAAGACGCGTACGCAGATCACCCGCATCGGCCGCGGGATTCGCAGCGCGCACGGCATCGAGGATGCTCTGTTCACCTGCAAGCCCCAGCAGTTGCTGATCGAGCAGGGCCAGCGGCGCATGCCGCTGCACCTGACCGCTGCGTGCCGCCAGCTGCCCGGCCAGCACGCGCAGCAGCGTCGACTTGCCGCTGCCGTTGTCGCCCACGACGGCGATGCGCTGGCCGCGCCGGATCTCCAGCCGCAGCGCCGCGTTGCAGCCATGCGGCAGCACCAGATCGTGCGCCTGCAGCAGGCGGGCCTGGCCACGCTCGCCTTCGCCACTGAACAACGCCAGTTCTGGCGTCACGTGTACCGCCGCAGCGGCGGCGCGCACCTGCGCCGCGCTGGCCTGCAGGCGATCACTCTGGATCTGCTGCGCACGGCCGTGGCTGGCTTCGGCGCGCTGCTTCTGCCGACCGAGCAGGATCGGTGCCTGGTTGGCCTCGCGCGCGTCGCGGTTGCCACGGGCCTGCCGCTGCTGCTGGCGCTCGTTCTGTTCGCGCGCGCTGCGTTGCTGCTGCCGGTGCTGGGCACGGGCGTGCTCCAGCTGGGCGGCGGCGGCCTCGCGTTCGGCGGCGCGTGTGTCGGCATAGTGCTGCCACGGTCCGCCGTAACGATGCAGGCCGTGCGCGTCCAGTTCGACGATCTGCGCCATCTGCGCGAGCAGGCTACGGTCGTGGCTGATGACCAGCAGGCCGCCCTGCCACTGCCGCAGCTGTGCGTACAGCTGGTGGCGATGCCGGGCGTCGAGATGATTGCTCGGCTCGTCGAGGATCAGCCAGTCCGCGCCGCTGGCCCACGCACCGGACAGCGCCACCTGCATCGCCTGGCCGCCACTGAGCCGGGAGGCGGGCTGCGCCGGATCAAGGTCGGCCGGCAGCTGCATCGCCTGCCACTGCTGCTGCAGGCGTTCGCGCAGGTCCCAGTGGTCGCCCACGCAGGCGAAATCCGCTTCATCGATGCTGCCTGCTTCGATGCGTGCCAGTGCCGCCAGTTCGGCGCCGACGCCGGCCAGTTCACCCACCGTGCCACGCGGCGGATAGCCCGGCGTAGGCAACAGGAACACCTGGCCACTGCGGTGCACGCGGCCATCGTCGGGCGGCAGTTGGCCGGCGAGCAGGCGCGCGAGCACGCTCTTGCCGGCGCCATTGGCGCCGACCAGCCCGGTGGCCACCGGTTCGAAGGAAAAGGACAGATCGGAAAACAGCGGGCGGCCATCGGCCAGCCGATACGACACGCGATCGAGCGTGAGGGAATGCGAAGTCATGCGACCTCCATGGATGCCTGGTTCTCCCCTGCGCGCAGGGGCGGGAAGAGTCGGGCCGTCTAGTGCGAAGACGGCGGCATCACTGGCGCATTGGTCGCGGGCCTCTTGCAGGAATGAGGTGCCAGTATAGCGCCGTGAGCTGAATGGTCGCGGCCGTGGCGCGGGCTTACGGCACCGTATCCAGCCGCGCGCCGACGAATTCGATGAACACCCGCAGCTTCGGCAGCACGTGGCGGCCGGAGGGCCACAGCAGGTGGAAGGTGCCGCAGGAATGCACGTGCTCATCGAGCACGGTGACCAGCCGGCCATCGGCCAGTGCATCGCGCACCGAATGCACCGGCACGAACGCCAGGCCCCCGTCGCGCAGGGCCAGTGCCACCCGTGCTTCGATGGTGTTGGCGACCAGGTGCACGGGCAGATCCTGTGCCGTTTCGCCTTCGGGCCAGAGGATCGGCCATGGCTCGAGCTTGCCGGTGCTGGGGAAGCGGTAGTGCAGCAGGCGGTGCTGCAGCAGGTCGGCCGGCGTGCGTGGAACGCCATGCCGTTGCAGGTACGCCGGCGATGCAACCACGCGGCGGGGGAAAACACCGAGGCGGCGTGCGGTGAGGCGTGAATCGCTGGGCTCGCCAACGCGCAGCACGGCGTCGAAGCCTTCCTCGATGACATCGACCAGGCGATCGCAGAAATCCAGCTCCAGCCGGATGTCCGGGTAGGCCGCCATGAACTCGGCCATCAACGGCAAGGTCAGGTCGCCCACCAGCGGCAGGCTGATGCGCAGGGTGCCGCTGGGGGTCGCATGTTGCTGGGCCAGTTCGGTGCGTGCGGCATCGCGTTCGTCGAGGATGCGGCGGCAGCGTGCCAGGAACAGCTGGCCCTCGGCCGTGAGGGTGATGCTGCGCGTGCTGCGGTGGAACAGGCGCACGCCGAGTGCGTGTTCAAGCCGGGCCACGCACTTGCCGGCGGCCGAGGCGGAGATGCCCTGCACGCGGCCGGTGTCGACGAAGCTGCGGGTGTCCGCGGCGTGGACGAAGGTCTGCAGGTTGGCCAGGTTGTCGAGGACAGACATGGGGGAAGGTCGCTGCGAAAGTGGGCAGGGTAGGGCGCGGCAGTCCGGCCCGCTGACGTGGCCCGCGCAACACTGCGGTGCGCGGGCCTGGCGGGGCGGTGCGGCCCAGTGGTTCCGGGCATCATGCCGATTGCGGACCTTGCGGTCCATGATGCACGGAGCCCCGCCCCGCTTTTTGCCGGCGCCGGAGCTGCCTACCGTGGCGGGCCTCTCCCCACGGATCGCCCCGATGACACTCGCCCTTCCTGTTGATACCGCACCGGCACTGCCTGCGGTGAACGCGCTACTGCGGGCCGTGCATCCGCAGCGCCTGGTCGGTGCGGTGGTACTGGTGCGCGAGCACGGCGTGCTGCGCCACGCCAGCGCCAGTGGCCTGGCCGACCGTGAATCGAACACGCCGATGCGCCGCGACCACCTGTTCCGGCTGGCCTCGGTGAGCAAACCGCTGCTGACCACGGTGATCCTGCGCCTGGTAGCAGACGGGGTGCTGGACCTGGACGCGCCGGTGCAGCGCTGGTTGCCGGCGTTCCGCCCGGCACTGGCCGATGGCAGCCGCCCGCCGATCAGCCTGCGCCAGCTGCTTAGCCACAGCAGTGGGCTCGGCTACCGCTTCCTGGAAGCCGATGCTCAGGGGCCTTATGCGCAGGCGGGTGTGAGCGATGGCATGGACGCGAACCCGGTGACGCTGCAGCAGAACGTGCAGCGCATCGCGCAGGCGCCGCTGTTGTTCGCGCCGGGCAGCCAGTGGCTGTACTCGCTGGGCGTGGATGTAGCGGGCGCCGTGGCTGAAGCGGCCACCGGCGAAAGGTTGCAGGTGTTGTTCGACCGGCTGTTGGCGCAACCGCTGGGCCTGCGCGACACCGCGTTCGCCACCGCCGAGAGCGCTCGTCTGGCCACGCCGTATGTCAGTGACCTGCCGCAGCCGCATCGGTTGCGGGAGGGCGAGATGGTGCCTGCGTTCGAGGGCTCGGTGGGCATCGAATACAGCGTGGCGCGGGCGACCGATCCACACCGCTACCCGTCGTCAGGCGCGGGGCTGGTGGGCAGCGCCGATGAGGTGATGGCGGTGCTGGAAGCGTTGCGCGATGTGCGCGCCTCGCAACTGCTGCCGGAACGGCTGGCGGCGCAGATGGGAACACCACAGGTCGGCGAGCTGGGACCGGTTGATCCGCCGGGTTGGGGCTTCGGCCTCGGCTTTGCGGTGCTGCGTGATGCAGCGGCCAGTGGTACACCGCAGACCGCAGGGACATGGCGGTGGGGCGGTGCTTACGGCCACAGCTGGTTCGTGGACCCGGCGCGTGGCCTGAGCGTGGTCGCGCTGACCAACACGCTGTACGAAGGCATGCATGGCGCGTTTGTCGATGAACTGCGCGATGCGGTGTACGCCGATCTGGAGACGGTGCGATGAGCGGCCACGCTATTGATGCAGCGGCTCCGGCGGGTGAAGCAACGCGCCTGCCGTGGCGCGGGCTGCTGGCACTGGCCGGTGGTGGCTTCATCACCCTGCTGACCGAAACGCTGCCAGCGGGCGTGCTGCGGCCGATGGGCGAGAGCCTCGGCGTCAGCGATGCGGCCGCAGGGCAGCTGGTGAGCGTGTATGCACTGGGCTCGGTGCTGGCTGCATTGCCGATGACCGCGCTGACCCAGCGCCTGCCGCGCCGTCCGCTGCTGCTGGCGGCGATTGCCGGCTTCATGGTGGTCAACACGGTGACCGCGCTGAGCCACGACTACGTGCTGACCCTGGTGGCGCGCTTCCTGGCGGGTGTGGGCGCGGGCCTGCTGTGGTCGCTGGTGGCCGGCTATGCCGCGCGCATGGTGGTGCCGGAGCTGCAGGGAAGGGCGATTGCGGTAGCGATGATCGGCTCGCCGCTGGCGCTGTCGCTGGGGGTGCCGGCCGGCACCTTGCTGGGCCAGCAGATCGGGTGGCGCTGGGCGTTCGCGTTGATGAGCGTGCTGGCGGTGCTGCTGCTCGGCTACGCCCGATGGGCGCTGCCCGCGTTGCCGGCGGCCGGTGCAGGCCGGCGCATGTCGCTGGGCTCGGTCTGGCGCATGCCCGGCATCCGCAGCACGCTGCTGGTGATGGTGCTGTACGTGCTGGCGCACAACGTGCTGTACACCTACATCGAGCCGTTGGCAGTGCAGGCCGGCGCCGGGGCCTGGCTGGACCGGCTGCTGCTGGCATTCGGCGTCGCCGCGATCGTGGGCATCGCCATCGCCGGCTGGGGCGTGGACCGCCACCTGCGCGCGCTGGTGTGGGCCAGCGTGATCGGCTTCGTGATGGCGGTGGCTTCGCTGCTGCTGTGGCCAGGCGTACCGGGCGTGCTGCTGCTGGTGACGATCCTGTGGGGCGTCGCGTTCGGTGCCGTACCCACCCTGTTCCAGACCGCCCTGGCCCGCCGCGCCGGTGCCGCCGCCGACCTGGCGCAGTCGATGCTGGTGACCGGCTGGAACCTGGCCATCGCCGCCGGCGGCGTGGGCGGCGGCCTGATGCTGCAGGCCAGCGGCGCCCAGCACCTGGCCTGGCTGCCGTTGCTGCTGCTGGTGGTGTGCGGCCTGTGGGTGTGGGCGCGGCCGAAGGCCTGGGCGTAGGCGTCGATCGAGGATGACGGGGTTGCCGGCCAGCGGCCGGCACTACCCCAGCCGAAGCTCAACAGCGCGCGCGAGCGCAGCGACCCGCTATTGCTTTTCTCTTCTCTTTTACGTGGTGGAACGCCGCAGAGATCTGTTCCGCCCGGCCAGCCCACGAACCGCTCTTAGCGACCCACCACGAGGGGCGGCGCCGTTCGCCGGCTACTCCCCCGCCTGCTCGCGTTCGAACGGCACGCTGCGCGGATTCTGCATGTGCTCCCGCGCCGCGCCGTACTGCTGCTGGCGCTTGCGGTGGAAGGCGATGAACTCATCGCGCGGCAACGGCCGCGAGAACAGCCAGCCCTGGCCGAACTGCACGTGCTGGCTGTGCAGGTAGGCCAGCTGCGCTTCGGTTTCCACGCCTTCAGCCACCACCCACAGGCCCAGCTCGCGGGCCATGCCGATGATGTGCGGCGTGACCGGGCTGGTCGCGCTTTCGGTGCCGATCGCATCGACGAAGGACTTGTCGATCTTCAGTGCATCCAGCGGCAGCTGCTGCAGGTACTGCAGGCTGGAATAGCCGACGCCGAAATCATCGATGGCCACGCTGTGGCCGGCGCGCCGCGCCGCGGCCAGCATGGTGCGGGCACGGTCGATATCGAGGAAGCCATGTTCGGTGGCCTCCAGCCAGATCTGCTGCGGCAGGATGCCGCTGCCGGCCATGCGCTGGGAGATCACCTTCAGCGCACGTCCGCTGCTGATGTCCTCCGCGGCCAGATTGATCGCGATGTGCGCAGTGCGATCCTCGGCCAGCAGCTCACGCATGTCGGCAACCACGTTCTCGATCACCAGATCGGTGATGGCGGCGATCATCCCGGCTTCTTCGGCCAGGGGAATGAACAGGTCCGGACGCACCTGGGTACCGTCGGGGCGCTGCCAGCGCACCAGCGCCTCGGCGCCGACGCAGATGCCGGTATCCAGTTCGATGATCGGCTGGTAGTGCAGGTAGAGTTCGCGGCGGCGGATGGCGATGCCCAGTTCGCCGCGCATCGACAGCCGCCGCCGTGACAACCAGATCACCAACCCGACAGCGGCGGCAGCCATCAGCAGACCCAATGGCACGAACAGCCACGCCTGCTGCCGGAACGTGGCCGCCAGCGCGGTGCGGGGCGCCGTGGCGATCGCCAGCCATTCACCGCTGCGCGCGCTGGCATACAGGGTGTCGCGGTCCAGGCCCTCGCCGGGCTCACGCAGCAGGCGCTGCAGCAGGGCAGGGTCCATGCCATCCTGGTGGGTCAGCAACCGTCCATCCGGACTTGCCAAGGCCAGCCGCACGTCCGGATCGACGATGACGTCGACGAAGCGCCGAGGGTCGACCAGCACGTCGTGGGACCCGTACATCATGGACAGCATCGGCCGCCGGCCGGCGGCCTCGGGGCGCACGTTGACGGTGATGCCGGCCCCATCGCTGGTGACGTGGTCCGGCGTGGGCTGGTCCACATCCTGCTGGAACGGCCCCCACGACGTGCAGCGCAGCTTGCCGCCCTCGAAGTAGCCCATCTGGTCCGACGACGGCGTGGTCATCACCAGGGTCTGCATGCGCTGGATGTGTTCAGCCCCGCAGGGCGGCAGCACCGTGGCCTCGGCCGACTTCAATGCCGCCAGCGCTTCCTGGTAGGAGACTTCGGCGCGGCGCAGGCTGCGCTCGGCGATGGCATGCAGCCGCTGTTGCTCGACGCTTACGGCACGGTCCCAGGTGGCGTAGACCATGACCGCGATCGGCACGGCAGCGGCCAGCACGGCCAGGACGGTGCCGCCGATGATGACCCGCAGTCGGCTCATGACCGGGACTCGAGAGAAGTGTGCAGGGTTGGACACATGGGCGGGGCCGGTCCTTGGACGATGGCGGTATATGAACACGGCGCCGGGCTGGGCGGAATGGGAGAAAGGCGGTAACGGGTCACATTGTGGGGAAAGTGACAGTTGTTGACGGGTCTGAGCCGTCCGGCGCTGGCGTTGTGGCAGCGGGAGGACTAACGTCGAACGCTTCGCCCGCCCCTTTCCCGCGTCCATGACCGAGCCCGCCACGTCCCCCGAGCACCTGCGCCGCAGCCTGTCCAACCGCCACCTGCAACTGATCGCCATCGGCGGTGCCATCGGCACCGGCCTGTTCATGGGCTCGGGCAAGACCATCAGCCTGGCCGGCCCATCCATCGTCTTCGTCTACCTGATCATCGGCGCGATGCTGTTCTTCGTGATGCGGGCGATGGGCGAGCTGCTGCTGTCCAACCTGCAGTACAAATCCTTCATCGATTTCTCCACCGATCTGCTTGGCCCATGGGCCGGGTTCTTCTGCGGATGGACGTACTGGTTCTGCTGGATCGTCACCGCCATCGCCGACGTGATCGCCATCGCTGCCTATGCGCAGTTCTGGTTCCCGGGGCTGGAAGCGTGGAAACCGGCGCTGGCCTGCGTGATGCTGCTGTTGTCGTTGAACCTGGTGACGGTGAAGCTGTTCGGCGAAATGGAGTTCTGGTTCGCGCTGATCAAGATCGTGGCGATCTGCGCGCTGATCATCACCGGTGCCGGGCTGGTGGCCTGGGGCTTCACCTCGCCCAGCGGCCACACCGCATCGCTGTCGAACCTGTGGAATGACGGCGGCATGTTCCCGATGGGCCTGGTGGGCTTCTTCGCCGGTTTCCAGATCGCGGTATTCGCTTTCGTCGGCATCGAACTGGTGGGTACCACCGCTGCGGAAACGGCTGACCCCGAGCGCAACCTGCCCAAGGCGATCAACTCGATTCCCGTGCGCATCATCATCTTCTACGTGCTGGCGCTGATCGCGATCATGGCGGTCACCCCGTGGCGCCAAGTGGTGCCGGACAAGAGCCCGTTCGTGCAGCTGTTCGTGCTGGCCGGCATTCCCGCCGCCGCCAGCCTGATCAACTTCGTGGTGCTGACCTCGGCCACGTCCTCGGCCAACAGCGGCATCTTCTCCACCAGCCGCATGCTGTACGGCCTGGCCGAGGAAGGCCATGCGCCACGTGGCCTGTCCAAGCTCTCGCGCGCAGCGGTACCGGCACGGGGCCTGCTGTTTTCCTGCCTGTGCCTGCTGGGCGGCACCCTGCTGATCTACCTGATCCCCAACCTGGTGACCGCCTTCACCCTGGTGACGACCCTGGCGACGGTGTTGTTCATCTTCGTCTGGTCGCTGATCCTGGTGGCCTACATGGTCTACCGCCGCCGCTATCCCGAGCGCCACGCGGCCTCGATCTTCAAGATGCCCGGCGGCGTGGCGATGTGCTGGGGCTGCCTGCTGTTCTTCGCCGCCGTGCTGGTGCTGCTGAGCCTGCAGGCCGACACCCGCCAGGCCCTGATGGCCAGCCCAGCGTGGTTCGTGCTGCTGGGCGCCGGCTATTGGCTGCGGCGGAAGATGGCGCGGTAGTCAGGAAGATCCTCGCCAACAGATCCAACGGTCCCGGTGAGTCCCATCCACGCATGGCGTGGATCTACGTGTCGACCAAGGTCGACACCCACCAACAGCTGCGTGGTCGACATCCTTCAGCCGCCGCGGGAGATGGCGCAGTAGTCAGCAAGACCCTCGCCAACAGATCCAACGGCCCCGGTGAGTCCCATCCACGCATGGCGTGGATCTACACGTGTCGACCAAGGTCGACACCCACCAACAGCCGCGTGGTCGACATCCTTCAGCCGCCGCGGGAGATGGCGCAGTAGTCAGAAACCCTCGCCAACAGATCCAAAGGCCCCGGTGAGTCCCATCCACGCATGGCGTGGATCTACACGTGTCGACCAAGGTCGACACCCACCAGAAGCCGCGTGGTCGACACCCACCAACAGCAGCATGGTCGACACCCACCAACAGCAGCACAGAACACCGTTCCCAGATCGCGGAAATCTGTCGAAGGCGGGGTGGGTCCGGTTGCGGGGGCGTGAGCCGCATGGATGCGGCGACCGAGCCTACATGGACGTATTCACGGCGTCCCCCGCAACCGGACCCACCCCGCCATCCCACGGATAGCCCGCTGTTGCCGTTGCTGTTGCTGTTGCTGTTGCCGTTGCTGTTGCCGTTGCTGTTGCCGTTGCTGTTGCCGTTGCCGTTGCTTCTGCGGGTGCCGGGCGCCGCCCGGCCGAACCCCCATTCACTCAGTGTTAGCGGCCGCAGCCGGATCATCCCGCCGCCATGCCCCTCCGTCCCGCCCTCGTCGCGCTGTTGCTGCTGTCTGGCCTGTGGCCAGGGCTGGCCGCTGCGCGCACGGTCTACCGCTGCGTGCAGGGCAACACCGTCAGCCTGGCCACCGCACCGGAGCCCGGCTCGCGCTGCACGCCGAAGGAGATCGACGACAGCGCCGTGCAGGCCCCCAACCTGTGGGGCAACATGGGCGTGTTCAGTGGCGTGCTGTACGAGCGCGAGCAGGACGGCAAGCTTGTCTACTCCACCCGCAACCTGCCCGGCTCGCGGGTGTTCCTGAAGTTCACCGTGGCCACACCGCCGGGCGAACCGGCGCATGAAGGCCTGGGCAAGGTCGGCAAGCCGCAGCTGGCCCAGCACGCAAAACAGTTCAAGGCGGCGGCCAAGGCCACCGGCGTGGACGATGCCTGGTTGCGGGCGATCGCCCACGCCGAAAGCAATTTCGACGCGCTGGCGGTGTCCAGCAAGGGCGCGCAGGGCGTGATGCAGCTGATGCCGGACACCGCGCTGGAATACGGCGTGCGCGACCCGTTCTCGCCGCAGCAGTCCATCGACGGCGGCGCCCGCTATATGCGCGCGCTGCTGCGCCGCTACAACGGCGACCGTCCGCTGGCAGCGGCGGCCTACAACGCCGGCATCGGTGCGGTGGCGCGCTACAAGGGCGTGCCACCGTATGCCGAAACCCTGGCCTATGTGGACAAGGTGATGGCCCTGTACACCCGCTATCGCGAGGCGATGGGCATCCGCATCGAAGTACCGGCGAAGTAGCCGGTGCTCAGCGCGATGTGGCGCTGCCCACCAGGTCGTAGCGCTCGATGCGACCGACGCGCGAGACTTCGGCCTGTACGTCGGCACGCTGTTTGAGCTCGCGCCACGCGGCATCGATGCGTACATCGCCCGGCAACGGGGGATACACGCGCATGTCCTGCAGGCTGGCCAGGGCATCGCTGCGTTCCAGCGGCGAGCGCAGTTGTTCGATCAGCACGGCTGCGGCCCCGTCCAGATCGCCTTCTTCCAGCAGCATCTCGCGATGGAACAGGCGCGCGTCCTGCCGCTGGTCGACGATGACCGCACGTGCTGCGGCGGCAGCGGCGGTATCACCGCGCTGGCGGGCAGCGGCGAATTGGATCACTGCCTGTGCGGCCTGGCCGTAGCCGCTCAGGTCGGTCAACACGGCCATCGCGGCGCCCGCTTCCTGCGCCTGGCCCAGTGAACTGAGCACGAAGGCGACGTTCATCTGGTGCTCCAGGCCATCCGGCCCAAGCGCGCCGATGCGGGCGGCGAGTTTCGCCGTCGCCAGCACTTCATCGGTACGCCCCAGACGACGCAGTGCCGCGACGCGGCTGTTGAGCAGCCACGCCAACCACTCCGCTCTGGCAGCGGACGGCGACTGTCCTTCCGCAACGGCCTCGGCCAGATCATCGGTCAGCGCCAGGACTTCCTCGTTTCGGTCCAGCATCAGCAGCGTGCTGCTGAAATCCACCAGGCGTGCATCGAGGTCATCATCCAGCAGGCCCGATAGACGCAGGGCATCCAGATGGCGCTGTGCGGCCTTGACCGGATCGAAGCGTGCATCGGCTCGGTCCACATAGCGGTCGAAGCGCTTGTCGCTGCGCAGGCGGATCAGTTCGGCCGGAGTGTCGATGCGTGCCAGCGTGGTCGGGATGGCGTTGCCGCGACCGTTGTCGGCCTGCAGCGTGGCCAGATCCAGCCACAGCCCGGTGGGTTCGGTGCCTGCGATCTTCCAGCCGTTGTCGAACAGCGCCTGCAGCAGCGCCATGCGCTGTACAGGCTGTTCACGCAGGTGGAACTGCAGGTAGCTGATGGCGTGATGGTCGATCGGCAGCGGGCCGTCGGCGTGCGCCAGCGCTTGTGTCAGATGCTCGACCGCCGCTGCCGGCTGGTCATCGTTGAGGTCCAGCGACACCAGTGTGGACAGGATGTACGCATCGCCCGGCAATGCCTGCAGCGCCTGCTGCAGATAGCGCCGTGCCAGCGCCGGCTGCTTCTGTTTTGCTGCTGTCCAGCCGGCAAACTGCGCGGCGCGGCCGCGGCGCTCGGCATCGAAGTCGGCCAGCAACGGGCTGTCCATCAGCCGTTCCATGGCGATCAGCGCGGCCAGCGTATTGCCGCGGCGGGACTGCTCGATGGCCGTATCCCACTGCTGCGCGTAGGCAGCGGGCGTCAGCGGCGCATTTGCCGAGGCGGTCACGCTGGTCAGTGCGGCAAGCAGCAGCACGAGGAGTAGGGTGCAGCGGGGCATGGGGGCCTCCGTCCATGGAGCGGACATTGAACCCGCTGCGGCAGCGCAGGACAAGCACCGTGACACGGCCCTGACCATCGGCCGTGGCGCTGCGTAGGCGCAGCGATTATCGTGCGTGGCTCTACATGCAAGCACAGGCAAACGGGACGATGGCGCGGTGGCAAGGGATGGCGGTGGGTGGAGTGGTGGTGGCAACAGCGCTGGCCCTGGCGGCCACGTGGTGGGAATTTCCCACCTCCAGCCCGCAGGCGCCGACAGGCCCAGTACCCACGCCGCTGGGGTGGACCGCACAGATCGAGCTGCTGGCCGGCGACGGCCATCCGGGTGATCGCGATGGCGCCTCGGCGCAGGCACGCTTCGCCGATCCCTACGCGCTGCTGGGCAGTGCTGACGGCAGCGTCTATTTCACTGATGCCGGTGACAACAACCGCATCCGCCGCCGGCTGGCCGATGGCCGTATCGAAACCTTGGCGGGGCAGGGTGAGGGACGTGTCGACGGACCTGCGCTGCAGGCCAGTTTCAATACCCCTTCGGGTATTGCCGCCGATGCGCAGGGCAACCTGTATGTGGCCGACACCGGCAATCATGCGATCCGCCGCATCAGCACCGACGGCCAGGTGACGACGCTGGCCGGCGGCCAGCAGGGCTTCGCCGATGGTCCTGCTGCCCAGGCGCGTTTCGATGGGCCGATGGGCATTGCCGTGGATGTGCAGGGACAGGTCTATGTGGCCGATACCTGGAACGACCGCATCCGGGTGATCGGTACCGATGGCAACGTGCGTACGCTGGCCGGCGGTGATCGCCCGGGCTTCGCCGATGCGCTTGGCACTGACGCTCGTTTCGATACACCGGTGGCGCTGGCGTTCGATGCGCACGGCGCACTGCTGGTGGCCGATCTGTTCAACAACGCGGTGCGTAGCGTCGGCGCCGACGGCATGGTCAGCACCGTCGTTGGCCGCGGGGAGGTCATCAATGGCCCGCTGTCACTGGCCACCACGCATGACGGCGTGCTGTACGTGGGTGACCTGGATGGACGCATCGTGCAGGTGACCCCGCAGGGGCATCAGCTGGCACTGCTGGGCAATGACCGCCTGCCACGCCTGGCGCGCCCCAGCGGTCTGGCGGTAGAAGCCGACGGCACCCTGCTGGTGGCCGATTCCGCGGCTTATCGCCTGCATCGCCTGCGCCCGTTGCCGGTGGGTGAACTGCCCGCACCGGCGCTGGTGGGCCCGGCCTCGGATGCGGCGCTGCCGGACAGTGGCGGGCGCTGGCCACTGGCACCGCAGGATGGCTGGCACGAAGTGGTGGGCACGCTCGGCGAGGTGCGCGGCACCTTCCAGGGTGAGAGCCGCCACCACCTGCACGGCGGCTTCGATGTGCGCGGCGATGTCGGCCAGACCGTACTGGCGATCGCCGAGGGCAAGATCAGCAGCCCGATTGCCGCCTGGAGCCTCGGTGGGCAGGCTGAGGGCCTGGCCGTGGACCGGTTGAAATACATCCACATGCGGGTCGGTCGCACGCCACGCGGCGAACCGTTCGACGCGCGCTGGCAGCCGCTGTACGCCGAAGACGGCATGCTGGAGCGCATCCGCGTGCGCCGTGGTACACGCATCCACGTCGGCGACCGCCTGGGCAGCATCAACAACCAGGCGCACGTGCACTTGGCCGTGGGCAATGGCGGTTTCGAGACCAATGCGGTGGCGTTGGGGTTCAAGGGCTATGCCGACCACTTCGCGCCGCGCATCACCGATGTGGCGCTGCTGGACGACAACGACCAGCCACTGGCCGCCGGCAGCGATGGCGTGATGATGCTGGCCCGGCAGGGACGCGGCGTGCAGATCGTGGTGGAGGCCTGGGACCAGGTGGACAACAACCTGCCGCGTCGCCGGCTGGGGCCGTACCAGGTGGGTTACCAGATCCTCGATGCCGCCGGGCAGCCGCTGCAGGGCTACGAGCAGCCGCGCTGGAACATCGTCTTCAACCGCATGCCACCGCAGAAGCAGGCGGTGAAAGTGGCTTACGCACCCGACAGCGGCATCACCGTGCATGGCAGCGCGGTCACCCGCTTCCGTTATCTGGTGACCAACACCGTGCGCGATGGGCTGATGGAAACCGGCCGCTGGCAGCCGGCGGCGTTGCCACCGGGCGAGTACATCGTGCGTGCCAGTGCGCGCGACTACAGCGGCAACGAAGGGGTCGGCCCGCGCGACATCAGGGTACGGCTGCTGCCATAGCCGCGGCCGGGGCGCCGCAGCGTTCGCGCTCGGCGTCCATGTCTTCCAGCGGCCGCACCTCGATGCTGCCGAAGCGGGCCCACGGAAAGCCCTGGGCGATACGCATGGCCTCATCGCGGTCACGGGCGACGATCAGGTTGAAGCCGGCCAGCAGTTCGCGGGTTTCGGCGAAGGGGCCATCGAGTACCCGGCTGTGGCCATCGCGCACGCGCAGGGTCTGCGCCGATTCGATCGGCTGCAGTTTCTGCGCGGCCAGCAAGGTGCCTTCGGCCTGCAGTTTGTCGGCATGGGCGAGGCAGTCGCGCATCAACGTATTGAAGTCGTCGATGGGCAGTGTGCGCAGCAGGGATGGGTCGATGTAGATCAGAAGCAGATACTGCTGCATGACGGAGTCCTGGCGGGGGCGGGGGTCCATGATCGCGCAGGTTTGCGCGGGGGCATGCTGCACTGCGAAAGGCAGAGCGGGAAGCGCGCCTTCGGCGGGGATCGGCGAACGGCGGGGCCCCTCCGTGGTGGGGTTGGTCGTGAAGAGCTGCATCTCTGCGGGTTGGCCGGGCGGGTGGGCTGCGCAGGGGACGCCGTGAATACGTCCTTGTAGGCTCGGGCGCGCCATCCATGGCGCTTACGCCCCTGCGCAACCCACCCGCCCGGCCACGGACAGGTTCCTGCGGCGTCCACCACGGGAAATCACAGGAAAAGGAAAACGCGGGTCGCTTCGCTCGCAAAGCGAAGGTTGCCAGCCAACCGCTTTTGCTGTTGCTGTTGCTTCTGCCTTTTTTCTTGATCTTCCCGTGGTGGATCGGCCACCGGAATCTGTCTGGGGCTGGGCGGGTGGGGTTGGCGGGGTATCCGCGCCATGGATGGCGCGGCTAAGCCTCCAGGGACGGATTCACGGCGTCCCCGCCAATCCCACCCGCCCAGCCTTCACTCGGAAACCCAGCTTTCAGCGACCAACCCCACCCCACCACGGAGGGGCCCCGCCGTTCGCCGATCCCCGCCGAAGGCGCGCTCTCCGCAGGAAAAATAATTCGCACGACGGTGTCGATTCCCGCACCCCTGGTTCGTTGTAAGAGGGAAGGGCACGCACCCGCAGCCCAGCGGAGACCGCAATGAAAGTGATGGTGATCGTCAAAGCCAACGCCGATTCCGAAGCCGGGCGCATGCCCAGCGAACAGGAACTGGCCACCATGGGCGCCTACAACGAACAACTGGTGGCCGCCGGCATCATGCTCGCCGGGGAAGGCCTGCATGCCACCCAGCGCGGCCGGCGCGTCCATTTCGGCGGTGGTACGCCCCGGGTCGAGAGCGGCCCGTTCGGCCCGGCCGGCGAGCAGATCGCCGGGTTCTGGCTGTGGGAGGTGCGCTCGCTGGACGAGGCCACCGAATGGGCCAGCCGTGCGCCCTTCGGCGCGGGCGGTGCCCTCGAACTGCGCCCGCTGATCTCGGCCGAAGACTTCGGCGAAGCCTTCACCCCTGAATTACAGCAGCAGGAACAGCGTCTGCGTGAGCAGCTCGACCGTGCCTGAGCGTGGCCGCGCATTCATCCCATCCTACGGAGCATTCCCATGAAACTGATTCCCTTCCTCGGCTTCAGCGGCCAGGCCCACGACGCAATGGCGTTCTATGCCAAGGCACTTGGCGGCCAGGTCACGTCGGAGATGAAGTACCGCGACATGCCGCCGTCCGACGGTTCGCCGGGCTGCAATGAAATGCCGGCCGACACCCTCGACCATGTGGCCCACAGCCAGCTGGAGATCGGCGCAGCGATCCTGATGGCGGCCGATGGTCCCGGTGGCGGCGAGGGCGGTTCGACCACCATCAACGTCGACGTGGACAGCATCGAAGAAGCCGAGCGCGTTTTCGCGGCGCTGGCCGAGGGTGGCCAGGTGCAGATGCCGATCGCCGAAACGTTCTGGGCGCACCGCTGGGGCATGTTGACCGACCGCTACGGCAAGCCGTGGATGGTCAACTGCATGAAGCAGCCCTGATCTTCCTTTTCTCCATCCATCGCAGGGAACCGCACCGATGAGTACACCGCAACCGCAGATGATCTTCGTCAACCTGCCCGTGCAGGATCTGGAAAAAGCCAAGGCGTTCTTCGCCGCGCTGGGCTACAGCTTCAACCCGGCCTTCACCGACGAGAACGCCGCCTGCATGGTGGTCAGCGAGAGCATCTTCGTGATGCTGCTGGTCAAGCCGTTCTTCCAGCAGTTCACCACCAAGGGCATCGCCGATGCGCATGCGCAGACCGAGGTGATCACCTGCCTGTCGGCTGACAGCCGCAAGGCGGTGGACGCCATGGTGGACAAGGCGCTGGCCGCCGGTGCCAGCGAACCGCAACCGGCGCGCGACTACGGTTTCATGTACCAGCGCGGCTTCCAGGACCTGGATGGGCATCTCTGGGAAATCGCACACATGGACGGCGAGCCGGGCTGACGGCCGCCGCAGGGAGAATCCCCATGGCTTACGTGGATGCTTACGTATTGCCGTGCCCGCAGGACAAGGTGGCGGCCTATCGCCGCCTTGCCCGCCAGGCCGGCGCAGTGTGGAAGGACCATGGCGCGCTGCAGTACATGGAATGCGTGGCCGATGACGTGCAATCCGGCAAATCGACCTCGTTCCCGCAGGCAGTGAAGCTCAAGCCGGGCGAAACGGTGATCGTGGCCTTCGTGGTGTTCCGCACGCGTGCCGCGCGCGACCGCATCAACAAGAAGGTGATGGCCGACCCGCGGCTGGCGCATATCGGCCCGAAGGACATGCCGTTCGATACCAAGCGCATGTTCTGGGGCGGCTTCAAGCCGATCGTGGAAGCGTGAACGCCGGCGCTTGTGCGGGCCGGGCCCGCATGCTGTGATCGGCGCATGCACGAGCCCGCCCTGAGCCAGCGCCTGGACACCCTCTGGCGGATGGAATCGCCAGTGTTGATCGCGCGCCTGGCGCGCCTGCTCGGCGGCGATGTCGGTCGTGCCGAAGAGCTGGCCCAGGACACCTGGCTGGCCGCGCTGGAGCGTTGGCCGGTGCAGGGCATCCCGGACAATCCTGGAGCCTGGCTGATGACCACCGCGCGCAACCGTGCCATCGATGTGCTGCGCCAGCACCGTCGGGTGGCGCAGCAGCATGCGCAATGGGGAGAGGAACTGCATCCGGCCGCATTGCCCGCGCCCGACGACAGCCAGGCACTGGAAGACGACATCGGCGATGACCTGCTGCGGCTGATGTTCGTGGCCTGCCATCCAGTCCTGCCTGCCGACGCGCGGGTAGCGCTGAGCCTGCGCCTGCTGGGCGGGCTGACCACGACCGAGATCGCCCGCGCGTTCCTGCAGCCGGAGCCGACCATCGCCCAGCGCATCGTGCGTGCCAAGCGCACGTTGGCGCAGAAGCAGATCCCCTATGAAGTGCCGCGTGCCGATGCATTGCCGGAGCGACTGGCCTCGGTGCTGGAGGCGATCTACCTGGTGTTCAACGAAGGCTATGCAGCCAGTGCAGGCGACGACTGGATGCGACCGGCGCTGTGCGCCGAGGCGCTGCGGCTGGCGCGCATCCTCGCCCATCGCATGCCGGTGCCGCCGGTACTGGGTCTGTTGGCGCTGATGGAACTGCAGGCCTCGCGCGCGGCGGCACGGGTGGATGCGCAGGGTGCGCCGATCCTGCTGGACCAGCAGAACCGGGCGCGCTGGGACTGGCTGCAGATCGAACGCGGGCAGCAGGCACTGGCGCGTGCGGTGTCGGCGGGCGGTGGCGATGACCCCTATGTACTGCAGGCGCGGATCGCTTTCTGCCATGCCAGTGCGCGGCGTGCCGAAGACACCGACTGGGCGCGCATCGCTGCACTGTATGCGCAGCTGCTGCAGGTGACGCCATCGCCGGTGGTGGCATTGAACCGGGTGGTGGCGGTGTCGCGCAGCGAAGGCGCGTTCGCTGCATGGGCACTGTTGCAGCCGCTGCTGGATGAGCCACGCCTGCAGGGCTACGCACCGCTGATGGTGGTGCGCGGCGAACTGCTGCAGCAGCTGGGCCGGGAGCAGGATGCGCGGGATGCGTTCGCCTCGGCGGCGGCGTTGAGCCAGAACCAGGCAGAGCGGACCCTGCTGCTGCACCGGGCCGGCCTGCCCTCAAGCAATTGAAGCGATCGGGATCCGGCACGTGATCGTGGTCGGTGAGCACCAGCGTGCTGCCTGAGGACGCTGTTCCGGCAGTTGCCGGGCCGCGGCGTGCGTCGCGCGCCATGCGGCCGAACCCCTTACACTCCAGAACGATTTCCCTGCTGGAGAGAGCAATGAAGCGAGTAGTACTGGGCGTGCTGGCCCTGTCGGTGTCGAGCGCACTGATGGCGGCCACCCCGAAATTCGATGGCGCGCGGATCTCCGCCGACGTCAAGGAACTGGCCTCCGACGCCTATGAAGGGCGCTCCCCGGCCACCGCCGGCGAGCAGAAGACCATCGCCTTCCTCAGCAAGCAGTTCGCCGATGCCGGCCTGCAGCCCGGCGGTGACCTGAAGGACGGCAAGCGCCTGTGGACCCAGGCCGTACCGCTGCGCAAGGGCGACATCGTCGGCACCCCGCAGCTGTTGCTGCAGCAGGGCGGCAAGACCATCGCGCTGGAGCAGGGCAAGCAGATCGCCGTGCGTGCAGCCATGAACGGCGCCACCAACGTGGATATCAGCAAGGCACCGCTGGTGTTCCTCGGCTATGGCGTAAAGGCGCCGGAGCGCAACTGGGACGACTTCAAGGGCGTGGACCTGAAAGGCAAGATCGCCGTCGTGCTGATCAACGACCCGGACTTCGAAACCGGCAAGGGCGACTTCGACGGCAAGGGCATGACCTGGTATGGCCGTTGGCCGTACAAGTACGAAGAAGGCGCACGCCAGGGCGCACTCGGTGTGCTGATCGTGCATGAGACCGCCCCGGCGTCGTATGGCTGGGCCACGGTGGCCGGCTCCAACACCAACACCATGTTCGACGTGGTGCGCGACAATCCGGCTGACAGTCATCCGCTGCTGGAAGGCTGGATCCAGCGCGATCTGGCAGTGGAACTGTTCCGCTCGGCCGGGCAGGATTTCGAGGCACTGAAGAAGAAGGCGCAGCAGCGCGACTTCACCCCGGTGCCGCTGACCGGCGCCAGCCTGGATGCGAAGTACGCGGTGAAGACCGAAGTGATCACCTCGCACAACGTGGCCGCGCGCCTGGAAGGCAGCACGCATCCGGACGAGACCGTCATCTACAGCGCGCATTGGGACCACATCGGCGTGGGCGAGCCCGACGCACGCGGCGACCGCATCTTCAACGGCGCGCTGGACAACGCCAGCGGCACCGCCTCGCTGATCGAACTGGCGCGTGGCTTCGCCAAGGCACCGCGTCCGCAGCGTTCGCTCGTGTTCCTGGCGGTAACCGCCGAGGAGAAGGGCCTGCTGGGTTCGGAGTACTACGCAACGCACCCGCTGTACCCGCTGGAAAAGACCGTGGCGATGATCAACATGGACGGCATGGCGCCGTTCGGCCCGTCGCGCGATTTCGGCATCTACGGCGCTGCGCGCTTCGAGCTGCTGGACCAGCTGAAGGACGTGGCCAAGGGCTGGGACATCCGCTACACGCCGGACCCGAAGCCGGAAGCCGGCCTGTTCTTCCGCTCCGACCACTTCCCGTTCGCCAAGCGTGGCGTGCCCGCGCTGTCGTGGTCGGCCGGGCAGGACTGGGTGGACGGTGGCGTCGCGGCGGGCAGGAAGGCGTCCGAGGACTACACCGCCAAGCGTTACCACCAGCAGGGCGACGAGTGGCAGCCGGACTGGGTGTTTGCAGGCGCTGCGCGCGACCTGGAAGTGCTGTACACCCTGGGCAACCAGCTGGCCAATTCGCGCAGCTGGCCGAACTGGAGCAGGGACGAGGCGTTCCGCGCCGTGCGTGACGCCAGCGCCGACCAGCGCAGATAAGGGAATGCGCCGGGCTCACCCGGCGCCTCCCCGGTTGCCGGCCGCTGGCCGGCAACCGGGGATGCTTCCGGAAGCGATGGGGAGCCGGCCAGCGGCCGGCACTACCAGAACCGGTTCCATCCACCCTTTCCCGGTCTTCGTCGCACATCGCTTGTTTGCCCGAAGGGCCGCTCTATGCTCGGCTCACCCCTTCCACCAAGGCGCCGCCGTGATCGCCAGCTTCTCCCTCATCATCCGTCATCTGCTGGCCTGGGCCGCGGCACTGTTCGTTGCCGGCATGGTCTGGAGTGGCATCTTCAGCGGCATGAACGACGGCCCGGGCTGGGTGTTCGGGCTGCTGGTGATGTTCCTGATGATCTCCGCGCTGGGCAGCGCGATCACCCACGTGCGCCGGGTCTGGCTGGTGGCCGGTCGCCTCGATGGCGCCACGTTGTCGGGCCGCCAGCGCCGGCAGATCGAACTGCCGATGGATGCCGGCCAGGCCTTCGCCGTGGTCGAGGCTGCCGTCGGCGAACTGCCGCGGGTGGAAGAGGTGGAGAGCTCTGCCGGCAGTCTGCAGGTGCGTGCCTATGTGCGGCGCGTCGACCTGTGGAACGGCAGGCAACCGTCGCGCTGGAACCTGCCGGCGCGGCTGGCGATCAAACGCAACAGCGTGCTGGCCACGGTAACGCCGGGGCAGGGCACCAGCACCGTCACCCTGCTGTTCGAACCGGACGCCGGCTGGTGGGCCGATCTGCTGGCACTGGATGAAGGCAGCAACTATGAGAACGCCGAGGCGGTGACCCGTGCGATCAGCCGCCGCGTGGCCGACCAGCGCCGCGACGAGCAGGCCGCTGCCGAACAGACCCAGGTGGAAAAGGAACTGTCGGTCGCGCGCTTGAACCTGCTGCACGCGCAGGTCGAGCCGCACTTCCTGTACAACTCGCTGGCCAATGCACAGGTGCTGACCCGCACCGACCCGGCGCGCGCCGAGCAGATGCTTGGCCACCTGATCCAGTACCTGCGCAGTTCGCTGCCGCAGGTGGACGAATCGGTTTCCACGCTGGGCGTGGAGCTGGAACGTACCCGCGCCTATCTGGAAATCCTACGCATCCGCATGGGTGCACGGCTGGCAGTGGAAGTGCAGGTGCCCACCGAACTGCACGAAGTGAAGCTGCCGGCGATGGCGCTGCAGACCCTGGTCGAGAACGCGATCAAGCACGGCCTGGAGCCCAAGCCCGGCGGCGGCACGATCTGGATCCTCGCGCGGGGTTTCGATGACCATGTCACCGTGACGGTCGCCGACGATGGGCTGGGTTTCGGACAGGGCACCAGCGGCACCGGCATCGGCCTGAAGAACCTGCGCGAGCGCTTGCGGCTGACCTGCGGCGAGCAGGCCGGGGTAGCGATCGTGGCCAATTTCCCCAGTGGCGTAGCCGCTACCATGACCCTGCCGCAGTCGGCCAAGGAGCCCAGCCATGCCGCTTGAAGCGCTGATCGCCGAAGACGAGGAGCTGCTGCGGCACTCGCTGGTCGAGCAGCTCGGACGCCTGTGGCCGGAGCTGAAGCTGGTAGCCGAATGCGAGGACGGTGCCAGTGCGCTGGAACAGCTGGCCGAGAAGCAGCCGGACATCGCCTTCCTCGACATCCGCATGCCCGGCATCAGCGGCATCGAAGTGGCGCGGTCATTGGCCGAACTGAGCCCGCGCACGCAGGTGGTGTTCGTCACTGCCTACGACCAGTACGCCATCGATGCCTTCGAGCAGGGCGCGATGGATTACCTGCTCAAGCCGGTCAGTGACGAACGGCTGCTGGCCACGCGCGATCGCATTCTTTCGCGGCTGCCATCCGCGCGGCAGGACGATGCGGTGCTGGAGCGCCTGCTGCAGCGCCTGGGTGCAGGCCCGGTCGTCAACGATCGGCCGCCCCTGGCCTGGATCACCGCCAGCAACGGCCGCGATACGCAGCTGATCATGCTCGACGATGTGATCTATTTCCGTGCTGACAACAAGTACACCACCGTGGTCACTGCCGCCGGCGAAAGCCTGTTGCGTACACCGCTGCGCGAACTGCTGGAAGTGCTTGATCCGCTGCACTTCCGCCAGGTGCATCGCTCGACCATCGTCAACATGAAGGCGGTGGCAGCGGTCAGCCGCGACGACACCGGGCGTGGCGTGCTGCGCCTGCGCCAGCGTGCCGAAACCCTGGTGGTCAGCCAACCGTTCATGAGCCTGTTCCGCGGCATGTAGCCGCAGCCATTGCCATCCACCGAGGAACGAACATGCGCCGTATCCTGCTTGCAGGTGTCGCCGTGCTGGCCATCGCCGGCTGCGAGAAGTCCAGCAGCACCTCCATCACCCGCACCAATGCCAATGGCGTGGACACGCTGTACAGCAAGAGCACGGTGGTCGATGGCGTGGCGCATTTCGAATGCATCGCCAGCAGCAGTGGCCAATGCCATTACCAGGTGCTGGCGCCGGGCTGCAGCACCGACACCGCCTGCGCGACGCCGCCGCTGCGCCGGTTCGCGGTGGCCACAGGCAAGACCGAACAGGTCAGCGGCCTGCCGAAGGACTTCCGCCAGTGCGTCAGCAACGTGCAGAAAGAACAATGCCACCGTGACTGAGCACGGTGGCATTGTGGCTCCCCCCGGATTGGGTCCGGCTCAGTAGGCCGGCTGCAGCGTCATGTCGTGATGGTGTTCGGTTTCACCGACATGATTCAGGCGACCTACCAGTTCGGAGTGCTGCTTCATGCGCCCGATCTCGGTCATGATGCGGATGTCCTCATGGCGCAGCTCGCGCCTGGAGGTGACCGCCTGCTTGTAGTCCAGCACTTCCGGATAATGTTCAGCCAGGTCCAGCGCTTCGGCCACGTGCTCGACGCTGTCGGCCTTGGAGGTGATGCGGGCGCGGCTGTTGAAGGCCTTCATCCAGCGTTCGAAGCCCGCTGTGCGGTCGAACATGTTGGCCATGAACCAGATCACGAACAGGATCGAGATCCACGAGCCGAACACCACGACCACGCGGGTGAAGGTGATGTGGTAATCGTCGCGCCACAGGTAATTGGTGATCAGGCCGAGGATCAGCAGTGAAGCTGCCTGCCATCCGACGATCGAAGCAATCAGCCACTGGCACTTGGCCTGGGCCAGCACCGCCACTTCATCGCGGATCTGCTGTTCGCTGAGGCTGCGCCAGTGCGCGACCTGTTTTTCGAACGGGCTGCTGTAGAGCTCGTTGTCGCGAAGCAGTAATCCCAAACCCTTGAACAAAGCAATCATGGCTGGCTCCTTGTGGAACGTGCGGCGATCTGCAGTGGACGGTGTGGCGGGTTCAGTTCTAGCACTTCCAGCGAGCGGTGCAATGGCCTCAAGGCCACGCGGCACAAGGGCTCAGCCTGAACAGGTGAATATTGTTGCGACGCAGCATTGCTCGCGTGGCCTGCGACAGGATGTCGCAGGGTGAAATGTGCTGCGCGCGCACATGAAACCGACGCTGAGCGGATGGGCTCGCTGTGCCGGTCGTGATCGACCAGAATCGGGGGGAACCGCGCAGGACGCGGTCCGTCCCTCCGCCGATCTGGACCTGTGATGCCGCCGTTGCTGCACCGTCTTTCCCGCCCCGTTACCGCGCCGATCCGGCGCTGGGTCCTGGATGCGTTTCCGCGCGGCCAGAGCGGCATCGACTACGACCATCCACTGGGCGATCCCGGCTGGTTCGGGCCGGACAGCGTGACCTGGCGGATGCACGCAGAGCTGCCGTCGATGCTGGCCGGCGGTCTGTGTGCCCTGATGCTGCAGACGCTGCATCCGCGCGCGCTGGCCGGTGTCTACGATCATTCCAATTTCCGCCAGGACCTGGTCGGCCGCCTGCGCCGCACCACGGCCTTCGTGGCAGGCACCAGCTACGCGCCGGCGCGCGAGGTGGAAGCGCTGGTGGCCAAGGTGCGGCACATCCACGCGCAGATCCGCGGGCATACCGCGCAGGGCGAGCCGTATGCCGCCGATGATCCGCACCTGCTGACGTGGGTGCACGTGACCGAGGCCTACGGCTTCCTGCAGGGCTATCGCCGCTACGGGCGCGAGGTGCCTGCCGCGATCGCCGACCGCTATTACGACGAGTACCGCTGCGTGGCCGAAGCGCTGGGCGCGGTGGACGTACCACGCAGCGCAGCGGAAGTGGATGCGTATTTCTGTGCACGGCAGCCGGAGCTGGTGGTGGACGAACGCTCACGCGAAGTGCTGCAGGTGCTGTCAGCCGTGCGCCTGCCGGTGCCGGTGCCCGGCCTGTCGCGCGAGATCTTCCTCGGGGCCGGTGCCGCGCTGCTGCCGGACTGGGCCGAGGGCATGCTCGAGCGCAGCACGCGCCAGCGTGCGCAGGCCGCAGCTTCGGCGAAGCTGATGCAGGGCATGGCGCCGCTGTTCCGCCGCGCGCTGCCCGACGGCTTGGCGAGCCGCGCCTGCGCCCGCGTGGGTGTGCCGGTGGAATCGTTGCGCGAGTGGCCGGCATTGCCCCGGTAGGCGCCGACCTTGGTCGGCGCGCCTTGCCGCGGTGCCCATCCACGCCACGTGTGGATGGCGAAAAACTGCCAACCAAGGTTGGCGTCTACCCATGGAAATAAAACGGGCGCCTTTCGGCGCCCGTCTGCGTTACATCACCACACCTTGACCCGCTTGTCCGGGGCCAGGTACAGCTTCTGGCCTTCCTTCACTTCAAACGCCGGGTACCAGGCGTCGATGTTGCGCACCGTCAACGCGCGGAACTGGCCCGGTGCATGCACGTCGGTCAACAGCGAATTGCGCAGCGCCTGCTCGCGGCTCTTGCTGCGCCAGGCCTGGGCGAAGCCGAGGAAGAAGCGCTGGTCCGGGGTGAAACCTTCCAGGGTCTGGCCCGGCTTGCCCTGTAGCGACAGCTGGTAGGCGTCGTAGGCGGTACCCAGGCCGGCGACATCGGCGATGTTCTCGCCCAGCGTCAGCTTGCCGTTCACATGTACACCCGGGAACGGCTCGTAGCTGCTGAACTGCGCGGCCAGTGCATCGCCGGCCGCGTTGAACTGCTTGAGGTCTTCGGCCGTCCACCAGTTGTGCAGCTTGCCGGTGTCGTCGAACAACGCACCGGCGTTGTCGAAGCCATGGCTGATTTCGTGGCCGATCACCGCGCCGATCGCACCGTAGTTCACTGCGTCGTCGGCGGCACCGTCGAAGAACGGCGGCTGCAGGATCGCCGCCGGGAACACCAGGCGGTTTTCCAGCGGCACGTTCATCGCGTTGATGGTCTGCGGCAGCATCGCCCACTCGCTGTGGTCGACCGGCTTGCCCAGCTTGGCGATGTTGCGCTGGTACTCGAACAGCTCGGCGCGCTGCGCATTGCCCAGCGGATCATCACGACGGATGTCCAGGCCACTGTAGTCGCGCCACTTGTCCGGATAGCCCATGCCCACGGTCAGGCCGGCCACCTTGGCCTTGGCGCTGGCCTTGGTCTGCGGTGACATCCAGGCCAGTGCATCGATGCGCTTGGCGAAGGCGGCGATGATGTTCTTGGCCATCTCGTCGGCACGTTCCTTGGTCCTGGCATCGAAGTGCTTTTCGACGTAACGCTTGCCGATGGCCTCGCCGACGGCATGGTTGGCGTCATCCACGGCACGCTTCCAGCGGTCGCTCTGCTGCGGCGTACCGCTCAGCGCGGTGCCGTGGAAGGCGAAGCGCGCGTCGGCGAACTTCTTCGGCAGGTAGGCAGCGGCGCGGTCCAGCGCGTGGAAGGTCATGTAGTCCTTCCAGGCATCCAGCGGCTCGGTGGCCACCAGCTTGGACAGGCCGGCCACAGCCTTGGGCTGCCACACGATGAAGTCCTGCTGCTGGCCAAGCCTGGCAGCGTCCAGGAACGCGGCCCAGTCCATGCCTGGGGCCTTGGCGTTGAAGTCGGCCTGGGTCCAGGGGTTGGCGCCCTTGGTCACGTCATTGGTTTCTTCCTGCGTGGCATGCGCCTGGGCGATCTTCGTTTCCAGCGCCAGGATGCGCTGCGCCTTGCCGGCCGGGTCGGCCACGCCGGCCAGCTGCAGTACCTGCGCGATGTAGGCCTGGTACTGCTTGCGCAGCTCGGCCATGCGGCCACCGCCCAGGTAGAAATCGCGGTCGGGCATGCCCAGGCCGCCCTGCACCAGGTACGGCGCGGTACGGTCCGGCTGCAGCAGGTCCACCGACACCCACAGGCCGAACAGGCGGTCGGTGTAGAAGTTGGTGGCATTGAGCAGGTCGACGTCGGCGCGCACGTCGCCGCCGAGGGCGCGGGCCAGGCCGGCCTTGTCGGCGATCGCATCGATGTTCTTCAGCTGCGGCTGCACCGGTGCCAGACCGCGCTGCTCGATGCCGGCCTCGTCCATGTAGGCGGCGTAGTAGTCGCCGATCAGCTTGTCTTCGCCGCTGGCCTGGGCGTTGCCGGCAGCGCCTTCCAGGATCGCGCGGGTGTCGGCCTGGGTCTTCTCGGCAATCACGTTGAAGCTGCCGAAGCGCGAGCGGTCGGCCGGAATTTCGGTGTTCTTCACCCAGCTGCCGTTGGCGAAACCAAAGAAGTCGTCACCGGCGGCGATGCTGCGGTCCATGCCACTGGCATCGAAACCGAAGCTGCCCAGCATCGGCTTGGCGGCAGCAGGGGGCGCCTCGGCCGGTGCGGCGGTGCCGGCGGCCGGATCGGCCGGGCGGTCGCAGGCGGCCAGGGACAGGCTGGCAACGATGGCCAGTGCCAGGGTGGGGCGGCGCAGCTTGGACATGGACTTCTCTTGCGGCGGAAAACTCCAAGTCTAATCCGCTGCGGGCCGGCTGGACGTGCTCGGCAAGGCCAGCATTGTGCGTGATCTGGCTGAACACGCCGCAGCGATCTTCACGCGGTCACTGGCGTGGTGCATGCTGCGGGCTGGATGTCTGCAGCACCTGGGGGAGGGCGCATGCAGGACGGGTCGAGGCGTCAAGAATGGCGTCCGCCGGCCGTTGAGGTCGGGGATGTGGAGGAATCGTTCGCGCATGAAGCCAGCCGACTGCACAGGGAAGACCGACCGATGCCGGCGCTGAGACACGCGCTGGCCCGGCCGTTGCGTGCCATTACCTGGGGCGGCGTGGTGCTGGGCGTGCTGCTGGCGGCAGGCCTGGCCGCGATGCTGGCCAACGATTATCAGCGCCGGCTGGAAGCCGCGCAGCGGCAGAGCCGGGCGTTGGCGGTAGGCAGCGAACGCCTGCTGGCACTGGAGCTGCGCAACCTGGAACGGGCGATGGCCGGCATCGCCGCCGATGCGGCCGAGCTGTTCCGCACGGTGCCTGCGCAGGCGCCTGCGCTGGTGGACGCCGCCATGGCCGGCGTGCTGCGCCGGCACGCCGAACTGCACAGCATCGTCGTGCTCGATACCTATGGCCGCGCCCTGACCGCCGACAAGGGCGACCTGCAGCTGCCACTGTGGACCGATCCGCAGCGACGGGGGCAGGGAAGCGCGCTGTACATCGGGCCGCCGCAGCGTGCCAGCGACGGTGGCTGGGTGGTGCCGCTGGCGCTGCCGATGGCCGGCGATCGCTGGCTGCTGGCGCGGCTGCGCTGCGGTGAACTGCAGCGGATCGTGGGCGGGCTGGATGTGGGGCCCAGTGGCCTGGCCTCGATCAGCGACGCCGACGGCTACATGCTGGCCCGTGTGCCAGACCCGCATGGCACCGTCGGCCGCCGTTACCCGCTGCCGGCACGCACGCTGCTGGGCCGGCAGGCAGTGGTCGAGCTGGGCAGCATCCCCGGCGCGGTGGACCAGATACCGCGCATCTCCACCATCAGCACCCTCGAGCACAGCCCGTTGGCGGTGCAGGTCGGCCTGGCCGACGACGACGTGCTGGCGCCGTGGTGGCCGTATCTGCAGGCGGCGATCGCCATCATGCTGGCCTACGTGGCGCTGCTGCTGGTGCTGCTGTATGCCGTGCGCCGCAGCACGCACCGGCAACAGTCGATGGCCGAAGAACTGCGCACCGGCCACGCCGAGCTGCGCCTGGCCCATCAGGTGGGCCGGGTATGCACCTGGTATGTCGACGAAGACGCTGCGCTGCTGCGCTGGTCACCGCTGGCGCGCGAGATCTTCGGCGTGCAGACCGACGCGCTGCCGGTGGCCGAATTCTTCGCCCGCGTGCACCACGATGACAGCGCACGCATGCAGCGGGCCTTCGACCAGGCCTTCGCCGGCAGCGCAGTACTCGACGAAGAATTCCGCTTGGTGCTGCCCGGTGGTGCCGTGCGCTGGGTTGCCGCGCGCGGCCAGCGGGTGGCGGTGGCCGACCGGCAGCGGCGCATGATCGGCGCACTGACCGACCTCAGCGAGCGCTACCAGGCGCACGAACAGATGCGCCAGGTGGAACGCCGCTTCCGCCTGCTGTTCGATCGCAACCCCGCGCCGTTCTGGGTGTTCGATCCGGACACCCTGCGCTTCATCGAGGTCAACGAGGCGGCGGTGCAGCAGTACGGCTACAGCCGCGATGAATTCCTGGCGATGAGCATCCTCGACATCCGCCCGCGCGAGGGCTGGGACGAGGTCAAGGGCGCGATCGCGCAGGTGCGCAGTGGTGAACTGCAGGACGCTGCGGTGCGCCTGCACCAGCGCAAGGATGGCACGGTGTTCGAAGTGCGCGTGCACCTGTCGCAGCTGGATTTCGATGGCCAGCCCGCGTGCCTGGTACTGGCCGAGGATGTCAGCGAACGGCTGGCCTACGAACGCGACCTGGCCTATCACGCACGCCACAACCCGGCCACGGGCCTGCTCAACGTGCGCGCCCTGAGCGAACAGCTGGACGAGCAGGCCGGCGCCTACACCATCGCCTATGTGCAGCTGCGCGGGCTGCAGCTGGTGGCCGATACGCTGGGCCGCGAGATCGGTGATGCGGTCCTGCAGTCGATGGCCTCGCGACTGGGTGGGCTGGGCGCGCGCTTCGGCCTGCTGGCGTTCCAGCCGGCGGAGGATTTCGTGCTGGCGATCGCGCCGGAACACAACACCCAGCGCGTGCTGGACGATCTGCTGCAGATCGTCTCGGCACCGATGCGCGGCCAGGATTCGCTGCACCAGTTCGAACCCCGCATTGGTGTGGCCGTACATGACGCCGATGCAGGCCACAGTGCCGAACAGGCGATCGGCATGGCGGCGCAGGCGGCGCACGCGGCCCGCGCCGAAGGCAACGTGGTGGCCTGGTTCGATGCGGCGGTGACCATCCGCCTGGCCGACCGCCTGCGCCTGGCCGGGCGCATCCACGCGGCCATCGACAACGAATTCCAGCTGTACTTCCAACCGATCCGGCACGCCAGCGATGGCAGCCCGGCGTCACTGGAAGCCCTGCTGCGCTGGCCGCAGGCCGACGGCAGCTTCATCCCGCCCAGCGAGTTCATCCAGTTGTGCGAGGACACCGGCCTGATCCTGGCGTTGGGGCGCTGGGTGATCCGCGCGGCGGCACAGGCGCAGCGGCGTCTGGTCGAAGCCGGCTGGGGCGAGCTGTCGATCGCAGTCAATGTGTCGGCGGTGCAGTTCTTCAACAGCGATCTGGTGGCCGAGTTTGCCCGCGCGCAGCAGGATTTCGGCCTGGCCCGTGGTGCACTGCACGTGGAGCTGACCGAGAGCAGCCTGATGCGCAAGCCGGCACAGGCGATGCAGACCATGCAGCGCTTGCACGAGCAGGGCATCCGCGTGTCGCTGGACGATTTCGGTACCGGCTACTCGAGCATGTCCTACCTGCAGCACCTGCCGCTGGACGTCCTGAAGATCGATCGCAGTTTCGTCGCCGACGTGGAGACCAATCCGCGCAACGCGTCGATCTGCCGGGCACTGCTGTCGCTGGGCCACAGCATGGGGCTGACGATCATCGCCGAGGGCGTGGAAACGCCGGGACAGCTGGACTGGCTGGCCGCACATGGCTGCGACCAGGTGCAGGGCTACCTGCTGGGGCGGCCGGCACCGCTGGAAAAGATCATCGCGCAGCTGGATGAGGTTGTCGCCTAGGCCGCGCTTCGCGCTCGCCGGGCATGGCCCGGCGCTACCGTGTCATGGGCGTGCTTCGCGCTTCGCCGGGCATGGCCCGGCATTACCGTGTCATGGGCGCGCCGCTGGTAGCGCCGGGCCATGCCCGGCGGACGCACGCTTACACCCCGGTTTCCACCAGGTAGTCGATGAAGCTGCGCACCTTGGGGGCGAGATGGCTGCGGCTGGTGTAGACGGCGAAGATGCCGATCGGCTCAGCTTCCCATCCGGGCAGGATGCGCACCAGGCGGCCATCGGCCAGCGCCTCGTGCAACAGGAAGTCCGGCTGCAGGATCACGCCCATGCCGGCAATCGCGGCTTCGCGCAGGACGTCGCCATTGTTGGCACGCAGCAGGGTGGTCACTGCAACCTTCACTTCGCCACCCGGTCCCTGCAGGGGCCAGTGGTCGCCGGTGGCCCAGTAGCTGTAGCCGAGGCAGGCATGGGTCTGCAGATCCTCGGGGGCCTGCGGTGTTCCGTGTGCGGCCAGGTAGGCCGGTGCGGCACACAGGCTGATCCGCGATTGGCCCAGGCGCCGCGCGATCAGGCTCGGGCCCGGTTCGCGGGTGATGCGGATGGCCACGTCGTAGCCTTCTTCGACCATGTCCACCAGGCGGTCGGACAGCGCCAGGTCCAGTTCGACCTGTGGGAAGCGCTCGCGGTAGCCGGCCAGCAACGGACCGAGGCGGGCGATGCCCCAGCTGACCGGTGCGTTGATGCGCAGCGTGCCGGACGGCTCCAGCGCCTGTGCGCCGATGCTGGCCTCAAGCGCATCGAACTCGGCCAGCAGGCGCACGCACTGCGCGTAGTAGGCGGCACCGGCGCTGGTCGGGCTGACCCGGCGGGTGGTGCGGTGGAGCAGGCGGGTGGACAGGCGCTTTTCCAGTGCGGCGACCTGGCGGGTGACACCGGCCGTGGACATGTCCAGCGCCTGCGCGGCGGCGCTGAAGCCGTTGCGTTCGACCACCGCGACGAACACGCGCATGGCATCCAGGGTGTCCATTGTTGCGCCTTCTGAAATAAATACGGTCGATTCATCGTATTTATCGGCTGGTGGGGACGCAATAACCTGTGGCCCGTCCCTTGCGAGCTGCGTCGGCCCCGCTGCGCTGGCCCCCTGTGGATTCCTGTCTTTGGAGAAGATCATGTCCCGCCTGCCTTCGCTGTACATCTCCCATGGCTCGCCGATGACCGCCCTGCATCCGGGCCAGGTCGGCGTGCGGCTGGCCGAGCTGGCCCGCGACCTGCCGACCCCGCGTGCAATCGTCATCGCCTCGGCGCATTGGCTGGCCCGGCAGCCGCTGGTCGGCAACCATCCGCAGCCGCCCACCCTCCACGATTTCGGCGGCTTCCCACGCGAACTGTTCGCGCTGCAGTACCCGGCGCCCGGTGATCCGGCGTTGGCTGAAGAGGTGGCGGGCCGCATCGCCGCCGCCGGCCTGCCGGTGGCACTCGATCCGCAACGTGGCCTCGACCACGGCGCGTGGGTGCCGCTGCGCCTGCTGCACCCGCAGGCCGACATCCCGGTGGTGCCGGTATCGATCCAGCCGATGCTGGGCCCGCAGCATCAGTTCGCGCTGGGCCGTGCGCTGGCGCCGCTGCGCGAACAGGGCGTGCTGCTGATCGGCTCGGGCAGCATCACCCACAACCTGCACGACTGGGGCCACTACCAGGACGGCAAGCAAGCGCCCTACGTGCGCCCCTTCATCGACTGGGTGGAGCAGCGGCTGGCCGCAAATGACCGCGATGCCCTGTTCGACTACCGCCGACAGGCACCGTTTGCCGAGCGTGCGCATCCCACCGATGAGCATCTGCTGCCGCTGTACTTTGCGATGGGTGCGGCGGGGGAGGGTGGCTTCGGTGCCAAGCGCATCGATGCGGGTGTCGATGCCGGCTTCCTGGCGATGGACCTCTACCGCTTCGATGGTGCCGACCGCGCTCAGGACGCGGCATGACCCCGTCGCTGCTGCCAGGGCTGGAACGCCCTGCACAAGGACGCGTGCAGGGCCGGTGGGCAGTGCTGCATGACGACGTGGCCAGCACGCCGGCCTGGATCGGGCGGCGCTTGCTGTCGCGGTCCTGACGCGCATTCAGATGGCTGGCCGCAGTGGCGGCCTGCTGTGTTAAGTTTTTTCCCGTCCCCCGGCGCACTCCGGTTTTTCCGGCCCCACGCGCCGCTCCTGTGGAAGAAGCATGCACACCATCGAAGTCGTCCTGGCGATGCTGGTGGCCGTTGTCGCCAGCGGTTACCTGGTTCGCGTCCTGCCATTCTCGTTGCCGCTGCCGCTGGTGCAGATCGGCCTCGGCGCGGTGATCGCCGGGGTATTCAACCGTGGCCATGCACTGGAACCGGAAGTGTTCTTCCTGCTGTTCCTGCCGCCACTGCTGTTCCTCGATGGCTGGCGCATTCCCAAGCAGGGCCTGTTCCGCGACAAGGGCGCGATCCTCGAACTGGCGTTCGGGCTGGTGGTGTTCACCGTGATCGGCGCGGGCCTGCTGATCCACTGGATGATTCCGGTGATGCCACTGGCGGTGTGTTTCGCGCTGGCCGCGATCGTGTCACCGACCGATCCTGTGGCGGTCGGCGCGATCGCTGCCAAGGCACCGATTCCCAAGCGCCTGATGCACATCCTGGAAGGCGAGTCGCTGCTCAACGATGCCTCCGGCCTGGTCTGCTTCCGCTTCGCGGTGGCGGCGGTGATGACCGGTACCTTCTCGTTGGCGACCGCCTCGCTGACCTTCGTGTGGGTGGCGGTGGCCGGCCTGGCCGTCGGCGTGGCGGTCACCCTGGGCGTGTCCACGTTCCAGCGCTGGCTGTGGCGCCGTTTCGGCGAAGAGCCGGGCGCGGCGATGCTGGTCAACCTGCTGATCCCGTTCGCGGCGTACCTGCTGGCCGAAGAGATCAATGCTTCGGGCATCCTCGCTGCGGTCGCAGCGGGTATTTCGATGAGCTACGTGGAAATGACCGGCCGTGTCTCCGGCAGCATGCGCGTGCAGCGCGCCGGCGTCTGGAACATGCTGCAGTTCAGCTTCAACGGCATCATGTTCGTGCTGCTGGGCGAGCAGCTGCCGGGCATCGTCGAACGCGCCACCACCACCATGAACGAGAGCGGCCACCAGAGCGCATGGTGGCTGCTGGTGTACGTGCTGGTGATCAACGCGACGCTGATCGCGCTGCGCCTGCTGTGGGTGTGGCTGTCGCTGCGCTGGAACCTGCTGCGTGCGCGTCGCCGCGGCCTGGAGCGTGGCGAGGCACCGAACTGGCGCATCGTGGTGGCCACCTCGGTGGCGGGTGTGCGTGGTGCGATCACCCTGGCCGGCGTGTTGACGCTGCCATTGTTCCTGCCCGATGGCAGCCCGTTCCCGGCACGCGACCTGGTGATCTTCCTGGCTGCTGCGGTGATCCTGTGCTCGCTGGTCGGCGCCAGCGTGGCGCTGCCGCAGCTGTTGAAGGGCCTGCAGCTGCCGGCCGATTCGGGTGAGCGCAAGGAAGAGGATCTCGCCCGCAAGCTGTCCTCGAAGGCCGCGTTGGCGGGCGTGGAGCGCATGCGCCAGCAGCTGGTGCTGAACCAGAACACCGAGAACGTGCAGCTGTACAACGACGCCGCATCGCGGGTGAGCCTGCTGTATCAGCGGCATCTGGACCGCGACAACCCCGACGTGGACCCGGAGAAGGTGAACCGGATGGAGATGGGCTATCGCCAGCTGCGCAGCGCCGGCCTCAATGCCGAACGCGAGGAACTGTTCCGGCTGACCCGCCGCGGCGTGGTGTCGGACGAGATCGCACGGCGGCTGATCCGCAACCTCGACCTGCTGGAATCGCGCAAGCGCGAGTGACCGTACAGCGGCAGTGCCGGATCAGCCCGGCGGCGGCTGCCGGTGGGTGCGGACCTTGGTCCGCACACCTTTCAGCCCTTACTCCGGCTTCTGTTCCAGGAAATACGCCTCGACCTTGCCCTTGACCTTGATGGTCATCGGGTTGCCGCGACGGTCACGGGCCTTGCCGGCCTGCACGCGGATCCAGCCTTCGCTGACCGAGTATTCCTCGACGTTGTCGCGCTCGACATCGTTGAAGCGCACGCCGACGCCGCGCTCCAGGGCCTGCGCATCGTGGAAGGGGCTGGCCGGGTTGATCGCCAGGTGGTCGGGAGGGGTATCGCTCATCGCTTCATTCACAGTGACGGCCACCACGGCCGGCTTCAGCGGTACAGGATAAACCGTAGAATGCCCCCCTGCTCCCGAGGACGTTCCGCCATGCCTGACAACAGCGACTATTTCGACTTCGAGGAAGACGCCCACGATTTCGACGAGGACGACTTCGAGGCGCGGGTCTGGAACCTGCTCGTGCTGATCAACCCCGGTGACGAAGAGCTGGCCCTGCAGCAGTTCAACCGCTGGCGCGAGCATCTGGCCGAGGACGGCCAGCCGCTGGAAGCCGACAGCGACTGGCTGCCGGCGCTGTTCACGGCCATCGCCTGGCAGTCGGGCTTCGAGGTCGAGCGTGATGATTTCGATTCGCTGCAGTCGGCGGTGAACGAGCTGTCGGCGCGCTTCAACCTGCAGCTGGACTGGGGCGGCGACCTGGACGACGAGGATTTCGCCGCGGACCTGGATGGGGTGCAGCTGATGAGCACCGCCTTCGACCGCCTGCGCGAGCACAACTACACGCTGTGGAGCGTGGATGCCGGCAACGACGGTTTCAGTGGCTGGATGGCGCTGACCCGCGATGACGACGCCCTGCTGGCGCTGTGCTCGCTGCTGAACGTGGAAGTGCGCCTGGGCAGTGACCCGTTCTGAGATTCACCGGTAGCGCCGGGCCATGCCCGGCGGCTCCCCGCCGCGCTGCGCGCTCGCCGGGCGCGGCCCGGCGCCAGCCTAGGGCCGGTATTGCGCCCTGGCGTTGGCGATCACCGCCTTCACCTGTGCCCGGTCCACGTGCCGGGAGATGGCGACCGCGCCCAGCGCGAGTGCCTGCGCACGCAGTTCGGCGGTGACATCGTAGTGTGCCCCGCTGGCCTTGTTCTGGAAGGCCCGTGGAGGAATGCCGAGCTGCGCCGCCATTGCGTGCAGCTCGGCCAGGGTATCGGCCATCAGGTGCGCCCAGCGCTGACCGCGCCAGGGATGCACCGCGTCATCGACGTAGACCGACACCGCCGCCGCCGGATCAGGCCTGCGGCTTGCCGTCGGCGTCGGCGGCCGGAGTGGCCTCGGCGTCGGCAGCGCCTTCGGCGCCGGCAGTGTCTGCAGCCGCTTCATCCGACGCGTCGCCTTCAGCGGCTGCGTCTTCAGCCTGCTCGCTGGCGAACTCGGCCACCAGCTTGTCCAGGTATTCCTCGGCGGTCTGGCCCGCTTCTTCGGCCAGGGTGTCGAGCAGCTTCTGCATCAGCTCGGAATATTCCAGGGTGACCTTGCGGCCTTCGGCTTCCTGCACGTTGGACAGGTGCTTGAGCATGGCCAGCATCGGCACCGGGTTGTCGGCGTTGCCCATGGTCTGGCCGCCGATGGCCAGCAGCCACTCGCGGCCCTGCAGGCCGATGGCGGCCACGGCCTGGCCGTCTTCGTTGACCAGCACGGCATGGTTCTGCACCTGCTGCTGGGCGTTCAGACGGAGGAACGGACGCTTGGTCTGCTGCTTCTTGCGCTTGTCGCGCTTGGCCTTGGACAACTTGGACATGGGGGTGTGATCACCTGGAGTCGGAAAGACCGCCATTGTACTGGGTGCCGCGCGGCGCGCTCGCCGGGCATGGCCCGGCGCTACCCTGGTGCGTCCGGATGCGCGCTCGCCGGGCATGGCCCGGCGCTACCTCGGTGTGTCCGGATGCGCGCTCGCCGGGCATGGCCCGGCGCTACCCTGGTGTGTCCGGATGCGTGCTCGCCGGGCATGGCCCGGCGCTACCTTGGTGTGTCCGGATGCGGTAGCGCCGGGCCATGCCCGGCGAAGACGGGTCAGGGGGCAGCGCCCTTTCCTGCGGAACGGGCTCCAACCCCGGCCTCACCCTGCGCGGCCTGCACGTCCGGGTCCACGGTGGTTGCCGACAGGCCCACCTGCGGCCCGGCGCCGGCCAGCGCAGCTTCCTCGGCGGCCTTGGTCATCACCACGATGCTGATGCGGCGGTTGATCGGGTTCTGCGGATCTGCCTTGTCAAACAGCACCGACGAAGACAGGCCGACCACGCGGGTGATCTTGCTGTCTTCCAGGCCGCCATCGATCAGCGCGCGGCGCGCGGCATTGGCACGGTCGGCGCTCAGTTCCCAGTTGCCGTAACCGCGCGCGGCCGAATAGGCAGTGATGTCGGTGTGGCCGGTCAGGCTGATCCGGTTCGGCACGTGGTTCAGGTACTCGGCCAGCTCATGCAGGATCTGCTGCGTGTACGGCTTCAGGGTGGCGCTGCCGAGGTCGAACATCGGCCGGTTCTGCTTGTCCACGATCTGGATGCGCAGGCCTTCCGGGGTCAGGTCCAGCAGCAGCTGGTCCTTGAACGGTTCCAGCGCCTGGCTGCGGCTGATCGCTTCCTGCAGTTCCTTCATCAGCGCTTCCAGCTGCTGCTTGTCGCGCTGCTGCTCGTCCACCGGCTGCGGTATCGACTTCTGCTGGTTCTGGAAGGGATCGTTGCTGTTGCCGCGCGAAACATCGGTGGCGCCGCCGAGCTTGATCATCGAGGTGCTGGCACCGCCCGGCCCGGCCATGCCCGGCGCCGGCGTCGCGCTGGAGCCGACCAGCGGGCTGGGGTTGCGGAAGTACTCGGAAATGGCTGCGCGCTCGGGCTTGCTGGTGCTGGCCATCAGCCACAGCACCAGGAAGAAGGCCATCATCGCGGTCACGAAGTCGGCATAGGCCACCTTCCACGAACCGCCATGGTGGGCAGCGTGGCCGGCCTTCTTGACCCGGCGGACGATGACGGTGGGCTTGGTCTCGGCCATGGCTTACTTGACCGTCTTCAGGTGCTGCTCGAAGTCGGAGAACGCCGGGCGCACGTTCGACGGCAGCGTCTTGCGGGCGAACTCCAGCGCGATCTTCGGGTTGTAGCCGCGCAGGCAGGCCAGCAGGGCGGTCTTCACCGACTCGTAGATGCGGCTGTCCTGCTCGGCACGGGCTTCCATCGCCGAGGCCATCGGGCCGACGAAGCCATAGCCCAGCAGGATGCCGAGGAAGGTGCCGACCAGCGCGCCGGCCACGTGGCCACCCACTTCGACGATGTCGCCGCCGATCGAGCCCATGGTGATGACGATGCCCAGCACTGCCGCCACGATGCCGAAACCGGGTAGGCCGTCGGCGACCTTGGTCAGCACCTGCGAC
This sequence comes from Stenotrophomonas sp. SI-NJAU-1, assembly GCF_020883215.1. Lineage (NCBI taxonomy): Bacteria > Pseudomonadati > Pseudomonadota > Gammaproteobacteria > Lysobacterales > Lysobacteraceae > Stenotrophomonas > Stenotrophomonas sp. SI-NJAU-1. The sequence goes on from NZ_CP086598.1 coordinate 511,546, forward strand.
GGCGCCATCGCTTCGGCGTGGTGCTTTTCCAGCTCCAGCTCCAGCAGCGGCTCCAGCTCATGCGGCTCGATGTTGCTGCCGATCATCAGGCGCAGGCAGTCGGTGATGAAGTCGATCAGGTGGTGGTCGGCCTGCACCTTCGGATAGTTGCCGAACAGCGCGCTTTCGGCCGGGCGCTCGACGTGGTCTTCCAGCGCCATGAAGCCTTCACGGCGGGCCTTGTTGAGCAGTTCGTAGACCAGGCTGAGGACATCGATGTAGTCCTGCTGCTTGTAGCGCGGGCCCTTGAACACGCCGACCATGGCCTGCAGCGTCTGCTTGACCGTCTTGGCCGGGGTGCCGACCAGGAACGCACCCAGCGCGGCACCGCCGATGATGACCAGTTCGTAGGGCTGCCACAGCGCCCCAAGGCGGCCGTGTGCGCCGAGGTAGCCGCCCAGCACGCTGATGATGACGACCAGGAATCCAACGATGATGAGCATGGCGCGACGCAAGGAGGGGGGATATCTCCTTGTCGGCCTGACACCGGTGTTTCTGAAGAGGGAATTCTGTGAAGTCGGTCAGCGGGGCATTGCGGCGCGTGTCAGCCCGCCACACCGGCCTCCGCGCCGCCACGCTGCAGCGGATCGGGCCAGGGCTCGCCGTTGCCGGTGAACGAAAGTGAGACCGAGTTCAGGCAGTGGCGCTCGTAGGTGGGCGGCGGACCGTCCGGGAACACGTGGCCCAGATGGCTGCCACAGCGGGCGCAGGTGATCTCGGTGCGGACCATGCCATGGCTGGTGTCGCGGATCTCGCGCACGTGCGACGGGTCGAACGGGGCGAAGAAACTGGGCCAGCCGGTGCCCGAATCGAACTTGGTGCTGGAGCGGAACAAGGGCAGGGCGCACAGCCGGCAGCAGTAGACGCCCTCGCGCTTGTTGTCGAGGAACACCCCGCAGAACGGTGCCTCGGTGCCGTGCTGCAGCAGCACGCGGCGCTCCTCGGCGCTGAGCCCGGCGACCAGGGCGTCGGTCTGGGTGGCGGTGGGGGGCGTCAGATCGAAAGCGCTCATGCCGGCTCTCCGTGGGGTTGTGGCCTGGGATGCCAGCAGACGTGGGGGTGTCGGCACACCCTTGCAAGTGTGATGGCCGTTCATGGCCGGCACACAGGGGCAGGCGCAGGGTAAGGGGGGCCCACCCTGGAGCGCGCGATGAAACCCCGCCTTGTCCTGTTGCTGTCGGCCCTGTTGCCTCTGCTTGCCCAGGCGCAGGTTCCCACCGGCAGTCCGACCGCCACCCGCAGCAGCGCGACGGTGGCACCGCCGCCTGTCGCCCCGCCACCACAGGCGTCGCGCCCGCAGCCGCAGGTGCTGCCCTCGCCACAGCCGGCACAGCCGATCCGCTCGACCGGCCCGGCCCAGGTGACCCCCACGCCCGCGCCGGCGCTGCCGGACAAGGTCTACGACCGCAACGGCCGCATCGTTCCCGGCGTCAAACCGGTCGGCCCCAACCGCGTGTTCGACTCGCGCACCGGCCGCTACTACGACAGCGTACCGACCGGCGACGGCCAGCAGATCAAGCGCTGACCCCAGCGCCCGCAACCGATCGCGCAACCCAAAGAGAGCGCAGCGACCCGCTGTCGCTCTTTTTCTTTTTCTTTTTCCGTGGCTGGCGCCCGCATGAACCTGTCAGAGGCCGGGCGGGTGGGGTCAGGCGGGGTGTCCGCGGCATGGATGCCGCGGCCAAGCCCCCAGGGACGGGTTCACGGCGTCCCCGCCTGACCCCACCCGCCCGGCCCACTCGCAGCACCGCACCCGGCCCCAGCCACGAGGGGCTCAGCCGTTGGCAGGAAACCGGCCACCCACATGAACGCCGGAAAACAGCCCCCGCCCTGCACACCCCGCATCACCCGTTTTTCGCCTGCGATTAACCGCGCCAGGACCACGGTGGACCTGCGCCGGCATCCCTGTCGCCGCGCTTCCCTCGTCCCCTTGGAATACGATCATGGCCAACCAGCAGAACCGTCATCCCGGCAAGGAACAGCAGGGCAAAACACCGCAGGAACCGCAGCGCCAGCAGCAACAGCAACAGCAACAGCAGCCGAACGAGCAGCAGAAGAAGCATCCGCAACAGGGTTCCATGAAGAACCCTCAGCAGCGCTGATGCAGCCAGGGACCAGAGCCCGCGTTGCGGGGTCTGGTCCCGCTGCCGCCGGTCGGTTCAATCCGGAATCGGCAGCGCCCAGGTCTCCTTGACCTCTTCCATCACGATGTAGCTCTTCGACTCACGCACATGCGGCAGGGTCAGCAGGGTGCTGCCCAGCAGCTTGCGATAGGACGCCATCTCGCTGATCCGTGCCTTCAGCAGGTAATCGAAATCGCCCGACACCAGATGGCATTCCAGCACGTTGGGCAGCTTCAGCGCCGAACGCCGGAACTCCTCGAAGATGTCGCCGGATTTGTAGGCCAGGCTGATCTCCACGAATACCAACAGGCTCGCTTTCAGCGCGCTGGGGTCCAGGTGCGCGTGGTAGCCGGTGATCACCGCTTCGCGCTCCAGCCGGCGCACCCGCTCGGTGCACGGGGTGGTCGACAGGCCGACCCGTTCGCCCAGCTCGGTGAAGGAAATGCGGCCTTCGGCCTGCAGGATGCGCAGGATCTTGCGGTCGATCTTGTCCAGCTCGCGGGGACGGGTGGCCATGGGCATCAAGCTCGGGGAATGAATCACAGGGAAATATCCTGACTGCATTGCTGAAATCAGGCAAATCATCTGGATACGGAAGAATATACTTCCCCGATTATGGCCCCTGCGTACGCAAATGCAGGGAATGATCGGGTTGGAGAATTCCCATGCGAGTCCTAGTCCTCGGCAGCGGCGTGATCGGCACCACCAGTGCCTGGTACCTGCGACAGGCCGGGTTTGAAGTCACCGTCGTCGACCGCCAGCCCGGTCCCGCGCTGGAAACCAGCTTCGCCAATGCCGGCCAGCTGTCCTTCGGCTACACCTCGCCGTGGGCTGCCCCGGGCGTGCCGAAGAAGGCCATCGGCTGGTTGTTCGAAAAGCACGCACCGCTGGCGATCAAGCCGGGCATGGACCTGGCCCAGTACCGCTGGCTGTGGCAGATGCTGCGCAACTGCACCCACGAGCGCTACGCGATCAACAAGGCGCGCATGGTGCGCATGTCCGAGTACAGCCGCGACTGCCTGAACGAGCTGCGTGCGCAGAGCGGCATCGATTTCGAAGGGCGCGACCTGGGCACCACCCAGCTGTTCCGCACCCAGCAGCAGCTGGATGCATCGGCGCAGGACATCGAGATCCTGGCCCAGTACGGTGTGCCGTACGAAGTGCTCGATCGCGCCGGCATCATCAAGGCCGAGCCTGCGCTGGCCCACGTCGATGGTCTGGTGGGTGCGCTGCGCCTGCCGCGCGACCAGACCGGCGATTGCCAGCTGTTCACCCGCCGCCTGGCGCAGATGGCGGCCGAAGCGGGGGTCGAGTTCCGTTACGACCAGGACATCACCGGCGTTGAATTCGACGGCGACCGCATCACCGGCGTGCGCATCGGCGGCACGCTGGAAACCGCGGACCGCTTCGTGGTCGCACTGGGCAGCTACTCGCCGGGACTGGTCGCGCCGCTGGGCATGCGCCTGCCGGTGTATCCGCTGAAGGGCTACTCGCTGACCCTGCCGATCACCGATCCGGCGATGGCACCCACCTCGACCATCCTCGATGAGAGCTACAAGGTGGCGGTGACCCGCTTCGACAACCGCATCCGCGTCGGCGGCATGGCCGAGGTGGCCGGTTTCGACCTGTCGCTGTCGCCGCGCCGCCGCGAGACGCTGGAGCTGGTGGTGCGCGACCTGTACCCGAAGGGCGGTGACCTGGCCAAGGCCGAGTTCTGGACCGGCCTGCGCCCGGCCACGCCGGACGGCACGCCGGTGATCGGCGCCACGCCGTTCCGCAACCTGTTCCTCAACACCGGCCACGGCACGCTGGGTTGGACCATGGCCTGCGGCTCGGGCCGTTACCTGGCCGACCTGATGAGCGCGCGCCAGCCGCAGATCAGCACCGAGGGCCTGGATATCTTCCGCTACGGCCAGTACCGCCACGCCCCGCAACATGAGAACCGCACATGCGTCCTGCCCGCGCGCTGATCGACCTGGGCGCACTGCGCAGCAACTATCGCCTGGCCCGTGAACTGGGCGGTGGCAAGGCGTTGGCGATCCTCAAGGCCGATGCCTATGGCCACGGTGCGGTGCGCTGTGCGCAGGCACTGGAAGGCGAGGCCGACGGCTTTGGCGTGGCCACCATCGAAGAAGCGCTGGAACTGCGCCAGGCCGGCATCCGTGCGCCGATCCTGCTGCTGGAAGGCATCTTCGAGCCCAGCGAAATGGCGCTGGTGGCCGAGCATGACCTGTGGTTCTCGGTCGGTTCGCCGTGGCAGCTGGACGCGCTGGTCGCGTTCGACAGCCCGCGGCCGCTGACGGTGTGGCTGAAGCTGGACAGCGGCATGCACCGGCTGGGCCTGGACGTTCCTGGTTTCCGCGCCGCGCACGCGCGTTTGTCTGCACTGCCGCAGGTGGCGCGCATCGTGATGATGACCCACTTGGCACGCGCCGATGAACTGGACAGCGAGCGTACCCGTGAGCAGGCCGCGACCTTCGTCGAGGCCATCGATGGTCTTGAAGGCGAGACCAGCATCTGCAATTCGCCGGCGCTGCTGGGCTGGCCGGACGTGCGCAGTGACTGGGTACGCCCGGGCCTGATGCTGTACGGCGCCAATCCGCTGCCGGACAACAGTGAACTCACCGCGCGCCTGCGCCCGGTGATGACGATGCAGTCCAAGGTGTTCGCCGAGCGCTGGATCGAAGCCGGCGAGCCGGTCGGCTACGGTGCGCGCTTCGTGGCCAAGGCGCGCACACGCGTGGGCGTGGTCGCGCTGGGCTATGCCGATGGTTATCCGCAGTTCGCCCCCAATGGCACCCCGGTGCTGATCGATGGCCAACCCGGTGGGCTGATCGGCCGCGTGTCGATGGACATGCTGACCGTGGACCTGACCGCGCATGCGCAGGCCGGTGTCGGCAGCGTGGTGGAACTGTGGGGTACGGCGCCGACGCTGTCCGAGCTGGCGCCGCGCTGCGGTGTCAGTGCCTACCAGCTGCCGTGCGGCGTCAAGCGCGTGGCACGCGTCTACCAGGACTGACCGGCTCTGGTAGCTGCCGACCCTGGTCGGCGCTGTGCCTGTGTGTCGACCAAGGTCGACACCTACCGGATCGGATCAGCGCTGCGCACGGTTCTGGTAGCTGCCGACCCTGGTCGGCGCTGTGCCTGTGTGTCGACCAAGGTCGACACCTACCGGATCGGATCAGCGCTGCGCACGGCTCTGGTAGCTGCCGACCCTGGTCGGCGCCGTGAATGCGTGTCGACCAAGGTCGACACCTACCGGATCGGATCAGCGCTGCGCACGGCTCTGGTAGCTGCCGACCCTGGTCGGCGCTGTGAATGCGTGTCGACCAAGGTCGACACCTACCGGATCGGATCAGCGCTGCGCACGGTTCTGGTAGCTGCCGACCTTGGTCGGCGCCGTGAATGTGTGTCGACCAAGGTCGACACCTACCGGATCGGATCAGCGCTGCGCGCGGCTCTGGTAGCTGCCGACCTTGGTCGGCGCCGTGAATGCGTGTCGACCAAGGTCGACACCTACCGGATCGGATCAAACCCTGGTCGGCGCTGTGGCTGCGTGTCGACCAAGGTCGACACCTACCGGGCAGCGGTAACCCGCGAGGTCAGCTGGCGCTTCACCCAATCATCGATCAGGCGCTTCTCATAGCGCAGCGGATCGGTATCGCTCTTCAGGCCGATGTTGTGCAGGTAGCCGCTGTCGCTCAGGCGGGCGTCGCCTTCATCGATGATGCGCCCGCTGACGTCCTTCAGCGTGTACTGCAGGGTGATCCGCGGCGGGTAGATATCGCGCATGATCCGGATGTCGCGGCCACGCGGGCCGTGCCAGGGCTCATAGTCGCCTGCGCGCTTGACGTCCACCAGGGTCACCTCCAGCGTCTGCCCGGGCTGCAGCGGCTTGGCGGCGCTGGTCTGTACGTAGCGTGCCAGCTGCTGCACCCAGTCCCCGCGTTCGGCCTCGAAGCGGTTGGTGCTCTGCCGGATCTCGGTGAATTGCGCCGGATCATTCCATTGCACGCTGACCGGGCCATCAGCCTGCAGTGCGCGCGGCGCATCGGGCGCGGTTACCGTCCGCGGCGCGGCGGCCACGCTGCCCACGGCAAGCATGCCGGCCAGCAGCAGGGCGGTTGAAAGCGAACCTTTCATGGCAGTCTCCTGCGTCCCCGAAGCGGGGAGGATGATGATCTCGGATCGAGTGTGATCCCGCTGGAGGGCCGCAGCAATGGTCAGTAGCGTCAAATGCGTCAACAGTTGCCGCCAATTCATGGTCGTCAACCGTGACTGACGGCGCTTGACGCTGTGAATACGCACTCTGGAAGATGCTGTACCTCCATACGGTCTTTTCCTGCCCACGCCCTTGTCTACACTGCCGCCCCTTGTGGAGCGCTCACCCTTGTTGGTGCCGACGCCCGAAACCGACCTGCACCATGGCGTGCTTGAGCGCATCCACGCAGGTTTCTGTGTGATCCAGGTGCTGTTCGACGGTGATGAGGCGGTCGATTACCGCTTTCTCGAGGTCAACGAGGCGTTCGAGCGCCATACCGGGCTGAAGGATGCCTGCGGCAAGCGCATGAGCGCGCTGGAGCCGCACCACGAACGTGACTGGTTCCGGATCTATGGCGAAGTCGCCCGGACCGGGCGGCCGGCGCAGTTCGAGATGGATGCCCGTGCACTCGGGCGCACGTTCGCGGTGGATGCTGTGCGGGTTGGTCAGCCGGGCGAGGACAAGGTCGGCATCCTGTTCTTCGACGTGACCGCGCGCAAGCAGATGGAGGTGGAGCTGGGCGAGAGCGAGGCCCGTTTCAGTGCGTTGGCCGACGGCCTGCCGATGCCGGTGTGGGTGCTGGACGAGCGCGGCCATGCTCGCTTTGTCAACAGTGCCTTCAGCGAGTTCTTCGGCGGCGACGAGAACCGGGTGCCGGAAGATGTCTGGCGCGGCCTGGTGCATCCCGACGATGCGTCGGTATTCGAATACGAACTGCAGGAAGCACTGAAGGCGCAGCGTTCGATGCATGCACTGGTGCGTGCACGTCGTGCCGATGGGCAGTGGCGCTGGCTGGAAATGAACGCACGTCCGCGCTTTTCGCGGATGGGCCGTTTCATCGGCCTGGCCGGCAGCAGCCCGGATGTCACCGAGCGTCGCGAGATCGAACTGGCGCGCGAGGAACTGCTGCAGTCCGAGCGTGCCGCGCGCAGTGCGGCCGAAAACATGGCGCGGCTGAAGGATGAGTTCCTGGCCACGCTGTCGCACGAGCTGCGCACGCCGCTGACCACGATCCTGGGCTGGAGCGAACTGCTGCTGCAGCGCGTGGATTCCACCAGCCCGCTGTACAAGGGCCTGGGCGTGATCGCCAACAGCGCGACCGCGCAGAAGCGGTTGATCTCGGACATGCTCGACCTCAGCAGCATGTTGCTGGGCAAGGTGCAGCTGGAAGTGGAAGTGTTGGACCTGCGCGACCAGTTGAACGAAGCGATGGGCGCACAGGAACTCGTGGCCGAGGGCAAGGCGCTGGACGTCACCCTGCAGTTGCCGGCACAGCCCTGCCAGGTGCTGGGCGATGCCACCCGGCTGCAGCAGGTGTTCTGGAACCTGTTGTCCAACGCGATCAAGTTCACCCCGGCCGAAGGCCGCATCGACGTGCAGCTGCAGGCCGATGGCAACTACTGGACGATCACCGTGCGCGATACCGGCGACGGCATCGCGCCGGAGTTCCTGAACCATCTGTTCAGCCGCTTCCGCCAGGCCGACGGCACCACCACCCGCCGCCATGGCGGTCTGGGCCTGGGCCTGGCCATCGTGCAGCAGCTGGTCGAACTGCACGGCGGTTCGGTCAGCGCGGCCAGTGATGGCCATGGTCACGGCTCCACCTTCACCGTGCGCCTGCCGCAGCATCTGCCCGATGCCGAACGGCGTCCGCTGCGCGAGGTCGTCAGCGGTCCGATCCTGGAACCGATGGTGGTCGAACCGTACCCGCTGCGTGGCCTGCATGTGCTGGCGGTGGAAGACCAGCCTGAAGTGCTGGAGTACCTGCGGCGCATGCTGGAAGAGCAGGGCGCCAGCGTGTCCGCCGCCAGTTCGGCGGGCGAAGCGCTGGCGCTGCTGGCCGACAATGGCCACCTGCAGTACCAGGTGCTGCTGACCGACATCGGCATGCCGGGCATGGATGGCTATGGCCTGGTAAGCACGTTGCGGCAGGACCTGGGCGTGGACGCGGCAGCGCTGCCGGCGGTAGCGGTGACGGCGCTGGCGCGCGCCGACGACCGCCGCCGCGCGCTGGCCTCGGGCTTCCAGGAGCATGTGGCCAAGCCGTATTCGGTGGCGCAGCTGGTGGGTGTGGTGCGGCGCGTGCAGGCCACGCGCGGGGACAGCCTGCTGCACTGAGCATTCACGGACGATCGGCGACCCTGCAGTTCAGGAGGTCGCCGATGTCCCGTATTGCTCCACGAATCCATACCGATCCCGCGCAGATCGCGCACCTGGAAGCCCTGTTGCCGCAGCTGCGCGGGGAGACCCAGGTGCAGCTGACCCTGCACGATGGCCGACGCCTGCTGGGCACGGTTGCAGTGCAGCCGACGCTGCAGCAGTACCGCAACGACGCCGGCGACGAAGGCAGCAATGGCCAGCTGCGGCTGGACGATCTTGATGCGCCGGTGCAGCAGCATCACGTATGGCTGGATGAAATCGCCAGCATCCGCGAGCTGCCGCCGAGGCTCTGACGGCAGCAGATTGCTGCATCCACGCATGGCGTGGATCTACTCTAGAGCCACGCCATGCCATGCGTGGCTGCGATGATCATTCGATGGTCAATGCTCGAACAGCGTTGCCGTCGCTTCGAACCTGCGCTCGTAGGCGCGCTCCTCGGCCACCCGCGCCACTTCATCGTCTGCCAGATCCGGCGCGCCGTAGACCGCGTAGGCCACGCTGCCATCGGCGCCGTGGCCGACCTGGTGCAGGCGGTAGCGGGAATGGCCGCCGCCGGTGTCCTCCGGGTAATGCACGGGGGGATGGCTGCCTTCCAGGTCCATTTCACTGTTGTCGACGACACCTCCGACGAACAAGGCTCGCATGCAGGATCTCCATGGGTTGCGGGGGAGCTTCTACCCTGAGCGCTGGCATGTTGCTGCGGCATCAAGGCAACGTTGAAGTTTCGCAAAGCGGCGTTCGGGGCCGGGCCGGACAAGCCGGTACAATGGACGGCCCTCACGCTTCCAGTACCCGCGCCGATGGCATCCAGCGACGACGCCCCCCTGCAGACCCTGTTCCTGCCGTTCTCCAGCGGTGCCCTGCGCTGGCCGGAGGGTCCGGTGGCCTTCCTGCGCGCCCGTGACGGCTGGCCCCTGCGCGAGCAGGCCGGCGGCCGCCAGGTGGATTGCGAGCAGAGCTTCGCCCCGTTCGCGCAGCCGCTGCAGCAGGCCGCTGGCTGGACCGTCAGCGGCCTGCTGGATGATGTTGCCGGCCGCGGCCGTTACCCGCTGGTGCTGGTGCTGCCGCCGCGCCAGCGCGAGGAAGCCCGCGCGCTGTTCGCCCGTGCCCTGGCGCTGGTCGCCGAGGGTGGCCGCATCGTGGCCTGCCAGCACAACAACGAAGGCGCACGTTCCGGCGAAGGCGACCTGAAGCAGTTGACCGGCCTTGGCGGCAGCCTGACCAAGAACCACTGCCGCGTGTTCTGGACTGCACCGCTGCAGGGCCAGCACGATGCGGACCTGGCCAAGCGCTGGGCCACGCTGGACGCGGTGCGGCCGATCGTCGGCGGCCGCTTCCTCAGCCGTCCGGGCGTGTTCGCCTGGGACCGCATCGACCCGGCATCGGCGCTGCTGGCCGAACACCTGCCGGCCGACCTGGCCGGGCGTGCGGCAGACCTCGGTGCCGGCTATGGCTACCTGTCGCGCGAGCTGCTGGAGCGCTGCCCGAAGATCACCGCGCTGGACCTGTACGAGGCCGAGAAGCGCGCGCTGGACCTGGCCGAACTCAATCTGGCGCCGCCACCGCGCCCCGTGCCGCTGCGCTTCCTGTGGCGCGACGTCACCGCCGGTATCGAGCCGGACTACGACGTCATCATCAGCAACCCGCCGTTCCACACGCCCTCGCGTGCGGACCGCCCGGACATCGGCCAGCGCTTCATCGCCGTGGCCGCGCAGGCGCTGCGCCCCGGTGGACGCCTGTACGTGGTGGCCAACCGCCACCTGCCCTACGAATACACGCTCAACGAGAGCTTCGGCGCGGTGCGCGTGGTTGCCGAGCGCGATGGCTTCAAGCTGGTAGAAGCGGTGAAGGGCAAGGGGAAGGCCCGGTGAAGCTGGTCAAGCACATCGCCAACCTCGGCTACGGCAGCCGCAAGCAGGTGCAGTGGATGTTCCGCGAAGGCCGCGTCACCGACGCCGACGGCGAGGTGCTCTACGCCGACGACCAGGTGCCGCATGAAGCGGTGCGGGTGGACGGCGAGCCACTGGACCCGCCGGTGGGCCTGTCGCTGGCGATGTACAAGCCGGCCGGCTACACCTGTTCGACCAAGGACAAGGGCCGCCTGATCTACGACCTGCTGCCGCCGCGCTTCCGCGACCGCGACCCGGTGCTGTCCACCGTCGGCCGTCTGGACCGTGAGACCAGCGGCCTGTTGCTGCTGACCGACGACGGCAACCTGCTGCATCGGATCATTTCGCCGAAGTCGAAGCTGCCCAAGGTTTACGAAGTGGAGCTGGCCGAAGACCTGCGTGGTGACGAGGTGGCGCTGTTTGCCAGCGGCACGCTGATGCTGGAAGCGGAGAAAACGCCCCTGCTGCCGGCTGAACTGCAGGTGCTCGGCCCGCGCAGGGCGCGCCTGGTACTGCACGAGGGCCGCTACCATCAGGTACGCCGCATGTTCGCTGCCACAGGCAACCACGTGCAGGCACTGCACCGCAGCCGTGTCGGTGGCCTGGACCTGCAGGGACTGGCCGAAGGGCAATGGCGGCTGCTGACCTCCACCGACCTGGATACGTTGTTCGCTCCATGACCTCCATCGCTGCGCTGCCGTTCCTGCCCGACGCCGTCATCTTCGACATGGACGGCCTGATGATCGACAGCGAGCGTGTGTCGCTTGCATGCTGGAGCGAGGCGGCGGAGGAATTCGGCCTGCCCCTGGATGCCCGCTTCTTCGTGCGCATGGTCGGCCTTGGCGACCGCGACAGCCAGGCGCTGTTGCGCCAGCAGGGCATCGAAGACAGCATGATCGAGGCCATGGCCGCGCGTTGCCATGATCTGTACGAGGAGCGCACGCAGACCGGGCTGCCGCTGCGGCCGGGCATCCTGGAACTGCTGGAGCTGCTGAAGGCGCATGCGGTGCCGCGCGCGGTGGCGACCACCACGCGGCAGCCGCGGGCCAACCGCAAGCTGGCTGCAGCCGGGCTGCTGCCCTACTTCGATGCGGTGATCACCAGTGGCGATGTGGCGCGGCCGAAGCCGGCGCCGGACATCTACCTGCTGGCCGCGCAGCGGCTGGGACAGGCGCCGGAACGTTGCCTGGCGCTGGAGGATTCGCCGGCGGGAACCCGTGCCGCGCTGGCGGCCGGCATGACCGTGATCCAGGTACCGGACCTGGTGCATCCCGATGAAGAACTGCGCGCGCTGGGCCACCGCATCGTCGGCTCGCTGGTGGACGCGCACGCGCTGCTGCTGCCGCTGTTGCCGAGGTAACGGTTGGGGGATGGTGGGTGATGGTGGGTGCCGACCGTTGGCCGGCACGCTTCACTGCTCTCGCCGGGCATGGCCCGGCGCTACCGCTCTGGTGGTGCCACCTTGAACCTGGTGGTGCCACCTTGAACCTGGTGGTGCCACCTTGAACCTGGTGGTGCCACCTTGAACCTGGTGGGTGCCGACCGTTGGTCGGCACGCTTCGCCGCTCTCGCCGGGCATGGCCCGGCGCTACCGCCCTGGCAGGTGCCAACCTTGGTTGGCACGTTTTCAGATCACACCCTGCCGAACACCAGCGCCGCGTTGGTGCCACCGAAGCCGAAGCTGTTGGACATCACCGTATCCAGCTTCTGCTCGCGGCTTTCGCGCAGGATCGGGAAGCCTTCCACCCTCGGGTCCAGCTCGCCGATGTTGGCCGAGCCGGCCACGAAGCCATCGCGCATCATCAGCAGGCAGTAAATCGCTTCATGCACGCTGGCAGCGCCCAGCGAATGGCCCGACAGCGCCTTGGTCGAGGACAGCGGCGGAATCGCATCGCCGAACACCTCGCGGATCGCACCCAGCTCGGTCACATCGCCCAGCGGGGTCGAGGTGCCGTGGGTGTTGAGGTAATCCAGCGGACGGTCAACGTTCTGCAGCGCCATCTTCATGCAGCGCACGGCGCCTTCGCCGGACGGCGCGACCATGTCGGCGCCATCGGAGGTCACGCCATAGCCGATCAGCTCGGCATGGATGTGCGCGCCACGTGCCACCGCGTGGTCGTAGTCCTCCAGCACCAGCATGCCGCCACCGCCGGCGATGACGAAGCCATCGCGGTCCTTGTCATACGGGCGCGAGGCGCTGGCGGGGGTGTCGTTGAAGCTGGTGGACAGTGCGCCCATCGCATCGAACATCACGCTCATCGACCAGTGCAGGTCTTCACCGCCGCCGGCGAACATGATGTCCTGCGCGCCGTGGCGGATGAGGTCGGCAGCCGCACCGATGCAGTGCGCCGAGGTCGCGCAGGCGGCCGACAGCGAGTAGCTGACACCCTTGATCTGGAATGCGGTAGCCAGGCAGGCCGACACGGTCGAGCACATCGTGCGCGGCACCATGTACGGGCCCACCTTGCGCACGCCACGGCTGCGCAGCAGATCCACCGCACCGACCTGCCATTCGCTGGAGCCACCGCCAGAACCGGCGATCAGGCCGGTGCGCAGGCCACTGACCTGCTCCGGGGTCAGCCCCGCATCGGTGATGGCATCGGCCATCGCCAGGTAGGCGAAGGCAGCGGCATCGCTCATGAAGCGCTTCTGCTTGCGGTCGATCAGCGCATCCAGATCGAGGTCGACGCGACCACCCACCTGGCTGCGCAGGCCGGCTTCGGCGTGGTCGGCCAGCGCGGTGATGCCGGCGCGGCTTTCACGCAGGGCAGCCGAAACGGTATCCAGATCATTGCCGAGGCAGGACGTGATGCCCATGCCGGTGATGACGACGCGACGCATCAGAAGCTCCCGGTTTCGGTGAACAGGCCCACGCGCAGGTCGCGGGCGTTGTAGATCTCGCGGTCGTCCACGTACATGCGCGCGTCGGACTGGGCCATCACCAGCTTGCGGTTGATGACGCGGCTGATGTCGATCTCGTAGCGCACCAGTTTGGCGTCGGGCAGCACCTGGCCGGTGAACTTCACTTCGCCGCAGCCCAGGGCGCGGCCCTTGCCGGGGGCACCCAGCCAGGTCAGGAAGAAGCCGGTCAGCTGCCACATGGCATCCAGGCCCAGGCAGCCGGGCATCACCGGGTCGCCGATGAAGTGGCAGCCGAAGAACCACAGGTCCGGGCGGATATCCAGTTCGGCGCGTACCATGCCCTTGCCATGCGGTCCGCCGTCCTCGCGGATTTCGGTGATGCGGTCGAACATCAGCATCGGGTCGTTGGGCAACCGGCCGGCGGCAGCGCCGAACAGTTCACCGCGTGCGCTGGCCAGCAGCTGGTCGCGGTTGAACGCGTGGAGACGAGTCATGGAAAGCGCAATCCTGGAAGCGAAAACAAGGCAACGAGTTCCCGAGGATGCACGACGGATCAGGCGGATATCAAACCGCGTCTCCGTACGCGTGCGTAGTGTTTTCAGCTGAAACCACGCATCCCGTTGATGCAGAACGACCATACTTCGGCGTCTGGACCGGTACGGTGCGGGTATCATGTGGGCCAACCATGAACGCACTGCGCAAGATCATCCACGTCGACATGGACGCCTTCTACGCGTCGGTGGAGCAGCGTGACGATCCGTCACTGCGCGGCAAGCCGGTGGTGGTGGCATGGCGCGGCGCGCGTTCAGTGGTGTGTGCCGCTTCGTACGAGGCGCGCGTGTTCGGCGTGCGTTCGGCAATGCCGGCACTGCGCGCCGAGCGCCTGTGCCCGGACGCGGTCTTCGTGCCGCCGGACTTCGCGCGTTACAAGGCGGTGTCGCGCCACGTGCGCGAGATCTTCCTGCGCCATACCGACCTGGTCGAGCCGTTGTCCTTGGACGAGGCCTACCTGGACGTGACCGAGCCGAAGAGTGGCATCGAACTGGCCACCGACATCGCCCGCACCATCCGCGCGCAGATCCGCGAGGAAACCAACCTGACCGCTTCAGCCGGGATCGCGCCGAACAAGTTCCTGGCCAAGATCGCCTCGGACTGGCGCAAGCCCGACGGCCAGTTCGTGATTCCGCCGCAGCGGGTGGACGCATTCCTGCTGCCGCTGCCGGTGAACCGCGTGCCCGGCGTGGGCAAGGTGATGGAAGGCAAGCTGGCGGCGCGCGGCATCGTCACCTGCGGCGACCTGCGGCAATGGACGCTGCCGGACCTGGAAGACGCCTTCGGCAGCTTCGGCCGCAGCCTGTACAACCGCGCACGTGGTGTCGACGAGCGGCCGGTCGAACCGGACCAGCAGGTGCAGTCGATTTCTTCGGAGGACACCTTCGCCGAGGACCTGCTGCTGGAAGACCTGGGCGAGGCGATCGTGCAGCTGGCCGGGAAGACCTGGCAGGCCACGCGCAAGACCGAACGCATCGGCCACACGGTGGTACTGAAACTGAAGACCGCGCAGTTCCGCATCCTCACCCGCAGCTTCACCCCCGAACGCCCGCCCGAGTCGATGGAAGAACTGCGCGACATCGCACTGGCCCTGCGCGCCCGCGTCGACCTGCCCGTCGACACCCGCTATCGGCTGGTCGGCGTCGGCCTTGGCGGTTTCCGCGAAAAGGAAGCCGTGGTGCAGGGCGAATTGTTCGAGCACGCAACGAACGATTCCCCACGGACCTGATGCATGTGTCGACCAAGGTCGACACCTACCAAAAGCCGCGTGCCGACCAGCGGCCAGCACCCACCAACCGCAGCGGGAACCTGTCGAAGGCGGGGTGGGTCCGGTTGCGGGGGCGTGAGCGCCATGGATGGCGCGACCGAGCCTACATGGACGTATTCACGGCGTCCCCCGCAACCGGACCCACCCCGCTAACCCTCAGAAAACCAGCTTCTGCTGTTGCTTCGGCTGTTGCAGTTGCCTCTGCGGGTGCAGGGCGCAGCCCTGCAAAGAACCCCTGCCTTATGGCCACTGCATCTCGCCCTTGGCCACCTTCGCACTCAACTCCAGCTCAGCGTCGGCCTTGGCGGTTTCCGCGAAAAGGAAGCCGTGGTGCAGGGCGAATTGTTCGAGCACGCAACGAACGATTCCCCACGGACCTGATACATGTGTCGACCAAGGTCGACACCTACCAACTGCCGCGTGCCGACCAACGGTCAGCACCCACCAACAGCAGCGGGAACCTGTCGAAGGCGGGGTGGGTCCGGTTGCGGGGGCGTGAGCGCCATGGATGGCGCGACCGAGCCTACATGGACGTATTCACGGCGTCCCCCGCAACCGGACCCGCCCCGCTAACCCTCAGAAAACCAGCTTCTGCTGTTGCTTCGGCTGTTGCAGTTGCCTCTGCGGGTGCAGGGCGCAGCCCTGCAAAAGAACCCCTGCCTTATGGCCACTGCATCTCGCCCTTGGCCACCTTCGCACTCAATTCCAGCTCAGCGTCGGCCTTGGCGGTTTCCGCGAAAAGGAAGCCGTGGTGCAGGGCGAATTGTTCGAGCACGCAACGAACGATTCCCCACGGACCTGATACATGTGTCGACCAAGGTCGACACCTACCAACAGCCGCGTGCCGACCAGCGGCCAGCACCCACCAACCGCAGCGGGAACCTGTCGAAGGCGGGGTGGGTCCGGTTGCGGGGGCGTGAGCGCCATGGATGGCGCGACCGAGCCTACATGGACGTATTCACGGCGTCCCCCGCAACCGGACCCACCCCGCTAACCCTCAGAAAACCAGCTTCTGCTGTTGCTTCGGCTGTTGCAGTTGCCTCTGCGGGTGCAGGGCGCAGCCCTGCAAAAGAACCCCCCTACCTTACGGCCACTGCATCTCGCCCTTGGCCACCTTCGCACTCAACTCCAGCGACGCCACACCCGCCAGCTGCGGATAGCGCGCCTGCATCGCCTTCACCAACGCAGCGCTGTCCTTGGCCTTGGCGGTTTCAACATCGAAGGCACGGATGTAATCCGCGGTGAAGCGCAGCGCACTGGCATCCAGTGCCGCACCCTCCGCGTAATGACCGGGCACCACCACCTTCGGCTTCAGCGCCTGCAGCTGCTGCAGCGTGCGCAGCCAATCGGCATGCGACTGCGGCGTCTGCGTATCGGCCATCCACACGTGCTCGCCGGCCACCACCGGAATGCCACCGACGATCGCGCGCAGCGACGGCACCCACAGCACGCTGCGGTCCGGCGTCGGTCCATCCAGGCCGATCAACGGCAGGCGCTGGCCTTCCAACTGCAGTGCATCGCCTTCCAGCACGGCGGGCACCACGATGCGTGCGGGAGCGTTGGCGCCCATCTTCGGCCCCCAGTACGCCAGCTTGCCGGCCTGGGATTCACGGATGTGCGCCACGGTCTGCGCGGTGGCAACGATGCGCGCCTGCGGGAACGCATCCTGCACGGTGGCCAGGCCGAAGTAATAGTCCGGATCGCCATGGCTGATGTAGATGGTGGTCAGCCGCTTGCCGCTGGCACGGATCTGCTCGACCAGCCGGCGTGCATCGCCGGCAGCAAATTGCGCGTTGACGAGGATCGCGTCGTTGCGCCCTTCGATCAGCACCGAGGACACCGAGAACATTGCCTGCGGGCCGGGATGGAAGGTCTGCAGGCGCAGCTGGGATTTGGCAGCGCTGGCGGGTGCAGGCGCGGCCGGTGCGGCCAGCAGTGGGGCGCTGGTGAAGCTGGCAGCCAGCGCGAGAGGAAGCAGCAGGGCAGCAGTACGCATGGGAGGTGTCCTTGGAGTGTCGAGCCGAGCGTTGGCTATGCCGGGCTTCCTTGCCCGGCCCCCTACGGGCCGTCGCAAGCAACGTTGGCAACGGCTCCTGCCGTTGCCTTCGGCTTTACAGGGGGGTAGCGCCGGGCCATGCCCGGCGGGCGGTCAGGCCGGCGAGTGCGCGATCAGTACGCCGCCGTGATGATCTGCCTGGGGTGCTTGTGCGCTTCCAGTTCGGCGACGAACGCGGCGCCGTAGTCGGCGTAGCTGATGCGGCTGTGGCCGCTGGCATCGGCGAGGAAGGCCTTGGGCTGCACGCGGTACTGCCCACGCTCTTCACCTGGGCCGATTTCGGCGGCCGGCGAGAAGAAGGTCCAGTCCAGGTCATCCACCGCCTGCAGGCGGTTGAACGCTTCACGGTGGGCCAGCGCGTAGGGCTTGTAGGCCTCCGGGAAAGTGGGTGTGTCGACCAGCTGCACGCCGGGGGCGACTTCCAGGCTGCCGGCGCCGCCGACCACGACCAGGCGCGGCACGTTGGCCTTGCGGGCGGCGTTGGCCAGTTGTGCGGCAACCTCGCCGACGCGACCGATGTCGTCGCCCGGGCGCGGGCCGTAGGCGCTGGCCAGCACATCGTGGCCGGCGATGGCGGCGACCAGGGCGTCCTGGTCATCCAGCGAGGCGATGACCGGATGGGCGCCGGCCAGCTCGGCCGGCAGGTCCTGCGCGTTGCGCACGATGACGGTCAGTTGATGGCCGTTGGCCAGCGCGTGGCGGGCGATCTGGCGGCCAATGTTGCCGGTGGCACCGACGAGGGCGATCTTCATGGCAGGACTCCGTGGGGGTGGTGGCTGGGAATGGGGCCACTGTAGGCCGCTGCAGTCGCTCGAAAAACAGCGTATAACGCGCTTGTTTGTTGCATGGATCGAGCAGATGGACCGATTGACCGCCATGACCGTATTCGTCGAAGTGGCCGAGCGCGGCAGCCTGACCGCCGCCGCCGAGGTGCTGGACATGTCGCGGGCGATGGTCAGCCGCTACCTGGCCGAGGTGGAGGGCTGGCTGGGTGCGCGGCTGCTGCACCGGACCACGCGGCGGGTGAGCCTGACCGGGGCCGGTGAAGCCGCGCTGGCGCGTTTCCGGCAGATGCTGGCGATCGGCGAGGAACTGCAGGGCGAGCTGGCCAGCGACGATCCCGAGCCGCACGGCACGCTGCGCATCACCGCCAGCGTGTCGTTCGGGCAGAGCCATCTGGCGCGTGCGGTGGCCGCCTTCGTGCAACGCCATCCGGCCGCACGCATCGAACTGCTGCTGGTCGACCGCATGGTCAACCTGGTGGAGGAGCGCGTCGACCTGGCCGTGCGCATCGCGCGGCAGATCGATCCCAGCCTGATCGCACGTCGCTTGGCGATCTGCCGTTCGGTGCTGTGCGCGACGCCTGCCTACCTGCAGGCGCGTGGCACGCCGACCGCACCCGAACACCTCGCCGTGCACAACTGCCTGACCCATCACTACGTCGGCAAAAGCCTGTGGCAGCTGCATCGCGAAGGGCGCTCGTTGTCGGTGGCGGTGGGCGGCAACATCAGTGCCAATGAAGCATCGCTGCTGCTGGAGGCGGTGCGCGCCAATGCCGGCATCGCCATGTTGCCGACCTACCAGGTTGCACCGTTGCTGCGCAGCGGCGAACTGATCGAACTGCTGCCCGAGTACAGCCTGGACGAGCTGGGCATTCATGCCGTGTACGCCTCGCGCCGGCAACAGCCCGTTATCATGCGGCGATTCCTGGATTTCCTTGCCGAGTGCTTCGCCAGCCCGGCCTTCCAGGATCTGGACTGGCGGCCTTCGGGCAAGGAGAACACATGAACCATGGACAGGCGTTGATCGACCACAACCGTGCTGCCTGGGACCGCCAGGCCAGCGAGGTGCGTGAGTGGTCGCGACCGGTGGATGCCGAAACGATTGCCGCCGCACGCGAGGGACGCTGGCAGGTACATCTGACGCCGCGTGCGTTGCCGCTGGATTGGCTGGGCGATGTGCGTGGCAGGCGCATCCTGTGCCTGGCCTCGGCCGGTGGCCAACAGGCACCCGTGCTTGCCGCGGCAGGCGCCGAGGTGACCGTGTTCGATCTTTCCGACGGGCAGCTGGCGCAGGACCGCGCCGTGGCCGACCGCGACGGTCTGTCGCTGCGCACCGTTCAGGGTGACATGCGTGATCTGCAGGCCTTTGCCAGTGTCAGCTTCGACGTGGTGTTCCATCCCATATCGAACCTGTACGTGCCCGACGTGCGTCCGGTGTGGGCCGAGTGCCGCCGGGTGCTGGCACGCGATGGCCTGCTGATGGCCAGCTTCTACAATCCGGTGGTGTTCGTTGCTGCGCGTGATGCACAGCTGAGCGAGCAGGGCCTGATCCGCCCGCAGTACGCGATTCCCTATTCCGACCTGGAAGACCTGGAGCCCGCCGCGCGCGAGGCCAAGCTGGCCCGTGGCGAAGCGCTGACATTCGGCCACAGCCTGGGGGATCTGATCGCCGGGCAGCTGGATGCCGGGTTCGTCATCGACCGCTTCATGGAAGACTGGCAGCCGCAGCCGCGCTTCCTGATCGACCGTTACCTGCCGACCTTCCTGGCCACCCGCGCACGCCGGATCGGCTGAAGACGCGGGCGTACAATGGACGCCCCACGTTGCACGAGTGAGCCGTCCCTTGTCGTATCCCTATCCGCTGGTCGTGTTCGACCTTGATGGCACGCTGGTCGACAGCGCCGCCGATATCGCCGAAGCACTGAACCGCACGCTGGAAGACATCGGCCTGGCGCGCGTACCCGAAGCCACCGTGCTGGGCTGGATCGGCGACGGCGTACGCCGGCTGGTCGAACAGGCCGTGCAGGCCGCCGGGCGTCAGATCGATCTGGCAGCGGTGATGCCGACCTTCATGGTCCATTACCGCCAATGCCTGCTGCGCAGCCCGCAGCTGTTCGCAGGTGTGGTGGACGCGCTGGCGCAGTTGCGCGCGTTGAACGTGCCGCTGGCCATCTGCACCAACAAGCCGGCCGCGCTGGTGCCGCCGTTGCTGCAGCACCTGGGCATCGCCGATGCCTTTGCGCTGGTGCTGGGTGGTGATTCGCTGCCGCAGCGCAAGCCCAGTGGTGAGCCGTTGCGGCATATCGCCGCGCACTTCGAACTGCCCGTCGATGCGTGCCTGATGGTCGGCGATTCGCTCACCGACTATCGTGCTGCCGAGGACGCCGGCATGCCGATCGCGCTGGTGCGCTACGGCTATCCGCGAGGACTGGACCTGGACAACGCGCAGGCCGTCGCGGTAATCGACGACCTGCGTGAACTGCCGGGATTGGCTGCGGTATCGGCGATCTGACCTGCCGGTAGCGCCGGGCCATGCCCGGCGGCCCTTCGATCTGGCGCCCCGGCGCCGGGCATGGCCCGGCGCTACCACTTACCTGGGCTGGTAACGCACGCTCAGCTGATACTCGCGGCCTGGCTGGTTGAACCACGCCACGGTTTCGTACTCGCGGTCGAACACATTGGCCACCCGCGCCAGCACCGACCATGCCGGGGTCAGCGCGTATTCGGCGCGCAGATCCAGCGTGCCGTAGCCGCCGACCTTCACCGCGTTGGCGGCATCGTCGTAGCGCTTGCCCGCGCCCTGCACGGTCAGGCCGGTGCGGAAATCACCGAAACGGCGGTCGATGTCCAGGCGCGCGGTCTGCTGCGCACGGCGTGCCAGCCAGTTGTCGAACTGCGCGCTGCCGTTGGTGCGGTTGCGCGGGTCGGTGAAACTCAGCTGCGCGTTGATGTCGAAGCCGGCCACGGTGGCGCCGCCGGTCAGTTCCGCACCGCGGATTCGTGCCTTTTCGACCTGCTGCATGCGGAAGGTGGCCGCGTCGTAGGTGATCAGGTCATCGATGCGGGTTTCGTACACGTCCAGGCCCCAGCGCCAGCCTTGGCCCTGCTGCGAGATGCCGAAGTTGGCACTCCTGGACTTTTCCGGGTCCAGCGTCGACACGCCGCTCCACGGGTCGTACAGGTCGCTGAAGGTCGGTGCCTTGAACGCGGTGCCGTAGCTGGCGTTGACGCGCAGGCCGTGGCCCAGCTCCATCGCCCAGCCGAAGCTGCCGGTGGCATGGTTGCCGAACTGCTGGTTGTCATCATTGCGTGCGCTGACCTGCAGCTGGTGACGGCCGAAGCGCGCCTGGTACTGCAGGAATACGCCGGTGTTGCGACGGCTGTCGACCAGGTAACCGGCGCTGCTGCCATCCAGGTTGTCCTCGCTCCAGTCCACGCCGGCGCTGAGCAGCTGGCCTTCGGCAACACCGATGTCGGCCTGCAGCGAAGCGCTGTCGCGGTGCGTCTGTGCGCTGCCGCGTGCACCGAAATCACCGAAGTTGTCGGACTCGTTGTCGCTGCGGCCGACGTTGGCGGTCAGCGTCAACTGCTCGGACGGGGTGTAGCGCACCTTGCCGGCCAGTACCTGCTGGCGGGTCTCGGAGTAGTTGTAGTAGCCGTCGTAGTGGTTCTTGCCGTCGGCACGCAGGGCGCTGCCTTCCACGGTCCACTGATCGCCCAGGTTGTAACCACCGCGCAGGCTCTTGGACAGGTTGCGGTAGCCATCGCGGTCGGGTTCATCGGCGAAGCAGCCGGTAAACAGCGTGGCCGAACCGCGGCAGGCATCGATGCCATCCGAATGCTGGTAGGCGATGTCGGCACCGAACCAGCCGCGTTCGGTGCCGCCACCGATGCCACCGCTGGCTTCACGCAGGCCATTGCTGCCGCCTCCCAGCCGGAAGTGCGGAGCGAAATCACCCTGGTTGCGTCGGGTGAAGATCTGGATCACGCCGCCGATGGCGTCGGCACCGTACAGGCTGGACTGCGGGCCGCGCACGATTTCCACGCGCTCGATCTGTGCCAGCGGCAGATCCTGGTACATCGCCAGGCCGAGGTCGGCGCTGTTGATGCGCACGCCATCGACCAGCACCACGGTGTGCGAGGAATTGGTGCCACGCAGGAACAGCGAGCTCTGCTTGCCCAGACCACCGGCATTGGTCAGGTTGATGCCGGCGCGGCCCTGCAGCAGTTCCTGCAGGGAGGTGGCCTGGCTGGATTCGATCTGCGCGCGGTCGATCACCTGCGCAGGCGCAATGCTGTCCTGCAGGGCGATCGGAGTACGGGTAGCGGTGACCAGCACCTGGTCGAGGTCGGCGGCGCCATCATCGGCCAGGGCCAATGCAGGAAGCGCGGCCAGCACGGCCAGGGACAGCATTCGGGACTGCAGTTTCATTGGGGGACTCCAGGTGCCGCGCACGCCCGCGCAGCGAAGGGGAGGAGTCACAACAGGCAGGCACGCGCCGATGCCGCAGCCATCGCCGCAGACAACCAGCGCCATGCCCACCGCATCGCGACCTGAGGCTTCCGGGCCGGTCTCCGGGCTCGCCGCCGGGTGGCCCAAGGCCACCGTCCAGGCGCCTTCCCATGCCTGCGGCACAGTGGCGGGTTGCCTGGAACTGACGTGCTTACCGTTGCGGGGGCAGCGCCGGCATGGCGTGTTGTCACGCGTCACCGGCTTCCCGTTTCAACCTGCCGGCAGGGCCGCAGGTCACCTGGAAGTGCGCGCAGTCTACGGCATCGCGGCCGGCCCGTAGCAGTGAACCTGCACGACTGGAGAGGCGCGGATGCAACCGCACGGTGCAGCAGACCTGCGCCAGCGCCTAGAATGCAGCTCGAATTATCGTGGTGCCGTTGCCGATGTCCGTCTGTTTTCCGCTGTTCCCGCGCCGCCCTGACTGGGCACGCGCATGATCCTCGACCTGGTCCGCCATGCAGGTAATGGCCGCGATGAGTTCCTCGATGGCCGCAGCGATCCGCCGCAGCTGGCCCGCCTGCCGCAGGAGCTGGTCGATGCCTATGCCGGGCAGTCGTGGGAACGGGTGATCAGTTCGCCGCGCCTGCGCTCGCTGCATACGGCGATGGCGCTGGCCACACCGCGCGCGCTGGACGTGGAGGCCGACGAGGAGTGGGAAGAGCTGGATTTCGGCGACTGGGATGGCCAATCGTTGTTCGACCTGCCGGAAGAGGCGTTGGCCGCGTTCCACGCTGATCCGCACGCGTTTCCGCCGCCGCATGGCGAAAGCTGGGGCCACTTCGAACGGCGCATCGCACGCGCGCTGGATCGCCTGCTGGATGACGACGACCCGCCGCCGACGGTCGTGGTCAGCCACGGCGGCCCGCTGCGCATGGTGCTGTCGCAGGTGTGTGGCCTGCCGATGTCGCTGTGCTGGGCGCTGCGCATCGACCACGGCACGCGCCTGCGCGTGTGGGTCGAGCGCGGTGAAGCGGGGCTGGTGGGCGAGCTGCTGGAGCTGCAGCAACCCTGATCGGACGGTAGTGCCGGCCGCTGGCCGGCAACTGCACGATCTTCGCAACGTTCCTGAGCTTGCCGGCCAGCGGCCGGCACTACCAAACAGTCAATCCTCGTCGGCGCTTTCAGCCGTGCTTTCTTCGCCATCATCCTCGGCGTCGAAGCGCTGCTCATGCACCGGGCCCGATGCCGGACCTGCCGCCTTCAGCGGATGCACGGCAATCCGCGCTTCGTAGTCCTGCACCAGTGCCGTACGCTGCGGCTCGCTCAATTCCTGCCAGTGGCAGTCCAGCAGCGCACCTTCCAGCGAATACAGCAGGTTGAGGCTGGGCTTGAAGCCGGCACGCTTGACCTTGACGAAGGCACCGACGGCACCGATGGCAACCAGGTCCTCACGGCTGCGCAGGCCCACCTGGCGCAGCCATGCCGCACTCTTCGGGCCGATGTTGCGCAGCTTGACCGCGCTCACGCCAACGCCCCGACGAACACCTCGGCGATGGCTTCCAGGCCGGCCTGGTCCTCGGCATCGAAGCGGCCGACGATGGGGCTGTCGATATCGAACACGCCGATCAGCTCCTCACCGCGGAGCAACGGCACCACCAGTTCCGAGCGCGATGCGGCGTCGCAGGCGATATGGCCGGGGAAGGCGTCCACGTCTTCGATCCGCTGGGTAACGCGCTGGCTGGCGGCCGCACCGCACACGCCCTTGTCCAGCGGAATGCGTACGCAGGCCGGCAGGCCCTGGAACGGACCGACCACCAGTTCCTTGCCGTCGTACAGGTAGAAGCCCACCCAGTTCAGGTCGGGCAGGGCGTGGTAGACCAGTGCAGCGAGGTTGGCCGCATTGGCGATGCGGTCGGACTCGCCGTAGACCAGGCCACGGGCCTGTTCCAGCAGCTGGGCGTATTGTTCCGGCTTGCTGCCGGTGAGCGAGGCGTTGGCGAACATGGCCGCAGTCTAGCAAGCGTGCCGGGCCAGCGATAATGGGGGCTCTGTTGCCCTGCTGGAGCCTGTGATGTCCCTGCCTGCCACGTTGCCGACGGCCCTGTTCGTCACCGGCACCGATACCGAGATCGGCAAGACCGCTGCCAGTACCGCGCTGCTGCACGCGCTGCGCCGGCGCGGCCTGCGCGCGGTGGGCATGAAGCCGGTGGCCAGCGGCAGCCACGACGCGGGGCAGGGGCTGCGCAACGACGACGCGCTGGCATTGCAGGCCGCCAGCCTGCCGGTGCCTGACTACGCCGATCTGAACCCCTACGCATTGCGCCAGCCGTTGGCGCCCGAACTGGCGGCTGCAGAGGATGGCGTGTGCATCGAACCGGCCCCGATCGTGGCGGCCTTCGAACGCCTGCGCGCACAGGCCGACGTGGTGGTGGTCGAAGGCGTGGGCGGCTGGCTGGCGCCGTTGTCGGCGCAGTTGGACCAGCTTGACCTGGTGCGTGCGCTGCGGCTGCCGGTGGTGCTGGTGGTCGGCATGCGCCTGGGCTGCGTCAACCACGCGCGGTTGACCGCACACGCGCTGCAGGCCAGTGGCGTGGAGTGCCTGGGCTGGATCGGCAACCACATCGATCCGTCGATGCAGCGCCAGGATGAGAATTTCGCGACCTTGCAGCAGCGCCTGCCGATGCCCTGCTGGGGCCGGCTGCCACATCTGCCGGGCGCCGATGGCGAAGCCTTGAGCGCGTATCTGCACAGCGACCACAGGTAGTGCCGGCCGCTGGCCGGCAACTGCACGCGTTTTACCACCTCGAGGTTGCCGGCCAGCGGCCGGCACTACCGTGTTGCCGCCACCAGCTCCCGTGCGATCGCACCCAACCGTTCCACCGCCGCGATGAAGCGCGCGTCCAGGGTCTGGCAGCACGACAACCGCAGGCAATGCCGGTAGCGCGCGCCACGCGAATACACCTGGCCCGGCATGAACACGATGTCCTCTGCCAATGCGCGCTCGAACAGCTCCCGGGTGTCTACGCCAGGCAACTCCAGCCACAGCAGGAACCCTCCCTGCGGCTCGGTGGCGCGGGTGCCGGCCGGGAAATGTTCGGCCACCAGCTGCCGCAGGCGACCGACCTGTTCGCGGTACAACCGGCGCATGCGATGCAGGTGGTGCTCGTAGCTGCCTGCTTCCAGGTAGGCCGCCACCGCATCACCGAGCAGCTGCGGTTCGCCGCCGGTGGACTGGAATTTGAGCAGCGCGATGCGTTCGGCGAAGCGGCCGCCATCGAGCCAGCCGATGCGGTAGTCCGGTGCCAGCGTCTTCGAGAATCCACCGACCACCATCACCCAACCGTCGCGGTCGAACGCCTTCAGCAAGGGCGCCGGCGGCTCGCTGAACTGCAGTTCGGCATACACTGCGTCTTCGATCAGCGGCAGCTGGCGTGCGTTGACCAGTTCGGCCAGGCGCTGCTTGTCGGCGATCGGCATCGTGCAGCCCAGCGGGTTGTGCACGGTCGGCATCACCACCAGCGCCGCAAGAGGGGTGTGCTCCAGCAGTGCTTCCAGCGCATCCACGTCCAGGCCGCGCTGCGGATGGGTGGGCAGTTCGATCGGCTGCAGGCCCAGCGTGGTCAGCAGGGGATACAGGTTGAAGTACGAGGGCGCTTCGATTCCCACCGCATCGCCGGGCCGGGTGACCGCGCGCAGCGCCAGTTGCAGTGCCTCCATCGCACCATGGGTCAGCAGCAGGCGTTCGGGGTGGGTATGCAGGCCCATCCGCGGGCCACGCCGCACGATCTGCGCCAGCAGGCGTGGCGAACCATTGGGACGGGCGTAGGTCTCCACGGTCTGCTGGCCGTGGCGCAGCACCTGCGCGGTGTGCCGGGCCAGCTGCGCACCCGGGTAGAACTGGCGCCCACGCGGGCCGGCAAAGGCGAGATCGATCACGCCGGGGCGCCGCTGCGCTTCCAGCACCCGCGCCATCAGCACCTGCTGCAGCGGGGCGGTGGGCGCGGACGGCGCATCGCGCAGCGAGCGCTGCGGAACCGACAGTCGCGGCGCGACTTCGAAGCCGGCCTTCGGCCGCGGAATGACCAGACCGGCGTCTTCCAGCTGACGGTAGGCCGCGATCACGGTGTTCAGGCTGAGCTGGCGCTGCGATGCCATCTGCCGCAGCGACGGCAGCCGGCTGCCGACCGGCAGGCGCCCGCCGTGGATGGCTTCAGCCAGCTCGTCCGACAGCCGCTGGTAGCGGGGAGGAATCATCGTGGTGGCGTCTTCTGTATCCATCGATCCGGCCCGCATCTGGTTCTGTACCCATGATGCTGACGAGCCTAGCATGTCGTTGTCGGCCGGGCTTGATCGGGGCCGGGTCGATACTTCCCAAGCGCACGGCCCTGTGGCCGTGCGTCTTTTTCATGCCGTGGTGGCGGCCAGCGGCCGGCCCCACCATGGGGTGTCAGCGCATCGGCACCAACGCGGGTTCGCGGCGGTACAACGCCGGGAACTGCTTGCCCAGCGCGGTCAGCTTGGGCGCGTCGTAGTAGCGGATGTACGCGGCCTGCGGGTAGTTGCTCATGTAGTTCTGGTGATAGCTCTCGGCCGGGTAGAAGCGCTGGCCGCTGCTCACCTGGGTCACGATCGGCGCGCGGTAGCTCCCCGCCCGGCCAAGCTGGCTGATGTACGCACGGCTTGCTGCCTGCTGGCGCGCGTCTTCGACGAAGATCGCCGATCGGTACTGGCTGCCATGATCGGGCCCCTGACGGTTGAGCTGGGTCGGGTCGTGCACCACCGAGAAGAACACCTGCATCAGCTGTCCATAGCTGACCTGGCGCGGGTCGTAGTCCACCTTCACCGCTTCGGCGTGGCCGGTGCGGCCACTGCTGACGCGTTCATAGCGGGCGTCGGCGGCACTGCCTCCGATGTAACCGGAGACCGCGTTGCTCACCCCTTTTACATGCTGGAACACGCCCTGCACGCCCCAGAAACAACCGCCGGCGAAGACCACGCTGGCGTGGCTGGCGTCATCGCGGAAGGCCGCATCGCCGCTGGGCGCAGGCAGTGCCTGCCGCTGCGCGGTGGGCTCGGCCGGGGCGGCGATCGCGCTGTGGTCGACCAGCAGCACACCTGCGACCAGCGCGGTGGCGACCAGGCCGGCGACGCCGGCGGCAATGCCCTGTTCGAAGGAGAGTTTCATCGTGTGCTCCCGGTTCAACCGAAGGTGAAGGCGTAGGCCTGCACGCCTGCGTCGAGGAATTCGATCTCGAAACGATGCGGACCGATCGCGCCGCGCTGGCGGATCAGCTGGTACAGGCGGTGCTCGTTGACGGTGCCGGTGCCATCGGCGGCCACGTCGGCGCCGGCATCGGCCGCAGGCAGTGGCTTGCCATCGAGCAGCACGCGGAAGCGCACCGGCTTGCCGTCCTCGCCCGGTGCCAGCACCAGATGCAGGTCGCGGGCGTGGAACTGGAACGCGATGCGGCCGCCGGCCTGCTGCAGTTGTGCAGCCTCATCGTTGACCCGCCACTGTCCAGACAGGCCCCATTGGTTCAGCGCCAGGGTGGACGGCAGCGTGTAGCCGAATGCTGCGTCGGCGCGCTGCCCGCCCGGCGAGGCGAACTGCTCGGCACGTGCGTGGCCCAGGTAGGTTTCCGGCGAGCGCAGGTTGCCCATGTCGGCCTGCGTGGCCACGCCCTGCAGGTCAGCCGCGGCCGGATCAGCAGGCGGCGGCAGCTCGGTCTGCCCGGCTTCCACCAGCAGGCGGCGGATCACCTGTTCGGAGTGCGCGTAGTTGCCCTCGCCGAACTGATGCCCGCGGATGTTGCCCTGCGCATCGACGAAGTAGTGCGCCGGCCAGTAGCGGTTGTTGAACGCGCGCCAGATCGCATACTGGTTGTCGAGTGCGACCGGGTACTCGACCTTCAGCTGCTGCACGGCCTTCATCACGTTGCGCGGGTCGCGCTCGAACGCGAATTCCGGGGTGTGCACGCCGATCACCACCAGGCCATGGTCGCGGTAGCGCTGCGCCCATTCGTGCACGAACGGCATCGCACGCAGGCAGTTGATGCAGGAATAGGTCCAGAAGTCGATCAGCACGACCTTGCCATGCAGCTGCTCGCGGCTCAGCGGCGGGCTGTTGAGCCACCCGGTGGCGCCATCCAGCGTGGGCAGCGTTCCTTCCACCGGCAGCGGCGCGTCTGCCTGGCCGGCTGCCATCATCATCATCGGTGGTGCTGCCGGCTGCGTGCCGGGCACGGCATCCAGCAGGCCCTGTTCGATGCGTGCGGTACTGACCGCGGACAGGCGGGTCAGCAGGCCGGTGTCCCAGCCCAGGCCGATCGCCACAACCGCCAGCAACGCTGCCACGCCGAGCACCCGGCGCACCACATTGCCCAGGCCGAGCCGGGCCTGCAGCGCGCGGAACACACGGCCGCCCACCCACACCGCCAGTGCCAGTGCGGTGACGGCGCCCAGCGCGTAGGCCAGCAACAGCGAACTGGTGCCGGCACTGGCGCCGTTCAGGGCGGCACCGGTCAGCACCAGGCCGAGAATCGGACCGGCGCAGGGGGCCCACAGCAGGCCAGTGGCGATGCCGATCAGCAGCGAGGTCCAGGCGCCGCCGCGGCCAGCCGCATCCGCGGCGTCGGCACGTGCGCTCAGGCGCGCGCCGATGCGCTGGAACGGCGCCAGCAGGTGGTCGGCCAGGGTCGGCCACAGCAGCGCGATGGCGAACACCGCCATCAGTACCAGTGCCACCCAGCGGCCGACCTGGTTGGCCTGCGCCACCCACTGGCTGCCGACCGCGGCAAAGCTGGCGACCACGGTGAAGGTCAGTGCCATGCCCAGCAGCAGCGGCAGGGTGCTGCGCAGGAAAGGACGATCAGCGCGTGCGAACACGAACGGCAGCACCGGCAGGATGCACGGGCTGAGCAGGGTCAGCACGCCGCCGAGATAGGCAAGCAGCAACAGCAGCATCATCAGGCTCCAGAAGCAGGGGAAGAACCGACCGGCACGCGCCAGCCGCCAGCGGCGTCCTGTTGCGCAGTCCCGGGCATGAACGTCATCGCGGCGCCGTTCATGCAGTAGCGCAGTCCGGTCGGCCGCGGGCCGTCGTTGAACACATGGCCGAGATGTCCGCCACAGCGGCGGCAATGTGCTTCCACCCGCACCATGCCGAAGGTGGTGTCACGGTCCTCGCCGATGGCGTTGTGCAGCGGCGCCCAGAAGCTGGGCCAGCCGGTGTGGCTTTCGAACTTGGTGGACGAAGAGAACAGCGGCAACGCACAGCCGGCACAGGCGAACGTGCCCCGCCGATGTTCCTTGTTCAGCGGGCTGCTCCAGGGGCGCTCGGTGGCCTGCTGGCGCAGCACGGCGTACTGCGCCGGGCTCAGCAGCCGGCGCCACTCGGCATCGCTGCGGACCACCTCGAACTGTCGCGCAGGCCGTGCCTCGGCAGCGGCCGGGGCCGCGCGGCTGCACGCGCCCAGGCCCAGCAGGCCGGCGGCGGTGACAGCGCCGCCCAGGCCCAGCAGATGGCGGCGGGTGAGGGACATGGTGGACTCCGGGAAGGGGCGACGGGGCCATGCTGCGCCCCCTCCGGTCAACGAATCCTCACGCAGGATTCAATTTTTCGTGAGGTATCCACGTCGCTCCCGCGCCACAATGCGGGCAGCCTCCCCACTGGCCCGAAGCTGCCGATGTCCGCCAAACGTGTCCTGATCGTTGAAGACGATGCCCACATCGCCGACCTGCTGCGCATGCACCTGGGTGATGAGGGTTATGAAGTCGCACACGCCGCCAGCGGCGATACCGGCCTGCGCCTGATCGAACAGGAAGGTCCGTGGGATGCGCTGGTACTGGACGTGATGCTGCCGGGCGTGGACGGCCTGCAGGTCTGCCAGCGCGCACGCGCGATGGCGCGCTACGTGCCGATCATCATCATCAGCGCACGTGGCAGCGAAACCCAGCGCATCGTCGGCCTGGAACTGGGCGCGGACGACTACCTGGCCAAGCCGTTCTCGATGCCGGAGCTGGTGGCGCGCGTGCGTGCGCTGCTGCGCCGCGCCGAAGCGATGGCACAGAACGCGCGCATCGATGCCGGGGCGATCGAACTCGGCGGGCTGCGGTTGGACCCGGTCGCGCGTACTGCCGCCGTCGATGGCAATGCACTGGAACTGACCCCGCGTGAGTTCGAACTGCTGCTGTTCTTCGCCCGCCACCCGGACCAGGTGTTTGCGCGGATGGAACTGCTCAACCAGGTCTGGGGCTACCAGCACGACGGTTACGAGCACACGGTCAACACCCACATCAACCGCCTGCGCAGCAAGATCGAGACCGACCCGGGCAACCCGCGGCGCCTGCTGACGGTGTGGGGGCGCGGTTACAAACTGGTCGACCCGGCCGGGGCGGCCACATGATCAAGCCGAACCTGTGGCAGAAACTGGCGCTGGTGATGTCGGCACTGATGCTGACGTGCTGCATGGCGCTGCTGGCCTGGCAGATGCGCACCAATACCCGGCATGAGCAGGAAGTGGTGCAGCGCCTGTCGCTTGGGTTGGCCGAGCACATCGCCCAGCGCAGCGAGCTGATGGATACCAGCGGCATGCGCGATGCGGCGGTGCGCGCATTGTTCGGCCAGCTGATGGCGGTCAATCCCAGTGTCGAGGTGTACCTGCTGGATGAGCAGGGTCGCATCCTCGGCCACGATGCACCCAGCGGCCACCTGGTGCGCAGCCGGGTGGACGTGGCACCGCTGCGGCGCCTGCTGTCCGGTGCTCCGCTGCCGATCCTCGGTGACGATCCCCGCAGTGCCGATGGCCGCAAGGTGTTCAGTGTCGCGCCGCTGGTGGTGCAGGGGCGGCAGGCGGGTTACGTGTACGTGGTGCTGGTGGGCGAACACCGGCAGATGCTGGCCGACGATCTGGCCGCCGGCAGCCAATGGCACACCACGCTCTGGTCGGTGCTGCTGATCGGCGGGCTGGGCCTGCTTGCCGGCCTGGTGGCCTTCTACTGGGTGACCCGGCCCCTGCGCCAGGTCACCCGGCGCATACAGGCCTTCGACATCGACGCTCCGACGCCACTGCCAGCGCCGGTACCGCTGCGCGCGGGCGAGCGCGATGAACTGAAGATCCTCGAACATGCCCATGCGCAGATGGCACAGCGGCTGGGCGAGCAGTGGCAGCAGCTGCGCCAGCAGGACCTGCAGCGCCGCGAACTGGTGGCCAACATCTCGCACGACCTGCGCACGCCGTTGTCCTCGCTGCACGGTTACCTGGAAACGCTGGCGCTGAAAGAAGCCACGCTGTCGCCGCAGGAGCGTCGTCGCTATCTCGGTATCGCGCTGGCGCAGAGCGCCAAGGTCGGCCGTCTGGCCCGGGCACTGTTTGAACTGGCGCGGCTGGAGCACGGTGAAGTGCGGCTGGAGTGGGAAGTGTTCGCGCTGCCGGAACTGCTGCAGGACGTACTGCAGAAGTTCGAGCTGGCCGCGCAGGCACGTGGGCAGCGCCTGCACGCTGATTTCCCGCCGGGCCTGCCGCTGGTGCGCGCTGACCTGGGCCTTGTTGAGCGCGTGCTGACCAATCTGCTCGACAACGCGCTGCGGCATGCGCCGGACGGGGGCCGTGTGCAGGTGCAGCTGTCGGCGCTGCCCGACAGTGTGCAGGTGGCGGTGCAGGACGATGGCCCCGGGGTGCCGCCGGCGCTGCGTGGGCAACTGTTCCAGGCGCCAGCGGCACTGGGCGCGCCGCGTGGCGAGAACGGCGGGCTCGGCCTGCTGATCGTGCAGCGCATCGTGCAGTTGCATGGCCGCCGTATCGAACTGCGCGACAGCGAACAGGGCGCGCTGTTCGTGTTCGCCTTGCCGCGTGCCGATGCCGAGGCGAACTAGACGTTGTCTGCCGGTGGCGGGACACCGCTTTCCATCGGCAGCAGCAGCCGGATGCAGGCACCGCCGAGCACCGAATCGGCCACTTCCACGTGGCCGCGATGCTTGTCCGCCACCACCTGCACCAGCGCCAGGCCCAGCCCGAAGCCCGGGCTGGCCAGGTCCGGCCGCACGTAGGGCTGCAGCACCTGGCTGCGCAGTTCGACGGCGATACCGGGGCCGTCGTCCTCCACCTGCAGGCACAGCCATCCCTCGTTGAGCGTGCTGACGATGCGGATCTGCCGGCGCGCATAGCGCAGCGCGTTGCCCAGCAGGTTGCGCAGCGCCAGTTCCAGCATGTGCCGGTTGACGTTGACCAGCCCTGCCGGTGACAGGTCCTGCTGCACCGGTATCGTCAGTGGTGCGAACTGCTCGACCACGCCGCGTACCAGCGCTGCCAGTTGCAGGCGCTGGCGGGTGACCTGATGGCAGCGGCCGAGCGCGGCGTACTCGACGCCCGCATCGGTCAGGTGCTGCAACCGGTCGATGTCGATGCGCAGGCCGGACAGCGCATCGCGCTGGGCGTCGTCCAGTCCGGTGTCTTCCAGGTCGGCCAGGCCGAAGCGCATGCGTGCCAGCGGTGTGCGGACTTCGTGCGCCACCGCCTGGGCCAGCACGCGCTGGCTGTCCAGCAGCAGCTGCAGCTGTTCGGCCATGTGGTTGAACGCCTTGGCCAATGGCCGCACCAGCGCGGTACCGGCGCGTGGCGCCCGGCTGTCGAGCTGGCCATCGCGCATCCGTCGTGCGGTCTGTGCCAGCTGCGAGACATCGCGCCACAACCGGTAGACCATTACGTACATCGGCAATGCCACCGCCACCATCAGGATCAGCAGGATGATGGCCACGCCGGAGGCTTCGCTGTCCTGCCAGCCTTCTTCGGGCAGGGCCTGGTCCAGCGGCCCCAGGATCAGCGCACTGCTGCTGTTGCCGACGCGCTGCAGGCTGCGCATGCTGTCCAGCTCGATCTGCACGTGTCCGTTGAGCAAGCCCTTGCGCTGTTTCGCCGGCAGTATCGCGGCAGCTTCGGTCAGCGGCATCAGCTGCAGCGGATAGGCGAAATCGCTGTCCAACTGTTGCGCCAGGGCTGGCCACTGCGCCGGCGGCGTTTCGGCGAAGCGATGTTGCAGCATGGCGTGCGGGCCGCGCATTTCCGCCTGCAGGCTGGCCTCGGTGCGGTCTTCCAGCAGCGCATCCCAGGCCCACAGCCCGACCACGATCAGCAGCAGATGGGCGGTGAGGAAACCGATGCCGTAGCGCAGGAAGTGGAAGGCATGGCCACGCATGGCCGACGACGGATGCTTCATCCCCATGCTGATCGGCTGAACAGGTAACCACGGCCGCGCACGGTCTTGATCCGCTCGGGCTGCTCCGGGTTGTCGCCGAGCTTGCGCCGCAGGCGCGAGATGCGTGCGTCGATCGAGCGGTCCAGGCCATCGAAGGCGATGCCGCGCAGGCCACGCAGCAGCGCATCGCGGTCGAGGATCTGGCCCGCGTTGCCGGCCAGCAGGAACAGCAGGTCGAACTCGGCGGTGGTCAGCTCCAGCAGGCGGCCCTGCAGGTGCACGTTGCGGGTGGACGGGTCGATGCTCAGTTCACCGAAGCGCAGGGCGCCATCGCGTGGCTCGACCCGGCGGTGGCGGCGCAGGTGGGCGCGCAGCCGGGCCAGCAGCACCCGTGGTTCGATCGGCTTGCCGATGTAATCGTCGGCGCCCAGCTCCAGCCCCAGCACCTGGTCGATGTTGTCCGTGCGGGCGCTCAGCACGCAGATGATCCCGTCATAGTGGGGCCGGATCTGCCGACACACTTCGAAACCATCCTGGCCCGGCAGACCGATATCGAGCAGGACCAGCGCCGGCTTCTCGCTGAGGATCCGGGCGATCGCGCGCTGGCCGCAGCGTTCGTGGGCGACCTGGTAACCGTGGCGCTTCAGGTAGTCGCTGACCATCGTGCCCAGCCGAGCGTCGTCTTCAACCAGTACGATATCCAGCATTTACAAGGCCTCCGGGGTGCTTCCGTACCGCCGTGGCACGAGCGCGGCGATGCTATCCCAGCTGCCGGGCCGCTCGGGTCCAGGGAGCGGGCGCCATTCAGCCGGGGTTGCTGGCGCGCGGGCCGGGCCTCAGGCCGGGCAACGACTTGGCCGCACGGTAGCAATCGGGTTGTTACAAAACGTTACGCAATCCGCGCCTGCGGTGACGGTCGCTGACAGCGCTACGACTGACGTGGCGCTCGGCGGGGCCGAGCATGGCAGCTCTCCCCATCCGCGTGCCGTCCTCATGCCGTCCGCCTCCTGTCCCGCGCTTTTCCTTGATTGCCCTTGCCATGGAGGCCAGCGATGAGCGGCGTGGTCGGGGCCTGGCTGCCGCCTGCCGACGATGAGCAGCTGCTGCAGCAGCTGGCGCCGATGCTGCGGGCGCTGCAGCAGCGCGGCCGCGGTCGCATCGGGTACTGGACCGATGCCGACGCAGGGCTGGCCCTCGGTCATTGCCGTGCGCCGACCGACATGCCGTTGCAGCCGCTCAGCTCCAGCTGCGGGCGCTACGTGCTGTGCCTGGATGGCCGCATCTACAACCGCGCGGCCCTGCAGTCGCAGCTGCGCGACCTGCCACGCAGCTGCACCGATGCACGCCTGTTGCTGCAGGCCGTCGTCGAGTGGGGCGTGCAGCGTGCGCTGTCGCGCATCGAAGGGGCATTTGCGTTCAGCGTCTGGGACCGCCACGCACATGAGCTCTGGCTGGCGCGTGACCCGGTCGGCGAACGGCCGTTGTATTACGGCTGGTACCAGGGCCAGTTCCTGTTCGCTTCGGAGTTGAAGGCGCTGCAGGCCTTTGCCGGATTCGCTCCCAGCATCGACCAGGATGCATTGAGCCTGCTGCTGCGCCACGACTATGTGCCGGCGCCGCACACCATCTATCGCGGCATCCACAAGCTGGTGGCCGGGGCGATGCTGCGCGTGGACCTCAACGATCATGCCGCCGGCGGATCAACGCAGGCCACGCAGGGCGGCCATCGCTACTGGTGCGCGCGCGATGCGATGCAATCCGCGCTGCAGCAGCCGTTGCAGCCGGCGCCCAGCCTGGAGCAGGCCACCGACCAGTTGGAGGTGGTGCTGCAGCAGGCGATCGCCACGCGCATGCATTCACCCGTGGCCTGCGGTGCATTCCTGTCCGGTGGCACCGATTCGTCGCTGGTGGTGGCGATGATGCAGGCGCAGTCGGCGTTGCCGGTGGAAGCATGGACGGTGGGTTTCGACGACCCCGGTCACGACGAGAGCGACTGGGCCTCGCAGGTGGCCCGGCACCTGGGCGTGCATCACCACCTGCACAGGATGGACAGCCGGCAGGGCCTGGAACTGCTGCAACGCTTGCCGCAGGTCTGGTGCGAACCGTTCGCCGATGCCTCGCAGTTGCCCACCCTGCTGGCCAGCGAGCTGCTCGGCGCGCGCAAGCCGGTGGCGCTGACCGGCGACGGCGGCGATGAGCTGTTCTTCGGGCACCCCAGCTATGGCCGCGCGCTGCGCAATGCGCGCCTGTGCGGTGGCCTGCCGGACTGGGTACGTGATCTTGCGCGGCGTGGCAGCAGCCGCTTGAACGTCGAGCGGGGTCGGCTTGGCGGTTGGCGCGCACTGGTGGCCGAGGTGGCCGCCAACGACGTGGAGGGGCATTACCTGCAGCGCGTCACCCGCTGGCGGCAGCCGACCCAGGTGGTACTGGGGGCGCGCGAGCCGGCGACGATCTTCCAGCAGCAGGACACCGCACTGCCGGCGGAAGCGCGCATCCAGCTGCTGGATTTCCGCATGGACCTGGCCGAGGGGATCCTTGCCAAGGTCGACCGTGCCGGCATGGCGGCCGGCGTGGAGACGCGCTCGCCGTTGCTGGACATGGAGGTCATACGCCTGGCCTGGCGCCTGCCGCAGCACTTGAAGTACCACGACGGCGAGCACAAGCGGATCCTCAAGCATCTGCTGGCGCGCTACCTGCCCGCCCCGCTGGTCCATCGCCCCAAGCGCGGTTTCGGCCCACCGATGGCACGCTGGCTGGCCGGCCCGCTGCGCGACTGGGCGGAAGCGTTGCTCGACCCGCAGCTGCTGCGCGACCAGGGGTGCTTCGATGCGGTACGCGTGCGCGCGATCTGGGAGGCGTTCCTGCGCGGCGAGCGCAAATGGCATACGCACCTGTGGAACGTGTTGATGTTCCAGGCGTGGTACCAGCACTGGCACGGCAATCGCGGGCGATAACCGGGAGCGATCCTTACGGGCGCGGCGAATCTTCCTGGCGCAGGGCGGAGGCCCTTGCGTGCGAATGTCCTCCGGCGCCGGCCGTTGGCCGTCACCTCCCCCTTTACTTCGCACGCAAGGGCCTCCGTCCTGCGTCCGGAGCTCGTCGGCGTCTCATTGAAGGGCCGTCGCGAGCGCTGCATCTGCGCGCCTGGTGCCGCAAGCCGAGCCTCGTCGGGGCGGGTAGGGGTCTGGGCAAAGTAAAGGAGGAGGTGACGGCCAACGGCCGGCGCCGGGGGACATTTGCCCAAACCCCTACCTGCCCCGGCGGGGCCCTCCAGCTCGCATAGACCCGGACGAAGGAGCGCTCTGGAATGCAGACGCCAGGCAAAAAAAGACCCGGCAGAGGGAGGGATCTGCCGGGTCCGGATTGCATGGGGGGAGGGACCCATGCAATGAGCGTGGGCGTCGCGCCGGTGGCTCTGTTGCCTGCCAGTCGCATCCGCCGTGCATTTGTATTGATGCAATGCAGCATACGCCGATCATGCGGCAATGCAACAAAAATCACGAAGGCGCCATCTCTGGCGCCTTGAGGCCTTTCAGATCAATGGGTTGATCAGGCGGCGGGGCCGCGGTAACGGCAGCCCGAGGTGCAGGTTTCGTGCACGGTGATCTCGCTCAATGCCGGCAGGGTGGGCTTGAGCTCGTTCCAGATCCACACGGCCAGGTTTTCGCTGGTCGGGTTGTCCAGGCCGGGGATGTCATTGAGGTAATGGTGGTCCAGGCGGTCGTAGATCGGCTGGAAAGCCGCCTTCACGTCGCCGAAGTCCATGATCCAGCCGGTCTGCGCGCCCGGCTCGCCCTCGACCTTCAGTTCCACCCGGAAGGAGTGGCCGTGCAGGCGCGCGCACTTGTGCCCCGGCGGCACGTTGGGGAGGCGGTGCGCCGCCTCGAGCATGAAGACTTTGAAGATTTCCATGGCGCGATTGTACGCCGCGGGCGGCCGATCAGCCCGGCTTTTCGTTGCCTTCCTGTGAAGAAATTCTTTTCATCCGGATGAAGAGATGATAGTTTCTCTTATATCCGTATGAAGAGATGTTATTGGCCGCACCCCGGCCAGGCATGGATTACTGCGGAACTTACCTCGTCCTTCCACTACCTCCCCCACATCGTCATGCCCCAGCACACCCTGCTCGTGGCGGCCCTGGCCGTCGCTCTGGCCGCGCCTTTGTCTGCCGCCGCCGAAACCACCGCCGACGCCGGCGGCGAAGCCAGCACCCTGGCTGCCGTGCGCGTCACCGGTTCCAACATCAAACGCGCCGATACCGAAGCCTCCAACCCGGTGCAGGTGATCGGCCGCCAGCAGCTGGAACAGACCGGCAAGGCCACCGTGGCCGATGTGCTGCGCTCGATCTCGGCCAACACCGGCAATGCCAGCAACGAGACCACCAACAACGGTTGGGCGTCGGGCTCGGCCGGCATCGGCCTGCGCGGTCTTTCGCAGAAGAACACGCTGGTGCTGCTCAACGGCCGCCGCCTGGCCAACTACGGCTTCCCGGCCGGCGGCCTGTCGGACACCTTCGTCGATCTGAACGCGCTGCCGCTGGTGGCGGTCGAACGCATCGAAGTGCTCAAGGACGGTGCATCGGCGGTGTACGGCAGCGATGCGGTGGCCGGCGTGGTCAACATCATCACCCGGCAGAACTTCGAAGGCGCCGAGATCGGCGGCAGCTTCGGCGGCGCCGACCAGGGCGGCCTGCACGAGCAGAACCTGAAGTTCGTCGGTGGCCTGGGCGACATCGACAAGGACGGCTACAACATCCTCTTCAGCCTGCAGGGCTACAACCGCGAGCGACTGGACCAGGACGAGCGCAACCTGACCAAGAGCGGCATTTACAGCGACCAGCCCGGCGGCCGCTGGAACGGCTGGTCGGCCAAGGGCGCACGCTATCTGGTCAATGGCACCTCGGTGCCGATGCTCGATGCCAACGGCAACTGCCCCACCGGCACCACCCGCGTGGCCAGCGCGCCGATCGACGGCCTGGCCGGTGATACCTGCGGCTTCAACCAGGCCCCGTACACCACCCTGATTCCCTCCACCAAGCGTTACCAGGCCTACGCCAACGGCACGTTCCGCCTCGGCGACAACGTCGAAGCGTTCGGCGAAGTGCTGTACAGCCAGATCAAGAGTGCTGCCTGGTTCGGCAGCAGCCCGTTCTTCACCCTGGAAAGCGGTCGCTTCGCACTGAACGCGCAGACCGGCCTGGCCGAGCCGGTGTCATCCAACCTGCCGGCCAGCAATCCGTACAACCCGTACGGCCGCGCGATCCCGATCGAATACACCTTCTTCGACCTCGGCGGCACCATCAAGACCAACCGGTCCACCGCCTATCGCGGTGTGTTCGGGCTGCGTGGCAACACCGAGAAGTGGGACTGGGAAGTGGCCGCGTTCGGCGCGCGCAGCAGCGAGCGCGAAACCGTCTCCGGCGGCTTCGCCAACCGCTGGGCACTGGCCAATGCACTGGCCACCGGCAGCTACAACCTGCTGAACCCGGCCGCGACGCCGCAGTCGGTGCGCGATTCGATCAACATCGCCACCCTGCGTCCGGCCGAGTCGGTGCTGCAGGGCATTGATGCGAAGATCTCCGGCAGCCTCGGCCGCACCTGGGCCGGCGACATCGGATTCGCCGCCGGTGCCGAATGGCGCCGCGAGAAGCTTGATTCGAACAACCCGTGGCAGATCGATGCCGGCCTGCAGGTGCGCCCGGCAATCGCCGAAGTGCATGGCGAGCGCAAGGTCAGCGCCGCCTACGCCGAGGTCAACGTGCCGCTGGCCTCGACCCTGGAACTGTCCGCCGCCGCCCGCGCCGATCATTACGATGATTTTGGCGACGCCTTCTCGCCCAAGCTCGGCCTGCGCTGGCAGCCGCTGGATTTCCTGCTGGTGCGTGCCTCCGCGTCGAAGGGCTTCCGTGCACCGTCGCTGTCGGAGAACTCCAACAGCACCAGCATCGCCTACGGCAGCGTGGTCGACCCGCGTGATCCGGACGTGCCGGGCTCGCGGCAGAACCCGACCTTCTTCACCGTCGGCAACAGCGACCTGAAGCCGGAGCGCACCAAGAGCGTGAACTTCGGCGTGGTGCTGTCGCCATGGGCGAACACCAACCTGAGCATCGACTACTACCGTATCCAGCTGGACAACCTGGTCGGTACCAACAACACCCAGACCCTGGTCAACGACAACGTCGCCGGTGCCGTGCAGCGCGATGAGCGCGGCAAGCTGCAGGCGGTCTACAACCGCTACCAGAACCTGAGCGAGCTGAAGACCTCGGGCATCGACGTCGAGCTGCGCCAGCGCATCCCGACCACCGCCTTCGGTGACTTCACCGTAACCTCGGCCTACACCCACGTGCGCGACTACCGGCGCCCGACCGTGGTCGGTGGCCCGCTGGTGGACTATGCCGGCAGCAATCTCGGCGCCACCCTGCCGAAGAACAAGGCCACCACCACCCTGGACTGGAAGTACAGCGACTACACCGCTGCGGTGACCTGGTACTACACCAGTGGCTACGACCAGAAGGCCAGCACCGCTGCCGCTGCGGTGCAGAGCCGCGTCGACGCCTACAACCAGTTCGATCTCTACCTGGGCTACACCGGCATCGACAACCTGACCGTGTACGCCAAGGTGCAGAACCTGGGTGACAAGACGCCGCCGTACGACGCCTCGTTCCCGGGCATCCGCGCGCCGTACGATTTCAGCCAGTACGACCTGCGTGGCCGCTACTTCACGCTGGGCTTCGACTACCGCTTCTGATCCACCCGCCGCGGCCGGCCACCCTGCGTGGCCGGCTGTGTTGCCATGTTCCAGGGGAGTCACCGTGTCCTTCCACCGCCGTGCCGTTTTTCCGTTGTTGCTCGCTGTCGCCACCGCCGTATCGCTGCCGCCTGCGGTCCATGCGCAGAGCGCCTATTTCTTCCCGCAGACCACCGATGCGGCGGCATTCGATACCGCCATTCCCACGCCGGAGCAGTTCCTCGGCTATCCGATCGGCAGCCGCTACACCCGCCATGAGCAGCTGGTGGCTTACTTCCAGGAGCTGGCCAAGCACTCGGACAGGATCAGTGTGCGCGAGATCGGCCGCAGCTATGAGGGCCGACCGCTGCTGATCGCCACGGTCACTGCTGCAGGCAACCACGCGCGGCTGGAACAGATCCGCCAGCAGCACGCGACCCTGGCTGACCCGGAGCAGCCGCGCAGCGCTGCCGGTGACAGCCCGGTGGTGGTGTGGCTGGGCTACAGCGTGCACGGCAACGAGACCTCCAGTGGCGAAGCGGCGATGCTGACCGCCTACTACCTGGTGGCCAACCGCAGCGCGGAAACGCAGCAGTGGCTGCAGCAGGCAGTGGTGCTGTTCGACCCGGCGCAGAATCCCGACGGCCGCGATCGCGCCGCCAACTGGCACAACGCCTGGGCGTCCGATCCGGCCTCGGCCGATCCGGCCGACAAGGAACACGTCGAACCGTTCCCGCAGGGCCGTACCAACCACTACTTCACCGATCTCAACCGCGATTGGCTGGCACTGACGCAGCAGGATTCGCGGCCGAAGGTGGCGCAGTTCCACCAGTGGTACCCGAACGTGCAGATCGACTTCCACGAAATGGGCAAGGACAGCACGTACTACTTCGAGCCATCACCGAAGAGCATGCATAGCCCGTTGATCCCGGCAGCGTCGTACGAGTTCAACAAGACCCTGGCCAAGTACCACGCCCAGGCGCTCGATGCGCTGGGTTCGCTGTACTACACCGGTGAGAACTTCGACAATTTCTCGCCCGTGTACGGCTCGACCTATCCGGATTTCCACGGCGCGGTCGGCGTCACGGTGGAGCAGGCCAGCTCGCGCGGTCGCGTGCAGGAATCGGTGAATGGGCTGCTGACGTTCCCGTTCACCATCCGCAACCAGGTTGCCACCGGGTTGGGCACGGTGCGCGGTGCGGTGACCGAGCGCAGCGCGCTGTTCGATCTGCAGAAGCGTTTCTTCCAGAGCGCGCTGAAGCAGGCCGCACAACAGCCGGTGAAGAGCTTCGTGTTCGGCGACGCGCATGATCCGGCATTGACCCGACGCCTGCTGGAACTGCTGTTGCTGCACAGGATTGAAGTGCATGCACTGGACCGCGCTGTCAGCGTAGATGGCCAGCGTTTCGAAGCGGGCAGCGCCTACGTGGTGCCGGTGCAGCAGGCGCAGTTCCGCCTGGTCCATTCGATCTTCGCCGAGACCCCGCCGATCAAGGGCGACGTGTTCTACGGCAGCACCAGCTACGCGATCGCCCCGGCCTACGGCGTGGCCTTTTCCGGCAGCCGCAGCCGCATCGATGGCGGCGCCCGCGTGGTCGAGGTTCCCGCAGTGCAGGGCGGGCTGACCGGCGGTGAAGCGGGCTTCGCCTACGTGATCGACTGGCGCGACTACAACGCGGGCCGCGCACTGGCCGCCCTGCAGGCCAAGGGTTTGTCCACGCGTGCCACCTTCCAGCCATTCACTGCGGCCACCGCACAAGGTGAAGTGGCCTTTGCCGGGGGCAGCATCGTGGTACCGGTGGCCGGGCAGCCGCTGCACGGGGCGGCGTTGCAGGAGGCGGTCGCCACCGCAGCGCGGGCCGCCGGTGTGCAGGTGCATGCGCTGGCCAGCGGTCGCAGCCGCGACGGCATCGACCTTGGCAGTGACGGCGTCAAGGCACTGCGCAAGCCTGCCGTCGCGCTGGTGATGGGCGAGGGCGTGGCAGCCACCGAAATCGGTTCGGCCTGGTTCCTGCTCGACCAGCAGCTGCGCCTGCCGGCCAGCAAGCTGGACCCACAGCAGCTGGGCAAGGTATCGCTGGACCGCTACACCACGATCGTGCTGTCCGGCGGCACCTATGCCGGCATCGACGCGGCCGCAGTAGCGGCATTGAAGCGCTGGATCCAAGCCGGCGGGTCACTGGTCACCTATGGCAGCGCTGCGAAGTGGGCAATCGAACAGAAACTTGCCGACGGCGAGAAGCTGGGCAAGGACGAGGAAGCAACAGACACCGCGCGCCGCGCCTTCGGTGACCAGCGCGACATCGCCGCGATCGAGCGTGTCAGCGGCAACATCCTCAGCGCCGACGTCGACCCCAGTCACCCTTTGGCGTTCGGCGTGCCGCGCCGGCAACTGGCGATCAACAAGGAGAACACGGTCATCCTGCAGCCGAGCACGAACGGGTTTTCCACGGTGGTGCGGATCGACGACACACCTCGGGTGAACGGGTATCTGTCCGAGCGCAACCGCAGTCGCGTGGCTGGAAGTGCATGGCTGCTGGTGTCGGCGCAGGGGCAGGGCAACGTGATCCTGTTTGCTGATGATCCGGCGCATCGCAAGTACTGGCATGGCACTGATCGGATGCTGATCAACGCGATCTTCTTCGGGAATCTGGTGAATCCGGCGAAAGCGCGGGGTTGAGGCGTTTGGCGCCTTCATTGCCATGTGGGTTGGGAGGACGGATAGGCCGCGCAGGACACGCCGCAAGTACGTCCCTGTAGGCTCGTAGGCGCCATCCATGGCGCCTGCGGTCCTGCGCGGCCTATCCGTCCTCCCCAGACAGTTTCCTCCAGGCGCGGACGCATCAAACCCAAGGCGGGGGCAAGGGCAAAAGCAGGAATTGCGGCTTCGGCGTTTGCCTTTGAATTTGAATTTGAATTTGAATTTGAATTTGATCTTTCTTCTCCCGGCAACCCGGCGGGAGAAGAAGGCGCAGGCAATGCTTGAAGCGGATGG
The DNA here is from genome assembly GCF_020883215.1 of Stenotrophomonas sp. SI-NJAU-1. Lineage (NCBI taxonomy): Bacteria > Pseudomonadati > Pseudomonadota > Gammaproteobacteria > Lysobacterales > Lysobacteraceae > Stenotrophomonas > Stenotrophomonas sp. SI-NJAU-1. Next base: position 554,904 of record NZ_CP086598.1, read on the forward strand.
GCATGGGGGCAGCGCAGAACCGTTGGCGCCATGGATGGCGCCATCGAGCTTACATGGACGTATTTACAGCGTGTTCTGCGCTGCCCCCATGCCCATCCGCCCTCGGTACTGCCACCGCCTGCTTTATCACCCGGTAGCCAGCAACAAAAAAGGACGGCGCGTCAGCGCCGTCCCTCGATAGCCCCCCGCGCAGCGGGAAGCGCCATCCATGTCAGCAGCAATCAGCCAGCGCGACCGCCGCCGTTGCCGCCCTGGCCGCGACCACGGCCGCCACCGGAATTACCGGCACCGCCACGACGCTGGCCCTGACCGGCACCTGCGCCTGCGCGCTGCTGGCCGTTGCCCGCGCCCTCGCGGCGGCCACCGCCGGCCTTCTTCGGGCCTGCATGGGCATGACGCGGTGCATCGCCGTGCGGACGGCGCGCGTGGGTCTTGCGCGGCACGCGCTCTCCGGTATCGGCCTCGGCCTTGCCCGGTGCACTGTTGCCCCAGCGGATCGGCGTCTGCAGCTCGAAGCCCGGCACATCGCGGATGTCCATGTCGCGGCCGAGCAGGCGCACAATCGCGCGCAGCAGCTTCACTTCATCCTGTGCAACCAGCGAAATTGCTTCGCCGGTAGCGCCGTTGCGGCCGGTACGGCCAATGCGGTGCACGTAGTCTTCGGCCACCATCGGCAGATCGAAGTTGATCACCTTCGGCAGCTCGTTGATGTCGATACCGCGCGCGGCGATGTCGGTTGCTACCAGCACGGTGACCCGGCCAGCCTTGAAGTCGCCGAGCGCACGCAGGCGCTGGCCCTGGCTCTTGTTGCCGTGGATCGCCGCGGTCTTGATGCCGGACTTTTCCAGGAACGCGGCCAGCTTGTCGCTGCCGTGCTTGGTGCGGGCAAACACCAGGGTCTGCTCGCGGCTGTCCTGCGCCAGCAGGTGCAGCAGCAGGTCGCGCTTGCGGCTGCCATCGACCGGATGCACCTTGTGGGTGATGGTCTCGGCGACGGTGTTTTTCGGCGTGACCTGGATCTGTTCCGGGTTGCGCATGAACTCCAGCGCCAACTGCCGGATGTTGTCCTCGAAGGTGGCCGAGAACAGCAGGGTCTGGCGGTTCTGCTTGGGCAGCTTGGCCAGGATGCGCTTGATCGAGGGCAGGAAGCCCATGTCCAGCATGCGGTCGGCTTCGTCCAGCACCAGCAGTTCAATGCCGGACAGGTCGATGCTGCGACGCTCCAGGTGGTCGATCAGGCGGCCCGGGCACGCCACCAGCAGGTCCACGCCGCGACGCAGGATGTCCAGCTGGTTGCCCATGCCGACACCGCCGTAGATGCAGGCGCTGGGGATGCGCAGGTACTTGCTGTAACCGCGCAGGCTGTCATGCACCTGGGTGGCCAGTTCGCGGGTCGGTGCCAGGATCAGCGCGCGCGGCTTGCGCGGGCCGGTGCGCACTTCCTGCGAAGCGGTGCCCAGGTGCTGCAGCAGCGGCAGGCCGAACGCGGCGGTCTTGCCGGTACCGGTCTGTGCGCCGGCCAGCAGGTCGCGACCGGCTAGCACCAGCGGAATCGCCTGCTGCTGGATCGGGGTCGGGGTTTCGTAGCCCTGCTCGGCGAGCGCACGCAGCAGGAAGGGCGCAAGGCCCAGGGATTCAAAAGACATCGAGATTGCTCCAAGTACAGTTAACGCCTGTCCGAACGGACAGACGGGGGCAGATCAAACTGATCGGCTGACTCGGAGCGTTCCCGTGAACCGCGCTGCGAGAATTGGGTGCAGCCAACGCGAAGCGCAGACTGGAATGCGTGACGAACGGCGTCGGAGTGGGGGCGGGCGATGGGGCGAACCCCGGTCGCCGGCGATCCCGGAGGGAAACGGACGGCCGCTGCAGACCCGCATAGTCTAACGGAAGGATGAGACCTGACGCAAAACAGGCTGTTCAGGTTGGGGGTTCGGCAGGGCTGCGCCCTGCACCCGCCGAATCGACGGCAATGGCAACAGCAACAGCAACAGCGGGCATACCGTGGGATGGCGGGGTGGGTCCGGTTGCGGGGGCCGCTGCAAGTACGTCCATGTAAGCTCGGTCGCCGCGTCCATGCGGCTCACGCCCCCGCAACCGGACCCACCCCGCCTTCGACAGTTTTCCGCGATCTGTCGAAATGGCAGGGCCTGCTCCTGGTGGGTGTCACCTTGGTCGACACGTAGATCCACGCCACGCGTGGATGCTCTTCGTTCAATTGTCGAAATATTCGACTTCGAATGAGATCCATCCCCGCATGGCGTGGATCTACCAGAACGAATGCAACCGTCATCGGGAACCTGTCGAAGGCGGGGCGGTGTCGGATTGCGGGGTGTCCGCGGCATGGATGCCGCGGACAAGCCCCCAAGGATGGGTTTACGGCGTCCCCGCAATCCGACACCGCCCCGCCCAACCCACAGAAAACCCAGAGCCGGGGCTGTTGCAGTTGCTTTCGCGGTTGCCTTGGCCTTGGCCGTTGCCTCTGCAGGTGCAGGGTGCAACCCTGCCGCCCCCCTCCTGCGGTAGGGTGAGGCGATGCCGCGCTGCAGCTTGGCTACGCTGCTTATTTGATTACACTTGAAACTTGTTTGCCCACGACTCCGGACACCCACCATGAAGCTTGGTTCCTTGAAGGAAGGCGGCCGCGACGGCACCCTGATCGTCGTCTCGCGTGACCTGCGCCACGGCGTGCGCGCCACCGGCATCGCCGCCACCCTGCAGTTGGCCCTGGAGGACTGGAGCCATCTGGCCCCGCGTCTGAATGCGCTGTATGAGTCGCTCAATGCCGGTGACGCCGATGGCGTGTTCGACCTGGACCCGCAGGCCCTGGCCGCGCCGATGCCGCGCGCCTATGAATTCGTTGATGGCAGCGCCTACCTGCCGCACGTCGAGCGCGTACGTCGCGCCCGCGGCGCCGAGGTGCCGGAGAGCTTCTACACCGATCCGCTGATGTACCAGGCCACCAGCGCCGGTTTCCATGGCCCGCGCGATGCGGTCAAGGTGATCAGCGAGGACTACGGCATCGATCTGGAAGCCGAGATCGTGGTGATCACCGACGACGTGCCGATGGCCGCCACCCCGGAGCAGGCCGCCGGCCACATCCAGCTGATCGGTCTGGTCAACGACGTCTCGCTGCGCAACCTGATCCCGGGCGAACTGGCCAAGGGCTTCGGCTTCCTGCAGTCCAAGCCGCGCTCGGCGTTGTCGCCGGTGTTCGTCACTCCCGACGAACTGGGCGCTGCCTGGCAGGACAGCAAGGTGCACCTGCCGCTGCTGACCCACATCAACGGGACGTGGTTCGGTGCGCCGGAAGCAGGTGTCGACATGCAGTTCAACTTCGCCCAGCTGGTCGCGCACGCGGCCAAGACGCGCCCGCTCAGTGCCGGCACCATCGTCGGCTCGGGCACCATCGCCAACGAAGACACCAGCAAGGGTGCTTCGTGCTTCGCCGAACAGCGCGTGGTGGAAACCCTGCGCGACGGCAAGCCGAGCACGCCGTTCATGTCCTTCGGCGACGTGGTGCGCATCGAGATGCTCGATGCCGCCGGCAACAGCATCTTCGGTGCGATCGAGCAGCGCATCGAACAGGCGGCCAAGCCCTGAGCATGGAGGCGGCGATGGAGATTCCGGTCGACGACGGCATCGTGCTGTACACCTACTGGCGATCCAGCGCCGCCTACCGCGTGCGCATCGGCCTGGCCTTGAAAGGCCTGGCCTTCGAAGCACGACCGGTGCATCTGGTGCGCGAGGGCGGCGAGCAGCACCATGACGCCTATCGCGGGCTCAACCCGCAGCAGCTGGTGCCCACGCTGCTGCATGACGGCCACGTGCTGACCCAGTCGCTGGCGATCCTGGAGTATCTGGAAGAGCGGTTCCCGCAGGTGCCGCTGCTGCCGGCCGACGCCGCTGGCCGCGCACGGGTGCGGGCGCTGGCGCAGCTGGTGGCCTGCGACATCCACCCGATCAACAACCTGCGGGTGATGCAGTACCTCGAGCGCGATCTGCAGCTGCCCGCCGATGCACGCACGCGGTGGACCCTGCACTGGATGGCCGAGGGCTTTGCCGCAATGGAAGCGATGCTGGCCGACAGCGCTGACACCGGCACGTTCTGCCACGGTGACCGTCCGGGCCTGGCCGACATCTGCCTGTTGCCGCAGCTGTACAACGCGCATCGGTTTGGTCTGGATCTGGCGCCGTACCCCACGCTGCGCCGCATTGAAGCGGCCTGCCAGCAGCTGGAAGCCTTCGTCGCTGCACGCCCCGAAAACCAGATCGACGCCGCCTGACGTCTGGCTGTGCTCGCCGGGCGTGGCCCGGCGCTACCGGTCTCCGGCGCGCGCGGAATCGGCCGCCAGCAGTTGCCGCAGGTCGTCGCGGAACAGCCGGTAGGCGTCCTCGCGCCGCGTCTCATCCTTCTGCCGCAGTACCCAGGCAGGATGCACGGTGGCGTACCCCCGGGTGCCATCCTCGAGCGTGAGCCAGCGGCCACGGTCGCGCGTCAGGTTGAAATCGCGACCGAATACGGACGAGGCCGCCGTGGCACCCAGGCAGACGATCACCTGTGGCTTCACCCGTGCGATCTCGCCCTGCAGCCACGGCCGGCAGGCCTGCACATGGCGGTTCTCAGGGCGCTTATGCAGGCGCACCTTGCCTCGGCGCTCGTGGTGGAAGTGCTTCACCGCGTTGGTCAGGTACAGGGCGCCGCGTTCGATGCCCAGTTCCTGCAGCGCACGGTCCAGCAGCTTGCCCGCCGGCCCGGCGAAGGGGCGCCCACTCAGGTCCTCGACATCACCGGGCTGTTCGCCCACCAGCATGATGCGTGCATCGGCACGACCTTCGCCGAACACGGTCTGGGTCGACGCTTCCCACAACGGGCACTGCCGGCAGACGGCGGCCTGCTGGCGCAGCGCCTGCAGGCTGCCGTTGTCCGCAGCGGCACCGGTTGCATCGTTCGGCCGTGCGGGAATACGTCGCTGCGGTACCTGTGCCGGTCGATCATGCATCTCCTGCACGCGGCCGGCTGCGTCACGCACCAGGCCCGGCAACAGGTGCGCTTCGGGAAGATGCTTCCAGTAACGGGCGGGCATTTCCTGCTGCATCATCCGCGTGTTGAGCCGGGCCGGATTGAAGATGCTGGCGTAATAGGTCTGCCACAGCGTCTCACGGGCGTCTTCGGCGGGTGCATCGCGGCGGCTGCCGCCCTCACCGAACGAGAGCGTGCTGCCATCCCAGCGGACACTGCGCGCGGGGGTCAGGATCGCCCAGCGCATGCCGGCAAAACGGCGGGCGAAAAACGGCGCGACGCGGTCGACGATGTTGTGATCGGGCTCGAACCAGGCGATGAACGCGTCGGTCTCGCCGGGCACCTCCCGGAAGCGCACGAAGGCCTTCATCTTGTGCGTGTCGCGGCGCACCGCCTGCGCCAGCGCCATCAACCGCAGCACATCGGCGTCGGCCGGATTGGACAGTACCGTGCGTTCGCCATGCGCGATGCGCCACAGCAGGCGGTACAGCAGCGGCAGGCGCTGCGGATCGCGATGGCACAGGCAGGTAGCGGCCAGTTCGACGAAGTCGCGCGGCACGTTCGGGACGGTGGCGCCGTCGGGCAGTGGCGCCTGCTGCACCGCCGGCGCGTCCAGCAGCGACGCTTCGGTACCTGTGATCCAGTCCAGCTGTTCCGGCAGCACCCCGCGCAGCAAGGCCTCACGCGCCGCACCGCGCCAGGCATCCAGCGACCACGGCGGGTCTACGCGCAGCGACCAGCGCTGCAGATCAGGCAGCGGGCGCGGCATCGAACAGCGAGCCCTGGCGGGGTGGTGGCGCCAGCTTCGCGCGCAGCGCCGCCGGATCATCCAGCGCACTGCGCGGATGGTGGTCGGCCAGCTGCACGAACGGCAGCAGTTTGCTCATCGGCGCCTTCAGCCGGGCGACGTCGGCCACCCGCAGGCGACCGTGGCGGCGCGCCATCAGCACACGCTTGACGTTGCGCACTCCCAGGCCCGGCACCCGCAGCAGCAGTTCCTTCGGCGCAAGGTTCAGGTCCACCGGGAAGCGTTCGGGATGGCGGATCGCCCAGGCCATCTTCGGATCGATGTCCAGATCCAGCATGCCGCCCTGGGTGGTGTCGGTGATCTCCTCCACGCCGTAGCCGTAGAAGCGCAGCAGCCAGTCGGCCTGGTACAGCCGGTGCTCGCGCTGCAGCGGAGGTGGTTGCAGCGGCAGCTGGCGGCTCGCATCGGGAATCGGGCTGAAGGCGGAGTAGTACACCCGGCGCATGCGGTAGTTGCCGTAGAGGCTGTCGGCACTGGTCAGGATCTGCTGGTCGCTGGCACCGTCGGCGCCGACGATCATCTGCGTGCTCTGCCCGGCGGGTGCGAAGCGGGGAGGGCGAGGACGCGCGCTGCGGCTGGAAACCGGTGCGATCACTGCCGGCGCCTTGCGGGCCTCCTTGGCTTCTTCGATGCGCCAGCGCAGTTCACCCATCGCGCCGCGGATCGATGTGCTGGTCTTTTCCGGTGCGAGGGTGGCCAGGCCCGCCTCGGTGGGCAGTTCGACATTGATCGACAGGCGATCGGCGTAACGACCCGCAGCGGCCAGAAGTTCCGGCGATGCCTCGGGGATCGTCTTCAGGTGGATGTAGCCGGCGTATCGATGCTCCTCGCGCAGCCGACGTGCCACCTCCACCATGCGCTCCATCGTGTAGTCCGCGTTGCGGATGATGCCGCTGGAAAGAAACAGCCCTTCGATGTAATTGCGCTTGTAGAAATCCAGGGTGAGCGTGACCACCTCGTCCACGCTGAAACGCGCGCGCGGCACGTTGCTGGACACCCGGTTCACGCAATAGGCGCAGTCGTACACGCAGAAGTTGGTCAGCAGGATCTTCAGCAGCGACACGCAGCGGCCATCGGGCGTGTAGCTGTGGCAGATGCCCATGCCCTCGGTACTGCCGATGCCACCGGAGGCGCGCGAATCGCGCTTGCCCGCACCACTGGAGGCGCAGGAGGCATCGTACTTGGCGGCATCTGCAAGGATGGCCAGCTTGCGTATGGTTTCCATTGAAGAAACCTACGCACGAGGGGTCTCATTGGATGAGACCGCCCCTTAACCCTTCAGGATTCCGCCGGGCATGGCCCGGCGCTACCACCACGCGCCCGGTAGCGCCGGGCCATGCCCGGCGGGCGCGCCGTCAGAACCCGTGGGTAATGCTCGGCGCGCCCGCCGAGAAGTCCGCATACGGATCATGCTCGCCGCTGCCTCCTTCGGACAGGCGGAACTTCAGCGCCAGGCCATCGCGCGAGTCGGCCGCGCGCAGGGCTTCTTCCTGATCGATGGTGCCGTTCTTGGCCAACCGGAACAGGCACTGGTCGAAGCTCTCCATGCCTTCTTCCAGCGAAGCCTCCATCGCCGCCTTGATCTCGTGCACCTGGCCGCGACGCAGCAGGTCGCGGATCATCGGCGTGTTGATCAGTACTTCGGTGGCCGGCAGGCGGCGCCCCTCCTTGTTCTTCACCAGGCGCTGGCTGATCACCGCACGCAGGTTCAGCGCCAGGTTCATCAGCACGTTCTTGTGCGCGCTTTCCGGGAAGAAGTTGAGGATGCGCTCGATGGTCTGGTCGGCGTTGTTGGAGTGCAGGGTGGCCAGGCACAGGTGCCCGGTTTCGGCGAAGGCGATGGCCGCCTCCATCGTTTCTGCATCCAGGATCTCGCCGATCAGGATCACGTCCGGCGCTTCGCGCATCGCGTTCTTCAGCGCATTGTGGAAGGCATGGGTATCGAGCCCGACCTCGCGCTGGTTGACGATGGACATCTTGTGCTTGTGCAGGTACTCGATCGGGTCCTCGATGGTGAGGATGTGACCGGTGGTGGTGCTGTTGCGATGGTCGATCATCGACGCCAGCGAGGTGGACTTGCCCGAGCCGGTGGACCCCACCACCAGCACCAGCCCACGCGGGGTCATGATGACGTCCTTCAGCACCTGCGGCAGGTTGAGCTCTTCGATGCTCGGAATCCGGCTGCGGATGGCGCGGATGACCATGCCCACTTCACCGCGCTGCTTGAACACGTTGACGCGGAAACGCCCGGCATCGGCCAGGGCGATGGCCATGTTGAGTTCCAGCTCGCGCTCGAACTGCGGCACCTGGCCCTCGTCCATCAGCGAGTAGGCGATCTTCTTCACCATTCCCGGCGGCAGGCCGGTATTGCCGAGCGGATACAGCTTGCCCTCGATCTTGATGTACACCGGCGCGCCGGTGGTCAAGAACATGTCCGAAGCGTTCTTTTCGGTCATCAGCTTCAGGAAGTAGCCGATATCCATTGCGAATTTTCCCCAACGAAACTGCCGGCGCCCGTTGCAAGCACGGTACCGGCTTGACGACAATGGCCGCGAACCGACAACCGGTACGGCCTCCCCAATGAAACAACTTAGCTTCGCACGAATGCGCCACAGCCTGTATGTGATGGCGTTTGCATTCGCACTCTCTGCTCCCGCCTGGGCGCAGGATGGCGCGTTGGAACTGGCCCAGGCCCGGCAGGCAGTGGACAAGGCCACCCAGGCCGACGCCGACCAGTACGCCCCGGACCTGATCGGGCTGGCCCGCCAAGGGCTGGAGCAGGCCCAGCGTGCCGCCGGCGACCGTCGTGAGCGCAAGAACGCACCGGCTCTGGCCCTGCGTGCCACCGCCGATGCCGATCTGGCCCGTGCCCGCAGCGAGGAAGCCACGGCGACCGCGCAGCTTCAGCTGCGCCGCAACGAGGTGAACCAGCTGCAGCGCCAGTTGTCGACCGGGGAGGACCGCCGATGAAGACGATTTCCGCGCTGACCCTGGCTACCCTGCTGGCCCTGCCGACGCTGGCCCTGGCCGCTGACAACCCGATGGTGGGCCAGCTGAGCCAGCGCCTGATGGCGATCCAGGCCAATCCGGACACCGCCGAACTGGGCGCCTTCGAGCGCATGCAGGCGCAGCAGGCCATCGCCACCCTGGAGAAGGCCAAGCGCCGTGACCAGGAGCTGGCCACCTACCTGGCCGAGCGCCGGGTCGAGATCGCCGAGACCGCCGTGCGGGCTGCGCTGGCCGCGCGTGAGGTCGACCGCCTGGAGCGCACCCGCAGCGACCTGCTGATCGAGGCCAGCCGCCGCGATGCCGCCCGTGCCCGGCAGGAAGCCGAACAACTGCGCATGCAGGCGCAGATGCAGGCAGAAGAGGCCGAACGCCTGCGCCAAGCGGCCGAGGCCGAGACCCTGGCCCGCCAGGATGCCGAGAACGCCCTGACCAGCGTGGCCGGCAAGCAGCAGCAGCGTCTCAGCTCGGCCCAGCAGAACGCGGCCAAGCTGGCCCGTGAGGAAGCCGAGCTGGTGTCCGGGCAGAAACTGCCGGGCTCGAAGTTCGATGGCCGCGGCGAGGTCTTTACCTTTGCCGGTGACGCGTTCGCCGCCGGGGCCTCGAGCCTGTCCGCTGGCGCCCGCAACCAGGCCAAGGCCCTGGCCGAGTACGTAAATATCGGCAAGAAGGGCAGGATCCGCATCGAAGCCTATGACAGTGCCAATGGCGTCGGCCAGAAGCGCGCCGAGGCACTGCGTGACGCGCTGGTGTCGGCCGGTGTCGCCAGCAGCCGGATCCAGGTCGCTGGGAAGAAGGCCGCCTCCACCCGGGCCCGCTCGGCCGAGGTCGTCATCGCCCCGTAATTGATTGATATTGTTTGTTTTTCGTTGTGTTGAGTATTCAGCCTGAACCCCGCCTCGGCGGGGTTCGGTCTTTTTGCCGCAGGGGCTTGAACCCTGTCCAGAGCAAGCGTAGGGTCAATTGTCCGGGACGCAATCACGCGGACCGGACGATGGGAGGGCCGGGCCGATGCAAGCAGGGCGCGAACCGCAGCAGATCGACGTGCGCAGGCCAGTGCCGCACGTCCTTGTGGGCACCCATGTGGGCATTGACCGGCACTCCTCCATGAACAACGCCCCGTGCCTTGCGGCCGGGGCGTTCGTGTATCTGTCGAAGGAGGTCCATCATGTTTGAAGATCAGCCCCAGAGCGAGATCGACGCCCGTCGCGCGCGCGATCCGGAGTTCCGGGCACTCCATGACCAGCACCGCAAGTTGAACAAGAAGTGCATGGACGCGGAGTTGGGTGTACTCCCTATCGATGATGTCACCCTGGGTCGAATGAAGCGCGAGAAGCTGCTGGCCAAGCAACGCCTTCTGCGAATGTACGAAACACCGCTCGCAGCGTCGTCCCCCACGCATTGACGCACTCCGGTCGTGCCCGGAATGGCATGACCCGGCCATCGATGGCCCCGCCAGGCTTTCCTGACCTGGCAACGCGACGCCGCTGAACGCAGGCGTCGCGCCTGGGCACCACACGCGGTGGTGCCTAGGCCCTGCAGGCACGTCCCCCGATGCGGGCGGTACCGGTCTCCTCGTCGATCCGGGGCCGTCCGCATCCCCTTGGGCCGCCAGCCTGGCTGGCGGGCGCCGACCGTTGGTCGGCACGCGCCCCGCCGGGCATGGCCCGGCGCCACAGAAACGGCTCCTGACTTTCGTCGCCATCCGTCGGATAATCATCGGTCCGGCCCTGTGTGGCGCGAACCGAAGTCCCCCGAATGCCCATCCATTCTTCCGTCCTCGAACTCATCGGCCAGACCCCGATCGTCAAGGCCCAGCGCCTGGATGCTGGCGTCTGCGAGCTCTACCTGAAGCTCGAAAGCGCCAACCCGGGCGGATCGATCAAGGATCGCATCGGCCTGTCGATGATCGAAGCGGCAGAGAAGCGCGGCGACCTGAAGCCCGGCGCTACCCTGGTGGAAGGCACCGCCGGCAATACCGGCCTGGGCCTGGCGCTGGTGGCCCAGCAGAAGGGCTACAAGCTGATCCTGGTGGTCCCGGACAAGATGAGCCGGGAGAAGATCTTCAACCTGAAGGCGATGGGTGCCGAAGTGCGCCTGACCCGCTCGGACGTGGCCAAGGGCCACCCCGAGTACTACCAGGACCTGGCCAGGACCATTGCCGAGCAGACCCCGGGCGCCTACTTCGTCAACCAGTTCGGCAACCCGGACAACCCGGCCGCGCATGAATTCGGCACCGGCCCGGAGATTCTCGAGCAGATGGATGGCGATCTGGATGCCATCGTGTTCGGCTGCGGCAGCTCCGGCACCATGACCGGCCTGTCACGCGCCTTCGCCACGCTGTCGCCGAAGACCGAGCTGGTGCTGGCCGACCCGGTCGGCTCCATCCTGGCCGAGTACATCAACGACGGCGTGCTCAACGACAAGTCGGGCAGCTGGCTGGTGGAAGGCATCGGCGAGGATTTCCTGCCCTCGATCTCCGATTTCAGCCGTGTGAAGAAGGCCTACGCCATCACCGACGCGGAGAGCTTCCATACCGCGCGTGACCTGCTGGGCAAGGAAGGCATCCTCGGTGGCTCCTCGACCGGCACCCTGCTGGCGGCAGCGCTGAAGTACTGCAGGGAGCAGACCACGCCGAAGAAGGTGCTGGTGCTGGTCTGCGACACCGGCAACAAGTACCTGTCGAAGATGTACAACGACTACTGGATGCTGGACAACGGCTTCCTTGAACGCCCGCAGCACGGTGATCTGCGCGACCTGATCCTGCGCCCGTACGGCCAGCGCGACACTGTCGTGATCGGTCCGAACGACCTGCTGACCACCGCCTACCAGCGCATGAAGCTGTACGACGTGTCGCAGCTGCCGGTGATGGACGGCGAGCAGCTGGTGGGCATCGTCGATGAAAGCGACGTGCTGCTGCATGTCTATGGTGATGAAGCGCGCTTCCGCGACCCGGTGGCCACCGCCATGGTCAGCAAGCTGGACCGGCTGGATGTGAAATCGCCGATCGAGGCGCTGCTGCCGGTGTTCGACCGCGGCCAGGTGGCCATCGTGATGGATGGAAATGCCTTCCTGGGCCTGATCACCCGCATCGACCTGCTGAACTACCTGCGCCGCCGCGTGCAGTAACCGGCCGATCGCTGCAGATCACCGCTGAATCCCGGTTTATCCGCGTCAAAGCTCGTTAAGGCCGCGCTGATAGACTCCCGCTCCTTCGACGGCGCCGGTCATCGGCGCCATTCAGGAAACGACATGTCCAACGCTTCTTCCCCGGACCGCGCGCTGGCGCTGGCCACCCTGGCCATCCATGGCGGCCAGTCGCCCGACCCGAGCACCGGCGCGGTGATGCCGCCGATCTACGCCACCTCGACCTATGCGCAGTCCAGCCCGGGCGAGCACCAGGGCTTCGAGTACTCGCGTACGCACAACCCGACCCGCTTCGCCTATGAGCGCTGCGTGGCCTCGCTGGAAGGCGGCACCCGTGGCTTCGCCTTCGCCTCCGGCATGGCCGCCAGTTCCACCGTGATCGAGCTGCTGGATGCCGGCAGCCACGTGGTGGCGATGGACGACATCTATGGCGGCAGCTTCCGCCTGTTCGAGCGCGTGCGCCGCCGCACAGCCGCTCTGGATTTCAGCTTCGTCGACCTGACCGACCTGGCGGCCTTCGAAGCGGCGATCACCGCGAAGACGAAGATGGTCTGGATCGAGACCCCGACCAACCCGATGCTGAAGATCGTGGACATCGCCGCGGTCGCTGCCGTCGCCAAGCGCCACGGCCTGATCGTGGTGGTCGACAACACCTTCGCCTCGCCGATGCTGCAGCGTCCGCTCGAGCTGGGCGCCGACCTGGTGCTGCACTCGGCCACCAAGTACCTCAATGGCCATTCGGACATGGTCGGTGGCATGGTCGTGGTCGGCGACAACGCCGACCTGGCCGAGCAGATGGCCTTCCTGCAGAACTCGGTGGGCGGCGTGCAGGGCCCGTTCGACAGCTTCCTGGCGCTGCGAGGCCTGAAGACCCTGCCGCTGCGCATGAAGGCGCACTGCGCCAACGCAATGGCGCTTGCACAGTGGCTGGAAAAGCACCCGGCGGTGGAAAAGGTGATCTACCCGGGCCTGGCCTCGCACCCGCAGCATGAGCTGGCGGGCAGGCAGATGGCTGGCTACGGCGGCATCGTCTCGATCGTGCTGAAGGGTGGTTTCGAGGCGGCCAAGCGCTTCTGCGAGAACACCGAGCTGTTCACCCTGGCCGAGTCGCTGGGCGGGGTGGAAAGCCTGGTGAACCATCCGGCGGTGATGACCCATGCGTCGATCCCGGTGGCCCGTCGCGAGCAGCTGGGCATCAGCGATGCGCTGGTACGGTTGAGCGTGGGGGTTGAGGATCTTGGGGATCTGCAGGTGGATCTGGAACGGGCGCTGACGCAGCAGGTTGCCTGATGGGGATTCTCTCGGTATTCGGCAAGCATCGCTCGCTGACCTTCGAGCTGAGCCAGCGCGAAGTCCTGGGCCGCTACCGCGGCGCCAGCTTCGGCCTGCTGTGGTCGCTGATCAGCCCCTTCCTGATGTTGCTGGTCTACACCCTGGCCTTCGGCTTCGTCATGAAGGGGCGGTGGCCAGGTTCCAGCGGTTCTACCACCGACTTCGCGCTGATCCTGTTCGCCGGCTTGACCGTGCACGGCTTCTTCGCCGAGTGCTTCACCCGCGCACCGCAGCTGATCGTTGCCAATACCGGCTATGTAAAGCGGGTGGTGTTTCCGCTGGACATCCTGGTCTGGAGCATGACCTTCTCGGCGCTGTTCCATCTGTTGATGAACATGGTGGTACTACTGCTGCTGCAGCTGTTCATCAAGGGCAGCATTCCGGCCACGGCCATCCTGCTGCCGGTGGTGGTCATCCCGCTGGTGATCCTGACGGCGGGCGTCGGCTGGATCGTGTCGTCGCTGGGTGTCTATCTGCGCGACATCGGCCAGATCGCCGGTGTGATGGCCGCCGCCATGCTGTTCCTGTCATCGGCCATCGTGCCGGTTGAATCCGTCCCTGAAAGCTACCGGATCGTGTTCGAACTGAACCCGCTGACCTTCATCATCGACCAGGTGCGCGAGGTGGTGATCTGGGGCCGGATGCCCAACTGGGCAGGGCTTGGCATCTACACGCTCATCGCCTGCACGGTCGCCTTGCTGGGCCATCGCATGTTCAACAAGCTGCGCGTGGGTTTTGCCGATGTCCTCTGATCGCATCGACAATGACGTCGTCATCGACGTACAGGGCGTGGGCAAGTCGTACCACATGTACGAGCGTCCCTCGCATCGGCTTCTGCAGGCGCTGGCAGGCAAGCGCAGGTCCTTCTACAAGGATTTCTGGGCACTGCGTGGCGTCAGTTTCTCGATACGCCGCGGACAGACCGTGGGCATTGTCGGCCGCAACGGCTCGGGCAAGTCCACCCTGCTGCAGATGATCGCCGGTACCCTCAACCCCACCGAGGGCCACATCACGGTCAAGGGGCGGGTGGCGGCGCTGCTGGAACTGGGCAGTGGCTTCAATCCGGAGTTCACGGGGCGCGAGAACGTCTACCTCAACGCGACGATCCTGGGCCTGACCCGGCCCCAGATCGAAGCACGCATGGAGAGCATCCTGGCCTTCGCCGACATCGGTGAGTTCATCGACCAACCGGTGCGCAGCTATTCCAGTGGCATGTCGGTGCGCTTGGCGTTCGCAGTGATCGCCCACGTCGATGCCGACATCCTGATCATCGACGAGGCGCTTGCCGTAGGTGATGCCTTCTTCTCGCAGAAGTGCATGCGTTTCCTGCGCGAGTTCCAGAAGAACGGCACGCTGCTGTTCGTCAGTCACGATGCGGCGGCGGTGACCAACCTCTGCGAGAGTGCGGTATGGCTCCAGAATGGCCAGATGCGCCTGTCCGGTACGTCGCAGGAGGTGATCGAGGCGTACATGACCGAGCAGCACGTGGTCGGCCGTCGCGAAGCCGGTGTCGAGGACGTGAAGGTGGAAAGGAAGTCGCGCAGGCTGGCGTCCGATGCTCCCGACTTCCGTCACGATGCCCTGCGCGAAGCGGGCGTCAGCAACCGGATCGCTCTGTTCGAATTCGACCCGGAGAACGTGGGCCAGGAGTTCGGTGCGCAGGGTGCGCGCATTGTCGATGTGGCACTGACCGATCAGGACGGCTTGCCGCTGGGCATGGCCGAGGGTGGCGAGCTGGTCCGCCTGCGCGTCCGGGTTGAGCTCATGCAGTCGCTGGACAGCCTGATCGTCGGCTTCTATGTGAAGGATCGACTGGGCCAGAGGTTGTTTGGCGACAACAGCTACTTCGCCTGCAAGGACGCACCGGTGGGCGGGCGGGCCGGCGAGTCTGTCGTGGCTTCGTTCCTGTTCCGCATGCCGGTGATGCCGTCCGGCTCTTACATGATCGATGCAGCGGTGGCCTCCGGCGACCAGCACGACCACACCCAGCAGCACTGGATCCATGACGCGCTGGAATTCCGCGCGATCGACGAGACCATGCGTTTTGGCCTGGTGGGGCTGCCCATGCTTGCCATCGAAGTCACCAAGGAATCCTGATGATCGAGTTCACCGGCGAACGTTTCGTCCCCACCGAACACGGTGTCATCCGCCAGGAACATCTGCATCGATATGCGTGGTGCCTGCCCCTGGTGGAAGGCAAGGACGTGCTCGATGTGGCCAGTGGCGAAGGCTACGGCAGCGCGATGCTCGCCGGGCGCGCGCGTTCTGTCCGCGGTGTCGACATCTCGCAGGATGCCGTCGCGCATGCGGGAGAGCGCTATGCCGGCGTAGCGAACCTGCAGTACCTGCAGGGTTCTGCCGCAGCGATTCCGCTTCCCGACGACAGCGTCGATGTGGTCGTGTCCTTCGAGACCATCGAACACCTGTACGAGCAGGAAGAGATGATGTCCGAAATCCGTCGCGTACTGCGGCCGGATGGCGTGATGATCATGTCCTCGCCGAACAAGGAGGTCTACTCTGATCGTGCGGGCTACCACAACGAATACCACGTCAAGGAACTCTACCTGGAGGAGTTCCGCGCCCTTGTGGGGCGGTATTTCCCGGCGATGCACCTGTGCGGTCACCGCATGTCGGTCTGTTCCACCATCACCGGGCTGGATGCCGGACCGGCGCAGCCTGTCTACCAGGCGCTGACCGATACCGGCGAGGGTGTCCAGGAGCGCGCGGCAGTCATTCCCGATGCCGTCTATTTCGTGGTGGTGGCCGCGGCGGACGCATCGCTGCTGCCGCAGCTGCCAGCGTCGGTGCTGTATACCGAGGCGGAGGATCTGTACGCCCATCACCACGAAGTCGCGCGCTGGGCCCAGGCGCAGGACGCCGAGATCGGTTCGCTGCGGGGCCATGTGGTGCGCGAGCAGGGCGTGGTGGCAGAGCTGCATCGACAGCTTGAGCAGGCTGGGTTGGCCGCCGCCGAACGGCTGCAGCAGCAACAGCTGCTGCAGCAGCAGATGCTGCAGAAACTGGAGCAGGAGCAGCGCGCGGCGGTTGCGCGTCTGCAGCAGCAACTGGAGCAGGAGAAGGCGCGGGCCCAGCGCCTTGAGTCGGCGATGGCCGAGGTCTGGGAGGTCCGCAGCCAGCTGCAGGCGCAGATGACCGCTGTGTCCGGCTTGA
Organism: Stenotrophomonas sp. SI-NJAU-1; assembly: GCF_020883215.1. NCBI lineage: Bacteria > Pseudomonadati > Pseudomonadota > Gammaproteobacteria > Lysobacterales > Lysobacteraceae > Stenotrophomonas > Stenotrophomonas sp. SI-NJAU-1. The sequence goes on from NZ_CP086598.1 coordinate 571,391, forward strand.
CCAGCGCGGCACGCGCCGAGCTGCGGCAGCGCCATGAACAGATCGACCAGCTTCTCCACCAGTCAGGCGTCAACCTGGCGGGTCGGCAACAGGCGGAGGAGGGCGATGGCAGCGACGTGTCGGCCCTGCTGTCATCCTATCGCGAGGAACTGCAGTCGTTGCAGGATCTGACCGGCTCGCTGATCAGTTCGCGTTCCTGGCGCATCACCAAGCCCCTGCGTTTCGCCGGGCGCGTGCTGCGCGGCGAGTGGCGCGTGGTGCTGCAGTCGCTGCGTGCATCGGGGCTGGCGCGGCATCCACTGCTCAAGCCGATGGTGCCGATCGCAAAGCGGATGCTGCTGAAGCAGGACGAATCCACGCCGGCGCCGCTGGACGGGCTGTTGCTGGAGGACGTCAGGAGCGACCCGCAGGCCATCCTGCAGAGCGTACGCTTCGCCGAGGTGGACGATCCGGTGGTCAGCATCGTCATCCCGACCTACGGCAATTTCGAGCAGAGTCTGGCCTGCGTGGCATCCATTGCCCGCGCCGGCGCACGTGTACCGTTCGAGGTGCTGGTGCTGGAGGATGCCTCCGGTGACACGCAGATCGGCGGTCTGGCGGCGATCCCGGGACTGCGCTATCACGCCAATCCGAAGAATCTGGGCTTCCTGCGTTCCTGCAACCAGGCATTGACCCTGGCCAAGGGCCGCTACGTGTATCTCCTCAACAACGACACCGAGGTCCGGCCAGGCTGGCTCGATGCCCTTGTCGAGGTGTTCCAGTCGCATCCGGATGCCGGCCTGGTCGGTTCCAAGCTCGTTTACCCCGATGGCCGGCTGCAGGAAGCGGGCGGCATCGTGTGGGCCGATGGCAGTGCCTGGAACTTCGGGCGGCTCGATGATCCCTCACGCCCGGCCTACAGCTATCTCAAGGAAGCCGACTACGTGTCCGGTGCGTCGATCATGCTGCCGCTGGACCTGTTCCGCGAACTTGGCGGATTCGATGAGCATTTCGCGCCGGCATACTATGAGGACACGGACATCGCATTCCGGGTACGTGCACGCGGCCTGAAGGTCTACATGCAGCCGGAGTCGGTGGTCGTGCACTACGAAGGTGTTTCCAGCGGCACCGACGAGAGCAGCGGGGTAAAGGCGTGGCAGGCAGTCAACCGGGACAAGTTCCTCGAACGCTGGGGCCCGACGCTGCAGGAAGCACAGTTCCCCAATGCCGAGAACGTCTTCCTGGCGCGTGACCGTTCGCGCAGCAAGCGCCACGTGCTGGTGGTCGATCATTACATTCCCCAGCCTGACCGTGATGCAGGATCGCGTGCGACCTGCCAGGTGCTGCAGACGCTGGTGCAGGAAGGATGCCAGGTCACGTTCTGGCCGGCCAACGCCTACTATGATGCCGAGTACGCACTGCCGCTGCAGCAATCGGGCATCGAGGTGATGCATGGAGCCGCGTGCGTGGGCGCGTCCGGCTTCGACGCCTGGATGGAGGCCAACGGCCGCTACCTGGATGTGGCGATCCTCAACCGTCCCCACATTTCCATCGAGCTGGTGGCCAGCGTCCGCAGGCACAGCAAGGCAACGCTGGTGTACTACGGCCACGACATCCATCACCTGCGCATGCAGCAGCAGCTGCAGGTGAAGCCCGACGATGAGTTGGAGCGGGAAACCGAGCGTTACCGCCAGTTCGAGCATGCGCTCTGGCAGCAGGCCGACGTCGTGCTCTATCCGTCGGATGATGAGACGCGCCACGTGCAGCAATGGTTGGCCGAACAGGCACCCGCTGCGACCAGCCGCGCTGCGACCATCCCGCTGTACGCATTCGAACAATCGGAGGTGGTGCCATCGCCGCAGAGCCGCCAGGGCATCCTGCTGGTGGCGGGCTTTGCGCATGCGCCCAACGTCGATGCCGCACTGTGGTTCGTCAACGAGGTGCTGCCGCTGGTACAGCGCGAGGTTCCCGACGTGCGGGTGAGCCTGGTGGGGTCCAACCCCCGTCCGGAAGTGCAGGCCCTGGCATCCGAGCGGATCGAGGTGACCGGCTATGTCAGCGACGCGCGCCTGGAAACCTTCTATGCGCACGCACGGGTTGCGGTCGCGCCCTTGCGTTTCGGCGGTGGCGTGAAAGGCAAGGTGCTCGAAGCGCTGCGCCACGGTGTTCCCTGCGTAACCACGTCGGTGGGCATGCAGGGGCTGAGCGGCGCCAGCGCCTTCATGCCCGTGGCGGACGAACCATTGGCGATGGCTGCGCACATTGTCTCGCTGCTGCGCGATGACGCACTCTGGCAGCGTGTCTCGACGGCGGAGCGGGCATTCATCGACCAGGAATATTCGCGTGAGGCGCTGTGGCGGGTGTTGTCATCATCGATGCAGCGCGATGAGCGGGCCGCATGAGGCAGCCGATGAGAGGGGGCGCAGCACAACGCCCGAATACCGGTGCAGGCACCGCCGTTGCACAGGGACGTCCCTGGCGTAGCGTTGCCCTGGTGCTGGCCGTGGTGGCGGCGTTCGCGGCCATCCACCAGGTGATCCTCAACCGCGCGCACCCCGACGCGCTTTACATGGATTCATTGCGCCTGCTGTTCCAGCTCGACCAATGGCAGGCGGGCCATCTGTCCACCTTCGAGTTCTGGGGCGGATCTTCGCATCGCGGGTTCGTCAATCAGCTGTTCCTGTGGGCGAATGTCAGCCTTTTCGATCTGGACGTCCTGCTGGCCAACCGGTTGACCGGCGTGGTGATCTCGGCTGTCGCGGCGTGCCTGTGCATGGCCTGGATGGCCGACATGCGGCACCAGCCCGGCGCAAAGCGCCCTTGGCTGAACGTGGTGGTGACGGTGACCGTGGCGGCTCTGTGCTTCAGCTGGGCAGGCTACGAGTTGTTGACCCTCGATCTGGGCCTGCCGCTGTGGACGAAGAACCTGGCCTTCGTGGCGTTCTTCTGTGGCCATGCCCACCTGCTGTCCGCGCGTTCGCGCTGGCCGGCGGTATGGGTGGTGGCGCTGGTGCTTGCCGCGCCGCTGATCGTGCTGGTGTGCGGCATGGGCTGGAACTACGCCTTTGTCGGCGCCGTGATGATCGTGCAGGTGTTTTCGTTCCTGCCGCGCTGGCGGGCCGAGGGACGCTGGGCCGGCATCCTGCCGAGCGCGGCGGTCGGGTTGTCGATGGTCGTGTATCTGCTCAGCGGATCGGTCACCGATGCGTCCACCCGCAACGGCCTCAATGTCGGTGCTGACGTACCGGTGCTGCTGCTGTACGCAGTGGGCTCCACGATGGGGTATCCCGAGGCGGTGCTGCTGGGCGGAAAGCTGCCGCTGCAGACCATTGCGGTGCTCGGGGGCATCCTGCTGCTGGTCGGCGTGGTCGCGGCTGTAGCCTGGCTGCGCCGTGGTGCCCCCGGGTCGCGGCTGCCACTGCTGCTGGCCCTCTATGGTGTTCTGATCGCCGCTTCGCTGACACTGGCGCGCGGTGCCGAGGGTCCAGCCGCCGTGATGGCGTCGCGCTACTACATGGACCTGGTGCTGGGGCTGATCGGCGTGATCTGGCTGGCGGCACGCGAGCTGCAGGCCGGGCCCCGCCGGGCACCGGGTTGGAGCGTGCTGGTGGGCGGCCTGTTGTCGGCGGTGCTGCTGACCCAGCTGCTCACCTACGTCCACGAGTGGAAAGCCAGTCCTTTCCGCGAAGACATCTTCGCGTCCATGAACAAGGCGTTGTTGCGGGCCGTACCCGACGAGGCCGCGGCAGGTCTGTTGCAGGCACAGCTGGACTATGCCCGCAAAGGCGCAAACGTCATGCGTGAGCGCCATCTGGCGCTGTACGCCGACAGCACTGCCAGCGATTGTTCCACGCGCGCGATCGAGTACACCCAGGGATGGCATGCGGCCGAAGGCGCCGTGCGCTGGAGTGGCGCGCACGCGTCGCTTGCGCTGCCGCCCTGTGGTTGCGCCTATTTCGCCGAGCTGTACGTGCCGCCCGGGCAATCCGAGCGCCAGGTGCGCATCAGCACCGCCGCAGGCAACGAGGATGTGCTGACCGTGCAGCCAGGCCAGGCGGCGCGCGCGCGTGTGGGCAATGAGCATGCCGAGCTGGCAGTCAGCCCGGTGAGCATTCCCAGCCGCGACCAGCCAGGCAGCAGCGACACCCGCGAACTGGGTGTACTGCTTACCGGCTTCTCGGTCAGCTGCGAGGTACCGTGAGCATGGCCATGAAGGATGACAGCGGCCCGCTGCCGCGCTCTGGCCCTCCCGGCCCACTGCAGCGCCTGATCAAGGACCAGCGCGTGCTGTTCCTGCTGGTCGGTGGTGCCAACACCGCCTTCAGCACGGCGCTGTTTGCCGGCCTGGTGCTGCTGCTGGGGCCCGGGGTGCCGTCGGTGGTCAGCCTGGGCATCGCCTGGGTGGTCTCGCTGGTGCTGGTGTTCTTCGTCTACCGGCGGCTGGTGTTCCGGGTCAGCGGCAATGGCTGGCGTGATTTCCTGCGCTTCACCAGCGTCAATGTCGGCAGCCTGCTGTTGAACATGGGGGCGCTGGCGCTGCTGGCCGATGTGCTGGGGCTGCCGGCCATTCCGACCCAGATCGCCATCACCGTACTGGTGGTGATCTTCAACTACGTCGGCCACAAGCATTTCTCGTTCCGGCGACGACCGGAACCACCTACCGCGGAGAAGAAGGAATGAATCCACGTGTCTCGGTCGTCGTGCCGGCCTACCGGAACGTTGAGTACCTTGCGCAGACGCTCGATTCGATCCTCGCGCAGGACTACGACGATTTCGAGCTGGTCGTGGCTGATCATTCCTCCAACGACGGTACTGACGAACTGCTGGCCCGTTATGCCGATCATCCCAAGGTCCGCGTACTCAGCCCGACACCCGCCGGCGGCGGTGCCAAGGCCAACTGGGACCGGGTCAGCATGGCAGCCCGCGGCGAACTGCTGAAGCTGGTCTGTGGCGATGACCTGATCGCACCCGATGCCCTCAGCCGCCAGGTCGCAGCGCTGGATGCACACCCCTCGGCCGTGCTGGTCGCCAGCAAGCGCGACCTTGTGGACGCGCAGGGCAAGGTGGTGATCGCCGGGCGGGGCCTGGGGCCGCTGAAGGGGCTGGTCAGCGGGCGCGATGCGGTACGGGCATCGGTGCTTGCCGGCACCAACCTGTTCGGCGAGCCGGGCTGCGTGATGTTCCGGCGCGAGCTGCTGGTGCAGGCGGGCGGCTGGGACAACTCCCACCCCTATCTCATCGACCAGGCCAGCTATTCGGCGATCATGTTGCAGGGCGACATGGTCGCGCTGCGCGAGAGCCTGGCCAGTTTCCGCATCAATGCAGGGCAGTGGAGCGTGAGGCTGATGAACGACCAGGCGCAGCAGGCCATCGATTTCCACAACGCGCTGGCTGCGGCCGATCCGCAGCTGCTGTCGCCGATGACCTTGCGCGTGGGCAACCTCAAGGCTCGCCTGATGGCGCAGGCGCGACGCCTGACCTACCTCTGGCTGGGGCGCCGGATGGGCGCGGCCTGAGGCCGCGTCCGCGGAGTTCAGGGACGATCGTCTTCGTCCCGGCCTGCCACGTTGGTGGTACGTCCGATGATGTACTGCGGGCGGTTGTTGATGTTCAGCAGCACGCGGCCGGTGTATTCGCCGATCACGCCGAGCGCCAGCAACTGCAGGCCGCCCATGAACAGGATGGTGATGATCAGTGACGGCCAGCCGACCGCCATCTGCGGGCTGTGCAGTTTCTGCCAGAGCACCACCACGGCCAGCAGGAACGCCACGCACGAAGCCAATACCCCCGCCAGCGAGACAAAGCGCAGCGGTACGATGGAGAAGCTGGTGGCCATCTGCAGCCACAGCGAAATCGACTTGCTCAGGCTGTAGCCGGAGCGGCCATCGCTGCGTGCGTGGTGCTGGCCGGTGATGGTCGCGATGCGCTTGGGGCTGGTGCTCTGCACCAGCAGTCCGTCCAGATAGACGAAGGGGCCCTGGTAGCGCCGGGCTTCTTCGCCCAGTTCACGCACGAAACCGCGGAAGGGCGACAGATACAGACCTTCGGGCTTCTTCAGAAGGCGTGCGGCGACCATGTCGTTGAAGCGGCTGCCGGCGCGCTTCCACAGTGCATGCTTGCGGCCTTCGAACTGCACGTAGCACAGGTCGGCGCCATCGCGCAGGGTCTGCAGGATGCGCGGCACGTCGGCCGGGTCGTGCTGCAGATCATCGTCCATCGTGACGATATAGCGGCCCCGCGCGAAGCCCAGACCAGCCATGATCGCATTGTGCTGGCCGGCGTTGCGGCGCAGGTCCACGCCCACCAGCCATGGCCGCGTGCGGGCCTCGCTGCGGATGACCTCCCAGGCATTGTCCGGGCCGGAATCGTGCACCAGCACGACCTCGAAGCCATCGGCACCCAGCGCCGGCACCAGGACTTCCTCCAGGCGGCGGACGAGGCTGGGCAGGATCGAGGCACTGCCATAGACGGGAATGACGATGGAGAGTTCAGGTTTCATGGCGGGGGCCATAGTATTTCTGGATCACGCGGAGTGGGTAGTCTGGCCCAAAATCCACTCCGATGTCGCGAGCGACCTGCTCTGACAGGGTGCTGTCGATCGCCATGGCCTCGCCACGGTCCATCAGCACCCGATGCGCGCGCTGACCGAGCACCTGTTCGAACAGGTCGACGATACGGGGCATCGGCAGTGACCACGGCGAAGCGATTGCCACCACCGATGGCGCTGCACCGCCATCGAGAATGCGGGTGGCGATGGCGGCGACGTCATCGATGTCGATCAGGTTGCGTTGCGCGCCCGCCCACAGCGTCAACTGCCGCTCCTGCAGGATGCAGTCGCGCAGGAAGTTGGTGAGGGTATTGGGGTTGCGTGTACGCCCTACCACCTGCGGCAGGCGCAGCACGGTGCCGCGGCCAGAGCCGATCACCAGGGCTTCCATGGCCCGCTTGTGCTGGAAATAGGCCGAGTGCTCTTTGGCGTTGACCACGTTGCAACTGCCGAAATAGACCAGCCGCTGCTGGCCTTCGGCCAGGTGCCCGGTCAGCATGGCGCGCTCGCGTGCGAACGCCTCCGGGTCGGTCTCGTTCGAGTTGGAGACGCCTGAAGCGAAAATGATGGTCGAATCGTCCTCGGCATAGCGCTGCGCGAACGCACGGGCCACCAGTCCGGAACCGACAATCATCGGGTCGGGGCCGAAGGACAGTGGGGCAGGAAGATCGTGTACATGTCTATGGCGCGTCCATGAGGTTCAGGCCCACGGGGCCAGTGACAGGAAAGCATACGCCAGCTGGCGCACGGGCTGAGGCGATGGCGGTCGGAGCGGCCACGCCGCTCCGACCCCATCGCCACACTTCAGGCCAGGGCCGCTTCCAGCTCCGGCAGGATCGTGAACAGATCCCCGACCAGGCCGATATCGGCGATCTCGAAGATCGGCGAGTCCGGATCCTTGTTGATCGCCACGATCGTGCCGGCATCCTTGATGCCGGTCAGGTGCTGGATGGCACCACTGATACCCACGGCCACATACAGCTCCGGCGAAATGATCTTGCCGGTCTGGCCAACCTGCAGGTCGCTGGGCACGTAGCCGGCATCGACCGCAGCGCGCGAAGCGCCGACGGCGGCGCCGAGCTTGTCGGCCAGCTGGAAGATGACCTTGAAGTTCTCTTCCGATCCGACACCGCGCCCACCGGAGACCACGCGCTTGGCGCTCTGCAGGTCCGGGCGGTCGCTGGCACCGGCGGCCAGGCCGATGAAGCGGGTGTGGGCCGGCAGGGGAGCATCGACACTGGCCGCTTCAACGGTGGCACTGCCACCCTGGGCAGCTTCCGGCCACGACGCGGCGCGCACGGTGGCGACCACGATCTGGTCGGCGGGCGCCTCGACGGTGATGATCGCGTTGCCGGCGTAGATCGGGCGCTTGAAGGTGTGGCTGCCTTCGACGGTCATCAGGTCGGAGACCTGGTTGACGCCGAGCAGGGCGGCCACGCACGGCATCAGGTCCTTGCCGAAGGTGGTCGACGGGCCGAACACGTGCGTGTAGCCCTTGGCCAGCTGCGCGATCTGCGGGGCCAGTACCTGGGCCAGCGCGTGGGCATTGGCGGCGTTGGCCACGGTCAGGACCTTGGCGACGCCGGCGATCCTGGCCGCTTCAGCCGCAACAGCGGTCGGGTCGGCGGCCAGCACCAGCACGTCGATGCTGGCGCCGGAAATGGCTGCGGCAGCGCTGACGGTCTTGGCGGTAGCGGCGTTGAGCTTGCCGTCGTGGTGCTCGGCGATGACGAGAATCCTGCTCATTACAGCAACCCCTTCTGCTTGAGTGCGGCAACCAGTTCAGCCGCGTCCTTGACCATCACACCCTTGCTGCGCTTGGACGGCGCGGCGTACTGGGTGGTCTTGAAGGTATCGGCGGCTTCAACGCCGAGGTCGGCCAGCTGCAGCGTTTCCAGCGGCTTGGCCTTGGCCTTCATGATGTCGGGCAGTTTGATGAAGCGCGGCTCGTTCAGGCGCAGGTCGGTGGTGACCACGGCCGGCAGGTCCACTTCCAGCGTTTCCAGGCCGGCGTCGACTTCACGGGTCACCGTGGCCTTGCCATCGGCAATCTCGAGCTTGCTGGCAAACGTCGCCTGCGGGCGTCCCCAGAGCGTAGCCAGCATCTGACCGGTCTGGTTGGCGTCATCGTCGATGGCCTGCTTGCCCAGGATGACCAGGTCCGGCTGTTCCTTCTCGACCAGCTTGAGCAGGGTACGGGCGGCGGTCAGCGGCTGGATGGCCTGGTCGGTAACGACGTGGATGGCGCGATTGGCACCCATGGCCAGGCCGTTGCGCAGGTGCGCCTGGGCGTCGGCCGGGGCGATGGTGGCAACCACGACCTCGCTGGCGATGCCCTTGTCGCGCAGGCGCAACGCTTCTTCCAGGGCGATTTCATCGAAGGGGTTGGGCGACAGCTTGACGCCGTCGGTGACCACGCCGGAACCGTCCGGCTTGACCTGAATGCGGACGTTGTAGTCCACCACGCGCTTGTACGCGACGAGGATTTTCATCTTGTACGGGGTCCTTGTAGTGCCAGCCGATGGCCGGCTCACATTTGCTGGGGGAACATCCGGTCCTGCAACAGCAACCGGTTCGGGGGTGGGATCCCGATTCTAGCTGGCTTGGGGTGACCATGCGAATGCGTATGGTTTTGCTGCGGCGCCACAAAAAGCGTCGCCGTGCGGCATCCCGTTCACGTCGCGCAGGCAGTCGTGAAGGCCAACGGCATGTATCCTGTGCCGCTGTGCCGGAGCGCCTGAGGGTGCTCCTTGGATGAATTTCGATCAGGAGAACAGGTAGTGCCCACATGGCTTGTCACCGGCGGCGCCGGATTCATTGGCGGTAACTTCGTTCTCGAGGCCGTCGCACGCGGCGTCAAGGTCATCAACCTCGATGTGCTGACCTACGCCGGCAACCTGAAGACCCTGTCCAGCCTGGACGGCAATCCCAACCACGTGTTCGTCCAGGGTGACATCGGCGACCAGGCCCTGGTCGCCCGCCTGCTGGCCGAGCACCAGCCGGACGCGGTGCTGAATTTCGCTGCCGAGAGCCACGTCGACCGCTCCATTGACGGCCCGGGTGCGTTCATCCAGACCAATGTGGTCGGTACCCTCGGCCTGCTCGAAGCGGTCCGTGACTACTGGAAGGCGCTGCCGGCCGAACAGGGTGCGGCCTTCCGCTTCCTGCATGTCTCCACCGACGAGGTCTACGGGACCCTGGGTGAGACCGGCAAGTTCAGCGAAACCACCCCGTATGCGCCCAATTCGCCGTATTCGGCGTCCAAGGCTGCGTCGGACCACCTGGTGCGTGCGTTCCACCACACCTACGGGCTGCCGGTGCTGACCACCAACTGCTCCAACAACTACGGTCCGTATCACTTCCCGGAGAAGTTGATCCCGCTGGTGATCGCCAAGGCACTGGCCGGTGAGCCGCTGCCGGTGTACGGCGATGGCAAGCAGGTGCGTGACTGGCTGTTCGTGTCTGACCACTGCGAAGCGATCCGCACCGTACTGGCCAAGGGCCAGGTGGGCGAGACCTACAACGTAGGCGGCAATTCGGAAAAGCAGAACATTGAAGTGGTGCAGGCAATCTGCGCGCTGCTGGACCAGCGTCGCCCGCGTGCGGACGGCCAGCCGCGCAGCAGCCAGATCACCTATGTCACCGACCGCCCCGGCCATGACCGCCGCTATGCGATCGATGCCTCCAAGCTGAAGAACGATCTGGGCTGGGAACCGGCCTACACCTTCGAGCAGGGCATCACCTTCACCGTCGACTGGTACCTGGACAACCAGGAGTGGGTCAACGGTGTGCTCGACGGCAGCTACCGCCTGCAGCGCATCGGCACCGCGGCCTGAACAAAGGACACGACATGACCCAACGCAAGGGCATCATTCTCGCCGGCGGTTCCGGCACCCGGCTGTATCCGATCACCAAGGGCGTCAGCAAGCAGCTGCTGCCGGTGTACGACAAGCCGATGATCTACTACCCGCTCAGCGTACTGATGCTGGCGGGCATCCGCGAAGTGCTGATCATCAACACCCCGCACGAGCAGGCGTTGTTCCAGCAGTTGCTGGGCGATGGTTCTCAGTGGGGCATGGACATCCAGTACGCCGTGCAGCCCAGCCCGGACGGGCTGGCCCAGGCCTACCTGATCGGTCGCGATTTCGTGGCCGGCAAGCCTAGCTGCCTGGTGCTGGGCGACAACATCTTCCATGGCCACGGTCTGCGTGAAGTGCTCAGGCGCGCCGACGAGCGCGTGGATGGTTCGACCGTGTTCGGTTATTGGGTCAATGATCCGGAGCGCTATGGCGTTGCCGAGTTCGACAAGAGCGGCAAGGTGATCGGCCTGGTCGAGAAGCCGGAGAATCCGCGTTCGAACTATGCGGTCACCGGCCTGTATTTCTACGACGGCAAGGCCAGCGATTACGCGGCCGAGCTCACGCCGTCGCCGCGTGGCGAGCTGGAGATCACCGATCTCAACAAGCGCTACCTGCAGGAGGGCAATCTGCACCTGGAAGCGCTGGGTCGCGGTTATGCATGGCTCGACACCGGCACCCACCAGTCGCTGCTGGAAGCGTCCAACTTCATCGAGACGATCCAGACCCGCCAGGGCCTGCAGGTCTGCTGCCCGGAAGAAATCGCTTTCGGCCAAGGCTGGATCAACGCCGAGCAGCTGGAGGCGCTGGCGGCACCGCTGATCAAGAATGGCTACGGCCAGTACCTGCATACGCTCGCCCTGCGTGGAGTTGTTCCGTGAAAGTGATCGAAACCAAGTTGCCCGGCTGCGTGGTGATCGAGCCGGCGGTATTCGGCGACGCCCGCGGATACTTCTTCGAAACCTGGAACGCCGAGCGCTTCGCCGCGCTGGGCCTGCCCGACCGCTTCGTGCAGAGCAACGTTTCCACGTCCGCCAAAGGCGTTCTGCGTGGCCTGCACTACCAGTGGCCGCGTCCACAGGGCAAGCTGGTCAGCGTGCTGGAAGGCGAGGTCTATGACGTGGCCGTCGACATCCGTCGCGGCTCGCCGACATTCGGCCAGTGGGAAGCGGTGGTGCTGAGCGCGGAGAACAAGAAGCAGTTCTGGATTCCGGAAGGCTTTGCGCACGGTTTCGCCGTGCTGTCCGAGCGCGCGGTGTTCAGCTATCTGTGCACCGAGGTGTACCTCAAGGACTTCGATGCCGGCGTGCGCTGGAACGATGCCGACATTGCCGTGGACTGGCCGGTCAGTGCACCGACGCTGTCGGCCAAGGACGAGAACGCGCCCTTCCTGAAGGACATTGCTGAAGACCGCCTGCCGGTCTACGTGCCATGACCGTTCTGGTCTTCGGCGGCAACGGCCAGGTCGGCCAGGAACTGCTGCGCGCGCTGGCACCGCTGGGCAAGGTGGTCGCGACCACACGCAGCGGTGTCCTGCCCGATGGCAGCGCCTGCGAAACCGCCGATTTCGGCCAGCCGGACAGCTTGCCGGCGCTGCTGGACCGGCTGCAGCCGTCGCTGGTAGTGAACGCTGCGGCCTACACCGCCGTGGATCGCGCCGAGCAGGACGTGGAGGCCGCGTTCGCGGCCAACGCGCAGGCTCCGGGCGTGATCGCGCGCTGGTGTGCGGCCCATGGCGTGCCCTTCGTGCATTACTCCACCGACTACGTATTCGATGGCCAGGGCACGGCCCCGTACCGCGAGGATGAACCGACCGCGCCGCTGGGGGTTTATGGCACCAGCAAGCGTGATGGCGAAGACGCCGTGCGCGCTGCGGGCGGCCGTCATCTGATCTTCCGCACGGCGTGGGTGTATGCCTCGCACGGCGCAAACTTCCTGCGCACGATGCTGCGGGTGGGCGCGGAGCGCGATCAGCTGCGTGTGGTGGCCGACCAGATCGGCACGCCGACGCCGGCGGCATTGATCGCGGATGTCACCGTGCAGGCGCTGCAGCATCCGGGCGCGCTGTCGGGAACCTGGCATCTGACGGCGTCGGGCCAGACCAGCTGGCATGGGTTTGCCGAAGCGATTTTCGCTGAAGCGCTGGCGACGGGCGTGCTGGCCAAGGTGCCGTCGGTTGAAGCCATCCCCAGTTCCGAATACCCGACCCCGGCCAAGCGCCCGGCATGGTCGGTGCTCGACAACCGCAGGCTGCAGCAGGATTTTGGCATCGCGCTGCCAACGTGGCAGGACGGCCTGAAGCGGGTCATGGCTGAAATGGCCCGCTGACGCGGTAGCGCCGGGCCATGCCCGGCGGATGCACATTACCGCTGCGCTCGCCGGCCATGGGCCGGCGCTACCCGGAATGCAGCGGGTTCCGGGTCAACTGCGCCCGTAGGTATCCTCGAAACGCACGATGTCGTCTTCGCCGAGGTAACTGCCGGACTGCACTTCGATCAGTTCCAGCGGCAGCTTGCCGGGGTTGCGCAGGCGATGGGTCACGCCCAGCGGGATGTAGGTGCTCTGGTTTTCGCTCAGCAGGATCACCTCGTCGCCACGGGTGACTTCGGCGGTGCCGCTGACCACGATCCAGTGCTCGGCACGGTGATGATGCATCTGCAGGCTCAGTGTACCGCCCGGCTTTACCGTGATCCGCTTGACCTGGAAACGCTCGCCGTTGTCGATTGAATCGTAGGCGCCCCACGGGCGGTAGACCTTGCGGTGCCAGGTCGCTTCGCTGCGGCCGCCGGCCTTCAACTGCGCTACTACGGTCTTGACCTCCTGCATGCGGTCGGCGTTGCCGACCAGCACCGCGTCGTCGGTCTCGACCACGATCACATCATCCAGCCCGACCATCGCCACCAGGCGTTGGCTGTAGGCGTAGGTGTTGCGGCAGTCGATGGCGATCACATCACCCTGGTGCGCATTGCCATCGCCGTCCTGTTGCGATACATCGCGCAGTGCGGTCCAGGAGCCGACATCGTTCCAGCCGGCATCCAACGGCACCACCACTGCATCGGCGGTCTTTTCCATCACGGCGTAATCGATCGAATCGGACGGCACGGCAGTGAACGCGTCCTTGTCCAATCGGGTGAAATCGGCATCGCGGCGTGCGCTCTGCCAGGCCTGACGGCAGGCTGACAGCATCCCCGGCTGCAGGCGCTCCAGCTCCTGCAGATAACGTGAGGCCTTGAACAGGAACATGCCGCTGTTCCAGTAGTACTGGCCACTGACCACGTAGCCGGTGGCGGTGTCCAGGTCGGGCTTCTCGACGAAGCGCTCGACCGCGCGTACGCCCTGGCCGTCGGCTGCCTTGATGTAGCCATAGCCGGTTTCCGGGCCGGTCGGCACGATGCCGAAGGTGACCAGCTTGCCGGCTTCGGCGGCGCTGGTGGCTGCCTCGACCGCCGTGCGGAACGCAGCCTCATTGGTGATCACGTGATCGGAGGGCAGCACCAGCAGCAGCGCGTCGGCACCCTCGCCGGTGGCTTCCAGCGCGGCCACGGCAATGGCCGGGGCGGTGTTGCGGCCGACCGGCTCGAGGATGATCGCGGCCGGCTCGGCGCCGACCTGCTGCAGCTGTTCGGCCGCGACAAAACGGTGTTCTTCGTTGGCGATGACCAGCGGGCCGCGGCTGGCGATCGGGGCCACGCGTTGCCAGGTGGCCTGCAGCATGGTCAGTTCACCGGCCAAGGGCAGGAACTGCTTGGGATAGGCCTCGCGCGAGAGGGGCCACAGGCGGGTGCCGGAACCACCGGACAGGATGACGGGCTGGATGTTGCTCATGGCCTTCCTTTGATCATTTCTGCAGCAGGGAGGAGATCTCGTCGGTACGCGCCTGCATCAGCGCGGCGTCTCCTCGCGATTCCACATTCAGGCGCAGCAGCGGCTCGGTGTTGGAGCTGCGCAGGTTGAAGCGCCAGTCACCGAAATCGGCACTGATGCCATCGGTATGGTCCAGCGCAGGCGACTGTGCGGCGAAGTGTTCCATCACACGGGCCACGGACGCCTTCGCATCGCTGACCTTGAAGTTGATCTCGCCACTGCACGGATAGGCGGCCATGCGGTCTTCAACCCAGTCGGCCAGCGAACGGCCGCTTTCGGAAATGAGCTGGGCGATCAGCAGCCAGGGGATCATGCCCGAGTCGGCGTAGGCGAATTCGCGGAAGTAGTGATGGGCACTCATTTCGCCGCCATACACCGCGTCCTCTGCGCGCATCTTCTCCTTGATGAAGGCATGGCCGCTCTTGCACAGCACCGGCACACCACCCGCCTGTTCGACCATCTCCACGGTGTTCCAGACCAGGCGCGGGTCATGCACGATCTTGCCACCCGGGTTACGGTCCAGCGCCGCCTTGGCCAGCAGACCCACCAGGTAATAGCCCTCGATGAAGCGGCCGGTGTGGTCGAAGAAGAAGCAGCGGTCGAAGTCGCCATCCCAGGCGATGCCGAAGTCGGCGCCATGTGCGCGTACGGCCTCGGCGGTCGCCTCGCGGTTCTCCGGCAGCAGCGGGTTGGGGATGCCGTTGGGGAAGCTGCCATCGGGTTCGTGACAGATGCGGATGAACTCGAACGGCAGATGCGGTGACAGCAGGTCGACGACGGCACCGGCACCACCGTTGCCCGCGTTGACCACAAGCTTGAGTGGCTTGAGCTTGGTGGCATCCACGTAGGAAAGCAGGTGCTGGATGTAGGCGCCCTTGTCATGCTCGCTTCGCTGGCCTGCGGTTGCCGGCTGCGCAGGCGCGGTGTCGGCAGCCACGGCGTCGGAGATCGCGAACAGGCCGGTATCGGAGCTGATCGGGCGGGCGTTCTCCTTGACCAGCTTCATCCCGTTGTAGTCCATCGGGTTGTGGCTGGCGGTGACCATCACCCCACCCGCCGCACCCAGGTGATCGGTCTGGAAGTACACCTCTTCGGTGCCGCACAGGCCGATGTCGATCACTTCGCGGCCGGTACCGCGCAGGCCCGCTGCCAGCGCATCCTGCAGCGCTGGGCTGGTCAGGCGCACGTCATGGCCAAGGACCACCGGGCCTGGCGCGAGCTGTGCGGCCAGGGCCACGCCGATGCGGCGGGCCAGGTCTTCGTTCAGTTCTTCCGGCACGCGGCCACGGATGTCATAGGCCTTGAAGGCGGGCAGGGGCATCGATCAGGTCCTTTGGTGAGCTCAGCCTTTCATTGTAGCTCCCGGCCTGTATGGGAATCGTTTCCATCAGGCAACGCCACATGACTGGCCTGCCACATCAGGCCTGCGCCGACCGTCTGCCGGCCCTGCCAGGGCGTTTACCCGGCGCGCCGGGCAGGGGAGACAGCAGGGCCTCAAGGTCGGCTGCGTCGAAACGTGGGCCTGTGCCGCCACCGCCCTGCAGGATCGCGTCGGCCAGGTCGGCCTTGCGCTGCTGCAGCTCGGCGATCCGTTCCTCGATGCTGCCAGCGGTGATCAGCTTGTAGACGAACACCGGCTGTTCCTGGCCGATGCGATGGGCACGGTCGGTGGCCTGGTTCTCGGCGGTCGGGTTCCACCAGGGGTCGAAGTGGATGACGGTGTCGGCAGCGGTCAGGTTCAGGCCCACGCCACCGGCCTTCAGGCTGATCAGGAACACCGGCACCTCGCCCTGCATGAAGCGCTGCACCGGCGTGACCCGATCCTGGGTATCGCCGGTCAGGGTCACGTAGGCCAGGCCCAGTGCATCCAATGCCTGCGCGATCAACGCCAGCATGCCGGTGAACTGCGAGAACAGCAGGATGCGCCGCCCTTCTTCGACCATGGACGGCAGCATCTCGCGCAGCAGGTCCAGCTTGGCCGAACCGGCAGCGCGCGCGGGTGTCTCGCCTGGCAGCAGGCGCGGGTCGCAGCAGACCTGGCGCAGCTTCAGCAACGCGTCCAGCACGATGATGTGATTGCGCGCCAGCCCGCTGCCGTTGATCGCATCGCGGACCTGCTTTTCCATCGCCGCACGCACGGTTTCGTACAGATCGCGCTGGGCGCCTTCCATCGCTACGGTGCGGGTGATGACCGTCTTCGGAGGAAGTTCGGAAGCGACCTGGTCCTTGCGCCGGCGCAGGATGAAAGGCCGCAGCCGCTGGGCCAGCAGCTGCGCACGGCGCTGGTCGCTGCCGCGCTCGATGGGATGGCGCCAATGCTGGTTGAACTGCTTTTCGCCGCCCAGCAACCCCGGCAGCAGGAAGTCGAACTGCGTCCACAGCTCGCCCAGGTGGTTTTCCAGCGGGGTGCCGGTCAGGCACAGGCGATGACGCGCCTGCAGCGTGCGCAGCGTGGCTGCTGCACGCGATCTGGGGTTCTTCACCTGCTGCGCCTCGTCCAGGATCAGCAGGTGATAACAATGTGCCTGCAGTGCCTGTTCGTCACGCCACAGCAGGGGATAGGTGGTCAGTACCAGGTCATGGCTGGCAATGGCCTCGAACTGCGTGTCACGTGCGGGACCGTGCAGGGTCAGTACACGCAGATCCGGGGTGAAGCGCGCCGCTTCGCTCTGCCAGTTGTGCAGCAATGAGGTTGGCACGACCACCAGCGCCGGCTTGTCCAGGCGGCCACTCTGCTTTTCCAGCAGCAGATGGGCCAGCGTCTGCAGTGTCTTGCCCAGGCCCATGTCATCGGCCAGCACGCCGCCCAGGCCCTGCTGGCGCAGGTACTGCAGCCAGGACAGGCCCTCGAGCTGGTAGCTGCGCAGCGTCGCGCGCAAGCCCTCGGGGGCTGGGACAGCGGTCATCGCCGGTGCGTCCAGCAGGCGTTGCACGCGCGCACGGGTATCGTTGCTGCTGTGCAGCCGCAACTGCGCAGCTTCCTGCAGGGCCTGCAGGCGCCCGCGATCATGCGCCTGCAGGCGCAGCGGGTGCCCACGGTCGCCGAACAGATCCGCCAGCAGCGCGATCACCGGCTTCAGCCGGGCTGCCCGCAGGGCGAGACGTTCGTTGTCTGCCGTCGTCAGCAATACGTTCTCTTCATCGCCAATGGCATCCAGCTGGCCGCGCAGCCAGCGCGGATCGGACTGCAGTACGCCCTGCAGCAGCGGAACCAGCGCAATGCTGCGGCCATCGACGTCGATGGTCAGGGCCAGGTCGAGCTCGTTGCTGTCGGCCGACACCGACCGGACATCCAGGTCGATTTCTTCCACCCGGGTGATGCGGTGGCGGAAGGCGTCGTCAGTCTCGATCTTCCAGCCCAGTGCTTCCAGCCGCAGCACGTCCTCCAGCAGGAAGCGGGTCCAGTCGAAACTGCGCAGCTCGAACAACGGGCCGCCGCCGTCCAGCACGATGCGCGGTTGCCGCTCGCGGTGCAGGTGGACGCTGTGCAGTTCAGCTTCGCGCCGTGCCTCCCCGGCCAGGTCACGCGGCAGCAGGTAGAGCTGGCCCTCGGCGTCGTGCACGAACAGCGATGGGTCGTCGAGAAAACGCACGTGTTCGTCGTACTCGAACGCGACGGTGGCGACGTCGAGCCACTGCGAGGGATCACGTTCGGTGAGCCACGCAGGCCGATATTCCATGCTGTGCAGATGCAGGATCGGCGTCATCGCCTGGATCCGCAGCGTGGGCAGCACCGGATCGGCGGCTGCACGCAGCGAACCCGCTTCACCCTCCAGGGAGCTCTGCAGGGCAGCCAGCAACACCGCGGCGACATGCTCGCAGTGCGGACCAGCCGGACAGGTGCAGCGACTCTGCAGGGGGCTGTGCGGGGTGCGGGCGCTGGCATCCAGGTCGATCAACACCTGCCGACCCTCGACCTGGGCGGTCAGCAGCGGCGACCGGTAGCGCAGCTCGCGCACTTCCAGCACGTGGTGGTTGCCCTTTTCCAGCGTCCCGGCATCCAGCCAGCGGGACAGTTCCCCTCCGGTGAATACTTCGGCCATGCGTGGTCCTGTCCTCTCCATCTACAGCACGCGTTGCCAAGGGCACCGCAAGCGGGAAGGGGACATTCTACGGATTGGCAGCCCGGCATGCCGGTTCATGCTGCGGCGCATCCCAGCCGGCAACGGGTGTGCCGCTAGAATGGCGGCATTCTCACCGGGTAGGGCAGTAGAGATGCAGCAATCAACTTCCAGCGGCACGCGCAGCAAGCGTTTCGCCTCTGCGGCGCAGGCGCTGCAGGGCGTGGTCGCCGATGGCCAGACCCTGGCCGTGGGCGGCTTCGGCCTGTGCGGCATTCCGGAGGCGCTGATCGCCGCGTTGCGCGACAGTGGCGTCAAGGGACTGACCGTGATCTCCAACAACGCCGGCGTCGATGGCTTCGGCCTGGGCCAGCTGCTGGAAACCCGGCAGATCCGCAAGATGATTTCGTCCTACGTGGGCGAGAACAAGGAATTCGAACGGCAGTTCCTCGCCGGTGAGCTGGAGCTGGAGTTCAATCCGCAGGGCACCCTGGCCGAGCGCCTGCGTGCAGGCGGTGCGGGTATTCCGGCGTTCTTCACCGCCACCGGTTACGGCACCGTGGTGGCCGAAGGCAAGGAAACCCGCGAGTTTGATGGCAAGCACTATGTGATGGAAACCGCGCTGCGCGCCGACGTTGCCCTGGTCAAGGCCTGGAAGGCCGACGAGGCCGGCAACCTGGTGTTCCGCAAGACCGCGCGCAACTTCAACCCGGCCTGTGCGATGGCCGGCAAGGTCTGCATCGTGGAAGTGGAAGAGGTGGTGCCGGTCGGCAGCATCGATCCGGACCAGGTGCACCTGCCGGGCATCTACGTGCACCGCATCGTGCACAACCCCACCCCTGAAAAACGTATCGAACAGCGCACCATCCGTGCGGAGGGCAACTGACATGGCATGGACCCGCGATGAGATGGCCGCGCGCGCTGCGCGTGAGCTGACCGATGGCGCCTACGTGAACCTGGGCATCGGCCTGCCGACGCTGGTGGCCAACCACATTCCCGAAGGCGTGGACGTGTGGCTGCAGTCGGAAAACGGCCTGCTGGGCATCGGTCCGTTCCCCACCGAGGCCGAGGTGGACGCCGACCTGATCAATGCCGGCAAGCAGACGGTGACCGCGCGTGCAGGTGCCAGCTACTTCGGCAGCCATGACAGCTTTGCGATGATCCGCGGTGGCCACGTCAACCTGGCCATCCTCGGTGCGATGCAGGTGACTGACAAGGGCGACCTGGCCAACTGGATGGTGCCCGGCAAGATGGTCAAGGGCATGGGCGGAGCGATGGACCTGGTGGCCGGCGTGCAGCGCGTGGTGGTGCTGATGGAGCACACCGCCAGGAACGGCGAACACAAGATCCTGGCCGAATGCACGCTGCCGCTGACCGGTGTGGGCGTGGTCGACCGCATCATCACCGACCTGGCGGTCTTCGATGTGACCGATGACGGTCTGGTGCTGGTGGAGACCGCTGCGGGCGTGGCTGAGAATGAGTTGAAGGAGAAGACCGGCGTTGCGTTCAAGCGCCGCTGAGCATCCACGGGGCAGCGCGTCGCTGCCCCATCACTCTGAAGCCCGATGCTGTTTCCTCACGACCTGCCAGACGCTGACGTCCGCCACCTGACCGGATGGCTGACCGCAGCCGAAGCTGATGCCCTGCAGCAGGCATTGGCCGAGGAAATCCCCTGGGAAACCCACCGCATCCGCATGTTCGGCCACTGGGTGGATTCACCACGGTTGAGCTGCTGGATCGGCGATGCGCAGGCACGCTACCGTTATTCCGGTGCCGAGTTCGTGCCGCATCCGTGGCCGCCACGGTTGTCCGCGCTGCGCGACCGGCTGCAGGCCGAGGGCGTCGGTCGATTCAACAGCGTACTGCTCAACCGCTACCGCGGCGGCACCGACTACATGGGCTGGCACAGCGACGACGAGCCCGAGCTGGGGCCGGCGCCTCTGATTGCTTCGTTGAGCCTCGGCGCAGCGCGGCGCTTCCTGCTGCGCCGCCGCGATGACACCACGCGCAAGGCAGAATTCCTGCTGGGCCATGGCGACCTGCTGCTGATGGGCGGCGCTACCCAGCGCCACTACCAGCACGCGCTGCCGAAGATGGCACGGGTGCAGGGTGAACGCATCAACCTGACGTTCCGCTGGATCCATCCGCGTTGACCGGGGTTCGCCGGGCATGGCCCGGCGCTACCAGGAACAGGTGGCGTGCGAAACGGGCAACTTCAGCGCTTCAGCGCCTGCTTGTCATTCTGCCCGCTGGTCAGCGTCCAGCCCACCACGTCCTGCGCCACCTGCTGCAGGCCACGCTCGAACGCCGCTGCCACTGCTGACACGTCGGTGCTGCCCACCGGCTGCAGCTGGCGGAAGGTGCGGTCGGCGACCACGCGCTGGTTGGTGACGTCGATCAGCTTGGCATTGATCTCGATGACGACCGTCGGCGTTGCCTGGCCCTGGTAATCCGATTCGAAGCGACGGATGTCGGTGGACAGCTTGTAGTCGGCGCGGATGCCGGCGGCAACGCGGGCCACGCCGTGGATGCGGCCGGAATCCTCGAAGCCACGCAGCAGGGTGTCTTCGATCATGTCGGTGGCCGGCTGCGCCCAGCTGGCGCCCTTGTAGATCTCCAGCTCCGACGGCGTCGGCCGCACGTTGATGCGCGGGCTGTCGACCATGCGCGCGGCGCTGGGCTTGGCCAGCACCAGCTGCCAGTCGGCCTGCGGCCAGCTGGGGTCGACCTTGACCTGCACGGCCGGCGAATACAGGGTCACGGGGTTCTTGTCGCTGCTGCCGAGGATCGAGCAGCCACCCAGCAGGGTGGCCAGCGACGCTGCCAGCAGCAGGCGCGGAAGGGTGGTCGGGCTCATTTGGGTTCGAACTCCTTCGGGGCGTCGCGGCCGAGCAGGTAGCGTGCGGGATTGTTCTCGAGGCGGTCGCTGACCCGGCGCAGGTCGCGGATCAGGCCACGCAGTTCACCCAGCGTCGGGCCGAGCTGGCCCAGGCCGTCATTGGCGAAGCTGTTGATGGCGGCGCGGTTCTCGCCAAGGATCGAATCGGCATTGCCGGCGGCCGAATCAAGCTTGGCCAGGGTGGCGTCGAGCTTGTCGATGATGCCCGGCAGCTGCTGCACCAGGTTCTTGTCCAGGCGCTCGATGGTGCCGTTGGTGGTCTTCAGGGTGGTGTCCAGACTGCGTGCTGCATCGCGCGCGCTGAGCAGCAGCGCCTGCGTACCCTGGTCACGGTCGGCAAGGCCGCCGCTGATCGTCTCCAGGTTGGCCAGCGTCGCGTTGATCGAGGCGACGTTGCGGTCGCTGAGGATCTGGTCCATGCGCTCGACGATGCGGTTGGCCACGTCGGTGATGTTCTGCAGCGCCGACGGCGTGGTCGGGATGATCGGTGCCGGGTCCTTGTTGACCGTGGTCAGCGCCGGCGACTGTGGCGTGCCGCCGCTGAGCTGGATGATCGACGGGCCGGTCAGGCTGGTGATCGCCAGCTTGGCGCGGGTATCGGTCTTGACCGGCGTGGTCGAGTTCAGGCGGATGCGCGCGACCACCTGGCGCGGGTCATCCGGTACCAGGTTCAGTTCGGTGATCGAACCCACCGCGATGCCGTTGTACTGCACCGGGCTGCCAACCGACAGGCCGGTCACCGCTTCGCGGAACACCACCCGGTATTCCTGCCAGGTGCGGTCGGAGGAGTACTTGGCGGCCCACAGGCCGAAGGCCAGCAGGGCCAGGCCGGTGATCAGGGTGAACGCGCCGATCAGCACGTAGTTGGCTTTTGTTTCCATGGCTCAGGCACTCTCGATCTGTTCGCCACGCGCAGCGCGCGCGCGGGGTCCGTGGAAGTATTCCTGGATCCACGGATGATCCAGTTTCTCGATGTCCGGCAGCGGCGCATTGGCCACCACCTTGCGGTCGGCGATGACCGCCACCCGGTCGCAGATGGCATACAGCGTGTCCAGGTCGTGGGTGATCAGGAACACGGTCAGCCCCAGTGCTTCCTGCAGGGTCTTGATCAGGCGGTCGAACGCGGCCGCGCCGATCGGGTCCAGGCCGGCGGTGGGCTCATCCAGGAACAGCAGGGGTGGATCCAGCGCCAGCGCACGTGCCAGGCCGGCGCGCTTGCGCATGCCACCGGACAGCTGCGAGGGCAGCTTGTTGATGGCATCGGCGGGCAGGCCGGCCAGTTTCACCTTCAGCAGGGCCAGCTCGTAATGCCAGCGCTCGGGCAGTTCACGATGGTGTTCCTTCAGTGGCACCTGCACGTTCTCGCCGACGGTCAGCGACGAGAACAGGGCGCCGTCCTGGAACAGCACGCCGGTGTTGCGCTCGATGTGCAGGCGGCTCTCGGGATCGTCGGCACGCGCATCGCGGCCAAGCACCTCGATCTGCCCTTCGTCCGGCACGCGCAGCCCGAGGATCGAGCGCATCAGCACCGATTTGCCGGTGCCCGAGCCGCCCACCACGCCAAGGATCTCGCCACGGCGCACGTCCAGGTCCAGCCCTTCATGCACGGTCTGGCTGCCAAAGCGGTTGACCAGCCCGCGCACGCGGATGGCCAGGTCGTGGCCGTCGTCGTCCTGCATGGGCACGTCTTCGGGGGCCGGATGCGTAGTCATGTCACCAGTCCATGTGCATGAACCACAACGCCGCGAAGGCGTCGATGATGATCACCAGCGAGATCGTCTGCACCACGCTTGAGGTGGTGCGTTCGCCGACCGACTGCGCGGTGCCTTCCACCTTCAGGCCTTCCAGGCAGCCGATCAGGCCGATCACCAGCGCGAACACCGGCGCCTTGGACAGGCCTACCAGCATGTGCCGCACTTCCATCGTTTCGTGCATGCGCGCGATGTACATCTGCGGCGGGATGTCCAGATCGAACGCGCCGACGGTGATGCCGCCGGCCAGGCCCGCGACCATCGCGATGAAGGTCAGCAGCGGCAGGGTCACCAGCAGCGCGACCAGGCGCGGCAGTACCAGCAGGTCGATGGGGTCGAGCCCCAGGGTGCGCATCGCATCGATTTCCTCGCGTGCCTTCATCGCACCGATCTGCGCGGTGAAGGCACTGGCGGTGCGGCCGGCGAGCACGATCGCAGTCAGCAGCACGGCGAATTCGCGCAGGAAGGCGATGTTCACCAGCTCGACCACATAGATCTCCGCACCGAAGTCGCGCAGGATGGTCGAGCCGAGGAAGGCGATCACCGCGCCGACCAGATAGGACAGCAGCGCCACCAGCGGCACCGCATCCAGACCGACCTGCTCCATCTGGTGCACGGTGGCGGTCAGGCGGAAACGTCGAGGTTCCTTGACCAGGCGCGCGCCCTTGACCAGGTTCTCGCCGAGGAAGCTGCACAGTGCCTTGATGTTGTGGCCGGTGGCATGGACGCTGACACCCAGCCGCTCCAGTGCGGCCAGTACGCCGAAATCGCGCTTGGGCTTGGGGCGGTCATCGGCCACTTCTTCGATGGTGCACACCAGCGCCTGGTGATCCGGGCGGAACTGCAATGCGTCTTCGCCGAGGTCAGCGCGATGGGCGACGCGCAGCACCTGCAGTACACCGGCCGAATCGAGCAGCTCGATGCCGGTGGCGTCGATGCCGGTCAGTTTGTCCGGAACGCCACGCAGCACTTCGGCCGCGGCCAGCGCGGTCTTCAGGGTCCAGTGGCCGGACAGCCGGATCAGTCCCGGATCCTGAGCGTCCTGTTCGAGCTGGGGGGCGTGGGTCGGGGTCATGGGGGCCATTCGGGTCGCAGCATAACCGTTCTGAATTGCACGTCGCGTCGAACCAGGATGAATTTCTCCAGCGGAGCCTGACGTAGGTAATACTACGGCGCATGTCTGCAGACGCTCACACGATCCCCACGCCCCAGGCCACCTACGCGCAGCGCGTGGCCTTCGTTTCCGAGATCGCCGGCCGCCTGCACAGCTACGGCACCACGGCCCAGCGCCTGGAAGCGGCGGTGGTTGCCTTGGCCCGGCAGCTCGATCTGGATTGTGAACCGTGGTCGAACCCCACCGGCATCATCCTCAGTTTCAGCGATCCGGCGCAGGCCATCGGCTCCAGTGACATCACCCGGGTGATCCGGCTGGCGCCCGGCGAAAACGACCTGCACAAGCTCAGCGTGGCTGACGGGATCGCCGAAGAAGTGGCCAACGGCCGCATGAGCATCGCCCAAGGCCACACCGCGCTGCGCCAGCTGGACAAGGATCCGGGCCGGCGCGGCAAGCTGCGCACCATCCTGTCCTTCACCCTCGGTGCGGCCGGCGTGGCGGGCATGTGGAAACTGCCGTGGCTGGATATCGCCACCGCCGGCGTGATCGGCCTGTTGATCGGCCTGCTCGGCATGGTCACCGACAAGCGCCCGGCCAGCCGTGAAGCGGCCGAAGCGCTGGCGGCGCTGCTGGCCGGCCTGGTCGCCACCGTCGTTGCCACGTTCGTGGGTGCCTTGAATCTCAACACGGTGATCATCGCCTCGCTGGTGGTGCTGCTGCCGGGCATGTCACTGACCAATGCGGTCAATGAACTGGCCAGCCAGCACTGGGTTTCCGGCACCGCGCGCTTCGCCGGCGCGTTGACCACCATCATGAAGCTCAGTGTCGGCGCGATGATCGCGGTGACCCTGGCCGATGTGCTGGGGCTGGACCCGATGATCCGCGCCTCGCGGCCCCAGGGGCCGTGGGTGGAGTGGGGCTCGCTGCTGACGGCGGCGTTCGCCTTCGCGATGTTGTTCAAGGCCAACCGCCGCGATTATCCGTGGGTGATCGCCGCCTCGGTGGCCGGTTACGCGATTTCCAAATTTGGTGGTCATGCCTGGGGTACGCCGGCCGGCATCTTCCTGTCGGCGATGCTGCTGACGGCCGGCGGCAACCTGTTCGGGCGCGTGGTCGGGCGCCCCGGTGCGATCATCCGCCTGCCGGGCATCATCATGATGGTGCCCGGCAGCACCAGCCTGCGTGGCGTGCTGACCCTGGTCCAGCAACAGGACGTGGGCGCGGGCCAGAGCGTGTTCCTGACCGTGTTGAACGTGGTGATGGCGCTGGTCGCCGGCCTGCTGTTCGGCAACCTGCTGATGCCGGCGCGCAAGACGCTGTGACCAGGCAGTAGCGCCGGGCCATGCCCGGCGGATCGGGAAACCAACCGCTGCGCTCGCCGGGCATGGCCCGGCGCTACCCGAAAAAAAACGCCGGCTTTCGCCGGCGTTTTTCATTCCTGCTGCAGCTGGCCTCAGGCCTTCTTGATCAGGAAATCTTCCGGCTTCTTGCTGCCCTTGGCAGTCAGCTCGGCCATCCAGCGCGGCTGCTTGCCACGACCGGTCCAGGTTTCCTTCGGGTTGGCCGGGTTGCGGTACTTCGGCGCAACCTTGCCCAGCTTGCGGCCGGCGGTCTTGGACGGGGCCTTGGCGGCCTTGGCGACCTTGCGCGCGCGCGGTGCGGGTTCACCACCGAACAGTTCCTCGATGGTGTAACCCTCGGTCTTGGCCAGCTTGCTCAGCTGGGCACGCACCTTGGTGATCGGGCGACGCTTGGCGACGATGGTCTGCTGCTTCTTGGCCGTGCGGATCAATGCGCCCAGCTCACGTGCAGACAGGCCGGTCAGGTCGATACTCATCAACGATTACTCCAGAAACTAATTTAGGGACAGGGACGAGCCGGTCCGTGGCGTCGCAGGACAGAGTAATGATGAATTAATCCCAGCACAAACAGTTGCAGTCACCGTCTGTCGGCTGGTTGGCCCGGTTGCGACCATTTTGACCGGATTATGTCCGTTGCGGTTTTCCCGGGACGGCCAGCCGGGAAAAAAAAGACCGGGGTATACCCCGGTCTTTTCCGATCAGCCCTGCAGGCGCTGCAGCAGGGTGGCCTTGTCCAGGCTCTCCGCTTCGGCCGCCCGACGCGAGCGGTATTCGAAGGTGCCTGCGGCCAGGCCGCGCTCGCTGACCACCACGCGGTGCGGGATGCCGATCAGTTCCATGTCGGCAAACATCGCGCCCGGGCGCAGGCCGCGGTCGTCCAGTGCGGCATCCAGGCCGGCATCGCGCAGCTCCTGCAGCAGAGCTGCAGCTGCATCGGCCACGCCTGCGTCGCCCTTCGGATTGATCACGCAGACCACCACCTGCCACGGCGCCATGGCGTCGGGCCAGATGATGCCGGCGTCATCGTGGTTCTGCTCGATGGCCGCAGCGACCACACGCGAAATACCGATGCCGTAGCAGCCCATCGTCATTACCGCGGCCTTGCCATTCTCGTCCAGCACGGTGGCATCGAGTGCCTTCGCATAGGTGCGCCCCAGCTGGAACACGTGGCCGACTTCGATGCCGCGGGCGATTTTCAGCTCGCCGCCGTCCAGCGCACGATCACCGGCGCGCACGTTGCGGATATCGGCCACTTCCGGTTCGGCCAGGTCGCGGCCCCAGTTGACGCCAGCCAGGTGGAAACCGGCCTCATTGGCACCGACGACGAAGTCGGACATCGCCGCCACTTCGCGATCGGCGACCACGCGGATGGGCTTGGCCGGTGCAACCGGACCAAGGAAGCCCGGCACGCTGCCGAGGTATTCGGCGATCTCTGCTTCGCTGGCAAAACGCTGCTCGTCCAGGCCAGCAACCTTGCCCAGCTTGATTTCGTTGACCTCGTGGTCGCCACGCACCAGCGCCAGGACGAACTGCTGCGCCTTTCCTTCGCCGGCGATCAGCGCCACCGACTTCACCGTGCGCTGCAGATCGATTCCCAGCAGCGCGGCGACGTCTTCGCAGGTCTTCTGGGTTGGGGTTTCGACCTTGCGCAGTGCTTCGCTGGCCGCAGCACGCGCGGCCGGATCGGCGGCAATGGCCGCTTCCATGTTGGCCGCGTAGTCCGAACCGGTGGAGAACACCAGCGCGTCTTCACCGGAGTCGGCGATCACGTGGAATTCCTGCGAGGCGTCACCGCCGATCGCGCCGGAATCGGCCTGCACCATGCGGAAGTCCAGGCCCAGGCGGGTGAAGATGCGGCTGTAGGCCACCTTCATGTTTTCGTATTCACGCACGAGGTCTTCGTCGTGCAGGTGGAACGAATAGGCGTCCTTCATCAGGAACTCGCGCGCACGCATCACGCCGAAGCGCGGGCGGATCTCGTCGCGGAACTTGGTCTGGATCTGGTAGAAGTTCACCGGCAGTTGTTTGTAGCTGGATAGCTCGCTGCGCGCGAAATCGCAGGCCGCTTCTTCGGCGGTGGGGCTGTAGCAGAAGGTCTGTTCCTTGCGGTCCTTGATCTTCAGCAGCTGCGGGCCGAATTTCTGCCAGCGGCCGGTCTGCTCCCACAGTTCCTTCGGCTGGATGGTCGGGATCTGGAATTCCACGGCACCGGCGCGGTCCATTTCCTCGCGGACGATGCGTTCGACCTTGCGCAGCACGCGCAGGCCCAGCGGCGACCAGGTGTACAGGCCGGATGCGAGCTTGCGGATCATGCCCGCGCGCAGCATCAGCCGGTGGCTGGTCAGCTCGGCGTCGCTGGGGGTTTCCTTGGTGGTGTGCAGGTGGAACTGGGAGAGGCGCATCGTCGGCTTCGGATTACGGCAGAGATACCTATTCTGCCAGCCCGGCCGGAGGAGGGGTATCGGCCGGGCTGCGCCCGGCACCCGCCGAATCAACGTCAACGTCAAAAGCGGGTATTCCGTGGGATGGCGGGGTGGGTCCGGTTGCGGGGGACGCCGTAAACCCATCCGTGGGGGCTTGGCCGCGGCATCCATGCCGCGGACACCCCCGCAACCGGACCCACCCCGCCTTCGACAGATCTCCGCAATCTGTCGGGATGGCATGGCCTGCTCTTGGTGGGTGTCGACCTTGGTCGACACGTAGATCCACGCCATGCGTGGATGAATCTCCGTCGAAATCGAATATTTCGACAATTGAACGTAGAACATCCACGCATGGCGTGGATCTACTGGCCACCGGGAAACTGTCGAAGACGGGGCGGTGTCGGATTGCGGGGTGTCAGCCGCATGGATGCGGCTGCCAAGCCCCCACGGATGGGTTTACGGCGTCCCCGCAATCCGACACCGCCCCGTCATCCCGCGGAATGCCCGCTTTTGACGTTGACGTTGACGTTGATTCGGCGGGTGCCGGGCGCCGCCCGGCCGATCCCCCCTCAACCCGCCGGAGGGCAGTACGCCTTGATCGCTGCCTCGGCCAGGCCCTTCTGCGCGCTGCGCTGTTCGGGGGTAAGCGCGGTATCGGGCTTGCCGTCGCCGTCGGTGTCGTGCATCACCGGGCCACTGCCTTCCAGCAGCGTCACGTTGGCGCGGGCGGTGCTGCATTGTTCCGGCACCGGCGCGGCGGCTGGCTCCGGGGCCGCGTCCGTCGCCGCTGTCCTGGCCTGGGCACGGGTCTCGTACTTCGCCCCCGCCGGCGGCGTTTCCGAATACTGGGTCACGCCCTTGGCGTCCTTCCACTTGTAGACAGGGCCGGCCAGCGCAGTGGTACTGGCCAACAGCAGCAGGCAACCCAGGCAGGACAGGGCACGCATGGCAAACTCCGCGGAATGGGCGTAGAACGCCGATTGCAGCATTGGCGCCGAGCGCTGGCAAGTCGATTAAACTGGATTCCATGGACCCGATCACACCGCCGCCGCGCTCGCGCACGATTTACCTGCTGCCCAACCTGTTCACCACGGCTGGGCTGTTCTCTGGCTTCTACGCCATCATCGCCGCGGCCAATGGGGATTTCGTCAATGCCAGCATCGCCGTGTTCGTGGCGGCGGTGATGGATGGTCTCGATGGCCGTGTCGCGCGCCTGACCGGTACCAGCAGCGAGTTCGGCGTGCAGTACGACTCGCTGGCCGATCTGGTCAGCTTCGGCATGGCACCGGCTCTGGTGATGTATCACTGGTCCCTGTCGGAACTGAAATACGACGGTGAGCTGGTCGGTCGCCTGGGCTGGGCGGTGGCGTTCCTGTACGCCGCCTGCGCGGCCCTGCGCCTGGCGCGCTTCAATACCCAGGTAGCGGTGGTCGACAAGCGCTGGTTCGTCGGCCTGGCCAGCCCGGCTGCTGCCGGCCTGATGATGTCCTTCGTGTGGGCCTTCGCCGATGGCACGCTGGGCTGGAACGGCAACGAGCTGCGCTTCGTGGCGCTGGCGGTGACCCTGGTCGCCGCACTGCTGATGGTCAGCCGCATCCGCTTCTGGAGCTTCAAGGGCGGTCCGGCCAAGCAGGGCGCGCGTTCGGACCGTGTCCCGTTCCTGGTGCTGGCACTGGTGCCGATCGCCATCGCCATCGCGGTGATCGACCTGCCCCGCGTGCTGTTCGTCGTCGGCATCCTGTACGCCCTGTCAGGCCCGGTGATGTGGGGCGTGCAGCGCCTGCGCAAGAAGCCCGAGGCGGCGTGAGCCAGGACCTGCCCCTGTTGTGGTCCCCGGCCCAGCAGGCCTGGCTGCAGGCCATGGGCTACACCGTCTATCACGACGGCCAGTTGGCCGCCGAAATGGACGCGGCATTGCAGCTGAGCGTGGCCGAAGCCACGGCATCGATGCCTGCGGCGGTCGAGCCGGCACCCATGCCGCGCCCGTCGACGCCGCAGGAACGCGGCCAGCGCGGTCCGGTGCTGGAAGCGCGGCCCGAGCGCGCGCCGCCACGCACTGCCGCACCGGTAGCGGCGCCGGATACCGTACCGGTTGCGGCCCGTCCGCTGCCCACCGGCAACGCGCGGCAGCCGCTGGTGCGCCTGCCCGACCGCCTGCAGATCGCACTGTTGCGGGCTTCCGGCTGCAATCCCAACGACCCGGCCACACAGGCGCTGATGGACAGCTGGCCGCTGGAGCAACTGCGTCGCGACCCCGCAGCCAAGCGCGCGTTGTGGCCGCGACTGCGCGCATTGCGCAAGGGCGGAACCGCATGAGTGCGGTCAGCCAGCCCGGGCAGGTGGCGATGCGTGCGCTGCGCGAGAGCGACCTCAACGCGGTGATGGCCATCGAAGTGCGTGGCTATCCCTATCCCTGGACCCGCGGCATTTTCCTGGATTGCCTGCGTGCCGGTTACCCCGGCCTGGCCATGGAGCGTGATGGCCTGCTGATCGGCTATGGCGTGCTCAGCCTCGCTGCCGATGAAGCCCATGTGCTGAACATCTGCATCGATCCGCTGGTGCAGTCGCGGGGGCTCGGCCGCCAGTTGCTGCGTGCGCTGGTCCGCCTGGCCGGTGATCGAGGCGCGCAGCGGGTGTTCCTGGAAGTGCGTCCGTCCAATGCCCCGGCGCTGGCGCTGTATCACAGCGAAGGCTTCAACGAGATCGGCCGGCGCCCCCGCTACTACCCTGCTGCGCAGGGGCGCGAAGATGCGCTGGTGATGGCGATCGAACTGGTGGACGGCGAGCTGGAGACAATGCCGCCGCTGTAACGGAGAATGGTTGCCGGCCAGCGGCCGGCACTACCAACCGGTCTCCACTGTGATCGACCGATCGCCTGCCATGGTAGTTGCCAACCTTGGTTGGCACGCTTTCCTCAGGCCAACCGCAGCGCGAGCACGCCAGCCACGATCAATGCGGCAGCCACCCAACGCGCACGCGGTACCCGTTCGCGCAGCAGGAACACCGAGATCAGCAGCGCGAACAGGATCGACGATTCGCGCAGGGCCGACACCATTGCCACCGGCACCTGGGTCATCGCCCACAGCGCCATCGCATACGAGGCGGTGGTGCCGATGCCGCCGGCCACGCCCAGCGGCCAGTGCCGGCGCGCATACGCCAGCAGCACACCGCGCTGCCGATGCAGCGCCCACAACGGCAACGGAATGCCCGACAGCAGGAACAGCCACAGCGTGTAGCTCAGCGCATTGCCGGACAGTCGGGCGCCCTGCGCATCGACCAGGGTGTAGGTGGCGATCATCGCCGCCGTCAGCAACGGCAGGCGCAGCTGGCCGCCACGTGCGCCGCGGGCCATGCACAGGATGCCGCCGCTTACCAGGAGGACGCCGAGCCAGGCTGCAGGCGGCAGGCGTTCGCCGAGCACGGCGCCGGCCAGCGCAACGAGGATGGGCGCGCAACCGCGCATCATCGGATACGCCAGGCTCATGTCGACCTGCTGGTAGCAGCGTGCGACCAATGCGTAGTACGTCACCTGCAGCAGCACCGAGACGGCCAGCCACGGCCAGCTTGCGGCGGTGGGCATGGGCAGCAGGGGCAGGGCGATCGCCGACAGCAGTGCAGCGCTGCCGGTGACCAGCACCGTTCCGAGGAACTTGTCCGGCCCGCGTTTGACGATCGCGTTCCAGCTGGCGTGCAGTGCGGCGGCGGCGAGGACCAGCAGGAAGATGGAAAGCGGCATCAGGCGATGATGCCATGCGAGGCAAAAGGAAACGCCGGGCATTGCCCGGCGTCGACCTCGAGAATGTGCCAACCTTGGTTGGCACTTCACAGCGGTGCGGACCACGGTCCGCACCCACCCGATCAGCGATTACAGCTTCGCGCGCTGTTCGCGCAGGCCGGCCAGCTGGTTGTTCCAGTCGACCAAGCGCACGCGTTCCTGCTCGATCACCGCCGGCGGAACCTTGTCGGAGAACTTGGCCAGCTTGGTCTCGCTCTTCTCCTGTTCGCCTTCCACGCGCTTGATCTCCTTGTCCAGGCGCGCGCGCTCGGCATCGAGATCAACCAGGCCTTCCAGCGGTACCAGCAGCTTCAGCTCACCGACGATCGCGGCGGCGGCCGGCGGCGCACTCTGTGCGTCGGCCAGCCACTGGATGCTGTCCAGCTTCAGCAGGAACGACAGCGAGGCACTGAAGCGCTCGATGCGCGCGCGGTCCTGGCTCTGCCCGGCATGTTCCTGGCCGGCCAGCAGGCGCAGCGGTACCAGCCTGGACGGGGCGACGTTCAACTCGCTGCGCACGCGGCGCACCGCACTGATCACCGCCTTCAACCATTCCACGTCGGCCTCGGCCTGGGTGAAATCGCCTTCGAACTCGGCGGCGGTCGGGTACGGACGCAGCGACAGCGTGGTTTCGGCCAGGCCCAGGCGCGGTGCCAGCTGCTGCCACAGCTGTTCGGTGATGAACGGCGTCAGCGGGTGCAGCAGGCGCAGCAGCGCTTCCAGCACGTACAGCAGGGTGTGGCGGGTGCTGTCGGCGTCGGCGGCATCGGCGCCGTTCAATGCCGGCTTGCTCAGCTCCAGGAACCAGTCGCAGAACGCGTTCCACGCGAACTCGTACAGGCACTGCGCCAGCAGGTCGAAGCGATAGGCGGCGAAATGGCCCTGCGCCTCGGCGGTGGTGGCGGCCAGGCGAGAGAGGATCCAGCGCTCGGCATCGGTCCGCGGCGTCGGCGCACCGGTGAACGCTGCACCTTCGGTGTTCATCAGGGTGAAGCGGCTGGCGTTCCACAGCTTGTTGCAGAAATTCTTGTAGCCCTCGGCGCGGTTCATGTCGAACTTGATGTCGCGGCCATGGGTGGCCAGCGCGGCGATGGTGAAACGCAGCGCATCGGCACCATGGGCGGCGATGCCGTCCGGGAACTCCTTGCGCGTGGCCTTCTCGATCTTCTCGACCATGCGCGGCTGCATCAGCCCGCCGGTGCGCTTGGCCACCAGATCATCGATGGTGATGCCGTCGATGATGTCCAGCGGATCGAGCACGTTGCCCTTGCTCTTGGACATCTTCTGGCCCTGGCCGTCGCGGATCAGGCCGGTGAAGTAGACGTCCTTGAACGGGATCTTCCCGGTCAGGTTGTCGGTGGCCATGATCATGCGCGCCACCCAGAAGAAGATGATGTCGAAGCCGGTGATCAGCACCGACGACGGCAGGTAGCGGTCGAAACCGCGCTCGGCCATCGCCTGCTCGTTCGGCCAGCCCAGGGTGGAGAACGGCCACAGCTGCGAGGAGAACCAGGTCTCCAGCACGTCGCTTTCCTGGCTCAGCACGACGTCGCTGCCGAGATTGTTTTTCGCCCGCACCTCGTCTTCGCTGCGGCCGACGTAGCAGCTGCCGGTGGCGGCATCGAACCACGCCGGAATGCGGTGGCCCCACCACAGCTGGCGGCTGATGCACCAATCCTGGATGTTGGTCATCCAGTGGCGGTAGGTGTTGATCCAGTTCGGCGGCACGAAGGAGATGCTGCCCGGCTTTCCATCGGTACCTTCGACCAGCTCCAGGCCACGCTTGGCCAGTTCGTCCATCTTCACGAACCACTGGTCGGTCAGGTACGGCTCGATCACTTGGCCGGTACGGTCGCCGCGCGGCACCTGCAGCTTGTGCGCCTTGGTCTCGACCAGGATGCCCAGGTCTTCCAGTTCAGCCAGCACGGCCTTGCGCGCGTCGTAACGGTCCAGCCCCTGGAAACGCTCCGGCGCGTTGTCGTTGATCGCGGCCACCGGCGTGAACAGGTTGATCATCGGCAGGCTGTGGCGCACGCCCACCTGGTAATCGTTGAAGTCATGCGCCGGGGTGACCTTGACCACGCCGGTACCGAACGCACGGTCCACGTAGTCATCAGCGATCACCGGCACGCGGCGGCCGGTCAGCGGCAGCACCACGCTCTTGCCGATCAGGTGCAGGTAACGCTCGTCTTCCGGATGCACCATCACCGCGGTGTCGCCCAGCAGGGTTTCCGGGCGGGTGGTGGCGACCACCAGGTAATCGCGGGTTTCGCGCAGGGTCTCGACGCCGTCGGCATCGCGCTCGATGTGTTCGTAGCTCAGGCCTTCATCCAGCTGGTAGGCGATCGACCACAGGAAACCCTCTTCCTCGGCGCTCTCCACTTCCAGGTCCGAGATCGCCGTCTTCAGCACCGGATCCCAGTTGACCAGGCGCTGGCCACGGTAGATCAGGCCCTGTTCGTGCCAGCGCACGAAGGCTTCGATCACCGCTTCGGACGGCTGCGGGTCCATGGTGAAGGTGCTGCGCGACCAGTCGGCCGAGGTGCCCAGGCGGCGCATCTGCCGTTCGATGATGTCACCGGACTGCTGCTTCCATTCCCACACCTTGCCGATGAAGCCCTCGCGGCCCAGCGAATCGCGGGTTTCGCCGTTGCCTTCCAGCGCCAGGTTGCGGCTGACCACCATCTCGGTGGCGATGCCGGCGTGGTCGGTACCGACCTGCCACAGCGTGTCGTAGCCGCGCATGCGGTGGTAGCGCACCAGCGCATCCATCAGGGTCTGCTGGAAGGCATGGCCCATGTGCAGGGTGCCGGTCACGTTCGGCGGCGGCAGCAGGATGGTGTACGGCTCGCCCTTGCCGGACGGCTTGAAATGGCCGGCCTTCTCCCAGGCCTCGTAGAGGTCGGTCTCGAAGGACTTCGGGTCGTAGCTGGAGGCGAGTTGGGTCATGCGGGGGAACCAGTCATCAAGGCGGGAAGGGAGATCAGCGCGACCCGAGGGTGCGCCGGATCTTCTGGTCGGTGTGGTACTGGCTGACCGAATAGGCAGCCCAGATCGCGGCGGGCAGCCAGCCGATCAGGGTGATCTGCAGGATCAGGCAGACGATGCCGGCAAACGGCCGGCCGATGGTGAAAAAGGACAGCCAGGGAAGAATCAGGGCGATCAGCAGGCGCATCAAGGGTCCTCGCAGGGCTTACATGTCGTGCTTGTTCAGGTCGTAGCCGGCGGTCTTGTACTGGCGCCAGCGCTCGCGCAGTGGTTCGCGTGCTTCCGGATCGGCCGGGACCACTTCCAGCACGCGCTCGCACTGGCCCAGCCAGGGTTCGTCGCGCAGGTTGATCACCAGCGGCCGCACGGGCGCCTCGCCGCCGGGCGGGGCGATCAGTACCAGGGCTTCTTCCTCGTCCACGTCCTCACCTGCGATCTGGTGCGGAATGTAGGCATCGTCGTCGAACGACCAGAGAAGTTCGTCAAGTTCTTCGGCCTGGGCCTGGTCGCGGGCGAGGACCAGGGTGAACAACCCGGCGTCGTTGGCCTTGCGCGCCAGCTCGCAGACCAGGCGCAACGGCTCGGTCAGGAAACGGGGCTTGGCGATCAGGTAGAAGTCGGCGCGGGGCATGGCGGCATCCAGGTGAGGCAGGTGCCGATCCATGCCGGGTGGCGGCTGGACCGGCGAGGCCCCGGCCGGCGGTTGCCGGCCAGGGTCGGGTACGGCGTCAGGCGCGGGCGACCTGGTCCAGCAACCACTGGCTCAGCAGGCCGACCGGCCGGCCGGTGGCCATGCCACGCTTGCCTTCATCGCTGGCCACGCCGGCGATGTCCAGATGGGCCCAGCGCTGGCCTTCGGCGAAGCGCGACAGGAAGCAGCCGGCGGTGATCGCACCGGCCCAGCGGCCGCCGATGTTGTAGACGTCGGCGAAGCTGGAATCCAGCATCGGCTGGTACTCGTCCCACAGCGGCAGGCGCCAGGCGCGGTCGAAGACCTGCTCGCCGGCGGCCAGCAGTTCGTTGGCCAGGTCGTCGTGCTTGCTCATCAGGCCTGCGGTCTGGTGGCCGAGGGCGACCATGCAGGCACCGGTCAGGGTGGCCACATCGACCAGCGCCTGCGGCTCGAAGCGCTGTGCGTAGGTCAGTGCGTCGCACAGGATCAGGCGGCCTTCGGCGTCGGTGTTGCCCACTTCGATGGTCTTGCCCGACATCGAGGTGATGACGTCGGACGGACGGTAGGCATTGCCGTCGATGGCGTTTTCCACCGCCGGGACCACCACCACAAGATTCAACGGCAGCTTGGCCTTGACCGCGGCGACGAAGGTGCCGATGACGTTGGCGCCACCGCACATGTCGTACTTCATCTCTTCGATGCCGCCCTGGGTCTTCAGGTTGACGCCACCGGTATCGAAGGTGATGCCCTTGCCGACCAGCACGTAGGGCTTGGCGTCGCCGCCATTGCTCCACTTCAGCACGACCAGGCGCGGGCGGTTGGCCGAGCCACGGGCCACGGCCAGCAGCGAGCCCATGCCCAGCGCTTCCATCTGGGTCTCGTCGAGGATCTCGGCTTCGGCACCGTCATGCTCGCCGGCGAATTTCACGCCCACTTCAGCCAGGTAGGCCGGGGTGCAGTAGTTCGGCGGCAGGTTGCCCAGCTCGCGGGCGAACTCGACACCGGCGGCGATGGCCTGGCCCTGGGCCAAGGCCTGCACGTCCTCACCGGCGATGGCCAGCTGGGCCAGGCCGGCATCGTCGGCCTTCTTCTTGCCCAGGGTGGCGGTGTAGCGGTAGGCCGCGTGGTCGGCGGCGATCACCGCCTGGCGGATCGCCCAGGCCGCGTCGCGGTCCTTCACTGCCACTTCGGACAGGGTGAACAGTGCGCTGCGGGCAGCGCCGGCCTTCAGCGCGCGCACGGCATCGCCGACCGCCTTCAGGTACTGCGGCACGCCGAAGCGGGCGGCATCGCCGAGGCCGACCACCAGCACGCGCGGGGCGGTCACGCCCGGCAGGTCGTGCAGCAGGGTGGTGGCGCCGGTCTTGCCGGACAGGTCGCCGCGCTGGGCCAGGGCGGCCAGGCGTCCACCGCTTGCAGCATCCAGTGCCTGCGCGGACGCAGTCAGGGTATGGTCGGCATAGGCGCCGACGACGATGCAGTCAACGGCGGCCGAAGCCGCGGCGAGGTGGTTCAGGGTGAATTCGAGAGCCATTGAGCAGATTCCATTGGCAAGTCCGTACAATCGCGGACCGTTTACGCCCAGACGCTAGACTGGGCGGCACCGCGAACGAACCTGAGAGTTTAAACCACCGCCCCATGTTGAAGCTCGACCGCTATCTATTGGGCGATTTCGTCCAGAGTTTCCTGGCTACCCTGATCGTCCTGCTGGTGGTCAGCGTGGGCGGCGTGCTGGTGGACATCCTCGGCAACATCGCCGACGGGCGGCTGCCGGCCAAGCTGCTGTTCTCGCAGCTGGGCCTGCAGTTCATCGTCTACATGCCGCTGATCCTGCCGCTGGCACTGATGCTGGGCCTGCTGCTGGCCATCGCCCGCCTCTACCGCGACTCGGAAATGGCCGTCATCACCGCCATCGGTGTCGGCCCCCGGCGCCTGCTCAAGCCCCTGCTGATGCTGGTGCTGCCGGTGATCGCGGTGGTCGGGGCCTGTTCGCTGTGGCTCGGCCCCTGGGCCGCGCGCACCGCCGAACAGATGGTCCAGGACGCCAACCGCAGCGTGCTGATGGCCGGCCTGGAGCCGGGCCGGTTCACCCCGCTGCCCAATGGCGGGGTGGTCTATGTCGCCTCGATCTCGCCCGACGGCAGCCAGCTGGGCCGGGTATTCCTGCAGCGGCAGAAGGAGGATCGCCTTGAAGTGGTGTCCGCTGCCAATGGTCGCATGTACTTCGAAGGCGCCCGCCAGCGCTTCCTCGAGCTGGATGATGGTCATCAGCTGGAAGGGCCGGTGGCTGGCGGACTGGATTATCGTCTGGCCACCTTCGCCCGCAACGACGTGGCGTTGCCCGACGGCAGTGAAGCCCGCAAGAGCGATGACCCCGAACTGATGCCGACCACCGCGCTGTTCGGTGACAAGCGCCCCGAGGCCCAGGCACAGCTGCACCGTCGCCTGGCCCCGCCACTGATCGCGCTGGCCTTTGCCCTGCTGACCGTGCCGCTGGGGCGCAGTTCGCCGCGGCAGCAGCGCTACGGCCGGATGATGCTGGCCCTGCTGGCCTACATGGTCGGTACCAACATGATGTTCATCGGCAGTGGCTGGATCGCCAACGGCCAGATCCCGCCGGCGCTGGGCCTGTGGTGGCTGACCCTGCCGCTGCTCGCACTGGCGGTGTGGATGTACGCGCGCGATGGCCGCATGGCACGTCCGAAGGGAGCCCGCGCATGATGCTGCGACCGATGCGTTTCGATCTGTACCTGGGCCGGGCGGTGCTGGGTACCGTGCTGCTGACCTGGGCGGTGCTGGTCGGCCTGGACGTGCTGATGGCCTTCTCCGGCGAGTTCAAGGACATCGGCAAGAATGGCTATTCGCTGGGCCATGCTGCGGCCTGGGTGCTGTACACCGTGCCGCGCCGGGCCTACACGATGTTCCCGACCGCGGCGGTGATCGGCGCGCTGATGGGCCTGGGCCAGCTGGCCGCGACCTCGGAACTGACCGCGCTGCGCGCACTGGGCCTGTCGCGCAAGCGCCTGAGCGTGTCGGTGGCGATCGCCCTGTCGTTGTTGACCGGGTTGATGGTGATCAGCGCCGAGACCCTGGGGCCGTGGGGCCAGAACCGCGCCGATTCGCTGAAGATGAGTGCCAAGTGGGGCACCGACATCGCGGTGGCGCGTTACTCCGGCCTGTGGGCGCGCGAGGGTGACACCTTCCTCAACGCACAGAGTGGCGAGGAGCAGCTGGTCGGCGACAAGGGCACGCGGCTGATTCTGCGTGACGTGCGCCTGTACAAGATCGACGAAGAGGGTCGGATCGGTACGTTGACCCACGCCGCCACCGCCGAGCATGACAAGGATGGCTGGGTGTTGACCGGCGTGCGCCGTGACACCTTCGGCGAGCGCTCGGCAACGCGCCAGGAAGCGGCCCGTGAGCCGTGGAATTCCAAGCTGGATGCCGGCGCCCTGGCCACCGGCATCGCCAAGCCGCGCAACCTCAGCGTGTCCGAGCTGAGCACCAGCATCGCTTACCGCGAGCGCAACGGCCTGGATGCACGCGACTACGAGGATGTGTACTGGAGCCGCTGGTTCTATCCGTTGAATGTGCTGGCGCTGTGCCTGGCGGCGGTGCCGTTCGCGTTCGGTTCGCTGCGCAGTGGCGGCATGGGCAAGCGCCTGTTCCTGGGCATCCTGTTCGCGCTGGCGTTCTGGCTGCTGCAGCTGTTCTTCGGCCGCATGGCCGGCGCGCTGAAGTTCGACTACCGCATTGCCTACGCGCTGCCGCCGATCGTGATGCTGGCGGTGTCCGGGTTGTTGTTCCGGCGCAAATCGGGCTGATTCCGGTAGCACCGGGCCATGCCCGGTGAAGGTGTGCGATATCCCGCGTCCGCCGGGCATGGCCCGGCGCTGCCAGCACAGGTCAGCGCTTCGGCATCCGCAGCAGCTGCGTGGCACTCGCGCGGTCGTGCCAGGTCAGCCGCTGGCGATCCACCAACGCCCACCAGAAGCCCAATCCGCCCAGCAGCAACGACAACGTGGCCACCGCGAAACGCAGCCACAGCTGGCCGCGTCGCAACGGCGTGCCATCGCGTGATTCCAGTTTCAACCGCCACGGGCGCATGCCCAGTGTCTGCCCACCGCGCCGCCAGCTGGCGGTGGCATACCACCCGGTCAAGGCCCAGCACACCGCCCACAGCAGCCATTGCCAGGCACTGAAGGGCGCGATGTTCTCGCGCTGCGCATGGCCGCTGAACGCATAGGCCAGGGTGAAGACCGTGCCGGCCAGCATCCACAAGGCCAGCACCGGCAGCGCGTCATAGATCATCGCCAGCAGGCGCCAAAGCAGCAGCGCGCGCGGGCGGGGCGTATCAGCGGCGACGTGGGTCGCATCGGTGGCGGGGCTCGACATGTGCCGAGCATACGCAATGCTGGCCGTGCCCGCAGTTGGCCTCGTATGCTGCGTGCATGGCCGTCACTTCCACTCCCGCCGAACGTCGTCAGCTGGTCCAGCAACTGCCCGAGCTGCGCGGCGAGGACAGTCAGCGCATCCAGCGTTTCCTCGATGCGATCTGGGCCGAGCACGGTCTGGCCCGCGCCACCCTGGACAGCTATCGCCGCGACCTTGAAGGCCTGGCGCGCTGGTGTGACGGGCGCGACGGTGGTCTGGCCGGTATTGAACGCGCCGGTCTGTTCGATTACCTGGCCTGGCGCACCCGCCACAACTGGTCACCGCGCAGCAACGCGCGGTTGCTGTCGGCGCTGCGCGCGTTCTTTGCCGATGCCGTGCGGCGTGGCGAACGCAGCGAGGATCCCAGTGCGCTGCTGGACCCGCCGAAGCTGCCACGGCTGCTGCCCAAGGCGCTGGCAGAGAGCCAGATCGACGCGCTGCTGGCGGCACCGGATATCGACAGTCCGCTCGGCCTGCGCGACCGCGCCATGCTGGAGCTGATGTATGCCGCCGGGCTGCGGGTGAGCGAGCTGGTGCTGTTGCCCGCTACGGCGGTGAACCTGCGCCAGGGCGTGCTGCGGGTGACCGGCAAGGGCAGCAAGGAACGCCTGGTGCCGCTGGGCGAGGAGTCGCAGTACTGGCTGGAACGCTACCTGCAGCAGTCGCGACCGCAGCTGGTGGGGAAGGGCAAGGTGCAGGCGCTGGCCGACGGGCAGACGCCCCTGTTCATCGAACCGGCGCTGCATGGCTTGACCCGCCAGGCGTTCTGGCACCTGGTCAAGCGCTACGCGGCGGTGGCCGGTATCGACCCGGCGCGGATCAGTCCGCATGGACTGAGGCACAGTTTCGCCACCCACCTGCTCAACCGCGGCGCCGACCTGCGCGCGCTGCAGATGTTGCTGGGCCACAGCTCGCTGTCCACCACGCAGATCTACACGCTGGTCGCACGCGAGCACCTGCAGAAGCTGCACGCCCGCCATCATCCCCGCGGCTGAGCCCATGGCGGGGGCCAGCCGGGCCTGTGCGCGGCATCGCGGACCGCTCAGGATGGCTGTGTCAGAATCCGGGGTCTTCTTTCTGCTGCGGACTGCTCCATGCTCCGATTCGCCATCGCCGCCGTGTTCGGCGCGCTCAGCCTGAGTGCCTGCGCCCAGCCCGCCCCGCCCGCCGCAAAGGCCCCCGCTGCAGCGGCAGCCAAGGCCGGCCCCGCCGCCACGGTCAATGCTCCGGCCGAGCAGGCCGTGCGCAAGGCGCTGACCGAGCTCAACCCCGGCTTCCAGGTGGACTACATCGGTGCCGCGCCCTTCCCGGGCTTCCGTGAAGTGGTGGTCTCCGGCCAGCTGCTGTACGTCTCCGACGACGGCCGCTACCTGTTCCAGTCGCAGCCCTACGACACCCGCGCCAAGAGCCCGGCCAACAGCGAAGGCCTGCTGGGCTATCGTCGCGACCTGCTGGCCAAGGCCAACCATGGCGACCGCATCGTGTTCGCCGCGCCGAACGCGAAGTACACCATCAGCGTGTTCACCGACATCGAATGCGGCTACTGCCGCAAGCTGCACCAGGACATCGCCGAGCTCAACCGCAACGGCATCACCGTCGAATACCTGGCCTTCCCGCGCATGGGGCTGGGCAGCAAGGATTACACCGACATGATCTCGGTCTGGTGCGCGGCCGATCGTCGCCAGGCGCTGACCAATGCCAAGCGTGGTGGCACGGTGGCAGCGAAGAACTGCACCAACCCGGTGGCGATGCAGTACGCACTGGGCCAGCAGTTGGGCGTGAATGGCACGCCGGCGATCTTTGCGCCCGATGGCACCCAGCTCGGCGGCTACCTGCCGCCGGTGCAGCTGCGTGCAGCGTTGGAGAAGCTGTCGGCCAAGCGCTGATTGAAACGTCGCCGGGCATGGCCCGGCGCTACCGTGGATGGGCGGGTAGCGCCGGGCCATGCCCGGCGGATGCCTCAGTCAGAAAGCCGGGGACGCAGTGCGCCCCCGGCCTTTTTTTACTTCAACCCATCACTGACCGCCTTGGTCAGCGTGCCCTGCGCATCGTCGCCGCTGAACTCCCAGACGAACGCGCCGCCCAGTCCCTGGGTCTTCACGTAGCCCATCTTGCGGGTGATGTTGGCCGGGGTATCGAAGCTCCACAACGTGCTGCCGTTGTAGATCCAGGTGGCACCGGCGGTGTTGTCGGTGTAGCTCGGCCACGCCAGGTTCTTCAGCACCTTCCAGTCTTCAATGCCAGCCTCGTAGGTACCCGGTGCCGCACCGGTGGCGCTCTGGTACAGGCCATTGTTGGCGTTGGTCACCCCGGTCCAGCCGCGCCCGTAGTAACCGATGCCCAGGTTGAGCTTGGCGGCGGGAACACCACGGCTGATGAAGGCCTCGATGGCGTCGTTGCTGTTGTACAGCTTCTGGTCGCCGGTGGACGGATCATTCGGCGAATCGAACAGCGCCGACTGGTGATTGGTCTTCGCATCCCACGCGCCGTGGAAGTCGTAGGTCATCACGTTGATGTAGTCCAGGTACGGGTGGTACGCGGCCGGATCGGTGACGCGGATCTTGTCGATGCCGGCGCCGACCGCCACCGTCAGCAGCAGGCCCGGACGCACCGCATCGAGCTGGCGGCGGAATTCGGCCATCAGCGCGGTGAAGTTGGCGTTGTCTTCGGGCGTGCCGCAGGCGATACCGCAGGCCACCGGGTATTCCCAGTCGATGTCGATGCCATCGAACACCCCCAGCGCCGCACCGGGGCCACCGGCACCGTCGGTCACCGGCAGGTTGCCCTTGATGTAGGCATCGATGCACGAAGCAACGAAGGCCTGGCGGTTGGCCGGTTGCGCCGCGCTGGAGAAGCCGCGCGACCAGGTCCAGCCACCCAGCGAGATCAGCACCTTCATGCCCGGGTACTTGGCCTTGAGCTGCTTGAGCTGGTTCCAGTTGCCGCGCAACGGCTGGTCCCAGGTATCGGCGCTGCCGCTCACGCTTTCGCCGGCACCGAAGGCCTTGGTGTAGTCGGCGAAGGCATCGCCACCGGCACCGCTGTTCGGGTCCGACGGCTGGGTGACGCCCACTTCGCAGCGGTTGTTGCGCACGTTGCCGAAGGCGTAGTTGATATGGGTCAGGCGCGCGGCCGAACCACTGCTGTCGATGTTCTTGACCCGGTAGTTGCGGCCGTAGATGCCCCACTGGGTGAAGTAACCGATGACCCGCTTGCCGGTGGTGCCACCGTCGTCGGCCAGGGTGCTGGCGGTCACTGCCGTGCCCTGTGCCGATGCATTGCCGGCGTTGTCGCGCGCACGCACGCGGTAGCTGTAGCTGGTGGACGCGGTCAGCCCGCCATCGACATAGCTGGCGCTGGACGGCGAGCCGACCAGGCTGCCATTGCGGTACACGTCGTAGCCGGCCACGCCGCTGCCACCGGTGTTGTCGCTGGACGGGCTCCAGCTCAGGGCGATGCTGTTGGCGGTGCGGGTACCCACGGCCAGGCCGCCGGGCACGCTGGGCGCGGTGGTATCGCCACTGGCTGCGTTGACGGTGATGGTGATGGTCGCGGTGCTGGCGGTGGCGTTGTTGTTGTCGGTGGCGACCGCGCGCAGGGTGTGGCTGCCGGCGCTGGCGTTGGCCCAGCTGGCGCTGTACGGCGCGCTGGTGTCGATGCCCAGCGAACTGCCATCGCGGAAGAACTCGACCTTGCTGACGCTGCCGTCCGCATCACTGGCGTTGGCGGTCACGTTGACCGTGCTGCCGGCGCTGAAGGTGGCGCCGTTGGCCGGCGAGGTCAGGCTGACCACCGGCGGCTGGTTGGCCCCGCCGCCGTCGCAGGCGCCGAGGTTGGTGTAGTAGGGCGCCCCGGCCGGATGGTCCGGCGGCGCGTTCCAGATGTCCTGGTTCGCCCGGTAGAGGACCCCGCCCTTCTGCAGGGTGTCGCCACTGCGGTAGATCCTGGCCTGGTCCCATTCGGCCACGCCGGCACAACTGGCGGCCTGGGCCAGGCCGGGCAGGGCGACCGCCCCGGCCAGGGCCAGCAGCCAGGCCAGACGGCGCGGGCGACAGCGATGAAGGGAAGGGTGGGCACTGCGTACATCGGCACTCTGCACAAGCGGGTCGTACATGGTGTGTCTCCGATCGATGGTTGGCGCGCGGGCCAGGGCGGCGCCGCACGTAACGCAGGGTCCGGACGTCGCCCGGGAAGGCGACGGAGGGGCGGACGGAGGTACCTGGTGGGCCGGGGAGAGAGTCCGGCGCCAGGTGGGGACAACGTTGTCATCAATTGCGTGGTCAATCCGTGAGCGAGTGCATGGTTCGGGGATTTGGCGGAGAGCGGCGCTGGCGCGCGGTCGGCGGCCAGCGGCGGAGCCCCCTCGTGGCTGGGGTTTGGTCGTTTACAGCGGATTTCTGGGGGTGGGCCGGGCGGGTGGGCTGCGCAGGGGACGCCGTGAATACGTCCCTGTAGGCTCGGTCGCCGCATCCATGCGGCTCACGCCCCTGCGCAGCCCACCCGCCCGGCCCCTGACAGGTTCCTGTGGCGCCAGCCACGAAAGACGAACAAAAGATCAAAATCAAACGCCGATCGCTCCGCTCTCAGGCGTCTGATTGCAGGCCCTTCCCTGATTGCCGGCCAGCGGCCGGTGACCAAGGAGCATCCACGCATGGCGTGGATCTACCGTGTCGACCAAGGTCGACACCTACCCACAGCAGCAGGAAACTGTCGAAGGCGGGGTGGGTCCGGTTGCGGGGGCGTGAGCCGCATGGATGCGGCGACCGAGCCTCCATGGACGGATTCACGGCGTCCCCCGCAACCGGA
Source organism: Stenotrophomonas sp. SI-NJAU-1 (assembly GCF_020883215.1). Lineage (NCBI taxonomy): Bacteria > Pseudomonadati > Pseudomonadota > Gammaproteobacteria > Lysobacterales > Lysobacteraceae > Stenotrophomonas > Stenotrophomonas sp. SI-NJAU-1. The sequence continues at coordinate 615,923 of NZ_CP086598.1, forward strand.
CCCACCCTGCCATCCCACGGGAACCCCGCTTTTGCTTTGGCAGTTGCTGTTGCTGTTGCCTTGGCCTCGGCGGGTGCCGGGCGCCGCCCGGCCAAAGCCCTTCCCCCGCTTCCGGTACAATGTCGGGCCCGTTTCCCAACTACGGTTCCCCGGACATGATGGTCCTCGAGGGCGCGCCCGCCCTGTCGCCGTTCCGCCGCGAACGTCTTGAATCCCGCCTGCAGTCCATCGCTCCCTCCCTGCGCATCAGCGGTGCCTGGCACGTCTACTTCGTGCAGGCCGAGGGCACTGCCGCCCCCGACGTCGATACCCTGTGCCGCATCCTGGAAGCCCGCCCGCAGTCCGAGGCGGTTGTTGACGGTGCGGTCAGCCGCATCGTGGTGCCGCGCCTGGGCACGCTGTCGCCGTGGTCGAGCAAGGCCAGCGAACTGGTCCGCGGTGCCGGCCAGCCGGTGAGCCGGGTCGAGCGAGGCCTGCGCATCGACGTGCAGGGCTGGCCGACCGAGGCTGCCGCCCAGCAGGCACTGGTCAAGGTGCTGCACGACCCGATGACGCAGTCGGTGCTGGAGCGCGTCGATCAGGGCCAGTCCCTGTTCTCGACCCCGGCCCGTGGCGAACTGGAGCGCGTGCCGGTGGACCAGCTGGAGGCCGCCAACCAGCGCCTCGGCCTGGCCATGGCGCAGGACGAGATCGACTACCTGCGCGAGCGCTTCACCGCGCTGGGCCGCTCGCCGTCGGACGTGGAACTGATGATGTTCGCGCAGGCCAATTCCGAGCACTGCCGGCACAAGATCTTCAACGCCAGCTGGACCATCGACGGCCAGGAGCAGGACCGCTCGCTGTTCCGGATGATCAAGAACACCCACCAGCAGACCCCGCAGCACACGCTCAGCGCGTACAGCGACAACGCGGCGGTGATCGAAGGCCATCCGGCCTCGCGCTATCGCCCGGACCCGGCCAGCGGCGAGTACCGCCGCGAACCGCAGGTGCCCAGCGCGTTCCAGATCAAGGTGGAAACGCACAATCACCCGACCGCGATCGCGCCGTTCCCGGGCGCGTCGACCGGCGCCGGTGGTGAAATCCGCGACGAAGGTGCAACCGGTCGTGGCGGCAAGCCGAAGGCCGGCCTGAGCGGATTCTCGGTCTCGCACCTGCGCATTCCCGAGCTGCCGCAGCCGTGGGAAGCGCCGCGTGCGCTGAACCCGCGCATGGCCCCGGCGCTGGAGATCATGACCGACGGCCCGCTCGGCGGCGCCGCGTTCAACAACGAGTTCGGCCGCCCGGCACTGCTTGGCTACTTCCGCAGCTTCGAACTGCCGGAAGGCGCCGACCTGGTGCGCGCCTACGACAAGCCGATCATGCTGGCCGGTGGCCTGGGTGCCATCGATCGCGTGCAGGTCGACAAGATCCTGCTGCAGGACGGCGATGCCGTGATCGTGCTCGGCGGCCCGGCGATGCTGATCGGCCTCGGCGGCGGTGCCGCCAGTTCGGTCGCTTCCGGTGAGAGCGCCGAGGACCTGGACTTCGCCAGCGTGCAGCGTGACAACCCGGAAATGGAGCGTCGCTGCCAGGAGGTCATCGACCGCTGCGTGGCGATGGGCGCCGGCAATCCGATCAAGTTCTTCCATGACGTCGGTGCCGGTGGCCTGTCCAACGCCATTCCCGAACTGCTGCACGATTCCGGCGTGGGCGGCATCATCGACCTGGGCAAGGTACCCACCGACGATCCGTCGCTGTCGCCGATGCAGCTGTGGTGCAACGAGTCGCAGGAGCGCTACGTGCTCGGCGTGGCGCAGGAGCGCCTGGCCGAATTCGCCGCGCTGTGCGCACGTGAGCGCTGCCCGTTCGCTGCGGTCGGTGTCGCCACCGCAGCCGAACACCTGGTGGTGGCCTATGGTGCCGTGCCGGGCAACATCCCGGCCGACGCGCCGATCGACCTGCCGATGGACGTACTGTTCGGCAAGCCGCCGAAAATGCACCGCGATACCGCGCACCCGCCGGCACCGCGCTGGCCGGCGCTGAAGACCGGGGGCCTGGATCTGCAGGAAGCCGGTCTGCGTGTGCTCGCACACCCGACCGTGGCCTCCAAGAACTTCCTGGTCACCATCGGCGACCGCAGCGTGGGCGGCCTGACCGCGCGCGAGCAGATGGTCGGCCCGTGGCAGCTGCCGGTGGCCGACGTGGCGATCACCCTGGCCGATTTCGACGGCGTGGCCGGCGAGGCGATGGCGCTCGGTGAACGCACGCCGCTGGCACTGCTGGATGCGGCGGCCTCGGCCCGCATGGCCGTTGGCGAAGCACTGACCAACCTGTGCGCGGCTCCGGTCGACGCGCTGGATGAAATCAAGTTGTCGGCGAACTGGATGGCCGCTGCCGGCCACCCGGGCGAAGACGCGCTGCTGTACGACGCGGTGAAGGCGGTGGGCATGGAACTGTGCCCGCAGCTGGACATCAGCATCCCGGTGGGCAAGGACTCGCTGTCGATGCAGGCGCAGTGGCACGACCAAGGACAGGCGCACAAGAGCGTGTCGCCGGTGTCGCTGGTCATCACCGCGTTCGCGCCGGTGGCCGATGCGCGCCAGCAGCTGACCCCGCTGCTGGACCGCGACATCGACAGCGAGCTGTGGTTGATCGGCCTCGGTGCCGGCAAGCAGCGCCTGGGCGGTTCGATCCTGGCCCAGGTGCACGCCGATCACGGCGACCTGCCGGCCTTCGCCGGTGCCGCCCCGGACCTGGACGACCCGCAGCGGCTGCGTGGCTTCTTCGAGCTGATCCGCGATGCACGCCAGGCCGGCCTGCTGCGCGCGTACCACGACCGCAGCGACGGTGGTGCGTTCGCCGCCCTGTGCGAAATGGCCTTCACCTCGCGCCTGGGCCTGGACATCACCCTCGATGCCTGGGGCGATGACCCGTTCCGCAGCCTGTTCAATGAAGAGCTGGGCGCCGTTGTGCAGATCGCCCGCGAAGACCGCGCCGCGTTCGCCGACCTGGTCGAGCGCCACGCGCTGACCGAGTGCGCACAGCGCATCGCCAAGCCCACCACTGCGCCGGTGGTGCGGGTGTCGCTGGGTGGTGATTCGCTGGCCGAATGGCGCTGGGAAGCGTTGTTCGACGCCTGGTGGTCGGTCACCCACGCCATGCAGAAGCGCCGCGACAATCCGGCCAATGCCGATGCCGAGCGCGAGATCGCCCGCGGCTTCACCGCGCCGGGCCTGAAGCCGAAGTTGAGCTTCGATCCCAATGAGGATGTTGCCGCACCGTTCGTGCAGACCGGGGCGCGTCCGCGCGTTGCGATCCTGCGCGAACAGGGCGTCAACGGCCAGATCGAAATGGCCAACGCCTTCGAACGTGCCGGCTTCCGTGCGTTCGACGTGCACATGAGCGACCTCATCGAAGGCCGCGTGGCGCTGCAGGACTTCACCGGCCTGGTTGCCTGCGGCGGCTTCAGCTACGGCGACGTGCTCGGTGCCGGCCGCGGCTGGGCGACCTCGATCCTCGAGCGCACCGCGCTGCGCGATGCCTTCGCCGCGTTCTTCGCGCGCCAGGACAGCTTCGCCCTGGGCGTGTGCAACGGCTGCCAGATGATGAGCCAGCTGAAGGACATCATCCCCGGTGCCGAACACTGGCCGCAGTTCCGCCGCAACGCCAGCGAGCAGTTCGAGGCCCGCACCGCGCTGCTGGAAGTGGTGGAGTCGCCGTCGATCCTGCTGCGTGGCATGGCCGGGTCGCGTTTGCCGGTGGCGGTGGCGCATGGCGAAGGCCAGGCGGTGTTCGACAATGCCGTCGACCAGGCCACGGCCCGTGTCGCACTGCGCTACATCGATGGCAACGGCAACGTCGCCAGCCAGTACCCGCTGAACCCGAACGGCTCGCCCGACGGCATCACCGGCCTGACCAGCACAGACGGCCGGGTGACCATCATGATGCCGCACCCGGAGCGCACCCCGCGCGCGCTCAACCTGAGCTGGGCCCCGTCCGAGTGGCAGGGCGATTCACCGTGGATGCGCATGTTCCGCAACGCACGGGTATGGTGCGGTTGATCGCACGCGCATTGCGCAGCTGACGATGCCATCGCGTATGGAGAACCCGCCGGGAAACCGGCGGGTTTTTCTTTGTCCATACGGAAACTCCTGAACTGGCCATCAGTTACATGCGTTTTCATAAGTGAGGATTTCCTCACGTACGCCTAACAAAATGCGGACATAAACAAGTGAAACAGTGAACTGCTTCACGGCAATGGGTTTTGCTGCGTCAAACTCTTGACGATCCGCGAAGATGCCGTTAACACTTGACCCCCGTTTCAAATCTGTTCATCCCGCAGTAACCGCACGGCGCATGCGCTCGGTTTTCTGTCCCTGCGCGCCGTTCGGCAATACCCGCAGTAAATCACGCGAATAAACGCCCCCAGGGGACGTTGGGCCACGAAGGCTCGGCGGTGGCGTTGCTTTGCCCAAAACCAGTCCAATCAGGAGCCGTACCGATGAATCGGATTTATCGCAAGGTCTGGAACAAAGCATTGGGTCAGTTGGTGGTGGCCTCGGAACTGGCCTCTTCCAGCTCATCAGGCGGGGTCGTCGACCAGCGCCGCGGTGCGACCGATGCCGCGCCGGCACGACTGGCTGCAGCGCTGGCCTTGGCAATGGGACTGGGCATGACCGGCATCGCTGCGGCGCAGTCGGTCGAGATTGGGGGCAGCGCGAACTGCGTGGTGCTCAACAGCAAGGTGCTGGACAAGTGCGTGGTCGATGGCAGTGCCAGCGCCAAGGGCAGCAACGCGGTGGCAATTGGTGCGGGTACCAGCGCCACCGGCGCCAACAGCGTGGCGCTGGGCGCCGGTTCCAAGGCAACGCGCGCCAACACCGTTTCTGTCGGTGATGCCGGCAAGGAACGGCAGGTGACCAATGTCGCCGCCGGTACCGCCGCCACCGATGCGGTGAACAAGGCACAGCTGGATGCACAGGCGCGCGCCACGCAGGCTGCGCTTGCGCAGGCGGCGGCCGAGGGCAGCCGCTATTTCAAGGCCGATGGCGCTGGCGATGACAGCGACGCGGCAAAGATCGAAGGCCAGGGCGCCATCGCGGTCGGTAGTGGCAGCCAGTCGCTGGCCAACGCCACCACCGCGGTCGGCACCCAGGCCATTGCCGCAGGACTTGGTGCCAGTGCTTTCGGCCAGAACGCGCTCGCCTTGGGTGATGCCAGCGTAGTGGTCGGGCAGAGTGCGGCCGCCTTCGGTCTTGGCGATACGGCGGTAGGCGCAAGTGCCGTGGCCGCCAGCGAGAACGGTGCAGCCACCGCGTTGGGTGCACTGTCCGAAGCCAGCGCCGATGGCGCTACCGCGGTCGGCGCGGGTGCCGTGGCGATGGGCCCCGGCAGCACCTCGCTGGGCCGCGGTGCGACCGCCGCCAACGAAGCGTCGATTGCCGTCGGTGCGTTCAGCACGGCGGTGGGCGAATACAGCACCGCGCTGGGTTCCAATTCAGCGGCCGTGGCTACCGGCAGCGTGGCGCTGGGCGCCGGCTCGCTGGCCGACCGCGTCGATACCGTGTCGGTGGGTGCGGTCGACTACGGCTTGACCCGGCAGATCACCAGCGTTGCCGCCGGTACCGAAGATACCGACGCGGTCAATGTTGCTCAGTTGAAGGACGTGGCAGCGGTAGCAGATACCACCGCCAAGCGATTCCAGGCCACCGGCAGCAGCAACAGCGATGCCGGTGCGTTGGCCGAGGGAGATGACGCGCTCGCCGCTGGCGAAGCCGCCAATGCGATCGGCAACGGTACGACCGCCGTCGGTGCAGGTGCGACCGCCGTCGCGCAGAACGCCACTGCGGTCGGCAACAACGCGCTTGCATCTGGCCAGAACAGCGCGGCCTTCGGCAACAACGCGCAGGCAGTCGGCCCTGGCAGCGTCGCCGTCGGCGGTGCTGCGGTGGATGCCGATGGCAATCCGCTGATCACCAGTGGCGGCGTGCCGGTAGAGACCGGCGCCACCAGTGCCGGGGTCGGTGGTACCGCCGTCGGCGCCAGCGCCGATGCCGGTGGTTTCGCAGCGTCGGCGTACGGCGTGGGAGCCTATGCGGCAGGTGCGCAGTCGTCGGCATTCGGTGCAGTGTCCAATGCCATCGGCGATTATTCCACCGCCGTCGGTACGCAGAGCAACGCTACCGGCACCAGCAGCGTGGCCATCGGTGGCCCGGCCGACCTGATCCCGGGCCTGGGCTTCTTCGTGCAGACCCAGGCCAGTGGCGAAGCGGCCACCGCCGTCGGTGCCGGTGCCATCGCCAGCGGCGACCAGGCCGTGGCCAATGGCAGCCTGACCGAGGCCTCCGGTGCCGAGTCGGTCGCAGTGGGCTACTTCGCCTATGCACCGGGCGAGAACGCCAGTGCGCTCGGCGCGCAGACCTGGGCCAGTGGCACGCAGAGCACCGCCGTCGGCTACTACGCCACTGCGCGTGGTGCCAACAGCGTTGCACTGGGCGCCAATTCCGAAGCGGTGCGCGCCAACAGCGTGGCCGTGGGCAGTGCGGGCAACGAGCGGCAGATCACCAGCGTGGCTGCCGGCAGCGAAGCCACCGACGCAGTGAACAAGGCACAGCTGGACGCCGTGGCCAGCACCGCCGACACCACCGCGCGCTTCTTCCAGGCGCAGCCGGAAAGCGGCAGCGATGCCGGTGCCTACGCAGAAGGCGAGGGTGCGGTGGCGGCGGGTTCGGCCAGCAACGCCATCGGTGCCGGCGCGCTGGCACAGGGCGCAGGCGCGGCGGCCATCGGCGCCGACAGCGTGGCACTGGGTCGCAATACCTTCGCCGACGGTGAAGGTGCGGTAGCCGTGGGTGGCCTCGGCCAGGCCTACGACGAATACAACCAGCCGCTGCTGGATGAGCAGGGCAACCCGGTGCAGATCGGCACCACCGCCTCGGCCGGTTCCACCGCCGTCGGCAATGCCGCGCAGGCGACCGGTGCCAGCAGCAGCGCCTTCGGCAATGCGGCGCAGGCCACCGGCGACAACAGCTTCGCGGCGGGCGGCAAGGCGCGCGCCACCGGCAGCTATGCCGTCGCCATCGGCGACAGCGCCTTCGCCAAGGCCGATGACAGCACCGCCGTGGGTGGCTACAGCACTGCCAGCGAGGAAGGCGCCACCGCCTTCGGTGCCGGCGCGTGGGCCACCGGCCGCAATGCCTCGGCGTTTGGTCCGGCGGCATGGGCCAGCGCCAACGGTGCCACCTCCATCGGCTACAACAGCTGGGCCAACGGCACCAGTTCCACCGCCGTCGGCCGCGGCGCCTTCAGCTACGGCGACAACAGTGTTGCGCTGGGCTTCCAGGCACTGGGCAACAGCGTCAACAGCATCGCCATCGGCACCAACACGGTGGCTGGCGGTGAAAGTGCGATCGCCCTGGGCGCGGGCAGCACGGCCAGTGGCAACAACGCGGTTGCACTGGGTGCCGGTTCGGTGGCCAGCCGCGACCGCAGCGTGTCGGTGGGCAGCGCCGGCAACGAGCGGCAGATCACCAGTGTGGCGGCCGGTACCCAGGCCACCGATGCGGTGAACAAGTCGCAGCTGGACGCGGTTGCAGCCAGTGCCGCGACCACCAGCAAGTACTTCCAGGCCAGTGGCAGTGCCGACAGCGACGCCGGTGCCTACGTGGAAGGCGACAACGCGCTGGCCGCGGGTGAATCGGCCAACGCCATCGGCAACGGCGCAACCGCCCTCGGCAGTGGTGCCAATGCACTGGCCGGCAACGCACAGGCCATCGGCTTCAATGCCCTGGCCAGCGCGGCCAATGCCAGCGCCATCGGTGCCAACGCACAGGCGACCGGCGAATACGCCACGGCTCATGGTGCCGAGAGTGAAGCCAGCGGCGAACAGAGTGCGGCCTTCGGCGCGGCCGCGGTGGCCAGCGGCGCCGGCAGCACCGCCAGCGGCGTGCTGTCCGAAGCCAGCGGCGAAGAAGCCGTGGCGGTGGGCTACTTCAGCAACGCCAGCGGTGAGGCCGCCACTGCGGTCGGCAGTGAAAGCGTGGCCAGTGGCACCGCTTCGGCAGCATTCGGCATCGGTGCCGAAGCGACCGGTGGCTACAGCACCGCCATCGGCGGTTACGCCAACGCCTCGGCATTCAACGCCACCGCCTTCGGCAACTTCGCCAACGCCTCCGGTTCCAACAGCGTCGCGCTGGGTGGCGATTCGGAAGCATCCGGTGCCTACAGCACCGCCACCGGCCAGGGCAGCCTGGCTACCGGCACCAATGCCGTGGCCGTCGGTGGCTCGTTGTTCGGCCTGCTGGCGACCGAAGCATCCGGCGACTATTCCACCGCGGTCGGTGGCGGCGCCTATGCGCCGGGCATCAACAGCACCGCGCTGGGCAATGCGGCTGAATCGCGCGGTGCCAACAGCGTGGCGCTGGGTGCCGATTCGATTGCCGACCGCGACAACACCGTGTCGGTCGGTGGCGGCGGCAACACCCGTCAGATCACCAACGTGGCCGCCGGTACCCAGGGTACCGATGCGGTGAACAAGGACCAGCTGGACGCGGTGGCCGCCGAAGGCGCGAAGACCAGCAAGTACTTCCAGGCCAGCGGCAGCGCCGACAGCGATGCCGGTGCCTACGTGGAAGGTGACAGCGCGCTGGCTGCCGGTGAGGCCGCCAATGCGATCGGCACCGGCGCCACCGCACTCGGCAGTGGTGCAACGGCGGTAGCGGCGAACGCTACGGCGGTAGGCTTCAACAGCCTGGCCAGCGGCGGCAATGCGGCTGCGGTGGGCAACAACGCACAGGCGACGGGCGAAGACAGCGCGGCGCTCGGCAGCGGCGCGGTGGCCAGCGAAACCAGCACCACTGCGACCGGTGCAGGTGCGCAGGCGACGGCGGTGTACAGCACGGCCAACGGTGCCGAGGCGGGCGCCAGCGGTGCGCAGTCGCTGGCCAGCGGCTTCCGTTCGGCAGCCTCTGCAGACGGCACCACGGCGGTGGGCGGCTACAGCGAAGCCAGTGGTCGCCTCGGCTCGGCGCTGGGCTATGGCACCGTGGCCAGTGGTGCCAACAGCACCGCTGCCGGCGTCTTCGCTGCGGCGTCGGGCGCCAGCTCTGTGGCGATGGGTGATTCCAGCGAAGCCAGCGGCGATGAGAGCGTGGCCATTGGTGGCAGCACCTTCTTCGGCCTGGTGCCATCACGTGCCAGTGGCTACGGCGCAGCGGCGTTCGGTGCCGGTGCCTGGGCCACCGACGACTACGCCACTGCAATCGGCTGGAATTCGTGGGCCGATGGCGCCGAGTCGACGGCCCTGGGCGCCAGCGCTACCGCCAACGGTGCCAACAGCGTCGCCCTGGGCGCAGGCTCCAAGGCCGACCGTGACAACACGGTGGCCGTCGGCAGTGCCGGCAGCGAACGCCAGGTGACCCATGTGGCGGCCGGCACCGAAGGCACCGATGCGGTCAACAAGAATCAGCTCGATGCTGTCGCCGCTACGGCGGACAAGACCAGCAAGTACTTCCAAGCCAGCGGCAGCGCTGACAGCGATGCCGGTGCCTATGTGGAAGGCGACAACGCACTGGCTGCCGGTGAAGCGGCCAATGCGATCGGCAATGGCGCCACCGCGCTCGGCAGTGGTGCCACGGCCGTGGCCGCCAACGCGACCGCCGTGGGCATCAACTCGCTGGCCACGGGCAGCAATGCGGCTGCGGTAGGCAGCAACGCGCAGGCCACCGGTGAAGACAGTGCCGCACTCGGCAACGGCGCGGTAGCCAGTGGCATCAGCGCCACCGCTACCGGCACCGCTGCACAGGCCAGTGGCGTCTACAGCACCGCCAACGGTGCGGAGGCCGTCGCCAGCGGTGCGCAGTCGCTGGCCAGCGGTTTCCGCAGTGCCGCTTCGGCCGATGGCACCACCGCCATCGGTGGCTACAGCGAAGCCAGCGGCCGCCTCGGCACCGCACTGGGCTACGGCTCGGCGGCGACCGGTGCCAACACCACGGCTGTCGGCTTCGGAGCGGCGGCAGCAGGCAGCGGCGCCGTCGCCGTTGGTCAATCCAGCGAAGCCAGTGGCGCAGAGAGTGTCGCCATCGGTGGCAGCACCTTCTTCGGCCTGATCCCGTCGCGTGCCAGCGGTACCGGTGCGGCGGCCTTCGGTGCCGGTGCCTGGGCGACCGATGACTACGCCACCGCGATCGGCTGGAATGCATGGGCCGATGCGGCTGACAGCACTGCCCTGGGTGCCAGCGCGACCGCCAACGGTGTCAACAGTGTCGCCCTTGGTGCGGGCTCGAAGGCCGACCGCGACAACACGGTGGCCGTCGGCAGCGCGGGCGGTGAACGTCAGGTCACCCATGTTGCCGCCGGCACCGAGGCCACCGATGCAGTGAACAAGGGCCAGCTGGATGCCGTGGCCAGTGTCGCCGACAAGACCAGCAAGCACTTCCAGGCCAGCGGCAGTGCCGACAGCGATGCCGGTGCCTACGTCGAAGGTGACAATGCGCTGGCGGCCGGTGAAGCGGCCAATGCGATCGGCAATGGCGCCAGTGCGCTCGGCAGTGGTGCCACCGCGGTCGCGGCCAACGCCACCGCCGTCGGCTTCAATGCGCTGGCCAGTGGTGAAGACGGTGTGGCGATCGGCAGCAGCGCCAGCAGCACGGCCGGTGGCGCGATTTCCATCGGCGTGGAAAGCAGCAGCGCAGGCCCGGCCAGTGTGGCCCTCGGTGCGCAGTCCCAGGCGCAGGGCATCGGTGCGGTCGCCGTCGGCGGCATCGCCCAGGCCAACGGGCTGGCCGCAACCGCCGTCGGTTATGGCGCAACCGCTGATGGTCGCGAAGCCACCGCCGTCGGCAACTTCTCGTCGGCCAACGGCTGGCAGTCCACCGCCTACGGCGCCGGTGCCACGTCCGCCTTCTTCGGCACCGCGCTGGGCAGTGGCGCGCAGGCCGCCGAAGTGTCCACAGCCGTGGGCCAGGGCACCGTCGCGCAGATCGCCGGTGCTGGTTTCGGCGTGCAGGCGCGCGCCGGCCAGTTCGGTACCGCACTGGGCAACAATGCCACCACCGGGCTCAATGGCGTGGCGGTCGGCTTCAACGCGCTGGCCGGACAGGACGCCAACAGCGTCGGCACGGGCCAGCACACCACCGCGATCGGCAGCGAGGCATGGGCCACCGAGGACGGTGCCACCGTGGTCGGCTACAACAGCTATGCGCAGGCCACCAATGCCACCGTGCTGGGCAGCAATACCTGGACCACCAAGGACGCCGACAACAGCGTGGCGCTCGGTGCAGGTTCGCTGGCCGACCGTGCCAATGCGGTATCGGTGGGTGCGGCGCAGGAGTGGGTCGATGCTGCCGGGGTCAGCCACAGCGCGATCAACCGCCAGGTGACCAACGTGGCCGCCGGTACCCAGGCCAACGATGCGGTGAACAAGGGCCAGCTGGATGCGGTGGCCTCCACCGCCGACGCCACCAGCAGGCACTTCCGTGCCAACGGCAGCGGCACCGCCACTGCCAGCGGTACCAACGCAGTGGCGGTGGGCTCCAGTGCCACTGCCAGTGGCAACCGCAGCAATGCACTGGGCAGCAACGCCAGCGCCGTCGGCAACGCATCACTGGCCGTAGGCGCCAATGCCGCCGTCACCGGCAGCAACTCAGTGGCACTCGGTGCCGGCGCGCGTGCGGTGGATGCAAACGTGGTGTCGGTCGGTGGCGGCAACGGCACTGATGGTCCTGCTACGCGCCGCATCGTCAACGTTGCCGATGGCCGCATCGCCGCCGGCAGCAGCGACGCCGTGACCGGTTCACAGCTCAACGTCACCAACCAGCGCGTGGGTGCGGTGGAAACCCGGGTCGGTGATTTCGACTCGCGCATCGCCACTGTTGAAACCAGCGCGGCCAGTGCGGTCGGCTACGACGATGCCAGCCGCGACCGCCTGACCCTGGCCGGTATCCAGGGCACCACCATCGACAACGTCGGCGCCGGCAGCATCGCCTCCGGCAGCCGCCAGGCGATCAACGGTGGGCAGCTGTTCCAGTCGCTCAGCGATGCCGCCAGCTTCCTCGGCGGCGGTGCCAGCGTCGGCATGCAGGGCGTGTTCGTCGCGCCGAACTATGTGATCCAGGGGTCCACCTACAGCAACGTCGGCGACGCGCTGGGCGCACTGGACCGCAAGGTCAGCGAGATCGATCGTCGCACTGCCAGCGGCACGCGTTCCGGCGCGGCCAGCCTGCGTTCGATGGCCGCTGCGCTGGACGCAGACGCGTCCAACGTGGCCACGGCGTCGGCTGCCACCGACGCGAGCCTGGCTGATGGCGGATCGGCAACGGCCAGTGTGCAGGGCACGCCGACCGCTGCCAGCGCAGGCAGTGCTCAGCCAGCACTGGTCGCAGGCGGTGGCGTCAACGCCGTCGCGATGGGCGATGGCGCTGTCGCCAGCGGTGCATCGTCCACTGCTGTCGGCCAGGGCGCGAGTGCAACGGCGGCCAATGCGGTGGCGCTGGGCCAGGGCTCGGTTGCCGATCGCGCCAACACCGTCTCGGTCGGCAGCGAGGGCAACGAACGCCAGGTCACCAACGTGGCGGCCGGTACCACCGCAACCGATGCGGTCAACAAGGGCCAGCTGGATCGTGGCATCACCACCGCCAACAGCTACACCGACAGCCGCGTGCAGGCAGTCACCGACAGCTTCGATGTGTTCAAGGGCGAAGTTGATGGACGCCTGCGCCACATGGACCGCCGCATCGACCGCCAGGGCGCGATGAGCGCAGCGATGCTCAACATGGCCACCAGTGCCGCCGGCATCCGCACCCAGAACCGGGTCGGCGTCGGCATCGGTTTCCAGGGAGGCGAGTCGGCCATGTCGCTGGGCTACCAGCGTGCGATCAGCGATCGCGCCACGGTCACCGTCGGTGGTGCCTTCAGCAGTGATGACAGCTCGGTCGGCGTCGGTGCCGGCTTCGGCTGGTAAGTGCGCAACAACGTGCCGGTGGGCAACCCATCGGCACGTCGAGCAGTGAGCGCCAAAGGGGCGTGGCATGGCAACCCTGGTGGGCCAGCCAGGGCAGTCGCAGGGAGTGATGGCCGTAGTGAGCTCCGTCCGTGCAACGGGCGGAGAAGGAAAGCTCAACCATGACCTTGAAGAGGATTTCGAACGTGACCAAGAAGCAGACCCTTCGCATCAATGTGCTGGCTGCCGCCGTGTTGTCGCTGACTGTCGGCGTCAGTGCGGCGCATGCGGCCAAGCCGGGCGTGGCCAAGGAACCGGCGCGCGTGGCCAGCACTGCCCAGCAGAGCGTGGACGGCATCATCGTGAAGTACCGCAACGGCACCGCGGCCGCCAGCGATCGTTCGACCAAGCTCTCGGTCGTGCAGTCGGCACTGTCGCGTGCCATCGTCAGCAGCGGCACCACCAGCCGTGCTGCGGCACTTTCCCCGCTGGTGGAGCGCAAGCTCGGTACCGGTGGCGACCTGATCCGCCTGAAGTCCCGGCTGGGCTCGGCCGACATGCAGAAGGTGCTGGCTGAACTGAATGCCGATCCGTCGGTGCAGTACGCGGTGGCCAACGTGCGCCTGCAGCGCTCGGACCTGCGTGCCACCAATGCGCAGCCGGCACTGGTGCCCAACGATCCCAACTACGCGCAGTACCAGTGGAACTTCTTCAACGCCACCGGTGGTGTGAATGCACCGGCCGCGTGGGATCTCTCGCAGGGCGAGGGCATCGTGGTCGCCGTGCTCGATACCGGCATCCTGCCGGGCGTGCCGGATTTCGGCAGCAATCTGCTGGAAGGCTACGATTTCATCAGTGACAAGGAATCCTCGCGTCGCCCGAACGATGGCCGCGCACCGGGGGCCACCGACTACGGCGACTGGGTGGAAACGGCCAACGAGTGCTACACCGGTTCCGAACCGGAAGGCAGTTCCTGGCACGGCACGCACGTGGCCGGCACCATTGCCGAGGTGACCAACAACGGCAGTGCCCTGGCAGGCCTGGCCTACAAGGCCAAGGTGTTGCCGGTGCGCGTGCTGGGCAAGTGCGGCGGCACCCTGGCCGACATCAGCGACGCCATCACCTGGGCGTCGGGCGGCACCGTGCCGGGCATTCCGGCCAACACCAATCCGGCAGAAATCATCAACATGAGCCTGGGCGGTGGCGGCGCCTGCGATGCCGCCTACCAGGACGCGATCAACGGCGCCGTGTCGCGCGGCACCCTGGTGGTGGTCGCGGCCGGCAATGAAACCGACAACGCGTCCAAGTACCGTCCGGCCAGCTGCAACAACGTGGTGGCGGTGGGTGCGACCCGTGTCACCGGTGGCATCACCTACTACTCCAACTACGGCACCGCGGTCGACCTGTCGGCCCCGGGCGGTGGCGGCAGTGTCGACGGCAACCCGAACGGCTACATCTGGCAGGTCGGTTCCAGTTCGGAAACCACCCCGGACGCCGGTGAGTGGGTGCTGATGGGCAAGGGCGGTACCTCGATGTCCTCGCCGCACGTTGCCGCGGTGGCTGCCATGGTGCAGAGCGCGCTGATCGCCAAGGGCAACGAGCCGCTGGCCCCGGCCGCGCTGGAGACCCTGCTCAAGCAGTCGGCGCGCAAGTTCCCGGTGACCATCCCGGCGGCCACCCCGATCGGTACCGGTATCCTCGATGCCAAGGCCGCACTGGATGCCGCGCTGAAGGAGCCGTGCACCGAGAACTGCGAGCCGGAAGGCATTCCGCTGACCAACAAGGTGACCGTGGGCGGGCTGGCCGGTGCGGCCGCCAGCGAAACCGTCTATACCTTCGAAGCGGCGGCTGGCAAGACGCTGAGCGTGCTGACCTATGGCGGCAGCGGCAACGTGTCGGTATACCTGGCGCAGGGCCGCGTGCCCACCGCGACCGACAACGATGCCAAGTCGACCCGCCCGGGCAACACCGAAACCGTGCGCGTGGCCAAGCCGGTGGCCGGTACCTACTACATCAAGGTGGTGGGTGAGGCCGCTTACAGCGGGGTGAGCATCCTGGCGACCCAGTAATCACCGGCTGTCGTAAATGAACAAGCGAGGCCCGTTACCTGTGTGACGGGCCTCGTCTTTTCACGAAAGAAGAATCGGTGCGGGTGGAAACCACGGCTTAACTGCTAAAGTCGGGACGATCGACAGGAGAGTCATGTGAACGCGCTCGCTGCCACTGCCACCGACGACACTGAAGGCCGCATCCTCGATGCGCTGCTGGCACGTGGTCGGCTCAAGGAAGGAGATCTGGCACGTGCGCGGCCGCTGCATGCCGAGTCCGGTGGCAGCCTGCTTGGCCTGCTGGTACGGCTTGGGCTGGTGTCCGAACGTGACCAGGCGCAGGCCAGCGCCGATGTGCTGGGCCTGCCGCTGCTGGAAGGACGGCAGCTGCCTGAATCGCCACCGCAGGCGCTGGCCGAAGGCCTGCCGCTGTCGCTGCGCTTCCTCAAGCAGTTCCACGTGTGCCCGCTGGCGCTGGATGAACACGGCGTGCAGCTGTGGTTGGCCGACGCCCACGATCCTTACCCGCAGCAGGCCGTGCAGTTGGCACTGGGTGTACCGGTCACGCCGCTGCTGGGCATGCGCGCGGAGATCGATGATCTGGTCGAGCGCTGGTTCGGCCAGGGCCGCAGTGCGATGGGCGCGATCGTGGAAACCGCCGATGGCGAGGGCGGCGCAGTGGACGATATCGAGCACCTGCGCGATCTCGCTTCCGAAGCGCCGGTGATCCGCCTGGTCAACCTGGTGATCCAGCGCGCGGTCGAACTACGCGCGTCGGACATCCACGTAGAGCCGTTCGAAAACCGGCTGAAGGTGCGTTACCGCGTCGATGGCGTGCTGGTCGAAGGCGAGAGCCCGCCGGCCAACCTGACCGCCGCGGTGATCAGCCGCATCAAGATCATGGCCCGGCTCAACATCGCCGAGCGCCGCCTGCCGCAGGATGGCCGCATCATGCTGCGCGTGCAGGGCAAGGAACTGGACCTGCGTGTCAGCACGGTGCCCACCGCGCACGGCGAAAGCGTGGTGATGCGCCTGCTTGATCGCGAGACGGTGGTGTTCGACTTCCATCGGCTGGGCTTCACCGATGCCTTCCTGCCGCAGTTCCGCAAGGTGCTTGAACAGCCGCACGGCATCCTGCTGGTGACCGGCCCCACCGGGTCGGGCAAGACCACCACGCTGTACACCGCGCTGAGCCAGCTCAACACCGCCGACGTCAAGATCATCACCGTTGAAGATCCGGTCGAGTACCAGATCGAAGGCATCAACCAGATCCAGGCCAAGCCACAGATCGGGCTGGATTTCGCCAATGCGCTGCGCAGCATCGTGCGCCAGGATCCGGACATCATCATGATCGGTGAAATGCGCGATCTGGAAACCGCGCGCATCGCGATCCAGTCGGCGTTGACCGGCCACCTGGTGCTGTCCACGCTGCACACCAACAATGCCGCAGGCGGCATTACCCGCCTGCTCGACATGGGCGTGGAAGATTATCTGCTCACCTCCACCATCAACGGCATCCTGGCCCAGCGCCTGGTGCGCCGGCTGGAGCCGACCCACGCCGAACGCTACGAAGCCTCGCCGGAAGAGATCGAACGCTTCGACCTGCGCCGCCTGCAACCGGATGGAACGATCCACCTGTATCGCCCGAAGCCTTCGGCGCTGGCGCCGACCGGCTACCTGGGGCGCACCACCATCATGGAATTCCTGGTGATGAACGACGCGCTGCGCCGTGCGGTGATGCGTCGCGATGGCATGGGCGAGATCGAGCGCATCGCCCGCGAAGCCGGCATGCGCACCATGTACGAGGACGGCCTGAGCAAGGCCCTGAGCGGGCAGACGACCCTCGAGGAAGTCCTGCGCGTGACCGAGGAAGGCTGATGCGCGTGCAGGGACGACGCTGACATGCCGAACTACCGTTACAAGGCACTGAACCCACACGGTGAAGTGTTCGACGGACAGATGGAAGCGGCCAGCGAGGCCGAGCTGGTCGCGCGCCTGCAGGACCAGGGCCATCTGCCGATGGAGACGCAGCTGGCCGACGGGGGGGCGGTTGGCGGCAGCAGCCTGCGCGGCCTGTTCCGCCAGCGTCCGCTGCAGGGCGCGGCATTGCTGCAGTTCACCCAGCAGCTGGCCACCCTGCTCGGTGCCGGGCAGCCGCTGGACCGCGCGCTGTCGATCCTGCTCAGCCTGCCCGAAGACGAGCGCTCGCGCCGCGCGATCACTGACATCCGCGACGTGGTGCGTGGTGGCGCGCCGCTGTCGACCGCGCTGGAACGCCAGCACGGCCTGTTCTCGCGTCTATACGTGAACATGGTGCGCGCCGGCGAAGCCGGTGGCAGCCTGCACGAGACGCTGCAACGCCTGGCCGACTACCTCGAACGCAGCCGTGCGCTGCAGGGCAAGGTGATCAACGCGCTGGTCTACCCGGCGATCCTGCTGGTGGTGGTGGGCGGTGCGCTGCTGTTCCTGCTGGGCTACGTGGTGCCGCAGTTCGCACAGATGTACGAAAGCCTGGACGTGGCGCTGCCATGGTTCACCAACCTGGTGCTGCAGCTGGGCCTGTTCGTGCGCGACTGGTGGGTGCTGCTGCTGGTGGTGCCGGGCGTGCTGCTGCTGTTGTTCGAACGCAAGGTGCGGCAGCCCGCGTTCCGTCTGGCGCTGGATGGCTGGCTGCTGCAGCGCCGGGGCATCGGCCGCCTGCTGGGCGAGCTGGAAACCGCGCGGCTGGCGCGCACCCTGGGGACACTGCTGCGCAACGGCGTGCCGCTGCTGGGGGCACTGGGCATCGCCGGCAACGTGCTTGGCAACCGCGCCCTGGCGGCAGACCTGGAGACCGCCGCCGACGAGGTCAAGAACGGCACCGGCCTGTCGCTGGCGTTGTCGCGCGGCAAGCGTTTTCCCCGGCTGGCGCTGCAGATGATCCAGGTCGGCGAGGAGTCCGGCGCGCTCGATACCATGCTGCTGAAAGCTGCTGATACCTTCGAACAGGACAGCGCCCGCCGCATCGACCGCCTGCTGGCGGCGATGGTGCCGGCGATCACCCTGGTGCTGGCCTCGGTGGTCGGCGCGGTGATCGTGGCCGTGCTGGTGCCGTTGTACGACCTTACCAACGCCATCGGCTGACGATGGCCTCCTTCGCAACCCCGACATCCCGTACCTGAAAGGACCGACCATGATTGCTTCCCGTCGACCGATCCGCCTTTCCTTCACCGCCGCACGCCACCAGTCGGGCATGAGCCTGCTGGAGATCATCATCGTCATCGTGCTGATCGGCGCGGTGCTGACTCTGGTCGCCAGCCGCGTGCTCGGCGGCGCCGATCGTGGCAAGGCCAACATCGCCAAGGCGCAGGTGCAGACCGTTGCCTCCAAGGTCGACAACTACCAGATCGACACCGGCAAGCTGCCCGCCTCGCTCAACGACCTGGTGACCGCACCGGCCGGCGTCGCTGGCTGGCTGGGCCCGTATGCCAAGCCTGCCGACCTCAACGACCCGTGGGGCCATGCGCTGGAGTACCGCGCACCGGGCGAGGGCCAGGCGTATGAACTGATCAGCCTGGGCAAGGACGGCAAGGCTGGCGGCAGCAGCGTCGACGCTGATATCCGCTACCAGCCATAAGCACGCATGCTGCTTTTCCTGCCGCGCCGGGTGTCACACCCGCGCCTGCACGGCAGGCGCGCGGCGGGCCTGTCGCTGCTGGAAATGCTGCTGGTGATCGCGTTGATCGCGGCCATCGGCCTGATCACCGCCGCTGGCATGTCGCGCGGCTTTGCCGGCATGCAGCTGCGCAGTGCCGGCAAGGACATCGCCAACCAGCTGCGCATGGTGCGCGCGCAGGCCATTGCCCGCGGCGAACCGCAGCGCTTCGTGATCGAACCGGCGCAGCATCGTTGGCAGGGCGCCAGCCAGCGCCACGGTGAAGTGCCGGCCAAGCTGAAGGTGCAGTTCGAAGGTGCCGCGCAGTTGGCCACCGCGCCCGGCCAGGGCGTGATCGAATTCCATCCCGATGGCGGTTCCAGCGGCGGCCGCATCCGCCTGCAGCTGGAGAGCGCCGAGTGGCGCATCGATGTGGGCTGGTTGACCGGTGAAGTCCGTTCCGGACCGTGGCGGGCGCAATGAGGTCGCGCGCCCGGGGTTTCACCCTGCTGGAAGTGATCGTTGCCTTCGCCTTGCTCGGGTTGGCGCTGACGCTGTTGCTGGGCAGCCTGTCCGGCGGCGCGCGGCAGGTGCGCGACGCCGAGCTGCGCACGCGCGCGGTGCTGCACGCGCAGTCGTTGCTGGCCGCCGCCGGGGTGGAAGCACCGCTGCAGGCCGGCAGCCAGCAGGGCGAGTGGGAGCAGGGGCGTTATCACTGGCAGCTGCAGGTGCAGCCCTGGGCCGAGCCGCGCAGTGGTGCGCTGCCCGCTGCGCAGTCGCCGGGCGCACCCTGGCTGGCGGAACTGCAGCTGCAGGTGCGTTGGGGCGACAGTGAACGCGAGCAGTTGCGCTGGCGCAGCCTGCGTCTGTTGCCGCCCGCGCTGGAGAATGCGCGATGAGGCGCCGCGCACGCGGCTTCACCCTGGTCGAAGTGATGCTGGCCACGGTGCTGCTGGCAGGCGGCCTGGCGTTGGCGTTCGCCAGCGTGCGATCGGCGATGGCGATCAGCCAGCGCGGCGAGCAGATTGCCGCGCAGAGCGAACGCATGCGCGCAGTGCAGGCCCTGCTGCGGCGGCAGCTCGCCAGTGCCCTGCGCAGCCCGCTGGAAGTGCCCGATCCCACCCGCGAACCGGTGTTCTTCCAGGGTGACGATCAGGGCATGCAGTTCGTTGCCGACCTGCCGGGCTATCTCGGTCGTGGCGGCCCTTACCTGCATGCGCTGCAGGTGGATGGCGCAGCCGGCCACCGCCGCTTGCTGCTGGGGCTGGTGCTGCTGCAGGAAGGCGAGCGCATCGAAGAGAACCCGCCGCGCCCGCCCGAAGTGCTGGCGGAGGAGCTGAAGGACGTAAGGCTGCGCTACCGCGGTGTCGACGCCAGCAACGGGCAGCTGACCGAATGGTTGCCACGCTGGGAGGACACCCGGCGCCTGCCATTGCTGGTGGAAGTGCAGATCGTGCCGGCCAGGGGCGCGCCGTGGCCGCCGCTGGTGGTGTCACTGCGGGCCGGTGGCAGCGGAGGTGCGCGATGAAGCGTCCACGTGGTGCCGCGCTGGTCCTGGTGTTGTGGTTGATCGCGCTGATGACCGCGCTGGTCGGCGCCTTTGCGCTCAGCGCACGGGTCGAACACCTGCAGCAGCGGGTGCTCGGTGACGACGCACGCGGCCAGGAGCGCGCCCGCGCCGGCCTGGAATACGCGTTGCTGCGGCTGCAGCCGGACCCGCAGCGTCCGCCGTGGCAGGCTGATGGCCGCGCCTATCGCTGGCAGTTCGACGACGCCCGCATCGAGATCCGGGTGCTGGACGAGAACGGCAAGATCAACCTCAACCTGGCCGATGCGGCCCTGCTGTCCGCATTCATGCAGGCACTGGGCGAGCCGGCAGAAAGCGCCAGGCAGCTGGCCGGTGCGATCATCGACTGGCGCGACGAAGACAGCCTGCTGCAGCCCGGTGGCGGTGCCGAGGCGCCGGAGTACGCCGCCGCAGGCCTGCCCTATGGCCCGCGCAACAAGCGCTTTGAAACCCTGGGCGAACTGCAGCGAGTGCTGGGGATGCGCGGGCCGCTGTATGCCGCGATGCTGCCGCACCTGACGCTCTACAGCCGGCAGGCGCGACCGGATCCACGCTTCGCCAGTGGCCCGGTGTTGACCGCAATGGGCCTGGATGCGGAACAACTGCTGGCGCAACGCGCCCAGCAGGAGCGTGACGGAGATAACGCTGCGGGTGCATCGGCGCTTGCCAGCGGCAGTGGCACCTATAGTATCGAGTCCCGCGCCACTGACGGCAGCGGACGCCTGTCGGTGCTGCAGGCGGTGGTGCGCAACGGATCGGGCGGGGTGCCCGGCCGGACCTACACAGTGCTTCGCTGGGAGCAGGGAATGGCAGCAAGATGACGGCGTGGCAGGACAGTCTGCGGCAGGTGCAGGGCCAGATCGGCCCCGGTGCCGGCCGTTTCCTGCGCTGGTGGCGGCAGTCGTTGCTGGCCTGGGTGCCGATGCGTTGGCAATGGGCGCTGGGCTGGTCGCAGACCCGCCTGCTGCTGCAGTGCGAAGACGGGCAGTTGCAGGTCTGGCGCGAAACCGGTGACGGCCTCGAGCCTGTGGCCCGCCTGCCATGGCCGCTGCAACCGGCGGACCTGGACCGCGTGCTGGAGCCGCGCCTGCGCAGCCTGCCACGGGTGTGGCTGCTGCCGGCCGGGCAGGTCCTGCGGCGCACTCTGCGTCTGCCTGCCGCAGCCGCTGACCGCCTGCGTGCGGTGGTCGGCTACGAGATCGACCGGCAGACACCGTTCGAAGCCAGCCAGGTCAGCTATGACATCCGTGAGCTGGGCAGTGCCGGCGAAGGCCTGCTGCAAGTGGAGCTGGTGGCCTGGCCGCTGCGCCAGCTGGATGACTGGCGCGCGCAGATCGGAGCGTGGGCCGACGTGCTGGCCGGTGTCGATGCGATCGATGCCCAGGGCCGCGCGCTGCAGGTCAACCTGCTGCCGCCCGCGCAGCGTCAGCAGCGACCGGACCCGATGCGGCGCTGGAACCTGCTGCTTGCCATGGCTGCGCTGGTGATGCTGGTGCTGGCGGCGATGCAGTTGCTGGACAACCGTCGTGACGCCGTCGATGCGCTGCGCGCAGACGTCGAGCGCAGCGCCCGCAGTGCGCGCGGCGTGGCCAGCGAACGCAGCCAGCTGCAGGCGCTGCTGGATGGAGCGGCGTTCCTGGAAGCACAGCGCAACCAGCGCGCCAGTACCGTCGAAGTCTGGAACGAGCTGACCCGACGCCTGCCCGATGGCACCTACCTGGAAAAACTGGCGATCGAGAACAACAGCCTGCAGTTGATCGGCCTCAGCAGCGAAGCATCGCAGCTGGTCACGCTGCTGCAGGACGCGCCGCAGTGGCGCAAGGTCAACCTTACCGGCGTGCTGCAGGCTGACGGTGCCGCCAGTGGCCGCGACCGCTTCACCCTGACCGCCGAGCTGCAGCCATTGCCTTCGGCGGCAGCGGCGCCGGCACCCGCCCCGACTGCAACCACGGAGGCGGCCAATGCCGATGCCAAGCGCACGCCGTGACCGCTGGCTGGCACTGGCACTGTTGTTGGCAGTGCTGGGCCTGGCCTACCTGCTGCTGGTGCACCCGTGGTTCACCCAGCCGCTGCTGGCGATCGATGCCGATGCCGCCGCCCTGCGCGAGCGCCAGCAGCGCGTGCAGGCGCAGCTGCAGCAGCAGCCGCAGATCGAACAGCGGCTGCGCGCAACCCGCGACGCCCTGCAGCAGCGCCCGGGGTTCCTGCAGGAAGCCACCGCCGAGGCCGCCGCGGCCGCGCTCGGCGCACGCCTGCAGGATGCGGTGGCGATGGCCAGCCCGGGCAACCGCAGCTGCACCATCAGCAACCGCACGCCGTTGAGCGACAACCGTCGCGATGCTGCGTTCGTGCGCGTGGCCATGCAGGTGCGCCTGCGCTGTGGCGTGGCCGAACTGGCCACCGTGCTGCACAGCCTGGAGACCGGCAGCCCGCGCCTGTTCGTGGACAACCTCAACCTGATCGCACAGCGCTTCCAGCAATCGCCCAACGAATCCGGCCTCGGCCTGGATGTGTCCTTCGAGCTGGCCGGCTACCTGTTGCCGGCGGCTGCTGCCGATCCCTCGACAGCACCCGTGGCCACGCCGCCTGCAGCAGCGCCGGTGGCGTCGCCGCCGGCACCTGTGCCGTCACCGGCGGAGCAGCCTGCCACCGATGCGCAGGAGGTGGCCGATGAAGCTTGAGCAGATCAGCCTGCGCACCGGGCTGTTGCTGGCGGTGGCCGGATGGGCCGCAGCGCTCTGGCTGGCCACCGGCTTCGGTCTTGGCAGCCAGCTGCCCACGGTCAGTGCGGAGGGCGACGCCCAGGCCGCGCTGCCGGCGCTGCCCGTGCTGGCGCCCGAACGCATGGCCGGCGCAGACAGCTACAGCGTGATCAGCGAACGGCCCCTGTTCGCCGAAGACCGCAAGCCGCGCCCGTATCTGCTGGGGGGCAGTGAAGCCGCCGCCAGTCCGGCACTGCGCCTGACCGGCGTGCTGATGACCGGCGACTTCAGCATGGCCACCTTCACCACCGAGCAGGGCCGGTCGCTGCGCCTGCGCCTCAACGGCGATGCAGTCGATGGCTGGCAGCTGGTGGCATTGGAACCGCGCCAGGCCACGGTGATCGGCTCCAGTGGCAGCCAGGTGCTGGAACTGGCCGTGTTCAATGGCCAGGGCGGTGAAGCGCCGACCGCGCTGCGCGGAGCCGCTGGCACACCGCCTGTGCCTGGCGCGGTGGTTCCGCCGCCGCCACCGCAGCCAACGCCCAGCCAGACCCTGCCCAACCCCCGTGCCGCCGATGGCAACGTGGCTCCCGCCTCGCCTGCACCGGCCGCGGCCGCCGCACCCCCTGCAAACACCAACGGTCCCAGCGAAGCGCAGATGCAGGCCATCCGCGAACGCATCCAGGCCCGCCGCCGTCAGCTGCAGCAACAGCAGCAACAACCGTCGCCGCCCCCGGGCGATGGCACCAACCGATAGAGTGAATGCATGAATCTGCGTTTTCTTCCCTGGTCCTTCGCCCTGACGCTGCTGGTCGGCTGCAGCACCGTGTCGGCCCCGCATGTGCAACGCAACGGCAACCTGCAGCCTTCGGCCAGTGCCGGCCAGGCTGCCGTCGATGCGCAGACCGAGGCGGCCGATCAGGTGCAGGGGGCGCCGCAGGCGGTGATCCGCCGTGGCACCGGCACCATGATCAACCGCGAGGCCGCGCGCAAACCGTCGCCCGCGCTGCATGCGGCCAGCTCCGGTGAAGCGACCTTCAACTTTGAAGGCGAATCGGTACATGCGGTGGTCAAGGCCATTCTCGGGGACATGCTCGGCCAGAACTACGTGATCGCGCCGGGCGTGCAGGGCACGGTGACGCTGGCCACGCCCAAGCCGGTATCGCCGGCACAGGCCCTGAACCTGCTGGAGATGGTGCTGGGCTGGAACAACGCCCGCATGGTCTACAGCGGTGGCCGCTACAACATCGTCGCCGCCGACCAGGCACTGGCCGGCACGGTGGCGCCGAGCACCGCGCCGGCCTCCAGCGCACGCGGTTTTGAAGTGCGCGTGGTGCCGCTGCAGTTCATCTCTGCAAGCGAGATGAAGAAGGTGCTGGAGCCGTATGCGCGGCCCAATGCCATCGTCAACGTCGACAGCGGCCGCAACGTGATCACCCTCGGCGGTACGCGTGCGGAACTGGAGAACTACCTGCATACCGTCGAGATCTTCGACGTCGACTGGCTCTCGGGCATGTCGGTGGGCGTATTCCCGATCCAGTCCGGCAAGGCCGAGCAGGTCGCGGCGGATCTGGAGAAGGTCTTCGGCGAAGAGAGCAAGACGCCCAGCGCCGGCATGTTCCGTTTCCTGCCGCTGGAAAACGCAAACGCGGTACTGGTGATCACCCCGCAGGTGCGCTACCTGGACCAGATCCAGCAGTGGCTGGACCGCATCGATACCGCCGGCGGCAGTGCGCGCCTGTTCTCGCATGAACTGCGCTACATCAAGGCACGCGACCTGGCCGAACGCCTCAGCGAAGCCTTTGCCAGCAGCGGCAACCGCAGCGGGTCCGGCTCGGCATCGCTGGCGCCGGGTGCCATTCCCTCGCAGCTGGGCAGCGAGGGCGACCGCGGCATGGATGCGGGCAACAGCAGCAGTTTCAACAACCAGGTCGGTGGCGGCAGCAGCAGCGGTAGTGGCAGCAGCGGCGGCAGCCTGAACCTGCCGCAGCGCCAGTCGGGCAACGTCAGCATCAGCCTGGAAGTGGAGGGCGACCGTGTCGGCGTGTCGGCGGTGGAGGAAACCAACACGCTGCTGGTGCGTTCGACGCCGCAGGCCTGGCGCTCGATCCGCGAAGTGATTGAAAAGCTGGACGTGATGCCGCTGCAGGTGCACATCGAAGCGCAGGTGGCCGAAGTCGGGCTGACCGGCGACCTGAAGTACGGCGTCAACTGGTTCTTCGACAATGCCGTGGCAGGGCGTGCGCTGACCGGCGCGCTGTCCGGGTTGACCCTGCCCGCAGCAGCCGGCGGCTCCTGGAACACCTTCGCTGGTGCAGTGACCGGCACCGATGGCGTCGGCTGGGCATTCACCGGGCACAACGGTGCGGCGGTGGTCAGCGCGCTGGACAAGGTCACCGACGTGCGCCTGCTGCAGACGCCCTCGGTGTTCGTGCGCAACAACGCCGAAGCCACCCTCAACGTGGGCGACAAGGTGCCGATCAACACCACCACGGTCAACACCGGCATCGGCACCAGCAGCTACAGCTCGGTGCAGTACATCGATACCGGCGTGATCCTCAAGGTGCGCCCGCGCGTCACCCGTGACGGCACGGTGTTCCTGGATATCGTGCAGGAGATCAGCAGCGCATCGGACGTGCCGGAGAACTGCAATCCGCAGGAGCGCAACTGCAATCCGCGCATCTCCACCAAGAAGCTGGCCACCGAGGCGGCGGTGCAGAGCGGGGACACCATCATGCTGGCCGGCCTGATCACCGATTCGGCCACCGATGGCAGCAGCGGCATTCCCGGCCTGAGCCGGATTCCGGTACTGGGTGCGCTGTTCGGGCAGAAGAGCCGCACCAGCCGTCGTTCGGAAGTGATCGTGCTGCTGACCCCGACCATCGTCCGCAACGGCCAGGAGGCGCGCACGCTGACCGACGAGTACAGCCAGCGCTTCCGCGCGATGGAACCGCTGAACCAGCCGCGCAGGAAGTAAGCCGGCCGGGCTGCGCCCGGCACCCTCCGAAGCCGAAGCTGAAGCCGAAGCCGAAGCCGAAGCCGAAGCCGAAGCAACGGCAACGGCAACGGCAACAGCGGGCATTCCGTGGGATGGCGGGGCGGTGTGGGCTGGCAGGACACGCCGTAAACCCGTCCCTGGGGCTCGATGGCGCCATCCATGGCGCCAACGGTCCTGCCAGCCCACACCGCCCCGCCGCCGACAGATTCCGTGGGCTGTTGGTAGGTGTCGACCTTGGTCGACACATCTTTCAGATATCGAAATACAGGAATGGGGTCAGATCCGTTTTCCTGCGGAAAACGGATCTGACCCCAGGAGTCGTTCAGACAGTTCGCGGAAAACTGTCGAAGGTGGGGGGGTGTCGGATTGCGGGGTGTCAGCCGCATGGATGCGGCTGCCAAGCCTTATCTGATTGGAATCTGGCAACGTAGGTGTCGAGAGCCGGCGTGGGCCGCCGTGTAAGCCTGGATCTCGACGATCGCCATGTAGCTTGGCGCCCACGCCGGAATCTCCCTTGATCCGCCCGAACAGTTGCTGGAGCTGACACTCGCAGTGATAAGACTGGGCAAGCGGGGAGCTCTCGACCCTTCCAGACTATACGGAGTCCGGTGATGAACGGGATCGGGATTGATGTCAGCAAGCGCCGGCTCGACGTTGGCACGACAGACGGAAAGACCCTGCAGGTCAGCAATAGCCGCTCCGGCTTTGCTGAATTGGACCTCTGGCTGAGGAAACGCCCAGCCGTCCAGATCGTGCTGGAGGCCACTGGTGGCTACGAACAGCCTGTGCTGGACTTCCTGCACAACGCTGGTCATCCGGTGGTCCGCGCCAACGCGCTGCGGGCCCGAAGGCTGGCCCAGGGGATGGGGCAGATGGCCAAGACCGACCGCCTGGATGCCTATGCATTGGCGCAGATGGCGGCCTTGGTGAAACTGCCGTCCTATCAGCCATTGGAACCTTGGCAGCGGAAGATGCGGGAATTTGTGCGGGCACGTCGACAGGCGATGCACGCGCTGACCGTCGCGCGGCAGCAGCAGGAAATGGTGGGTAATCGTGAATTACGCCGACTGCTTCAGGCCAACATCACTTGCTTGCAGAGAACGGTGGAACGTTTGGGAAAGCGGATTTCCGAACAGGTTTCCAAGCAGCCTCAACTGGCTGTCCTGAAGTCGATGAAAGGTGTTGGCCCGGGCCTGCAGGCCGTGTTGGCCAGCTATCTTCCCGAGCTGGGCAAGATCAGTGGCAAGGCCGTGGCCAGCCTGGTCGGTGTGGCACCGATGTCCCATGACAGCGGGACCCTGCGTGGCAAACGAAGCATCCATGGCGGCAGGGCTGAGATCCGTCAGGTGCTCTACATGGCCAGCATGTCGGCCATGCGGCATGAACCTCGCCTGCGGGACTTTTACCAGTCGCTGCGAGCGCGGGGCAAGGAAGGCAAAGTGGCCATCGTGGCGGTGATGCGGAAGATGCTGGTGATTCTCAACGCCCGTATGCGTGACGCTCAAGGCGGACCGATCCCCGCCTGAGCGCACCAGAGGGCGTTGCTCCTGAGGCTGCCGGCCAGCGGCCGGCACTACCGTGCCCGTCTGCAGGAGGGGCCCAGGCTCCTCCTGCAACACAGTTGCTACAAGGACGTACTTGCGGCGTCCCCGCAATCCGATACCGCCCCGCCATCCCCCAGGACCCCAGCTGTTGCTGTTGCTTCGGCCGTGGCTCTGGCTCTGGCCTCTGCGGGTGCCGGGTGCAACCCGGCCGACACCCACCCGATGCTACGCTGTGGCCACCGACAACCACGGAGGCGGGATGGGGGCGATCGTGTTGTTGCCGCTGGGCGTGGACGACGCGGCACTTGACCGTTGCCTGGCCGCGCTTGATGCCGGTACCGCAGCGGGGACATCGATCTGGCTGGCCGATGACGCGCAGGCCGGGCCACGTGCCCAGGCGGTGGTTGAACACTGGCTGGCACATACGCCGTTGCAGGCCGAATACACCCGCCGCGCCAGGCCACTCGGCGAGGTGGCCCATCTGGACGAAATGCTGCGTGCCTGCGATGGCCTGGACGTGGCGGTGCTGGCCCCGGACAGCGTGCCCGCACCGGGATGGCTGCAGCAGCTGCAGGCCTCGTTTGCGCGCGACGCGGCCATTGCCACGGCCACGCCGTGGTGCAACGTGGGCGAAACCGCGGCGTGGCCGCGCTTGGGCGAGCTCAACCCCGAACCTGACGACCCGACGCTGTTGGCCCATGTCTGCGCCGCACTGCCGAGCCTGCATCCTGAACTCCCTTCGGCGGTCACCCACGCCGTGCTGGTGCGCGCCAATGCACGGCGGCGCGCTGGCGGCCTGGATGCAGAAAGCTATCTGGGCTGGAACGCGGCGCTGGTCGATCTGAGCCTGCGCATGGCCGGTCTCGGCTGGCGCAACGTGTTGTGCGAAAACGCCTTCGTCAGCCGCGGCAATGAAGCGCCCAGCCGCGACGGCGACCTGGAAGCACTGGCCGCGCGCTGGCCGGGCTGGATGCCGCGGCTGGCTGACTTCCTGATGCACGACCCGCTGCATACGCTGCGCCAGGATCTGCAGCACGGCCTGCAGCAGGCGATAATGCCGCGCGGGCAGGGCGATCTGTTCGTC
Source organism: Stenotrophomonas sp. SI-NJAU-1 (assembly GCF_020883215.1). NCBI lineage: Bacteria > Pseudomonadati > Pseudomonadota > Gammaproteobacteria > Lysobacterales > Lysobacteraceae > Stenotrophomonas > Stenotrophomonas sp. SI-NJAU-1. The sequence goes on from NZ_CP086598.1 coordinate 644,416, forward strand.
CCGCCATCACCGTTGGAGCCGCCTGTTTGAATTCCGCCATTGCCGCCATCGTCGTCACCTACCAGAGCGGCAGCACCATCGACGCCTGCCTGTCGCGGCTGCGCCAGGCGCAGGACGTGGCCGAGATCCGGGTGGTCGACAATGGCTCGCTGGATGACACCCTGGAAGTCGTGCAGCGCCACGCCAGCCACGATCCGCGTGTACGTTTCATCGCCAACCCGGACAATCCCGGTTTCGCCGCGGCCAACAACCAGGGCGTAGCCGATTCACGCAGCCCGTGGCTGGCCTTCATCAATCCCGACCTGATGGTCGACGTCGATACACTGGCAGCCCTGCGTGACCGCGCCGATGCGGTGGGCGACAGTCTGCTGGGGGTGGAGCAGGTGGACGAACACGGGCAGGCCGATGACGCGGTGCGGCGCCGGGATCCGGACTTCCTTGCCATGTTGCGCTCGCCCGGTCGCGGCGCGCGATTGGCCATTGCCCGCGACCCGGCGCAGCCGTTGCAGCAGGTGCCGGCATTGTCCGGTGCGCTGCTGCTGATGCCGCGCGCTCTGTTTGATCGCATCGGCGGCTGGGATGCCGGCTATCGGCTGCACGCCGAAGACCTGGACCTGTGCCGCCGCGTGCGTGAGGCCGGTGGCGTGGTTGCCATCGCCAACGACCTGAAGGTGACCCACGTGCGCGGGGTGTCCAGCCGTTCGCGCCCGTTCTTCGTCGAATGGCACAAGCATCGCGGGCTGTGGCGCTATTTCAGCAAGTTCGAAGCACCGCAGCGGTCATTGCCGGTGCGGGTGGCGGTGTGGGGGGCGATCTGGGCCCATGCGCTGGTGCAGGTGCCGAGGTTGCTGCGCAGGTCGCTGTAACGCGCAGGCACATCCACGCATGGCGTGGCTCCACCGCAGAGCGGGTGATGGGGGGGGGCCTCATCGCGGACCCCGGTTCACCCGAACGAGCGCATAATTCCCCCATGCCTATCATCCAGTCCCTGCTCGACACCGACCTGTACAAGTTCACCATGATGCAGGCGGTGCTGCACCAGCACCCCGGCGCGCAGGTTCAATACCGTTTCAAATGCCGCACCCCCGGTATCGAACTGGCCCGCTACATCGACCAGATCGATGAGGAGATCGACCACCTGTGCAGCCTGCGCTTCAGCAATGAAGAGCTGGATTACATGCGTGGCCTGCGCTTCGTGAAACCCGATTTCGCCGACTTCCTCGGCCTGTTCCACCTGGACCGCAAGTACATCCAGCTGCGCGCGTCGAAGACGGTGCCCGGCGAGATCGAACTGGACATCACCGGTCCGTGGTTGCACACCATCCTGTTCGAAGTGCCGTTGCTGGCGATCATCAACGAAGTGTGGTTCCGCAACACCACCACGGCCGATTTCGCCGAAGGCGAACGCCGCCTGCAGGCCAAGGCCGCGCTGCTGCGCGATACCCCCGGCTTCGAACAGTGCCGCATCGCCGACTATGGCAGCCGCCGCCGCTACTCGCGCGACTGGCATGCACGCCTGCTGCCGCTGCTGCGCGATGCGCTGGGCCCGCAGCTGGTCGGCACCAGCAACGTGCACTTCGCGCGCCTGTATGGCATGACGCCACACGGCACCATGGCCCACGAATACCTGCAGGCGTTCCAGGCACTGGGCCCGCGCCTGCGCGATTCGCAGGTGGCGGCGCTGGAATCGTGGGCGCGCGAGTACCGCGGTGACCTTGGCATCGCCCTGTCCGACGTGGTCGGGCTGGACGCGTTCCTGCGCGACTTCGACATGTATTTCTGCAAGCTGTTCGACGGCGTGCGCCATGATTCGGGCGACCCGTTCGACTGGGGCGACCGCATGCTGGCCCACTTCCAGCTGCGCCGGGTCGACCCGCGCAGCAAGGTGCTGGTGTTCAGCGATGGGCTCGACATCACCAAGGTGATGCGCCTGTACGACTACTTCCGTGGCCGCTGCCAGGTGGCGTTCGGCGTGGGCACCCACCTGACCAACGATCTGGGGCCCACCCCGCTCAACATCGTCATCAAGATGGTCCGCTGCAATGGCCAGCCGGTGGCCAAGCTCAGTGACTCGCCGGGCAAGAGCATGTGCGACGACCCGGGCTACCTGTCCTACCTGCGTCAGGTGTTCGAGCTGCCAGCGGAAGAGAGACCTGCCGTCACAAAGTGACGCGCTACGTCATCGGCTGCGATCGACGCCCGTGGCGTAGTTTGTGATGCATATCACATTTGTGTGGCTGAAATTCACAGAATCGCTTACGATCTGGCGACAGGATGTTTAGCAGGCCTTGAGGGAGTTCTGCGGTGAAGGTTCTTTCCGTTTCCGGTCCTGAAGCAATCACGATGGGACCGGTGGTCAAGGCGCTGGGTGAGGCGCCGGACCACCGCACTGATGAGTGTGGCGCGTGTGATCGGACGAACGTCCTTCGCTGCTGCGTTCCCCTGCATGTCTGCCGGTGAGCGTGCCCATGGCCGCTGAAGAGAGCTGCGCGTGACGGCGCCCCAACTTGCCATTGCCGGCATGCCGGCCGAATTCGTCGAAATGCGCGGTGGCAGCGTGTACTGGGTGGTTGCCGCCGGCAGCGCACCGGCCGATCTGCTCGGCGCCAGCGCATTGATCGGTGCGGGCGATCTGGATGACGTAGTGCTGGCGACGCTGGGGCGCGGCGTCGAGCCGATGTTGTCTCTGCTGACCCCCGAACAGGGCCCTGCACGGGTGCGCATGTTCCAGTGTTCGCACCAGGGCATGCAGCAGACCCTGCGCGGCCTTGCCGGGGACCTGCCCCGGGCATCGGGCGCGACAACACGCATGGCCGTTGTGCAGTTCCCGGTGGCCGCGCTGGACGGCTGGGACGATGCGCGCTTGTCGCGCTGGTGCCAGCACCTGCAGCAATGGGCGCAGCAGGCTGCGCAGGTTCTGTTGCTGCTGTGCCACGGAGAGGTGGCCACGGTCGCGCCACGTCTGCTGCCCTTGAACCGGAGCTGTGCCGGCGTGGCCCAGTTGCATCCGCACCGCGGTGCATTGCAGCTGCTGCTGCATTACTGGACCAACAGCCATGGGGTCGTCGCACAACGTGCCTTCACCGTGGAGCAGGTCGGTCAGCGTTTGCAGCGCGTGGTCGACCCCGAGGTCGAAGTACAGTCGGTGGCCGGGGAGGGCGGCAGCGACCGCGACCTGTTCCTGGCCCAGACCGATGTGCTGGAAGGTGCCCCGCCGTTGTCGTCGGCCTGGCGCCTGTATGAGGGCTGGGCTGGGCTGATGCCAGCCGCGCTGCAGGCACGCGAGGCCACGGTGGTGGTGGCCATCAGCGAAAACGCGCAGGTCGATGCCCTGGCGCGGTTGCTGCATCGCCTGCGGCGTGAGCGCGGCGATGCTGTGAAGCTGGTGGTGCGCGAACTGCAGCCCTGCCTGCGCTACGCCGACGAGCGGCTGCTGCTGCAGTGCGGTGGCAGTCTGGTGGTGCCTGCCCATACTCCGTTGCCTCGCCTGCTGACCTTGCTGGACACCGTGCAGCGGCAGCGTTGGCAGGGACAGTTGGCTGACGATCCGGAACCGTTGATCCGTGCGCACCGGCCGCCGTCGATCAGTGGCCAGGTCAGCGCATCGCGGTTCCGCCAGATCGCCAGTGAACGCATCGACCAGGACGGCAGCGCCGTGGAAAGTGCGGTACTGGCACTCCAGCCGGTGGCGGGGCTGCGCGCCGAGCAGACGCTGCAGCAGCTGCGCATCCGCCGCCAGGGCGACCTCGCCTGCGTGTACCGCGGGCAAGTTCGGCTGTTCCTGTTCGGTTGTCGCCGCGATGCCATCGAACAGGCGCTGGGCAATCTGTTCCGCCTGCCCTGGCGCGAGCTGTTCGATGGTTACCAGCGGTTGGCCGAATACGATATCGCGGCGATGAATGCCAGCGGCAGCGATCCGGACACCGAGCTGCTGCCGCCGCCTGTGGAACCGGCGGCAGCTGCGGCTGCCACGATCGTCGCAACGCCCTTCGCCACACCCACACCGTTGCGGCTCGGAGACGACGCATGACCACCGACCAGCAGCTGTGGACGTTGATCGTCGCCTGCGCGGTATTGATGATTCCGTTCGGCGCGATGCTGGGCGTGCTGTGGCGCGGCCTGCGCCGCCGCGTCGGCGGGTGGTTGCCGCCGCGCCACCTGCGCCGGGCGGGTGTGCGCCAGCGTGCACCGCGGAGGCCGGCATGAGTCCGCAGGCGCTGCCCGCATCGCCGTTCGCCTGGGCCGACCTGCGCGGCTGGAACCTGTATTTCCTGTCCAAGGTGGTGCTGGCCTGGATGGGCGCGCTGGACCTGAAGATCCTGCCCAATCTGCTGTTCCTGGGCGCGCTGCTGGTGCCGCTGCGCTGGCGCTGGGCGCGCATCGCGCGCACGGTGGTGGCTGTTCCCGTGGGCGTGGCGCTGTACTACCACGACACCTGGTGGCCGCCCTTCCAGCGATTGCTGGCGCAGCCGGGCGTGCTCGATTTCTCTGCCGACTACTGGCTGGAGCTGGCCCAGCGCTTCATCAACTGGCAGATGGTGGCGGTGCTGGCCCTGCTGCTGGTGGGCTATTACCTGCTGAAACCGTGGCTGCGCATCACCACCCTAAGCGTGCTGGGCATGCTCGGCATGGCGGTGGTCGCGCTGCCGCTGCCGGCAGACCTGGTCGCGCGACAGGGCCAGGCCGTGGCTGCCACGGGCAATACGGGCGGCGGCCGCGCGCCGCTGGCACCGGCCAGCAACGACAATCTCAACGCCTGGCTGGCAAGCTTCTACCAGCAGCAGTCGAGTTTGAAGACGGCCTTCCCGGCGCCGGCCAGCGGCGCGCCGTTCGACGTCATCATCCTCAACATCTGTTCGCTGGCCTGGAGCGACCTGGACGAAGTAGGACTGCGCCAGAACAATCTGCTCGACCGCATGGACGTGGTCTTCGACGATTTCAATTCGGCAACCGCCTACAGCGGGCCGGCGGCCATCCGCCTGCTGCGCGCCAGCTGCGGGCAGACTTCGCACACGGCGCTGTTCGATCCGGTACCGGCCGAGTGCCAGCTGTTCTCCAACCTGCAGCGCCTCGGCTTCCAGAGCGAGCTGGCCATGAATCACGACGGCCACTTCGACGATTTCATCGGCGAGCTGTCCAAGTACGGTGGCCTGCAGGCCAAGCCGATGGACATCAATCCACTGCCGCGCGCGCTGGTGGCGTTCGACAAGTCACCGTTGCGTCGCGATGGCGACGTGCTGAACAGCTGGTTCAAGCAACGCCAGGCCGAGTCAACCCAGCAGGTCGCGCTGTTCTACAACACGATCTCGCTGCACGACGGCAACCGCATCGTCGGCGCCGATGGTCGTGCCAACGCTGCCGACTACAAGGCGCGTGCGCAGATGGTGCTCGGTGACATGGCCGGCTTCGTCGACGCGGTGGAGAAGAGTGGGCGCCGCGCCATGATCGTGGTGGTACCCGAACACGGTGCCGCACTGCACGGCGATCGCATGCAGATCCCGGGCATGCGTGAAATCCCCAGCCCGTCGATCACCCACGTGCCGGTAGGCGTGAAGCTGGTCGGCATGGGGGCACCTGCTGCCGGTGGCCCGCGCCACATTCCCGAACCGAGCAGCTACCTGGCCATCTCCGAACTGGTGGCACGGGTCTACGCGCTCAACGCGCAGTCCCCGCCTGCCGACCGTGACTGGGACAGCCTGCTGAAGGGGCTGCCACGGACGCCATCGGTTTCCGAGAACGAAGGTGCCAAGGTCATCGACTACGACGGCAAGCCGTGGCTGCAGTTGCAGGGCAGCCAGGCCTGGAGCCCTTACCCCGAGGACAAACGCTGATGGCTGCCGACATCCTCGCGGTGCCCACTACGCTGTCGGTCGAGGAAGACGACATCGACCTGCTGCGGCGCAGCCTGAACATGCCGGAGATGCCCTACGTGGACTTTTCGGCGCAGCGCGAGCGCGCGCACGCGTTGGCACGCTGGCCGCTGCTGGCGGAACTGGAGCAGCAGCCATGAGCACCCTGTTGTCTCTGCAGGGCGTGCATGGCGGCACCGGGGTAACCACCGTGCTGGCGGCGCTGGGCCAGGCCCTGCACGCGCAGGGCCAGCGCGTGCTGCTGGTCGAATGCAGCCCGGACCAGATGCTGGGCCTGCACCTGGGCCTGCCCGCGAAGGAAGCGGGCGGTTGGGCGCGCGCCCAGCTTGACGGAGGCGACTGGCGCGCGGCGGCCTTTGCCTGTGCGCCGGGCCTGGCCGTGCTTCCTTATGGCCGCGTCGATGACGCCGAGGCACTGCACATTGAGCAGCAGCTGCAGGCTGCGCCGGCAACCTGGGCCGAACGCATGCCGCTGTTGGCAGCGCAGTTCGACTGGGTGATGTTCGACCTGCCACAGCGGCTGCCGGCCCACGTGGCCGCGATCAACCAGCATGCTGCTTGCACCTTGCCGCTTCGCCTGGCCTGTGTCGATCCGGCCAACCATGTGGTGCTGCAACGGCACAGTGACGACGTACGCCGTGTGCTGGCCAACCGCTACGATCCTGCCGTGCCGGTACAGCGCGACCTGATGCAGTTGTGGTTGCACTCGCATGCTGCGCTCCTGTTGCCGCAACCGTTGCATGAGGATGCGCGGGTACCGGCGGCGTTGGCCAGCAAGCAGCCGCTGGGCCGCTATGCGGCCGATTCGCTGGCCGCCGCTGATATCGATGGTCTGGCGCTGTGGTGCCTGGCCGAGTCGGCCCGGCGGCAGGCGGAGGGCGCGCACCGATGAGCGCGCGGGTCTATTACCTGCATTGGAGCCGCCTGCGTGATCGGGTCCATGCGCCGTGGGCGACCTGCCTGGTGCTATGGCTGCTGCAGGCCATCGGCTGGGCGTTCCTGCGCCTGGAAGCCCCGTCCTGGCAGGCATTGGCACCGCGCCTGCGCAGCGCCTTCCCGCAGTTGCAGGGTGACCGTCGCTGGCGCCCCGGCGACCCGATCCGCTTGCTGATCCAGGCGCTCTGGTTGTCGATCGTGCGCCTGGTGCCGCGCCCTTCGCAGCGCCGGCAACGCTTGGCGCGCGCGCGCCGGCAACGCATCGCCGAGCTGCGCGGCGCCGCCGGGCGTGGCCACCTGCGCTACGTGCGCGCAATGCGCGATGCACCCAACGAGGTCTGGAACAGCCGCTTCATGGCCTGGATCAGCCAGCGCCTGCAGGGGCTGTCGCCGCGTACGCGCAATCTGCTGACCTTCCTGGTCGGCCTGGTCACGCTGGGCCTGGCCGTGCTGTGCATCACCCAGCCGTTCACCTACTTCGCGCAGTTCGTGTTCGTGCTGCTGCTGTGGGTCATCGCCCTGCTGGTGCGGCGCATGCAGGGGCGCTACGCCACCCTGGTGCTGGTGGTGCTGTCGATCACCGTGTCCTGCCGCTACCTGTGGTGGCGCTATACGGCCACGTTGAACTGGAACAGCACCTTCGACCTGATCTGCGGGCTGGTGCTGTTGGCTGCGGAAACCTACTCGTGGCTGGTGCTGATGCTGGGGTATGTGCAGGTGGCCTGGCCGCTGCGCCGTCGCCCGGCGCCGCTGCCCGCCGATGTCCAGCAGTGGCCGACGGTGGATGTGCTCATTCCCACCTACAACGAAGACCTGGCCCTGGTGCGGCACACCGTGTACGCGGCAATGGGCCTGGACTGGCCGGCCGACAAGCTGCGCATCCACATTCTCGACGACGGCAGGCGCGAAGAGTTCCGCGCCTTCGCCGAACGTACCGGAGTGAACTACATCACCCGCACCGACAACCGACACGCCAAGGCGGGCAACCTCAACCACGCCCTGACCCTGATCGATGGCGAACTGGTGGCGATCTTCGACAGTGATCATCTGCCGGTGCGTTCGTTCCTGCAGGTCTCGTGCGGCTGGTTCCTGCGCGACCCGAAGCTGGCGCTGGTACAGACGCCGCACCACTTCTTCTCGGCCGATCCGTTCGAGCGCAACCTGCAGGTATTCCGCAGCGACCCCAACGAGGGCGAGCTGTTCTACGGTCTGGTGCAGGATGGCAACGACCTGTGGAACGCGGCCTTCTTCTGTGGTTCCTGCGCGGTGCTGCGCCGCGAGGCGATCGATGCCATTGGCGGCTTTGCCACCGAGACCGTCACCGAAGATGCGCATACTGCGCTGCGCCTGCACCGCAACGGCTGGAACTCGGCGTACCTGCGTATCCCGCAGGCGGCTGGCCTGGCCACCGACAGCCTGGGAGCGCATGTCAACCAGCGCATCCGCTGGGCGCGCGGCATGGTGCAGATCTTCCGCATCGACAATCCGCTGATCGGCAAGGGCCTGAGCCTGTTCCAGCGCTTCTGCTACGCCAATGCGATGCTGCACTTCCTCGCCGGCATTCCACGTCTGGTGTTCCTCACCGCGCCGCTGGCGTTCCTGCTGCTGCACGTCTACATCATCTATGCGCCAGCGCTGGCCATCCTGTTGTTCGTGGTGCCGCACATGGCCCACGCCAGCCTTACCAACGCACGCATCCAGGGCAAGTATCGGCGGCCCTTCTGGGGCGAGGTCTACGAGACCGTGCTGGCCTGGTACATCGCACGGCCGACCACCATCGCGTTGTTCAGCCCGCGGCGCGGCAAGTTCAACGTCACCGACAAGGGCGGCACCCAGGCCGGTGACCGTTTCGACTGGCGTGTGGCACGGCCATACCTGGTGCTGGCACTGTTGAACGTGCTGGGCCTGTGCTTTGCGGTCTGGCGCTTCATGCACGGCCCGGCTGATGAACGCGGTACCGTGGTCGTCAGCTCGCTGTGGGTGCTGTACAACCTGCTGATCATCGGTGGCGCGCTGGCCGTGGCCGCCGAGGTGCAGCAGGTGCGCCGCACCCATCGCGTGACGACACGCTTGCCGATGGCCCTGCAGGTTCCCGATGGTCGCCGCCTGCGTGGCGTCATGCAGGATTACTCCAACGACGGTGTCGGCATCGAGCTGGGCGACGACCCGCAGCTGCTTGAGGGGCAACCGGTGCAGGTGCTGCTGGGCCGGGGCCGCCGCGAGTTTGCGTTCCCCGCACGGGTGCAGCGCAGCGTTGGCCATCGCCTCGGCCTGCTGTTGACGTTCGAGAATGAACGCCAGCGCGTGGAATTTGCCCAGTGCACCTTCGCCCGCGCCGATGCGTGGCTCGACTGGCACGCCGGCTACCAGCCCAAGAGCCTGCCACGCAGCCTGTGGAGCGTGCTGGTGCTGGGTTGGCGCGGTTACCGGCGGATGGGCGACTTCACTCCGTTCGACCTTGACCGTCCCGCGCACTGGAACCGTCGCCTGCTGCGCTGGCTGGCCAGTTTCGCCCCGCAACGTCCGCTTCCATCCCACCCGGCTGACCCAGCCGCTGATCCAGGGCTTCGTCCATGAGCATTCCGTCCTCTCTGCGCTGGCTGCTGCTGCCTCTGCTGGCCTTGCCTGTGGCCTCGGGCAACAGTGCGCCGGCCCCGGCACGCATGCCGACCACCGGTTCCACCCCGGACGCACCGGCTGCCCAGGTCGCCGTACCGACCCCGGTGGCGGCTGCAGCGGTTCCTGCGCAGCGCAGTGAAGCTGCACTGCCGCAGACCTGGGCGGGTAGTGCCTGGCCCTGGCAACGCGAAAGTACCTTCGCCCAGTTGGGTCGTCGCCAGGACACGCTGTTGTCGGGCGTGCGCAACGCGACCACCTTCGAATTCCAGGTGCGCCGCGACCGGCTCGCGCGCGAGGCCGAACTGGACCTGAGCTTCACACCGTCGCCGTCGCTGCTGCCGACCCTGTCGCACCTGCGGGTCTATCTCAACGATGCGTTGATGGGCGTGGTGCCGATCAGCAACGAGCAGCTTGGCCGCCCGGTGCAGGCCAAGCTGCCGCTGGATGCGCGCCTGATCGCAGACTTCAACCAGGTGCGGCTGGAGTTTGTCGGCCATTACACCGACATCTGCGAAGAGCCCACCCACAGTTCGCTGTGGGTGAACCTGTCCAGCAACAGCACCTTGCGCCTGGGCGGACAGTTGCTGGCGATGCAGGATGACCTGGCCAACTTCCCGTTGCCGTTCTTCGATCCGCGCGACACCGCGCGCCTGGAGCTGCCGGTGGTGTTCGGTGCCGCACCGACGCTGGCCCAGCAACGCGCCGGTGCGGTGATGGCCTCTTACTTCGGCAGCCTGGCCGGCTGGTGGCGGCAGGCGCGCTTCCCGGTCAGCTTCGGCCAACTGCCGGCGCAGGGCCATGCCGTGGTGCTGGCAGTCAATGGCAAGTTCCCGCCGGTGATCGCCAACCATGCACCGGTGAAGGGCCCAGTGGTGGAACTGATGGCGCTGCCGGAGGATCCGCAGCGCAAGCTGCTGCTGGTGCTGGGCCGCAACGATGACGATCTGCAGAAGGCGGTGGCGGCGATGGCGGCGGGCAACGCGTTGTTCCGTGGCCGCCAGGTCAGCATCGACGAGGTCAAACCGTTGGCCCCGCGCAAGCCGTACGATGCACCGAACTGGGTGCGCACCGACCGGGCCGTGCGCCTGGCCGAACTGCTCGACTACCCGCAGCAGCTGCACGCCAACGGCGTGTCGCCGCAGCCGATCACGGTCAACCTCAACCTGCCGCCGGATCTTTTCATCTGGCGCAACCAGGGCATTCCGCTGAACCTGCGTTACCGCTACACGCCACCGTTCGGCAGCGATGAATCACGATTGGGCGTAGCGATCAACGACCAGTTCATTTCCAGCTTCCCGCTGGTACGCCGCAACGGCAAGCAGGGCCTGGAGGAAATCCGCCTGCCGGTGCTGGCCGGCGACGCCGGTGCCGACGACGGTCGCCTGCTGATTCCCTCGCTCAAGCTGGGTGACCGCAACCAGCTGCGCTTTGATTTCAACTTTGCCAGCGTGATGGGCAGTGCCCAGCGCGACCACTGCCAGACCGTGCTGCCGCCGAACCTGCAGGCGGCGATCGAAGAAGATTCGACCATCGACTTCTCCGGTTTCCACCACTACATGGGCCTGCCGGACCTGTCTGCATTCGCGCTCAGCGGTTTCCCCTTCAGCCGCATGGCCGATCTGTCCGAGACGGTGGTGCTGGTGCCGGCAACGGCAAGCGAGTCGCAGGTCAGCCTGCTGTTGAACCTGGTGGGCGGCCTGGGCGTACAGACGGGGTACCCGGCCTATGGCCTGCGCCTGTCCGACGACTGGAAGCAGGCCAGCGCACTGGATGCCGACCTGCTGATGCTGGGTGCAATGCCGGCAGAGCTGCGCGGCAGCGATCAGTTGTCGCTGCTGATCGATGACCAGCGCACGCGCCTGCTCAATGGCCAGTCACCGTCGCCGCAGCTGGCGATGGAGCAGGCCCGTCGCGGCAGCCGTGCCGGTGATCCGGCAGTTACCCAGGTGGCGGTCACCGCCGAAGCGCCCTTCGCGGCGATCATCGGCCTGCAGTCGCCGCATCATGCGCAGCGCAGCATCGTCTCGCTGGCGGCCAGCAATGCCGCCGACTACGGCCTGCTCGACGACGCCCTCAGCGATACCGGCAAGCGCCAGGCGATCGCCGGTTCGGTGGCGATCCTGCGCAGTTCGGGCATCCACAGCCAGTTCGTCGGCGACCATTACTACGTTGGCGCGCTGCCGTGGTGGCTGCTGCTCTGGTACCACCTGGCCGACCATCCGGCACTGCTGGCGGTGCTGGCCACGGTGGTGGTGCTGATGGTGGCATTCCTGTTCTGGCGTGTGCTGCGCTGGGTGGCAGCCAAGCGGCTGGATCCGGGGCACTGATTGATGGTGCGTATGCCGCCGTCGCTGGTCGCCGCCTCCGGCCTGGTCCTGATCGGGCTGGCTGGCCCGTGCGCGGCGCAGGCGCTGCCTGCCACGCCCGGCGGTACTGTCGCCGAGCAGCGGCAATGGCTGCTGCAGCAGGTGCGCATCGGCGAGGCCAGCGGCCGTCAGGGGCTGATCGAAGATGCCCTGGCCCGGCTGCGCATGCTGGCGCCGGACGACCGCAGCACCCTGGTGGCGATCCTGGAGGTGCAGCTGTCGCAGCAGAAGATGGAAGATGCCGATGCGACCCTGCAGCGGCTGCGCCAGCTCGGCGCCGGCAGCCGCGAACTGGCCGCCGGTGAGCGCCTGTGGCGCGCGTATCGCGGCGACCTGCAGCAGGACCTGCAGCAGGCACGCCTGTTCGCCGCCGGTGGTCGCAGCGACGAAGCGTTGGCGATCTACCGCCGTCTGTTCAACGACGATCCACCGGGGCTGCAGCTGGGCCTGGAGTACTGGCGCCTGCGCGGCACGCAGGCCAGCGGGCGCGACGCCGCGATCCGCGAGCTGGCCGCGCTGGACCGCAGTTACCCCGGCAACACCACCCTTCTGCAGACGCTGTCGCAGCTGTTGTTCGCAGCCGGGCGTGATGCCGATGCGCTGGCGGCGCTGCAGCGCATGGGGCGCAATCCGGAAGCGCGCGCGCTGGCGGCCGATGCCGAATGGGGCTACCTGCAGGACCAGCCTGCCGACGAGCGCAACGTGCGCCGCCTGCAGGAATTCATCACCCGCAACCCCACCTTCAGCGACATCGCGCTGGTGCGCGAACGCTATGCCGAACAGCACAAGCGGGTAAGCGATCCCTCCTGGCGCGCTGGCCTGCGTGGCCAGCAGCTGCTCGACGCCGGTCGCAATGCAGAGGCCGAGCGCGCTTTCCTGCAATCGCTGCGCGGCTATCCGCGCGAAGCGGAGTTCCTCGGTGGGCTGGGCATGGCCCTGATGCGGCAGGGGCACCGCGAGCAGGCCATCGCCTATTTCCAGCGTGCCGTGCAGGCCACTCCCGCAGGCGATACCAGCGACAGATGGCGCGACCTGATCACCAGCACCCGCTATTGGTTGCTGCTGGACCAGGCTGATGCCGCGCTGGCCGCTGCCAGGCTCGATGACGCTCAGGCGCTGTATTCGCAGGCGCGCCGGCAGCAACCGCGCGAGATAAACGCCATCCTCGGCCTGGTCGATGTCGCGGTGGCGCGTGGCGACGATGAAGCCGCCGAGCGGCAGCTGCAGGCCGCGCGGCGGATCGCCCCGCGCGATGCCAATGTGATCCGCAAGCTGGTGCAGCTGTATGGCCGTACCGACCCGCAGCGTCTGGAATCCTTCATCAACGCCTTGCCTGCAGCGCAGCGCACCCTGTACGCCGAAGACCTGCGCCAGCTGCGGATCAGCCGGCTGCGTGAGCGTCGCGAGCAGGCGTTGGCCGCTGGTGATGCCGATGCGGCCATCACGTTGGGGCGTGAGCTGCGCCGCGAACTGCCCGGCGATGCCTGGCTGGCGTATGCGCTGGGCAATGAACTGCGGGCGGCCGGCAAGCTGGACGAAGCAGATGCGGTGGTTGCCGATATGGCCGCGCGCAATGCCGGCATCGAAGCGCGTTACGCGCAGGCGCTGTACCTGTCCGGCTCCGATCGCCTGCCACAGGCGCTGGCCGTGCTGGAAGGCGTGCCGCGTGCGCAGTGGGACGATGACATGCGCGCCTTGTCAGAACGCCTGCAGCGCCAGCAGCTGATCGATCATCTGTGGGAACTGCGCGCGCAAGGCCGGGAAGCAGAAGCCATTGCCCTGCTGCAGCAACAGCCGCCCAGCGCGGACAACCAGCTGATCCTGGCCGAGTGGGCACGCCTGCGCGATGATCATGCACAGGCGCTGCACTACTACCAGCAGGTGCTGGCAGTGCAGCCGGACAATCTCGATGCGCAGCTGGGGCGGCTGCAGGCCTGGATCGGCACCGGCGACCTGGTCAGTGCCCGTCGGCAGATGCACGACGCGCCCCCCGTGGTGGCCGATGATGCGATCGGCCAGCAACGCCAGTTGGCGACCATCTGGACCGACCTGCATGAAGACGCCAAGGCGCTGCAGATCCTGCGCGCGCTGCTTGCCCGCAAGAGCGCACCGGACGCCCAGTCCTGGCGCGATGCGGCGCGTCTTGTACGGCGCGAAGATCCGCAGCAGGCGCTGGACATGTACGCACGGGCGATGGCCGACAATGGCCTGATCGCACCGTCGCAGGCGCAGCCGCGCGACAACCGCGCGTTGACCCTGGCCAGTCGCGAAACCGCCGGCGACGACTGGTTGCGGCGCAGCCTGCGCAGCGACGTGGAAACCCTGTACCAGCAGGAAAACCCGACGCTGACCGTGATGCAGGATTCCGGCCGTCGCAGCGACGGCACACCTGGCATCTCGAAACTGACACGCGATACCCGCATTGCCCATCTCGATGCACCGTTTGCCGGTGGCCTGGGCTGGGCGCGCATCGAGCAGGTGCATTTCGATGCAGGCCGTTTCCAGACCGATGCCGATGGCACCTACAGCGACGATTTCGGCAGCTGCGACCTGGGCCTGCTGCAGGCCGACGGCACGCAGCTGCAGGCGCCGGGCTGCACCCGCTACGTACACCAGCGGCGCAGTTCGGGTGCCGGCTTTGCCGTCGGCTGGCGCACCCTGGATGATCGCTGGAATTTCGATATCGGCCATTCGCCGTCCAACTACGTGGTGGGCAACTGGCTGGGCGGCGTCACTCTCAATGGCGACCTCGGCCGGCTGGGCTGGGGAGCGACCGTATCGCGGCGGCCGATGACCAATTCGCTGCTGTCGCAGGCTGGCGCGATCGATCCACGCAGCGGCATTGCCTGGGGCGGTGTCACCGCCAATGGCGTGACCTTCAGCCTCGGCTACGACGAAGGCGGGCGCAACGGCGTGTGGTCGAACTGGAGCTGGCACCAGCTCATCGGTCACAACGTGGTGGACAACACCCGCGCGCGGGCGATGGTCGGTTGGTACCACAAGCTGATCCAACGCCCGGACATGCGCCTGGACGTGGGAACCACCGCGATGTATTGGCGCTACCAGAAGGACCTGGGCGGCTATTCGCTGGGGCAGGGCGGCTACTACAGCCCGCAGCGCTACGCGTCATTGAGCCTGCCGGTGGGCTTCGCCTGGCGCAACGACGACTGGTCGGTGCGCGTTGATGGTTCGGTCAGTGTCTCCAATGCACGCACCCGCTCGATCAGCCGCTTCCCCGACGAGGCCCTCATCCAGCGGGTCATCGCACAGCTGGAACCGCAGTACGGTCCGCTGCAACTGGACCCGGATGGCCTGTACACCACCGATGGCAGCAGTACCGGTACGGGCTATCGCCTGTACGCAGCAGTAGAGCGGCGCCTGGGTGATCACGTCGTGCTGGGGGCGGCCGGTACCCTGCAGCGCAGCCGCGATTTTTCGCCGAACACCTTCCAGCTGTACCTGCGCTATTCCTTCAGACCGTGGCAGGGAAACCTGCCCTTGCCCGTCTCTCCGCTGGTGCCGTATGGCGAATTCCGCTGACCTGCAACGCCGCCGTCTGCTGCAGGCGACAGTCCTGCTGCCGCTGCTGGGCAGCGCCGGTGTTGGCGCGGTCACCACAGCATCGCGCTGGCCGGCCTGGCAGGTGCTGCAGGACAGCAGCCTGAGCCGCGATGGGCGCATGATCGACCGCAGCCAGGACGATCAGCGCAGCACATCGGAGGGCCAGTCCTATGCATTGTTCTTCGCGCTGGTCGACAACGATCCTGCACTGTTCGACCGCATCCTGGCCTGGACGCAGGACAACCTCGCAGGCGGTGACATGGCCGCGCGCCTGCCAGGCTGGTTGTGGGGGCAGGGCAAGGAAGGCTGGCGCCTGCTGGACGACAATCCTGCATCCGATTCGGACCTGTGGCTCGCCTACGCACTGCTGGAAGCTGCACGCCTGTGGCGCCGCCCCGCGCTGCAGGCCATCGCCGAAGGCATGCTGGCACAGGTGCGTGCGCGCGAAATCGTGCAGATACCCACGCTGGGGCCGATGCTGCTGCCGGGGCCGCAGGGATTCATCGAAGACGGCGCCACCCGGGTCAATCCGAGCTACCTGCCGCTGCCGTTGCTGCGGCGATTCGCAGGGGTTGATCGAAGCGGCCCCTGGCAGGCGCTGGCCGACAACACCGTGGCCCTGCTGCAGCAGACCAGTCCGCATGGGTTCGCGCCGGACTGGGCCGCGTGGAAGGATGGCAGCTTCATCGTCGATCCCGTGAAGGGGGCTGTGGGGGGGTACGACGCCATCCGCTGCTACACCTGGGCCGGCATGACCGCGCCGCGCGATCCCTTGTTCCGTCGCCAGCTCAGTGCGCTGTCCGGCCCGTTGCAGCGCCTGCGCAGCGGTGCGCCGATGTGGGAAAAAATAGACACGCGCACCGGCAAAGGGCAGGGCGAGGGCAATTATGGGTTCCGTGCCGCACTGCTGCCCTACCTGCTGGCGCAGGGGGAAAAATCCCGTGCTGCGGCGTTGCTGGAAAGCCTGCCCAGCGCCGAGCAGCAGCGCGCCGACGAGCCCGCGTACTACTCGCAGGTGCTCACCCTGTTTGGTCGCGGCTGGGCCGAAGGCCGCTGGCGTTTCGCTGCCGACGGACGCCTGCAGCCGCGCTGGTGATGCAACGGCCGGGCGATGCCCGGCGGGCCCTTCAACAGGCGATCACTCCAGCGCGTAACGCAGCACGAACAGCACCGCCACCAGCCACACCGCCGGGTGCACCTCGCGCCAGCGGCCGGTGCCGGCCTTCAGCGCGGCATAGGCAATGAAGCCGAAGGCCAGGCCGTTGGCGATGGAATAGGTGAACGGCATCGCCAGCGCACACAGCGCGGCGGGTACGGATTCGGTCAGGTCACTCCAGTCCACTTCCACCAGTTCGCGCAGCATCAGTCCGGCTACGAACAGCAGGGCCGGCGCGGTGGCATAGCCGGGCACCATTGCCGCCAGCGGCGAGAACAACAGCGCGGCCAGGAACAACGCAGCGACCACCAGTGCGGTCAAACCGGTACGGCCACCCACCTGCACGCCCGAGGCGCTTTCGGCGAAGGCGGTGGTACTGCTGGTGCCCAGCAGCGAGCCGGCCACGATCGCCGTGCTGTCGGCCAGCAGCGCGCGCCCGAACCGCTTCTGCGCACCCGGCAGTTTCAGCAGGCCGGCACGGCCGACCACGCCATACAACGTGCCGGTGGCATCGAACACTTCCACCAGCACGAACACCAGCACCACCTGCAGCAGCACGGCGATCGGCGCGCCGCCGTTGTGGTGCAGCAGGCCAGGCAGGTCCAGCTGCAGGAAGGTCGGCGCCAGGCTCGGCGGCAATGACACCAGCCCGTGGTACTGCAGATCGCCCAACGCCCAGCCGGCCGCGGTCACCGCCAGGATGCCGATCAGGATCGCACCGCGCACACGCCGCGCTTCCAGGATCGCAATCAGCAGGAAGCCGCCCAGTGCCAGCAGCGGCGGCGCGGTATTGAGCGGGCCCAGCGCGACCAGCGTGTCCTCGTTGCCGATGATCACCCCGGATTTCTGCAGCGCGATGATGGCCAGGAACAGGCCGATGCCGGCCACGATCGCCGACCGCAACGACGCCGGGATGCCCGACACCAGCCACGCGCGCACGCCGGTCAGCGACAGCACCAGGAACACCAGGCCGGAAATGAACACCGCCGCCAGCGCCTGCTGCCAGGGCAGGCCGGCCGCGCCGACCACGGTGAAGGCGAAGAACGCATTCAAGCCCATGCCCGGGGCCATGCCCACCGGGAAGTTGGCCGCCAGCGCCATCACCACCGAGCCCAGCGCCGCGGCCAGGCAGGTGGCCACGAACACCGCACCGGCGTCCATGCCGGTGGTGCCCAGGATCTCGGGATTGACGAAGACGATGTAGGACATCGTCAGGAAGGTGGTGACACCGGCCAGCAGTTCGGTGCGCACGGTGGTGCCGTGCTGCTGCAGCTGGAACAGGCGTTCGAACAGGGACATCGCAGATCTCTCGTACCTGCGCGCCCTGCCGCCCGAAGGACCGGCGGGTGCGTCGCCAGGCGGTTAGAAGTGGTAGTTCAACTTCAGCGTAACGCTGCTGTAGTTGGTATGGAAGCTGCGTCGCGCCGCAGCCGGGTAGTTGGGATCTTCCAGGTAAACCGGGCTGGAGCCCAGATGGGTGTAACGGTACTCCGCACCCGCCGAAAGCTGGTCGCTGAAGCGGTACAGCACGCCCGCGCCGACGTTCGCGCCGGTGGATACATGGGACGCGCGGGTTTCGAATTCGGCCACGCGGCAGCCATTGGTGGCCTCCACCAGCGACTTGTCGCAGCCCAGCGAAAACTCCTGGCGGGCCACGCTCACGCCGGCGCTGACGTACGGCAGCCACTGGCCCGCCGCGTAACCCAGCGTCAGGTTGACTGCGCCCGAACGGGTCACCGCATCCTTGCCGTAGTAAGGGCTGTACTGGTGGTTGTCGCGGTCCTTCCACTCCTGGGTGATGTTGCCGAAGGAAAGGGTGCCTTCGATCCCGGCAACTACATTGTTGTCGAACTGCCAGTTGCGGCCGACCTGCAGCCCGCCAGCGAAGCCACGGATGCTTTTTTCAGAGGCATTGGCGTTGCTGCGGTCCTGGCTGTGGCCTTCGCCATGGCTGGCATGGGCACCCAGGTAGATGCCTTCCCAGTTCGCCGGCGCGGCCGCGGCAGTGCCCGACAGCAGCAGCGCTGCCGTGGTGGAGATCAGTGCTTTCATGGTGTTTTCCTACGAGGGGGATGAATCGGGTGCGTAGGAAAACCGAAGCGTTGGGCCGGGAACATACAACGAGTTGCAAAGTACGGAGGATGCCGTGTGCGACAAGGAATCAACACTGCTTTACACGGGCAGCCTTCAGCCGGGTGGCGTTGAAGCGCGTCGCGAAGAGGCCAAAAGCGTCAATAAAAATCGATAGCAGCCCATGAAAGGCGAAAGGCCGCGCGAGCGCGGCCTTTCGTTCTTGCTTACTTCAGCGCCTTGAAGCGCAGGCGCTTCGGCGCAGCGTCGTCGCCCATGCGGCGGCGCTTGTCTTCCTCGTACTCGCGGTAGTTGCCCTGGAAGAACTCCACGTGCGAATCGCCTTCGAACGCCAGGATATGGGTCGCGATGCGATCCAGGAACCAGCGGTCATGCGAAATGACGAAGGTGTTGCCCGGGAACTCCAGCAGCGCATCTTCCAGCGCACGCAGGGTTTCGATGTCCAGGTCGTTGGACGGTTCGTCGAGCAGCAGCACGTTGCCACCCTGCAGCAGGGTCTTGGCCATGTGCAGGCGGCCACGCTCACCACCGGACAGCGAACCGACCATCTTCTGCTGGTCCTGGCCCTTGAAGTTGAAGCGGCCGATGTAGGCGCGCGACTGGATCTCGATGCCGTTGATGTTGAGGATGTCCAGGCCGCCCGCGATTTCCTGGAACACGCTGTGGTTGCCTTCCAGCGCGTCGCGGCTCTGGTCCACATAGGACAGCTGCACGGTCGGGCCGACCACGATCTCGCCGGTGTCCGGCTTTTCCTGGCCGGTGATCATCTTGAACAGGGTCGACTTACCGGCGCCGTTCGGGCCGATGATGCCGACGATGGCGCCCGAGGGCACCAGGAAGTTCAGGTTGTCGAACAGCAGGCGGTCGCCGAACTTCTTGGAGACGTTCTTGAATTCCATCACCGCCTGGCCCAGGCGCTCGCCCGGCGGGATGAAGATTTCATTGGTCTCGTTGCGCTTCTGGTAATCGACCGACTGCAGCTCTTCCAGGCGGGCCAGACGGGCCTTGCCCTTGGTGCGGCCGCCCTTGGCGTTCTGGCGCGACCACTCCAGTTCCTTCTGGATCGCCTTCTGGCGGGCCTTTTCCTGGTTGTCTTCCTGCTTCAGGCGCTCATCCTTCTGGGTCAGCCAGTCGGTGTAGTTGCCCTTCCACGGAATGCCGCGGCCACGGTCCAGTTCCAGGATCCACTCGGCGGCGTTGTCCAGGAAGTAGCGATCATGGGTGACCGCCACGACGGTGCCGGTGTAGCGCGCCAGGAACTGTTCCAGCCATTCCACCGACTCGGCGTCGAGGTGGTTGGTCGGTTCGTCGAGCAGCAGCATGTCCGGCTTCTGCAGCAGCAGGCGGCACAGCGCCACGCGGCGCTTTTCACCACCGGACAGCTTGCCGACGATGGCATCCCACGGCGGCAGGCGCAGCGCATCGGCAGCTACGTCCAGCTGGTTTTCCAGCGTGTGCGCATCACCGGCGGCGAGGATCGCCTCCAGGCGCTCCTGTTCCTTGGCCAGCGCGTCGAAATCGGCGCCTTCTTCGGCATAAGCGGCGTAGACCGCGTCCAGCGCAGCCTGTGCCTGCAACACCTCGCCCACGCCTTCCTCCACCGCTTCACGCACGGTCTTGGTCGGGTCCAGTTCCGGTTCCTGTGCCAGGTAGCCGACCTTGATGCCCGGCTGCGGGCGGGCTTCGCCCTCGAAATCGGTGTCCACGCCGGCCATGATCTTCAGCACGGTGGACTTGCCGGCACCGTTCAGGCCCAGCAGGCCGATCTTCGCGCCCGGGAAGAAGGACAGCGAGATGTCCTTGATGATCTGCCGCTTGGGCGGGACCACCTTGGACACGCGGTTCATGGTGTAGATGTATTGCGAGGACATGAGGTCTCCGTAGGCGCGACCCTGCGCCCGGTCCGTCACGGGGAATTTCCCGTTGCGGCAGCGGGCACAGACTGAATGGAATACCCCCAATTATAGCCGGAACCGCTTACGCCCCGCGCCGTCCGCAGCGCCCGGGGCTGGCCGAGGACTGAATGGGCCGTCACAGTCCCGCAGCGGGAAGCGTTTCCAGCCGGAAACCGTTCAGATCGAATGCGCAATATGGGCTCACCACCCACCCAACAGAGGTCTCCCATGCACATCCATCGACTCATGGCCGGCGCCGTGGCCTCTGTACTGGCGCTGGGCGCCATCGCCCCGGCCTTCGCCGACAACGACCACCGTGGTCGCGACCACGACCGCCGTGAATGGCGCGAAGATCGCCGCGAGTGGCGCCACGACCGCCGCGACTGGGAACGCGACCGCCGCGAAGCGCGCCGTGACTACCGCCACGACCGCCGCTACGACCATGGCTACTACCGCCCGGCGCCGCCGCCGCCGCGCGTGGTCTACAGCCCGGGCTACCGGCCCGGCTATGGCTATGGCTGGCAGCGCGGCCACCGCTACCGCGATTACTACCGCGGCCCGATCTACGTGGTGAACGACTACCCGCGCTACCACCTGCGCCGCCCGCCGTACGGCCACCACTGGATCCGCGATGACCGCGGCAACATGCTGCTGGTGGCCGTGGCAACCGGCATCATCGCCGACTACATCATCAACAACCGTTGATGCAGCGCCGGGGTCGGAACCCTCTCCGCAGGAAAGGGCTCTGACCCCACAGCGCCATTCGAAACCATACGGGGCCGGATTCGTTCGTCGAATCCGGCCCCGGTCGTTTCGGCCCCAGCAGGCCGGGGCGGGGCTACAATTGAGGGCTGAGCCGCACCCCTTTCCCCGCCTGCTGGAGTACCCGATGTTCCCGCGTGACGTCCGCATCGAAACCTACGATCCCGAACTGGCCAAGGCCATCGCCGCTGAGACCCAGCGCCAGGAAGACCACGTCGAGCTGATCGCCAGCGAGAACTACACCAGCCCGGCGGTGATGGAAGCCCAGGGCAGCCAGCTGACCAACAAGTACGCCGAAGGCTACCCGGGCAAGCGCTACTACGGCGGCTGCGAATACGTGGACATCGCCGAACAGCTGGCGATCGACCGCCTCAAGGAACTGTTCGGCGCGGACTACGCCAACGTGCAGCCGCACAGCGGCTCGCAGGCCAACCAGGCCGTGTACTTCGCGCTGCTGCAGCCGGGCGACACCATCCTCGGCATGAGCCTGGCCCACGGCGGCCACCTCACCCACGGTGCCAAGGTCAACGCCTCGGGCAAGCTGTTCAACGCCGTGCAGTACGGCGTCAACGACCAGGGCCTGATCGATTACGACGAAGTCGAGCGCCTGGCCCTGGAGCACAAGCCGAAGATGGTCGTGGCCGGCTTCTCGGCCTACTCGCAGGTGATCGACTGGGCGCGCTTCCGCGCCATCGCCGACAAGGTCGGTGCCTACCTGTTCGTCGACATGGCGCACGTCGCCGGCCTGGTTGCTGCTGGCGTCTACCCGAGCCCGCTGGAACATGCGCACGTGGTCACCTCGACCACCCACAAGACCCTGCGCGGCCCGCGCGGCGGCATCATCGTCGCCAAGGGCGCCGACGAAGACCTGGTCAAGAAGCTGCAGTCGATCGTGTTCCCGGGTATCCAGGGTGGCCCGCTGATGCACGTCATCGCCGGCAAGGCCGTGGCCTTCAAGGAAGCGCTGGAGCCGGGCTTCAAGACCTACCAGCAGCAGGTGGTGAAGAACGCGCAGGCGATGGCCGACACGCTCATCGCACGCGGCTACAAGATCGTCTCCGGCGGCACCCAGAACCACCTGATGCTGGTCGACATGATCGGCAAGGACGTGTCCGGCAAGGACGCGGAAGCTGCGCTGGGCAAGGCCCATATCACCGTCAACAAGAACTCGGTGCCGAACGACCCGCGTTCGCCGTTCGTGACCTCTGGCCTGCGCCTGGGCACCCCGGCGGTGACCACCCGCGGTTACCTGGAACAGGACTGCGTGGACCTGGCCAACTGGATCGCCGACGTGCTCGACGCCCCGGCCGATGAGGCCGTGATCGCCCGCGTGCGTGATGCGGTCAGCGCGCAGTGCCGCAAGTACCCGGTCTACGGTTGACCGGGCACTGGGGTCGGAGCCCTTCCCTGCGGGAAGGGTTCTGACCCCGGCACCGGAGTACCCGCGCATGGATGAGCGCCGCCTCAGGTATCTCTATGCAGCCTTGGCTGTGCTCTTCGGCCTGCCCAGCCTGGTAGGCGGCGGGGCCGCAGCGATGCTGCTGCTGTTGATGGGCCTGGGCCAGTTTGGTCACGGCACCCTGGCATCGGTGACGCTGATGCCGCTGTGGGGCCTGGCCGGCATGGCCGGCTGCCTGGCCTGGCTGTGGCTCAGTGCGGGTTACCTGATGCACGGACGTGCCGGCCTGCGGGTGCGGCCGGTCTGGTGGTGGATGTTGCTGGCCGGCGGTCTGGCCGCCTTGCCGCCGCTGGGGCTGGCGGCGTGGTGGAGCGTCACGGTTCACGCCGAAGGCTCCGGTCTGCTGCTGCTGGGGCCGTCGATGCTGGTCCCGGCCGGCATGCTGTTGTGGCTGCGACCACGCACGTGAAGCAAGCAGCCAGCAAGGAGATTCGAACGCATGGATGAGCGCCTGCACAAACGCCTGTATATCGCCCAATGCCTGCTGCTGGGGTTGCCTGCACTGGTGGCCGGTGGCGGCGTCGCCGGCTTCGGCATCTACACCTTCCTGACCCGGCACGGCCTGATGCGCGGCGACGAAGGTGCGGTGCTGTTGCTGTGGGCGCTGGCGGGTGTGATCGGCTTGCTGGCCTGGTTGTGGCTCAGCATCCGCTACCTGTGGCGGGGGCGCGATGGCCTGCGGCACACCGCCCCTATTCCCTGGATCGGCTTGGCGCTGGGCGCCATGGCGGCGCTGGCGGTGATCAGCGTGGTGCTTTTCAGCTTGTTTGCCGGCAGCCCCTGGCAGGTACTGGGCTATCTGGTACTGGGCGTGCCGCTGCTGGTGCCGGCTGCGCATCTGGTGTGGTTGCGTCGCGCTCCGGGCCTTGCCGGACAAGGCTGATTGCCGCCTGCATTTGCTGCAAAACCCCTTCTCAGGTACCTTTGCGACGCTACCACGACCGTGGCAGCAGGTATTTCCCTGAGCCAGGCGTTCAATGCATTGCCCCTTCTGCCAGCATGCCGATACACGGGTCATCGACTCGCGCGTCTCCGAAGACGGCGCGACGATTCGCCGTCGGCGTGAGTGCGAGGCGTGCAACGAACGCTTCAGCACGCTGGAAACCGTTGAACTGAAGCTGCCGGCCATCGTCAAGAGCGATGGCACCCGCGAAGCCTTCGATGCCCGCAAGGTCCGCGCCGGCTTTGACCGCGCGCTGCAGAAGCGTGCGGTGCCGGAAGAGAAGATCGAGGCGGCGGTGCGCGCAGTGGTGCACCAGCTGCGCATCAGCGGCGAACGCGAAGTGCCGTCGATCAAAGTGGGCGAGTTCGTGATGAACGAACTGCGCAAGCTTGACCATGTCGGTTATGTGCGTTTCGCCTCGGTCTATCGCAGCTTTGAGGATGTCGCCGATTTCCGCGAGGAAATCGAGAAGCTCGAACGCGACCTGCCTTCCAGCACCGAGCAGTTGCAACTGCTGGGCGATGTGATCGCCCTGACCAAGAAAAAGAAGGGCTGACGGCCTTTGCATCGGTAGCTGCCAACCTTGGTTGGCGCCGTGCTGCCCATCCACGCATGGCGTGGATCTACTGGGCTCTGCCAACCTTGGTTGGCGCCGTACCGCCCATCCACGCATGGCGTGGATCTACTGGGCCTTGGCTGGCATCGTGCTGACGGCGGTACCATGGTGGCATGAGCCTATCGTTCACCGTCCTTGACCACCTGCACATGGCCGCCGCATTGCGGCTTGCCGAGCGCGGTGCCTATACCACCCGTCCCAATCCGATGGTCGGCTGTGTGATCGCCCATGGCGAGCGCGTGGTCGGGCAGGGCTGGCACCAGCGCGCTGGCGGCCCGCATGCCGAAGTTTTCGCCCTGCGCGAAGCGGGCAGCGACGCGCGTGGTGCCACCGCCTACGTCACCCTGGAACCCTGCGCGCATTACGGCCGCACGCCGCCGTGCGCACTGGCGCTGATCGAGGCCGGCGTGTCGCGTGTGGTCGCGGCGATGCGCGACCCGTTCCCGAAAGTCGATGGCGGTGGCTTCGACCTGCTGCGTGACGCCGGCATCGAGGTCGCCGAGGGCTTGATGGCGGCACAGGCGCGGGAACTCAACAAGGGCTTCCTGTCGCGCGTGGAGCGCGGTCGTCCGTGGCTGCGGGTGAAGCTGGCCGCCAGCCTCGATGGCCGTACCGCGATGGCCGACGGCAGCTCGAAGTGGATCACCGGCCCCGCCGCTCGCGAAGATGTGCAGCACTGGCGCGCGCGCGCTGGCGCGATCCTCACCGGCGCCGACACCGTCATCGCCGACGACCCGATGCTGACCGTGCGCCTGGCTGACACTGAAGTCATGCCGCCCCTGCGCGTCGTCCTCGATTCCCGCCTGCGCTCGCTGGAATGCAGCCGTGTGCGCGAGAGTGGGGCGCCCACGCTGTACCTGCACGATGCAATGGTCAGTCCGCCCGACGCTGCTGACGCGGCCTTTGCCAGCGTAGCCGTCCGCCACGGTCGCCTTGATCTGGGCGCGGTGTTGGCACTGCTGGCCGAGCGCGGCATCAACGAGGTGCACACCGAAGCCGGTGCAACGCTGGCCGGCGCGCTGGTGCGTGGTGGCTGGGTGGACGAACTGCTGATGTACCAGGCGCCAACACTGCTGGGCGACAGCGGCCGCCCGTTGCTGGCCGACCTCGGCATCGACGTGATGGACCAACAGCGCCGCCTGCGCGTGGTCGACCAGCGCCAGGTGGGTGAGGATCTGCGGTTGCTGCTGCGGCCATGAAAAAGGGGACGGAGGGGATCAAGTCGTTTGTGGCAAGAACGACTTGATCCCCTCCGTCCCCTTTTCAGTTCGGCGGGTGCTCGTTCCACTCGAAGAACGGCAGGAACGCATCGGCCAGTTCGCCCATCAGCGGCGACGGGTTCTGTACGCGCCAAGCGCCGCCGTCATGATCGCGCTCGAAGGACACGGTGATGATCCTTTCCCGGTCCGGTGCCGTCGCGATCATCTGCGTATACGCCGTAGCCAGTTCGCTCGCCATCTGCGGTGGATGTGGTCCGTTGAATGGCACCGGGTGCTGCCGATAGACGGGCAGGAGGGCCGTCAGGTCCGGCAGGTGGCAACGGTAGTCAACATCGGCAATGTCTGCCTGCGGATGATGCACGCTGCCGACACTGCAACGCACCGATGTCTGGCGCCTGCGCAGGGCCGCGGCGGCCTGCGGCCAATCGGCCATTTCAGGCGCCTGGTCCAGATGGCTTACGCTCGCCAGCGCCGCCGCGATCGCCGGGCCCTTGGATGTACCCAGATAGCGGCCCAGCTCGGCCTGGGCGGCGGTATCGCCGTGCACGATCACCTGTGCGTACAGCTCGAACACGTGTCCGGGCGTGGGCACAGGCGGCGCCGCCTGTGCCGCAGCAGGGGCCAGCAATGCAGCCAGCCCCAGTCGCTTCAGCGCAGTGAACTCACGCGCACGCATCGGTCCACATCATCTCGGCCATCGGACGCAGTGCCTTGCACTCCTGCGTCATTTCCTCGGCCGACATCACCTGCGTCTTGGCCTTCAACTCTTCGGTCATCGCCTCCACACCTCTGATCTGGTCCGGTGCGATCTTCGCCACGCAGCTGCGGTGCTGCTGCAGCAGCAGATCGCAGGCCGGCACGCCGGTCACCTTCGGTGCCTTGGCTGCTTCAACGTCCTGCATCCAGGCATCGAACGGCGCCAGCGCATCCAGCACCGGGCCCACCAGATCATCGAAGTTGCTGCTGTACCAGTAGCCCTTGTCCTTGGCGGTGTACAGGGTGAGGGTGCCGGTCACGGCCTTGCGCGGGCCACTCTGCAGGGCCTGGGTATAGGCCTCGGTGAAGCGCGCGCGCGGAGCCTTGTCCTCACCCGTCAGGCTGGCCAGGAACAACGGCTGCACACTGCCCAGGTCGGCCAGCTGGCAGCTGAAATCGACCTTGGCGATCTTCTGGTCGTCCACGAATTCGTTATCTTCCACCGTGCTGCGCGTGGCACGGCACTGCGAGGCCTTCAGCGCCTTGGCGTACATCGCTTCCGCCGCTGCCGGATCGCCCTTCACTCCGGCCACGGCAAGCACCGTCTGCCACGGCTCGGCCAGGGCCTGGGCCATCATGCCCGGCACCGGCGTTACCGAGTCCTGGCCGTCGAAGGCCGGCTTCAATGCATCGTTGAGCGTGCGCGTGGCGGCGGCATCGTCTTCCAGCAATGCGCGTGCGTACAGATCGAAGGTCTGTTCGGGGCTCAGCTGCGCCGGGGCGGCTGCGGCGAACAACGGGGCGCACAGCAGTGCGGTGGCCAGCAGGCGGCGGATCGGGGTCTTCATGACGGTGTTCCTGTTCCAGAGGGCGGCAAGCCTAGCGCAATTGCCATTGCATTCGATGGCGTGCCGCAGCCAAGCGTATTGCGCGCGACGGCCAACAAAAAACGGGCCCCTCGCGGAGCCCGTTCGATCGCACGACGAGGATCGGGCAATCAGAAGCTGGCGCGCACGCCGGCCGAGTACTGGGTGACGTCGCGGTAGCCGGAGATTTCGCCCACCAGGCCCCAGGTCTCGGTGAAGTTGATCTGGCCACCAACGGTGCCGACCCAGGTGCCCTTGAATTCATTGCCACCGTCCATGTAACCGGCCTTGATCCAGGCTTCGGTCATGCGCGAGGGCTTGCCACGCACGCCCATGGTGGCGCGCACCAGATTGGTGTGGTCCTTGAAGCGATCGGTGCCCAGACCGTCGTAGCGATCGGTCACTTCGGCGCTCTGGCGCACCCAGGCGATGTCGGCGGTATAGTCGACGCGGTCGCTCCACGGCATGTGGTAGCCGATGCCCAGTTCCGGCTGGTCCAGTTCAAGCTTGAGCGAGCCGTCGGTATAGCGATAGGTCTTGCTGGTGCGCGACCAGCCGCCGAAGACATGTACCTGTTCGGCCAGTGCGAACGAGCCACGCACGTAGCCGCCATCGACCTTCGGATCATCCAGGTTGTTGTCGTCAACCTTGACCTGGGTCCAGCCGCCTTCAACGTAGGTGTAGCTCAGGGCATCGGCGGAGGCCGAGAACGGAGCAGCGGCCAGCAGGGTGGCCACGATCAGGATCTTGCGCATGGGAATTCCTGTGAATATCAGTCCATTGGCGGTCCACCTGTGCGGCAGCCCGTGGCGACCTCATGTCGTCCGACGGCCGAGTTTAATGAAAGTTTTACGAAAGGCCAGACGCTGGCGACTTGCCTCTGCCATAGCGCGAAGTCGGTCACAACTGACAACTGAACGGTGGCCCGCCCAGACGGTCCCGGCCCCGCGAGCGGGGCTGCTACAATGCCCGCGCCGGTTCGCCGGTATACAAACGTCTTCAGGGCGGGGTGCAATTCCCCACCGGCGGTAGGTGCGAAAGCACGAGCCCGCGAGCGCCCCGGCCTACCCGCCGGGGGTCAGCAGATCCGGTCCAATGCCGGAGCCGACGGTCATAGTCCGGATGAAAGAAGACGGTGCCACAGGGCCTTTGCAGCCCTGCGCCCGCCTGTTTGCCTTGCGGCGTTTTTCGCTCACTTTCTGCGGAGAACGTTACTTGTTTACTGGAATCATCGAAGGCGTCGGCCGTCTGGCCGCACGCGAATCCATCGGCGGCGATGTCCGCTTCACCTTCAATGTCGGCAACCTGCCGTTCGACAACGTGCAGATGGGCGAGAGCATCGCCATCAACGGCGTCTGCCTCACCGTCATCGCGTTCGACGCCGGCAGCTTCCAGGCCGATGCGTCCACCGAGACCCTGGGCCTGACCACGCTGGGCCAGCTGTCCGAAGGTGCGGTCATCAACCTCGAGCGTGCCATGCGCCCGACCGACCGCCTTGGCGGCCATCTGGTCAGCGGCCACGTCGACGGCCTCGGCCAGGTCCTGTCCATCCATGAAGATGCGCGTGCCCAGCGCTGGCGTTTCGCCGCGCCGGCCGCCCTGCGCCGTTACATCGCCAAGAAGGGCTCGATCTGCGTGGACGGTGTCAGCCTCACCGTCAACGAAGTGGACGACGAAGGCTTTGAAGTGGCGCTGATCCCGCACACCGTGGCCAATACCGCGTTCTCCGCCACCGGCGTGGGCAGCGCGGTGAACCTGGAAATCGACCTGGTGGCTCGTTATGTCGAGCGGTTGTTGGGTGAAGGAGCCCGCGCATGAACTTCGCCCCGATTCCCGACATCCTGGAAGACATCCGCCTCGGCCGCATGGTGGTCATCGTCGATGACGAAGACCGCGAGAACGAAGGCGACCTGATCATGGCCGCCGAGCTGGTCAAGGCCAGCGACATCAACTTCATGGTCACCCATGGCCGCGGCCTGGTGTGCCTGCCGCTTACCCGCACACGCGCCGCCGACCTCGGCCTGGCGCCGATGGTGCAGGCCAATACCGCGCAGTTCCAGACCAACTTCACTGTCAGCATCGAAGCGGCCGAGGGCGTGACCACCGGCATCTCGGCACACGACCGCGCGCATACCATCCGCACCGCGGTGAAGCCCAATGCCAAGCCGTCGGACCTGCACCAGCCGGGCCACATCTTCCCGCTGATCGCCCAGCCCGGTGGCGTGCTGACCCGCGCCGGCCATACCGAAGCCGGCGTCGACCTGGCCATGCTGGCCGGGCTGGAACCGGCCGGCGTGCTGGTGGAGATCCTCAACCCGGACGGCAGCATGGCGCGCCGCCCGGAGCTGGAAGTGTTCGCCCGCGAGCACGGCCTGAAGATGGGCTCCATTGCCGACCTGATCGCCTATCGCCTGGCCACCGAAAAGACTGTCGAGCGCGTGGACGAGCGTGATATCGACACCGAGTTCGGTCCGTTCAAGCTGGTCACCTACCGCGACCGCATCGCCCACGACCTGCATTTCGCCCTGGTCCGCGGCACTCCGGATGCGGACACGCCCACCCTGGTGCGCGTGCAGGTGGAAAACCCGCTGGCCGACCTGCTGCACTGGCGCCGTGATGACTTCGGCGTGGCGGCCACCGATGCCCTGCGCGCGATCGCCGCGGAAGGCAGCGGCGTGATGGTGGTGCTGTCGGCCCCGCGCGACGGCGAAGCGCTGTTGGCCCGCCTGCGCCAGCAGCCGGCGCCGGTGGTGCCGGGCAAGGACAAGGATGTGGGCCAGTGGCGCCGCAACGGTGCCGGTGCGCAGATCCTGTCCGACCTGGGCCTGGGCAAGCTGCGCGTGCTGGGCACGCCCCGCCGCCAGGTCGGCCTGGCCGGCTATGGTCTGGAAGTGGTGGAGACGGTTACCCCGTGACCGCTTCGCCGGCCGCCCCATGACCGGTAGTGCCGGCCGCTGGCCGGCAACCTCAGGGAACTGCAGTTGCCGGCCAGCGGCCGGCACTACCCGGGGTGTAGAGCCAGCGGTTGGCACACGGGGGCAGCAGCCACGGCCGGGGCCCATCCACGGTAGAATTACCCCTTAATCGAATCCCAAGCCGCATATGAGCCACTACGAAGGCGATCTTCGCACTCCCGAATCGGCGCGCTTCGCCATCCTGGCCAGCCGCTGGAACGCCCGCATCACCGATGTGCTGGTCGCTGGCGCCCGCCAGAGCCTGGCCGGCAACGGCGTTGCCGAAGCCAACATCGACGTGATCCGCGTGCCGGGTGCCTGGGAGCTGCCGCTGGTCGCCGCGCGCCTGGCCGCCGCCCACGAACACGCCGCCATCCTTACCCTGGGCTGCGTGATCCGTGGCGACACCCGCCACTACGAACACGTGGCCGACCGCTGTGCCGAAGGCCTGATGCGCGTCCAGCTGGACTTCGGCGTGCCGGTGCTGAACGGCGTGCTGGCCGTGGAGCGCGTGGAAGATGCCGAGGCCCGCGCAGGCGGCAGCCACGGCAACAAGGGCGAGGAAGTCGCACTCGCCGCATTGGAAATGGTCAACCTTCTGGAGCAGCTGCCATGAACAAGAACACCCAGGGCAAGCCCTCCGGTAAACCCGTCCGCCGCGATGGCATCGATCCGGTGCTGCGCTCGCGCGCGCGCCGTCGTGCCGTGCAGGCCATCTATGCCTGGCAGATCTCCGGCGGCAACGCACAGTCGCTGATCGCCCAGTTCGCCCACGAACAGGCCCGCGAAATCGCCGACCTGGCGTACTTCGAAGCGCTGGTGCATGGCGTGCTCGACAACCGTCGCGACATCGACGAAGCCTTCGGCCCGTACCTGGACCGTGGCATCGACGAAGTGGACGCGATCGAACGCGCGGTGCTGCGCCTGGCCGGTTACGAACTGCGTTACCGCCTGGACGTGCCGTACCGCGTGGTGATCAACGAAGCCATCGAATCGGCCAAGCGCTTCGGTTCCGAACATGGCCACACCTACGTCAACGGCGTGCTGGATCGTGCCGCCGTGGAATGGCGCAAGGTCGAATCGGGTCACTGACCCACCTGTGGGAATGCCGGCCGCTGGCCGGCAACTGCAGGGATTCTGAGGTTGCCGGCCAGCGGCCGGCACTACCGCCCACCGCGCACGGCGCGGCACGTACAAACGCGGGAGCGCCCCATGTCCCTGGCCGAATTCGCCCTCATCGACCGCATCCGCGCCCGCACCGTCGAGCGCGACGACATCGTGCTCGGCATCGGCGATGACGCCGCGCTGCTGCAGCCGCGCCCGAACGAGCAACTGGTGGTCACCGCCGACACGCTCAACAGCGGCGTGCATTTCCCGGCCGAGACCCCGGCGTTCGACATCGGCTGGAAGACGCTGGCCGTCAACCTGTCCGACCTGGCGGCGATGGGCGCGCGCCCGGCCTGGTGCACGCTGGCGCTGTCGCTGCCCGAGGCCAGCGAAGACTGGATCGATGCCTTCGCCGATGGCTTTTTCGCCCTGGCCGACCAGCACGACATCGCCCTGATCGGCGGTGACACCACGCGTGGCCCGCTGTCGCTGTCGGTGACCGCGATGGGCCAGGTATCCCGCGGCCAGGCCCTGCGTCGTGATCGCGCACAGATTGGCGATGACATCTGGGTCAGCGGCACCCTCGGCGATGCTGCCGGTGCCCTGCGCCTGTGGCAGCAGGGCGCATTGAACGTCACCGCCGCCACCCTGCTGGCCGACTACGAAACCCTGCGCCTGCGTCTGCTGCGTCCCACCCCGCGCGTCACCCTGGGCCTGCGCCTGCGTGCATTCGCGCATGCCGCCGTGGACATCTCCGATGGCCTGCTGGCCGACCTGGGCCACATCGCCGCACGCAGCGGTGTGCGCGCCGAAGTCGACGCCGATGCATTGCCGATGTCGTCGGCACTGCGCGAACTGCTCGGCCGTGATGGCGCCCGTGACTGCGCGCTGCACGGCGGCGACGACTACGAACTGTGCTTCACCGCCGCCGCCGACCAGCGCGACGCGCTGCACTACGTGGCCGAATCGCTGGACGTGCCGATCACCCGCATCGGCCGCATCATGGAAGGGCAGGGCGTGCACACCGAAGGCCACGACGGCCCGAGCGGATACGAGCATTTCGCCTGACACACGAGAACGCCGGGCATGGCCCGGCGCTACCGCGTTGTCCTGGTGGGTGCCAACCTTGGTTGGCACGCCGTCTCGTCCTGCATATGGCCTTGCGGCCATGCCAACCAAGGTTGGCAGCTACCAAGGGCAGGGCCGGCGCGTGCGGCAGCCCTGCTTACGCCACCCGCAACTGCACATCCACATACTCGGCCAGCCCACGGCAGGCCAGCAGCAAGCCTTCGCGCACGTCATCGCCCACCTGCTGGTCGGCATCGCCGTCCACGCGTACGCGTTCGATGGCGTGCAGCAGTTCCAGCAGCAAGGTCAGCCCGGCATTGGCGCGGTCGATGCGTGCCATCGCGAAGCCAAAGCACTGCTTGCGTCCTTTGTCCGGCCACGGCTGGCCATCGGCGGCGTCCACGTGGCGGATGCGCTGCAGGCAGCCGAGCAGGGTGATGCCTTCGTCGGCGTGGGTGCGCATCGTGCTGCCCAACGTGGTTTCCAGTGCTTTGGCCAGGTCATCCGGCAAGCGTTCGACGGCGTCGCCCAGTGTGGCGAACAGATAGGGATAGAGCGAAGAAGTCATGGCGGCGTCCTTGAGTGAGGAGCAAGGGGCCGCCCCCGCGCTGGGCGAGGGCGGCGGACGGTGCGTGGTTGCAATACCGGTGGCAAAAGCGCGAAACGCCGGCGGGTACGAGACCCCCACGCACCGCCCGCCATAGGGCACGGACGGATTGCCTGCCGACGCCGCCCAACAAGGAAAGAGCGACGCCGACAGGCAAGCGTAAACAACGCCTTTGCCAAACGGGATTGCAAGCCCGTGCCACCCGTTGTCGGTGGCGCGCCATGATGTGCACGCAGATGCTGCTATACCAATCAGAAAAGTTTCAATTTCGAAAACATTGCGGACGCATATCGAACGCGCTGCGCGAAGCCGGAGCACGCCTGCGCGTGCCAGTTGCGACATCTGTTGTGGCGCCGAGCGCATGCTCGGCTCATCGCGATCCGACCGAAGAGCAGCCGAGCATGCTCGGCGCTACAGAAAGCAGAAAGCAGAACGGCGCCGGATCTCTCCGGCGCCGTTCGTGTTTACATCACCACTTGTAAGCAACGCTCAGGTTCGCCGTCGCTTCGCGATAGCCGCTGTCACCGCGCATCACGCCAAACCCGCCCCACGCACTGAACCCGGAACGGAAGTCCACGCGCGCACCCGCACTCAGTTCATAGCGGTTGCGCGGGATGCCGGCCTTCAGCACTTCGTCGTCGAAGGCGATGCCATTACCGGCACCATCGCGGTACCAGTTGGCGGCCAGATACGGGCTGACCGAGGCACCCACCGCCGAGCGCGATGCACCCTGCAGGCGCAGGCCGGCACGACCGGACAGGCCGCTGTTGCCCGCTGCACGCACCACGGTGCCGTTGGCTTCGGTATGCACGTCGGTCTTTGCATCGGTGTAGACCAGCTGCAGTTCCGGCTGCAGGCTCAGCGCCGTGCTGCCGATCTGGCCGATGTTGAAGCGATAACCCGCTTCCAGCGAGCTTTGCCAGATGTCCGAGTCGTAACGCTCCTCGCCCAGGCCTTCACCCTGCACGCGGTTGCGGAACTGGCCGCGCTGCACGCTGGCGTCCACATACAGCGCATCAGTGCTCCAGTTGCCGTAGACGCCCAGTGAGCCGCCTTCCACCTTGCCGCGTGCGCTGTAGCCGGTCACGTCCGAGCGCGAGGTGGCGCTGCTGCGTGCAGCGGTACCCATCACACCGACGCGGCCACGGCCGTTGTCGAACACGCCGATGTCCGCACCCAGCTGCAGTCGCGAGCGGTCCACGCGCAGGTCCAGCTGGTCATCCACCGCACCGAGCTTGCTCTGCGTGGCGTCCACCCGGGCCCAGCCGCGAATACCATCCGCCGCTGCGGCGCCGCCCTGGCGGTCGCGCCAGGTGTGGCGCAGCAGCTGGTCCAGCGCGAACTGGTTGGCCAGGTACGCGCCGGCTTCCGGGCGCAGTACCGGCGGCGGCGGATCCACCGGGTCCACCGGATCGATCGGCGTGCACTCGGGCAGGGTGGGATCGACCACGCACGGGTCCGGGCCGGCGCCGGTCTGCGAACGCAGGTACCAGTTGCCGTTGGCGTCCTTCACCAGGAAGTACTCGTACTGCCCGCCCACGGCACGGCCGACCAGATCGAACTGCGCGTTGGACGCACCACCGATGTCGATCAGCTCGATGCCGCGGTCGGTCTTCGCACCGGCACCGCCGGCATTGAGCACACGCACGTTGGCCTGGCCGTTGGCGTCGCCGGCGATCACCAGCTTGTCGGTCAGCGAGCTGTCATCGCCCAGGTGCGTGTTGAACAGCAGGGTGCCGCCCGTGCCGTCGAAGCTGTCGACGGTAAGGGTATTGAAGGTGCTGGCATTGCCCAGTGCCACGGTGCCGGTGCTGCCCAACGCGAGGTGGCCGAGGTTGCTGTCGCCGGTCATCAGCCAGGTGCTGTCGCTGTCGATGCTGGCGCTGGTGACGTTGATGAAGCGGCCGTCGATCTGCGCCTTGTTGCGGAGGCTGACGTCCAGGCTGCCATCGACCGTGGCGGCGTCGAAGCTGACATTGCCCGCAAGCCGCGCATCATCCACGTTGAACGTTACGTGGCTGGCACCGGGTGTGGCGCTGCCGCTGCGGGAATCGACCTGCAGCAGATTGCCGTTGCCCGCAATCAGCTGCGCACCGTTTGCCACGGTGATGTCAAAGTCGGCCGCTTCGGCGGCGGCCACACGGATCGCGGCGCCGCGGCCAGATGAGATCGTAGAGCCATCAACCACCAACTGCAGGGTGTCTGGCGTGCGGAACGTGCCCATCATTAGTACGCCCACGTTGTCCGCGTCGATGCGCGATCCGTTGACGATGCTTACCTTGCCATTCTGCATGCGCACGCCCAGCCCACTGGCAATGTCGCTGCCGGTGGCGGTGTCTTCCACGCGCATATAGGTAGAGTCGATGATGGCCGATGCACCGGGCAGCGGCGGGCCGGCCGGCGTGCCACCCATCGAGAGGCCGATGCTGAGTGCTTCAGTGGGTGACAGACCATCTTCAGCGGTCACCAGCACACGATTTCCGATCATGTGCGCCATTGAGGCTCCGCTGACGAGGACGCCACCGCCGCGGAGCGTGCTTCCCTCGGACTGAAACAAGGCCGTGCCGTAAAGTGCCACGGCGTGCTGATGTATGCCGCTGCGGCTGATCGTGGCGCGGAAGGCGTTGATTTGGGAGGTATCGGCGCTGATGGTCTGCGTCTCAGCGTCCTGCACGCCCAGAAATGCGTCGTTCTTCAACGTCCACTCCTCGACGGCATCGCCCGGGTGCACGGAGGCGAAAGCTCCGTCCAGGTCACCTGCAAACGCCGCCGTTGAAGGGGCCAGAGCCAGTGCGGCCAACAAGCCATGGACCAGTGGCAGCAGCTTGGGTTGGGAAATGCTGTAGCGATGACGCATGGGTAGGTCCTCATGGCAGAAGTGGATTGCAGGGCCCGATTGACGCGGGCGGCGGCCGAGGCGGCGATTGAGTCCCGCATCGTGCGCAAGTGCGCCTGCGCCGAATTCGCCCATCCATTCGTTCACGTAAGCGCTTTTTTTGGGGCGTTCATGTGAAGCGGCTGGGATGAGCTGAATTCGCCGGTTCATGTCTTGATCGGCACGAATTCTGGGCGGGACGCTGGCTTCAGCCCATGCAATTTGTTGTAAAGGCTGGATTAGGCTGCTGATCGGGTTGGGCACTGTTCATCGCAGGCGACGCGGGCCCGAGAAGCTGCGGTGCAACAGATCCGCTCGGCGCTACAGAAAGCAGAACGGCGGCGGATCTCTCCGGCGCCGTTCGTGCTCACATCACCACGTGTAGGCCACGCTCAGGTTCGCCGTCGCTTCGCGATACCCGCTGTCACCGCGCATCACCCCGAACCCGCCCCAGGCACTGAAACCGGAACGGAATTCCACGCGCGCACCCGCGCTCAGTTCATAGCGGTTGCGCGGGATGCCGGCCTTCAGAACTTCATCGTCGAAGGCGATGCCATTACCGGCACCATCGCGGTACCAGTTGGCCGCCAGATACGGGCTGACCGAGGCGCCCACCGCCGAGCGCGATTCACCCTGCAGGCGCAGGCCGGCACGACCGGACAGGCCGCTGTTGCCCGCTGCACGCACCACGGTGCCGTTGGTTTCGGTATGCACGTCGGTCTTTGCATCGGTGTACACCAGCTGCAGTTCCGGCTGCAGGCTAAGCGCGGTGCTGCCGATCTGGCCGATGTTGAAGCGGTAACCGGCTTCCACGGACGACTGCCAGATATCCGAGTCGTAACGCTCCTCGGCCAGGCCTTCACCCTGCACGCGGTTGCGGAACTGGCCGCGCTGCACGCTGGCGTCCACATACAGCGCATCGGTGCTCCAGTTGCCGTACACGCCCAGTGCGCCACCTTCCACCTTGCCGCGTGCGCTGTAGCCGGTCAGGTCCGAGCGCGAGGTAGCGCGGGACTGTGCAATGGTGCCCATCACGCCGACGCGGCCATGGTCGTTGTCGAACACGCCCACGTCCGCACCCAGCTGCAGGCGCGAGCGATCCACGCGCAGGTCGAGCTGGTCATCCACCGCACCGAGCTTGCTCTGCGTAGCGTCAACACGGGCCCAGCCGCGCACGCCGTCGGTGGCGCCGGTGCTGCCGCCCCGGCGGTCGCGCCAGCCGTGGCGCAGCAACTGGTCCAGCGCGAACTGATTGGCCAGGTACGCGCCGGCTTCCGGGCGCAGCACCGGCGGCGGCGGATCAATCGGATCCACCGGGTCCACCGGATCGATCGGCGTGCACTCGGGCAGGGTGGGATCGACCACGCACGGGTCCGGGCCGGCACCGGTCTGCGAGCGCAGGTACCAGTTGCCGTTGGCATCCTTCACCAGGAAGTACTCGTATTGCCCGCCCACTGCACGGCCGACAAGGTCGAACTGCGCGTTGGACGCACCGCCGATATCGATCAGCTCGATGCCGCGGTCGGTCTTCGCACCGGCACCGCCGGCATTGAGCACGCGCACGTTGGCCTGGCCATTGGCATCGCCGTTGATGACCAGCTTGTCGGTGGCCGAGCTGTCATCTTCCAGGTGGGTGTTGAACAGCAGGGTGCCGCCCGAGCCGTCGAAGCTGTCGACAGTAAGGGTATTGAAGGTGCTGGCATTGCCCAGTGCCACGGTGCCGGTGCTGCCCAGCGCGAGGTGGCCGACGTTGCTGTCGCCGGTCATCAGCCAGGTGCTGTCGCCATCAATGCTGGCGCTGGTGACGTTGATGAAGCGACCGTCGATCTGCGCCTTGTTGCGGAGGGCGACATTGATCGTAGCTGCTGTCGCCGTGGTCGAATCGAGCGTGATGTTGCCTACCAGGCGGGAATCGTCCACGTTGAAGTTGACGTCGGTACGCGTGTTGACCGGGCGCATGTCGTTCCCTACCAGTAGCAGGTTGCCATCGCCGCCACCGAGCTGGCCGCCATTGACCACATTGATGTCGTACGTGCTCTGGGAACCTGCATTGACCCGGATCGCAGCGCCGCGGTGTCCGATCAGCACGGAGTGGTCCACGGTCAAGGCAATCCGCTGTGCCGGGTTCGACTCGGCCCACAGGAAGGCGCCCACGTTTTCGCCCGAGACAACGGAGTCGTTGACAATGTCCATGCTGCCAGCCATCAGGCGCACGCCGAGGCCGCTGAAGCGGAGTTGCCACCCGGGCAAGGTTCCTACATCAATGCGGGTGGAATCGATCAGCGCATATGCATTGTCTGATGGAGCACCTGAGGCGGTGCTGGAAATATCGACGCCGATCGAGTGAGGGAAAGAAAGGTCGAAGGGGTCGATGTAGATCCGGCTGTCATACAGCCGGGCCGAGGCGCCGTTCGGCTGAAGGTGGATGCCGCCATAGAATGAGGAGCTACGGGAAAGCAGTGAGCTGGCGCCCTGCAGAAAGACCGCGCGTTCGGCATGGCCGGTTGCAACCACCGATGTGTCTTCAAGCTCGATGACCGACGTGTCGCTAGCGGTCAGGGTCCAGATGCGGGTGCTGAGAGCGGTGAGCGATGAGCCGTTGACCAGTGTCCAGTGTTCAAAGGGCGCGCTGGCGTCGATTTCGACCGTCTGTCCATCCAGATCGGCCGCGTAGGCAACCGCTGCCGGCAACGTGGCCAGCGCCAACAGCAGCGACTGTGCCAGCGGGCGTCGTGTGGGCAGGCATCGGATAAAAGAGCGGGTCATGATGGGTCCTTTTGCTGGAGAGCGGCTGGGGACACGTCAACGGTCGACAACACCCTTTTCAGGCAGGCGGATATGACCACCACGCCGTGATGATTGCGTGAATCAGTGGGTGAGTTGCGAAAGGCTATGTCCGAAATGGCCTCCAGTCTCCGGCATGGAATGGGGTGTTCCCATGCAATTAGTTGCAAAGCGGTATTGACCGTCCATCCCGGGAAAGCAGCCGTTCAGTAGGGCGCACGGCCGAGCCGGCGTCTAGGGGGCGATGTTTGCAACGCATTCGATGGTGTCGCGTGCAGCGTGCACCGAGCATGGCCGCCTGTTTTCCAGGAGATATGCCATGTTCGTTCTGCTTCCCCGTCGCCATGCCTTGGCATCGGCGCTGGGTCTGGCGTTTGCGTCCGCCGCGCCGGCACTTGCGCAGCAGGTCATTGCCGATGGAGATGAAAAGACGCCAGCGGCAGGCGATTACGCCACGACAGAGCCGGTGGTGCCGGGTGATCCCGCGGGTTACGTGTTCCTTGCCCTCAACGGGGGAAGCATCGTTCCAACCGGACCGGTCAACCTGACCACCGAGGGGCAGCGTGCCGCCGCCGCACGCGCCGAAGGCATCGCCAGTCGCATCGAACTTCAGCAGGGCAGCGTGACCACCACCGGCTACGGTGCAGCAGGTCTGTCTGCTGCCAGCGGCGGACAGGTGCATGCCATCGGAACCCGTATCCAGACCCAGGGCACGGCGGCCAACGGTGCTGAAGCACTCGACGGCCACGTGGTTCTGGATCGCGCTCATATCACCACGACCGGTGGCCTGTCGCATGGTGTGTTCGTGCAGGATGGAAGCGCGCGCGTGGTCGACAGTGTGATCGAGGTCAATGCCGGCCAGTCCAATGGTCTGGAAGTGCGCGGCGGCAGCCTCAGCGCAGAGCGGACCCGGATCGAGGTGGGCGGCGGCGCGCATGGGCTCTGGGTGCAGGATGGCGGCGACGTTCACCTGCGATCGGTGCAGATCAACGGCGTGGGCGCCGGCGCCAGCGGGGTGCTGGCGGGCGTGGGAAACGTCGTACTGGAGGATGTGGACATCGATCTCACTCACGAGCGCTCGGGGGCGGGCCTGTCCATCGGCGGCACGGTTGAAATGCGTGGGGGCAGTGTCCATGCACGTGGCAGCAATGCCAGTGCGGTCAGTTTCGCAACCAGCGGCGGCAAGTTGTCGCTCGATGGCGTTGCGCTGTCTGGTCATTACGGTATCAACATGACCGCGGGTTCCGAACTGACGATGCGCAACAGCCGTCTTGACAGTACTGCGATGGGCATCGACATCAACCAGCGTGACGGCGTGGCGAAGGTGGCGGGTTCGTCCATTACCACTCGCAATGGCGTGGGCATTCGGCTGATGAGCGACGGGCAGCTCGACGTGGAGGGCTCGGAGATCACTGCCGACGGTACTTACTGGCAGGCGATTTCGGTACTGGGTGGCACCGCACGGATCGCCAGCAGCCGATTGCGCACCCTCGGCCAGAACGGCCATGGCCTGTATGCCGAGGGCGGCGCCAGCGCTCGCCCGGTGGCGTCTGCCAGCGCAACCGACATCCTGACCGAAGGCGCCGGCGCCATCGGTGCCATCGCGCGCCTGGGCGGTACCGTGCACCTGGCCGACAGCGTGGTGCGCACCACCGGCGTCAACTCGCACGGCGTGTTGTCCGGTGGGGTCGGCGAAATGACGCTGACCAACACCCACGTTCGTACCGAAGGCGAAGGCGCATGGGCAGCAGTGATCAATGACAACGGCCGCATGCGCATCGATGGTGGCTCGTTGGTCAGCGCGCAGCACGGTGGTGTGTGGCTGCGCAGCAGCCGTGACCCGGGCCTGACCCTGTCCAACGGCGCGCTGGTATCCGCTGGCAACGGCATTGGCCTGGCACTGGATGCGGCGGTGGCAGGACGCTTCGACGTCGTGCTGGAGGAGCATTCGCAGTTGGTGGGCGACATCGTCATCACACCCGAGGATGAGGACGCCGGGCTGGTGCCGCAGTCCGATGTGCACGTGCGCGTGGCTGGCGGCTCGTTGTGGCAGGGAGCGTCGGATCTGGTGCAGACCATGACGATCGAACGCGCCAGCCAATGGACACTGGGCGCTGATGCCACCGTGGGCGAACTGCGCGTGCTCGACAGCGGGCTGGCATTGTCCGACGGCAGCGGTCGCTTCAACACGCTTACCGTGGGCGGTGACCTGCACAGCGAAGGTGCCACGTTCCTGTTCCAGGGCGCGCTGGCCGGTGATGACAGCGCGATGGATCAGCTGCATGTGCAGGGGGATACCTCGGGTGATGCAAGCATCGTGGTCAGGAACATCGGTGGTGTGGGTGCACCTACGGTGGATGGCATCCGGTTGATCGAAGTGGACGGTGCATCACTGGCGCGCTACGCGCTGGCCGGCCGTGCGGTGGGCGGCTCGTACGAGTACTTCCTGTTCCAGGGCGGCCTGGCCGATCCGTCGGATGGCAACTGGTACCTGCGTTCGCAGTGGTTCGATGTGTGCCAGGACGATCCGGCGGCGCCGGGTTGTGCGGTTGATCCAGGCCCGGGCCCGGGTGAGGGCGGGGATGGTGGCGAGGGCGTGGGGCCGGTGGACCCGATCCGGCCGCCGCCGGTGCTGCGCCCGGAGGCCGGCGCCTACCTGGCCAATCAGTCGGCCACCATCAGCATGTTCGCCCACCGCATGCATGATCGCACCGGCGCCCTCGGCAGCGAGCGCACTGCGTGGGCGCGCACAGGTCGCAGCAACGCAGATTTCACCGCCGTCGGTGGCCAGCTGTCGGTGGACGGCAATACGTCGGTACTGCAGATCGGCAGTGATCTGCTGCGTCGGGGCAACGCCGCCTTCGGGGTGATGCTGGGTAGCGGCCGTGCCGACAACCGGGTCGTTTCGGATCTGACCGGCTACAGCGCTACCGGCCGCGTGCGTGGCACTGCGCTGGGTGTTTATGGCACCTGGTTGCAGGATGGCGAGGGCACTCACGGCGCCTACGTGGATGCGAACGTGCAGTACGGCCGTTTCGACAACCGGGTGCAGGGCGTGGGCCTGGAGCCAGAGCAGTACGATTCGCGCACGACCGGCGCGTCGCTGGAGGCCGGTTACACCTTCAATGTGTGGCAGGGGGAATCGAGCCAGCTGTACCTGCAGCCGCAGCTGCAGTTGTCGTACGCGGATTTCCGCGCCGACCGTCATGTGGAGCACAACGGCACGGTGATTGATCGTGCCGATGCCGGCGGACTGAACGGACGCGTGGGCGTGCGCGTGTTCGGTGGAGGCACTGCGGCGGGCAGTGTGGTGCAGCCGTACATGGGCGTGGACTGGCTGCGTGGCAGCGGCACCAGCGCGTTGCAGTTCAACGGTGACACGCTGGGTGCGGAGGTACCGCGCAACCGCTATGAGGTACAGGCCGGCGCCGAGCTGAAGCTGGGCCAGCGCTGGGGCGCATGGGGCGGCATGA
Source organism: Stenotrophomonas sp. SI-NJAU-1 (assembly GCF_020883215.1). Taxonomy (NCBI): domain Bacteria; kingdom Pseudomonadati; phylum Pseudomonadota; class Gammaproteobacteria; order Lysobacterales; family Lysobacteraceae; genus Stenotrophomonas; species Stenotrophomonas sp. SI-NJAU-1. The sequence goes on from NZ_CP086598.1 coordinate 686,340, forward strand.
CCGTGCAACGCGGCGATCACGGCTACCGCAACGTGGGCGGCCAGGTGGGCCTGCGCATGGCCTGGTAACCCACGACGCCGGAGTCAGAGCCCATTGCATGGCAATGGGCTCTGACCCCAGGCGATCTGGCTGCAGAACCGCCGAGCATGGCTCGGCTCTATCATCGTGCTGAGTTGGGATCGGACATGAACGATGTCCACGTCTGTCGCGATTGTCCATTGAATGACTGCGCCAGCGCTGGCCATGCTGCCCGATCGCTCGCTGACGGTCGCTCGCATGCTTCACCCCGAACGCTCCCACAACGCTGCCATCGATGGCCTGCGTGCACTGGCCGTGCTGGCCGTCATCGTCTTCCATGCGAACGCGGCGTGGCTGCCCGGTGGTTTCACCGGGGTGGACCTGTTCTTCGTGGTCTCCGGCTTCGTGATCAGCCAGTCGCTGGCATCGCGTGCAGGCATGCCATTGGGAGCGCTGCTGCTCGATTTCTACCGGCGCCGCGTGCTGCGCCTGTTGCCGGCGCTGCTGGTGATGCTGATGGCCACCTTCGTGCTGTCGGCGCTGTTCATTCCCCGCGCCTGGCGCAACGAGCAGTTCGACCAGACCGGCTGGGCGGCGCTGGTGGGTTTCAGCAACGTGGTACTGGCCGGCCAGCAGGATGACTACTTCTCGCCCGGCGCGGAACTCAATCCGTTCCTGCACACCTGGACACTGGGCGTGGAGGAGCAGTTCTACCTGGTGTTCCCGCTGCTGTTCTTCGTGTGGTTGCGCGGCCGCGACCGCTGGCCGTGGTCGCGTGTGCTGTTGCCGGCGCTCACGGTGCTGTCGCTGGCGTGGGCGGCCTGGCAGGCGCAGACGGCCCCGGCGGCGGCGTTCTACCTGCTGCCGTCGCGGTTCTGGGAACTGGCGGCCGGTGCACTGTTGTACCAGTGGATGAGCACGCGCGGCCCTGGCAAGCGCGAGGATGCGCTCGCACTGCCCGGCCTGGCGCTGCTGCTGGCGGGCGTACTTGTCGCGCCGCAACTGGCGATGCCGGTGCCGGGTGTGCTGGCGACAGTGGTCGGTACTCTGCTGCTGTTGGCGGCGGTAGCGGGGCATGGCCAATCGCGGGTCGGCCGCGCCCTGGGCTGGGCACCGCTGTCGTACCTGGGGCGCCTGTCGTATTCGCTGTACCTGTGGCATTGGCCACTGCTGGTGCTGCTGCGCTGGACCTACGGGCTGCAGGGCGCTGCGCTGTGGCTGTATCCGGTACTGCTGCTGGCCGTGTCGGCCGCGTCCTACCATTGCGTGGAACGTCCGCTGCGCAGCGCGCTGCCGCTGTTGCGGCTGGCGCCGGCGAAGGTGCTGGCGATGGCGCTGCCGGTGGTGGCGCTGTGCGGCGCCGGCGCCTGGGCGACGGTGGAGTACCACGAGCAGATCTCGCTCAGCGTCACCCGTGATGGCTACGCATGGCAGGCGCGTCGCTACCCGGCGTGGCGACCGCTGGGACCGGTGAGCGCACCTGCCCTCGAAGGGCGACGCCTGTTTGTTGTCGGCGACTCGCATGCGGCGGCCTACCGCACGATGACCAGCATGGTCGCGCGGCAGACCGGGATGGAGATCCGCCAGGAGGATCGCGGCGGCTGCAGCTTCGTCAATCTGCTGCGGGCCAGCCCGGCCGACTGCCAGGACTTCATCGAGGACAGCCTGTCGGCCATCGAACGCGACGCGCGCCCGGGTGACATCGTGTTGCTGGCGGCGCTGCGCATGCCGGAGCTGCGAGGGTTCGATTGGCAGCACAAGGATGAGCAGGACGTCTACCGGCAATTGCTGGCCGAACGCACGCCCGCGCATGCGCAAGCGGCACGTGATGAAGCCGAGCGTGTGCTGGGCCGCCTGCAGCGGTTGGGCGTGCACATGGTCATCGATGCACCGCTGCCGCTGTTCAAGACCGGGGCCTATCGCTGCTCGGACTGGTTCAACCGTAGCAATCCGGCGTGCGCCGGTGGCCTGAGCATGTCGCGCGCGGATCTGCAGATGCTGCGTGCACCGCAGATGGCACTGCTGGCCGAGCTGGCCGCGCGTTACCCGTCATTGACCGTGTGGGATCCGCTGCCGCTGCTGTGCGGGCCTGATACCTGCTCGGCGGTGCAGGACGGTGAACCGCTGTTCTTCGACAACGATCACCTGAGCGGGCATGGCAACCGGGTTCTGCTGCCCAGCTTCCGGCAGCTGCTGATTGATCTTGCCGACGATGGCGCTACAGGCGCACCTCCACCAGCGTAATTCCCTATGCCGGCGGCAGCACCTTGCCCGGGTTGAGGATGCCATCCGGATCCAGCGCGGCCTTGATCGCGCGCATCGCCGCCAGCGTTTCCGCGGTGAACGCCTTCGCCATGAAATCACGCTTGGCCAGGCCGATGCCGTGTTCGCCCGACAGCGTGCCACCCAGCGCCAGCGTCAGTTCGAAGATCTTCGGCAGCGCGGCATGCGCGCGTGCGTTCTCGTCGGCATCGTCCGGGTGGTACAGGATGTTGACGTGCAGGTTGCCGTTGCCGGCATGGCCGAAGGTGACGATGGTCAGCGAATAGTCGCGGGCCAGTACCTGTACGCCAGCCACCAGATCGGGGATGCGCGATACCGGTACCACCACGTCCTCGTTGATCTTGCCCGGGGCGACGCTGCGCAGCGCGGGTGACAAGGCCTTGCGTGCGGCCCACAGCTGGTCGCGCGCGCGGCCTTCCATCGCCACGTCCAGTGCGATCATGCCGTCACCTTCGGCGGCGGTCGCCAATGCCTGCAGCAGGTAGGGCAGGGTGTCGTGGTCGCCATCGGCTTCCACCAGCAACATCGCGCCAGCGTCGGGTACGTCTGCGCCATTGAGGCGCAGCAGCTCCAGGCTGCGTGCGTCCATGAATTCCAAGCGCGTGGGAACGACCGGCTGCGACATCAGCCGCGAGACGGCAGAGGCGGCCGCGTCGGCATCGCGGTACAGCACACGCAGCCCGGCCTGGCTGACCGGCAGCGGGGTCAGCTTCAGCGTGGCTTCCACGATCAGCGCCAGCGTGCCTTCGCTGCCGACCAGAAGATGGGTCAGGTCGTAGCCGGTGGCGTCCTTGGTGTAGGCGCCGCCACAGCGGATCACTTCGCCGGTACCGGTCACCGCCACCAGGCCCAGCACGTTGTCGCGGCTGGTGCCGTACTTCACCGCGCGCGGGCCACCGGCATTGCACGCCAGGTTGCCGCCGATGCTGCAGATCTCGGCGCTGGAGGGATCCGGTGCCCAGAACAGGCCGTGCGGTGCCAGTGCCTGCTGCAGCGTTCCGTTGAGCACGCCCGGCTGCACCACCGCGCAGCGGTCACCGGCGCGGATCTCGAGGATGCGGTCCATGCGGGTGAACGACAGCACGATGCTGCCGGGCAACGGCACCGCAGCGCCGGTGGTGCCGGTGCCCGCACCGCGCGCGACCAGGGCCACGCCATGCGCGCGGCAGGCACGCACCAGCGCCTGCACCTGTTCGATGTCTGCCGGCAATGCCACCGCAGCCGGGCGCTGGTGGCGCCACGAATTGTCCTGCGCGTTCGCCTCCAGTGCGCCGTCATCCATGCGCCAGCCGTCGCTGCCCAGCAGGGCGGACAGTTCGGCAACCAATGCGGAGGGCAGGGCAGTACTCATGACAGATCTCGTGGGGCAGCGGGGGCGGGGTGAATCAGTTTCCAGGCGATGACAGCGCCGGCCAGCGGCAGCCACACCCAGCGCAGTTCCGACAGCAGGGTGGCCAGGCCGCGCGCGCTGAAGAACTGCGGCGCGAACGGCGATACGCGGATCGGCCGCCAGGGCGCGAAGAAGCGGTGGTCGCTCCAGGGCCAGGCCAAGGCAACGCCAAGGCCGCCGGAGGTCAACGCATCCAGCAGCGGATGGCTGGCGGCGCAGACGAACACGAACACCGCGGCTTGTAGGGTCGATGTCACCGTTGGCCCTGCCTTGGTAGGTGCCAACCTTGGTTGGCAAGAAACCGCCGACCAAGGTCGGCGACTACCGGAGCTGTCTGGCGCCGACCAAGATTGGCGGCTACCAAAGAACGCCAACATCGCCGCCAGCACGGCCAGCACCAGGGCAAACAGCAGCGAGTGGCTGGCCCCGCGATGGCCGAACGCATCGGCGTAGGGAATGTGCAGGGCAAACGCGAGTACATCGGCGTCGGGCAGCACCGCCGCGATCACGCCGGCGCCCAGCAGGCGTGGCGGAATGCGGCCGCGATCAGCAGCGCACCACAACGCCAGTGGCACCGCCGCGTGGGTGATGATCGAAGGCATCAGTCACGCACCGTGGTAGTGCCGGCCAGGCTGCGCTCTGGTAGGTGCCAACCTTGGTTGGCACAGAAGCGCCGACCAAGGTCGGCCTCTACCAGAGCGGACGGTAGCCATCAGCAATCATCCAACCGGAACGCGTCGCGCAGCCAATGCAGCTGCGGTGGCTCGCCCGTGGCTTCAACCACGTCGAAGCGGCAGGGCGCGTTGGCCACGGCGGGGTGTTCCTGCAGGTACAGCTGCGCCGCGTGGATCAGGCGCCGGCATTTGCGCGGATCGACCGAGGCCGCTCCGCCACCGAAGTCCTGTCGCGCGCGGTAGCGCACTTCGACGAAAACCACCGTGCCGGCGTCATCCATCACCAGGTCCAGTTCACCGCCGCGATAACGCACGTTGCGCGCGCGCGGCCGCAACCCGGCCTGCTGCAGATGCTGCTCGGCGGCGGCTTCCACCGCCGAGCCACGTTGCAGGTGCTCAGCGACCACCGGCGATCGGCATCGGCCGGCCACCGCTGAAGGTCGACCATGCCGGCTGGCGCAGGATGTTGCCGTTGCTGTCCAGGTACAGCGTGCCGGTGGCGCCGTCCAGGCCGCCTTCGGTGGCCAGCTTGTCCAGGTAGGCGCTGATCTTCCACGCATCGGCGCCGAAGGCGAACAGGCGGCTGGCGGCGCCGCGCGCGCTGGGCAGGGTCTGCGCGACCTGGGCAGCGGACGGCACGCCGGACACGCTGCGCACGTTCCAGGCTTCGTTCGGGTAGATGATGCCGTCCAGCGCCACGTCTTCTTCGACCTTGCCGCTGCCGGTGGTCAGCTGCGAGGTACCCACGCGGGTGGCACCACCGGCACCGGCCAGCGCCAGCTGCGGGGCCAGCAGGCGGGCCTGCGGCGCACGTACGGCCAGGAACACCGCATCGACCGCGCCGGCGTTGCGCACCTGCGCGCTGACATCCCCCACCGTTTCGCTGACCGCGATGGTGGCGGCGACGCTGCCGCCACGCTGGGCAAAGCGCTGGGTGAAGGCGGCTGCGGCACGGCGGCCGGTGTCGTCGCTGCTGCTGATCACCAGCGCCTTGCTGCGCTCGCGGCCACGCATGTATTCGGCGGCGACGATGCCGTCGTCCTCCGGTGCCAGCGAGAAACCGGCGCTGCCGGCGGGCGGTGCATCCTTGCCGCGGTTCAGGCCGAGCACCGGCACCGGCAGCTGCTGGCGGCCGTACACGGCATCCACCTCGTCGCGGCCGAGCGGGCCGACCACGAAGTCGGCGCCGGAAGCCACGGCCTTGTCATACGCGGCCAGCGCACCGGCCGGGGTACCGGCGGTGTCGAAGAAGTTGACCTCCGGACGACGGCGGGTTTCACCGTAGTAGGCGCTGAGCAGGCCATCGCGCACCGGCTGTGCGGCGGTGGCCAGGCGGCCGCTGAGCGGCAGCAGCACGGCAAGCTTGGCCGGCGGGCGGTAGCCATCGCTCATCGCCGGCGGGCGCTTGCTGGTGTCGAACTGGGCGGCGCCATCGCGATCGAACGGGCGCGGCAGCGGCAGGCCGCGGGCAATCAGCGCACGGCCTGCAAAGTTGTAGAGCGGGTCATTGGCCGGCAAGGCGGCGGCGCGGCTGCGCAGGGTGGCGTCGTCGAGCGTTCCGAGCAGGCCGGAGATGGCAGCCTGGTTCTCGCTGCGCGCGGTGCCGGCCAGGCCGGCATGCGCACGGGCGCGCTCGCCAGCGGCGCCGAAGGCATCGCCGGTGGCCTGCAGGGCATTGGCACGGGCCAGGTACCAGCGCGTGCGCAGGCTCGGGTGCACGTTGTCGCCATGATCCTTCAGCAGGGCCAGTGCCTGTGCCGGCTGCTTGTCGGCCAGCGCCAGCTCGGCGCTGGCCAGCTGGTAACGCTGCAGGCTGGCGCCGGTCAGCTGGCGGGCGGTCACCTGGCCCAGCAGGCTGCGCGCGCGCGCGCTGTCGCCGGCCAGGTGCCAGGCCCAGGCCGCATCGGCCTGCGCGTTGCTGCGGGCACCGCCACGCAGGGTTGCGGCCAGCGCTTCCAGTTGCAGGGCGGCGTCGCGCGGCTTGCCTTGTTCAATCAGCGCCAGCGCCTGGCTCTGGGCCGGCGATTCGGGCGTGCTGACGAGGCTGGTGGTGGCACAACCGGCCAGCAGCATCAACGACAGCGACAGGGCAGAGATGCGTGCGGCGGGCTTGTTCATGATCGGGTCCATGCGATGAGGGCAGCGGCCTTGGCCAGGTACACGCTAGGATTCTACCCTTGCCCCGTGAGTACCGCTGAAATGAGTGTCCCAACCCTGTATGTCGTCGCCACGCCGATCGGCAACCTGGCCGATCTGAGCCCGCGCGCGCAGGAGGTATTGCGTTCGGTGGCGGCCATCTGCGCCGAGGACACCCGCCGCAGCGGCCAGCTGCTGTCCCATTTCGGCATCCAGCAGCCGCTGGTGGCCCTGCACGAACACAACGAAGAGGCCCTGGCCCAGCGCCTGGTGGCGCGGCTGCAGGCGGGCGAGTCGCTGGCGCTGGTTAGCGATGCCGGCACCCCGCTGGTCAGCGATCCGGGCTTCCGGCTGGTGCGTGCGGCGCGTGCTGCCGGCATCAAGGTCAGCCCGGTTCCCGGTGCCTGCGCGGCCATCGCTGCGCTGAGCGTGGCCGGCCTGCCCAGCGACCGCTTCAGCTTCGAGGGTTTCCTGCCGGCCAAGGCCAGCGGCCGCCGCGACCGCCTGCAGGGGCTGGCCGGCGAAGTGCGCACGATGGTGTTCTACGAATCCTCGCACCGCATCACCGAGTCATTGGCCGACATGGCGGCGATCTTTGGTGGCGAGCGCCCGGCCGTGCTGGCGCGCGAACTGACCAAGCTGTTCGAGACCGTGCTCGATGGCGACCTGGCCGGGCTGCTGGCGCAGGTGGAAGCCGATGACAACCAGCGCAAGGGCGAGTTCGTGGTGATGGTGCAGGGCGCTGGCGACGATGCCGAGGCGCAGCTGGCACATGGCCGGCACGTCTACGCAAAACTGAGCGAGCACCTGCCGCCGTCGACCGCGGCGAAGCTGGCGGCCGAGTTGACCGGCGCACCGCGCAAGGCGTTGTACGGCCGGTAGCGCCGGGCCATGCCCGGCGAGCGCGTAGCGCGGCATCCAACAGCCGCCGGGCATGGCCCGGCGCTACCGGAGCGCGGCGGGCAGGAACCGCTCATGTACGCTAGAATGCGCGCGGCGGAGTCGGCCAGACAGTCGCGTCATCCCTTCGGGGGTGCCGAGGAAAGTCCGGGCTCCATAGGGCAAGGTGCCAGGTAACGCCTGGGCGGCGCAAGCCGACGGAAAGTGCAACAGAAAGATACCGCCTACGTCTTCTTCGGAAGGCCGGTAAGGGTGAAATGGTGCGGTAAGAGCGCACCGCGAGTCTGGCAACAGACCGGTACGGCAAACCCCACCTGGAGCAAGACCAAATAGGGATCCATTGGCGCGGCCCGCGTTGGATCCGGGTAGGTTGCTTGAGCGTTGCGGCGACGTAACGCCTAGAGGAATGACTGTCCACGACAGAACCCGGCTTATCGGCCGGCTCCGCCCCTTCATTCCATCCACGCCCATCCACGCATGGCGTGGATTTACCTATGGCCCTCCACGCAGGGTGTCTGGACCTGGTAGTGCCGGCCGCTGGCCGGCAACCGCGTGACCTGCCCGGAAGATCCAGAGGTTGCCGGCCAGCGGCCGGCACTACCGTTCCAGTCAGAAAATGACGTGACCTTGTCCGCTGGGTACGCCCTGCGGACCAAAGCGGCGCTCGTGGATTTCGCCGTGGCCGTTGGCATCAATCAGCAGCACGGTGCTGGCGCGGGTGCCGTAATCGTCGCCGCGGATGAAAGCGGGGCTGAGCCAGCGTTCGCGTTCCAGGCCGATGCCGGTATCGGGCAGGTCGCTGTCGACCGGGCGATGTTCATCGGCCAGGGCCTGCCACAGCGGGTCAAGCGAGTCGGCATCGGCCGCCAGCCAGGACGACAGCGCATCCATCAGCCGCCGGGTCTTCGGCCAGGGCGCATCAAGCGCGCCGTTGGACATGCCGTGCACGCCCGGGCCAAGCGTCTGCCGTTCGGCCGGGTGGTTGCCCAGGTACTCCAGGCTGTGGCCATCGGCCAGCAGCAGGTTGAACGGGGCATAGGCAGCGGAGATCCCGGCCAGGCGTTCTATATGCCTATCTGCCGGATCGCGGCCACGCAGGTAATCGGCCACCAGGGCGCCACGCGATGGCCCGGTCTGGGACGCCTGTGGATCGCGGACATTGGTCACCACCGCCATCCGGCCGCCGGCCCCCACCCCGGCCCAGCCGCCGCCGGAGCGCAGGTCGCGTCCGCCGATGACCGATGTCCCGTCCTGCCAAGGGGCCAGGGCCGCGGTCGGTCGGGCGTGGAACTCATCACGGTTGCCGGCCATCACCAGCCGCCAGCGCGGGTGGTGCAACCAGCCAATAGCAAGCAGGCACATGGCGCCATTGTGCCCGGTTTGCGCAGTGGGACGTCGCTTTCGGGCCGTTGTGGATGAATGCGCAGCCCATGTTTCACGCGCCCTCCACACCCCTGAACTTCCGTTCAATCTCAAAAATTGAGACGGATCAGCAACTTGTGGATAAACCTTGAACAACTCTCTAAACATCGGCGCAAGCCATTGATGCGGCTGGCGATTTCCCTGCTGAAAAGTTGTTGACAACCCTTGGGCCGCTGCTAAGGTGGGCATCAGAGGGAAATCCGGGTGTTTTGTGGATTTTCGTGGTTCAATGTTTCACCGGGCGAAGGATAAGGTGCAGGCGTCGTGTTCCAGGGCGAGACGGCCATCACAGTTGACGACAAAGGACGCATGGCGGTTCCCACCGCTCACCGCGACCTGGTTGCGCGCGTCAGCAACAACCGTCTCGTGTTGACCTACAACCCCTTCGAGTCAGGCTGCCTGTGGCTGTATGCCGAGTCGGAGTGGGAGCGGGTGCGCGACGACGTCATGTCCAAACCCAACACACAGCGCGTCGTCCGTCTGCTGCAGCAGAAGCTGGTCGGTTCAGCCGCCCACCTGGAGCTGGACGGCAACGGTCGCATCAGCATTCCCGCCAGCCACCGCGGTGCGGTGGGCATTGAGAAGAAGGCGGTATTGCTCGGTATGGGCGACAAATTCGAATTGTGGAGCGAGCAGGCGCATCGGGCCCTGATCCAGCAGACGTTGTCTGACGAGGATCTGGGTGATGGGTTGCTCGACCTGAAGTTGTGAGCCGGGGTGCCCGGATGCGCCCAGAAGCGCAGACCGGTCACCTTCCGGTGTCGCAGTCGCCGGCGGTGCATCTGCCGGTCCTGTACACCCAGGTCCTGGAAGGCCTGAGGGTGATCGAAAACGGACGTTATCTGGATGGCACGTTCGGTCGTGGCGGTCATGCACGTGGCGTGCTCACCCAGCTCGGTCCCGAGGGACGCCTGCTGGTCATGGACAAGGATCCGGAAGCCATTGCCGTTGCCGAGCGCGATTTCGCGCCGGACCCGCGCGTGTCGATCTTCCGTGGCAGCTTCGCCCAGCTGCTGCAGTGGAACGAGACCGCCGAAGGCCTGGATGGCGTGCTGTTCGACCTTGGCGTGTCCTCGCCGCAGCTGGATGTGGCCGAGCGTGGCTTCAGCTTCGGCAAGGACGGCCCGCTGGACATGCGCATGGACCCGGACAGTGGCGAAAGCGCTGCGCAGTGGATCAACCGCGTGGAAGATCGCGAGATCGCCGACGTGCTGTGGACCTACGGCGAAGAGCGGCAGAGCCGGCGCATCGCCCGCGCCATCGTGGCCCGCCGCGACAAGCAGCCGTTCACCCGCACCGCCGAGCTGGCCGAACTGATCGCCTCGGTGATGCCGCGCGGCAAGGACAAGATCCATCCGGCCACGCGCAGCTTCCAGGCCATCCGCATCCACATCAACCGTGAACTGGCCGACCTCGAAGCCGGCCTGGACGCGGCGGTGGAGCGCTTGAAGCCCGGTGGCCGGCTGGCGGTGATCAGCTTCCACTCGCTGGAAGACCGCATCGTCAAGCAGTACATGAACCGCCTGGCCAAGGCACCGCCGGCCAACCGCCGGCTGCCCGAGGCGCAGGCCTTCGTGCCGACCCTGGACCTGATCGGCGGCGCCATCAAGGCCACCGACGAAGAGCTGGCGATGAACCCGCGCGCCCGCAGCGCCGTGCTGCGTGTAGCCCAGAAGCGGGAGGCCGATGCATGAGCCGGCTGCTGCTGATCATCCTGTTGGCCTGCACCGTGGCCTCGGCGATCGGCGTCGTGTTCGTGCGTCACCGTCACCGGCAGACGTTCATCGAGCTGTCGCGCGCCGAGCGTGCGCGCGATGATCTGAACATCGAATTCGGCCGCCTGCAGCTGGAGCAGGCGACCCTGGCCGAAGCCAACCGCGTGGACAGCATCGCCCGCGAAAAGCTCGGCATGAAGTTCCCCGAAGCCGCCGACGTGGTGGTGGTGCGCCCATGAGCAAGACCGGCCGCAACCGTCCCCGCAACGCCTTCAACCTGCGCCAGCGCCTGCGCTGGGTGGCCCTGGCACTCGGCCTGTGCTCGGTGTCGCTGGTGGGTCGTGCCGCCTACGTGCAGATCATCAACAGCGATTTCTACCAGCGCCAGGGCGAAGCCCGTTACCTGCGCGAGCTGCCGATCAAGACTTCGCGCGGCATGATCACCGACCGCAACGGCGAACCGTTGGCGGTGTCCACCCCGGTCGCCTCGATCTGGGTGAATCCGCAGGACCTGCTGCGTTCGCCCGACCGCATCCCCGAACTGGCCCAGGCGGTGGGCATGTCGGTGGATGAGCTGAGCAGCCGCCTGTCGCAGAAGTCGGACAAGGAATTCATGTACCTGCGTCGCCGGATCAATCCGGACGAGGCCGAGCGCGTGGTCGCGCTGAAGATTCCGGGCGTGGCCGCACAGCGCGAGTTCCGCCGCTTCTACCCGCAGGGTGAAGCGATGGCGCATGTGCTGGGCTTCACCAACATCGACGACCGTGGCCAGGAAGGCCTGGAGCTGGCCTTCGACGAATGGCTGCGCGGCAAGCCCGGCAGCAAGCGGGTGATCCGCAACCGCAAGGGCGAGACGGTCGAAAGCGATCTGCTGCGTGCGGCCGAGCCGGGCAAGGACCTGACCCTGAGCATCGACCGCCGCATCCAGTACCTGGCCTTCAAGGAACTGCGCAACGCGCTGGTGGCCAACAAGGCGGCCGGCGGCTCGATGGTGATCATGGACGTGACCACCGGCGAGATCCTGGCCATGGTCAACCTGCCGACCTACAACCCCAATTCGCTGACCAGCGCGCAGCCGGACACACGCCGCAACCGCGCGGTGACCGATCTGGTCGAGCCGGGTTCGACGATGAAGCCGCTGACCATCGCCACCGCGCTGCAGGCCGGTGCGGTGACCAAGGACACCGTCATCGACACCAACCCGGGTTACATGACCCTGGGGCGCTTCACCATCCGCGATGTGCCGCGCAACAATGGCGTGCTGAACGTGACCGGCGTGATCACCCGCAGCTCGAACGTGGGTGCGGCCAAGGTCGCCGCGAAGATGCCCGACCAGGTGTTCTACGACGGTGTGCGCCGTTTCGGCTACGGCTCGGTCCCGCACAGCGGTTTCCCGGGTGAGTCCGGTGGCGTGGTGCTGCGTCCGGCCCGCTGGTCGGGCACCACCAAGACGACCATGTCCTACGGCTATGGCCTGAATGTCACGCCGCTGCAGATCGCCACCGCGTACTCGGCGCTGGCCAACGGCGGCAAGCTGATCGCGCCGACCTTCGTCAAGGGCCAGCGTAACGAAGGCCAGCAGATCATCGACGAGAACGTCGCCAAGCAGGTGGTGGCGATGATGGAAACGGTGGTCACCCAGGGCGGTGCCAAGCAGGCGGCGGTGCTGGGCTACCGCGTGGCCGGCAAGACCGGTACCGCGCGCAAGACCGGCCCCGGTGGTTACGAGCGCGGCCACTACAACGCGCTGTTCGCCGGCGTGGTGCCGGCCACCAATCCGCGTTTTGCCACCGTCATCGTCATCAACGATCCGCAGGGCGGCAAGTTCTACGGCGGCCTGGTGTCGGCGCCGGTCTATCACAACGTGATGGAAGGCACCCTGCGCCTGATGGACGTGCCGCTGGATGATCTGCAGTCGTGGCTGGCTGCCCAGCAGTCCGGAAAGATCGGGCATTCTGCCTCGGTGCTGCCGGTGCCGCCGGCCGAAGCCGCACTGCCGGTGGATGCCGCCGCTGAATTCGATGCCGCGCTGCCCAGCGCGCACCCCCATGTGCCGCCCGCCACGGGAGGCACGCAATGAGCCCTTCGATGTTGCTTTCGCAGTTGCTTCCGGACGTGGCCCTGGCGGGCCATGATCCCGTTCTGACCGGCCTGGTGCTGGACAGCCGTGCCGTGCGCCCCGGCAATGCCTTCGTTGCCATCGCCGGTTTCGGCGCGCATGGCCTGGGTTTTGTCGAGCAGGCGCGTGCTGCCGGTGCCGGCGCGATCCTGTTCGAAGCGCCGGCGCCTGCCGAGCTGCCTGCACCGGCCGATGCCATCGCCGTGCCGGACCTGCGTGCGCGTCTGGGGGCAATGGCCGACCAGTTCCATGGTGCGCCTTCGCGGGCGATGACCATGGTTGGCGTGACCGGCACCAACGGCAAGACCTCCACCGTGCAGCTGCTGGCCCAGGCCTGGCATCTGCTCGGTACGCCCAGTGGCAGTATCGGCACGTTGGGCGCCGGACTTTATGGTGCGGTCGAGCCGACCGGTTTCACCACCCCGCTGGTGCTGCAGATGCATGCGCTGCTGGCGCAGCTGCGCGACGATGGCGCGCGCGCGGTGGCGATGGAAGTCAGCTCGCATGCGCTGGACCAGGGCCGCGTGGATGCGGTGCACTACGACGTGGCGGTGTTCACCAATCTCACCCGCGACCACCTTGACTACCACGGCGACATGGCCAGCTACGGCGCGGCCAAGGCGCGGCTGTTCCATCGCCCGGGCCTGAAGGCGGCGGTGATCAATCTCGACGATGCGTTCGGTCGCCAGCTGTTCGCCGGCCTGCCGGCGGGCGTGCAGGCCATCGGCCTGAGCTCGCGTGGTGCCGACGGTGCCAGCGTGCGCGCCGAAGCGCTGCAGCTGGATGGCCGCGGCATCGGTTTCGAACTGGTCATCGACGGCCAGCGCGCTGCAGTGCAGTCGCCGCTGCTGGGCCGCTTCAACGTGGACAACCTGTTGGCCGTGGCTGGCAGCCTGCATGCGCTGGGGCATCCGCTGACGCGCATCGCCGAGGTGCTGTCGGCACTGCAGCCGATCCGTGGCCGCATGAACCGCCTGGGCGGTGAAGACGGCCTGCCGACCGTGGTGGTTGATTACGCACACACCCCCGACGCACTGGAACAGGCGCTGGACAGCCTGCACGGCCACCTGCAGGGCACGCTGTTCTGCGTGTTCGGCTGCGGTGGCGAGCGCGATACCGGCAAGCGCCCGCAGATGGCTGCCATTGCCGAGCGCCTGGCCAACCAGGTCATCGTCACCGACGACAACCCGCGTGGCGAAGACGGCGACGTGATCGTGGCCGACATCCTGGCGGGCTTCACCGATGCCTCGGCCGTGACCGTGCAGCGCAACCGCGCGCGTGCGATCGGCCTGGCGGTGAAGCGCGCCGGTGCCGGCGACATCATCCTGATCGCCGGCAAGGGCCACGAGCCCTACCAGGAAGTGAATGGCGTGCGCCATGACTTCGACGACACCGAAGTGTCGGCCGCCGCGCTGGCTGCGAAGGCCGGTGTGTTGGCCGCTCAGGCCGGGGAGGGCGACGCATGAAGCGCACCCTGCTTTCGCTGATCGCACACTGGGCCGGTGGCGAGATCCATGGCGACGACGTGGCCATCGACGCGGTCAGCAACGATACCCGCAGCCTTGGCCCGGGCAGCCTGTACGTGGCGCTGCGTGGCGAACGCTTCGACGGCCACGATTTTGCTGCCGACGCACAGGCACGTGGCGCCAGCGCGTTGCTGGTCGAACGTCTGCTGCCGTTGGACCTGCCGCAGGTGCTGGTGGCCGACAGTGAGCGCGCACTGGCGAAGATCGCCGCCGGCATGCAGCGCGACCGCGCGACCGAACTGTTCGCCATCACCGGCAGCAACGGCAAGACCAGCGTCAAGAGCCTGCTGCTGGCGATCCTGCAGCAGGTGGCCCAGCACGCGCACAAGGTGGTCTACGCCAACCCGGGCAACCGCAACAACGAGATCGGCCTGCCGCTGGCGGTGATCGACGCCCCGGAAGATGCCGACTACGCCGTCTACGAGATGGGCGCCGGCAAGCCGGGCGACATCGCCTACCTGACCGACATCGCGCGTCCGCGCTATGCCCTGGTCAACAACATCGCCCCGGCGCATCTGGAGCGGATGGGCAGCCTGCTCGGCGTGGCGGTGACCAAGGGCGCGATCTACGCCGCGCTGCCGGCCGATGGCGTGGCCGTGATCAACGTCGACGATGCCTACGGGCGCTGGTTCGAACAGCATTTCATCGGTACACCGGCACGTTGCCGGGTGCTGCGCTATGGCCTGGAACACACCGCCGACGTCACCGCGCGCGACATCCGCGCCGGTGCGCAGGGCAGCCGCTTCACCCTGGTTACGCCAATGGGCGAGGCGGGCGTGGTGCTGGGCCTGCCGGGCCGCCACAACATCAGCAATGCGCTGGCCGCCGCCAGCCTGGCGCTGGCCGCCGGCATCGAGCTGTCACTGGTGGCCACCGGCCTGGCGGAAGCGCAGCCGGTGCCAGGCCGCCAGATCGCCCATCAGCTGCGCAATGGCGCAGTGCTGGTGGACGACAGCTACAACGCCAACCCCGGCTCGCTGGCTGCGGCCATCGATGCACTGGCCGCCGCCCCGGAAGAGGGCTGGCTGGTGCTGGGCGACATGCGTGAGCTGGGCGCCGACGCCGAGGCGCTGCATGCACAGGCCGGTATCCGCGCGCGTGCCGCCGGCCTCAAGCGCCTGTATGCGCTGGGCCCGCTCAGCGCCGCTGCCGCCGCTGCCTTTGGCGAGGGCGGACATCATTTCACCACCCATGACGCGCTGTCGCAGGCGCTGAAGGAAGCGCTGCACGCCGGCGTGCGCTGCCTGGTCAAGGGTTCCCGTGGCAGCGCCATGGACACGATCGTCAAAGCGCTGCTGGCGCAAGGAGAGGAATCCCCGCATGTTGTATGAACTGGCTCGATGGTTGCAGCAGTTGGAGAGCCTGTTCGGGCTGTTCAACTACCAGACGTTCCGCGCCATCCTTGCCGCGTTGACGGCGCTGTTCCTGTCGCTGTGGCTCGGCCCGGCGATGATCCGCAAGCTTGCCCAGTTCAAGGGCGGCCAGCCGATCCGGACCGATGGTCCGCAGACCCATTTCTCCAAGGCCGGCACGCCGACCATGGGTGGTTCGCTGATCCTGCTCACCGTCACCCTGTCGGTACTGATGTGGGCCGACCTGCGCAACCGCTATGTGTGGCTGGTGCTGGCGGTGATGCTGTGCTTCGGCGCCATCGGCTGGTACGACGACTGGATCAAGATCGTCCGTCGCGACCCGAACGGCCTGAAGTCGCGCTGGAAGTACCTGCTGCAGTCGATCTTCGGCCTGGCTGCGGGCATCTTCCTGTTCCAGACCGCCGACGTACCGGCGGCGCTGACCTTCTACATCCCAATGTTCAAGTCGGTGGCGCTGCCGCTGGCCGGCATCGGCTTCGTGGCCATTGCCTATTTCTGGATCGTCGGCTTCTCCAACGCGGTCAACCTGACCGACGGCCTGGACGGGCTGGCGATCATGCCGACGGTGCTGGTGGCCTGCGCGCTGGGCGTGTTCGCCTATGCCTCGGGCAACGCGGTGTTCGCCAACTACCTGCAGATCCCGCAGATTCCGGGCGCCGGTGAGCTGGTCATCATCTGTGCGGCGATCGCCGGCGCGGGGCTGGGCTTCCTGTGGTTCAACACCTATCCGGCCATGGTGTTCATGGGCGATATCGGCGCGCTGTCGCTGGGCGCGGTGCTGGGCACCATCGCGGTGATCACCCGCCAGGAACTGGTGCTGGTGATCATGGGTGGCGTGTTCGTCATCGAAACGCTGTCGGTGATGATCCAGGTCGCCTCGTTCAAGCTGACCGGCAAGCGCGTGTTCCGCATGGCGCCGATCCACCACCACTTTGAACTGAAGGGCTGGCCGGAGCCGCGCGTGATCGTGCGCTTCTGGATCATCTCCGTCGTGCTGGTGCTGATCGGCCTGGCCACGTTGAAGGTACGCTGATGAATGACCTGTCGCACCAGGCAACACGCCTTGAGGCCATCGGTGGCAGCTACGACAAGTGGCTGCTCGGCGCGATGATCGCGCTCACCGGGCTGGGCGTGGTGATGGTGGCGTCCAGCTCGATCGCGTTGATGAGCAGCCCGTTCTATTACCTCAACCGCCACCTGATCTTCCTGGCGGTCGGCATCGTGTTGGCCATCTTCGCCGCGCGTACCGAGCTGAAGACCATCGAGCAGTACAACCAGATGCTGCTGCTGGGCTGCTTCGCGCTGCTGGTGGTGGTGTTCGTGCCCGGCCTGGGCAGCAGCGTCAACGGTGCCCGCCGCTGGATCAACCTGGGCATCTCCAAGTTCCAGACGGTCGAAGCGGTGAAGGTGCTCTACATCGTCTGGCTGTCCAGCTACCTGGTGCGCTTCCGCGACGAGGTCAACGCGACCTGGCCGGCGATGCTCAAGCCGCTGGGCGTAGCCGGTGCGCTGGTGGTGCTGTTGCTGCTGCAGCCCGACTTCGGTTCGTCCACCCTGCTGCTGGCGATCACCGCCGGCATGCTGGTGCTGGGCGGGGTGAACATGCCGCGCATGTCGATGCCGGTGGTGATCGGCTTGGTGGGCATGAGCGCGCTGGCGATCATCGAGCCGTACCGCATGCGCCGCATCACCTCCTTCCTCGACCCGTGGGCCGACCAGCAGGGCGACGGCTACCAGCTGTCCAACGCGCTGATGGCGGTCGGTCGCGGTGAGTGGACCGGCGTGGGCCTGGGCAATTCGGTGCAGAAACTGTACTACCTGCCCGAGGCGCACACCGACTTCATCTTCTCGGTCACCGCCGAGGAATTCGGTTTCCTGGGCACCTGCGTGATCGTGGCGCTGTATGCGCTGCTGGTCGGCCGCACCTTCTGGCTGGGCATGCGCTGCGTGGAAATGAAGCGCCACTTCTCCGGCTACATCGCCTTCGGCATCGGCCTGTGGATCAGCATGCAGACCTTCGTTTCGATCGGCGTGAACCTGGGCATCCTGCCGACCAAGGGCCTGACCCTGCCGCTGATCTCCTCGGGTGGTTCGTCGGTGCTGATGACCTGCGTAGCGATGGGCCTGCTGCTGCGCGTGTCCTATGAACTCAAGCGCGCCGAGCGCCGCCAGGCTGTGCGCATGGGCGCGGCCGACGATGTTGCTGGTCCTGCCGCCGCCGAGCCTTCCACTGCACCGGTGGCAAAGAACGTGCCGAAGGGCACCGAGCCGGCAGCGACCGAGCCGGCCGCCGTACGAGGCACCAGCCGCCTGCAGTCGCGCGTCGAACCGACCTTCGGGAGGCTCGGATGAGCGCGGTCCAGAACAACACGCGGCCGGTGATGATCCTGGCCGGTGGTACCGGCGGGCACATCTTCCCGGGCCTGGCCGTGGCCCGCGTGCTGCGCGCGCGTGGCGTGCCGGTCACCTGGATGGGTGCCGATGGCGCCATGGAAACCCGCCTGGTGCCGCAGCACGACATCGCCATCGATACGCTGGCCATCACCGGCCTGCGAGGCAAGGGCAAGCTGGCTCTGCTGGCCGCGCCGTGGCGCCTGATGCGCGCGCTGCGTGCGGCCGGCCTGATCATCCGTGATCGCCAGCCGCGTGCGGTGGTCGCCTTCGGTGGCTTCGCTTCCGGGCCCGGTGGCATGGCCGCGCGCCTGCACGGCCTGCCGCTGATCGTGCATGAACAGAACCGCGCCTCGGGCCTGACCAACCGCATCCTGTCGCGCTACGCGCGCCGCCTGCTGACCGGTTTCCCGGGCACCTTCGCTGCACGCGAGGAGTTCGTCGGCAACCCGGTGCGGGCAGAAATCGCTGCCATTGCGCCGCCGGAACACCGCCTCGCCGACCGTCACGGCCCGCTGCGCGTGCTGGTGGTCGGTGGCAGCCAGGGCGCGCGCGCGCTCAACACCGGCGTGCCGCAGGCGATCTCCACGCTGGGTGCCGCAGTGCCGGTGCTGGTGCGCCACCAGAGTGGCGAGAAGCTGCACGCCGAAGCAGTCCAGGCCTATGCCAAGGCCGGTGTGCAGGCTGAGATCACGCCGTTCATCGCCGACATGGCCGAAGCTTTCGCCTGGGCCGACCTGGTGGTGTGCCGTGCCGGCGCTTCGACCCTGGCCGAACTGTGTGCGATTGGTGTCGGCAGCGTGCTGGTGCCATTCCCCGCCGCTGTCGACGATCACCAGACCCGCAACGCGGAGTTCCTGGTCGAGCGCGGCGCAGCCGTGTTGCTGAAGCAGGATGAAACGCTGGCAGACGGCATTGCCGCGCTGCTGCGTGATCTGTCCGAAAATCCCGCCCGCCGCATGCAGATGGCGCAAGCCGCGCGTGCCCTGGCCAAGGTCGATGCCGCCGAGCGCATCGCCGATATCATTCTCGAGGAAGCTGTATGAACAAGGCACGCTCCAGCGCCTGCCCTGCGCGAGGCCGCGCATGATCCGCCGCCTGCATGACACCAACGATCTGGTACGCGCATTCCCGCGCGTGCATTTCGTCGGCATCGGCGGCACCGGCATGAGCGGCATTGCCGAAGTGATGCTGACGCTGGGCTATGAAGTGTCCGGCTCGGACAACGCCGACAACGCTGCGACCCGCCGCCTGGCCGGGCTGGGTGCGCGCATCATGCGCGGCCATTCCGCCGCCAACGTGCTGGGCACCGACTGCGTAGTGGTCTCCAGCGCGATCCGCGAAGACAACCCGGAGCTGATGGAAGCGCGCAGCCAGCGCATTCCGATCATGCCGCGCGCGGCGATGCTGGCCGAACTGATGCGCTTCCGCCGCGGCATCGCCGTGGCCGGCACCCACGGCAAGACCACCACCACCAGCCTGACCGCTGCGGTGCTGAGCGAAGGCGGGCTGGACCCGACCTTCGTGATCGGAGGCCAGCTGCTGGCGGCCGGTGCCAACGCCAAGCTCGGTGGTGGCCAGTGGCTGGTGGCCGAGGCCGACGAAAGCGACGGCAGCTTCCTGCGCCTGAATCCGTTGATGTCGATCATCACCAACATCGATGCCGATCATCTGGAGAACTACGGCAACGATTTCGCCCGCGTGCAGGCGGCGTTCGCCGAGTTCCTGCAGCGCCTGCCGTTCTACGGCCTGGCGGTGCTGTGCATCGACGATCCGGAAGTGGCCGCACTGGCCGCCAGGACCCCGCGCCACGTGATGAGCTACGGCATGAGCCCGCAGGCCGACGTGCGCGCCGAGAACGTGGTGCAGGAAGGTTCGCGCATGCGCTTCACCCTGCGCCTGCCGCAGGGCACCAGCCAGGAAGTGGTGCTGGCGCTGCCGGGCAAGCACAACGTACTCAATGCGCTGGCCGCTGCGGCGGTGGGCTGGCAGCTGGGCGTGGCCCCGGATGCGATCGCGCGTGCGCTGGCCAGCTTCGCTGGCGTCGGTCGCCGCTTCAATGATCTGGGCGAAGTGACCACTGCCAGCGGTGCCAAGGTCCGCATCATCGACGACTACGGCCACCATCCGAGCGAGCTGGAAGCGGTGTTCGCCGCCGCGCGTGGTGGCTGGGCCGACAAGCGCCTGGTGGTGGCCTTCCAGCCGCACCGCTACAGCCGTACCCGCGATCAGTTCGACAAGTTCGCCGCGGTGTTGTCCAGTGTCGACGCACTGGTGCTGAGCGAGGTCTACCCGGCCGGTGAAGAGCCGATCGCCGGCGCCGATTCGCATGCGCTGGCCCGCGCCATCCGTGCGCGTGGCCGCAGCGAGCCGGTGGTGGTCGGCAAGGCATCCGAACTGGCCACCGTGCTGCCGGACGTGCTGCAGGACGGCGACCTGCTGCTGATGATGGGGGCCGGCGACATCGGCGCCGTCGCCAGCCACATTGCCGTGGAAGGCTTCAAGGCGGAGGGCGAGGCGTGAGCACGCTGACCTTCCCGCCGCTGCGCAGCACCGACCCGGCCGTGTTCGGCCGCGTCGCCGTGCTGCTCGGTGGCAGCTCCAGCGAACGCGAAGTGTCGCTGGATTCGGGCCGCAACGTGCTCGAAGCCCTGCAGTCGCGCGGCGTCGACGCCGTCGCCATCGATGGCATTCCGGCGCTGGCCAAGGCGCTGGCGGCCGGCGGCATCGATCGCGTGTTCAACATCCTGCACGGCCACAATGGTGGCGGTGAGGACGGCATCGTGCAGGGCCTGATGGAGGCCTTCGGCGTGCCGTACACCGGCTCCAACGTGCTGGGCTCGGCGTTGAGCATGGACAAGATCCGCACCAAGCAGGTGTGGCTGTCGCTGGGCCTGCCGACCCCGCAGTATCGCGAAGTACACGGAGGTACGAGTGCCGCGGGAGGCAGGATGCCGGGAGCGGCCGAAAAGAATGTCCACGCGCTGGCCGCCGAGCTCGGTCTGCCGGTGGTGGTCAAGCCGGCCAATGAAGGCTCCAGCGTGGGCATCAGCCGGGTCACCGACGACGCCGGCCTGGACGAAGCCGTGGCCCTGGCCGCGCGCTACGACGGCCAGCTGCTGATGGAACAGATGGTGGTGGGCGACGAACTGACCGTGGCCATCCTCGGCGATGTCGCGCTGCCGTCGATCCGCATCGTGCCCAAGGGTCAGTGGTACGACTACAACGCCAAGTACATCGCCGAAGACACCCAGTACCTGTGCCCCGGCCTGGACGGTGATGACGAAGACGAGATCCGCCGCATCGCGCTGGCTGCCTTCCGCGCGGCCGGCTGCCGTGGCTGGGGACGCGTGGACGTGATGCGTGACCGCAGCAGCGGCCGCTTCTTCCTGCTGGAAGTGAACACCGCGCCGGGCATGACCAGCCACTCGCTGGTGCCCAAGGCGGCCGGGCAGGCCGGCATCAGCTTCGAAGAGCTGGTGTGGCGCGTGCTGGAACAGACCCTGGAGGCATCGCACGCATGAACGCGGTGCTGCGCATCTTCGTCTGGCTGTTGGCACTGTCGGTGGTTGCACTGCCGGTGGTGGCGGTGGTCAATGGCCGGGTCGGCGCCGAGCGCTGGCCGCTGGCGAAGCTGCGCGTGCACGGTGAGTTCAAGCGGGTGCCGCCGGAACAGCTGCAGCAGGTGCTGCTGCCGTATGCGCATGCCGGCTTCTTCGCGGTCAAGCTGCAGGACGCGCAGGACGCACTGGAAAAACTGCCGTGGGTGGAAAGCGCGCAGGTGCGCAAGCAGTGGCCGGACGTGCTGGAAGTGACGCTGGTCGAGCACAAGCCGTTCGCGCGCTGGGGCGAAGATCGCCTGCTGTCCGAGCAGGGCAAGCTGTTCCCCACGCCGAAGAAGCTGGCCGACCTGCAGCTGCCCGAGCTGGATGGCCCGGACAGCCAGACCGAGGAAGTGGTCAAGCTGTACAACGATTCGCGCGCGCTGTTCGCGCCGGCAGGCGTCGACGTGCGCCGGCTGACGATGGACGCGCGCGGCAGCTGGTCGCTGCTGCTGAGCAACGGCACTGAAGTGGTGGTCGGCCGCGACGATGCCCGCTCGCGCCTGCAGCGCTTCGTGCGCGTGCTGCCGCAGCTGGCCAACCAGGCCGCGCCGATCGAGCGCGCCGACCTCCGATATACCAATGGTTTCACGCTGAGCTGGGGCACTCCGGCCGCCCCGGCCAATGCACCGGGCACCCCGGCAAGAAGGACGCAGGAAAGAACATGAATCGCAAGGGTGACAAATCGCTGATCGTCGGCCTGGATATCGGCACCTCCAAGGTGGTGGCGCTGGTGGGCGAGTATTCGCCGGGCAACCCGATCGAAGTGATCGGCATCGGCTCCCACGAGTCGCGCGGCCTCAAGCGCGGCGTGGTGGTGGACATCGAATCGACCGTGCAGTCGATCCAGCGCGCGGTCGAAGAGGCCGAGCTGATGGCCGGCTGCGAGATCCGCTCGGTGTATGCCTCCATTTCCGGCAACCACGTGCAGTGCAAGAACTCGCCCGGCATCGTGCCGATCCGCGACGGTGAAGTGACCTGGGGCGACCTCGATCGCGTGCTCGATGCGGCCAAGGCAGTGGCGATCCCGGCCGACCAGAAGATCCTGCATGCGATCCCGCGCGAGTATGTGCTGGATGATTCGCAGGAAGGCATCCGCAACCCCGTCGGCATGACCGGCGTGCGCCTGGAGGTGCATGCGCACCTGGTGGTGTGCGCGCAGTCGGCCGCGGCCAACATCAGCAAGTGCGTGCAGCGCTGCGGCCTGCAGGTGGACGACCTGGTGCTGTCCTCGCTGGCGTCCAGCGTGGCGGTGCTGACCGCCGACGAGCGCGAGCTTGGCGTGGTGCTGGTCGACATGGGCGCCGGCACCACCGACATCGCAGTGTTCGTGCAGGGCGCGATCTGCCACACCGCCTCGCTGCCGATCGCCGGCGACCACGTGACCAACGACATCGCGCACATGCTGCGCACGCCGACCCCGGAAGCCGAGCAGATCAAGGTGCGCTATGCATGCGCCCTGGCCCAGCTGGCCACTGCCGAGGAAAGCATCCAGGTACCGTCGGTCGGTGATCGTCCGCCGCGCCGCATGCCGCGCCACGCGCTGGCGCAGGCAGTGCAGGGCCGCTACGAAGAGATCTTCGAAATGGTGCAGGCCGAACTGCGCCGCTCCGGCTTCGAGGAACTGGTGCGCGCCGGCATGGTGCTGACCGGTGGTGCTTCGAAGATGGAAGGCGTGGTCGAACTGGCCGAGGAGATGCTGCAGATGCCGGTACGCGTGGGCATCCCGCAGCACGTTACCGGGCTGGGCGAAGTGGTGGGCAACCCGGTGCATGCCACCGGCGTGGGCCTGCTGCTGATGGGCAGCCAGATCGAGCATCCGCGGCGGCCGTCGCTGCCGACCGGCCGCGCTGGAAGCATGTTCAAGAAACTCAAGACCTGGTTCCGCGGCGAATTCTGACGCGGCACCTGTACCACCCGGGCGCAGCCCGGTCGCAACACCCGCAGTACCCGCATCACGACGCAACAACGCAACACACAACCCACACAGCCGCAACGGCAACATGACACGCGAAGGCAGGAGGCCCGACCGTCCATGCCACCGACAAGCGGATACAACGAGGACACGGACATGGCGCATTTTGAACTGATCGAAAAGATGGCACCCAATGCGGTGATCAAGGTGGTTGGCGTGGGCGGCGGCGGCGGCAATGCCGTGGCGCACATGGTCAACTCGGCAGTGGATGGCGTGGAATTCATCACTGCCAACACCGACTCGCAGGCCATCAAGAATTGTGGTGCCAAGCTTCAGCTGCAGCTGGGTACCAATGTCACCAAGGGCCTGGGCGCAGGCGCGAACCCCGAAGTCGGCCGCCAGGCTGCGCTGGAAGACCGTGAGCGCATCATGGACGCGCTGCAGGGTGCGGACATGGTGTTCATCACCGCTGGCATGGGCGGTGGCACCGGTACCGGCGCTGCGCCGGTGGTGGCACAGCTGGCCAAGGAAATGGGCATCCTGACCGTGGCCGTGGTCACCAAGCCGTTCCCGTTCGAAGGCCGCCGCCGCATGCAGGTCGCGCTGAAGGGCATCGAAGAACTGAGCCAGCACTGCGACTCGCTGATCACCATCCCCAACGAGAAGCTGATCACCGTGCTGGGTCGCAACGCGACCATGATCCAGGCCTTCCGTGCCGCCAACGACGTGCTGCAGGGCGCCGTGCAGGGCATCGCCGACCTGATCGTGCGTCCGGGCCTGATCAACGTCGACTTCGCCGACGTGCGCACCGTCATGTCCGAAATGGGCCTGGCGATGATGGGTACCGGTACCGCCCGCGGCGATGACCGCGCGCAGGCCGCGGCCGAGTCGGCCATCCAGAACCCGCTGCTGGACGATGTGAACCTGGCAGGCGCCAACGGCATCCTGGTCAACATCACCGCCGGTGCCGACTTCACCATGGCCGAGTTCGACGAGATCGGCCGCACCATCGATGGCTTCGCTTCGGAAGACGCGACCGTGGTGGTGGGTACCGTGCTCGATCCGGACATGCAGGACGAAGTGCGCGTGACCGTGGTCGCCACGGGCCTGAACCGCGTCTCGGCCAGCAAGACCCAGCGTCCGGGCGAGCGTGCACCGATCAAGCTGGTCCGCAACGCCACCACCGGCCAGCCGGAGTTCGGCGAGTTCGACAACGGCGGCGACGCCGTGTCCAAGGCCGTCGGCGGCATGGGCCTGGGCCTGCGTCGTGCCAGCAGCGACAGCGTGGCAGCAGCTTCCTCCCCGTCGGCTCCGGCCTCCTCGGCCCCGGCCGCGGCGGAACTGCCGAACGATTACCTGGACATCCCGGCGTTCCTGCGCCGCCAGGCGGACTGATCGACGCTGCCCGGGGCTTGTCCCCCCCGGGTTGCGTCACCATGTCCTGAAAACGCGGGCGCCGGGCCAGGATGGGCCCGGCCGCCCTGCTTCACGCGCGTCCCACCGGCGTTTCAGCCGGGGTAGGGGACCCTGCGTGTTAATCTACTGTGTCACTTCCGGTCGTCCCCCATGATCCAGCAACGCACCCTCAAGAACACGATCCGCGCCACCGGTGTAGGCCTGCACAGCGGCGACAAGGTCTACATGACCCTGCGTCCGGCGCCGGTCAACCATGGCATCGTGTTCCGGCGCGTGGACCTGGATCCGGTAGTGGAAGTGCCTGCGAAGGCCGAACTGGTCACCGAAGTGACCCTGTGCACCGGCCTGACCTGCAATGACGCCAAGATCCAGACCGTCGAGCACCTGATGTCGGCCCTGGCCGGCCTGGGTGTGGACAACATCATCGTCGAACTGTCCTCGGCCGAGCTGCCGATCATGGACGGTTCGTCCGGCCCGTTCGTGTTCCTGCTGCAGTCGGCAGGCATCGTCGAACAGGATGCGCCCAAGCGCTTCATCCGCGTGCTGAAGACCGTGGAAGTGACCGAGGGCGACAAGATGGCCCGCTTTACCCCGTATGAGGGGTACAAGCTGGGCTTCACCATCCAGTTCGACCACCCGATGATCCCGGCCAAGCAGTCGCGCCAGGAAATCGAGTTCTCGACGATGGCCTACACCAAGGAAATCTCCCGCGCGCGCACCTTCGGCTTCATGCGCGACCTGGAATACATGCGCGAGCGCAATCTCGGCCTCGGCGGTTCGATGGACAACGCCATCGTGCTCGACGAGTTCCGCGTGCTCAACGAAGACGGCCTGCGCTATGCCGACGAATTCGTGCGGCACAAGATTCTTGACGCGATCGGCGACCTCTATCTGGCCGGTGGCCAGGTGCTGGGTGCCTACGAGGGCTTCAAGTCCGGCCACGCGCTCAACAACAAGCTGGTGCGGGCGCTGATGGCCGATGCCACCGCCTGGGAATGGGTGACTTACGACTCGCCGACGGTGCCGGATCCGGTGGTGTACGCCACACCGGCCTATGCCTGATTTCACAAGTTATTGAATTTGAATGAAAAAACGCCGCCTTCCAAGGCGGCGTCTGCATTTCCGGCGTCGCGTGCCGCCCTGGCGCAACCGGTGACGCGACGGCAGGGCCGAGGTCACGGTTTTGTGAACCTGTTGGGTCCGAAGCCTGAATTTAACGTTGTTTTAACAACAATCTAACGACTGCCCCACCGAGGCCAGCTAGGATGCGACCCGGCCCCCGAAATGTTTCACGCAGCGGTGACACGCGCGACGGGGAGTGGAGCAGGACGCTCCGCTGCTTTCAGGTTTCCCGCTTCGGTTTCGAAGGAAGGTCCTGCAGAGCTGCCAAGGCGTCGCGTAGCCCTTTGTGCGTGGCGGCTGAAACTGCGTGGGGTCCATTCCGGTTGTCGAGCGCTGGGGAGCGCGTGGGAGTGGGAGACGCAGTCTTGACGGTCACCTTGGTGGCCTTCAGCCCGATGGACCGGGCCGCGTCGAGCAACTGGGCTTCGGCAAGCCGCAACTTGGCATGCCAGACCGGGGACTCGACGAGAAAAACGAGGTGTTCCCCGTCCACATTGGCCAGCCGGCAACGGCTGCGCAGAGGTGGCGGCAACTGGGGGCGCAACTGACGGTCCAGCGCGTCGAGCCATAGGGCACGCCGCAGCGGGTTCCCGCTTTTGTCCGCCATCACTGCATCCAGGGCCGGTTTCGGTCGGGAAGCGGGACGAACGCTGGATTTCGGCTCAGACATGAAAACTCACTGATGGCATTCAAAAAGATCGTAATCAAAACGCGTGAAGGACAGGCCAAATCGGCGCTCACGCGTTTGCGGTTCTACTTCGAGGACCGCCCCCGAGCCCTGCTGGGCAGCGTGCTCGGCGCAGGTTGCATTATCGGCCTTGCCGGTGGAATTGGCGTCAGCGCGCTCAATGACTCGCGCCTGCAGGCCAAGGTCGACCGCCAGGAGGCCGAACTGGCCAAGGTCCAGCGCGATGCGCAGACCCAGGTCAACGCGCTGGCTGCCCGCCTCGGCGAGCTGCAGGCACAGGCCACCCGCCTGAACGCACTGGGCGAGCGACTGACCCAGATGGGCAAGCTGGAAGATGGCGAATTCGACTTCAACGAGACCCCCGGCCTCGGTGACGGCGATGCCGGCGGCCCGACCGCCGACATTCCGGTCAAGGACGTCAACGCCGACTTACAGGTGCTGGAGCAGCGCTTCGCTGCTTCAGGCCGCCAGTTGTCGGTGATGGAATCGCTGATGTTCGACCACCAGCTGCAGCAGAACGCCGTGCCCTCGCGCATGCCGATCCGCAACAGCTACGTCACCTCCGGCTTCGGTACCCGTGCCGACCCGTTCGGTCGCGGTGCCGCCACCCACAAGGGCATGGACTTCCACGCCCGCGTGGGTGACCCGGTGATGGCCGTGGCCGACGGCGTGGTCAGCTTCTCCGGCGTCAAGGGCGGCTACGGCAACGTGGTCGATGTCGACCACGGCAATGGTTACGTCACCCGCTACGCGCACAATTCGCGCCTGGTGGTGAAGGTCGGCGACCTCGTCCGTGCCGGCCAGGAAGTGGCCAAGGCCGGTTCCACCGGTCGTTCGACCGGTGCCCATGTGCACTTCGAGGTGTGGGAGAACGGCAACGTGGTCAACCCGCGCAAGTTCCTCGGCGATGGCGGCAATACCCCGGTCGGGCGCATCACCCGCGGTTGATTGCAACGCCGGGCATGGCCCGGCGCTACCGGGATGCCGTCGGATCCCAGCGGTACCGGAACGCCGTCGGATCCCGGCGGTAGCGCGGGGCCATGCCCCGCGAGCGCGAAGCGCGGCCACCACGACCCCGGTCCCGGCCGCCCAGACGACCACACAGGGTTGAAACCCCAGCGGTCCATCCCAAGCTACAATGGGTGTTGCCATCGACAGGGCGCCAGGCGCCCTGATTCGTTTGCGGCGGACGGATCCTTCCCGGAGCCGTGCGGCATTTCCATCCAACCCGGTTCCCTCAATGATCAACAGCCTGCTTACCCGCGTATTTGGCAGTCGTAATGAACGACAGCTGCGCCAGCTCAACCGCATCGTCGCCAAGATCAATGCGCTGGAGCCGGAGATCGAGAAGCTTTCCGACGAGCAGCTGCAGGCCAAGACGCCGGAATTCAAGCAGCGCATCGCCGGTGGTGAACCCCTGGACAAGGTGCTGCCGGAAGCGTTCGCGGTCTGCCGCGAGGCCGGTCGCCGCGTGCTGGGCATGCGCCACTACGACGTGCAGCTGATCGGCGGCATGGTGCTTCACCTGGGCAAGATCGCAGAAATGCGCACCGGTGAAGGCAAGACCCTGGTGGCGACCCTGCCGGTGTACCTCAACGCGCTGGAAGGCAAGGGCGTGCACGTGGTCACCGTGAACGACTACCTGGCCCGCCGCGATGCCGCGCAGATGGGCAAGCTGTACAACTGGCTGGGCCTGAGCGTGGGCGTGGTCTACCCGGGCATGCCGCACAGCGACAAGCGCGAAGCGTATGGTTCGGACATCACCTACGGCACCAACAACGAATTCGGTTTCGACTACCTGCGCGACAACATGGCGCTGTCCAAGGCTGACCGCTACCAGCGCGGCCTGCACTACGCCATCGTCGACGAAGTCGACTCCATCCTGATCGACGAAGCGCGTACCCCGCTGATCATCTCCGGCCCGGCCGACGATTCCCCGGAGCTGTACATCCGCGTCAACCGCATCGTGCCGAACCTGGTCAAGCAGGAAGCGGAAGACGGCGAAGGCGATTTCTGGGTCGATGAGAAGGGCAAGCAGGTGCACCTGTCCGAAGCGGGCATGGAGCACGCCGAACAGCTGCTGGTGGAAGCGGGCATCCTCGATGCCGAGACCGAAGGCCTGTACGCGGCGCAGAACCTGACCGTGGTCCACCACCTCAACGCCGCCCTGCGCGCGCACGCCATCTACCAGCGCGATGTGGACTACATCGTGCGCGACGGCGAAGTGGTCATCGTCGATGAGTTCACCGGCCGTACCCTGGCCGGCCGCCGCTGGTCCGATGGCCTGCACCAGGCGGTGGAAGCGAAGGAAGGCGTGCCTGTCCAGCGCGAGAACCAGACGCTGGCCAGCATCACCTTCCAGAACCTGTTCCGCATGTACAAGAAGCTGTCCGGCATGACCGGTACGGCCGACACCGAAGCGTTCGAATTCCAGAGCATCTATGGCCTGGAAGTGGTGGTGATCCCGACCAACCGCCCGACCATCCGCAAGGACAGCCCGGACCAGGTGTTCCTCAACCGCAAGGGCAAGTTCAACGCGGTGCTGGCCGACATCGAAGAGTGCGCCAAGCGCGGCCAGCCGGTGCTGGTGGGTACCACCTCGATCGAAACCTCGGAAATGCTGTCCGAGCACCTGCGCAAGGCGGGTGTGCAGCACGAAGTGCTCAACGCCAAGCAGCACGACCGCGAAGCGACCATCGTCGCCAACGCCGGTCGTCCGGCCGCCGTGACCATCGCCACCAACATGGCCGGTCGTGGTACCGACATCGTGCTGGGCGGTTCTCTGGAAGCGGAAATCCACGAGCTGGGCGAAGGCGCGACCGACGAGCAGAAGGCAGCGGTCAAGGCCGAGTGGCAGAAGCGCCATGACGCGGTCAAGGCGGCCGGCGGCCTGCACATCGTCGGCACCGAGCGCCACGAATCGCGTCGTATCGACAACCAGCTGCGTGGCCGTTCGGGCCGCCAGGGTGACCCGGGCTCGTCCCGTTTCTACCTGTCGCTGGAAGACAACCTGATGCGCATCTTCGCCTCCGACTGGGTGCAGAAGGCCATGCGCATGATGGGCATGAAGGAAGATGACGTCATCGAAGACCGTCTGGTCAGCCGCCAGATTGAAAAGGCGCAGCGCAAGGTCGAGGCCCACAACTTCGACATCCGCAAGAACCTGCTGGACTTCGACGACGTCAACAACGACCAGCGCAAGGTGATCTACGCCCAGCGCGACGAACTGCTTGACGCCGAGTCGGTGAAGGACAACGTGGATGGCATCCGCGACGACGTGATCTTCGACGTGGTCGCCCGCTTCGTGCCGCCGAACTCGGTGGACGAGCAGTGGGATCTGCGTGGCCTGGAAGCCACCCTGCAGGCGGACTTCGGCGTGGACATGTCGCTGACCGATCTGGTCAAGTCGCACGAGGAACTGGACGCCGAAGGCATCACCGCCAAGGTGCAGGAGCGCATCAACCAGCACTTCGCCGAGAAGGAAGCGGGTGTGGGCGAAGAGACCATGCGCGCGCTGGAGAAGCACGTGATGCTGACCGTGCTCGACCAGAGCTGGAAGGAGCACCTGGCGCGCATGGATTACCTGCGCCAGGGCATCTACCTGCGTGGTTATGCGCAGAAGCAGCCGAAGCAGGAATACAAGAAGGAAGCCTTCGAGCTGTTCTCGGACATGCTGGAGAACGTCAAGCGCGAAGTGGTGACCCTGCTGGCCCGCGTGCGTATCCGCAGCGACGAGGAAGTGCAGGCACTGGAAGCGGCCGAGCGCCAGCAGGTGGAAGCCCGCCTGAGCCAGTCGCAGTTCCAGCACCAGGATGCTGGCGGCTACGGTGCCGACGAAGAGGCTTCGCAGGTGGAGGCCGCCCAGCAGGGCGTGGCGCAGCTGCAGCGTGACGAGCCCAAGATCGGTCGCAACGATCCGTGCCCGTGCGGCAGCGGCAAGAAGTACAAGCACTGCCACGGCCAGCTGAGCTGACCCCCGGAGAGCCCCGCGAAAGCGGGGCTTTCCTGTTCTGGGCCTTGAAGCGCCCGGCGATTGCGCCGGTGCCCCGCTTTTCGGCATGCTTCGGCCATGCCTTCCCCGAAACGATCGATCCACGTCGTAGCCGCCGTCATCACCGACGCCCGCGGCCGCATCCTGCTCAACCGCCGTACCGAAAGCCGCGACATGGCCGGCCTCTGGGAATTCCCGGGCGGCAAACGCGAGCCCGGTGAGACCTCCGAACAGGCGCTGGTGCGCGAGCTGCACGAGGAGCTGGGCATCGAGGCCGAGGTGGGCGAGTGGATCATGGACGTGCCGCAGCGCTACCCGGACAAGGACCTGACCCTGGAAGTGCGCCACGTGCGCAGCTGGAAGGGCGCCCCGCGTGGACGCGAGGGCCAGGCCATCACCTGGGTGACGCCGGACAAGCTGGCCCGTTATTCAATGCCGCCGGCTGACCTGCCGGTGGTGGCCGCACTGCGCCAGCCGGACTGTTACCTGATCACCCCTGCGCCGGACATCGATGAGGGCGGCCTGCAACGTTGGCACGGGCAGCTGCAGCAGGCCGTGGCTTCGGGGCAGCAACGCATCCAGCTGCGCCTGCCCGCCGAGCATCCGCAGCGTCAGGGCGTGATCGAGCAGGCCGTGCGCGCGCATCGGCGCGGTGTGCAGTGGCTGCTCAACCGCGATATCGAACTGGCGCGCACCCTCGGCGTTGGCGTGCACCTGGGCAGCGAGCAGCTGCAGTCGCTGCAGGAACGGCCGCTGCCGCCGGGGCAACTGGTGGCCGCCTCCTGCCACGGGCTTGAGCAGCTGCTGGCCGCACAGCGGTTGGGCTGCGACTTCGCCGTGCTGGGGCCGGTGCAGGCCACCGCGAGCCATCCCGATGCAGTGCCGTTGGGGTGGGAGGCCTTCGCCGCGCTGCGCGCGCAGGTCTCGCTGCCGATCTATGCGCTGGGCGGCATGACACCGCAGCATGTGGCCGAGGCACGCCGGCATGGCGGGCAGGGTATCGCCGCCATCCGCGGCCTGTGGCCGGTGTAGCGCGATACACAGGGTCGCAAGCAAGTAGATCCACGCCATGCGTGGATGAGCAGACCCACGTCACGCAGCGACAAGTAGATCCACGCCATGCGTGGATGAGCAGACCCACGTCACGCAGCGACAAGTAGACCCACGCCATGCGCGGATGAGCAGACCCACGCCACGCAGGGAACAGTAGATCCACGCCATGCGTGGATGGCGGTTCAGCAGCTCCCGCTCACAACGTAATCCAGAAACACCCATACTGCCGCCGCAGCCCAAGCACGGTCGCCGCGCGCGTGGCGCTGCCCGGCAGGGTCTGCTCCAACCGCAATCCGACCGGGCGCCTTGCAGTCGGTGCAGGTGCCGTATCCGATTCCAATTCCTGCGCGCCAGGGCCCGCGCCCTCATCGACATCCTGCCGCGGATACACCGGCACCACGTCCACCAGCGGCCGCCGCACCACCGATTCCAGCTGGCCAAGAATCCGTTGTGCGCCGGCATCGGACACCGCGCCCCACAGGTACAGCGAAGAGAGCCGGTTCACGTCACCGATGCTGACCGCCGTGTGCAGCGCCTGCACCAGTTCGCTCAGCCGACGTGGGCAGCTGCTGCCGAGGCTGTCGCGTTGCAGGGTATTGCCGGAAGGCGCCGGCGGTGGCCGCCGGGACTGCGCGCCCAGGCTGTCGCAGGGGCGGTCGGTATAGACACTTTGCCCCTGCGGATCGGTGCAGCGGTTCAAGCGCGTGGACTGCGCCTGCACACCGGCGCAGACACCGGGCAGCAGCAGGACCAGCAACAGGGACAGGACGAGCTTCATCGATGCAGCGTAGCGCCGATTGCGATAAAGCAGCGTACTTTTCAGCCTTGCAGCAGCTTCAGTACCGAGACCGTCGGCTTGGCCAGGTTCAAGGTGTAGAAGTGCAGGCCCGGTGCGCCGCCTTCGATCAGGCGCTGGCACAGCTTGGCCACCACTTCAGCGCCGAAGGCGCGCACCGATTCGGCGTCGTCACCGTAGGCCTGCATCTTGCGGCTGATCCAGCGCGGGATTTCCGCACCGCACTGTTCGGAGAAACGGCGCAGCTGGCTGAAGTTGGAGATCGGCATGATGCCCGGGATGATCGGCACCTGCACGCCGAGCCGCTGCACTTCGTCGACGAAGTGGAAGTAGGCGTCGGGATTGAAGAAGTACTGGGTGATGGCGGCATCGGCACCGGCGTCGATCTTGGCCTTGAAGTGCTTCAGGTCGAGCAGGGCGTCCTGCGCCTGTGGGTGCGTTTCCGGATACGCGCCCACTTCGATGCGGAAGGCATCGCCATGCTCGGCGCGGATGAAGGCGATCAGTTCGGAGGCGTAGCGCATGTCGCCAGGAAAGCCCATGCCCGAGGGCAGGTCGCCGCGCAGTGCGACCAGGCGCCGGCAGCCGATGGCGCGGTAGAGCTTGAGCAGTTCGCGGATTTCCTGGCGGGTACCGCCGACGCAGGACAGGTGCGGTGCCGCGTCGAAGCCGTGGTGCTGGTTGAGATGGCGCACGGTCTCGGAGGTGTAGCTGAGGGTCGAGCCACCGGCGCCGAAGGTGCAGGACACGTACTCGGGGGCATACGCCTTCAGCCTGGCCGCGGCACGGTCCAGCTGGGTGCGCTGTTCGTCGGTCTTGGGCGGATAGAACTCGAAGCTGATGGCGGTCATGGCACGGGCGGCGGCATCGGGTGTGAAGCAGTATATCTCTTCATCGAGATGGATGTGCGATGGATGTGCGGGGTCAGGCCATCCCGTGCGGGCGACCGTTCGCCCCGCTGACGGGCCGTTGCTCCGTAATCGCCACCGGGGCACCGGGAACGAAGCCAGGCTGGTCCCAATCCCGGCACCACCCACGCGATTAAGGAGCAGACGATGAAAATCTTCCAGGCACTCTGGTACGCGATGAAGGCCTTGGCCAGGCTGACCATGATCGGCATGGCGATGGCCGTGCTTGGCTCAGGCCCGGCCCATGCCGCAGCCGTCGATAAGGCCGCTGTTCCAGGCGCAGTGCAGGTCGAGGTGCTCGGCAAGGGCCGTCCCTTGCTGATGATTCCCGGGCTTAACAGCAGTGCGGAGGTCTGGCGTGAGACCTGCCTGGCCCTGAAGGACGTGCAGTGCCATCTGGTGCAACTGCCGGGTTTTGCTGGTGCGGCACCTGCCGACCCGCGGCCGGCGGATTTCCTGCCGGCGATGCGCGACGAACTGCTGGGCTATCTGCAGGCGCGGCACCTGTCGAAGGTCGCCGTGATCGGTCACAGCCTGGGGGGTGTGCTGGCGATGCAACTGGCACTGAAGGCACCCGATACCGTCGGTCCGCTGGTGATCGTTGATTCGCTGCCGTTCTATGCGGCGGTGATGAACCCGCAGGCCACCGCGCAGAACGTGGGGATGATGGCCGGGCAGCTGCGTGAAGGGCTGCTGGCGGCCGATGAGGCCAGCTTCAATGCACGCAACGATGCGACCGCCAAAGCCCTGACCCGCAGCACCCAGCATCTGCCGGAGCTGCAGCGTTGGGGGCGCGACAGTGATCGCACGAGCATGGCCGATGCGATGTACTCCATGCTGGTGCGCGATCTGCGTGATGACATCGCCGGCATCCACACGCCGGTCCTGGTGATGGGCAGCTGGGCCGCTTACCAGTCGATGGGGAGTACGCAAGCCAGTACCCGTGCGCAGTTCCAGGCGCAGTACGCGAAGCTGCAGGGTGTGCAGATCGAGATGAGCGCACAGGGTTACCACTTCCTGATGTGGGATGATCCGCGTTGGCTGCAGGCGCACGTGCGCCGCTTCCTCGCCGCACATCCCTGACCGCCGTATGCCCTTTCCTCCACCGCCAAGGCTGCTCATGGACGCCACCACGCCATCCCGCCGCTTCTGGATCCTCAACGCGCTGGCGTGGGCAGGCTATGCGACGTACAGCCTGTGGCTGGGGGTGCGTATCGGCGGCGGTACGCTGTTCAGCGGCGTGGTGTTGATCTCCTTCAGCATTGCCGTTTCCCTGTGGTTGTGCAGCGGCGCGCTGCGTTCGGTCGCACTGCGGCAGCGCTGGTGGGATGGCAGTCTGGGCAGACTGGTGCTGAAACTGGCAGCTGGCGTGGTGGTCGGTGCCAGCATTGCACAGGCGCTGACGGCGGCATTGCTGTTGCCGGCGCTGGCCCTGGGCTGGGTGCAGTTGCCCGGTGGGCGTGCCGACTATCAGCTGTCGTCGGTCGTGCTGTACTGGATGAACACCGCCCTGTTCCTTTTGATGTGGACGGGACTGTGGGCGGGCCTGCATGGCTTGCGCCGCGCGCGCCACAGCGAGCTGGCGCGATTGCGGGTGGAGGCGGAGCGCAGCGCCCTGGAGCGCGATGCGTTGCGTGCGCGGCTGAATCCGCATTTCATGTTCAACGCATTGAACAACCTGCGAGCGCTGATTCTGGAAGAACCCGAGCGTGCCCGCGACATGGTCACCCGCCTGTCGCGCACGCTGCGCCACGCATTGGCCCATAATCGCAGCGAGCAGGTGACCCTGGCCGAGGAACTGGAAGTGGTCGACGACTATCTGGCCATCGAGGCGATCCACTTCGAACAGCGTCTGAAGGTGCGGCGGGAGATAGCCGCAGAGGCTGTGCAGGCACAACTGCCTGCGATGGCATTGCAGCTGTTGGTGGAGAACGCAATAAAACATGGCATTGCCAGCCGCGCGGGCGGCGGTGAGGTACGTATCCGCGCGTCGATGGAAGATGACCTGCTGCGCCTCCAGGTCGACAACCCGCTCTGCACTGGCGGTGAGCCTGCGCAAGGGCATGGTGTGGGATTGGCCTACCTGCGCGCGCAGCTTGGCACGCGCGGCCGTTTCGCCCTGCAGCCGATCGGCGACCGCATGCAGGCGCTGCTGGAGATTCCGCAATGACGGCCGCGCTGCGTGTGTTGATTGTCGATGATGCACGGCTGGCGCGACAGGAACTGCGGACGCTGTTGTCGGCGCTGCCGTGGGTGCAGTGCGTGGGCGAGGCCGACGATGTGCCTGCTGCGCGCGAGGCGATCGCCACGCTGGCGCCGGACCTGGTGTTGCTGGATGTGCAGATGCCCTCCGGCAATGGCTTCGATGTACTGGACGGGTTGGAAAGGGTGCCCTCGGTGGTGTTCGTCACTGCCTATGACACCTATGCAGTACGCGCGTTCCGGGCCAATGCACTGGATTACCTGGTGAAACCGGTGGAAGCGCCGCGACTGCTGGAAGCGCTGCAGCGTGCACGCCATCATGCGGCGTTGGATACCGAGCCTCCCATGATGCACGGCACGCTGGGTGCGCAGGACCAGGTGTTCGTGCGCGAAGGCGAGCGCTGCTGGTTCGTGTCCATTGCCGAGATCCGTCGATTGGTTGTGGACGGCAACTACACGCGGCTCTGGTTCCGAGACCAGAACGCATTGCTGGCCCGCAGCCTGAGCGCGTTGGAGGCACGCTTGCCATCGGACCTTTTCTTTCGTGCCAACCGCAACACGCTGGTCAACCTGCGGCGCATCCGTGCGGTCACGCCGAGCATTGGCGATGGCTACGATCTGGCACTGGATGATGGCAGTGAAGTGGAGGTATCGCGGCGGCAGGCACGGGAGCTTCGCGAGCGGATGGCGCTTTAGCCGATCCTACAGTTCTGCGCTGACCGGGCTGGTCACGAATCCCCACAGCAGCCGCGCCATGACCGCAGGTGAGCGTGCCTGCGCGCGGGAATAGGCCAGCAGTGCATCCAGCCGGGCACGATCGTACAGGTGGCCAGCCAGCAGCACTGCATGCACGCGCTGGCTGTTGCCGATGTCCAGCAGAGGATTGCCGTCCAGCAGCACCAGGTCGGCCGCCTTGCCGACCTCGACACTGCCATGCCGGGCCTGCAGGTGAAGGTGCTGTGCGGCGTGCAACGTGGCTGCGCGCAGCACGTCGGCCTGGCTGAGTCCGGCTTGGTGCAGCAGTTGGAGTTCATCGTGATAGCGGAAGCCGCCAAGCCCTGTGTCGGTGCCCACCAGCACCGGAACGCCAGCGCGGTGCGCAGCGCCGGTCAGTGCCAGGCCATGATTGAAATAGGCCTGCAGCGCGCGCTCGCCACGTTGGCCTGGGTAGCGGGTGACGGTGGCCTGCAGGTCGTCGCGCCAGGCCCAGCGCGAAAGCGGATCGAGGTGCGCCAGCCGCGGGTCGTCGATGAAGCCCGGATCGCGCGCGCGGGCGTCCTCCTCGCGGGTGACATGAGTGGGCACGAAGGCGCTGCCGCTGGCCTGCATCAGCGCGAAGGCGGCCTTGCACCTTGCAGGCGCATAGCTGTCCACCATGTACTCGGCCAAGGCTGTCGGGTCTTCACCGTCCAGCGTCCCGCTGCGCCATGCAGCTGCGGAGCCGGAGCAGTGGCGAACGAACAGATGTGCGTGTTCAAAGCTGTGCTGTCCGGCCTGCAGTGCCTCTTCCAGCGCCACCGCCCTGGGCAGGTGGCCCACCAGCGGACGATGCAGTTGCCGCGCCTCGGCAGCCAGCCGTTGGTAGGTATCCGGGCGCAGCCGGTTGTAGACCTTCAGTGCATCCACGCCGCGCTCGGCGTACTCACGCGCGCGACGGACGGCGTCATGTGGTGCCAGAGCAGGATCTTCGAAGTAGAAGCTGGCCACCTGCACGAAGCGCGGCGCGGTCAACGTGCCAGCGATGGCCTGTGCGCTCCAGCGACGCTTGTCAGCGACGCAGGCGATCAGCGGATCAGTCGGCTGCGGGCAGTCCATCATGTCGCGGGTGCCGGTGATGCCGTTGGCCAGCATCAACGGGAACTGCAGTTGCGGCGACAACTGCAGTGCGTGGGTGTGCATGTCCCAGAAGCCGGGCAGCAGCCAGCGGCCACCGGCGTTGAATACGTGCAAGGTGGCGTCGTGGGGGCCATTGCCGATGGCGATGATGGTGCCGTTGCGCACCGTCACAGTGGTGGGCGCGCTGGCGACGCCGTTCTGCACGTCCACCACCCGCGCATTGATGATCACCCGGCTGTTGCCGACATCGGGTTGCGGCGGCGCTGGCAACGGCCAGATCAGGGCGGCAGCGAACAGCAGGGCCGCAGCGAGAAGCACAGCCGCTACGGCCTTCAGCAGAGGCCGTTGGTGTGATCGACGGGAAGGGGGCAACGCGCGTGCTGCATCCATGAGCCTGCAATCCCTACGGTAGGTCGAGGGCAGGGTGGGGCAAGTCCGGTTCGGATGCCAGTGACTCTCGGCCTGCTCCCCTTGCACCGCCGGTGGCGGTTACCCTGTGCAGCGGATTCTTCGATCACACCGCGCCATGTCCATCGTCCTCACCGATTTCGCCCGCCCCCGTCTGTTCCCGCGCGTACCGCGCGCCAACACCATCCAGGACTGCAGCGCCGAGCAGTTCCAGGCGCATCTCAACGCGCACCCGCCGCTGAAGGTGCTCGATGGCTATGCACCGTTCTGCAAGCTGTTCGTCTATGAAAACTGGACCAGCACGCGCTGCCTGACCGTGCCGGTCACCGACGCCAACCGGCACCTGCTGCGCAGCGGCTACGAGGCGCGCAACCGTGAGGAACTGCCGGTGCTGGTGCGCTGGTTCGAGGGCGTGGAATCGCCACGGGCCAATTACCTGGTGGTGATCCTGTACAGCGCCGAGCAGCTGGCCAAGGAAGGTTCACCCATCGATGCGGACTGGGGCATCGTCGGCTGCATCTATACCGCCGAGCCGGAAGAAGTGCCGATGGCGCCGATCACCATGATGCGCAATGCGCTGGGCGTGGAGGAGGGTGGTTCGGGCGTGCCGCTGGACCGCCAAGCCTATCAGCGCGCGGTGGCGTTCTGGGAGAACAACGCCAACTGGCGGCCGTGATGAGACGTTGTGAAACGGCCACGAAACAACACGCTACGATGGCGGCAGATGGACGCAGGAGGTGCAGAGTGATGATGGGACGCATGAATCCACGGCGCGCTGTGTTGATGGCGGTGCTTGCCGCTGGTGGTTGCTCGGCGGGATACGACGCCGACGCTTCCTGCGGAAGCTTTTCCGAGCCGGCGGCGCTCCGCGATGCCGGTGTCGACCAGTTGCAGGCGTCCAACGCCGGAGGGCGCTGCACGTTCAGCGCCACCGGGCGCGATGCAGCAGCGTTGCAACGCCAGCAACGCATGCTGGAGGCGATCTCCCTCATCGCATGTGGCAAGCCGGCACACGCCCAGCCGACGCAGGGAACACCGGGATTCGAACTGCAGATGCCATCGCGCTGCCCGCTCTCGGCACGCACCTCGCTGGTCGTCCAGGATGCCGCTCGCTGGCGTCTCGACCGCCCGTCCATGCCGAGCTACCCGGCGGCTGCACGCGCTGACAACCTGCAGGGCAAAGCGAGCATGAGCGTGCTGTTGAACGACCAGGGGCACGCCGAAGCTGTCATCGTGGCGGGCTCCAGCGGTCATCCGCTGCTCGACGAAGCAGCGGTGAAGGCCGCGCTGGGATGGCGGTGGAAGCGGGAGGGAGGGACCTCCGGCACCCCGCGCATGAGCCTTGTGCCTGCCACAGCGACGTTTGCGAGCGACTAACCGGCCGAGCGCCCCGCCAGCGGTGTCCACTCCCACCACGGGTAGTGGTACTCGCGGTCGGTGGCATCCCAGCGCTGGCCGCAGCAGGTGCAGGCCACCCGATGGCGGTCGCCCCAGCCATCCTCGGCCACGCCCTGTTCCAGCAGCCGCACATGCCCCTGCTCGATGAGCCGGCGTGGGTCGAAGAACAGGTAATCCGGATACAGCGCGCACAGGCAGCCTTTGCGCTCGTGCCAGTAGCGCAGGCGGCGCAGCGCGGCCTGCAGGTGCACACCGTTGCTGACCAGCGCACCGCCAAGCTGCACGCCCTGGCAGGCCTGCTCGATCCGCTCGATCTGCGACGCCAGCGCATCCAGCGTCGTAGCGCTGAACAACCGTGCCAAGCGGCTGCTGGCGGCATGGATACGACTGGCATCGCGCGACAGCAGGTCCTGCAGCAGCACATCGGCCTGCGGGTCGTCCAGCCGCGGTGGCGGCGATGTGGACCAGGGCCAGCGCATCAACGGGGCCTGCCGATCGCGGCGTAGTGGCCGCCGGTCAGGCGCAGCAGGTCGGTCGGTGCCAGCTCCACTTCCAGGCCACGCCGTCCCGCGCTGACGTGCAGGGTGGGCAGTGCCTGCGCGCTGGCGTCGAGAAAACTGCGCAGGCGCTTCTTCTGTCCAAGCGGGCTGATGCCGCCGACCAGATAGCCGGTTGCGCGCTGCGCGGCATCGACGGCGGCCATCTCGCACTTCTTGCAGCCGGCCGCCTCGGCCAGTGCTTTCAGATCAAGCTGGCCGGCCACCGGCACGATGGCAACGAGCAGTTCGTGCGTTTCGGTGCTGGCCAGCAGCGTCTTGAATACCTGTGCCGGGTCCAGGCCCAGCTTTTCGACGGCTTCGCCGCCATAGGATTCGGCATGGGCATCGTGCACGTAGCTGTGCACGGTATGGGCGATCTTCTCGCGCTTGAGCAGGTTGATGGCCGGGGTCATGGGCGTATCGTAGCGCCGCGCGCGGGCGTTGCCTTGACCGAGACTACTGCGGGTGGCCAATGGAAAGCATCCACGCATGGCGTGGATCTACCATGGGACCGATGTACGGCATCCACGCATGGCGTGGATCTACCATGGGACCGATGGACGGCATCCACGCATGGCGTGGATCTACCATGGGACCGATGGACGGCATCCACGTGCGGCGTGGATCCACCGTGGGACCGATGGACGGCATCCACGCATGGCGTGGATCTACTGGGTCGGACGATACATGCGGTAGATCCACGCCATGCGTGGATGCGTGGTGCACGACCGCACGCCAAACCAGGACGGGCGCCCGAAGGCGCCCGTCCGTGTGTTGCATGCACTGGTAGTGCCGGCCGCTGGCCGACACCCGCAGGCATCAGTAGCGGTAATGATCCGGCTTGAACGGACCTTCCACCGGCACGCCGATGTAGTCGGCCTGTTCCTGGCTCAGGGTGGTCAGCTTCACGCCGATCTTTTCAAGGTGCAGGCGGGCCACTTCTTCGTCCAGCTTCTTCGGCAGCAGGTACACCTTGTTCTCGTAGGTGCCCTTGTTGGCCCACAGGTCGATCTGGGCCAGGGTCTGGTTGGCGAACGAGTTGGACATCACGAAGCTCGGGTGGCCGGTGGCGCAGCCCAGGTTGACCAGGCGGCCTTCGGCCAGCAGGAAGATCGCATTGCCGTTGGGGAAGATGTACTTGTCCACCTGCGGCTTGATGTTGACGTGCTTCACGCCCGGGAAGGCGACCAGCGCATCGACCTGGATCTCGTTGTCGAAGTGGCCGATGTTGCAGACGATGGCCTGGTCCTTCATCGCGCTCAGGTGCTCGATGCGGATGATGTCCTTGTTGCCGGTGGTGGTGACGTACAGGTCGGCACGGCCCAGGGTGGATTCGATGGTGTTGACCTCGAAGCCTTCCATCGCCGCCTGCAGGGCGCAGATCGGATCGATCTCGGTGACCACCACGCGCGCGCCGTAGGCACGCAGCGACGCGGCGCAGCCCTTGCCGACGTCACCGTAGCCGCAGACCACGGCGACCTTGCCGGCCAGCATCACGTCCATCGCGCGCTTGAGGCCATCGGCCAGCGACTCGCGGCAGCCGTACAGGTTGTCGAACTTGCTCTTGGTGACCGAGTCGTTGACGTTGATTGCCGGGATCAGCAGGGTGCCGGCCTGGGCCAGCTGGTACAGGCGGTGCACGCCGGTGGTGGTTTCTTCCGAAACGCCCTTCCAGTCCTTGACCACGCGGCCCCAGTAACCCGGGCGCTCCTTGGCCACGCGCTTGAGCAGGTTCTTGATGACCTGCTCTTCGTGCGAAGCGGCCTTTTCGTCGACCCAGGTGCTGCCGTTTTCCAGCTCGTAGCCCTTGTGGATCAGTAGGGTCACGTCACCGCCGTCGTCGACCACCAGCTCCGG
This sequence comes from Stenotrophomonas sp. SI-NJAU-1, assembly GCF_020883215.1. Classification (NCBI taxonomy): domain Bacteria; kingdom Pseudomonadati; phylum Pseudomonadota; class Gammaproteobacteria; order Lysobacterales; family Lysobacteraceae; genus Stenotrophomonas; species Stenotrophomonas sp. SI-NJAU-1. Next base: position 728,018 of record NZ_CP086598.1, read on the forward strand.
GCCGGTCAGGGTGCCGTCGGGCAGGGTGAAGGTCAGCGCGTCCAGGGTGCAGTCCCAGTACTCTTCCAGCGACTCGCCCTTCCAGGCGAACACGGGGGTGCCGGTGGCGGCGATCGCCGCAGCGGCGTGGTCCTGGGTCGAGAAGATGTTGCACGAAGCCCAGCGCACGTCGGCGCCGATGTCCTTCAGGGTCTCGATCAGCACTGCGGTCTGGATGGTCATGTGCAGCGAGCCGGTCACGCGCACGCCCTTCAGCGGCAACTCGGCCTGGTACTTGCGGCGGATGGACATCAGGCCCGGCATCTCGTGCTCGGCGATGTCCAGTTCCTTGCGGCCCCAGTCGGCCAGGGTGATGTCGCGGATCTTGTAGTCGCCTTCGGTGGAGAAGGTCTTGGCAACAGCATTCATGCAGTAGCTCCGGTTGTGGGCGAGCGGATGCTCGCATCTGGCCGGGCGCCGTTGTTGCAAAGCCACCTGGCCGAGCCTGGCCGGTCTCAAGGGATCCGGTCGCAGCGCCCCTCGGCAGGGGAGGATGCCCATTATATCGCGCCTCCGCTGTGACACGGCGATGACCCAACCATCGGCAGATGGGCGCAGGTGCATGGCCTGTTAAGGTCGAGGGCTTCATGCAGCGAACAGGTGGAACAATGATGAGCACGCACGCACGCCGCAACCGGCGCTTGACTGGCCTGGTCCTGTCGATGGCCCTGCTGGCGGTGGTCCCGCAGGCCTGGGCTGCGGCACCGCAGGCGGCCGCGGCGCAGGCACAGGGCGTGGCCGGTTACGAGCTGCCCTCGGCCGCACTGCAGGCGGTGGTCGACGCGCCGCGGGCGCCGTCGCTGTTCCTGTCGCCGCGCCGCGATGTCGCCGCGCTGATGCAGATGCCGTCGCTGCCGTCGATCCAGGTGGTGGCGCAGCCGGAGCTGAAGCTGGCCGGCCTGCGCATCAATCCGAAAACCTTCTCTGACAGCCGCTTCAGCTTCGGCCAGAAGCTGTGGCTGATGAATGTGGCTGACGGCAAGGAACGGCAGATCAGCGGGTTGCCGGCCTCGCTGTCGATCGCCAGCCTGACGTGGTCGCCGGACCAGAAGTGGCTGGCCTTCAACCAGGTCGATGCCGCTACCGGGGCCAATGAGCTGTGGCTGGTGGACGTGGCTGGCGGCAGCGCCCGTCGCCTGGTCGCCGGCCTGAACACCGTTCTGGGCAGTGGCTACCAGTGGTTGCCGGACAGCCGTGGCCTGGTGGTGTTCACCCGCCCGGGCAACCTTGGCGCCGCCCCGGCTGCAGATGGCATCCCGACCGGCCCGGCCGTGCAGCAGACCAGCCAGGGCGGTGGCGTGGTGTCCATCCGCACCTACCAGGACCTGCTGAAGAACGAGGCCGACGCGCGCCAGTTCGATTACTACGCCACCACCCAACCGATGGAAGTGGGCCTGGACGGGCAGAGCCGTGCCATCGGTACGGCCGGCATCTTCATGGGTTTTGCGGTGTCGCCCGACGGCCGCTTCGTGCTCAGCCAGCCGGTGCAGCGTCCGTACTCCTACGTGGTGCCGCTGAGCAGCTTCCCGCGCCGCATCGAAGTGCTCGACCGCAGCACCGGCAAGCTGGTGCATACCGTGGCCGTACGGCCGCTGGTGGAAGGCCTGCCGACCGGCAATGATGCCGAAGTGACCGGCGTGCGTGACATCAGCTGGCGCGGCGATGCCGATGCCACCCTGGTCTGGGCCGAAGCGCAGGATGGTGGCGACCCGAACCGGGAAGCCAAGGTGCGCGATGCGGTGTTCATGCAGGCAGCACCGTTCGACACCCCGCCGGTGACCCTGGCCCAGCTCGGCAGCCGCTATGCCGGCATCAGCTGGGGCCGCGGCGACCTGGCCCTGCTCAACGAATCGTGGTGGAAGACCCGCCGCAGCAAGACCTGGCTGATCGCACCGGACAACGCCAGCGCCGATGCCAGGCTGCTGTGGGATCGCGACGCGCAGGACCGCTACGCCGATCCGGGCCGCCCGCTGATGGCCAGTGATGACCGCGGCCGCTCGCTGCTGCAGACCACCGCCGATGGCGGCAGCCTGTACCTGGCCGGTGCCGGTGCATCGCCGGAAGGCGACCGTCCGTTCGTGGATCGCTTCGATGTGGCCAGCGGCAAGGCAACGCGCCTGTTCCATTCGCAGGCACCGACCTACGCCGCGCCGGTAACGCTGCTGGATGCGCAGGCCAGTTCGCTGCTGATCAGCCGCGAGAGCCCGGACGAGCCGACCAACTTCTACGTGCAGTCGCTGGCCGACACCAACGCCGCACCGCGTGCGCTGACCCATTTCGCCCATCCGCTGCCGCAGCTGAAGGGCGTGCAGAAGGAGCAGATCCGCTACAAGCGCAAGGACGGCGTGGACCTGACCGCGACCCTGCTGCTGCCGCCGGGCTACGACCCCAAGCGCGATGGCCCGCGGCCGCTGCTGATGTGGGCCTACCCGGGTGAGTTCAAGAGCGCGGCGGCCGCCAGCCAGGTGACCGATTCGCCGTACCGCTTCAACGCGATCAGCTACTGGGGCCCGCAGGCGTTCCTTGCCAAGGGCTATGTGGTGCTGGCCAGCCCGTCGATGCCGATCATCGGCGAAGGCGACAAGGAGCCCAACGACACCTACATCGAACAGCTGGTGGCCAATGCGCAGGCCGCAGTGGACGAGGTGGTGCGGCGTGGCGTGACCGACCGCGAGCACATCGCCATCGGTGGCCACTCCTACGGTGCGTTCATGACCGCCAACCTGCTCGCGCACACCCGCCTGTTCAAGGCCGGCATCGCGCGCAGCGGCGCCTACAACCGCACGCTCACTCCGTTTGGTTTCCAGGCCGAAGAGCGCAACTACTGGCAGGCGCAGGACGTGTACCAGAAGATGGCGCCGTTCAATTACGCCGACAGGATCAAGGATCCGATCCTCTTCATCCACGGCGTGGACGACAACAACTCGGGCACCTTCCCGATGCAGAGCGAACGCATGTTTGCCGCAGTGAAGGGGCTGGGCGGCACTGCCCGCCTGGTGATGCTGCCGAACGAGTCGCATGCCTACCGCGCACGCGAATCGATCATGACGATGCTGGCCGAAAGCGAACGCTGGCTGGAGCAGAACCTCGGCCCGGTGCAGCAGGGCAAGGCCAAGAAGACGCGCTGACCAGTGCTGGTAGTGCCGGCCGCTGGCCGGCAACCTCATGGACCTCCGCAACGTGAGGTTGCCGGCCAGCGGCCGGCACTACCAGATGAAACCATTTTTGCATCGCAGCACGGCACGCGTTCTGGTTTAGGCTTGGGGTCTGGATCCGTTGACCGAGGCCTGTGCGTCGCCGATGAACGAGTACCGCAGCAGTATCGAATTCGCTTCCCCCGATCTTCCCCTGCGTGACGACGTGCGCCGTCTGGGTGCACTGGTCGGTGACCTGCTGGTCGAGCAGGTGTCGGCTGCCTTTCTCGATGACGTCGAGGACGTGCGTACGCGTGCCATTGCCCGCCGCGAGAACCAGGCGCCGCTGTCCGTGCTGGCTGACGGCCTGGCCGGGCGTGAACCGCAACAGGCCGAGACCATGGTGCGCGCGTTCAGCACCTACTTCCAGGTGGTCAACATCGCCGAGCGTGTGCATCGCATCCGCCGCCGCCGCGACTACCAGCGCGCCGTTGCCGCCGCACCGCAACCCGATGGCCTGCAGGATGCCCTGCAGCACCTGAAGGCGCAGGGCGTTGGCCTGGACGAACTGGCGCAGTGGCTGCCACGCATCGATATCGAGCCGGTGTTCACCGCGCACCCGACCGAGGCGGTGCGCCGCGCGCTGCTGGAGAAAGAGCAGCTGATGGTGGCCAGCCTGGTCGACAACCTCGACGGCCAGCGCACGCCGGGTGAAGCAGCCGCAGATGCCGCGCGTTTCCGCATGGCGTTGACCGCCTCGTGGCAGACCACCGATTCCTCGCCGGTGCGCCCGACCGTGGACGACGAACGCGAACACGTCGGCTTCTATCTGGTGCAGGTGCTGTACCGGGTGATCCCGGTGCTGTACGAATCGCTGCAGCAGGCGCTGCGCGATACCTATGGCGCGGAACTGCCGCTGCCGCGCCTGCTGCGTTTCGGCACGTGGGTGGGCGGCGACATGGACGGCAATCCCAATGTGGATGCGCACACCATCCGCAACACGCTGGATGCACAGCGCGTTGCCGTGCTGGGCCGCTACCAGAAGGAACTGCTGCAGCTGGCCAGCCTGCTCAGCCAATCCACCGAGCGGGTGGGGGTAAGCGATGCACTGCAGGCGCGCGTCGCGCATTACCAGCAGTTGCTGCCGCAGGTGCAGTCGCGGCCACGCCATGCCGACATGCCGTATCGGTTGCTCAATGACCGCATGCGCGCACGCCTGCAGGCCACGCTGGATGATGCCGACGGCGCCTATGCCGGCCCGGACGAGCTGATCGATGACCTGCAGCTGATCCTCGACAGCCTGCGCGCGAACCGGGGCGAACATGCCGGCGGCTTCGCGGTGCAGCGCCTGTTGTGGCGTGTGAAGACCTTCGGCTTCCATCTGGCGCGGCTGGATGTGCGCCAGGAATCGAGCGTGCATGCGCGCGCGCTGGCGGCAGTGCTGGGTGGCGATGCGGCATGGGACGCATTGGATGCAGCGGGTCGTGCACGCCGGCTGGCACCGCATGCCAGTGGTGAGACGCCGCTGCCCGCCGCTGACGACGAAGGCAACCAGCGGCTGGATGCAGTGTTCGCGGCCTTGGCCGATGCTCGTGCGCGGCATGGTGGCGACGCGCTGGGCAGCTACATCATCTCGATGGCACACGACCGTGGCGATGTGCTGGCGGTGCTGGCCCTGGCACGGCGTGGCGGCCTGGTCGATGACGCCGGCCACGTGCCGCTGGATATCGCGCCGCTGTTTGAAACCGTGGACGACCTCAAGCGCGGCACTGCGACGCTGCGCGATCTGCTGGCCGATCCGGTGTACCGCGCGCATCTGCGTGCACGCGAGGACGTGCAGATGGTGATGCTCGGCTATTCGGACAGCAGCAAGGATGGTGGCATTGCCGCATCACGCTGGGGCCTGCAGCGCGCACAGGTGGAGCTGCTGGAGGTGGCCGCCGAAGCGGGCCTGCGCCTGACCTTCTTCCATGGCCGCGGTGGCTCGATCAGCCGCGGTGGTGGCAAGACCACGCACGCGGTCGATGCCTCGCCACGCGGCAGCATCGATGGCCGCCTGCGGGTGACCGAGCAGGGCGAGGTGATCCACCGCAAGTACGGCATCCGCGCGCTGGCATTGCGTTCGCTGGAGCAGGCCACCGGTGCGGTGCTGCGCGCCAGCCTGCGCCCGCGTGCCGCCGAACCGCGCGAGGACGATTGGCGGCCGGTGATGGACGTGGTCGCCGGTGCCAGCAGCGAGGTCTATCGGGCGTTCGTCGGCCAACCGCGTTTCATGGACTATTTCCGTACCGCCACGCCGATCGATGTGATTGAACGGATGACGCTGGGATCGCGGCCGTCGCGCCGGCTCGGCCAGGATGCGGCCTTGACCAACCTGCGCGCGATTCCGTGGGTGTTCGCCTGGAGCCAGGCGCGCGCGGTGATTCCGGGCTGGTATGGGGTCGGCAGCGGCCTGCAGGCGGCCGCCGACGCCGGCCATGAAGCCACGTTGCGTGAAATGGCGCGGGACTGGCCGTTCTTCCGCACGTTCCTGGATGACATCGCGATGGTGCTGTCCAAGGGGGATATCACCATCGCCGAACAGTTCTCGCGCCTGTCCGGCGAGCTGCACGATGCGTTCTTCCCCCAGGTCGAGCGCGAACTGGAGCTGACCCGGCACTGGCTGCTGGCGCTGATGGAGCAGCAGACCCTGCTGGACCACGACGCGCGGCTGGCGCTGTCGATCCGCCTGCGCAATCCCTATGTGGACCCGATCAGCGTGCTGCAGGTGGACCTGCTGCAGCGCTGGCGCGAAAGCGGGCGCCAGGACGACGACCTGCTGCGTGCGCTGGTGGCCTGCGTGAACGGTGTTTCGCAGGGCGTGCAGAACACGGGGTGATCCGCATCCGCCGGGCATGGCCCGGCGAACTCGCATTGGTAGTGCCGGCCGCTGGCCGGCAACCTCGCAGCAGGCAGGCTACTGCAGTTGCCGGCCAGCGGCCGGCACTACCGGTTTGCCAGGGGCCGAGCCCGGTCGGCCCGCTTTCACTCTTCCGGCGACGGCGGATTGGACGCCAGCAGTTCCAGATGCCGCTGCTCCATTTCCTGCCGCAGCTGGCGGCGGATCAAGGCGGCGGCCTGGCGGCGCTTTTCGTCCGAACTGGCCGGCTGCAGCGATGGAACCGGCGTCGGCCGGCCGTCCTCGTCCACCGCCACCATGGTGAAAAAGCAGCTGTTGGCGTGGCGCACGCTGCGCTTGAGGATGTCCTCGGCCACCACCTTGACGCCGATTTCCATCGACGAGGTGCCTGTGTAGTTCACCGAGGCCAGGAAAGTGACCAGTTCGCCCACCGCGATCGGCTGCCGGAACACCACCTGGTCCACCGACAGGGTGACCACGTAGCGGCCGGCATAGCGGCTGGCGCAGGCATAGGCGACCTGGTCGAGCAGGCGCAGGATCGCGCCACCGTGGACCTTGCCGGAGAAATTGGCCATTTCCGGCGACATCAGCACGGTCATGGACAGCTGGTGGGATTTGAGTTCGGTCGACATGGGGCGATTGTATCGGCAACCACCGGCACTACCATCTGCCGGCCAGCGGCCGGGACGCTCATGATGTGCGCAAACCGAGGCATGGTTGCCGGCCAGCGGCCGGCACTACCGGAAGCAGAAGGGCCGCTTGCGCGGCCCTTCGTGTTTCTTATTTCAGCTTCGCATCGGCGCGCAGGGCGGCGGCGCGATCGGTCTTCTCCCAGGAGAAGGCCGTGGCGTTGACGGTCTCGCCTTCGCCGTTGATGTAGCTGAACTCCTTCGGCTTGCGGCCGAAGTGGCCGTAGGCCGCGGTCTGCTGGTACATCGGGTGCACCAGGTCCAGCATCTTGATGATGCCGTACGGGCGCAGGTCGAAGTGCTTGCGGATCAGCTTCTCGATCTTGTCGTCGCTGATCTTGCCGGTGCCGAAGGTGGTGACCGAGATCGAGGTCGGCTCAGCCACGCCGATGGCGTAGGAGACCTGCACTTCGCAACGGTCGGCCAGGCCGGCGGCAACCACGTTCTTGGCGACGTAGCGGGCAGCGTAGGCGGCCGAACGATCGACCTTGGACGGATCCTTGCCGGAGAACGCGCCACCACCGTGACGAGCCCAGCCGCCGTAGGTGTCGACGATGATCTTGCGGCCGGTCAGGCCGCAGTCGCCCACCGGGCCGCCGATCTCGAACTTTCCGGTCGGGTTGATGTGGAACTTGGTGCCCTTGTGCAGCCACTTGGCCGGCAGCACCGGCTTGATGATCTCTTCGCGGACGGCCTCGATGAGGTCCTTCTGCTTGATGCCCGGGGCGTGCTGGGTCGACAGCACCACCGCGTCGATGGCCGAGACCACGCCGTTTTCATAGCGCAGGGTGACCTGGCTCTTGGCGTCCGGGCGCAGCCAGGACAGCGGCGAGTTGCGCTTCTTGCGGATCTTGGCCTGCTGCTCGACCAGGCGGTGCGACAGGTGGATCGCCGCCGGCATGTAGCTGTCGGTTTCGTTGGTGGCATAGCCGAACATCAGGCCCTGGTCGCCAGCGCCCATTTCTTCCGGCTTCTTGCGGTCAACGCCTTGGGCGATGTGCGGGGACTGCTTGCCGATCAGGTTCAGCACGCCGCAGGTGGCGCCGTCGAAGCCGACGTCGGAGCTGTCATAGCCGATGTCCACGATGACCTTGCGGGTCAGCGCTTCCAGGTCGATCCAGGCGCTGGTGGTGATTTCGCCGGCAACGATGGCAACGCCGGTCTTGACCATGGTCTCGCAGGCCACGCGGGCGCGCTGGTCCTGGGTCAGGATCGCGTCCAGCACCGCATCGGAGATCTGGTCGGCAACCTTGTCCGGATGGCCTTCAGAGACCGACTCGGAGGTGAAGAGGTAGCTGGACATCAGGCTTAATATCCTTTGATTCGGATGGAAAGATGGGCGCGAATGATACACGGGGTGCGCCGCCTGTGCATTGTGAACCTGTATGGGTTGCCGGTGGTTAAGGTGTTGTGCCCGGCAGGGCAAGGCCTGGCGGGCATTGCGGCGGCATCGTGCACAGGCAGTGTTCCACTGGCGTGACCATTGCCGTCCCCGCCGGCACCGGGTGGGCCTGCCCAGGCGCCGTCATCATTCTGCCGTCAAACCGCCATCTGGCTGCCGCCTGCCGGGCGCAGGCTCTCGGCCAACCCGGCCGCCGGGCAGGAGGGGACACGCCATGCAGGAACTCGAACAGCGTCTGCAGCAACGCTATCCCGACTGGTTCCATGGCCGTCGCGGCCAACTGGCCCGGCCCCTGCTGCGCAGCGTCGGACGCTGGTCGCGGCTGGACCGGATCGAGGCGTTCCTGCGCTGCAACGCCAACGTGCGCGGTTTCGACTTCGTCGCCGCCGGACTGGAGTTCATCGAGGGTCGCTACCACGTGGATCCCGCCGCGCTGGCGCGGATCCCCGCCACCGGCCGCCTGTTGATCGTGGCCAACCACCCTTCCGGCGCGCTGGATGCGCTGGCGTTGCTGGATGCGGTTGGCCGCATCCGCCGTGACGTGCGGATCGTGGCCAACGATCTGCTGGGCGCGATCGGGCCGCTGCAGGACCTGCTGCTGCCGGTACGCATCCTCGGCGGCAAGGTCCAGCGCAGCAGCCTGCAGGCGGTGGAGCAGGCGCTGGCGGCCGAGCAGTGCGTGATCGTGTTCCCGGCCGGCGAGGTCTCGCGGCTGTCGCTGCTCGGCATCCGCGATGGCCGCTGGCAGCGGGGGTTTGTCCGCTTTGCCCGTGCCGCCGCCGCACCGGTACTGCCGGTACGGGTGGAAGCGCGCAACTCGGCGCTGTTCTACGGCGCGTCCACCCTGTTCAAGCCGGCTGGTACGGCACTGCTGGCACGGGAGATGTTCGCCCGCCGCGGCCGGCCGCTGCGGCTGCGCATCGGCGAACCGATGCAGCTGGGGCAGGGTGATCCCGGCGCGCAGCTGCTGGCGGTGCGCCGCGCGGTATATGCGCTGGGGCGCAGCACAGCGGTTGCCGAAGGCTGCCCGGCACGGCCCGAGCCGCTGGCCGCGCCGGTGCCGCCTGCACAGGTCGCCGCTGCGATTGCCGCCGCCACCGTGCTGGGGCAGACCGCCGATGGCAAACAGATCCTGCTGGCCAGCTGCACGGCCGATTCGCCGCTGCTGCACGAGCTGGGGCGGCTGCGCGAACTGACTTTCCGCCAGGTGGGCGAGGGCACTGGGCGCAGTCGCGACCTGGATGACTTCGACCTGCACTACCAGCACATCGTGATCTGGGACGGCACCGCCCAGCGCATCGCCGGTGCCTACCGGATCATGCGGGGCGCGCAGGCGCTGGCGCGCCGGGGCCTGGCCGGGCTCTACAGCGCTTCGCTGTTCCGCTATTCCGACGACGCCATTCCCCGCATTGCCGAAGGCCTGGAATTGGGACGCAGCTTCGTGGTGCCCGATTACTGGGGCAGCCGCAGCCTGGATTACCTGTGGCAGGGCATCGGCGCTTACCTGCAATGCCAGCCCGGCATCCGCTACCTGTTCGGTGCGGTGTCGATCAGCGCCGCGCTGCCACGCGATGCGCGGGAGCAGCTGGTGGCCTATTACCAGCGTTACTACGGCGCAGCCGATGGCCGGGTGCAGTCGAACCGACCGTTCCAGTACTTCGCCGCGCCACCTTGCTTTGGTGAGATGGATGCGGCGGCTGCCTTCGACGTGCTCAAAGCCAATCTCGCCGCGCTCGGTACCGGTGTGCCCACCTTGTACCGGCAGTACACAGACCTGTGCGAACCCGGCGGTGCACGGTTCCTGGCGTTTGGCGTCGATCCGGATTTCAGCGACTCGATCGACGGCCTGATCGAAGTCGACCTGCACGCGATCCGGCCACACAAGCGCAAACGCTACCTGCGCGATGCGAGGATGCCGGCATGAGCACGCTGGCGAACCTGGCACCGCATCGTCGCGCCGTGTTCGTCTCCGATGTTCATCTCGGGTCGCGGCATTGCCACGCCACCGAGCTGGCGCGTTTCCTCGGCACCCTGCGCTGCGAGCGCCTGTATCTGGTCGGCGACATCATCGACCTGTGGTGGATGGCGCACCGACGCGCCAACTGGCGGCAGTCGCACAGCGAGGTCATCCTGGCCCTGCACGCGCTGCGACGCGCCGGTACCGAGATCATCTACATCCCCGGCAACCACGACGCCTCGCTGCGCCAGGTGTGCGGCCTGATGCTGCCGGCGATGCAGGTGCGCCGCCGTGCGATCCACACCACCGCCGATGGCCGCCGGCTGCTGGTGGCGCATGGCGACGACTACGACGGTGTCACCCACTTCGGTGGCCTGCAGGAACGGTTTGGTGACTGGCTGTACTACCGCATCCTCACCGGCAACCATCTGTTGAACGCGGTGCGGCGCCGACTCGGGATGCGCTACTGGTCGCTGTCCGAATTCCTGAAACGGCAGAGTGGTGCCGCTGAACGCTACATCGAGCGCTTCGTGCAGGCCGGCCTGGACGATGTTCGCCGGCGAGGCCTCGACGGCATCATCTGTGGGCACATCCACCGCGCCGCACTGATCGAACGCGACGGTCTGGTCTACGCCAATGACGGCGACTGGGTGGAGAGCCTGACCGCATTGGCCGAGGACCACGACGGCGCCTTGCGGCTGCTGGACCACAACGGGCGGACGTTGGTGGAGCTGCCGGGAGCACGGTTGTCGCAGGCGGCGTGATTCACAGCTGCAGGGACAGGCCCACGCGCGGCCGCGGCCGCACTGGCAGCTGACTGATGCGCCGCCGGGCAGGAAACCACCGCTGCACGGAGATCGCCAAGCCGCTAGCATCGGCCGATGGACTCATTGACCCAGATCGTTCTTGGCGGCGCCGTCGCTGCCGCCATCGCCCCGCCTGGACACCGCCGTGCCGCCCTGCTGGCCGGTGCCGCGCTGGGTACCCTGCCGGACCTGGATGCCCTCTGGCTGGGCTTTGCCGCCGCCGACCCGGTGGCGAACATGACCGACCATCGCAGCTTCAGCCATTCGCTGCTGGTGCTGCCGTGGGTGGCCGCGCTGATCTGGTGGCTGTTCAAGCGCTTCGGCAACGGCCGGGTGGCGCAATCGCCGCTGCGCTGGTTCTGGGCGATCCAGATGGCGCTGGTCACCCATCCGGTGCTGGATGCGTTCACGGTCTACGGCACGCAGCTGTGGTGGCCGTTGCAGCCCCATCCGGCGATGGGCTCGAGTGTCTTCATCATCGATCCCGGCTACACGGTGTGGTTGCTGCTGGGCTGCGTGCTGGCGTGGTTCGGCCGCGCGCGACCGTGGGTGGGCAAGGTGCTCTGCGTTGCGTTGCTGCTCAGCAGTGCGTACCTGGGCTGGGGGCTGATCGCCAAGGCACAGGTCGACCGCACCGCGCAGCAGAGCCTGGCCGCGATGGGCCTGGGCGACGCGCCGCGGTTCTCGGTGCCGATGCCGTTCAACACCCTGTTGTGGCGGGTCGTGGCGATGACCCCGAATGGCTACGTGGTCGGTGACCGTTCGCTGGTGGCTGACCACGGGCCGATGCGTTTCGAGGGGCACCCCTCCAACGTGCAGGCCTTGCGCGAAGCGGCGGGAATTCCGGCAGTACAGCGCCTGCAGTGGTTCAACCGTGGCTTCATGCGCGCACAGGTGGTGCACGGCAGGTTGGTGCTGAGCGACCTGCGCATGGGACTGGAGCCGGACTACACCTTCAACTTCGCGGTGGCCGAGCAGGTTGATGGCCACTGGCGCGCGATCGTGCCCGAGCAGTTGCGGGTGGACTACAGCAGCCCGGCCGCGCGTGCCGATGCCGGCCGCCGGTTGACGGCGATGTGGCAGCGCATCTGGCACGAGCCGGCGGCGGCGGACGGCGCCGCCGCGCACCCATAGATCCACGCCACAGCCCATCAGCACAGTAGATCCACGCCACGCGTGGATGGCGTGTACCGCGACCGCTCAATACACCGTTGCGCGGCCCTGCACGAACGAATAGAAGAACACCGCGTTCGGATCGTTCTGCACCAGCCGGAATTCGCGGCGCATGCCCTCCACCGTCTCTTCGTCCACCGTGCCGGCCTGCAGCAGCTGGTCGGCCGCCGACAGCAGCAGCTGTTCCCAGAACGCGATCATCGTCTTGCGACGTGCCGGTTCGCGGTTGTCCAGATGGATGGTCTTGATCTCGGTGTGCACATCGCGGAAGCCACCGGCCAGCAGCAGGTTGCCCAGCTTGGCGCCGACGAACGGATCACCGCCGTGGTCATACTGGAAATCGTTGAAGGCCATCCAGTAGCGCCAGATGTGCGGCGAATACGGATCAAGCAGGAACGAGGCATTCATCACCTCGGTGATGTACACCGGCGAGCCCGGGGCCAACACGCGGCGTACTTCACTCAGCACGCGCGCCGGCGACGGCACGTGTTCCAGCACCCAGCACAGGAACGCCGCATCGAAGCTGCGCGCCTCGAAAGGCAGTTCGCCGGCATCGGCCTGCTGCAGGGTGTAACGGTCGTTGCACCACGGTGTGCGCGCCAGGTTCTCCCGCGCGGTTTGCAGCTGGGCCTCGCTCAGGTCCACGCCGGTCACGTGCAGCTCGGGGAAGCGGCGCAGCAGGATCTCGGTCTGCGCGCCCACGCCACTGCCGACTTCCAGCAGGCGCTTTGCGCCGCTGTAATCGATCTGGCCGAAGATGCTCGATTCCAGCAGGCGTGCCTGGGTCATCAGGCGCTGCTGCTCGGTGCCGGAGAACCCGTGCAGGTAGGTTGGGGAAGAAATAGGCGGGGTCATGGGGGCGGGCTCAGGCAGCAGAAGACATCGCCGGTTCCCCGGCAATCAAGCGGTCGAAATAGTCGGTGGTCAGCGCGATCTGGCTGGCCGGATCTTCGGCGCGGTTGACCACCGCGCGGAACGCGGCATTCTCCGGCCGGTCCTTGGCGTACCAGCCCAGATGCTTGCGCGCGATGCGCACGCCCTGCGGTTCGCCATAGAAATCGTGCAGCGCGTGCAGATGGCCGAGCAGGATGTCGCGCACTTCGGCCAGCGACGGCGGCGGCAGCTCCTCGCCGGTGGCCAGGTAATGCGCCACTTCGCGGAAGATCCACGGCCGGCCCTGTGCGGAGCGGCCGATCATCACCGCATCCACGCCGGTCTGCTGCAGGACGAAGGCGGCCTTCTGCGGCGAATCGATATCGCCGTTGGCGATCACCGGGATGCGCAGCGCGGCCTTGATCTCGCCGATCGTGGCGTACTCGGCCTGGCCGGTGTAATGCTGGTCGCGGGTACGGCCGTGCACCGCCAGCGCAGCGATGCCACTGTCTTCGGCGATACGCGCGATGAGCGGGCCATTGCGATGGTCGCAGTCCCAGCCGGTGCGGATCTTCAGCGTCACCGGCACGTCCACCGCGTTCACCACTGCTTCCAGGATGCGCGCGACCAGCTGCTCGTCGCGCATCAGCGCTGACCCCGCCCAGGCGTTGCACACCTTCTTGGCCGGGCAGCCCATGTTGATGTCGATGATCTGCGCGCCATGGTCGACGTTGTAACGCGCGGCCTCGGCCAGCTGCTGCGGCTCGGTGCCGGCGATCTGCACGCTGATCGGCGCCGGTTCACCGGCATGGTCCATGCGGTGGATGGACTTGCGCGTGTTCCAGAAGCGCGGGTCGCTGATGGTCATTTCCGAGGCGGCCAGGCCTGCGCCCAGCCGTTTGCACAGCAGGCGGAAGGGTTTGTCGGTGACGCCGGCCATGGGCGCCAGCACGACGTTGGGGGCAATGGAGTACGGGCCGATCTGCATGCGCCCATTGTAGGGCGCGGCAGGCGCCCCGGCTGGGTTGGCGGCCCGCCGGTTCAGGCCGATCCGGACCGACCTCATGCCGGACGGGCATCAGCAGATGCTTGATGGTCGCTTCCATCGCCCCCAAGGGCGGGTGATGGTGGGCGGCTGGGTAGGCCGGCAAGGCGCATCCAGCGCCCGGTAGATCCACGCCATGCCTGGATGGGGCCTTGCCCATGAACGTGAAAAGGCCCGGGCATCTGCATGCCCGGGCCCGATCATCATCCCCAGGGGGGATGTCGCGTTACTTCACTTCGGCATCGGCCGGGGTGAAGCGCGGCATCGCCGCGGCCGCGCCTTCCTTCTCGGTCGAGCGACCGGCGAACTGGTTGGCGAAGCGCACGTGGCGGCCGAACGGTGCGTCCGGAACCTGGGCGATCGAGGCGACCAGCGCACCGTTGAAGGCATCGCCGGCACCGGTGGTGTCGATGGCCTGCACCTGTTCGGCACCCACGCGGTAGTACGGCTGGGTGTCGCCACGCAGGTTCTCGTCGGCATGCGACACGAACACGCCCACCGAACCCAGGGTCACCACCACCGTGCCGTTGCCGACCAGCTTGCGGCACAGCGCGTGCAGGCTGGCGCCGTCCAGCGCGGCGACGTCATTGGCATCCACGCGCTCGCCGACATGACGGCCGAGCAGGGCGGCGAACTCGGTCTCGTTCGGGGTGATCACATCGGCCAGCTTCAGCAGGCCGATGCTCGACGGGGCGTCGGCCGGGGCGGCATTGAGAACGGTGGTGACACCGGCCTCGCGGGCCACGGCCAGGGCCGCTTCGATGGTCTGCACCGGCGATTCCAGCTGCACCAGCACCACCTTGGCGCTGGCCAGCAGGGCCTGCTGCTGCACGAAGTCGGTGCTCAGCGCCGCGTTGGCACCCGGGCCGATGACGATGGTGTTGCGGCCACGGGCATCGACATAGATGCCGGCGGTGCCGGTCGGCTCGCTGCTGGCTTCGGCGATCAGCGCGAAACCATCCTGCGCGGCCAGGTCACGGGCGGTGGCACCACCCGCATCGTCGCCCAGTGCACACAGGAAGCTGGTCTCAGCGCCGGCTCGGCAGGCGGCAACGGCCTGGTTGAAGCCCTTGCCACCTGGGCCTGTGCTGTAGCGGCCGGCAATGGTCGCACCCGGTGCCGGCAGCGACTCGCACCGCCACACGTGATCGACATTGAAGGAACCGACGACAACGACACTGCTGCTCATAGGGAATCTGTTCTCGAAACTAGGGTTCAGCTGAAATGCGTCAGCACGCCGGCGATGGTAGCCGTCATGAAGGTGGCGATGGTACCGCCCAGCACCGCGCGCAGGCCGAACTTGGCCAGGTCGTGGCGACGTTCCGGTGCCAACCCGCCGATGCCGCCAATCTGGATCGCGATCGAACTGAAATTGGCGAAGCCACACAGCGCGTAAGTGGCGATCAGGCGACCTTCGTCGGACAGGCTCATGCCCGGCACCTGGCCATTCACGATCTTCGACAGTTCGGTGTAGGCGACGAACTCGTTGATCACGACCTTCTGGCCGATCAGCGAACCGACGGTGGTGGCGTCGGCCCACGGGGTGCCGATCACCCAGGCGATCGGGGCCAGCACGTAACCGAAGATGGTCGACAGGTCGGTCGGCTTGCCGATCGCAGCCGCCAGGCCGGTCACTTCACCGATCCAGGTCAGCGGCGCATTGAGCAGGGCGATCAGGGCGATGAAGGCCAGCAGCATCGCACCGATGTTCAGGGCCAGCTTCAGGCCGTCACCGGCGCCGGCGGCGGCCGCGTCGATGATGTTGCTGGAGGTCTTCTCCACTTCCATCTTGACCGTGCCGCGGGTCAGCGGGGTGCCGGTTTCCGGAATCAGCAGCTTGGCCACGACCAGGGTGGCCGGAGCCGCCATGATGCTGGCCGCCAGCAGGTGCTTGGCGTAGAACGCCTGCTGCACCGGATCGCCACCGCCCAGCATGCCCACGTACGCGGCAAGCACGCCGCCGGCGATGTGGGCCATGCCGCCGATCATCATCGTCAGCAGCTCGGACTGGGTCATCCTGGCGATGTACGGACGCACCGTCAGCGGCGCCTCGGTCTGGCCGATGAACACGCTGGCACAGACGCTGGTGGTTTCCGCACCGGACACGCGCATCACCTTGGTGATCGACCAGGCCATCACCCGCACGATCGCCTGCATGACATTGAGGTGGTACATGACCCCCATCAGCGCCGAGAAGAAGATGATCGTCGGCAGCACCTGGAAGGCGAAGATGAAACCGTAGTTCTTGACGTCCATCAACGAGCCGAAGATGAACTTCGAACCTTCGTTGACGAAGCTCAGCACCTTCACGAAGCCCTGGCCCAGCGCATCGAACACGTCGCGCCCGCCCGGTACCAGGATCACCAGGGCCGCAAAGGCGATCTGCAGGGTGATGCCGGTGGCGACCAGCTTCCAGTCCACCGCGCGCTTGTTGTTGGAAAACAGCCAGGTGATGCCGATCAGCACCGCCAAACCGAACAGGCCGAAGCCGATCCTGCCCAAACCTTCGACCATCTGAGTGACTCCCCTGGGGCGTCGCGAAAAACGGGAAGCCTAGTGCAGGGCAGGGGCCGGAGCAAGGAAAAGCCGTCTGCGCGCGGCCATCGGCTCCGATCAGGCCAGCAACAGCAAGGGGTTGCGCCTGCCGGGATAGGTAGAATGGTGGCTTGATCCCGGCCCGTATGCGGGCCCGCAGCAGGAGAATCGCATGCTCTACCGTCGCCTTGGCTCCACCGGCCTGCCGATGTCCGCCCTGTCCTTCGGCGCCTGGGTGACCTTCGGCGACCAGGTGCCGCGCGACGAGGCGCGCAACCTGGTGGCGGCGGCCTGGGACCATGGCATCAACTTCTTCGACAACGCCGAGGGCTACGCCAACGGCCGCGCCGAGCAGGTGATGGGCGATGTGATGGCCGACCTGCGCCTGCCGCGCGATGGCTTCTGTGTGTCCAGCAAGGTGTTCTTCGGCAGTGCCAAGGACCCCCGGCCCACCCAGCGCGGCCTGTCGCGCAAGCATGTGACCGACGCCTGCCATGCTGCGCTCAAGCGCCTGCGGGTGGACTACCTGGACCTTTATTACTGTCATCGCCCGGATCCGGACGCGCCGATCGCTGAGACGGTGCATGCCATGGATACCCTGGTCCGGCAGGGCAAGGTGCTGTACTGGGGCACGTCGGAATGGTCGGCCAACCAGATCCAGGAGGCGGTGGACATCGCCGCGCGCCACAACCTGCAGGCGCCGTCGATGGAGCAGCCGCAGTACAACCTGCTGCACCGGCAGCGGGTGGAAGTGGAGTACGCGCCGCTGTATGCCACCGCCGGACTGGGCACCACGATCTTCTCGCCGCTGGCCTCGGGCCTGCTGAGCGGCAAGTACGACGATGGCGTCCCGGCCGATGCGCGTCTGGGCCGCGAAGGCATGGGCTGGCTGCAGGACCTGGTACTGGGCGACAACGCCGATGAGCGTTTGTCCCGGGTGCGCCGCTTCAGTGCAGTGGCCCGCGAGCTGGGTCACGCCCCGGCCAGCCTGGCCATCGCATGGTGCCTGCGCAATCCCAACGTTTCCAGCGTGATCCTCGGCGCCAGCCGGGTCAGCCAGCTGCTGCAGAACCTGCAGGCGCTGGACGTGCTGGCGCAGGTGGACGACGCTGGCTGGGCGCAGGTGGAAGCCGTATTTGCCTGAAGCCCCGTGCAGGGCCTACGGCCGAGCCCGCGGCCGACCTTCAGCTGGGACTCGTCGCATCAATCACGATAGATTTCATATATCGAATTGTCGATTTCGATCATTAATTCCATCAATGAAGTTGAGAATGGTTGTTGATTGTGAACTGAGAATCATTATCATTTAACTCGTCCCTCGCACGAGTCCAGATGCTCATGAACGCTCAACCTGTACTGCTGCGCCCCGAAACGCTGACCCTCCGCGACCGCCCGGTGCGTGTCGTGCCGCCGGAAGAGGTCATCGACAGCGAAGCCCTGCTCAAGGGCCGTCGTGAAATCCTGATCCAGCACGGTGACCGCTTCTACCGTCTGCGTCATACCAGCAACGACAAGCTGATCCTGACCAAGTAACGCGGTCTGGTCGCCCGCCTCCCTCCCTCCTGTCGGCAGCGCCGGCAGGGTGGGCGACCCGTCCGCTCCTGCTCTCTCCCCCTCGGTCTACCGTTCATGCCTGTCTGGTGTGGCGGTGGCCGGGGGTTCCCCTGCCTGACCGAACGATGCCGATGACCCGCCCGACTGCCCTTTCCATTGCCCTGTGGATGGCTCTGCCGCTGTCCGCCCACGCTGCTGCCGATGCCGCGCCCGACGCGCGCGAGTTCGATCGCGTGCAGGTCAGCGCCACCCGTACCGAACGTGCGGTCAGCGATGTCGCCGCCACCGTCGATGTGATCGACCGCGAGCAGATGGACCGGCAGCTGGTACAGGACATCAAGGATCTGGTCCGCTACGAGCCGGGCCTGTCGGTCAGCCGCAGTGCCACCCGTTTCGGCCTCGGCAGCATCCGCATCCGTGGCCTGGATGGCAATCGCGTGCGCATCCAGACCGATGGCATCGCCATGCCGACCAGCTTCAACATCGGCTCGTTCTCCAACGCCAATCGCAACTTCACCGACCTGGACACGCTCAAGCGCGTGGAGATCGTGCGCGGCCCGGCCAGTTCGCTGTACGGCTCGGACGCACTTGGCGGCGTGGTTGCCTTCGTCACCAAGGATCCGGCTGATTACCTCAAGGATGGCAAGGACAGCTACGTCGGCCTGAAATTCGGCTACGACGGCGAGTGGAAGGGCCTGCTCGGCGGCGTCACCAGCGCCTTCGGTGGCGAACACTGGAGCGGCATGGTCAACATCAACCACCGCCAGGGCCAGGAAACCGACAACAAGGGCGATGTGCGCAGCGATGACAACACGCGCACCGCGGCCAACCCGCAGGACCGCGATGGTCGCAGCGGCCTGGCCAAGCTGGTCTATGCGCCCAGCGAAGACCAGCGTTTCCGCCTGACCGTGGAAGGCAACGAAGACAACACCGATACCGATGTGCTGTCCTCGATCGACCGCACCACCACCACCGGCATGAAGGCGCGCGACAAGCAGAACCGCACCCGCGTGTCCTTCGCCCACGAGATGGATGCGCTGGACAAGGGCTTCGCCGACAGCCTGCACTGGCAGGTCTACACGCAGGACAGCGAAACCACGCAGCGCACCGATGAGGCGCGCGCCAACGGCAGCCGCCGCCATCGCCAGTTCAGTTTCGACCAGCGCGTGTATGGCCTGCAGGCGGTGTTCAACAAGGCCTTCAGCACCGGCAGCGTCGAACACGCGCTGACCTATGGCTTCGATGGCGCCCGCACCGAGATCCGCCAGAAGCGCGATGGCTACCAGGTCAGCAATCGTGGCGTGGTCAGCACGACGATCCTGCCCGACGCGTTCCCCGTGCGCGATTTCCCGATCAGCAAGACCACCGAGCTGGGCCTGTACGCGCAGGATGAAATGCGCCTGGCCGATGGCAGGCTGTCGCTGGTGCCGGGCGTGCGCGTGGACCGCTACGAACTGAAGCCGGACGTGGACAGCATCTTCGCCGAGGACAACCCCGGCGTGGCCGTGTCGGAGCTGAAGAAGACCAGCGTGTCGCCGAAGTTCGGCCTGGTCTATCGCTTCACCGACGAGTGGTCGCTGTTTGCCGGTTACTCGCGTGGTTTCCGCTCGCCGCCGTACAACGACGTCAACCTCGGCTTCACCAATTTCGCTTTCGGCTATACCGCCATTCCCAATCCGGACCTGAAGCCGGAAACCAGCGATGGCGTTGAACTGGGCCTGCGCTTCCTGTCGCCGGCGGCGTACGTGAGCGTGAGCGGCTACTACAACGACTACAAGGACTTCATCGAGTCGCAGACGCTGGTGGGTACCAACCCGCAGGGCCTGATGGTGTTCCAGTCGCGCAACATCGCCGACGCACGCATCTACGGCGCCGAACTGAAGGCCGGCGTCGACTTCGGCCAGATCCGTCCCGCACTGCAGGGCTGGGCGTTGCGCAGTGCGGTGGCGTGGTCGCGCGGCGACAACAAGACCGAAGACACGCCGCTGGATTCGGTCGATCCGCTGCGCGGCACTGTCGGCCTGATGTACGACACCGATACCTGGGGTGTCGAACTGGCAGGCACCTTCGTCAAGCGCAAGGACCGGCTGGCCAGCACCACCACCTATCGCCCGGCGGGCTATGGCGTGGCCGACCTGATGGCGCACTGGAACTTCGCCCCGGGCGCCACCTTCAACGTCGGTGTCTTCAACCTGGGTGACAAGCGTTACATCGACTGGTCCAACGTCGGCTCGACCCTGTCGGCCACCAGTACCGTTCTGGACCGCTATACCAGCCCCGGCCGCACCCTGTCGGCCAGCCTTGCCGTGTCCTGGTGATCCCATGAGCCGAGCCCTGTCCGCGCGTCGCCTGCCGTCCTCCCTGTCGCGTTCGTCGCTGCGGGCCTGGCCTGCGCCGGCACAGCTGGCAGCGCTCGGCACCGTGTTGTGCCTGTATCACGCCGATGGCAACGAGCTGGGCGGTTGGCGCCAGGCGGTATCGGTGCATGCCTGCCAGGGCGTGGACAGCGAGGGCCTGCGCGAAAGCCTGTGCTTCCTCGATGCACGTGGCCGTTGCGTGTGGCGCCTTTACCTGTTGCCGGACAGCGATTTCCTGGCATGGGACCGGCTGGTGGCGACGCTGCCGCCGGGTCCTTCGCACGATAGCGATGGCAGCGTCGGTGAACGCCTGTGGCGGCGCTTGGCCGGGCACCTGGGCGGGCAACGCTGGCGTCTGTGCACGCTGCGCCTGCACGCCGCCGACGAGGGCCGGACCCTGGCCGCCAGCCTGTCCACGCTGTCTTCGCTCGGTGCCGCCACCGCGCGCCGCATCGCACGCATGGAAGGCGCCGAAGGCGAACTGGCGATCGACGACTGCTGTTGCGCCGACGCCGCACGCCGCCCTGCCGCGCGCGCTCCCGGCGACCTGCCGCTGGTCCGCCTGTGACCTGATTGCGATGGATTGCCTGCCGGCCAGGATGGCCTTTCCACGAAACCTGCAACCCCGAAGGAAGACCCGATGAAGTTCCAGACAGCCAGCGTGATGGTGCTGCTCGCCGCCAGTGGCGCCGCCAGCGCGCAGCCCTCCGACATCGCCCGCGACCATGACAGCATCCTTGCCATGCAGGGTGAGTACACGGTGGATTTCGCTTTCGATGAGACCGTGCTGCTGACGCCGGGCTACGAGCGCGCGCCGGCCATGCGCAGCGGTGGCAACGAAGTGGTGATCGTGGTCGAGGACACGCCGAAGCGCATCGTGCTGCAGCACCTGCTGCTGGACGAGAAGAGCGGCCACGTGACCAAGCACTGGCGGCAGGACTGGGTGTACGAAGCGCCGAACCGCTTCGAGTTCAGCGCCGACCAGACCTGGCAGGTGCGCACGATCGCAGCTGCGACCAACCAGGGCGCCTGGACCCAGTGCGTGTACGAAGTCAGCGATGCACCGCGCTACTGCGGCACCGGCACGTGGACCTACGCCAACAATGTGCCGACCTGGACCAGCGACATCAGCTGGCGGCCGCTGCCACGCCGCGAGTACACCAAGCGCAGCGATTACAACGCGCTGGCCGTGGTCAACCGCCACACCCTGACCCCGAACGGCTGGACCCACGAGCAGTTCAACACCAAGGTGCAGCGCAACGCGGATGGCAGCCAGGTGGAAATCGCCCGCGAATTCGGCTTCAACGACTACATCAGGACCACCGAGGTCGACTTCACCCCGGCGCGCGATTACTGGAAGGCCACCGCCGGCTACTGGAGCAAGGTGCGCCAGCGCTGGGACGGCTACCTTACCCAGGCCCCGGGCGTGCACCTGAAGACCAAGCTCGACGGCATGGCGATGATCATCCCGTTGTTCACCCAGGCCGAGGACGTGCAGGCCGGCAAGAAGGTGAAGGACGCGCAGATCGACGAAGTCTTCGCCAAGTACGTGGAAAAGGCGCCGAAGGAAGGTTGATCGGCGCGCTGCGGTGCCGGCCCTGCCCAGCACCGTATCCACGCACGGCGTGGATCTACCCGGGACCATGGGCACCCCATCCACGTATGGCGTGGATCTATCGGGACCATGGGCACCCATCCACGCATGGCGTGGATCTACCGGGACCATGGGCACCCCATCCACGCATGGCGTGGATCTACCTGCTTGCGTGGCGTGGATCTACTCGGCTCGCTGGTAGATCCACGCCATGCGTGGATGCCTTTGCCACAGAACAGCGTCAGGCCTCGCGCAGCGCCAATGCCGGTGGCGTGTGCAGGATCCGCCGGGTCCCCAGCCAGCCGGCCAGCAGGCTCAGCGCGATGCCGAGCAGGCCACCCAGCAGCAGTCCCGGCCAGGGCGGCAGCAGCGGCAGTTCGAACACCTTCTGCGACACCGCAACGCCGATCACCGCTGACGCGCCCACCGCCAGCAGCGCCGCCAGCGCGCCCAGCGCACCGAACTCGACCAGCACCGCGCCACGCAGCTGGCGCCGCGTCGCACCCAGCGTGCGCAGCACCGCGCTGTCATAGCGGCGCTCGCCCGCCGTTGCCTGCAGCGCCGCCAGCAGCACCAGCACGCCGGCCAGCAGGCTGAACACCATCACCAGCTGCACCGCCTGCGCCACCCGTTCCATCACATCGCGCACCTGCGAGATCACTGCATCCACGTCCAGCAGCGACAGGTTCGGCTGCGCGCGCACCAGGGCCCCGAGACCCGCTGCCTGTCCCGCTGGCAGATGGAATGCCGACAGCAGGTTGTGCGGTGTATCGCCCACCGCGTTCGGGTTCAACAACACGAAGAAGTTCGGCCGGAAGGTATTCCAGTCGGCCTTACGCACGCTGGTAACGCTGAACTCGCGCTGCTGCTCGCCCACCGCAATGGTGATGCGGTCACCGGGGTACACGCCGTAGCGCTTGGCCCAGCCGATCTCCACCGAGGCCTCGGCAGCGGTGCTGTCCGGCTTCCAGAACGTGCCGTTGACCAGTGTGTTGGCCGGCGGGAACGTGCTGCGCCAGCTGAAGTTCAGCGGCCGGTTCTCGTCATCGTCGTCGCGCTGGCCTTCGCCCTGCGGTGGAGTGTCCTCGGCCTGTGTGCGGTCGACCCGCAGCGGCGGCTTGCCGTTGATCGCGATCAGGCGGCCGGTGGCCATCGGTTCGATGCTGGCATCATCCGCACCCAGGCCCTGCAGTGCAGCCAGCACGCTGTCGCGCTGCTCGGGCTGGATGTTGATCAGGAAATAATTGGGCGTGTCCGCAGGCAGGCGCTCGCGCCACTGCTGCAGCAAGCCGGGGCCGATCACCGCCAGCAACAGCAGGGCGCACAGCGACAGTGACAGCCCCACCAGCTGCATCACCGCCAGCATCCGCCGCCGCGTCAGCGCCGCCAGGCCCAGCCGCCAGTTGCCGTGCAGGCGGTGCTGCAAACCACGCAGCAGCTGCAGCAGCAGGAACCCGACCACGCCCGCGGCCACCGCCAGCCCGGCCAGGCCACCCAGCACCCACAGTGCCAGCTTCAGATCGCCGGTGACCTGCACCGCCAGTGCCAGGCTGGCCGCCAGCGCAGCCACATAGGCCAGCAGCGAGGCCGGCGGCAAGGCAGCGAACGAACGGTTGAGCACGCGCATCGGCGGCACGCCACGCAGGCGCAGCAGCGGCGGCAGTCCGAAGCCGAACAGCAGCAACAGGCCGATCCCCGCGCCGGTCAGCGCAGGCATGGCTTCGGGCAGCGGCAGGCGTTGCGGTACCAGGCTGCCCAGTACCTGCACCAGGCCTTCCTGTGCCGCCATGCCCAGGCCGATGCCGATCGCACACGCCGGCACCGCCAGCATCAGCAGCTGCAGGGCCAGGCCGGCCAGGATGTCGCGCTGGCGTGCACCCAGGCAGCGCAGGATCGCTACCTGGTCGATGCGACGCAGCGCGAACCGGTTGGCCGCCAGCGCGGTGGCAACGCCGGCCAGCAGCACCGCCAGCAGCGCGCTCAGGCCGAGGAAACGACCGGCCAGGTCGAAGGCCTGGCGCACACCGCGCTGGGTATCGTTCACGCTGAGCAGGCGCATGCCTTTTACCTGCGGCAGCAGCCATTGCCGGAATGACGCGATGTCGGCGGCAGGGCCGGCGAACATCACCCGGTAATTGATGCGGCTGCCGGGGCCGAGCAGGCCGGTGCCTTCCACATCGGCGCGGTTGACCAGCAGGGTCGGCGACAGCGTCAGCAGGTCGCCACCGGCATCCGGCTCCGATTCGATGATGCCGGCGATGCGCAGCGTGCCCGCACCGAATTCCAGATCGTCGCCCGCCTTCAGGCCCAGTGCCTGCAGCAGGCGTGGGTCGGCATAGGCCTGGCCCTTGGCCGGCATTCCGGCATCGGCGATCAGCGCACCGCCGGGCGTGGCACGCACGCGCAGCGCGCCGCGCAGGGGGTAGCCCGCTTCCACGGCCTTGATGCTGGCCATCTGGCTGGCATCGCCCTGGAACAGTACGCTGCCGAAGCTGGCCAGCCGCGTATGCGCCAGGCCGCGTCGCTGCGCCTCCTCAGCGAACGCGGCGGGCGGGTCATCGCGGCCGGCCACGCCGAGGTCGCCGCCGAGCATTTCCGCTGCGCTGCCGGTCAGTGCCAGGTTGACCCGGTTCACCAGCGTGCCCACCGCCGTCATCACCGCCACGCCCAGCACCAGGGCGGCGAACACCGTCAGCAGGTCACCTGCCAGGGCCTCGCGGCGCAGCGCGCGCCACGCATGCCGCAGCAGGTTCATGCGTCCACTCCATGTTCCACCGGCTGCAGGCGGCCGTTGTCGATGCGATGGATGTACTGGCAGCGCTGTGCCAGGCGCAGGTCGTGGGTGACCAGCACCAGCGTGGTACCGCTGCCGGCATTGAGTTCGAACAGCAGATCGCTGATGTGCTGGCCGGTGGCCTGGTCCAGCGAGCCGGTGGGTTCGTCGGCGAACAGGATGCGCGGGCGGCTGACGAAGGCGCGGGCGAGGGCGACACGCTGCTGCTCGCCGCCGGACAACTGCCGCGGGTAGTGGCGGGCACGATGCGAGAGTCCGACCGCCGCCAGCACCTCGTCCACCCGCGTGCGGTCCTCGCGCCCGGCCAGTTCCAGCGGCAGCGCGATGTTCTCGGCCGCCGTCAGCGCCGGCAGCAGATGGAAGCTCTGGAAGACGAAGCCGACCTCGCGCGCGCGCAGCTGTGCACGCGCTTCTTCGTCCAGTGCCGTCAGATCCTGGCCCGCCAGCGCGATGCGGCCACGGCTGGGCAGGTCCAGTCCGGCCAGCAGGCCGAGCAGGGTGGTCTTGCCGGAACCAGAGGCGCCGACGATGGCCACGCTGGTGCCTTCATGGACGGTCAGGGTGATGTTGTCCAGTATGTGGACTTCACCCTCCGGGCCATGCACGGATTTGCCGACCTGGTCGACGGCGATGGCGACGGGCGCGCTGCGGGGGGACAGGCTGTCGATGAGGAGACTCCAATGCACAAGACGGAATGGAGCCGGCAAGCCGGCGCAATGATGATGCTGCTGCTAGGGTTGCTGCTGTTGCCGGCACTGGCGTGTGCCAAAGGTCCGGGCGGCGGTACCGTGCTGGTGCTCGGTGACAGCCTCAGTGCCGCCCACAATATCCCGGCCGATGCCGGCTGGGTCAGCCTGCTGCAGCAGCGGGTCAGGCAGCAGTCGAAAACCCCGCCGCGCATCGTCAACGCCAGCATGAGCGGGGAAACCACCGCTGGCGCGCTGACCCGCCTGCCGGGCCTGCTTGGCCGGGAGAAGCCCACGGTGGTGGTGATCGCCCTCGGTGGCAACGATGCGCTGCGCGGGCTGACCCCGGCGCAGGTGCAGGGCAACCTGGAGAAGATGGTGCAGGCCAGCCAGAAGGCCGGTGCCAAGGTGCTGCTGCTGGGCATCGACGTGCCGCCCAACTATGGGCCGGGCTACCGCCAGCGCCTGGCTGCGGCGTACCGGGCACTGGCCACGCAGTACAAGGTGCCGTTGCTGCCGTTCCTGCTGGAAGGCGTGGCCCTGCAGCCCGGCTTGATGCAGGCCGACGGCCTGCATCCCACCGCCCAAGCGCAGCCGAAGGTGCTGGACAACGTCTGGCCGCTGCTGAAACCGCTGCTGTGAGCACGCCATCCTCTTTTCATTGACGCAGCTTCACATCGCGTGCACCGTCGATCGGGCATGTTTCACAAAGCTGAAGAAAGAGGGATTCTCATGCGTCAGACGAAGGAGACTTCCGGCTTGGTGCTGGTGGTCGAAGACAACCGCAATATCTCCGAGATGATCGGTGAATACCTGGAAGGCCGTGGCTTCGAGGTCGACTATGCGCAGGATGGCCTGGACGGCTACCGTCTGGCTGCCGAGAACAGCTACGACGTCGTCGTGCTGGACCTCATGCTGCCGCGGCTGGATGGCATCGAAGTGTGCCGCCGGCTGCGCAACGATGCGCGCAAGTCGACCCCGGTGCTGATGCTGACCGCGCGCGACACGCTGGATGACAAGCTCACCGGGCTTGGCTTTGGTGCCGACGATTACCTGACCAAGCCGTTCGCGATCCAGGAACTGGAAGCCCGCCTGCGCGCGCTGATCCGCCGCGAACGTCGCCAGGTGGGTTCGGAAGTGCTCAAGGTCGCCGACCTGGTGCTCGATCCGGTCAGCATGCGTGCCACCCGTGCCGGCACCGAGCTGCAGCTGTCGCCGATCGGCCTGCGCCTGCTGACCATCCTGATGCGTGAATCGCCGCGTGTGGTCACCCGCCAGGAAATCGAGCGCGAGATCTGGGGTAACGGCCTGCCTGATTCGGACACGTTGCGCAGCCATCTGTACAACCTGCGCAAGATCATCGACAAGCCGTTCGATCGGCCGCTGCTGCACACCGTGCAGAGCGCGGGCTATCGCATCGCCGATATCGCCCAGCCGATGGCCTGATCGACGTCGTGCCGGTGTTGCAGCAGAACCGGCACGGCCGTGGTCGGCAGGGAAGGGGTGAACGTTCCGGATACCGGGTCGTCATCGTCCATGCACGATCACGGCACAGCGCGCTGCCTATAATCGCAGCGCTCTGACCGGGACACCGCAATGCCGCACGGCCTGCCGCGCAAGATCCGTATCGCTTTCATCCTGCAAGCCGTGCTGGCCAGCCTGGGTATCCTGCTGGGTGCCTGGCTGGTGTCGCTGGTGATCAAGCACAGCCTGGTGGGCGCTGCCCTGCGCGAAGAAGCGGCGTACTACTGGACACTGCACGAGGCCTCGCCCGTGCAGCCGCCGCCCAACACCCAGAACATCCGTGGCTACCTGCTGGAACGCGGGCAGTCCAGCCTGTCACTGCCGGCCAACCTGCGCACGTTGGTACCGGGTTTCCACGAACTGCCCGACGACGATCAGCTGGTGCTGGTCGACGCCCGCGAAGAGGGGCGCCTGTACCTGGTGTTCCTGCGCTCGCGCGCGGAGATGCTGGCGTTCTGGTTCGGCATCGTGCCGGTGCTGCTGACCCTGCTGGCGGTATATGGCGCCTCCTGGATCACCTACCGTGCCTCCAAACGCCTGGTATCGCCGGTGAACTGGCTGGCGCGTCGTGTCTCGCGCTGGGATCCGGGCCATCCGGAAGCGGCCGACCTGGAGCCGAACAAGCTGCCGGCGGACATGCAGGGCGAGACCCGGCAGCTGGCGGCGGCGCTGCATTCGCTGGCCAACCGGGTCACCGCGCACGTGGCGCGCGAGCGCAACTTCACCCGTGATGCCAGCCATGAACTGCGCACGCCGCTGACCGTCATCCGCGTGGCCAGCGACATGGCGCTGGGCGATGAAAGCCTGGAGCCGCGCCTGCGCCGCAGCCTGCAGCGCATCCAGCGTGCCGGGCGGGACATGGAAGCGGTGATCGATGCTTTCCTGATCCTGGCCCGTGAGGCCGACGTCGAGCCGCAGGTGGAACTGTTCGACGTCAACGACATCGTCCGTTACGAAGTGGACAACGCCAACGAGCTGCTGGTGGGACGGCCGCTGGCGGTGCACCTGCACAGCGACGCGGCCGTGCAGCTGCACGCACCGCCGCGGGTGCTGCAGGTGGTGGTCAGCAACCTGGTGCGCAACGCCTGCAGCTATACCGACGAAGGCCGCATCGACGTGCACGTGCACAACGACCGGGTAGTGGTGAGCGATACCGGCATCGGCATGTCCGCCGACGCGCTGTCGCGTGCGTTCGAGCCGTTCTATCGTGCCGATCCCAGCCGACCGCAGGGCACTGGCCTGGGGCTGTCGATCGTGCGCCGCCTGTGTGACCGCTTCGGCTGGAAGGTCAGCCTGGCCAGCGAGCTGGGCAAGGGCACCGAGGCGACGGTGATTTTCCGCTGAGGGCCGCTTGCCAGCTCGGTAGTTGCCGACCTTGGTCGGCGCTTTCACTGGGGTGCAGGTGGACGCATTCATGCCAACCACGGTTGGCAACTACCGGAGCACGCGCGTTGTCGCGGTAGTGCCGGCCGCTGGCCGGCAACCTCGGGATCAATCAGTTGCAGTTGACCTTCGGCGCCAGCGCCTTGGTCCAGATCGCATAGCCGGCCGGGGTCATGTGCAGCATGTCCTCGCGGAACAACGACGCATCGGGCTGGCCGTCGGCCCCGAGCATCGGTGTGTAGATGTCGGTGTAGCCGGTGTTGGGCAGCTTCGCCAACGCGGCCTTGATCTTCGCGTTGGCGTCGTTGATCGCCGGCAGCAGGTGCGCCCGCGATGGGCTGGGCTTGATGGAGACGTATTCCACCTTCGTCTTCGGCAGGTCGCGATGCACGCGCTGCACGAAGGCCACCACGTCATCGCGTACCTGGGTCGCGCTGCGGCCGCTGTTGAGGTCGTTGTCGCCGGCGTAGAAGAACACCTTGCACGGCGCGTACGGCACGATGGCCTGGCCGGCGTACCAGGTGCTGTCACGCACTTCCGAACCTCCGAAGCCGCGGTTGAACACCGGTTGCCCCGGGAAATCCCGGGCCAGGCTGTCCCACATGCGGAAGGACGAGCTGCCGATGAACTCGATGCCACCACGTGGCGGCGGATTGGTCCGGTCGACGGCGGCGAAGGCGGCGATGTCGGCCTCCCAGGCCACGTTGGAGACCTGCGCAGGGACCTGCGGCGGCGCCGGCGGGCTCAGGGCCTGGGCCAGCGGCGCGGCCAGCAGGCCGAGCAGGATCAGGCAGGTGCGGGGACGGGTCATCAGGCACTCCGGCAGGGCAGGGGGTATCCATCATAGAAGCTGGGCTGGCCCCGCGCTTGGCCGTGCTGGGCCGTTCGCGGGGTCGTTCGCAGGGCCTCGCGGCGGGGCGTGCGGGGTGCCATTGCCGGCCTTGTGGCAAAATGGGGGCTGTCTGCCTATCCCTGTGCACCCATGATTTCCTGCCGTGCGTTTGAGCGGTCGCTGCGCCGCGCCCCTGTTGCTGGATCCATCACCCGTGGCTGATCAGTTCGGCCACATGCCCCGCGGCCCGCGCCGCATCTTCCAGGCCGCCCGCTGGTCCTGGCAGGGCCTGCGTGCTGCCTGGCTGCACGAGTCCTCGTTCCGGCTGGAGGTCTACCTGCTGGTGCTGCTGACCCCGCTGGCGATCTGGCTGGGCCAGACCCCGGTGGAGCGCGCGCTGATGATCGGCTCGATGCTGCTGGTGCTGGCGATGGAGCTGGCCAATTCGGCCATCGAGGCGGTGATCGAGCGCTATGGCGCGGAAATCCACGAACTGGCCGGCCGCGCCAAGGACATGGGCTCGGCGGCGGTGTTCGTGCTGATGATGAACGTGCTGCTGTGCTGGGCCCTGGTGCTGGTGCCGCGGTTGTTGCCGGCCAGCGTCGGCTGATCCTTCTTCCTTCCCCTTGTTGAAGACTTCCCATGTCCCTTGAGTTTCTCGCCGATCCGAACGTCTGGTTGACCCTGTTCACCCTCAGCGCGCTGGAAATCGTGCTCGGCATCGACAACCTGGTGTTCATCTCCATCGCCGTCAGCAAGCTGCCGGAGAACCGCCGCCCGTTCGCGCGCCGCCTCGGCATCGCGGTGGCCTGCATCACCCGTATCGGCCTGCTGGTGTCGCTGGCGTACCTGGCGCACATGCAGGCAAACCTGTTCACCGTGGCCGGCATGGGCATCTCCATCCGCGACCTGGTGCTGATCGTCGGTGGCCTGTTCCTGATCATCAAGGGCTGGATGGAGATCAAGGAGATGATCACCGGTGGCGAGGACGAGGACCCGACCACCACCAAGACTTCGGCCGTGTTCGGCTACGTGATCGCGCAGATCGCGGTCATCGACATCGTGTTCTCGCTGGATTCGGTGATCACCGCCGTCGGCATCGCCGACCACGTGCCGGTGATGGTGGCGGCGATCCTGTTGTCGGTGGCGGTGATGCTGCTGGCGGCCAACCCGCTGGGCCGCTTCATCGATGCCAACCCGACCGTGAAGATGCTGGCCCTGGCCTTCATCCTGCTGATCGGCGCGGTGCTGATCCTGGACGGCCTGGACGTGCACGTGCCCAAGCCCTACATCTACGCGGCGATGGGCTTCTCGGTGCTGGTGGAGTGGCTGAACCTGCTGATGCGCCGCCGGGCACGCGAACACCACGTGCCGGGCGCCGGCGACTGGTAAGCAAGCGAGACAGAACCCCCGGCCATCGCCGGGGGTTCTGCGTTCCAGGCGCCGCTGCGCTCGCCGGGCATGGCCCGGCGCTATCCAAGCGTGGGCCCTTCCCGGTAGCGCCGGGCGATGCCCGGCGGGGCTTCTTCCCGCAATGCCGGCTTGCACCTTCCACTTGTGAATCGGGATCAACACTGTTTTCCCGCGTAGTGGCTTACTCCCGGCCGGCAAAGCGCGCAGGCTACGCGCTCATTTTCCACAGGGCCTGCCCCACGCAGGCAATCCCCATGAATTCCAGAGCCGCATTGCTGGCCCTCGCCGTCGGCGCCTTCGCCATTGGCACCACCGAGTTCACGCCGATGGGCCTGCTGCCGGTCATCGCCAGCGGAGTCGGGGTCAGCATCCCCACCGCCGGCATGCTGATCACCGCCTATGCGGTGGGCGTGATGCTGGGCGCACCAGTGATGACCCTGCTGATGGGACGCTTCGGCAAGCGCACCGCGCTGATGCTGCTGATGTCGATCTTCGTGGTCGGCAACCTGCTGTCGGCGCTGGCCCCGAACTACGGCCTGCTGCTGCTGTCACGGCTGGTGACCAGCCTCAATCACGGTGCGTTCTTCGGCATCGGCGCGGTGGTCGCCGCCAGCCTGGTGCCGAAGGAGAAGCAGGCCGCGGCGGTGGCGACGATGTTCATGGGCCTGACCATCGCCAACATCGGTGGCGTGCCGCTGGCGACCTGGGTCGGCCAGCAGCTGGGCTGGCGCCTGGCCTTTGCCGGCACCGCCGTACTCGGTGTGGTTGCGATCACCGCGTTGGCCATGGCACTGCCGCCGTCGGCCGCGGGCGCGCGTCCGGATGTGCGGCGTGAACTGAAATCGATCATGCAGCCGCAGGTGCTGCTGGCGATGGCCACTACGGTGCTGGGTGCAGGTGCGATGTTCACCCTCTACACCTACGTGGCGCCGGTGCTGACTGAACTGACCGGTGCGTCGAATGCTTTCATCGCGCTGTCGCTGGCATTGATCGGCATCGGCTTTACCTTCGGCAACGGTATTGGCGGCCGCCTGGCCGACTGGTCGCTGGACGGCGCCACCCGGATCCTGCTGGCGGTACTTGCGGTGCTGATGTTCGTGCTGCCGCTGGCCTTCATGAGCCACGCGACTGCGGCGCTGGGCGTACTGCTGTTCGGTGCGGCGACCTTCGCGATCGTGCCGCCGTTGCAGATCCGGGTGATGCAGGCGGCCAGCGAGGCGCCGGGCCTGGCGTCGTCGATCAACGTCGGTGCGTTCAACCTCGGCAATGCACTGGGCGCGGCGCTGGGTGGTGCGGTGATCAGCCTGGGGCTGGGGTACGCGGCGATTCCGGTGGCCGGTGGGCTGCTGGCAGCGTCGGCGCTGCTGCTGGCGTGGCTGGGGCGTGCGCGTGCCCCGGTGGCTGAGGCCTGTTGAACGGTGTGGGGTTCCGGCAGGGCTTGCAGCCCTGCACCCGCAGAATCCAGAGCAACAGCAACAGCCTGCATTCCGTGGGTTGGCGGGGTGGGTCCGGTTGAGGGGGACGGCGTAAATACGTCCATGTAGCCTCGGTCGCGCCATCCATGGCGCTCACGCCCCCTCAACCAGACCCACCCCGCCTTCGACAGGTTCTTGCGATCTGTTGGAACCTGCTGCTGATGGTGGGTGCCGACCGTTGGTCGGCACGAATGCCCGGAGCATGGGTTTTCGCTTTTGCTCTTTTTTGATCTTCCCGCGGTGCGCAGGAAACCGTCCGTGGCCGGGAGGGTGAGTGGGCTGGGGGCGTAAGCGCCATGGATGGCGCGCCCGAGCCTACAAGGACGTATTCACGGCGTCCCCCAGCCCACTCACCCTCCCGGCCCACCCCGATATCCAGCAGACATGACCACCGCGGAGGGGGCGGCGCCCGATGGCCGGCACTCTCCACACGTCCGTTAACACCGACCATGGCATGCTCGGCGCTCAGTCCACCCGGAGCCTTGGCCATGCGCCTGCTGACCCGCCTCATCCCATTGCTGCTGCTGGCCTCCCTGCTGTCCGGCTGCGGCTACAACGCCATCCAGCAGAAGGACGAAGCGGTGAAGGCCAGCTGGTCCGAAGTGCTCAACCAGTACAAGCGCCGCGCCGACCTGGTGCCCAACCTGGTGCAGACCGTGAAAGGTTTCGCCAGCCAGGAAGAACGCGTTCTGACCGAAGTCACCAACGCCCGTTCGCGCGTTGGCCAGATCAACGTCAACGCCGACGATGAAGCCTCGCTCAAGCAGTTCCAGCAGGCCCAGGGCGAACTGGGCAGCGCGCTGTCGCGCCTGCTGGTGGTTACCGAGAACTACCCGGTGCTGAAGTCCGACCAGAACTTCCGCGACCTGCAGGCGCAGCTGGAAGGCACCGAGAACCGCATCACCGTTGCCCGCGGCCGCTACATCCAGCAGGTGCAGGACTACAACACCTACATCCGCTCGTTCCCGCAGCTGATCACCGCCAAGATCTTCGGCTACCAGCCCAAGCCGAACTTCACCGTGGAAAACGAAGCGCAGATCTCCAACGCGCCGGCGGTTGATTTCGGCAACGCGCCGCAGCAGCAGCCGGCCCCGGCCCCGGGCCACTGACCGATGCGCCTGGCCGCCACACTGCTGGCCCTGCTGCTGTGGCTGCCGTTGACCGTGCAGGCGCAGACGCTGGCGCCGATTCCGGCGCTGGATTCGCCGGTGGTCGATACCACCGGCACCCTGGATGCCGCGCAGAAGCAGGCGCTGGTGCAGCAGGCGCTGGACCTGCAGCAGCGCAAGGGCAGCCAGATGCAGGTGCTGGTGGTGCCGACCACGCAGCCGGAAGACATTGCCCAGTACACCACCCGGGTGTTCGATCAGTGGCAGATCGGTCGCAAGGGCGTGGACGACGGCGTGCTGCTGGTGGTGGCCAAGGACGATCGGCGCGTGCGCATCGAACCGGGCTATGGCCTGGAAGGCGCGATTCCCGACGCGATCGCCAACCGGGTGATCCAGGAATACCTGGTGCCACGCTTCCGCGCCAATGACTATGCCGGTGGCATCACCGAGGCCACGGCGGTGCTGGTGAGGATCATCGACGGCGAAGCCCTGCCGGCGCCGGTCAGCAGCCAGCAGGGACGCGCCCCCGACGGGGGCGGTGATACCTGGATCCTGGCGTTGTTCATCGGCGTGTTCGCCGGCAGCATCCTGCGCGGCGTGTTCTCGCGGGTACCGCGTCCGCTGCGCGGCCTGCTGGGGGGCGCTGGAGCGGCGGTAGCGGCCTTCCTGTTCACTTCCACCTTGCTGGCCAGTGGCCTGGCCGGCGTGGTGGGCCTGGTGGTGGCGATGCTGTCCGGCCATCCGGGGCGTTTCGCCGGCGGTGGCGGTTGGGGCGGAGGCAGCTGGGGCGGCGGCGGCTTCGGCGGCGGGGGTGGGTTTGGCGGTGGCGGCGGCTGGGGCGGCGGTGGTGGCCGTTCCGGCGGCGGTGGCGCGTCGGGAGGCTGGTGATGATCCAACGTCTGTGCAGGCATCTGTTTTCGCCGTCGGTACGGCGGGCGTTCCCGCCGGCCACGCTGCAGGCGATCACCGAGGCGATCGCCGCGGGCGAGCAGCGCCATGGCGGCCAGGTGATGTTTGCGGTGGAGGCCGATCTGCCACTGCATGCGCTGTGGCACAAGGTCACCCCGCGGCAGGCGGCCGAGCATGCCTTCGCGCGCCTGCGCACCTGGGATACCGCGCACAACAATGGCGTGCTGATCTACTTGCTGCTGGCCGACCACGCCATCGAGATCGTGGCCGACCGCGGCCTGCAGGGGCGGGTCGCGCCCGAGCAGTGGCAGCGGGTCTGCACGCATCTGCGCGAAGGCCTGCGCAGCGCGCAGCCGGTGGCGGCGCTGCGCGATGCCATCGACGAGGTTTCCTCCCTGGTGGAGGGGCACTTTCCGGCCTCGGCGCGGTCCGATCAGGACGGCCTGCCGGACACGCCGCAGATCCTGGGCTGAAGCCCGGCAATCGGGCGACGGCGGCCACGACGAGGCCGCTCCCGGGCGGCGCTAGAATATCGGCATCCCTGCAAGGCGCCCTTCATGATCTATTTCCACGACATCGACCCCATCGCCCTCTCGTTGGGACCGATCAAGGTGCACTGGTACGGCATCATGTACCTGCTCGGCTTCACCGCCGCCTGGCTGCTGGGGCGCAAGCGGATCGCCGACGGGCGCCTGCCGGGCGTCGACGCCAACGGCTTCTCCGACCTGCTGTTCTACGCCATGCTCGGCGTAGTGCTGGGCGGGCGCATCGGCTACATGCTGTTCTACGCGCTGGGCGATTTCCTGCACAACCCGCTGCTGCTGTTCAAGGTGTGGGATGGCGGCATGAGCTTCCACGGTGGCCTGCTCGGCGTGATCGCGGCCTGCTGGTGGTGGTCGCGCAAGCATGCGCTGCACTTCTTCGACACCATGGATTTCATGGCGCCGCTGGTGCCGCTGGGCCTGGGCTTTGGCCGCATCGGCAACTTCATCGGCGCCGAGCTGTGGGGCAAGTACACCGACGGCAGCTGGGGCGTGGTGTTCCCGTCCGGCCTGCCGGCACCGTTGAACCAGCTCGACCACGCCACCCTGCAGTCGCAGTTCGCCAGCGGTGCGCTCAACCAGTTCGCGCGCCATCCGTCGCAGCTGTATGAAGCGCTGCTGGAAGGGCTGGTGATGTTCGCGGTGTTGTGGACGGTGTCGGCCAAGCCGCGCCATCGCTATCTCATTGGCGGCCTGTTCGCGCTGCTGTATGGCATCTTCCGCTTCGCGGTCGAGTTCGTGCGCATGCCCGACAACGGCGTCTACGTGGCCTTCGGCTGGCTGACCAAGGGCCAGATCCTGTGCGTGCCGCTGATCGCCTTCGGTCTGGTGCTGCTGGTGATGTCGCGCCGCGCGCCGGTGCTGCAGCCGCAGCCGCTGGTGACGGCGGAGGGCAAGGCATGAAGGCCTACTTGGACCTGCTCTCGCACGTGCTCGAACACGGCGCGGAGAAGAGCGACCGCACCGGTACCGGCACCCGCAGCGTGTTCGGCTGGCAGATGCGCTTCAACCTCAACGACGGCTTCCCGCTGGTCACCACCAAGAAGCTGCACCTGCGCTCGATCATCCACGAGCTGCTGTGGTTCCTGAAGGGCGACACCAACATCGGTTACCTCAAGGACAACCAGGTGCGCATCTGGGACGAGTGGGCCGACGAGAACGGTGACCTCGGCCCGGTGTACGGGAAGCAGTGGCGCAGCTGGGCCACGGCCGACGGCGGCGAGATCGACCAGATGCAGTGGCTGGTGGAGGAGATCAAGCGCAATCCGGATTCGCGGCGGCTGGTGGTCAGTGCCTGGAACGTGGGCGAGCTTTCGCAGATGGCGTTGATGCCGTGCCATAACCTGTTCCAGTTCTACGTGG
The DNA here is from genome assembly GCF_020883215.1 of Stenotrophomonas sp. SI-NJAU-1. Taxonomy (NCBI): domain Bacteria; kingdom Pseudomonadati; phylum Pseudomonadota; class Gammaproteobacteria; order Lysobacterales; family Lysobacteraceae; genus Stenotrophomonas; species Stenotrophomonas sp. SI-NJAU-1. The sequence continues at coordinate 764,104 of NZ_CP086598.1, forward strand.
TCGACGGCAAGCTCAGCTGCCAGCTGTACCAGCGCAGTGGCGACATTTTCCTCGGCGTACCGTTCAACATCGCCAGCTACGCATTGCTGACCCACATGGTGGCGCAGGCCACCGGCCTGGGCGTCGGCGATTTCGTGCACACGCTGGGCGACGCGCACCTGTATTCGAACCACTTCGAGCAGGCCCGCGAGCAGCTGTCGCGTGAACCGCGCGCGCTGCCGACGCTGTGGTTGAATCCGGAGGTGACCGATCTGTTCGGCTTCCAGTTCGATGACATCCGCATTGATGGCTACGATCCGCATCCGGCGATCAAGGCGCCGGTGGCGGTGTGAGTACGATGAAGCTGTCGATGGTGGTGGCGCTGGATCGCAATCGTGGCATCGGCCAGGGCAACGCCATGCCCTGGCACCTGCCGGACGACTTCAGGCACTTCAAGGCGTTGACCCTGGGCAAGCCGATTCTGATGGGGCGCAGGACCGCCGAATCGATTGGCCGCGTGCTGCCCGGTCGAACGAACCTGGTGCTGACCCGCAGCGGCCAGGTGCCGTTCGAGGGCATGCGCGCGGTGGCCTCGCTGGACGAGGCGAAAGCGATTGCAGAGGGCGAGGGCGCCAGCGAGCTGTGCATCATTGGTGGCGGCGAGATCTTCCACCAGCTGCTGGACCAGGCCAGTGATCTGTACCTGACCTGGGTGGATGCCGAAGTACCGGCCGATACCCATTTCCCGGACGTGGATGAGCGCCTCTGGCAGGAAGTGGCCAGTGAGCCGCACCCGGCCGATGAGCGTCACGCCTACGCGTTCCGCTTCGTGCATTACGTCCGCCGCTGAGCGCGGCGTCCTGTAGAGCCCGGCCGTGCTCGGCTCTACAGGATCGTTTTACGGCATCCGGTAGTGGCCGATGATGGTGTGCTGGAACAGCAGGTTCTCTTCCCGCGTACCGCGCGCGATGTTGTGCAGTACCAGCGGCGTGCCGTCGGCCAGGCGCCGGTCGGAAACGATGCCTACGTGCAGCAGGCCGTTGCCGTTGAGCTTCCAGGCCACGATGTCGCCGGCGGCGAAGTCGCTGGGAAGGCCACTGATCGGTTGCTGCCAGCCGTGGCGGTCAAACCAGCGCATCAGGTTGGGCACGCGCCGGTGGTCGATGTTCCGATCCGGCCGGGACAGGCCCCAGAGGGCCGGATAGGCGCTGAAATCAGCGCGCATGTCTTCGTTCACGCGGACCTGCAGGTCCAGCCCCTGCGTACGCAGAGCGCGGACCACCACGTCGGTGCATACGCCGCGATCAGCGGGCACGTCGCCACCGGGGTAGGCCAGTACCTGATAGGCAGGGTCGTAACGGGTGGTGACGCCGATCTGCGCGCGCGCGGCAGCGACCAGTGGCGGCGACGGTGCAGGGGCTGATGCAGGGGCGGCGGCAGCGTCGTGGCCGGCAGTCGCGGGCGACGATGAGGGCTGGCAGCCGCTGGCCAGGGCCAGCGTCAGCAGCAGCACCGTCCATGGTGCGCGGTTGCCGGGCGTCATGCCGAAGGAGGCGTTCCGTTGTTGTTGCCACCACCACCACCACCACGGCGGCGGCGGCGGCGCGGACCACGGTTGCCCGGGGCGCCAGCCGTTGCAGCGTTGCCGTTGCCTTGGTTGTTGTCCTTGCCTGCCGTGCGCTCGTGTGCCGGTCGCGCGGGCGGCCGCGCGTTGGCGACCGGTGCCGGTACGTCGCGTCCCGGTACCTGCACCACGCGCAGCTCATCGGTGTCGAGCTGGATCGCGGTGAGCTTGCCCCCCCACACGGCACCAGTGTCGATCGCGTGGATGCCCTGGGTGATGGTCAGGCCGAGCGCGGACCAGTGGCCGCAGACCACCTTCAGGTCGCGCTCGACCCGGCCCGGCACTTCGAACCAGGGATACAGCCCCTGTTCCTGGGTGCCCGGCGTGCCCTTGTCCTCGATGCCGATGCGGCCGCGCGAGGTGCAGTAGCGCATGCGCGTGAGCACGTTGATGATCGCCCGCGAGCGCTCGTAGCCGGTCAGGTTCGGCGCCCAGCTGGGCTTGTCGCCGTACATGTTGCGGAACAGCTTGCGGTAGCCGGCGCCGTGCAGCTGCACTTCCACTTCGGCGGCATGCTTCTCGGCCATCTGCGTGGTCCACTTCGGCGCAAGGCCGGCATGCACCATCATCCAGCCAAGCTCACGGTCCACGTGCACCAGCTTCTGCAGGCGCAGCCAGTCCAGCAGCACGTCGCGGTCTTCGGCCTGGACGATGCGCAGCAGGTCCGGGTTGACCTTGCGCTGCTCTTCCTCGGTGCGCGCACCGACGGCCAGCAGGGAAAGGTCGTGGTTGCCGAGCACCACCACGCTGTGTTCGCGCAGCGAATGCACCAGCCGCAGGGTTTCCAGTGACTGTCCGCCGCGGTTGACCAGGTCGCCGCAGAACCACAGGGTGTCCTGCGCCGGATCGAACCGGATCTTCTCCAGCAGGCGCTGGGTTACGTCATAGCAGCCTTGCAGGTCGCCGATCGCCCATACACTCATCGTTCGGCCTCCGTGTCAGTGCAGGGTGCGCGGGATGGCCAGCACGAAGGGTGCGACCGGCGCGGCGAATTCGGTGCCGTCGTCGGCCACCATGTCGTAATGGCCCTGCATCGTGCCGTGCTCGGTGCCGAGCATGACACCCGAGGTGTAATGGAAGTCTTCACCCGGACGCAGACGCGGCTGTTCGCCGATCACGCCATCGCCATCGACATGCTCGACGCGGCCATTGGCATCGGTGATGCGCCAGTGGCGTGCGACCAGGCGCGCGGCAACCCGGCCCTGGTTGTGGATGCGGATCGTATAGGCGAACGCATAACGACCGTCTTCCGGCGCGGATTGGTCGTCGAGGAAGCGCGGGGCGACTTCGACGGAGATGGCATAAACGTCAGCGTCTTCCATACCGGCAGTGTAATCAGGTGGCATTGGCCAAAGCGATGAATTCAGCCACGTCCAGCTGTTCGGCGCGGGCATCGGGGCGCACGCCGGCGGCCACGAACTGCTCGGCGCTGACCACGTTGTTCAGGGCATTGCGCAGGGTCTTGCGGCGTTGGCCGAAGGCGGCCTTGACCACCTCGGCGAAGCGCTTGTGGTCCTTGATGTCGATGCTGGCCGGGTCGCGCGGTACCAGGCGCACCACGGCCGAATCGACCTTCGGCGGCGGCCTGAACGCACCCGGCGGCACCACGAACAGCGAGGTCACCTCGCAGTAGGCCTGCAGCATCACGCTGAGGCGGCCGAACACCTTGCTGCCGGGACCGGCAGCCATGCGGTCGACCACTTCCTTCTGCAGCATGAAGTGCATGTCCGAGACCACCGCAGCATGTTCCAGTGCATGGAACAGGATGGGCGAGGAGATGTTGTAGGGCAGGTTGCCGACCAGGCGGATCGGCTGTCCATCGGCCAGCTCGGTGAAATCGACCCGCAGCACGTCGCGGTTGACGATGGTCAGTTCACCCAGCGGCTCGGCGGCGGCGGTCAACGGCGCGATCAGGTCGCGGTCGAACTCGATCACCGTCATCTTCGGGTGCACGCGCAGCAGCGGCAGGGTGATCGCACCCTGGCCCGGACCGATCTCGACCAGGCGGTCGCCGTCCTTGGGATTGACCGCCATCACGATCTTGTCGATGTAGTAGCGGTCGGCAAGGAAGTGCTGGCCGAGCTGCTTCTTGGCCGGGGCGGAAAACACCGGGCCGGAGGGGGAATGCGGGGAAGTCATGTGCTCAGTGTACGTTGCCGCGCCAGCCGCGCACACAGCGTTGTGGCGGCCTGCAGGCTGGAAGGATCGGCAATGCCGCGGCCGGCAAGATCCAGCGCGGTGCCGTGGTCCACCGCCACGCGCGGATAGGGCAGGCCCAAGGTCAGGTTCACCGCCTGCTCGAAGCCGGAGTACTTCAGCACCGGCAGGCCCTGGTCGTGGTACATGGCCAGCACGGTGTCGAAGCCGGCCAGCTTGGCCGGCAGGAACGCGGTATCGGCCGGCAGCGGACCGATCAGGTCCATGCCCTCGCTGCGCAGGCGCTGCAGCAGCGGGATGACCAGATCCAGTTCCTCGCGACCGAGGTGGCCGTCTTCGCCGGCATGCGGGTTCAGGCCAAGCACGGCGATGCGCGGTGCGGCCAGGCCGAACTCGCGGCGCAGCGCGGCATGCACGGTGCGCAGGGTGTGTTCCAGGCCGGGCGCGGTGATCGCATCGGCGACCTCGCGCAGCGGCAGGTGGGTCGTAGCCAGGGCAACGCGGACGATGTCGTTGGCCAGCATCATCACCACCTTCACCCCGGCCTGGTCAGCCAGCAGTTCGGTGGTGCCGCTGTAGGCGATGCCGCCCTGGTTGATCACCGCCTTGTGCACCGGGCCGGTCACCACGCCGTGCAGTTCACCGGACAGGCAGGCCTGGCCCGCACCGAGCAGGGCGCCGATCACCGCACCTGCGTTGGCAGGGTCGGTATGGCCGAAACGGCTGGGGGCGCGGTTGGCGACGGCGCGCAGGCGCAGATCGCCGGGGACGCGTGCTTGTGCGTCCTCGGGCAGCAGTTGCAGGGGCAGATCCAGCGCGGCTGCGGCCGCGCGCAGGGTGTCCGGATCGGCGAAAGCCAGAAGCCGGCAATCATCGCGCGGCTGCTGGACCAGTCGGACACACAGTTCCGGACCGATCCCGGCGGGCTCGCCCGGTACCAGAGCGAGCTCGGGGAGCATGGCTCAGGACTGCGGAGGCGTGGCGGTATTTTCCGCCCGGTCACCGCTGCGGAAGCTGACGTAGGCTTCGCCACGCAGCTCCTGCAGGAAGCGGTTGTACTCGTCTTCCAGCTTGCGGCGACCGATGGTCTCGCGGACCTGGGCGCGCTGGTTGTCACTGCCGACGTCGGTCTGGCGGGTGCCCACGCGCTGCACGATGTGCCAGCCCGCATCGGTGCGGAACGGCTGGCTCACGCCGCCGTCCTGGATGCCTGCCACCTGCTGGCCGAAGGCCGGGCCGAACGCGTCGGCCGGGAACCAGCCCAGATCGCCGCCCTGGCCCTTGCTGTTGTTGTCCTCGGACGATTCCTTGGCCACCTGCTGGAAGTCGGCACCGCCGGCAATACGCGCACGCAGGGTGTCGATCTTGGCCTTGGCGGCCGCGTCGGACTGGGCATCGTCCACGCGCACCAGGATATGGCGGCCGTGGTATTCGGTGACCGTATGGGTGCCTGCCGCCGCGCTGGCGTCTCGCACTTCCACCAGCTTCAGCAGCTGGAAGCCGCTCGGGCCGCGGATCGGGCCGACCACTTCGCCGGGCTTCATCTGCTGCATCGTCTGTGCGAACGCGGCCGGGATTTCATCCAGGGTGCGCCAGCCGAGGTCGCCGCCTTCCAGGGCATTGGGGCTGTCGGAATAGCGCACGGCCGCCGCGTTGAAGTCCAGCTCGCCCTTGTCCAGCAGGGCCTTCACGCCGTCAGCCTTCTTCTGGCCGGTGGCGATCTGCTCGGCGCTGGCACCGTCGGGCAGGGCGACCAGGATGTGCGCGAGGTGGAACTGGTTGCCGGCATCGGCCTGCTGCTTCAGGGCCGCATCGACCTCGCCTTCGCTGACGCTGATGCGGCTCTGCGCGAAGCTCTGGCGCAGGCGCTGCACGGTGATCTCGTCACGCACCGAGGCGCGGAAATCGTTGAAATCGATGCCGTCACTGGCCAGGCGCTGGCGCAGGGCATCCAGGGTCGAGCCGTTCTGCTGGGCGATGGCATTCATCGCCTGGGTCAGTTCCTGGTCGCTGACACGGATGCCGCTGCCCTGGGCACGGGCCACCTGCAGCTTGACCAGCACCAGGCGCTCGAGCACCTGGCGGCTGAGCACGTCATCGGGCGGCAGCTGGGCCTCGCGGCCGGCGTACTGTGCCTTGATGTTGGCGATCGCACGCTGGAGCTCGCTCTGCAGGATCACGTCCTCATCGACGACAGCAGCGATGCGATCCAACGGCTGGGCCTCCTGCGCAAGAACCTGCAGGGGGGCGGACACGCTGGACACCGCCAGAAGCGATGCGAGGAGAACGGGGAAGCTCTTGGTCATGGGATCTGATTCGGATCGTAGTCATCGCGGGTCGCTCCGGTGTTGCTGGGCGGCACGAGATAGAGGTCGTCGCGGTTGTAGCCGAGGATAGCACGGCGCAAAGTGCGGTCCGTGTCCTGGCCGAGGGAGCTCAAGCCCTTGAGCACGAACTCGAGCTGGATGGAGTTGTTCATTTCGCCTTCGCGGTTGCGCACGTAGCGGCGGGCCACGGCGCGCACGGCCAGGCAGCAGCTGTCCCACTGTACGCCGCCGATGATCTCCAGCGGTTCCTTGTCCTGCAGCGAGTAGTAATAACGGCCCACCAGGCTCCAGCGCTCGTTCAGCGGGTACAGGAACGACAGGTCGGCCTGTTCCAGCAGGGTGCGGTCATGCTTGTTGGCCGTGGCCGGGGCACCGGAATTGATGCGGTAACGGTAGGTCAGGTTGACCACGCCGTCGTTGGACATCAGGTAGCGGGCACGCACGCTGGCCAGATCCTCGCGCTTGTACTTGGGGTCCCACTGATAGGTGGCGCCCAGCGTCCAGCGGTCGTTGATCATGTAGTTGCCGTCGGCGATCCAGGCCGACTTGCCCTTCTCCACCGGCGCACCACCGGGGGTCACGCTTACCCGCGATTCGTCGAAGTACTGGATCTGGCCGATCGAGGCCGAGAAGCGCTCCTTGCCGGTGGTCTGGTCGATGAAGCGGGTGCTCAGCGCCATGGTCAGCTGGTTGGCGTCGTTCTGGCGATCGGCGCCGGTATAGCGCGAATCGCGGAACAGCTGGCCCCAGCTGAAGGTGAAGTCGCGGGTATCGAAGATCGGCAGCTCGTCCTGGTCGCGGTACGGCGTGCGCAGGTAGAACAGGCGCGGCTCCAGGGTCTGCAGGAACGACTTGCCACCGATCTTCGTCTCACGATCGAAGAACAGTCCGGCGTCGAGGCTGGCGATGGGCAGGCTGCGGCTGGGTGAGGTGTTGCCGCGCAGCTGTTCGGGGGTGGCGGTGGCCGGGTCGATGCCCTGCGAGCGCAGGATCTGGCCGCGGATGCCGTTCACGCCATCAACCAGTCCACGGTCCAGCTGGTAACCGGTATAGCGGTAGGCCAGCGTCGGCGTGACATACCAGGCCGCGCCGCTGATCGGGAACGATACGTACGGTTTCAGGTCCAGTCGCGAGCCGCCGCTGACACCGATGCCGTCGGTCTGCCGGCTGCCGTTGCGGGTGTACTGCAGGTCCGGTCCCGCCTCGGCGCCGTACTTGAAGTTGATGTCGTCGTGGGTGAAGCGCACGGCCTCGGCGTAGATACCGGTCTCCAGCCACGGCAGCAGCGGCTTGTCCCAGTTGAAGTACAGGCGCGGCTGGCGGTTGTAGGCCAACGCACTCTCGTTGAGGGTGTAGTCGGTCAGCTGCCAGCGGTCGGCCATGATGCCGGCCGTCCAGTTCTCGCCGGTGCCGTACAGGCCGACGGTGCTCTGCAGGTTCGACGCGGTGACCCCCACCAGGCGGTTGGCGAAGTCTTCCACGTAGCGCTCGTCGCTGACCCAGGCCAGATTGGCGCGGGCCTGCCAGTGGTCGTCGAGGTTGTGGTAGCCGCCGAACATCACCCGGCCGCGGTCACGGTCGCGCAGCTTGTCGTTGGGCATGTACGCGGTCAGCAGTTCACCACGGCCGCCGTTGTAGAGGTAGCGGAACTCGTTGTCGAGCATCAGGCCGCGTTGGCTCATGTAACGCGGGGTCAACGTGTCGTCGTAGTTCGGCGCCAGGTTGAAGTAGATCGGTTGTGCGTAATCGAAACCGTTGCGGCCGGACATGCCCAGCTGCGGGAACAGCAGGCCGGTCTTGCGCCGGTCATCGATCGGGAACTTGAAGTAGGGCGCCCACAGGATCGGCACCTTGCCGATCCGCAGCACGGCGTTGCGGGCGGTACCGAAGCCCTCATCGTTGTCGACTTCGATCTCCGGCGCCGTCAGCCGCCACACTGGCTGCGACGGGTCGCAGGTGGTGTAGGTGGAGCGGTGCATCTGCCCGACCGCGCCCTGCAGGTCGACCGATTCGGCTTCGCCATTGCCGCGGCGGGACACCAGCTGGTACTGGATGTCGGTGATTTTGTGGGTGTCGCTTTCCTGGTTGCCCTCGGCGCGCTTGGCGACCATCCGGATGGAGGAATCCTGGTAACGGACGTTGCCATCGGCGACATAGTTGCCACTTTCGGTATCGAAGCTGAGCTTGTCGGTACCGACGAACTGGTCGCCCCGGCGCAGCGCCACGTTGCCCTGGTACTGCGGCACGGTGGTGGTGCCCAGCAGCTGGTCGCCCTCGATGTCGGTGGGCTGCTGTTCGCGCGCAGCGCTGGCGGCCGCCTTGTCCTGGCCGGGCACCGGGGTCGGCGCGTCGGTGAACGCAGGGATCACGTCGGTGGCCGGGCAAAGGCCCCAGTTGAGCGGCTTGTCATCAGCCCATGCCGGAAGGCAGACGGCGATGCTCAGGGGCAGGGGAAGCAGGCGGAGGGCTCGGCGCACGCGGTTCGGATTCGGGCGAAAACGGACGGTAGCTTGCCCCATCCCTTGCATAGGGGCAATGAAGGTCACCCCGGACTGCCGGTTCGGGTTCATCCAGGCCCGTTGCCGGAGGGTGTCGCCATCAGTGCCTGCAGGTGGGCCACGCTGCACTCGGCCAGGGCCTGCAGGTCGTATCCTCCCTCCAGCATCGACACCACCCGGCCGGCGGCATGGCGGCGCGCCAGCGCGTGCAGTTCGCGGGTGATCCAGGCGAAATCGTCGGTCTCCAGCATCAGGTCCGCCTGTGGGTCGCGCAGGTGAGCGTCGAAGCCTGCCGAGATCAGCAGCAGTTGGGGGCGGAAGTCGTCGATCGCCGGCAGCATCTCGTCGGCCCAGACGTTGCGGAAGCGGAAGCCGCCACTGCCGGGCGGCAGCAGGATGTTCATCAGGTTGCCGGCACCGCGGTCACGGCGCAGACCGGACTCGGGGAACAGCCCTGCCTGGTGGGTGCTGTAGTAGGACACCCGGGCGTCGTGCTGGAAGATGTCCTGGGTGCCATTGCCATGGTGGACGTCGAAGTCGACCACCGCGACCCGCTCCAGGCCGTGGCGGTCGCGGGCGTAGGCGGCGGCGATGGCGACGTTGTTGAGCAGGCAGAATCCCATCGCTGTGCTGCTGGTGGCATGGTGGCCAGGCGGGCGCACCGCGCAGAAGGCCAGCGGATCCTCACCCAGCATCACCGCATCGACGGCCGCCACACCTGCGCCGGCGGCATGCACCGCGGCACTGGCCGAGCCTGGCGAGGTCCAGGTATCCATGTCCAGCTGGCGCAGCGGTGCGCTCTGCGGTTGCAGCACCAGGTCGAGCAGCGCGCTGTCATGGACCCGGGTCAGTTCACCGAACTTGGCCGGCGGCGCCTCGCGCCAGTCCAGCTGCCCGGGAAAGGCCTGGTGCAGCGCGTCGAGCACCACCTGCAGGCGTTGCGGGCATTCAGGATGGCCGGGGCCCGGGTCGTGCAGCAGGCAGGCGGGATGGGAGAAGACCAGCATGGCGGCTCAGCGCTGGCGATGCTGTGGCTGCCACAGCGCTTCGCCGTGGCCATCGGCCCGTGCCAGCACCCGGGCCAGCACGAACAGCAGGTCTGACAGCCGGTTGAGGTACTGCAGCGCCTCGCTGCGAACCGGTTCCACGCGGGCCAGGGCGACCGTGTCGCGCTCGGCGCGGCGGACGACGGTGCGCGCGAGGTGGCAGCGCGCGGCGGCCTCGCCACCGGCCGGCAGGATGAACTCCTTCAGCATCGGCAGGTCGGCGTTGTAGTGGTCCAGCTGCTGTTCCAGTGCCGACACATCGGCGGCGTGGATGGCGGCATGGCCGGGAATGCACAGTTCGGCGCCCAGATCGAACAGCTGGTGCTGCAGGTGCACCACCAGTGCACGGACATCCTCGGGCAGCGGCACCGCCAACAGCAGGCCGAGCGTGGCGTTGGCTTCATCGACGGTGCCGTAGGACGCAACACGCAGGTCATCCTTGCCGACCCGGCTGCCGTCACCCAGGCCGGTGCTGCCGTCGTCGCCGGTGCGGGTGTAGATGCGCGAGAGGCGATGACCCATGGCGCGGCTCAGTGCTGGATGTCGCGGCGGGCCTGCAGGAGCTTGAGCACCTGCTCCACGGCCAGCTGCAGTGCGGCGGCCAGGGCCACATAGATCGCAGTGGTGCGCAGGTAGGGGCCGAACCACTGGGCGTAGTTCTGTGCCCAGCCGGCCACGGTCGGCTCGGCCACGTTCTGGCTGGTCCAGTAGAAACCGCCCTGCGCCAGCAGATGGCACAGCGCCACCGACGCCACCAGCAGCAAGGCACCCTTGCCCAGTACCGACCAGTGCGCGCTGCGGTAGTTGCGGCCCAGCAGCATGCCACCGGCCCACATGGCGAAGTAGGCCGGCAACAGCAGCCAGTAGCCCGGCGACACGCAGTAGTGTTGCCAGAAATCGAGGCCGCTGCTGCGGATAACGATCCAGTCGACCAGCACCGCGAACACCATCAGCAGCGGGAACGCCCAGCGGGTCCAGCGGGCGAGGTAGAAGCCGCCGATGAAGAACACCGCCCAGGAGGCATCCGGGATTGCCGCGAAGTGATTGACGCGGGTTGCCGCCAGCAACAGCACGAGCACTGACAGGACGAAGGCGCGGGGGGCGGAGTCGGACATGGCGGTGGGGCCGGGGCGGATTCAGGTTTCATTCTAGCCCGGCGCGGCGCTTGGCGCAGGAGCGGCGGCGTGGGGCATGCCGGCACGGCGAGCGCGTATCATGCGCCCATGAGTGAACGACATGACGTGCTGATCGTCGGTGGCGGTCTGGTGGGTGCCAGCCTGGCCATCGCCCTGGACCGCCTGGGCCGCGACGTGGGGCTGCTCGAAGCCAGCCCGGCCGGGGAACTGCCGGCGGTGTTCGACCAGCGCAACCTCAGTTTTGCCGCAGCCACGATCAACGCGCTGACCGCGCTGGGGGTCATGCAGAAGCTGACGATGGCCCCTGGCCCCATCCGCCGCATCCATGTCAGCCGCGCCGGCGATTTCGGCCGTGTGCAGCTCGATGCCGCAGCGTACGACCGGCCCTGGTTCGGCCAGGTGGTGGTGGCGCGTGATTTCGGCCAGGCGCTGGAAAGCCGGCTGCAGGAGTTGTCGCGACTGCGCCGCTACCGGCCGATGCGTTTCCTTGGCCTGGGCGAAGTGATTGACGGCTACCGCCAGGTGCGGGTGGCCGATGACAGCGGCGAGCAGGTGCTGCTGGCGCGGCTGGTGGTCGGTGCCGACGGCACCAGCAGCGGCGTGCGCGATGCGTTGGGCATCGACGTTGATCGGCACGACTTCCAGCAGACGCTGTTCGTGGCCCGCGTGCGCAGCCAGCGCGCCCCCGATGGCACCGCCTGGGAGCGCTTCACCGATACCGGCCCGACGGCGTTGCTGCCGCGTGGCGACCGTCATTTCGGCACCGTCCACGGTGTTGCCCGTGACCAGGCCGAGGCGGTGATGGCGCTGGACGACACCGCCTGGCTGCAGCGCCTGCAGCAGGCCATCGGCTGGCGCGCGGGCCGCCTGCTCGACTCCGGCCCGCGCAGTGCCTATCCGCTGATCCAGGTACTGGCGCGCGCGCTGGTGGGGGAGCGCACGGTGCTGCTGGGCAATGCCGCGCAGACCATCCACCCGCTGGGTGCGCAGGGTTTCAACCTCGGCCTGCGCGATGCATTGACGTTGGCCGAGCTGCTGGAAGTGGAGGGCGATGCCGGCAGCGACGCACTGCTGCGGTCCTACGTGGCCCGCCGCGAAGAAGATCGACGGCAGACGGTGGCGTTCTCCGGCGGCCTTGCCCGGCTGACCAGCAATCCGGCGCCGCTGCTGCGCCCGCTGCGCACCCTGGGCCTGGTGGCCGCACAGCGCGCCTCGGTGCAGTCGATGCTGGTCGGTGGTGCGATGGGCTTCCGTGGCGATGTGCCGCGCCTGTGCCGTGGAGAAGCCGCATGAACCGGCGCGCACGCCTGGACGTGGCCATCGTTGGCGGCGGTGTGGTCGGCGCCGCCTGTGCGCTGGCGCTGGCCGATGCCGGCCTTGCCGTAACGCTGGTGGAAGGGCGTGAACCGGCACCCTGGCAGGCCGCACAGCCGGATCTGCGGGTGTTCGCCTTCGCCGCCGACAACGTGCAGTTGCTTGAGCGCCTCGGCGTGTGGCCGACGATCGCGCAGGCGCGCGCCTGGCCGTACCGGCGCATGCAGGTGTGGGACGCGGCCGGTGGCGACGACCTGCTGTTCGACGCGGACCGCTTCGGCCGTCGCGAGCTGGGTTTCATCGTCGAGAACGGCTTGCTGCAGGATCGCCTGTGGGCGGCGCTGCCGGCAGCTGGCGTGGAGCTGCATTGCCCGGCGCGCGTGGAAGCGCTTGAACAGGACGAGCACGCTGTGCGCCTGCGCCTGGATGATGGTCGTCGCATCGAAGCCGCACTGGCGGTGGCCGCCGATGGCGCTGAATCGACCCTGCGCGGACTGGCCGGGATCGACGTCGAACGCCACGACTACCAGCAGCGCGGTGTGGTCGCCTATGTGGACAGCGAGCTGCCCAACCAGGCCACGGCCTGGCAGCGTTTCCTGCCGACCGGTCCGCTGGCGCTGTTGCCGGTGGCCGAGCGCCGCAGTTCCATCGTCTGGACGTTGCCCGACGACGAGGCGGCACGCGTACTGGCCCTGGACGAAGACGCATTCAATCGTGAACTGACCCGCGCTTTCGCCGCGCGCCTGGGTGAGCTGCGGCTGGCCTCGCCGCGCGCGGCCTTCCCGCTGCGCCGGCAGCTGGCCCGCCACTACGTGGCCGGTCGCGTGCTGGCGCTGGGCGATGCCGCCCACGTGGTGCATCCGCTGGCCGGGCAAGGCGTCAACCTCGGCCTGCGCGATGTTGCCGCCCTGCAGCACTGGCTGGCGCCATCGGCCGAACGGCGCGGACAACCCCGGTTGTCGCCGCAGCGCGTGCAGCGCTGGGCGCGTGAGCGTCGCAGCGACAACCAGATCGCCGCCTACAGCTTCGACGCGATCAACCGGCTGTTCTCCAACGACGAGATGCACCTGACCCTGGCGCGTGGCCGCGCGCTGGGCTGCGCAGGCAAGTGGCCGCCGCTGGTGCAGGCCTTCTGGAAGCGCGCCGCAGGGGTGTGACCGACGGCGCCGCGCGCGGTCATCCGCCGGTAGCGCCGGGCCATGCCCGGCGAGCGCGCAGCGCGGTTCACCGATCCCGCCGGGCGTGGCCCGGCGCTACCGGAATCGGGTCAATCGATCAGCCAACCGGCAAGGTCAGCGCGGTCCAGCTTGCCGCGGCGCTTGCTGTCCAATGCGTTGAACTCATCGGAAAGCGCCGGATTGGCCAGTGCTTCGTCACGGCTGATGAAACCATCAGCGTTCACGTCCAGCTCGGCGAAATGGATGCGGTACTGGCCGACCACGCTGGCCGGCGCCAGCGAGCGCACCGTTACCGGGGTTTCGCCCAGCGGCAACACGATGTCGACGCTGCCGGTCACGCGGGCGGCCGACAGTGACTGCTGGCGGACCACGCCGCTGTCATCGCGCAGCGGGGCGCTCTGTGCCGGCTGCGGGCGCGCCGGCTGTGCCAGTGCCGGCACTGCCAGCACCGCGGTACACAGCAGCAGGGAAATGCGCGGGATGTCCATCAGCGCAGCGGCGACGCCAGCACCGTGATTTCCTCACGGTCGTGGTACAGCTGCTTGGCACGTACCACCAGCGGCTTGCCGGCCTGCTCCTGGAACAGGTCCAGGCACAGGCGGGTTTCTTCCCAGCGTTTCTTCATCGGCAGCTTCAGGTTGAAGATCGCGTGCCTGCACCAGCCCTCGCGGAACCAGGTGGCCATGCGTTCGGCGACGCGACGCGGCTGCTCGACCATATCGCAGACCATCCAGTCCAGCGGTTGCTCCGGGTGCCAATGGAAGCCATCGGCGCGCAGGTGCTCGACCAGACCGGTGTCCAGCACGTGCTGGCGCAGCGGACCGTTGTCGATGCTCAGCACATGCACGTGCTGGCGGGTCAGTACCCACGTCCAGCCGCCGGGTGCCGCGCCCAGATCGGCCGCACGCATGCCCGGACGGACCAGCGCTTCGCGTTCTTCCGGGGCGAGCAGGGTCAGCAGCGCTTCATCCAGCTTCAATGCCGAACGCGAAGGCGCGTCGGGCAACAGCTTCAGGCGCGGAATGCCCAACGCCCAAGGTGCACTGTCGTCCGGGTTGGCCACGCAGATGAAGGCATGCGTGCCATCGACGAACACCACGTGCAGGCGCGGCAGGCGTGCATTGGGTTTGTCGCTGAGTTTGCCGGCCTTGCGCAGCGCCGGGCGCAGGGCGTTGCCGAAGGCACGCGCGAGCCCGGACAAGGGTTTGCCGGCATCCGAATCGGGGTGTTCCACCCACAGATCACCGAAGCGCGGCGCATCGGCCAGCACGTCCAGCATCGGCGTGATGCGGTCGGCCGGGTCCAGCTGTGGCAGCTCGGCCAGCACCACCAGCTTCTGGCGGGCGAAGATCAGCTCGTGCCACGGCAATCGCGGTGCAAGCGCTGCGGCTTCATCACACATGAAGAGCACGTAGCCGTCGTTGCGCTGTGTACGGGCGTAGCCGGCAAAACCGGCGGCGCCTGCGCGAAACTGCAGTTCGCCGGCCAGCTCGGGCTCGAAGCCCTGCCGGCACAGGCACAGCAGGCCGATGCCGGCCTCAGTAACGGGCGCCATTGCTCTCCCCATAGGCACGCAGCACGCTGCGCGCCGCATCCCGGTTCAGGCCCTGCACCACGTCGATGCCGCGCTTGTTGAGCTCGCCCACCCAGTCGGCCGGCAGCGGGCCTTCATCGAACGGGGTCAGTTCTTCCACGTCGGCCGAACTGGCGCCGATCAGCAGGCGGTCGATGCCGGCCCACACGGTGGCGCCGTAGCACTGGCAGCATGGCTGCGAACTGGTGGCCAGGGTGACCGGCGACAGCACCGCGTTCAGGCGCGGGGTCTGCAGGCGCTGCTGGGCCAGCATGTAGGCCATGTTCTCGGCGTGCGCCAGCGAGGTCGAATGCGGCATCACCCGGTTCACGCCGGCAGCGATCACCTTGTCATCCGGCCCGAACACCACGGCGCCGAACGGGCCGCCACTGGCGTGGTCGACGTTCAGCCGCGACAGCTCGATCGCCAGCGCGACCTTGGCCTCGTCGCCCGGATATCGACGATCCAGGTCGATCTGGTCGTGGATCCAGGCGGGAAGGGTCAGGTGGACTTGCGCGTACAGCATCGCGGGGGTGCCTCGTTGGGAGTGAAAGGAACAGGTGCAACAGATGTCGGCGCGCAGTGTAGCGGCAGTGGCATGTACCGGGCGTGCGCGCTGGATTCAGGCCGCTGAGGGTGAGCCGGTGCGGATCACCACGTACTGCTTGCGGAATTCCAGCCCCGCCTGCGGCCAGCGCGCGGCATAGGCACGCAGCAGCGGCAGGGCAGGGGCGAAGTCATGGCCGTTGACCCGGCAGTCGGCTTCGCACTGGCCCTGCTCGTCGCGCGAAGCGAACAGGCGGATGGCCAGGAAGTGATGAGCCTTCAGCAGGTCGTCGAAGGCGTCGATGCTCCTGGTGAACAGGCAGCAGGGGCAGGAGCCGTGGTCGTCTTCGCTGCATGCAGCGGCGTCGTCCAGTTCGCGGGCGCGGTAATGGGCCAGCGGTCCCAGCACCACGGTGCGCTCGTGTTCCCGGCCGTCTTCGTTGGTCGGGTAGGTCAGTCCCATCATCGGCAGATCCGGTGCGTCGTCGGCGCCGATGGCAGCCTGCAGGGTTGCCAGATCCACCCGCACCCAAGTCTCGAAGCCGGACAGCAGGGATTCCTGTTCGGATGCGCCATTGGCGTGCTGGTACTCGAACAGGCCATCGGCGAACAAGCCCGCGTGACGGCTCTCGATGACGGAGGAGGTCTGCCAGCCGCCGTTGTCGCGTTCGTTGCTGGCGACGCCGTGCGGGGTCAGGTGCAGGCCACTGTCGAGCAGCAGTCCGTCGCCCTCGACGGTGCAGGCGATGTCACGGCCCAGCAGGACCTGTTGCAGCAGCGGCAGAAGGGGAGACGCGGTCTTGGTCATCGGAGGCACTTGGTTTGCAGGGGAGGAACACACCTGTCAGGCAGGGCTGGCGCTACAGTGCGTCGAGTTCGGCGCGATATCGCTGCGCGTCGGGTTGCTGCTGCGGATCGTTGCCGTGGTCACGCAGCCAGCTTTCCAGCTCGCGGCGATAGTCCGCGCGGAAATCGGCATTGCCCGGGCTGAAATGCAGCTTGCGTGCTGCCACGTCCACGCGCTCGCGCGCGCTAGCACGGCCCTGGGCGATGCCGTGCGGGGATTCGTTGGTGAGGATGACGAAGTTGCGCGGGAAGCCCGGTGTGTACTTCACCACGAACGGCTGGTCCCGTGCCGGAATCCGGATCGCGTTCTCCAGCGGCCACAGCGAGGCGGTGTTGGTGTGGAACACCACTTCCACATCGCGGCCCTCGGCGGTACGCAGCACCGCTTCGTAGCGCCAGATGTACTGTTCGTTGAGCGTGGAGTTGGTTTCCTCGGCCTTGACGATCACCGCTTCGCCACGCTCGCCCACCGCATTGAGGAAGGTGGCGTTGAGGAAGCTGCCGAGGAAGATGTTGAGCATCGCCAGCGGGAACACCACGATGGCATAGCCCGGAAAGCGCCGCCACCACGAGACCAGCCCGGCCAGCACCATCGCTGCAAAGAACGTCAGCAGCGGATGCTGCGAGATGAACCAGAGCAGAGCGGACAGGGCGGTGATCATGGTCGCGGTCGCGCGGGCGCCATCCCGGCGCCCGCGCAGGTCCTCAGGCCGACCAGGTGTCGCGCAGGGTCACGCTGCGGTTGAACACCGGCCTGGCTGCGGTGTGGTCGCGGCGGTCGGCAACGAAGTAGCCGGTGCGCTCGAACTGGAACGACTGTTCCGGCGCCGCGGTGGCAGCTGCCGGCTCGACATAGCCGATGACGGTGCGGCGTGATTCCGGATTGAGGTAATCGCGGTAGGTCTTGCCTTCCGATTCATCGTCCGGGTTCGGCACCGAGAACAGGCGGTCATACAGGCGGATCTCGGCCGGCACGCCGTGCACCGCGCTGACCCAGTGGATGGTGCCCTTGACCTTGCGGTTGGCGCCTTCCATGCCCGGGCGCGACTCCGGATCCAGCCAGCCGCGCAGTTCGGTGATGGTGCCGTCGGCATCCTTGATCACTTCATCGCAGCGGATGATGCCGGCGCCGCGCAGGCGCACTTCGCCACCGGGAACCAAGCGCTTCCAGCCCTTCGGCGGCACTTCGGCAAAGTCCTCGCGGTCGATCCACACTTCACGTGCGAACGGCACTTCGCGGGTACCGAAGCTCTCGTCCTTCGGGTGGTTGCTGAAGGTCAGCTGCTCTTCGTGGCCGTCGGCCAGGTTGGTCAGCACCAGCTTGACCGGGTCGACCACGGCCATGCGGCGCGGCGCGGCGCTGTCCAGGTCTTCGCGCAGCGCGCCTTCCAGTACGCTGAAATCGATCAGCGAATTCTGCTTGCTGATGCCCACGCGCTCGGCGAACAGGCGCATTGCCGCCGGCGTGTAGCCACGGCGACGCAGGCCCTGCAGGGTCGGCATGCGCGGGTCTTCCCAGCCGTCCACCAGCTGTTCGGTGACCAGCGCCATCAGCTTGCGCTTGCTCATCACCGTGTAGTTGATGTTCAGGCGCGAGAACTCGATCTGGCGCGGCTTGGCCGCTTCGCGCGGCAGGCCGGCGTCGACCAGCGGCTGGGTCAGCGCGTCATCGTGGGCGAAGTCGACGTTGTCCACGCACCAGTCGTACAGCGGGCGGTGGTCTTCGAACTCCAGCGTGCACAGCGAGTGGGTGATGCCTTCGATCGAATCGCCCAGTGCATGGGCGAAGTCATACATCGGGTAGATCGGCCAGGCGTTGCCGGTGTTCTGGTGTTCGACGTGCTTGATGCGGTACAGGGCCGGATCGCGCAGGTTGATGTTGCCGCTGGCCATGTCGATCTTGGCGCGCACGGTGCGCGCGCCATCGGGGAATTCACCGGCGCGCATGCGGCGGAACAGGTCCAGGTTTTCCTCGACGCTGCGGTCGCGCCACGGCGAGGGCCGGCCCGGTTCGGTCAGGGTGCCGCGGTAGGCGCGCACTTCCTCGGCCGACAGGTCACAGACGTAGGCCTTGCCGTCGGCGATCAGCTTCTCGGCGGCCAGGTAGTAGGCGTCGAAGTAATCCGACGCATGGCGCAGCTCGTTCCACTCAAAGCCCAGCCAGCGCACGTCGTCCTGGATCGCGGCCACGTACTCCGGGTCTTCCTTGGCCGGGTTGGTGTCGTCGAAACGCAGGTTGCAGACGCCGCCGAACTCGCCGGCGACGCCGAAGTTCAGGCAGATCGACTTGGCGTGACCGATGTGCAGGTAGCCGTTCGGCTCGGGCGGGAAGCGGGTCTTGATCGCCTGGTGCTTACCGCTGGCCAGGTCCTCGCGCACGATCTGGCGGATGAAATCGCGCTTCTCGTGGCTGTCGGCGGGGGTCTCGGGGCTGGCGGGGGTGTGCTCTGACATGAGTCGGCGAAAGAAAGGCAGAAAGATTGCCAGTCTAACGCTTACCGGGAAGGGCTGCCCGGGGGGCCGCTACGCTGGCCGGGCATGGCCCGGCGCTACCATCCCGCACCGGTAGCGCCGGGCCATGCCCGGCGAGCGCAGCGGCACCATTCAGCCCCCGGGCGTATGCTGGAATCCTGTCCCACGGAGCTGCCGCATGCACATCGTGTACAAGGCCGACAATCTGTTCGACGCCCACCTGGTCAAGCACGCGCTGGAAGACGCTGGCATCCCGGCGTTCGTGTTCGGCGAGTCGCTGCTGGGAGGCATGGGTGAGCTGCCGCTGTTCGGCGTGCTGCGGGTCGGTATTCCCGACGCCGCGCGGCCACAGGCCGAAGACATCGTGGCGGCGCTGGACTTGGGCCACGCCACAGACGCCCCCATTTCAGATGCCGACGACATTGCCGGGCTTCCGGCGTAGGAGCGCATCATGTTGGGAATCGGACAGGGCATCCTCGGCATCGGGGCCTTCAAGCAGCGCCTGCCGCGCCCGGAAGAGGCTTTGCCGGGCCGCGACCAGCCACTGCCGCTGCACAGCAACCAGCACTTCGTGAACAGCCATCCGCTGAAGGACCGTTTCGCCGGCCTGCAGCAGATCCGCTTCGCGCTGGGCTGCTTCTGGGGGGCCGAGCGCAAATTCTGGAACGAGCCGGGCGTGTACAGCACCTCGGTGGGCTATGCCGGTGGAATCACACCGAACCCCACCTATGAAGAGGTCTGCTCGGGCCTGACCGGCCACACCGAGGTGGTGCAGGTGGTGTTCGACCCGGCGGTTGTCAGCCTGGAGCGGCTGCTGCAGCTGTTCTGGGAAAGCCATGACCCGACCCAGGGCATGCGCCAGGGCAACGACACCGGCACCCAGTACCGTTCGGCGATCCACGCCATCGACGAGGCCCAGTACGCCGCGGCGCTGGCCAGTGGCGAGGCCTACCAGGCGCAGCTGGCTGCAGCGGGGTATGGCCCGATCACCACCGAGATCGTGTATCCGGCACCGACGTACTACTACGCCGAGGACTATCACCAGCAGTACCTGGCCAAGAACCCGAACGGCTACTGCGGCATTGGCGGTACCGGCGTGAGCTGCCCGATCGGGTTGGATGTGGAGGTGCCGCGCTGACGCGCGGTGGTCCGCCTGCGGCGGGCAGAAGCCAAAGCCAAAGCCAAAGCCAAAGCGGCTCTGGGTTTCTGTTGGTTGGGCGGGGCGGTGTGGGTTGGCAGGACACGCCGTGAACCCCCTCCGGGGTCCGGCCCAGCCGCTGGCGGCTGTGCGTTCGGGCGCTTGCGAAGCAGTGCTTCGCAAGCAAAGCGCCCTCACCCCTGGGGGCTCGATGGCGCCTTGCTCGTGTGCGCTGTCCTGCGCACACGGCAAGACCGGGGTTGGGCGTCCTGCCCAACCCGCCCGAGGCATGCCTCGGGCCCATGGCGCCAACGGTCCTGCCAACCCACACCGCCCCGCCCCCGACCGTTTCCCGGTGACGGTGGGCAGGAGCATGGGTTACTGACGAACTGATGGAAAACAAAAAGGACGCGGCTTTCGCCGCGTCCTTTTTGTTTGTTTGCTTGTGAGCAAGCGCAGCGCGCGACCCGCTTCTGCTCTTCTTTTCTTTCTTCCGTGGCGGGCGGCCGCAGGAAACTGTCGAAGGCAGGGTGGGTAGGCCGTGCAGGGGCGTGAGCCGCATGGATGCGGCGACCGAGCTTACATGGACGTACTTGCAGCGTCCCCTGCACGGCCTACCCACCCTGCCAAACGCATGACCCGCTCTTCGCGACCAAGCCCCCGCCACGAGGGGCTCAGCCGTTGGCAGGAACCCTTACAGCGCCTCGCGGATCCGCTGACGCAGCGCTTCCAGATCCTTGGCAAACGCATCGATACCGGTCGCCAGCTTCTCGGTCGCCATCGGATCGGCGGCCAGGTCGGCTGCGAACTTCGCCGCGTCGATCGGCGTCACCTGCACCGCTTCAGCGGCACCGGCAACCAGCTTGCGCGGCAGCGCGCCGTGGTCGGCGTCGAGCTTCTCCAGCAGGTCCGGCGAAATGGTCAGGCGGTCGCAGCCGGCCAGCGCTTCGATCTGCGCGGTCGAACGGAACGAGGCGCCCATCACCACGGTCGGCGAACCGCGGCGCTTGAATTCGGCATACACCCCACGCACGAACACCACACCCGGGTCCTCGTCGATGTTTGCCGGGGTCTGGCCGTTGGCCACGTACCAGTCCAGGATGCGGCCGACGAACGGCGAGATCAGGAACGCACCGGCTTCGCTGCAGGCCAGCGCCTGGGTGGGGTTGAAGATCAGGGTCAGGTTGCAGTCGATGCCTTCGGCCTGCAGCACGCGCGCGGCTTCCACGCCTTCCCAGGTCGCAGCGATCTTGATCAGGATCTTCTCGCGCGGCACGCCGGCATCGGCGTACATCTGGATGAACTGACGGGCCTTGGCCACGGTCGCGGCGGTGTCGTGGGCCTGGTCGGCATCCACTTCGGTGGAGACGCGGCCCGGTACCAGCGTGCTCAGCAGCGCACCGACGCCGATGGTCAGGCGGTCGGCCACGGCGTGCACCACGGCCTCGCGGTCGCCGCCCTGCTGGCGGCCCCAGGCCAGTTCGCGTTCGATCAGTTCCGCATAGACCGGCAGGTTCAGCGCCTTCTTCACCAGGGTCGGATTGGTGGTGCAGTCCACCGGCTGCAGGCGCTTGATCGCCTCGTAGTCACCGGTATCGGCAACGACCACGGACAGTTCGCGCAGCTGGGACAGTTTGGACGGGGTACTCATTACGGCTCCTGGTGCGGGGATTGCAGGGAAACTGATCGCGCGCGGTTCGCAGCGCAGGTCAGGGACGGTCGTTGTGGACCGCGCTCACGCGCAGCCGCAGCTTGCGGCCGCCCGGGGCGGTCCAGTCGATGCTCTGGCCAACGGCCAGGCCCAGCAGGGCACTGCCGACGGGTGCCAGCACGGACACCTTGCCTTCATCGACATTGGCTTCGCGAGGGAAGACCAGGGTCAGGACATGCTTCTCGCCCGACACTTCATCTTCGCACTCCACGCGCGAATGCATCATGACGATGCCTTCGGGAATCTGGTCTGGCGGCAACACGGTTGCGCGGTTGAGCTCGTCGGCAAGCGTACGCGCGGCCGGCGTCTGGCTGTGCGCCGGGGATTCGAGCATGGCGTCCAGGCGATCCATGTCGAGGGTGGAAACAGTGATCGACGGCGGAAGGCCGCTGGCGGTGTTCATGGTGACGCTCCTTGGTTGAAAGCCATGCAAAAGGCGGCACCTGCTGGCGCCGCCTGACTGTATTGTGGGGACAAATGCGGCCGGAATCGACTCCCGCCGGATGCGATGCCCGGCTGCGGTGTCTCAGCCGTTCAGCACCGGCGTGGGCGGGGTGGCAGCATCGCCGCTTGGCGGGGCCAGCGCCTCCAGCGTGAACAGCGCATCGGGCAGGCGCTTGAACTGCTCGGCCAGCTCCATCAGGAACTCGTTCATTGCCGAGCTGCGGCGCCAGATCATGGCGATGCGACGGCTGGGACGGCCCTCGCCGACGAAGTCGAGCAGGCGGATGTTGTTCGAGCGCGGCACCGGCGGCTGTACCGACAGGCTGGGCAGCAGGGTGATGCCCACGTCGGCGGCGACCATCTGTCGCAGCGTTTCCAGGCTGGTAGCGCGGAATTCCGACTTTTCATTGGCGCCGAACAGACGGCAGACTTCCAGCGCCTGGTCACGCAGGCAGTGGCCGTCTTCCAGCAGCAGCAGCTTCTGCGTGGCCAGTTCCTGTACGTCCAGATGCTCGCGCGTGGCCAGCGGGTGGCGGCCGGATACGGCCAGCAGGAACGGTTCCTCGAACAGGAATTCGGCGTGCAGCTGGTCGTCGATCACCGGCAGCGCCAACAGTGCGGCGTCGAGCCTGCCTTCGCGCAGGCGCTCCAGCAGCACATCGCTCTTTTCCTCCACCAGCAGCAGTTCCAGCTCGGGGAAGCGCGTGCGGATGCGCGGAATCACGTGCGGCAACAGGTAGGGGCCCAGGGTGGGGAAGATCCCCAGGCGCACCGTGCCCGCTTCGGGATCGCGGCTGCGTCGCGCCGCTTCCTTCAGCTGCTCCACTTCGGCCACGATCACCCGTGCCCGCGCGGCTGCTTCGTGGCCGGCGGGGGTCAACATCACCTTGCGCGGTGCGCGTTCCACCAGCGGCAGGCCCAGTTCCTCTTCCAGCTTGCGGATCTGGGTCGACAACGTGGGCTGGCTGACGAAGCAGGAGGCGGCGGCCCGGCCGAAGTGCTTGTGATCGGCCAGGGCCACCAGGTATTTCAGGTCACGCAGGTTCATCCTCAGACCTCTCGGGGTACTGCACCGGCAGGGCGTGCCCTGCCGGCTGATGGTGCTCCCGATGGCCTGGGAACATTGGATCAGGCTGCTTCGGCCACCGCGCCGCTGCTCTTGGGAACCGAGGAGCGGATCAGGTGATCGAAAGCGCTCAGTGCGGCGGTCGAACCGGCGCCCATCGCAATGATGATCTGCTTGTAGGGTACCGTCGTGCAATCGCCCGCGGCGAACACGCCCGGCAGATTGGTCTGCCCGCGGTCATCGATGACGATCTCGCCACGCGGCGAAAGGGCCACGGTGTCCTTCAGCCATTCGGTGTTCGGCAGCAGGCCGATCTGCACGAAGATGCCTTCCAGTTCGACGCGATGGGAGTCGCCGCCGACACGGTCCTTGTAGGCCAGGCCGGTGACGCGGCTGCCGTCGCCCAGCACTTCGGTGGTCTGCGCGCTGGTCAGCACGGTGACATTGGCCAGGCTGCGCAGCTTCTTCTGCAGCACTTCGTCGGCACGCAGGCTGGAATCGAACTCCAGCAGGGTCACATGCGACACGATGCCGGCCAGATCGATGGCCGCTTCAACGCCGGAATTGCCACCGCCGATCACCGCCACGCGCTTGCCCTTGAACAGCGGGCCGTCGCAGTGCGGGCAGTACGCCACGCCCTTGTTGCGGTACTGGTCTTCGCCGGGCACGTTCATCTGCCGCCAGCGCGCGCCGGTGGACAGGATCACCGAGCGCGACTTCAACACCGCGCCGTTTTCCAGCTGCACCTGCACCAGGCCGTCTTCGCCGGCGGGCACCAGCGCAGTGGCGCGCTGCAGGTCCATGATGTCGACTTCGTACTCGCGCACATGCTGTTCCAGCGCCGTGGCCAGCTTCGGGCCCTCGGTCTCCTTCACCGAAATGAAGTTCTCGATCGCCATGGTGTCCAGCACCTGGCCACCGAAACGCTCGGCGGCGATGCCGGTACGGATGCCCTTGCGCGCGGCATAGATCG
Source organism: Stenotrophomonas sp. SI-NJAU-1 (assembly GCF_020883215.1). NCBI lineage: Bacteria > Pseudomonadati > Pseudomonadota > Gammaproteobacteria > Lysobacterales > Lysobacteraceae > Stenotrophomonas > Stenotrophomonas sp. SI-NJAU-1. Next base: position 788,132 of record NZ_CP086598.1, read on the forward strand.
CCGCAGCGGCACCGGCCGGGCCACCACCGACCACCAGCACGTCGAAGGCGTCCTTGGCGGCGATCTTCTCGGCATCGCGCTTGCTGGCGTTGGTGTCCAGCTTGGCCACGATCTGCTCCAGGGTCATGCGGCCCTGGTCGAACACCGCGCCGTTGAGGTAGACGGTCGGCACCGACATGATCTCGCGCTGCTCGACTTCCTCCTGGAACAGCGCGCCGTCGATGGCCACGTGCTGGATGCGCGGGTTGAGCACCGCGGCCAGGTTCAGTGCCTGCACCACGTCCGGGCAGTTCTGGCAGGACAGCGAGAAATAGGTTTCAAACCGGTAGTCGCCTTCCAGGTTCTGCACCTGCTCGATCAGCTCGGCAGTAGCCTTGGACGGATGCCCGCCGACCTGCAGCAGGGCCAGCACCAGCGAAGTGAACTCGTGGCCCATCGGCAGGCCGGCGAAGGTCAGGTGGATGTCCTGGCCCGGCGTGCCAAGGTCGAAGGACGGCACGCGGCCCTGGCCGTCGCGCAGCACCTGCAGCGAGATCTTGTCCGACAGGCTTTCCAGGGTCTGCAGCAGTTCCAGCATCTCCTGCGACTTGGCACCGTCGTCGGCATGCGCGGTGATCTGGATCGGGCGGGTCACGCGCTCCAGATAGGTCTTCAGCTGCGACTGCAGGTTGGCGTCCAACATGGTCTTCTCCTGGCTTCAGGCAAAACGGGGGCGTGGCACCGCTGTAGAAGGTAGCGGACCAGCGAGGGGGTAGGGGTGAACCCAAGAGGGCAGCGCGGACCTGTGGAAGGGGCGATGCGGGCGCGGCCGTCTTGGGTTCACCCCCACGCCGGCGATGTGGCCGGCACGGGGATGGGCGCGCCGCAGCGTGGGGCTGCGGCAGGCCGGTGCTGCTTCAGATCTTGCCGACCAGGTCCAGCGACGGGGTCAGGGTCTTCTCGCCTTCCTTCCACTTGGCCGGGCAGACCTGGTTCGGGTTGGCGGCGGTGAACTGGGCAGCCTTCAGCTTGCGCAGGGTCTCGGAGACGTCACGGGCGATCTCGTTGGAGTGGATCTCCAGGGTCTTGATCACGCCTTCCGGGTTGATGATGAAGGTGCCGCGCAGGGCCAGGCCTTCTTCTTCAATGTGCACGCCGAAAGCGCGGGTCAGCTGGTGGGTCGGGTCGCCGACCAGCGGGAACTGGGCCTTGCCCACGGCCGGCGAGGTTTCGTGCCAGACCTTGTGCGAGAAGTGGGTGTCGGTGGTGACGATGTAGACCTCGGCGCCGGCCTTCTTGAACTCGGCGTAATGGTCAGCGGCGTCTTCGATCTCGGTCGGGCAGTTGAAGGTGAAGGCTGCCGGCATGAAGATCAGGACCGACCACTGGCCCTTCAGGGTGCTGTCGGAGACCTTGATGAACTCGCCATTCAGGTAAGCGTTGGCTTCGAACGGCTGGATCTGGGTGTTGATCAGGGACATCGTTTTTCCTCTGGGTGAAGGGGAGTGGGTGAATCGACAGGACCTAGGTTACTGGTTCCATTTCGATAAGGACAATGCATTGATTGCATCTATTTGATAGATGTAGTCTATTGAAGTGCGCTGAGCCGGCAATGAATCAGGCCACCTGCATCCTGCAACCCGCTGTATGACAAGGGAAATCATCAGCGGCTGCGGAAACCGGTCGATAGGTCTCTCATATCCCACCGCAGCGAATCCCGCCCCAGCGAACCTGAACGGTATCCAGACTCTACAATTGCGGGCCCACCGCCCGCGCCAGTGCCTGCCATGCCCGCCGATTCCGAACCGTCCCTGCGCCAGGTCGTGGCCGACGCCAGCGGCCGCCTGGGGGGCGTAGAGGCCCGTCATGAAGCAGAGCTGCTGCTGCTGCATGTGCTGCAGCGACCGCGCAGCTGGTTGTTCGCGCACGCCACCGATCCACTGCCCGCCGCCGAGCAGGCCGCGTTCGAGGCCCTGCTGGGTCGTCGCCTCGCGGGCGAGCCGGTGGCCTACCTGACCGGCCGTCGTGGTTTCTGGACCCTCGATCTGGAAGTCGACCCCGCCACCCTGATTCCGCGCCCGGAAACCGAACTGCTGGTGGAACTGGCGCTGGAGCGCCTGCCGCCGGACCGTGCACTGCGGTTGGCCGATCTTGGCACCGGCAGCGGCGCGATTGCATTGGCCCTGGCCAGCGAACGACCGCAGGCGCAGGTGCTGGCCACCGACGCCAGTTCCGCTGCGCTGGCGGTGGCGGCCCGCAACGCCGCGCGCCACGAGCTGGGCAACGTGCGTTTTGCCGAAGGTGGTCACGACTGGTACGCGCCGCTGCACGGTGAACGCTTCGACCTGATCGCCAGCAATCCTCCCTATATCGCCAGCAACGACCCGCACCTGCAACAGGGCGACCTGCGCTTCGAGCCGGCCACGGCACTGGCCTCGGGCGTCGATGGGCTGGACGACATCCGTCGCATCATCGTCGGCGGCGGCGACCACCTGCAGCCCGGCGGCTGGCTGCTGATCGAGCACGGCTGGGACCAGGGCGATGCCATCGGCGCGCTGTTCGAGCAGGCCGGCTACATCGACGTGCAGACCGTGCAGGACCTGGAGCAGCGCGACCGGGTCACCCTGGGCCGGCGACCGGCCTAGAATGGGGGTTCTCCTGCCAAGGGCAGGGCACCACCACGGAGCTGCAAGCATGCGTACGCTGTACCCCGCCATCACCCCTTACGACGTCGGCACCCTGAAGGTCGACGACCGCCACACGCTGTACTTCGAACAGTGCGGCAACCCGGACGGCAAGCCGGTGGTGATGCTGCATGGTGGGCCCGGCGGCGGCTGCAGCGACAAGATGCGCCAGTTCCACGACCCGGCCAAGTACCGCATCATCCTGTTCGACCAGCGCGGTGCCGGTCGTTCCACCCCGCACGCCGATCTGGTGGACAACACCACCTGGGACCTGGTGGCCGACATCGAGAAGCTGCGCGAGCACCTCAAGGTCGATCGCTGGCAGGTGTTCGGTGGCAGCTGGGGCTCGACCCTGGCGTTGGCCTATGCGCAGACCCATCCGCAGCGCGTGACCGAACTGGTGCTGCGCGGCATCTTCATGCTGCGCCGCTGGGAGCTGGAATGGTTCTACCAGGAAGGCGCCAACCGCCTGTTCCCGGATGCGTGGGAGCACTACCTCAAGCCGATTCCGGCGGTGGAACGCCACGACCTGATTTCCGCCTTCCATCGCCGCCTGACCAGCGAAGACGAAGCAACGCGCCTGGACGCGGCCAAGGCCTGGGCGGTGTGGGAGGGCGCGACCAGCTTCCTGCACGTGGACGACGACTTCATCAACAGCCATGAAGACCCGCACTTCGCGCTGGCGTTCGCCCGCATCGAGAACCACTACTTCGTCAACGGTGGTTTCTTCGAAGTGGAAGACCAGCTGCTGCGCGACGCGCACCGCATCGCCGACATCCCGGGCGTGATCGTGCACGGCCGCTACGACGTGGTCTGCCCGCTGGCCAATGCCTGGGACCTGACCAAGGTGTGGCCGAAGGCGAAGCTGGAGATCACCCCGGCCTCGGGGCACTCCGCGTTCGAAGCAGAGAACGTCGACGCGCTGGTGCGTGCGACCGATAGCTTCGCCTGATCGTGGGGTAGTGCCGGCCGCTGGCCGGCAACGCCTTGCCGGTAGCGCCGGGCCATGCCTGGCGGCGATTCTCCCCTTGTTCAAGGCTGTCGCAATTGGCCTTGAACCGGGGCGAGGCGGGCTGGCACCGTGGACGTCTGTGCAATTTTCGGCGACCCCACCATGTACACCCGCCTGCTGTTGACCACGGGAAAGGCCTCTCCAACCGATGCATACGTTGGCGGCGGTGCGTTTCTTCCAGAGAACATACCCTGGCCAACGAGTGTTGAAGGTCGTGCGTTCTTTCACCTGATGGCACTCCCTGCACATTGGTTCTATCCGCAGGGCGTTGCTGAGGATTTCTGGTTCTCAGTCTTCATCCCCACCGATACCCAGGATCATTCCCACTTCCGTCGGCTGCGCGCGGTGCAGGGAACCAGCGAAGCAGTTGTGCTCGCATACAGGCGTGGCGCCGCATCCAGAAGTCGATGCATGAGCGATTCACTGGAACGCGGCCGGATCGAGCGTGTCGAGTGTTTGGAGCCTGACGACGACGAAAACCTGGATTCCAAGCTGGATGGAATCGACGCATGGCTGCAGTTGCCCATGACGTGGAATGGGGGCCGTCGCCGCTTGATGCTCTATGGGGCGGACATCGACGAAATTCTGCCTTCGCATAAGGGCATCCTGTCGGATGGCATGGCGTATCTTTTCATTCCCGATCAGCCCGATTTTGGTCTCGGAGGGCGCGCGGGGGCGTTCTTCCTCCAATTGGGCTGAATCAGATTTCGCCACGTTGCGCGCTAGCTCTGCACCAAAGACCTCATCCACGCATGGCGTGGATCTACCAATCCCCGGCCAACAACGCTTCGGCCAGCACCTGCAGTTTCGGTGAGTGCTGGCGCGAGGGCGGGTAGATCAACGACAGCGCGCGGCTGCGGCCTTCAAATGGCTGCAGCACGCGCTGCAGGCGGCCATCGGCCAACGCGTCGGCCACCGCGAAATCCATCACCTGCACGATGCCGATGCCGGCGATCGCCGCTTCCACCAACGGGTCGCCGCAGTCGAACACCATCCGCGTCGGCGGCGTGACCTCGCGCAGCTGCCCGTCCTGCAGGAACTGCCAGTCCACCAGCCGGCCGCTGCGCAGGTTGCGCACCGCCAGGCAGGCATGGTTCTGCAATGCCGCCACATCAGCCGGCTCACCCTGCGTGGCCAGATAGGCCGGGCTGGCCACGGTCACCCAGCGCAGTGGCTTCAACGGCCGCGCCACCATGCGCTGGTCGGCGATGGTGCCGGTGCGCAGGGCGGCGTCGAAGCCTTCCTCCACCAGATCCACCAGACGGTCGCTGAGCACCGCCTCGACCTGAAGCTGCGGATGCTGCTGCAGCAACGGTCCCAGCAACGGCACCAGCACCTTGCGCCCGAACATCGACGGAGCGCTGATCTTCAACGTACCCGATGGCGTACAGGGGCGGTCGGCCAGCAGCCGCTCGGCGTCTTCCATCCCGCACAGCAACGGTCCCACCTGCTCGACGAACTGCTGGCCATCCGGGGTCAGCGCGACGTTGCGGGTGTTCCGCTGTAGCAACTTCACCCCCAGCGAGGCTTCCAGCCGGCCGATCGCGCGTGACAGCCCGGACTGGCTCAAGCCGAGCTGGCCGGCGGCGACGGTGAAGCTGCGCGCCTCAGCCACCTGCACCAGCATGCGCACCGCATTGAGGTCCATCGAGGATCCATTCATGCGGAAAATCATGACAGAAATCTCGCTGAGGGGGTTTATTGATTCACCTGCATCAATGAGACTGCCGTCCCCCCTCCGCACCGGGCGCCGCATGCCTCCCCTGAAATACCCGCGCTGGGCGCTGACCCTGCTGGCCACCGCGCAGCTGATCATCGCCCTGGACGCCACCATCATCTTCGTCGCCCTGCACGACATGGGCCGCGCGCTGCAGATCAATGCGCAGCAGCTGCAGTGGGTGGTCAGCGCCTATACGGTGGCCTTTGGCGGCAGCCTGCTGCTGGGCGGGCGTGCGGCCGATCTGCTGGGCCGCCGCCGCTTCTACCGGCTGGGCATGCTGCTGTTCGCGCTGGCCTCGCTGCTGGGTGCGCTGGCGCCCAATGCCACGCTGCTGATCGTGGCGCGTGCGGTGCAGGGCATCGGTGCGGCGCTGCTGTTTCCGGCCACCCTGGCCCTGATCAATACGCTGTATGCAGAAGGTCCGGTGCGCAACCGCGCGCTGGCAATCTGGAGCATGGCCAGCGCGGCGGGCCTCGCGCTGGGGACGCTGCTGGGCGGCGTGCTGACCCAGGCGTTCGGCTGGCCGGCGGTGCTGGCGGTGATCGTGCCGTTGGCCGCCGCCTGTGCCGTCGCCGCGGGCGCGTGGCTGCCGGCCGATGGCCCGCGCGTGCGCGGCCGTTCCTTCGATCTGGCCGGTTGCCTCACCGTCACCGCCGGCGGCAGCCTGCTGGTCACCACCCTGGTGCAGGGGCCGGAATGGGGCTGGACCGCGCCGGCCACGCTCATCTGCCTGTTGCTGTCAGCCGTGCTGTTGACGGTGTTCGTGCAGATCGAAAAGCGCAGCCGCGACCCGCTGATGCAGTTCGCGCTGCTGCGCCTGCCCGGCCTGCGTGCAGCACTCGGCCTGACCTTCGCGTTCATGAGCAGCTATGGCGTGCAGTACTACTTCCTGGCGCTGTACTTCCAGGATGGCTATGGCTGGAGCCCGCTGCAGGCCGGCATGGCCTTCCTGCTGCCGACGCTGGTGTGCACCTTCGGCATCCGCATTGCCGAGCGCATGCTGCAGCGCCGTTCGCCGCGGCAGGTGCTGGCCTGGGGCTTCGCTGCCGGTGCCATCGGCATCACCGCGGTGGCGCTGGCGATGCCGCACGGCGCCAGCTACTGGCCGCTGCTGCCGGGCATCGTGATGCTCAGCCTGGGCCAGGGCATGAGCTGGACGGCGATGTGGATCGTGGCCGGGCAGGGCGTGCCGGGGCCGCAGCAGGGTGTGGCGTCCGGCATGGCGGCTACCGCACAGCAGATCGGCGGCGCGTTGGGACTGGCAGTACTGGTGATGGTGGCCAACGCCGCACGCGGCACGCAGGCGGCAACCAGTCCTGATGCCCTGCAGGGCATGGTCAATGCACAGCACGGTGCCGCGCTGTTCGCCGCGCTCGGCGTGGTCATCGCGCTGGGCCTGCGTCCGGCACGGGTAGACTGCAGCTCTCCCGACGCGCTGCCCAACGACGCATGATTGCGCTGCTTGATCTTCGCCAGACGCTGGACGCGTTTGCCGCCTGCAATGACGACCACAACGCATGGGCGTCGTTCGGCTGGGTGCATGCCAGCGAGGGCGATCTGCTGGCAGCGCGTTTCTGGTTGCCGGCAGATGAAGACGCCGCGTTCGATGATGACGGTGAGGTGCCCGAGGCCGTGCAACCGTTCCGGTGGATGGATGCGCTGATGCTGCGGTAGTGCCGGCCGCTGGCCGGCAACCGCAATGATCCAGCTATCCTGAGGTTGCCGGCCAGCGGCCGGCACTACCGATCCGGGGCAGATCTACATCATGCGTGGATGGCGGTCATCCGAACGCCAACAACTGCGGCTGCAATGCGCTGAAGATGCGCGCCAGCCGCTCCGCCCACGCCTGCTGCCCGGCGGCATCGGCGATCAGGTCCTGGCGGATTTCCAGTTCCACATGCACCAGGCCGCGACCTTCGCCATGTACCGGCACCGCATAGTCGCTGCTGCTGTTGACCGAATATGGTTCGTTGTCGCCCACCACCAGGTCGCCTTCATCGCGCAGTGCCTGCAGCAAGGCCTGGGCAAAACGGGTGTCCTGGTGGTACAGCACGCCGGCGTGCCACGGGCGCTGCACGCCGTTCATCACCGGGGTGAAGCTGTGCATCATCACCAGCAGCGTCGGCCGTCCCGCATCGCGGCGCGCATCCAGTTCGGCATCGATGCGTGCATGGTAGGGCGCGTGGATCGCATCGATGCGCTGCTGCCGCTGTGCGGGCGACAGCCCGGCATTGCCCGGCACCACGGTATGGTCGCTGACCTCGGGAATCAGCGTGGGCGAAACCAACGGCCGGTTGCAGTCGATCAGCAGCCGCGAATAGGTCTGCTCGATCGCCCACGCATCCAGCCGCTCGGCCAATGCACGGGTGGTGCCGCCGATGCCGATGTCCCAGCCGATATGCCGGTCCAGTTCGGCCTGCGGCAGTCCAAGGTCGGCCAGTGCACGCGGCACCTGTTGGCCGGCATGGTCGGCCAGCAGCAGGAACGGCGAGGCGCCCTGCGCACGGTGCACGCTGAAGATCGCTGGATCGTCGGCGCCCAGCAGTGCCGGCAGCGCGTGCAGGCCGGCGTCAGCCACGGGGGCGGCCGTCCAGGTGGTGCTCGATCATCCACAGGCCGGCCCACAGCTTGGCATCGGCTTCATAGCCTTCGGCCATTTTCTGCACCAGCCAGGCGGCCGCCTGCGTGCGCGGCACTTCATGCACGGTGATGTCCTCGCTCTCGTCGCCGCCGCCTTCGCCGATGCGGCGCAGGCCGGTGGCACGCACGAAGGCGATCTTCTCGCTGCTGGCACCGGAGGAGGTGGGGCCGATCATCAGCACTTCGGCGTGCTCGGCGGTCCAGCCGGTCTCCTCTTCCAGCTCGCGTACAGCGGAGACTTCGATGGACTCGCCCGCATCGATGTCGCCGACCAGCCCGGCCGGCATCTCGATGGTCGACGCCTGCAGCGGCACGCGGAACTGCTCGACGAACAGCACCTTGTCCTCGGGGGTGACGGCAATGATGATGGCGGCCAGGCCGCCTGCGTGGGTGCGTTCGCTGTATTCCCAGCTGCCGCGCACGACCATGCGCTGGTACTTGCCTTCGTAGACGACACGCGGTGCTTCGGTGTTGCGCTGGCTCATGCGGGCTCGCTGGAAGTAGGGACGGGGTCGGAAATGCCGGCGGCACTGAACAGCCGGCGGCGGGTCATGGGGCCGAAGCGCAGGGTCTGGCACAGGCCGCCGAGCAGCTCTGGATCGGCCGCCTGGCGCGGCATGCCGGGCTGGCAGCCTTCCAACGGCGCGTCCAGGGCAATGGTGGTCAGCTGGCGCCAGAGCTGGGCATGCTCGCGCTGCTCGCGCAGGCGCACGGCCATCTGGGCCGCGCCGCGCAGGCGCAGGAACGGCACTTCGTCCAGGCGTTCGTACAGCACGTCCATGCTGCCGAAATGGGCCAGCAGCACGGCCGCCGACTTGGCGCCGACACCGCTGATGCCCGGAATGTTGTCGACCGCATCGCCGCACAGGGCCAGGTAATCGGCAATCTGGTGCGCATGCACGCCGTGCCGGGCCTTGACTCCGGCCACGTCCCAGCGCTGGTTGCGTGCGTAATCCCATTGCTCGTCATGGTCGAGCAGCAGCTGCGACAGGTCCTTGTCAGCGGAAATGATCACGCCGCGATGGCTGCTGCGGTGGCCATGCAGGGCGCTGCCGATCAGGTCGTCGGCTTCGTAATCGTGGTGGGCCAGCACCGCCAGGCCGAGCGCCGCGCACAGCGCCTTGCAGTGCACGAACTGGCGCTTGAGCGCTTCCGGCGCCGGGTCCCGGTTGGCCTTGTAGGCCGGGTACAGCCGATGACGGAAGCCACTGTCCAGCGCCTCGTCGAAGGCGATGGCGATGTGCCCGGGGCGTTCGCGCTCCAGCAGGTCCAGCAGGAAACGGGCGAATCCATGCACGGCATTGGTCGGCCAGCCCTGGCTGTCCTGGAATTCGTCCGGCAGCGAGTGCCAGGCGCGGAACACGTAGATGCTGGCGTCCACCAAGTACAGCGGCGGCGGTATCGCCACGGGAATCACGGCGCTCACTGGCCGGTCCAGTCCTGCAGCAGGGCCGCGGCATCGGGGCGCTCGCGCTCGGGCACTTCGGCCTTGGGCGTGCCGATGTGGATGAAGCCGGCAATGCCTTCGCCCTCGGCCAGCCCCAGGTGGGCGTGCACGGCAGGATCGAAGGCCATCCATGCGGTCAGCCACTGCGCGCCGAAGCCCAGCGCCTGTGCCGCCTGCAACAGGGCAAAGCACACGCAGCCGGCGGTCATCAGCTGTTCCTGCGCGGGCACTTTCGGGTCCGGGCGGGGGCTGGCCACCACCACGATCACCAGCGGTGCATGGCTGAAGCGCTGGCGGTCCTTCTCGAACACGGCGTCGCCGGCATTCGGGTCGCGCTCACGGCTGCGCGCGGCCAGGAAGTCGCCCAGAGTGTGACGCGCATCGCCGGCGATCTTCAGGAAGCGGAACGGTACGCGCTTGCCGTGGTCGGGCACGCGGACCGCCGAGGTCAGCATCCGCTGCAGGGTGGCCGGATCCGGTCCGGGCTCGCCCAGTTGCCGCGACGGCACCGAGCGGCGGGCATCCAGGGCAAGCAGGGCAGCAGGGTCGGGCATGGAGTCTGAACCGGTCATCACGGGTCGCTGATTATAGTCGGGCAGGTAGATGACGCCGTTTGTGTCGCGTCAGACCCCTGAATAGCAAACTGTGATGAACATCATGCCACTGGCGGATCACGGAGCCCTGCTTCCCCTCGCCTCGCAGGCCCTGCACGGCTTACGATACGCAATACTGCCGGGCCGCCGTTCATGAGGTTTGAAGTGAGGACTGTTTCACTGTCCGCGATGGGCTGGCCGGCCTACCATCGAGGGACCGGTGCATGGGGTGTACCGGCCGTCGCGATGTCCATGATGTCTGTCGCACCAGAGAAGGTGGGGAGCCTTCCCGAATGATGAGCGCGCCCACTCCGATGGGATCGCCGGGCCGTGACCCGGCCCAGCTCCAGCTTGCCCGGGACATCGTCCTGCCGGCGTTGTGCCAGGCCTTTGGCGCGGCACTGGCCCGCTTCGACGATGCCCTGTTCGACCGTGCCGGCAATGCCGGCTCGTCGCAGTTGCTGTTCCTGGACGCGATGCGCGAGCTGCGCCGCCGCCGTGAGGAGATCGCCGGCGCTTTTGCCGCCCATCTCGGCCATGCCTGGGCCGGCCTGGCGGCGGGCGAGCCCGTCTCTGCCGAGCTGACCCTGGCCGGGCAGGCCCAGGACGGCCTCAGCCTGGTGCCGGAACATGTGCTGGAATCGCGGTTGGCGGTGCGCAACTTCGCCACCGTGCTGCTGCGCGACTTCAAGCCGGTGCTGGCACGGCTCGACCGCCGCCTGGGCTGGCTGGGCGGCGGTATTGAACTGGATGCCGACCGCAACCCGATCAGCCCCGAACACCTGGGCGTGGCCATCCACGAGGCCTTTGCCGGCTGCGAGCTGGCCCCGGAAGTCCACCTGGTGCTGATCAAGCTGTGCGAGCGCGACCTGCGCGCGCCGGTGGGCCGCATCTACGAGAAGCTGGACGAGCACCTGGCCGCGGCCGGGGTGATGTCGCAGATGGGCGCCCCGCGACGACCGCTGGCGCCGGCCCCGAGCCCGGCCCAGCATGTTCCGCATGGCCTGGATGATCTGGTCGAGCAGCGCACGGCACCGGGCGTTGACAACGAATTCAATGACGACGAACAGGCCGCACCGGCCTGGGCGCAGCGTTTTGCCGCGCGCTGGTCCGAGCGTCGTGGCCACCTGCAGCAGCATGCCGGTGGCGAACAGAGCCCGTCCGGTGAAGCCTATTCCGGCCAGCAGGGAATGCTGCTGGAAGCGCTGCACGAGCTGCTGCAGCAGACCCGCCATGTGCGTGAGGACGCAACCTCTGCGGCGCAGGTCGCGGTTGGCCAGCATCGCCCGTTGAGCCAGCGCGAGATGATGTCGGTGCTGTCGCTGCTGCAGGCCACGCCGAGCGCGACCCTGCGTGCGGCGATCGGCGAGGATGGCGAATCACTGGCGCAGCGCCTGAAGAGCGAAGTGCTGTCCAGCGCTACCCGGCTCGGCGTCGATCCGAGCCAGGCCCGGCTGGACGCGCAGGACGAGGATGCGATCGACCTGGTCGGCATGCTGTTCGATGTCATGCTTGACGAGCGTGAACTGGAAGGCCGCTCGCGTGAGCTGATCGGTCGCCTGGTGGTCCCGTTCGTGAAAGTGGCGATGCTGGACCGCCGCATGTTCGTACAGAAGACCCATCCGGCCCGCAAACTGCTCAATTCGCTGGCCGAAGCCTGCGAGGGCAATACCGGCGAAAGCCAGGCCGAGCGCATGCTGATGGCCAAGGTCGAAGAAATCATCGAGCGGCTGGTTGCCGAGTTCAACGAGAACCTGGCGATCTTCCTGACCCTGGAAGAGGAGTTCCGCGAGTTCCTCGCGCAGCATCGCCGTCGTGTGGAAATCGCCGAGCGCCGTGCCGCCGAGACGCAGCGCGGGCAGGAGAAGCTGGAGATGGCCCGCAGCCGTGCTGGTGCCGAACTGGACCGCCGCATCGGCGACGCGACCCTGCCGCAGGCCATCGCCGGGTTCCTGCGCCAGCCCTGGCAGCATCACCTGACCCTGGCGCTGCTGCGCGAGGGTGAGGAAGGCGCGTCGGTGGCCGAGGCGCTGACCCTCGCTGACGGCCTGCTCGAGGAAGTGGCCGAGGCCCGCCGGCAGATCGTCGGCAAGCCCTGGTTGCAGGCCTGGCAGCCGATGCTGGTCAGGGTCTTTGCCAGCGTCGGCGTGCATGGGGACGCGGCCACCGCCGCCATCGATGCGCTGCATGACACCCTGCAGGGCATCGCCGAATCGCGGCCGGAGCTCGAGCGCGCCCTGCCGGAGCTTCCGCAGGTGGTGCTGCCCGCACCCCCGGCCCCGGAAACGCCGGCGGTGGAGCTGGGCGGCACGTTCAATACCGACGATTTCGACAATGCCGATGCCGACCGCTTCCGTCGGATGGAGATCGGCAACTGGCTGGACTTCGTCGACAAGGATGGCAAGGTGCAGGCGGGCAAACTGTCCTGGATCAGCCCGATTTCCTCGCGCCTGCTGTTCGTCAACCGTCGTGGCGTGCGCTTCTGCGTGGCGTCGCCCGAGGAACTGGCAGTGATGGTGCGATTGGGTCGGCTGCGTCCCCACGTCGACGATGGCGCCTTCGACAGTGCCATGCAGGGCGTGCTTGACCGCCTCGACCCGGGTGGGGCAACGCTGCACTGAGCCGCGTACGCCTGCTAGGATCGGACCCACTCACCGATCAGCGGGAATCTGCATGGCCGTGGCGTTGCTGGGGATCAAGGAGACCGCGCCGGGCGAACGCCGCGTTGCGCTCACGCCGGAAACGGCGCGCAAGCTCGGGGCGCTGGGCATCACCGTGTGGTACCAACCCGGTGCGGGCCAGGCCGCCGGCTTCACCGATGCCGCTTACGACGACGCCGGTGCCCGTGCCTTCGACGCCGGCCGTTGGGCCGAGATCGACATCCTGCTGTGCGTGCAGGCGCCACCGGCCGGGGTGCTGGCCCAGCTCAAGCCGGGTGCCAGCGTGGTCGGCCTGCTGACCCCGGCGGCCGACCCGGCGCTGGCTGCATTGGCCTCCGATGACCGCCTGTACCTGTTCCCGCTGCAGCAGCTGCCGCGCACCACGCGCGCGCAGGCGATGGACGTGCTCAGTTCGCAGGCCGGCATGGCCGGCTACAAGGCGGCATTGATCGCTGCCGAACGCGCGCCGCGCTTCTTCCCGATGCTGACCACGGCGGCCGGTACCGTGCGTCCAGCCAAGGTGCTGGTGATCGGCGCCGGTGTCGCCGGCCTGCAGGCCATCGCCACCTCCCGCCGGCTGGGCGCGCAGGTGGAGGGCTTCGACGTGCGCCCGGAAACCCGCGAACAGATCCAGTCGCTCGGCGCGCGCTTCCTCGACCTGGGGGTGAGTGCGGCGGGCGAGGGCGGTTATGCGCGGGCGCTGACCGATGAAGAGCGTGGCGAACAGCAGCGCCGTCTTGGCGACCACCTGCGCAGCGTGGACGTGGTGATCTGCACTGCCGCGGTGCCGGGACGTCAGGCGCCGACGATCGTCACCGCCGCGATGGTCGAAGGCATGGCCGCCGGCAGCGTGATCGTCGATCTGGCCGCCGAGAGCGGTGGCAACTGCGCGTTGACCGCGCCCGGCCAATGCATCGAACACCAGGGCGTGACCATCGATGGCCCGCTGGGCCTGGCCAGCCGGGGTGCCACCCAGGCCAGCGAGATGTATGCGCGCAACCTGATGAACTTCGTCGCCCTGTTCGTGCGCGAAGGCCAGCTGGGCTTCGACTGGGAAGACGAGCTGCTGGCGAAAACGCGCTGGCAGGCGTAAGCCGGTAGCGCCGGGCCATGCCCGGCGGGTGCAGCGGCATCCGGTGAATCCGCCGGGCATGGCCCGGCGCTACCCCTTCGTTAGGGGTTACCGCGGCTTCGCTGGCGGCGGATTGTTCCGCACCCATTCCCTGCGTTCGTCCGCGCTCATCTGTGACCAGCGCTCGCGCATGGCATCGCGCTGGGCCGGGCTGAGATCACGCATCTGGCCGAACAGCGCCCGGGCCTGCTCGCGCTGTTCGGGGTTCATGTGTTCGAAGCGGCGCAGGCCGCGGCGGGCCTTGTCGCGCTCTTCCGGGCTCATCGACTGCCAGCGCTGGCCGTGCGACAGCATGCGCTGGCGCTGCGCGGGATCGGCGCCGTTCCAGCGGTCACGCAGCGGCGCCAACAGCGCTTCGCGCTGGGCCGGGCTCAGCTGTTCCCAGTTCGGCAGCGGCGCGGCAGCAGGCGCCGGACGCGCGGCAGGCGCCGGCGCGGTGGCCTGCGCCAGTGCCGATGCAGCGGGCAGCAGGGTCAGGGCGATCAGCAGGGGCAGGCAGGGATATCGCAGCATGGTTCACTCCATCGCCAGGTCGTTGTCGCCCAGCCACAGGTACAGATCGGGATTCTCGTCGTACAACACGCCATTGTCTTCTTCCGCAGCGACGATCGGCGTGCTGATCGGGCCCTGATGATCGCCCGGACCGACGAACTGGATGCCGATGCCCAGCGCGATCACCAGCGAACAGGCACTGGCCAGCCACCAGCGCCAGCGACCGGCGTGCGCGGTTCTGGCGCTGTGACGGGCACTGCGCAGGCGTGCCAAGGTGGCCGGCGACAGCGCCTGCAGCGACTGCGCGTGCAGGCTGCGCAGGGCGTCATCGGAAGGCAGGGGGCGGTTCACGGGTGCATCTCCAGTTGATTCTGCAGCGCCTGTCGGGCGCGCGCCAGATGGGTCTTTACCGCGCCTTCGCTGCAGCCCATGGCGCGGGCGGTGGTGGCCCCGTCCAGGTCCTGCAGCACGCGCAGGGTGAATGCCTCGCGCTGGCGGGCGGGCAGGTCGCGCAGCGCCTGCACCAGCTGCTGGTACTGCTGGCGTTGCTCGTGCGCCTGCGAAGGGTCCGGCCCGGGGTCGGCCCAGTCGATCTCGCCGCCGTCGGCATCCCGGTTGTCGCGCCAGAACGGCAGGCGGAAACGGCGGCGGCGCTGCAGGTCGATCACCCGCCGGCGCAGGATGCTCCAGAACAACGGCGCCCACTCGGCGGCCGGCTTGTCGGCGTAGTCCAGCATGCGCAGCAGCGCGTCCTGCACCGCATCCAGCGCATCCTCGCGCTGGCGCAGGCCGGCCTCGGCGAAGCGGAAGGCGCGCGGCCCCACGCTGGCCAGGAACGCTTCCAGCGAGGCCGGAACGGCGTCGGCATCGGCATCGGTGGTCGAGGGGACAGGGCTGCTCACCAGCACAGGGTACGGTTCCTTGGCAGGGGTCACCATCGACAACGCGTAAGCGCGGCCGTGGTTGACCGGGACGCGCGCAGGGTTCAGCCCATGGTTATGATGGGGCGACGAAGACAGAGCAGGAGCGTTGCCGGTGAGTGACGGGTTCGTGGCGCTGTACATCTTCATGCTGGCCGCCATTGCCGGCCACGTGATCATTTCCCGGGTCCCGGTGATCCTGCATACCCCGTTGATGTCGGGCTCCAATTTCATCCACGGCATCGTGCTGATCGGCGCGATGGTGGTGCTGGGGCACGCACAGACGCCGTTGGAGAAGGTGCTGGGGTTCCTTGCCGTGGTGCTCGGTGCCGGCAACGCCGCCGGCGGCTATGTGGTCACCGCGCGCATGCTGGAAATGTTCAAGCCGAGCGTGCGCAAGGCCGACAACGATGAACCGAAGGAGCCGCAGGCTTGAACATCAGCACCGTCGAACTGCTCGATTGGCTGGTCAAGGCCAGCTACCTGGTTGCCGCCACCCTGTTCCTGCTCGGCCTG
Organism: Stenotrophomonas sp. SI-NJAU-1; assembly: GCF_020883215.1. Classification (NCBI taxonomy): domain Bacteria; kingdom Pseudomonadati; phylum Pseudomonadota; class Gammaproteobacteria; order Lysobacterales; family Lysobacteraceae; genus Stenotrophomonas; species Stenotrophomonas sp. SI-NJAU-1. The sequence goes on from NZ_CP086598.1 coordinate 803,927, forward strand.
CAGCGCATGGCCTCGCCGATGACCGCAAGCAGCGGTATCCGCTGGGCGGGGCTGGGCATGCTGCTGGCCACGGTGGCGACCTTCTTCCTGCCCGAACTGCACAACGTGCCGTTGATCCTGGTAGCACTGCTGCTGGGGGCCGGCCTGGCCTGGTGGTCGGCGGGCAAGGTCGCCGTCACCGACATGCCGCAGATGGTCGCGCTGTACAACGGCATGGGCGGCGGCTCGGCGGCCGCCATCGGTGCGGTGGAACTGCTGCGCTATGCGTTCCTGGCCAACCGCGATACCACCCACTGGAGTGCGCAGGCGCTGGCCGATCTGGCCGCGCGGCAGCCGTCCGGCACGGTGCTGGTGCTGGCGGTGGTGGGCGCGGCGATCGGTGCGGTGTCGCTGTCCGGCTCGGTGGTGGCCTGGGCCAAACTCGATGGCCGCCTCGACAAGCGCGTGACCTGGCCGGGCCAGCAGGTGATGAACCTGCTGGTGGCGCTGGCCGTGGTGGTGCTGGGCATCATCGCCGCCAGTACGCTCAGCACGTGGGCGATCGTCGCCTTCTTCGTGCTGGCCCTGGCGCTGGGCGTGTTGATGACGTTGCCGATCGGTGGCGCCGACATGCCGGTGGTGATCTCGCTGTACAACGCGTTCACCGGCCTGGCGGTGTCGTTCGAAGGCTACGTGCTGGGCAACGAGGCGCTGATCATCGCCGGCATGATGGTCGGTGCGGCCGGCATCCTGCTGACCCGGTTGATGGCCAAGGCGATGAACCGGCCGATCCGCAACGTGCTGTTCTCCAACTTCGGTGCTGGCGCCAGCGGCGAGGCGCAGACGATCAGCGGTTCGCAGAAGCCCATCGATGCGGCCGACGTGGCCGCGATGATGGCGTTTGCCGAACGCGTGGTGATCGTGCCCGGTTACGGCATGGCCGTCGCCCAGGCCCAGCACAAGATCTGGGAACTGGCGCAGCGGCTGGGCCAGCGCGGGGTGAAGGTGAAGTTCGCCATCCACCCGGTGGCCGGGCGCATGCCCGGGCACATGAACGTGCTGCTGGCCGAAGCCGGCGTGCCGTACGACCTGATCGCCGACATGGACGACATCAATCCCGAATTCGCCAGCACCGACGTGGTGCTGGTGATCGGCGCCAACGACGTGGTCAACCCGGTGGCGCGCACCGATCCGGCCAGTCCGATCTACGGCATGCCGGTACTGGACGTGGTCAATGCCCGCAACGTGGTGGTGATCAAGCGCGGCAAGGGCACCGGCTTTGCCGGTATCGAGAATGCGCTGTTCTATACCGACAACACCCGCATGCTGTACGGCGATGGGGCCGAGGCAGCGGCGTCGCTGGTCAGTGAGCTGAAGGCGCTCGACGGCGGGCATTGATGCCATACCGGTAGCGCCGGGCCATGCCCGGCGAGCGCGCAGCGCGGCTGTTCCAACAATCCGCCAGGCATGGCCCGGCGCTACCCACGTCCGGCGCGCTCAGCGCGCCAGCCAGGCGCCTACGGCGACACCCACCGCCAGCCACAGCCACTCGACCACGCCATTGGCCAGGGTGATCAGCGTCCAGGCCAGGTGCGGGCCCATCCGCAGCGAGGCGTCCCAGGGGTTCAGGCCCATCGAGCCGCCCATCCAGGCACTGGCGATGGCCCAGTTCGAGATCGCGGCCACCAGCAGCGTGCCCAGCATGACCAGGGCGATGCGCAGCTTGCCGGGACCGAGCGTGCCCAAGCGCAGCATGAACACCAGTTCCAGAGCGGTCAGTACCGCCATCCAGCCGACCGGACGGCCGGTGAACAGGGCGATCAGCATCCAGGCGAGGGGGGCGGTGGCCAGCGCCAGCAACAGCATGAAGGGCCAGAGCCAGGTAACGGTCCTGGCGCGTGCGGCATTGGAGGACATCGAAGCTCCTGAAGGTCGCCGACAGGATACTGTGGTTTGCCGCAGTGCACCGGCGAGGGCGGGGCGCCTACGCTAGAATGGCCGCTTGCGTGGCTTATGCCGCAGCCCCATATCGGTCCCCATGTATTCCCGTAGCAGCGAACCTGTCCACTTCGAACGCGATTGCGAGGCCGTGATGGTCCCGCAGGGCGACACCGTGACCCTGCCCGCCGGCAGCTATGGGTACATCACCCAGGCGCTGGGCGGCAGCTATTCGGTGTTCGTCGAGGGCAATCTGTTCCGTATCGCCGGCAAGGATGGCGATGCCATCGGCAAGGAAGCGCCGGCACCGCTGGAACTGCCCGACGATGCCAGCGACGAGCAGGTCGAACAACTGGTCTGGCAGCAGCTGCGCACCTGTTTCGACCCGGAAATTCCGGTCAACATCGTCGAACTGGGCCTGGTCTACGAGGTGGAGATCAAGCACCTGGACGAAGGGCAGCGCGAGATCGACGTGAAGATGACCCTGACCGCGCCTGCGTGCGGCATGGGCGACATCCTGGTCGACGACGTGCGCAGCAAGCTTGAAATGATCCCGACGGTGGCCGAGGCCGACGTCGAGCTGGTCTTCGACCCGCCGTGGAACCAGCACATGATGTCCGAGGCCGCACGGCTCGAAACCGGCATGCTTTGACCCACGGCCCGCAGTGACGCGGGCCCGGCATTACCCGCAACCAGAACAGGAAATCTCCGGTGTCCCAGTCCATTCCCAGCTTCGCCGTCACCCGTTCGGACCACCCGCGCAGCGCTGAAGAGCGCGCCCAGATCCTGGAAAAGCCGGGCTTCGGCCTGCACTTCACCGACCACATGGTGGAAGTGCGCTGGGACAAGGATGCCGGCTGGCACAACGCCAGCGTGCGCGCCTACGGTCCGCTGCAGCTGGACCCGGCCGCGGCCGTGCTGCACTACGGCCAGGAGATCTTCGAAGGCATCAAGGCCTACCGCCATGCCGATGGTTCGATCTGGACCTTCCGCCCCGATGCCAACGGCCGTCGCCTGCAGCGTTCGGCGCAGCGCCTGGCGCTGCCGGAACTGCCGGTGGAGATCTTCGTCGAATCGCTGAAGCAGATGATCGCCGTCGACAGCGCCTGGGTGCCGTCGGCCGATGAGTCGAGCCTGTATTTCCGTCCGTTCATGATCGGCGATGAAGCGTTCCTTGGCGTGCGCGGCGCGCACAAGGCCGGCTACTACGTGATCGCCAGCCCGGCTGGCCCGTACTTCGCCAAGGGCGTCGCCCCGGTGTCGATCTGGCTGTCCACCGAGTACGCGCGTGCGGCCAAGGGCGGTACCGGTGCGGCCAAGTGCGGAGGCAACTACGCCGCGTCGCTGTTGCCGCAGCAGAAGGCGCAGGCGCAGGGCTGCTCGCAGGTGCTGTTCCTGGACCCGGTCGAAGGCAAGTACCTGGAAGAACTGGGTGGCATGAACGTGTTCCTGGTCTACAAGGACGGCACCCTGGTCACGCCGGAACTGTCCGGCAGCATCCTCGAGGGCATCACCCGCGAGAGCATCCTGCAGCTGGCCCGCGACCGCGGCATGAAGGTCGAAGAGCGCAAGGTCACCATCGATGAGTGGAAGCAGGGCGTGACCTCCGGCGAGATCGCCGAAGTGTTCGCCTGCGGTACCGCTGCGGTGGTCACCCCGATCGGCCAGCTGAAGGGTGAAGGCTTCTCGGTGGGCGACATCAATGCGCCGGCCGGCGAAGTGACCATGTCGCTGCGCAAGGAACTGACCGACATCCAGTACGGTCGCCTGCCGGACCGCCACGGCTGGCTGGTCAAGCTGGGCTGATCGCCTGCGCTGAACGCTGGCGCCGGGTTACCCCCGGCTGCATCCCCGGAAAGCCCGTCCCTGCGACGGGCTTTCTGCGTTTCACGCGTATGTCCGCCGGGCATGGCCCGGCGCTACCAGGATCAACGGCTCCTGTCAGCGGGCGGCGATGTCCGGCGAATGTACGCCTACCACGGTAGCGCCGGGCCATGCCCGGCGGCTGTTCGCCGATGTCGGCAAAGACATGGTGGGACAGGACATTCCGCAGTCAGGTACGTGCAGATGACGCGAAAGTTCCTTCACCTTCACAAACCCTCGACCCGGAAAGTCTCAGATCCAACATTTCATCTTGCTGAAAAGACGCTGAAAATCTTGTGGTGTCCGGTTTGAGCCACTAGCGTCATCAACACAGCGGATGGTCAGGGGAATCCGCTGGCTCGCCGGACCCGAACCTCGCCATCGCAAGCCAGCCCACGGTTCAGGCCGGTGCTTCTGCCGATTCCGGCATTCCTACCATTAGAAGGGAAATCCGATGTCCCAGGTAACGCAACCGCGTGTGCGTCGTGTGTGGGTGGTCCTTGGTGCGTCCGTCCTGTCTTCGCTGCTGCTGGCCACGCCTGCGCTGGCCGGTGATGTCCAGCTCAGCGGCCTGCAGTCCGCGCCGACCCACCAGCGCTTCATCGTCAAGTACCGCGACGGCAGTGCGCCGGTGGCCAACACCACCGCGCTGGCCTCTTCGCTGAAGACGGCCGCTGCCGGCATCGCCAGCAGCCAGGGCCGCGCGCTGGGCCTGCAGCAGGTCCGCCGGCTTGCGGTCGGCTCCACCGTGGTCAGGACCGACCGTGCGCTGGACCAGGCCGAATCCGAGCTGCTGATGCGCAAGCTGGCCGCCGACCCGAACGTGGAATACGTCGAAGTCGACCAGATCATGCGCCCGACGCTGACCCCCAACGACACCCGTTTCAGCGAGCAATGGGGCTTCGGTACGTCCAACGCCTCGATCAACGTGCGCCCGGCCTGGGACAAGGCCACCGGCACCGGCGTGGTCGTGGCCGTGATCGATACCGGCATCACCAACCATGCCGACCTCAACGCCAACATCCTGCCCGGCTATGACTTCATCAGCGACGCGGCGATGGCGCGCGACGGCGGTGGCCGTGACAGCAATCCCAACGACGAGGGCGACTGGTACGGCGCCAACGAGTGCGGCTCGGGCATTCCGGCCTCCAACTCCAGCTGGCACGGCACCCACGTGGCCGGCACGGTCGCCGCAGTGACCAACAACAGCACCGGCGTGGCCGGTACCGCCTTCAATGCCAAGGTCGTGCCGGTGCGCGTGCTCGGCAAGTGTGGCGGCTACACCTCCGACATCGCCGACGCGATCGTCTGGGCCTCCGGTGGCACGGTCAGCGGTGTGCCGGCCAACGCCAACCCGGCCGAGGTCATCAACATGTCGCTGGGCGGTGGCGGCAGCTGCTCGACCACTTACCAGAACGCGATCAACGGCGCAGTTGGCCGTGGCACCACCGTGGTGGTCGCTGCCGGCAACAGCAACACCAACGTCTCCAGCGCGGTACCGGCGAACTGCCCGAACGTGATCGCCGTGGCGGCCACCACCTCGGCGGGTGCGCGTGCCAGCTTCTCCAACTACGGCACCGGCATCGATATCTCCGCACCGGGCCAGAGCATCCTGTCCACCCTCAACAGCGGCACCACCACCCCGGGCAGCGCCAGCTATGCGTCCTACAACGGCACCTCGATGGCGGCACCGCACGTGGCGGGCGTGGTAGCACTGATGCAGTCGGTGGCACCGAGCCCGCTCAGCCCGGCGCAGGTGGAAAGCATCATCAAGAGCACCGCGCGCCCACTGCCGGGTGCGTGCTCGGGTGGTTGCGGCGCCGGCATCATCGACGCCGATGCCGCGGTGACTGCCGCGATCAACGGCACCACGCCCAACCCGGGCGGCACGGTGCTGCAGAACAACGTGCCGGTTACCGGCCTCGGCGCAGCCAGCGGCGCATCGCTCAACTATACCGTCAACGTCCCGGCTGGCAGCGCGCAGCTGCGCGTGGCGATCAGTGGCGGCAGCGGTGATGCCGACCTGTACCTGCGCCAGGGCAGTGCCCCGACCGACACCGTCTACACCTGCCGCCCGTACCTGAGCGGCAACAACGAGACCTGCACCGTCAACAGCCCCGCCGCCGGCACCTGGTACGTGCGGGTGAAGGCGTACAGCACCTTCTCGGGCGTGACCGTCAACGCCCAGTACTGAGCCCAAGCCCCTCTCCATGGGCACGCCCCGGCCTCGGCCGGGGTGTTTTTTTGGGGGGACGGCGAAGCGGAGAAAGCAATGTGCAGCAGTGCATTTGCCCTTGCTCTTGCTCTTGCTCTTGCTCTTGCTCTGCCCTTGACCTTGCTGGCCGCGCACCGGCATCTGTCTGGAGAGGCTCAGGTTCCCATCGCAGGACCGTTGGCGCCAAGGATGGCGCCATCGAGCCCCCAAGGATGGGTTTACGGCGTATCCTGGGATGGGAGCCTGAGCCTCTCACGACTACAGCAACCGAAATGCCGACGCGCGACAGCGCGCCTTCAATCCCTCAAACCGACTCGAACCGGTTCGCCGCCACGTTCTTGCGCACATGCTGCGGGTCGAAGATCCGGCCGTTCATCGCGATGAACACCCCCGCCGGCAGCGACTGCACCGCGCCGATCGCACAACCGATGTTGAACTCCGCATCCGAACCACGGAAACGCGCCGGGCTCAGCGCGCCGGTCATCACGATGGTCTTGTCCGGGATCGTCGCCAGCACCTTGCCGGTCTGCACCATCGAATCGGTGCCGTGGGTCACCAGCACGTGGCGGGTGGGCTGGGCGGCGATCGTCGCGCGGATCAGCTCACGATCGTCGTCGTTGATGTGCAGCGAATCCTTGCGCAGGATCGGAATCACGTTGAAACGGAACGTGACCCCCAGTTCGCGCAGGATCATGCCGATCTGCGGGTCGCCGATCTGGTAGTCCGACTTGTCGTCGAAGTAGATCTTGTCGATCGTGCCACCGGTGGTGACGACCAGGAGCTCTTCCATCATGTGCATGCGCGAAACCAAGGCAGGTACAGCGGCGCGGGGCCGGGAACGCAGATGATACGGCGCACCGGGTGCAGCGTCAGCGCCGCCGCCCGAAACGGGCGCGCAGGCCGGGCAGGCTTGCCGAAAAGATCACCAGCAGCGCCAGCACGATTTCGATCAGGGCCAGCCAGCGGGTCTCGGGATGGCTCCAAGCGCTCATCACGCCGTGGCTGAACCAGCCCAGGGCCAGCACCGCCGCCCAGAACCCGGCCTTGCGCCAGCCCAGCCGCAGGGCGATGGCCAGCGCCAGCGGCGGCGCAGTGAACACCAGCTGGGTGGCCAGCCAGTGCCTGTCGTTGATGAACCAGCCGGCAAACAGCGCCGCCAGCCCCATCAGGGCCAGCAGCAGCACGGTGCGCGGCGCGGTGCTCATCGTGCCAGCCGCTGCGCGATGTCGGCCACGCGCCGGCCCAGCGCCCGCGCCAGCACCGCCTCATCGTCGGTCGGTTGCGGGTCGTCGGCGGCGCCGGCCACGTGGCTGGCGCCATACGGCGTGCCGCCACTGGTGGTGTGGCTCAGCGCCGGCTCGGTGAACGGAATGCCGACGATCAGGCAGCCGTGGTGCAGCAGCGGTACCTGCATCGACAGCAGGGTCGACTCCTGGCCGCCATGCATCGACGCAGTGGACGTGAACACCCCGGCCGGCTTGCCGGCCAGCGTGCCGTTCACCCATTCGGCGCCGAGGCCGTCAAGGAAATGCTTGACCGGCGCGGCCATGTTGCCGAAACGGGTAGGGCTGCCCAGCAGCAGTCCCTGGCACTCCGCCAGGTCCTGCACGCTTACATAGGGCGCGCCATCGTCGGGTACCGGCGGCTGCGCGGTCTGGGTGACGGCGGCCACCGGCGGCACCGTGCGCAGCCGCGCTGCCATGCCCGGAACCTCGCCGATGCCCCGCGCGATCTGGCGCGCCAGCCGTGCCACCGAGCCGCCGCGGCTGTAGTACAGCACCAGGATTTCGCCCATCGCGCCCAGCTCTCCTCATCGTGTGGACGCCAGTATGGCTATCCTGCACCGATTCCGCATCGGGTACCCTTGCGCCGATGGAACCTTTGGATACGCTCAATTTGTGGATGGAGCGCGCGCGGGATCGCGCACGCGCCGCCAGCTTCGGCCGCTTCCTGTGGCGCCGCTTCCTCGACGACCGCCTGTTCCAGGCCGCCGCCGCCCTGGCCTACACCACGGTGTTCGCGCTGGTGCCGTTGGCGATCGTGGTATTCGGCGTGCTCTCGGCCTTCCCGGTGTTCGATCGCTGGAGCGACCAGCTCAGCGACTACGTCTTCTCCAACTTCGTGCCCAATGCCGCGCGCGCTGCCGAAGGCTACCTGCGGCAGTTCTCGGCCAGCGCCGGCCAGCTCACTGCCGCCGGCTTCATCGCCCTGGTCATCTCGCTGCTGATCACCCTCAACAGTGTTGAAGAGACCTTCAACCAGATCTGGCGCGTCGGCAGCAGTCGGCCGCGGTTGACCCGCTTCCTGGTCTACTGGACGGTGCTGACCCTGGGCGCGATGCTCGCCGCTGCCTCGCTGGCGGTGTCTGCGCGGGTGTTCGCGATGCCGCTGTTCGGCACGCAGGAAGGGCGCTGGCTGGCGGATCTAGCGCTGCGGCTGGCGCCGATCCTGATCGAATTCGTCTGCATCACCCTGATGTTCCGGGTGGTGCCACACCACACCGTGAAGTGGCGCCATGCGGTTCCGGGCGCGATTCTCGCCGCAGTGATCCTGGAGCTGGTGAAGTGGGGCATCGGTGCCTACCTGGGCAGCTTCCAGTCCTACCAGAAGCTGTATGGCACGGTGGCCTTCGTGCCGATCCTGCTGCTGTGGATCTACCTCTGCTGGGTGGCCGTGCTGCTGGGCGCGTCGCTGGCGTCGTCGATGGCGGCTTTCCGCTACCAACCGGTGGAACTGCGCCTGCCGCAGGGCTACGAGTTCTATGGCCTGCTGCGCCTGCTCGGGCGCTTCCAGCACGCACGCGCCAAGGGCAGGGGCCTGGCCGACGACGAGATCCTGCGGCTGGAACCGATGCTGACCGACTCGCTGCTGCAGGACCTCGCCTGCCACCTGGAGGGCATCGGCCTGCTGCGCCGCGATGAGCGCGGCGAGTGGCTGCTGGCCCGCGACCTGGACCAGGTCAGCCTGGGCGACCTGTACGAATGCACGCAGCTGCGCATTCCGGTGGCCGAACAACACCTGCCTTACCGCGATGACAGCCTCGGCCGGGCCGCCTTGGCCGCACTGGATGAACTGCGCCTGCCGCTGCGCGAGCGCCTCAAGCGTCGCGTCAGCGACATCTACCCTGATTCTGGAGACGCCCCATGACCTGCAAGACCCCGTTGCTGCTGGCTGCGCTGCTGGCCCTGGCCGCCTGCAAACCCGCGCAGGAGCCGAGCCCGGCCAGCAGCCAGCCGCCGGCACAGGCACCGACCCCCGCCGCGCCGGCGCCGGTGGAGGACACGCCCGCCGAGCGCGTTACTGCCGAGTTCCCGACGCTGAAGATGAAGGCGGTCGATGGCAGCGATTACGACCTGGCCGCGCATCGTGGCAAGTGGGTGGTGGTGAATTTCTGGGCGACCTGGTGCGCGCCCTGCCGCAAGGAAATGCCCGAGCTGTCGGCGTTGCATGCCATGCGCAGCAACATCGAAGTGGTGGGCCTGGCCTACGAGGACATCGAGGTTCCGGAGATGCAGGCGTTCCTGACCAAGCATCCGGTGACCTATCCGATCGTGGTCGTCGATCCGTTCGACCCGCCGGCCGACTTCGCCACCCCGCGTGGCCTGCCGCTGACCCATCTGATCGACCCGCAGGGCAAGCTGGCCCACAGCTTCCTGGGCCCGGTCACCGCGGCGGACATCGAAAAGCAGATTGCTGCTGCCAAATAAGGGGAGGGGCAGGGCTGCGCTCTGCACCCACCGAAGCGGTAGTGCCGGCCGCTGGCCGGCAACCTCGACAGCAACAGCAACAGCAACAGCCAAAGCCAACGCGGGTTTCCTGAGGGATGGCGGGGTGGGTCCGGTTGCGGGGGACGCCGTAAATACGTCCCTGTAGGCTCGGTCGCCGCTTGCTCGTGTGCGCTGTCCTGCGCACACGGCAAGACCCGGCTTGGGCGTCCTGCCCAACCCGCCCGAGGCATGCCTCGGGCCCATGGCGCTCACGCCCCCGCAACCGGACCCACCCCGCCTTCGACAGTTTCTGGCGACCTGCCGGAATGACATGGCCTGCTCTTGGTGGGTGTCGACCTTGGTCGACAGGTAGATCCACGCCATGCGTGGATGCTCTTCGTTCAATTGTCGAAATATTCGATTTCGATGGACATACATTCACGCATGGCGTGAATCCATCAGCCACCGGAAATCTGTCGAAGGTGGGGCGGTGTCGGAGTGCGGGGTGTCAGCCGCATGGATGCGGCTGCCAAGCCTACAAGGACGTACTTGCGGCGTCCCCGCACTCCGACACCGTCCCGCCATCCCACGCAATGCCGCTTTTGCTGTTGCTTCGGCCGTTGCTTGAAGCCTCTGCAGGTGCAGGGCCGCAGGCCCTGCCGACCAACCCTACTCCTTGACCGGAAAATCCTCGATCGGCTTCAGCACGTCGTAGTGCTCGCGATGCAGCTTGCCCTTCAGTTCCGGCAGCTCCGGCAAGGGCGCATCCACCCGTGTGTCCGGCAGCCGGTCCAGCAGATTGCGGACCAGAGTCAGGCGACCCAGCCGCTGGTCGTTGAAATCCACCAGCGTCCACGGCGCACCGTCGCGATGGGTCGCGCGCAGCATCGCCTCGCGCGCTTCGGTGTACGCGCTGTACTTGCTGCGCGACTTCAGATCCACCGGCGACAGCTTCCACCCCTTCAACGGATCAAGATGGCGTTCGGCGAAACGCTTCTCCTGCTGCTCCTGGTCCACGCACAGCCAGTACTTGAACAGCAGGATGCCGTCATCCACCAGCAGCTGTTCGAACACCGGTGCCTGATGCAGGAACTGCTGGTACTCGCTCTCGCTGCAGTAGCCCATCACCCGTTCCACGCCCGCGCGGTTGTACCAGCTGCGGTCCATCAGCACGATCTCGCCGGCGGCCGGCAGATGCGTGGCGTAGCGCTGGAAATACCATTGCGTGGCTTCGCGGTCGGTGGGCTTGGGCAACGCCACCACCCTGCATTGGCGTGGGTTGAGGTGCTGGCTGATGGCCTGGATCGCACCGCCCTTGCCGGCGGTATCGCGTCCTTCGAACAGCACCAGCAGGCGTTGCCCGCTGTGCTGCACCCAGCGTGCCATCGCCGTCAGTTCCAGCTGCAGCGGCTGCAGCAGTTCGTCGTATTCCTTGCGCTTGAGCTTGGCCATCGTCATGCCACGCGGGAGGGAAGCCCGAGCGTAGCGCAGGGCGATGTCAGGGCGTGTCGAGGCCCTGCCAGCCCTGTTCGCGGGCCAGCTGCTGAAGCAGTGCGGACAGATCGCGCGCGAAGGCCGCCATGTCGAACAGGCCGCTGCGCTCGCGTGCCTGCGCCAGTTCGGCACGCAGGGCAGCCAGCGCGGCCGGGTCGTTGCCGAGTGCACTGGCGGTGGCGACGAAGGCCGCATCGTCGGCGACGTTCATGTGCTCCAGCCCCAGATGATGGTTGAGGCTGCCGGCCACGCGCGCGGCGAAGGTAGCGCCGGGGCAGGTCAGCACCGGGCAGCCGGCCCACAGTGCATCCGATGCGGTGGTGTGCGCGTTGTACGGGTTCGTATCCAGGAACAGGTCGGCCAGCTGATAGCGGGCCAGATACTGCGGATGCGGCAGCTTGGCCATGAACACCAGGCGCGCCGGATCCAGTCCTGCAGCCTTGGCGGCGGAACGCAGCCGTGCATCGGCCTGGCCGGGGCCGGACAGCAGCCACAGCACGCTGCCAGGTACTGCCTGCAGCACCGCGAACGCACGGCCCATGCTGCGCGGGTTGAGCTTGTAACTGTTGTTGAAGCAGCAGAACACCGTGCCCTGCGCGGGCAGCCCACACGCCGCACGGTCCGGCGCCGGTTCCAGCACGCGGGTGTTGTCGGAGGGCTGGAACGCGCGCGGCAGGCGCAGCACGCGTTCGCTGTAGTGCGGTTCCAGCGAGGACGGCAGCGCGAAGTCGTCAGCGATCACTGCATCCAGCCACGATGCACCGGAGGTGCCGGGGTAGGCCAGCCAGTTCAACTGCAGCGGGGCAGGGCGCATCGCCAGTACTTCCGGCGTGCCGCCACCGCCCCAGCCGCGCAGGTCCAGCAGCAGGTCGATGCCCTGTGCACGGATGCGCGCGGCCGTATCGGCGTGGCGCAATCCCACCACGTCATGCAGCCGGGTAGCGGCCTGCAGGCGTTGGCGGATGCGGCTGCCATCGTCCGCGTTGAGCGCGAACAGATGCAGTTGCAGGGCCGGGTCGCGGCTCATCTGCTCCAGCAGCGCCACCGTCAGTAATCCGGTGGGATGGGCGCCGAAGCCGTTGGAAAGCAAGCCCACGCGAAGTGGGCCTCGTTCGCGCAGCTTCGCCGGCGGCAGTGGCCGCACCGATGCCGCCACAGCGGCGGCGCGTGCACGCGCGCAGGCCAGCTGTTCGGCCGCGCTGGCGTCTTCGCTGAGAAACGCGAAGGGTTCCACTACGCCTTGGCCGGACACCAGTGCACCGCGCACCTGATCGGCCAGCGCATCCACGTCCTGCCAATCGCACAGGCGACGCTGCCAGGCGAGGCGCTGCGCGGCGATATACGGTTCATCGGGCATCAGTGCATGTGCGCGACGATAGGCCGCTGATGCACCTTCGGCATCGTTGGCATCTTCCAGCGCGTGCCCCAGCCACAACGCGATGCCCGGGTGCTCCGGTGCCAGCGCCGAGGCCTGGCCCAGCAGCGTGGCGGCATCGGCATGCGCTCCTGCCATCCACGCTACCCGGCCGAGCCGGGCAAGCGCTTCAGGATGATTGGGCCGCAGCTGCAGTGCGCGCCGCGCGGCCTGCTCGCCGGCTGCGATGTCGCCGGCTTCCAGTTCCAGGTCGGCCAGCATCACCCAGGCGACGAAGTCGCCGGGCTGGCGCGTGATCGCCTTCTGCAGTTGCTGCCGCTGCTGCCAGGCCGACATGCTGGTCAGCCTGCCGAAAGCTGGGCCAGGGCGTCGACCTGGTGCTCGTGGCTCAATCGCTGCAGCAGCGGATCGAGATCGCCGGCCAGTACGTTGGGCAGGTCGTACAGGGTCAGCCCTTCCACGCGGTGGTCGGTGATCCGGCCCTGCGGGAAGTTGTAGGTACGGATGCGCTGGCTGCGGTCGCCGCTGCCAACCTGCAGGCGCCGTGATTCGGCCTGCGCCGCGTCGTGGCGCTGGCGCTCGGCATCCAGCAGCTGCGCCTTCAGGCGTTTCATCGCCTTGTCCCGGTTGGCGTGCTGGCTGCGTTCGGTCTGGCATTCCACCACCACGCCGCTGGGCACGTGGGTGATGCGGATCGCCGATTCGGTCTTGTTGACGTGCTGGCCACCGGCGCCGGAGGAGCGGTAGGTATCAATCCTCAGGTCCGCCGGGTTGATGACGATCTCATCGACTTCGTCGGCTTCCGGGATGATCGCCACGGTGGCCGCCGAGGTGTGGATGCGGCCCTGCGATTCGGTGGCCGGCACGCGCTGCACGCGGTGGGTGCCCGATTCGAATTTCAGGCGCGAGAACGCGCCCCGGCCGACCACGCGCGCCACCACTTCCTTGTAGCCGCCATGTTCGCCGGGGTTGTCCGATTCGATCTCGACCTTCCAGCCCTGTCGCTCGGCGTAGCGGGCATACATGCGGAACAGGTCGCCAGCGAAGATCGCCGCCTCGTCGCCGCCGGTGCCGGCGCGCACTTCCAGGAACAGGTTGCCTTCATCGCGCGGGTCGCGCGGCACCAGCAGCAGTGCCAGCTCCTGCTCCAGGTCCTGCAGACGGGCCTGGGCGGCGGCGATCTCCTCGTCGGCCAGTTCGCGCAGGTCCGGATCGGCGCGCATGCTTTCGGCCGCCGCCAGGTCGGCCTTGGCACGCGCTTCATCGGCCAGCGCGGTGGCGATCGGTTCGAGCTGGGAAAACTCGCGCGAAAGATCGCGGAAGCGCGCGTTGTTGGCGACCACCTCCGGTTCGGCGAGCAGACGTTCCAGTTCTTCGCGGCGCTCGGCCAGCGCTTCCAACTTACGGCGCAGGGTCGGCGTCATCGGTTCTCACAGGTGGGTGGTGGTAACCCGGCGCAGCCGGGAACAGGCGCTCGGCGGCGCGGGTCAGGTCGGCATCGCCGCTGAGCGCAGCCGCGCGCAGGGCGGCGGTCGGCGGGTGCAGCAGGCGGTTGGTCAATCCGTGGGCAAGCAGTTCCAGCACTTCGTCGGCCGGCTTGCCGTTGGCCAGCTGCTGGCGCGCGCGCTCCAGCAGTTCGGCACGGGTGGCCTCGCCGAAAGCGCGCAGCTGCCGCAGCGGTGCCTGGTGGGCACTGGCCTGCAGGGTCTCGACGAAGCGCGAGACCTGCAGGTCGATGATCGTCTCCGCTTCGGCGGCCGCCTCGCGGCGGCTGCGGCGGTTGTCTTCCACCGCGCGCTCGAGGTCGTCCACGGTGTACAGGAACGCATCGTCGAGACTGGCAACGTCGGCCTCGATGTCGCGCGGCACGGCCAGGTCGAACAGCAGCATCGGCTTGTGCCGGCGTGCGCGCAGGGCGTTGGCCACTGCGGCACGATGGATCACCGGTTCGCGTGCCGCGGTGGCCGAGAACACTACATCGGCCTCGGCCAGGTGACGCTCCAGTTCGGTCAGCGGCAGCGCCACACCGCCATGGCGGCTTGCCAGTTCCTGCGCATGGGCGAGGGTGCGGTTGGCGATCAGCAGCCGCCGCACCTTGCCTTCGCTGAGGTGGCGTGCGGCCAGTTCGATGGTCTCGCCCGCGCCGACCAGCAGCACGGTGGAATCGTCCAGGCGGGCAAATGCATTCTGCGCCAGGCGCACCGCTGCCGAGGCCACCGATACCGGGTTGGCACCGACCTGGGTATCGGTACGCGCGCGCTTGGCCACCGAGAACGTCTGCTGGAACAGCCGGTCCAGGCGTTGGCCGAGCAGGCCATGGTCGCGCGCGGTCGACCAGGCGTCCTTCACCTGGCCCAGGATCTGCGGCTCACCCAGCACCATTGAATCCAGCCCTGTCGCCACCCGGAACAGATGGCGAACGGCATCGGCATCGGCGTGCTGGTACAGGTAGCCCTGCAGGTCACCGGCCTGGCTCTGCAGCCACTGGTCCAGCGCCTGCGCGGACTCGGCCACGGCATACAGCTCGGTGCGGTTGCAGGTGGACAGCAGCACCGCCTCGGCGATCTGCGGGGTATCGCGCAGCGAACCGAGCGCGCGCGGCAACGCGTCACCGGCGAAGGCTGCGCGTTCGCGCAGTTCCACCGGTGCGGTCTGGTGATTCAGTCCGAGCACCCACAGGGTCATTGTTCAGTTGCTTGCGATAAGCTGCTGGCCATTGGACGACATTTTAAGGCCCCGATGCCGACGATGCCCGCATTGATTCGCATCCCCAGTGTTCTGCTGCTGTCTCTGGCCTGTGCGCAGGCCCTGGCGGCGGTGCCCGCCAAGGCGCCTGCACGGCCTGCGGTGACTGGGGAACTGGCGCTGGAGCCGGTGCTGGCCGGCGAGTTCGCCCTGCAGGCGGGCAAGCTGGCCGAGGCCGCCCGCTGGTACCTGCAGGCGGCCCAGCAGACCGACGGCGACGCCGGTCTGGCCGAGCGGGCGACCCGTATCGCCATGCTGGCCAACGAGGATGATGCTGCGGCCAAGGGCCTGGCCCTGTGGCAGCAGCGTGCGCCGCGCTCATTGGCGATGCGCAGTGCCGCCGGTGCGCTGGCGATGCGCCAGGGCGATGTGAAGGCTGCGCGCAGCGAGCTTCAGGCCTTGTTGCAGGACCCGGGGGATGAGGGCTGGAAGTTCGCCCTGGGCGCCTTGATCGGCGGTGGCCGCGATCCGGCCGTGCCGGCCCAGGTGCTGGGCGAGCTGGTCGATGCCAACGCCATTCCCCAGAAGATCGAGGCCTGGCAGGAGTTTGGACGCCTTGCACTGCGCATGGAGAAGCCCGAGCTGGCCCGGCGCATGATCGATGAGGTGGTCAAGCGCTTCCCCGAGGAGCCACGCGTGGCGTTGCTGCGCGCCAGCCAGCTGCAGCAGGCTGGCCAGACCGACCAGGCGCTGTCGCTGCTGCATGGGGTGGAGCCGAAGACCCGTCAGGACCCGGAGCTGCGCAACGCGGTGGCCATCGCCTATGACAGCCTCGGTCAGCCGGCAGCGGCCGAGCGCGTGCTGGCGGTCGGTCCCCAGGATGTGCAGACGTGGGGCATGCGCGCTTCGCTGCTGGCCAAGCAGGGCGACAAGGCCGCGCTGTCCAGTCTGTACAACGAACTGTCGCGGCAGGCGGCCAAACCGGACCCGGCGCAGCGCCTGCTGCTGGGCAAGATCGCCGAGTACCTCAAGCGCTACCCGGAGGCGGTCAACTGGTATCACAGCGTTCCCGGCGGCGATGAGCTGAATGAAGCGCGCCTGCGTGCGGCCAATGCGCAGGGGCTGGCGGGCCGCCAGTCGCTGGCGCTGGATGAGGTGCGTGCCATCCAGTCCGATGCCGGAGTGGATGACGATGTGCGGCGCGATGCGTATCTGCTGGAAGCCGAGCTGCGCCAGCGCGCCGATGACCTTCCCGGCGAGATCGATGCACTGGCCCGTGGCCTGGCTGCGTATCCGGACGAGAACGGCCTGTTGTACGCCCGTGCGCTGGCCTGGGAGCGTCGCGACGACATCGCCCGCGCCGAGGCCGACCTGCGCAAGATCCTGGTGACCGAGCCGGAGAACGTACCGGCACTGAACGCACTGGGCTACACCCTGGCCGACCGGACCGGTCGCTACCAGGAAGCGCTCGAACTGATCGACCGCGCACGCGTGGCCGAACCGGACAACGCCGCCATCGTCGACAGTTATGGCTGGGTGCTGTATCGCCTGGGGCGCAACGCCGACGCGCTGGTACAGCTGCGCCGCGCCTGGACGCTGGCCAAGGACCCGGAAATCGCCGCCCACGTGGGCGAGGTGCTTTGGGTGCTGGGCAAGCACGATGAAGCCCGTCACTTCTTCGAGGAAGCGGCCAGGCTCGACCCTGAAAACCGCGCACTGCTGCGCGCCCGCGAGAAATTCAATCCATGAGTGTTTCCATGATCCGGCCCCTGCTGCTGGTGGCCGTGACCCTGGCCCTGAGTGCCTGTACCACCGTTGGCCGGCAGAAAACGCCGGCGCCCGCCGTTGTCACCACCGTTTCGGCCGAAGCGGCCGCCGCCGAGGCCGCGCGCGTGGACGCGCTGCGATCGGCGTCGGAGTGGAATTTCCAGGGCCGGGTGGCGGTCAGCAAGGGCAAGGACGGTGGCAGCGGCCGCATCGACTGGAAGCAGGAAGGCCAACGGTATGTGGTTGAACTGAGCGCGCCGGTCACCCGCCAGAGCTGGAAGTTGAGCGGTGATAGCCATCATGAAGCCGGCCGTCTGGAAGGGCTGGCCGGTGGTCCGCGCGAAGGTGAAGACGCGCAGGCCCTGCTGCTGGAGGCCACCGGCTGGAATATCCCGGTCAACCAGCTGCCCGACTGGGTACGCGGTCTGGTCGCTGGGGACAGCGGCGGGCCGGAAAAGATCGATCGTGATGCAGATGGCCGCCCGCGGCGGCTCCAGCAGATGGGCTGGGTGATCCAGTATCTGGACTGGTACCCGGCCGAAGCCGGGCGTCCGGCCCTGCCGCGCAGGGTCGAGGCAGTCAATGGCGACGCCAAGGTGCGGCTGCTGGTCGACCAGTGGGGGCAGGGCGCGCCATGAACCCGCCGGTGGATGACGCGGGCTGGTCCTGGTGGCCGGCCCCGGCCAAGCTGAACCTGTTCCTGCACATCACCGGCCGTCGTGCCGACGGCTACCACGAGCTGCAGACCGTCTTCCGCCTGCTCGACTGGGGTGACCGTATCGGCCTGCGCCTGCGTGAAGACGGCCAGGTGCGGCGGCACGGCGAGGGCCTGGCCGGCGTCGCGGAGGCGGATGACCTGGCGGTGCGTGCGGCACTGATGCTTAAAGAAGCGGCAAATGTCGAGCAAGGTGCCGACATCATCGTCGAAAAACATGTTCCCGCAGGCGGGGGGTTCGGCGGTGGGTCGTCCGATGCGGCCACCGTGCTGGTGGCGCTGAACCGGCTCTGGGGCGCGGGGCTGGACGACAATGCGCTGGCGGCGCTGGGCTTGCGCCTCGGCGCCGATGTGCCGGTATTCGTGCGCGGCCACAACGCCTGGGCCGAGGGGGTGGGCGAGCAGCTGCAACCGATCGCCCTGCCGCAGGCCTGGTATGTGGTGGTTGATCCGGGCGTTCATGTGCCGACCCCCCTCCTGTTCGCTGATCCGGATTTGACGCGCGACAGTCCACAGGCGAAAATAGAGGACTTCGCTTCCGGCTCGCTGGTCGGGAACGTGTTCGAACCGGTGCTGCGCCGCCGTGAGCCTGCCGTCGAGGCGGTGCTTGCTGCGTTGAGCGACATTGGCACGGCACGACTGACCGGTTCGGGAAGTGGTTGTTTCGTCGAGTTCGATTCGCAGGCTGCCGCCGAGCAGGGACGAGCGAAGTTGTCGAAGGAGTTGCGGGCAAGGGTGGCTGCGGGCGTTGCACGTTCGCCACTGCTGGATGCACTCGAGCAACACTGATTCATCAATGCAGGGGCGTCGCCAAGAGGCCCAAGGCACCAGGTTTTGATCCTGGCATTCGGAGGTTCGAATCCTCCCGCCCCTGCCAATGCGGCTGCGTCCGCGCCTTCCAGCGCATCACCTGCGCGGGACGTGGGAACAGCCGCGGTGTTGTCAGCAGCAGGGGCCGAGGTGGTCCTTGCCGTTACCGGATCCCCGCCACTCGTCCCCGCCCGAGACAATCATGATGCAAGAGTCCCCGAACCTGCTGGTCTTTTCCGGCAACGCCAACAAACGTCTGGCGCAGAACATCTGCAAGGAACTGGGAGTGCGCCCGGGCAAGGCGCTGGTCTCGCACTTCTCCGATGGTGAAGTGCAGGTGGAGATCGAAGAGAACGTCCGCAAGCAGGACGTGTTCGTGATCCAGCCGACCTCGGCGCCGAGCGCGGAAAACCTGATGGAACTGCTGGTGCTGATCGACGCGCTCAAGCGCGCATCGGTGGCCAGCGTGACCGCCGTGGTGCCGTACTTCGGCTACTCGCGCCAGGATCGCCGCATGCGTTCCTCGCGCGTGCCGATCACCGCCAAGCTGGCGGCGAAGATGTTCAGCACCGCAGGCGCTGATCGCGTGCTGACCGTCGACCTGCACGCCGACCAGATCCAGGGTTTCTTCGATATTCCGGTCGACAACGTGTATGCCTCTCCGCTGCTGCTGGCCGACATCTGGCGCGCCTACGGCACCGAGAACCTGATCGTGGTGTCGCCGGACGTGGGCGGCGTGGTCCGCGCCCGTGCAGTGGCCAAGCGCCTGGATGACGCCGACCTGGCGATCATCGACAAGCGTCGTCCGCGCGCCAACGTCTCCACCGTGATGAACATCATCGGTGACGTCGAAGGCAAGACCTGCGTCATGGTCGATGACATCGTCGACACCGCCGGCACCCTGTGCGCCGCTGCCGCTGCCCTGAAGGCGCGCGGTGCGCTCAAGGTCGCCGCCTACTGCACCCACGCGGTGCTGTCGGGCCCGGCGGTGGACAACATCACCAATTCCCAGCTCGATGAGCTGGTGGTGACCGACACCATCCCGCTGAAGGACGCCGCGCGGGTGTGCAGCAAGATCCGCCAGCTGAGCGTGGCGGAAATGCTGGCCGAAACGATGCGCCGCATCGCCTTCGGCGAGTCGGTCAGCTCGCTGTACGTGGATTGATTTTTTCGTCCCCGCCGGCAACGGCAGGGACACGCCGGGCGCTTCTGGTCGCGGAAGTGCCTTCAACCGCCAAGCCGCAAGGCAAGGCAACAACCGAGTAGTCGAAAATGTCGAAGACCCATGAAATCAAGGTCACCAAGCGTGAACTGCAGCGTAAGGGTGCGAGCCGCCGCCTGCGTCACGCCGGTGTGATCCCGGCGATCGTGTACGGCGGCAACGCCGAGCCGGTCGCCATCAGCCTGGACCACAACGAAATCTGGCTGGCCCAGCAGAACGAGTGGTTCTATGCCTCGATCCTGGACCTGAACCTGGACGGCCAGGTGCAGAAGGTGCTGCTGCGTGACATGCAGCGCCATCCGTACAAGCAGCTGATCATGCACCTGGACTTCCTGCGCGTGAACGAGAACGAGAAGCTGAGCGCTTCGGTTCCGCTGCACTTCATCAACGAAGACGCCTCGCCGGCCGGCAAGGCTGCCGACGTCGTGGTCACCCACGAACTGAAGGAAGTGGCCATCAGCTGCCTGCCGAAGGACCTGCCGGAGTCGATCGAAGTCGACCTGGGCGAGCTGAAGGCTGGCGACGTGGTGTACCTGTCGGACATCAAGCTGCCGAAGGGCGTGGAAATTCCGGCGCTGGCGCTGGGCAAGGACCACGACGACGCCATCGTCACTGCCAAGCACGGCAAGCAGGACGCTGCCGACGCTGAAGAAGCAGCGGCCGAGTAATACCCCGCGGCGCCTGTCCTTCGGGGCAGGCGCCGTATCTGGATGGAACGATGGCAGGATTGCGACTGATCGTCGGTCTGGGCAACCCCGGATCGGAGCACGCCCGGACCCGCCACAATGCCGGGTTTCATTTCGTTGAGGCCCTGGCTGAAAAGGCCGGTGCGCGATGGAACGTGGACAGCAAGTTGTTTGGCGAGACCGCCAAGGTCGACATTGCCGGACAGACCGTGTGGCTGCTCAAGCCAGCCACCTTCATGAACCTCAGCGGCAAGTCGGTCACCGCCGCGCAGCGGTTCTGGAAGATCGAGCCGGAGGAAACCCTGCTGGCCCACGACGAACTGGACCTGGCGCCCGGCGTGGCGCGGTTGAAGTTCGACGGTGGCCACGGTGGACAGAACGGCCTGCGCGACACCATCCGTCTGCTCGGCCATGGCAGGTTTCACCGCCTGCGCGTGGGCATCGGCCATCCCGGCCACAAGGACCGCGTGGTCGGCTGGGTGCTGGGACGCCCCTCCAAGGACGATGAGGTACTGATCTCCCGCGCCATCGACGATGCGATCGACGTGCTGCCGTTGGCGGTGCAGGGCGATTTCAGCGAAGCGATGAAGCGGTTGCACACCCCGAAGTAACCGGTAATGCCGGCCGCTGGCCGGCAACGGGTGCCAACCGGCGCCGGTAGGCGCCAACCGGCCCCCGGTAGGTGCCAACCGGTCCTCGGTAGGTGCCAACCGGTCCCCGGTAGGTGCCAACCGGCCCCCGGTAGGTGCCAACCGGTCCCCGGTAGGTGCCAACCGGTCCCCGGTAGGTGCCAACCTTGGTTGGCACAGATGCTGATCGACGACACTGAGATGGATTGGCCAAGCGGCGCGCGCGCTGTTTCACCAATCACTTTCACCCCAGAGAGCTGTCACCCATGGGTATCAAATGCGGCATCGTCGGCCTGCCCAACGTCGGCAAGTCGACCCTGTTCAACGCGCTGACCAAGGCGGGCATCGCCGCGGCGAACTTCCCGTTCTGCACCATCGAGCCCAACGTCGGCATCGTGCCGGTGCCGGATCCGCGCCTGAACGAGCTGGCGGCGATCATCAACCCGCAGAAGGTCATCCCGACCGCGGTGGAGTTCGTCGACATCGCCGGCCTGGTGGCCGGTGCGGCCAGTGGCGAAGGCCTGGGCAACAAGTTCCTGGCCCACATCCGCGAAGTGGATGCGATCACCCACGTGGTGCGCTGCTTCGAGAACGCTGACGTCATCCACGTCAACAACAAGGTCGACCCGATCTCGGACATCGACACCATCGATACCGAACTGGCCCTGGCAGACCTGGACAGCGTGGAGAAGGCACTGAACCGCGCCGAGCGTGCGGCCAAGGGGGGGGACAAGGACGCAGCGGCACGCAAGCCGGTGCTGGCCAAGCTGCAGGCCGCGCTGGCCGACGGCAAGGCCGGCCGTTCGGCGGGCCTGGACGAGGAAGAGAAGGCGCTGGTGCGCGATCTGTTCCTGCTGACCCTCAAGCCGGTGATGTACATCGCCAACGTGCTGGAAGACGGTTTCGAGAACAACCCGCACCTGGACGCCGTGCGCGCCCGTGCCGCCGAAGAAGGCGCGCAGGTGGTGCCGGTGTCGGCGGCGATCGAAGAAGAGCTGTCGCAGCTGGATGACGAAGACCGCGATACCTTCCTGGCCGACCTCGGCCTGACCGAGCCGGGCCTGAACCGCGTGATCAACGCGGCCTACAGCCTGCTCGGCCTGCAGACCTACTTCACTGCCGGTGTAAAGGAAGTCCGCGCGTGGACCGTGCGCAAGGGCGCCACCGCGCCGCAGGCTGCCGCCGTCATCCACACCGACTTCGAGAAGGGCTTCATCCGCGCTGAAACCATCGCGTATGACGACTTCATCAAGTACAAGGGCGAAGCCGGTGCGAAGGAAGCCGGTCGCCTGCGCCTGGAAGGCAAGGAATACCGCGTGCAGGAAGGCGACATCCTGCACTTCCGCTTCAACGTCTGATCCCACGCCAGCGGATCTCGCCGGACGCCCCGCCTTGTGCGGGGCGTTCGCGTTTGCGGCTTCGCCCGAGCAGCGTGGACAAAAATTGACCGCCTTCTGAGGCGCTTGCCGCGCATGGCTCGCAACTGCTTATCCACACCAAACTCCCATCGCTTTCCACCTGCAGTGTGGAAAACCCGGATGACTGTGCGGGGCCTGGCCGATGCGCGGCTCGTGCGGACCGCAACCGGGGCGTGGGCCCGGCGCTTCCGTGCCTGGGCAAGCGTGCATGGACAAAATTTCGCCACGCCCCCAAACGCCTGTGAGACAACACTCCCACCCACTTGTCCACATCAAGTTCCCATCGCTTTCCACGTTGCATGTGGAAAACCCCCAGCGGCATATGGACAAAAAACAGCCATGCCCTGAATCGCCCGCAGCGCAGGGCTCGCAGGCACTTGTCCACATCAAACCCCCATCGCCTTCCACGCGTGGTGTGGAAAACCTTGAGGCCGCCCCGCGTTGCCGTCTCAGAGGCACTGGCAACTTCGGATCTTTCGCATGGAGCGCTTGCGGGCGCTCCTCCATGCTGCCGCCAGACGGACGTTCTGGCCTGGCAGGGGCGATGGAATCAGGCGTGTGCTGAAGCCCTTCGTCCTCCCCCGTGGGCCGGAGGACGGCACAGCGATGGGGATGCCTCAGCCGAACAGTGATGCCTGCAGGCAGTACTCGATCAGCGCCTGGTCGCTGTCCACGCCCAGTTTGCGCATCGCGCTGATTTTCTGGGTGCTGACCGTCTTCGCACTGCGCTGCAGTTGGCGGGCGATGTCGCCTACGCTCATGCCGCCGGTGAACAGGCGGATCACTTCCAGTTCCCGCGGAGACAGGCGTGCCCGCACCACCGCTGCATCGGCAGGTTCTGCGGCTGCCACCGGCAACAGCCCATGCGGGCGATGGATGCGGTCGGCCAATACCGTGCGCAGGGCCTGCACCAGGCTCCCCAGACCGTGACTCTTGAGCACCACGCCGCCGGCGCCTGCGGCATACATCGCCGCTACCAGCGAGGGATTGGAGACCATCGTCAGCACCAGCACATGAGTCTCCGGAAAGCTGCGGCGCAGGAACGAGATCAGCTTGATGCCATCGCCGAAGGTGTCACCGCCGGGCATGCTGTAGTCGGTGATCACCGCGTGTGGGCGCGTGCTTGCCATCAACTCGATCAGCGTCGCCGGATCAGCGGCTGCGCCGACCACTTCCAGGTCCAGTTCGCCGGCCAGCACATCGCGGATGCCGGCAAGCACGATCGGATGGTCGTCGGCGATGAGGATGCGCAGTGTCATGTCGGTGTCGCGTTGCTGGAAGGTGGGGGGACGTCAGCGGGTGCAAACGGTTCAAGCAGCCGCTGCAGGCGACGCTGGAACTGGTTGAGCGCTTCGATGAGCGCCGGCAGTTCGCAACCGTCGCCGAGCTGTTGTTCGATGTGCTGGCCGCATGCCACCAGTGCCGGGGCACCAACGATCACCATTGCGCCGCGGATGCGATGCAGCACCTGTGCCACCTGGCCGGGCGAGGCATCGGCAATGGCCCGCTGCAGGCTGTCGAGGTCGGCCTGCATGGTCTGCAGGAACAACGCCTGCATCTTCTCCGGAACCTGCAGGGGACCATCTTCTACGACGACTGGCTCGCTGCGCGGCAACGCCGCAACCTGGCTCAGCAGCCGCTGCAGCGCTTCGAGTGTGATCGGCTTTACCAGAACGCCCTGCATCCCCGCCTCCTGGCAGCGCTGTCGCTCCGCCGGGTCCGCGTTGGCGGTCGCGCCATGGATAGGCACATCTACGCCGCGCGCGCGCAACGCCCGCGCCAACCCGTAGCCGTCCAGGCCAGGCATGTTGAGGTCGCTCAGGACCAGAGCGAAGGGCCGTTGCTGCCAGTATCCCAATGCTTCATTGCCATCGCTGGCGACCACGGCGTGGCAACCCAGCTGTTCCAGCTGGTCGCGCAGGATGGCCTGGTTGATCGGATTGTCTTCGGCAACCAGCACGTGCAGATCGAATCGGCGTGAAGCAGGCAGGTGCCCGCCGAGGCTGCCTGGCAGGGACCGTCCGGCTGCAGCAGCCAGCGCGATCACGATCGCATCAAAGTGCTGCAGGCCGACCTGCCAATACCCCCGCACGTGCTGCGGCCGCAGCCCGCCCTGAGGACAGGCGATCACGCGCGGGCCATCCCAGGCAGGTATGGAGTCATCGAGCAGCACGTCGAGCATCACCGCCGATGGATCGAAAAGCTCGGGTGCATCCTCGCGGTACACGCTGGCCTGCGCGCCGCGCTGCTGCAGTCGTTCGCACAAAGACTGCACGAGTTCGCGGACACTGCCGCGCACCTGCACCGGCATTCCCGTCGGCAACTGCGATGACGGCGCCTGCAGCGGGTCCGGGCTCGTCGGAGGCAGGGGCAGCTCGACGGAGAAGCTGCTGCCGAGCCCGCTTTCGCTGACCACCCGCAGGTGGCCTTCCATCATGGTGGTCAGGTGGGCACAGATTGCCAGGCCCAGTCCGGTGCCACGCATGGCGTCGGTGCGTGGATTGGCCTGGAAGAAGGGTTCGAACAGGTGTGCCTGGTGTTCGCTGGCAATGCCGATGCCGGTATCGGCAACCTGCCAGCGCAGCCAGCTGCGATCATCGATGCGCTGCACGCCCAGGCGCACGACAACCCGCCCGCTGTCGGTGAACTTCAGTGCATTGCTGATCAGGTTGTTGAGGATCTGGCGGACGCGTGCGGCGTCACCGTTGACCGCAGCCGGTACGTCCGGGTCTATGCAGGCGTAGAACTGCAGATCCTTGCGTGCGGCGGCAGCGGCATAGGAATCCAGCGCATCCTCGGTCAGCCGTACCGGATCGAACGCGCCGGGCTCCAGGCTCAGCTGGCCGGCCTCGGCCTTGCTCACATCGAGGATGTCACTGATCAGCTGCATCAACGTCGAGGATGAGCGCTGGATCGTGTCCAGGTAGTCCTGCTGGCGAGCATCCAGCGGGGTCAGGCCGAGCAGTTCCAGGGTACCCAGCACGCCGTACAGAGGGGTGCGGATTTCATGGCTCATGGTGGCCAGGAACTGGCTCTTGGCCCGGTTGGCCTGGTCGGCCGCACGCCGGGCCTGCTGCAGTACCTGCTCCGCTTCGTGCTGGCTGCTGAGATCGATGAACAGGCAGAGTATCGCCGGCTCACCGCGATAGCGCGCGGGCGTGGCGGTGATCAGCAGGTGGCGATTGTCCGGGGTGGTGTAGGCCAGTCCATTGCCGCCGGTGGTGCCACCGGCGGCCAGCACGCTGCGCCGCCACGGCCCGTGCCAGCCGCCTTCGCCATGGTCTTCGCCCAGCCAGTGACGCGCCAGCGCATTGTCCAGCAGCACGCGGCCATCCGTGCGCCGCAGCAGGCACAGCCCGATCGGTGCGTTGTCGAGAATGGTGCGGCTGAAGGCTTCGCTCTCAAGCAGTCGCGCGTGGTTGCGGCGCAGCGGTTCGATCACCGACCGCCGGTAAGCGCGCAGGATCAGCGCGCCCCCAACGGCCAGCAGCAACGCCACCAGCATGCTCCCCAGCAAGGGGCCATGCGGGTGCTGGAACACCTGTTGCCAGCTGACGTGGTACACCGCCAGCCAACCCTGTTCGCTGCGCATGCGGAACAGCAGGCCGCCCACGCCCGCGCGCCAGGAGGTGTCGGCGCTGCTGGCGTCGGCCGCATCGCCGAGCAGCAACCGGCCGTTGCCGTCGAAAAGGGACATCCGTTCAAAGACCGGTGTGCCCATTACCTGGCGGTAGTCATCAACCCGGGCGGGATCCAACAGGCAGGCTACTGCCGCCAGTGACTGGTCCTCGCTTTCGCCCCACAGGTGGGCATCCTGCGGCGTGTGGGCGATGGCGAGCAGGCGGTTCTTTCCATCGCGCCAGGCCACCGGCGTCCAGACGATGCTGCCGCGTCGCAGAGCTGGTTGTTCGCCGAGCATCCGATGGACCAGCGCCAGGGCAGGTTGCAGGTGATGCGGGCTGCTCTGGCCGGCATCACGTAGCGACATCTGGATGGGTGCGAGCAGTCCACGGCGGCCCTGGCCATCGACCAGCAGGCAATGAGGAGGCGGAAACCGGGAGGCCGTCCAGAAGGCGCCATAGAAGCGCAGGAAGCGATCGCCCAGTTCGGTCGTTGCCGGTGTTGCCGCACCGCCGCCAGCACCGATGGCGGCGAAGCTGGTGAACAGCGGCCCCGATGGTGCCGGCGGAGCGGCATCGTCGGCCGCTAGTCCGCTGCTGCCCACGTCATGCAGCCGCCATTGCCGCAGGAAGCGTTCCTGCTCCTGCAGCGTGCCGTCCAGACGGCGGAAGTGGTACCGGATTTTGCCCTGTTCCTCGTTGAACAACTGGCTGCCGGTGGACAGCAGCAGGCCGGCCTGCAGCGTCGCCAGCACCACCACGCCGATCAGCAGGGCATGTACGCGCAGGGAGCGCCGCGCAAGTCGGCGTACAGGAGCGGCCTCGGCCGGCATGGGCAGGTCTCGGAAACAGAAGGCGGTCGATTGCGGCCGGAAGGGTCCAAGGCACGGCCGGTACCGCCGTGTGCACAGGATCGTCAATGACTCTTGATGGAATTGTGAAGTTTTTCAGCCACGATGTCAGTGCGACGCCGCCCGGGTGTTGCCGGCAGCCTCGTGCGGGTTTTCTTCATCCAGCAGACGGGTGAACTCGTCCGATGGCAGCGCTTGGGAAATCAGGAAACCCTGCACCTGACTGCAGCCGAGCTGGCGCAGCGCAGCCAGGTCGGCATCGCATTCCACCCCTTCGGCGACGATGGTCAGGCCAAGCCGATTGGCCAGGGCGATGACAGTGGCCAAGGTCAGATGCAGGGCGGGATCGCGCGCACAGCCGCTGACCAGCGCACGATCGATCTTGACCTCGGTGAAGGGGGTGTTGACCAGGTTGTGCACCGAACTCAGCCCTTGGCCGAAGTCGTCCTGGGCCAGGCCGAACCCCTTCATCCGCAACCGGCATGCGCCTGCATAGAAGTCGCTGACGTGGCGGGTGGTGCTGTTCTCCATCAGTTCGAAGCACAGATCAGCCGGATTGCCGCCCGCGGCCAGGGTCAACGCCAGCAGCTCATCGGGAAGGTCGGACTGCTCCAGCAGATGCGGTGGCAGGTTGATCGATACCGGTACGTGGAAACCCTGGGAGCGCCAGCGCGCCTGCGTCTGGATGCTGGCGGTGAGCATCGCGCGCAGCAGTTCGCCCTCCAGGCCATGGCGGCACAGCGCAGGCAGAAAGCTGCCAGGCGCCAGTGTTCCCAACTGCGGATGGCTCCAGCGCACCAGAGCCTCGGCGGCGACCACGCGCCCGGACTGCAATGACTTCTTCGGCTGGAACCACGCGGTCAGGCTGCCGTCGGCCAGCGCCTGCCGCAGCTGCGCCGCGTCCGGCTCGGGCGCCAGCGCAGCCGGAGGCAGACGCACCGCCAGCCGGGTCTGGGCCAGTGCATCGAGCAGCGCATCGACATCGCTGGCGGCGACCGGCTTGGCCAACAGCCCGATCACGTCCAGGCCCAGTGATTGGGCCATCAGCCGTGCCGAACTCATCATCCGCCGCGAGGCTGCGCTGACCACGGCAAGCCGGGGCGGGCGCGGCTGCGCGGCCAGTGCCTGGATGAACTGGATGCCATCCTGGCCGGGCATCAACAGATCGCTTACCACCAGGTCATAGGCCTGGCAGGCACACAAGGAGATAGCTGCGTCCACATCTTCGCAGGCGTCGACCTGGACGCCCGTGTGCGCGCTGAACAGATTGACCAGATAGCCGCGCTGGAACGGCTGGTCTTCCAGGATCAGGACACGGCGGGTCACGCTGGATCTCCTTGGCGAACGGCGGAAAGCGCCTGACGCAGGCGTGCGATGTCGATGGGTTTGCTCAGATAACCCTGCATCCCGTTGGCCAGGCAGCGCTCGCGCTCCTCGGCGGTGGCGTTGGCAGTGGCGCCTATCACCGGCAGCAGAGTGCCCTCTGCCCGCAGCCGGCGCGCCAGAGTGTGGCCGTCCATGCGCGGCATGTTGATGTCGGTGACCACCAGGTCGAAGTCGTGGGTCTGGCACAGCTGCAACGCCTCGACACCATCCTGCGCGAGTTCCACCTCGCAACCCAGAGCCCGCAGCTGTTCGGCCAGGATCACCCGGTTGATGGGATTGTCCTCCACCGCCAGCACCCGCAATCCCAACGGGCCCGGTTGCACATCGCGCGCTGCGGTGGGCAGCGTTGCGCATTGCCGCTGCTGGCGTGCGACCGCCAGGGCGATCGAGGAAATGCCATGCAGGGTGACCATCAGCGCGCCATCGGCGGTAGGTGCCGGTTGGTCGCCAGCATCGATCGAAGCCAGCACCCGCGGTCCCTGCCAGGCCAACGGTTGCTCCGCCTCGCCATCCATCAGGATTGCGCCGTCATGGTCGAGCAGGGCAGGATCGCCGTGCAGGGGCTGCGCATTGGCACCCCAGCGGCGCAGCCAGCCACAGGCACTGTCCACCAGCTCGCGATCGCGGCCGCGCACGTAGACAGGCGGTTCGGCCAGCAACGCGGGGCCATCCTCGGCCGCCGCCAGCACCGGCAACGGCAGGCGCACGGTGAAACTGCTGCCCAGTCCCGGTTCGCTGACCACGCGCAGTTCGCCACTCATCAAGCGCACCAGGCGGTCGCTGATCGACAGGCCCAGCCCGGTGCCCTGTGCACTGGCAGCGCCACGGACCTGGCGGAAGGGTTCGAACAGGCGCGCCTGTTCCTCGGTGACGATGCCCACGCCGGTATCGGTGACCTGCCAGGCCAGCACGCTCGACTCGCCTTCGCGCTGCACCAGTCGCACGCGCAGCACCACCCTGCCATGCTCGGTGAACTTGATGGCATTGCTGAGCAGGTTGCCCAGCACCTGGCGGATCCGGTCGGCATCGCCGAGCACCCGTGTCGGCAACCGGGGATCGGTGCAGACCAGTACCTGCAGGCCCTTGCGCGTCGCCGCAGCGGCGAAGCTGCGCAGCACGCTTTCGGTCAGCTCGCGCGGCGAGAACGATGCCGGCTCCAGGCTCAGCTGGCCCGATTCGATCTTGGACACATCCAGCACGTCGCTGATCAGTTGCAGCAGCACCGACGAAGAACTCTCGATGGTGCGCAGGTACTGCGACTGGCGCGCATCCAGGGGCGTTCGGCCGAGCAGCTCCAGCGTGCCAAGCACGCCGTACAGCGGTGTGCGGATTTCATGGCTCATGGTCGCCAGGAACGCGCTCTTGGCCTGGTTGGCAGCGTCGGCCGCCTGCCGCGCCGAGGACAGCGCCGCCTGCGCCTGTCGATGGCGTGAGATGTCATGGAATACGCACAGCAGCACGTCGTCATCCTGGTAACGGCAGGCAGCATGCAGTACCTGCAGCTGGCGACCGTCGCGTGCGGTGAACTCCAGCCCGCGACCGCGTTCGCCGGCATGCCCGCGCCACGGTGCCTGCCAATCGCTGTCCGTGCCGTCTTCGCCCAGCCAGTCGCGCAGCAGCTGGTTGGACAGCAGCAGCTGGCGGTCGCTGCGGCGCAGGACACAGATGCCAACCGGCGCCAGATCGATCACCGTGGAACTGAAATCCAGGCTTTCCAGCAAGCGCCGGTGCTGCAGCAGGGCCGGTTGGATCAACTGGCGGTCGACGCGACGCCGCAGCAGACGCAGCGCCATTCCTGCAAGCATCAGCAATGCACCGCTGATCAGCAGCGAGGTCGCCATGTCGCCGAGCAGCAGGCGCGGAGGCAGGTGATAGACCAGTCGCCAGCCGTCATTGCCGACGCCCTTCACCAGGGCCACGCCGCGTGGCAGGCCCGCGCTCCAGAGCACGCCGAAACTGTCGTCCTGTCGCTGCTGCAACGCCTTCCAGCCTGCGTTGTCCAGGTGCGGCGCCGGGCTCGACAGGGCAGGCTGCCCATCGCGATCCAGCAAGGCGTAGCCGCCGATGTGCTGGCCATCGATCATGTCCGAGGTGGCCGCCCTGTCAAGCAGCAGTATCAGCCACTGGTTCGAATCCGGTCCGGTCTGCACCGGCTGCGCCAAAGCGACCCCGGCATTGTCCGGACGCAGCCAGTACACCGGGTCGGTGCCGGCAAGCGTGCCGCTGCGCTGACGCAGCACCTGCAACGTGGGCAGGCTGGTGATGTCCGCGTCGGCCTGACGGCCGGCCAGCCAATGCGTTCCCTGCGAATCGAGAAGCAGCAGATGCGTCTGCAGCACGTTCAGCGTGTGCTCGGCGCGCGGTGACAGCAGCAGGCGCTGGCCCGGCTTCCCGCCCGGCCCGTCCAGTGGCAGCTGGCGCACGCCTTCGCTGGGAGGAGCCGACGGATCACCGACCACCACCGAATCGCCCAGATAGCGCAGCAGGGCTTCGCGCTGGTCGAAGTAGATCTGCGCCCTGTAGGCAGCGGCGTTCATGTCACGCCGATGGGTGGAAATGTCTTCGGTGAGCGCCGTGAGCAGGTAGAAGCCAGTGGCCGCGGTCAGGCACAGGAACACGCACAGCGTCAGCCAGCTCAGCAGCACCGAGGCGGCGGTCGGTGGCGCGATCTGGGGCAGGCAAGGGCGAGGGAGACGGAACATGCACCGATGCTAGGCAGAACGGTCACCGGCCCGGAATCAGCCACATCCTAAAAACAGCCG
Source organism: Stenotrophomonas sp. SI-NJAU-1 (assembly GCF_020883215.1). NCBI lineage: Bacteria > Pseudomonadati > Pseudomonadota > Gammaproteobacteria > Lysobacterales > Lysobacteraceae > Stenotrophomonas > Stenotrophomonas sp. SI-NJAU-1. The sequence continues at coordinate 835,049 of NZ_CP086598.1, forward strand.
GCACCGCGCGGTCGTGCCCGAGGGCGGGGCACGGTTCAGGGTAGGAAGGGGGCAGGGCAAAAAGACCCCGCCGAAGCGGGGGTCTGTGGCGGGCCAGCAGCAGGGCGTCCTTACAGCGCGCTGCCGCCGAACTTGTGGGTGTACTGCAGGTTGATGGTACGGCCGACGCTGTCGAACCAGGACACGTCGTAGTACGGGTACGCCGTATAGGTCTTGTCCTTCGGCGGCATCTTGTTGAACACATTGACCACCGACAGCGACAACCGCGAGTGATCGTCGAAGCGGTACTGCAGCGAAGCGTTGTAGCGGTAGGTCGCCTTGATCCACGGGCTGTCGCCGCTTTCCTCGTCAAACACCTGGTCGTAGCTGTCCGAGGTCGGCAGCTTGCCCAGGCGCGAGCCGTACAGGGTGGCCGACCAGGCGTCCTTTTCCCAGGTCACGCTGACGCTGGTCTTGGTGCGGGGAATATCGAAGCCGCTGTTGATCGCGAACTGGTCTTCGGTCACATCGCCGGCATAGCGCTGGAAGTCATGCTTCTTCACCCAGGTGTGGGTGCCATTGAAGATGAAGTCGCCGATGCCGGTCTGCAGGCGGTAGCGCAGGCCGACGTCGACGCCGGAGGTGGACTCGCGCGCCACGTTGATCGGATTGACGTGCACACCGTACAGGCGGCCGTCTGCGGTGCGGGTGATGCGGGCCAGGGCATCCACGCAGGTCGGCGAGCCGATGTCGGCGCTGCCCAGGCGGCAGTTCGCTTCGCTGGCCAGGATCGTACGCACGTCCATGTCCTGCACCTGGTCGCGCATGTCGATGTTGAACCAGTCGGCCGACAGGTCCAGGCCGGTGGCCGGCGACCACACGAAGCCCGCGCTCCAGGAGGTGCTGGTTTCCGGTTCCAGCTCGCGGTTGCCACTGCGGCTGCGGATCACGTTGCGCTCGTAATCGGCGCAATCATCGGCGGCGTCGGCGCGGCAGTTGTACAGATCTTCCGCGCTGGTCTCGTCGTTGCCCGGGCCGGCGAACACATAGTGCAGGTCCGGCGCACGGAACGCGGTGCCGTACGAGCCGCGCACCAGCAGCGTGTCGATCGGGCGCCATTCCAGGCCGCCGCTCCAGGTCGCCTTGCCGATGGTGTGGCCCGAATAGCGATACTGGTCGTAACGGCCGGCCACGCTCAGGTTGACCGTCTCATGCAGCGGCATGCGCAGCTCGGCAGCGGTCGCCCAGCGGTTGCGCGACCCCGTGCCGTCCGAATCCTTCCAGCTGTAGTAGTAATAGCCGGTCGCCAGCGGGTCCGGGTTGAGCGCATAGGCCTGCTGGCCCACCTCCACGGTGGCTGCAAAGCCGGCATCACCACCGGGCAGGGTGAACAGCGAACCATTGGTCAGGGTCAACGCCGCCGTCTCGGTGCGCGACTTCGGCGTATAGGTGGTGCGTGCGGCGATCGAATCGTACTCGGCACGGGTCAGCGGCCGGTACAGGCGCGACGGATCGGCGTTGTAGATCGGGAAGCCGTCCTCGTCCTCGCCCAGCTGCGGGCCCAGGAACAAGTCGTTGGCCTTGGATGCGATGATCTGCGCCCAGCTGATCCGCGACTGGTACTGCGAATGGCTCAGTGCTGCTTCGTAGTCCCAGTTGCCGGTCAGGTTGCCCTTGAAGCCGGTGGCCACGCTGAAGGTCTTCTGCGTGCTGCGCACCATCGCATTGTCCAGCCCGCCCATTTCCTCGGGCGAGAACTGGCGCTGCCAGAACTCGATCTCGCCGGTGGCTTCATTGTTGAAGTAGCCCGACTCATCGCCGTCGGCGGCCATGCGGCCCCACGTGGTGACATCGCGCATCAGCGACATCGTGTGGTAGCCCAGCTGCACGTCGGCGAACCACTGCTGGCCGTTCTCGAAGTCGTAGCTGAGCGAGGCATAGCCGTTGGCGCCGCGGCGCTTGCTGAGGATGGTGCCGTAGCCGATCGCGCTGTCGCTGCCACAGTAGTAGCCGTAGCGTGGACGGAACGCGCGGTAGGTGCTGCCCTGGTTCTGCGCGGCCAGCGCCTCGCAGGTCGCCGCGCCCGGGTCCAGGTAGTCATCGTTGTAATCGGTGCGCAGGTAGGAACGACGGGCGATGCGCGCGCCTTCGGTCGGGCCGTCCTGCGTCGAGTCCTGGATGTCGCGGTCGTAGGCCCACAGCGGCGTCTGCGACTGCAGTTCGACGCTGTACACCGCGTTGAAGTTGCCGCTGCTGAAGCCGCTGGCCAGGCTCATGTCGAACGACTCACCACCGCCTTCGGTGGTGGTGCCCATGCGCATGTCGATGGTGGTGCCATCGGCCTGCTTCTTCAGGATGAAATTGACCACGCCGGCGATCGCATCCGAGCCGTAGATGGCTGACGCACTGCCGGTCAGCACTTCAATGCGATCGATCATGCCCAGCGGAATGTTGGACACATCGGTGAAGTTGCTGCGGCCCTTGAACGGCATCGGGAAGTCGGCGATGCGACGGCCGTTGACCAGCACCAGGGTGTGGTTCGGCCCCAACCCGCGCAGGTCGACCTGCTGCGCACCCGGCGAGAAATCGGCCCCTCCGGAGGACTGCTGGCTCTGCGTCTCACCGCCGTTCTGGGTCATCGCGCGCAGTACGTCCGGCACGGTGGTGAAGCCGCTGGAGCGGATCTGCTCTGCGTTGATGACAGTGATCGGCGCCGGTCCTTCCACCTGGGCGCGCGGGATGCGTGAGCCGGTCACCTGCACCGCATCCAGCTGTTGTACCGAAGAGGAAGCGGGAGTCTGTGCCGCCGCCGACGCAGCAACGCCCATCAACGCCAGCTGGATCGACCACGCCATCGCCTGTCTACGCATGAGAAATTCCCGGAAGTAATGCCGGCCCGCAGAGGAGGGGCCCTGTCCCCCATTCACATTTCAGGAATAGGCGCGCGCATTTAACGCCTTTTTCATGTCCTTGACTACCGGAGATATGTCTGGCAAAGAGCGAAAACGGTTGCAGGTCGTTTTTGTTCAGGGAGATCAAGATGCGACGCCTTCGCCACGGGCCGCGTGGCCCGCTCATCGCCTTGCTGCTGTCGGCGCTCTGGTCTTCACCTGTCGCGGCGCAGGAACTGGTGGACGCGGGCTTCGCCTACTACGAAGTGGGCGATCTGGATGCTCCGCGGCCCGGGCCGCGGGCACCCGCAATGATGCTGATGGGCGGCGGCGAATGGGTACCTGAAGCCTTCCAGTGGTGGCTGCGCCAGGCCGGCAATGGCCGCGTGCTGATCCTGCGCGCCTCGGGTACCGATGAACTGCAGGACCGTCTGTATCGTGAGGTCGGCGGCACCACCGCCGTGCAGACGCTGGTATTCGACAGCCGCCGCGGCGCCGATGACCCGGCCGTGCTGCGGGTCGTGGCAGCAGCCGATGCGATCTTCATCGCCGGCGGAGACCAGTCCCGCTACATCCGCTTCTGGAAGGGCACCGCGCTCAATCGCGCGCTGAACGCCCACGTGCGCGCCGGCAAGCCGATTGCCGGCACCAGCGCCGGGCTGGCCATCCTCGGCGGCTACGCCTATGGTGCGCTGGACGGCGGCAGCATCGATTCGGCCAGCGCCATGGCCGACCCGATGGGCGAGGCGGTGACCCTGGACCGCGGCTTCCTGCAGCTGCCCTACCTGCAGCGGGTGGTCACCGACACCCACTTCGACAAGCGCGACCGTCTCGGTCGCCTCATCGTGTTCGTGGCCCGCGCCGCGCATGACAGCGGCGACCCGGACATGGTCGGCATCGGCGTCGACGAAGACACGGCCCTGTGCGTGGAGCCTGACGGCCAGGCCCGGGTCTACAGCGCCGACGGCGAAGGCAGGGTCTGGGTGGTCAGTCCCGGACGCGATGCCGACCGGCTGGTGGAAGGCGAACCCCTGCGCTTCCACGCGGTGCCGGTCACCGTGGTTGCCAGCGGCAGTCGCATGCGCCTGGACGACCTGCAGGCCGACGTGGCCTACCAGGCGCTGGCCGATGTCGATGACGGCCAGATCGAACTGATCCGACAATGATCCGGTAGCGCCGGGCCATGCCCGGGCGGATGCCGCCGCGCTGTGCCTTCCACCGGGCCCGGCCCGGCGCTACCGTGCAATCCAATCCCTGTCCTGCTGGAGATCTGCTTCCATGAAACTGCGCCTGGCGCTGTCTGCTCTGCTGTCCCTGCCACTGCTGGCCCAGGCCGCCCCCGCTGCATCACCCGTGCTGGTCATCCACGGCGGCGCCGGGGTGGAGCGCAGGGCTCTCTCCGCGGCGGAAGAACAGGCCGCACGCGCGGCGCTGAAGGCGGCATTGTTGAAGGGCCATGCCGAACTGGCAGCGGGGCGTCCGGCACTGGCCGCGGTCACCGCTGCCATCACCGTGCTGGAGGATGATCCGACCTTCAACGCGGGCAGGGGCGCGGTGTTCACCCACGAAGGCCGCAATGAACTGGATGCGGCGGTGATGGACGGCGCCACCCAGGCAGCCGGAGCGGTGGCCGGCGTGCAGCGCGTGCGCAACCCGATCCTGCTTGCGCAGACGGTGATGCAGAAATCCAGGCACGTCATGATGGTGGGGCAGGGCGCCGAAGCCTTCGCCGCCGAGCAGGGCGTGAGCCTGGTCGACCCCTCGTACTTCCGCACCGACAAGCGCTGGCAGCAGCTGCAGCGTGCATTGAAGGAAGAGGCGGGCGGCCAGGCCCATTCCGACCTGGAGACCGCAAAACACTTCGGCACGGTCGGTGCGGTCGCCCTGGATGCGCAGGGGCATCTTGCGGCAGGTACCTCCACCGGCGGCATGACCAACAAGCGCTATGGCCGTGTCGGCGATTCGCCGATCATCGGCGCCGGCACCTGGGCCGATGCGCGTTGTGCGGTATCGGGTACCGGCTGGGGCGAGTACTACATCCGCACCGCGGCAGCCCATGAGATCTGCGCGCGCATGCGTTATCTCGGTCAATCGCCGGAACAGGCAGGCAAGGGCGTAATCAACGACATGATTCCGCAGATGGGCGGCGACGGCGGAGCGATCGTGCTGTCCGCAGACGGAAAAGCAGCAGCGCCGTTCAACACCCAAGGCATGTATCGGGGCTGGATCGGGGCCGATGGCGTTGCCCATGTGGCCATCTTTGCCGACGAGACAATCGCGATGCCTTGAGCAGAGCCTTGCGTATCAAGGGGTTTGCGACGCGCGTGAAAAAAAGTGAAAAAAAGCGTTGACAGACCCCCGCTTCATCTCCAGAATTGCGGGCTCACCACCACACACCGCAACGCTTCGGCGGCACGGGACGGGGTGGTAAAAGGAGGGATACCCAAGCGGCCAACGGGGGCAGACTGTAAATCTGCTGGCTTACGCCTTCGGTGGTTCGAATCCACCTCCCTCCACCAGCTTCACGTTGTGGCACATTCCCGGTGCGGGAGTAGTTCAATGGTAGAACCTCAGCCTTCCAAGCTGATGGTGCGGGTTCGATTCCCGTCTCCCGCTCCATTGAATGAACTTTGAATATTATCGAGTTCATGCCATAATGCAAAACTCGCTCACGTAGCTCAGTCGGTAGAGCACTTCCTTGGTAAGGAAGAGGTCGAAGGTTCGATTCCTTTCGTGAGCACCATCTACCAGCACCACACCAGACGAATTCGAGATAAGCAGCCATGGCCAAGGGTAAGTTCGAGCGCACCAAGCCGCACGTCAACGTCGGCACCATCGGTCACGTCGACCACGGCAAGACCACGCTGACCGCCGCACTGACCAAGATCGGTGCCGAGCGCTTTGGTGGCGAGTTCAAGGATTACTCCGCGATCGACGCCGCGCCGGAAGAAAAGGCACGTGGCATCACGATCTCGACCGCGCACGTCGAATACGAATCCACCACCCGTCACTACGCCCACGTCGACTGCCCGGGCCACGCTGACTACGTCAAGAACATGATCACCGGTGCTGCCCAGATGGACGGCGCGATCCTGGTGTGCTCGGCCGCTGACGGCCCGATGCCGCAGACCCGCGAGCACATCCTGCTGTCGCGTCAGGTCGGCGTGCCGTACATCGTCGTGTTCCTGAACAAGGCCGACATGGTTGACGATGCCGAGCTGCTGGAACTGGTCGAAATGGAAGTCCGCGAGCTGCTGAGCAAGTACGACTTCCCGGGCGACGACACCCCGATCATCTCGGGTTCGGCCCGCCTGGCGCTGGAAGGCGACCAGAGCGACATCGGCGTGCCGGCCGTCATCAAGCTGGTCGAAGCGCTGGACACCTGGATCCCGACCCCGGAGCGTGACGTCGACAAGGCATTCCTGATGCCGGTCGAAGACGTGTTCTCGATCTCGGGCCGCGGCACCGTGGTGACCGGTCGTATCGAGCGCGGCGTGATCAAGGTCGGCGAAGAAATCGAAATCGTCGGCATCCGTCCGGTGCAGAAGACCACCGTGACCGGCGTGGAAATGTTCCGCAAGCTGCTGGACCAGGGCCAGGCAGGCGACAATGCCGGTCTGCTGCTGCGCGGCACCAAGCGTGACGACGTCGAGCGTGGCCAGGTTCTGGCCAAGCCGGGTTCGATCAAGCCGCACACCAAGTTCGACGCCGAAGTGTACGTGTTGTCGAAGGACGAAGGCGGCCGTCACACCCCGTTCTTCAAGGGCTACCGTCCGCAGTTCTACTTCCGTACCACCGACATCACCGGTGCGGTCGAGCTGCCGGAAGGCGTCGAGATGGTGATGCCGGGCGACAACGTGAAGATGGTTGTCACCCTGATCAACCCGGTCGCCATGGACGCCGGCCTGCGCTTCGCAATCCGCGAAGGTGGCCGTACCGTCGGTGCTGGCGTGGTTGCCACCATCCTCGAGTAAGCCTGCATGCCGGCGGTCGCATAGCGCTGCCGGTCTGGCGAGTGGCGGGCCGGGAACCTCGGTCCGCCTTCGCCGTCTAAGGGAAGGCAAGTTTTCAACGTACGCCAGTAGCTCAATTGGCAGAGCAGCGGTCTCCAAAACCGCAGGTTGGGGGTTCGAGTCCCTCCTGGCGTGCCATCTGCCCACCTTATCGAGCGGCCCTGCCGCTAAAGCAGACACAGCCTGATGAATAGCAAGATCGAACATTCCAAGGACACCTCCGCGCAAGGCGGGGATATCGTCAAGTACGTCCTCGCATCGCTGCTGGTGCTGGCAGGTCTGTTCGTCTGGTTCTGGTTCTCCGCCGACTCCGGTCGCGCTGCCCAGCTGGGCGCGTGGGCGGGTCAGCTGCGTGCGTTGGCGGTCGTGGTCGGCCTGGTTGGCGGTATCGGCGTGTTCATGCTGACCGGCAAGGGGCGCGACACCCGCGAATTCCTCTCCGAGTCGCGTTTCGAACTGCGTAAAGTGGTTTGGCCGACCCGTCAGGAAGCCATTCGCATGACCTGGGTGGTGATTGTCGTCGTCCTGATCCTCAGCCTGTTGCTGGGTGGGTTCGACTTCCTCATCCAGAAACTGACTCAGTGGTTCCTGAGCCGCTAAGGAGAAATGCATGAAGCGTTGGTACGTCGTTCACGCCTATTCGGGCTTCGAGAAGTCGGTGGCGCAGGCTCTGCGCGATCGCATCGTCCGTGACGGCATGGAAGAGCGCTTCGGCGACGTCTTGGTTCCGACCGAGGAAGTGATCGAAATGCGCGCCGGCCAGAAGCGCCGTTCCGAGCGCAAGTTCTTCCCGGGTTACGTGCTGGTCCAGATCGAGACCCACGAAGAAGCGGGCATTCCGCGCATCGACAACGAAAGCTGGCACCTGGTCAAGGAAACCCCGCGCGTCATGGGCTTCATCGGCGGAACCGCCGATCGTCCGCTGCCGATCGCCGATTCCGAGGCCGAGTCGATCCTGAACCGTGTCCAGGAAGGCGTCGAGAAGCCGCGTCCGAAGGTGCTTTTCGAGCCGGGCCAGATGGTCCGCGTCACCGACGGTCCGTTCAACGACTTCAACGGTGTGGTCGAAGAAGTCAATTACGAGAAGAGCCGTCTGCGCGTCTCGGTGCTGATCTTCGGTCGCGCCACCCCGGTCGAACTCGAGTTCGGTCAGGTCGAAAAGGCCGTCTGACCAGAATTCACGTGCTGCTTCAGGCATGTGAAGAAAAAACCTGATATGCTGCGCGGCTCCCGTTGGGAAGCTGGCGGGACGAGGCCACCGAAAGGTGGCCTTCGGCATGATTTCAAAACGCGATGCCGGGACGCGTGATTCCCGGTCCGATGGGGAGCCTGTTGTCGCAAGGCGCTAGCACCCGGAGAGTACTCACATGGCAAAGAAAGTTGTCGGTTATATCAAGCTGCAGGTGAAGGCCGGTCAGGCCAACCCCTCGCCGCCGGTCGGTCCTGCGCTGGGTCAGCGCGGTCTGAACATCATGGAATTCTGCAAGGCCTTCAATGCCGCCACGCAGAAGCTCGAGCCGGGTCTGCCGGTTCCGGTGATCATCACGGCCTATTCGGACCGTACGTTCACCTTCATCACCAAGAGCACCCCGGCTACCACCCTGCTGAAGAAGGCGGCTGGCATCTCGTCGGGCTCCAAGCGCCCGAACACCGAGAAGGTCGGCAAGGTCACCCGTAAGCAGCTGGAAGAGATCGCCAAGGCGAAGGAACCGGATCTGACTGCCGCCGATCTGGACGCCGCCGTGCGTACCATCGCTGGCTCTGCCCGTTCCATGGGCCTCGTGGTGGAGGGTTAAGAAGATGGCACAGACCAAGCGTGAGAAGGCCATCAAGGCCGCTATCGTTCCGGGCAAGGCATACGCCTTCGAGGACGCGATCAACATCCTGAAGACCGCCACCAAGGCCAAGTTCGTCGAGTCGATCGACGTTGCCGTGCGCCTGGGCGTCGACGCGAAGAAGTCCGACCAGCAGGTCCGTGGCTCCACCGTGCTGCCGGCAGGTACCGGCAAGTCGGTTCGCGTCGCTGTCTTCGCTCCGGCCGGTGCCAAGGCTGACGAAGCCCTGGCCGCTGGCGCCGAAGCCGTCGGCATGGACGACCTGGCCGAGAAGATGCAGGCCGGCGATCTGAACTACGACGTCGTGATCGCGACCCCGGACGCAATGCGCGTTGTCGGCAAGCTGGGTACCGTGCTGGGCCCGCGCGGCCTGATGCCGAACCCGAAGGTCGGCACCGTCTCCCCGAACCCGGGTGAGGCTGTGAAGAATGCCAAGTCGGGTCAGGTGCGTTACCGCACCGACAAGGCCGGCATCATCCACTGCACCATCGGCAAGGCCGACTTCGCCGAAGACGCGCTGAAGTCGAACCTGACCGCGCTGCTGCTGGACCTGATCAAGGCCAAGCCGGCTACCTCGAAGGGCACCTACCTGCAGAAGGTTTCGGTCAGCTCGACGATGGGCCCGGGCGTCACCGTCGACCAGTCGTCGCTGAGCCTGAAGTAATCGTTTCAAGCGGTCGCGGGTCCCTCGGGTCCCGCGACCGTGACATTTGAAGGCATCGCCGGCAACCCATCGCCGGTGGTAGCCGTCAAAGACCGCAGGTGCGGTCGTGGCATGCCGGCGACGGGCACGGAAGCTCGATTTGGCAGGGAGTCGCCGCCGGAGCAGTCACGAACGCTTAATCGATTCCCCGGAATCACCCTGCGTAGATGGTGCCCTTCTGGAGTTTTTCTGGTTCACGCACGTCTGGGGTTACCCAGGTTGGCCCACTCCAGGTCTAGAACGGCCCACCCCCCGGAACATCATTCCGATGTTCCCGGCGTCCAGGACGGATGCCGCACAGGACCGCACACGGCAGGAGCCGTAAGCGGAGTTCAATCGGAGGAGTGCAATGGCTCTCAATCTGTCCCAGAAGCAAGAAGTAGTCGCGGAGCTGGCAGACATCGCCGCCAAGGCCCACTCCTTGATCGCAGCCGAATACGCTGGCACCACGGTCGCCCAGATGACCGCGATGCGCAAGCAGGCTCGTGAAACCGGCGTTTTCTTGAAAGTTGTCAAGAACACCCTGGCTTCGCGTGCTGTTGAAGGCACCGAGTTCGCAGTCGCACAGGACCAGATGGTTGGTCCGCTGCTGTACGCGTTCTCGCTCGAGGAGCCCGGTGCAGCCGGTCGCCTGATCAAGGATGCCGCCAAGGGCAACGACAAGCTGAAGGCCAAGGTCGTCGCAATCGGTGGTGAAGTGTTCCCGGCGAGCCACGTCGAGGTTCTGGCATCGCTGCCGACCCGCGACCAGGCCCTGGCAATGCTGGCACGTGTCCTGACCGAGCCGGTCACGATGTTCGCCCGCGCCATCAAGGCAATCGGCGACAAGCAGAATGGTGGCGACGTCGCCGCCGACGCTGCTGAACCGGCCGCCGAGACCGCCTGAGTTTCGACCAATCGTGGTTCCTGACGGAACCTCAATCCAGAAAAACATCCAAAGGTAATTATCATGTCCCTTACCAACGAACAGATCGTCGACGCCATCGCCGAGAAGTCCCTGATGGAAGTGATGGAGCTGGTCAAGGCCATCGAAGAGAAGTTCGGCGTTTCCGCCGCTGCTCCGGTTGCCGTTGCTGGCCCGGCCGGCCCGGCCGCTCCGGTCGAAGAGCAGACCGAATTCGTCGTCACCCTGAAGACCGCCGGCGACAAGAAGGTTGAAGTCATCAAGGCCGTCCGCGCCATCACCGGCCTGGGCCTGAAGGAAGCGAAGGACCTGGCCGAAGCCGGCGGCGTCCTGAAGGACAACGCTTCGAAGGACGAAGCCGAGAAGATGAAGAAGGACCTGGAAGCTGCTGGCGCGACTGTCGAAGTCAAGTAAGCACTTCCTTTGCGTCGCCATCGAAATCCGGCGATGCAGCCAAGGCTGGGGGCGTAAGCCCCCGGCCTTTGGTCGTTGTTGCGGTGCTGTAGATCCACGCCATGCGTGGATGTGAAAAACGGCAAAAAAGCCCAACACGGGCTGCGGTCAAACCCTGGCCGGCCAGCGCAACGCGCGGCGGCGGGGGAGTGGATGCAGACGAGTTGGCAGTTGGAAGTAGCGGGAGAAGGCGTGCTGGTGCCGGCAATACCAGCGACTTCCAACTGACAATTTCAAGTTCCCTTCGGGTCGTGGGCGCACGACCCGCACAACAAGGTGGAAGACCTCATGACGTCCTATTCGTTCACCGAAAAAAAGCGTATCCGCAAGGATTTCGGCAAGCAGCGTTCGATTCTCGAAGTGCCGTTCCTGCTCGCCATCCAGGTGGATTCCTACCGTGAATTCCTGCAGGAAAACGTCGATCCGGCCAAGCGCACGGACCACGGCCTGCACGCTGCACTGAAGTCGGTCTTCCCGATCGCCAGCTACAGCGGCAATGCTGCCCTGGAATACGTCGGCTACAAGCTGGGCGATCCGGTCTTCGACGAGCGTGAGTGCCGTCAGCGTGGCATGAGCTACGGTGCGCCGCTGCGCGTGACCGTGCGCCTGGTGATCTACGACCGCGAGTCGTCGACCAAGGCCATCAAGTACGTGAAGGAGCAGGAGGTCTACCTCGGCGAAATCCCGCTGATGACCGACAACGGCACCTTCATCGTCAACGGCACCGAGCGCGTCATCGTCTCGCAGCTGCACCGCTCGCCGGGCGTGTTCTTCGACCACGACCGTGGCAAGACCCACAGCTCGGGCAAGCTGCTGTACAGCGCCCGCATCATTCCTTACCGCGGTTCCTGGCTGGACTTCGAGTTCGACCCGAAGGACGCGCTGTTCACCCGTATCGACCGTCGCCGCAAGCTGCCGGTGTCGATCCTGCTGCGCGCGCTTGGCTACAGCAACGAAGAGATGCTGGCCGAGTTCTTCGAGATCAACACCTTCCACATCAACCCGGATGAAGGCGTCCAGCTGGAGCTGGTGCCCGAGCGCCTGCGCGGCGAAACCCTGGGCTTCGACCTCGCCGACGGCGACAAGGTCATCGTGGAAGCCGGCAAGCGCATCACCGCGCGCCACATCAAGCAGCTGGAAGCCTCGGGCATCGCCGCCCTGGCCGTGCCGGACGACTACATCGTCGGCCGCATCCTGTCGCACGACGTGGTCGATGCCTCGACCGGCGAACTGCTGGCCCAGGCCAACGACGAAATCACCGACGAACAGCTGCAGGCCTTCCGCAAGGCCGGCGTCGATGCCGTGGGCACCCTGTGGGTGAACGACCTGGATCGTGGCCCGTACCTGTCCAACACCCTGCGCATCGATCCGACCAAGACCCAGCTGGAAGCCCTGGTCGAGATCTACCGCATGATGCGTCCGGGCGAGCCGCCGACCAAGGATGCCGCGCAGAACCTGTTCCACAACCTGTTCTTCACCTTCGAGCGCTACGACCTGTCCGCGGTCGGCCGCATGAAGTTCAACCGTCGCGTGGGCCGCAAGGAAACCACCGGCGAAGCCGTGCTGTACGACCGCAAGTACTACGGCGAGCGCAACGACGAAGAGTCCAAGCGCCTGGTTGCCGCCCACGGCGACAGCTCGGACATCCTGGACGTGATCAAGGTCCTGACCGAGATCCGCAACGGTCGCGGCGTGGTCGATGACATCGATCACCTGGGCAACCGTCGCGTGCGTTCGGTCGGTGAAATGGCCGAGAACGTGTTCCGCGTGGGCCTGGTCCGCGTCGAGCGCGCGGTCAAGGAACGTCTGTCGATGGCCGAGTCGGAAGGCCTGACCCCGCAGGAGCTGATCAACGCCAAGCCGGTGGCTGCGGCGATCAAGGAATTCTTCGGCTCCTCGCAGCTGTCGCAGTTCATGGATCAGAACAACCCGCTGTCGGAAGTCACGCACAAGCGTCGCGTCTCGGCCCTGGGCCCGGGCGGCCTGACCCGTGAGCGCGCCGGCTTCGAAGTGCGCGACGTGCACCCGACCCATTACGGCCGCGTCTGCACCATCGAAACGCCGGAAGGCCCGAACATCGGCCTGATCAACTCGCTGGCCGTGTATGCCCGCACCAACCAGTACGGTTTCCTCGAGACCCCGTACCGCAAGGTCGTGGACGGCAAGGTCTTCGACGAAGTCGAGTTCCTGTCGGCCATCGAAGAAAACGAGTACGTCATCGCCCAGGCCAACGCCCTGACCGATGCCAACAGCGTGCTGACCGAGCAGTTCGTCCCCTGCCGTTACCAGGGCGAATCGCTGCTGAAGCCGCCGGCGGAAGTCCACTTCATGGACGTCTCGCCGATGCAGACCGTGTCGATCGCGGCCGCGCTGGTTCCGTTCCTGGAGCACGATGACGCCAACCGCGCACTGATGGGCGCCAACATGCAGCGTCAGGCCGTGCCGACCCTGCGTGCGCAGAAGCCGCTGGTCGGTACCGGCATCGAGCGCGCCGTGGCGCGTGACTCGGGCGTGACCGTGAACGCCCGTCGTGGTGGCGAGATCGTGCAGATCGACGCCGCCCGCATCGTGGTCAAGGTCAACGAAGCCGAGATCACCGACGCCTCCGACGCCGGCGTGGACATCTACAACCTGATCAAGTACACCCGCTCCAACCAGAACACCTGCATCAACCAGCGTCCGCTGGTGGAAGTGGGCAACGTGGTGGCGCGTGGCGACGTGCTGGCCGATGGTCCGTCTACCGACATCGGTGAACTGGCCCTGGGCCAGAACATGCTGATCGCCTTCATGCCTTGGAACGGCTACAACTTCGAAGACTCCATCCTGCTCTCCGAGCGCGTGGTGGAAGAGGATCGCTACACCACGATCCACATCGAAGAGCTGACCTGCGTTGCGCGTGACACCAAGCTGGGGCCGGAGGAAATCTCGGCCGACATCCCGAACGTCTCCGAGCAGGCGCTGAACCGCCTGGACGAGAGCGGCGTGGTGTACATCGGCGCCGAAGTCCGCGCCGGCGACATCATGGTCGGCAAGGTCACCCCGAAGGGCGAAAGCCAGCTGACCCCGGAAGAGAAGCTGCTGCGCGCGATCTTCGGCGAGAAGGCTTCGGACGTGAAGGACAGCTCGCTGCGCGTGCCGCCGGGCATGGACGGCACCGTCATCGACGTGCAGGTCTTCACCCGCGACGGCATCGAGAAGGACAAGCGCGCCCGTCAGATCGAAGAGTCTGAAATCAAGCGCGTCAAGAAGGACTTCGACGACCAGTTCCGCATCCTGGAAGCGGCCATCTATGCCCGTCTGCGTTCGCAGATCGTCGGCAAGGTGGTCAACGGTGGCGCCGGCCTGAAGAAGGGCGACGTCATCTCCGACGCCTACCTGGATGGCCTGAAGAAGGCCGACTGGTTCGTGCTGCGCATGAAGGACGAGGACGCCGCCGAAGCCATCGAACGCGCACAGAAGCAGATCCAGGCGCACGAGAAGGAGTTCGAGCGTCGCTTCGCCGACAAGCGCGGCAAGATCACCGCGGGCGATGACCTCGCCCCGGGCGTGCTGAAGATGGTCAAGGTGTTCCTGGCCGTGAAGCGCCGCATCCAACCGGGCGACAAGATGGCAGGCCGCCACGGCAACAAGGGTGTGGTGTCCAACGTGGTGCCGGTCGAGGACATGCCGTACATGGCCTCGGGCGAAACCGTGGACATCGTGCTGAACCCGCTGGGCGTGCCGTCGCGCATGAACATCGGGCAGATCCTGGAAGTGCACCTGGGCTGGGCCGCCAAGGGTCTGGGTCGCAAGATCCAGGCCATGCTGGAAGCCCAGGCTGCGGTCGCCGACCTGCGCAAGTTCCTGGACGACATCTACAACCACGATGACACCAACGTGGCCAACCGTGTCGACCTGTCGCAGTTCAGCGACGAGGAACTGCTGCGCCTGGCCCGCAACCTGACCGACGGCGTGCCGATGGCTACGCCGGTGTTCGACGGTGCCACCGAAGCGGAAATCAAGCGCATGCTGGAACTGGCCGACCTGCCCAGCAGTGGCCAGACCCAGCTGTATGACGGCCGCACCGGTGAAGCCTTCGATCGCCATACCACCGTTGGCTACATGCACTACCTGAAGCTGAACCACCTGGTCGACGACAAGATGCACGCCCGTTCGACCGGTCCGTACTCGCTCGTCACCCAGCAGCCGCTGGGCGGCAAGGCGCAGTTCGGCGGCCAGCGCTTCGGTGAAATGGAAGTCTGGGCGCTGGAAGCCTACGGCGCGGCCTACACCCTGCAGGAAATGCTGACGGTGAAGTCCGATGACGTGCAGGGCCGCAACCAGATGTACAAGAACATCGTCGACGGTGAGCACGAGATGGTCGCGGGCATGCCGGAATCCTTCAACGTCCTGGTGAAGGAAATCCGCTCGCTGGCCATCAACATGGAACTGGAAGACAACTGATCCATGCCGGCGCGGCGGCCACCGCCGCCGCGCCGCTGGCAGTGAACTGAAAGCCCATCGACACAGCATTCCTCCTTCTGGAGAACACCATGAAAGACCTGCTCAACCTCTTCAACCAGCAGCGCCAGACGCTGGACTTCGACGCGATCAAGATCGCGCTGGCTTCGCCGGACCTGATCCGTTCGTGGTCCTTCGGCGAAGTGAAGAAGCCGGAAACCATCAACTACCGTACCTTCAAGCCGGAACGTGACGGCCTGTTCTGCGCCGCCATCTTCGGACCGGTCAAGGACTACGAGTGCCTGTGCGGCAAGTACAAGCGCATGAAGCACCGCGGCGTGGTCTGCGAGAAGTGCGGCACCGAAGTGACCCTGGCCAAGGTGCGTCGTGAGCGCATGGGCCACATCGACCTGGCGTCGCCGGTCGCGCACATCTGGTTCCTGAAGTCGCTGCCGTCGCGCATCGGCCTGATGCTGGACATGACCCTGCGCGATATCGAGCGCGTGCTGTACTTCGAAGCGTACGTGGTGACCGAGCCGGGCCTGACCGCCCTGGAGCGCCGCCAGCTGCTGACCGAAGAACAGTACCTGCAGGCCCGCCAGGAACATGGCGATGATTTCGACGCCGCCATGGGCGCCGAGGCCGTGTACGAGCTGCTGCGCACCATCGACCTGCAGTCGGAGATGACCCGCCTGCGCGAAGAGATCGCCAGCACCGGTTCGGAAACCAAGCTGAAGCGACTGACCAAGCGCATCAAGCTGATCGAAGCCTTCCTGGAATCGGGCAACCGTCCGGAATGGATGGTCATGACCGTGCTTCCGGTGCTGCCGCCGGACCTGCGTCCGCTGGTTCCGCTGGATGGTGGCCGCTTCGCGACCTCCGATCTGAACGACCTGTACCGCCGCGTCATCAACCGCAACAACCGCCTGCGCCGCCTGCTCGAACTGAGCGCGCCGGACATCATCGTGCGCAATGAAAAGCGCATGCTGCAGGAATCGGTCGATGCGCTGCTGGACAACGGCCGTCGCGGCCGTGCCATCACCGGTACCAACAAGCGCCCGCTGAAGTCGCTGGCCGACATGATCAAGGGCAAGCAGGGCCGCTTCCGCCAGAACCTGCTCGGCAAGCGCGTGGACTACTCGGGCCGTTCGGTCATCGTGGTCGGTCCGTACCTGCGCCTGCACCAGTGCGGCCTGCCGAAGAAGATGGCGCTCGAACTGTTCAAGCCGTTCGTGTTCGCCAAGCTGCAGCGTCGTGGCCTGGCCACCACCATCAAGGCCGCCAAGAAGCTGGTCGAGCGCGAAGAAGCCGAAGTCTGGGACATCCTGGAAGAGGTCATCCGCGAGCATCCGGTGATGCTGAACCGTGCGCCGACCCTGCACCGTCTGGGCATCCAGGCCTTCGAGCCGGTCCTGATCGAAGGCAAGGCCATCCAGCTGCACCCGCTGGTCTGCACCGCGTTCAACGCCGACTTCGACGGTGACCAGATGGCCGTCCACGTGCCGCTCTCGCTGGAAGCCCAGCTGGAAGCGCGTGCGCTGATGATGTCGACCAACAACATCCTGTCGCCGGCCAACGGCGAGCCGATCATCGTGCCGTCGCAGGACGTCGTGCTGGGTCTGTACTACATGACCCGCTCGCTGGAAAACAAGAAGGGCGAGGGCATGGCCTTCGCCAACATCGCCGAAGTCAAGCGCGCCTACGACAACCGCGTGGTGGAACTGCACGCACGCGTCAAGGTCCGCATCACCGAGGTGGTGACCGACGAAGAAGGCAACAAGCAGAACAAGACCTCGATCGTGGACACCACGATCGGTCGCGCCCTGCTGGCTGAAATCCTGCCGGAAGGCCTGCCGTTCGCGCTGGCCAACACCGAGCTGACCAAGAAGAACATCAGCCGCCTGATCAACTCCAGCTACCGCCAGCTGGGTCTGAAGGACACGGTCGTGTTCGCCGACAAGCTGATGTACACCGGCTTCGCCTACGCGACCCGCGCCGGCGTCTCGATCGGCATCGACGACATGCTGATCCCGGACGAGAAGAAGGGCATCCTCACCGAGGCCGAAGCCGAAGTGCTGGAAATCCAGGAGCAGTACCAGTCGGGCCTGGTCACCGCCGGCGAGCGCTACAACAAGGTGGTCGACATCTGGTCGCGCACCAATGAGCGCATCGCCAAGGCGATGATGGACACCATCGGTACCGAGAAGGTCATCAATGCCAAGGGCGAGACCATCGACCAGAAGTCGATGAACTCCCTGTACATCATGGCCGACTCCGGCGCACGAGGCAGCCAGGCGCAGATCCGCCAGCTGGCCGGCATGCGTGGCCTGATGGCCCGTCCCGATGGCTCGATCATCGAGACGCCCATCAAGGCGAACTTCCGCGAAGGCCTGAACGTGCAGGAGTACTTCAACTCCACCCACGGTGCCCGTAAGGGTCTGGCCGATACCGCGCTGAAGACCGCGAACTCGGGTTACCTGACCCGTCGTCTGGTCGACGTGGCGCAGGACGTGGTGATCACCGAGGTGGATTGCGGCACCACCGAAGGCCTGATCATGACCCCGATCGTGGAAGGCGGCGATGTGGTCGAGCCGCTGAAGGACCGCGTGCTGGGTCGCGTGGTTGCCGAGGACGTGTTCCTGCCGGGCAATGACGAAGATCCGATCGTCACCCGCAACACCCTGCTCGACGAAGCCTGGGTCGCCAAGCTGGAAGACGCCGGCGTGCAGAGCATCAAGGTGCGTTCGACGATCTCGTGCGAATCGGCCTTCGGCGTCTGCGGTCGCTGCTACGGCCGCGATCTGGCCCGTGGCCACCTGGTCAACATCGGTGAAGCGGTCGGCGTCATCGCCGCCCAGTCCATCGGTGAGCCGGGTACCCAGCTGACCATGCGTACGTTCCACATCGGTGGTGCGGCGTCGCGAGCTGCTGCGGTCGACAACATCACCGTCAAGACCACCGGCTCGGTCAAGTTCAGCAACCTCAAGTCGGTCGAGCACGCCAATGGCTCGCTGGTGGCAGTGTCGCGCTCGGGCGAAATCTCGGTGCTCGATGCCCACGGTCGTGAGCGTGAGCGTTACAAGCTGCCGTACGGTGCGACCATCACCTCCAAGGATGGTGATTCGATCAAGGCTGGCCAGACCGTGGCCAACTGGGATCCGCATAACCACCCGATCGTTTCGGAAGTGGCCGGCTTCATCCGCTTCATCGACTTCGTCGACGGCATCACCGTCATCGAGAAGACCGATGAGCTGACCGGCCTGGCCTCGCGCGAGATCACCGACCCGAAGCGCCGCGGCGCCCAGGCCAAGGATCTGCGCCCGATCGTCCGCATCGTCGATGGCAAGGGCAACGACCTGTCGATTCCGGGCACCGACCTGCCGGCGCAGTACCTGCTGCCGCCGCGCTCGATCGTCAACCTGCAGGACGGCGCTGCCGTCGGCGTGGGTGACGTGGTTGCCAAGATCCCGCAGGAAGCGTCCAAGACCCGCGACATCACCGGTGGTCTGCCGCGCGTGGCCGATCTGTTCGAAGCGCGCAAGCCGAAGGATCCGGCCGTGCTGGCCGAGCGTTCGGGCATCATCAGCTTCGGCAAGGACACCAAGGGCAAGCAGCGCCTGATCATCAAGGACACCGATGGTTCGGAGCACGAAGAGCTGATTCCGAAGTACCGTCAGGTCATCGTGTTCGAAGGTGAGCACGTGACCAAGGGCGAAACCATCGTCGACGGCGAGCCGAGCCCGCAGGACATCCTGCGCCTGCTGGGTGTCGAGCCGCTGGCCGCCTACCTGGTGAAGGAAATCCAGGACGTGTACCGCCTGCAGGGCGTGAAGATCAACGACAAGCACATCGAGGTGATCACTCGCCAGATGCTGCGCAAGGTCGAGATCACCGATCAGGGCAGCAGCAAGTTCCTGAACGGCGAACAGGTCGAACGTCAGCGCGTCATCGAGGAAAATGCTCGCCTCACCGCCCGCAACGAGCTGATCGCCCGTTTCGACCCGGTGCTGCTGGGCATCACCAAGGCTTCGCTGGCAACCGAGTCGTTCATTTCGGCCGCTTCCTTCCAGGAAACCACCCGCGTGCTGACCGAGGCTGCCGTCCGCGGCACCAAGGACAACCTGCGCGGCCTGAAGGAGAACGTGATCGTCGGCCGTCTGATCCCGGCCGGTACCGGCCTGACCTACCACGCCAACCGCCGCCGCAATGCGAGCGGGCTGACGGACTCGGAAATGCAGACCCTGGCCGGCACCCCGGCAGCTGCCGCCGCCGTGGCCGTGGCAGCACCGGAAGTGGTGGTGGAGTCGACCGACGCCGAGCAGGCCGAGGATTGATCGTTGGGTCCGGCTTCGGCCGGACCGCGATCGGGCAGGGGCCCGGCCATCGGCCGGACCCTGCTGGATGTCCCGGCTCCGTGCCGGGCACGTATCACGCAGGACCCGCTTCGGCGGGATCTGCACTCGAGGGCGCAGGCCGCTGGTCTGTTCGCCGTCGATGAGGTAGGATGCCGCCCCGGCCCAGCGATGGGTCGGGCGACAACCTGAACGGGGGGCATGGAGAAGGCTCCCCTGTAACGGCCCTGGATCAGGGCTGGCTTGGCGTGTGCGCATTTGACCGCGTTTTCGTCAAGTTGCTACAATCGTCTGTCTCAGCAGGCCGGTTTTTCGCCTGCTCGCACATATCCGCATTCATGGCCGGTTTTTTTCGGCCTCTCTCAGAAGAACATACTGATGGCGACGATCAATCAGCTTGTCCGCAAGCCGCGGCAGGCAACCACTTATAAGAGCGCCTCGCCGGCTCTCGAAAAGTGCCCCCAGCGCCGTGGCGTCTGCACGCGCGTTTACACCACTACTCCGAAGAAGCCGAACTCGGCCCTTCGCAAGGTTGCCAAGGTTCGCCTGACCAACCAGGAAGAAGTGATTTCCTACATCGGCGGTGAAGGCCACAACCTGCAGGAGCACTCCGTGGTCCTGATCCGTGGCGGTCGCGTCAAGGATCTGCCGGGTGTGCGTTACCACACCGTTCGTGGTTCGCTGGACGCCTCCGGCGTTGCCAAGCGTCGCCAGGGCCGTTCCAAGTACGGCGCCAAGCGTCCGAAGAGCTAAGGGAAAGCACACATGTCTCGTAAAGGTAATACGCCGCAGCGCGCAGTCCTGCCGGATCCGAAGCACGGAAGCGAAACCATCGCCCGTTTCATCAACATGGTGATGCTGAGCGGCAAGAAGTCCGTCGCTGAGAAGATCGTCTATGGCGCCATGGACGTGATCGGTGAGAAGAACCCGAATTCCGTCGAGCTGGTTCAGAAGGCTCTGGAAAACGTGGCTCCGTCGGTCGAAGTCAAGTCGCGTCGTGTCGGTGGTGCCACCTACCAGGTGCCGGTCGAAGTGCGCGCTTCGCGCAAGATGGCGCTGGCCATGCGTTGGCTGATCGACTCCGCGCGCAAGCGTGGTGAGAACACCATGCCGAAGAAGCTGGCCGCTGAACTGATCGATGCCTCGGAAAACCGCGGCGGCGCCATCAAGAAGCGCGAAGAAACCCACCGCATGGCCGAAGCCAACAAGGCATTCGCCCACTACCGCTGGTGAGTTTGACGGCCTTGTAAAACAGGCAGGGCAGCACCATCTCGGTGCTGCCTCGCGGCCCCAGAAGGGCTGCGCCAATCCGAAGGCCGCCGAAAGGCGGCGTTCGGCCATCCGAATTCCAAGAAATTGAGAGGCTCCCGTGGCCCGTTCCACTCCCATCGAGCGTTACCGCAACTTCGGCATCATGGCTCACATCGATGCCGGCAAGACCACCACGTCCGAGCGCATCCTGTTCTACACCGGCAAGAGCCACAAGATCGGTGAAGTGCATGACGGCGCCGCCACCATGGACTGGATGGAGCAGGAGCAGGAGCGTGGCATCACGATCCAGTCCGCTGCCACCACCGCGTTCTGGAAGGGCATGGACAAGTCCCTGCCGGAGCACCGCTTCAACATCATCGACACCCCCGGGCACGTCGACTTCACCATCGAAGTGGAGCGCTCGCTGCGCGTGCTCGACGGTGCGGTGTTCGTGCTGTGCGCCGTCGGTGGCGTGCAGCCGCAGTCGGAAACCGTGTGGCGCCAGGCCAACCGCTACAAGGTGCCGCGCATCGCGTTCGTCAACAAGATGGACCGCACCGGTGCCAACTTCTACAAGGTCCGCGACCAGCTGAAGGCCAAGCTCGGCGCTGTCGCCGTGCCGATGCAGCTGCCGATCGGCGCTGAAGAAGGCTTCAAGGGTGTTGTCGACCTGCTGAAGATGAAGGCCATCCATTGGGACGAAGCTTCCCAGGGCATGAAGTTCGAGTACGGCGAAATCCCGGCCGACCTGCAGGAAAAGGCTGAAGAAGCCCGTACCTTCATGATCGAAGCTGCGGCCGAAGCCAACGAAGAGCTGATGGAAAAGTACCTGGGCGGCGAAGAGCTGGCCGAGGCTGAAATCATCAATGCGCTGCGTATCCGTACCCTGGCCACCGAGATCGTGCCGATGTTCTGCGGCTCGGCGTTCAAGAACAAGGGCGTGCAGGCCATGCTCGACGGCGTGGTGCAGCTGCTGCCGTCGCCGGTCGACGTGCCGGACGTGACCGGTACCGACGTTGACGACGAAACCAAGGAAATGAGCCGCAAGTCCGACGACAAGGCTCCGTTCTCGTCGCTGGCCTTCAAGATCATCACCGACCCGTTCGTCGGCGCACTGACCTTCTTCCGCGTGTACTCGGGCACCCTGAACGGTGGCGACACCGTGCTGAACTCGGTCAAGGGCAAGAAGGAGCGCATCGGCCGCATCCTGCAGATGCACTCGAACAACCGCGAGGAAATCAAGGAAGTTCTGGCCGGTGACATCGCTGCTGCCGTGGGCCTGAAGGACACCACCACCGGTGACACCCTGTGCTCCATCGACCAGCCGATCATCCTGGAGCGCATGACGTTCCCGGAGCCGGTGATCTCGATGGCCGTCGAGCCGAAGACCAAGTCGGACCAGGAAAAAATGGGCCTGGCCCTGGGTCGTCTGGCCCAGGAAGATCCGTCGTTCCGCGTCAAGACCGACGAGGAATCCGGCCAGACCATCATCTCGGGCATGGGCGAGCTGCACCTGGACATCATCGTCGACCGCCTGAAGCGCGAGTTCAACGTTGAAGCCAACGTCGGCGCGCCGCAGGTGGCCTACCGCGAAACCATCACCCTGGCCGACGTCAAGTCGGACTACAAGCACGCCAAGCAGTCCGGTGGTAAGGGTCAGTACGGTCACGTCGTGATCGAGCTGTCGCCGCTGACCGCTGCCGACCGTGCCGATGCCAAGCTGGCCCCGGCGATCAAGGACGACTTCCTGTTCGTCAACGACATCACCGGCGGCGTGATCCCGAAGGAATTCATTCCTTCGATCGAAAAGGGCCTGCGCGAAACCATCACCAGCGGTCCGCTGGCTGGCTTCCCGGTCGTGGACGTCAAGGTCAAGCTGGTGTTCGGTTCGTACCACGACGTCGACTCCTCGGAAATGGCGTTCAAGCTGGCTTCGTCGATGGCCTTCAAGCAGGGCTTCGCCAAGGCCAAGCCGGTGCTGCTGGAGCCGATCATGAAGGTCGAGATCGTGACCCCGGAGGATTACCAGGGTGACGTGATGGGCGACGTCAGCCGTCGTCGCGGCGTGCTGCAGGGTTCCGACACCACCGGTGACGGTTCGGCCAGCATCATCAACGCGATGATCCCGCTGGGTGAAATGTTCGGCTACGCCACTGCGCTGCGTTCGCAGACCCAGGGCCGCGCCACCTTCACCATGGAATTCGACCATTACGAGCCGGCGCCGAACAACATCGCCGAAGCCGTCATGAAGAAGGGCTGAGCCTCGCTCAGCCTCTCCTGAAAACCACTTACATAATCAAGGTATAGAACAATGGCAAAGGGTAAGTTCGAGCGCACCAAGCCGCACGTCAACGTCGGCACCATCGGTCACGTCGATCACGGCAAGACCACGCTGACCGCCGCACTGACCAAGATCGGTGCCGAGCGCTTCGGTGGCGAGTTCAAGGATTACTCCGCGATCGACGCCGCGCCGGAAGAAAAGGCACGTGGCATCACGATCTCGACCGCGCACGTCGAATACGAATCCACCACCCGTCACTACGCCCACGTCGACTGCCCGGGCCACGCTGACTACGTCAAGAACATGATCACCGGTGCTGCCCAGATGGACGGCGCGATCCTGGTGTGCTCGGCCGCTGACGGCCCGATGCCGCAGACCCGCGAGCACATCCTGCTGTCGCGTCAGGTCGGCGTGCCGTACATCGTCGTGTTCCTGAACAAGGCCGACATGGTTGACGATGCCGAGCTGCTGGAACTGGTCGAAATGGAAGTCCGCGAGCTGCTGAGCAAGTACGACTTCCCGGGCGACGACACCCCGATCATCTCGGGTTCGGCCCGCCTGGCGCTGGAAGGCGACCAGAGCGACATCGGCGTGCCGGCCGTCATCAAGCTGGTCGAAGCGCTGGACACCTGGATCCCGACCCCGGAGCGTGACGTCGACAAGGCGTTCCTGATGCCGGTTGAAGACGTGTTCTCGATCTCGGGCCGCGGCACCGTGGTGACCGGTCGTATCGAGCGCGGCGTGATCAAGGTCGGCGAAGAAATCGAAATCGTCGGCATCCGTCCGGTGCAGAAGACCACCGTGACCGGCGTGGAAATGTTCCGCAAGCTGCTGGACCAGGGCCAGGCAGGCGACAATGCCGGTCTGCTGCTGCGCGGCACCAAGCGTGACGACGTCGAGCGTGGCCAGGTTCTGGCCAAGCCGGGTTCGATCAAGCCGCACACCAAGTTCGACGCCGAAGTGTACGTGCTGTCGAAGGACGAGGGCGGCCGTCACACCCCGTTCTTCAAGGGCTACCGTCCGCAGTTCTACTTCCGTACCACCGACATCACCGGTGCGGTCGAGCTGCCGGAAGGCGTCGAGATGGTGATGCCGGGCGACAACGTGAAGATGGTTGTCACCCTGATCAACCCGGTCGCCATGGACGCCGGCCTGCGCTTCGCAATCCGCGAAGGTGGCCGTACCGTCGGTGCTGGCGTGGTTGCCACCATCCTCGAGTAATCTGCTAGACTCTGCGCCCCGATGTTGCCTGGGTAGGGCATCGGGGCGTATCAAAACGGGAAAGTAGGCACAGGATGTGCCTTGTGTTCCCCGGACCAGGAAGGGTCAATGCCATTCAGGCGGCGTCAACAGGAGACTGTTGACAGCTGCCTTGCGTGCCATTATGCTTCTCCGTCTGGGCAGGCCGGGTAACGGGTCTGCCTACGTTTTTGGGGTCTACGGATTGACCTTGTCGGCCTGCGGGAATGCGGGCCGTCTGTATTCAGGGATTTCATGGGGCAAAGCAACCCAGAGGCTTTGTCTGTCGCTCTTTTAACGAAGGAACCTACCGCCATGGCGGACCAAAAGATCCGGATCCGGCTGAAAGCGTTCGATCATCGTCTGATCGACCGTTCGGCCAGCGAGATCGTTGAGACGGCCAAGCGGACCGGCGCGCAAGTGCGTGGCCCGATCCCGCTGCCGACCAAGATCGAGCGTTACACCATCCTCGTCTCCCCGCACGTCGACAAGGACGCGCGTGACCAGTACGAGACCCGCACGCACAAGCGCGTGCTCGATATCGTTGACCCGAATGACAAGACCGTGGACGCGCTGATGAAGCTCGAACTGGCTGCCGGCGTCGACGTTCAGATCAAGCTGACCTGAGGACTACGACCATGACGAAGAAGTATTCGTTGGGCTTCGTGGGCCGCAAGGCTGGCATGAGCCGCGTGTTCACCGAAGATGGCCGTTCCATCCCGGTGACCCTGATCGAAGCAACCCCCAACCGCATCGCGCAGATCAAGACCGTCGAAACTGACGGCTACAGCGCCGTGCAGGTGACCGTCGGTGCGCGTCGCGCTGCCCTGGTCAACAAGCCGGAAGCCGGCCACTTCGCCAAGGCGAAGGTGGAAGCGGGTCGTGGCCTGTGGGAATTCCGCGTTGAAGACGCCCAGCTCGGCGATTTCGCCGTCGGTGGCGAAGTCAAGGCGGACATCTTTGAAGTCGGCCAGATCGTCGACGTCCAGGGTGTCACCAAGGGTAAGGGCTTCCAGGGCACCATCAAGCGCTACAACTTCCGTATGGGTGACGCTACCCACGGCAACTCGCTGTCGCATCGCGCGCCGGGTTCGCTGGGTCAGCGCCAGACGCCCGGTCGCGTGTTCCCGGGCAAGAAGATGTCCGGTCACATGGGCTCGGTGCAGCAGAGCACCCAGAACCTGGAAGTTGTCAAGGTCGACGTCGAACGCGGTCTGATCGCGGTTCGCGGCGCCGTTCCGGGCGCGGCGGGTGGCGACGTGATCGTCCGTCCGGCGAGCAAGGCATAAGGAGAGATGACGATGGAACTCGTTATCACGGGTAGCAACAACAAGGTCTCGGTCTCCGACGCCGTGTTCGGTCGCGATTTCAGCGAAGATCTGGTCCACCAGGTCGTCGTTGCTTACCGCAACGCCGGTCGCGCCGGCACCAAGGCGCAGAAGACTCGCTCCGAAGTGGCAGGTACCACCAAGAAGTCGAAGAAGCAGAAGGGCGGCGGCGCGCGTCATGGCGCACTGACGGCTCCGATCTTCGTCGGCGGCGGTGTCACCTTCGCGGCAAAGCCGCGCAGCTTCGAGCAGAAGGTCAATCGTAAGCAGTACCGTGCCGCCATGTGCGCGATCCTGTCCGAGCTGAACCGTCAGGGCCGTCTGACCATCGTGGAGTCCTTCGATGTCGAAGCGACCAACACGAAGGGTCTGATCGCCAAGCTGGCCGGCCTGGAAGTGGGCAAGCGCCCGCTGATCGTCACTGAGGAAGCCTCCGAGCACCTGTACCTGTCCGCCCGCAATCTGCCGTATGTGCAGGTGCGTGACGTGCAGGGTCTGGACCCGGTGTCGCTGGTCGGTGCCGACACGGTCGTCATCACCGCTGACGCGGTCAAGAAGGTCGAGGAGTGGCTGGCATGAACAGCAACGAAAAAATCTTCAGCGTGCTGCGTGCCCCGCGTGTCTCCGAAAAGACCGCGCGCCTGCAGGAACTCTCCAACCAGTACGTCTTCGAAATTTCGAACGAAGCCACCAAAGCCGATGTAAAGGCCGCGGTTGAGCAGCTGTTCGACGTCAAGGTCGAAGCTGTCAACGTGGTCAACGTCAAGGGCAAGAACAAGTCCTTCCGTAACCGTGCTGGCCGCCGCGGCGATTGGCGCAAGGCGTACGTTCGCCTGGCCGACGGCCAGTCGATCGATGTAACGGCCAAGGCCTGAGGTACATCCCATGCCATTGATGAAATTCAAGCCCACCTCCCCCGGCCGCCGTTCGGCCGTGCGCGTGGTCACTCCCGACCTGCACAAGGGTGCTCCGCACGCCGCGCTGGTCGAGTCGCAGAGCCGCTCGGGTGGTCGTAACCACCACGGTCGCATCACCGTGCGTCACGTCGGTGGTGGCGCCAAGCAGCACTACCGCCTGATTGACTTCAAGCGCAACAAGCTGGGCATCCCGGCGCGCGTGGAACGCATCGAATACGATCCGAACCGCACCGCCCACATCGCCCTGCTGTGCTATGTCGACGGCGAGCGTCGCTACATCATCGCCCCGAAGGGTCTGAAGGCTGGTGATCAGGTGATCGCTGGTTCGGACGCCCCGATCAAGGCGGGCAACACCCTGCCGCTGCGCAACATCCCGGTCGGTACCACCATCCACTGCATCGAGCTGAAGCCGGGCAAGGGCGCTCAGATCGCTCGCGCTGCAGGTGCTGCCGTGCAGCTGGTTGCTCGTGAAGGCATCTACGCCACCCTGCGCCTGCGCTCGGGTGAAATGCGCAAGGTTCCGGTCGAGTGCTGCGCGACCATCGGCGAAGTCGGCAACGACGAGCACAGCCTGGAAAAGCTGGGCAAGGCCGGTGCCAAGCGTTGGCGCGGTGTCCGCCCGACCGTTCGTGGTGCTGCCATGAACCCGGTTGACCACCCGCACGGTGGTGGTGAGGCGAAGGCCGGCCAGGGTAATCCGCATCCGGTCACCCCGTGGGGTGTTCCGACCAAGGGTTACAAGACGCGCCATAACAAGCGCACTCAGCAGTTCATCGTCCGCGATCGTAGGGGCTAATCGACCATGGCACGTTCACTCAAGAAGGGCCCGTTTGTCGATCACCACCTGGTTGCTAAGGTGGCTGCCGCTGCGGGTAGCAAGCGTCCGATCAAGACCTGGTCGCGTCGTTCGATGATCCTGCCTGACATGGTAGGCGTCACCATTGCCGTGCATAACGGCAAGAACCACATCCCGGTTCTCGTCAACGAGAACATGGTCGGCCACAAGCTTGGCGAATTTGCCATCACCCGGACCTTCAAGGGTCACGGTGGTGACAAGAAGTCGGGCAAGTAAGGAGAGATGACAATGGAAGCGAAAGCCATCCTGCGCACCGCGCGCATCTCCCCGCAGAAGGCACGTCTGGTCGCTGACCAGGTGCGCGGTCTGCCGGCCGAGCGTGCCGTCAACCTGCTGAAGTTCTCGGACAAGAAGGCTGCCCACCTGATCAAGAAGGTGGTGGAGTCGGCTATTGCAAATGCCGAGAACAACCAGGGCGCCGACGTCGACGAGCTGAAGGTTCAGACCATCATGGTAGATGAAGGTCCGACCCTGAAGCGTTTCATGGCGCGGGCGAAAGGCCGCGGTACCCGCATCCTCAAGCGCACCAGCCACATCACTGTGGTTGTGGGCGCCGCCAAGTAAGCGGATAAGGAAAAGACCATGGGTCATAAAGTTCATCCGATTGGTATCCGCCTCGGCATTTCCAAGGACTGGAACTCCAAGTGGTACGCCAACAAGGCCGAGTTCGCTGGTTACCTGGCAGCCGACCTGAAAGTGCGCGAAATGCTGCGCAAGAAGCTGGCCCAGGCCGGCATCAGCAAGATCCTGATCGAGCGTCCGGCCAAGACCGCTCGCGTGACGATCCACACCGCCCGTCCGGGCGTGGTGATCGGCAAGCGCGGTGAGGACATCGAGAAGCTGCGCAAGGAAGTGAGCGAAATGATGGGCGTCCCGGCGCACATCAACGTCACCGAAGTGCGCAAGCCGGAACTGGACGCACAGCTCGTTGCCGAGTCGATCGCCCAGCAGCTGGAGCGTCGCATCATGTTCCGCCGTGCAATGAAGCGCTCGGTCGGCAATGCGATGCGCCTGGGTGCTCTGGGCATCAAGGTCAACGTCGGTGGCCGCCTCAACGGTGCAGAAATCGCCCGTTCGGAGTGGTACCGCGAAGGCCGCGTGCCGCTGCACACCCTGCGTGCCGACATCGACTATGGCTTCGCTGAAGCCAAGACGACCTACGGCATCATCGGCATCAAGGTCTGGATCTACAAGGGCGAGGTCTTCGATTTCTCCCAGGTTGGCCAGGAAAAGCAGGACGACACCCCGTCGCGCAACGATCGTCATGATCGCGGCGACCGCGGTGACCGTCAGCGCCCGGCTCGTGAAGCGAGGTAACGACAATGTTGCAACCCAAGCGAACCAAGTACCGCAAGGTGCACAAGGGCCGTAACGAAGGCCTCAGCTGGAGCGCAAACGCTGTCAGCTTTGGCGAGTACGGCCTGAAGGCAACCGCCCACGGTCAGCTGACCGCGCGTCAGATCGAAGCGGCTCGCCGCTCGATCAGCCGCTACGTCAAGCGCGGCGGCAAGATGTGGATCCGAGTGTTCCCCGACAAGCCCATCACCAAGAAGCCCATCGAAGTTCGAATGGGTTCCGGTAAGGGCAACGTGGAATACTGGGTGGCCCAGATCCAGCCCGGCCGCATGATCTATGAAATCGAGGGTGTAACCGAGGAAGTGGCACGCGAGGCGTTCCGCCTGGCCGCGGCCAAGCTCTCGGTCACCACCACTTTCGTGACCCGGACGGTGCGCTGATGGATATCAAAACTCTCCGTGAAAAGTCGGCTGACGACCTCAAGGCCCACCTGATCGACCTGCGTAAGGAACAGTTCTCTGTCCGTATGCAGCAGGTCACCGGCCAGCTGCCGAAGACACACGACATCCGCCGGGTCCGTCGCGAGATTGCTCGCGTCAAGACTCTGCTCGGCAGCACGAAGTAAGGATGGCCGCTATGAGCGACAATACTGAAAACAAGGCGCTGCGCACGGTCGAAGGCCGTGTCGTCAGCAACAAGATGGACAAGACGGTTACCGTCCTGGTTGAGCGTCAGGTCAAGCACGCGCTGTACGGCAAGTACATCAAGCGTTCGACGAAGCTGCACGCCCACGATGCCGACAACGCCTGCAAGGAAGGCGATGTCGTCCGCGTGACCGAGATTGCTCCGATGTCCAAGACCAAGAACTGGCGCGTGGTGGAAGTCATCACGCGTGCGGCTGAATAAGGAGTCTGAATCATGATCCAGATGCAGAGCTACCTTGACGTCGCGGACAACTCTGGTGCCAAGCAGGTGATGTGCTTCAAGGTGCTGGGTGGTTCCAAGCGCCGTTACGCCGGCATCGGCGACATCATCAAGGTCACCGTGAAGGATGCGATCCCGCGCGGCAAGGTCAAGAAGGGCGAAGTGTATGACGCCGTCGTGGTGCGTACCCGCAAGGGTGTGCGTCGCGCCGACGGCTCGCTGATCCGCTTCGACGGCAACGCTGCCGTTCTGCTTAACAACAAGCAGGAGCCGATCGGCACCCGTATCTTCGGGCCGGTGACTCGTGAACTTCGTTCGGAGAAGTTCATGAAGATCGTCTCGCTCGCTCCCGAAGTGCTGTGAGCGACAGGAGATAATCATGGCTAACCGTATCAAGAAGGGCGACCAGGTTGTCGTCAACGCCGGCAAGGACAAGGGTAAGCAGGGCGAAATCGTCCGCGTCGACGGCGACCGTGTGGTCGTCGCCAACGTGAACATCGTCAAGCGCCACACCAAGCCGAACCCGCAGGCAGGTGTTGCCGGCGGCGTGGTCGAGCGTGAAGCGTCGATCCATATCTCCAACGTGAATGTGCTGAACCCGGCTTCGGGCAAGGGCGAACGCGTTGGCTTCAAGGTGCTGGAGGATGGACGCAAACTGCGTGTGTTCCGCTCCAGCGGTGAGGCGCTTGACGCCTGAGGAATGAGAAGATGACTTCCCGTCTCGAAAAGTTTTACAAGGAAGAAGTGGTGCCGGCGCTGATGAAGCAGTTCGGCTACACCAATTCGATGGAAGTGCCGAAGCTCGTCAAGGTCACCCTGAACATGGGTGTCGGCGAAGCGGCCACCAACAAGAAGATCCTGGAAAACGCCGTCGGCGACATGACCAAGATTTCCGGCCAGAAGCCGGTTGTCACCAAGTCGCGTATCTCGGTTGCGTCGTTCAAGATCCGTGATGGTTGGCCGATTGGTTGCAAGACCACGCTGCGTCGCCACAAGATGTACGAGTTCCTGGACCGCCTGATCAACATCTCGCTGCCGCGCGTGCGCGACTTCCGTGGTGTTTCCGGTCGTTCCTTCGACGGTCGCGGCAACTTCAACATGGGTGTGAAGGAACAGATCATCTTCCCGGAAATCGACTTCGACGCTGTCGACGCGATCCGCGGCATGGATATCGCCATCACCACCACTGCGAAGACCGACGCGGAAGCGAAGGCGCTGCTGGCAGCGTTCAAGTTCCCGTTCCGTAACTGATTCGTCGAGGAAACCGAAATGGCAAAGACCTCCATGGTCAACCGCGACATCAAGCGGGAAAAGCTGGCCAAGAAGTACGCTGACAAGCGTGCGGCTCTGAAGAAGATCGTGTCCTCGGTGGACGCGAGCTACGAAGAGAAGATCGACGCCGCAACCAAGCTGGCCAAGCTGCCGCGCGATTCGTCGCCGAGCCGCCAGCGCAACCGTTGCGAACTGTCGGGCCGTCCGCGTGGCGTCTACAGCAAGTTCGGCCTGGGCCGCAACAAGCTGCGTGAAGCCACCATGCGTGGTGACGTTCCGGGCCTGCGCAAGGCCAGCTGGTAATCCCAGCCGGTCCTGCCGGCGAGGGCTCCTCCGGGGGCCTTCGCAGCCGGGGAGGGGGCGTTCAGCTTTCCCTCTGCAAAAAACCCGAAGAGCCCGACGCAAGTCGGGCTCTTTTGGCGTATACTCCCGCGTCTTGCCCTGCGCGAAGACGTAAGGGGAGGGGGCCTGGCCCGTTTCCAGGAGACAACAGATTTTCGCGAAAGCGGATATCGGTGCACTCAAAGGTACTCATATGAGCATGACTGATCCCATCGCCGACCTGCTGGTCCGCATCAAGAATGCGGCAGCGGTGGGCAAGCAGACGGTGAAAGCCCCGTCGTCCAAGATCAAGGTAGCGATCGCCCAGGTCCTGAAGGACGAGGGTTACATCGCCGACCTGCGCGTGACCGCGCTCGAGAACAACAAGTCCGAGCTGGAAATCGTGCTGAAGTATTTCGAAGGCAAGCCGGTCATCGCGACCCTGAAGCGCTTCTCGCGTTCGGGCCTGCGCCAGTACCGCGGCAAAAGCGAACTGCCGAAGGTCATGAACGGCCTGGGTATTTCCATCATTTCCACCTCCAAGGGCATCATGACTGATGCGCAGGCGCGCCAGCTGGGCGTCGGCGGCGAAGTCCTGTGCTTCGTGGCCTAAGGCGAAAGGAGTAGACCATGTCCCGCGTAGCCAAGAAGCCGATCGACCTGGGTAAGGTTGAACTGAACGTCCAGAACGACAACGTCACCGCCAAGGGCCCGAAGGGCACCCTGTCGCTGGCCAAGCCGGCTGGTATCAACATCAACGTCGAGAACGGCGTTGCCACCCTGAGCACCGACAACGTGGATCTGATCCCGCTGACCGGTACCGTCCGCGCCATCCTGTCCAACATGGTCAAGGGTGTTTCCGAAGGCTTCGAGCGCAAGCTGGAGCTGGTCGGCGTGGGTTACCGTGCCGCCATGCAGGGCAAGGACCTCAGCCTGTCGCTGGGCTTCTCGCACCCGGTTGTGTTCGTGGCGCCGGAAGGCATCACCATCACCACCCCGACCCAGACCGAAATCCTGGTGCAGGGCGCTGACAAGCAGGCCGTCGGTGAAGCTGCCGCCAAGATCCGTGCGTTCCGCAAGCCGGAGCCGTACAAGGGCAAGGGCGTGAAGTACTCCGACGAAGTCATCATTCGCAAGGAAGCCAAGAAGGCCTAATTAGGACCTTCCGCTTTCCAGGGAAAAAGATCATGAACAAGAACATCGCCCGCCTGCGTCGCGCCAAGTCGACCCGTGCCCACATCCGTGAGCTCGGCGTTGCACGCCTGTCGGTGCTGCGCACCGGCCAGCACCTGTACGCGCAGGTCTTCACCGCTGACGGCTCGAAGGTGCTGGCTGCTGCCAACACCACCCAGGCCGACGTCAAGGACGGCCTGAAGAACGGCAAGAACGCTGATGCCGCTGCCAAGGTTGGCCGCATCGTCGCTGAGCGCGCCAAGGCCGCCGGCATCGAGAAGGTTGCCTTCGATCGTTCGGGTTACCGTTACCACGGCCGCATCAAGGCCCTGGCTGACGCCGCCCGCGAAGCCGGCCTGCAGTTCTAAGGGATAAGGGCAGGGGGCTTGATGCCCCCTGTCCGCCTGCTCGCCAGCCTGAGTGAGGCTGGGCGGCGCCGCTCTTCTGCAGTGGCCCACCGCAACAACGCACCACTCCACAACCATAAGCGGCCTCGAGCCGTACATAACCCAACAACCAAGGAATAAACATGGCAGAAGAACGTCAGCAGCGGGGTCGCGATCGCGACCGTAACCGCGAAGAGAAAGTCGACGACGGCATGATCGAAAAGCTGGTCGCGGTCAACCGCGTCAGCAAGACCGTCAAGGGTGGCCGTCAGTTCACCTTCACCGCCCTGACTGTCGTCGGCGACGGCGAAGGCAAGGTCGGTTTCGGTTATGGCAAGGCCCGCGAAGTGCCGGTCGCCATCCAGAAGTCGATGGAACAGGCTCGCAAGAACCTGGTTACCGTTGACCTGAACAACGGCACCCTGTGGCACACCATCAAGGATGGTCACGGCGCAGCGCGCGTGTTCATGCAGCCGGCTTCCGAAGGTACCGGCGTCATCGCCGGTGGTGCCATGCGCGCCGTCCTGGAAGCGGTTGGCGTGAAGAACGTGCTGGCCAAGGCCACCGGTTCGCGCAACCCGATCAACCTGGTGCGTGCCACCGTGAAGGGCCTGACTGCAGCGCAGTCGCCGGCTCGCATCGCGGCCAAGCGCGGCAAGAAGGTGGAGGAACTCAACCATGGCTAATGAGTCCAACAAGACTGTGAAGGTGCGCCTGGTGCGTGGCCTGCGTGGTACTCAGTCGCGTCACCGCCTGTCGGTGCGTGCCCTGGGCCTGAACAAGCTCAACGATGTCCGTGAACTGAAGGACAGCCCGCAGGTTCGCGGTCTGATCAACACCGTTCACTACCTCGTCAAGGTTGAGGAGTAATCGATCATGACTCTGCGTCTCAATGAACTGAGCCCGGCACCGGGCGCCCGTCAGGAACGTACCCGCGTCGGTCGCGGTATCGGCTCCGGCCTGGGCAAGACCTGTGGCCGCGGCCACAAGGGTTCGTTCGCCCGCAAGGGTGGCGGCAAGATCAAGGCTGGCTTCGAAGGCGGCCAGACCCCCATGCAGCGTCGTCTGCCGAAGATCGGCTTCCGTTCGCCGATCGCCAAGGACACCGCTGAAGTGCTGCTGTACCAGCTGGACAAGCTGCCGGCCGGCGAGATCGACTTCGCTGCCCTGCGTGCGGCCAAGCTGGTCCCGAGCACTGCCAAGAAGGCCAAGGTCGTCGTCAAGGGCGAAGTGACCAAGGCGTTCACCCTGAAGGGTGTTGCTGCCACGGCCGGTGCCAAGGCTGCGATCGAAGCTGCCGGCGGCAGCGTAACGGAGTAAGAGAATCATGGCGCAAGCTGGCATCGGTAACCTCGCGGGCGGAATGGGCAAGTTCACTGAACTTCGCCAACGTTTGCTGTTCGTCGTCGGGGCTTTGATCGTCTATCGCATCGGCTGCTACGTGCCGGTGCCGGGCGTCAATCCCGATGCCATGCTTGCCATGATGCAACAGCAGGGCGGCGGCATCGTGGACATGTTCAACATGTTCTCGGGCGGCGCCCTGCACCGTTTCAGCATCTTCGCGCTGAACGTGATGCCGTACATCTCGGCATCGATCGTGATGCAGCTGGCCGTGCACATCTTCCCCGCCCTCAAGGCGATGCAGAAGGAAGGTGAGTCCGGCCGCCGCAAGATCACCCAGTATTCGCGCATCGGCGCCGTGCTTCTCGCAGTGGTGCAGGGCGGCTCGATCGCGCTGGCGCTGCAGGGCCAGGTCTCGCCGACCGGCGCACCGGTCGTGTACATGCCGGGCATGGGCTTCGTGCTCACTGCCGTGGTCGCATTGACTGCCGGCACCATGTTCCTGATGTGGGTCGGTGAGCAGGTCACCGAGCGCGGTATCGGCAACGGCGTGTCGCTGATCATCTTCGCCGGTATCGTGGCGGGCCTGCCGGGTGCGGTCATCCACACCTTCGACGCCTACCGCGACGGCAACATCCAGTTCATCCAGCTGCTGCTGATCGCCATCGTCGTGCTCGCCTTCACCTTCTTCGTGGTGTTCGTCGAGCGCGGCCAGCGCCGGATCACGGTGAACTACGCGCGCCGCCAGGGCGGTCGCAACGCGTACATGAACCAGACCTCGTTCCTGCCGCTGAAGCTGAACATGGCCGGCGTCATCCCGGCGATCTTCGCCTCAAGCCTGCTGGCGTTCCCGGCCACCCTGGCCATGTGGTCCGGCCAGGCTGCCAACCAGAGCACCTTTGGCCAGACCCTGCAGAAGGTCGCCAATGCCCTGGGCCCGGGCGAGCCGCTGCACATGATCGTGTTCGCTGCGCTGATCACCGGTTTCGCGTTCTTCTATACCGCGCTGGTGTTCAACTCGCAGGAAACCGCCGACAACCTGAAGAAGTCCGGTGCGCTGATTCCGGGCATCCGTCCGGGCAAGGCCACCGCCGACTACATCGACGGCGTGCTGACCCGACTGACCGCTGCCGGTTCGGCGTACCTGGTGATCGTCTGCCTGCTGCCGGAACTGATGCGCACGCAGCTGAATGCCTCGTTCTACTTCGGCGGTACTTCGCTGCTGATCGTGGTGGTGGTGGTGATGGACTTCATCGCCCAGGTGCAGGCGCACCTGATGTCCCACCAGTATGAGAGCCTGCTGAAGAAGGCCAACCTGAAGGGCGGCAACCGCGGTGGTTTTGCTCGCGGCTGATTCGCCTGTTATACTTTCGTCTTCCTGACGTGATGGTCCTCCGCTTCGCGGACTCCGGCCACACAAACGAAGGGCGGCCCCCGCAGCGGTTCCGGGTGGGGGTGTGATGTGGTGGTCCCGCGCTGGAGTAGCGCGGGCGGCCCCGGAGGAAACTCCAGGTCCAACCCCATCCGGCGCCGGAGCCTGGGCACACTCCCCGGGCCGGGTTCATGAAACCTCTGGTTTCACGGGCTTCCAAGTAGACCGGAACCTTGTTAGTATCACTGGTTCACTTTTTTGATCCATCCTGCCGGATCGGCGTGCCTCGAGCGCGCTGTCGGCCATCACTCAGCTGGAGAACCGCGTCATGGCGCGTATTGCAGGCGTCAACCTGCCAGCCCAGAAGCATGTCTGGGTCGGGTTGCAAAGCATTTACGGCATCGGCCGTACCCGTTCGAAGAAGGTCTGCGAAGTCGCAGGTGTCACTTCGACCACCAAGATCCGCGATCTGTCGGAGCCGGAAATCGAGCGCCTGCGCGCCGAAGTCGGCAAGTACATCGTGGAAGGCGATCTGCGCCGTGAAATCGGCATCGCGATCAAGCGCCTGATGGACCTGGGCTGCTACCGCGGCCTGCGTCACCGTCGCGGTCTGCCGCTGCGTGGCCAGCGCACCCGTACCAACGCCCGCACCCGCAAGGGCCCGCGCAAGGCGATCAGGAAGTAAGGGACCTATAAATGGCTAAGCCTGCTGCTAAGACCAAGAAGAAGATCAAGCGCGTCGTCACCGACGGCGTTGCCCACGTCCACGCTTCGTTCAACAACACCATCGTGACCATCACCGACCGCCAGGGCAACGCTCTGTCGTGGGCGACCTCCGGTGGCGCTGGCTTCCGCGGTTCGCGCAAGTCGACCCCGTTCGCAGCCCAGGTGGCTGCCGAAAAGGCCGGTCGTGCTGCGCTGGACTACGGCGTGAAGTCGCTGGAAGTCCGCATCAAGGGTCCGGGTCCGGGCCGTGAGTCGGCCGTGCGTTCGTTGAACAACGTCGGCTACAAGATCACCAACATCATCGACGTGACGCCTATCCCGCACAACGGGTGCCGTCCGCCGAAGAAGCGTCGCGTCTAAAGGGAGCGATAAGAAATGGCTCGTTATATCGGTCCTACCTGTAAGCTCGCCCGTCGCGAAGGCGCCGACCTGTCCCTGAAGAGCCCGGCGCGTGCGCTGGACTCCAAGTGCAAGTTGGAGCAGAAGCCCGGCCAGCATGGCGCCACCGCCCGCAAGGGCAAGCTGTCCGACTACGCTACCCAGCTGCGTGAAAAGCAGAAGGTCAAGCGTATCTACGGTCTGCTGGAGCGTCAGTTCCGCAACTACTACAAGAAGGCCTCGACCAAGAAGGGCAACACCGGCGAGAACCTCCTGCAGCTGCTGGAAACCCGCCTGGACAACGTTGTCTACCGCATGGGCTTCGCCGTGACCCGTCCGGCTGCCCGTCAGCTGGTGTCGCACCGCGGCGTCACCGTGAATGGCAAGTCGGTCAACCTCGCCTCGTACCAGGTCAAGGCTGGCGACGCCATCGCCCTGTCTGAAAAGGCTGCCAAGCAGCTGCGCGTCCAGGAAGCCCTGACCGTCGCCGCCCAGCATGACCTGAGCCCGTCGTGGGTTGAAGTGGATTCCGGCAAGTTCTCCGGCATCTTCAAGGCTGTTCCGGATCGTTCGGATCTGCCTGCGGACATCAACGAAGCGCTGATCGTCGAGCTGTATTCGAAGTAATTCACATTGGAGAGCCCCCGGCGACGGCCGGGGGTTCACTAGGAGAACCCGCAACATGACGGTTACCGCCAACCAGGTTCTGCGTCCTCGCGGTCCGCAGATCGAACGCCTTACCGACACCCGTGCAAAGGTCGTTATCGAACCTTTGGAGCGGGGTTACGGGCATACGCTGGGTAATGCCCTGCGTCGCGTGCTGCTGTCGTCCATCCCGGGCTTCGCCATCACGGAAGTCGAAATCGACGGCGTGTTGCATGAGTACACCACGGTCGAAGGTCTGCAGGAGGACGTGCTCGAAGTCCTGCTGAACCTGAAGGACGTGGCCATCCGTATGCACTCCGGCGACAACGCGACGCTGTCCCTGTCCAAGCAGGGTCCGGGCGTTGTCACCGCTGCCGACATCAAGGTCGACCACAACGTGGAGATCCTGAACGGCGACCACGTGATCTGCCACCTGACCAAGGACACGGCAGTGAACATGCGTCTGAAGATCGAGCGTGGTTTCGGCTATCAGCCGGCCGCTGCGCGTCGTCGTCCGGACGAAGAAACCCGTGCCATCGGCCGCCTGGTCCTGGATGCCTCGTTCTCGCCGGTCCGCCGTGTCGCCTATGCCGTGGAAGCGGCTCGTGTCGAACAGCGCACCGACCTGGACAAGCTGGTCATCGATATCGAGACCAACGGCACCATCGACGCCGAAGAAGCAGTGCGTACCGCTGCCGACATCCTCAGCGATCAGCTGTCGGTGTTCGGTGACTTCACCCACCGCGACCGCGGTGCGGCGAAGCCGGCCAACAACGGCGTGGATCCGGTGCTGCTGCGCCCGATCGACGATCTGGAGCTGACCGTGCGTTCGGCCAACTGCCTGAAGGCCGAGAGCATCTACTACATCGGCGATCTGATCCAGAAGACCGAAGTCGAGCTGCTGAAGACCCCGAACCTGGGTAAGAAGTCGCTCACCGAGATCAAGGAAGTGCTGGCCCAGCGTGGCCTGTCGCTCGGCATGAAGCTGGAGAACTGGCCGCCGGCCGGCGTCGCCAGCCACGGCATGCTGGGCTGATAACGCCTTTCTGCAAGACCGCGTGGCCCCGTCGGCAACGACGGGGCCATTGCACCAAGGCAACACCGCCACGACGAACGAAGGTTCGCGGGCAGGTCGTCCAGGACGGATGGCCAGGACCAACCGCAGTCCGAGCAGCAGCGCCAGGAAGGCGACAACGATCCGCAAAGCCACATCATTAACCAAGGAATATCACCATGCGTCACCAGAAATCCGGCCGTAAGTTCAGCCGTACCAGCGCCCACCGCGAAGCGATGTTCAAGAACATGGCTGCCTCGCTGTTCAAGCACGAGCTGATCAAGACCACCCTGCCGAAGGCCAAGGAACTGCGCCGCGTCGCCGAGCCGCTGATCACCCTGGCCAAGGTCGACTCCGTCGCCAACCGTCGTCTGGCCTTCGCCCGCCTGCGCGACAACGAAGCCGTCGGCAACCTGTTCACCATCCTGGGCCCGCGCTACGCGAATCGTCCGGGTGGTTACCTGCGCCTGCTGAAGTGCGGCTTCCGCGCTGGCGACAACGCGCCGATGGCCTACGTTGAGCTGGTTGACCGTCCGGCCGTGGCTGAAGCCGTCGAAGAGTAATCGACGCGCAACACCCGTCATTCGGTGAAGAACCCGGCCTCGTGCCGGGTTTTTCCGTTTCTGGGCGACGGATGGAGATCCACGCCGGGCGTGGATGATCCCGCATGTTGCCGCGCGCGCACCGGCGTGTTCCGACGGGCGCGACGTTGTGGCGGTTCGAACGGCGCGCACTCTCGGTTACGCTTGCGGTCCGTACTACACGAGCGTTGCCGATGAATCCTCTGCGCTGGCCTTTCCGCGCCCAGTTCCTGCTGGGCTTCCTGATCTGCGCGGGCCTGCTGGGCTACGCCATCTTCCTGCAGCTGAAGATGGGGCTGGAGCCGTGTCCGCTGTGCATCTTCCAGCGCCTGGCGTTCGCGGCCCTGGGCCTGCTGTTCCTGATCGGCGCCCTGCATGGGCCGTCCAACCGTCCGGGACGGGCGACCTACGGCATCCTCGCGTTCATCGCTGCCGCCGTGGGCGTGGGCATCGCCGCACGCCATGTCTACGTGCAGATGCTGCCGCCGGAAATGGGAGCGACGTGTGGCCCGCCGCTGGCCTTCCTGCGCGAGACCATGGGGCCGCTGGAAGTGTTCCGCACCGTGCTGACCGGCACCGGCAACTGCGGCAACATCGACTGGACGTTCCTTGGCCTGACCATGCCGATGTGGTCGGGCGTGTGGTTCGTGCTGCTGGCGCTGTGGGCGCTGGTGGTGTCGCTGCGCAAGGTCAAGCACTGAAAGCAAAACGGGGTCAGATTCCTTTGCATCCCAAAGGGATCTGCCCCCGCCTGCAGCCACGCATGGCGCGGCTCTACTGTTTTCCGGTAGTGCCGGCCGCTGGCCGGCAATCCCAGGGGCAGTGCAGTCCCGTGCGAATGCTGGCCGGCAGTCGGTGGTACCTCAGAAGTCCTGCTGCAGGCTCAGGTAAGCGCCGCGACGTGGGCCCCACTGCGGCGCGAACACGCCGATGCCACCGCCATCGCGCAGCTGGTAGCTGCGATCCAGCGCGTTGATCACCGCCAGCTGCACGTGCAGCGGATGGCCGCTGTCGGCGTTGAAGTCATGCGCGGCGCTGAGATTGACCTGCAGGTACGACGGCAGCTCGCCGCCGTTGGGCACGCCCTCGATGTCCGAGCGCAGGCCGCTGCCGTACACGTAGTTCGCGCCCACCCGGTTATGGCCAGCGAAGGCGTAGCTGACACCGCCGGAAGACGTCAGCTTCTGGTCGTGGTCAAGATGGATCCAGTTCTGCTGTACGTAGGCCAGTGCATCCGGATCGAGGTTGTACTGGCTGGTGATGACCTGGGTGCCCATGGCCTTGTTGTAGGCCGCGTTGAAGTACGCGCTGATCGGCCCGTTGCTGTAGTCGGCGCTGAACTCCAGACCGTGGATGTGGCCGCGGCGATAGTTGAAGGTGGAATAGATGTAGGCGGCGCCGAACTGGCCTTCGTCCTGCAGGCGGTGCACGCGACGGTCGTAGGCATCCAGGCCGAGGGTGAGGTGGTTGCCGACCTGCTGTGACACGCCGATATCGTAGTAGTCACTGCGCTCGGACAAAGGCGTGGTGCTGCCACCGGTCGGTTGCTGGTTGCTGGTGCCATCGAACAGGGCCAGATCGCTGCCGGCGACCAGCTCGCTGGCGGGCGGGGTGAAGTAGCGCGAATAGCCGGCGTGCACGGTGGTGCTGTCGCTGGCGTTCCAGACCACGCCCAGGCGTGGGCTGAGCTGGCCCTCGGTGTGACCGAAGGCCTTGAAGCGGTCGCCGCGCAGGCCGTAATTGACGGTCCAGTCATCGCCGATCCGCCACTCGTCCTGCACGTACAAGGCTGCGGTGCTGGCGTGGAAGGCATTGCGGTCCGGGATCAGCCGTGGCGTGGTGCTCGTCTGCCGCCCATCGGCGTCGACCGGGAAGACCCAGCTGCTGTTGTTGGCGGCGGCGCGCTCGTAGTTGCCATACAGGCCATAACGCAGGGTGTGGTTGTCGCCCAGCGGTGTGGAGAAATCGGCCTGCAGGGTGTTGGCGCGGTTGCTGCGCTGGACCTGGGAGGCGACGCCGCTGAACACCAGGTCGCCCACGACGTCCGGATTGAAGGCCACATCGCTGTAGCGCTGGCCGGCCGAGAGCTGGTACGTGGTCTGGCCCAGCGTGCCCTGCAGCACCAGCATGCCGAAGCGGGTGGTCTCGCGCTGGGTTTCGTCCAGCTGGCTGGAATCGAAGGTGGTGGTGTCCATGTAGCCGAACTGCGGGGTCTGCCCCGGGTTGACCGGGATCTGGAAGCGGTTGTTGGCAACGCCGGCGAACACGCTCAGGCGGGTGCTGTCGTTGACCAGGTAGGTCAGGTCGGCAAAGGCCTTCCCCTGGTGGGTGTCGTCATGCAGCGGCCTGCGTGCGCTGGTGGGATTCTCCAGCCCGACCTCGTTCCGATCGTAGTTGCCGGTCAGGAACCAGCTCCAGCGGCCCTGGTTGCCCCACCAGGAGGCGTTCGGGTTGACCTTGCCGAACGAACCGGCGGTGATGCCAGCGCTGCCGCCGTTGCCCAGCTCGGCGCCACTGCGGGTGGTGATATCGACCACCGCGGCGGTGCGTTCACCGAACTGCGCCGGCAGGGCGCCGTCCATCAGGCGGATGCTCTTGATGGTGCGGGCATCCAGGGTCTGGCCGAAGCCGGAGATCGATTCGGGCAGCAGTACGCCGTTGATGCGGTACTGCAGGTTGGCGTGGTCGCCGCGCACGTGCACGCCACCGTAAGAGTCCTGGACCACACCCGGGGCCTGCAGCAGCACCTGGCTGAGCGGGGCGGAGGCGCCCAGCGGCTGCTTCTCGATGTCCTCGGCGGTGATCTGGTACTGGCTGCTGCCGATGTCCGGTGACAGGGCGTTGCGGGCCTGGTCGAGCTGGGCGCTGACGGTGACCACGTCAAGGTCCTTGATCGCAGCGGCGCTGGCATCGGCGTCGGCGGCAAGCACGGGTTGGCTGGTGAGGATCAGGGCGAAGGTGATGGCGGTGGTGAGCAGGGAGGTCTTCATGGGAAATGGGCAGGGAAGGGGGAGGGGCCGGTCCATGAGGGAGTGTTACTCCGTAACAACTGCGTGCCGATCATGCGCCTGTCCGGCGATGGCGACCATGCCGTTTCTGGCCGATCACACGGCCCCTTTCCACACCGTTCAGGCAGTCATGACCGGGCCCGGCCCTTTGCGCCAG
This sequence comes from Stenotrophomonas sp. SI-NJAU-1, assembly GCF_020883215.1. Classification (NCBI taxonomy): domain Bacteria; kingdom Pseudomonadati; phylum Pseudomonadota; class Gammaproteobacteria; order Lysobacterales; family Lysobacteraceae; genus Stenotrophomonas; species Stenotrophomonas sp. SI-NJAU-1. Next base: position 877,125 of record NZ_CP086598.1, read on the forward strand.
CGGCTGGCTCTGCGACCATGACCGCCCCCCCTCCCCGGATGTCCGTGATGAGCCTGTCCGCCGTTCCGCCCGCCCCCGATCCTGCCGCCATCGTTGCTGGCGCCGCCTGGTCACCGGAGAGCTGGCGGGGCAAGACCGCGCTGCAGATGCCGACCTATCCCGATCCGGTGGCACTGGATGCCGCGCTGCACGAGCTGAAGCGGCTGCCGCCGCTGGTGACCTCGTGGGAGATCCTGGCGTTGAAGCAGCAGTTGGCCGACGCCCAGGAGGGCAAGCGTTTCCTTTTGCAGGGCGGCGACTGCGCGGAGAATTTCAGCGACTGCGAATCGGGCACGATCTCCAACCGGTTGAAGGTGCTGCTGCAGATGAGCCTGGTGCTGGTGCACGGCCTGCGGCAGCCGGTGATCCGCGTCGGCCGTTTCGCCGGCCAGTACGCCAAGCCGCGTTCGGCCGACACCGAAACCCGCGACGGCGTGACCCTGCCCAGCTACCGCGGCGATGTGATCAATGCGCCGGCCTTCACCGAGGCGGCGCGTCTGCCCGACCCGAAGCGGATGCTGCAGGCCCACGCGCATTCGGCGATGACGATGAACTTCGTGCGGGCGCTGATCGATGGTGGCTTCGCCGACCTGCACCATCCCGAATACTGGAACCTGGAATGGGTGAGCCATTCGCCGTTGGCCGCCGAGTACCAGAAGATGGTGGCCTCGATCGGTGATGCCGTGCACTTCATGGAGACCCTGGCCGGGGCCCGCGTGCACAACCTCAATCGCATCGATTTCTACACCTCGCATGAAGCGCTGCTGCTGCCCTACGAGCAGGCGCTGACCCGGCAGGTGCCGCGCCAGCAGGGCTGGTTGAACCTGAGCACGCACTATCCGTGGATCGGCATGCGTACCGCCGCGCTGGATGGCGCGCACGTGGAGTACCTGCGTGGCGTGCGCAACCCGATCGCGATCAAGGTGGGCCCGTCGGTGACGCCGGACCAGTTGCTGCGCCTGATCGATGTGCTCAACCCGGATGACGAGCCGGGCCGCCTGAGCTTCATCCATCGTATGGGCGCGGCGCAGATCGCGCAGAAGCTGCCGCCGCTGCTGGATGCGGTCAAGCGCGATGGTCGCCGCGTGCTGTGGGTATGCGATGCGATGCACGGCAATACCGAAAGCACCGCCAATGGCTTCAAGACGCGGCGCTTCGACAACGTGCGCGGCGAGGTCGAGATGTCCTTCGACCTGCACGCGGCCGCAGGCACCCGTCTGGGCGGCGTGCATCTGGAGCTGACCGGTGAGGATGTGACCGAATGCACCGGCGGTGCGCGCGAACTGACCGAACGTGACCTGGAACGCGCCTATCGTTCGACCGTCGACCCGCGTCTGAACTACGAGCAGTCGCTGGAGATTGCGATGGCTATCGTGCGCAAGCAGGAGCAGGTGCGGTAAGTGTGTTTCGGCAGGGCTGCGCCCTGCACCTGCCGAATCAACATCAACGTCAACGTCAACGTCAAAAGCGGGCTATCCGTGGGCTGGCGGGGCGGTGTCGGATTGCGGGGACGCCGCAAGTACGTCCTTGTAGCAACTGTGTTGCAGGAGGAGCCTGGGCCCCTCCTGCAGACGGGCACGGTAGTGCCGGCCGCTGGCCGGCAGCCTCAGGAGCAACGCCCTCTGGTGCGCTCAGGCGGGGATCGGTCCGCCTTGAGCGTCACGCATACGGGCGTTGAGAATCACCAGCATCTTCCGCATCACCGCCACGATGGCCACTTTGCCTTCCTTGCCCCGCGCTCGCAGCGACTGGTAAAAGTCCCGCAGGCGAGGTTCATGCCGCATGGCCGACATGCTGGCCATGTAGAGCACCTGACGGATCTCAGCCCTGCCGCCATGGATGCTTCGTTTGCCACGCAGGGTCCCGCTGTCATGGGACATCGGTGCCACACCGACCAGGCTGGCCACGGCCTTGCCACTGATCTTGCCCAGCTCGGGAAGATAGCTGGCCAACACGGCCTGCAGGCCCGGGCCAACACCTTTCATCGACTTCAGGACAGCCAGTTGAGGCTGCTTGGAAACCTGTTCGGAAATCCGCTTTCCCAAACGTTCCACCGTTCTCTGCAAGCAAGTGATGTTGGCCTGAAGCAGTCGGCGTAATTGACGATTACCCACCATTTCCTGCTGCTGCCGCGCGACGGTCAGCGCGTGCATCGCCTGTCGACGTGCCCGCACAAATTCCCGCATCTTCCGCTGCCAAGGTTCCAATGGCTGATAGGACGGCAGTTTCACCAAGGCCGCCATCTGCGCCAATGCATAGGCATCCAGGCGGTCGGTCTTGGCCATCTGCCCCATCCCCTGGGCCAGCCTTCGGGCCCGCAGCGCGTTGGCGCGGACCACCGGATGACCAGCGTTGTGCAGGAAGTCCAGCACAGGCTGTTCGTAGCCACCAGTGGCCTCCAGCACGATCTGGACGGCTGGGCGTTTCCTCAGCCAGAGGTCCAATTCAGCAAAGCCGGAGCGGCTATTGCTGACCTGCAGGGTCTTTCCGTCTGTCGTGCCAACGTCGAGCCGGCGCTTGCTGACATCAATCCCGATCCCGTTCATCACCGGACTCCGTATAGTCTGGAAGGGTCGAGAGCTCCCCCGCTTGCCCAGTCTTATCACTGCGAGTGTCAGCTCCAGCAACTGTTCGGGCGGATCAAGGGAGATTCCGGCGTGGGCGCCAAGCTACATGGCGATCGTCGAGATCCAGGCTTACACGGCGGCCCACGCCGGCTCTCGACACCTACGTTGCCAGATTCCAATCAGATAAGGCTTGGCCGCGGCATCCATGCCGCGGACACCCCGCAATCCGACACCGCCCCACCTGCGACAGTTGTCCGGTGTCCGAAGGATTCACGCCATGCGTGGATGAATCCCCATCGGAATCGAATATTTCGAATTGAATTTGAAGAGCATCCACGCATGGCGTGGATCTACGTGTCGACCAAGGTCGACACCCACCAATAGCGGGCCATGACATTCCGACAGATCGCGGAAAATTGTCGGAGGCGGGGAGGGGACAGATGGCGGGGGCGTGAGCGCCATGGGCCCGAGGCATGCCTCGGGCGGGTTGGGCAGGACGCCCAACCCTGGTCTTGCCGTGTGCGCAGGACAGCGCACACGAGCAAGGCGCGACCGAGCTTACATGGACGTACTTGCAGCGTCCCCCGCCATCTGTCCCCTCCCCGCCATCCCAAGGAATGCAGGCTTTTGCTGTTGCTGTTGTTGTTGCTGTTGAGGTTGCCGGCCAACGGCCGGCATTACCGTGGGTGCAGGGCGCAGCCCTGCCGAACACCCCCGCCTACATTCTGCTTACGAACGACTGACATTGTGCTCATGGTGCATGGGCCACGCTGGAGCTTGGTGCTTACAGCGAGGATGCATGGTGGTCTGGCAACAGCTGCAGCAGTACCTGTGGCCGATCGGCAGCGCCCTGGTGGTTGGCGGTCTGGGGGCCTGGGCCGTACTGGCCATGTACCGTCGCCTGCGCGGGCGTGACCGGCGCCGTGCGCGCATCGGCCGGGTGATCGGACCGCCGCTGGCCCTTGCACTACCCGTGCTGCTGCTGGTGCCGGCGCTGCAGGCTACGCCATTGCCGGAACATACACTCGATCAACTGCTGCGCGTGCTGCACATCGCCCTGACCGCCTGCTTCATCTGGTTGCTGGTGCGAGGCGTTGCGGCGGGTGAGCGGGCGATCCTGCGCAGCCATCCGATCGATGTCTCGGACAACCTCGAGGCGCGCCGCATCCAGACCCAGACGCGAGTGCTCAGCCGCGTGCTGATGGGCGGCATCATCGTGCTCGGTGCTTCGCTGGTACTGCTGACCTTCCCGATGGTGCAGAAGATCGGCACCGCACTGTTGGCGTCGGCGGGCCTGATCGGCCTGGTGGCGGGTATCGCCGCCAAACCGGTGTTCGGCAATCTGATCGCCGGCCTGCAGATCGCGGTGACCCAGCCGATCCGGCTCGATGACGTGGTGATCGTCGAGGGCGAATGGGGGCGCATCGAAGAGATCGGCAGCAGCTACGTAGTGGTGCGCATCTGGGATGAGCGGCGGATGGTGGTGCCGTTGACCTGGTTCATCGAGCACCCGTTCCAGAACTGGACACGACGCAGTGCCGACCTGCTGGGTACGGCCTTCCTGTGGCTGGACTACCGTGCGCCGATCGCGGCGATACGTGCCGAGCTGGAACGCATCTGCCAGGGCCAGCCGCTGTGGGATGGACGGGTCTGCGTGACCCAGGTGACCGAGACCAGCGAGCGTGCGATCCAGGTGCGGCTGCTGGTCAGCGCGCGCAGTTCCGGTGATGCGTTCGACCTGCGCTGTCTGGTGCGCGAACGCATGCTGGATTTCCTCGCACGCGAGCATCCGCAGTCGCTGCCGCAGGTGCGTGCTCGCCTGCAGCGGGACGACGAACTGGACATGCCGCGGATGCCGCGCGCTGGCAGTGCCGACGTGCGTTCACCCGGTGCCGAGGATGGCGAAGCCGCAATCGCGCCGACCGAGCCGCGCCCGGAATGGTAGCGCCGGGCCATGCCCGGCGGATTGCAGAGTGCCGCTGCGCTCGCCGGGCACGGCCCGGCGCTACCACCGGATGTCAGGGATCGCCGGATTCGATCAATGCGTCGGTATCGAAGCGCGGCGGACGCCTGGCGCGGGTGCGCTGCTCATACGCGTAGGCCATCTCGATCAACTTCGGTTCGCTCCAGGCCGTGCCCATGAACAGAAGCCCCGCCGGCAGGCCATCGATCTGGCCCATCGGCACGCTCAGGCTGGGGTAGCCGGCGACGGCGGCGACACTGTAGCTTTCACCGGGGAAGTCATCGCCGGTGGTGCGCAAGGGCCAGGCCACACCGGTCGTCGGTGCGACCAGCGCATCGAGCTTCTGCGATGCCAGCACTGCGTCGATGCCTTCCGGGCCCGCCAGTCGCCGCGCATCGCTGCGCGCGCGGATGTAGACGGGATCGGCCAGGCCGGGGGTCGCCTGGGCTTCCAGCAGCAGCTCCTGGCCGAACAGGCCCAGTTCCTGGCCCTTGTGTGCCTCGTTGAAGGCGATCAGCCCGGCCAGGCTGCGCAGTGGCGCCTGGTACGTGTTGAGGTAGCGCTCCAGCCCCGCCTTGAACTCGTACAGCAGGACGATGCGCTCGGCATCGGCCCAGGCATCCGGGTGGGGCAGTTCCACCGGCACCACCACCGCGCCGGCGCGGCGCAGTTCAGCGACCGCCTGCTCAACCAGTGGCGGCATCCCTCGGTACTTCAGCAGCGGGGTCTGCAGCAGGCCGATGCGCTTGCCGCGCAGGCCCTGTGGATCCAGGCGTGCGGTGTAGTCGTAGACCGCACGGCCGGGCATGGTCGCGGTGGCGGGATCGGCGTCGTCGCGGCCGGCGATGGCCGTCAGCACGGCGGCGGCGTCGGCGACGCTGCGCGTCATCGGGCCAGCGGTATCCTGGCTGAAGGAAATCGGGATGATGCCTTCGCGGCTGACCAGGCCGACGGTCGGCTTCAGGCCGACCACGCCGTTGATCGCGGCGGGGCAGACGATACTGCCGTCGGTTTCGGTGCCGATCGCCACGCTGGCCAGGTTGGCGGCCACGGCCACTGCGCTGCCGCTGCTGGAGCCACAGGGCGAATGGCTGAGGCGGTAGGGGTTGCGGGTCTGGCCGCCGCGCGCACTCCAGCCGGAGATCGAGTCGTTGCCGCGGAAGTTGGCCCACTCGCTGAGGTTGGTCTTGCCCAGCACCACTGCGCCCGCTTCGCGCAGGCGGCGGACCAGGTAGGCATCGCCGGGGCGGAAGCCCTGCAGGGCCAGCGAGCCGGCACTGGTGGCCATCGGCGCGGCGTTGATGTTGTCCTTCAGCAGGATCGGGATGCCATGCAGGGGTCCGCGCAGGCGGCCGGCACGGCGCTCTTGGTCGCGCTGTGCGGCTTCCTTCAGGGCATCGGGGTTGAGTTCGATCACCGCGCGCAGGCGTGGCCCGGTGCGGTCCAGGGCGGCGATGCGCTTGAGGTAGGCGCCGGTCAGGGTGACGCTGTCGAGCTCACCGGCGACCATCCGCGCCTGCAGGTCGGAGACTTCGGTCTCGGCGTAGGGGAAAGGCATAGAGCTGTTGCCGGGTTCACCGGCATGCGCGGTGGACGCGGCCGGGCTGCAGCCAGCAGCGAGCCCCGCAGGCAACGCGGCGATCAGGAAGGACAGGAGGGGCGGCAAGGACAGGCGCATGGGGCAGCTTCGACGGCTCCGATCCCCAGTGTAGCGGCTGCTCAGCGACGGCGCTTGCGCAGGTCGCGCGCCAGCACGTAGACGACGATCAGGTTGATCGCCAGCACCGTCCACGAGGCCCAGCCGGGATGGCGGACGATCGCGTAGATATCGAAGGGCAGATAGATGGAGGCAGTCAGGCAGCCCAGCCAGGAAGCCCATGCCTTGGCTTTCCAGAGGCCCCAGGCCTCGACCAGGTGCAGCAGGCCGTAGCCGATCATCGCCGCCGCGGCCAGGTGCACCGCGTCGGGGCTGATCATGTTCAACAGCGAGGGCAGGGTGCCGTGATCCGGGTCCAGGCTGAAACGCCGGATCAGGGCATTGACGCCGTCGCGAAGCGGCTGCGGGCCGAGGATTTCCAGCCCGGTGGCCGCCAACAACGCCAGCATCGCCTTGCTCGCTTCGAGCAAGGCGATGACATGGAGGCCCGGATGCCGGTGTGGATCCGGGTTGTAGCCGTTCTGGCTCACGGTTCGCTGGATCAGCCGCCGCGCGAGTTCTTCTTGCGGTCGCTTTCGGTCAGGAACTTCTTGCGCAGACGGATCTCCTTCGGGGTGATCTCGACCAGCTCGTCGTCTTCGATGAAGTCCAGGGCCTGTTCCAGCGAGTACTTGATCGCCGGGGTCAGCTGGATCGCATCGTCCTTGCCCGAAGCGCGCATGTTGGTCAGCGGCTTGGTCTTGATCGCGTTGACGGTCAGGTCGTTGTCCTTGGAGTGGATGCCGACCAGCTGACCTTCATACACGTTGTCGCCTTCAGCAGCGAACAGCTTGCCGCGTTCCTGCAGCGGGCCCAGCGAGTACGCGGGGGTGGTGCCCGGCGCATTGGCGATCATCACACCGTTGATGCGCTTGGCGATGGCGCCCTGTTCCTTCGGGCCGTAATGGTCGAACACGTGGAACAGCAGGCCCGAACCCTGGGTGAGGGTCTTGAACTCGTTCTGGAAGCCGATCAGGCCACGGGCCGGGATCTGGTATTCCAGGCGCACACGGCCCTTGCCGTCCGATTCCATGTTCTTCAGCTGGCCCTTGCGGGTGCCCAGCTTTTCCATCACGCCGCCCTGGTGGACTTCTTCGATGTCCACCACCAGCTGCTCGATCGGCTCCATGGCCTGGCCGTCGATCTGCTTGATGATCACTTCCGGGCGCGACACGGCCAGCTCGTAGCCTTCACGACGCATGTTCTCGATCAGCACCGACAGGTGCAGTTCGCCACGGCCGGAGACCAGGAACTTGTCGGCGTCTTCCAGCTGTTCGACCTTCAGGGCCACGTTGTGGACCTGCTCGCGGTCCAGGCGGTCCTTGATCTGGCGGCTGGTCAGGAACTTGCCACCGGACAGGTCCTTGTTGCCGGCGAACGGCGAGTTGTTGACCTGGAAGGTCATCGAGATGGTCGGCTCGTCGACGGTCAGTGCCGGCAGCGCTTCCGGGGTGTCCGGGTGGCACAGGGTGTCGGAGATGGTCAGCTCCGGAATACCGGAGATGGCCACGATGTCACCGGCTTCGGCGGTGTCCTGCTCGATGCGCTCCAGGCCCAGGAAGCCCAGCACCTGGGCGACCTTGCCGTTGCGCTTCTTGCCTTCACGGTCGATCACCGCGACCTGCATGTTCTTCTTCAGGGTGCCGCGCTGGATGCGGCCGATGCCGATCACGCCCACGAAGTTGTTGTAGTCCAGCTGGCTGATGCGCATCTGGAACGGACCTTCCGGGTCCACTTCCGGCTTCGGTGCGTGCTGCATGATCGCTTCGTACAGCGGGGTCATGTCGCCGTCGCGCACGGTGTCTTCCAGGCCGGCGTAGCCGTTCAGGGCCGAGGCGTAGACGATCGGGAAGTCCAGCTGCTCATTGGTGGCGCCGAGCTTGTCGAACAGGTCGAAGACCTGGTCGATCACCCACTCCGGACGCGAGCCCGGACGGTCGACCTTGTTGACCACGACGATCGGCTTGAAGCCCATCGCGAAGGCCTTCTGGGTGACGAAGCGGGTCTGCGGCATCGGGCCGTCCATCGCGTCGACCAGGATCAGCACGGTGTCGACCATCGACAGCACGCGCTCGACCTCGCCGCCGAAGTCGGCGTGTCCGGGGGTGTCGACGATGTTGATCCGGTTCTTGATGCCGGTCTTCTTGTCTTCCCAGGTGATGGCGGTGTTCTTGGCCAGGATGGTGATGCCGCGTTCCTTTTCCTGGTCGTTGCTGTCCATCACGCGCTCGGCGAGGACGGTACGCTCGGACAGGGTGCCGGACTGCTTCAGCAGCTGGTCGACCAGGGTGGTCTTGCCATGGTCGACGTGAGCGACGATGGCGATGTTGCGAAGATTTTCGATGGACATACGAAAGGGGGCCAGTCGGCGCCGGATTTGGAAAAAGAAGTCCAACATTATACGTCGAACTTGACGATTGGCGAAAACCTGGATTTCAGGACTGCTGAGGCCCCCATTCAGCCTGCCCCCCGGCGCTGCCCGTCCACAGGCTGAAGACCCTGCCTGCGCACATGGTCGAAGCCGCCCATGCCACGGGGGAGGTGTATCCTTATGGGGCTGATTACACACCCCGCATCCCAAGGATCTGCATGTCCCTCATCGCCACTTTCGACACCACCCAGGGCCCGATCAAGGTCGAGCTGTTCGCCGACAAGGCGCCGCTGACGGTCGCCAACTTCGTGAACCTGGTCAAGCGCGGCTTCTATGACGGCCTGATCTTCCACCGCGTGATCCCCGATTTCATGATCCAGGGCGGCTGCCCGCAGGGTCGCGGCACCGGCGGCCCGGGCTACAAGTTCGAAGACGAGAAGAATGGTGTGAAGCACCAGGTCGGCTCGCTGTCGATGGCCAACGCTGGTCCGAACACCAATGGCAGCCAGTTCTTCATCACCCACATCAAGACCGATTGGCTGGACGGCAAGCACACCGTGTTCGGCCAGGTCCTGGAAGGCCAGGCGATCGTTGATTCGGTCAAGCAGGGCGACGTGATCCATTCGATCACCCTGGAAGGCGACACCGACGCCGTGCTCGCCGCCCAGGCAGAGCGCGTGGGTGAGTGGAACAAGATCCTCGCCGCCTGATCCAATACCCGGACGGCCCCCTGCAGAGGGGGCCGTTTCCATGTTGCGGCCGCCCCGCCAGGCCTGTCCCCGCCCGCGCGGCCATCTCCCACAACGCTACTTAGCTTCTTAGCAGAGGAAATCCCCATGAAAGCACCTGTTCGTGTTGCCGTGACCGGCGCCGCCGGCCAGATCGGCTACGCCCTGCTGTTCCGTATCGCCTCCGGTGAAATGCTGGGCAAGGACCAGCCGGTCATCCTGCAGCTGCTGGAGCTGCCGGTCGACAAGGCCCAGGCCGCCCTGAAGGGCGTGATGATGGAGCTGGAAGACTGCGCGTTCCCGCTGCTGGCCGGCATGGTCGGTACCGACGACGCTGAAGTCGCCTTCAAGGACGCCGACATCGCCCTGCTGGTCGGCGCACGTCCGCGCGGCCCGGGCATGGAGCGCAAGGATCTGCTGCTGGAAAACGCCAAGATCTTCACCGCCCAGGGCGCCGCACTGAACAAGGTCGCCAAGCGTGACGTGAAGGTGCTGGTGGTCGGCAACCCGGCCAACACCAACGCCTACATCGCCATGAAGTCGGCGCCGGACCTGAACCCGCGCAACTTCACCGCCATGCTGCGCCTGGACCACAACCGTGCGCTGAGCCAGCTGTCGGCCAAGCTCGGCAAGCCGGTCGCGGGCATGGAGAAGCTGGTGGTGTGGGGCAATCACAGCCCGACCATGTACCCGGACTACCGTTTCGCCACCGCCGATGGTGCGTCGATCGCCGATGCGATCAACGACCAGGAGTGGAACGCCAACACCTTCATCCCGACCGTCGGCAAGCGCGGCGCGGCGATCATCGAAGCCCGCGGCTCGTCCTCGGCAGCTTCGGCGGCCAACGCAGCGATCGACCACGTGCGTGACTGGGTGCTGGGCAGCAACGGCAAGTGGGTCACCATGGGCGTGCCGTCCGACGGTTCCTACGGCATTCCGGAAGGCGTGATCTTCGGCTTCGCGGTCACCACCGAGAACGGCGAGTACACCCTGGTCAAGGATCTGCCGGTCGACGACTTCAGCCAGAAGTACATCGACAAGACCCTGGCCGAGCTGGAAGAAGAGCGCGCCGGCGTCGCCCACCTGCTGGGTTGATGCGGTCGGTGCCGGCACCCTGCCGGCACTTTTTCCATCAGGGCAGGTACCGGCCGTTGGCCGGTACGCAGGAAACGGGGAGGCTTCGGCTTCCCCGTTTTCGTATGGAGTACCTGGCAACGACATGATCCTTCTGCATTACATCGACGACGCGCTGCTGGTGGCCGAGAAGCCGGCCGGCCTGCTGTCCGTGCCCGGCCGCTCGGCGGAGAACCAGGACTGCGTGGTCGCACGGCTGCAGGCGCTGTATGCCGATGCGCTGACCGTGCATCGCCTGGACCAGGTCACCTCCGGCCTGCTGCTGCACGCGCGCGGCAAGGACATGCAGGTAGCGCTGTCGATGCAGTTCGAGAAGCGCCAGGTGGGCAAGCGTTATGAAGCCATCGTGCAGGGGCTGCTGGAAGAGGATGCCGGTGAAGTGGACCTGCCGCTGATCGTCGACTGGCCGAACCGGCCCAGGCAGATGGTCGACCACGAACGCGGCAAGCCGGCACTGACCCGATGGCAGGTACTGTCGCGCGACATCGAGGCGCAACGCACGCGCGTTGAACTGGAACCGGTCACCGGCCGCAGCCATCAGTTGCGCCTGCACATGGCCAGTCTGGGGCATCCGATCGTCGGCGACGTGCTGTATGGCGCAGAGGCCGCGCAGCGCGTGTGCCTGCATGCGCGGAAGCTGCAGTTCACCCATCCGGTGACGGGCGAGGCGCTCGCGTTCGAATCTGCGACTCCGTTCTAGAAGGGTAGGGTGTTCGGCAGGGCTGCGCCCTGCACCCTGTACCCGCGGTAGTGCCGGCCGCTGGCCGGCAACCTCAGCAGCAACAGCAGAAGCTGGCATTCCGTGGGATGGCGGGGCGGTGTCGGATTGCGGGGACGCCGCAAGTACGTCCCTGTAGGCTTGGCAGCCGCATGCTCGTGTGCGCAGTCCTGCGCACACGGCAAGGCCGGGGTTGGGCGTCCTGCCCAACCCGCCCGAGGCATGCCTCGGGCCCATGCGGCTGACACCCCGCACTCCGACACCGCCCCACCTCTGACAGATTTCCGGCGTCTGATGGATCCACCTCATGCGTGGATGAATCTCCATCGGAATCGAATATTTCGACAGTTCATCGAACGGCATCCACGCATGGCGTGGATCTCCGTGTCGACCAAGGTCGACAGCTACCAACAGCAGCCCAACAGCGGCGGGAAATTGTCGAGGGCGGGGTGGGTCCGGTTGCGGGGGCGTGAGCGCCATGGATGGCGCGACCGAGCCTACATGGACGTATTCACGGCGTCCCCCGCAACCGGACCCACCCCGCCATCCCAAGGAATGCACGCTCTTGCTGTTGCCGTTGCCGTTGCCGTTGCTTCTGCGGGTGCAGGGCGCAGCCCTGCCGGCAACACACCCCCTACCAAGGTAGGGCGGCCCACGCGCCAGCGCCGGACTATGCTCGAAGCCATGACTTTGTCTGGGAGGGCTGCGTCATGAACTACGAGGAAACCTACCGCCGCTCGATCGACGAGCCGGAGGCATTCTGGGGCGAGGAAGCCAAGCGCATCCATTGGCACAAGCCGCCGCAACAGGTGCTCGACTACAGCAACCCGCCGTTCCGGCGCTGGTTCGTGGGCGGTGAAACCAACCTCTGCTACAACGCCGTCGACCGGCATCTGGCCGACCGCGCGGACCAGCTCGCACTGGTCGCCATCTCCACCGAAACCAACAGCACCCGCGAAATCACCTATCGCCAGCTGTATCGCGAAGTGAACGACTTCGCCGCCGTGCTGAAGCACCTTGGCGTCGGCCACGGCGACCGCGTGGTGATCTACATGCCGAACATGGCCGAGGCCGTGTTCGCCATGCTTGCCTGTGCACGTATCGGTGCGGTGCACTCGGTGGTGTTCGGTGGCTTCGCTGCGCACAACCTCGCGCTGCGCATCGACGATGCCAAGCCGAAGCTGCTGATCGCTGCCGATGCCGGCATGCGTGGCGGCAAGCTCATTCCGTACAAGGCGATGGTCGATGCCGCCTGCGCCGAAGCCAGCAGTCCGCCGCCGCACGTGCTGATCGTTTCGCGCGGGCTGGACCCGGCCGAGCCCCGCATCGAAGGGCGCGACGTCGAGTACGCCACCCTGCGTGCGCAGATCGGGCAGATCGATGTGCCGGTGCAATGGCTGGAATCGAGCGAGCCCAGCTACCTGCTGTATACCTCCGGCACCACCGGCAAGCCGAAGGGCGTGCAGCGCGATGTCGGTGGCTATGCGGTGGCGATGGCGCAGTCGATGCAGACCGTGTTCGACTGCAAGCCGGGACAGGTGATGTTCTCCACCTCCGATGTCGGCTGGGCCGTGGGCCATTCCTACAACGTGTATGGCCCGTTGATCGGCGGCTGCACCTCGCTGCTGTACGAAGGGCTGCCGACCAACCCCGATCCGGGCATCTGGTGGGCGTTGTGCGAGCAGTACAACGTGCGCACGATGTTCTCTTCGCCGACGGCGATCCGCGTGCTGAAGAAGCACGATGCCGATTTCATCCACCGCCACGACCTGGATGCGCTGAAGTATCTGTTCCTGGCCGGCGAGCCGCTGGACGAGCCGACCGCGCACTGGATCAGCGACGCGCTGGGCAAGCCGATCATCGACAACTACTGGCAGACCGAAACCGGTTGGCCGGCATTGACCCTGCTGCCTGGGCTGGACATGAAGCCGGTGCGGTTCGGCTCGCCCGGGTTCCCCAATCTCGGCTACCGGATGAAGGTGATCGACGAGAACACCGGTGAAGAGGTGGCTGCCGGGCAGAAGGGTGTGCTGGTGATGACGCCGCCGTTGCCGCCGGGCTGCATGAGCACGGTCTGGAATGACGACAGCCGCTTCCTGCAGAGCTACTTCAGCCACTTCAAGGAACTGCTGTACAGCTCGCTGGACTGGGCCATCCGCGATGACGATGGCTATACCTTCATCCTCGGCCGCACCGACGATGTGATCAACGTGGCCGGGCACCGTCTGGGCACGCGTGAGATCGAAGAGGCCATCTCCAGTCACCCGCGCGTGGCCGAGGCAGCGGTGATCGGGGTGAAGGACGAATTGAAGGGGCAGGTGCCGCTGGTGTTCGTCACCCTCAAGCAGGGGCTCGATGGCGAAGACCCGGCCGCAGTGGTGGCCGAGATGATGGCCACGGTGACCGCCTCGCTGGGTGCGGTGGCGCGGCCGGCGCACATCCATGTGGTCAACGCGCTGCCCAAGACCCGTTCGGGCAAGCTGCTGCGTCGCTCGTTGCAGGCATTGGCCGAGCAGCGCGACCCCGGCGACCTGTCGACGCTGGACGACCCGGGGGCGCTGGAAGAGATCCGCCGCGCGCTGGGACGCTGATTGGGGTGGTAGCGCCGGGTCATGCCCGGCGAGCGCAAAGCGCGGCAAAGCCGCCAGGCACGGCCTGGCGCTACCCAAGCCTGCCAGGACATGCGCTAAGCTCCGCCTGTCATCGACCTGCAACACGGGGCACGCGCCGGGGAACGCGCGTGCCACCCGGGGATGACGAACAGGGGGGCGTGCCCGCGAGGGCGCGCATGCGTATCGCATCGAAGGGAGGGGGAGCTATGGCACTGCTGCATGCCAAGACGGCCGCTGGCCGACAGGAAATCGAAGATCGTGCCCGGCGCCTGCCGGCGGCGCTGCGTTCGATCCTGTTGATGGTTGACGGCCAGCGCGATGAAAGCGAACTGCGCGGTTTGTTCGAAGGACTGCGCGCGCCGCCGGATGCGCTGCAGCAGCTGGCTGCACTGGGCCTGATCGAAGTGGTCGGCGGCAGGGCCGAACCTGCTCCGCAGCGCGGGCTGTGCAGCGGCCGCGAGCAGGATCCGGCGCTGTACCAGCAGTTGTACGACGCGATGAGCGATGCCGTGCGCCGGCATCTGGGCCTGAAAGGCTACTTCATGCAGTTGAAGATCGAGCGCTGTACCGACGCGGTCGCCCTGGAAAAACTGTGCCCGGAAATGATCGCCGCGATCGGCAAGGCACGCAGCCCGGCGCTGGCCCAGCGCTGGTGGCAGGAGATCCAGATCTCGATGGCACCGGTCACGGCAGAGGTCGTGCCCGGCTGACACCCGGGGTAAAGTGGTCCGTTCTTTTTCCGCCCAGGAGCCCCGCATGCAGGACGACACCGATACCCCCGGTTGGGATGCGATCAATGCCGCGCTGGCACCGCTGTACGCCGGCCAGGAGCCGCGTCACTTCGGTACCGCGTTGCCGTACACGCTGGGTGGCCAGGATCCGCTCGACGGCATCAGCGTGTACTGGGCGGAATCACCGGTTCCGCATTGGCACTACATCACCTACGGCCTGTCAGAACTGTATGCAAAAGAGAGCAGTGATGCGGCCACCAGTGGCTATGGTTTCGAGCTGACGTTCCGCCTGGCTGCGGACAAGGGTGAGGATGCAGGCAGCACGCCGCCTGCGTGGCCGATGAACCTGCTGCAGAATCTGGCGCGCTACGTGTTCAGCAGCGGCAATGTGTTCGAGGATGGCCACCACCTCAACGCCAATGGCCCGATCGCGCTGGAGACCGACACCCGTCTCTGCCATCTGGCGTTCGTTGCCGATCCGCAGTTGCCGGCGCGCGACACTGCCAACGGGCAGCTGCAGTTCCTGCAGGTGGTGGGGTTGACCGACGAGGAAATGGACGCGATCAAGCGCTGGTCCACGCGCGGTGTCCTGCAGGTGCTTGAGGACGCGATGCCGCTGTGGATCACCGATCTGCATCGCGGCAATCTGCTGGACGATCCGGCGCTGGCTGCGCGGGTGCAGGCCGGCAGCGAGCGTGAGGGGTCCAGTACCGGCATGTTGTTCATCGAGACGCTGGACTGGCGGCAGACGGCGGGTATCACCACGCTGGTGCTGGGGGCCGGGCAGGTCGGCAGTGTGGGTGAGCTGCTGCCACTGCGCCTGCGCCACGGCAAGGCACTGACGCTGGTCAGCCGCGAACGGCAATGGGAGTTCATGCCGGCCGCCGATGGCGCGCTCGCGGTCGAGGACGACAACGTGCGCTGGATACTGGATGAGGCGGCGCTGCAGGCCTGGCATGGCGTGCGGCCGCAACGCGGGACCTACCCGGTGTCGAATACGTTGCAGGTTGAAGTGGTGCCGACGTTCCTGCGCGATGCGAAGGGCGAAGTGATCCGCGAAATCGGCTGACCGCGCCGATGGCACCAATGGGGTCGGAGCCGCCTGCTGCGCAGACGGATCCGACCCCGGATCCATCAGGCCAGGCCTTCGGCCTTCAGCACCGCCTGCACGCCCGGATCGGCGTCCATGCGCGCCTTGTAGGCGGCCAGGTTGTCCAGGCCCGACAGGTCGACCTTGGCGCCGGCCGCCCAGCGCAGGGTGATGTAGAAGTAGGGATCGGCGAAGCTGCGGAAGCCAGCCAGCCACGGCTTGTCGGCCAGCTGCCTGTCGGCGGTCTCGAACAGGGCGCGCAGGCGCTTGTGCGCGGCGGCGCGGATCGCGTCGTACTGGCCTTCATCGGCGATGAACTTGCCCGGCGCGAACAGCGGCGAGAACGCCGGGTGCACGTCGGAGTTGACGAAGGCCAGCCAGCGGGTGGCTTCAGCGCGCTGGCGCGGGCTGCCATCGCCGCCGAGACCGGCCTGCGGGTAGCTGTCGGCGATGTAGCCCATGATCGCCGCGTTCTGCACCAGCACGAAGTCGCCATCGACGATCGCCGGTACCGCACCGGCCGGATTGATCTTGAGGAATTCCGGACCCTTCAGGGTGTCCTTGTTCAGCAGTTCGACCTCGAACGGCTGGCCGGTCCACTGCAGGGCGATGTGGTCGGCGGTGGAACAGGCACCGGGCTTGCTGTACAGCTTCATGGGAACTCCAGGCGGGGTGTGGCGGGAAACCACCACTATCCCAGAGCCCAGCCGCACGCGGCAACGCTGCCACCGGCAACGGATCGTTACGACTGCCGGGGCTTGAGGTTCTGCACCTTGTAGAAGGTGTGATCGCCGATGGTGGCCACCTGGTAGGCGTTGCGCCAGTTCGGGCTGGCGATGGCCAGCGCAGCGAAGTGGCTGGCGCCAGGCACGATCTCGCGGCGCTCGCCGGCTGGCAGCGCCCAGTTGCGCTCGGCGTCGAAGGCCACGTCCATCGCCTCACTCCACGCCGCATCGTTGCCCAGCTGGGTGCCGGGGGAGACGATGGTGGGGGCGAACTGCTTGCGCGCGGTCACCACCTGGCACATCGAGTCGCCCCACAGGCCACTGTCGAGGCGGCGCAGGGCGACCTCGGCCACGGCCTGCTGGCCACGCAGGGTCTGGTCGCGGGCTTCCAGGTAAACGGTGGTGCTCAAACACAATGAATCAGCGGCCGGCTGCGGCAGCAACTGCGACAGCCAGAGAATCCAGGCCAGTTTCATATAACTCCTTGCTCCGTGTGGGACGCACCTGGCGGTTCCGGCAGCGCAGGCTGCTGGAGGCGGGGTACGACTTGGCGTCATGGGGAGGCGGCCATCGGGGCTGCCCCGTGGGCGGCCCCAAGAACACGATCGTGGATCGATCGGCGGGGTCCGCACCGGCTCACCGGAAACTGGCTGGTGAGCAGAAAGTCGGCGCAAGGTAGGGGGGCATTGCCGAACGCATCCTGAATCGCCCGGCTTGACATTCAGCTTGGGGGCCGGTGACGGAAATCACATTCCGGCCCCCATTCAGGTGCTCATCAGAGCGCGGCGGCGAGCCGGCTGCCCTGATCGATCGCACGTTTTGCATCGAGTTCGGCGGCCACATCTGCACCACCGATCAAGTGTGCGGTGATGCCCGCGGCCTGCAGTTCGGCCTGCAGCGCGCGCTGCGGTTCCTGCCCGGCACAGATCACCACGTGGTCGACCGGCAGCAGCTGTTCGCTGCCGTCCACGCGGATGCGCAGGCCCGCATCGTCCACGCCCAGATACTCGACACCACCCAGCATGCGCACGCCCTTGGCCTTCAGCGTGGCGCGGTGGATCCAGCCGGTGGTCTTGCCCAGGCGTGCACCGGGCTTGCCGGCACTGCGCTGCAGCAGCCACAGCCTGCGCGGCGACGCCTCCACCGCCGGCCGGGACAGCGCGCCGCGGGCCTCGAAGGTGGCATCCACGCCCCATTCGGCCATCCAGCGCTGCGGGTCCAGCGACGGCGAGGGGCCGTCATGGGCAAGGAACTCGCCGACATCGAAGCCGATGCCACCGGCGCCGATGATGGCGGCGCTGGCACCGACCTCGACCCGGCCCAGCAGCACGTCCAGGTAGTTGACCACCTTGGCGTGGTCGGCACCGGGGAAGTCGACCTTGCGCGGCAGGATGCCGGTGGCCAGTACGACCTCGTCGAAACCGGCCAGGCTGGCAGCGTCGGCACGGGTGCCCAGGCGCAGCTGCACGCCGGTCTCGGCCAGCTTGTGGCGGAAGTAGCGCAGGGTCTCGTGGAACTCTTCCTTGCCGGGAATGCGCTTGGCCACGTTGAACTGGCCACCGATCTCCTCGCTGGCGTCGAACAGGGTGACCTGGTGGCCGCGTTCGGCAGCGACCGTAGCGCAGGCCAGGCCGGCCGGACCGGCGCCGACCACGGCCACCCGCTTCGGTGCGGTGGTCGGGGTATAGACCAGCTCGGTCTCGTGGGCAGCGCGTGGATTGACCAGGCAACTGGCCAGCTTGTTCTCGAACACGTGGTCCAGGCAGGCCTGGTTGCACGCGATGCAGGTATTGATGGCCTCGGCACGGCCGGCGCGGGCCTTGTTCGGCCACTGCGGATCGGCCAGCAGCGGGCGTGCCAGCGACACCATGTCGGCCCCGCCATCGGCGAGGATGCGTTCGGCCACTTCGGGCATGTTGATGCGGTTGGTCGCCACCAGCGGCAATGACACATGCGGCTTGAGCTTGGCGGTGACCGCGGCGAATGCGCCACGCGGTACCGACGTGGCAATGGTCGGAATGCGCGCTTCATGCCAGCCGATGCCGGAATTGAGGATCGTCGCACCGGCGGCCTCGATGGCCTGGGCCTGCTGCACGATCTCTTCCCAGTTGCTGCCGTCTTCGACCAGGTCGACCAGCGACAGGCGGTAGATGATGATGAAATCCGGGCCGCAGGCTTCGCGGATGCGGCGCACGATCTCCACCGCGAAGCGCATGCGCTGTGCGGCATCACCGCCCCAGCGATCGTTGCGCTTGTTGGTGCGCGGGGCGATGAACTCGTTGATGAGGTAACCCTCCGAGCCCATCACTTCCACGCCGTCGTAGCCGGCTTCGCGGGCCAGCTTCGCGCTGCGTGCATAGTCGGCGATGTGCCGCTCGACGCCGCTGGCCGACAAGGCGCGCGGGGTGAACGGATTGATCGGTGCCTTCAACTTCGACGGCGCCACCGACAGCGGGTGATAGGCATAGCGCCCGGCGTGCAGCAGCTGCAGGCAGATCTTCGCGCCGTGCTGGTGCGCGGCGGCGGTCAGCTGCCGGTGCGGGCGCACTTCCCATGGCCAGGACAATTTGCCGCCGAAGGGCTTGAGCCAGCCCACCACGTTCGGCGCGAAGCCGCCGGTGACGATCAGGCCAACGCCGCCTTCGGCGCGTTCTGCGAAGTAGGCGGCCAGGCGCGGGAAGTCGCGCGCGCGGTCCTCCAGGCCGGTGTGCATCGAGCCCATCAGCACCCGGTTGCGCAGCTGGGTGAAGCCCAGGTCCAGCGGGGCGAACAGGTGGGGGAAGGCGCTTTCGTTGGCTGGCGACATGTCGATACGCTTGCGTACGGAAGCGCGAAGGGTGCCGCGAAACGGCGCCCGGAGCAAGGGCTGCTCGCTCGGTGGCGCCGGGCCATGCCCGGCCTACCGGTCAGCTCAGGGCGATTGCGGTTGCCGGCCAGCGGCCGGCACTACCGGTGCGCGGCCGATCCCGAACCAGCCAAGGGTGACCTCGCACAATGGTCCGATCAGCAACGCGAAGGCGAGCGTGCCGACGCCGACATTGCCGCCCAGCCACCAACCCAGCAGCAGCACGCTGCCTTCAATCAGGCTGCGCACCTTCCAGATCGGCCAGCCGGTGCGCGCGTGCAGTCCAGTCATCAGGCCATCGCGCGGGCCGGGGCCCAGCCTGGCGCCGATGTATAGGCCGGTGGCCAGCGCCACCAGCAGCATGCCGGCGCAGAACATCGCCACCTGCCAGCCCAGGCCGACCGCCGGCGGCAGCAGCCACAGTCCGAACTGGGCCGAAGGGCCGATCAGCATCACGTTGAGCACGGTACCGACACCGGGCTTCTGCCGCAGCGGCCACCACAGCAGCAGCACCAGCGCGCCGATCACGTTGGTGGCCAGGCCGAACGACAACGGCGTCTGCGCAGCGATGCCCTGCGACAGCACGTCCCACGGCGCGACACCGATCGCGGCGCGGATCATCAGCGAGGCGCCGAAGCCGTAGAGGAACAGGCCGATGATCAGTTGCAGCAGGCGCAGGGGCAGGGCGGAGGGCATGGCAGGCTCGAGGGATGGGAATCTGTTTCCACCCTATCCCCGAAACGGGCCGTTCAATAGATACAGATGTCGGCCAATCCACTGCGACAGGCTGAGCGCGCTGAATCAGTCGTCCCAGCCGGCCAGCGCCAGCTTGCCGATGGTGCGGCTGCCGGCCAGACGCTGATGGGCGGCGTCCAGGTTGGCCGCATTGATCGGGCCCAGCACTTCGCTCAGCGTGCCGCGCAGCTGGCCCGCGTCGATCATGCTGGCGGCCCGATTGAGGATGCGGTGCTGCTCAATGCGGTCGGCGGTGGCAAAGCGCGCGCGGGCGAACATGAATTCCCAATGGATGCCGATGCACTTGGCCTTGTAGGGATCGCCGATGCGCAGCGGACCGCGGGGTTCCACGATCAGGCCTACATGACCCTGTGGTGCCAGCAGCTGGCCCAGTTCGTCCCAGTAGTGATCGGTGTCGGCCAGGTTGAGTGCCACCTGCACTTCATCGATGCCGAGCGCCTGCAGCTGCGGCAACAGGGGCTGGCGATGGTCGATGACATGCTGGGCGCCCATCCGCCGGCACCAGTCGATCGAGGCTTCACGCGAGGCGGTGGCAATGACCTCAAACCCCGCGTGGTGGGCCAGCTGGATCGCCATCGAGCCGACGCCGCCGGCACCGCCGATCACCAGCAGGCGCTGGCCAGCGTGGCGGCGATCATCAAGCTGCAGGGGCATGCGCTGGAACAGCAGTTCCCACGCAGTGAGGGTGGTCAGCGGCAGCGCGGCCGCTTCGGCGAAATCGAGGGTGGTCGGTTTGCGTGCCACCAGCCGCTCATCCACCAGCTGATACTGTGCATTGCAGCCAGGGCGGGTGACATCTCCTGCGTAGTAGACCTCGTCACCGGAGGCGAACAGGCTGGCCTCCTCGCCCATCGCTTCGACCACCCCTGCCGCGTCCCAGCCGAGAATGCGCGGGGCATCCAGCGACATGGCCGGCGTGGCTGCACGCAGCTTCCCGTCGACGGGATTGACGGAAAGTGCTTCGATACGGATCAGCAGGTCACGGCCACGCGGCGGTTGCGGCGGTGGCACCACCAGATCACGCAGGGCAGGGGCGGAGTCACGGCACAGGGCGACGGCTTTCATTGCAGCTCCAGCTCGGTTCCTGTCTGCATCATAAGGTTCCTCACCTCGATGGGCGCGCGCTGAACCGTTTTGGGATAACGAGCGACAAATCTGATGCATCTGGCCCTTAAACCCTTCCAAACCCTTGTGGTGCGCGGGTCTTGCGGATTTTCATCATCCTGTATAGGGTTTCAACGTCGGACCGGTGGCCGGTCGTGCGCGGCGCTTCACATGTTACGGGACTGTTAACATGACCTTCACCCGCCTGAGCATAATGTTCGCGGCGGTGGCGTGCTGAATCGGCTGTCTGAACATCGACGCAGTAGTGCTGGCCCATGCCTCTACCGGTTTCATACCCCCGAAATAGGAGCTGTACTCAATGAACAAGAAGATCCTTACTGCCGCGCTGCTGGGCGGTCTGGCATTCGCCCAGGCTGCGTCGGCGCAGGAGTTCGATGACCGCTGGTACCTGACCGGTTCGGCCGGCTTCAACTTCCAGGACAGCGACCGCCTGACCAACGACGCTCCGTTCGTGACCCTGGGTCTGGGCAAGTTCATCAGCCCGAACTGGTCGCTGGATGGTGAGCTGAACTACCAGAACCCGAACTTCGACGCCAACCAGGATCAGAACTGGTCGCAGTACGGCGTGTCGTTCGATCTGCGTCGCCACTTCATCAAGGAAGGCCGCGGCTGGAACCCCTACATCGTGGGCGGCCTGGGCTACCAGAAGTCTGAAGAAGAGTACGCAGCTGGCCCGAACGGCCCGGCCGACCGCAAGGACGGCAACGTTGCCGCCAAGCTCGGCGTCGGTCTGCAGACCACCTTCGACAAGCGCGTTGCTGTGCGCGCCGAAGTGGCCTACCGCGCTGACTTCGACGACCAGAGCATCGCCGCGCGCGACGAAAGCTGGTTCGGCGACGTGCTGGCTTCGGTCGGCGTCGTGATCCCGCTGGGCCCGGCCCCGGTGGCTGCTGCTCCGGCTCCGGCTCCGGTTGCCCCGAGCTGCGCCGACCTGGATGACGACGGTGACGGCGTCAACAACTGCGACGACAAGTGCCCGAACTCGCAGCCGGGTCAGACCATCGGTCCGGACGGTTGCCCGGTGCCGGTCTCGATCGACCTGAAGGGCGTGAACTTCGACTTCGACAAGTCGAACCTGCGTCCGGACGCTGTGGCCATCCTGAGCGAAGCCACCGAGATCCTGAAGCGTTACCCGGATCTGCGCGTTGAAGTTGCCGGTCACACCGACTCGAAGGGTACCGACGCTTACAACCAGAAGCTGTCGGAGCGCCGCGCCACCGCGGTGTACAACTACCTGACCAAGAACGGCGTCGACGCTGGCCGTCTGGCCGGTCCGATCGGCTACGGCGAGAGCCGCCCGATTGCGCCGAACACCAACCCGGATGGTTCGGACAATCCGGAAGGTCGCGCCAAGAACCGTCGTACCGAGCTGAACGTCCAGAACTGAGTTCTGACGCTCTGCCAGTAAGACACAGCAGGACCCGGCTTCGGCCGGGTCTTGTTGTTTGTGCGGCCTGTAATGATGAATCAGCGCTGGAAAGGTGACCGTTCGTCGGTGATTTGCCCATGAAACCAATGAGTTGCCGTATTCATTGAAAGTGGCGCTTGAAAGATGACGCGGCATTGCTAAACTCGCCGCGTCACTTCCTTTCGTGGATGCCCTCATGCTGCGCTCTGCATCGGCTGCCGTTCTGGCGCTGGCTCTGGTTCCCGCTGCTCACGCTGCGGTCGATTGCTCGGTCAACACCAGCGCCTCGCCGCTGCCGTTGCCGGCCACGGCCGTCGCCCCGGTGGCCGATGAGCTGTACATCCGCAGCAGCCAGCTGGGCATGGCCAGTGGCGTGCTGGGCAGCAGCTACGATCCGTCGCAGTCGCTGGACCAGGTGCTGCAGCGGTTGCGCATCGATGGCTGCCAGAACATCGCCAAGGCGATTCCGAGCGCGCCGGCGGTAAAGCCCAATGATCCGGCTGCGTACAAGCCGCAGACCGAATTCGACAACACGCCGTGGCGCTTCGACATGAGCCAGAACGGCAAGCGCATGACCGCCGAAGAGTTCGACGCCTGGATGAAGGCGCGCGGCGTACGCGTGGTCAAGGCACGTCCGGTTCCGGCTGCCACCCCGGCCGCTGCCGAAGTACCGGCTGAGACCAAGCCGGTCGACAAGAAGTAAGCGCGGCGGGGAGCAGAGGCTTGCGTACGCGCCGCCCACCTGCTGCCCCCGCTGCCCGCTCCCACGCTGCGCGTGGGCGTGCGACCCCCCCTGCGGTTTCCGCTGGCGTGCGCCATGGCCTGGCGCGCGTGCTGTCCAAGGCCGGCGTGTGCTCGCGCAGCGAGGCCGCGCGCTGGATCGCTGATGGCCGCGTTCGTGTCGCCGGGCGCATCGTCCGTGATCCGGAATTCCCGATTGCCAGCCCGGCGCCGCCGATCGAGGTCGACGGCCAGCCGATGGGCGCACCGCAACGTCTGTACCTGATGCTCAACAAACCGCGCGGGGTGGTCACCACCGTGCAGGATGAGCGTGGCCGCGACACCGTGTACCGCTGCTTCGATGGTGCCGGCCTGCCGTGGATCGCGCCGGTAGGTCGCTTGGACAAGGCCAGTGAAGGCCTGCTGCTGTTCAGCAACGATCCGCAGTGGGCTGCGCGCCTGACTGATCCGCAGACCGGCCCGCACAAGACCTACCACGTGCAGGTCGATCGCCTGCCCGACGAGGACACCCTGGCCGCGCTGCGCGCCGGTGTCGAAGACGAGGGCGAGTTCCTGCTTGCTCTGGCCGTGCGCGTGCTGCGCAGCGGCGACAAGACCGCCTGGCTGGAGGTGGTCCTCGAGGAGGGCCGCAACCGCCATATCCGTCGCCTGCTGGCGGCCTTCGACCTGCAGGTGCTGCGCCTGGTCCGGGTTGCGATCGGAGAGCTCACGCTCGGCGATCTCGGCAAGGGCCAGTGGCGGGCGCTGGAGGTCAGCGACCAGCAGCGGCTGGGGGCCGCTGCACCGGGCTGAGTGATGCCCACGGCCGGCGCTCGCCGGCCACCGTTCCAGGCGTAGGGGGCGCCTGGTTGTCGAATGTCCAGAACGGAGCCTGCCATGTATCACCCGACCCTCAAGCAAACCCTGCGCTGCGCCAGCCTGTTGTTGCCGATCGTGCTATTGACGGCCTGCGGCGGCCACAAGAAGACGGCCAAGGCCGAACTCCCTGCCGAAACCCCGGTGGTTGAAGTGAAGACCCCGGAACTGGATGGCCGCGGCAGTTACCGCTTCATGATGAGCAACGGCGACCAGAAGATGACCGCCGACCAGTTCGATGCCTGGATGAAAGCCAATGGCATCCGCGTTGCCAAGGGCAACGGGCAGGACGCTGCCGCCAAGCCGGTGGTGGTTGCCAGCAAGGACGAACCCAAGGACAAGAAGAAAAAGAAGAAATAAGGTCTGGCAGGTGCCGACCTTGGTCGGCACGTCCTGATGGGTAGCGCCGGGCCGCGCCCGGCGGGCGCATGGCGCGGCTATCGGGAAACCGCCGGGCGTGGCCCGGCGTTATCCGTGGGTGATCAGCCCTTGATCACGCCCAGCTCGACACCAATGCGGGTGAATGCATCGATCGCGCGGTCCAGGTGCTCGCGGCTGTGCGCGGCGCTGATCTGGGTGCGGATGCGGGCCTGGCCCTTGGGCACCACCGGGAAGAAGAAGCCGATCGCATAGATGCCTTCTTCCAGCAGCCGCTCGGCGAACTTCTGCGCCAGCGGTGCGTCGTACAGCATCACCGGGCTGATCGGATGCACGCCAGGCTTCACGTCGAAGCCGGCAGCGGTCATCTTCTCGCGGAAGTAGGTGGTGTTGGCGGCCAGGGTGCTGCGCAGGTCATCGGCCGCGGCCAGCATCTCGAACGCCTTGATGCCGGCGGCGACCACGTGCGGCGGCAGCGAATTGGAGAACAGGTACGGGCGCGAGCGCTGGCGCAGCAGCTCGATCACTTCGGCGCTGGCGCAGGTGAAGCCACCCAGCGCGCCACCCATGGCCTTGCCCAGGGTGCCGGTGATGATGTCGATCTTCTCCAGCACGCCCTTGACCTCGGCCGAGCCGCGGCCCGTCGCGCCGAGGAAGCCGGTGGCATGGCATTCGTCGATGTGCACCAGCGCGTTGTACTTCTTCGCCAGCGCGGTGATCTCGTCCAGCGGCGCGATGAAGCCATCCATCGAGAACACGCCGTCGGTGGTGATCAGCTTGGTCTTGCAGCCGGCCGCATCGGCGGCCTGCAGCTGCGCTTCCAGGTCGGCCATGTCGCAGTTGGCGTAGCGGAAGCGCTTGGCCTTGCACAGGCGCACGCCGTCGATGATCGAGGCATGGTTCAGGGCATCGGAAATGATCGCGTCGTTCTCGCCCAGCAGCGGTTCGAACAGGCCGCCGTTGGCATCGAAGCAGGCCGCGTACAGGATGGTGTCCTGCTTGCCGAAGAAGTCGGCGATCTGCTTCTCCAGCTGCTTGTGCAGGTCCTGGGTGCCGCAGATGAAGCGCACCGATGCCATGCCGAAACCGTGGCTGTCCAGCGCGTCCTTCGCGGCCTGGATCAGGTCGGGATGGTCGGCCAGGCCGAGGTAGTTGTTGGCACAGAAGTTCAGCACCTTGCGGCCGTCTTCCAGGGTGATCTCGGCGGACTGGGGGCTGGTGATGATCCTCTCGGACTTGAACAGGCCCTGGGCGCGGATGGCGTCCAGTTCCTCGGCATAGTGGCGGGTCAGGGCGGAGGAGTCGGTCATGGCGTGGGCACGGCTCAGCACGGGAAACCACTGATTCTACCGGGCATCGACCGCAGCGGACCGGGCCGGATGGGGCGCCGCCATGGCCGGCACATGTTGCATCGCAATAGCAAACGGGTTAAAAATTCGTGAACCGGGCCCGTCTGGCTCCGGTCGCTGCGCCCGCTGCAGATCCCGCCTTCCACGCCACCGACCCCACCGGAGACGCTCATGAAGCACGCCCGTGCCTGCCTCGCCATTGCCGCCGCCCTGACCCTCGCGCCGTTCGCCGCCAGCGCCCAGGACAACGAATCTCCGTACAGCTGGAACGTCACCGCCGTCTCGGACTACCTGTTCCGTGGTGTGTCGCAGACCGATGAGGATCCGACCCTGCAGGCCGGCTTCACCTACACCAGCCCGGTTGGCCTGTATGCCGGTGTCTGGGGCTCGGGCGTGGACTTCGGTCCGGGCGATCCGAAGACCGAGGTCGACAACCTGATCGGCTACGGCGTGGACGTGACCGAGCGCGTCAACTTCGACGTGCTGTTGAACCGTTACACCTACCTCAAGGCCAGCCACCAGAACTACAACGAGCTGATCACCACCACCACGCTGGACGACACCTACAAGCTGACGGTGGCCTACAGCAACGATGTGTGGAACAGCAGCACCGATGGCTGGTACTTCGGCCTGGGTGGCAGCTGGGGCCTGCCGAAGGACGTCACGCTCAACGCCAACGTCGGTCGCAGCACCTTCGAGGACGGTATCGCCAAGGACTACACCGACTGGAACGTCGGCGTCGCCCGGCAGTTCGGCCTGTTCAATGTCGGCCTGGGTTACTACGGCACCGATGGCAATGGCCGCGACAACTCCGGCAAGCTGGCCCACAGCCGGGTGATGCTGAGCGTGGCCGTAGGCAAGTAACGCCGCAGGCGTTACGGTAGGTGCCTGGCTTGCCTGGCACGCTTCACGAAAAAGGCGCCCAATGGGCGCCTTTTTCGATTCCGCAGCGTTCTTGATCCCAACTGGGGAGAGCCCCTTGTTGTTCAAGGGGCGCGCCGACGGCGCGGGGATAAGGAAACCTGCGGGGGAATTGACCCGAAGGGTCAATTCCAGCTGAGGACCACCTTGCCGGCCTTGCCTTCTTCCATCAGGTCGAAGCCCTTCTGGAAGTCGTCGATCGGCAGCTGGTGGGTCATCACCTTGCCGAGCGGGAAGCCGGACAGCACCAGCTGGGTCATCTTGTACCAGGTCTCGTACATCTTGCGGCCGTAGATGCCCTGCACGGTCAGGCCCTTGAAGATGATCTTGTCCCAGTCGCAGCCGGCACCCTTGGGCATGATGCCGAGCATGGCGATCTTGCCGCCGTGGTACATGCAGTCGAGCATGTCGTTGAACGCGCGCGGGTTGCCGCTCATTTCCAGGCCCACGTCGAAGCCCTCCATGTGCAGTTCCTTCATCACGTCCTTCAGCGACGTGTTGGCGACGTTGACCACGCGGGTGGCGCCCATGTCGGCGGCCAGCTTCAGGCGGAAGTCGTTGACGTCGGTCACCACCACGTTGCGTGCACCGATGTGCTTGCAGATGCCCGCCGCGATGATGCCGATCGGGCCGGCGCCGGTGATCAGCACGTCTTCGCCGATGACGTTGAATTCCAGCGCGCAGTGCGCGGCATTGCCGTACGGGTCGAAGAAGGCGGCCAGCTCGGAGGGGATCTGGTCGGGAATCGGCCACAGGTTGCTGGCCGGCATCACCATGTATTCGGCGAACGCACCGTTGACGTTGACGCCGATGCCGACGGTGTTCGGGCACAGGTGCGGACGACCGCCGCGGCAGTTGCGGCAGTGGCCGCAGACGATGTGGCCTTCGGCCGACACGCGCTGGCCGATCTCGTAGCCGGTCACGCCCGGGCCGATCTGCGCGATGCGGCCGACGAACTCATGGCCGATGGTCAGGCCCGGCTTGATCGTGCGCTGGCTCCATTCGTCCCACAGGTAGATATGCAGGTCGGTGCCGCAGATCGCGGTCTTTTCCAGCTTGATCAGGACCTGGTTGGGACCCGGGGTCGGCACCGGGACCTCTTCCATCCAGATGCCCTTGGCCGCTTCGCGCTTGACCAGGGCCTTCATCGTTTGCTGCGCCATCGGGGTGGAACTCATCAGGGGGGAAAGCGCGGATTATAGGGCGCCACGCGGAATTCCCATGCTGCGCTGCGGGCGCAGTGGTGGAACGAAAGCTGTGCGCAGGCGGGCGTTTCGAACAGCGCCGCTGCGCTCGCCGGGCCATGCCCGGCGGTCCGGGGCCCATGACTTCCGGGGTTCGGGCCGGGGCAGGGCGGCGGGCTACAATCGAGGGTTCCACTACCAGGGGCCGCTCCATGCGCTCGAACCTGCTTGCATTCTCCGTCGTCGCCAGCCTCGGGCTGGTCCAGGTCGCCCATGCCGCTGAAGGCATGTGGGTGCCGCAGCAGCTGCCGGAAATCGCCGGCCCGCTGCAGAAGGCCGGCCTCAAGCTGTCCCCGGAACAGCTGGCCAACCTGACCGGTGACCCGATGGGCGCGGTGGTCGCGCTGGGCGGCTGCACCGCCAGCTTCGTCTCCCCGCAGGGCCTGGTGGTCACCAACCACCACTGTGCCTATGGTGCGATCCAGCTGAACTCGACCGCACAGAAGAACCTGATCAAGGACGGCTTCAACGCGCCCAAGCTCAGCGATGAACTGAGTGCCGGCCCGAATGCCCGCGTGTTCGTGCTCGACCAGATCACCGACGTCACCGCCCAGGCCAAGGCGGCCATCGCCAGCGCCGGCAAGGACCCGCTGGCCCGCAGCCGTGCGCTGGACGCTTTCGACAAGGCCCAGGTCGCCGCGTGTGAAGCCGATGCCGGCTTCCGCTGCCGCCTGTATTCGTTCTCCGGCGGCAACACCTACCGCCTGTTCCGCAACCTGGAAATCAAGGACGTGCGCCTGGTCTATGCACCTCCGGGCAGCGTCGGCAAGTTCGGCGGTGACGTCGACAACTGGATGTGGCCGCGCCACACCGGTGACTTCTCGTTCTACCGTGCCTACGTCGGCAAGGACGGCAAGCCGGCGGCGTTCTCGGCCGACAACGTGCCCTACCAGCCCAAGCACTTCCTGAAGTTCGCCGATACGCCGCTGGGCGCCGACGACTTCGTGATGGTGGCCGGCTACCCGGGCCGCACCAACCGCTACGCGCTGGCCGGCGAGTTCAACGAGACTGCCAGCTTCACCTACCCGACCATCGCCCGCCACTACAACGCGGTGCTGAAGATGATCGCCGACGCCGGCAAGGCCGACGCCGACGTCAAGGTGAAGTACGCCGCCACCGCGGCCAGCATGAACAACGTGGCCAAGAACTACCTGGGCCAGCTGGAAGGCTTCAAGCGCATCGATGCCGCCGGCCAGAAGCAGGCCGAAGAAGCGGCGGTGCTGGCCTGGCTGAAGAAGCAGGGCGCTGCCGGCAAGCCGGCACTGGCTGCACACGCGCAGCTGCTGCAGCACCTGGATACCAGCAAGTCGACGCGCGAGCGCGACCTGTTCGTCGGCCAGTTCAACAACACCTCCGCGGTGGGCGCGGCCATCACCCTGTACCGCCTGTCGATCGAGCGCAGCAAGCCCGACGCCGAGCGCGAAGCGGGTTACCAGGACCGCGACCTGACCACCATCGAGGGCAGCCTGAAGCAGATGGATCGCCGCTACGTGGCGAAGATGGACCAGCAGCTGCAGACCTACTGGCTGGACCAGTACGTGGCCCTGCCGGCCGCGCAGCGCGACAACGAAGTGCTGAACACGTGGTTGGCCGGCAGCGATGCCACTGCGGTGAAGTCGCTGGTGACCAAGCTGGGCGGCACCGGACTGGGCAGCCTGGACAACCGCCTGAAGTGGTTCAAGGCCGATCGCGCTGCGTTTGAAGCCAGCAATGATCCGGCCATCCAGTACGCGGTGGCCGTCATGCCGGCGCTGCTGAAGCAGGAAGAGCAGAAGAAGATCCGCGAGGGCGAATCGCTGACCGCTCGTCCGCTCTACCTGCAGGCCGTGGCCGACTACAAGAAGAGTCAGGGCGAGTTCGTCTATCCCGATGCCAACCTGTCGCTGCGCATCACCTTCGGCAACGTGATGGGCTATGGCAAGGACGGCGTGAAGTACACTCCGTTCACCACCTTGGAAGGTGTGGCGGCGAAGGAAACCGGTGAGGATCCGTTCGACTCGCCGAAGGCCCTGCTCGATGCGGTCAAGGCCAAGCGTTACGGCGGTCTGGAAGACAAGCGGATCGGTTCGGTACCGGTGAACTTCCTGTCCAACCTGGACATCACCGGCGGCAACTCCGGTTCGCCGGTGCTCGATGCCAACGGCAAGCTGGTCGGCCTGGCCTTCGACGGCAACTGGGAATCGGTCAGTTCCAACTGGGTGTTCGACCCGGTGATGACCCGCATGATTGCCGTCGACAGCCGCTACATGCAGTGGATCATGCAGGAAGTGGCGCCGGCGCCGCAGCTGCTGAAGGAACTGAACCTGGCCAAATAAGGTAGTGCCGGCCGCTGGCCGGCAACCTCGACCAGATAGCCGGAGTTCCTGAAACCCCGCGACGTCTGTCGCGGGGTTTTTTCATGCCCCGACCGGCCGGGTCCGCCGAACAGGTATGATCCCTGTTCCGCGCACTTCACAGGATGTGAACAATGCGCCGGAACTCCTCCCCCAAGGACCCCTTGTTCGCATGCGCATCCTGCTTGCCCGTCACGGCGAAACGCCGTGGAACGCCGAAGGCCGCTACCAAGGCCAGATCGACATCCCGCTTTCGCCCATCGGTGAGGCCCAGGCCCAGGCGCTTGGCGCCCGCCTGGCTTCGGTGGACATCACCCGCGCCGTGGCCTCGCCGCTGTCGCGTGCCCAACGCACCGCGCAACTGGCCCTGGGTGCTGCACGCGCCGACATGCTGCTGACCGAGCCGGAGCTGCAGGAAATCGCCCACGGTGAGTGGGAAGGCCTGCTGGCCAGCGAAATCAACGAAAAAGACCCGTCGCGCCTGCAGGCGTGGCGCAATGAACCGGACACCGTGCTGATGCCGGGCGGCGAATCGCTGCGCCTGGTGCTGGAGCGCAGCTGGCGCGGCCTGGCCCGTGCCGCCGAAGGCCTTGGCGAACACGACACCCTGCTGGTGGTCGCCCACGACGCAGTCAACCGGGTGATCCTGTGCAAGGTGCTGGGCCTGCCGTTGTCGCGGCTGTGGACCTTCCGCCAGGCACCGACCACGCTCAACCTGCTTGAAGGCGCCGACCTGGACAGCCTGGAAGTGGTGCGCCTGAACGACTGCGCCCACCACACGCCGTTCTTCGGTGAAGCCAAGCACCGCGCACTCTGACTCTTCTGCCCTGAACCACCTGCACCTGTTGGAAGTCTTGCCGTGAAGAACACCCCGACCACTCTGGCCGAATGGCTGGACTACATTGAACGCCAGCATCCGGCCAGCATCGACATGGGGCTGGAGCGCGTGCGCACCGTGGCCACCGCGATGGGCCTGGGCACGCCGGCCAGGCACACCATCGTGGTCGGTGGTACCAACGGCAAGGGTTCCACCGTCGCCTTCATCGAGGCCATCGCGCGCGCTGCGGGCTGGAAGGTCGGTGCGTACACCTCGCCACACCTGCTGCGCTACAACGAGCGCGTACGCATCGATGGCCAGGATGCTGATGACGCCGCACTGGTGGCCGCGTTCAATACAGTCGAAGCCGCGCGCGGTGACGTGACGCTGACCTACTTCGAGTACGGAACGCTGGCCGCGCTGCAGTTGTTCGCCAATGCCGATCTTGATCTGGCCGTGCTGGAAGTGGGCCTTGGCGGCCGCCTGGATGCGGTCAACATCGTCGACGCCGACGTGGCGGTGATCACCACCGTGGACATCGATCACGCCGAATGGCTGGGCGAGGACCGCGAGGCCATCGGTGCCGAGAAGGCCGGCATCATCCGCGGCTGGAAGCCGGTGATCCTGGGCGAGACCGATCCGCCGTCGAGCGTGCTGGCGCGCGCCTACCTGGTGGGTGCCAATGCGATCCGCGGCGGCAGCGACTATTTCTACGAACCGATCGACGCGCAGCGTTGGCGCTGGCGCGATGTCGGCACCCGCCTGGAGCTGCCGACGCCGACGCTGGCCGGGCCGATCCAGCTGGCCAACGCCGGTGCGGCGATCGCGGCGCTGCGCGCGCTGGACCGGCCGGTGCCGCGCGCGGCATGGGCCGCAGGCGTGGCAGCGGCGCGCATCGCCGGGCGCCTGCAGGCGTTCGAGCGCGATGGTGTGCAGGTCCGCGTCGATGTCGGCCACAACCCGCAGGCGGCCGGCCAGCTGGCGCGTGCGCTGAAGGCCGAGGCATCCCCCGGGCGCACCTTGGCGGTGTACGCCGCGCTGCAGGACAAGGACGCCGTGGGCGTGGTGCAGGCCCTGCAGGAGGTAGTGGGCGACTGGACCCTGGCCGGGTTGGATGGCGCGCGTGGGCAGAGTGCGGCGGAACTGCAGGCACGGCTGGCAGATACCGCGGCAGCCACTGCGGCGCTGGCCGGCACGGTCGAACAGGCGATGGCGCAGGTGCTGGCCCGCGCCGAGCGCGGCGACCGGGTGCTGGTATTCGGTTCCTTCCATACCGCCGCGGCTGCGCTGCAATGGCTGCAGGCCCACGCCTGACCGCCGTTCAGCCATTACCGACGCCGTGCGGTCGCGCACCCGTATAATCGACCGCAACGTCCAGCCTGCCGCCTGCCCTACGTGGATACGCCCCTGAAACAGCGTCTGATTGGTGCCATCGTCCTGGTGGCCTTGGCCGTCATTTTCCTGCCGATGCTGGTCAAGGGCCCGGCCCCGGACAGCGGTGTCGCTTCTGTGCCGATCGCCGCGCCCGATGCGCCGGCCGATGGCCAGTTTGAAACCCGTGAACTGCCGCTGGTCGCACCGGCCGGCGGCGCCACCGGGTTGCAGAGTGGCCAGGCCCGTCCCGTCGAGGAGGCCGCCGCCCCGGCGACACCGCCGACCGTGGACACCTCGCCAGCCGTCGCCGCCGGTAACTACGCGGTGACCTTCGGCGCCTACGGCAGCCAGGCCGACGCCGATGCGGTGATCGCCTACCTCAAGCGTTCGCAGCTTCCGGGCTTCATCGAGACCGCATCGATCAACGGTCGCCCGGCCTGGCGCGTTCGCGTTGGGCCGTATGCCGACCGTGCCCAGGCCGAAGCGGCCCGGCTGCAGGCGGTGAAGGTGCGTGCCGACGTGAAGGCAGAAGTCATCACGCTCGATGCGAAGCCCTCGACCAGCGCACCGGTGGCAAGCACACCGACGCCCGCGCCGAGCGCCAGTACTCCCGTCGCGGCGGCCACGCCGTCGGCGACCGGCAACCCGGTGCGCAGTGAAAGCCTGCCGCCGAGTACGCCGACCGCAGCAGCACCGCCGGCCGCCAAGCCGGAGCCGGCCAAGCCGGAACCGAAGCCCGAGGCCAAGCCGGAAGCGACCGCCAGCAAGCCGGACACGCCGCCGAGCACGCCGGCCGCACCGGCCGCCAGCGGAGTGGGTTTTGCCGTACAGCTCGGCGCATTCGGCCAGGCCGCCGATGCCAACGCTCTGCGCGACAAGGTGCGCGCGGCAGGTTTCAGCGCTTTCGTCGAGCAGGTGCGTACCGACAAGGGCAGCCTGCACCGGGTCCGTGTCGGGCCAGTCGCCAACCGCGCCGATGCCGAACAGTTGAAGGCGCAGGTCGCCGCCAAGGTCGGCGTCGCCGGCATGGTGCGACCGCACCCGTGATCCGGCCCGTTGTCCGCCACTGTCGCTGGCAGGAGCGGGCCGCGTGATCGATATCGTGCTGGGCGTGCTGATCGGCGCGTCCGCCCTGTTCGGTTTCATCCGTGGTTTTGTCGGTACCGTGGTCGCGCTGGTGTCATGGTTGCTGGCTGGATGGATGGCCTTCACCTTCGGCAACCAGGCCTCGCATTGGTGGGCGGCACCGGCGCCGCCCGGTACCGGGCACTACCTGGCCGGATACCTGGGTGTCTTCATTCTGACCGTGGTGGTGGTCGGGCTGCTGGGCCTGCTGCTGAAGGCCGCGATCAAGCTGACCCTGCTCGGTGGCGTCGATCGCGTGCTGGGCGGTGCATTGGGCGCGGTGCGCGGCCTGTTCTTCGCCTGCATCCTCCTGCTGCTGGCCGGTTTCACTGCATTGCCGGGTGAGCCGGCGTGGCAGCAGTCGCAGCTGCGGCCGCTGCTCCAGCCTGCCGTGGCCTGGATGCAGGCGCAGCTGCCGCAGCTGGACAGGGTGCTGCCTGAGGCGTTGCCTCTGCAGGCCCTGCTTCCCGATCGGCTGCCCTTGCCCTTGGACGAGAACGCCCCATCTTCACAGCAGGTGTTGGGCAAGCCGGCGGCGACAGGCGATAATGGCGTTCTCAACCAGGTAGTGGCGGGCGGCGGATGGCCGCAGCCCGTGGAGATGGAGCAGGAGCCCGGTGCGGCCTCCACACTGCCCAGCAGCATCGAGCCGGCGCCCGCGCGCCCGGCCCGCCCCGCGCCAGCCGCGGGCGGTACCCACGGCCAGGCACGGCCACCTTCCTTGTAACTGGGCACAGCCCAGCGGAGACCTCGCATCATGTGTGGCATCGTCGGAATCGTCGGCAACCAGAACGTCGCCGGGCAGTTGTATGACGGCTTGACCGTCCTCCAGCATCGCGGCCAGGACGCGGCGGGCATCGCCACCGTCAACGGCAGCCGCCTGCGGGTGCAGAAGGCCACCGGCCTGGTCCGCGATGTCTTCGATGCCCGCACCATGTCCACCCTGGAAGGCAGCGTCGGCATCGCCCATGTGCGCTATCCGACCGCCGGTTCGGAAGGCATGGACGAGGCACAGCCGTTCTACGTCAATTCGCCGTACGGCATCGCGCTGGCCCACAACGGCAACCTGATCAACACCGAAGACCTGCGCCAGCAGGTGTTCGAGCAGGACCGCCGCAACGTCAATACCGATTCGGACAGCGAAGTGCTGTTGAACGTGTTCGCCTACGAACTGGAACAGCAGCGCCAGCTCAGCCCGGAAGCCGCCATCCGCGCGGTTGCCGGCGTGCACCGCCGCTGCAAGGGCGGCTATGCGGTGGTCAGCGTGGTGCTGGGCCTGGGCCTGGTCGCTTTCCGCGATCCGCATGGCATCCGCCCGCTGGTGCTGGGCAAACGCAGCCATGCCGAGGGTGACGAATACATCGTTGCCTCCGAGTCGGCCGCGCTGGACGTGCTGGGCTTCCAGCGCGTGCGTGACGTGCAGCCGGGCGAAGCACTGGTGATCACCGCGCGCGGCGAGTTGTTCTCGGAAATCTGCGCCGAGCCGGCCGAACACACCCCGTGCATCTTCGAGTACGTGTATTTCGCACGCCCCGATTCGATGATCGACAACGTGTCGGTGCACAAGGCGCGCATGCGCATGGGCATCAAGCTGGGCGAGAAGATCCTGCGCCTGCGCCCGGACCACGACATCGACACCATCATCCCGATCCCGGACACCTCGCGCGATGCCGCGCTGGAGATCTCCAACGTGCTTGGGGTGAAGTACCGCGAAGGCTTCATCAAGAACCGTTACATCGGCCGCACGTTCATCATGCCGGGCCAGGGCGAACGGGTGAAGTCGGTGCGCCGCAAGCTCAACCCGATCCACCTGGAATTCCGCAACCGCGTGGTGCTGCTGGTGGACGACTCGATCGTGCGCGGCACCACCAGCCAGCAGATCGTGCAGATGGCGCGTGACGCCGGCGCACGCAAGGTCTACCTGGCCAGCGCCGCGCCGCCGGTGCGTTACCCGAACATCTACGGCATCGACATGCCGGCCGCTGAAGAACTGGTCGCGCACAATCGCAGCATCGAGGAAATCGAAGCGCACCTGGGCTGCGACTGGCTGATCTACCAGGACATCGAAGACATGGAAGCGGCGGTGAGCGAAGGCAATCCGGCGCTGCGCAACTTCGATTCCTCGTGCTTCAACGGCCATTACCCGACGGGCATCGAGCCGGGCTACTTCGAGCGCATCCAGCAGCTGCGTTCGGACGACGCCAAGCACAAGCGCCGCGCCTGAGGCGCCGGCAGTGGTCGACGTACCTGACGTCGGCGGCAATCTGCTGCGCGCCGCGCAGCAGTGCCTGGCCGAAGCCGATCCGCTGCGCAAGGTCGCACTGACCCAGGCCTACGCTGCCGCGTTCCGCGCCGGCCGCTTGAACGTACCGGCCGATGCACCGCCGGCCGATCCGATCCGCATGCCGGGCCGGCCGCCGCAGCTGGTGATGGTGCATCCGCGTGAAGTGCCGCGGCGCGGCCTGGGCGGGGTGGAAGGGCGTGCGGCGTTCATCCATGCCATCGCCCATATCGAGCTCAATGCGATCGACCTGGCCTGGGACGCGGTGTACCGTTTCCGCGGTCTGCCGGCTGCGTTCCATGCCGACTGGGTGAGCTGCGCCGACGACGAATCGCGCCACTTCATGCTGCTGCGCGAGCGCCTGCTGGCACATGGCCATGAGTACGCCGATTTCCCTGCGCACAACGGCCTGTGGGAAATGTGCGGGAAGACCGCGCACGACGGCCTGGCGCGGATGGCGCTGGTGCCGCGCGTGCTGGAAGCGCGCGGGCTGGACGTGACCCCGGGCATGATCGACAAGCTGCGCAACGTCGGCGATGGCGAAACCGCCGACGTGCTGGACGTGATCCTGCGCGAGGAGGTTGCACATGTTGCCGCCGGCTCGCGATGGTTCCGCTGGTACTGCGAGCGCGCCGGCGTCGAGCCACGAGCGCGTTTCAAGGAACTGCTGGTCGAGTATGCCGGTGGCTACCTGCACGGGCCGTTCAACATCGAGGCACGCCTGCTGGCCGGGTTCGATGCGGATGAGCTGGCCAACCTGGTCGAACAGGCGGGTTGAAGGAAAAGGGGGACGGAGGGAATCAAGTCGTTTGTGCCACACACGACTTGATTCCCTCCGTCCCCTTCTTGGGTCTCATGCGTTCGGCAACATCACGCGCCTGCCATCCACCGTCGGCCGGTTGATGTAGAACAACCCCGGGCCGGGCCGATACGGCAGCTCGCTGACACCGGCGTCGGCGGTGTAGGTCAGGGCGGTATCGCCCAGCGCATCGAAATTCCAGTGTGCGGACTGCATCAGGTAACGGCGACGCAGCAACGCTTCCTGCGTCGGGGTCAACGGCTGGCCGGCAATCAGGCGGCGCGCGATCGGCTGCAGCGCGCTGGGCAGTTCCCAACCCGCCACCTCGGCGGCGTCGGCAGTCCAGGCCACGCCGGCCGCGATGGCGTACTGCTGCATCACCTGCAGCGCAACCAGCTGGTAGCGCCAATCGATGCGCCGGTGCAGCACCACCGCAGCGGTGACGTACAGCACCGGCGACATCAGCACGCTGCGGCTGCCCGCGCGTCGCTGCTGCTGCCACTGGTGCCAGACATCGACCCACACTTCCTTCGGGTTCAGCCCCAGCTGCTGCCGCCAGCGTTCGGCGTCGGCCTGTGCTTCAGCGTACGCGGTGGTCGCCTGCAGCAGTGCCAGGGGCGGTGTCTGGAAGTCCTCCACGCCAGGCCGGCGCAGCTGCTGCCGCCGCGGCCGGCTGAGCAGCTTGGGTCCTTCTTCCACCTGGTCGTAGCCACCACCGATGTTGGCGTGCACGCCGGGCAGCGCGATTTCGGG
This sequence comes from Stenotrophomonas sp. SI-NJAU-1, assembly GCF_020883215.1. Taxonomy (NCBI): domain Bacteria; kingdom Pseudomonadati; phylum Pseudomonadota; class Gammaproteobacteria; order Lysobacterales; family Lysobacteraceae; genus Stenotrophomonas; species Stenotrophomonas sp. SI-NJAU-1. The sequence goes on from NZ_CP086598.1 coordinate 914,603, forward strand.
ATGGGCCGGTGCCACCGTGGTCAGCGCATAGTGCTGGCGATGCTCGTCGCGCGCAATGAGCTGCAGCACGGCCTCGGCGATGCCTGCGGGCAGGGCGATGCGGGGATGTTCGTCGGCGCGGCCGCCGTTGACGGCGACCACCGTGTCGAACAGGCCGATGAAGCGCAATAACGGCCGCGGCAGGGTGAAATCTGCGCTGCATGAAAGGCCCGCCTGCTGCAGCAGCTGCCGCCAGCGCGCGCCGTCCCATCCGCGCAGATGGTTGGCCACATCGCGCGCGGAGGCCGCGCCGCGCGAGTAGCCGAACAGATCCAGCTGCACGCTGTGCAGGGGCGCGCGCCACTGCGACGCAAGTGCCGACAGTGCCGCCGGCAGCAGCACCTGCAACGCACGCTGCACCTTCGCCTGCACGCCACTGGCGCCGATACCGAAGGCCAGGCCGATCAGGTCGTCTTCGGCATCATCGCGGGTGCCGACGCCTTCCACGTAGATCGCCAGCGAAGGTGTACTGCCGGGCGTGCGCCGGCTGTCCGGGTACAGCTGATGCAGGCGCGCGATGTTGGTGGCGCCGTTGTCGTAGCTGCTGGTCAAGCGGCTCTGGTAGGTCGAATCATCATCGGCGCGGAGCAGGGCGGGGCGCGGTCGCGGCGCCTGCCGGTGGCCCTGCGCCAGGTTGTGGGCGTTGTTGCGGGTGCCATCGAAGAACAGGCCGATCCGCAGCAGGCCCGGATCAGCCGTCGTGTCACCGCTGTACTGCGCTGGCGCCATGTGCATCCCCTGTCGTGGCCACGTCACGGTAGCGCGAAAGCCGTGTGTTGGCGAAGTGTACTGACGCTTTTGACCTGACTGAACGCAGATGCGGTCGATCACAGATCGCGATTTCCATTCCTTTCGTCTATTGAATTCACACGCCCTGCGCAGGCCTGATGGCCGGACCCGGCACCCCGGGTCGTGCTGCATCAACGCTGTCCACTTCACTTCAAGGAGCGACAAGATGATGTCCAGATCGATAGGTAAAGCGACAGGTGGTCTGTTGTTGGGATTGTCGGTAGCGGCGGCCGCCCATGCGGCGCCGCTGTTCGAGCCGGTCACCGTGCTCAGCCGTGCATCGGCCACCAGCGAGCCGGCACTGGGGCGATTGCTGGCCACCCCGTCCACCGCCGCCGTACAGGAAGTGCGTGTCGATGCTGCCGCCACCGCGCAGCCGCAGCTGGAATTCGAGTTGCTCGGGCAGAAGGTGCAGGCCGTTCGCAGCAAGGTCGAGGCGCTGCCCGATGGTGGCAGCATCTGGTACGGCCAGTTGCGCGCGCCGTCCGATCGCCTGCAGGCGGCCACGTCCAATGGCCAGGACGATCCGGGCAATTCGCTGATCCTGGTGCGCTCGGGCAATACCCTCACCGGCTCGATCCGCAAGGACGGCAAACTCTATCGTCTGCGTCCGCTGGGCAATCGCCACGTGCTGGTCGAGGTGGATGAATCGCGGATGCCGGCCGATCATCCGGCCGACTACAACCAGTTGCCGAAGATCGCCATGCCTGCCAATGATCGCCTCGGCACTGCGCAGGCCTCCTCAGGCAGCCCGGCGACCATCCGCGTGCTGGTGGTGGCAACCAACGCTGCAGTGACCGCCTATGGTGGCAACATGCAGTCGCTGGTGCAGTTGGCGGTTGCCGAATCCAACCAGGGTTACACCAACAGCAACGTTGGCCTCACCCTGCAGCTGGCCGGTTATGAAACCACCAATTACACCGAGTCCGGCAATTTCACCACCGACCTGTCGCGCTTCCGTGGTACCAGCGACGGCTACATGGACAGCATCCACACCAGCCGCAACAACACCGCCGCTGACGTCGGCGTACTGCTGATCAACAACACCAGTTACTGCGGACTGGCGTCGGGCATCGGTTCCACCGCATCGACCGCGTTTGCTGCGGTGTACTGGGATTGCGCCACCGGCTACTACTCGTTCGCCCATGAAATCGGCCACCTGCAGAGCGCACGTCACGACATCGCCAGTGATCCGAGCACGTCGCCGTATGCCTATGGCCATGGCTATCGTTATGAGCCGGCCAGCGGATCGCGCTGGCGCACGATCATGGCCTATGACTGCTCGGCCGGCTGCCCGCGGCTGAACTACTGGTCCAATCCGAACATCAGCTACAACGGCGTGCCGATGGGCATCGCCAGCAGTGCCGACAACCAGCGCGTGCTGGTCAATACAAAGGCCACCATCGCGGCCTTCCGCTGAGTCCAGGCGCCGACCAGGGTCGGCGTCTACCAGGGCGCGTGCACCTGCTCTGGTAGATGCCAACCTTGGTTGGCATCCTGCGATCCATCATGCGCGGCTGAGCGTATCCAGGGTCCAGCCGTTGGCATCCACGCGCAGCAACGAACCCTGTTCGTACCAGTCGCCCAGCACGATGCGGGTGCAGCTGCGTCCGCCGGCCTGCAGGGTGTGGATCGCCGGGCGATGGGTGTGGCCATGGATCATCGTGTCCACGCCGTGGCGCACGTAAGTGGCTTCCACTTCCGCCGGGGCCACGTCGGTGACGGTTTCGAACTGCGCACGGTCGCCCTGCTTCATTTCCGACTGGCGCGCCTGGCTGGCATCACGCGCCTTCTGCGCGAAGGCGATACGCGCTTCCAGCGGCTGCGACAGGAACTGCGCCTGGAAGACCGGGTCGCGGGTCTGGGCACGGAACTGCTGGTAGGGGATGTCATCAGTGCACAGCAGGTCACCGTGCTGCAGCAGCACCGGGCGGCCGTACAGCTCGATCATGCACGGGTCCGGCAGGATGCGCAGGCCTGCGCGGCGGGCATAGTCTTCGCCCAGCAGGAAGTCGCGGTTGCCGCGGATGAAGAAGACCGGCACGCCGCTGTCGGACAGTACCTTCAGCGCATCGGCCACCGCGTCGGCTGCGGCCGAGGGGGTGTCATCGCCGATCCAGGCTTCGAACAGATCGCCGAGGATGTACAGCGCATCGGCGCCAGGCGCTTCCTCGCGCAGGAAGCGCAGGAACAGGTCGGTGATGGCCGGACGGCTGGGGTCCAGATGCAGATCGGAGATGAACAGCGTGGTCATGCGGACATTCTAGGGCATCACACCGGCAACGGCAGCCAGGCCAGGCTGGCCGAAGCCAGCAGTGCAGCGATGCCGGTGGCAGCCAGAACGTCGCTTGGGTAGTGCAGGCCCAGCACCACGCGCGACAGGCCCACGCCGAAGGTGAACGGCACCAGCAGCGGCGCCAGCCAGGGGTAGTAGGCCAGCGCGACGATGGTGAACGAGACCGCGTGCAGGGTATGGCCGGACGGGAAACTGAACTCATCCAGCGGCGCCACCCAGGCACGGATACGCAGGTCGGCCGCGTACGGCCGTGGCCGCCGGGTCCAGCGTTTCAGGCCCTTGTACAGCAGCAGCGCGGCCAGGCCCGTGGCGGCCATGTGCACTGACGCGCGCAGGCCGTCGAAGCCATCGGTGAGCACCAGCGCGCCCATCAGCACGTACCAGAACACGCCATCGCCGAGCCGGCTGATGATCGAAAAGACGCGCCGCACGCGACGACGTCGGCAGTAGTGGTTGGCGCGGCGGCACAACCGGGCTTCGCGACCGGCCAGCAGCTCAAGCGGCGTGGTGCGCATGTCCGCTCCTCCGCACGCTGGCCAGTTCCGCCAGCAGGCTTTCGAACTCCGCCACCACCTGCTGCGGGTGCAGCCGCTTCATCGCCCGTGCCGCGTTGCCACCCAGCTCGCGGCGCTGGGCATCATCGGCAGCCAGTTGCACTGCGGCCTGCACGAACTGCTCGTCGTCCTCAACTGCGGCACCGTTCTCGCCGTTGCGCAGGTACTCGCGGGCCGCGCCGTAGTCGAAAGCAACCGTGGCCAGGCCGCTTGCCATGCTTTCCAGGGTCACGTTGCCGAAGGTCTCGCTGCGGCTGGGGAACAGGAACAGATCGCCACTGGCGAAGTGTCGGGCCAGGGCATCGCCGCGCTGGATACCGCAGAAGATGAAGTCGGGATTCTCATGCGCCAGCTTCTCGCGCGCCGGGCCATCGCCGACCCAGACGAAACGCGCTTTCGGGCGCACCTGCTGCAGCTTGCGGAAGGCCTTCACCGCCAGGCCGAGGTTTTTTTCGGCGGCGATGCGGCCAACGTAGATCGCCGCCATGCCCGTGCCATCGATACCCCATTCCTCGCGCAGCGCCGGATCGCGGCGTGACGGGTCGAACTGCTGGCTGTCGACCGCACGGGCGAGCAGGCGGACGCGCTCGAAGCCCTGGCCGGACAGGAATTCCTGCAGTTCGCGGGTGGGCACCAGGGTCGCGTCGGCTTGGTTGTGGAAACGGCGCATCCAGCGCATTGCCGCCGACTGCAGCCACGCCACGCCATAGTCGGGCAGGTACTCGTCGAAGCGGGTGTGGAATCCGGTGGCGACCGGAATGCCGAGGCGGCGCGCGGTGCGCAGTGCCGACCAGCCCAGCGGACCTTCGGTCGCCACGTACACCGCATCAGGGCGCTGCTGCCGCCAGTGCCGCCCCAGCCGGATCGGTGCCGGCAGGCCGAAGCGCAGGCCGGGATAGCGTGGCAGCGCCGCACCCGGTACCAGCAGGGTGTCCGGCGCCGCCTCCAGCGCTTCGCTGGCCTGTCGCGGGCGGATCAGGTCGACCTCGTGGCCGGCCGCGCGCAATCCCTGCTCCAGGCCCTGCACGGTCAGTGCGACGCCGTTGATCTCCGGCGGGTAGGTTTCGGTGACGATGGCATAGCGCATGGCGGGCCTCCGGTTTTACGCATGCTCGGGCCTGGCGATGTAGCCGACATGACCGCTTTGCGACAGCGCGATGACAGCCGGGCAGGGCGGTGCCTGCGCAGTTCAGCGGCACAAAAAAACCACGGCCCCGAAGGGCCGTGGTCGTGGTAGTGCGACAGCGCGTGGATCAGAAGCTCTGCTTGTACTGCATGTACACGAAGCGGCCGATGTCGAAGCTGCCCGAGTAGGAGTACACCGAGTTCGGCTTGGTGTACATCACCGGGCCGAGACGGTTGAACACGTTGTTGGCACCCACCGAGACGGTGGCGTTCCACGGCAGCTTGTAGCGCACCTGCACGTCGTTGAAGGTCACCGAACCACGTTCGTTGTAGTTGCGGGCGCCCTTGTACCACGGCGCGTACACGCCCGGATCGGAGCACTCGTCCGGATGGTTCGGCAGGCTCAGGCACTGCTCCTTGACACCGGAGTAGTAGCGGGCGGTCCAGCTCACACCGAAGTTCTCGAAGTCCCAACCGATGGTGGCGTTGGAACGCACGCGGAAGCCGATGCCGGTATTGACCGCGATGCCGTTGGTGGTGGTCGGCACGGTGGCAACGTCATTGGACGAACGGTAGATGTTCGAGCTGACGTAGGTGGTCGACCACGAGGTGCTCAGCTTGCCGTAGTCGGTATCCAGACGGTAGCTGACGTCCATGTCGTAGCCTTCGGTCTCGGCGAAGCCCGCATTGCGGTTGCCGAACTTCAGGCCGGTGACGATGCCGGTGACCGGATCACGCGAGAAGCGCGCGCAACGCGACTCGATGTTCTGCTCGTAGCAGTCGATCAGGATCTGGTTCGAACTGTCGGACACGATGGTGTTGTCGATGCGGATCTTCCACCAGTCCAGCGACACATTGAAGTTGCTGATGAAGGTGGGGCTCCACACCACGCCCAGCGTGCGGCTGGTCGAGGTTTCCGGCAGCAGGTCCGGGTTGGAGCCGGAGGTGAACGCCACCGGGCTGGCCGCGCTCGAACCGCTGGTCGGCCTGTTGGTGCTGTCCAGCTGGCGGTACGTATCGATGTTGGCGATGTCCTGGGCGCAGCGTGCACGCACGGCGCTGTTGGAACGGGCCGAGCCGTACACGCTGTCGCAGGGATCGCTGAAGGTCGGGAAGGTCTGCGAGCCGCCGCCGTACAGATCGTTGATGGTCGGCGAGCGGAAGCCCTCCGCCCAGGTGCCACGCACCAGCAGCTGGTCGATCGGCTTCCACTTGAAGCCGAACTTGCTGTTGAGGGTGTCGCCGAAGGTGTTGTAGTCGGAGTAGCGCGTAGCTGCGTTGAAGCTCAGTTCACGCGCGCCGGGCAGGTCGGCCAGCACCGGTACGTTCAACTCCAGATAGGCTTCCTTCACCTTGTACGAGCCGCCGGTCGGGCCAGCGGCCAGGTTGGTGGTCGCGCCGGTCTGGGCCAGGGCATCAGGGATGAACTTGCCGTTCTCTTCGCGGTTTTCCAGGCCGAATGCGAAGCCCAGATCGCCTGCCGGCAGGGTGAGCAGGCTGCCACTCAGGTTGGCGAACCAGTTCTTGGTCGTGGTTTCACCCGTGGCGTTCTCGGCGGGGAACAGCCAGTCCTGCAGCGCCTGGTTGCCGTCCAGGCCATACGGGCTCTGCACGCCGTAGGGAACCAGCGGGTTCCACACCATGCAGTTGGCCTTCGGAGCCGCAGCGCTGCCGCACTCGACCTTGCCGGTGGCGTTGTTGAAGTAGGACGGGCCCACTGCATCGATGACACGCTGCTTGTGCAGGTTGCCGGTGGTGTGCTGGGTCAGCTCGTTCTTGCTGTACTGATAGCCCACTTCCCAGTCGAAGTAGCGCTCGCCCAGGTCGAAGGTGCCTTCGAAAGCGGCGACGGCGCGGTAGGTCTTCAGCTCGCTGGTGCTTTCGCGCGGCATTTCCCAGGTGCGGCGGTTCCACGCCACTGACGTTGGCGTCGCATAGCCGTTCTTGTTGCCGAACGGGTTGAAGTAGCTGTCGATGGACATGTTGCCTGCGGCACCCGTCGCGCCCAGCGTGTTGGAAGCCAGCGGGTAGCCAGCGGTGACGCGGGTCGAGGAGCGCTTGTTGTAGCCCAGCTCGGTCTTGAAGCGGACGTTGTCGGTGATGTTGGCCTGGCCGGAGAAGAACACCGAGTCACGCTTGATCGGATAGCTCAGGTGCATCTGATCGTTGGTGTTGCTGGTGTCGCCGGTGAAGGCGGCCGGGTCGGTGAGGTGGTAGTTGCCCGGCTTGGTCGGATCGGCGCCACGGTTGAGCGAGTAGCCGCAACCGGCCGCGACCGTACAGCCGGGACCACGCAGGCCGGTGAACTGGCCCCACTGGCTGGTCGTGGTCCAACCTTCGGTCGGGTGACGGTCGGTGTTGCTGTAACGGCTGAAGCCGCGGTCACGTGCCCAGACTGCCTTTTCCTCGGAGTGCTCCAGTGCCAGGGTGGCCGAGAAGCGGTCATTGGACCAGCCGGCAACCACGTCGACGCGGTCGCGGGCACCGTCACCCTCGCTGAACTGGCCGTGGTAGACATTGGCGGTCACGCCGCTGACATTGCTGCGGGTGATGATGTTGACCACGCCGGCCATGGCGTCGGAACCATAGATGGCCGAGGCGCCGTCCTTCAGGATCTCCACGCGCTCGATCGCCGACACCGGCAGGACCGACAGGTCCTGGTAGCCGGAGGTGCTGATGCCCAGGCGCTTGCCGTTGATCAGTACCAGCGTGCGCTGGGTGCCCAGGCCGCGCATGTCCACGTAGGTGCCACCGGCATTCTCACCGGCGGTCAGCACGTTGGCGCGGCTGATGGTCGGGGTGCCCATCGCGGTGACGTTCTGCAGGATGTCCGAGACCGAGCTGAAGCCCTGGCGCTCGATGTCCATCCGGCTCAGCGCCAGCACCGGCTGGGCGGTTTCCACGTCGACCTGGCGGATACGCGAACCGGTGATCTCGATGCGGTCCAGGTTGGTCGGCGAGGCAGTGCTGCCGCTCTGTGCGAAAGCCGGCAGGGCGGCCAGGGTGGCGGTGGTTGCCAGGGCGTAGCGGATGGCCTGCCCCAGTGCGGTCGTGCGTGAAGTCATGACGAGCTCTCTCTCTCGGGTCGTGCAAAGGACGCCAAAGTGGGCGTCGAAGGAATCGACTGGTCCAGGACCGAGCCGATGACCCGATAGTAGTCTCGTTGGTTAATGCCATGTAAAGAACGTATGTCGGTTTGTGTCGTTACACATCGCCTGTTTTCACAGAATGTGAACAAAAGCAGGGGTTTACGTGAAGATGCGGCAGGCACGACCATCGCCAGCTGCTGCGTTGCAGCAGGAATGGGCGGTCGATTGCGCGAACTGTAACGAAATGTAATCGGGCGCCGACCGGCGATCGGACGGCGTCCCGTGGCCCTGCTCAGACTACGAACGGACGGAACTGGATGCCCAGCCCGGCAATGCCCTCGGTCTCGCCGATCAGGTCGGCGCGCAGCAGCGGCCGCGCATCGATGAAGTCCTGCGGCACGATCAGCGACAGGCGGCTGTCGTCGGCAGTCAGTTCCAGCACCGGCAGCGGTGCGTCCTCATGCGCGCGGTTGAGCAGGACCGCCAGGCGCAGCAGGGCAGCCAGGCGCCGTGCGGTCAGCAGCAGGCGTTCGGGAATGGCATCGAAGGCGGTCTTGCTGATGCCGCGGCGATGATTGCGCACGAGCGTCGCCAGCATCTGCTGTTCCTGTCGCGAAAAGCCGGCGATGTCCGAGTTTTCCAGCACGTAGCTGCCATGCACGTGGTAACCGCTGTGGGCGATCATCAACCCCAGCTCATGCAGGCGTGCGGCCCAGCCGAGCATGCGTGCGTCATCGGCATCCAGCTTCCAGCGCTCCTGCACCTGCTCCAGCAACGACAGCGCGGTGTCCTGCACGCGGCCGGCCTGCACCGTATCGATGCCATAGCGATGGGTGAGGGCGGCCACCGATTCATCGCGCGGGTCGTTGTCGCCGGCACGGCCGAGGATGTCATAGAGGATGCCCTCGCGCATCGCGGCCTTGCTGACCAGCAGCTTCTGCAGGCCCAGCGCCTGGAAGGCGGCCTCCAGCACCAGGATGCCGCCGGCGATGATCGGGCGGCGATCGCTGGACAGGCCAGGCAGCACGATGTCGTCGATCTTCTTGGCCTTCAGCAGCTCATCGCGGAGCTGCGGCAACGCCTCGGCGGTGATCGCACCCTTGCTCAGCTTCATCGTCGCGCAGATTTCGCTGATGGCCTTGTGGGTACCAGACGACCCCAGTGCCTCCTGCCAGCCCAGCGCGCGGTATTTGCTGGCGAAAGGCTGGAACTCCCGGCCGATTTCGGCCAGTGCGTCCTTCCAGCGCTTCTTGCTGAGTTTGCCGCCGGGGAAGAAGCGTCGGGTGCTTGCGATGCAGCCGGCCTGCAGGCTCTCGCGTTCCAGGGTCTGCATGCCCTTGCCGATGATGAACTCGGTCGAGCCGCCGCCGATGTCGATCACCAGGCGATGCTGGTCGGGCTTGGGCGGTTGTGCATGGGCTACGCCCAGGTAGATCAGGCGCGCCTCTTCGCGGCCACTGACTACTTCGATGGCATGCCCGAGCGCGGTTTCGGCTGGCATCAGGAAGGCCTGCGGCGAACGCAGCTGGCGAACAGTGTTGGTGGCCAGTGCACGCACGCGATGCGGCGGGACGTTGCGGATGCGCTGGCCGAACCGGGCCAGGCACTCCAGCGCGCGCTGTCGCGCTGCGGCGGAGAGTCCACCCTTGCCGTCCAGGCCGTCGGCCATGCGCACGGTTTCGCGCAGGCGGTCGATCACCCGCAGCTGGCCAAGCGTGTAACGCGCGATGACCATGTGGAAACTATTGGAGCCAAGGTCGATGGCGGCCAGCAGGTCGCCATCCTGCAATGCGGGCGGAGTCGTGGTGGTATGCGGCATGGGCGAATGTTAGCCGAAGGGGCGGTGAACTCGTCACCGCGCGGCCTTCACATTTTGGAGGGGGAGTGCGGCAGGGCTGCGCCCTGCACCTGCCGAAGCGGTAGTGCCGGCCGCTGGCCGGCAACCTCAACGTAACAGCAACAGCAACAGCAACGGCAACAGCTGGCTTCCTGTGGGATGGCGGGGTGGGTCCGGTTGCGGGGGACGCCGTAAACCCCGCTCCGCGGTCCGGCCCAGCCGCTGGCGGCTGGGCGTTCGGGCGCTTGCGAAGCAGTGCTTCGCAAGCAAAGCGCCCTCACCCTTGGGGGCTTGACCGCGGCATCCATGCCGCGGACACCCCCGCAACCGGACCCACCCCGCCTTTGACAGTTTTTCGCGATCTGTCGGAATGGCATGGCCTGCGCATGGTGGGTGTCGACCTTGGTCGACACGGTGGATCCACGCCAGGCGTGGATGAATCCAAACGTGCCAACCGAGGTTGGCATCTATCGGATCAAAGGGCCTGCATATGTCGACCTTTGACAGGTTCACGCGGCTGTTGGTAGGTGTCGACCTTGGTCGACACGGTAGATCCACGCCATGCGTGGATGAATCCAAACGTGCCAACCAAGGTTGGCCACCTACCGGGTCAGAGGCCCTGCATCAACGCCATCTGCGCCGAATGCGGGGCTTCGTCGTGGGCCGGTGCGCGCTTGTGGTAGATGCCTTCGGCATCCAGCTCCCAGGCGTTGAGGTTGTCGTCCAGGTAGTTCTGCAGCACCTCGCGGTACACCCGCTTGGCCAGCGCCGGGTCGAGGATCGGGAAGCAGGTTTCCACCCGGCGCAGCAGGTTGCGTTCCAGCCAGTCGGCGCTGGCGCAGTACAGCTCCGGTGCGCCGTCGTTGCCGAACCAGTAGACCCGGCTGTGTTCCAGGAAACGGCCGACGATCGAGCGCACGCGGATGTTGTCCGACACCCCCGGTACGCCCGGGCGCAGGGTGCAGGCGCCACGGATGATCAGGTCGATCTGCACACCCGCCTGCGAGGCGGCGTACAGCGCACGGATCACCTGCGCTTCGTTGAGGGCGTTCATCTTGGCGATGATCCGCGCCGGTCGCCCGGCGGCGGCGATGCGCGTCTCGCGCTCGATCCTCGCCAGGATCCCGGTGTGCAGGGTGAAGGGCGACTGCAGCAGGCGCTTGAGCTTCATCTTCGACGCCAGCCCGGACAGCTGCTGGAACAGCAGGTGCACGTCGTTGCCGATGTCCGCATCGGCGGTGATCAGGCTCAGGTCGGTGTACGCGCGCGCGGTACCGCTGTGGTAGTTGCCGGTGCCCAGGTGCACGTAGCGGCGCAGCTTGCGGCCTTCGCGGCGCACGATCAGCAGCATCTTGGCGTGGGTCTTGTAGCCGACCACGCCGTACACCACCTGCACGCCGGCTTCCTGCAGCCGATCGGCCAGGCCCAGGTTGGCCTCTTCATCAAAGCGCGCGCGCAGCTCGACCACCACGGTCACGTCCTTGCCGGCGCGTGCGGCCTGGATCAGTGCATCGACGATCAATGAGTCCTTGCCGGTGCGGTACAGGGTCTGCTTGATCGCCAGCACGTTCGGATCGAGTGCGGCCTGGCGGATCAGGTCCAGCACCGCGGCGAACGCGTCGAAGGGGTGGTGCAGCAGCAGGTCCTGGCGGGCCACGGTCTCGAAGATGCCGTCGCTGTCGCGCAGGGTGCGCGGGGTCATCGGCGGATACTTCAGGTCCGGCTGGGCGATCAGGTCGTACAGCTGGATGATGCGGTTGAGGTTGACCGGTCCGTCGATGCGGTACACCGCGTTCTCGGTCAGGCCGAAGTTCTGCAGCAGGGTGCGTACGATGTCGCGCGGCATGTCGTGGGCGATCTCCAGCCGCACTGCAGGCCGGTAGCCGCGGTCCACCAGCTCATCGCGCAGGGCCAGCGCCAGGTTTTCCACTTCCTCTTCATCCACCACCAGCTCGGAGTTGCGGGTGACACGGAACTGATAGGCGCCCAGCACTTCCAGCCCCGGGAACAACTCGTCCACGAAGGTGGACAGCACCGAGGACAGGAACACGAAATTCTGCGGGCCGCCGAGTTTTTCCGGCAGCTGGATGATCCGCGGCAGCGAACGCGGTGCGCGCACGATGGCCAGGTGGCCGCTGCGGCCGAACGCATCGGTGCCCTTCAGCACCACCACGATGTTCAGCGACTTGTTGAGGATCTTCGGGAACGGATGCACCGGATCCAGGCCCAGCGGCGACAGCACCGGCATGATCTCGTTGCGGAAATAGGCACGCAGCCAGCGCTTCTGGCGGTGGGTCCAGGAGTTGCGGCCGAGCACGCCGATGCCGGCCTCCATCAGCGCCGGGCGCAGCGTCTGGTTCCAGCAGCGGTACTGCTGGTCCACCAGCTCGGCGGCGCGCTCGTGAATGGCATTGAGAATGGCCTGCGGGCTCATGCCGTCCGGCGCCGGCGGCAGGCCGAACTCCTGTGCATGACGGACCGCGGCGGCACGGATCTCGAAGAATTCATCCAGGTTGGTGCAGGAGATGCACATGAAGCGCAGGCGCTCCAGCAGCGGCACCTGCGGGTCCATCGCCTGCGCCAGCACGCGGAAGTTGAAATCCAGCTGCGACAGTTCGCGGTTGATGTACAGCGCCGGGTCGCGCAACGGATCGCTGTCCGTGCTCACGGGGAGGGGGAGGGATCCGAGGCTGCTCATGGCGTCATTCTTCGAAGGAGGTCAGGGGGGCGGACTCACGCGGTCGCACGTGGTCGGCATCGAAATGGCAGGCGAACACCGAGCCCTTGCCGACCTCGCTGTCGATTTCCAGGCGTGCGTGGTGCAGACCGAGGATGTGCTTGACGATCGACAGGCCCAGGCCGGTGCCGCCGCTTTCGCGCGAGCGGCTGCTGGAGACGCGGTAGAAGCGTTCGGTCAGGCGCGGCAGGTGGGTGGCCGGAATGCCGTAGCCGGTATCGCGTACCGCCAGCACCACGCCGTCGCCCTCGCGGCGGAACTCCACCGCGATGCGGCCACCGGCCGGGGTGTAGCGCACCGCATTGGTGACCAGGTTGGAGAACGCGCTGTGCAGTTCCTTGGTCGAGCCCTGCAGGTCCACGCCGGCCAGGTCATCGATGCTGATCTGGTGCCGGCCCTGGCTGTGCGCTTCGGCTTCGCGGCGCAGGGTGGCCAGCATGGGCTGCATGGCTACCGTCTCGGCCTCGCTGTGTTCCTGCGATTCCAGCCGCGACAGGGTCAGCAGGTCCTCCACCAGCTGGGCCATGCGCTGGCTCTGCTTGCGCATTTCCTCCAGCATCGGTCCGGTTCCCGGGAAATCCTCCGGGTCCATCATGTCCAGGTAGCCGTGGACCACGGTGAGCGGGGTGCGCAGCTCATGTGAAACGTTGGCCACGAAGTCGCGGCGTACCTGTTCCAGGCGCAGCAGCTTGCTGACGTCGCGGGCGATCAACAGCCAGTAGTCGGACGAATAGGGAATCAGGCGCAGGTTCAGGCGGATCGCAGGATCGACCGGCGAGGGCACGTCCAGGATCGGTTCGGCGTTGCGGCCACCGGCCAGCCAGTGGGCCAGCGGCATCGGCTGCAGGCGTTCGACCAGGGCTTCCCCCAGGTCGCCCGGATGATGCAGGCCGAGCAGCGCCGTGGCTGCTTCGTTGAACCACTGCACGCGCTGGCTGTTGCGGTCCAGCACCACCACGGCATCGGGCAGCGCGGCGGCGGCGGCGCGATAGCTGCGCAGCATGTCCAGCAGGCGCCGCTTGCGCACGCGCATTTCAACCTGGTTGCGGTACAGCAGGCGGTCCAGCTCGTTCCAGACGCCGGTGCCTTCGGCGGCGGTGTCCCAGCGCTGGCGCGCGGTCAGCCGGCGCAGTACCCGGCGCAGCCGCCAGTAGTGCCAGACCAGCGTCGCCAGTGCCGCCAGCGCGATGCACAGCCACAGGTGGCCAGTGAACCAACCGACCAGACCGGCCGACAGCAACACGGTGGCCACGGTGGCCAGTGTCTTCAACCAGGCAGAGCGGATGTGGCGGGGCATTGCGGTCTCGTCGTGGGTTGCGGCGGTTCACGCAGGTGAACCGGAAGTTATAGCAGAGTTGCCGGCGCCGGCACCGTGGGGTGCACGGCGCAGGCACGACGAGGCTCAGGTTGCGGTGGAGAAGCGGTAACCGGCGCCGCGCACGGTCTGCACCATGTTCTCGGCGTTGAACGGTTCCAGCGTCTTGCGCAGGCGGCGGATATGCACGTCGATGGTGCGTTCTTCCACATACACGCTGCCGCCCCACACGTGGTCCAGCAGCTGCGCACGGGTATACACGCGCTCGGGGTGGGTCATGAAGAAGTGCAGCAGGCGGTACTCGGTCGGGCCGATCGGCACCGGCTGGTCGTTGGCGAACACGCGATGGGCGGCGCCGTCGATGCGGATCGCACCCACCGCCACGCTGCCGTCCTCGTCATCGTCGCGGGCGCGGCGCATGACCGCGCGGATACGCGCGAGCAGTTCGCGCGCCGAGAACGGCTTGACCACGTAGTCGTCGACACCGGCTTCGAGGCCACCGACGCGGTCGTTCTCTTCGCCGCGCGCGGTCAGCATGATGATCGGCACTTCGCGGGTGAGGGTTTCCTTGCGCCAGCGCCGGGCCAGGTCCAGGCCGCTGGTGCCGGGCAGCATCCAGTCCAGCAGGATCAGGTCGGGGACGCGGTCGGCGATGGCGGTCTGGGCCTCGCGGGCGTCACCGGCGTGGACAGGTTCGTAATCGCCCTTGCGAAGGGCGAAGGCGACCATTTCGCGGATCGCGGGCTCGTCATCGACGATCAGGATGCGTTTCTGCACGAGGGCACCGTAGGGCTCGGTTACTGGAGTGGTGCCAGTAGACTACGGTTTGATGACATGTTTGTGACTGGCTGGCCGGCATCTGGCGTTGCTGCCATCTTCCGGTCATGCCGCACTCAGCGGCGGTCCAGATCCGGGTCCTGCACGCCCTGCCGGCGCAGCTCGAGTACGGTGGGCGTGATTGCTTCGATCCGCGCATCCACCCGGGCCCGGCCGACATAGTCCAGCGCGGGGTTGCGCTTGAGTGCCTGCAGCTGCATCAGGGCCTGTTCCGGGCGCCCGCCCAGGAACGCCGCCTCGGCATAGGCCTCGCTGGCGCGGACGCTGTCGCCGGCCAGTTCACTGGCGCGGGCGTAGCGCTGCTGGAAGACCGGATCGTTACCGCTTTGCGACAGCAGCGGACGCAGCATCGCCTGCGCGCGCTGGCCCGCGGCCTGGCCTCCCTGTTCGTTCAGGATCTCGGCGTAGGTCAGGGCCACCGGCCGGCTGTTGGGGTGTTCGTGCAGCAGCTGCTCGAAGCGCGCATTGGCCTGGGTGGATTGGCCGGTGCGCGATTCCGCTTCGGCCAGTGCCAGGGCCACCCACAGGCTGTCCGGGTGGGTCTTCAGCAGGTCGGTGAGGGTCTGCCGGGCCTGGCTGGCGCCGCTGCGGCCACCGCGCATCGTGGCCAGCGCCTGGCCATAGCGCTGGGCGTCATCCAGGCCGTCCTTCTGCCTGCGTGCAAGGTCGGTGTACTCGCGTTGCAGGTCGGCCGGGCTGTCGGCGCTGAGCACGCGCAGGCGCTCACGGGCCCAGTTGAAATCGCCACTGGCGCCGCGGCTGAGCTGGCCGACCGGAACCCGCAGCACGCTGCCGGGCAGCAGCGGGTTGATGCCGCGCAGCAGCGGATCGCCCAGGGTCGGGTCGGCCGGATCCACCCTTTCCCTGCGCTCGCCGCTTGGCGTGCGCGTGGTCAGCAGCACCGTGTCCTTCTTCATCTGTTCGGCGCGGGCTTTGGCCTCGCTGATGCGGGTGGTGTTGACCGGGTGGGTGCGCAGGAAGTCGGGAACGCTGTAGCCGCCATCGTTGCCGCGCATCGCCGAGGACATGCGCTCGAAGAAGCCGGCCATCGCATCCACGTCGTAGCCGCTGCGCGACAGCGTGCGGATGCCCAGCCGGTCGGCCTCCGATTCGTTGGAGCGGGTGTAGTCGATCTGCCGTTGCTGCATCAGGCCCATGCCCGAGCTGATCGCGGCCATGGTCGCGTTGCCCGAGGACGAACTGTTGCTGGCCTGGGCGGCAACCACCGCCGCCAGCATGCCCAGCAGGATCGGGATCTGGTCGCGCTGGGCGCGCTCGACCCCGCGCAGCACGTGCTGCTGGGTGACGTGGGCGATTTCATGGGACAGCACCGCCGCCACCTCGTCCTCGCGCTCGGCGGTCAATACCAGACCGGCATTGACGCCGATGTAGCCGCCGAGGGTGGCGAAGGCATTGATCTGGCGGTCCTTCATCACGAAGAACGTGTAGGGCTGGCGTGGCTGGTCGCTGTTGGAGCCCAGGCGCGTGCCCATGGTCTGCAGCCAGTCGTTGACCAGGGGATCGTCCAGCAGGTAGCCATAGTTGCGCAGTTCGCGCAGCATCATCGCGCCATACTCGGCCTGCCGGGCCGGGGTCAGCAGTTCGCCCGCCGAGGAGCCGATGTCCGGCAGCTTCTCCTGGGCCTGCGCCAGCGGGGCGGCCAGGGCCAGGGTCAGGGCAGCGGTGAGCAGCAGGGGTCGCAAGCGGTCGGTCCTCGGGCAGGGTCGGCCCAGCGTGGCAGGGCAGGGGGCAACCATTCGTTAATCAATCCACAGTGTTGCGGGCGTGGCGTGGAAATTCCAGCGCACCGGTACCATATATGGACCGTCGATCCATCGTGGAGTTTCCCGTGACAGCCCAGTCCGCCGGCGCTACCCCCGCCATCACCATCTATTCCACCGCCGTCTGCCCGTACTGCGTGGCCGCCAAGAACTTCCTCAAGAGCAAGGGCCAGCAATGGACCGAGGTCCGCATCGACCTGGACCCGGTCGAGCGCGAGAAGATGATGGCCAGGACCCGCCGCACCAGCGTCCCGCAGATCTTCGTGGGCGACGTCCATGTGGGCGGCTACGACGACATGATGGCCCTGCATCGTGAAGGCAAGCTCGAGCCGCTGCTGGCCGGGCAGGGCCAGGCATGAGCGCGGCCGACGACGGCAGCAAGGACCGGATCGCCGAATTCACCGACTTCCGCAAGCGCATGAACGAACGCATCCTGGGCGAGCCGAACCAGGTGGTGCGCCGCTTCTTCGCGCTGGACACGCAGACCTACCAGGCCGGCGCGCTGGACGTGAAGACCAAGGAGCTGCTGGGTCTGGTCGCCTCGATGGTGCTGCGCTGCGACGACTGCATCAGCTACCACGTGGCCCAGTGCAAGGACGCCGGCGTCACCCGTGAAGAGTTCTTCGAGACCTTCTCGGTAGGCTTGGTGGTCGGCGGCTCGATCGTGATCCCGCACCTGCGCCGCGCAGTGGACTTCCTCGACCAGCTGGAAGGTGGCGCCGCCGCCCCGGCAGCGCACGAGCACTGAGCCCGGCCGCTACCGCGAACCGGGCTCTCTGGTAGTGCCGGCCGCTGGCCGGCATCCGGTGGACCTGAATCGGCCGAGGTTGCCGGCCAGCGGCCGGCACTACCAAACATGCGCCGGGCCTTCCCCGCGATCCCGCAACCCAGGAGCCCCCTTGTTGTTCAAGGGGGCGCGCCGAAGGCGCGGGGATAAGGAGGAATGCGCGGGCAATTATGCCTTTGCCGGGGTCGGGACCATGGTCTACTTGGGCAGCCGGGCCCGGCTAAGGCATAATTGCGGGTGAAACTTCCTTTGCGCCGGCGTTTCCGGGCACGTCCGGACGGCGTTTTTCCCCCTGTTCGGAACATCGATCAATGACGCAGAAAATTACGGTCATCCGCGGCGACGGCATTGGCCCGGAAATCATGGACGCCACCCTGTACGTGCTCGACCAGCTCAACACTGGCCTGGAGTACGAAGATGCCGACGCCGGCCTGGTGGCCCTGGAGAAGCACGGCGACCTGATGCCGGCGGTGACCCTGGAATCGATCGCGCGCAACAAGGTCGCGCTGAAGAGCCCGCTGACCACCCCGGTCGGTGGCGGCTTCACCTCGATCAACGTCAGCCTGCGCCGTCACTTCGACCTGTACGCCAACGTGCGTCCGGCCCACACCTTCCCGAACACCAAGTCGCGCTTCGAGAACGTCGACCTGATCACCGTTCGTGAGAACACCGAAGGTGCGTACCTGGCCGAAGGCCAGGAAGTGTCGGCCGACGGCGAGACCGCTTTCTCCGGCACCCGCATCACCCGCAAGGGCTCCGAGCGCATCGTGCGTTACGCCTTCGAGCTGGCCAAGAGCACCGGCCGCAAGAAGGTCACCGCCGTGCACAAGGCCAACATCATCAAGTCGACCTCGGGCCTGTTCCTGGCCGTGGCGCGCGAAGTCGCCGCGCAGTACCCGGACATCGAGTTCCAGGAAATGATCGTCGACAACTGCTGCATGCAGCTGGTGATGCGTCCGGAACAGTTCGATGTGATCGTCACCACCAACCTGTTCGGTGACATCATTTCCGACCTGTGCGCCGGTCTGGTCGGTGGCCTGGGCCTGGCCCCGGGCGCCAACATCGGCAAGGACGCGGCGATCTTCGAAGCCGTGCACGGCACCGCGCCGGACATCGCCGGCCAGGGCAAGGCCAATCCGTGCGCCCTGCTGCTGGCAGCGGCACAGATGCTGGACCACGTCGGCCAGCCGGAAAACGCCGAGCGCCTGCGCAAGGCCATCGTCGCCACGATGGAAGCCAAGGATTCGCTGACCGGCGACCTCGGCGGCACCGGCAACACGATGGGCTTTGCCAGGGCGATCGCCAGCCGCCTGTAAGCGGCGGCTGTCCTGCCGGGGATCGTTGCAGGCAGATTCCCGCAGGGCTTCGGGTAGTTGCAGATGGGCCGTCCTTGTACGGCCCGTCCGCGTTTTTGAGCTGCGCGTTTTTCACCGACAGGGTTTTGTGGATGCCTGCGACGGCTGTGTGGATCCTGGTGGCTGCTGCCGTTTACCTTCTGGGTGTAGCCATCTACTTCATCTTCTACTGGCCATGGTCCCGTTCGCAGCGCGCGCTGCGCCGCCTGCGCAGCGAGGGGGCACCCGTTCGCAGCATGCGGCGGTCCGAGGAGCGCGTACTGCAGTTGATCGAGTTTCCGGCAGGGGCGCCGGTTCTCCTGCTGGAAGGGGCCTGCGCGGAATTCGTCATCAGGAGCGCCAATGCGCCTCCCCGCCATGTCCACACCTTGGCTGGCGTGCCGGTGAAGTATCCGGCCGGCCTGCAGCATGCCGTGCGCGCCGGTAGCAATACCGCCGAAGTCGTGCTCGGGCGCGAGTACGCGATGATCGTACGGCTCAATGGGGCAAAGCTGACCTCGTAGCATCGCGCAAGCTCAAGGCCATGAGAATGATCTGTGCAAATCGTGCACAGATCGTGTGCTGGCCGATGGCTGGTTCGTGCGCTTGCCGCTCCTCATCCTGTGCCCACTTTCCACCGCACAGGAGCTTGACCATGAACCTCACTGCTTTCGGCCTGGCCGGCCTGATCGGCATGGTTGCCACCGCCCCGGTTGTCGCCGCCGAGCCGGTCCACCCCACCATCCGGCATATGGCCGGCGCTGCGGCCGTCACCTCGCTCGACGCAGCGAAGACAGCCGTGCTGGTGATCGACTTCCAGAACGAGTACTTCGACGCCAGTGCCGCGCCCGGTTTCGCCGGTGGTCGCATGGTCATTCCCGATGGCGTGGCGGCCCTGCGGCAAACGCGTCGCGTGGTCGACTTCGCTGATGCCAACGGCATCCGCGTGATCCATGTGCAGCACGTACTGCCGGCAGGCGCGCCGCTGTTTGCAGAGGGCAGCGTCAACGCGGCATTCCACCGTGACATGCAACCGCGCAAGGGCGAGACCGTGGTACAGAAGGACAACGTCAGCGTGTTCGCCGGTGCCTCGGCAGCAGCACTGGACAAGGTGCTGAAGGATGCCGGTATCGACACCCTCATCGTCACTGGCCTGCAGACCCATGCCTGCGTTGCCGGCGCTGCACGCGATGCGGCGGCGGCGCCGCGCGGCTACCGGGTGATCGTGGCCTCCGACGCCTCTGCCAGCCGTGATCTGGATCTGGCCAATGGCGGGACCATCGGCCATCGCGCATTGCATGAGGCGTCGCTGGCGCAGATCGAGGATGCCTTTGGCGATGTGATGACCGCCTCGGCGATTCTGGCCCTGCCGGTGCGCAAGGCAGGCAACGGCACTTGATAAGCTGGCGGGGTCCGCAGCCTGCGGGCCCCGCCGACTGGAGCGCGCTGCCGATGGACCATTTCGCCGCCCTGCGAGCCCTGCGCGCGATCGTCGACGCCGGCAGCTTCACCGCTGCCGCCGAGCGGCTGGGTACCACCCATTCGGCGATGTCGCGGCAGCTGCGTCAACTTGAAGAGCACCTGCAGGTGCGGCTGCTGGATCGCAACAGCCGGCGGCTGTCGCTGACCGAGGCCGGGCGCGACTACTACCGCGAGGCGGTGGCGCTGCTTGACCGGCTGGAGGCCGCCGATGACCGTGCGCGGGCCGGCCAGGCCCAGCCCAGCGGGCGCGTGCGGGTCAGCGTGCCGCAGGTGGTCGCCAGCCAGGAGTTGCCGCATTGGCTGCCTGGCTTCCTGGCGCGCTATCGCCAGGTGGCGCTGGAACTGTCGGCCGACGATCAGCTGGTCGATGTGGTCGGCGGGGGCTTCGATCTCGCCCTGCGCATCGCGCCGTCCTTGCCCGACAGTCAGCTGGTCGCCCGTGAACTGGCGCGATGCCCGCGCATCCTGGTTGCGGCACCGGCGTACCTCGCCCAGCAGGGACTGCCTCGACAGGTGGCCGACCTGCAGAACCACACCTTGCTGGGGTTCAATCCTGTTGCGGCGATGACGCCGTGGCAGCTGCACGGGCCGCGCGGTGTCATCGCCAGCGTGGAGGCCGGCCAACGACTGCGCGTGGATGCCACACCGGCGCTGTATGCGGCGGTGCTGGCCGGCATGGGCATCAGTCTGTTCACCGCGCTTACGGTGCAGGAAGATCTTCGCGCCGGCCGTTTGATCCGTGTGCTGCCCAGCTGGCACGGTGGCATCCGCTGCTATTTCGCGCTGTATCCGCATGCGCGTGCGCTGGCGCCGAAGGTGCGCGCGTTGGTCGATCATCTTGCCGCGCATTACGCTGCAGCGTCGGGTGCGGCAGGGTAGTCGCACGGCAGCGGTGAGGAATAGGGATGGAGCCGGTGTATCTGCTGGTCGCGCTGGGCGCGATCGTCGCAGGGTTCGTGCAGGGCCTGTCGGGATTCGCGTTCGGCATGGTCGCGATGTCGTTCTGGGCGTGGGGGCTGGATCCCCGGCTTGCGGCGACGCTGTCGGTGTTCGGCGCGCTGGTTGGCCAGTTGCTGGCGGTGTTCACGGTGCGCCGTGGCTTCAACCTGCGCCTGCTGCTGCCGTTCGTGCTCGGTGGGCTGGCGGGCATTCCGCTTGGCGTGCTGGTGCTGCCGCAGCTGGACATGGCCTGGTTCAAGGCGCTGCTGGGAGGTTTCCTGGCGCTGTGGTGCCCGGTGATGCTGATGGCGCGTTCGTTGCCACCGGTCACCGTTGGCGGCCGGTTCGGCGACGCGCTGGCCGGCATGGCCGGTGGTGTGCTCAGTGGCATCGGTGGCTTCGCCGGGCCGATACCGACCCTGTGGAGCACGCTGCGGGGCTTCGGCAAGCACGAGCAGCGCGCGGTCATCCAGAACTTCAATCTGGCGATGCTGGCGGTGACCATGGCCACCTATGTCGGTACCGGCATGGTCACCCGGCAGATGCTGCCGTACTTCGCCATTGTCGCGCCGGCGATGCTGGTACCCACGCTGCTGGGGGCGAAGCTGTATATCGGTATCAGTGAGGCGCGTTTCCGGCAGATCGTCCTCGGCCTGCTGACCGCTTCCGGCGTGGCCCTGCTGGCCTCGTCGCTGCCGATCCTGCTGTCCCGTGGGGCGGCGGGCTGAGGGGTCAGGCGGGCCGCAGCATGCGGAAGCGTTGGTCGGCGGTGATCCGGAAGTAGTCGGCCGGTCCGCCGCCGCGCAGGATGGTGTCGCTCGCTGCGGTGTCGTAGATGCCGTCGACGAGCAACCGCGTATCGATATGCACGGCGACCACTTCTCCCAGTACCAGCCAGCCATTGGTGTCATTGCCGGCCGCATCACGCAGACGCACGATCTGCGTGCAGCGGCACTCCATGCTCACCGGGCTCTGCGCCACGCGCGGCGGTGCAACCTGCTCCGAGGCCAGTGGTGTCAGCCCGGCCAGGACGAACTCGTCCACGTCCGGCGCGACTGCGCGGCAGCTCTCGTTCATTGCCTGGGCCAGATCGAATGTGGCGAGGTTCCAGACGAACTCGCCGGTGGCTTCGATGTTGTGCAGCGAGTCCTTGCGCCCCTGGCTGCTGAAACCAATGATCGGCGGCGTGTAGTTGAAGGCGTTGAAGAAGCTGTAGGGCGCCAGGTTCACATTGCTGTCGGCATCACGACTGGAGATCCAGCCGATGGGGCGCGGGCCGATGATGGCGTTGAACGGATCATGTGGCAGGCGATGGCCATCGGCCGGGCGATAGCTGTGGAAGCGGCGAGGGGTGGTGTCTGCCATGGGGCACGTTCCCGCAGGTGTCGAGTGTGCTCGACGCTACAAAAAAGGCCGCGATCCCGACGGACCGCGGCCTTGTCGTTTATGGCATTGCCAGGATCAGCGCTGCTGGATCTTCGACAGCAGGCGCAGGAACTCCACATACAGCCAGACCAGGGTCACCATCAGGCCGAATGCGCCATACCATTCCATGTACTTTGGCGCGCGCTGGGCCACGCCGGTTTCGATGAAGTCGAAATCCAGCACCAGGTTCAGCGCGGCCACGACCACCACGAACAGGCTGAAGGCGATGCCCCAGCCGCTTGAGGAATGGATCAGCGGCACTTGGATGTTGAAGAACGACAACACGAACGAGGCCAGGTACAGCAGGGCGATGCCGCCTGTGGCGGCGACCACGCCGAGCTTGAAGTTCTCGGTGGCCTTGATCAGGCCGCTGCGGTAGGCGAACAGCAGTGCGAACAGGGTGCCGAAGGTCAGCAGCACGGCCTGGAACACGATGCCCGGGAACTTCATGTTGAACACGGCCGAGATGGCACCCAGGAACAGGCCTTCCACCAGCGCATAGAGCGGTGCGGTGACCGGCGACCACTCCTTCTTGAACACGGTGATCAGGGCCAGCACCAGGCCACCGATCGCCCCGCCCATGGCGTACAGCTTGGCGCCGGCCATCACCTGGCCGTAGTCGTCCACGGTCTGGTTCCAGGCGAAGGCCGCGGTCAGCACGGTCAGCAGCAGCAGGAAGCCGGTCTTGTTGACGGTGCCATTGAGGGTCATGGCCTGGTCGGGGCTGGTCACCACCGAGCCACTGGCCAGATCGAGGAAGGTCGACTCGGAAAGAGCCGGGTTGCCGCTGCGCATGCGAGGTCTCCGTGCGAAAAGGGGGCGATTGGGCCATCCGGCCGCTGGTTGCGAGCATAGCCGATGACTGCGCAA
Source organism: Stenotrophomonas sp. SI-NJAU-1 (assembly GCF_020883215.1). Lineage (NCBI taxonomy): Bacteria > Pseudomonadati > Pseudomonadota > Gammaproteobacteria > Lysobacterales > Lysobacteraceae > Stenotrophomonas > Stenotrophomonas sp. SI-NJAU-1. Next base: position 937,839 of record NZ_CP086598.1, read on the forward strand.
GCCGTGGTCATGGCGGGGCAGGGCTGGGATTGCGCGTTGACAGTTCGCAGGGCGCTTGGCCACAATGGCCAGCTCCCCGGGTCCATGCCCGAGGGGATTGCAACACCGGGGTATAGCGCAGTCTGGTAGCGCGCCTGCTTTGGGAGCAGGATGTCGGGGGTTCGAATCCCTCTACCCCGACCAATCCCACGTCACGTCGGATTGGACGCCGTTCCGGTTCGGGCGCCCGTAGCTCAACTGGATAGAGCACCGGCCTTCTAAGCCGGCGGTTACAGGTTCGATTCCTGTCGGGCGCGCCATTGGTGCGACACCGGAACGTAGCTGGCGGATGTGAAGAAGTGCTTGCAAAAGCATGCAGACTCCACCAGAATGTCGGACTCGCTTCGGCGGACCTGAACTTCGGTGACAGTCCTCGGGCAACGTATCAAGCGTCAGCGTCGGCAGCATTGGCGGTGAAGCGAAAGTTTCAGTGGTGGCTGTAGCTCAGTTGGTTAGAGTACCGGATTGTGATTCCGGTGGTCGGGGGTTCGAATCCCCTCAGCCACCCCACTGATTCAACCGCATCGGCATCGCCGAAACGGTATTGCAATAAACAGGTCGCCGGCTATAATGTGCGCCTGAGTTTCAAGGGCTGTTAGCTCAGTTGGTAGAGCAGTTGACTCTTAATCAATAGGTCCAAGGTTCGAATCCTTGACAGCCCACCAAGACAGAAGCCATCGGAATCGCCCGGTGGCTTTTTTCTTCAAGATGTAACCCTTCGCGATGGATCGCCGGTTGCAGTGCTTGTTTCAACGACGTTGAAGAAAGTGCTTGCAACGCCCTCGCGGATCGGGTCATAATTCGCCCCCCGATTTCGGGCTGTTAGCTCAGTTGGTAGAGCAGTTGACTCTTAATCAATAGGTCCAAGGTTCGAATCCTTGACAGCCCACCAGACGAAAGCCACTTGGTCCGCCAAGTGGCTTTTTTCTTTATGTCTCCGCTGGCGTGCAGCCGGCTGGGGGTAGCCCCTTGAGTCAAGGGGCGCGGCGAAGCCGGGGGATGTGGGCGTTGGTGAGAGGGGCCCGCGGTGCGCAGCAGCGCGTGGGGCGGCAGCGCGAATGCGCAGCCGCGTCCCCAAGGTTCGAATCCTTGACAGCCCACCAGACGAAAGCCACTTGGTCCGCCAAGTGGCTTTTTCTTGCCTGCGGCAGCGTCGGTAGATCCCCGTCATGGGTGGATATCGCAGGCATTGATGGGTTCATCCACGCATGGCGTGGATCTACTGAAGCGTGGCTGAAATCAGCGTCACATGCGTCATCAGCATCTTCAATGCTGTGAGCTGCTTCTCACCGGTTGCTGCCGGCATCGCTCCCAATAGGTGTTCCGCGCCGAAGGCGCATGCATGAGGAGTGCTTCGATGACGTTCAACAAGAGCACGGGCGTGATGCTGTCCGGCCTGGTGGTGATCGCGCTGTCAGGCTGCAGGGCGGACGAGGCGGCAACCGCCGCTGCACCGGACTACGCGCGGACGGTCGAGCGATCTGCGGATGTCGACCACATCGCGGCACAGCCGGTGGAGGGTCGCGACGCCACGCAGTCGACCGGGTCGACAGGGGAGGCGCTGCCTGCTGGCGCGGTTGAAATGACGCGCTCCGTCGATGGCGCGACGCTGGAAACGCCCAGCGACGATGCGGCTGGCGGCACTGCGGGCAAAGCACCGAAGCCCGCGCCGGTCGCCCACTGACCCGGATCGGCCTGGGCCGGGATGAGCCCAGGCCGGCTCCAAAGGGTGATTTCCCTGTTCAGTTTTGTGGAAGCCTTCCGCTTTCCGCCCCCGCCTGCAACAATGAACACCTGAGCCGGCCACGCGAAAGTGGCGGAATTGGTAGACGCCCTGGATTTAGGTTCCAGTGCCGCAAGGCGTGGGGGTTCGAGTCCCCCCTTTCGCACCAGGCCGGCCCGTCCCCCGCCCAGTCGGGCATTCCGCGTCAACCCCTGCGCCTGGCCGTGCTGGCGGCGCCGCCCGAATTGGGCGAAACTAAAGGGCTGCGGCAAGCAGGCGCGTCATCGACGTCGTGTCCTTACAACCGTTTCATCCATCATCGAGCCGGGGGCCAGGGCGCCACCGGTGGCAGGAGTCAACATGCAAGCTTCGATCGAAACCATCGGCAACCTGGAACGCCGCCTGAGCTTCTCGCTGCCGGAAGACCGTCTGCAGAGCCACATCAACGGCCGCCTGGGCGAAATCGCCCGCACCACCCGCATCAAGGGTTTCCGTCCGGGCAAAGTGCCGGCCAAGGTGATCGAGCAGCGCTTCGGCGCGCAGGTCCGTGGCGAGGCGCTGGACGGCCTGCTGCGCGAAACCTTCGACGCCGCCGTGCGTGAGCACGACCTGCGCATTGTCGGCAGCCCGCGCATCGACAAGGGTGACGAGGGTGAGTTCTCCTTCGTGGCCACCGTCGAAGTGGTGCCGGACTTCGGTGACATCGACGTCAGCAAGCTGACCGTGGTGCGCCACACCGCCGAAATCACCGATGCCGACATCGACCAGATGATCGAGAACCTGCAGGCGCAGCGTCGCAGCTGGTCGCCGGTCACCCGCGCCGCACAGGACGGCGACCTGGTCGCACTGGAAACCTGGTCGCAGGCCGGGGACGAGCGCCTGCCGGCCGAAGGCACCGAGAAGGGCAGCATCGTGCTCGGCCAGGGCATGATGTTCGAGACCATCGAGCAGGGCCTGGTCGGCATGGCCAAGGACGAAGAGAAGACCCTGGACGTCGAGTTCCCGGCTGACTGGCGCGTGCCGGCGCTGGCGGGCAAGACCGTGCAGGTCACCGTCAAGGTCAGCGACGTCTCCGAGCCTGTCGTGCCGGCCGTCGATGAAGCCTTCATTAAGAGCTTCGGCGTGAAGGGTGGCGACGTCGAGCAGTTCCGCAGCGACATCCGCGCCAACCTCGAGCGTGAGCTGAAGGGCGCACTGATGAACCGCCTGCGTCGTGAAGTCGGCGAGCAGCTGATCGCGGCCTATTCGTCGGTGGAAATGCCGCCGCGCCTGGTCGAGAACGAAGCCCGCGCCATGCTGGCCCAGCAGGTCGAGCAGATCCGCCGCAGTGGCCGCAACCCGGGCGAGATCCCGGCTGACGCCCACGAAGGCTTCAAGGACGCTGCCGCCAAGCGCGTGCTGGTCGGCCTGGTGGTGGGCGAAGTGGCCCGCAGCAACGACCTGCGCCTGGAGCCGAAGCGTCTGAATGAAACGATGCGTCTGATCGCCTCGACCTACGAAGAGCCGGAACAGGTCATTGAGATGTACCGCAACGACCCCCAGCTGATGTCTGGCCTGCAGAACCGCGTGATGGAAGAGCAGGTGATCGACTGGATCGCCGAGCGCGCCCAGCACACTGAAGAAAAGCTGTCGTTCCAGGACGCGATCCGCCAGTAATCCCTGGCGGATTGCCGGATACCCCGCGCCAGCCCTGGCGCGGGGGTGTTTCCCCCCAAGATAGGTACCTCACGAAATGGACAACCGAACCAAAGCCCTGAACATGGTTCCCATGGTGGTCGAGCAGACCAGCCGCGGCGAGCGTGCCTACGACATCTATTCGCGCCTGTTGAAGGAGCGCCTGATCTTCCTGGTTGGCCCGATCGACGATCACATGGCCAACGTGGTGGTGGCGCAGCTGCTGTTCCTGGAAGCGGAAAACCCGGAAAAGGACATCAGCATCTACATCAACTCGCCGGGTGGCGTGGTCACCGCCGGCATGGCGATCTACGACACCATGCAGTACATCAAGCCGGACGTGAGCACCATCTGCGTTGGCCAGGCCGCCTCGATGGGCGCGCTGCTGCTGGCGTCCGGTGCGGCGGGCAAGCGCTATGCGCTGCCGAACTCGCGGGTGATGATCCACCAGCCGCTGGGTGGCTTCCAGGGCCAGGCCACCGACATCGACATCCACGCACGCGAGATCCTGACCCTGCGTGCGCGCCTGAACGAAGTGCTGGCCAAGCACACCGGCCAGTCGCTGGAGACCATCGCGCGCGATACCGAGCGCGACAACTTCAAGAGCGCGGTCGATGCGGTCGCCTATGGCCTGGTCGACCAGGTCCTGGAGCGTCGTCCGGAAGAGTCGATCCAGGCCGGCTGACCGGCACTCACGGGGCCATGGCAGGCCCCGTTCCTGCAGGGTCGGGGAGACTGATGTCCCTCCGGCCCTGTGTTATTCTCGAATCGAACCCCCGTTCAGCGGGTGGGGTAACTGGGTAAGCGAAGCATGAGCGAAGACCGCCAAGGTCGTTCCACGGACACCGGCAAGATCCTCTACTGCTCTTTCTGCGGCAAGAGCCAGCATGAAGTGCGCAAGCTGATTGCCGGTCCGAGCGTGTTCATCTGCGATGAGTGCGTGGAGCTGTGCAACGACATCATCCGAGAGGAGCTTGAGGAAAAGGCGCAGTCGGCGCGCAGTTCGCTGCCCAAGCCGCGCGAGATCCTCGAGGTGCTCGACCAGTACGTGATCGGACAGAACCGCGCCAAGCGGACCCTGGCCGTGGCCGTGTACAACCACTACAAGCGCATCGAGAGCCGCCAGAAGAACGACGAAGTCGAGCTGGCGAAGTCGAACATCCTGCTGGTCGGTCCGACCGGTTCGGGCAAGACCCTGCTGGCCGAGACCCTGGCCCGCCTGCTCAACGTGCCGTTCACCATGGCCGACGCCACCACGCTGACCGAAGCCGGTTACGTGGGCGAGGACGTGGAGAACATCATCCAGAAGCTGCTGCAGAAGTGCGACTACGACGTCGAGAAGGCGCAGCAGGGCATCGTCTACATCGATGAAATCGACAAGATCTCGCGCAAGAGCGAGAACCCGTCGATCACCCGCGATGTGTCCGGCGAAGGCGTGCAGCAGGCCCTGTTGAAGCTGATCGAAGGCACCGTGGCCAGCGTTCCGCCGCAGGGTGGGCGCAAGCATCCGCAGCAGGAATTCCTGCAGGTGGACACCAAGAACATCCTGTTCATCTGCGGCGGCGCGTTTGCCGGCCTGGACAAGGTGATCCAGCAGCGTTCCAACGACGCCGGCGGCATCGGTTTCGGTGCCAAGGTGAAGAGCAGCGAGCGCAAGCAGGAAGTGGGCAAGGTGCTGGCTGAAGTCGAGCCGGAAGACCTGATCAAGTTCGGCCTGATTCCCGAGTTCGTGGGCCGCCTGCCGGTGGTCGCGACCCTGGAGGAGCTGGACGAGCCGGCCCTGATCCGCATCCTGACCGAGCCGAAGAACGCCATCACCAAGCAGTTCAAGAAGCTGTTCGAGATGGAGAACGTCGAGCTGGAGTTCCGTCCGGACGCCTTGTCGGCCATCGCCAAGAAGGCGCTCAAGCGCAAGACCGGTGCCCGTGGCCTGCGCACCATCGTCGAATCGGTCCTGCTGGACACCATGTACGACCTGCCGTCGCAGGAAAACGTCAGCAAGGTTGTCGTGGATGAATCGGTGATCGAGCACAAGTCCGAGCCGTACCTGATCTACCAGACCCCGCCGGTCCCTGAACAGAAGGCCGCCGGCGCTGAATGATTCTTTCAACTCGTTGAATAGAAAGAATTTTCTCGGAACGTCTTGCATCTGAAAGCCGATGGCCCCATAACGGGGCCATCGGCTTTTTTTGTCTCCGGAAGATGCCCTCCCGGAGACTGTTTTCCCTTTCCCTGGAGCCCCCATGGCCCGTTCCCCAAGTGAGACCCTCGACCTGCCGGTCCTGCCGCTGCGCGACGTAGTGGTATTCCCGCACATGGTCATCCCGCTGTTCGTCGGCCGCGACAAGTCCATGCACGCGCTGGAACAGGCGATGGAAGCAGACAAGCGCATCCTGCTGCTGGCGCAGAAGTCGGCCGAGACCGATGACCCGCAGGCCGCCGACCTCTACCAGGTCGGCACCCTGGCGCAGGTCCTGCAGCTGCTGAAGCTGCCCGACGGCACCATCAAGGTGCTGGTCGAAGGCTTGTCGCGCGTGCAGGTGACCAGCGTCAGCGAACGCGATGGATCGCTGCACGGCCAGGCCGTGGAAATCGAGGCCGCCGATGCACGCGAGCCGCGCGAGATCGAGGCCATCGCCCGCTCGCTGATGTCGCTGTTCGAGCAGTACGTCAAGACCAACCGCAAGCTGCCACCGGAACTGCTGCAGACCCTGGCCGGCATCGATGAGCCGACACGCCTGGCCGACACCATCGCCGCCCATATCAGCGTGCGGTTGTCGGACAAGCAGCGCCTGCTGGAAACGTTGGCCGTGGGCGAACGCCTGGAGATGCTGGTCGGCCTGGTCGACGGCGAGATCGACGTGCAGCAGATGGAAAAGCGCATCCGCGGCCGCGTGAAGTCGCAGATGGAAAAGAGCCAGCGCGAGTACTACCTCAACGAACAGATGAAGGCCATCCAGAAGGAACTGGGTGACCTGGACGATGCGCCGGGCGAACTGGAAGAGCTGGCGCGCAAGATCGCCGAAGCGGGCATGCCCAAGCCGGTGGAAGCCAAGGCGCGCAACGAGCTCAACAAGCTCAAGCAGATGTCGCCGATGTCTGCCGAAGCAGCGGTCGTGCGCAACTACCTGGAGTGGCTGCTGGGCGTGCCGTGGAAGAAGCGCAGCAAGGTGCGCAAGGACCTGAAGGCCGCGCAGGACACCCTTGATGCCGATCACTACGGCCTGGAGAAGGTCAAGGAACGCATCCTTGAATACCTGGCGGTGCAGTCGCGGGTGAAGCAGATGAAGGGTCCGATCCTGTGCCTGGTCGGGCCGCCGGGCGTGGGCAAGACCTCGCTGGGCCAGTCCATCGCCAAGGCCACCAACCGCAAGTTCGTGCGCATGTCGCTCGGCGGCGTGCGCGATGAAGCCGAGATCCGTGGCCACCGTCGTACCTATGTCGGTTCGATGCCGGGCCGCATCGTGCAGAACCTCAACAAGGTCGGCAGCAAGAACCCGCTGTTCGTGCTGGACGAGATCGACAAGATGTCGATGGACTTCCGTGGCGATCCGTCCTCGGCGCTGCTGGAAGTGCTCGATCCCGAGCAGAACAACGCGTTCAACGACCACTACCTGGAAGTGGACCTGGACCTGTCCGAAGTGATGTTCGTGGCGACCTCCAACTCGCTCAACATCCCCGGCCCGCTGCTGGACCGCATGGAAGTGATCCGCATCCCCGGTTACACCGAGGATGAGAAGCTCAACATCGCCACCCGTTACCTGTCGCCCAAGCAGATCAAGGCCAACGGCCTGAAGCCGGAAGAGCTGGAGATCGGCAGCGATGCGATCCAGGACATCGTGCGCTACTACACGCGCGAATCCGGCGTGCGCAACCTGGAACGCGAGATCGCCAAGATCTGCCGCAAGGTGGTGAAGGAAATCGCGCTGGGTGGGCCGCAGCCGGTGGCGAAGGCGAAGAAGGGCGCGCGCAGGTCCAAGGCGCTGGTGAGCGTGTCGAGCAAGAACCTGGACAAGTACCTGGGCGTGCGTCGCTTCGACTTCGGCCGTGCCGAAGAAGAGAACGAGATCGGCCTGGTCACGGGCCTGGCCTGGACCGAAGTCGGTGGCGATCTGCTGCAGATCGAATCGACGCTGGTACCGGGCAAGGGCCAGCTGATCCTGACCGGCCAGCTCGGCAACGTTATGAAGGAATCAGCGTCAGCGGCTTTGTCGGTGGTGCGTTCGCGCGCCGAGCGCTTCGGCATCGATGCGGACTTCCTGCAGAAGCACGACGTGCACCTGCATGTACCCGATGGTGCGACGCCGAAGGATGGCCCCAGTGCCGGTGCGGCAATGGTGACCTCGCTGGTGTCGATGCTGACCAAGGTTGCCGTGCGCGCCGATGTGGCGATGACCGGCGAAATCACCCTGCGCGGTCGCGTCACCGCGATCGGTGGCCTGAAGGAGAAGCTGCTGGCTGCCCTGCGCGGCGGAATCCGCACGGTGATCATCCCCGATGAGAACCGCAAGGATCTTGCCGACATTCCGGCCAACGTCACCCGCGACCTGGAGATCGTGCCGGTGAAGTACATCGAGGAAGTGCTCGATCTGGCCCTGGAACGTCCGCTGGCGCCGAAGAAGACGCGCAAGAGTGCGCAGCGCGTCACGGTGCGCAGCAAGGCCAAACCGAGTGGAAACGCGCGCGTCAAGCATTGATGCGTCCTGTCGAAATGCTTGAAACCCGCGTCGTTGCTGGCTTTCCAGCTTGCGTGGGGGTAGGGCCGCTGGTATAAAAGCAGCACTCGCGAACGAGTGATCGCAGTCAGCGCTCACTGAATTCGGCGAACCGTTTCCACATGGCAACCGCATGCAGACGTCGTGCGGTTGCTTCCCTGTCGAATACGCGGAACCCACCGCCAAAGGAGTTGTACAGAATGAACAAGACCGAATTGATCGATGCCGTTGCTGAAGCCGCCGACCTGACCAAGGCCGAGTCCAGCCGCGCTGTCGATGCCGTCGTTGCTGCCGTCACCAAGGCGCTGAAGGACGGCGATGCGGTCACCCTGGTTGGCTTCGGTACCTTCCAGGTCCGCGATCGTGCTGCCCGCACCGGCCGCAACCCGAAGACCGGCGACACCATCAAGATTGCTGCTTCGAAGAATCCGTCGTTCAAGGCTGGTAAGGCCCTGAAGGATGCTGTAAACTAAGCGGCTCGCTGGGGTGCTTAGCTCAGCGGTAGAGCGTCTCCTTTACACGGAGAGGGTCGGGGGTTCGAAACCCTCAGCACCCACCACAGCACCGCGGTAAGTTTGAAATGTGGAGCGGTAGTTCAGCTGGTTAGAATGCTGGCCTGTCACGCCGGAGGTCGCGGGTTCGAGTCCCGTCCGCTCCGCCATTTTCAACGAGGCCCCCGGCCGAAAAGCTGGGGGCCTTGTTTTCTCTCCAACCAACCGGTTGCAGAGAAAACAAAGAGGTCTGCAATACGGAGCGGTAGTTCAGCTGGTTAGAATGCTGGCCTGTCACGCCGGAGGTCGCGGGTTCGAGTCCCGTCCGCTCCGCCATTGCAAAACTCTTAAATCCTCGTGAAAAAACTTTGAAAAAAGTGTTCAGCGGGGTAGGTTTTCAGGAAGTCTTCGGATATACTGAGCGCCTGCAAAGTTTCAAGCGCGGAGCGGTAGTTCAGCTGGTTAGAATGCTGGCCTGTCACGCCGGAGGTCGCGGGTTCGAGTCCCGTCCGCTCCGCCAACTCTAAGAGCCCTCGACGCAAGTCGGGGGCTTTTTCTTTGCGCCGTTTCCATCATTCGATGCGGGCGAACGTGCAGATCGCCTGGGCCGGAGGCCGGCAGGCCCCGCTGGCACTGCTTTTGGTCCGCGCCACGAAGCGGGTTACACTGCCGGGCTCGCCAATCAAGCCTTGTGATTCCTCACCATGCTGCAGAAACTCCGCGACAAGACCTCAGGCTGGATCGTTACCGTGATCCTGGGGCTGCTGATGATTCCGTTCCTGTTCGTGATCGACAACAGCTACCTCGGTGGCGTCGGCGCACAGAACGTCGCCAAGGTTTCGGCACCGCCGACCTGGTGGCGCTCTGCACCGTCCTGGTGGCCGGTGCGCATGATGTGGCAGCACCATGAGATCAGTGCACAGGACTTCCGCACCCGTTTCGAGCAGGAACGCATGCGTGAACGCCAGCAGCAGGGCGAGAACTTCGATCCACGCGCGTTCGAAAGCACCGAGAACAAGCTGGCCGTGCTCGACCAGTTGATCGACGAGCAGGTCGTGCGCCTGGTCGGTGAGCAGGCCGGTGTCGTGATTGGCGACGGCGCTGTGCGCGAATACATCACCACCATTCCGGGCTTCCTGGGCGCCGATGGCAAGTTCAGCGAAAGCAATTACCGCCTGGCCCTGGCCGGTGGCAATCCGCCGCGCACGCCCACCCAGTTCCAGGAACTGGTCCGTGAGAGCCTGCAGCAGTCGGTGATCCCGTCGGGCCTGCAGAATTCCGGCTTTGTCACCCAGGCCGAGACCGAGCGTCTGTTGAAGCTGCTGGGCGAAACCCGCGATGTGGAACTGGCCGCGCTGCCGGAAGTTCCGGTGGATACCGCGCCGGTGACCGATGCGCAGATCAAGCAGTGGTACGACAGCCATGGCAAGGATTTCCGCCAGGCCGAATCGGTGTCGCTGGAATATGTCGAGCTCAACGGTGCCAACCTGCCGGCACCGACCGCAGCTGACGAAGCGACGCTGCGCAAGCGCTATGAAGACGAAAAGGCCAAGTTCACGACGCCGGAACAGCGCCAGGCGGCGCACATCCTGATCACCGGCGACGGTGCTGAAGCCAAGGCCGCCAAGCTGGCTGTCGAAGCCAAGGCGGCAGGTGCCGACTTTGCCGCGCTGGCCAAGGCGAACTCGGAAGATCCTGGTTCCAAGGCGCAGGGCGGTGACCTGGGCTGGGTGGAACGGGGTGCGATGGTCAAGCCGTTCGAAGATGCGCTGTTTGGTGCCAAGGCGGGTGAGGTGATCGGCCCGGTCAAGACCGACTTCGGTTACCACATCATCAAGGTCGCAGCGGTTCGTGGCGGCCAGGGCAAGTCCTTCGAAGAAGTACGCGACACCTTGGCTGCCGAGCAGCTGAAGGCCGACGGCGAGCGTGGCTTCAACGATCTGGCGGGCCGCCTGGTCGATGCCATCAACAAGAGCCCGAGTGATCTGGCCGCGGCCGCCAAGGCGGTCGGCCTCTCGATGCAGACGCTGGGCCCGATCACGCGCACGACCGCCACCGGCATTGCCGCTGATCCGGCCGTGCTGCGTGCCGCCTTCTCCGACGTCCTGGTGCAGGACGGTACCGCCAGCGATCCGATCGCGCTGGGCGGCAGCAGCAACCACAGCGTAGTGATCCGCGTTGCCGCGCATACCCCGGAGCAGGCACTGCCGCTGGACAAGGCGCGTGAGCAGGTGATCGCCGCGATCCGTGCCGACCGTCAGCGCCAGGCCGGTGACAAGGCCGCCGATGCCCTGCTGGCCAAGCTGAAGGCCGGCGCGACCCTGCAGTCGCTGGCTGCCAGCGAGAAGCTGCAGCTGAGCCCGATGCCGGGCCTGCCGCGCAGCCAGCCGGTGCCGACTCCGGAGATCAACCGTGCAATCTTCAGTGCGCCGCTGCCTGCCGAAGGCAAGCCGAGCTACGGCAAGGTCGACGTCAACGGCCATGCGCTGGTCTTCGCGGTGAACAAGGTCAACCCGGGCGACATCAAGGAAGTGACCGCCGAGCAGCAGAAGCAGTTGAAGGACCAGCTGAGCCAGATCGACGGCATGGCTGCGGCCAAGGCCTACATCGAGGCGATGCGCAAGCGCTTCCTGGTGCAGACCACCGAAGCGAACCTGTAAGCCCTCCGGCGAGCAGGAACGAAAAGGCCCGGCATTGCCGGGCCTTTTTTGTTGTCGCAGCCCTGATCGATCCGTGACCTGCGCGATGAGTGCCGACCAGGGTCGGCCGCTACCAGAAGCGAAGCGACCTGCTCCTGCTCTTCATCTTCCAATCCGTGGGTGGTGCCACCGGAAACCATCAGGGGACGGGCGGGGTGGGCGCGCGGGGGTGTCCGCGGCATGGATGCCGCGGCCAAGCCACCAAGGATGGGTTCACGGCGTCCCCCGTGGGTCCACCTCGCTCGTCCCAACTCATGAATGCTGCTGCCGCCACCCGCGAGGGGCTTCGCCGTTGGCCGGAAACCACGCGGCAGCGCCGCACCGACCTCAGTCTTCGACGCGCAGTACCGCGCCCGGCTTCAGCACGCTGCTGCCGCTCAAGCCGTTCAGCGACAACAGCGCCTTCACCGGCATGCCGTAGCGGCGGGCGATGGTCCAGGCCGATTCACCGTTGCGCACGGTGTGGCGACGGTTGCGCGGGCGATCGGCAGCCGACGCGACCACCTTGGCCACCTGCGGGCTCGGCGCGGCGCTGGCGGTGCTGGCCAGTGTGGTGGCAACGGCCGTGCTGGCGATGTTGGCAACGTCCGCGTTGGACGCCGAAACCGGAGCCAGTACGCGGGCCGCGCCCGACGGGCGGTTGCCAGCGGCCAGTGCCGGATTCAGACGGGCGATCTTCGCCGGGTCCAGCGCGCGCTGCGCGGCCCATTGCTGGACGCTGGTGCCCGCCGGCAGGGTGTGGTCCTTCAGCACCGGCACGGTGCGGTCCAGCGAGGCCATCACGCCCGGCTGGTCTTCCACGTCTTCCAGCACGCAGGCCAGGGCATGCAGCTTCTCGACGTAGGCATGGGTGACCGGCGACAGCCCGGGCAGGCTTGCCGGCTTGGCGTTCTGCGCATTCATGCCGGCCTTGCGCATGGACTGCAGCACGCGGTACTCGCCCGCGTTGTAGGCCATGGTGGCCAGGCGCCAGTCACCGCCGAACATGCCATGCAGGGTCTTCAGGTAGCGCACGGCGGCCTGGGTGGACTCCACTGCCGACAGCCGGCCGTCGTAGTTGTTGCTCATCGGTACGCGATGGTTGCGTGCCGTGGTGGCGATGAACTGCCACAGGCCGGTCGGGCCGCTGCCGTTGCGGGCATTGGGCCGGTAGCCACTTTCGACGAAGGGAATCAGGGCGAATTCGGTGGGCAGGTTGGCTTTGCGCAGCTCTTCGACCACGTAGCCGAACAGCACCAGCGCGTCGTCATCCTGGTTGGCCAACCGCGAAGGCGCATGGGCGAACTGCTTCTGCCAGCGCGGGCTGGTGGCCTCGGCGTCGCAGCTCGGCTCGGCCAGGCCGTCGCGGAAGCTGGAAAAGATTTCCTGGCCATTGCGTACCGATGCGGCCGGCAGCGTTGACGGATCCAGCGGCAGGGCCGAGGCGGCGGTCAGGTTCTGGCTGATGCCGGCGCCCAGCGATTGTGCGCCGGCAGTTCCGGCCAACCCCAGGATCAGACCCAGGGCCAGCGGCAGACTTCGGCGACTCATGCGCGGAAGCCGTCTTTCCAGTGCCGGAGACCGGCCATGACGTCGACGTCGTCCACGACTTCGCGCCCCAGGTGCGCCGACACGGCAGCGCGGATGGGCGCCGTGTGGGTACGCAGGAACGGATTGCAGGCAATTTCATCGGCCAGGGATACTGGCAGGGTGGAACGGTCATCGCGGCGCATGGCCAAAGCCTCCTCTTGGCGCTGCAGCAAGGCAGCGTTGGCGGGGTCGACATGCCGCGCGAAGACGGCATTTGACACGGTGTACTCGTGAGCGCAACACAGCAGCAGTTGCGCGGGCAGGGCACCCAGCTTGCGCATCGATGCCAGCAGCTGGGACGGCGTACCTTCGAACAGGCGTCCACAGCCCAGGCTGAACAACGAATCTCCGCTGAAAAGCTGTTCAGCGGTGTGAAACGCGATGTGGCTGCGGGTGTGCCCGGGGACGGATAGTACGTGGAACATCCGGCCCAGTGCCTGAACACGTTCACCTTCACCGACCCGCTCGGTGGCCATCGGGATGCGCTCGTCGACCGGTGCGACCACGCGCACGCCGGGAAAACGCGCCTGCAGCGCCGGTACCCCGCCGATGTGATCGTCGTGGTGATGGGTGAGCAGGATGGTGTCCACGCGCACGCCTTGGGCAGCCAGCGCCAGTACCGGCGCAGCGTCGCCGGGATCGACGACCACGGCAGCACCGTCGTCGGCGATCAGCATCCAGATGTAATTGTCCGCAAATGCGGGCAGGGCAGTCAGTCGCATAGAATTGGACCATGCCCGCGCTGCAGAGCACCCGTCAAGCGAGCCAGGCCCCGTGGTTCGACAGTGAACCGGCGGAGGCCCTGCGCGTGCTCGAACGGCAGCTGCTGCTGCCGCAGCTGTCGCTGCTGCCGACCCGGCCCTGGTTGTGGATCGCCCCCAGCGCCGCCTGGCTGGCGGATGCGCAGCTGGGCGGTCGGGGCCTGCGCCTGCATCGCCAGGGCAGTGGTTACGCCGGCGATACCCGCTGTGCCCTGCCGTTGCCGCTGCCCAACGAGAGCGTCAACGCCATCGTGCTGCAGCATGTGACCGTCGGCGATGCCGACCATCTGCTGGACGAATGCGAGCGCGTGCTGATGCCCGGCGGCCATCTGTGGCTGACCAGCCTCAACCCGTTCAGCCCGTTCCGCACGCGCTGGCGCCAGCACGGGCTGGTGGTGCGCACGCCGCAGCGGATCCGCCAGCTGCTTGAGCGCCATGGGCTGGAATGCGAGGACATGCGTTACCTGGGGCCGATGTGGCAGGGTGCCGGCAGCCGCCGTCGCGGCGGCTGGGCCCCCCTGCGCGCGGCCTGCCTGTTCCACGCTGAAAAACGCACGCTGGCCCTGCCCGGGCCGACCCCGTTGCCCGTGCGCTGGCACGGCACCGTTGCTACCTGATCTGGAGTTGTATTGAAAACCATCGAAATCCACACCGACGGTTCCTGCCTTGGCAATCCTGGCCCCGGTGGCTGGGCGGCGCTGCTGCGCTACAAGGGGCATGAGCGTGAACTGAGCGGTGGTGAGGCGCATACCACCAACAATCGGATGGAGCTGATGGCGGCCATTTCCGGACTGGAGTCGCTGACCGAACCCTGCCAGATCGTCCTCTACACCGATTCGCAGTACGTACGGCAGGGCCTGACCCAGTGGTTGCCGGGCTGGATCCGCAAGAACTGGAAGACCGCCGGCGGTGACCCGGTGAAGAACCGTGAACTGTGGGAGCGCCTGCAGGCCGCCACGCTGCGGCACCAGATCGACTGGCGCTGGGTGAAAGGCCATTCCGGCGACCCGGACAATGAACGCGTGGATACCCTGGCCCGCAACGCCGCGATCCAGATCCGCGACGGCAGCCCGGTAAACTGAGCCCATGCGTCAGATCATCCTTGATACCGAAACCACCGGCCTGGAGTGGAAGAAGGGCAACCGCGTCGTCGAAATCGGCTGCGTCGAGCTGTTCAAGCGCCGCCCGACCGGCAATACCTATCACCAGTACCTGAAGCCGGACTGCGAATTCGAACAGGGTGCGCAGGAAGTGACCGGCCTCACCCTGGAATTCCTCGCCGACAAGCCGGAGTTCGCGCAGGTCGTGGAGGAGTTCCTGGCCTTCATCGATGGCGCCGAGCTGATCATCCACAACGCCGCGTTCGACCTGGGCTTCCTCGACAATGAGCTTTCCCTGTTGGGAGAGCAGTACGGGAAGATCACCGACCGCTGCACGGTGATCGATACCCTGGCGCTGGCGCGCGAGCGCTTCCCGGGCCAGCGCAACTCGCTCGACGCCCTGTGCAAGCGGCTGGGCGTGGACAACTCGCACCGCGCCCTGCATGGCGGTCTGCTGGATGCGCAGATCCTGGGTGATGTGTACATCGCGTTGACCTCGGGCCAGGAGGAGATCGGCTTCGGGCTGGGCGATGACGATGCCGGTGGCGCTGCCGCGTTGCAGGCGTTCGATGCATCCAAGCTGCTGCCGCGGCCGCGCGTGGTGGCCACGCCGTCGGAGCAGGAAGCGCATGCGGCGCGTCTGGAGCGGCTGCGCAAGAAGGCCGGCCACGCGCTGTGGGACGGCCCGAAGGTGGAAGAGGCCGCGAGCGCGTAGGCGCAGCGGTGGCGTGCGAAATGCAGCCACGCATGGCGTGGCTCTACTGTAGATCCACGCCCTGCATGGGTTAGTGGCAGCGCACCAGGATGACGGTGATGTTGTCCGATGAAGCGCCAGCGCAATCGCGCTGGCGCCCCACAATCCGCGCTGCAAATCGTGGGCCCCGTCTCACCAGCACCCAGATCCCCGCCGCTTCGCGGCCGCCCCCTGACTCAGGGGGCTTGCCTCCAGCCGGCATCAGTGGCAGCGCACCAGGATCACGGTGATGTTGTCCGAGCCGCCGCCGTCGAGGGCGGAGGCGACCAGGCTGTCCACGCATTCCTGTGCGCTGGCGTCGTCGAAGGCGAGGGTGCGGGCGATGCCGCGGTCATCCACTTCCTCGGTCAGGCCATCACTGCACAGCAGCAACTGCATGCCCGGGCGCAGCTCGCCGCTGGTGGTCGCCACGTTAAGGTGTGCCGGGTCGGTGACGCCCAGTGCCTGGGTGACCACGTTGCGGTGAGGATGGGCGCGCGCCTGCTCGGCGGTCAGGTTGCCCTGCGCGACCAGTTCCTGCACCACGCTGTGGTCCTGGCTGAGCTGTGCAAGCTGGCCATCGCGCCACAGATAGGCGCGGCTGTCGCCGACCCAGGCCACTTCGTAACGGTTGCCCTGCACCCGTGCAGCGACCACGGTGGTGCCCATCGGCAGGCTGTCGTTGCGCCGGCGCGAGGCGCGGATGATCTCTTCGTCGGCGGTGCGGATCGCCTGCGCCAACGGCGCGCCACGGCGGATCTCACGGACGATGGTCTCGCGCGCCAGTGCGCTGGCCACCTCGCCGCAGGCGTGCCCGCCCATGCCGTCGGCTACCAGCCACAGGGCCAGCTCGCCGTCACCGTAATAGGTGTCCTCATTGAGCTCGCGGCGCAGGCCGGGGTGGGTGAGATGTCCGAATTCGATCATGGTGGGTGCTGGGCGAGGGGGTAATGCCGGGGAGAACGGCATCATCACGGCCAAGCGGACATCCGGCAAGCCATGCAGTCAGGAAAATTTCACTTCATTGGGCGCAATGACTTGTCGTCAGCCGCGCTTCCTCGTATGATGCGCGTCCCCGGTTCGCCGGGGAACATCTGGAGAGGTGGCAGAGCGGTTGAATGTACCTGACTCGAAATCAGGCAGGCGTTTATAGCGCCTCGGGGGTTCGAATCCCCCCCTCTCCGCCAGATTAAAAAAGAAGGGCTGCCGAAAGGCAGCCCTTCTTTTTTAATCTGGCGCGGGGATGCGACGACGCTTCGCGCGTCGCCCCAAACGTTGCGATGCAACGTTCGGGCCCCTCCCTTTGCCGGCCTCTCCCCGCCCCTGTCGGGGCAGCCCCTCAACAGAGGGGCTTGCTGCTCCAGATGGCTTTGCGTCAACTTGCACGGATCGGTGGCTTTTTAATCTGGCGCGGGGATGCGACGACGCTTCGCGCGTCGCCCCAAACGTTGCGATGCAACGTTCGGGCCCCTCCCTTTGCCGGCCTCTCCCCGCCCCTGTCGGGGCAGCCCCTCAACAAAGGGGCTTGCTGCTCCAGATGGCTTTGCGTCAACTTGCACGGATTGGTGGCTTTTTTATCTGGCGCGGGGATGCGACGACGCTTCGCGCGTCGCCCCAAACGTTGCGATGCAACGTTCGGGCCCTCCCGTTGCCGGCCTCCCTGCGGATGCTTCAGTAGATCCACGCCATGCGTGGATGCCGTTCGCGTGCGGCGGGTTACCATGTACGTCATCACCTGCTGGAGCCGCCACGATGACCGCTGAAATCCTCGTCCCCGTTTCATTCGGCGAGCTGCTGGACAAGATCTCGATCCTGCAGATCAAGTCCGAGCGCATCAGTGACGAAGGCAAGCTGGCCAACGTACGCAAGGAGCTGTCCGCGCTGGAAACCACGTGGATGGCGCACCCTGCGGCAGTGAAGGACATCGCCAAGCTGCGCGCCGAGCTGAAGACGGTCAACGAGCAGCTGTGGGAGATCGAGGACGACATCCGCCTGAAGGACAAGGCGCAGGCCTTCGATCAGGGGTTCATCGACCTGGCGCGCAGCGTGTACCTGCGCAACGACGAACGCGCACGCATCAAGAAGGCGATCAACCTGGCGCTGGGTTCGGCGTACGTGGAAGAGAAGTCCTACCAGGATTACACGCAGCGCGCGTAATCCCGGGCGGCCCGACGCAGTAGATCCAGGCCATGCGTGGATGGATCTCCCGAGTTACGGGACGGTGCGGACCAAGGTCCGCACCCAGTAGACAGCGCTCAGCTGCCCTGCGTGCCACTCATCCCAGATGGTCGGCGACGTAACGCTCGAACGCGGCAATGCCGTCCTCGACGGTGATCAGTTCCATCACATCGTCGAATTCGATCTTGGTACCCCACTTGAGGTCGGCTGCCTGTTTGCCCAGGTACTTGCGCGCCGCGTCGTCGTAGCGGTCCGCGCAGTAGCGGCGGTCCGAATACGGGCCGCTGCGGTTCGGGTTGCTGGCCGCATGCAGGCCCAGCACCTTGGTACCCATTGCGTTGGCAATGTGCATCGGGCCAGAGTCGGGGGTCATCACCAGGTTGGCGCGGGACAGCAGGGCCGGCAACTGCTTGAGCGTGTCCTTGCCGACCAGGTCCAGTGCCGGAACATCCAGCTGGGCCTGGATGGCGTCGGCCATGCTGCGCTCCAGTTCGCTGCGGCCGCCGCACAGTACGATCCGCCAACCGCGCGTGACGGCATGGTTGGCGACCTCGGCATAGCGGTCGGCGTACCAGTTGCGGCGCACGTGGCTGGAGCAGGGCGAGATCATCAGCACCGGCCGGCCATCGTCCTGCCACTGCGCGGCGGCCCAGTCATAGGCTGCCTGCGGCACGGCCAGGTCCCAGCTGACATCGGTCTGGCGCAGGCCCAGTGGCTCGCAGAAGCTGCCGATGGCATCGAGCACATGGATGCCCGGGCGATCGGGGATGCGTTCGTTGATGAAGAGGCCGTGCAGGTCCTTGGAGCGGCTGCGGTCGTACCCGATGCGGCGCTCGGCGGGAATGAAGGCCGACAGCACGTTGGCGCGGAACGCCACCTGCATCTGCAGCAGGGCCTCGAAACGCCCGGGCGGCAACTGCTTGCGCAGCTCCTTCACTCCGGCCATGCCGGTCTTCTTGTCGTAGGCGTGGAAGGTGACGCCCGGCAGGCCATCGAGCAGCTTCTGCCCGACCTTGTCGATGATCCAGTGGATCGGCGTATCCGGGCGCGCGGCCTGCAGGGTGCGCACCAGCGGCACTACGTGGGTCACATCGCCAAGAGCGGACAGGCGCAGAAGACACAAGGAGGAGGACGCTGATGCCATGTGTTGTTAGACTCAAAGGAATGGTCGCATTCGACGCCAATGAAGCGCTGACGCCATGCCGCGAGGGTCGCGGCATCGGGGCCATTCTGTTCGACCGCGAGCGGCTGCGGCAAGCCGACATCGGTCTGTTCTCGCCACAGCACTGGGCCGGCAAGGCCCGGCCGGTGGGTGAGGGCGGCCGTGGCAGCGCCTGGTTCGTGGATGCGCCGTTCGGCGCCAGCGTACTGCGGCACTACCTGCGCGGGGGGCTGGCGGCCCGGATCAGCCACGACCAGTACATCTGGCGGGGGGCGGACCGGACCCGCAGCTTTGCCGAATTCCGGCTGATGCGCGCGCTGCGCGAGAAGAAGCTGCCGGTGCCCCGGCCGATTGCCGCCTTCTACATGCGTGAAGGCCTGCGCTACCGCGCCGCGATCCTGATGGAACGGATCGAAGGGGTGCGCTCGCTGGCCGACCGCGCACTGGTGGCCGGGCGCGGGGCGCCGTGGGAAGAAACCGGGCGGATGATCGCGCGCTTCCACCGTGCCGGGCTGGACCATGCCGATCTCAATGCGCACAACATCCTGTTCGATGGCAACGGCCATGGCTGGCTGATCGACTTCGATCGCGGGGTGATCCGCATCCCGGCCACGGCCTGGCGCGAGCGCAATCTCAAGCGCCTGCTGCGCTCGCTGGTCAAGCTGCGCGGTGAGCGCAGCGTGGAAGACGTGGAAAAAGACTACGCGCGCCTGCGCCGCGCCTATGACATGGCCTGGAACCGGGGCACCTGATGGACTGGTCGTTGCGTTTCCTCGGCGTCGGCAATGCATCGGCGGTCGAGCTGGGTTCGCCGATGTCGGTGATCGAGCGTGATGGCCAGCCGTGGCTGACCATCGACTGTGGTGGTGAAGGCCTGACCGCGTTCAAGGCGCACTACGGGCATATGCCGCAGGCGCTTTTCGTCACCCATGTGCACCTGGACCACGTGGCGGGTTTCGAGCGCCTGTTCGTGGATACCTTCTTCAGCACGCAGCGGCGCGGCAAGGTGCGCCTGTACGTGCCGGCCACGGTGGTGCCGCTGCTGCACAAGCGCATCGGCGATTACCCGAACGTGCTGGCCGAGGGCGGCGCCAACTTCTGGGATGCCTTCCAGCTGATCGTGGTGGGCGATGCGTTCTGGCACGAGGGTGTGCGGCTGGAGCTGTTCCCCGTGCGGCACCACTGGCCGGAGACGGCCTATGGCCTGCGCCTGCAGGGCGCGCTGACCTGGAGTGGTGATACCCGGCCGATTCCGGAAATGCTGGCGCGCTTTGCCAACGACAATGAACTGATCGCCCACGATTGCGGATTGCATGGCAATCCTTCGCACACCGGGGTGGATGACCTGGAGCGCGAGTACAGCGCCGAGCTGCAGGCACGGATGATGCTGTACCACTATGCCAGCGTGGCCGATGGCCAGGCCCTGGCCGCGCGTGGGCACCGGGTGGCACAGCCGGGCCAGTGCGTTGTGCTGGCCACGCCGACTGCCCCGCACGTACTGGTGCAGGATCCGCCGTGAGCAACGCTGGCCACGCCGCAAGGCCGGCGCTGGCTGCCGAGCTGGAGCGGCTGGAACGCGCACTGCACTCCCCGCAGGTGCGCGCAGATCATCAGCGCTTGGCGGCATTGCTGGATGAGGATTTCAGCGAGATCGGCAGCTCCGGCCAGTGCTACGGCCGTGAAGCCGCGCTGGAAGAGATCCCGCTGGAGCGTGCGCAGGTGGTGATCGAGTCGGACCGGTACGCCGTGTGGATGCTGGCAGAGGGCCTGGCGCAGGTGCGTTACCGCAGTCGCTATCACGTCGATGACCAACCGCAGCGGTGGGTGCTGCGCAGCTCGTTGTGGCGTCAGCATACAACGGGCTGGCGGATGGTGTTCCATCAGGGTACGCCTGAGGCGCGGTAGCGCCGGGACATGCCCGGCGAAGGGCGCCAACCAAGGAAGGGCGCCAACCAGGGTTGGCATCCATCAGGGGCGGGGTATCGCCTGAAAAGGCGGTGGCCCCGCCGGCTGACCTCGGCGCCCGCGTCGATCGATACCGTTGCTGCCTTCCGGCCCTGGCGGAGTTTTCGACCTAGCGTCGCGAGGGGCCGACGGGGCCACCATAGAGACGTTGGCCGCCCGGAGGCGGCCGATTCACGGATCAGGGGAAGCAGCGCGTCGTGCGCCGGAAACCACAGCCGGACTGCGCATCAGTTGACCGATGGCAGACGCGCATTCTAGCGCAGGCATGGGTGCTGACGCCAGCTTCACGCGCTGAATCCGATGTAACCCGTTGGCTGCGGCATCGGCCCGGGGCTGCTGCCGTTGCTAGAATCCGGCCGCAGGAGGAACGACCTCCCCCACATCGGGATTGAATGACCAGGACGGCCTGGCCCTACCATCGGAGGGCTGTCATGGCCTGGATCTATCTGTTGTTTGCCGGCCTGCTGGAAATCGTATGGGCCGTGTCGATGAAGCAGTCTGAAGGCTTCACCAAACTCACCCCCACCGCCATCACCATCGTCGGCATGATCGCCAGCTTCTGGTTGCTGGCCGTCGCCATGCGCAGCCTGCCGCTGGGCACCGCCTACACGATCTGGACCGGCATCGGCGCGGTCGGCGCCTTCGTGGTCGGCATCGTGTTCCTGGGCGAGCAGGTCAGCCCGATGCGGATTGGCGCAGCGGTGCTTATCGTCGCCGGCCTGGTGCTGATGAAACTCTCCAGCAGTTGAGGCCGGGCATGGGTGCGGCGGGAGGCTACAGCACCCGCTCCATCTCCACGGCGTCGATCCCGGCGCCGTGGCCGTCGGCCACCACGCGTACCACCCGGAAGCCGAGGCCGGCATAGAAGCCCTGTGTGTGCTGGCTGGTGCTGAGCGTGATGCGCCGGATCGACGGGTCTGCTGCAGCCTGGTGCAAGCGGGCCACTGCCAGCGCGCGTCCCAGCCCCTGTCTGTGGCGACCTCGTTCAACCATGCCCCAGCAGAAGCTGGCGCGGCCTCCGCCGCAGTTCCAGAGGCCGCCACAGGCCACCACCTGGCCCTCGACTTCGATCACCTGGAATGCGCACTGCGCGGCGTGTTCTTGCAGGAAGCGCTCGAAGTCGCCTCGCTCCTGGGGGGCGAAGTAGGTGGGCACGTTGCTGTCGAAGATCGACAGGCAGGCGGTGATATCGCTGCAGCGGTAGGCACGGGGTGTCATGAAGGAACGTCATCGTGGTGGCGCACTCATTGTGCGCGACGTCCGCATCATTGATGTCCGAACATGGCGAGCCCGGAAACCGGTTCGGGCGCAGACTGCAGGTTCCCGTCACCAGGAGGTTCCATGTCGAATGCTCATGCCAGTTTTGTACAGCTCCACCAAGGCGCCGGTCTTTACGTGCTGCCCAACGTATGGGATGCCGGTGGTGCCCGCCTGGTCCAGCAGCAGGGGGCGCTCGCGGTGGGAACATCGAGTGCTGCGATGGCGTGGTCCTGCGGCCATGCCGATGGCGGTGCGCTGCCTGATACCGCGCTGCTGCAGCGGGTTTCCGAAATCGTTGGTGTGACCTCGTTGCCGGTCACGGTCGATATCGAAGACGGCTACAGCGATGCCCCCGACGTGGTCGCTGCGCGGGTGTTGCGCCTGGCCGATGCGGGTGTGGTCGGGATCAACATCGAAGACGGCGCAGGCAGCCCTGCGGTGCTGGTGGCGAAGATCAGCGCCATCCGTTCTGCGCTTGGCGGGCGAGCACTGTTCATCAATGCGCGCACCGATGTGTATCTGCGCAGCCTGGCCGAAGGCGATAAGGCGGTCAGGATGAGCATCGATCGGCTGCAGGCCTATGCACGTGCCGGTGCCGACGGCGGCTTTGTGCCGGGACTGCGTGCGCTGGACGAGGCTGCGGCCGTTGCCAGCGCTGTATCGCTGCCTCTCAACCTGATGTGGCTGCCGGGGATGGCGTCGTTTGCTGCGCTGTCGCAGGCCGGCGTGCGGCGGCTGAGCGCTGGGCCGGCGTTGTTCATGCACGCATGGACGGCGATGGCTGCGGCGACCACGGATTTTCTCGGCGACGTGATGGCGATGCCAGAGGGGGCACCAGGGTATGCGGCCTTGAACCAGCTGTTCAGCGAAAGGTGAGGGGGCTTGGGTCGGGGGGCGGATGGCTGGGGCATGGGTGGGTAGTCGACTCACCGGGCACAGGCATCCACGCATGGCGTGGATCTGCTAAGGAACTGCAGGACGAGAACCGGCGGCTGAAGAAGATGTACGCCGATGCGCAGCTCAGTGCCGAGCTGCTGAAGGAAGCGCTCTCAAAAAAATGGTGAGGCCATCTCAGCGTCGCGAGATGGCCAGACGGGCGGTCCAGGCAGGCATCACCAGCATCGTTCATGCGTGCAGGACGTTCGAGGTGAGTCAGACCTGCTACCGCTATCAGGCCAAGGCCTGCCAAGAAAATGCGATCATCGCCGACTGGTTGCTCAGGCTGACCAGCGCCTACCGCGATTGGGGCTTTGGGCTGTGCTTCCTGCACCTGCGCAACGTGAAGGGCTTCGCTTGGAGCCACAAGCGCGTGTATCGGATCTATCGCGATTTGGAGCTGAATCTGCGCATCAAGCCGCGCAAGCGCATCGTCCGGGAAGTGCCGGAGCCTTTGACGGTGCCTGAGGCGGTCAACCAGACATGGTCGATGGATTTCATGCACGATCAGCTGGCTGATGGACGCAGCTTTCGGATGCTCAATGTGCTGGATGACTTCAACCGGCAGGGGCTGGCGATGGAGGTCGATATTTCCTTGCCGGCAGCGCGTGTGATCCGCAGCCTGGAACAGGTCATTCAATGGCGCGGAAAGCCCCGCGCCATACGCTGCGACAACGGGCCCGAGTACATCAGCGGAGCGCTGCAAGCATGGGCGGAGCGGCACGAAATCGCGCTGCTCTACATCCAGCCGGGCAATCCTCAGCAGAACGCCTACATCGAACGCTACAACCGGACGGTTCGTTACGCTTGGCTTGCCAGCAATCTGTTCAATGACATCGAACAGGTCCAGGACATCGCCACCCGTTGGCTATGGACTTACAACCACGAGCGCCCAAACATGGCGCTCGGCGGCATCACGCCAATGCAGAAACTTGCATTGGCAGCGTAGTTCCACTTTTGGCGACCGCTAAAAGCGGGGGATTACCGGCGAGGTCAAGCTACTGCTTCATTCGAAACAGGGGCGACAGGGAGAAGGTCAATACCTGTCGCCCTTGGGGGGCGATCCCAGTGCGAGTAGCGGCGGCTGCATCGAACTTAGTTCCAGATCACGATAGTTCCATCTGGACTATTCAACTGCATCGCCTCTGGGCCAGAGTAGCCATCGTCACTTAAGTCGACTGTGAGTGTGACCCCTCTAGAAAACTGCGCAACCATTGTCTCGTGATCGAACCGGCAATCCTCCAGCACCAAGCTCAGCGTTGAGCGCGGAGGATTCTCCGCAATGCCATCGCTAAGGAGGCTGAAAGAGTTGTAGATATGCAGCTCCCAGCCATCGTGCGTACCTATCGTGGCCATGCCATCTTCAATCCCCAGTGTCACATTTTTCCCGATCAATGGCCGGAGGGCTTCCACCTGGTGCTCGATCATGTTCAGGCCTATCTGACTGGGAAGTGAGACTTCGAATTAGGTAGCGTTTTCCCGGAGAGCGGATCTACGCCTTGCTTTCCAGCATTCTCGTACTTGATATAGCCAGCTGGATATCCAGGACTGTTTCCCCTGGGACGACGAATGCCTCAACGAGCACTGGTTCCCGACATTGCTTCATGCCCGCACCAGCATCGAAAGCTGGCGGCGCGACTATAACGAAGAAAGACCCAAGCGAGCGCTTGGCGGGCTAACCCCCGCCCAGTACGCCGCGCAGTTGGCGGCGAAGAACGATAACATCAGCACCGGACTCTAAATCCACCCACTACTCAAACCGGGGGGACGTCGGCTCAAGGATGACATGCCCGCTGTTTTGAATTCAGGAGTGATCAGCCCATTGAGTTTTTCTGCCGGGGTGAATTCCCGGCTGTAGACGGGATGGAGCTCATCATCAAGCTCGTGGCCGACGATCTGGGCGCGCATTTCTGAGGCGACACCGAAGCCCTGCATCTGCTGGATGACCGTCTCACGCAGGGAATGGAAACCGCGCTTGGCCTTGGGCCAGGTCTTTCCGTGCTCAGCGAGGTGGCGGGTAAAGGCCTTGGAGATCCAGTTCCCCGCGCCATTGACGGCATTGGCCTTCGCTTGGGGGAAGAGGCGGCTTGAGGTGGGCAGGCTGGCAACATAGTCGCCGAAGCCCAGCGCCATCAGGTCAGCGTGAATCGGGACAGTACGGATGCTGGCCTCGCTCTTGAGGCGCTGGTGCTCGCCGTCGTCATTAATATGGATGTAGGCCACGCCGCCCTCCGTTTGAACATCGCTCACCAGCAGCTGCCCAACTTCAGAGGCACGGGCACCGGTATAAAGGCCCAACAAGGCTGCCCAGCGCGCGGCAGGTGACAAGGTGGCAAAGGCCGTGGGAGCAAAGAGCAGGCTGATCTGCTTCAGGTCGAAGGCCTTGAAGCCCAGCTTGCGCCGCTTACGCTTGGCGCTATTGCCGTATGAGACATGGCTTCGCGCCGGATTGCTGTCTGTGTAGTAGCCAGCTGCAATCAACCAGTCGAAGAAGCCGCCCAAATAAGACTGCTTGTTCACTCGGGTCGGGGTTGAGATGCCAGCATCGGCGAGCGACTGATAGAAGTTCGACAGGTCGATCCGGTTGATGCTCGGCAAGGGGTAGTCAGGGCCGGTGGTGCGTACGAACCCGTCAATCGCCGATTTCTTGATGCTGTAGGTCTTGGGGATGGTGTCCGGTGCAATGGCTTTGAGCCAAAGATCGCGGGCCTCCATCAGCGACAGGATCTTGCTGGGCTGGGGCTTGGAGGGAGCTGCTGGGGCGGCGGCTACTGCGCCGAAGAACGCAGGGTTGACCCGTCCGATACTCTCGATGGCGCGAGTCAGCGCCTCGGTGTCTTCGCCTGGCTCCGCTTGGATACGCAGGGTGCCATTGGCGTCTCGTTCGAGGGTGTAGTCCTGGAGCCGTTGTCCCCGAAGCTCCTGGAGCCATTGCTCTGCCGTCTTCTCGCCCATGCCGTTCTTCCTGATGGCGCTGAAGACCTCAGCATAGCGGGCGGCCAGGACCAGGGCGCAAGCCTGGGCGCTGCGCATTTCGCGCGTTCGAAGGCTTCGCTTGAGAATTCGGCAGCCCAGAAGGAGCTGTAGATCGACGGGCACGCGCTGGCGGAACGAAAAGCCTGCTGGCGTCTTGATCAAGTGATGGGGAACTCTCATCGGGATGTGTCCCGATTTGTGTCCTGCCCCTTGCTAGGCCCAGAAAAGCAAAACCCCTGATTTCTCAGGGGTTTGCAGAGTCTGGCGGAGAGAGGGGGAGGTACTGATCTGGAGACCTCTCTCCCTGACTGCTCGCAGCACGCAAACCGGACGTGTGTCCTGTGTTGTGTCCTGCCATCCTAGGCTATTTCAAAGGATGGGACATCCGTGGTCAAAGGATCTTTGATCAATAAAAAGGGCCGCGTTTAGCGGCCCTTTACCTATCGGATTCTTGCGTGATTACTGCGTCAGCTGGGCGTAGATGACAAAGAGGAACATCGGAAGCCCACTCAGCACGGCGAAGACCCCAAGCGCGCCCATCAGGGTGAGAATGGTCATGGCCCACCACTGCCACCAAGCGAAGCCCTTGTCCCGCGCCTGGGCTGCGCGGGCCTCTGCGGGGTAGAGCCGAGCCGCCTTCCGGCTTGCGCGTCGGGCCATGAGCGGCCCAACGACGAATCCGAAAGGTCCAGTGAGAAGCAGGGCTCCCGAATACCACCAGAAGAACCTGTCCCTGGGGGTCATCAACTTGCGGCGGGCAGGGGGCGACTGGTCAAGAAGGGGGGGAGGGACGCTCATTTGGCGTAGGCCCTCCAGCTCCCTGACTCCTTCGCATACCTAAGGTTCTTGCTGACCGGAATGGGCACCTGGCGGCCTCCAATATCGATGGAGACTTTCCCCTTGGTGTCGCAGCGGTAGCCCTCCATGTCTTGGGCCTCGACGCATCCGGTCAGTTCGAAGTCGCGGATGTCGCCAACCCGTCCCGCCCCGCTTTCCTCCAACAGAGTGGCAAAGGCCCGCTCTGCATCATTATTGGAGGGCGGTCCGCCGCAGGCCGAGAGGGTCAGTGCAATGGCCAAGCCGGCCAGGGGAAACCTTGCGTTCATGGGTCAATCCTTGAGGGTGATGAGGGGGCGGCGGTAGGCCGCCCCGGACGGGTAGAGAAAGAGAGGGCTTACCGGTCTCGATTGCCTTCAGGGTTGAACCCCGCGATCCACAGGCGGCCGTCTTTGAACGGGGTCAGCACCCCTGCCGCGCCCGGATGCAAGTCGGCGGTCTGAAGGAATCCAGAGATCCAAGCCACCCTCAGGGCCACGTCGACGGCCTTGTCGGATACGCCTGGGCGGCTGACGTTGACGACAAAGGGCTGTGCCGGCGGATTAGGGCCAGTAGACCGGCTGGCCCCGGTGTTGGCCTTGCTCGACGGCACCCGAACGCCGGTGAGGCTGTCTCGGCCTTTCCAGAGGGCCGCCGAGTTGAGCTCTGCCATGTCGCCCAGGTCGTCAACTTCAGTCAGTGCGGCGTTAGCGCAGCTCCGGAATGTCTCCGTCGTCGACGCGGAGGGGCTGGTCCAAATCCGAGCCTCAATCGTCCAGCAGGGCTGGGACGCACCCCACTCCTGGAACGTCAACGCCACGCGGGGCCAGTCCAGCCGGCCTTGTTGTGCGAGCTGGTGGTTATCAGATTTGAACAGCCCCTGGATCTTTCCGGAGCCGCTGACCGGGGTGTAGATCGGCTGATTGCCAGGGGCTTGGCTTGCGGTAGCCCCGGTGGGTTTCACCCCAATCATCTGGCCGCCGGCATCCTTCAGGCTCTTCCCCAACTGGCGGAAAAAGCCCGGCTTTCCTGGCTCCGGGTTGGGCTGGCTGGCTTCCTGAGCGGAAACGGCGTGGGCACTCAGCAACAGCGCGGCCGCCAGGGCGGTGGCCATCCTTGTCTGGTTCTTCTTCATGACAACCCCTGTGGTTGGTCGGGAGGGTGCTACATTTCATGAAGAGTCTGCCATGCAGAGGAGGAGCAAGTCATGCTGTCGGCCCAGCTTTTCAACATTCGTTCACGTGCCCGAGGCTTCCCCCCGTTCGTTGTTCGCCGCCCGCCTCAAGCAGGCCAGGCAGCTGCGCGGCATCGCCAGCCAGCGAGCGCTGGGGGTTCTGATGGGGCTCGATAAGAAGCTGGCGAGCAGCCGGGTCAACCGGTATGAGACGGAGGTGAGCGGGATTGACCTGGATGGGCTCGGGCGTTTGGCCGAAGTGCTCGGGGTGCCGATGGCCTACCTCGTGGCGGAGGACGAGGCCACCGCGGCCGTGGTGCTTGCCCTGTCCAAGTTGACTGCCAGCCAGCGCGCTGCCTTGGCTAAAAAGTTCGCCCAAGAGCTATAGCCCGCAAGGGTTTTGAGCTTCTCCATCCCATCCGCTGCGGACCTCCCGTGGCAGGTCTATGCGACAATCACGCCATGAGCACTGCACGACCCCGCCCCAAGATGGATCCTGCTCTTGAGCAGAAGATCCAACTCATCCGTCAGGACATCCGAGAGGAATACCTGCAGGATCATCAACACCCCTGGATCATTGGTTTTTCTGGCGGCAAAGACAGCACCTTGGTGACGCATCTTGTGTTCGAGGTGCTGATGTCCCTCGCGCCTCACGAGCGCACCCGCGAGGTCCACATCGTCTCGAACGACACCCTTGTGGAGAGCCCGCTGGTCATCACTCACATTGCATCCGTGCAGTCTGAGATCGACCATGCCGCCAATGCTTGGCGATTGCCTATTCAGGTGGTGACGACCCGGCCTGACGATGACGCGACTTTCTGGGTGAACCTCATCGGGCGCGGCTACCCACCGCCCAATAGGTCTTTCCGTTGGTGCACCGACCGGATGAAAATCCAGCCCACCAGCCGATACATCCGCCAGCAGGCCGACGTGGCTGGTCAAGTCATCCTTCTTCTTGGTGTGCGCCGCTCCGAGAGCGCGACCCGAGCGGCGTCGGTGGCCCGCTACGACAATGGCGAGCGGCTTAACCGCCACAACGACCTAGTTAACTGCATGGTGTTCCGCCCGATTGTGGAGCTTTCCACGGACGAGGTATGGGAATACTTGGCCTTTACCCCGCCGCCGTGGGGTGGCACGCATGGCGCATTGATCCAGCTCTACATGGATGCTGGCGCTGCTGAATGCCCCACTGTGTTGTCCCAAGACGACGCACCTGGTTGTGGCACTTCGAACTCTCGATTTGGCTGCTGGACGTGCACCGTGGTGGAAAAGGACAAGAGCCTGATGGGCTTTGTCGAGGCCGGCTATGGCGAGTTTACGCCTCTGATTGGTTTCCGGGACTGGTTGGCCGAGATCCGAAACGACCCAGAACGCCGTCTCGCAAGACGCCGCAACGGTAAGCTCACGATCACCAATGATGGCGTTTTCATCCCGGGACCCTTCACTTTGGAAACCCGTCAAGAAGTTCTCGACAGGGTGCTGGCGCTACAAGATGAGATGAAGACCAAGTTGATTGAAGACTCGGAAGTGAGCCGGATTAGAGAGATTTGGGCTGAAGATGCCAGCATGTTTGCCACGCGCTCCGTAGATGAGGCGCGGGCAATGGCTGGTTCCAAGTAAGGACACAGGGGGAACACTAGATGCCACGCGATGTTGTGACGCTTTTCGCCCAGGAGGCGGGAAACAAGCTTATTAGAAGGCACTGCCGTCAGATCGGCCTGCCGGTAAACGACCTGCGCCGACTGGTTGAAGAGGTTGTGGATAAGAGCACCATGCAGCGTCGTCATGGCCTGTGGGAGGCTTTTGACGAGGTGCTGGGCGAAACCTACGAAGAGGAAGCCGACAATGCACCTTGAGTCGATTAGCCTCCGAGATTGGAAGGCATTCGAGTCGGCCACCTTCGAGTTCCCGAAACCCGGCAAGACAAAGAACGTGGTCGTCATTGGTGGCCGAAACGGGTTCGGTAAAACCTCCTTGTTCGAAGCCTTGGCATTGGGCCTGTTTGGTCGCGACGGCTTGCGTTTGGTGCTGCGAGCAGGTGTCGCCAGCGATGACCAAGGTCGCGCACAATCGTTCAAGGACTTCATGGAGCGAGCTCTCTTTGGGAATGCCCTCTCGGAAGGCCGCACCTCTTGCCGCATTGAGCTCAAGTTCGTTGACGATGCAGATGAACCCATCTGGATTGACCGGACTTGGTATTTCAACGACCAAGGAAAGCTCAAGGCTGGCGAGTCAGCAGAGCAGTTGAAGATCTTCCATGGGATCGGTCGGCGCGTGGTTGGCCCTGGTCGGACTGAAGCAGACGTCGACGGCTGGTATCGCGACTGGGTCTCGAAGACGTTTATCCCCACTTCTCTGGCCGGATTCTTTCTGTTTGACGGTGAATCAGCGGCCGTGTATGCCGAACGCGACATGGGTTCGCAGGTGCGAGAAGGTATTGAGGGGCTTTTGGGCCTCAACTGGCTAAAGCAGCTTCAAAAAGACCTCCGCACCTATGCGAACACCAAGCGGAGCCAAGTGCCCAAAGGCGTCAGCAATGAAGCCATTGCTGAGCTGGACGCGGCAGTCAGCAGCATGGAGGAGGAACTTGAGCGCTATGAAGCACGACTGCAAACCATCGAGACCGAAATCCGGAACAGCGAGACCCTGCGCGACACGCTGACGCGGGAGTTGGGCTACGGAGCTGGCACTAGGGCGCAGCTGGAAGAGCTCACGCGCGACCAGGCTGACCACGAAAAACGCTACAACAATGCCCAAGACCAGTTGGTCAGCGCTGCGCAGGCAGAGTTACCTCTGGCGCTGGCCGGTGGCTTGCTGCTCTCCAAAGTTGAGGCTCGTCTTGACCAGGAAGCCCGACTCGACCAGTGGGAGGCCGCACTTTCCCAGCGCGACAGCCGGACTGCCAGCGTTCTGGAGTTCCTAAACGAGCAGCTGCCAACGGTAGAGCCAGAGCTCCTAGAGCGCCAAGTGGACGGCGTGCGAGCTGCCGTGGAGAAGGCTCTGGAGCGCTTGTGGTTCCCGCCGCCGGGCGATGTGGCCGATTCCTTTAGGCATGCGCACGCCCGTGGCCCCATGCTTCAGCGGGTGTTGGACCGTCTGCGAGACGCGAAGGCAGTTTCATCCGCCAGCATCGTCGAGCTGCTTGAGACGATGGAAAGCAGCTCCGCCAAGCTGCGCGAAGTGTCGGCCGTGATTCGCTCCACGGAGGGGGCCACCCCGCAGGTCGAGGAGAAGCGCGACCAGTTGAACGAGGTGAATACCAAGGTGGGTTTGATGCGCGAGGAACGCGGCTCACTCACCAATATGGTCAAGTCCCGTGGTGCTGACCTCGAACAGAAGCGCCGCGAGCTGGGTCGCCTGACCGGTCACTTGGACCAATCCGAGCGGCCGGCCCAGTTGGCTGGTCGTGCCGAGCAGGTGGCGGAGATGCTGGGTAACCTCGTTGATGAGGCGTGGCCATTGCAGTCTGAAGCAGTGGCGGAGGCGATGACGCGCAGTGTGCGTGCTATGGCCCACCGCAGCGACTACCTGCGCGAAGTGACGATCAACGAAGACGGCGACGTGGAGCTGGCGTCCCCGGATGGGCGTGACCTTCGTCAATACGACCTCTCGGCCGGCGAGAAGCAGATTTTCACCCAGGCATTGTTCTCGGCCATCGCTGAAGTGTCCGAGCGGACCTTCCCGCTGGTTGTGGACACCCCCTTGGGCCGGCTGGACGAGAACCATCGTTTGAATGTGCTTAAGCACATCACCAGCCGAAAGGGTCAGGTCATCCTGATTTCAACAGATACCGAGGTCGTGGGGCAGTTCCTTGCAGCGATTCGCAGCAAGGTGGCCAAGTTCTACATCATCCGCAACAAGGTCGATGGCGGTGTGGCTCGCAGCTGGTGTGAGGAAGGCTATTTCGACGGGCAGGGAGTTTGATATGAGCAATGATGCAAACGACTACCTGACCTTGGAAGTCATCGCCGGGACCTCATTCCGTTCCACTTCTGACACGGATGAGCTGTCTCAGCGGGTCAAAGATCGATTGGGATTCGGGTCTTACAACATCCCTGCTCGACTCGCGATGGCTCGCTCGTTGGCCTTGCCCGGGCAGCCGGCCAAGGCGGAGGGCGAGGTGGGCCGGATCATCAAGGGCGACGTGCTGTTTGGCACAGGGGCCGACCTGGCCAGCTGGGTCTCGCTGTTCATCGAGCATGCCGGCAGCCCGCTCACCATCAAAGATTTGCAGAGCGCAGTCCAGCGCCACTGGGCTCGAGGCATGAAGATCTTGTCGGAGGAGCTCGACGCATCAGGTGGTGATACCTCCGAGTTCTGGCGACGTTTGGCGGAAAGCGCATTGCCTGAAGTCACCGAGAAGCGGCGCAACCAGGTGACCTCGGTAGTGGCTGAAGCATCTCGCGGCCCAGTTCCCGTCCGTCTTGGTGAGATTGGTCGCGACGTGGCTACCAATGAGGAGGTCATTTGGACCCTCAACGCGCCCGGCGGTAGCCCCCATAGTGCCTTCATGGGCGGGGTGGGCAGCGGCAAAACCCGCACGGCGGCGTTCGTGCTTCGGTCCATCGCCGAGCAGACGAACGTTCCGTTGTTGGCGTTCGACTTCAAGGGCGACATGGCTGACCGACACAATGCTTTGGACCGGGCATTTGATGCCCAGGTTCTTTCGCCGCCATTGGTCCCCATCCCCCTAGATGTGTTTGCCCTCTCTGACAGGAGCAAGCACGGCATCATCTCCACGGCCCAACGGCTCCGTGACAGCTTGAGCAACCTCAAGCAGACCAAGTTTGGTGACCTTCAGAAGCGTCGCCTCAACGACGCCTTAGAAGAGGCATTGCGCACTCGTAGCCCTTGCACCTTGGAGGATGTTCGAGATTGCCTAGAGAACGCCTATGCATCCGCGGGGGCGAAGGAAGATGGCGCGATCGCAACGCTTGTGGATCTCTGCCGACTGCCGCTCTTCGAGCCCAAAATGTCTCCTGAGGAGTTTTTCTCTAAGTCTTGGATCATCTCGCTGCCGGCCAATGTCCCCGAGCTGGTAAGGGTGACCGTGGTGGCTCTGTTGACGGATGCTCTGGAGCGTTTCATCAACTCGCAGCCGGACTCAGAGACTGACAGTGAAGGGAATCGTGCACTCCGAGTCCTGTGTGTCGTGGATGAAGCTCACAGGGCTCTGGAAGCACGCCTTCCCGGCCTGTCCAATCTCATTCGTTTGGGGCGTTCGAAGGGTGCGGCGGTCATGCTCATCTCCCAGAAACCGGACGACTTCGAGGGTGAGGACGACGATTTCCTGGATGAAATGGGGCTGGTCGCTTGTTTTGTAACTAACGCGCGGGAGTCCGCGGTGAAGCGGATCCTGGGCGCTGGCGCTTCCCTGACTTCGCTGAAGAAGGGCGAAGCGTTTGTCAGGGCTCGGGGAGACGCGAAGTCTCTCAAGGTGCTTGCCTGGAAATAGCTGTTGAGTGAGGATGAGGCCTCAGTGGCATGTGCCTCGGGCGACCCAAAGTGGATCAAAATCAACCACTTGCGCCCGGCCTCAAGTTTGATAGCATGGAGGGTGAGAAAGCCCTCCTACTTTTGCGGACAGTCGCCATGAGCAAGAGCACCGAATCCACTGTCGAGCTAGTCAAGAAGGCGTTGGAACGAAAGTTCGGCGATCGGCGTTCCTACTTTAACTTCGAGAATGGCCACCTCCGTTTAGACCTCAAAGGATACTTGACCTCTGAAAGGGGCCGTAAGGCGCTTGATGAGCACGTTAAAGCCGCTCAGTCTGTCCCGACCTCTCCTGGCAGAAGGCATAAGATGGGAGGATAACTTCCCATGCCTTATAACATCCTTTTACTCCCGCTTCTGGCGGGATATTTGTTTCTTTCTAGAAGCAGATTCAAAGCCTATGCAACCGCAAGGCTGGCTAAAGATCAGCTACTTCTTGCGGCGGCCGTCTGGGGATTGTTGTTCTTGATCCTCAGTAGAGCGATTTGCTTTGCCCTCCTGAAAACCACATGGGGTTTGGCTGTTGGTCTTGCGATTCACAAAGTCGCACCCTTTGCGTTCATCGGAACTGCTATTGGAACTCTGCTTATAGCGGAGACCCTGATAAGGGCTAGCAACCTATTGGTGAGCGAGCGCATTGCGGGACTTTGGCTCTACCATCGAGGCGATTTGGATCCCTTGATGCGCGTCTTGTGGAGCAGCAATGTGGGAGTTGAACCCTCCAAGCCTCCCGGGTCCATTGTTCTATCTCTTAAGATACTTACTGGGATGCTTACCTTTCTCTGGAGGGAAGTGGGGCTCGCAAAGTTGTTCGGGTCTCCTAAGCAGATTCCAACGGTATTGTCGCTTCTCCGCTCCAACGAGGTATCTTTCTCTGGGCTTGAACGCGATGACCCCAGAGGCGTAATGATCAACTTCAATAACGGAAGGGTCCTGGTTGGCTACGTTGCTGATTTGCTGACAACGAATCCCAGTGCGGAGTTTGTCACCATTGCTCCGTTGTGGAGCGGATATCGAGACGGCGCAAGCCGAGTTTTCAAGACAGTCGACTACTCCGCGACCATTCAGGCTGCCCTTGATGAGGAGGGTGAAGGTAGCGCTCTTAAAGATCCCAAAGATTTTTCGAGGGTTATCAGGATTGCTGATATCTCATCGGCCGCTGTCTTTAATCCTGGGGCGTTTGAGATTCGACAGTCTGATGCGCATCTGGGCAAAGTGGAGGCTGTGCCTGTGCCCATGAGCTTTTGGGAAAGGATCGTATTCGCCTTCAAAGGGCGCTAAGCGGTGAGGGGCATCATGCAGCGCAGCCCCGCAGCACGGGTGATTCGGTTATAAATCAATGCCCCCCTTCAATGGAGCAGCCCTTTGGCCCTCACGACTCTGAAATCGCTCAATGCCGAAATCAAACAACTCGAAGCCCAGAAAAGGCTGGTCGAGAAGAGAGATGGCGAAGTGCCAAAGGCGCTGGCAGTGCTCCAGCGTTATGCAAAGGTGCTCACTCCTGCCCAACGCCGGCAGGTGGGCAAAATCATTGGGGAGACGGCTGAGGCCCCATCCAGGGGCACTGCCGTAACGCCAAAGGGTCCCCTGAAGGGGCGCAAGCTCGGTTCGGTCGCGCCGAAATACCGGCTGCCGACTGGTGAGACTTGGACGGGGCGCGGACTGTCTCCTAAGGTGTTCACTGCCTGGGCGAAGTCGGCTGAGGGCCGGACTTGGGCCAAAGCACACCCAGACTCCAAGTTCCCGCCCGTGGAAGGCTCAGTGAAGTCCGCCACTAAGCCCGCGAAGAAGGCAGCCAAAGTGGCCAAGAAAGTCGTCAAGAAGTCGACCAAGCGCGCTTCTGCCAAGAAGGCCGCAAAGAAGGCCACTCGGGTAAAGAAGGTCGCAAAGTAAGGGGTTCGGACTGCTCGTCACCCACCACTGGAAGCCGTATCCAGTGGTGGGGATGAGGTGGTCGTTCAGGGGTAGAACTTGCTCGGGTCGGATAGCTGATCGGCGAACTGACCTCGTTCATACTTCGGCAGCACTACGCTCGGCTGATATCGCTTGATGGTGCGAATTTTCTTCTTCTGAGCGTATGCCGGTTTCTTGTGAAAATACGCCTCGTGCAGGACAGCGACCCTTTTGTTAGCTGAGTGACCAGTGATGAGGGCAATGACCTCGTCTGGGATGTCCTGGTGGTGAAGCTCGGTGGCTAGCGTATGGCGGAACGCGTGGAAGCCGACGCCTTTTTTGAAGCCCAAGCGTTTCATGTAAGTGCTGAACTGGTTGAGCGCGGCTTGGCTGTAACGTGCGTTCGAGTCCCCTGTTTCACGGTTCACGCCGGCGGAAAGGTGGGGGAACAGCCGCGGGTGTCCGCACTGGCGAATGTCTTCGACGTAGTCCAGGAAGCCGGCGTCGATGAGTGGCTGCGCGATAGGCACATCCCGGACGGCCGACTTGCCTTTTAGGCGTTGGCGACTTCTTCCTCGACTCTTGTGTGCCAGGTCTGGGTCGATCGTGACCCGGATGCGTATCCACCAGATGCCGGCGTCCTGCACGATGTCGGCCACTTTCAGTTGCGCAACCTCGTTGATCCTCGCGCCGGTGTAGAGGCCGATCATGGGCATCCACCACCGGTGGGGATGACACTTCGCCCACGGAATGAAGTTCTCAGGCGCGAAGATCTTTTGGAGGTCCGCTTCGTCAAAGAGCCTCTCTGCTTTGTCGGCGTCTACCGCCAGATCGTCTTTGAACTTCTTGAAGCCGGCCATGGGGGACGCTGGGATCGCGTTGGCTTCGACTAGGCCCTTGAAGAAGGTCGACAGGAAACGCCGATGCTTTTCCAATGTCTTGGGGGCCAGGGGAGAAACGGCCAGCTCCTTGCCCAGCGCGACGGCCTGCTCATACGTGTAGTCCCGATACTTGGGGTCGGAGAGGAGCAACGGGGGAGCCCACCGCAGCAACTCCCACAGACGATAAATATGGGCATGGTCTATGCGCGAAACAGGGATGTCGCCGCAGGTCATCTTAAGCAAGTTGAGGGTGCGGAGCGTAGATCCGGTTGTGTCCTTGGCTAGATTACGGTCGTCTCTGGACCTCACGTAGTCGGCGATCTCGACAGATAGCAGACGAGGGGCGGAGGCGATGGGCAACGGGGCGGGATACTGAGTGCATCCATTGGCTCGACGACTGCGACGCTGGCGGTCATCGGCTCGGTCCAGCATCTCCTGGGCGTGGATGGCCGCCTCCCGCCCAGTGATGTTCAACTCTTCGATACGAAGGTTACCCATCTGGACGCCCTTGAGCTGGAGGGTGCCCATTGGGTGGAGCAGGTATTGGTGGAGGTGTTCTAAAGCGGGGGAGGGCATTGCTTGGCTTCCATCGGAACGATGGAAGTACCAATAAGACAGGTCCAAAAATGGTCAATACAAAACCGTCGGCAAATATCAACGCTGTAGGGCTCTCCAAAGTGGACTGGCAGTTTGCCCAAGCGCCGCGTTTGTACCGCCCCGATTTCGACCTTTGTTTATTTATATTTCAATGACTTGTCCGTGCGGGGCTTGAGTTTTCACAGAGTCATTTTGGTACTGTTTAACTAACATAGCCTAACAAACCGCGCAGCATTATCTGAACATAAGATAAACGCCCTGTCCGCTATGTTGGTTTTTGCATATGTTTTTCTTATGCCCGCTGGCGGCTATGAAGTGATCGGAGACGGCATGGAGAAGAGCGAGCAGACCCGCCCCAAGGCAGTAGGCCGCGATTACTGTTTTGCGTAATGGGTCCTGGAAAGTCCAACACGGTGGCTGGGGTCCGCACCGAGTCAGGCCTTGGATAAAGATGCTCCCAGGGGCGCGTAGCGATAGAGGCCGGATAACCATTTTCACGTATACAACTTTGTGTGAGGCGCGGACGAGATAGGGGGTAGTGAAGGAAGTTCCTCTCTATGCGTGGGGGGCTAAGCCCGGAACTTGGCTGAGAACGCAAGTGACGTGCCAGGCCGAGACGACTAAAGGGCGGGGTGTGTTAGCAAAGACAAGACGAGCCGCTTACTCGCCGAGAGACAGCCTTGGACTGGTATCATAGGCACCCTTTGCAGCTGCTTGCGCTGCCTCATTGAAAGTGATAGATGTATCCCATGGCAGACTTGGCACTCCACACCGAGATCGAAGATCAGCAGGCAATGACGTCTATCCTGCAGCGCGCACCGCTGCCGGCGTCGGTCCTTGCATACGACGTGCGTGTGGATGAGGATTCCTCGGGCGAGTCAGCCCTCTGGGTATACCTCACTGTTAACGACAAGAAAGTGTCGTCTGACTCAAAGAAGCTCAATGAACTTCGTAGTTTCATTTCTGAAGTTCAAAAGTCTGCGCTGCTCGAGGGGATTTCCAGATGGCCCTATTTCGAGTTCCGTAATAAGAGGTAACTGTCAGCTTCAAGGATGAGCAGAAGATGGGGCTACCCCAGGACCTTTTAAAGCAGGCCAGGCATCTGGCGACGAAAGAGAGCAAGCGGCCGCAGCAGGCAAATCTGCGCCGTGCTGTATCTTCTGCTTATTACGCATTGTTTCATCTGCTGTCTGCTGAGGCCTCCGCGCGAATCACGCCCTTGCAACCTGTTGGGATGGCGAAAGTCGTCCAGCGGGCCTTGACGCATGCAGATATGAAAAGTGCGGCCAAGGGAATCGTTCAGAATCCTCTGCCGCGCGTCTATGTGCTGCTCCTCGGGGCTGCTGGCCCAGTGCCCGCTGATTTAGCGGATGTAGCCCGGACCTTTGTGACCCTACAAGAGCAGCGCCATGCCGCCGACTACGACGTGGGTAGGACTTTCCTCAAGTCTTGGGTCCTTAGTCAGCTCAAGGACGTGGAGGATGCATTTCAGAAATGGGCGATCGTTCGACAAACCCCCCACGCCAACGCGATGCTGATGGCATTTTTCCTCTGGAAGCCTCTCAGCGGTAGGTAACCAGATAACACCGGCTAGCGTCTATTTGGCCTATTTTATGGCGCGTCGCGAACCTTATCATCTTTTTTCCTCATAGCCGTCTGCATATATCAGATGGCGGCAAGCATGGGTGCAATATATGACCACGATTCCAGGCAAACGACCGATCAATCGTTTCACGAAGATCTATCAAGGCTCATTTGGTCAGTTCAAAACCTCGGACAGTTTTCCGACGCAGTTCCTGCTGACATCGTTAACTGTGAACAACTTCGATGACCTCACTACTGCAAGTGAGGTCATGGACCTTGAGGACTACCAGTTCGATGAGCTTATTCAGCGCGATATTGATCCGGAACGTGTTCGTGATATCGCCAATAGGTATTTGGCAAAGGGTAAGGATCGTCCCATCTTCTTTCCACCGCTCATCGTTTGTGTTGCGCTGATGGAAGCTGGCGAGGCTACTCGCATCAAGCCACAATATGATTCAGTCGCTTCCGAAAAGGTTGAGGAGGATGGGCAGGAATACCTTGTAAGCCTCTTCGATACAGACGGCTTCCGAGTGCGCCTGCCAGTTGCAGACGCCGCTCACTCTGACAGGTCGGTTCCCTGGGGCGAGGGCGGAAACCAGACCCCCCATAGATACTACGCATACGCCGGCGAGTTGGCGCTCAATCCCGCGCGCGCGAAGTTAGTTGTCTTGGATGGCCAACATAGACTTGAGGCCCTTCGGCTGTTGACCAAAAGCCAGGAGGGTAGGGAGATTGTAGCGCCGGTGGAGCTTCCGGTTTGCATCGTGTGGCCACCTGGTGCACAGGTCGGGCGTAGCGAGAATATCACCGTTGATTTCCGTGAGCTTTTCATCACTATTAATTCTGAACCGCGCAAGGTGAGTGGTCATTTCCTCATATTGCTCGACGACAAACGTCACTCCGCGATGGCTGTTCGAGAGCTAGCCGACGCTTGGAAAGGTGAGTCACAAGGGTGGCGGAGATTGCACTTGCTGGAGTGGAACACTCGCGACGATGAGCGCACTGCACGAAGAACTAGGGGTTTTAGCATTACGACCATATCGGTCGTTTCTGAGGTCCTGAAGGCTTACTTGTTCGAGCCAACTGGGTTGGCTTCTAAACTTCTGGAGCTGCGCTCCGTCGAGGACGAGTTTGCCTTGGCTGATCCCAACTTCAACCCGGATGGTGTTTCGGACCAGCGAAGAGGCCCCGCGGTTTCTCAGGTCATGCGAGAGAGGTTGCGGTCCACAGTAGTGCCTGCACTTACTATATTGCTCAGAGGACTTCCGCCCTATGCGCAGCAGGAGGCTCGCTTGGGTCAGGCGTTTGCCCGACTCAAAGAGCAGAGGGAGAATCGAAATCTAGCTTTTACGAGCCTTTCAAATCATCTGGATCGGTTCACCTATGAATATGACGGCGATGCTAATGGTCCTGTCCAAGGGGCTTACGCAGATTTTCGCGCATGGGCGAAGGTTCCCAGCGAGCAGGATGTATTCTTCCTGTCTATTTTCCAGCAGGGTTTGCTCAGGATGTGGCTCCGAGTAGGTGCCCTTCGAAACGTCAGCGCTATCGAAGCTGCTCGTATCACTACTGATGCGCTAGGTGCCTTCGTTGCGGACACTGGTCCCGGACGAACGGTATACCTGAGCCCTGATCTTCCCTACTGCCAGCGCACCTTGTGGCGGCGAGAAAAAGTCAACATTGGCTCAGATTGGGCGCGCTTGGCTTGGAGTGATGTCCTTATCGCGACCATGGTCCGGAAAGATGTGCGCGACGCCGCAGTTGCCGAACTCGACGGCGAGAAGAGGATCGCGGTGGCACAAGACCTTGAGACCATGGGGATAACCTCGGCTCGCAGATACGCTGCCAGGCTCTGGGAAGAAACGCTACGCGAGACTCGAAACAATCTTGGGGAGCACTTCGGTGAAGAGGAGGCGGGCAGGCTACGGGAACTACGTAAGCAGGACTTGCAGGCGTTCGAAGCCGTAATCACGACTGCCTCCAAGGATCGGTTCAAGGTCGCCCTGCAGATGTTTTCTAACATGTTGCAGCGTCGCGAAGATGAACTTTACGAGCCGGCCTGACGAATATGCTCTGGTCTAGCGCAATAGTCTCAGGTTCGGAGCGGCCGATATTTGTAAGGCAGGCTGATTTCGCTTCACTGCAAGGAGTGCTCGCTAACGGCATGTATTGGCCTAGGGTCTATAGAGTGCTTCCGAACGGTGAAGCGCCATTGCCCCTTATCGCGTTCTTGCTCACGATGTCTTCCGAATCACCGTCTTGGTGTGTGGCGGATCACAGCCTTTCAATCGCCCAAGGTCGTCTGAAGCCGAGGAGTGATCGACTGTCGAAGTTGGGGGCAAGGGTCGCCAACCGGGACCTTCTGCTGTCGTTAAGCATCGACGATGTCTCGCCGGAGTATAGGACTCTCTTGCGCAGCGCGATTGACTCTGCATTGGCCATTCAGTCTCTAGATGGCCACGGATTGTCGTTGGCAAGTAGATCTCTGTCTGCCGAATCCAAGGCGCCATCGTGGCTCCAAGGAGGACAAGTTCATCCGCTGACTCGGTCCCTCGCCGATTGGCTCGGAGAGCTTGCTGAAGAGGTCCTCCTGGCAATGTCCCAAGGTGTCATTGATGAGCAGGTCACACCCTTGCCGGCTACAAAAAACTGGTGGAAAGTCAACGCGGCGCTTGCAACTAGGTGTCAAGCACTCCGGCAGTCTCTTCACTTGGTCGCTTTCGGCTTCCCTGCTATGCCGGTAGTCACGAAGTTCGACGACTGGCTACGTGCCCTGATAACTGCTTTGCAACATCTAACGGTTCCGACTGGTGCAACGAGAGAGAGGCACGCTGAGGCGTTCCTCGTAGCTTCGGCATGGTTCTGTGCCTGTGCCCTCCGGGCCATGGAGACAGGGCTGGCGTCAAGGGCGCTCCTGTATCTCCACAGGTCCGCTGAGTGGTTACTCATGGGCAAAGCCGTCGGTCTCGATCTAATAGCCTTTGACACTCATGGCGGTCGTTACAAGAACCCGGCCGAGTATGGTGAGCAGGATGACCAGCCGGGGTTTGGTCTGCACATGCGCATACTACGCCAGTTCTCAACGATTAAGTTCTATGAGTTGGATGGCTTGCTGATGGCGTTGAACAACTGGCGTAACCTCCACCCATTGGCTCACCACATGTCGACTCCGGCCATGCCGGTAGCGGAGAAGCTCTTCTATGATGTTGTGCGTCATCTGCCCCGGTTTGCAGACCAAGCGGTGTGGACGGACAGTTTGGCCGCTTTTGCGGTGACCCCGGACTTGGAGTTGGCTGATCTGCTTGACCCTGATGGCTTGCTCCGGGGGGCGGTGCTCTGTTGATGGGTGAATTCTGCATGTTGGTAAAACAGCAAGAGCGCACTTAGGCATCCTGACGGATGCGTGCGCCAAGGGCTGCGCCCCTGGAACCCCAAGCCTCTTGGAGGCTTGCCAAAAGCAAAAGCTGAGCCATAAAGACTCCTGTCTTCACAGGAGTTTTTATGGCCATCTTCCATACCGCGATCAAGACTTTTAGCCGCAGCCGGGGGCAGTCCGCCGTTGCTGCCGCTGCCTACCGGGGCGGGCTGCTGCTCGCGGACTTGCTCACCGGACAGCAGCACGACTACCGCCGCCGCAGCGGTGTCGTCGAAAGCTTCTGCCTCGCCCCGCCAGACGCTCCCGAGTGGGCCTTGGACCCCCGGGAGCTCTGGGCGGTCGCGGAAGCTGCGGAGCGACGGAAAGACTCGACCGTGGCGAGGGAGTTCGAGATCTCCTTGCCCCATGAGCTTTCCGAAGAACAGCGCGCCCATCTGGCATTCGTGCTCGCCGACGCGTTGGTCGGGCGTTACGGATTCGCTGTCCAAGCCAGCATTCATTGCCCGAGCACGCCGGATGGTCTCAACCACCATGTCCACATCCTGGCGACTACTCGTCGCATTGGGCCTGAGGGCTTTGGCGACAAAACCCGCGAGCTAGATGTCGGGCCGTCTGGAAAAGTAGAGGTTCAGTGGATTCGGGAGATGGTCGCTACGACGACGAACGCCCACCTGGAGGCGGCCGGCTTTACCAGCACCATCGACCACCGCAGTCTGGCTGAACAGGCCAGATCGGCAATGGAGCGTGGGGATGATTTGGCGGCAGCGGCGCTCTCCCGGGAGCCGACCCTACACCTCGGTAAGCGGGCGAGCGCTCTGGCTGGGAAAGGCGTGGATACCACTAGGGCGAGGACGAACGACCAGATTTCGGAAGACAATCAGGAGCACTATGACTACTTGGTGCTCAAGGCCGGGTTGGAGGGCAAGCCCATGCCACCCGCTGGGGAGGAGTCTGGGTCGCGCCGTGGGCGGGTGCTCAACAGCGATACGGCCGGCCTGCCCGCGGGTATGGAAATGAAGGGGGTCTCCGGTGTTCACCTGCAGCATGTGCTCCTTTCGTCTCACGGACTACCCGACCATGGGGCACCCGTTAGCCTTGCTGAGAGGATTGTGGACGCCTTGCGCGACGTTGAGGAGATTTCCAGGGCGAGGGCAGACTTGGCCATGGAAAAGACTCGTGCTGGGTTGAGTTGGGCGCAGCGGCTGCTTTCAGCGCAAGGGGAGAGCGTCGAACTCCGGCAGTGGATCACCATGGCTGTGCTTCAAGTCCGTGCCCTGAAGTGCCTCATCATTAGCCGGGCTCGCAGGCTCTTGAACCTTAAGAGTGCAACCAGGTTGCGGCATATGGCCGAGCAAGAGTGGGAGCGGTTCAATGCCGACTATCCGATGGGTTCAACCGGCTACTCGCGTCCGGAATGGACCCAGCGCCGAGGGCGGCGGCTTTCGGTGCTTGAGACGCGCACCGCCGAACTGAAGTTGGCTCAGGAGCGGGCATCGGAACAAGAGATTGGCTTGATCGACGCGGACATCGCCAAAAAGGCTGAAGTCCTTGAGGCAATGCCTTCTCCCCCACAGGGCCAAGCTCTGAAGCCAGCGGCTCCTCAGCCCTTGTCCTCCGATGCGCCCGCTCTTCGTCCGCCGGCTCCCCGTGGGCCGACCTTCCACTGATCCCATAAAGGACAAGCCCCGCGAAAGCGGGGCTATTGCTCAACGGGGCCCTGGTCCCACGGGCGTTGTCCGATTTGGGAGTGGCTTCACTGGCGGGAGGCCGCGAGATGCACGCCAAGCATCGGGGGATGGGAAGGTTTGCGGCACTTGGCTGCGGTCGACGGTAGCGGCTCGGGATGCGCCGCTACTGGGAGGCGAGTGGGTAAGTGACTGAGCTGCTTGGCCTTGTGGGCTCGCGGCGAAGCGGCGCAAGAGTATTTTCGCTATATCCAGCGCATGCTGGACATCCACCTCTCGCTCAGCGGCGTCGCGAGTGTTGTTTTGAGGCACCAGAACTTGAAGAAGTTGGCTGGCGATACGTAGTTCGACGTTTGCGGGCATTGGTCAGTCATGTAGTGAAAGGTCTTCACATCGAACCACTCAGTCGGGATTGCGCAAGCGCGCGATGACGCAGTGCGTCACAGTTTTTCTATTTGGATTCTTCGCCTTAGGCATCAGACGCTGCTGCGATTGTAGCCTGAGTCGCCGGGCTCTGTTCCGGTGCGAGCTTGACCAGCCAGTGGCCTCCCGGCGCTTGCGAAGCAACGAGCAGGTCATACGTCTTGACCATGTTAAGCAGGCCGGAGTGCCCATAAGCGTTTGGCGAGAACGAGGGATCGGTTCGCTTTAGATAGTTGCCAAGCGCGCTGACGATGACCCTTCCATCTGTGCTGCCGTCGGCGAGAAGGGCCACTGCATCGACCAAGAAACGGGGGCGTCGCTTGGGCAATGGCTTGGGGGGTTCGGTCTTTCCTTGCGCCTGTCCTTTCAAGCTCGAGGCCTGCTCCTCCGCTTCGGGTTTCTGCTCCGAAGGCTTCCACTCGAAGAACTGGTCGCAGGCGTTGCGCAATGCCTCTGGCGTCTTTTCCTCACCCACGATACAGACCGTCGCACCGCGTTCCCGGAGCTTGCGACAGAGGTAGGCAAAGTCGGAGTCACTCGTCACCAGGCAAAAGGTGTCCGCCCGGTGGTCGAACAATGCCTCTAAGGCATCCAGGGCCAGCGCCATGTCAGCGGTGTTCTTCCCAGCCGCGTATTGGTATTGGAGGCACGGAGTAAAGGCCTGCCGGACCAAGGTCTCCTGCCAGCGCTTGGCCAGCGTGGAGTGGTTTCCGTAGCCGCGGCGGACCACAACCCGCCCAAACTGCGCTGCCATGAGCAGAGCGTGGTCCACGATTTCAGGGGGAACGTTGTCGCAATCCAAGAGGACGGCGACTCGAGCCTCGACCGGAAAAGTGCTCACGCGTTGCTCCTTGCTTTGCGACGGTTCGTGGGAAGGCTGCCGGCGGGCAGAAGGGC
The DNA here is from genome assembly GCF_020883215.1 of Stenotrophomonas sp. SI-NJAU-1. NCBI lineage: Bacteria > Pseudomonadati > Pseudomonadota > Gammaproteobacteria > Lysobacterales > Lysobacteraceae > Stenotrophomonas > Stenotrophomonas sp. SI-NJAU-1. The sequence continues at coordinate 982,639 of NZ_CP086598.1, forward strand.
CGGGTGCACCAGCGGACGCAAGGTTTGGAGGTTGAGCCCGTAGGCCAGCGTCCGAAGGCCGGGCGAGTGAGCCCCCAGTCCTTCCAACTTCTCTTTGGCCGTAAAATCGCGGCTGTAGGTGGCGTGGTGCTCATCGTCCAGCTCGTGACCTACGATCTGAGCCCGCAGCTCGGAAACCACTCCCAAGCCCTGGAGCTCTTGAATCAGGGTTTTCCGAAGGGAGTGGAAGCCCCGCTTCGCAGTGGGCCAGTTCTTGCCCACCTCGGCCAAGTAACGGCTGAAGGCCTTCGACACCCAGTTGCCCTGGCCGTTCTTGGCCTCGGCCTTGGCTCCAGGGAATAAGCGAGTATGGCCCTCGGCCCGCATGCTCTCGACCCACTCGAGGAAGCCCAGCGCCGCCAAGTCGGGGTGGACGGGCACGGTGCGGACGCTTACGTCGGTTTTCACCCGCTGATTTTCGCCTTCGTCGGTGATATGTATGCAGGGCACTCCGCATTCTTCCGAGATGTTGCTGGCCATCAACTGCCCGACTTCGGAGGCTCGAGCCCCCGTGTAGAGCCCCAACAGGGCCGCCCAGCGAGCGGGCAGGGGCAGGGCCTCGAAGGCCGCCGGCGCAAACAGGGCCTGGACTTGATGGGTGTCATAAGCCTTGAAGCCGAACTTGCGCCGGGCCCGCTTCTCCCGCGTTGAGTAGCTCACATGCCCGGAGGCCGGGTTGTCGCCCTTCGGGTAATGGCCCGAGGCGATCGCCCACTCGAAAAATCCTCCTTTCCCGCCTACATAGCTTTGCTTGTTGGTCAGGGTGGGGGTGGATGCCCCTTCGTCCCGCATGTGCTGATACCACCGGGCCAGGTCGGACCGAGTGAGCGTATGGAGTCTGGCCTTCTCGCCCAGGAAGCGAGTCAGCAGCTCTACCGCCGTTCGTTTGATGGTCCAAGTCTTGGGCAGGGTGCTGCCCTTGATGCTCGCCAGCCACGCCTCCTTGGCCTTGCCCAAGGTGATGGTCTCAATGGCGGGCTTGGTCACCCGGCGGGCCTCCGGCATCGGCGGGACGCCCTGACGAATCAGCTCCCCAAGTTCGCTGGGCCGTGAGGCAGACAGCTCCATGATCTGCTGATAAAGCTTCACGTCCTCCGGAGTGTCGATCTGCCAGTGCTCGGTGACGACACCGTCGGCGGTGCGCGTTCGGTTCAACGTCAGCTGCTGGAGGCTGTCGGAGCTGGTGAGGCGCGCAAAAAGCGTCTCGATGTCCTCGTCCTGGGTTCCCATGCGTCGTTCCCTCAACACGCTGAAGGCCTGAGCATAACGTGCGGCCAGTGTCAGGGCGCGCAGTTGGGCCACGGACAGCTCGAAGGTGCGCAGCGTGCGCTTCAGGATGCGTTTGCCGATGAGGGCCTGAAGGTCCGTAGGAACCCGTTGCCGGAATGACCAGAGCCCAGAGCGGGCTCGAACCAGATGATGGGGGATGCGCATAGGGGCGATGTGTCCCGGATTGCGTCTTTCCCAGCAGTCCATCCAGAAAAGCAAAAACCCCTGCGTAAACAGGGGTTTGCGAGAACTGGCGGAGAGAGGGGGATTCGAACCCCCGAAGCGCGGTTTAGACGCTTACACACTTTCCAGGCGTGCTCCTTCAACCACTCGGACACCTCTCCGGATCCCTGCCATCGGCAAACGCCTCAGCAGGGGCGCAGATTCTAGCGGGCGCAGCGGCAGGACACAAGCACTGGTTTGCAGGGCGAGAGGGCTGGACAGGCGTGGCACAATGGAACATCCGATGGAAGACGGTGGCCTGATGTCCTATCTCGTCCTTGCCCGCAAGTGGCGTCCGAAGCGTTTTGCCGAGCTGGTGGGCCAGGAACACGTGGTCCGTGCGCTCAGCAATGCGCTCGACAGCGGCCGGGTCCACCATGCGTTCCTGTTCACCGGTACCCGCGGCGTGGGCAAGACCACGATCGCGCGCATCTTCGCCAAGTCGCTGAACTGCGAGCAGGGCACCAGTGCCGATCCCTGCGGCCAGTGTGCGGCCTGCCTGGACATCGACGCCGGTCGCTACATCGACCTGCTGGAAATCGATGCTGCGTCCAATACCGGCGTGGACGATGTGCGCGAGGTGATCGAGAACGCCCAGTACATGCCCTCGCGTGGCAAGTACAAGGTTTACCTGATCGACGAAGTGCACATGCTGTCCAAGGCCGCGTTCAATGCGCTGCTGAAGACGCTGGAAGAACCGCCGGAACATGTGAAGTTCCTGCTGGCCACCACCGACCCGCAGAAGCTGCCGGTCACCGTGCTCAGCCGCTGCCTGCAGTTCAACCTCAAGCGCCTGGATGAAGATCAGATCCAGGGGCAGATGACCCGCATCCTCACCGCTGAAGAGATCGAGTCGGACCCGACCGCCATCGTGCAGCTGGCCAAGGCCGCCGACGGCAGCCTGCGTGATGGCCTGTCGCTGCTCGACCAGGCCATTGCCTATGCCGGCGGTGCGCTGCGTGAGGACGTGGTGCGCACCATGCTGGGCACGGTCGACCGCACCCAGGTGGCGGCCATGCTCGATGCCCTGGCCGAGGGCGATGGCCCGCGCCTGCTGCAGGTGGTGGCGGCGCTGGCCGAGTTCTCGCCGGACTGGAGCGGGGTGCTCGATGCGCTGGCCGAGGGCCTGCACCGCATCCAGGTGCAGCAACTGGTGCCGGGCGCATCCGCCGCTGCCGAGGGACTGGATGCCAGCGTGTTTGCTGAGCGCCTGCGCCCGGAAGTGGTCCAGCTCTGGTATCAGATGGCCCTGAATGGTCGTCGCGATCTGCCGTTGGCGCCCAGCCCCCGCGCCGGCTTTGAAATGGCCGTGCTGCGCATGCTGGCGTTCCGCCCTGCGGCTGCCGTGCCGTCTGTGCCGCGTACTCCGGAATCCTCCGGTGGCAGCGCACCGACCGGTACGGGCCAGGCCGGGGGCGGCGGAGCTGGCAGCCACGAAGGGGCTGCACCGGCCGCTGCTGCGGCGCCAGAAGCCGCAGCGATCACCCAGGCAATTGCGGCACCCGTGTTGGCGGCGGCAACCGCGCAGACGCCGAACCCGGCGCCACAGCGCGAACCCGAGCCGGAGCCCGAGCCGACCCCGGAACCAGATCCGACGCCTGAACCTGAACCGGTTCCGATCGAGGAGCCCGGCTCGCCGCCGCCGATGAAGGCGCAGTTGGCGCCCGAGGCCGCTACCGGCAAGGCGTCCGTCGACGCTGACGACCTGCCGCCGTGGGCGACCGACGCGGCTGGCGCGCGCGATGAAGCGCTGGCGGCCGAGATGGCAACGCCCGACGCGGCCATGGTCGCGCCGTGGCACGAGCCGCCGGTGCCGGCTTCACCGCCGGTTGCAGAGGCGGTTGCCGCGCCGGAGCGTCCGTTCCGTGCCGAGGGTATCGACATCGCCCCGGCACCGGTTGCGGCAAAGGAAAAGGCCTCGCCGGCAGGCAGCGTCAGCGAGCTGGCCTGTGCCGAGGACTGGCTGGACCTGGTCGCCAACAGTGGCCTGAGCGGTCCGTCGCGACAGCTTGCGGCCAATGCGGCCTTCATCAGTTGCCAGCATGGGGTCTTGAAACTGGGCCTTTCGCCCGGATTTGAATACCTGCGCTCCGAGCGCGCGCTGGCAGCGTTGGGCGAGGTGCTGGAAAGGTCCCTTGGCCACGCGCTGAAGATCGTGGTCGAAACCGTGGAAACCGAGCAGGTCCCGGCCGAGACCCTGCACCAGCGCGCCGACCGCCAGCGTGGCGAGCGGCAGCAGGCTGCCGAGGCCATTTTCATGGACGATCCGGAAGTCCAGCTGCTGATCCAGCAGCACGGCGCCCGGGTTGTTTCCGATTCCATCCGTTCTTTTGACGAGTAAGACGACATGCGCGGCAATATCGCCCAACTGATGCAGCAGGCCCAGAAGATGCAGGAAAACCTGCAGAAGGCCCAGGAAGAAATCGCCAGGATCGAAGTGACCGGCAGCGCCGGTGGCGGCATGGTCAATGTCACCCTGACCGGTGCCAAGGAGTGCCGCAAGGTACGCATCGATCCGTCGCTGGCCAGTGACCCGGAAATGCTGGAAGACCTGATCGCCGCCGCCTTCAACGATGCGTCCAACAAGATCGACGCCGAGTCGAAGTCGAAGATGGGTTCGGCCACCGCCGGCATGCAGCTGCCGCCGGGCATGAAGATGCCGTTCTGATGATGTCCTGCGTGGCACCTGCACTGCCGGGTGCCATGCGCCGTGTAGCGTCGAGCGTGCTCGATTGCCCGCAGTTTCCAGTCGAGCACGCTCGGCTCTACAGAACACGCCGCTGTGTCCGCACCCCTGCTTGAACAACTGATCGATGCACTGCGGGTGTTGCCTGGCGTAGGCCAGAAGACGGCACAGCGCATGGCCTACCACCTGCTCGAACGCGAGCGCGAAGGTGGCAAGCGCCTTGCCGAGACGCTGGCGCAGGCGGTCGAACGCATCGGTCACTGCGCGCAGTGCCGCGACTTCAGCGAAAGCGAGCTGTGCCCGACCTGCGCCAATGGCAGCCGCGAGCGCAGCCAGCTGTGCGTGGTGGAATCGCCGGCTGATCGCCTGGCGATCGAGAACGCCACCGGCTATCGCGGCGTTTACTTCGTTCTGCAGGGGCGCCTGTCGCCGCTGGATGGCATCGGCCCGCGCGAGCTGGGTCTGGAGCAGCTGGAACAGCGCCTGGCCGAAGCGGAGGTGCAGGAACTGATCATTGCCACCAGCGCCACCGTGGAAGGCGAAGCCACCGCGCACTATCTCGCGCAGCTGGCGCGGGCCCGACAGGTGCGGCCGAGTCGACTGGCGCAGGGCCTGCCCCTCGGCGGTGAGCTGGAGTATGTCGATCGCGGCACGCTGTCGCATGCGTTCGGCACCCGCAGCGAAGTGCGCGATTGAGTCGATGCCGGGCATGCCCCGGCGTTACCGGCCTACAATGCGGGGACACCCCGCCGAGGCCGACCATGAGCAGCGAAACCCTCTTCAGCAAGATCATCCGTCGCGAGATCCCGGCCACCATCGTCTATGAAGACGACGACGTGCTGGCGTTCAAGGACATCGCACCGCAGGCGCCGGTGCACGTGCTGTTCATTCCGAAGAACGAGATCATTCCGACCCTGGATGACCTGCAGCCGTCGCAGGCGCACCTGATCGGCAAGCTGGCCCTGGCCGCCGCCGAGTACGCGCGTCGGGAAGGATTCGCGCAGGACGGCTACCGCATCGTGATGAACTGCCGCGAAGATGCCGGGCAGACCGTGTTCCATATCCACATGCATCTTCTGGCTGGCGCGCCGCTGGGTCACTTCGGTACGCCAGGGCGTTGAGGCAGCCATCCACGCATGGCGTGGATCTACTGTTGTTGGTGCGCTGTCGATCCACGCCATGCGTGGATGAAAAAAGGCCGCCCGGTGGGCGGCCTTCTGCATCATGTGCAACGGGCCTGGACTACCACCAGCCCCAGCCGCGGTAGCCGCCCCAGTACGGGCCATACGGGCCCGGGCCCCACGGTCCGTAGGGGTAGGGCACCACATCGACCTGGCGCTGCTCCGGCCACAGATAGATCACGTCGGCAGACAGCTTCGGCAGCCGGTAGTCGTAATCACCGATACGGGTGTTGGCGTAGCCATCGATCTTGCCGATGAAGGTCACGTCGCGGCCGGCTTCGAACACGGCCGGATCGTAGAAGCCGGCGCGGCAGGCGATGAAGCGGCCGTCGCTGGCGTCGGAAGAGGTGGTGTTCGGGCGGCCACTGCCGTTGAGCGGACGCGAGATGATCTGGAAACAGGTCTCGCCCTGGCCGGGCTTGGTTTCGATGATCCGACCACCCCAGCGCACCGGCGTGCCGACCTGCTGGGTGGCTACAGAATCACGCGGGGAAACCAGGCTGAACTGTCCCTGCAGCGGCTTGGGGGCCGTGGCGCAGGCCGACAAGGCCAGGGCGGCCACGGCGGTGAGGAGGAACTTGGTATTCATGGGGAGGCTCCGGAAGTCGGGCGATGCCTGCGCAGGTCCCGCAATAATGGGGCGAGCTCGGTACAAGTGCCAGCGTAGCGTGCATCGGCGAAACGCTGGCTGAGTGTGATGAGGGCCGGGTCGGGGCGCAGTGCGTGGACCCGCCGGGCCCAGTGCAGGGCCGGTTCGTGCGGTTCGCGGCCCAGCCCCAGCCGCGCATAGCGTTGCCCCAGGCGGTGCCAGGCGCGCAGCAGCGGGTCACGCTCGCGTTCGCCACGGGCCAGCAGCCACGCCATCCACGCCAGCGCCAGCAACGCGGCCATCACGAAGCCGGCCAGTAGCTGTCCAGGGCCGAGGTCGTCCAGCCCGAACGGTTGCAGCAACTGCTGCTGGCGGCGCGCGTCGAAGGACAGCACCAGTTCGTTCCAGCCCCTGCGCATCCAGTCGCCGACCTGGCCCAGCTGCAGCCAGCGTTGCTGCAGGCCGGTAGTGGCACCAGCCTGCAGGCGATCATCGAGCGTGTCCAGAATGCGCTCGGGTGCTACTGCCGCTGTCGGGTCGATGCGCACCCAGCCGCGTTGCGGCAGCCACACCTCGGCCCAGGCGTGGGCGTCCATGCGCCGCAGTATCCAGTAGTCGCCGATCCGGTTGCGGGTGCCGCCGGCGAACCCGGTGACCACCCGTGCCGGAATGCCGGCGTTGCGCATCAGCACCACGAAGGCAGAGCTGAAATGCTGGCAGTAGCCGGCCTTGTACTCGAACAGGAATGCATCCACCGGATCGCGCCCGGGGGCCGGCGTTTCCAACGTGTACGAGAAGTCCGCGGTGACCCACGCCAGCGCACGACGGACCACGGCGTCGTCGTCGTCTCCCGCTTCCTGCCGCCACTGTCGGGCCAGGGTTGCCGTGCGTGGGTTGAAGCCTTCCGGCAACTGCAGCGCTGCGCGACGCTGGTACGGCGACAGCGTGGCATCGAAGCGCTGCGGCGGAGCCGAGTGCAGGCGCCACCGGCTCAGTGCGGACAATGCACGGTCGCTGCTCAGGCTCAGGGCTGCATCCAGTCGGCTGCCCTCTGGTGCGGCAGTGGGGAGATCCAGCGCGACCAGCTGGCGACGGTCGGTAGGTTCGTAATCGATCTGATAGTCCCAGCCCTCCGTGCCGTGTTCCACGATGGCTGGCGGCAGACCTTCGGTACGGCGGTCGCGTCGCCAGACGAGCCCATCGAACCGGGTCAGTACCGGCCCGCGCCAGTAGCGCTGTGTCGGCGCTGGAGCCGCGCCGAAGAACTGGACACGCAGGGCCGGGGTGTCGTCGGCCATCAGATCCAGCCACTTGTCCGGCTCCATCGTGTCCGACAGCCCCGGTGTGCCGACCGCGCGTTCGGGAATGCCCCACAGCGGCGTGGCCAACCGCGGGAACAGCCAGAAGCAGGCCAGCGCCAGCGGCAGGCCGATCAGCAGCAGGCGACCGACACCACGCAGCTGCGTGGTCAGTGGCGGCGGCGCACTGCGGCCTTCACCCTGCGCCAGGCGCTGCAGCGCAATCAGGGCGCTGACGCCGGCCAGCACGGCGAGCACGGTGGTCAGCGGCCCCTGGTCGAGCAGGAAGGCAGCAAACGGTGAAAACAGGGCAAAGCCGAGCAGGCTGCGTGCATCGCGCAGGGTACGCAGCTCGCTGGACTTGATCGCCAGCATCGCCGCCAGCAGCGCGCAACCGGTATCCCGGCCGGGGCGCACCGCCCCCATCTGCCAGACGATGGCAGCCAGCATGCCCAGCACCAGCAGTACCCGCACCGGCATCGGCAGCACGCCGCGCTGTGACAGCGCCGCGGTGGCGAGCGCCGCCACAGCGATCAACGCGGCCAATGTGGTGGGCAGCTGCAGCAGCAGCGGCAACAAGGCCAGTGCGGCGCTGGCCAGCGTCCACGTGCGGGTGTTGCGGTCCAGCAGCAGGGCAGGCTCAGTCATGGGGAAGCAGCGCCAGCGCGCGCAGGCACAGATGGTGGTGGCCGGCGCCCTGGCCGGGCCCGAGTGGCGGCTGCATCGGCAGCAGCAGCGTGTAGCGTCGGCCTTCGCGCTCGGCGCTGTCCACCCAGCGTGCCAGCCGCGCAATGCGTGCTTCCCGGTCCAAGGGGGCCAGTGCGCGCCAGTCCAGCACGACCTCGATGCCTACCGGTTTTTCATACTCGCGTACCAGCAGCGTGTCGCGGCGCGCCGAGTGCTTCCAGGCAATGCTGCGCGGTGGATCCCCGGCGCGATAGGGGCGCAGCTGGTGCAGTTCCTCGCCATTGGCGTGGGCGCGGGTGTGCAGTGGATCGCTGCCCTGCTGCGGCAACGGCGGCGCCTTCGCTTCGGCCAGCGGGTAGACCAGCAGGGGTTCTTCGGGCCACACCCATGACCACGCCCTGACCAAGCCAAGCGGTTGGGTGCTGGACAGGCGGATGCGTGGCAGTTCCAGCCAGCCACGGCGTTCGCTGGGTACTTCCAGCTCGGCTTCACCGCGGCCGTGGGCGGCCAGGTCGAGCCACGCCTCGCTGTTCCACAGTTGCAGATGCAGGCCGTGGCGCGCCCGCGGATCGCGCAGCGACAGGTCCACGCGCAGGCGCAGCGGCTGTCCGGCCGGCACTGGTTCGGCGGAGATCGCGTCGATCTGCACGCCCGACAGCTGCAGGTGCGCAGCGATGGCGCTGGCGATTGCGGCTGCGGCCAGCAGCAGTGCCAGCAACAGCGCAGGGTTGTTGTTGTAGTTCAGCGCGCCCAGCAACATCGCGACCAGCAGGCAGGCCACAAACAGGCCGAAGCGGGTGGGCAGCACATAGATGCGCCGTCGGTCCAGCCGCTGCGGCAACGACTCCGGCGTGCGCGGGCGCGCCAGCTGCAACAGTCGCCGGGCATGCGATGCCACGTTCAATCGACCGCGACGGTCTGCAGGATCGCCCGCGCCAGCGCCGGCCCCGTGCTGGACTCGGCCTCGCCCACCAGGCGATGGCCGGCCACCGCCACGAACAGGGTCTGCACGTCTTCCGGCACGACGTGGCCACGGCCAAGCAGCAGCGCATGTGCCTTGGCCGCGCGAAGCAGGGCCAGCCCGGCACGCGGCGACAATCCGACGCGTACGCCAGCGTGCTGGCGGCTGCGGGTCAACAATGCCTGCACGTAGTCCACCAGCGCGTCACTGACATGCACCTGGCCAACGGCCTCGCGCAGTGCACGTACCTGGGTGTCGTCCAGCTGCGGCAGCGCGCGGGCGATCAGGTCGCGACGATCGGTGCCGCGCAGCAGCTCACGTTCCGCCTGCGCGCTGGGGTAGCCCATCGCCAGCCGCAGCAGGAAACGATCCAGTTGCGAGTCGGGCAACGGGAAGGTGCCCGACAGATCCACCGGGTTCTGCGTGGCGATCACGAAGAACGGATCGGGCAGGGCATGTGTCTGACCGTCGAGGGTGACCTGCTGCTCGGCCATCGCTTCCAGCAGGGCGCTCTGCGTGCGCGGGGGCGCACGGTTGATCTCGTCGGCCAGCAGCACGTGGGTGAACACCGGCCCGGGATGGAACTGGAACTGGCGGCTGCCGGCGTCGTACACCGATACGCCGAGCACGTCGGCCGGCAGCAGGTCGGAGGTGAACTGCACGCGCTGGAAGCTCAACCCCAGGCTGCTGGCCAAGGCATGGGCCAATGTGGTCTTGCCGAGACCAGGCAGGTCTTCGATCAGCAGATGGCCGCCAGAAAGCAGGGCGACGAAGGCCAGCCGCACCTCATGCACCTTGCCCAGCACCAGCGTGTTGACCTGGTCCTGCGCATTGCGCAGGGACTGACGCAGTTGATCGGTTAGCATGCTGGGCATGGGGGACGAAGCTGTCATGATCGTCTCAAGTTCGGTAACCGGTCGATTCTATCCATACATCAATGCAGGGCGAACAGCGCGCACGTACGATTTTTCTCTGGTTATGGACGCTCGTCACAGCGGCCAAGCTGGTCGTGGCCGCACGCCTGCCGTTGTTCGTCGATGAGGCGTTCTACTGGCAGGAAGGCCAGCATCTGGCTGCGGCCTATTCGGATCTGCCAGGGCTGACGGCCTGGTTGACCCGGTTGGGTGTGGAGCTTGGCGGCCAGCATGTGCTTGCGCTGCGGCTGCCGTTCCTGGCCATCGGCGCACTGCTGCCGCTGCTGGTATCGCGCATTGCGGCGCGCTGGTTCGGCAATGTTGCCGGTTGGCAGGCCGGCAGCTTGACGTTGCTGATGCCGTTGTCGGCCACGCTGGGCCTGCTGGCCGTACCCGATGTGCCGATGGCGCTGGCGGCGGTGCTGTGCCTGGACGCCGGCGCACGCCTGCTGCGCAACGTCGACGCCTCCTCGGCGGTGAAGCTGGCGCTGGGCCTGCTGATCGGTGCGCTCAGCCACTATCGCTTCATCGGTGTGATCGGCGTCGGCTTCATTGCCCTGCTGGCGCTGCCGCAGGGCCGGCGCATGCTGGCCGACCCGCGCGTCTGGGTGGCCTTGGCCGTTGGTGTCCTGGCATGGCTGCCGCTGTTGGCCTGGAATGCCGACAATCACGATGCTGGACTGAAGTTCCAGGTAGTCGAGCGCCACCCGTGGGCATTCGAGTGGCGCGGCCTGTGGTTCCTGGTGATCCAGCCGATGCTGGTGACGCCCGTCCTGTGCATTGCGATGTGGAAAGTTGCGCTGGCCGGCACCCGCAACGGCGGTGGTGCGCGCGCGCAGTGGCGCTATTTCGGCCTGGTCGGTGGCGTATCGACGCTGGGCATCTTCGCCCTGGGCTTCTTCACCGATGTCGAACGCATCAGCTTCCATTGGCCGCTGCCGGGTTACCTGGCCCTGCTGGTGGCGGTGCCGGTGATCCTCAACGGCTGGCCACGCTGGTTGCGGCGTACCGGCTGGTGGCTGGCCGGGCTGGGCATGGTGCTGGCCTTCGGCTATTACCTGATGGCGTCCTCGTCATCGCTGCGCGAGCAGTTGGCCGGCGACAAGTACTACCCGCGCAACTTCGCCGGCTGGCAGCCGCTGGCGGCTGCGGTTCGCGAAGAACTGCAGCAGATGCCGGAAGGCAGCCGTGTGCTGGCCGGCAACTTCAAGGTGGGCGCCGAACTGGGCTTCCAACTGGGCCGTGGTGACATCGACGTGCTGCCCCATCCGCTCAACGACAAGCACGGCCGTACCGCGCAGTTGGCGCAATGGGGACAGGTGCATGAAGGCGAGCGCGACGTGCCGATGCTGCTGGTGCTGTCGCCCAGCGATCAGCGTTTCCGCGATCTGCTCACCCGTTATCACGCCATCTGCGAACAGGTCGGGCCGTTGCCACCACCGCGTGTGGTCAGCAGCGATCACGGGTTCCAGCGCTTCCTGCTGTTCCGCCTGCCGGTGCAGCGCGCGCAGGGGCCATGCGTAGCACCTGCACTGGCCTGGCTGGACACCCCCTCCAATGGAGAGGTGGTGAACGGGACGCTGGCGATCAAGGGCTGGGCGTTCAAGGAGGGCGTTGGCCTGTCGCGGGTTGAGGTGCTGGTGGATGGTCGTTCGATGGGCGATGCCAGCTATGGGCGGGTGTTCGATATCCGCCACGCCTGGCCGGACAGCACTGACCCGCAACACCCGGCTGTCGGCTTCGATGCAACGCTCGATACCACGACGTTGGCACCGGGAAAGCACTGGCTGGGCCTGCGCCTGCACGGTCGCGATGGCAGCGTGGAGCAGTGGCAGGAGCAGCCATTCGTGGTGGGCAAGCGCTGAGGCAGCGTGCCTCGTGCCGGGGTTAGGGCACCGCGAATCCGGCCCGGCGCAACAAGCTGCACAGCGCGATCAGCGGCAGCCCGATCAGCGCCGTGGGGTCTCGGTTGTCGATGGCCTCGAACAGGCTGATGCCCAGGCCTTCGCACTTGAAGCTGCCGGCGCAGTCCAGCGGCTGTTCGATGGCCACGTAGCGGGCGATCTCCGATGCCTGCAGCGCGCGGAAGCGCACCTGGGTCATATCCATTGCCGAAAAGGATTCTCCGTCACGGGTGAGACTGATGGCCGTATGGAAGCGCACTGTCTGCCCGGACATCGCCGCCAGCTGCGCGCAGGCGGCCTGCACCGTGCCCGGTTTGCCCAGCGGCTGGCCGTTCAGGTCGGCCACCTGGTCCGAGCCGATCACCCAGCTGCCGGGATGGCGGGCGGCCACGTCGGCCGCCTTGGCGCCGGCCAGGCGTGCCGCCAGCGCCAGCGGCGCTTCGTCGGCCTGCGGGGTCTCATCCACCTGCGGGCGTGCGCAGTCGAAGGGCAGGCCCAGCCGTTCCAGCAGATCGCGGCGGTAGCGGGAAGTGGAGGCCAGGACCAGGGCAGGCATGCGGGAATTCCGGGGGCGGGACGCGAAAGTCTGGCCCGGTACCGCCAGCCACAGCAAGCCTTTCGTGGCAGTCATTTGACACACGACCGGCCGATCCTTAATATTCGGCGGCTTATGTCCGCGAACGTGCCCGAAACGCTGGATGCCTGGCGGATGGTCGTAGCGCGAAGGCGCTTCGACGGTCAGGTAGCCCTGGCTGAATTGACTCGCCTGCAGGGGCTTGTCGCCGATACCGAGGGTGAGTGTAATTACTCGCTCGAATTCGGTCGCGACGAGATCTTGCGGGTATCCTATGTGGAACTGACCATCGATACCGCGTTGCCGCTGACCTGTCAGCGCAGCATGCAGCGTTTCCTGTTGCCGGTGAAGATGACCCAGAGGCTTGGCCTGATCCGCGACGAGGACGAGGAATCGTCCTTGCCGGAGGAATACGAGGCGTTGCTGGTGCCGGAAGATGGCCAGCTGCGTCCGTTGGACCTGGTCGAAGACGAACTGGTGCTGGCGGTGCCTGTGGTGCCGCTGTCGCCGGACGGCGAGGCAGTCGACAAGGACTGGGCGCCGACCGAAGAAGAAACTGAAAAGGCCAATCCGTTCGCGGCGTTGGCGGCATTGAAGAAACAATAGCAGCCGGTTGTCGTCGGCGGCTGCGGCGAAAGCGAAAAGTGTGCTGGGCGCTGGCGTCCTGTGCGACGAAACGACGAAGCAAAACGAACCGAGTTTGGAGCAATCCCATGGCTGTCCAGAAATCCCGTGTTACCCCGTCCCGTCGTGGCCAGCGTCGTTCGCATGACGCCCTGAGCGCCAAGCAGCTGTCGACCGACCCGACCACCGGCGAAGTGCATCTGCGTCACCACATCACTGCTGACGGTTTCTACCGCGGCAAGAAGGTCATCCAGACCAAGTCTTCGGCTGTCCAGGAAGACTGATGTGCCGGAGGGTCGCTGCCCGCTGGGCAGCGGCCTTCGCCTTCTTTCCCGGGCACGCCGGTGAACGGCGGCTCGTGCAACAGGAAACATGATGAGCAAGCGGATCTACTCGAGGATCGCGGGCACCGGTAGTTATTTGCCGGAAAAAGTCCTGACCAATGCCGACCTGGAAAAAATGGTCGAGACCTCGGACGAGTGGATCCAGACGCGCACCGGTATCCGTGAACGGCACATCGCTGCCGAAGGCGAAACCACCAGTGATCTCGGCTACCAGGCCGCGCTGCGTGCGATCGAAGCGGCCGGTATCGACGCTTCGCAGCTCGACATGATCGTGGTCGGTACGACCACTCCCGATCTGATCTTTCCCTCCACCGCGTGCCTGATCCAGGCCAAGCTCGGTGTGAGCGGCTGCCCCGCTTTCGACGTCAACGCGGCCTGTTCGGGCTTCGTGTTCGCGCTCAGCGTGGCTGACAAATTCATCCGCTCCGGTGATGCCCGCCATGTGCTGGTGATCGGCGCGGAAACCCTGACCCGCATCGTCGACTGGGAAGACCGCACCACCTGCGTGCTGTTCGGTGATGGCGCGGGCGCTGTCGTGCTCAAGGCCGACGAAGAAACCGGCATCCTCAGCACCCACCTGCATTCGGATGGCAGCAAGAAAGAGCTGCTGTGGAATCCGGTCGGCGTTTCGGTCGGTTTCGGTGAAGGCAACAACGGTGGCGGCACCATCAACATGAAGGGCAACGACGTGTTCAAGTACGCCGTCAAGGCGCTGGACTCGGTCGTGGACGAAACCCTGGATGCCAACGGCCTGACCAAGTCCGACCTGGACTGGCTGATTCCGCACCAGGCCAACCTGCGCATCATCGAAGCCACCGCCAAGCGGCTGGAGATGTCGATGGACCAGGTCGTGGTCACTGTCGACAAGCACGGCAATACCTCGTCCGGCTCGGTGCCGCTGGCACTGGATGCTGCCGTTCGTTCCGGCAGGGTCGAGCGCGGCCAGCTGCTGCTGCTGGAAGCCTTCGGTGGTGGCTTCACGTGGGGTTCGGCCCTGCTGCGCTATTGATAGTGCAAGTTACGACAACGTGAAACCGTCGTTACGGCCCCTCTGGGGCCGTAATGCGTTGAAGGAGACCGTCATGGTTGAGCCCATCGTCATCGAAGGGCAGCGCGCCTGGCTGAAGCAGTACGGCGAAGGAAGCCGGGCCGTGGCCCTGGGCCTGCTCAATTTTGTTGCCCGCCGGTTCCATCTCGATGCGCTGCGCCCGCCGCCGCACCGCGGTGGCGACGCCGCGCGCGAAACCGAGGCCCGCCGGCTGGCGGAACTGCAGGCGCAGGGCGTGAACGTGCCCGCGGTGATCGGCAGCGGCCATGCCGCGCTGGTGATCGGCGACAACGGCAGCTCGTTCAATACCTGCCTGCGCGAGGCCGACGATGCCGGTCGCGATCGCCTCGTGGCCGCGGCAATGCAGGCCATCGCCGAAGCACACGCACGTGGCGCCTATTTCGGCCAGCCGTTGCCGCGCAACCTCACCTGGGATGGCCAGAATGTCGGTTTCATCGACTTCGAAGAAGATCCGCTGGAAGTCATGGACCTGGCCGAAGCGCAGGCGCGTGACTGGCTGATGTTCGGCTACGGCGTGGCCAAGTACTACGCTGATCGCCCCGAAAGCCTGCAGGCGATGATGGCCGAGGCGATGAACGGGGTGCAGGCACCGGTACGCGCGCATGTGCACGCCGTCAGCGGCCGTCTGCAGCGCTTGGCGCGGGTGTGCATGAAGCTGGGGCGCTCGGCGCGTGCGCTGGCCCACTCCATCTTCATCACCCATGGCGCCACCACGCTGGGCCTGCTGATGGTGGTCGGCCTGTGCATGGACTGGTTCGCCGACGGCGAGCTGGACATCCTGCAGCTGCTCTGCTGATGGCGGTCCGCCGGGCCATGCCCGGCGGACCCCGTGTCGCGGCACTGTCCATACGGCGTGCATACGCGCACGTACAGACGACACGGCATGTTCCCCCTTATCATGGCCCGCTTCGATTGCAACAAGCGGATGACCGCGTGACCGTATCCACCCTCGCTTTTGTCTTCCCCGGTCAGGGCTCGCAGTCTGTGGGCATGCTGGCCGAGCTGGCCGAACTGCACCCGCAGGTGCGTGAGGCCTTCACCGAGGCATCCGATGGTGCCGGCGTTGACCTGTGGGCGTTGTCCCAGGGCGGCCCGGAGGAAATGCTCAACCGTACCGAATACACCCAGCCGGCCCTGCTGGCCGCCAGCATCGGCGCGTGGCGCGCCTGGAACGCCGTGGGCGGTCCTCGTCCGTCGGTTCTGGCGGGCCACAGCCTGGGTGAGTACACCGCCCTGGTCGCCGCTGGCGCCCTCAGCCTGCACGACGGTGCGCACCTGGTGCGCCTGCGCGGCCAGCTGATGCAGGACGCCGCTCCCGCAGGTGTTGGCGCGATGGCCGCCGTGCTCGGCGCTGAAGACCAGCTGGTGCTGGACGTCTGCGCCGAAGCCGCCGGCAGCCAGGTGGTCGTTCCGGCCAACTTCAACTCGCCGGGCCAGATCGTGATCGGCGGCGACGCTGCCGCGGTCGACCGCGCGCTGGCGCTGCTGGCCGAGAAGGGCGTGCGCAAGGCGGTCAAGCTGGCCGTCAGCGTGCCCTCGCACACCCCGCTGATGCGCGAAGCCGCCAACCGTCTGGCCGAAGTGATGGCCGGCCTGTCCTGGCAGCTGCCGCAGCTGCCGGTGGTGCAGAACGTCGACGCCAAGGTGCACGACGGTGTGGACGCGATCCGCGCCGCGCTGGTGCAGCAGCTGTACCAGCCCGTGCAGTGGACCGGCTGCGTGCAGGCGCTGGCCGCCCGTGGCGTCACCCGGATCGCCGAATGCGGCCCGGGCAAGGTGCTGACCGGTCTGGTCAAGCGCATCGACAAGGCCATCGACGGCCGTTCCCTGGCCACCCCGGGCGACTTCGAAACCGCCCGCGAGACGTGGTCGGCCTGATTGCCCCTGTTCCTGCCGACCGTGCCGGTGGCCGCTGCAAGCGGCGCGGGTGCTGCGGCCGCCCCAGCCTGAGGAAAACATCATGAGCAAGCCCCTGCAGGGTGAAATCGCACTGGTTACCGGTGCCAGCCGTGGCATTGGTGCCGCCATCGCCGATCTGCTGGCCGCCCAGGGCGCCACCGTCATCGGCACCGCCACCACCGAGTCCGGCGCCGCCGCGATCGGCGAGCGCCTGGCTGCCCACGGCGGTCACGGCCGCGCGCTGAACGTCACCGACGCCGCTGCGCTCGATGCCGTGCTTGACGGTATCGCCAAGGAATTCGGCCCGATCTCGATCCTGGTCAACAACGCCGGCATCACCCGCGACAACCTGCTGATGCGCATGAAGGAAGACGATTGGGCGTCGATCATCGACACCAACCTGACCAGCGTGTTCCGCACCAGCAAGGCCGTCATGCGCGGCATGATGAAGGCGCGCAAGGGCCGCATCATCAACATCGCCTCGGTGGTGGGCGTGACCGGCAACGCCGGCCAGGCCAACTATGCCGCCGCCAAGGCCGGCATCATCGGTTTCTCCAAGTCGCTGGCCAAGGAAATCGGCTCGCGCGGGGTCACCGTCAACGTGGTCGCGCCGGGCTTCATCGACACCGACATGACCAAGGCGCTGCCGGAAGAAGCGCGTGCCGCGCTGATCGGCGACATCGCCCTCGAACGCCTGGGTTCGCCGGAGGACATCGCCCATGCGGTGGCCTTCCTGGCCAGCCCGGCT
The DNA here is from genome assembly GCF_020883215.1 of Stenotrophomonas sp. SI-NJAU-1. Classification (NCBI taxonomy): domain Bacteria; kingdom Pseudomonadati; phylum Pseudomonadota; class Gammaproteobacteria; order Lysobacterales; family Lysobacteraceae; genus Stenotrophomonas; species Stenotrophomonas sp. SI-NJAU-1. Next base: position 999,647 of record NZ_CP086598.1, read on the forward strand.
GCCGGCTACATCACCGGCGAAACTCTCCATGTGAACGGCGGCATGTACATGCCGTAAGCAAGGGGCGCAGGGATCGCGCCGCAAGTGGTTGATCTGCGAGGATTTTTGCTGCAATGCAAGGTCACGCCGGTTTCCACTACACTATCCCACGGCCATCGCCTTTGATGGCGACCACTTTTGAACCACTACTCCATCTGGAGCGATATCCCATGAGCACCATCGAAGAACGCGTCAAGAAAATCGTCATCGAACAGCTTGGCGTCAAGGAAGAAGAAGTCACCAACAGCGCATCGTTCGTCGATGACCTGGGCGCTGACTCGCTGGACACCGTCGAGCTGGTGATGGCGCTGGAAGAAGAATTCGAGTGCGAGATCCCGGACGAAGAAGCCGAGAAGATCAGCACCGTGCAGGCGGCGATCACCTACATCACGGCCCACGTCAAGGCCTGATGCAGGACGTCAGTGCGCGTGCGGGCGTTGAGTCCGGCGCGCACGACACCCCATGGGGCCGCTGTTTGCGGCCCCGTGTGTTTGCGCACCACACCGAAGTAAACCGCGTTACCCGCAAAGAACGTTCGGGTCAGGAGAATCAGCAATGAAGCGTCGCGTCGTCGTAACCGGCCTGGGTATGGTCTCGCCGTTGGGCAATGATCTGGCCAGCAGCTGGGAAGGCATCACCCACGGTCGTTCGGGCATCGGTCCGCTGACCAACGTTTCTGATGCCTACCTGGAACGGTTCACCACCAAGATCGCAGGTGAGGTCAAAGGCTTTGACATCACCGCCGACAACGAACTGTTCGGCAAGTACCGGGTCAGCGGCAAGGATGCCAAGAAGATGGACCCGTTCATCCATTACGGCCTCGGTGCCGCGTTCATGGCCCTGCATGATTCGGGCCTGGAGATCACCGACGCCAATGCCGACCGCATCGGCGCCATCGTTGGCGCTGGCATCGGCGGCCTGCTCGGCATCGAAGAGCAGACCATCGAATTCCACGAAGGGAAGAAGATCTCTCCCTTCTACGTGCCCAAGACCATCATCAACATGCTGCCGGGCCAGCTGAGCATCATCAGCGGCCTGAAGGGCCCGTCGTTCTCGGCGGTCTCGGCGTGCGCCACCTCCAACCATTCCATCGGCACCGCCATGCGCATGATCCAGTACGGCGATGCGGACGTGATGGTGGCCGGCGGTGCAGAGCGCGGCTCCTCGCCGACGGCGCTGGGCGGCTTCTGCGCGATGAAGGCAATGAGCACCCGCAACGATGCTCCGGAACAGGCCTCGCGCCCGTGGGACAAGGACCGTGACGGCTTCGTGCTGGGCGACGGCGCCGGCATCCTGATCCTGGAAGAGTACGAGCACGCCAAGGCGCGTGGCGCGAAGATCTATTGCGAGCTGGCCGGTTTCGGCGCCAGCTCCGACGCGTACCACATGACCGCGCCGAGCGAGAACGGCGAAGGCGCTGCGCGCTGCATGACCATGGCCATGAAGGACGCCGGTGTCACCCCGGAACAGGTCGGCTACCTCAACGCACATGGCACCTCGACCCCGCTGGGCGACCTCGGTGAGACCATGGCGATGAAGACCGCCTTCGGCGACCACGCCTACAAGATGATGGTCAGCTCCACCAAGTCGATGACCGGCCACCTGCTCGGCGCTGCCGGCGGCGTGGAAGCGATCTTCTCGGTGCTGGCAATGCGTGACAACGTGATTCCGCCGACCATCAACCTGCAGCAGCCGGGCGAAGGCTGCGACCTGGACTACGTGCCCAACGAAGCACGCCAGGCCAAGGTCGACGTGGTGATGTCGAATGGTTTTGGTTTCGGCGGCACCAACGGCACGCTGATCTTCAAGCGCGTCTGATCGCACCAGTAGGGTCGAGCCATGCTCGGCTCCGCCAACCACGAGGCCGCCGCAAGGCGGCTTCCGTGTATCCGTCTCCCGAACTGGCTGCCATGACCCACTCCCCGCTGATCCACCCGCTGCCGCACCCGATCGACCTGCTGGCCCTGCAGCAGCGCGACCCGGTGCGTTTCCCGCTGCTGATGGAGTCCACCGCCGCAGGCACCGCCCAGGGCCGCTGGAGCCTGCTGCTGGCCGCGCAGGGCGACACCCTGCAGCTGGACGCCGATGGCCAGGTGCGCGACCAGCACGGCGCGGTGCAGCCCGGCAGCTTCCTGCAGGCGCTGGACCGCGCATGGCAGGCACAGCGGTTGCCGCACGACGGCGGCCACGCGCTGCCGTTCCGCGGTGGCTGGGCGTTGATGCTCGATTACGAAGTGGCCAGCCAGGTCGAACCGGTGCTGCCGGCGCGCGCGCGCGATGACGGCCGGCCGACCGCACTTGCCCTGCGCTGCCCGGCCGCCGTGCTGCATGACCACCAGGCCGACACCAGCTTCCTCGTTGCCGAAGCGGGCGAGCAAGCGCTGCTGGACTCGCTGGTCGCGCTGGTAGCGGGTGAACTGCCGCCGGCCGGGCAGGGCTGGCAGCCGCCGCAGTCGGTCAGCGAAGACGAACCACAGCGCTTCACCGAGGGTGTGCGCCGGGTGATCGACTACCTGCGCGCCGGCGACGTGTTCCAGGTGAACCTGTCGCGGCGCTGGAGCGCGCACTTCGCAGCACCGGTCAGCCCGCAGGCGCTGTACGCGCAGCTGCGGCGGGCCAATCCGGCGCCGTTTGCCGGCCTGTTCAGTGCGTACGGCCGGCATGTGGTCAGCTCGTCGCCGGAACGGCTGGTGTCGGTGCATGGCGGCCACGCACAGACCCGCCCGATCGCCGGCACCCGTCCGCGCTTCGAGGGCGACGACGATGCCGCGCGCATCCAGGAACTGGTCGGCCATCCCAAGGAGCGCGCCGAGCACGTGATGCTGATCGACCTGGAGCGCAACGATCTGGGCCGCATCTGCCTGCCCGGCACGGTCGTGGTGGACGAGCTGATGACCGTGGAAAGCTACGCCCACGTGCACCACATCGTCAGCAACGTCAGCGGCCAGCTGCGCGCGGACGTCACCCCGGGCGAGGTGATCGCCGCGACCTTCCCCGGCGGCACCATCACCGGCTGCCCGAAGGTGCGCTGCATGCAGATCATCAGTGAGCTGGAGCAGGTGCCACGCGGCGCGTACACCGGCGCGTTCGGCTGGCTGAACCGTGATGGCGACCTGGACCTGAACATCCTGATCCGCACCGCCGAAGTGGACGGCAGCGAGGTCAGCTTCCGTACCGGTGCCGGCATCGTGGTCGACTCGGACCCGGACAAGGAACTGGACGAAACCCGGGCCAAGGCCCGCGGCCTGCTGCGGGCGCTGGGGCAGCAGGGTTGACCGATTGCCGCCGCCGGGCATGGCCCGGCGCTACCAGGAGGGAGACGCCACGGTAGCGCCGGGCCATGCCCGGCGGTAGATCCACGCCATGCGTGGATGAGTGCCCCCGGTCATGACCCCACACCACCGGCACGGTATCCTGCACGACGGAATCGAGTTCAGAGGTAGTCCATGGCGGGAGCCAAGCGCGGGTGTCTGTTGGTGGTAACGCTGCTGCTGGTGCTGGCCGCCATCGTGGCCGGCGCGGGCGCGTGGTTCTTCTACAAGCAGAGCCAGTTTGCCGACGTGCCGTTGACCCCCAGCGCGGACAGCGTGGTCATCGCCAGCGGCGATGGCATGAACAGCGTGCTGCGCAAGCTGCGCGAGGCCGGCGTGGACGAGGGCCAGGACACCCAGTGGCAACTGCTGGCGCGCCAGCTCGACGCGGCCGGCAAGCTGAAGGTGGGCGAGTACGCGCTGAGCAAGGGCCTGACCCCGCGCGAGCTGCTGCTGCGCATGCGCGCGGGCAAGGTGCTGCAGCACCGCGTCACCATCATCGAAGGCTGGAACATCCGCCAGCTGCGCGCCGCGCTCAAGCGTGCCGATCCGCTGCTGCACACCACCGACACCCTCGATGACGCAGCACTGATGGATCGCCTCGGTTTCGCCGGCCAGCATCCGGAAGGCCGGTTCCTGCCGGAAACCTACGTCTACCAGCGCGGCGACAGCGACCTGGACGTGCTCAAGCGTGCCCACGGCGCGATGGAGAAGGCGCTGGACGAGGCCTGGGAAAGCCGCGCCCCGGATCTGCCGATCAACACGCCCTACGAGCTGCTGACGCTGGCGTCGATCATCGAAAAGGAAACCGCGCTGGCCAGCGAGCGACCGCAGATTGCCGGCGTGTTCATGCGCCGCCTGAAGATCGGCATGCGCCTGCAGACCGATCCGACCGTGATCTACGGCATCGGCGCGGCGTACGACGGCAACATCCGCCGCCGCGATCTGACCACCGATACGCCCTACAACACCTACACCCGTTCTGGCCTGACCCCGACCCCGATCGCCATGCCCAGCCGCGACGCGCTGATGGCCGCCGCACAGCCGGCACCGGGCGATGCGCTGTACTTCGTCGCAGTGGGCGATGGCAGTGGTGCGCACGTGTTCTCGCCGAGCCTGGACAAACACAACGCCGCCGTAGCCCGCTACCTGCAGCAGCTGCGCCAGCAACGCACCCAGGAGACCCCGGCGCAATGAGTTCCGCGCTGCTTCGCCATCCCCGTTTCGTCAGCCTGGAAGGCGGCGAGGGCGCGGGCAAGACCACCGCCATCAACGCCATCCGCGAGTGCCTGCGCCGTCACGGCCATGAGGTCGTGTTGACCCGCGAGCCCGGTGGCACGCCGCTGGCCGAGCGCATCCGCGGCCTGGTGCTGAAGCCCGATGCCGAGATCGCCGCCGAGCCGCTCAGTGCCGAGGCTGAGCTGCTGCTGGTGTTCGCCGCACGCGCGCAGCATGTGCGCCAGGTGATCCAGCCAGCACTGCAGCGCGGTGCCTATGTGCTCAGCGATCGCTTCACCGATTCCAGCTATGCCTACCAGGGCGGCGGCCGCGGCCTGGACCCGCAGTGGATCGCTGACCTGGAGCGCCGCGCCGTTGGCCTGCTGCCCGGTTTGACCCTGTTGTTGGACGTGGACGTGGCCGTCGGCCGCGCGCGTGCCAACGGCCGCGACCTGTGGCCGGACCGCATCGAAAGCGAGCAGGACGATTTCTTCCAGCGCGTGCGTGAAGTGTTCCGCAGCCGTGCGCAGCAGGACCCGCAGCGCTTCGCGCTGGTCGACGCCGGGCAGGTGCAGGAGCGCGTGGCCGCCGATGTGGTTGCGCGTGTCGAGCGCTGGCTGCAGCAAGGGGAGGGCGCATGAGTACGTTCTCGCCCTGGCAGCAGCGCGCGTTCGAGCAGACCGTGGCTGCGTTGGATGCGGATCGACTGGGCCATGGCCTGTTGATCTGTGGCCCGGCCGGGCTGGGCAAGCGGGAGGTGGCCCTGGCGCTTGCCGACCACGTGCTGGCACGCGGGGATGGCGCGCATGCCACCCGCACCCGGCAGCTGATTGCCGCCGGCACGCATCCCGACCTGCAGCTGATCAGCTTCATTCCGAACAAGAGCGGCGACAAGCTGCGCACCGAGATCGTGATCGAGCAGGTGCGCGAGATCACCAACAAGCTGGCGCTGACCCCGCAGTACGGCGTGGGGCAGGTGGTGATCGTCGACCCGGCCGATGCCATCAACCGTTCGGCCGCCAATGCGCTGCTGAAGACCCTGGAAGAGCCGCAACCCGGGCGTTACCTGTGGTTGATCAGCAGTGACCCGGCGCGCCTGCCGCAGACCGTGCGCAGCCGCTGCCAGCGCCTGGAATTCAAGCTGCCGCCGCGCGAGGAAGCGCTGGCCTGGCTGCAGCAGCAGGGCCACAGCGAAGCGGCCGCGCGTGAGGCACTGGATGCGGCACGCGGCCATCCCGGGCAGGCCGACAACTGGCTGCGCGAAGATGGCCTGAGCCTGCGTCGCGACGTCAGCCGTGAGCTGGAACAGCTGGCCGCCGGCAAGACCGGCGCGGTGGAGCTGGCGCAAAAGTGGTGTGCCGATGACAACGCGGCGCTGCGCCTGCGCTTCGCTGCCGACCTGGCGCTGGCCCAGGCCAGCACCGATGCCTTGACCACGCCGGAGCGATTGCACAAGCTTGCAGCCTGGTTCGATGCGGCCAACCGCACCCGCGACCTGCTGCGCACCACCGTGCGCGCAGACCTTGCGGTGGTCGAGTTGCTGCTGGCCTGGAACAAGGTGAACGAGCGGCCTGCCGCAAGGGGAAATCGATGAGTGCCAGCAACGCCCGCCAGGGCATCCTGTCCCTGGCAGTGAAGGACAAAGCCGCGCTGTACAGCGCGTACATGCCGTTCGTGAAGAATGGCGGCATCTTCGTGCCCACGCCCAAGCGCTACTTCCTGGGCGACGAGGTGTTCCTGCTGCTGACGTTGCCCGATTCCAGCGAGCGCCTGCCGGTGGCCGGCAAGGTGATCTGGGTGACTCCGGCCGGTGCGCAGGGCAACCGCACCGCCGGCATCGGCGTGCAGCTGGCCGATGGCCAGGAAGGCGAGACCGTGCGCCACAAGATCGAAACGATCCTGGCCGGCCTGACCGGTTCGGACAAGCCGACGCATACGATGTGATTCCGGTAGCGCCGGGCCATGCCCGGCGGCCTCTGGAAACGCGCGTGAACACGAATGTGAAAACTGTTGACGGTCTCTGAAAAGCCCCTATAATGAGCGGCTCAGCAACACACCGGGCGGTTAGCTCAGCGGTAGAGCATTGCCTTCACACGGCAAGGGTCACAGGTTCGATCCCTGTACCGCCCACCAAATAGATCACCTGATTTTTCAGGTGACATGAAGAAGCCGGCCTTGAGCCGGCTTTTTCGTGTGTGCAGAGTAAGTGCATCGAGGGCGTGCGGGCTCCAGGAAGCCGATGACTCGCCGTCAGGCGAAAATCGCACTCTTCAACCCGCCTTGGCCCGCTCGGACTTCTTCGCTAGCGGGAAGGCTTGCGAATCCATGACCAGGCACGTGATGGGGTTTGATCATCCGCTCAACTTCCACCTCTATGCATCCTCGGTGATTGCGTAGCGGAGTCAGTTGAGAAGTGCACCCTCCCGAAGGAGGGTGCTTCAGCGCTACAGAGTGGAGTTGCTTTCCTCCAACATCAGATGCCCAAATGAGGCGTACCAATCGATATCGACACGGCTGTAGACATGCGCATCGCATTCATTCAGCGCTGTGGAGTGATAGGTATCCAGCAGGAAGAAGTCATCGCCCATCTGCGGCGTGCCACTTACCTGTATGGCGCGGTCCAGGTGGTACTGGAACGCATCCACCACCGGATCTACAACCAGTTCCCGACGGATCTGCACGATCTCCTCGTTGTCCTGCCCGAATGGGCGGATCAGTTCGACGGGCAGCAGGATGTCCACGAAGCGTCCCGGCAGCGCGAAGCCATTGCTGACCTTCAGGAAGTCGCGATAGCTTTTTGGCAATCTGACCCCCAGGCGTTTCTCCGCATCAACAATGGCCTGCTCGCTGGCGCCGGGTACACCACACCAATCGATGGTTCCGGTGAGTGCGCGCCGAGCGACGTCTGCCAGCGGACTGTCCGGGTACTGCTCGGCGAAGGGTTGCATGCCCATGTCGAAATGAGGTGCAGCAAGCCGTTCCTCCAGTGTGGAAAGGATTCCTTGATTGAGCTGCGTGAGTAGGTCGAGCCACTCATCTACGTCAGCTGGTGCCTTCAGGTGCTTGGTCTGCCCGTTCATGGGGTGATCCTCAGCCAGAATTCCTCGCCGTCGATGATGCGGTCGGTTCCACAGTAGAACTCGCCCAGTTTTCCGCCAACGCGGCGGTTGTCCGAGGAGTCAAGATATCGGACGGACATCTGATCTTCCTGTACGAGACTCGCACCCTGATAGGTCGATGCGAAGGGGTACTCATCGCAGTCCTTGCCAGCACCTGGCTGACCTGGAAACCTCTGCTCGCAAAGCGTTTTGCTTGTGTTCCTGTTCGCCCTTCTTATTTCATTGCTTCGCACACGAGTCATTGCCTTCCCCCGCAGTGAAGCATCAGGATCCCAGCGTCCGATGTTGTTGGGCAGTGCGGCCTGCGCCGCAAGAATATGAGCAGCGGATTCATCAACATCCGGGTCCGAAAGGCTGAGCTCCAGAACGCCCGGATAATCCGCGTGCCGGCAGCCGGAGTGACTGTTTGCCAGCCTCTCGCATCGCACTTCCGGCGCCGACATCTCGATCAGCGTCTGCTCCACGTTGAACCGGGTCAGGATCAGCTGCGTGTTCTGGCTGGTCCGCCCGTCGTCGGTGTCCATGCTCAACGTTGCGGTGAAGTCATAGGTACCCTGACCTCCGAGGCCGATCATCTGGAACTGCTGCTTGTCGGTGCAGCTGCCACAGAACAGGAAGGGCGCCATCGTCAGTCCCCTGGATGCCTCGCCCAGAACATCCTGGATCACCACGCGCACACGGTGCGTCCACGTGGTACCTGTGCGTGGAAGGTAGGCGTAGTCATACATCGTGACGTCCGAATACTCCTCTGCGCCGATGTCGGTGTTGTAGGACACGTAGCGCGCCGTGCGCTTGATGCAGTAGTGGCGCCGTGACCCCGCAGCGTCCTCTTCGTCCTTGTCGGTGGCGTCCTTGCACAGCTCCTCGAACGGCGGTTCGTCATTGCGCATGTCCGCTTCATAGCGGTCAAGCTCTGCGTAGGACAGGGTGGCGATCATCTGTGCATCGCTCGGGCAGTCATCGTCCTGCCTGGCATGCGCTGTAAACACGCACAGCGCTGCGGCCAGGGCCAGTGGCGTTGGTTTCATCGGGGCTCCTCGTGTGGGACAGGTCGCCGGCGGGGAACATGCCGGTGCCCCTTGATGCGCCTGCCGGCACGTGAAGGAGGGTAGGGATACTTCGCTCCTCAAACCGGGCGTGATGAATGGCACGGCCCGGATGTGGCGCTGATCACTGACCTTGGCGAGGGCGGTGGTGTTGATCGGTGCGAGCCGGGGTCAACGCGACAGCTGCATGACCTGGGTTGACGCCCGCAGAGGATCCACGCGAGGCATGGCGATGAATCCGTCAGAGAGGTTCAGCGGCCCACGCGCTTCGCTTGTACACATCCCGGCTGCAGCTGTCGTGAACCGGGGTGTCTGCGGGTTCTACCGCATGTCCGTCGGACGCGGCATCATGTCGCGGCACCCGTCACGGAACCCTGCATGTCCGCCACTGTTCACCACAAGCTGCGCATCGGCGTGGATCAGTTCACCGGCCAGAAGGTGGTCGACCAGCAGTTCCATGACTGTGATTTCTCCGGCGCGGACCTCACTGCCACCGAGTTCGTCAACTGCGGTTTCTACGACGCCGACACGCGTACCGGGTGTCGTTTCAGTGGCGCCACGTTGAAGGAAGCCAGCTTCCGCCAGTGCGACATCAGCCTGTGCAACTTCAACTTCATCAAGGCGCTGGGACTGGAAATCAGCGAGTGCCGCGCGCAGGGCGCCGATTTCAGCAACGCCGGTTTCATGAACCAGGTCACCACGCGCAGCTGGTTCTGCAGTGCCTTCATCAAGAAATCCAACCTGCGCTATGCCAACTTCTCGCGGGTGACGTTGGAGAAGTGCGAGCTGTGGGAAAACCGCTGGGACGGAGCCAACGTGAGCGGCGCCAGTTTCGCAGGGTCGGACCTGTCCGGCGGCCAGTTCGAGGGCATCGACTGGAATGCGGCCAATTTCACCGATTGCAACCTGACCGGTTCGGAGCTGGGTGAACTGGACCTGCGCAGCACCAACCTGCGTGGCGCCACCCTGGACGTGCAGCAGGTGGCGCTGCTGATGCAGCGCATCGGTATTACCGTGGTGCCCTGAGTCCGCCTCGCAACGCTACGCCGGTGTGGCCGGCACCTGGGCCACCCATCCCTTGAAACTGAAACCGGCGTAGAACAGTTCCACGTTCTCGAAGCCGGCCTCCTGCAGCAACGCCACTTCCTGCTCGGGCGAGAGCAGTGGCAGGCGCTCGGCGATGGCAGCGACCGCGCGCTGCGCATCGGCACGGGGAACGCCGGAGGCTTCGGCGAACGCGGCGTAGCGCTGCAGCCAGCGATGCTTGCCGTCTGCGTCCTGCGGCACGCTGTGGTGGGCCACCACCAGCGGCGCGCCCGGGCGTAGTCGTTGCCGCAGCTCGCGCAGCGTGTGCAGGCGCTGCGCGGCATCGAGGAAGTGCAGGGTCAGCAGGCAGCTGGCTCCATCGAAGCGCAGGTCCGGGGCATCGTCGATGTAGCCTTCCAGCAGTTCGACGCGTGCGTTCAACGGACCCAGTGTCTGCTCGGCCAGGGCCAGCATCGGCGCGGCGGGGTCCACGCCCAGCAACTGCCAGCCCGGCTGCGCTTCGGCGAAGGCTTTCAGCTCCAGCCCGCCCCCGGCACCGAGCACCAGCACGCGGCCGTGTGCAGGCACGCGCTCGGCCAGCAGCAGGCGGCTCATCTGCTGCAACGCGAGGAAGCCAGGCACCTGGCGCAGTGGCGCTTCGGCATAGCGGGCCACTGCCTGCGGATCGGAGAACGAGGACATGCGCGGATTCCTGCGGCAGGGGACAGGCCACTGTAGCAAGGCGCGCAAGAGGCATTGCGCGTCGCTGCCGCACAGTCAGGACCGGGCTCAGGCCGTGGCGGCCTCAAGCACGTCGTGCAGTTGCACCTCGCCGAGGAAGCCGCCGCTGCTGGCTGCCGGTCGCTGCGTTTCGATGGCGTGGGCGAACTGCACGCCGGCGTCGTCCTGCAGGCGCTCGAACAGCTGCTGCACCCTGGGGAACTCGCGGCGGTCGACCACCTGGTGATAGTCGTTCCAGCGGGCGATGCCGGCGAAGTAGGCGTCGGCGAAGCTGCGTTGCTCGCCCAGCAGCCACGGGCCGCTGCCAATCATCTGCTCCAGCGCTTGATGGCTGTGGCGTATCTTGTTCGTGCCATAGGCGCGCAACGCCTCGCCTTCCTCGCCCTCCGAGTGTTCCAGCGCGTGCCAGAGCGGGGCATAGGCGCCGAAGAAGCTGGTGTTGAGATAGGCCAGCCGATGGTTGAGGCGATCGAAGCCGGCTGTGCCCTGGGTGAAGCCCAGTCCTTGAGCGACGCCCTGTGCAGCGAGGTGGTTGAGGATGGCCAGACTCTCACTGAGGAATTCGCCATGGGCGGTACGCAGGGTTGGGGTTTCGCCCAGTGGATTGAGGCGGCGGTAGTCTTCGCCCTGCACTTGGCCTGGCATATCGATGCGGCACAAGTGGTAAGGCTGGCGCAGCCATTCCAGGGCGACGATGGAGCCGAACGAGCAGCCCGAGGGTACGCCGTAGAAGAGGATCGGGGTCATGGCAGGTTTCCGGTTCAAGCCGCGATGCGGCGGGTGAGGAAAGCGTGCCTGCGTGGACATTGCCCCGGAAGCCGTCCGAATGGCATCCTGAAGTCCACACGTGTGGACATTGCGCATGCTCAACCTCAACGATCTGGCATTGTTCGTCACGGCGGTGGAGCAGGGCGGTTTCGCTGCCGGTGGTCGCCATCTGGGCCTGCCGCGCTCGACCCTGAGCAAGCGCGTGGCGTTGCTGGAAGAACGACTTGACGTGCGCCTGCTGCAGCGCAGTTCGCGCCGCTTCGCGTTGACCGAAGTTGGCCAGGAATTCTTCGAGCGTGCGCGCGCGGCCCTGTCTGAGGTGGAGGCGGCCGAAGCCATTGTCCGCAACCGCCAGGCCGAACCCAGCGGCACCGTGCGCATCAGCGCCTCCATTCCGGTGGTGCAGGGCCAGCTCGCTGTCTGTCTGCCTGCGCTTGCGCGCCGCTTCCCGCGTCTTCGCATCGAAGTGGAAGTCAGTGATCGCTTCATCGATCTGGCGCAGGAGGGCATCGACATCGCCCTGCGCAGCCACTTCGGTCCGCTGCCGGATTCCGGGCTGGTGCAGCGATCACTCGGCAGCGAGCGCATCGTGCTGGTGGCCTCGCCGGGCTATCTGGCCAACGCGCCCGCCTTGGACTTCCCGGAACAGCTATGCACGCATGCCGGCCTTCTGACCGCGCGCCACGCAACGCGCTGGACGCTGCAGGGTGCCGGCGCTCGCAGTGTGCAGGTGGAGCCACGCGTGGCTCTGGTCGGGAATGAGTCGCAGCTGCTGATCGCCGCGGCCGAGGCGGGTCTTGGCATCACCGTGCTGCCCCACAGCCTGTGTGCAGCGGCCATCGCCGCCGGCCGGCTGCAACAGGTGTTGCCGGCCTGGCACGCCGGCGAGGTGACCACCAGTGTGCTGCTACCGCATCGTCGCGGACAGTTGCCGGGCGTACGCGTGGTGGTGGATGCGCTTGTGGCGCATTACCAGCTCATCGCAACGCCTTCCCCAGCACCTGCCAGATCTTCGGGTCCTGGCACTGCGACACATTGAAGCGCACGTAGTCGGCAGCCCGCTGCGACTGGCTGAAGGCATTGCCCGGCGCCACCACGACGCCTTCGCGCAGGCACTGCCTGGCCACCGCCGATGCATCGCGGCCATCGGGCAGCTGGCACCACAGGAACAGCCCTGCATCGGGTTGCAGCCATGGCGTGATGCCCAGCTTCTGCACCTGCCGCAGCGTGTGCTTGCGCGCATCGGCCAGGCGCGTGCGCACCGCCTGCATGTGGCGGCGGTAGCCACTGTCGGTCAGTGCGATCTGCATCAGGTTCGCCGCCAGGTGCCCACCGCCGAAGCTGGTGGCCAGCTTCAGATCGGTCAGTGCCTCGATCCAGTCCGGGCGCGCGGCGATGTAGCCGCAGCGCGATGCCGCGGAAATGGTCTTGGAGAAACTGCCGACATGGATCACCCGCGACAATCCATCCAGGGCCGCCAGCCGAGGCGCCGGGCGCAGCTCGAAGTCGGCGAAGATGTCATCTTCGATGATGATCAGTTCGCTGTGTTCGGCCAGGCCCAGCAGGCGGTGTGCGGTGGTCGCCGACAGCACCGCGCCGGTCGGGTTGTGCAGCCCGGCGTTGGTGATGTACAGGCGTGGCGCGTGTTCCTGCAGCGCGCTGGCAAACACCTGCAGGTCCGGCCCGGTGTGCGTGTACGGTATGCCGATGGCCTGCACCTGATGGGCCTTCAACATCGCGTGGTAATTGAAATAGCTCGGGTCGTCGACCAGCACGCAGTCACCGGGCTTCAGCAGGAAGCGGCAGATCAGGTCGACCGCGTGCGTCCCCGATTCGGCCAGCAGCAACTGCTCCATCGACGCGTCGATGCCCAGCGTGGCCGCGCGTCGCTGCAGTGTCTGTCGCAATGCCGGCAGGCCCAGCGGTCCTGCATAGTCCACCAGCTGCGCGGAGTCGGCGCGGGCCATGCGGCGCAGGCCGCGGCGCAGGCCATCGTGGTACAGCCAGTCGCTGGGCATCCAGCCGCAGCCAGGCTTGAGGTGTCCCGGCGGGGTTTCCAGCGATTGCCGTGATACCCACAGCGGGTCCACCGCGCGATCCAGCCGCGGTTCCATTTCCGCCAGCGCCAGTGGTGCCGCCGGGCCAGCCACGTAGAAGCCGGAGCCGGCGCGCGCGGCGATCACGCCTTCGGCGGCCAAGCGTTCGTAGGCCTCGACCACGGTGGACACGGAAACGCCCATCGCCGTGGCCTGCGCGCGCACCGAGGGCAGGCGGCTGCCCGGGCCATCCAGGCGCGAACTGATGCGGGAGCGGACGGCGTGGATGACGCTGTCGATGCGGCTGGGCGGTCGGGACATGCGCGTGACTGTAAGGGGATTGTGGGCAGTACAGTTACTTGTGACTGTACTGGATTGTAGCTGTGTATCGCCCGTGCCCGGTGGCCCAATGACGGGCACGGCCGGCCATTGCCCGGCATTTCTGGAGCAGGGTGTGGAACGGTCGGCAAGCGGGTGGATCAATGGCTTCATCGGTGTGGTGATCTTCGCCGGCTCGTTGCCGGCCACCCGCCTGGCAGTGATGGAGCTGGACGCCAGCTTCGTCACCGCCGCGCGCGCCAGCATCGCCGCGTTGCTGGGGCTGGTGCTGCTGCTGGCATTGCGCCAGCCGCGCCCGGTCAGAAGCGATCTGCCCGGTCTGGTGCTGGTCAGCCTGGGCGTGGTGGTGGGCTTCCCGTTGCTGACCGCGCTTGCCCTGCGCCACGCCTCCTCGGCGCATACCATCGTGTTCCTTGGCCTGTTGCCGCTGAGCACGGCGGTATTCGGCGTCCTGCGCGGCGGTGACCGGCCACGCCCGGCGTTCTGGGTGTTCTCGCTGCTGGGCAGCGCCTGTGTGGTCGGCTACGCCGCGCGCAACGGCATCGAAGCCTCACTGCAGGCCGACCTGTTGATGCTGGCAGCGATCGTGGTGTGCGGACTCGGCTATGCCGAGGGCGGCCGCCTGGCCCGGCATCTGGGTGGCTGGCAGGTGATCAGCTGGGCGCTGCTGCTGGCATTGCCGGTGATGCTGCCGCTGATGGTGGCAATGCGCCCGGCCTCGTTCACGGCGGTCGCCGCGTCGGCCTGGTGGGCGCTGGGGTACGTGGCGGTGTTCAGCATGCTGGTCGGTTTCCTGTTCTGGTATCGCGGCCTGGCCCAGGGCGGTATCGCTGCGGTCGGCCAACTGCAGCTGCTGCAGCCGTTCTTCGGCCTGGCGCTGGCGGCGCTGCTGCTGCACGAGACCGTCAGCGCCGGCATGTTGCTGGTGACCGTGGCAGCGGTGATCTGCGTGGCCGGCGCCCGCCGCTTCAGCCGATGACGCGCGATAGCGTCGGCGTATCGTGGCGTGCCGCCAACAGTATTGGCCGGGGCCGGCGCGCTTGGTTGAAGCTGTGCCGATGAAACCCAGTTCCAGTATCTCGTTCGAAGGCCAGGTGGGCCTGGTAACCGGTGCCGCCGGTGGCCTCGGCCTGGCCTACAGCCGCCTGCTGGCCCAGCGTGGCGCGCACGTGGTGATGCATGACGTGGGCGCCGCGACGGACGGCACGGGTACCGATCCGCAGCGCATCGCCCAGGCGGTGGCGGCACTGCATGCCCAGTGCCTGCCGGTCGAAGCCGCCAGCGGCCCCATCAACCAGCGCAGCGGTTGCCACGGGCTCGTGCAGGACATCCTGCAGCGGCATGGTCGCCTGGACTTCATCATCCACAACGCCGGCTGGGTGGCCTACGCCGGTATTGAAATGGTGGAAGACGATGCGCTGGAGCAGATGCTGTGCCTGGCGGCGAAGACACCACTGTGGCTGGCACAGGCGGCATGGCCTGCGATGCGTGCTGCCGGCGGCGGCCGCATCGTGCTGACCACCTCCGATCGCGCGCTGTACCCGCAGTATGCGCAGCGCGGCCTGTGCGGCTACGCGATGGCCAAGCTGGCTGCGCAGGGGCTGGTCAATGTGCTGGCCATGGAAGGCGCCGAGCATGGCATCGTGGTCAACGCGGTGTCGCCGGTGGCCAAGACCCGCATGTGGGGCATCGACGGGGAACCGGATGAACTGCATCCAGAGGCGGTGGCACCCGGGGTCGCCTTCCTTGCCTCTACGCGGTGCCGGCAGGGGGGCTGGACCCTGCGGGCCAGCAACGGCCAGTTCCATGCATTGCGATTGCAGGAAGCCGAACACGTGGCCTATCCGCGCGACCTGCGTGCGGTGGCAGCGGACAGCATCGAATCGGTGGCCCTGCAGTGGCCGGTCATTGCACGGCCGAGTGTCGACGCGCGCGGTTGAACGCGTACCCTAGGCAGGTCTCCACTTGCCTGCGATGAAATGATCGATCTGCGCCTGCTCCGCCAGTTCGTGGCGGTGGCCGAAGAACTGCACTTCCATCGCGCTGCTGCACGCCTGCACATGTCGCAGCCGCCATTGACGGCGGCGATGCGGCGCCTGGAAGACGAGGTGGGTACCGGGCTGATCGTACGCGGCAACCGCACGCTGGGCCTGACCGCAGCGGGGCAGACGCTGCTGGTGGAGGCGCGTGCAACCCTGCAGCACGCCGAACAGGCGCTGCAGCGCACGCGGGAAGCGGCGGCAGGGCAGACCGGCAGCCTGCGTGTCGGCTATGTCGGCAGCGCACTCTACGGGCGCCTGCCGGCACTGATCCGCCAGTTCCGCCATGCGTTTGCGCAGGTGCAGCTGCATCTGCACGAAGCCACCTCGCGGCAGCAGCAACAGTGGCTGCGCGAGGGGCGCATCGACCTGGGCATCCTGATTCCGCCGATCATTTCCGCAGAGCTGCATCTGCAGGCGTTCGACCATGATCGACTGGCCATTGCCCTGCCGCGCGCGCATCGGCTGGCCGCACGGCTACGGCTGGATGTCGCCGCGCTGGTGGACGAGCCGTTCGTTTCATGGCCGTCGGCCGAAGGCATCGGCTTCCACGCGCAGGTGCTGGGCCTGTGTACTGCTGCCGGCTTCACGCCACGGGTCGTGCAGGAAGCGCAGGGCATGCACGCAGTGCTGTCGCTGGTGGCCGTGGAAGCGGGCGTAGCAATCGTGCCGGCCAGCATGGCCGGGTTCCGTCCCGAAGAAATCGTCTATCGGCCGCTGGATGGCGGCAACGCTGCGTTCGAACTGCAGTTCTGCATGCGACCGGAATCGCCTGCGCCGGTGCTGCAGAATTTCCTGGCGATGGCAGCGCAACCGGTAGTGTCGTGATTGCCAGCTGAGCATCTGTGCTGCGTGCAGTGGTGCGACGCTGATCGGCGTCGTGCATGCCTGCGGAGTGTGACTCGTCCTGCAGTTCTGCCCTTGGAAATCGCACCTGCGGCAAGCCTGAGGCGCGGGCGCGGATAACCCCTACACACCGCCTCGGCGACAGCACTCAGCATGTCCCCGTCGGCCATCATCGGCCGGCTGGGATTGGCGTCCCATAATCAACTCTGGCACGTGATCGGCAGGCGCACGGATGGCGCCTGCGGATCTCGTGACCCGCTGTCCGTGGTGGGCGATGTGTGGGGATCACAATGATCCGCCGGTCAGTCCCAGAGTTGTCCGGTACGCCAACCCGCATCGCCCGCCGCCCGTTCGTGGTCAGCCACGAGTGCGCTGATGGCGCTTGCCTCGGGGGTGGCAATGCGCGTCGTGCATGGAGAGCGGCGGCGGGCGGTGCATCTTTCTGCTCAACGGGGACGGGTGAACAGATGTTCGGCCATGTAATCGATGAACACCCGCAGGCGCGCGCTGGGGTGGCGATTGCCCGGCCACAGCAGTGAGAATTGTCCGTGCTGCCGTTCCAGCATCGGCAGCACCTGCTGCAGCCGGCCATCGGCCAGTGCTTCGGCCGCCAGGAAATCAGGCATCCAGGCCACGCCCATGGCACCGATCGCAGCGGCCAGCAGCGCTTCCATGTTGTTGCAGGTCATTGCCGTAGCCAGAGCAGCGCCGGCATCGCCATTGACGCCGGGCAGGCTCCAGGGCTGCAGTGTGCCGGTGGTCGGGAAGCGGAAACGCAGCGCCTGCAGTGAATGCAGTTCCGGCAGCGACTGAGGCCCGCCATGCGTTCGCAGGTACACCGGCGCTGCGCACAGCACGAAGTGGAAGCTGCCGAGCCGACGCGACATCAGGCTGGAATCGGCCAGTTCACCGCTGCGTATCACCGCATCCAGCCCTTCGCTGACTACATCCACAAGGCGGTCATTGAAATCAAGTTCCAACTGCACCTGCGGGTAGCGCTGCTGGAAGCCGGGCAGCACCGGCAGCAGAAAACGGTAGCCGATGGTGGGCAGGCCAATCCGCAGCAGGCCGCGGGGAGCAAGTTGGCGTTGCGCAAGATCCGCCTGGGCCTCGGACAGTTCATCCAATGCCCGGCGGCAGCGCTGCAGCAGCAGGTCGCCTTCGTCGGTGAGGTGCATACGGCGCGTGGTGCGGTGGAACAGTCGCGTGCCCAGGTCCTGCTTCATGGGGAATGTGCCTGGCTGTCACCTGCCTGCCGCAGCGCCATCACCCGGTCTTGGCCCGGGCATCGGTAGGGTTGATCGTCCCCGTCCCCCACGGAGACCAGCCATGTGGTTGCTTGACCGACTCTGGCCCTCGCGCCCTGCGCTGCCCGCCGCGACGCTGCCGCCTGCAGCGGACCTGCCCGCGCGTCGAACGCCGTTGAAGCGTCCGTTGCGCGTCGGCCGGGCCAGCATGGCCCCCTGGCAGAAGATCGCGCCGCCACCCCGGCGCAGCCGCCACTAACCGGTGCGATCAGAGGGGTGGTTGACCCCGTCGCTGACCGGAACGGTTCCCAGCGCGAACGGATCGATGCCTTCCAGGCAGGCCACGTTGTAGCCGTACTGGTCCGGGTTGGAGCGCCGGC
This sequence comes from Stenotrophomonas sp. SI-NJAU-1, assembly GCF_020883215.1. Taxonomy (NCBI): domain Bacteria; kingdom Pseudomonadati; phylum Pseudomonadota; class Gammaproteobacteria; order Lysobacterales; family Lysobacteraceae; genus Stenotrophomonas; species Stenotrophomonas sp. SI-NJAU-1. Next base: position 1,017,802 of record NZ_CP086598.1, read on the forward strand.
GGTGGTGCGTGTAGATGCCACAGACGTCGCAGAAGTAGTGCTCGGCTACGTGGGTGTTGAACTGGTACAGGCGCAGATGGGCCTGGCCACGCACGATATGCAGCCCGTCTTCGGCCACGCTGGCGGCGATGGCGCCGCGGCGCCGGCACATCGAACAGTCGCAGCGGCGCGGGTCGACGATGCCCTCGGGCAGGTCCAGCAGCAGCTCGACGGTGCCGCAATGACAGCTGGCCCGATGCTGCGCCTGCACGGCGACGCCGGCCACGGTGGTGATGCCCATCCTCGCTCCCTGTGTACCCTTGGTTGACGCCAGTATGCGCCCGCCGGCGCCAGCCTGAACCGTCATGGATGTCGCCGTGAGGCGGCTTGTGGCTAACTATGCCGCCCCGGGACCCCGACAGGATGCCAGTGAAAGCTGCAGGACGATGGATGACAGGATGTGTGATGGTGCTGCTGGCGCTGTGGGTGGCCGGTCTGCTGACCTACCAGATGCCCGGGCCGGGCTGGCTGGGCGTGACCGCGGCGATGCTGTGGCTGCTGGCCGCCGCTTGGGCGGCGTGGCAGGTGGCGCGCGGCCGTGGCACGCGCCGGCTGTGGGCGGCCTTTGCCGGCGCTCTGGCGCTGGCGGGGCTGTGGTGGCTGCTGCTGACCCCGCGCCAGGACCGCGACTGGGCCGATGACGTGGCGCAGCGCCTGCACGTGGAATCCTTCGATGGCCGCCACGTGGTGCTGGACAACGTGCGCGATTTCACCTGGCGCACCGAGACCGACTACGACGCGCGCTGGGTGCGCCGCAGCTACGACCTCGACCAGTTGCGTTCGGCCGATCTGGTGCTGTCGTACTGGATGGGCCCGGCGATCGCCCACACCCTGGTCTCGTTCGGATTCGAGGACGGGCGCCATCTGGTGTTCTCGCTGGAAATCCGCAAGGAGCGTGGTGAATCGTTCTCCGCACTGGGCGGCTTCTTCCGCAAGTTCGAGATGACGCTGGTCGCGTCCGAAGAAACCGACATCATCCGCACCCGCACCAACGCACGCGGCGAGGATGTCTACCTGTACCGCCTGCATGGCATGGATCGCAACCAGCTCAAGACCCTGTTTGCTGCCTACATCGATCAGGCACGCCAGCTTGACGCCAAACCTGGCTTCTACAACACGCTGACCAGCAACTGCACCACGATCGTCTTCGACCTGGCGCGGCATATCGCCCCGCGCCTGCCGCTGGACTACCGGTTGCTGGCCTCGGGCTACCTGGCCGAGTACGCGCAGGAGGTGGGCGCGCTCACGCCTGGCGTGCCGTACGCCGAACTGCATGCCAAGGGCCGCATCACCGAGCGCGCGCTGAAGATGGCACCCGACGATGATTTCTCCACCGTGATCCGCCAGGGCATCCCTGGCACCGAGCAGGACCCGCAGCAATGACCCCGATGATCCTGTTCCGCTGGCAGCGCGCGCTGCCGGCGCTGTTGGCTGCTTTCCTGCTGCTGGGCGGCAGCGGCTGCGCGATGGTCACCGTCAAACAGGTGGCGTCCAGCGATTACCTGGTCAACAAGCGCGCCGATGTGCTCAACACCGGCAAGCTCAGCCCCGCCTCGCGCGAGACATTGAGTGCGGCCGGGCTGGACGAATCGCAGTGCGAGAAGGACTTCCTGGTCTGCCGCAGCACGCTGTTGATGACCGATGACCTCAACGTCGAGCAGCGGTTGTCGACGCTGTCCGAGCTGTGGGTGAAGGCCGCTCTGGCATTGACGCCGAAGAAGCAGACGGCCAACGAACCGCCGATGAGCGATGCGGCGCTGGATGCTTGGCTGGAGGCGGCGCGCTATGGCTATGCCTATCTGTTCTACAGCGGGCGCTCGCCCTCCGATCGCGCGTTCGAGGATCGCCAGACGCAGGTACGCGATTACTACAACTATGCTGCCGAGAAGGCCGCCGTGGTGTTGTTCGCGCGTGCCCGTGCCGCAGCGCTGGCCGGCGAGGACTACACCAAGCCGGTGTCGGCGGGCAGCTGGACGCTGGCTTCCGATTTCCAGCGCCTTTCATTGAAGAGCATTCCCAAGCAGCTGGTGCCGGCCGGTACCGTCAGCTTCGTCGGCATGCGCAGCACCTATCGCCGCGATGGTTTCGGCGCCGAGCTGGTGATGGTGATGGACCCGCCGAAGCTGGTGGTGCCTGCCGTCGCCGCGGAAGGGGCCAAGGCCGAAACGGCACAGGCGCAGGCCAGCAAGGACGAGCAGGAGGAGGAGGGCGTCCGCCGCGGACGCCGCCACCAGCACGATGATTCGGTGCCCGAGTACAGCGAGATGTCCTCGATCAACGTCACGGCATTGCTGCGTTTTGAAGGCAACACGCTGGAAGACGTGATGCGCACCCGCCAGGTGCTGCTGGATGGCTATTCGCCCGAGGCCACCGAGCGCATCACCCTGCATGGCGAAGAGGTGCCGCTGGCGGGCAACTTCACCGCCGCCTACGGCCTGTGGTTGGCGCAGAGCGGGTTCGCCACGCAGTCGCTGCGTACCCTGTTCGGCATGAGCGAGGGCATCGGCGAGCCGCACATCTACCTGATGCAGCCATGGGATCCGAACCGCCGCATCATCTTCATGCTGCATGGCCTGGGCAGCAGCCCGGAAGCGTGGGTGAACCTGGCCAACGAGATCATGGGTGACCCCGAACTGCGCCAGCAGTTCCAGGTGTGGCAGGTGTACTACCCGACCAATGCGCCGATCGCGCTGAACCGCTACGAGATCGCCAACGCATTCAACGACACGTTGCAGCACTTCGACCCCAACGGCAGCACGCGCGCCTCGAAGGACATGGTCTACATCGGCCACAGCATGGGCGGCGTGCTGGCGCGCCTGCTGGTCAGCGATTCCGGCGATGTGCTGTGGAATGATCTGCTCGCCAACTACAACCTGAAGGGCGAACGCCTGAAGCGGGTGCAGTCCAAGCTGGGTCCGTTGCTGCACTTCAAGGCCGAACCGAACGTGGAGCGTGCGATCTTCATCGCCGCCCCGCACCAGGGCACGGACATCGCCGGCAACAAGGTCGGCCGCCTGATCGGCCGCCTGGTGCGCCTGCCGCTGACCATCCTCGGCAAGTTCGAGGATGTGTTCCTGGCACTGGCTCAGGCCGAGCAGCAGGCCGATGGCACGGCCAAGCCGAAGATTCCCAACAGCATCGACAACCTCAAGGCCAGCGACCCGTTCGTGAAAGCCGCTGCGCAGCTGCCGATCACGCCGGGCCTGAAGTACCACTCCATCATCGCCCAGCGCAAACCGGAACTGGCGGTGGAGAAATCCGACGATGGGCTGGTGCCGTACTGGAGCTCGCACCTGCCGGGCGCGTTGTCGGAGAAGGTGATCATCTCCGGCCACAGCGTGCAGGAGACGCCGCAGGCGGTGCTGGAAGTGCGCCGCATCCTGCACCAGGACATCGATGAAGTGGGTACGGTGGCGAGGCCGTAACGGGACGCTCTCCGGGGCGTCTACACGCGCCTTGCGATCACCGTGGCGAACACCGCCAGGCCCAGGGTGATGGCCAGGCACAGGATGTAACCGGTATGCGGGGCGCTTTCCACGAACAGTGCGAACAGCGCGCCGGATACCGCCAGTGCGGTGGTCACCGACAATGCTTCGCTCAACTGCAGGGCCGAGGTGTTTGCACCCTGTTCGTGTGGTGGTGACAGTGACAGCGTCAGCACCGAAAGGCTGGCGTAGATCATGCCCATGCCGAAGCCGGTCAGTGTCCAGCCGACCAGGGCGACCGGCAGTGGCACCGCAGTGAACAGCACCGCCAGCGTCGCGGCGATGCCCACGGTCATCAGCGGTGTGCCCACGCGCAGCAGTTGCTGGCGCGACCAGCCACGCTGCTGGTGACCCTGCAGCCACGAGCCGGTGAACCAGCCCAGCGCGCCCAGGCTCAGCACGGCACCGGCCCAGCTGGGTGACAGCCCACGCTCGCGCTGCAGCAGCAGGGGCAGGTAGGCCTCGCAGGCGAAGAACGCGGCAGCGGCCACACCACGCAATGCGATCACGCTGGGCAGTCCGCGGCGCAGGCGCAGGGTGCCGGCAGGCAACAGGCGATGCACGCAGAACAGCAGCGCCAGCATCGCCACGCCGATGCACAGCAGCGCCGGTACGCCCTGCTGTTGCCCGCCCAGATACAGCAGCAGGGCAGCCAGGGAGGCGCCACTGGCCCAGCGCACGATGTTGCCGCGGCCATCATCGGCAACATCCGTGGCTGCAGCCTGCATGCGCGCCAGCGCCGGTCGCAGCAGCAGGCCGGCCGGTATCGCCAGCAGCGGCACCGCCAGGAACACCCAGCGCCAGCCAAGATGCTGCACGATCACACCGCTCAGCGCGGGGCCGATCATCGACGGCACCACCCAACCGGCAGAGAACGCGGCGAAGACCTTCGGCCGCAGATGCTCGGGATAGGTCCGGCCGACCATCACATACAGCGACACCGAAATGGCGCCTGCGCCCAGGCCCTGCAGCAGGCGTCCGGCCACCAGCATGCCCATGCGCAGGGCGAAGCCCGCCAGCAGCAGGCCCAGCACGAAGCAGGCCAGGCCCCACCATAGCGGGCGTGCGGGGCCGTGGCGGTCGGCCCAGCGGCCGGCCAGGGTCATGCCGATCACGCTGGTGGCCAAGGTGCCGCCGAAGGCCAACGCATACAGGCGCAGGCCGTCCAGGGCCTCGGCCACGGTCGGCATTGCTGCGGCCACCGCCAGTGCCTCGAAGGCATGCAGGGAGACCAGGGCGACCATGCCCAGGGTGGTGGCGCGGTAGCGCGCGGACAGGATGGAGGAATCGACCGGATCGGCCGTGGCAGCGGGGGAGGGCATCGGGTTCCTGCGGGGGCGGACGGGCCGCGCTTGTCATCTGGCGGCGATGGTAGCAGCATGCCACCTCAACCAAAGTTGAGGTCAATCGATGCTGGCACAGGACATGAGCGTCGGCGATGTCGCCCGCCGTAGTGGGGTGGCCGTCTCTGCGCTGCATTTCTACGAGCGCAAGGGCTTGATCAGCAGCCTGCGCACGTCCGGCAACCAGCGCCGCTACGCCCGCGACGTACTACGGCGGCTGGCGGTGATCCGCGTGGCGCAACGCGTGGGCATGCCGCTGGAAGCGGTGGCACGTGCGTTCGAGAGCCTGCCGCAGGGGCGGGCGCCGACCAAGGCCGACTGGGCCAAGCTGTCGGCACGCTGGCAGGTGGAGCTGGAGGAACGTATCCACATGTTGCAGCTGCTGCGCGACGAGCTGACCGGCTGCATCGGCTGCGGTTGCCTGTCACTGAAGCGCTGCCGCCTGGCCAACCCGGATGACGTGCTCGGCGAGCGCGGCGACGGCCCGATGCGCTGGGGCTGACCGTGCGGGTGGGTGCCGACCCTGGTCGGCACGCGCGTTACCAGACGGTGATGGTCTCGCCGCTCTGGATGCCTTCCACCGCGCGCTGGAAGGCCAGCGCCGCGCGCTGTGCGGTCACCGCTTCGAAGCCGGGGAAGTAGGGGCCGTAGGCTTCCATCGATTCCACCAGCACGTTCGGGCTGACCACGTTGATGCGCAGCCCGCGCGGCAGCAGTTCCAGCGCCGCCGCCCGCACGAAACCTTCCAGCGCATGATTGACGGCAGTGGCGTTGGCGCCATCGCGGATCGGCTGCGCGCTGACGATGCCGCTGGTCAGGGTGATCGAGCCGCCAGCATTGAGATGGTGCTGCGCGGCCAGTGCAAGACGCACCTGGCCGAGCAGCTTGTCCTGCAGGCCGACGTTGAACTGTTCGGGTGTCATCTGCTGCAGCGGGCCGAAATGCAGCTTGCCGGTGGTCGAGATCACCGCATCGACCGGGCCGGTCTGCGCGAACAGCTCGCGCACGCTGGCGTCGTCGGTGAGGTCCACGCGCAGGCTGCCGCTGTGGCGGCCGGCAGCGAGGATGTCGTGCTGCTGGCCCAGGTGGCGGGCGACCGCCTGGCCGAGGGTGCCGCTGGCACCGACGAGAAGAATCTTCATGAAAGCTCCTTGCGAGAGGGGATGGATGCAGTCTGCGCTGTCACCGGTTGGTTTGGTAAGCGGCGTATGATTCGCATATTCCTAACCATGGGTTTGCAATGGATACCTTGCGCTGCATGCAGGCCTTCGCCGCCGTGGCCGAGCACGGTAGTTTTTCCGCTGCCGCCAGCCACCTGCAGGTCTCGGCGGTGATGGTCGGCAAGTACATCCAGCAGCTGGAAGCGCACCTGGGCACCGCGCTGCTGCAGCGGAACACCCGTCGCCAACGCCTGACCGAAGCCGGCACTGCCTATCTGGCCGGTTGCCGGCAGGTGCTGGAACAGGTGCAGCAGGCCGAGGCGGACGTGGCCGGGCTGCAGGTGCAGCCACGCGGGCTGTTGCGGGTCAGTGCGCCGACCACCTGGGGCAGCTGCGTGCTGGCTCCCGTGTTGAGCGAGCTGCTGCGGGCACAACCGCTGCTGAACATCGAGCTGGACCTGAGCAATCGCCGCATCGACCTGATCGAGGATGGCTTCGATGCAGCCATCCGCGTCGGTCCGCTGCCGTCGCAGGAACTGGTGGCGCGGCCGCTGCCGCCGTATGCGATGAGTCTGTGTGCATCACCGTCGTACCTGCGCCGCCGTGGTACGCCGCGTACGCCCGCCGATCTTGAAGGACATGATTGCCTGAGCCACCTGGCCTGGCGCGGCGGTCACGGTTGGCAGCTGGCCAATGGCGAGCAGGTCGATTGGGAAGCGCGGTTGACCAGCAATGACGGCTACGCGCTCCGCGAAGCAGCCGTGGCAGGCGCGGGCCTGGTGCTGCAGCCGACCGCGCTGCTTGCCGGCGAAATCGCAGCGGGACGATTGAAGCCACTGCTGCGCGACTATCTGCCCGAGCCACGGCCGATGCACCTGATCTACCTGCCCGACCGTCGCCCACGACCACGGCTGCAGTGTTTCGTTGATTTCGTCATGGCCAGGCTGGGCACGTAGATCCACGCATGCGTGGATGGCGGTGGGTGCCGACCGTTGGTCAGCACACTTGTTTCAATCATTGGCCGCAGAGAGTTCCTGCCCACGCACCTGCGCCGCACGCAGTGCCTTGTCCACCAACGCTTCAAACCCGTCGGCCTGGAAACTCTCGATCGCCGCCTGGGTGGTGCCGTTGGGTGAGGTTACCCGGCGCCGCAGTTCGGCTGGGCTTTCACCGGCTTCGTCCAGCATGCGCGAGGCGCCCAGCAGTGTCTGCACCACCAGCGTGCGCGCCGCTTCTGCAGGCAGGCCTTGTGCGATGCCGGCCGCTTCCATTGCTTCGGCCAGCAGGAACACATAGGCCGGGCCACTGCCGGATACGGCGGTGACCGAATCCATCTGCGCTTCGTCGTCGATCCACACCGTGCGTCCCGCGCTGGCCAGCACGCGTTCGGCCTGCGCATGCTGCTGCGCATCCACCGCTGGCGTGGCATACAGGCCGGTGACCCCGGCACCGAGCAGGGCCGGGGTGTTGGGCATCGCGCGCACCACCGGCAGCGTGCCACCCAACCAGCGCTGCAGCTGCGGGCTGGTGATGCCGGCGGCGATCGAGATCACCAACGGCTCCTGTGCCTGCGCCAACACCTGCAGTGACTGGCAGACCTCGCGCAGCACCTGCGGTTTCACCGCCAGCAGCCACGTGTTGCCCTGCGCCGCCGCAGCGGCCGCGTTGTCGTGGGTCTGCACGCCAAAATCGGCAGCCAGTTTTTCGCGCAGTTCGGCCACCGGTTCGGCCACGTGGATGTGCGCGGCCGGCACGCCCTGCCGGATCAGGCCGGCAATCAGGCTGCGGGCCATGTTGCCGCCGCCGATGAAGGTGATGGAATCAGCTGCCATGGGAATCTCCTTGGAATCAGGCCGGGCGCGGACGCGCGCCGAACAGGGCGGTACCGATGCGCACCAGGGTGGCACCTTCGGCGATCGCTTCAGCGTAGTCGCTGCTCATGCCCATCGACAGGGTGTCCACCTGGGGATGACCGGCAGCCAGCGCCTCGAAAAGTGTGCGCATGCGCACGAACGCGTCGCGCCGGCGCTCGGCGTCGGGCCACGGCGCAGGAATCGCCATCAGGCCGCGCAGGCGCAGGTTCGGCTCGGCGGCGATGGTTGCCGCCAGCGCGTCCACGTCGTCCGGCGCGCAGCCGTGCTTGCTCGACTCGTCATCGATGTTGACCTGGATGAGTACGTTCAGCGGGCCGCGTTCAGCGGGGCGGTAGCGGGCCAGCGCGGCGACCAGCTTGGGCCGGTCCACGCTCTGCACCCAGTCGAAGTGCGTGGCCACCGGTTCGGCCTTGTTCGACTGCAGGTGGCCGATCAGGTGCCATTCCAGGCCCAACGCCTGCAGTTCCTGCATCTTGGCCAGCGCTTCCTGCACGTAGTTTTCGCCGAACGCGGTCTGGCCCTGCGCGGCAAGCGCAGCCACGGCCTCGGCCGGCTGGGTCTTGGACACCGCCAGCAGGCGCGGCGGTGGCCGCCCGGCGGCAGCGGCGGCGTTGTGCAGGTTGCTCAGGATCTGGGGCAGGGGAGTGGCCACGTAACGCGTTCCGTTCAATCAGGAGGCTATACTGCCGCCCGGGGAAAGATCCTTCCAGTCGAAGCCGTTATTGGGGAGTAGCCGCTCATGGATATCGCCGAGCTGTTGGCGTTTTCCGTAAAGAACAAAGCGTCCGACCTGCATCTGTCCGCAGGCCTGCCGCCGATGATCCGCGTGGACGGTGATGTTCGCCGGATCAACATTCCAGCCCTGGACCACAAGCAGGTCCATGCGCTGGTGTACGACATCATGTCCGACAAACAGCGCCGCGATTACGAGGAATTCCTCGAAGTCGATTTCTCCTTCGAGATCCCGTCGCTGGCGCGCTTCCGTGTCAATGCGTTCAACCAGAACCGTGGCGCCGGTGCGGTGTTCCGTACCATTCCGTCCGAAGTGCTGACCCTGGAAGACCTGGCCTGCCCGCCGCTGTTCCGCGAGGTGATCCAGCAGCCGCAGGGCCTGATCCTGGTGACCGGCCCGACCGGTTCGGGCAAGTCGACCACGCTGGCGGCGATGATCGACTACATCAACAAGAACGAATACGGCCATATCCTCACCGTCGAGGATCCGATCGAATTCGTGCACACCTCGCAGAAGTGCCTGATCAACCAGCGCGAAGTGCACCGCGATACGCACGGCTTCAATGAAGCGCTGCGTTCGGCACTGCGTGAGGACCCGGACATCATCCTGGTCGGCGAACTGCGTGACCTGGAAACCATCCGCCTGGCGCTGACCGCCGCGGAAACCGGCCACCTGGTGTTCGGCACCCTGCACACCAGTTCGGCGGCCAAGACCATCGACCGCATCATCGACGTGTTCCCGGCCGGCGAGAAGCCGATGGTGCGCTCGATGCTGTCCGAATCGCTGCGCGCGGTCATCTCGCAGGCGCTGCTGAAGAAGGTCGGTGGCGGTCGTACCGCCGCCTGGGAAATCATGGTGGGCACCCCGGCCATCCGCAACCTGATCCGCGAGGACAAGGTGGCTCAGATGTATTCGGCCATCCAGACCGGCCAGCAGTACGGCATGATGACCCTGGACCAGCACCTGCAGGACCTGGTCAAGCGCAGCCTGATCACCCGCAACCAGGCCCGCGAATACGCCAAGGACAAGCGTCTGTTCGAGTAAGGCGAGGCAATGGCGGGGCAGGGCGCGCGAATACGTCGCCGGCCCCGCGCTGTTTCCTCCACCGACCGATTCCTGGTACATGCCCCATTGGGAGCCCGCCGTGAACACCACCGCGACCACCATCGATTTCACCTCGTTCCTCAAGTTGATGGCGCACCAGCGCGCCTCGGACCTGTTCATCACTGCCGGCATGCCGCCGGCGATCAAGGTCAACGGCAAGATCTCGCCGATCACCCAGACGCCACTGACGCCGCAGCAAAGCCGCGACCTGGTGCTGAACGTGATGACGCCGGCGCAGCGCGAGGAATTCGAAAAGACCCACGAATGCAACTTCGCCATCGGCCTGTCCGGCGTTGGCCGCTTCCGCGTGAGCTGCTTCTACCAGCGCAACCAGGTCGGCATGGTGCTGCGTCGCATCGAGACGCGCATCCCGACCGTGGAAGAGCTGAGCCTGCCGCCGATCATCAAGACGCTGGCGATGACCAAGCGCGGCATCATCCTGTTCGTCGGCGCGACCGGTACCGGTAAATCAACCTCGCTGGCAGCGATGATCGGTTACCGCAACCAGAATTCGACCGGGCACATCATCACCATCGAAGATCCGATCGAATTCGTGCACAAGCACGAGGGCTGCATCATCACCCAGCGCGAAGTCGGCATCGATACCGACAGCTGGGAAGCCGCGCTGAAGAACACCCTGCGCCAGGCGCCGGATGTGATCATGATCGGCGAGGTGCGTACCCGCGAGGGCATGGACCATGCCATCGCCTTTGCCGAAACCGGTCACCTGGTGCTGTGCACGCTGCACGCCAACAACGCCAACCAGGCGATGGACCGCATCGTCAACTTCTTCCCGGAAGATCGCCGCAACCAGCTGTTGATGGATCTGTCGCTGAACCTCAAGGGCGTGGTCGCGCAGCAGTTGATCCCTTCGCCGGATGGCCGCTCGCGCAAGGTGGCGATGGAGATCCTGCTGGGCACGCCGCTGGTGCAGGACTACATCCGCGACGGCGAGATCCACAAGCTGAAGGAGCTGATGAAGGAATCGGTCCAGCTGGGCATGAAGACCTTCGACCAGAGCCTGTTCGAGCTGTACCAGGCCGGTGAGATCAGCTACGAAGACGCACTGCGCTACGCCGATTCGCAGAACGAAGTGCGCCTGCGCATCAAGCTCAGCCAGGGCGGCGATGCCCGCACCCTGTCGCAGGGGTTGGATGGCGTGGAGATTTCAGAGGTCCGGTGATCACCGGGTACATGGCCGGTCCCCGGCATGCGGGGGCCTGGTCCATGGCGAACGCTACAGGGGAGTGCATATGGATATGCCGTTGGCCCGCAACGTGATATTGATTGATTTCGAGAACGTCCAGCCGCCGTCCCTGAAGGAGCTGGCCGCACCGGGGTTCACCGTTCTGGTATTCGTCGGTGCATCGCAGGCACGCATCAGCATGGATGTGGCCGAGGCCATGCAGGCATTGGGCAGCCAGGGTCGTTACATACGCTGCCATGGCAGTGGCCCCAACGCGCTGGATTTCCATATCGCGTTCTACATCGGCGAAATGGCGGCCGCTGATCCCAAGGCGTTCTTTCACATCATTTCCAAGGACACCGGTTTCGATCCGTTGGTGGCACACCTGAAGTCGCGTGGCCTGCAGGCAGGCCGCTGTACCTCTGTGGCCGATCTGCCGATGTTCCGCTCCGCGCGGCAGAAGGCTGCTGCAGCCGCATCGCCCGCAGCGAAAACCGTGCCGCCGGATGCTCGGTTGGTGCATCTGCGCGACTGGCTGGTGCGGCAGGACAAGGCAAGACCCGGTTCAAAGGCGGCACTGCACAACTCCGTCAACAACCTGTTCCAGAAGGCTCTGCCTGCGGCTGAAGTCAACGCGCTGGTGCAGCAGCTGCAGCAGAAGAAGTGGATCGTGCTGGAGGGCAACAAGGTCTGTTACCAGGTGGCGGCCATGCGCGCCTGAGCGGCACTGGCGTCGCCCCTGCAGGCTCTGCGATAGTCGCGCGGTCACCGCGCTCGCGGGACAGGGGGAGCCGGTACCCTGCCGGCGTGACAACATGAGGTTCGCATATGGAAATGCACGATCCGTATCGTGCGCCGGCGGCAACGCCTGCGCGTCCGCCGGTGCTGCCGACTACGCAGGGCAGCTTCGCCACATCCAACCAAGCGGTGTATTACTCGCCGCCGACGATGAAGATCGCCGCGCTGTCGCTGGCCACGCTGGGCCTGTATCCGCTGTACTGGTTCTGGCAGAACTGGCGGGCCATCAAGCGCGAAACCGACGGCAGCCAGTGGCCGTGGGCACGTGCGCTGTTCTCACCGATCTGGGCGTTTTCATGCTTCAGCGATCTGCGTGATATCGCGCAGTCGCGCCGCCGGCAGCTGGCCTTCGCGCCGGGTCTGCTGGGGGCGCTGTTCTTCCTGCTCAATTTCGCCGGCCGGTTGCCCCATGGCGGCGCGCTGCTTTCGTTGTGCACCTTTGTGCCGCTGCTGCCGGTCAACAGCTTGCTGCGGCGCTACCACCTGGACGCGAAGGTGGACATGCGGCGCATGGACCGCTTCGGCGTCTGGCACGTCCTCATGCTGCTGCCTGGTGGCGCGCTGCTGTTGCTGGCGATCGTGGCGATTGTGGCGGGTGAACTGGATTCATGAAATCCAGTCATGACCGACTGCCATCCAGGTCGTTCAATCCGCTGCCCCTGCAGGCGTATCGTCATCGCTCCCCCACTGGAGCACGACGATGCAGACACGTGAACTCGGCCGCAGCGGCCTGAAAGTCTCCGCCCTGGGCCTGGGCTGCATGGGCCTGAGCCACGGCTACGGTCCGCCGGTCGAGCAGGGGCAGGGCATCGCCCTGCTGCATGCGGCGGTCGAGCGCGGCGTGACCTTCTTCGACACCGCCGAAGTCTATGGTCCATATACCAACGAAGACCTGCTCGGCAGGGCACTGGCAGCGCACCGCGACAAGCTGGTGATCGCCACCAAGTTCGGCTTCAAGGACGCACAGGTCGACACCGGCCTGGACAGTCGTCCGCAGAACATCCGTGCGGTGGCAGAAGCCAGCCTCAAGCGCCTGCGCACCGACTACATCGACCTGTTCTACCAGCACCGCGTGGATCCGAACGTGCCGATCGAGGATGTGGCCGGCACCGTGCGTGACCTGATCGCCGAGGGCAAGGTGCGCCACTTCGGCTTGTCCGAAGCCAGCGCCGCCACGGTGCGTCGCGCCCATGCCGTGCAACCGGTGGCCGCAGTGCAGAGCGAGTACTCGCTGTGGTGGCGCGAACCGGAACGCGAACTGCTGCCGGCGCTGCAGGAACTCGGCATCGGCTTCGTGCCGTTCAGCCCGCTCGGGCGCGGCTTCCTGACTGGCGCGATCAACGCCGACACCACCTTCGCCGACAACGATTTCCGCAACACCGTGCCGCGCTTCGAAGTGGAAGCGCGTCGCGCCAATCAAGCGCTGGTTGACCGCATCACCACGATCGCGGCGGCGCGGGGCGCCACCCCGGCACAGGTCGCGCTGGCCTGGCTGCTGGCGCAGGCACCGTGGATCGTGCCGATTCCGGGTACGACCAGGATCCATCGCCTGGAAGAGAACCTTGCCGCCGCCGACCTGCAGCTGTCTCCCGCCGAGCTGGAGCGCATCGCGCAGACGCTGCAGGAGATCGCCATCGTCGGCGAGCGCTACAACGCGCAGCGCGCAGCGCAGGCCAAGGGCTGATCGCAGTGGGTGCGGGCTTTCGTCCTGTGCTGGGTGCGGTCTTTCGATCTGTGGTGGGTACGGACTCTCGTCCTGTGGTGGGTGCGGACCGTTGGTCCGCACGCCTCACCCCACCATCGGCCCGCGCAGCGCATCAAGCACCGTACGCATCGCCACGGTGACGTGCCGGCGTGACGGGTAATACGCGTAGTAGCCATCGAAGTGCGGGCACCAGTCATCCAGTGTTGATTGCAGGCGGCCTTCCAGCAGGGCCGCCTGCACCTGGTCTTCGGGCAGCCAGGCCAGTCCGCTGCCGGCCAGCGCCGCAGCCCGCGTCATGCCCATGGTGTTGAAGGTCCACTGACCAGAGACGCGGATGCTCAGCTCGTTGCCATCCTGACCGAAATCCCACGGCATCAGGCCGCCATGGGTGGGCAGGCGCAGGGTGATGCAGTTGTGCGCGGCCAGATCGTGCGGATGCACCGGCGCCACGTGCTGGCGGAAGTACGACGGTGCCCCCACCACGCGCATGCGCAGCGGCGGACTGATCGGCAGCGCCACCATGTCGCGTGCCAGGCGCTCACCGAGACGGATGCCGATGTCGTAGCGCTCGGCGACGATGTCGGCCAGGCCGTAATCGGTGGTCAGCTCGACCTTCAGGTCCGGGTACTGCTGCAGCAGCGGTGCCAGCCTGGGCCAGGCCAGGTACTCGGCGGCGTGGCCGGTGGCGTTGATGCGGATGGTGCCTGCGGGGCGCTCGCGGTACTCGGCCAGCGCGGCCAGTTCGTCTTCGATCTCGGCCAGGCGCGGGGCCAGGGTTTCCAGCAGGCGGGCACCGGCCTCGGTGGTGGCGACGCTGCGGGTGGTGCGGGTCAGCAGGCGCACGCCCAGTCGTTCTTCCAGCCCGCGCATGGCGTGGCTGAGGGCGGATTGGGAGACGCCCAGCTGGGCAGCGGCCTTGGTGAAGCTGCCTTCGCGGGCAACGTGGACGAAGGCTTGCAGGTCGTTGAGGTTTTCACGCGGCATGAGGGGATGATACGGCCGGGCTGCGCCCGGCGCCCGCTGTCGACAGGTTCCCGCGGCGGTTGGTAGGTGTCGACCTTGGTCGACACGTAGATCCACGCCATGCGTGGATGCGTGCCCGGTGCTGCCGGTGCTGGTCGGTTAAAGCGCTATGTCGATTTGTGGTTCCGTGCTTCGTCGATCGGGTACTTTCCAAAGTAAAGGGAGCAGCACATGAGCACCGACAGCAAACCCAAGGGCCCGGCGTCCTATTTTCCTTCCATCGAAAAGACCTACGGGCAGCCGGTGGCGCATTGGCTGGGGCTGCTGGCCAAACGGCCGGGGCTGAAGCACATGGAGCTGGTCAGCTTCCTGAAATCCGAGCACGGGCTGGGCCATGGCCATGCAAACGCCCTGGTCGCCCACCACCTGGCCAGCCAGCGCTGAACCCGCCGCCCCACCGAGCGCAGCGACCCGCTTCTGCTCTTCTTTTCTCTTTACGTGGCTGGACGCGCACGGAACCTGTCCGGGGCCGGACGTACTTGCAGCGCCCCCTGCACAGCCCACCCGCCCGGCCCACTGCCAGATTCGGAGGCAGCATGCCGCCCGGCCACGAGGGGCTGCGCCGTTCGCCGGCATCCCCAACTGAACGATTTCATCTGCAACTGTCATGCAGATCGTGTCTAATACCGCTCCCCACCCGCAGTGCCCCCACCTGTATGTCCCTCCAATCCCATGGCCCGGCGCCGTGCGACGACGCTGACGGCCACCTGGTCACCGCTGGCCCGCTGACCCCGCCGCCCGATGTTGCCGGCACCCCCGCCGATGAGAAGGCGCTGCGCCACTCGGTCGCCGAGGACGTGCAGGGCATGGTGCTGGCCATGCTCGTGGCTTCACTGGGCCTGGCGATCTTCGCCAAGGGCGGGCTGATGATCGGCGGCATGGCCGGCATGGCCTTCCTGCTGCACTATTCGCTGGGCTGGAACTTCGGCCTGGTGTTCGTGCTGGTCAACCTGCCGTTCTACTGGGTGGCCGTGCGCCGCATGGGCTGGGAATTCACCCTGAAGACGTTCGCAGCGGTCACTGCCTGCGGCCTGCTCACCGACATCCTGCCGCGCTGGGCGGACTTTTCGCATATTGCGCCGCTGTACTCGGCGCTGGTCGGTGGCGCGCTGTCCGGCCTGGGCATCCTGTTCTTCATCCGCCACCGCGCCAGCCTCGGCGGCATCGGCATCCTGGCGGTGTACCTGCAGCGCACCCGCGGCTGGAGCGCTGGCAAGGTGCAGATGTCCTTCGATGCGTGCCTGATGGTGGCCGCGTTCTTCGTGCTGTCGCCGTCGAAGGTGATGTACTCGGCCATCGGTGCGGTGGTGCTCAGCCTGGTCCTGATGTTCAACCACCGCCCGGGCCGCTACATGGGCGTCTGATTCCGCATTCGGCGGATCGCCCGCCCAGGTGCCACGCGCGCCGGTAGCGCCGGGCGATGCCCGGCGGATGCGCATCAGCCGCGCGCTGCCTGCACCCACGGCGGTGCCAGCTTCAGCAGCGTTGCATGCACCGGGCAGTCCTCGGCATGCGCGCCCGGCAGGTAGCCCAGGCTCATCAGGAACTCGCCGGTGATCTCGCCACCGGTGAAGCGGAAGGTTTTCTTGAACAGTTTCACCCAGTCGGCCTTGCTGCGCGGATGGTGTGCGTCCAGCCAGGCGGCGAAGCTGCCGTGGCTCTGTCGCAGCTGCTGGATCACCTGCGCGTTGTGGATCGCCGCCAGCACCTTCAAGCGGTTGCGGATGATGCCCGGGTCCGACAGCAGGCGCTCGATGTCCTGCTCGGCGTAGGCCGCCACCCGATCGACGTCGAAACCGTCATACGCCGCGCGGAACCCCTCGCGCTTCTTCAGGATGGTTTCCCAGCTCAGGCCGGCCTGGTTGATCTCCAGCAGCAGGCGCTCGAACAGTTCACGCTCATCGCGCTGCGGGAAGCCATATTCGTTGGCATGGTAGTGCTCGTGCACCGGATGGCCCGGGGCAATGCGGCAGTATCCGCTCATTTTCTCTCTTTCATCCTGCCGTTGGTGCGGGAGTGGGGGAAGTCGGCCGGCGTGTCACCTAGCGCTGCGGGTGGACAAGGGCATCGGCACGTCCTCCTGCTTCGCTTCATCGTCCATCCAAGCAGCCCATCCTAGCCCATCCCTTCGCGCCCGCATCCGGTCGCAGCGGTTAGAATGGCGCCCATGCCAGTAACGCCGACTTCCCTCGCCAATCACCTGCTCGTGGCGCTGCCGTCGCTGATCGACGCCACCTTCGCCCGCACCGTCGCGCTGATCTGCCAGCACGACGAGAACGGGGCAATGGGGGTGCTGGTCAACCAGCCGTCCGAGTACACCCTGGGCGAAGTGCTTGCGCAGATGGATATCGCGACCGGCGACGGCGTCCTGCAGGCGCGTCCGGTGCTCAATGGCGGGCCGGTGCATCCCGAGCGTGGCTTCGTCATCCATGACGACGCGCGCGCGTGGGATTCCAGCCTCGTCGTCGGTGACGGCCTGTACCTGACCACCTCGCGTGACATCCTCGAGGCGATGGCGCGTGGCGAAGGCCCGGCCAATGCCGTGGTCACCCTGGGCTGCGCGGGGTGGAGTGCCGGCCAGCTGGAAAGCGAACTGTCCGAAAACAGCTGGCTGACCGTGCCGGCCGATGCCGAACTGGTGTTCCAGCTGCCGCTGGAACAGCGCTGGCAGGGCGCCGCGTCGCGCATTGGCGTCGATCTGTTCCGGCTGACCGATTACAGCGGCCATGTCTGAGCCGGCCCTCATCCGCCGCGATGGCACCGTACTCGGTTTCGATGTCGGCTCGCGCCGGATCGGCGTGGCGATCGGCAGTGCCTTCGCCGCGCATGCACGCGCGGTGGCCGTGGTCGATGTGCACGGCAATGGCCCCGACTGGGCGGCGATCGAACGCCTGCTCAAGGAATGGAAGCCCGATGGCCTGGTGGTCGGCGATCCGCTGACCCTGGACGGCCAGGACCAGCCCAACCGCAAGCGCGCGCAGGGCTTTGCCCGCCAGCTGCGGGAACGTTTCAAGCTGCCGGTGGTGATGATCGACGAGCGTTCCAGCTCGGTCGAGGCCGCCCGCCGCTTCGCCGTCGAACGCGCCGAAGGGCGCAAGCGTCGCCGCGACGCGGCTGCGCTCGATGCCGTGGCTGCGGCGGTGATCATCGACCGCTGGTTGTCGTCGCCGGACGACGCCATTCCCATTCCCTGACGATACGAACCCCGCCATGACCGCCCAGCAACTCGATGACTCCGGCCGCCTGCGCCACCTGTTGACGCTTGAAGGTCTTCCCCGCGACACCCTGGTGCAACTGCTCGACCGCGCTGGCCAGATCCGCGACGCCGCGGTCGGCCGTGTCGGCAACAAGCGCCACGTGCTGGGCGGATCGGCGGTGTGCACGTTGTTCTTCGAACCCTCCACCCGTACCCGCAGCTCGTTCCATCTTGCGGCGCAGCGGCTGGGTGCGGACGTGCTGAACTTCGACGCCTCCACCTCGTCCACGCGCAAGGGCGAAACCGCCTGCGACACGCTGAAGAACCTGGAAGCGATGGGCGTGCGCGGTTTCGTCGTGCGCCACCCCGATGACGGCGCCGTGGCGGCGCTGGCTGCCGTGGCCGGCGAGGGCACCGCGCTGGTCAATGCCGGCGACGGCCGCAGCTCGCACCCGACCCAGGGCCTGCTGGACATGCTGACCCTGCGCCAGGCCAAGGGCCCGGACTTCTCGAAGATGAAGGTGGTGATCGTCGGTGACGTCAAGCACTCACGCGTTGCCCGCACCGACCTGCATGCCCTGCGCACGCTGGGCGTGGGCGAGATCCGCGTATGCGGCCCGCAGTCGCTGCTGCCCGACGACGACACCCTCAAGGGCTGCGTGGTCGGTGATGATTTCGACGCGATGCTGGAAGGCGTCGACGCGCTGATGATGTTGCGCCTGCAGCGCGAGCGCATGGAAGAAGGCCTGGTGCCGTCGCTGGAGCAGTACCACGCACAGTACGGCCTGAACACCGCACGCCTGGCCCGCGCCGGCAAGGACGCAGCCGTGCTGCACCCGGGCCCGATCAACCGCGGCGTGGAAGTGACCGATGACGTGGCCGACGGCCCGCAGTCGTGGGTGCTGCGCCAGGTCGCCAACGGCGTCGCCGTACGCATGGCCGTGCTGGAAACCCTGCTGGGTTGATTGCCTCCGATTGCTGCGTTGATAGATGCCAACCTTGGTTGGCACGAGCGCTGCTTTGGTAGATGCCAACCTGGGTTGGCACGTGCACTGCTTTGGTAGATGCCAACCTTGGTTGGCACTATCCGTCCGTGCTGAATGCCTCTGGTCGATCACCCAAGGCCTCGAGCTCCCACTCGCACCATGCGTGCCGATACTGCCCCAACTGCGTCGTCAGACCCGCCCTGATCGGATTGCCCATCAGGTACATCGCATGCCGGTACAACGATTCGTCCGAGCGGATCGCATGGTCGTGGTAGCAGGCCTGCCAGAAACGCCCGACCCTTCCCAACAACCGGTTTGCCTGCTGCGCCGTGCGCGATTTGAAGCGCTTCATGACGGTTTCCAATGTTCCCGCACGCAGTTCGAGCAGCCAATGGATGTGATCGGGCATGACCACGTAGGCGATCGAGCGCGTGAAGCCTTCCTGATCCAGCCTCTGGAATTCCTGGATTGCCAGGGCTGCGGCAGCGTCGTTGGCGGTCCACGACGGTAGTCAGGATGTAGCTGAGGCCGATGCTGGAGCGACGGCCGAGCAGGAGGCGGACGTTTTGCATGGCGCAAGCTTGGGCGGACCTGCTTGCGACGGACATCGGGGAATGGCTTGATCTTGGGTAGGCGAGTGCCAACCAAGGTTGGCCTCTACCAGAATGGGCCAACCAAGGTTGGCCTCTACTGGAATGGGCCAACCAAGGTTGGCCTCTACCGGAGCAAGCGTTCAGCGCTTCTGGGCGAACAGCCACGCCCACATCGCTGCGTCGGCGTAGGTGGCATCCCAGGCGTTGTGGTTGCCCTCGGGGTATTCGGTATAGCGCACGTCACGCGCACCTGCGGTCTGGAAGGCGGCCTGCAGCCGGCGATCATCATCCGGTGGCACCACATCATCCAGCGCGCCGTGGAAGATCCAGACCGGGGTGCGCTGCAACCGTTGCGCGATCACCGCATAGGGATCCGCTTCGTTGGCCACCTGTTCCACGAACAGGGTAGGGCGTACCGCACGTGGCGCCAGCACCGCACCGCAGACCGGCACGATCGCGGCAAAGCGCTTCGGATCGTCCAGCGCGATGTTCCAGCTGCCATAGCCGCCCATCGACATTCCGGTCAGGTACTGCCTTGCCGGGTCAGCGTCGAATTCGGCAATCGTGGCATCCAGTGCCGCGATCGCCACCCGGTTGTTGCGACCGCTCCATTCCTCGTCGCCGGGAACCTGCGGAAACACCGCCAGCGCGGGGAAGTCGGCCGCGTGCCGACGCAGGTACGGGCCCAGGCCTGCGTGGGTCTGCTTCACGCCATCGCCGCCGCGCTCGCCGGAGCCGTGCAGGAACAGCACCACCGGCAGCGGACCAGCCGCGCGCGCGGCAGCGGCCGGGATGAACACCTGGTAGTAGGCGGTGTCGCCGTCCACCTTCACCGCGCGTGCCTCGAAGTGGCCGCGCGCACCGGGCGGCGTACTGGCACACCCGGTCAACATCAGCAGGGCCAGCAGCGGCAGCCAGCGCAGAAGCAATCGAAGCATGGCGGTTCCCATGAGGGCGATGTCGCCCCGATGGTAGTGCGCCGCGACCGGCCCGGCATCGTGCGCCGCATCACTGCGGGCGCGGGAAGCTGGCGATGATCTCCAGCTGCTCCTGTGCTTCGGCATTGCCGCCTGCGGCCGCGGCCTGCACCTGCGCCATGTCCGGGTGCAGCACCACCAGCAATGGGTTCTCGCACACCGGGCACACATACTCGGTGGCGTCCTCGTCCAGTTCCATCACCATTGCCCGCGAACTGCCTTTCCACTCGCAGGCGGCACAGGTGTGCAGCTGGTCGCGCCAACCCGGCGCAAAGTAGTTTTCGATCGTCGTTGCCATGGCAGTTCCAGTCAGTGCAGCAGGACCATGGTGGCCAGGCCGAGGAAGGTGAAGAAGCCCATCGAGTCGGTCACCGCTGTCAGGAAGATGCCGCTGGCCAGCGCCGGATCGAAGCCGAAGCGCTTCAGGCCCAGGGGTACCAGTACGCCGGCAAGCGCCGCGAACAACAGGTTGCAGGTCAACGCGATGGCGATCACGGCCGAGAGCCCGGGCGAGTGGAACCAGGCGAGCACGATCAGGCCCAGCACCGAACCGAGCACCACGCCATTGAGCAGGGCCACCCGCACTTCCTTCCACAGCAGCGTGCGTGCGTTGGAACTGCCGACCTGGCCCAGTGCCAGGCCGCGCACCATCAGCGCCAGTACCTGGGTGCCGGCATTGCCGCCGAGGCCGGCGACGATCGGCATCAACACCGCCAGGGCGACCAGTTTGTCGATGGTGCCCTCGAAGTGGCCGACCACGCTGGAGGCCAGGAAGGCCGTGCACAGATTCACCGACAGCCACATCAAGCGGCGGCGCATCGCGCGCCAGACCGGGCTGAACAGATCTTCATCCTCGTCCAGGCCGGCGGCGCCCAGCGCCTGGTGCTCGGCCTGGCCACGGATGATGTCGACCACGTCATCGATGGTGATGCGGCCGATCAGGATGTTGTTGTCATCCACCACCGGCGCGGAGATCCAGTCATGGTCGGAGAACTGCCGCGCCACTTCCTGGTCGCTTTCGCCGACATCGATGGCAGGCTGCTCATCGTCGATCAGGCGGTTGATCGGTGTGGTGTCTTCGTGGGTCACCAGCGAGGCCAGCGACACCCGGCCCAGGTACTGGTGGCGGCGGCTGACCACGAACAGGTGATCGGTGTGGTCGGGCAGTTCGCCGCGCAGGCGCAGGTAGCGCAGCACCACATCGACGTTGACGTCGGCGCGTACCGTCACCACGTCCGGGTTCATCAGGCGGCCGGCGCTGTCCTCGGGGTAGGACAGCACCTGCTCCAGGCGCTCGCGGTTCTCGCGGTCCATCGACTTGAGGACTTCGTCGATGACCGTGTCCGGCAGGTCTTCAACCAGGTCGGCCAGATCGTCGATGTCGAGGTCTTCGACCGCGGCGATGATTTCGTCCGGGTCCATGTCCGCGAGCAGGCTTTCGCGCACGTCGTCGCCGACGTGGACCAGTACCTCGCCGTCATCTTCCGGATCGACCAGGCCCCAGACGATCTCGCGTTTGCCCGGTGGCAGCGATTCGAGCAGGTTGCCGATCTCGGCCGGCGCCAGGGTATTGACCAGACGGCGTACCGGGCCCAGCCGACCGCTGTCCAGTGCATCGGACAGCATCCGCAGTTGGCGCGCAGTCTTGTCGTGGCGTACGGCCTCAGCCATCGCAGCTCCCGCGGGATAAGAAAAGCCGCGATCTTGGCAAGGATGCGGCAACAGGGGTGTTCAGCGCGTCATTATCGCAAGGGGATGTTTCAGCGCATACCCCGCCGGCCACAGGCCACTGGGGTCCACGCATGCCACCTTATCCCCGCCTGCCGGCGCGCTCCTTGAACAACAAGGGGCTGCTGCTCCAGATCGAATCCGCCGGGCATGGCCCGGCGCTACCAAAGGTGACACGCGGCGGTATCGAATCCGCCGGGCATGGCCCGGCGCTACCAAAGGTGACACGCGGCGGTAGCGCCGGGCCGTGCCCGGCGAGCGCGTAGCGCGGGGGTCAGGACGCGTCCGCCACAAGCGCCAGCCAGCGCTCGATGCCGCGGCGGTCACGCATGCCCAGCAGCTTCGGTGCGCGGGCACGCAGGGCCCCCAGATCGGCGTCACGGACGGCCCGGCGTACTTCCAGCAGGGTGCCCGGGTGCAGGCTGAACTCGGTCAGGCCCAGTGCCAGCAGCAGCGGGGTCATCCGTGCGTCGCCCGCGATTTCGCCACATACCGCCACCGGGATGCGATGGCGTGCGCCGGTCTCGATCACCATCTGCAGCAGGCGCAGCACGGCCGGATGCAGCGGCGAATACAGTTCGCCCAGTGCTTCGTTGTTGCGGTCGGCGGCCAGCAGGTACTGCACCAGATCGTTGGTGCCGATCGACAGGAAGTCGACCAGGTCGATGAAGCTCTCCAGCGCCAGCGCGGCGGCGGGTACTTCGATCATCGCGCCCAGTGGCACGTGCTCGGCCACCATGTGGCCCTCGGCGCGCAGTTGCTCGCCCAGTTTCAGCATGCGTCGGCGTACCGCCAGCAGTTCGTCACGGGTGCTGACCATGGGCACCAGCACGCGCAGCTTGCCGTAGGCCGAGGCGCGCAGGATCGCGCGCATCTGGGTATCGGCCACCTTGGGCCGGGCCAGCGACAGGCGCACGCCGCGCAGGCCCAGCGCCGGGTTTTCCTCGTTGCTCAGGGTCAGGCCGGTGCGGTCTGCCTTGTCGGCGCCCAGGTCGAGGGTGCGGATGGTCACCGGGCGGCCACTCATGCCCAGCGCCGCATCGCGGTAGGTCTGGAACTGTTCTTCTTCGTCCGGCAGCTCGTTGCGCTGCAGGAACAGGAATTCGGTGCGGTACAGGCCCAGGCCGTGGGCGCCCAGCGCATGGGCCTGGGTCACATCTTCCAGCGATTCGGCGTTGGCCAGCAGGGCGATGTCGACCTGGTCGCGGGTACGGCTGGGCTTGCTGCGCAGGCGGCCAAGCTCGCGCTGCTCGCGTGCGTGCTCCTTCAGGCGCGCGCGGTAATCACGCAGGTTGTCAGCCTGCGGATTGACGGTGATGCTGCCGTCGGCGCCATCGATGATCAGCACGTCGCCGTCGATCACCTTGTTCAGCAGCTGCGGCACGCTGACGATCAACGGCAGGTGCAGGCTGCGGGCGAGGATCGCACTGTGCGAAAGCGCGCTGCCAGCGCTGGTGACGATGCCGACCACACCGTGCGACTGCAGCTGGGCCAGCTCGGAAGGGGCGATGTTGTCGCAGACCAGGATTTCGCCGGCCAGGCCCTTCATCGCTGCGGGCCGCTCGGGCTGCAGGAAGGCATGGATGCGCCCGATCACATGGTCGAGGTCGTCCATGCGGCTCTTCAGGTAGGCATCGTCCATGCCGTCGAAGACTTTGGCCAGGCGGTCGCGCTGCAGGCGCAGCGCGTAGCCGGCGCTGTAGGGGCCACTGCGGATCAGTTCGTCCAGGCCGAACAGCAGTTCGGGATCATCCAGCAGCAGCGCATGCAGGTCGAGGAACTCGCCGACCTCCTGGTTCAGCGCGCCATGCAGGCGCTGGCGCAGGTCGTGCATTTCCGTGCGCGCCGCGTCGACTGCGTGGTGCAGGCGCGCCAGCTCGGATTCAACCTGGGAGGGGGCGACGCGCTGTTCGGCTACTTCCAGTGCATGCGGCAGGCGCACGCGGGCGCGGCCCATTGCCGTGCCGCGGGCGGCGCCGTGGCCGGCCAGCAGCTGTACCGGCCGTTGGCCGGTGGGGGCTTGGCCGGCGCGCGCGCGCGGCACGCTCAGTTGTCCTCGTCGAAGCGGCGCTCGAACAGGTCGACCACCGCGTCCATCGCGGCGGCTTCGTCCTCGCCGTTGATGCGGATGGTGACCGGCGTGCCTTGCCCGGCCGCCAGCAGCATCACGCCCATGATGCTCTTGGCGTTGATCTCACGGCCCTTGGCGGCCATGGTCACGTTGCAGCGGAACGGCGCCAGGGTCTGCACCAGCTTGGCGGTGGCCCGGGCATGCAGGCCCAGGCGGTTGCTCACAGTGAGTTCTCGTTCAAGCATCGTCGACTATCGCTCCATTACGGGTGCCCGCCGCCGCAGTGGCGGGCAGTTGATCCAGTCCCTGTTCCGGATAATTCATCACCCGCAGCAACATCGGCAGACTCAGCGCCGACACCCGGCGAACCGGGGTCCCCAACCGGGCCAGCTGCCCGGCAAGGTTGGCAGGGCTGGCGCCGTACAGGTCGGTCAGGATCAGCACGCCATCGCCCCCATCGACCCGCCGCAGAGCGGCCGAGGCGAGCGGGAGCAGAGCATCCAGGTCTGCGTCGAACGGTACTTCGAAAGCTTCGGTCTTCAGCGGCAACTGCCGCAGAAGCCGGGTCGCCACGTCGAGCAGGGCGATCCCGACCCCAGGATGTGTTACGAGGAGAATGCCACAGGTCATTACTGCACGTTAACAGGTCAAGGTGAATTGGCGATAGCAGCAGGAGAGGGGCACTGTGTCCCGTATTCAGCGTTGTTTGGGGCGGAGCCCTTTTCCGTTGAAAAAGGGATCCGACCCGACCCCTGTTTGTCGATTCATCCACGCATGGCGTGGATCTACCGTGTCGACCAAGGTCGACACCCACCAACAGCCAAACGACGATGCGCCGCCATCCCACGTAGTCCGGCTCTTGCCGTTGACGTTGCCGTGGTTTCTGCGGGTGCCGGGCGCAGCCCGGCCGAGCCCCTCAATCCTGTTCGCGGTGGTACGTCGCCACGTCTTCCCAGCCCATCTCACGCGCATGGCGGGCCAGGCGTTCGGCCAGGAACACCGAGCGGTGCTTGCCACCGGTGCAACCGAAGGCCACCGTCACATAGCTGCGGGTGCCATCGCCCAGCTTGGGCAGCCAGGTATCCAGGAAATCCATCAGCTGCGCCAGGTAGCGCTGCACATCCGGCTGCGCCTCCAGGTAGTCGCGCACGCTGGGTTCGCGGCCGCTCAACGCACGCAGTTCCGGATCCCAATGCGGGTTGGGCAGCACGCGCGCGTCGAACACGAAGTCGGCCTCGGCCGGCACGCCACGTTTGTAGGCGAACGATTCGAACAGCAGCGACAGGCGGCTGGCATGGCCCATCGCAAATTCAGTGATGATCCGGCGCCGCAGCTGGTGCACGTTCAACGCACTGGTATCGATCACCGCATCGGCTTCGCGGCGCAGCGGCGCGATCAGCTCGCGCTCACGCGCAATCGCTTCCGGCAGCGACAGGCCCAGCTGGCTCAGCGGGTGCCGGCGGCGGGTGTCGGCGTAGCGCTTGAGCACCGTTTCATCGCTGGCCTCGAAAAACAGCACCTTGGCGTCGACGCCGGCATCGGTGGCCAGCTGCCGCCAGCTGGACAACTGGGTCAGGTCGCTCTGCCCGCGCACGTCGATGCCCACCGCCAGCCGGCGCGCTGATGCACCGTCGTGATGACTCAGCACATTGCGCACGAAATCCGGCAGCAGCTGGATCGGCAGGTTGTCCGAACAGTAGTAGTCCTGGTCCTCGAAGGTCTTCAGGGCGACGGATTTACCCGAGCCGGACAGGCCACTGACGATGATCAGGGTCGGGGCGGTGGGAATGACGGTGCTCATGGACGGGCTCTTCGAAGGACAGGGGGGTCAGGGCGTTCGCCGTTCCAGCAGGTTGCTGTGGCGGGCGATGAACATCGCCGCCGGGTCGATACCCTTGGTACGCAGAATGTGCAGGCGGGTGGCCGCCTCGGTCAGGACGGCCAGGTTGCGGCCGGGCATCACCGGCAGGGTGATCAGCGGCACGTCCAGGTCCAGCACGTGGCGCGTGCCCGAGTCGCCGGTCAGGCGCTCGTAACCATGGGGGGTGGGCTCGGTCATCGGCTTGGTCAGGTGGACGATCAGCCGAAGGTACTTGTTCTTTTTTACAGCGGTGTCGCCAAACATCTCGCGCACGTTCAGCACGCCCAGGCCGCGCACTTCCAGCAGGTCCTGCAGCAGTTCCGGGCAGGTGCCATCGAGCACGTCGGGGGCGATCTGGGTGAACTCGGGAGCGTCGTCGGCCACCAGGCGGTGACCGCGGCTGAGCAGTTCCAGGGCCAGCTCGCTCTTGCCTGATCCCGCTTCGCCGGTGATCAGCACGCCGATGGAGTAGATCTCCATGAACACGCCATGCAGGATCACCCGCGGCGCCAGCGTCCGGGCAAGGTGATAGGACAGATGGTTGAGCAGTTCGTGGCCGCGCTTGGGTGACAGCCACAGCGGCGTGCCGGATTCATCGGCGGCCGCGCGCAGGTCTTCCGGGCACGGCTGGTTACGGGTCAGCACCAGCGCCAGCGGATGCGACTGCATGATCTTTTCGATGGTTTCCCAGCGCTGGCGTGGTTCCAGCGCGTCCAGCCAGGACAGTTCCTCGGTACCGAGGATCTGCACCTTGTTGGGATAGATCGCATTGAGATAGCCGGCCAGCGAAGGGCGTCGCGAGACCGTATTGCCGGCCTCCAGCTCACGCTTCTCGCCGGATTTGCCCGCTGCCCAACGCAGGCCGAGCCGCTCTCGTTGCTGTTCGAACAGTTCGCGGGCAGTGATGCTGGTATTCATGCGGCGCTCGCCGGTGGAGTCAGGTCCAGGGCCTGGCGCAGCTCCCGTGCATCACCGGCCTCGCGCAGCGCCTGGCGGATGCAGGGCGCGGAAAACAGCTCGGCCAGCTCGGACAGCAGCATCAGGTGTTGATGGGTGTAGTGGGCGGGAACGGCCATGGCGAACACCAGGTCCACCGGCTCGTCACCACCGAAATCGACCGGGGTCTGCAGGCGCAGCAGCGCGCCACGGGGGCGATCCAGGGTCGGCGCACGACCATGCGGGATGGCGATGCCGTAGCCGATCGCGGTACTGCCCAGCGCTTCGCGCTGGCACAGGTTGAGATAGATCTGTTCGGCGTTGGCCTGGCGGCAGGCCAGCAATCCGGCCGCGGCCTGCAGGACGCTGTCGCGGTCGGCGGCCGTGCAGAGCTGGGTCTGCACGGCCGCCAGGAGGTCAGTCAGGGGCATGTCTGCGGGGAGCGGTGGCGATCAGCCACCATTGTCGCCCACCGGCAGCGGTGCGTGCTGCTGTTTTTTCTCCTTGTGCTTGATCACCAGGCGGTCAAGCTTGTCCGCCAGCAGGTCGATCGCCGCATACATGGTCTGCGCATTGGCTTCAGCGTGCAGGGTCTGACCCGGAATATTGAGGCTGGCATCGACGTGGTGTTCAGTCTTCTGCAGCTTGAGCGTCACCCGCGCTTCGCAGTGCTGGTCGAAGTGTTTGCCGATCCGGGCCAGCTTCTCCTCTACATAGGACTGCAGGGCCGGGGTGACTTCGACATCTTTGCCAAACGTTTCGATGCGCATCGGGTTTCTCCTTTGATCGGATGTGCCAATGAACCTCTCCGCCGGGCGCGGCGGCGCGTCAAACGATTCTGACTCTTTCGTGCGAGGCGGAGATGTTCATGGCCTCACGATACTTCGCCACGGTGCGCCGCGCTACCGGAATTCCCGACGATTTGAGCAGGTCAGCCAGCTTGGCGTCAGAAAGCGGCTTGCGTGGGTTCTCGTCATCGATCAGGCGCCGGATCATGGCCTGGATGGCGGTGCTGGACGCTTCGCCGCCGCCGTCGGTGTCGATGCCCGAAGCGAAGAAGGCGCGCAGCGGCAGGGTGCCACGTGGCGTACGCACATGCTTGCGGGCGATCGCGCGCGATACGGTGGATTCATGCAGGCCCAGTTCGCCGGCGATCTCGCGCAGGGTCAACGGGCGCAATGCCTGTTCGCCGAATTCAAGGAAGCCCGCCTGCTGCTGGATCAGGCTGCGCACTACCCGCAGCAGCGTCTCGCCTCGCGCCTGCAGGCCCTTCAGCAGCCAGCGCGCCTCCTGCAGCTGGCCGCGCAGGTAACCGGCATCGGCGTCACCGCAGCGGCGGATCATCTGCTCGTAACCGCGGTGGATCACCAGCCTGGGGCCGGCATGGGCGGCCAGCGCGGCGCGCCAGATGCCGTTCTGCCGCCATACGACCACGTCGGGCACCACGTAGGTGTCCTGGGCGAGCGGGGCGATCTGGGTGCCGGGGCGCGGGTCCAGCGAGCGCAGCAGGGCCACGGCGGTCTCGACCTCGGCCAGCGGCTGCTTCAACTGCTGGGCCAGGCCGGTCACGCCCGAGCGCGGCAGTTGTTCCAGTGGGCCGGCGGCAACCTGTCGGGCCAGGGCCAGGCACGGGGTATCAGCAGGAAGCACGTCCAGCTGCAGTTGCAGGCACTCGCCAAGGCTGCGTGCGGCCACGCCTACCGGGTCGAAGCGCTGGATCTGGTGCAGCACGGTCAGGATTTCGTCTTCACCGGCGTGGATCGCCGGCAACAGCGCTTCGGCGATGGCCGAGAGCGGCTCGCGCAGATAGCCGTCGTCTTCCAGCGAATCGATGAGCGCGGCGCCGATGCTGCGGTCGCGCTTGGACAGGTGGGTCAGGTGCAGCTGCCACAGCAGGTGGTCGGCCAGGGTTTCGGTTTCGGCAACGCGTTCGGCGGCACTGCCATTGTCGTCGTCGTCATCGAAACTACCGCCGCTGCCGCCACTGCTCCAGTCCAGCTCGGCAGGCGCCCAGTCGTCGCCGCTGCTTTCAGCGTTGTCGGGCGGGGCGTCATTGTCGCCGCCCGCGTCCTCGCCGCTGCCGTCCTTGTCGACACCGGCACCTTCGTCGCTGCTGTCCGACCAGTCCAGCAGCGGATTGCTCTCCACCGCCTGGGCGATTTCCAGCTCCAGCTCGGTCGTGGACATCTGCAGCAGCTTGATCGCCTGCTGCAGCTGGGGCGTAAGCACCAGCTGCTGTCCCAACGATGTCTGCAGCCGAGTCTTCATGCCTGTGCCGAACGGAAGGGAGAGGGCCCGGCGGCCGCGGTCACAGCTTGAAGGAATCCCCAAGGTAGACGCGGCGCACGTCGGCGTTGTCCAGGATCGCCTCCGGCGAGCCCTGGGCCAGTACGGTGCCCTCTGCGAGGATATACGCGCGGTCGCAGAT
Organism: Stenotrophomonas sp. SI-NJAU-1; assembly: GCF_020883215.1. Classification (NCBI taxonomy): domain Bacteria; kingdom Pseudomonadati; phylum Pseudomonadota; class Gammaproteobacteria; order Lysobacterales; family Lysobacteraceae; genus Stenotrophomonas; species Stenotrophomonas sp. SI-NJAU-1. Next base: position 1,047,028 of record NZ_CP086598.1, read on the forward strand.
TCCCAAGGTCTCGCGCACGTTGTGGTCGGTGATCAGCACACCGATGCCGCGTTGCTTGAGATGGGTGACGATGCGCTGGATTTCGCCGACCGAGATCGGGTCGACACCGGCGAAGGGTTCGTCGAGCAGGATCAGCCGCGGCTTGGCGGCCAGGGCACGGGCGATCTCGCAGCGACGGCGCTCACCACCGGACAGGCTGGCACCGAGCTGTTCGGAAACATGCCCAAGCTGCAGTTCGTCGAGCAGGCTGTTCAGTTCGCGCTCGCGGCCTGCCGAATCCAGGTCCTCGCGCAGTTCCAGCACCAGGCGCAGGTTGTCGGCCACGGTCAGCTTGCGGAACACCGACGGTTCCTGCGGCAGGTAGCCCACGCCCTGCTTGGCGCGGGTGTACATCGGGTCGCCGGTGATGTCCTTGCCGTCCAGCACGATGCTGCCGGCATCGGCACCGACCAGGCCGACGATCATGTAGAAGCAGGTGGTCTTGCCGGCACCGTTGGGACCGAGCAGGCCGACCACTTCACCGGCGTCCAGGGTCAGCCCGAAGTCCTTGACGACTTCGCGCTGCTTGTAGCGTTTGCGCAGGCCAGTTGCGACGAGCATTACTTCTTGCCTCCAGCCGGAGCCGGAGCGGCAGCAGGCGTCTTGTTCTTCGGCGGAATCACGGTGCGCACGCGGCTGCCATCGCCGCCGGAGTTCATTTCACCGCTGCGGGTGTTGTAGACCATGCGCTGGCCCGCATTGGTGCCGCGCGCGCTGGTGACCTTGTAGTTGCCGGTCAGGGTGATGATCTCGGTGGTGATGTCGTAGTCGATCCGGTCGGCCACCGCATCCATCCAGGTGCCATCGTCGAGCTGCTGCTTCATCTTGGCCTGCTTGCCGGTGAACACCGCACGCACGGCTTCGCCGCCCTTGAGATAGATCTCTGCTTCGGACGAGCGCAGGTCCAGGGTGCCCTGGGTGATGATCACGCCACCGGACAGCACGGTCTTGCCATCACCGGTGAGGGTGCCGGACTGCGCACCGGAATCAATGTTCATCGCTTCGTTGCGGTCCGTCGACTTGGCAAAGGCGACAGCGGGGACAAGAAGACTGAGTGCGAGCACGGCTGCAAAGGGAATCTTCATCGGGGTCCGTTCTACCGGTGGTGGCCCTCCGGCGGGACCGGGGGCGGCGGGTGGGGGCTGCCGGCTTCGCGCCTGTCGGAAGACGTCGCGGGCGGGCGGCGGAATCAGCGCTTGGGCGTGTATCGACCCTTGGACTGGCTGAGGAAATGATACGTGTTGTTCTTCGAATCCACCTCGAACCCGACGCCGGACTGCTCCATGCCGGGCCGGGTCATGGTCACCAGGGCATCGGTGCGGGCGCGGTTGTCCTTCGGGAATACATCCAGGTGGTCGGTGCGGAAGGTGGTCGGGACCACGCCCGGGCCGGCCGGGCTGTCGCCGGCGACGTTGCCCCGCAGCTTCATCTCGTCGCCCTTGGCACTGAGCCAGCCGGTCTGGGCGCGCAGCGTCCAGTGCTTGCCGTCCTTGTCGGGCATTTCGAACAGCGGCGTGGTGATGTTGAGCGTCTGGTCACCACGCTGGCGTTCCAGCAGGGGCGCGCGCAGGGTGGTCGATTCCTTGCCATGTTCGTCCAGGGCGACGATCTGGAAATCGTGCAGGATGTAGTCCACGCCGGCGTCCTGGCCTTCGGCGGCAGGTGCCTTTTCGCGGTTGCGCAGCGCCGCCCAGCTGCTCAGCAGGGCGGCCAGCAGCAGGCCGACGCCGAGGATCATCCGCCAGTTCAGGGTGGGGGCATTCATGCGCCGAACCTCGCCAGCACGGCGTCCACGCGGCCCTGCGCGGCCAGCAGCACGTCGCACAGCTCGCGCGCGGCACCACGGCCACCGTCAGCACGGGTGACCCAGTGCACGCGCTCGGCGATCCACGGGTGGGCATTGGCCGGAGCCACCGCCAGGCCGACCGCGCCCAGCGGCGCAAGGTCCGGCAGGTCGTCACCCATGAAGGCCACCTGCTCCAGGCCGATGCCGTGCTGGGCGCACAGCGCCTGCACGCTGGCCAGCTTGTCGCCGACGGCGATCTGGGTGTCGATGCCCAGGTCGGCGCCGCGCTTGAGCGCGGACTGGCTGTTGCGCGCGGTGATCAGCACGGGGTGGATGCCGTGCTGCTGCAGCAGTTTCAGGCCCAGACCATCCTGCACGAAGTACGCCTTGCTCTCGTTGCCATCCTTGTCGTAGTACAGCCGACCGTCGGTGAGGGTGCCGTCCACATCGAAGCAGGCCAGGCGGATACCGGCCGCAACGGCATGCAGGTGGGCGGGGAAGGCGGGCAGGGGGGACCAGGGCATCAGGGCATCGGACTCAGTGGTTGCGGGCTCGTTGGTACAGACTGAATGGGGTCTACGGACTGTCGGTTAAACCACCCGCGCCCGCAACAGGTCATGAATGTTCAGCGCGCCGACCGCGCGGCCCTGGTCGTCGACCACGATCAGGCCGGTGATCTTGTGCGTTTCCATCAGCCGCGCAGCTTCTACCGCCAGCTTGTCGGCGCTGATGGTGCGCGGCTGCCGGGTCATCACATCGGCGATCTTCGCGGTACGCACGTCCAGGTCGGTGTCCAGGGCGCGGCGCAGGTCGCCGTCGGTGAACAACCCGATCAGCACGCCCTGGCCGTCGACCACGGCGGTCATGCCCAGGCGCTTGCGGCTCATCTCCATCAGCGCTTCGCTGAGGCTGGCGCCGACATCGACCTTGGGCAGGTCCGCACCGGTGTGCATGACGTCGGTGATGTGCAGCAGCAAGCGGCGGCCGAGGCTGCCGGCCGGGTGCGAGCGGGCGAAATCGTCGGCGGTGAAGCCGCGAGCGTCCAGCAGGGCCACCGCCAGCGCGTCACCCATCGCCAGCGAGGCGGTGGTGCTGGAGGTCGGTGCCAGCGCCAGCGGGCAGGCTTCGGCCGGCACGCTCACATCCAGGTGGAAGTCGGCGGCGCTGGCCAGGCTCGACTGCGGGCGGCCGGTCATGGCGATCAGCACGTTGCCCTGGCGCTTGAGCACCGGCAGCAGCATCAGCAGCTCATCCGATTCGCCCGAATAGGACAGGGCCAGCACCACGTCGTCTTCGGTGATCATGCCCAGGTCGCCGTGGCCGGCCTCGCCCGGATGCACGTAGAACGCCGGGGTGCCGGTGGAGGCCAGGGTGGCGGCGATCTTGCGTGCCACATGGCCGGACTTGCCCATGCCGGTGGCGACCACCCGGCCGCGGCTGCCCAGGATCGCCCGGCAGGCCTGCTGGAACGCGTCGCCGAGGCGGTCGGCCACCGCGTCCAGCGCCTGCCGTTCGATCTCGAACACACGCCGGCCACTGGCGACCAGGGCGGCAGGGTCGGGGGAACGGGGGGGCAACAGGGATTCGGCCATGCGGATGCCACGCAGCGGAAGTAGAATGGACCCACATTTTATTAGGAAAGCCCGTTGGACGCCGACACCATCCGCAATCTGATCGAAACCGGCCTGCCCGGCGCCCGCGCCGACGTGCACGGTGATGATGGCGTGCATTTCGAAGCGACCGTGGTCAGCGAGGCCTTTGCCGGCAAGCTGCCGCTGGCCCGCCACCGGATGGTGTATGCCACTCTGGGTGACCTGATGGGCGGCGCGATCCACGCGCTCGCACTGAAAACCGTGACCCCGGCCGAAGCCGGCTGAACCGCAGAAGATCCCCAATACATGGCCAAGATCGTTGTGACCGGCGGCGCTGCGCTGCACGGTGAAGTAAGCATCTCCGGCGCCAAGAACGCCGTCCTCCCCATTCTCTGCGCGACCCTGCTGGCCGACGCGCCGGTGGAGATCACCAACGTGCCGCATCTGCACGATGTGGTCACCACGGTGAAGCTGCTGGGCGAACTGGGCGCGAACGTGACCATCGACCAGGGCACGCTGTCGCGTGGCAGTGCGATCGTGGTCGACCCGCGTCCGGTCAACCAGCATGTGGCGCCGTATGAGCTGGTCAGGACCATGCGCGCCTCGATCCTGGTGCTGGGCCCGCTGCTGGCCCGCTTCGGCGCCGCCGAAGTATCGCTGCCCGGCGGCTGCGCGATCGGTTCGCGCCCGGTCGACCAGCACATCAAGGGCCTGCAGGCACTCGGTGCCGACATCGTGGTCGAGAACGGCTTCATCAAGGCCACCGCCAAGCGTCTGAAGGGTGGCCACTTCACCTTCGACATGGTCAGCGTGACCGGTACCGAGAACGTGCTGATGGCAGCGGTGCTGGCCGAAGGCACCACCATCCTCGACAACGCGGCGATGGAACCGGAAGTCACCGACCTGGCGCATTGCCTGATCGCGCTGGGCGCGAAGATCGAAGGCCTGGGCACCGCCCGCCTGGTCATCGAAGGCGTTCAACGCCTGTCCGGTGGCCGCCATGAAGTGCTGCCCGACCGCATCGAAACCGGCACCTTCCTGGTGGCTGCAGCGATGACCGGTGGCAAGGTCACCGTCAATCGCGCGCGCCCGAACACCATGGACGCGGTGCTGGCCAAGCTGGTGGAAGCCGGCGCGACCATCGAGACCACCGAAGACAGCATCACCCTGGACATGCACGGCAAGCGGCCGAAGGCAGTCAACCTGACCACCGCACCGTATCCGGCGTTCCCGACCGACATGCAGGCGCAGTTCATGGCGCTCAACTGCGTGGCCGACGGCGTGGGCGTGATCAACGAAACGATCTTCGAGAACCGTTTCATGCACGTCAACGAGCTGCTGCGCCTTGGCGCGGATGTGCAGGTGGAAGGCCACACGGCCATCGTGCGTGGTCACGAGCGCCTGAGCGGTGCACCGGTGATGGCAACCGACCTGCGCGCGTCAGCGTCGCTGATCCTGGCCGGCTTGATGGCCGATGGCGATACCACCATCGATCGCATCTACCACCTTGATCGCGGCTACGAAAACATCGAAGAAAAGCTGTCTTCGCTCGGCGCCACCATCCGGCGCGTGGCCGCATGATCCTGCGCGGCAAATTCAGCCGTCGCCGCAAGGCGCTGCTGGTGCTGATGCTGATCGTGCTGGCGTGGCTGGGCTATGCCTGGTACGCCAACATCGCCATCACCAAGGGCATCGAGCAGAAGGACATGGACTGGAATGGCGACGGCACGGTAACCCGTGACGAGATCATCCAGTCGTTCTACGCGGTTGCGGTGAACGACAGCCAGGACGGCAACCGCCATTGCCGCACGTTCGTGCGCCGATCCACGGGCGAGCAGATCCGGGTCGACTGCCGCACCGAGTTCAAGCCGGCGGAAGAAACGAAGAAATGAAAAAACGCCCGCGAAAGCGGGCGTTTTTGTGTGCGGGGCGTGAATCCACGCTTGGCGTGGATCGACGTTGGGCGGTAGCGCCGGGCCATGCCCGGCGAGCGCGCAGCGCGATCGGTCAGTTCATCGACTTGATGGTAAGGTCCAGCGCATCGCGGCCGCTTTCACGCTGCAGCATGCGCGCCGGCACGGGGAACTCCGGCACGATCCAGGCAATCAGCTCCTTGTTGCCGTCGACGCGCGAGACCTTGGTCGCCTCGTAGCTCTTGCCGCCAACGGTGACCGCTTCCTTGCCAACCACGCGGTAGGTCATGTTCTTGATGCGGCCCTCGTCGACCATGCGATAGGTCAGCGGCTTGCCGGCAGCCAGGTCGCGGGCGATGGCCAGGTTGATCAGCAGCGCGTCCATGTCGCCGGACTTGAGGGCGATCGGGCCGGCGCGATCCGGCTTGATGTCGCCGGTCCAGGTGGCCTGGTTGCTGGTCCAGTTGTAGTTGGCCTGCACATTGCGCTTCTTCACCAGCAACGCGGAGCGGTCCTGGCTGCTGAGCGGACGCAGCTGCCCACGCACCTCCTCGAACACCGTGCTCTGGCTCAGGTCCGCCAGCTGGTTCTTGACCTGCAGGCTGTAGCGCCACTTGTTGGCACCTTCGCTGGCCAGGGTCATGCTGCCATTGGCCTGCATGCCCATGTAGCTGGCCAGGTAGTCGGCCTTGAACGGCTGCAGGGCCATGGCCGGCAGGCTGGCCACCGACAATGCGGCAGCGGCGATCCAGGTCAGGGGGCGGGTCAGGGTGTTCATGCTCAGACTCCTTGGTATTCGATCAGGCGCAGATCGACGCGATCTTCGCCATCTTCGCGTTGCAGGATGCGCACCGGGGTGGGGACACCGTTGGCGATCCAGAGAATGGTTTCATTGTTGCCGCCGTTGGTGCGATACACCCGCAGCGCGTTGTAGGACAGGTCGCCGACCTCGACGTTCTCGGTCTGCGGCGCGGCCTGGTAATCGTGCTGGCGCACCTTGCCCATGTCGACGTAGCGATAGTGCATGGCCGCGCCGGGACGCGCGTCGCGCATGATCGCCAGGTTGATCAGCAACGCGCTCTGGTCCCCGGCCTGCAGTGGAATCGGCTGGGCGCGCTTCTTTTCCACGTCGCCGCTCCATTGCGCGGTACCGGCCTGCCAGTTGTAGGTGCCGACCGCCTTCTTGCCCAGGAACAGGCCCTTGCGCACCGTGCTCTGGCTGAGCGGCGCATACACACCGCTGCGCTCCTCGAACACCGTGCTCTGCTCGATGTTCAGGCCCAGCACACTGGCAAAGCCGCGGCGGCCGACCACCTGCATGTCCACCCGCCACTGGCTGCCGCCGGTGTGGGTGACCTGCATGGTCGCATCGCCCGCTTCCTTGCCCTTGTAGAACGCCTGGTAGGTCGCGCTGAACGGCTGCAGCGGCGGCGGCTCCCAAGCCAGGGCGGGCAACACCGGCGGTGCCACCTCGGCAGGTGCCGGCGCAGCAGGCGCTGTTGCCTGGCCCCAGCCCGCACAGGCGAGGACGGCAAGCGGCAGCAGCAGAGTTGTACGCAGCAGGGACGTGGTCTTCATGGCCGACAGGAACCGCAGGAGGGGAGCAGGATGCCAGCCCCGCAGTCAGCGGGGCGTGTGCACGGGCGTTACCGGTTCAGGTTTCCGGCGGAATCTAGAGCCAAGGGGCTAAACAGGGGGTGACCGTCGAGCGTCGGCTGGCCTTCCCGTTCAGCCAGGCGCCCCGCACAGAGCAGTTCCAGGGTGGCGATCAGCAGGGGATGCTCCACCGCAAGCACGCGTTCGGCCAGGGTCTGCGCATCGTCGCCGGCAAGCACCGGAACCCGGGCCTGCGCCAGCACCGCGCCGGCATCCAGTTCCGGCACCACCAGATGCACGCTGGCGCCGTGCTCGACGTCTCCGGCCTCAAGCGCCCGTGCATGGGTGTGCAGGCCCTTGTGCAGCGGCAGCAGCGAGGGGTGGATGTTGACCAGGCGACCATTGAACCGCTGCACGAAATCGGGGCCGAGGATGCGCATGTAGCCAGCGCAGACGATCCAGTCCGGTCTGGATGCTGCCAGCGCATCACCCAGTGCCAGCTCGTAGGCGGCGCGGTCGCTGAATTCCTTCGGCGCATGCCCCCAGCGCCGATCCGTTGCCACCCGCTCCAGTGCGGCGGCAGCGGGACGATCGGAGAACACGCCGACAATCTCGGCCTGCAGTCGCCCTGCCGCGATGGCGTCGACAATGGCCTGCAGGTTGCTGCCGCGCCCGGATGCCAGCACGGCGATTCGGCGGATGCTCATCGCACCGCGCTCCGGCGCACCAGCGGCCACAGCAACAGGCTGCCCAGGGTCGCCAGCAGCATGTCCGCATGCGCGTCCCACATGTCGCCCTGCTGGCCGTTGTAGGCTTCGGCCGCTTCCGGCGACAGGGCAAGGGCGATGCCCCATTCCAGCCACTCATACACCAGGCTGGAACACATCACCGCCATCAGTGCCAGGGTGAATGCCTGGCCGATGCGCAGCGCAGGCCAGGCATGTCGCGCCAGCTGCAGCAACGCCGGGGTGAAGCAGACGCCATAGAGGAAGTGGATCAGGCGATCGAAGTGGTTGCGCTGCCAGCCAAACGCTGCGTCCGGCGACCATCCCAGCAGCGCCTGCAACCACGCGTCATACGGCACGTTGGAATACAGCCAGCGCGCGGCCACGCAGTGGATGGCGATGAAGCCGCAGATGGCGATGAACGCACCGTTGCCCAGCTGCCAGCGCCGGTTCACCCACCAAAGCGCCAGCAGGCCGATCACGGTCAACGAGCTGTGCAGGGTCTGCTCGAGCGGCCACAGCGGATGGATCCAGGTGGCGGCGAATATGCCCAGCACCGCGGCCAGTGCGGCCTTCTTCGGTGCCGACAGTGAGTGGGTGGCCCGGTTGCGGGCGAGCGTGGGGGCAGCGGGCGTGGACATGTCGGGGCGATCAGCAGAGGAGACGGAACATGCGCTTGCCAGCTCAGACGCTGACGTGGTCGCCGCGGTCGAACAGTGCGGCGATCTCCGGCTTGCGCAGGAAATACACCGCGTAGGCGGTGAGCGCCATGCCCAGCGGGCCGGCCATCACCGCTGCCCAGGCCGCGCCGCGGCACCAGGCCAGGTGGCTGCGCTGGCCAAGCAGCCGCGCGGTGCGCAGTTGCAGGAAGCCCAGCCCGATGGCCAGCAGCGATACGGCGCCGTACACCGTCGCCAGCACGGCGCCGTCGTCCATGCCGCGTTCGAAGGCGACGATGCCGACAAAGCCGAGGAACACCAGCGCTGCCAGCCAATGGAAGCCGGCCAGTGCGTAGAACAGGATCTTCAGGGTGTGCAGGTGGCTTGCGGTCTGCAGGTCCGCCAGGGTCTGCCGTGGCAGCGGTGGCGGGTTCATTCCATCGCTCATGCCACACCCGCCTGGCCAGCGAAGGCGGCCTTCACCTGTGGGCGCAGCAGCACGACCAGGGTGAACACGCCGAGGATGGTGCCGATGGGGGTGAACAGGCACGACAGCCCGGCCACGATCATGCACAGCAGGTAGCGGCGCTGCTGCGACAGGCAGCGGCCGGCATAGGCCACGAAACCTGCCAGGGTCAGCCCGCCGAGCACGATGCAGACGCCCATCACGGTGAACAGCCAGCCGACGACCTGCTGCTCCTCCGGCGATGACGGTTCACCGCCGGACTTCATCGGCAGCGAGCCGGACAGCATGGCGATGCCCAGCACGATGTGCAGGACGAAGACCAGCGAGAACACCGCCATCAGGCCAGCGACCACATAGTGGCCGATCGCCAGCTGGCGCAGCTGGGTGGCGTCCTGCGGGCCGAACACCGGCATGGCCGGGTTCGGCGGCAGCACCGGCGGAGCCGGCGGCGTCGACAAGGGAGGAGGTGCGTCCATGCGGGTTCCTTTGTCCAGTGGGTCAGGCGATGTGGACGCGTTCGCCGCCCTGGGCGGTGACCACCTGGCCGATCGTCCAGTGCTCCAGGCCTTCCGCCTTGACCGCAGCGGATACGGTCTCGAGCTGCTCCGCAGCGACGATCAGCACGAAGCCGATGCCGCAGTTGAAGGTGCGCCACATCTCGCTGTCGGCCACCGCGCCTTCCTTCTGCAGCCACTGGAACACCGGCGGCAGGGTCCACGACGAGGCCTGGATGTCCAGGCCGAGGCCTTCGGGCACCACGCGGATGATGTTCTCGGTCAGGCCGCCACCGGTGATGTGGGCCATGCCGTGGATGGCATCGCCGTGCGACTTCAGCAGCGACAGGATCGGCTTGACGTAGAGGCGGGTGGGGGCCATCAGCGCATCGACCAGCTTGACCCCGCCTTCCAGTTCCAGCTCGGCCGGGCGGCCGGCGCGGTCGTAGATGCGACGGACCAGCGAATAGCCGTTGGAGTGCGGGCCCGACGAGGCGATGCCGATCAGCACGTCGCCGGCGGCGACATTGGCGCCGTCCTTCAGTTCGCTCTTTTCGACGGCCGCGACGGTGAAGCCGGCCAGGTCGTACTCGCCCGGCGCGTACATGTCGGGCATCTCGGCGGTTTCGCCGCCGATCAGGGCGCAACCGGCCTCGGTGCAGCCATTGGCGATGCCGCCCACGACCGCGGCGGCGGTGTCGATGTCCAGCTTGCCGGTGGCGAAGTAGTCCAGGAAGAACAACGGCTCGGCGCCCTGCACCAGCACGTCGTTCACGCACATGGCGACCAGGTCGATGCCGATCGTATCGTGGCGGTTCAGCTGGTGGGCCAGCTTCAGCTTGGTGCCGACGCCGTCGGTGCCCGACACCAGCACCGGCTCGCGGTACTTGTTGGACAGGTCGAACAGGGCGCCGAAGCCACCCAGGCCGCCCATCACCTCCGGACGGAAGCTGCGCTTGACCAGGGGCTTGATCCGCTCGACCAGTTCGTTGCCGGCGTCGATGTCGACACCCGCGTCACGGTAGGTGAGGGGAGAAGGGGCGGAAGACGGGGTGTTGGTCACGGGCGTCGGCGCTGGCAGGGGTTGAATCGCCGATTTTAACAGGCCGCATTGGCGCAAAGGCCGTATTCGGGCAACAATTCCCCCCGGATACGTCGAGCCAATGGATGTCCTGATGCGCCGCAGCCTGTTTTTGACCCTGCTCCTTGCGCTGTGCCTGCCGGTGGCCACGATGGCCCAGAGCGGCATGCGAACCGAGGGGGATGTTGCCACTGCCAGTGGTGCGTACGAGGCCGAAGTGCCCGTCAACAGCCAAGCCGAGGCTGACCGCAACGGTGCACTTGCCCGCGCGTTGAGCGTGGTACTGGGCAAATTGTCCGGTGATCGCAGCGTCATGTCGCGCCCTGGCGTGGTCCAGGCGCTGCGCAATGCCAAGGACTATGTGGCCAGCTACGACTACAGGCAGGACCAGAGCGTGGGCGCCAGCGGTGCGCCGAGCTTCCGTACCCTGCTGGTCGCGCGCTTCCGCGAGGATGACGTGGACGGGCTGGTGTCGGCCCTGGGCCTGCCGCTGTGGCCGCAGCCCCGGCCGAAGCCGGTGCTGTGGCTGGCCGTCGACGACGGCAGTGGTCCGCGCCTGGTCAGCGTGCAGCAGGCCAATGCCGCGCGGCCGTTGCTGAGCCGGGCCATCGAGCGCGGTTACAAGCTCGGCCTGCCCAGTGGTGGCGCCGCAGAACAGGCCCTGGCCGGTGCCATCTGGCGCCAGGACAGCGCCGCAGTCGCGCGGGCCTCGTCGCGCTATTCGCCGCCGATGCAGCTGATCGGCAAGCTGTACCGCGCCAATGGCGGCTGGCAGGCGGACTGGGTGTTCGTCGACAACGGCCGGGAACTGAACAAGTGGACCAGCAAGGACGCCAACGCCATGCGCGCGATGGCCGCCGGTGCCGATGGCGCTGCCGACGCGCTGGTCAAGCGTTATGCCAAGGCTGGTGCGGCCACCGGCCAGGCGGGCACCTACCGCGTGGTGGTGACCGGCATCAACAGCGCCGACGACTACCTGCGCCTGGCCGCCGGCCTGCGTGAAGTGGCCGTGGTACGCAACGTCACCCCGCTGCGCGCGACCGCCGACCATCTGGAACTGAATCTGGAAATGACCACCGGCCTGGCCGGCTTCAACCGCATGCTCGGCGACAACGGCGTGCTGGTGCCGTCGGCGACACTGCCGGCCCTGCCGACGCCGATCGACGACACGACCGGTGCACCGGCACCGGCGCCGGTCAGCAACGAGTACCGCCTGCGATGATCCTGTCCCCGGAAGCGGAAATCGCACAGTTCCTGCGGCGGTTGAAGTTCATCCTGCTGGCCGGCCTGATCGGCTGGGTCGTGTGGCTGCTGGCGCCGATCCTGACGCCGTTCGTGCTGGCGCTGGCGCTGGCCTGGCTGGGCGATCCGCTGGTGGACCGCATCGAGGACACCGGCCGCTCGCGCATGACCGGCGTGGTGCTGGTGTTCGTGGCGATGGTGCTGGTGATCGTCGCGCTGCTGCTGGTGCTGGTGCCGATGATCGAGCGCCAGATCAGCACCCTGATCGCCGCGGCCCCGCAGGCGCAGGCCTGGCTGATGGAGAAGGGCATTCCCTGGTTCGAGCAGAAGACCGGGCTGGAAGTGATGCAGTGGATGGATCCGGACCGTGTGATTGAATGGGTGCGCAGCCATTGGCAGCAGGCCGGCGGATTCGCCACGACCTTCATGGGCTACGTATCGCGCTCGGGCTTCACGGTGGTGACCTGGGTGGTCAACCTGCTGCTGCTGCCGATCCTGGCGTTCTACTTCCTGCGTGACTGGGACACGCTGGTCGAACGCGTGGCATCGGTGATCCCGCGCAACCAGATCGGCACGATCACCACGCTGGCACGTGAATCCAACGAGGTGCTTGGCGCCTTCATCCGCGGGCAGTTCCTGGTGATGCTGGCGCTGGGCGTGATCTACGCCGGTGGCCTGTCGCTGGTCGGGCTCAAGCTGGGCCTGCTGATCGGCCTGATCGCCGGCCTGATCAGCTTCATTCCCTACCTGGGCGCGACCACCGGCATCCTGATGGCGATCGTGGCCGCACTGGTGCAGGCGCAGGGTTTCGACCTGAAGCTGCTGATCCTGGTGGGCGTGGTGTTCACCGTCGGCCAGCTGCTGGAGAGCTACGTGCTGACCCCGCGCATCGTTGGCGACAAGATCGGCCTGCACCCGGTGGCGGTGATCTTCGCGGTGATGGCAGGTGGCCAGCTGTTCGGCTTCCTGGGCATGCTGCTGGCGCTGCCGGTGGCGGCGGTCAGCAATGTGCTGTTGCGCTATGCGCACCAGCGTTACCGCCAGAGCGAGCTGTACGCCGGCGAGAAGCCCACGATCGTGCTTGATGGGGTGATCGACCAGCCCCATCTCATCGTGCCTGGCAATGACAAGGGTCCGGAACTGAAGTGATTGGTGTGCCGCAACTTCCGCTGGCCCTGCATTACCCGCGGGACCAGCGGCTGGAAAGCTTCATCGGCGCGCCGGACGGCGCGCTGGCGCAGCTGCATGCCATCGCGGTAGGGGCCAGCCACGACTGGGTGTACCTGGAAGGCGCGGCCGGCACCGGCAAGACTCACCAGGCGCTGGCGATGTGTTCCAGCGCCGAGCAGGCCGGGCGCCTGCCGACCTATGTACCGCTGACCAGCGTGATCGGCCGGGTGCGGGTAGCGCTGGAAGGGCTCGAGCAGCGCGAGCTGGTGGCGCTGGATGGCCTGGATGCGGTGGCAGGCAATCGTGAGGACGAAATCGCGCTGTTCGATTTCCACAACCGCGCGCGCGCTGCCGACGTGACGGTGCTGTACACCGCACAGAAGTCACCGGGCGAACTGGGCCTGGTGTTGCCGGACCTGCGTTCGCGCCTGGGCCAATGCGTGCGCGTGCTGCTGCAGCCGCTGGATGAGGAAGGCCGCGCGGCGGTGTTGCGCGAGCGCGCGCTGCGCAGGGGGCTGGCGATCGACGAGGCCGCCATCGAGTGGCTGCTGTCGCACACCGGGCGCGAGCTGGGTGGGCTGATCACGTTGCTGGACTGGCTGGATCGCGAATCGCTGGCGGCGAAGCGGCGGATCACCGTGCCGTTCCTGCGCCAGGTGCTGGAAGAAGGCCGTCCTCGTTACTGAGGGTGGGGTTTGTTTGCAGGGCTGCCGCCCTGCACCCGCAGAAGCAACGTCAACGTCAGAAGCTGGCTATCCGTGGGATGGCGGGGCGGCTCAGGTTGCGGGGGACGGCGCAAGTACGTCCCTGTAGCCTCGGTCGCGCCATCCATGGCGCTCACGCCCCCGCAACCTGAGCCACCCCGCCTTCGACAGGTTCCCGCGATCTGTCGGGTCGGCGTTCTGCACTGCTGTTGGTGGGTGTCGACCTTGGTCGACACGTGTCTTGCTTCTAGTGGGTGACGACCGTTGGTCGTCACCAGAGCAAGCGCAGCGAAGCGACCCGCTTTTGCTTTTCTTTTTCTTTTTCCGTGGTTGGACGCACACGGAAACTGTCAGAGGTCGGGCGGGGTGGGTTGCGCAGGGGCGTGAGCCGCATGGATGCGGCGACCGAGCTTACATGGACGTACTTGCAGCGTCCCCTGCGCAGCCCATCCCGCCCGGCCAAGCAAGGCTTCTGCTTCAGATGCGACCAACCACGAGGGGCTCAGCCGTTCGCAGCCAACTCAACATCCAGCGCGCGCAGGCGATCCACCGTCCCGACATCGGTCCAGCGCCCGCGATGGTGCTGCCCCGTCATCCGCCCCTGTGCCATGAAATGCTTCTGCAACGGCACCACCGAAAACTTCGGTGGCACATGCTCGCTGCCCGGTGCCTCACCGATCACCGCGCGCCAATCGGCCACGATCGACGGACGATAGACGCCGATGCCCGCATAGGTCAGGCACGGGCCTTCGCGGTCATGGTGCAGTACACCGTGCGCGTCCAGCCGGTAGTCGCCATTGGGGTGCTGCGCCGGGTTGTCGACCAGCACCAGATGCGCTTGGCCGGCCGGTTCACGCGGCAGCGTGGCGAAATCGAAATCGGTCCAGATATCGCCGTTCACTACCAGGAACGGATCGTCCCCCAGCGCCGGCAGTGCATTGAGGATGCCGCCACCGGTTTCCAGCGGGGTATCGCCTTCGTGCATGAAATGCAGGCGCAGGCCCCACTGGCTGCCATCGCCCAATGTGGCCGGAAACTGCTCGGCGAGCCACGCGGTGTTGATCACCACGTCGTGGATGCCGAGCGCGGCCAACCGCTGCAGATGCCACACGATCAGAGGTTTGCCGGCCACCGCCAGCAGTGGCTTGGGCGTGTGCAGGGTGAGGGGGCGCATGCGCTCGCCCAGGCCGGCGGCGAAAATCAGTGCCTTCATCGACGCGGCCTTCAGCGCTGAACGCGCATCGGCGCGGCCAACTCGGCCAGTGCCGGTTTGATCCGCGTTTCCAGCAACTGCTGCAGGGGCGCCAGTTCGCGGTAGCGCGGCAGCACTTCATCAAGGTAGTCGATGAAGCGCGGCGCATCGTCCAGGTAGTGGCCCTTGTTGTCGCGGTAGCGCAGGCGGCAGAACAGGCCGAGGATCTTCACGTGGCGTTGGATGCCCATCCAGTCGGCATCGCGCAGGAAGGTGGCACGGTCGGGTACCGGCAGGCCGGCATCGCGTGCGCGCTGGTGATACTGCGCCAGCCATTCGTCCACGCGCTGCAGCGGCCAGCTCAGGAAGGCATCCTTGAACAGACTTATCGCGTCGTACGCGATCGGGCCACGCACCAGGTCCTGGAAATCCAGCACCGCCGGGCCGCCATCCACCGGCATCAGGTTGCGCGGCATGTAGTCGCGGTGGGTCATCAGCTGGGCCTGGCCCAGCGCGTTGTCCATCAGCCGACGGTGCACCAGCTGCAGCCCTTCGATCTCGCCGCAGTCCAGTTCAAGGCCAAGATGGCGTTGCAGGAACCACTCGTCGAACAGGCCGGCATCACGCTGCAGCAGCGCTTCGCCGAACTGGCCGAAATCGGCCGGCACCGGAATGGCCTGCAGGCGCAGCAGCTGATCGATGGATCGGCTGAACCACGCGTCGGCATTGCGTTCGTCGAGGATCTTCGCCAGCGTCGGGCCGCCCAGGTCTTCCAGCAGCAGGAAGCCGGCGTCGAGGTCCTGG
Source organism: Stenotrophomonas sp. SI-NJAU-1 (assembly GCF_020883215.1). Lineage (NCBI taxonomy): Bacteria > Pseudomonadati > Pseudomonadota > Gammaproteobacteria > Lysobacterales > Lysobacteraceae > Stenotrophomonas > Stenotrophomonas sp. SI-NJAU-1. The sequence continues at coordinate 1,062,491 of NZ_CP086598.1, forward strand.
GCAAGCAGGGCGGGCACGCGCAGGCCGTGATCGTGCAGCAGGCCGCGCATGCGCAGCCACGGCGTGGGGTCTTCCAGCCCCGGCGGGGCGTCCATCACGATGTGGCTGCCGCGCTGGCTGGTGGTGCGCCAGTAGCTGCGCATGCCGGCGTCGACCGAGGCGCGTTCGACCACGGCGTTGCCATCGTCAAGCTGGGTACGGGCCCACTGCAGGCGCTGTGCGCTGCGCTGGGGATCAGAGGCGGGTTCGGTCATGCAGGCATATCCGGGCGCGCCGGGCGCGCCAACGTCGGGGCAGAATGGAAAAGAAGATGGCGGCTCAGCGGCGGCCGCTGAACAGGCGCAGGATCGCCAGCACGACCACCGCACCCAGCACCGCGCCGAGGAAGCCGGCCGGTTCACCGGGCGCGTACCAGCCCATGTACTGGCCGAACCAGCCGGCCAGCAGCGCGCCGATGATGCCCAGCACGATGGTCAGCAGGCAGCCCATGCGGTTGTTGCCGGGCATGAAGAAGCGTCCCAGCAGGCCGACGAAGAAGCCGACCAGGATGATGTAGAGCCAGCTGGTGCTGCCAAACAGACCGTTCATGCGATCAGTGCTCTGGAAGGTTGGACGCAGCCTAGCAAGGCCGGGCTGCGTCCGTCACTGCGTGCTGGATCAGCAGCAGCCGTGGTCGCCGTGGCGGGTGCCGCTGTCGGCGGCCACCGGCGAACCGCTGGTCTCGCCACGCAGGCTGGCCGCGTAGTGCTCGCTGATCACCTTGGACACGCACGCGGTGACCTTCTTGCCCATCGGGATGTGCAGGAACTCGTTCGGGCCGTGGGCATTGGAGTGCGGGCCGAGCACGCCGGTGATCATGAACTGGGCGCCCGGGAACTTCTCGCCCAGCATGCCCATGAACGGGATCGAGCCGCCTTCACCCATGTACATCGCCGGCTTGCCGAAGAAGGTCTGGCTGGCATCGTCGATGGCCTTGGTCAGCCACGGTGCCATCGCCGGCGCGTTCCAGCCGGTGGAGGCCTTTTCCAGGTCCAGGGTGACCTGCGCGCCGTTCGGCGGATCGCGCAGCAGCGCTTCCTTCAGCAGTTCGCCGCAGGTCTTGCCATCGGCAGTGGGCGGCAGGCGCAGCGACAGCTTCACTGCGGTATGCGGGCGCAGCACATTGCCGGCCGATTCCAGCGGCGGCATGCCGCCGATGCCGGTCACCGACAGCGCCGGGCGCCAGGTGCGGTTGAGCACCAGCTCGGTCAGGTCGTCGTTCATCGGCTTGAGGCCATCGACCAGCGGGAATTTCTCGAAGATCGCGGTGTCGACCACGTCGGCGGCACGCTTGGCCTGTTCCAGGCGCTCGGCCGGGATCTCCACGTTCATGCCGTCGATCAGGATGCGGCCGGTGTCCTGGTCCTCGATGCGCGACAGCAGCTGGCGCAGCAGGCGGAAGCTGGACGGCACCACGCCGGAGGCATCACCGGAGTGCACGCCTTCGTTGAGCACCTTCACCGAGAAGTTGCCGCCGGTCAGGCCGCGCAGCGAGGTGGTGCACCACAGCTGGTCGTAGTTGGCACAGCCCGAATCCAGGCAGACCACCAGCGACGGCTTGCCGATGCGGTCAGCCAGATGGTCCACGTAGGCCGGCAGGTCGTAGCTGCCCGACTCTTCACAGGCTTCGATCAGTACAACGCAGCGGGCATGCGGCAGGCCTTGGGCCTGCAGTGCCAGCACGGCGGCCAGCGAGCCGAAGATGGCGTAACCGTCATCGGCACCGCCACGGCCATACAGCTTGTCGCCGCGCAGGACCGGGGTCCACGGGCCCAGATCGTCGTCCCAGCCGGTCATCTCCGGCTGCTTGTCCAGGTGCCCGTAGAGCAGGATGGTGTCGTCGCCGGTTTCGGCGCCGGTAGCCGGAATTTCCAGCAGAATCAGCGGGGTACGGCCTTCCAGGCGTACCACTTCGACCTTCAGGCCGGGCAGGTCCTGGGCCTTGGCCCAGGTTTCCATCAGGGTGACCGCCTGCTCCATGTAGCCGTTCTGCACCCAGTTGGCGTCGAACATCGGCGACTTGTTGGGAATGCGGATGTAGTCGACCAACTGCGGGACGATTTCGCTGTCCCACTTGTCATTGACGAATTGGCCGAGCTTGGCGCTGTCCATCTGAAACTCCGGTTGCATGGCTGATCCGCCCATTCTACGCCTCGGCCAAGGGTAGGGTTTTCCCTACATCACGTCGGGTATTTGGCTGGCTTTTAGAAATCCGTGAACCCTATACGCTGTGTGCATGTGGTGACGGACACTGTTTCGACCGACGGGATTGCCGGTCGGGACGGTCAGAACCACAAGGAGATACACGTCGTGCCTTGGTTTGTCGTGTTAAGGGCGCTGGTGCTGGGAATGTGGATCGCGGGAGCGCAAGCTGCCGAGCCGATCGACATCAACCGGGCCGATGCCCAGGCGCTGCAGCAGGGATTGACGATGGTCGGGGCCGCCAAGGCTGCGGCGATCGTCGAGCACCGGCGCAGACACGGCCCGTTTCACCGCGTCGAGGACCTGACGCAGGTGAAGGGGATAGGGACATCGATCGTCGAACGGAATCGACGACGGATCACCGTTGGCAACACGATGTTGCCCGCGGATCCGGTACCCGGATCGGTACCGGTGCGAACCGTACCCAGGCGCTGACAACAGGAATCGTCGGAATCTGCAGGATGCAGGTTCAATGGCTGCGGACAGGATGGCTGCAGCCGCCGACCGTCGCAGGGATGCGGCACCAATCACCAGGATGGTGGCATCACAGACCTGTGGAAGGGGCTGAGATACAAACAGGACAGACGCGGCCGCGTGCAGGATGCAACGCCGCCCCCGCTTCGCAGGATGCGAGGGGGTGGCAGCAGGCCGACAGGGACGTGACGATTGCCCGGTACGACACATGGCTGTGTCGCCGGGCAATTTCTTTTGGCGCGGCTGCGACGTGCCCATGGTGTACGGTGGGGCCTTCGCATGGAATGGAACCTGCTGGATGCACCTGCACCGTTTGACCTTGATGCTCGCCGTGGCCTTGGCACTGCCGTGCGCCGCACAGGCGGCCGCACCCTCCAAGCCTGTCGTGGCCACGACTTCCGAAGTACGCGGGCCGACCGACCTCAAGCCGGGCGAGTACCTGTGGCATCCGGAAGTCTCGCCGGCCGGTCCGATCGTGCTGGTGGTGAGCCTGGATGAGCAACGGGCTTACGTGTACCGCAATGGCATTGCCATTGGCCTGACCACGATCAGCTCGGGCAAGACCGGCCATGAGACGCGGACCGGTGTGTTCACCATCCTGCAGAAGGACAAGGACCACCGCTCCAACCTCTACAACAGCGCACCCATGCCGTACATGCAGCGGCTGACCTGGGACGGCATCGCCCTTCACGGCGGCAGCCTGCCCGGGCACCCGGCCTCGCATGGCTGCGTGCGCCTGCCGCAGGCCTTCGCCCAGAAGCTGTTCAGCGAAACCAAGCGCGGCGATACGGTGGTCGTGGCCGATGCCAAGAGCGCGCCGATGACGCTGGCCTATCCGGCGGTGCTGGCGCCGGTGAATGCACGCGGCCAGGCCCTGCCGGAAGGCGAGGGCGGTTCGCCTGACAAGGCCTGGTGGGATGATGCGGCCGCACCCAGTGGCCAGGTCGGCATCCTGGTCAGCCTGCACGACCAGCGCCTGTACGTGCTGCGCGATGGCGTGATGATCGGTGAGTCGCCGCTGAAGGCCGACGCGCTGCCAGCGTTCCAGGGCACCACCCTGTTCGTGATGGGCCAGGGTTACAGCGATACGCCCAGCCCGCTTGACGCGCAGCAGCGCATGCACCAGTGGACGGCCTATCCGCTGCTCGGCCAGGACCGCGCCCAGGCCACGCCGGACCTGCTGGCCACGCCGTCGTTGCCGATGGCCCTGCCGGCTGATTTCGCCCGCCAGCTGTACGAGGTGCTGGTGCCGGGCACGACCCTGCTGGTGACGTCGCTGCCGGCGGTGCGCCCAAGCGCGGCTGAATCGGGAATGCAGCCGGTCTTGGAATCGGAGCCGCCAGCGTCCACCCTCAAGGGATCCTGAGACCTCCCTACGTGCCCATGTCTGCTTCCCGCCTGTGCCGGCTGGCCGCCCTTGGCCTGCTGGCAACCACTGCCAGTGCCCCGGCCTGGGCACAGACGCCCATTGCCGCCATCAGCGCCGACGACCTCGCCGCGCAGCTGGCACGCACCGCGCCCAAGGCCGACCGTCGGGTTCTGCAGTTGGCTGCCCACGCCATGCGCTGTGCACTGCAGCGGCCGGAGCTGGGAGTCAGCAGTGAACGCCTGAGCGTGATCGATTACTCGCGACCGTCCACCGAGCCGCGGATGTGGGTCTTCGATCTCGCCCGCCAGCGGCTGTTGTTCGAGGAGTGGGTGGCCCACGGCCGCAACAGCGGCGAGAACCGCACCGAACATTTCTCCAACCGCGATGGCAGCTTCATGTCCAGCATCGGTGCGTTCACCGCGCAGGAAACCTACATGGGCGGCAACGGCTATTCGCTGCGCCTGGCAGGGTTGGAGCCGGGGTTCAACGATCGTGCGCGCGAGCGCGCCATCGTCATCCACGGTGCGCCGTATGTGAATCCGTCCACTGCGCAGTTGCAGGGGCGGTTGGGGCGCAGCCTGGGCTGCCCGGCGGTGCGGTTGTCGGTGGCCAAGCCACTGATCGACGCGCTGCGAGGCGGCACGATGGTGTTTGCCTATTACCCCGACAAGGACTGGCTCAAGCACTCGCAGCTGCTGGGTGGCGATTGCGGTACGGCTGCGGGTCTTGCAACGCGTTGATGCGTTGCGGCGCGCGGCATGATGCAATGCGCGCATGAACATCGACTCCCTGCTGCAGACCCCGAGCCAGGTGATTTCCAGCCTGGATTACCGCCGCGAACGCTGGCGCAACGGCCTCGGCTGGACCCGCGAGATCCTGCGGTTGCCGGCGCAGGGTGATGACTGGGCGTTGCGCCTGTCGGTGGCCGAGATCGAGCAGGACGCCGCGTTTTCCGCATTCCCGGGCGTCGAGCGCGAACTGGTGCTGCTGCAGGGCAATGGCGTGCGCCTGCGTTTCGAGGACGGCCGTGTAGCCGAGGTGCTGCCACCGCATGGGCGCGTGCGTTTTGCCGGCGAATCAGCGCTGCATGGCGAGCTGGTGGACGGCACCACCCACGATTTCAACCTGATGTGGAAGCGCGGACTGCTGCAGGCCGAGCTGCTGCATCGTCCACTGGTCGGGCCGATGTTCTTCTTCTGCGAGCCGGGCGTGGCCTGGGCCCTGCACCTGTTGGGCGGGCAGGCCACGTTCGGCGCGGACAGTGGATTGCCCGCGATGCAGGCCGGCGATACCGCGTGGCTGGCCGCCGGTGAGCGTCAGCGGCATGCATTGCAGGGCGGTGGCGAGTTGCTGGCGATACGGGTGAGCGCGGCGGGCGGCTGAGCCAGCCTCGGCGCCCGGAAGCAATCATCCACGCATGGCGTGGATCTACTGCAGCATGGTTGTCACCCTGGATCCGCGTAGATCCACGCCATGCGCCGATATGGCAGCCGATGCCGCAGCAGGGTGCCAACCAAGGTTCGCACCCACCAGGAGGCAATTCGCCCCAAACGTTCGCTCAATACACGTCGCGCCGGTAACGACGGGCCAGCAGCAGCGCTTCCTTGCCGTCGGCACCGAGCACCTGCTCGATCACCGCATCCACTGCCGGGGCCATGCCCTGCAGGCTGCCGCAGACCAGGATCGTCGCGCCGTCATCGACCCACTGCCGCAGCGTGGTTGCTTCGGCCAGCAGGCGATCCTGCACGTAGCGATGTGCGCCGCCATCACGGCTGAACACCGTATCCAGGCGGGTCAGCGTGCCGTTGCCGAGCATCGCCTGCAGTTCATCGCCGAAGTGGAAATCATGCGCGGCCGAGCGTTCGCCGAACAACAGCCAGGTGCGGGCACCACCAATGCGTGCGCGTTCGTGCAGGTGCGCGCGCAGGCCGGCGATACCGGTGCCGTTGCCGATCAGCAGCAGTGGAACATCGGCGGCGACGCCATGGAAATTCTCGTTGCGGCGCAGTCGCACCTGCAGCGTTTCGCCGATGGCGGCGTGGTCGCACAGCCAGCCACTGCCGATGCCCGGCGTGCCATCGGCACGCAGCTGCCGGCGCAGCAGCAGTTCCACCGCGCCGTCGTCCATCACCGAGGCGATGGAGTATTCGCGATGTGGCAGGGGCTGCAGTGCCGCCAACAGCCCAGGCAGATCGCCTGCTGCAACCAATGACGGCAGGTGCGAGCGCGCAACGCGGGCGAGCAGCGTAGTGCCGTCGTCCAACACGGTGTCCGCATCGAAGCCCTGCGTCTGCAGCCAGTCGCGCGTGCTCTGTTCGGCATGCTGCGGACCGACCTCGGCGATGTCACCGGCCTGCCACTGCGCGCCGCTGCCGGTCGGGGGCTGCAGGCGCAGCCAATAGACCGGACCACCGGCACTGCCGGGGTTGAGGTGGGTACGCTGCAGCAGCGTCCACGGCTGGTACTCGGCCGGTGTCCAATCGGGAAGTTCGCTCGCGCCGCCGCCGAGCTGGCCAAGCAGTTGCTGCCAGTGGCGCAGGGCAGCTGGATCGGCGTTGTCGACTTCAATGGCATCGAACAGCGGATGTGCTCCGTGCTGGCGCAGCCAGTCGTGCAGCTGGTGGCCGAACGCGCAGAAATGCCCGTAGCTGCGATCACCCAGTGCGAGCACCCCGTACTGCACGTGCTGCAGCGGCGGCGGCGTGCTCATCACCTTGCGCAGGAAGGGCAGGGCGTGGTCGGGCGCATCGCCTTCGCCGGTGGTGCTGACGATGAACAGTACACGCGCGCTGCCCGCCAGCAGGGTGGCATCGACCTCATGCAGACCGCGCAGGCGCACCGGCATGCCGGCCGAGCGCAGAGCCTGCGCACTGCGCTCGGCCAGTTCGCGGGCGAAGCCGGTCTGGCTGGACCAGACCAGCAGCAGCGGTGGGTTGCCGTCTTCGGGCGTGTCGTGGCGCGGACGGCTGCGCCACCACAGCACGCCACACGCCAGCAGATACAGCGCGGTGGCGGCCAGCGCGATGCCCCATTGCCGGGCCGGCGGTGCACCCTGCCACCACGCTTCGCCCAGGTGCAGACGCAGCAGTGCCCCGCCGATCACGGCCAGCAGGGCCAGCACCATGACGTTGCCAACGGTCGCGCGCGGGAAACGCATGCTCATCCAGCCTGCCCATCCAGCAGCTGCTGGAAGGCGCTGCTGAGGGTTTCGCGTGGGCCGGTGGTGGTGCGTTCCAGATAGCGCGCGGCCAGCCCCTTGCGCTCTGCGAGCGCGATGCCCGCGTCGCGGCCGAGCACGGTCAGCGCGGTAGCCCACGCGTCAGCGTGCATCGCGTCGCTGGCGACCACGGTGACGGCGGCTGCGACCTGCCGTACCGGCGTGCCGCTGCGCGGGTCAAGGCTGTGGCTGTAGGCCACGTCATCGTCGTGATAGTGGTGCCAGCGATCGCCGGAGGTGGCCACCGCCTTTCCGTCCAGCGCCAGTACACGCGGTGGCGTATCGGTGTGGGCATCTTCTTCCGGCGCCGACTCCACCAGCACGCGCCACGGCTGGCCGTCCGGCTTGCGGCCGTAACCGGCCAGTTCCCCACCGACTTCAATCAGTGCGGCATCGACACCCTGGCCGCGCAGCCAGGCGGCGACGTGGTCGACGCCGAAGCCCTTGGCGATTGCCGAGAGATCCAGCTCCAGGCCACCGGGCTGCAGCAGCGCCTCGTCCTGCCAGTGCAGGCGCTGCCAGCCGCAGCGTGCGCGGGTTGCCTGCAACGTGGCGGCATCGGGTGCGCGCCGTGCGCCGGCATGGGCGCCGAAGCCCCACAGCGCCACCAGCGGGCCGACGGTGGGGTCGAACGCCCCGCCGCTGGCTGCAGCGATGGCCTGCGCGCAGGCCAACACATGGCGTGTCTCGATGGGAAGCACGCAGTACTGACCTGCGTCGGCACGGTTGTAGCGGCTCAGGTCGGAACCCGCTTCCCAGGTGCTCATCTGTGCCACCACGTCATCCAGACGTGCCTGGATGCCAGCATGCAGTGGATGCAGGTCGCGCTGGCGCGGTGCGACCAGTGACACGCTCCAGGTGGTGCCCATGGTGGTGCCGCCCAGCCGGGCGATGTCGAGTGCGGTAGAGATCATGGGCATGCGTGGCAGGCTGCGATACCAGGGCGCGCCGGGTATCGCAGCGCTGTCTTTACTGCGGCAGCACTTCCAGCGTGGCGACGTAGCTGAGGCGGCGCTTGGCGGCCTGCTTGACCGAGGTCTTCTTGTCTTCGGTGCCGGTTTCCAGCCAGTACATGCCGGCTTCCGGCCAGGTCACCTTGATCTCGCCCTTGGCGTCGCTGGTCAGCTTCTGCTCGTCCTGCGCGTTGCGGTAGCGGGTGCCGCCGCGCACGATCTCGAACTCCAGGCCTGCGGTCGGTTTGCCGTCGACCAGTACGCGGAAGGTGGCTTCCTCGCCGGCGAACAGGTCGTTCGGGTGACCGACGGCCACCAGTTCGATGCCGCGGTTGGTCGGCTTCAGCGCGGTGTCGTTCGGCGCCCCGTTGGTGACGAAGGTCTCCACGCGGCCGACCGACTGGCTCACTTCCAGCTTCTTCGCATCCTTGGGCAGTTCGCCGAAGGTGGCGGCGGTACCGCGCCAGCGCTTGCGCTCGCCGTTCAGTTCATAGGTGGCCGACAGGCCGTCGTTGACCGAGGCGATGCGGTAGGTGCCCTGCTGCTTCAGCTCGACGTCGAACACGCTGCGGTACTTGCCGGTGGCCGCGTTCTGCGCCTGCACCATGCTGCCGTCCGGGGCGGTGATCACCACCGATTCCAGGCGCAGCGGCACGTGATTGAAGTAGAACAGGTCGTTGGAGACCGCACCGTCGACGGTGATCCACGGCGCGTTGCCGGCGATCACGGTCTGCGAGGGCAGCAGCCAGGCCTTGTGGGCCAAGGCAGAGAAGGGAAGGGCAGCGGCCAGAGCGGCGGCGAGGACGAGCGTGCGCTTCATGCGGAAGACTCCAGGAAGGATCGGGTGCGTTGCGACAGGACGGTGGGAATCACGACTTGATCCCCGCTGTCCCCTTTTCAGGGTTTGACGGCGAGGGTGACCTGGCCCAGTTCGGTGGCGCCCTGCGCGCGGCCGTTCTGTGCGGCGGTGGCCGGCCAGGTGAAGGGAATCTTCAGCAGTTCACGGCCGCCGACTTCACGCACCGCTTCCACCACCAGGGTGTAGTTGCCCGGGGCCAGCTGCTTCAGTGCGGGCTGCTTGTCGTTGAACGACAGCGCGTGCTTGCCGGCCGGGCGGGTCGGGCCGGTCACGCCGTCCACCGGCACCTGCAGGGTGCGGCCGCTCTTGCGCCACCACTGGCGCAGGTCGGGCAGCCATTTGGTGCCATGGCCTTCGCTGTTGCTGGTCTGCTGGTACCAGACCGACAGGTTGGCGGCGACCTTCTGGTCGGCGCCTTCCAGCCACACCGCCACATACGGGCGGTGGTACTCGGCCACGTTGAGCTTGGGCACTTCGACGTTGATGTCGAGGGTGGTGGCGTAAGCCGGCGAGGTGGCCAGCAGGCCGCTGAGGGCGATGGTCAGGGTGACGCGCATGGGGCGGCTCCGGAAGAACGGATGGAAGTCACGGTGGAAGTCAGTGGATCAGCAGCAGGGCGATCAGCAGCGGGATCATCAGGCCCAGGCCGACCAGTGGCCAGGTCATGCGTCGCTGCCGCGCATGCAGGTGCAGCAGGAACAGGCCGGTGATGCAGAACACCAGGCAGGCCACGGCGAACACGTCCAGGAACCAGCCCCATGCGGGGCCGGCATTGCGGCCCTTGTGCAGGTCGTTGAGATAGGACACCGCGCCGCGCGAGGTGGATTCGTACTCCACCGCGCCGGTTTCGCGGTCGATGCTCAACCAGGCGTCGCCGCCGGGGCGTGGCAGTGACAGATAGATTTCCTCGGCCGACCATTCGGCGGGTCGACCGCCAATGGAGATGCCCAGCTGATCGTCGAGCCATTGCCGGGCCGGGCGTGGCAGTGGTGCATTGCCGTCCTCGCGGGAGCCCAGGCCGCCGAGCAGTGCGGCCGGCAGTTCCAGGTGCTGGTTCTGCACCTGTGGCTTGGCCTCGATCTTTGCTGCATGGTTCAGCGTCAGACCGGTCACCGCGAACAGCAGCATGCCGATCAGGCAGACCGCAGAGCTGATCCAGTGCCACTGGTGCAGGGTACGCAGCCAGAAGCCGCGGCTCTGCTGCTGCACGGTGGAAGATGCGGGACGGCTCACGGCACGGTTCGGGACGGATGAATACTGGTCATTACATCATTGATGAGAATTGCTCGCAATTAGATGTCGTTGTGTATCCCTGAAGGGGTAGTGCCGGCCGCTGGCCGGCAATCCCATGCCACCTGAGAACATCGCGCGGTTGCCGGCCAGCGGCCGGCACTATCACGGTTCGGTGGATCCACGCCATGCGTGGATGGAGAGGTGCCGACCAAGGTCGGCATCCACCAGAGCAAGGTCAGAACTTCGCGTTGAGCGAGATCCAGTAGCTGCGGCGCTGGTCCTTGGTGGCGTAGTCGTCCACGCAGTTGTATTCGCTGGGGCTGGTCAGCAGGCACGACTGCGAGACGAAGTTCTTGTCGAACAGGTTGTTGACCCGCGCGTTGACCGTCAGCCACTGCGTGGCCTTCCAGCTGCCACCGAGGTGGAAGAGGGTGTAGTCCTCGTAGTAGCGGGTGTGACTGGCACCAGCGGCATCAAGGATCGTGTCGCGGTAGCGGTCATAGCGGCCTTCGCCGATCAACGACAGGCTGATGGCATCGTTGAGCTGCCAGTTGAGGCTGGCGTTGGCCATGTGCCTGGCCGGCATGGTGCCGGTGATCGGCAGGCCCTTGCCGGAACCGGCGGTCTGCTCGCTCTTGGTCCAGGTGTAGTTGCCGCGCAGCTGCAGGGTGTCCAGCAGGTCGACGTGGCCGGCCAGTTCTGCGCCACGTGTCTCGGCCTTGTCGATGTTCACGCTCTGGGTGAAGGTGCTGTAGCCCAGCGACGCCCAGCCCGGCCCGATGTCCACGCAGTAGCCACTGCCGACCGGCGCGACTTCACAGTTGGGGAATGTGCCGCCGCTGGCGATCTTGTCTTCGAACCTGTTGATGAAACCGGTGACGTTGAAGCCCCAGCGCTGGCCTTCGTAATAGGCGGCCAGCTCGTAGTTGGTGCTGGTTTCCGGCTTCAGGTTCGGCGAGCCCACCAGCGGCAGCACGCCCTGGCCACCAAAGCCGGTGATGCCGGGGAACAGCTGGTCCGGACGCGGGGTCTTGTAGCCGGTGCTGACGCCACCCTTGAAGGTCCAGGCATCGGTGGCATTCCAGACCAGGTAGCCGCGCGGGCTGAGGTGGCTGCCGAAGATGTTGTGGTCGTCGTAGCGCAGGCCGAAGGTGGCGGTCAGGGTGTCGGTCAGCGACCAGTTGTCCTCGGCGAACAGCGCCCACATGCGGTGCTTCTGTTTGGTGTTGCTGCGGTAGCCGGCACCGTCCATGCCGAACACGCCGTCCACCATGTCGGTGTCGTTGTACTGGCCGCCCACGGTCAGCTTGTGCGCACCGAAGTCGAGGTCGAGCATCGTGTCCAGCACGTAGCCTTCCAGTTCCATGGTGCGCAGCGGCCGCGGCAGGAACGCCTGCAGGCGTGCCTGTTCGCTGGCGTTGAGTGCGGCCAGGCCGTTGTTGCGGCCGGCGGCACAGTTGTTGGCGGCACCGGTGCGGCGGCAGACGTCGTTCCACAGGGTCTGCAGGCCGGCGCGCTCGTCCAGCGTCAGCGGCAGCGAGCGGCCGAGGTTGTTGCTCTTGCTGTGGGTCAGCGAGGTCTGCCAGGTGCCGAAGCTGTAGCGACCTTGATGGGTCAGCGAGAGCTGGTCGCGCTCATAGCGCTGGTAGGCGGTGTAGCCCACGCGCGGCTGCACCACGCGGCGGGTGACGGTGCCGCTTCCATTCGGGTTCGGCACCACCGCGTTGCCCACGCGCCACAGGCTGGCCAGGCTGTCGAGGGTGCCGGTCTGGCCTTCGCTGTTGTCGTACTTCTGGCGTGAGACGTCGTAGTCCAGCCACAGTTCGTGGTCGTCGTTGACATGGAAGTTCAGGCGCACGCCAGTGTTCCAGTTGGTGTTGGCCACCGATTTGCCGCCGCCACCGAAACCGATGCTGCGTTCCCACAGCGTGCCGTCGGGCAGGGTCAGTGCATCCCATTCGGGATTGGATGCCTTGGCGTCGTAGTAGCTGCCGCGCACGGCCAGGCCCAGGCGATCCTTGACCAGCGGGCCGCTCAGGTACAGATCGGTGCTGCGCGCGTCGCCGAACTGGTCGTCCTGCTGCACGGTGAAGCCCTGGGTGACCGCACCGTGCCAGCTGTCCTGGTTGCGGCGGGTGATGATGTTGATGACGCCGCCCATTGCATCCGAGCCGTACAGCGTGGACATCGGGCCACGCACCACTTCGATGCGCTCGATCGCATCCAGCGGCGGCAGGTAGGCGAACTGGCCACCACCGAAGTTGTTCGGATACAGCTGGCCGGCGTTGCTCTGGCGGCGACCGTCGATCAGCACCAGGGTGTACTCCGACGGCAGGCCGCGCATGGAGATGGTGGCGCGGCCGTTCTTGTCGGTGGCTTCCAGGCCGACGTCGATGCCTTCGACGTCGCGCAGGGCGTCGACCAGGCTGGTGTAAGGGCGCTTGCTCAGCTCTTCGCGGCTGACCACGCTGATGCTGGCCGGTGCATCGACTACCTTCTGCTCGAAACCGGAGGCGGTCACCACCACCTTGTCCAGCGTCTGCGGCGCGCCGCTGGCGGCACCATTGGCGTAGGCGGGCGCCGCGACCGCAGCCAGCACAGCGCTGGTCAACAGATGTCGGGACAGGGACGAACGGACACGATGGCGCTGGGCCATGGCAGATACCTCGAAGGATGTAGGGCAGCGCGATGCAGGGCGCGGAACGCGCACGGCAGGGCAGGGATGGCCCGGTCACGGGCGGCAGGGGCGAAACAGGCAGCGGCGAGCCGTCGCAACCGCGCAGGCGGTCACGGCGTGCCGTGGATCAGGCGAGCGGCGGCGCCTGGCCGCGTTGCTGGCGGCGCCCGGGCGCATCGGCCCAGGGCATGTCCGGTACGGCCAGCGGCCAGTGCGGACGCGCGCCGGAGGGAACCGACGCAGAGGGAACCAGATCAAGTTCGGTGCGCAGCCAGTGGCTGGCCAGCAACAGCGGCGGGATCGGATTGTCCGTGGACTTGGCCGGTGCCGAGGCGCAGCGCCGCAGTTTGGCCGGCGCTTCTTCCTGCAAAGGGCTTTCGCCGCCGCGCTCTTCCAGCGGCTGCTGCAGCGCCTGCGGCGCGGCAGCGTGGGCGACCGGCAGCAGCGGCAGGGTGCCCAGCAACAGGGTCAGCATCGCCACCCACGCCAGCAGGCTGGCCAGCGCAGGCCGACGGCCGCGCATGGCGGTGCCGAGCTGTACAAGCCGAAGCGGGCGGGGGCGGAACGGACGACGCAAGCGGAGATCCCTGGCTGGCCGGAACATCCGGCGTCAACGGGGTGTGATTGTAATGAGACCCGTTAGCCGTTGTAAATGAGAATGATTGCTAAATTGCCGCAAGGGTGGCCTGATCGGTTCAGACCTCGCTCCAGCGCCGCAGCAGGTTGTGGTACACGCCGGTCAGCTGCAGCACCGCGTCGGCATCGCCATCGGTCTGCCGCAGGCGCTCGATGGAGGTATCCATCTCCCACAGCAGACGACGCTGCACATCGTCGCGGATCATGCTCTGCACCCAGAAGAACGATGCCACGCGCGCACCGCGGGTGACCGGATTGACCTTGTGCAGGCTGCTGGAGGGATACACGATCAGATCACCGGCCGGCAGTTTCACTTCGTGCTCGCCGTAGGTATCACTGATGATCAGCTCACCGCCGTCGTACTCGTCCGGGTCGGACAGGAACAGCGTGCAGGAGACGTCCGAGCGCAGCTGCTCGCCGTTGGCCAGGTTCATCACCGCGCCATCGACGTGGAAGCCGTAGGTGCCGCCGTCGCTGTAGCGGTTGAAGCGCGGTGGCAGGTACTTCAAGGGCAGCGCGGCGGCAAAGAACAGCGGGTTGCGCTTGAGCGCGGCCAGCACTGCGGAGGCCAGCGCGGCCTTCAGCGGTGAGGCATCGGGCAACTGCTCGTTGTGTTTGACCTGCGCACCCTGTGAGCCGACCGTCTCGCGTCCGTCGGTCCAGTCGGCAGCGTCCAGCCGCTGGCGGATCTGCGCCACTTCTTCAGGTGCAAGCACGTTGGGGATGTGCAGCAGCATGGCGGTTCCTCATCGATGCGCGGGGGAGACGGGCTCCCCCGCGCCGTGACATCAGAAGCGGACGTCCGCGCTGAGCAGGAAGGTGCGCGGGGCGCCCGGGGTGTAACGGTAGCCGCTCTTGTTGATGCTGGCCACGTACTGCTTGTCGAACAGGTTGTAACCGTTCAAGCGCAGCGAGATGGAGTCATTGAGCGCCCAGGACACGACGGCGTCATAGACAACGTAGGACTTGGTGAACGATGGGGTACCCACCGCACCGTCGGTGCCACGGTGCATGCCACCGGCATAGCGCACGCCGCCACCGATGGTCAGGCCGAAGGGCAGGGTGTAGCTGGTCCAGCCGGTAAACGTGTCGGCCGGGGTGTAGGTCAGGTTGGTGGTGCCATCGGCGGCTACCTTGGCACCTTCCTTCACCTCGGTGTCGAGGTGGCTGTAGCCGGCGGTGACCGACCAGTTGTCGGTCAGGCGACCGACTGCCGAGAGCTCCACGCCCTTGACCCGCTTGCTGCCGGTCTGGGTCGGGTTGCCGGCATCGTCGAGCACGGTGGTGTTGATCTCGTTGTCTACGTCGGTCTGGAACAGCGCCAGATTCACTGCAAGCGCGTCATCCAGGAACGCCCACTTGCTGCCCACTTCGAAGGTTTTGGCCTTCTGCGGGTCGAGCTTGGGGTTGTCGGCACTGCTGGCCGAGCTGCTCAGCTGGAAGTTCGCGCCGCCAGGAGGCTGCTGTGAGACGGCATAGTTGGCATAGATGCTGACCGTCTCGCCCACTTTGTACAGTGCACCGAGCTTCCAGTTCAGCAGCGTGTCGGACGCTTCCAGGGTCGGGTTGCGCAGCACGGTGCCGGTTGGATTGCTGCCGCATGCCGGGCCACCGCGACCACCGCACACCGATGCGCTCGCGTACTCGGTCTTGTAGTGGTCGGCGCGCACGCCCGCGGTCAGCAGGAAGCTCTCGCCGAAGGACAGGGTATCGAACAGATAGGCCGAGGAGGTTGTGGTCTTGCCGTGGGCATCGGCGCCATTGTGCGCCCAGGTCAGCCCGCCCACGTTCCAGTCGGGGTTGTACAGATTCGCTGCCGGCCAGGTGGTGCCGCCGGTGGCGGCCTGCCCGTAGCTGTCCAGCTCTTCGCGGGTGAATTCCAGGCCGGTGCTCAGCGCATGACCGACGCTGCCGGTGTTGAAGTCGGCGCGCAGGTTCAACTGATCGGTGAGGATGGTGTTGCGCTGGTCCTTGAAGGTCGGCAGGCTGCGCGCGATCGCGTAGGTCGATAGATCGGCCGGATTTGTGTAGCTGATGTTGCCGGTCGGGCGGCCATTCGCACCGCGAACGCCGGTACCCATGAAGGCCGTCAGCAGGTAGTCCTGTTCTGTGCGGCCCCAACGCGTGGTGTTGGTCAGGCGCAGGGTGTCGCTGAAGTCGTGTTCGAAGCGGAACGTGGCCATCTTCGCGGTCACGTCATCATGGTCTGCACGCGTACCGTAGAAGTTCTCCGGGTTCACCGGATGACCGGCCAGCGCTTCCAGGGTCGGCTGCGCGGTCCAGCCAGGCAGGCCCAGGGTCGGCACGCCGCCATCGGGCACGTTGTCCTGCTTCACGTACAGCAGGTTGAGGTAGTAGCGGGTAGCGGTGCCCAGGCCGAAGGCCAGCGATGGCGCAATACCCCAGCGCTTGTTCTGCACATGGTCGCGGCCCGGCTGGTCGCTGTCCTGCCACATCGCATTGACGCGCAGCGCGCTGGTCGCACCCAGCGCCTGGTTCCAGTCGCCGGTGGTGCGTCGCTGCTGGTCGCTGCCCAGCGACACGCTGGCCGACGTCGCGCCCTGCAGATTGGCCTGCTTGCTGACCAGATTGATCGCACCGGTCGGTGCGGAGCGGCCATTGTCGGTGCCGGCCGGGCCCTTCGTCACTTCCACCTGTTCGATGTTGAACACATCGCGCGAGATCGAGCCAAGGTCGCGCACGCCGTCGACGAACAGGCTGTTGGAGGTGTCGAAGCCACGCATGAACAGTGCGTCGCCGGTGGTGGTGTTGCCGTTTTCACCGGCATAGAAGGTGCCCACGCCGGGGCTGTTGCGCAGTGCCTCGGTCAAGGTGGTGGCACCCTGCTGGTTGAACAGGTCGCTGGTGATGATCTGGATGGTCTGCGGGGTGTCCTGCAGGCGCTGTGTGAACTTGGGCGAGGCAACCTTGTCAGCCTTGTAGCCGCGAACTGCATGGACGTCGACCTTGTCCAGCGTGCGGGCGTTGTCGGTGGCTTCGGCGTGGGCCAGCGCAGGCAGGGCGACCAGGCCGAGACCGGCAGCGAGGCTGGCGGTGGCCAGCGGCAGGGTACGAAGCGGCGAAGCGTGCTTGCGGCTCTTGATCGGGTTCATGGGCATCTGCAGAGAAGGAACAGGAAGGAGCCGCCGGCGCTGGACAGCGCGGCAACAGGAAGGGAAAGCGGAATGCGGTTCAGCGGCTGCGCAGCGCGCAGAAAAGCGTCAGGCCAGCTGCGCAGGCGGTGCGTGCGAAGGCGGTTGGCGACGACCGGGCGCGGGCACCGGCGGACCAAGCATGGTCGGCGCAGGAGCGTTTACGGGGGAATGCTCTGGGGGCTGCAGGCACAGCCGCCGCGGTGCCGGTGGCTTGTCGCCTCGACTTCCTTCCGGCTCGGATTCCGCGCGCTGCATCGCGTGTTCGTGCGGCGGCGCGTAGGGGGGCGAAAACGGGGCTGCGTCCTGGGCGTAGGTTCCGGGCGCACCACCTGTCGGCGTGCTCCGGCCTTCCTGCAACGCTGACCAGCCCAACCACAGAGTCAGCAGCGCGGCCACAAGCAGTGGCCAACCCCGACGGGCAAGCTGGCACAGCAGAACGGTAGGCGCGGGCGAGGCCATGGCGCAGGTGGAGTCGTGACGAAGATGTTAGTTAGCATAACACCAACGATAATGATTCGCATCTGCGTGATTTGTAAGCGGCTCCGAGTTGCCCGCAGGGCCCCTGAAAGGCCCTCCAGGCGCCCGTCAGGAGAACCACCCCGTGGGTGGGTGCCCTGGGCTTCAATCGCGGTCGTCGCGGGTCCAGATGGCGTCGTGTTCGCGCTTCACCGGAAACTTCGGTACCGCGGTGTAGGCCGGCGCACACAGGGCGCGGCCATCACGCACGTCGAAGCGCGCGCCATGCAGTACGCATTCAACGCTGCCCTCGGTGGTGTTGAACTCACCCGAGGACAGCTCGAACTCCTCGTGCGTGCATTGGTCTTCCAGCGCGTACAGTTCGCCGTCGAGGTTGAACACCACGATCGGCGTACCGGTGACTTCGTCGAACACGCTCTTCATTTCGCCCGGCAGCAGTTCGGCGCCGGCGCAGACAAAGGTCCAGGCCTCGCTCACGCGGTGGCCCCGGCCAGCGGCTTTTCCAGGATCTCGAAGCGCAGGTCGTCGCGCTTGGGGATGCCGAAACGTTCATCGCCATACGGGAACGGCTTCTTGATGCCGGTGCGCTGGTAACCGCGGCGCTCATAGAAGGCGATCAGTTCGTCGCGGATGTCGATCACGGTCATCTGCATCACCGGCACGTTCCATTCGCGTGCGGCGAGGGCTTCGGCCGCGTCCATCAACTGCTTGCCGACGCCGCCGCCCTGCTGGGCCGGGTCGACCGAGAACATGCCGAAGTAGCCCTTGCCGTCGACGTCGGCGACGTGGGCACAGGCCACGAGTTGGCCGTCGCGTTCGGCCAGCAGGATGGTCGAGCGCGGGCGGTCCAGGTCGCCCTGGATGCCTTCGGCATCGACGCGGGCGCCGTCCAGCAGGTCGGCTTCGGTGGTCCAGCCGACGCGGCTGGCGTCGCCGCGGTAGGCCGAGGTGACCAGGGGGATCAGGGCGGGGATGTCGGCCGACGTGGCGGCGCGGAAGGTCAGGGTGCTCATGGGGGCATTCTAGGTGGGGCGGGAGCGGGCGGGGAGAGTGCTGCGTCGGCCGGCTTTGCCGGGTATGGCGGATACGCCATGTTGACACCTCCTTCATTTTTCATTCATAAATGGGTCAATGCCCGCCCACCGCGTTCAAGCGTGTGGTTGTCTGCCGGAGTGGGCACCGTCTGATCCGATCATCGACAGGGCTCGATGTGGACGGGGCTCTCAAGGAAGGTCGATCCAGGGAGGATCATCATGCAGTCACGGCTCATTGCTCATCCGCGCGCGGTAAACGGCATCAAAGGCCTGCTTCTGACAGCACTGGCCTTCTGCGTACTGGCACCGGTTCCCGCCTCCGCCCAGATCGTGCCGACCTGGCGCCAGGAGTACGACAAGCGCTTGAAGTACGGCGACCTGGTCGAGCCCTTGAAGGGCGAGATCTTTGGCGAGCAGGTCAACCTGTATGACGGTTCGATCAGCTTCAAGGCCACGGATATTTCGATTCCGGGCAATGGTGGCTTGTCGGTGTCGCTTAGCCGCAGTTACAGCGACGTCAGCGGCAGTGCAAACGACAAGGAGTATGGAAACTGGGATCTGGACATCCCATCACTTTCAGGCACATACGGAGACCAGCCCGAAACCGCGGTCGGCGGGCATTGGACGCCAAGCGCACGCTGCTCGACAGTTTCCGCTCCCCCGTCGTTGGACGTCTGGAACTACAAACATACCCAGACCATCAGTTTTGCCCCCTACACCTATTGGGAGGGGGTAAGGCTTTCGTTGCCGGGAGGAGGTGGTGAAACCGTCCTTGCGGGCAGTGGGGACGCACGCCAGCCAACGCCGCAGGTTGGCACGCCAACTCCCTGGAATACGAAAGGGGGATGGTTCTTCTCCTGCCTCAGTTCGCTCAAGAGTGGTCAGCCGGGCGAGGGCTTCCTGGGGCACGCGCCAGACGGAACCAAGTACTACTTTGACTGGATGGTGGCGCGCGAGAACGAGTCTGCTGTTCTTCAGCCCTACGACACCATCACCCATGCCACCCTGAAGCGAAAAAAGGTCTTCCTCTATCCTTCGCAGGTCGTTGATCGTTTCGGCAACTGGGTCCGCTACGAGTGGAGTGGTGGGCGATTGGATCGAATGGTCGCCAACGATGGGCGCAGCATCAGCCTTTCCTATGATTCCTTGGGGCGCATTGCATCGGCGGCGGCATCGGGCCGAACCTGGACATATGGCTATGCTCCTACCGGTGAATTGCAGTCGGTTACTTTGCCGGACGGGACGGCATGGGGCTACAACCTGCCGCCGGTCTATGTGACGAAGAAGTACCAGGAGTACACCGGGCAGCCTGTGAGTGACTACATGGAAACCCCGGCCCTCTGCGCGAAGACGAACAAGATCGTGCAGACGGAAGTTACAGCCTCCATCACGCATCCATCCGGTGCGGTGGGAATCTTCGTCTTCCGGCCATTCCGGCATGGGCGCAAGAATGTGCCATTCAATTGCCAGACCTCAGGTGATGAGCAGCTGCTGGCCGATGGGTGGAATCTCACGCCCATCTATCGTGACGCGATGTCGCTGGTTGCCAAAACCATCAGTGGTCCCGGCATGCCTACCGCTCAATGGAGTTATCAGTACACAAATCTGGGATGGGAGTACGACAGAAGGGTCGACCAGGCTGGGTGGCCGATGATCCCGGTGGGGCTGGCAGAACCCAAGATTACGATTGAAACCCTCCCCGATGGGGTCATCCGGACATACGAATTCGGTAAGGAAGTCGGCTACAACGACGGTCTACTGCTGTCCACGACCACCAGCTCTGGCGGCGCGGTGGTTCGCACGGAGCGCAACAACTACTACCCGGACGCGCAGCTTGCCAGCGCACCGTTCCCGCATGAGGCAGGACGGAATCTCAAGTACGGCGCCAGGGAGTTGGGTGAGCACCTGAATCGCCCAGTGCAGAGCACCAGCGTGAATCAGGATGGCGTGCAGTTCACCCGTACGGTGCAGAGCTTTGACGCCTTCGTCCGCGAAGTCACCGTCGTCGAAGCGAATTCCGCCGGACAGAGCCGTACCAGCACCACGACCTACTACGACAATCCGACGCTATGGTTGAATGGTCAGACCGCGCGCAGTGTCCTCAATGGTATTGAGCAGTCGCGCACCGAGTTCGACACCGCCACTGCGTTGCCGCTGCGCGCCTATGCATTCGGCCGCCTGGCGCAGCAGGTGACCTATGCGGCCGATGGCACTGTGGCGTCGGTAGCCGATGGCCGCGGCAACACCAGCCATCTGTCAGCATGGAAACGCGGCATTCCGCAGCAGTTGCGGATGCCAGCCACGGCTGAATCTCCCAATGGAGCGACGCGCACCGTTGTGGTGGACGACAACGGTTGGATCACCTCGTTGACCGATGAAATCGGTGCGACCACCAGTTTCAGCTACGACAGCATGGGGCGCCTACGCAGCCAGCAGTTCCCTGGTGGCGACACCGTGAGTTGGAATGCGGTGACCATGGACCTGCAGCGGTTGGGCGGAGCGCAGTTCGGCGTGCCGGCTGGCGCATGGAAGCATTCCCGAACCCAAGGCGGTAGACGGACCGACACTTATCTGGACGCCATGTTCCGCCCGGTGCTGGTCACTGAAAATGCAGACAACGTTCTCGATAGCGCAGTCGTGACCCGCTACGACACCAGCGGCAAGACGGTGTTCGCGTCCTATCCGGTTCGCCAGCTTTCCGACATCAATGCGTCGTTTGACGGCACCACCACCCAGTACGACGCGTTGGGCCGACCGGTCGTGGTCAGCCAGTCGTCCGAGCTTGGGGCACTGGTTACCCGCACCGAGTACGTGGGCAACCTGTCGGTGAAAGTGACCAATCCGCGCGGCCAGTCGACCACAACACGGCATCTGGCCTATGACCAGCCCAGCTACGAGATGCCGCTGACGCTGCAGCACCCGGAAGGCGTGGTGACCGAGATCCAGCGAGACACACTGGGCAAGCCGCTGGCGATTACACGCCGCAATGCAGACGGCAGCCAGTCGCTGACCCGCCGTTATGTCTATGACGGTTACCAGCAGCTGTGCAAGACCATCGAGCCGGAAACTGGTGCGACAGTGCAGGACTACGACGTGGCAGGCAACGTGCTGTGGTCGGCGGCTGGCACGGGTTTGACCAGCACCACCGACTGCAATCGCACCGAGGCGCTTGCCAGCGGGCGCGCGGTGAAACGCAGCTATGACGCCGCCAACCGCCTGTCGACCTTGATCTTCCCGGACGGCCGTGGAAACCAGACCTGGTCCTACACGGCGGACGGACTGCCGGTCGAAATCAGCACGCAGAACGACCCGGCCCGGCCGATGGTCGTCAATCGCTACCAGTACAACCGTCGCCGCCTGCTCAGCGGCGAAACCCTGCAGCATCCAGACTTCGGCAATCTGAGCCTGGCCTATGGCTACGATGCCAACGGCACGCTGGCCAGCAACACTTACCCGGGTGGGCGTGTGGTCAGCTATGCGCCAGATGCACTGGGTCGGGCGACCATCGTCGGCGGTTATGCGAAAGAGGCCAGCTACTTCGCCAACGGCGCGCTGGCGCGTTTCGCGTATGGCAACGGGATCGTGCACACGATGACCCAGAATGCCCGCGGGCTGCCGGACCGCAGCCGTGATGCCACTGCAGCGGCTGCAGTGCTCGATGACAGCTACGACTACGATGCCGGCGGCAACGTGATGGCCATTTCCGATGGCCTGCCCGGGGCGCCCGGCAACCGGGACATGACCTATGACGGCCTGGACCGGCTGCGCGCGGTCACTGCGCCGGGCTTCGGCAATGCGCTGTATGAATATGATGCGCTGGACAACCTGCGTCGGGCCAAGGTCGGCAGCCGCGATCGTACGCATTACTTCGATCCGACCAACCGCTTGGTCAACGTGATCGAAACCGGCACCGGGGCAACCGTAATCGGCCTGGGCTATGACGTGCAGGGCAATCTTTCGGTGCGCAATGGTCAGCCCTTCACGTTTGACTACGGCAACCGGCTGCGTGCGGCAGGTACGGCAGAGAATTATGAGTACGACGCCCATGGGCGTCGAGTGAAAGCCAGCGCAAGCGGCACGGGCGCGATCTATTCGTTCTACGACAACGGCGGCGTGCTGCGTTTCCAGCGCAACGAGCGTACCGGCAAGCAGGCAGACTACCTCTACCTTTCCGGCAGCCTGGTTGCCCAGGTGCACGGTGAGGCCGCACCCAGCGTTCCCGCGCTGAGTGCGCCGGGCTACATCACCCAGGGCAGCGTGAATCTGACCTGGAGCCTGGCTGGTGGCGCCAACCGCTACGAACTGCAGCGTGCCTTGGCGGGCACGTGGAGCAAGATCTTCGACGGCGCGGCGCAATCGTTCACCAGCACTGGCCTGGTCACGGGTACCTATCAGTTCCGTGTACGCGGCTGTCGCGTGGTGTGCGGCGGATGGAGCAATGTCGCGTCAGTCGCCGTGGCATTGGCGCCATCCACCGTGCCGACCTTGAACGTACCTGCCACGGCCTTCAATGGCAGTTACAGCGTGGCATGGTCTGCGGCTTCCGGTGCCGAGCGCTATGACCTGGAGGAAAGCACCAATGGCGGCGCATGGACCCAGGTGCACAACGCCATCAGTCAGTCCAAGGCCTTCAGTGGGAAGGGAGCAGGCAACTACAGCTACCGGGTCCGTGCCTGCAATCCGGTTGGGTGCACGGCGTACAGCGCAACTGCGGCGGTGATGGTGGTGTATCCGCCTGCCACTGCGCCCGGGCTCTCCGCGCCGGCGCGCTCGGCACCGGGCAGCATTGGCATCGGCTGGAACGGGATTGGTGGTGCTGACCGCTACACGCTGCAGGAAAGCACCAATGGCGGTGGCTGGGTGACGCTGGTGGATGCACACGTGGTGTCCTTTGCAACGCCCGCACGTGGTGTGGGGAGTTATGCCTACCGCGTCGCGGCCTGCAACGGCGCTGGATGCGGGCCGTGGTCGGGATCTGCAACAGTTGCCGTGATCGGTGCGCCGACGATCGAGCCGGTGATCAACGCTCCAGGGCTGGTGAATGTGCCGCAGTACAGTCTCAGTTGGTCTGTGCCTGCCAACAGCGAAAGCTTCATCCTGGAGGAGAGCGCCAACGGCGGCGGATGGACCGTGGTGCATAACGGCGGTGCGAACAGCTTCGCCACGGACCGCGGCAAGGGCAGCTATGCCTATCGCGTGCGCGCCTGCAACTTCGTGGGCTGCAGCCCTTACTCGGGCATCGTGACGGTAACAGTGGCACTTCCGCCTGGGATGCCCCATTTCTATCTGGCCGAATGGCTGACCACGCGCAAGGCGCCCTATCAGGTGCAGTGCTCGGTGGGGTGGAGCCAAATGGCCGATGCCACCGAGTACCAGCTTGAGAGTGGTGGCGGTGGAAAGCGTCTGTATACCGGGCCCAACGCCTATGTGAGTGCAAACGGCAATGCCTACTGCGCCGGTGACTATCGCGTGCGTGCCTGCAATGCAGGCGGCTGTTCGCCATGGTCAGCCGACCATCCCGTCACGCAAGGCGTACTGAACTGGGATTGAGCCATGAATGGAATCACTTCTCTACTGATTCGTGCGGTGCTGCTTGTTGTGGCGACGATGGCCAGTGCTGCGCCGGCTGCGGCCCAGGAAGTGGTGGAATACATCCACACCGATGCATTGGGCTCACCGGTGGCGATCACCGATGCCAGCGGCAATGTCATCGAGCGCACGGTGTATGAGCCGTATGGGGCCGTGGTGAACCGGCCTTTGAAGGACGGGCCCGGCTTCACGGGGCATGTGACGGATTCGGAGACCGGGCTTAGTTATATGCAGCAGCGGTACATGGATCCGGCGTTAGGGGCTTTCCTGAGCGTTGATCCAGTGACCATCTACAGCAAAGGGGACATGCGGCACTTCACTCCCTACGCGTATGCTTACAACAATCCGTACAAATTTAATGATCCAGACGGGCGATGCGGAGCGTGTGATCGACACAGTGATCAATTCGCACGTGATGCCGCTGCCGGAAAAACGGATGTTTATAGCCCAATGGTAAAGCCGGCCTCGGCAATAGCTGTGGCGGCTCTTCCGGCTTCGCCAGTTGTTAGAGCGGTTATTGCTATCGCAAGATCAGTAACTACGCCAAACAGAAATCAAGGTTCCGAAGGAGCGGGAGCATCGCCAAAGGGGGATCCGCACGCTCCCGGAGATGTGCCCAATGCCAATGTGATTGTGCGAGGTGGGGCTGGCGAGATGCCTGCGCAAGGAAGCACCTTCTCTGGTTCTCAAGGACGCTCCGTTCAAGAAGCAGGGGCTGGAGTTCCGCACGGGACCATTCGAACTTCCACCGCAGGGCAGATTCGAGCGGGTGGAGGAAAGGTGGATGTCGCGCCTGAGCCTACTCGAGCTGGAAATGTTAACTTCCAACACGTGAATGTTGCGGAGGGCCGTGGCGCGCCAAGTAGCTTCAGTCCCCCTCAGTCAAACCCTGTCCCAAAACTAGAACGCATAAAATGAAGATTCCGCAAGGTAAATTTACTGTATGTGAATATCGGGACTTTTACGACATCCCGCGACTAGTGGTGGCAATGGATGAGTTTGGTCGAGTATGGGTGCTGGACTGCGAGTTCAATGAGATCCTTGATGATTACGAAGATTACTATCGCGTCTACCTGCTAGGCCAAGGTGAATCCCCCGGTGAGGCTATCTCAAATCACTTGGATGGGGAGCGCGCTGCTGAAGTAGTAAAGATTCCAACTTCATCTGTTCATTTCGACGTAACCAGAAGAAGTTCATTCGTATTGGAGGGGGCGTGAACAGAGTCGCTCTTCCCTCTGCTTTAGAAGTGCTGTGAACCACCCCGACCTTCTTGAAGGCTATTTGGTTTGAGTCAGGCCCCCCGGGCCTGGCCGACGTGCTGCCGATAATAAGCCGCTTCGGCTTTCGCTGGTGGGATGATATGCCCGATCGGCGCCAGCAGGCGTTTGTGGTTGAACCAGTGCACCCAGTCCAGCATGGCCAGTTCTATCTACTCGCGGTTGCGCCACGATTTGCGATGGATCACCTTGGCCTTGTACAGCCTGCTAATAGTCTTGGTCAGGGCGTTGTCGTATGTGTCGCCCACGCTGCCCACCGATGACTCGATCCGGGCTTCGGCGTGCCGCTCGCCGTGGCAGATACTGACGTATTGCGTCCCCTCTGTCGGAGTGGTGGATCAGCTCACCGTCCCGTTGCCGGGCGTGCAAGACCTGCCAGCGCATCGAGTACGAAGTTCGTGCCCATTGAGGGTAGGGCTTTCCAGCCCACGATCGACTGCGCGTAAACGTCAATCGCACACGCCATGTGCAGCTTGCCCTGCCAGGTCGAGGCATAGGTGAAGTCGCTCAGCCACAACGCGTTCGGCCAATCGGCGTAGAACTGGCGGTCGGATACCGTCTGGTCCATGGACTTCATGAGTGATGCGCTGGCCTGCGGCAAACGATTCCGAACGTTCAATGTGGTCGACGACTTCAACCGCGAGGTGCTGCACATTGAGGTGGATACCTCGCTCAACTCCGGCCGTGATGGCGAGGATGTTGTTGGCCTCGGCCCCCATCCCGAAGGCCTCCTTGCGCTGTTGAACGCGTGTACCGCTGTGAAGGCGCTGCGTTAGTGACGTGGCTGTCTCTGAATAGGTCGGATATTCCGAGATGAAACTTAATAGAATGCTCTGCACGGCTTTCATCGTGTTGATCCTTCTAGCCGGTTGTGGGCATCAGCAGGAAGGGCAGGTGGCCCGCACAACTGCGTGTGGAGTCAGTGATCGTCTGGTTTGTCGAGTGAGCTTCAGAGCGCTCGCAACGAATCCCGACCGATACGACGTCAAATCCGTTCGGGTGAGGGGTATCTTGGGGTGATTCGGGGACTCTTTGTATTGAGCTCAAGCGAAGAGTCGTTCGAGGCTGGAGTGACGGACGAGACTGAGGTTCGAATCCGAGGGCCAGTAGATCTACAGCGCCGCGTGTTTGATCAGCATGCGTATCCGTGGGTGTCCGTAGGCGGGGCGTTCAGGCTGAGGGAAAAGGATGCGTCGACTGACGATCTGCTTCTCGGCGAAATCCATGCTCCGCTCGATGTCCGATCTCTGCGGAACCCGGCGCAGCTCTTCGGTGAAGTGCGCCAGCAGCTCGGCTTCGCGGGCTTCCCCGTTTTCCTGGCCGGGCTGCTGCCGGAGCGATGATCGGCGCGCCGACGATCGAGCCGGTGATCAACGCCCCAGGGCTGGTGAATGTGCCGCAGTACAGTCTCAGTTGGTCTGTGCCTGCCAACAGCGAAAGCTCCATCCTGGAGGAGAGCGCCAACGGCGGCGGATGGACCGTGGTGCATAACGGCGGTGCGAACAGCTTCGCCACGGACCGCGGCAAGGGCAGCTATGCCTATCGCGTGCGCGCCTGCAACTTCGTGGGGTGCAGCCCTTACTCAGGCATCGTAACGGTAACAGTGGCACTTCCGCCTGGGACGCCCCATTTCTATCTGGCCGAATGGCTGACCACGCGCAAGGCGCCCTACCAGGTGCAGTGCTCGGTGGGGTGGAGCCAAATGGCCGATGCCACCGAGTACCAGTTTGAGAGTGGTGGCGGTGGCAAGCGTCTGTATACCGGGCCCAACGCCTATGTGAGTGCAAACGGCAATGCGTACTGTGCCGGCAACTATCGCGTGCGTGCCTGCAATGCAGGCGGTTGCTCGTCGTGGTCAGCCGACCATCCTGTCACCCGCGGTGTACCGAGCTGGGACTGAGCCATGAATGGAATCACTTCTTTACTAATTCGCGCAGCGCTTCTTGTGGTGACGATGCTGGCGTGTATTGCGCCGGCAGCAGCCCAGGAGGTGGTCGAGTATATCCACACTGACGCACTGGGCTCACCGGTGGCGATCACCGATGCCAGTGGAAATGTCATCGAGCGTACGGTATATGAACCGTATGGTGCCGTGGTCAATCGGCCGTTGAAGGATGGTCCAGGGTATGCCGGGCATATGACGGACTCTGTAACCGGGTTGAACTACATGCAGCAGAGATACTTCGACTCAAGTTTGGGTACCTTCCTCTCGGTGGATCCAGTCACTACTGTCGAAAATCCCTATGCAAATTTCCAGCGTTACAGATATGGAAATGGGAATCCCTACAAGTTCGTCGATCCGGATGGCGCTGATGCGATATATTTTTCAGATGTCAATGTTCTGGTGATTCCGGTTAATTTTACGGGTCCCGCTGCAACAAAATCCAATGTGGAAGCGATCAGGAGTCGGGTTGATTCAATTGCTTCCGAGTATCGAGGGATTAAGGTTCGTTTGCAGGTCCTGGGTTCCGCCGGTGGTCATGGCCAGAATTCAATGAATTTGGGGCCTGGAAAGGATTATGCAAACTATCCTCGTGCCGGCCAGGGGGTATATGGCGGAATCGGCGGGAGGACGGCTCATATCGATAGCTCCGAGAGCAA
Organism: Stenotrophomonas sp. SI-NJAU-1; assembly: GCF_020883215.1. Taxonomy (NCBI): domain Bacteria; kingdom Pseudomonadati; phylum Pseudomonadota; class Gammaproteobacteria; order Lysobacterales; family Lysobacteraceae; genus Stenotrophomonas; species Stenotrophomonas sp. SI-NJAU-1. Next base: position 1,090,283 of record NZ_CP086598.1, read on the forward strand.
CTGGATAGGCGCGGCAGTTCACGATATCCTGCATTTTGCAGGCGCCCCGGAGGGGTATCGTGATGTGGGGTCGCGAGATGGGCGTACATCGAGCCCCATGGAGGGGTACTCTTCCGATCATATTATCGCTGATCGAAATGGTACGCGAATTACTGCGAGAGATGAGGATGCGATGCTGAGTAATGACACGACATCGAGGCATCGGTTGAGCGATTTCAAGGGGGTCTTTAGGGTTGAGGGGCGACTTGATGAAAAACGCCTCGATAAGCAGTTTTCAGGGAAATAACCAACCGGATATTCCGATGAATATTTCAACTTTATTGGCCTCCGTCATATCAATTTTTCTTCTTTCTTCCTGCGGTCAGCAGCGCGGCTGCCATTTGCAGGTTATCAATCAAGATCATGACAGTTCATCATCCCAGAAAATCTTTGCTGAAGTGGATGACGTCATTCGTTCGCGCTCTGTGGATGGCGGCGTCGAAGTAAAGGCGGAGTTGGTGGTGTCGCAGCTTGAGCTGTCCCGGGAAGGAAAGAGAAGGAGGAGGCTTTTCTATGTATTGATGGATGGGGAGGGGAGGTTCATGGATGCATCCACATGTGATGTCGGAGAAGGTCAATGTGCTTCGGTTGTTTCGAAAAAAATGGTGAAACTATGTGGCGAGGTCTGAATTTATTGCATTAAGCCATCGGAGCATATATTAGTGAGTAAAGTCCAGTATTCTGATCGCATTCGAAGATCAATAGTCGTAATTTTTGCAGCGATTTGCCTGGCTGGCCTTGTTGCGTGTACTAGTGAAGTGGCGAGTTCAGGTGGGGTTGTCAATCATCTCCCGAACAATGCAAGGGCAAATCAATACGCTGCGGCGCTCCGCTCCAGTTCTGTCGCCGGAGGCGCATCGAGGGAGCAAATGTGTGAGGTCCATTTGATTGATGTTCGGCAGTCATTCGATCAGGAGGGGAATGAAAAGCTGAGAAGCTATTTCGTTTTGACCAATTATCGAGGAATTTTTGTGTCGGCGGACACCTGTGGACTGTCCGTGGGTGACTGCGTTGCAGTTATTGCAGAGAGGTCGAGTTCTGAATGTCGACTGCCGCCGAGAGATTAGGAGAGCGCCAACGGCGGCGGCTGGGCTGTGGTGCATAACGGCGGTGCGAACGGCTTTGGTGCCAGCCGTGGAAAAGGCAGTTATGCCTACCGGGTGAGAGCCTGCAACTTCGCCGGGTGTAGCCCCTACGCAGGCATTGCGACGGCTGTAGTCGCACTTCCGCTGGGCACGCCAAGGTTGATTACGCGCAATGCGCCGTATCAGGTGCAGTGCTCGGTCGGCTGGAACAAAGTGGCCGATGTCACCGAGTACCAGATTGAGAGTGGTGGCGGTGGCAAGCGTCTGTATACCGGGCCCAACGCCTATGCGAGTGCAAACAGCAATGCGTACTGTGCCGGCAACTATCGCGTGCGTGCCTGCAATGCAGGCGGTTGCTCGTCGTGGTCAGCCGACCATCCTGTCACCCGCGGTGTACTGAGCTGGGACTAAGCCATGAATGGACTCTCTTCGCTGTTGATTCGGGCGTCACTTGTGCTGGCGGGGCCGGTGGCCTGTGTGGCGCCGGCGGTCGCCCAGGAAGTTGTCGAGTACATTCACACTGACGCACTGGGGTCACCGGTGGCGATCACCGATGCCAGCGGCAATGTCATCGAGCGCACGGTGTATGAACCGTATGGAGGCGTGGTCAATCGGCCGTTGAAGAATGGGCCGGGGTATACGGGGCATGTGACGGACTCGGAGACCGGGCTGAGTTACATGCAGCAGCGATATATGGACCCTCAGTTGGGCCGGTTTCTGTCAGCGGACCCCGTGACGGCCTATCAGCAGCCCGTTTCAAACTTCAATAGCTATGTCTATGCGCTGAACAATCCTTACAAGTTCACCGACCCAGATGGAAGGGATGTCACTTGCAATCAAAGCTCTTGCACGATCGAAAGTCGTTCACTCGGCGAAGCGATCGTGGACTATGGGGCCGTTGCTATCATTTACGCTCGGCGACTACTCGAAAATGCAATTGCAGAGTCCCAGCAAAACGAGTCCCAAGGCCCAACCCCTGAGCCAGGAACCACTAGCAGTGATGAAGGTTGCATTTATTGTGTAAGTGGCGAGAACACGAGCTCAGGCAAAGACTACATTGGCTCGACGGACGACCTCGATAGTCGTGCACGCGATAGATCAGATGGTCGCGACCGAAGGGGGGGGCTGAGAAGGTCGACTCTTACAAGAAGGGAGATCGCACCGACAGGCAGAATAAGGAACAGAAAGCGATGAATGATCGTGGCGGCAAGGATGGCTTGGACAATAAACGTAATGAAGTGGCACCAAAAAGATGGCAGGAGCGCGGAATTGATCCCCCAACGGCAAAGTGAGGTTTCGCAATGAACGAGCGCCCGATTCCTAAAGCGGCTTTGGAAGACGAGAACTCTGTTGAGATGCTACGAGTGTGGATTGCGAAAAGAGGACTCCACTGTTCAATGAAGGTTGGCATGTATCGGGAGACAACCAATATCTCAGAAGAGAAGGCGTGGGGTGTCATCCTTGCGGATGCTGCCCGAAACATTGCTGACGCGCTTCATTCGGGATATGGAGTTGACGCGAAAACTGCCTTGCATCTTATACAAGAGAATTTTCATGCCGAATTGGATGATCCGACATCTAGTACAAAGGGTGGATTCGTGAATCGCAATGATGCCTGATGCGGAAGTGAAAATTTCCAAGCCGATCCTGAAGGGCGTCACCGTCTATTACGCGAAAGCTGCTGTTTTCACGATCGCCAGCTATGGGTTGCTGCGTCTCGTGTACGGGCATACAGGGCGGTCTCAACTTGCAAGCGCAACACGTGAGTTGAATTGAGCGAACTCTTCTTCCAGCGCTTGATTGGGCGTCTTCCAGCCAAGGGTGGACCGGCCAGGATTTCGTAGACATCTCAGAGCCATAATCAATGGAAGCGAGAGAGGTGTCTATGGCAAGCAAGCAGTACACCGATGAGTTCAAGGCCGAGGCGGTCAAGCAGGTTACCGAAAGAGGCTTTGCTGTAGCCGAGGTTGCCAAGCGGCTGGGGGTCTCATCCCACAGCCTTTACCAATGGCTCCGCAAGGCCAAGCGCGAGGCCTTGGCGGGCACGCCAGAGGGGTCGATGTTGCCGACGCCCAGGGACTCAGCCGAGGTGCGTCAGTTGAAGGCCGAGGTGAAACGCCTGACTGAAGAGCGCGACATCCTAAAAAAAGCCGCGGCGTACTTCGCCAAGGGGTGATGGCGAAGTACGCTTTCATGCGTGAGCACTTGGGCGAGTTCAGGCTGACGGCAATGTCTCGAGTGCCTGACCCTTGATCAGGCACAGCAGCAAATCGGGCGAGATGGCCGTCTGATGCTGAGAATTGTCGGCGGATCGGCGGCGGCGGGTGCAACCGGTGGCGCAGCGGCCGAAGGTGGAGGATTCGTATCAGCGCTGGTTGCGGCAATGCGAGGCACCATAACTGCGGGGAAGGATTTTTCTCAAGCGCAGAAGTACATTGACTCAATCGCAGATCAGCTGGGGCCCACCGGGGGACGCGCAGGCAGAAGAACCAGCCAGTATGAGGGACATGGTGGCGATGCCGGCGCAAAGAAAATGTTCAATGTCTTGACGCGCGGTAAGTCTGAGGCTCGGGATGGGGGGCAGCTAGGGAAATTGGGTGACGGCTCAGTGGTCCAGATGAGCGCAAGAATTACGAGAGATGGATCGGGTGAGACTTCAGTGCGGCTCAGTACTGAGCGAACCGGGACCAAGATCAAAGAGGTTATCAAGGTTAGGTTTAAGGAGGAGTAGGCTCATGTTTGGTGACGATTCCCAGCTGTTTATGAGATATGTGAAAGGGCGATGGAATTCTGTATACCCTTGGTCGCTGTCAATTGTGGACTGCTACTTTGTATGGGCTGCATTTTCCAGGATCTCTGCGTCTGAGCGGGTGCTGCTTTCGAGAATATCTGCGAGTGGCAAGCAGATTGAGGAGGTTGTGATAGCGGATGCTTATGATGTTTATGAAATTGATAGTCGCGCTGCCGGTTTCGAGGTTGTGCTTCGACACGATGCCTCCGACTCTCTGTGCTATTGGGATGTCCATGAACGTTTTGTTCTGGCTGTAGGTGGTCGAGATTTTTTGGAGGTCGCGAGCCCCTATCCGGGTGATATAGAGAAACATCGCTATATTGAGGAGATGATGCATATGGAGATGTTCGGGGTTGATGAGCCGCCAGAGGCGATTTATGCGGCTGTCTCCAATCGCTTCTCTGGCAAGTAGGATCAGTGCCGGTGTCCAGCGCTCCAGCTGATTGAGCCGGATGATGCAGCGCTATTTTTCACCCGCACCGGCCTGGTCGCCGGTACCTGCCAGCTTCGGGTGCGCGGTTGCCGCGCAGTGTATGGCGGTAGGGGCAACGTCGCCTTGGTGGCCCTCCGATCATCGCCGTCCACCATGCCGACCCTGAACGTGCCGGCCACTGCCTTCAATGACCGTTGTAGCGTGGGTTGGTCTGCGGCTTCCTATGCCGAGCGCACAGCTGCAAGCCGCCGGCTACGGTGCGGCGAAGCTGGCGCGAGTAAAATATGATCCCAGCCGTACTCACTGCTTGATTGGCCGCAACATTCATACGCAGGTGACCTCGTGTTGCTAGCGATGTGTATGCAGAAGTAGGGCCGATTTTGGGTTTGCCTATGCAGATGACATTTACGGTTGTCGTTCCGCAGGTCAGCATTGGCAGTCGCTAGAAACAGAAACGCCGCGGTCTCCCGCGGCGTTCTCGTCTTTGCCAACTGCTGCTGGAAAACTCACCCCAACAGCTTCCGCACCTTCGTCAATGCGGTCATGAACCGTTCGATCTCTTCATGCGTGTTGTAGAACGCCAGCGAAGCGCGGCAGGTCGCCGCCACGCCGTAGTACTGCAGCAGCGGATGCGCACAGTGCTGGCCCGAACGCACGGCCACACCTTCCAGATCCAGAAGCGTAGCCAGGTCGTGCGCGTGCGCCCCGTCAATCAGGAACGACACCACCGCGGCCTTTTCCGGTGCCTCGCCGATGATGCGCAGGCCATCGACCCGGCGCAGCTCTTCGGTGAAGTGCGCCAGCAGCTCGGCTTCGCGCGCTTCCACGTGGTCCAGGCCGACGTCCTGCAGATAGTCGGCCGCCACGCCCAGGCCGATGAAACCGGCGATGTTCGGGGTGCCGGCTTCGAACTTGTGCGGGGCGTCGTTGAACACGGTGCCGTCGAAGCTGACTTCCTTGATCATCTCGCCGCCGCCCAGGAACGGCGGCATCGCGTCCAGATGCTCGCGACGCGCCCACAGCGCACCGGTGCCGGTCGGGCCGCACATCTTGTGGCCGGTGATGGCGTAGAAGTCGCAGCCGATCGCGGTGACATCGACCTTGCGGTGTGGTGCGGCCTGCGAGCCGTCGACCACGGTGACGATGCCGCGCTTGCGCGCTTCACGGCAGATCTCGCGCACCGGGTTGATGGTGCCGAGCACATTGGAGACATGGGCCACGGCCAGCAGCTTGACCTCGGCGGTCATCGCTGCGCGCAGTGCGTCCAGGTCCAGCGCGCCGTCGGGGGTGATCTCGGCCACGCGGATGGTCGCGCCGGTACGCTGGGCGACCAGCTGCCACGGCACGATGTTGGCGTGGTGTTCCATGCGCGACACCAGGATCACGTCGCCGGCCTTCAGCCGGGGCAGGGCCCACGAGTAGGCAACGAGATTGATCGCGAAGGTGGTGCCGCTGCACAGCACCAGGTCGTTGCTGCGCACATTGAGGAAACGGGCCAGCTTGTTGCGTGCCCCTTCGTAGGCGTCGGTGGCCTCGGTACCCAGCGCATGCACGGCACGGCTGACGTTGGCGTTGTAGCGTCGGTAGAACTCGTCCACCGCGCCGATCACCTGCACCGGCTTCTGGCCGGTGTTGGCGTTGTCGAAATAGACCAGCGGCTTGCCGTGCACTTCGCGCATCAGCAGCGGGAAGTCCAGGCGCACGCGCGCCCAGTCGGGGGCGTCGGCGGGTGCTTCGATCGGTCGCGGGGTGGACAGGTTCATGCCACGCCCGCCTCGGCCAGGGCCTTGTCCAGCCGGCGTGCCAGCTGTTCGCGCAGCGCTTCGGGCAGCACCTTCAGCGGTTCGTGGCAGAACGCGGCGCTCAGCAGCGCCTGCGCCTGGGCCTGCGGCAGGCCGCGCGAACGCAGGTAGAACAGCGCGTTGGCGTCGAGCTGGCCGACGGTGGCACCGTGTGCGGCCTTCACTTCGTCGGCGTCGATCACCAGCGTCGGCTGGGTATCGATCTCGGCGTCGGGCGACAGCAGCAGGTTCTTGTTGGACAGGTTGGCGTCGGTGCCATCGGCACCGGCACGGATCTGGATGCCGCCATGGAACACCACGCGGCTGCGGTTGGCGGCCACGCCACGCCACTGCAGCTCGGCGCTGGTGTCGCGGGCGATGTGGTCGATGCCCAGGCGGGTATCGACGTGGCGGCGACCGTTGCCGAGCAGCACGCCATTGGCGGTCAGCTGGGCGTTGTCGCCTTCCAGACGCACGTTCAGCTCATGGCGGCTGAGCGCGGCACCCAGCTCCAGGTCCACGCGGTGGTACTGCGCGTCCTTGGCCAGCACCGCGTCGGTACGCAGGAAGCTGGTCTGGCGCGCGCTGCCGGCCTGCACGCGGGCGTGCTTGAGCACCGCATCGCGGGCGACGTGGGCGTGCAGTACCGTGTTGTCCAGATGCGCCGAATCACCGACGCTGAAGCGGTGCTCGACCACGCCCAGGCTGGCGCCGGCACGCAGTTCGATCAGGTGCCGGTGGTGCCAGGCCAGATCGGTGTCGCCGGCCACGCTGGCGAATACCAGCTGCAGCGGCACCTCGACCTGCACGCCATCGTCCACGCGCAGCACCACGCCTTCATCGGCGAGGGCGGCGTTAAGACGGGCGAATACTTCGTCGCTGCGCTCGTAGCGGCGGCCGAGGAAGCGCACGGCGTCCTCGCCAGCGGCCAGTGCGGAAGACAGCGTTTCCAGCTGCACGCCGGCCGGCAGGCCCTGCACGTCGCTCAGCGCGTCGTTGAGGCGGCCATTGACGAACACCAGGCGCGGTGCCGGGATGTCCTCCAGCGAGGTGGCATCCAGCAGCGCCGGGGCCAGCGGAGCAGCCGCGAAGCTGCGACGTTCCAGCTGGCGCAGCGAGGTGTACTTCCAGGTTTCGCTGCGTGCGCCGGGCAGGCCGTCGCGCAGCACGCTGTCGAGCACTTCGCGGCGCGCATCGCTGCCACAGAAGGCCTGGGCCATGGAGTCGAGCAGGGCGCTCATCAGACCGCCGCCTCGGGCACGACCCGGTCCTTCAGGAAGTCATAGCCGTGCGCTTCCAGTTCCAGCGCCAGTTCCGGGCCACCGCTCTTGACGATGCGGCCATCGGCCAGCACGTGCACCACGTCCGGCTTGATGTAGTCCAGCAGGCGCTGGTAGTGGGTGATGACCAGGAACGAGCGGTCGGCGCTGCGCAGCGCGTTGACGCCGTCGGCCACGCTCTTCAGTGCATCGATGTCCAGGCCCGAATCGGTTTCGTCCAGGATCGCCAGCTTCGGCTCGAGCACGGCCAGCTGGAAGATCTCGTTGCGCTTCTTCTCGCCACCGGAGAAGCCTTCGTTGACGCCACGGTGCAGCAGTTCGTCCTTCAGGTGCAGGACGGCCAGCTTCTGCCGCACCAGCTTGAGGAACTGCATGGAATCGAGCTCTTCCTCGCCGCGCGCCTTGCGCTGTGCATTCAGCGCGGCGCGCAGGAAGTAGGTGTTGTTCACGCCGGGGATTTCCACCGGGTACTGGAACGCCAGGAACAGGCCGGCAGCGGCGCGCGCTTCCGGGTCCTGGTCGAGCAGGTCGACGCCTTCGAACTGCACGCTGCCTTCGCTGACCTCATAGCCGTCGCGGCCAGCCAGGACATTGCCCAGGGTGGACTTGCCGGCGCCGTTGGGGCCCATGATGGCGTGCACCTGGCCGGGCTTCACTTCCAGGGACAGGCCCTTGAGGATTTCCTTGTCGCCGATGCGGGCGTGGAGGTTTTCGATCTTCAGCATGGTGGGGGTTTCCGTGGTGCGGGCCGGGGCCCGCCGGTAAAGAGAATGCGTTGTGCGAGGGCAGGGTGGGCGATCAGCCCACCGAACCTTCCAGCGAGACTTCCAGCAGCTTCTTGGCTTCCACCGCGAATTCCATCGGCAGTTCGCGGAACACCTGCTTGCAGAAGCCGTCGACGATCATCGACACCGCGTCTTCCTGGCTGATGCCACGGGCGCGGCAGTAGAACAGCTGGTCGTCGGAGATCTTCGAGGTGGTCGCCTCATGCTCGACGGTGGCGCCCGGGTTCTTCACCTCGATGTAGGGGAAGGTGTGGGCGCCGCACTGCTTGCCGATCAGCAGCGAATCGCACTGGGTGTAGTTGCGCGCGCCGTCTGCGTTGCGGTCCACCTTGACCAGGCCACGATAGGTGTTCTGGCCGCGGCCGGCGCTGATGCCCTTGCTGATGATCTTGCTCTTGGTGCGCTTGCCGACGTGGATCATCTTGGTGCCGGTGTCGGCCTGCTGGCGATGGTGGGTCAGTGCCACCGAGTGGAACTCACCGACCGAGTCGTCGCCCAGCAGCACGCAGGACGGGTACTTCCAGGTGATCGCCGAGCCGGTCTCGACCTGGGTCCAGGTGACCTTGCTGCGCGCGCCACGGCATTCGGCACGCTTGGTGACGAAGTTGTAGATGCCGCCGACGCCGTTCTCATCGCCCGGGTACCAGTTCTGCACGGTGGAGTACTTGATCTCGGCATCTTCCAGCGCCACCAGTTCGACCACTGCGGCATGCAGCTGGTTCTCATCGCGCATCGGCGCGGTGCAGCCTTCCAGGTAGGACACGTACGCCTTGTCCTCGCAGATGATCAGCGTGCGTTCGAACTGGCCGGTGTGGCCGGCGTTGATGCGGAAGTAGGTGCTCAGTTCCATCGGGCAGCGCACGCCCTTGGGAATGAACACGAAGCTGCCATCGGAGAACACCGCCGAATTGAGCGCGGCGAAATAGTTGTCGCCCACCGGCACCACGGTGCCCAGGTACTGTCTGACCAGTTCCGGGTGCTCCTTGATGGCTTCGGACATCGAGCAGAACACGATGCCCTTTTCGGCCAGTTCCTTGCGGAAGGTGGTACCGACGGACACCGAGTCGAACACTGCGTCCACCGCTACGCCGGCCAACTTGGCGCGCTCGTGCAGCGGCACGCCCAGCTTGTCGTAGGTGTCCAGCAGTTCCTTGGGCACGTCATCCAGCGAGGCGTACTTCGGGCCCTTCGGCGCGGAGTAGTAGCTGAGCGCCTGCAGGTCGATCGGGGCGATCTGCAGCTTGGCCCAGTTCGGCATCGGCATGGTCAGGAAGTGGCGGTAGGCGTCCAGGCGCCACTGCGTCATCCATTCCGGCTCTTCCTTCTTGGCCGACAGGGCGCGGATGGTGTCCTCGTCCAGGCCGGCGGGAAGGGAGTCCGACTCGATGTCCGTGATGAAGCCAGCCGAATACTTGCGGCCGAGCTGCTCATGGATCTCGCGGTTGGGGGTGTCGTCGCTGGCGACGGTTTCGATGGTTTCGGTGGCCATGGGGGCTGCCTACGGATCAGGAGACGACGTCGACAGCGATGGTGCGGCGCTGTTCTTCGTCGACAAGGGGAAGAGGGGCAGGATCTGCGCCAGGCTGACATCGCGCAGGGCCTCGGAGACCACGTCGTTGATCAGCCGCCAGCTGCTGCGCGCGCCGCACTTGGGCGCCATGCCGCACTGGTGGTGGTCGTGGCTGCACTCGGTCAGGGCCAACGGCCCTTCCATGGCTTCAACCACTTCAAACAGCGAGATCTCGATCGATGGGCGGGTCAGCCGGTAACCGCCGCGGACCCCGCGCAGGCCTTCGACCAGGCCGGCCTGGGCCAGTGGCTTGAGCACCTTGCTGACGGTGGGTGGCTCCAGACCGGTGAATTCGGCCAGCTCGGTGGCACTGAGCACCTCGCCCGGACGGGCGGCGAGCACGGTCAGTACGACGGTGGCGTAATCGGTGAGCTTGGTGACGCGCAACATGGGATGCGAGTGGTTCTTAAAGCGGACTGAAATTGTACGCTTTTATTCGCCGGCATCCAACCCGGCCATTCAGCGGGCGCTTGGGCCCAGCCGGAGGGCAGTCGCCAAGGGCCGCCATCGGGGCGACATGCTGGGGCATGGGGGTGATTTTCGCAATCACCCGGAATGGGCGAGAATCAACGTTCCTTCCGCTGCAAACGTCTCTTGCCGATGCCCAAGAAGATCCAAGCCCGCAAGTCCGCCATCCACGGCAACGGTGTGTTTTCCGTGGCCCCGATCAAGCAGGGCGAGCGCGTGATCCAGTACAAGGGCCTGCTGCGCAGCCACGGCGATGTCGATGCCGATGACAGTGGCGACGTGGAAAGCGGCCATACCTTCCTGTTCACCCTCAACGACGACTGGGTGATCGATGCCAACTACAAGGGCAACGACGCGCGCTGGATCAACCACAGCTGCGACCCGAACTGCGAGGCGGTGATCGAGGAAGACGAAGACGGTGACAGCCGCGGCGACAAGGTGTTCATCGAGGCGCTGCGCGATATCAAGGCCGGCGAAGAACTGACCTACAACTACGGCATCACCCTGGCCGAGCGGCATACCGCCAAGCTGAAGAAGATCTGGGAGTGCCGCTGTGGCTCGCCCAAGTGCACCGGCACGATGCTGCAGCCCAAGCGCTGATCCGGTAGCGCCGGGCCATGCCCGGCGAGCGCAAAACGCGGGCGGAACCAGAAACCGCCGGGCACGGCCCGGCGCTATCCGGGCGATTCTCCACCTGCCGTGCACGTGAGGGTCACCGCCGTTCAAGGGCCACTCGGCCACCCTGTGCGCTCCCCCCTATCTGGAGCACGACATGGCACAGCGTCTACGCGGCAAACAGATCGCCATCCTCGCCACGCATGGTTTCGAGCAGTCCGAACTGATCGAGCCCAAGCACCTGCTGGAAGCGGAGGGCGCGCGCGTGAGCGTGGTGTCGCCGGCCAAGGAGGCGAGCATCAAGGGCTGGAAGGACAAGGACTGGGGTGATTCGGTCGCCGTGGATCACCCACTGGATGGCGCCGACGCCGGCCATTTCGATGCGCTGGTGCTGCCCGGTGGCGTGATCAATCCAGACACCCTGCGCACCAACGAAGCAGTACTGGATTTCATCCGCAGCATGGCCGGTGCCGGCAAGCCGGTGGCGGCGATCTGCCACGGCCCCTGGCTGCTGATCAACAGCGGGCTGGCGGAGGGACGCGAGGTCACCTCGTGGCCGTCGCTGCAGCAGGACCTGGCCAATGCAGGCGCGCGCTGGCGCGACGCGGAAGTGGTGGTGGACGGCAACCTGATCACCAGCCGCAAGCCCGATGACATTCCGACCTTCAGCGAGGCGGTGGTTAAAGCGCTGGCGGCGTGATGCTGTGCTGGTTGTGCCGGCCGCTGGCCGGCACGTGTGTGAAAGGATTGCCGGCCAGCGGCCGGCACTACCTTATTTGCCGAGGATGCCCGCCGGCACCAGGTCGCCCAGGTTCTGGTTGAAGGTCACCACCAGCTTGCCGTTCTTCACCTGCGCCGACTGCACCTGCAGGGCACCGAGCAGCCCGGCCACGGCCGGGTCCAGCTTGTAGATCGGTTCGCGCTGGGCGTAGTCGCTCAGCCATGCGTTCAGCAGGCCACGGGTCCGTGAATCGAGACGGCCACCCTGGCTGGCCGGAGTGAAGTCATCCACGCTCGGCTGCTGCAGGTGGAAGCCCTGGGTCTGCGCGTCATAGCGCAGGCCACTGCTGAGCTTCACCGTACCCAGCTTGGCCGGGTTGCCGCCGGCGGTGGCCAGCGCCACGTCCATGCCCAGGTTCAAGCGCTCGCCTGCCGGCAGGCTCAGCTGCGGGTGGCTCATGGTCAGCGCGATCAGGCCGCCCAGTGCGTCCTGGGTGCGCGGGAAGCTGCCGTCCAGATACTGCTGCACGTCGCTGGCGCCAACCGCCAGTTCACGACCGGAGATCGAAGGGGCGGCCTGCGCACCGATCGCGGCAGCAATCAGCACGGTCGAGGCGGCTAGGCGGGTCATCAGGGAACGCAGGCGCATGGCAGTGACCGGAAGAAGGATCGAAGAGGCCTACAGAGTAGCTTTGCCCGCTGAATCGCGGATACACACGACGGCAACGGTTCAGTCCAGCGTTGGTTGCAGGCTGGCCGACTGGATCTGCCACCCGTGGCCGTCGGCGCTGGGTTGCACCCGATACCAGCCGTGGTAACGGATGGTGCCGTTGGCGGTCATGGCGCGGATCCTCACTGGCACTTCCAGCAGGCGCGGTGGCTGCCCATCGTCACGGGGCAGCGGCACATCACTGTCCAGGCGCAGGTTGCGCACGTCGGGCAGCAGGCGCAGCGCGGCGTCGTCAGCATGACGCGGGTCGGCGGGGGCATAGGCCCAGGCGGCATCGCTGCGGGCCTTGTCCTGGTTGAGCAGATCGAGCACGTAGCGGTTGAGCATTGCTGAGGGCGGCTCGCTGCCGAGGGCAACGGCGCCATACAGCGGATCGATGGCGATCGCATCGACGGTAGCGGCCTGCGGTGCCGCTTCCGTCGTTGGCACCGATGGGTCCGTTGTGGAGGCGCTCGCGTCGCGCCTTGTGTCATCGGCCGGGGGCGCCGGGTTGGAACACCCCGCCACAAGCAACGGGATCAACGAGCAAATAAAGCCGCGCATGTCTGCCTCCTCCCCGAGGCAACCTGGAAGGCGGCAGTGTAGCGGCCGGGGGCGGCCCAGCGCGAAGTGGTCAGCGCGAAGAGGGAAGCTGCTCCAGCGCGTCCAGCGCCGGCAGGACCTGCGCGGCGACCGCTGCCAGTGCATGGCCGTCGGTGTCGGCATGGCGCTGCACGATGTCACGCAGCAGCTGGGTGGCCACCACCAGCGTGGCACGTTCGTCGCCGCTCAGGCCTGCCGTGCGCGGGGCCGATTCCAGCAGGCGCATCAGGTCGCGGCTGGCGCGGTGTTCCAGTTCGATGGTGCAGCGCCCGGTGCACTGGTGCCCGTCCTTTTCGATCGGGGTCACCGAGATCCGGTAGCGGGTGGAGGGGCTGGCCATGGGGGTGCTCGCGCTGGTGGGGAGGAATGGGACCACCATAGGCAAGGCGTTGGCCGGCGGCGATGGCCGGCGCTGCACGCAGTGTTCCACCCGGTTCGTTCCTGCGCTGGAAAAACAGCGGCGCGGCCATGGGCGGCGGGCCTGTGCGGGAAATTGCGTGGGCGCGGGAAACGCTGTGTTGCGGGGGCGCAGTGGGCGGCATCCACGCATGGCGTGGATCTACTGCAGAGCGAGCGCGGAGGCGGGGCAAAAAAAACGGGACGGCCAAGGCCGTCCCGTCAGAGGTATCCGCTGCAGGGCGCGCGCTTAGAGCGCAGCGTCCTTGAGCTTCTTCAGCGGGCGCACCTTGAGCTTGGTGGTGGCCGGCTTGGCAGCGAACCACTGCTCTTCCTTGGTGAACGGGTTGATGCCCTTGCGCTTCGGCTTGGCCGGCACATTGACGGTGGTGATCTTCAGCAGGCCCGGCAGGGTGAACGAGCCGGCGCCCTTCTTGTGCACCGAGGAAGCGACAGCGCCTTCCAGCGAGGCCAGCACAGCGCGGACGTCCTTGGCGACAACGCCGGACGCTTCAGCGATGTGTGCAACCAGGCCCGACTTGGTCAGCACTTCCTTGATCGGCTTCGGAGCGGCCGGCTTGGCGGCTGCCTTCGTCGCGACTTTCTTCACTGCCTTCTTCGGGGCAGCCTTCTTAGCGGTCTTTGCCATGGTTTCCTGTTCCGTGAACGGTTGGTTGTTTGGTCGGCGCCGAACCCCGTCGGCAAGCGCAATGTAGGGCAACTCTTGGGCGCCGCCAATAGCCTGGAGTGCTGAAAGTGCATGTTTTTTCATATCCAGGCCGATTCAGTACATGGCCGGCGGTAGGGGGAGCGGGTGCGGTGGTGCGCTGCACCGCAGTGTCGGTGATTTCGACTGGATGGGCGAAATGACTGAAAACAAGGGGAAAATCGCCAGACTGCTGGCGAAGAAGTGTCCAGTCGTTGGCCCGGGACAGGCGCGCCGCATGCGGCGGGGCGACACAGGGCTAACGGGGCGCGTGCCAGGGTATCGCTTCATCACAGCCGCAACGGAGCAGGACATGGGAATCTCGCGACACGCTACCGCGCATTGGGAAGGCGACCTGAAGTCGGGCAAGGGCCAGTTGAGCACGCCGCAGAGTGGTCTTCTGGACAAAACCCGCTACGGCTTCAACAGCCGTTTCGGTGATGAAAAAGGCACCAACCCCGAAGAGCTGATCGCTGCCGCGCACGCTGGTTGTTTCACCATGGCGCTGTCGGCCAAGCTCGGCGAAGCAGGCTTTACCCCGACCTCGCTGGATACCGAAGCCAAGGTCGATCTGTCGATGGAAGGTGGTCCGCAGCTGTCGCAGATCCGGCTGAAAGTGAAGGCGGTGGTGCCGGGAATCGATGCGACCCAGTTCCGCGCGATCGCTGATGACGCCAAGCAGAACTGCCCGGTATCCAAGGCGCTGAGTGCGGTGCCGATCAGCCTGGAAGCCGAACTGGGCTGAGAAGGTAGCGCCGGCCGCTGGCCGGCAACCACATGAAACCGGGCATAAGGTGGCAGCCGGCCAGCGGCCGGCTCTACCGCCTTGCGTTCACCAGTCGATGGTGCCGGAAATCACCGTCTGCACCTGGCCGCCGGACCAGACCTCGCCCTCTTCATCGACCAGCAGCGTCAGCCGCGCATCGTGGCCGACTTCGCGGCCCTGGCTGACTTCGAAGGGCTGGCGTCTGTGCGGAAGGGCATCGCGCAGGTCCAACCAGGCGGCCAGCACGGCGTTGGCCGCGCCTGACGCAGCATCCTCGAAGCGGCGCCCATTGCCGACGAAAGCGCGTACGGCCAGGTCGTAACCATCGCTGCCATCGGCAAAGGCATAAGCGAACACGCCCATGCTGTCGGTTGATTCAGCCAGTGTGGCGATCGCATCCCAGTCAGGGTGCAGGGCGCGCAACGCTGTCTCATCCTCGACCTCTACGACCCACCAGCTGCGGCCACCCTGCATGCGGGCCGGCGGCAGCGAACCCAGCGGCCAGGTGCGCAGTGCGGCCTGCAGGCGTGGATCATCGGTGGCGGCGATCTCGGCCAGCTGCGCGCGGGGCGTGCGGATGGCGATGCGCTGCTGTGCGCCTTCGCCGGTCACGCGCAGCGGCAGTGCACCGGCGATGCCGTCCTGAACCAGTACCCCGTCGACCGGCATGGCCAGGCCCGCCTGCAGCACCGCGTGGGCGGTGCCGACGCTGGGGTGGCCGGCGAACGGCACTTCCTTCTGCGGGCTGAACATGCGCAGCCGATAGCTGGTGCCGGCCGTCTGTGCCGGGAACACAAACGTCGTTTCGGGCAGGCGGGTCCAGCGGGCGATGGCCTGCATCGCCGCATCGTCCAGGCCTTCGGCATCGAGCACGACGGCCAGCGGATTGCCGGCGCCCGGGCGCGGGGAAAACACATCCAGCTGCAGGAAACGGCGGGTGGTCATCGGGCAGGAACTCCAGGAAACAGGCGGCATAGGGTAGCGCGGGGCCATGCCCCGCGAGCGCGCAGCGCGGCAGGCCGCCGGGCATGGCCCGGCGCTACCAGCGGATGTGGCCGTCGATCACCAGCTGCACCTGGCCGCCGATCCACACCGTGTCCTGCGCATCCACAGTGACCTGGACGCGGCCGTCGCGGCCGACCTCGCGGCCCTGGCTGGCCACGTAGCTCCCGTCCTTGCCGGGCAGGGCATTGCGCTGCCGCAGCCAGGCGCCGATCAGCGCGTTGGCGCTGCCGGTCACCGGGTCTTCCGGCACGTTGGGCGCATCGGCGGGACAGAACGCGCGCACCACCAGGTCATGGTCGGTTCCAGGTTCGAGTGCGAACACGGCCACGCCGAGCGCTTCGGTGGCAATGCTCCAGTCGCGCAGGGCCGCCATGTCCGGTGCCAGCGTGCGTACGGCGTCGGCGTCGCGCAGCGGCAGCAGCCACCAGCGCGGGCCGTTGTCCCACAGCTCGGCGTGCTGGCCCTCGGCGGCAGTGGCGCGCAGGGCGTCAGGAAGGTCGCCAGGCGCTACCGGCAGCGGCCGCGCCGCTGGGCTGGCCAGGCGGATGGTGGGCGCGTCGGACGGCCCGGTGACCTGCACCGGCAGCAGGCCGGCCGCGCACTGCTGCACCAAGGCCCCGTCGCGTGGCTGCACCAGGCCGTAGGTGACCGCAGCCCAGGCGGCGCCCACGCTGGGGTGCCCGGCGAAGGGCAGCTCGCTGGCAGGGGTGAAGATGCGCACGTGGTAGTCGGCGCCGGCAGCGGTGGGGCGAAGGAAGAACACGGTCTCGGACAGGTTCAGCCAGGCGGCCAGGGCCTGCATGCGGTCGGTGGACAGTCCATCCGCGTCGAACACGACGCCGAGCGGGTTGCCGGTACCGGGCTGGTGGGCAAAGACATCGAGCTGCAGGTAGCGGTAGGCGGTCATTGACGGGTGTATTGGGCTTAGAATCGAA
This sequence comes from Stenotrophomonas sp. SI-NJAU-1, assembly GCF_020883215.1. Classification (NCBI taxonomy): domain Bacteria; kingdom Pseudomonadati; phylum Pseudomonadota; class Gammaproteobacteria; order Lysobacterales; family Lysobacteraceae; genus Stenotrophomonas; species Stenotrophomonas sp. SI-NJAU-1. The sequence goes on from NZ_CP086598.1 coordinate 1,106,970, forward strand.
GGTTCCGCCCCCTCGGGCGGCTTCCCCACATTACACATAGCCTATCCATGTCAGCTTCCCCCCTTGTCGATCGTTGGATCGTACTGAAGTTCGGCGGCACCTCGGTGTCGCGTCGCCACCGCTGGGACACGATCGGGAAGCTGGCGAAAAAACGGGCCGAGGAGACCGGTTCGCGCGTTCTGGTGGTGGTTTCGGCGCTGTCCGGGGTCACCAATGAACTGACCGCGATTGCCGATGGCGCGCCGGACAGCCGTGATCGCGTGGCGGCGCTGGTCGAACGCCACCAGGCCTTCCTGGACGAGCTGAGGCTGGGCGCGGAGGTGCTGGCCGAGCGGCTGGCCGCGCTGCAGGGCCTGCTGGACGACCCGCGTGCGCCCAGCCGTCCTCTGGACTGGCAGGCCGAAGTGCTCGGCCAGGGTGAACTGCTGTCTTCCAGCCTGGGCGCGGCCTACCTGCGTGCCAGCGGCCTGGATTTCGGCTGGATGGATGCGCGCCAGTGGCTGGACGCGCTGCCGCCGCAGCCGAACCAGAGCGACTGGTCGCAGCGCCTGTCGGTGAACTGCCAGTGGCGTGCCGATGCGGAATGGGCGCAGCGCTTCCGCGCGCAGCCCACGCGCCTGCTGATCACCCAAGGGTTCATTTCGCGTCACGCCGACGGTGGCACTGCCATCCTCGGCCGCGGCGGCTCGGATACCTCGGCGGCATACTTCGGTGCGCTGCTCGGCGCCAGCCGCGTGGAGATCTGGACCGATGTGCCCGGCATGTTCAGCGCCAATCCCAAGGACGTGCCGGACGCGCGTCTACTGACCCGCCTGGACTATTACGAAGCGCAGGAAATCGCCACCACCGGCGCCAAGGTGCTGCACCCGCGCTCGATCAAGCCGTGCCGCGATGCGGGCGTGCCGATGGCGATCCTCGATACCGAGCGTCCGGAGCTGCCGGGCACCAGCATCGACGGCAATGCCGCGCCGGTGCCCGGAGTGAAGGCAATCAGCCGCCGCAACGGCATCGTGCTGGTGTCGATGGAAGGCATCGGCATGTGGCAGCAGGTCGGCTTCCTCGCCGATGTATTCGGCCTGTTCAAGAAGCACGGCCTGTCGGTGGACCTGATCGGTTCGGCCGAGACCAACGTCACCGTATCGCTGGATCCGTCCGAGAACCTGGTCAACACCGATGTGCTGGCCGCGCTGTCGGCCGACCTGTCGCAGATCTGCAAGGTCAAGGTGATCGTGCCGTGCGCGGCGATCACCCTGGTCGGCCTGGGTATGCGCTCGCTGCTGCACAAGCTGTCGGACGTGTGGGCGACCTTCGGTCGTGAGCGCGTGCACATGATCTCGCAGTCGTCCAACGACCTGAACCTGACCTTCGTCATCGACGAAGCCGATGCCGATGGCCTGCTGCCGATCCTGCACGCCGAACTGATCGACAGCGGCGCGATGCCGGTGGAAGAGACCGAAGTGTTCGGCCCGCGCTGGCGCGAAATCGCCGGCACCGTGCGTCCGCGTGGTACGCCGTGGTGGCGCGGCCAGCGTGCGCACCTGCTGCAGCTGGCCGATGCCGGCACCCCGCGCTACGTCTACCACCTGCCGACGGTACGGGCGCGTGCCCGCGCGCTGGCGGCGATCAAGCCGATCGACCAGCGTTATTACGCGATCAAGGCCAACAGCCATCCGGCCATCCTGCAGTTGCTGGAGGCCGAAGGTTTCGGCCTGGAGTGCGTGTCGCACGGTGAGCTGAAGCATGTGTTCCAGGCCATTCCGGAACTGTCGCCCAAGCGCGTGCTGTTCACCCCCAGCTTCTGCCCGCGCAGCGAGTACGAAGCGGCGTTCGCGCTGGGCGTGACCGTCACTGTCGACAACGTCGAAGCCCTGCAACGCTGGCCGGACCTGTTCCGCAACCGCGAGCTGTGGCTGCGCGTGGACCTGGGCCGTGGCGAAGGCCACCACGCCAAGGTCCGCACCGGTGGCAAGGAATCCAAGTTCGGCCTGCCGATCGCGCGCGTGGACGAGTTCGTGCGCGCGGCGACCGAGCTGGGCACCCGCGTGGTAGGCCTGCACGCGCACCTTGGCAGCGGCGTGGAAACCGCCCAGCACTGGCGGCTGATGTGCGATGAGCTGGCAGGCTTTGCGCGCCGCATCGGCAGCGTGCACACCATCGATATCGGTGGTGGCCTGCCGATTCCGTACAGCGAGGAAGACGAGCCGTTCGACCTGGATGCCTGGGCCGAGGGCCTGGCCGAGGTCAAGGCACTGCACCCGGCGTTCCGCCTGGCGATCGAGCCGGGCCGCTTCCTGGTGGCCGAATCGGGCGTGCTGCTGACCCACGCCACCCAGGTGGTGGAGAAGGATGGCGTGCGCCGCGTCGGCCTGGATGCCGGCATGAACACGCTGATGCGCCCGGCCCTGTACGACGCCTGGCACGACATCGAGAACCTCAGCCGCCAGGGCGGTTACGCCGAAGCCGCGTTCGATGTGGTCGGCCCGATCTGCGAATCCAGCGATGTGTTCGGCAAGCGCCGCAAGCTGCCGGTGTCGACCGCGCCGGATGATGTGATGCTGATCGCCGACGCCGGTGCCTACGGCTATGTGATGTCCAACACCTACAACCAGCGGGCGATGCCGCGCGAAGACGTGATCGAATGATCGCCGCCTTCCGCGCCCTGCACCCGCCCACCGACACCTCCCGCGCCTGCGCGCGGGCACGTGCCTGACCGTGCTTGAACTGGATTCACCATGACTGCTTTCGATAAACACCAGGTTTCCCGCTTCCGTTTCGTCCGCTGCGAATTCGCTGCGGACACCGGCGTGGCCAAGCTGGTCTACGCCTTCGATGACGGCCCGGAAATGGTGGAAACCGTTACCGTGCCCGGCGCCCCGTTCGTGCTGGAACCGACCCGTGCCGATGCCGTGCAGCGCGCGCTGCGGCTGCTGCACCTGATTGCCGGCGTGAGCTACTACAAGGCCGGGGTGCCCGATACGGTCAGCATCGACAGCTACAGCATCGATGCCGATACCGCAGCGCTGGTGGAGACCATCTACCTCAACGGCCTGGGCGAATTCGCCTACCGCAACGGCCTGAACCTGCGTGGGCGCTTCCGCCTGCCGGTGCAGGGTGAAGCGGTGCAGGCGCCGGTGCTGGGCCTGCAATCGCACGCCCTGGTCGCCATCGGCGGCGGCAAGGATTCCCTGGTCAGCATCGAAGCGCTGCGCCGCGCCGGCGTGGACGAGACGGTGACCTGGATCGGGGGTTCGCAGTTGATCCGTGCCTGTGCCGAGCGCACCGGGCTGCCGACGTTGAACCTGGGCCGCGCGCTGGCGCCGGAACTGTTCGAACTCAACCGCCAGGGCGCATGGAACGGGCACATCCCGGTCACCGTGGTGAACTCGGCGATCATGGTGCTGGCTGCGCTGCTGCACGGTGTGGACCAGGTGGTGTTCTCCAACGAGCGCTCGGCCAGCTATGGCAGCCAGATTCCGGGCACCGGTGAAGTGAACCACCAGTGGTCCAAGGGCTGGGCCTGCGAGCAGGCCTTCGGCAACCACGTGCGCAGGTACGTGGCCGCCGACCTGCAGTACTACTCGCTGCTGCGGCCGATGTCGGAACTGGCGGTGGCCCGGCAGTTCGCCAAGAGTGATTTCTACGACGCGCATTTCTCCAGCTGCAACCGCAACTTCCACATCCTCGGCGAGCGCCCGGTGAACCGTTGGTGCGGCGTCTGCCCGAAGTGCCACTTCGTGTTCCTGGCGCTGGCCCCGTTCATGCCCAAGACCCGCCTGGTAAGCATCTTCGGGCGCAACCTGCTGGATGACATCGAGCAGGCTGGTGGCTTCGATGCACTGCTGGAATTCCAGGACCACAAACCGTTCGAATGCGTGGGCGAAGGCCGCGAATCGCGTGCGGCGATGGCGACCCTGGCGCAGCGCCCGGAGTGGAAGGAAGACGTGCTGGTGAAGCGCTTCTGCAATGAAATCCAGCCGCAGCTGGATGCGGCCGAACTGGAGCTGGCACCGCTGATGCAGCTGCAGGGCGACCATCGTATTCCGGCGGCGCTGTGGGAACGGGTGCGTGAAGATTTCGCAGCTTGAAGGCAAGCGCGTAGCGCTGTGGGGCTGGGGACGTGAGGGGCGTGCTGCGTATGCGGTGCTGCGTGCGCGCCTGCCATCGCTTGGCCTGAGCCTGTTCTGCCCGGCCAGCGAGGTCGCGGCCGCGCGTGCGGAAACGCAGGGCGTGCTGGACGTGCGTGGTGAACCCTCGGCCGAGGCCTTGGCGGCATTCGAGGTGGTGATCAAGTCGCCGGGGATCAGCCCGTACCTGCCGATCGCGTTGGCGGCGGCGGAGCAGGGCACCCGCTTCATCGGCGGCACGGCGTTGTGGTTTGCCGAACATGCCGATGCCGATGGCACCGTGCGCGACACGATCTGCGTGACCGGCACCAAGGGCAAAAGCACCACCACCGCGCTGGTCGCCCATCTGCTGCGCGCCGCCGGGCATCGCACCGGCCTGGTCGGCAACATCGGCCTGCCGCTGCTGGAAGTGCTGGACCCGCAGCCGGCGCCTGCTTACTGGGCGGTGGAGCTGTCCAGCTACCAGACCGGCGAGGTCGCGCGCAGTGGTGCGCACCCGCAGGTGGCGGTGGTGCTGAACCTGTTCCCGGAACACCTGGACTGGCACGGCAGCGAACAGCGCTACATCGAAGACAAGCTGCAGCTGGTGACTGGCGCCGCGCCGCGCGTTGCCGTGCTCAATGCGGCAGACCCTCATCTTGCGGCGCTGCCGCTGCCCGGCAGCGAGGTGGTCTGGTTCAACCAGCCGCAGGGCTGGCACATGCGCGGTGACATCGTGCATCGCGGCGGGCAGGCGGTATTCGATACCCGCAATACGCCACTGCCGGGCCGCCACAACCGCGGCAACCTGTGCGCGGTGCTGGCCGCGCTGGAGGCACTGGGCCTGGATGCCGTGGCGCTGGCGCCGGCGGTGCAGGATTTCCGGCCGCTGCCGAACCGCCTGCAACGCATCGGCCAGGCCGATGGCCTGACCTACGTCAACGATTCGATCAGCACCACGCCGCATGCCAGCCTGGCGGCACTGGAGTGCTTTGCCGGCCAGCGCATCGCGTTGCTGGTGGGCGGGCATGATCGTGGCCTGGACTGGACGGATTTCATGCAGCACATGGCGCACGACGTGCCGCCGGTGGAGATCGTGACCATGGGCAGCAACGGCCCGCGCATCCACGCGATGCTGCAGCCGCTGGCCGATGCCGGCCGTTTCGGCCTGCATGCCGCGGCCGATCTGCCCGATGCGATGTCGCTGGCGCGTCGCGCACTGGGCGAACAGGGTGGGGTGGTGCTGCTGTCGCCGGGCGCGCCGAGCTATGGCGCCTACCGCGATTACGTTGCGCGGGGGCGGCATTTCGCCGAGCTGGCCGGATTCGACCCGGATACGATCAGCGCGATTCCGGGTATCGGGATCGCCTGACGGTCGTGCCGGCCACTGGCCGGCAACCCGGGGGATTTCATCCACGCATGGCGTGGATCTACCCTGTGTGGAAACCCGGACGGATTCGGCGAGCCTTATGTGCACCTTTATCACCCTGTTCCTGCCCACTTCGTTTCCGGACGCCGAAAGCTCCGCAATCATGGAGCGCAGCGGCCGGCGGCTGTTCGCGCAGGATTCGCCCAGCCTGCGTGCCGCCGTGGGGCCGGGCTGGCAGCCCTGGTTGAGCGCAGGCCACTGCGACTGTGGCACCGCACTCGCATCGGCATGGAAGATGCGGGAAAGGAAGAACGATGCCGAACGCTGGCGCAGGAAGGGCTGGAGCGAGGCGAAGATCGCCCGTGCGCTGGCCGAGCAGTGGGCGCGGCGCGAGCAGGATCAGCAGGTGCATCGCGATGGAGCCCTGGGTGACGCCGGCCAGTGGCTGCAGCGCATTGATGCCCTGCTGGATGCCGGAGCGGCGCGCATCGGCCTGCTGGTGCGCGACTACGCTGGGGCTGTGGGGGGCCGGCAGCCGAAGCCGCCGGAACGGTGTTGGGCGCGCGCGCGGGTGGCGGTGGACGATCTGCTTGCGTTCGAACCGGGGGTGTTGCATTGGATCGAGCGCGAGTGAAGCCCTGATCCACGCATGGCATGAGGTCATCGGCCGGCGAGGATTTCATCCACGCATGGCGTGGATCTACTCGTCGAGGAAGCTGTAGTCGCGATCGATCAGTTCCTGCAGGTACGCATCGAAGCTGGGCGCGATGACCGCGTAGCTGTCCGGGTCGTGCAGGTAGCGCACCACCTGGCCAACGCTGCCGCCGGGTGCGGGATCGAAATCCAGGTACAGCATCGAGGTGCCGCCGTTGTTCATGCAGTGCGAGAAGCAGAGGCGGCGGCTCATCGGCAGGTCGGCATCGATGCCGGCACCGAGGATCTCCGGATCTTCTTCCAGCCATTCCTCGTAGATGGAACGGATACTGTCGTCCCATTGCTGCTGGTCTTCGAAGATCTGCGCGATGGAGCGCAGGTAGTACGGGTAGTCGCCCACGTCCGAGCCCAGCATCAGCACGCAGACCTCGCCCTTCGGATAGTCGCGGAAGTGCGTGCCATCCACGCGCGAAAGCAGCTCGACCAGGCTGCCGGGCACCTGCGGCCACTGCGCGCGCAGGCGTTGCAGGTCGGCCTCGCTGGCGCCTTCGGTCCACGCCCATTGCGGGGCATCGTCCTCGGGCAGGCGCGGGATCAATCCAGACAGAAAGCGATCAACAAGGTTCATGCAGAAGAGGGGACGGAGGGGATCAAGTCGTATCCAACCACACCTGCGTCACGCCGCCAATGCAGAATGCGACGCGGGAGGGGCGAATGCGGCTTGATCCCCTCCGTCCCCTTTTTCTGGAGCAGGCGCATGAACCGTTGGCGTTGCGGCGTGGCGATGGTACTGGGGCTGGCAGCGATGCCAGCGTGGGCGGCGATGAAGACCCAGCCGGTGGAGTGGAAGCACCAGGGCACGACCTTCAGTGGCGTGCTGGTCTATGACGATGGAGATGCTGACAAGCGTCCCGGTCTGGTGATGGTGCCGAACTGGAAGGGCGTGAACGAATCGGCCATCGAGAAGGCCAAGCAGCTGGCGGGCGATGACTACGTGGTGCTGGTGGCCGATGTGTACGGCAAGGGCGTGCGGCCGAAGACCGATGCCGAGGCCGGACCGGTGGCGACCAAGCTGCGCAATGACCGGCCACTGCTGCGAGCGCGTGCACTGGAGGCGGTCAACATACTGAAGGCGCAGGCGGGGAAGGCGCCGCTGGACGCCAGCCGGATCGGCGCAGTGGGCTTCTGCTTTGGCGGCACCACGGTGCTGGAACTGGCCCGTGCCGGCGCGCCGCTGGCGGGCGTGGTCAGCCTGCATGGCGGGCTCGGCTCCCCCTTGCCGGCGCAGGCCGGCGGCAGCCACCCGTCGGTGCTGGTACTGAACGGCGCCGACGACAAGAGCGTGACGGCCGAGGATATCGGCAGTTTCCAGAAGGAAATGGATGCGGCCAAGGTGGACTGGGAGTTCACCAACTACAGCGGTGCGGTGCACTGCTTTGCCGAGCGCGATGCCAACAGCCCGCCGGGCTGCCAGTACAACGAACGCGCCGCCAAGCGCGCCTGGAAGGCGCTGGATGAGTTCTTCGAGGAGCGGTTCGAGAGGCGTTGAGGCGCCGTGTCCGCCGGGCATGGCCCGGCGCTACCAGATCTCATGCGGTAGCGCCGGGCCGTGCCCGGCGAATCCATCAATGCGAACGCTGTACCGCGTAGCGGGCGAGGCCGCGCAGGGCGGCGACGGCATCATTGTCGGCCAGGCCGTCAAGCGCCCGTTCGGCGGCCTCTGCATATTCCTCGGCACGACGGCGGCTGTATTCCAGGCCTCCGGTGGCGTGGATCGCCGCCAGCACGTCCGGCATCGCCGAGGCGTCACCGTTCTGCACGATCGCGCGCAGGCGCTGGCGGGTGGCCTCATCGGAATGGGCCATGGCATGGATCAGCGGCAGCGTCGCCTTGCCTTCGGCCAGGTCGTCACCCAGGTTCTTGCCCAGCTCCTCGGCGTTGGCCGAATAATCCAGCACGTCATCGGCGATCTGGAAGGCGTAGCCCAGGTGCATGCCGTAGTCGTACAGGGCCTGCTGGGTGGCTTCATCGACGCCGCTGGCCAGTGCACCCAGGCGGGTGCCGGCGGCGAACAGCACTGCGGTCTTGCGCTCGATCACGCGCAGGTAGGCGGCTTCGTCGGTGTCCGGATTGTGCACGTGCAGCAGCTGCAGCACTTCGCCTTCGGCAATGCGGTTGGTGGTGTCGGCCAGGATCTGCATCACCGACATCCGGTCCAGCTCGACCATCAGCTGGAAGCTGCGCGAGTACAGGAAGTCGCCCACCAGCACGCTGGGCGCGTTGCCCCACAGTGCATTGGCGGTGCTGCGGCCGCGGCGCAGGCTGGATTCGTCCACCACGTCGTCGTGCAGCAGGGTGGAGGTGTGGATGAACTCGATGATCGCTGCCAGCTGGTGGTGTTCGGGGCCGGCGCCGCCGACCGCATGGCCGGCCAGCATCACCAGCATCGGCCGCAGGCGTTTGCCGCCAGCGGAAATGATGTGGTCGGCGATCTGGTTGATCAGCACCACATCCGAAGACAGCCGGCGGCGGATCAGGGCATCGACGGCAGCCATGTCGGCTGCGGCAAGCGACTGGATCTGGGACAGGCCCAGGGCGGGACGGGTGTCTTCGGTGATGGTCATGCGATCAGGCTTTCAGGCTCATCCCTGATTATAGGCGTTGCCTGTGAATTCGGGCGGATGGCGTCACCGGCGCGTGAGCCGGACCGGCCGGGCGTGAATACGTATGCAGGCAGCGCCATCGCCGGGGAGCCGCCGCTAAGCTTGCGGGAGCAGGATTTCGGCCCGCTTCCGGCGGGCCCCGCATGCCCGGAGGGGGGCTGTCGATGTCGCACTATCCATGGTGGCGCGGAGCCGTCATCTACCAGATCTACCCGCGCAGTTTCCTCGACGCCAACGGCGACGGGGTAGGCGACCTGCCCGGCATCATCCAGCGCCTGGACCATATCGCCGGGCTGGGCGTGGATGCGATCTGGATCTCGCCGTTCTTCCGATCGCCGATGGCCGATTTCGGCTATGACATCGCCGACTACCGCGATGTCGATCCGCTGTTCGGCAGCCTGGACGACTTCGACCGGCTGCTGGCCAAGGCCCACGGCCTGGGCCTGAAGGTGATGATCGACCAGGTGCTCAGCCACACCTCGATCGAGCATGCCTGGTTCCGCGAGAGCCGCCAGGACCGCAGCAACCCGAAGGCGGACTGGTACGTGTGGGTGGATCCGCGCGAGGACGGTACGCCCCCCAACAACTGGCTGTCGCTGTTCGGCGGCGGTGCCTGGCAGTGGGAGCCGCGCCGCGAGCAGTACTACCTGCACAATTTCCTGGTGGACCAGCCGGACCTGAATTTCCACAACCCGCAGGTGCAGCAGGCGACCCTGGACAACGTGCGCTTCTGGCTGGACCGGGGTGTGGATGGCTTCCGCCTGGATGCGATCAACTTCTGCTTCCATGACGCGCAGCTGCGCGACAACCCGCCCAAGCCGGCCGACAAGCGCGTCGGCCGCGGCTTCAGCGCGGACAACCCGTACGCCTACCAGTACCACTATTACAACAACACCCAGCCGGAGAATCTGGCGTTCCTGGAGCAGCTGCGCGCCCTGCTGGACGAATACCCGGGGGCGGTGAGCCTGGGCGAGATCTCCTCGGAGGATTCGCTGGCGACCACCGCCGAATACACCCGCGATGGCCGCCTGCACATGGGCTACAGCTTCGAGCTGCTGGTCAACGATTACAGCGCGGCCTACATCCGCGACACCGTTTCGCGCCTGGAAGCGGCGATGACCGAAGGCTGGCCGTGCTGGGCAGTGTCCAACCACGATGTGGAGCGGGCAGTCAGCCGCTGGGGTGGTCATCCGGCCGACCCTCGCCTGGCGCGGATGCTGGTGGCACTGCTGTGTTCACTGCGTGGTTCGGTCTGCCTGTACCAGGGCGAGGAACTGGGCCTGGCCGAGGCCGACGTGCCGTTCGAGGCGCTGCAGGACCCGTACGGGATCACCTTCTGGCCCAACTTCAAGGGGCGTGACGGCTGCCGCACGCCGCTGCCGTGGATCGACGCGCCGCTGGCCGGCTTCACCACCGGCAAACCGTGGCTGCCGATCCCGGCCGAGCACCAGGCGGCGGCCGTGGCGGTGCAGGCGCAGGATCCGCATTCGGTGCTGTCGGCCTTCCGCGGCTTCCTGGCCTGGCGCCGTACCCAGCCGGCCCTGCTGCACGGTGACATCCGGTTCCTGGACAGTGCCGAGCCAGTGCTGCTGTTCGAGCGTATGCTTGCAGATGAAACTCTCCTGCTGGCCTTCAACCTGTCGGCCGAAGCGGTGAGCCATCCGCTGCCGGCGGGCAACTGGCAGCAGGTGGCTGTGCCGGGCCCGGATGCGGGGACGGTGCAGGGCAATGAACTGCAGCTGCCGCCGCGTGCGGTGTATTGCGCGCGACGCAGCTGACCGATTTCTCCGGTGGCGGTACTTGCGGGGACGGGGCCGAAGCGCCCCGTCCCTTTTTTGTGTGCGCGGTTCCGGTGCAGAGCATCCACGCATGGCGTGGATCTACCGGAGATATGCCGAATGGATCCCCGCCACGCATCGATTGCGATGCGACCGGGTAGATCCACGCCATGCGTGGATAGGCCGTACCGATCACGCTTCACTGGCCATCGCGTTGTGCGCACAAAGGAAAACCCGCTGCCTGCGCAGCGGGTTCGTGGGTGGGGTGCCGGCCAGCGGCCGGCACTACCAAGTCCGGGGCGCCGGGCATGGCCCGGCGCTACCTCAGAACTTGTAGTTCACGCCCAGCATGTAGGTGCGGCCCCACTCGATGTACTCCAGCGGGCGATCCTTGGTGCCGGCGTAGGTGCGGTACGGCTCGTTGGTCAGGTTGCTTCCCTGCAGCAGCAGGGTCAGCCCACGCAGGCTGCTGCTGTCGCTGAAGGTGTAGCTGACCTGCGCATCGGTCACGTTCTCGCCCACGACATAACGCAGGGTGCGGTTGCCGTTGAAGTTGCCGATCTCGCCGATGAAGTCCGAACGGCGGCGCTGGCTCACGCGTGCTTCAAAGCCACTGCGCTCGTAGTAGGCAGTGAAGTTGTACACGCGCTTGGACAGGCCGGGCAGGCTGATCGGGTCGGTGCCCACGCTGGATGCGCTTTCCGGATCCAGGATCTGGATGTCGCTCTTGTTGAAGGTCGCGCTGGCCTGCACGCCGAAGCCACGCAGGCTGTCGGTCAGCATTTCCAGCGGGAACGATGCGGTCAGCTCCAGGCCCTTCAGGGTGCCGCCCTTGCCATTCACCGGAGTCGAGAACGTGCCGGTCGGCAGCACCGGCACCACCATGCCCGGCGGCGGCACATAGTTGCCCAGCAGGCCGGTGAAGTCGTAGTTGTCCACCGACTGGGTGTAGACGTAGCTCTTCAGGTCCTTGTAGAAGATCGCGGCGGCCACGTAGGCCTTCTCGCCGAAGTACTTCTCGTAGGACAGGTCCAGCGCGGTGGCGCGCCACGGGTCCAGCAACGGGTTGCCGCCACTGCCGCCGGGGCGACCGGTACCGGTATCCACGCCGAACTCCAGGCCCGCGCGCATCTGGTCCACGCGCGGGCGCGCGACCTGCTTGGCTGCGGCAAAACGCAGGGTCTGCTCATGCGGGAACATGAAGGCCAGGTTCAAGCTGGGCAGCCAGTCGTTGTACGTGCGGCCGTCCGAGTAGGGCTGGATGTTGTTGCCGGCCGCCTGCGAGCTGTCCCAGTAGCGCGAGTCCGAGCTCTGGTCGGTGTGCTGCATCTGCACGCCGATATTGCCGCGCACGCCCACCACACCGATGTCGGTGTTGATGTTCAGGCGCGCCCAGGCGGTGGTGATCTTTTCCTGCACCGTCCACGACTTGGGAATCAGGTAGTCCAGGTTGTCGACCGGGTTGAAGGTCATGTAGCGACCGACCGCGCCAGGCACGTTCCAGGCCGGGATGGTGCCCAGGCCGGCGAAGCCGAGGTTGACCGGGCGGTACTGCAGATCCGATGCGATGTTGGCATCGCCCTGCGCGCCCAGCAGGATGTTGCCTTCGGACTGGGTCTTCACCTTGCGGCGGTCGGCATAGTTCACGCCGATATCCAGATCCGGTGCCCACGACGCCATTGCTTCGGGCAGGGCGATGGTCGCGGCCAGCTTGCCGCCCTTCAGGCGGTCTTCCACCTTCGGCACCTTGCCGTAACCAGAACCGTAGATGGTGTTGGTCAGGAACAGCGCGTCCGGGTTGGAGTAGTCCAGGCCCGGGCTGATCTGCGAGAAGCCATCCTGGCGGAACTGCACACCGACCGTATCCAGCTGCGGCATCGGGGTCAGCTGCAGGTTGTTTTCCAGGTTCAGTTCGTCGCGGGTGGCCTTGGAATAGTTCAGGTCGGCGACCAGCTTGACGCTGCCGAAGGTGAACTCGTTGTTCCAGCCGAACGCATCGATCTTGTCCTTGCGCTTGTTGTACATGCCGCGCACCAGCGGGTACACGCCACTGGCGGTGCCACCGGTGAAGGTGCCATCGGCATTGACCTGCGGGTTGCTGATCAGCAGGCCCGGGGTGTAGCCACCGTTGTAGTTGCTGAGGTTGAGCTCGAACTGGTTGGCGGTGTCGATCTGCTCCGCTTCGGTATGGAATGCGTCGAAGGTGCTGGTCCAAGCGTTGTTGGGCCGGAACTGGATCGTGGCCATCACACCGTCGCGCTTGTTGTTGCCGGTGCGGCGCAGCGCCTTGATGCCGTCGGTGAAGTAGGTGCCAGCGGCAACGCCCGGGCGGTTGCCTGCGTCGGTGTGCTCAGTGGTCCATGGCTCGTACAGGCCCACCTGGTTTTCCTGGATCGGCATGTCGCTGTGCGCGTAGCCGATGGCGATGCCGAGGGTCTTGTCCAGGAACTGGTCGATGTAGCTGGCGCTGAAGCGGTTGCCGTACGGGTCGGTGTCTGCGGCGCGGCCCAACGAACTCTTCTGGTAGCGGCCGCTGACGGCGATGACGCGGTCGGGGAAGCTGAGCGGACGTGCGGTCTGCATGTCGATGGTGCCCGACAGGCCCTGGCCGACCAGCGCTGCATCGGGGGTCTTGTACACGGTCACGCCGTTGACCAGCTCGGACGGATACTGGTCGAACTCGACGCCGCGGTTGTCGCCGGTGCTGACCACTTCACGCCCGTTGAGCAGGGTGGTGGCGAAATCCGGCGACAGGCCGCGCACGCTGATCACCTGCGCACGACCGGCCACACGCTGTGCGGCAAGGCCAGGCAGGCGCGAGATCGATTCGGCGATGCTGACGTCGGGCAGCTTGCCGATGTCCTCGGCGGAGATGGCTTCGACCACCGAGGTGGCGTCCTGCTTGGTGGCGATGGCGCTCTCGATGCCGCGACGGATGCCGGTGACCTGCACGGTGTCCAGGTTGGTGGCGGCGGTGCCGGTTGGCGGGGTTGCCGTGCTCTGCGTGGACTGCGCTGCTGCCAGCGATGGCGTCAGTACGACGGCCAACGCGATGCTCAGCGCACTGCGCTTGTGGTTCAACATTTTCCCCTCCCAGGCAATGTTGTAGTGCGATTCGTGGTCGTCCCGATGGTGTCGAGGACGTGCGACGCGGTGGCCGCTGTCGTCGCCGCTATGGTAGGCAGCGCGTTCTTCGTGGGAATCACCCTGCATACGTATTCAATGGCGTTTGCAGGGTTGTAATCGATTCCAGATCATCATTCCGGTAGTGCCGGCCACTGGCCGGCATCGTTGCGACGTGGATGGTTGCCAGCCAGCGGTCGGCACTACCGGCGCATTCACAGCGGTGTGAAGCGGATGGCCTGTCCGCCGCCCGGCGCCAGCACCAGGGTGAGTGAATCGGTGCTGCTGACCTCGCGTGTTTCGCGCTTGAAGGCGAAGGGACTGCTGCGGAAATCCGCGCCATCGCCATCGCGGTAGACCTCGGCGCGGTAGCGCACGCCCGGCTCCAGGAAACCCAGCGACACCGGCAGCACGCGGCCGTTCTCGTCGGTGATGCTGCCCAGGAACCAGTCGCGGCTGTTGCGGTCGCGGCGCACGATCGTCACGTAGTCGCCGACCTCGCCATCGAGCACGCGGCTCTGCTCCCAGTCCACCGCCACGTCCTCGATGAAGCGGAACGCTTGGCGGTGCTGCAGGTAGTGCTCGGGCAGGTCGGCAGCCATCTGGATAGGGCTGTACAGCACCACATACAGGGCCAGCTGGCGGGCCAGCGTGCTGGGAATGGCCTGGCCGTGGCGGCCCTTCAGGCTGAGGATGCCGGGCGTGTAATCCATCGGCCCGGCCAGCATGCGGGTGAACACCAGGTTGACCTCATGCTCGGGCGGGTTCGGTGGCTGGCCCCAGGCGTTGTATTCCATGCCACGTGCGCCTTCGCGGGAAATCCAGTTCGGGTAGGTGCGGCGCAGGCCGGTGTCCTTGATCGGCTCGTGCGGGTTCACCGACAGGTGCCGGCGGGCGGCTTCCTGCACCACCTTCAGGTGATGGCGGGCCATGAACTGCCCGTCGTGCCACTCGCGCCACAGCGGGCCGCCGGCCGGATTGCGGCGATCAACCTGGCCGTCGTCGCAGACGTAGCCGGTCTTGAACTGGTCCACGCCCAGCCGCGCATACAGATCCAGCGCAGCACCCAGCTGGTCTTCGTAGTGTTCGATCGCGCAGCCGGTTTCATGGTGGCCGATCAGGTGCACGCCCTTCTTCAGCCCGTACGCCGACAATGATTCGATGTCGAAATCCGGCGTGGCGCGGGTGAAGTCGAAGTCGTAACCGTTGCCGACCCAGTTGCCGTCCCAGCCTGGATTCCAGCCCTCCACCAGCACGCCACGGAAGCCGTGCGCGGCGGCGAAATCGATCACCTTCCGGGTCTTCGCGGTGGTGGCCGCATGCTTCGGGCCGGTCGCCCAGCTCTCTTCATCCAGGTGCATCGACCACCACACGCCCACATACTTGGCCGGTTTCACCCAGCTCACATCGCCCAGCGCATTGGGCTCGTTGAGGTTGAGGATCAGGTCGGACTCGACCAGGCCGCCGGCACGGTCGGCGATCTGCAGGGTACGCCATGGCGTGGCGAAGGGCAGGGCGCGGCGCACCTTCCAGCCTTCGGCCGAAGGCGAAAGCTGGGCGCGCAGGCGCTGGCCCTCGGTGCGGCGCAGCCACATGCCCGCGTAGTCGACCAGTGCCGCCTCATGGATGGCCACGTGCAGGCCGTCGTGGCTGCGCAGGGTCATCGGCGTGTGCGCCAGCGGCATTTCGCGCAGCGGGGTGCGCTGGTACAGGTATTCGTAATGGATCGGCTCGCCCGCGGGTATCCACCATGCAGTGGACTCCGGCGCGATGGCGAACTCGGTCAGCTCGTCATCGATGATCGCTTCGCGCAGGTTCGGTTGCTCGGGGAACACATAGCGGAAGCCCAGGCCGTCGTCGTAGACGCGGAACACCAGGTCCAGCCGGCGCTTGCTGCCGGTGGTTTCGGCCAGGTGCACGGTCAGTTCGTTGAAGTGGTTGCGGGTGAGCCGGCGCTCGCCCCAGGGCTGTTCCCAGCTGTCATCGACACTGCGCCGTTCCTGCGCCAGCAGGCTGAAGTCGCGGTCGAGGCGACCATCGCGCAGTTCAAAACCCAGCTTCGAATCGGCCACCACGGTCTGGCCGAGGCGCTCGACGCGGTAGCGCGCGGTACCGCCGTCCAGCACCAGGCTGACCTTCAGCACCTTGTCCGGTGATTCGACGCTGGCGATCTGCGGTGCCGCCGCCTGTGCCAGCGCGGCCCATCCCAGCAGGGCCAGGCCGAAAGCGTGCGCGAACACTGCGCGTACCGTTGTGGGTGACATCAGCATTTCCCCTCCCAAGGCGCCGTTGACAGACCCGGACCATAAGCCAGGCCGACAGGCCTGCCGGTACTGCACGCCATGAATACGTATGCAGCTGGACGCAGTCGACAGCCCCGCGTCTACCATGGGGCCAGGGCACCTTGAGGGAGGTGCCGCGCCCGCACGCCGGCAACGGCAGTGCGGACCCACAACGGTGCAGAGAGGGAGGGAGGTCGACGGGCGCAAGCCGGTCTGCCGCTTCGATGCTGAAGATCATTTGCCTGACCGCTGCCCTGGGGGCAGCGCTGGGGACGACCGCGCACGCGGGCGACCTGACATTCGACGGCCGCCAGGCGCGCGCCGAATCCGCTGCCAAGGGCAGCTTCGTGCTGCATGCGCCGAAGGGTGAGGTGCGCATCGCCGCCGCGCCCATGCGCAGCCAGACCGGCAGCGTGATGTTCGATGCGCTGTTCGCGCTGGCCCAGCAGGAAATGGGCCAGGACCGGGTGGATGCCATCCGCGATCCGGCCTTCGACGAAGGCCGTCCGGTACCGTGCGAGTGCTTCCAGACCGGCGCGCGCTGGCCATATGTGTGGACGCGTGACGTCAGCTTTGCAGCCGATCTGGCGCTGGCCAAGCTGGACCCGAAGCGCACCCGTCAGTCGCTGCAGTTCAAGTTGTCGGCGGCGCGCGACGGGCATACGCCCGGCCTGTTCGTGGCCCAGGACACCGGGTCCGGTGGCAGCTGGCCGATCAGCAGCGACCGCGTGGTGTGGTTCCTCGCTGCCCGACACCTGCTGGATGATCCTGCGTTTGCCGAGCAGGTCTGGCAGGCCCTGCAGGGCACATTGGCGCAGGACCGGGCGATGGTCTTCGACGCGCAGATGGGCCTGTATCGCGGCGAGACCTCGTTCCTTGACTGGCGCGAGCAGACCTATCCGGACTGGACGCGCGAGGACGTGCGCTTCATCGGTGATTCCTATGCGCTGTCCACCAACGTGCTGCATTACCAGGCGCTGCGCCTGGCGCAGCAGATGGCCGCGCAGCTGGGCGACGAGCGCAGCGAGCAGTACAGGGCCTGGGCCGATGCACTGGCGGTGCAGATCGACGCGCGCTTCTGGCGCGAAGACATGGGCCAGTACATGAGCTACATCGGCGAAGCGGCGCACCCGGTGCCGTACGCCAAGATCGATCTGCTCGGCCTGTCGCTGGGCATCCTCGCTGACGTGCTGCCTGCTGAGCGTGCGCGTCGGGCGCTGGCGGGCTATCCGATGGGGGCTGCCGGCAGCCCGGTGGTGTGGCCGCAGGAAGCGCAGCAGCCGATCTACCACAACCGTGCGATCTGGCCGTTCGTGAGCGCGTACTCGCTGCGCGCGGCGCGCAAGGTGGACGATGCGCCGCGCATTGCTGCCGAGATCCGCTCGCTGATGCAAGGGGCGGCGCTGGCCGGTTCCAACATGGAGAACTACGAACTGGTCAGCCAGGCCGTGCACGTGGACGAAGGTGCGTTGAGCGGGCCGGTGGTCAACTCCGAGCGCCAGCTGTGGTCGGTGGCCGGCTATCTGTCGATGGTCACCGAAGGCGTGTTCGGCGTGCAGGACGACGGTCGCGTGCAGCCCAAGCTGCCGGCCGAGCTGGTGCCGGAGCTGTTCGGAAAGCAGAAGCGGATCAGCCTGGAGGCGGGCGGCAAGCGCTATGTGCTGGAGCGCCCGAAGCAGGTGGATGGTGGCTTGCTGGTCGCAGGCAAAACCCGCACGCGCGGCGCCACGACCACCGTGCGGCTGGTCGCTGCACCGGCAGCCGTGAGACGTGATGTGCCGCGTGCCGATGCCAATGCACGAGCACCGGCCACGCCGCTGGCACCGCAGGCAAAGCGCAGTGGCAAGGGCTGGTCGGTCGCGGTGGCTGCCGGCCAGGTCCTCTGGCAGGACGGTGTCGCGGCCACGGCCAGCAAGGGCCAGGTGCGCGTCGGCGATGATGGCCTGCAGCACTGCCTGAGCCTGACCCGGCGCGAAGGTGCGCTGGAATCCCTGCACAGCCCGATGGTCTGCGTCGGCCCGCAGCAGGTGCTGCGGGGCAGCCGGCAATGGCAGTTCAATGCAGCCAGGGCGGGCCACGTGCGCCTGCGCCTGCAGTACAGCAACCCGAACGGCCCGATCAACACCGGTGTGACCGCGGCGGTGAAGCAGCTGGCCGTGCAGTGCAAGGGCCAGCCTCCGCAGCGGCACACGGTAACGCTGCCGCACAGCGTGGCGGCGCAGGACTCGACCGCGGCAACCTTCGCGGTACCCAAGGGCCGCTGCACGGTGACGCTGGAAGAGGGCTTCAACATGAGCGCGCTGCAGCACTTCGCGCACTACACCGGCGGCAAGGGCGGTCGTGATGGCGTGCTGAACCAGGCCCAGGTGCAGGCGCTGAAGATTGCGCCGGTGGCGGCAGCAGAGGATGCACGATGAGCCGTCCTGCAAAGCCGCAGTTGTCGTTCTGGCAGATCTGGAACATGTGCTTTGGCTTCCTTGGCATCCAGTTCGGCTTTGCCCTGCAGAACGCCAACGCCAGCCGCATCTTCGAAACACTGGGTGCGGACATGGACGCGGTGCCCGGACTGTGGATCGCCGCGCCGCTGACCGGCCTGCTGGTGCAGCCGGTGATCGGCTACCTGTCCGACCGCACGTGGACACGCTGGGGACGGCGCCGCCCGTTCTTCATGATCGGCGCGGTGCTGACCACGCTGGCCCTGCTGGTGATGCCGAACTCGCCGACGCTGTGGATCGCGGCCGGCACGCTGTGGGTGCTGGACGCCTCGATCAATGTGTCGATGGAGCCGTTCCGCGCCTTTGTTGGTGACCAGCTGGCACCACGGCAGCGCCCGGCGGGGTATGCGATGCAGAGCTTCTTCATCGGCGTCGGCGCGATCGTTGCCAGCTTCCTGCCCTTCATCCTGGCCCACTTCGGTGTTGCCAACACGGCGGCGGCGGGCGAGGTGCCCGATACCGTGCGCTATGCGTTCTACTTCGGCGCGGTGGTGCTGCTGGCGGCGATCACCTGGACGGTGGTCAGCACCCGTGAGTATTCGCCCGACGAGCTGGCCAGCTTCGACGACGCCGAACCGCCGGCGCATCACGCCGGGGCCGCGGTGACCGGCCCTGCGCCGTGGGCGCAGGTTGCGTTGTGGCTTGGTCTCGGCGTGCTGCTGGCGGCACTGATCGCGTGGCGCCACGGCGACAGGATGCTGTACGTGCTGGCCGGCCTGTGCGCGGGTTACGGCGCACTGCTGGCGGCGGCGCGGGTACTGCCGGGCACGCACATGCTGGCCGCCATCGTCGGCGACCTGCGCGCGATGCCGATCACCATGCGCCGGCTGGCCTGGGTGCAGTTCTTTTCGTGGTTCGCCCTGTTCGCGATGTGGATCTTCACCACGCGCGCAGTGGCCGGCATGCATTTCGGCTCCACCGATGTCGAATCGGCGGCCTACAACGAAGGTGCCAACTGGGTGGGCGTGCTGTTCGGTGCCTACAACGGTTTCGCCGCACTGGCCGCGCTGCTGATCCCGCCGATGGTGCGGGCGATCGGCCTGCGCTGGAGCCACCTGGTCAACCTCTGGCTGGGTGGGGCAGGGCTGATCTCGATGATGTTCATCGACGATCCGCAGTGGCTGCTGCTGTCGATGGTCGGCGTCGGCTTTGCCTGGGCCTCGATCCTGTCGCTGCCCTATGCGCTGCTGTCGGACAGCGTTCCGGCGGCGAAGATGGGTGTGTACATGGGCATCTTCAATTTCTTCATCGTGATCCCGCAGCTGGTCGCGGCCAGCGCGCTTGGTTTCGCCCTGCGCGCATGGCTGGGTGGCCAGCCGATGCATGTCCTGGTGCTGGGTGGCTGCAGTCTGTTGATTGCCGGTCTGTGCGTGTTGCGGGTTCCGTCCCGTCCGGAGGTGGTGTGATGCGTGGTGCCCTGTCTGTTGCTGTATCCCTTGTGCTGTTCGCTGGCCATGCCGTGGCTGCGCCACGTCCGTCCTACGTTGGTACCACCGAGCCGTTCGCCAGTGACGCGGTGTACTTCGTGGTCACCGACCGCTTCGTCAACGGCGATCGGTCCAACGACCATCGCGACCAGGGCGGCACGCATCGTACCTTCGATATTCCGGTGCCATGCCCGGACAAGGTGGACGGCAACATCGGCTATCTCGGTGGCGATTTCCGTGGTGTGCTCGACAACGCCGACTACATCCGCAACCTCGGTTTCGGCGCGGTGTGGATCACCCCCATCGTCGACAACCCGGATGAAGCCTTCACCGGCAGCAAGCCGATCAGCTGTACCAGCACCCTGACCGACCGTGGCAAGACCGGCTACCACGGCTACTGGGGCATCAACTTCTACGCGCTGGACGAGCACCTGCCGAGCAGGGACCTGGATTTTGCCGGGTTGACCAAGGGCCTGCACGGCGCCGGCCTGAAGGTGGTGCTGGACATCGTCGGCAACCATGGTTCGCCGGCCTGGACCATGCCCAAGCGGCAGCCGCAGTTCGGCCAGATCTTCGACAAGGACGGCAGGCTGATTGCCGACCACCAGAACCTGCCGCCACAGAAGCTGGACCCGAAGCACAATCCGCTGCACGCGTTCTACAACAACATCGGCCCGGTCGACAGCAAGGACGGCTCGATCTTCGATGGCAACCTGGCCGAGCTGAGCGACTTCAACCAGGACAACCCGGCAGTGATGGACTACCTGGTGGGGGCGTACCTGCAGTGGACCGCGCAGGGTGTGGATGCGCTGCGCATCGACACCATCGGCTGGCTGCCGCATCCGTGGTGGCACGAGTTCGTCAACCGCATCCGCGCGCAGCACCCGGGCATGTTCATGTTCGGCGAAGCGTTCGACTACAACGCCGCCAGCATCGCCGAACACACCTGGCCGGCCAACGCCAATGTCAGCGTGCTCGACTTCCCGCTGCGCGGCGCGCTGGAGCAGGCCTTCGGCAGCGCCGGCAAGGGCTTTGAAACGCTGGCCGAGCCGCTGCACCTGACCGCTGGCCCGTACGCCAACCCGTATGAGCTGATGAGCTTCTACGACAACCACGACATGCCACGCCTGCAGGCCAGCGACAGCGGCTTCATCGACGCGCACAACTGGCTGTTCACCGCACGCGGCATTCCGGTGGTCTATTACGGATCGGAAACCGGCTTCATGCGCGGCCGTGCGGAGCACGCCGGCAACCGTGCCTACTTCGGCCAGCCGCGGGTGGATGCAGCCCCGCAGAGCCCGATCTTCGCCCCGCTGCAGCGCATCGCCAAGCTGCGCGGGAGCACGCCGGCGTTGCAGCGCGGCCTGCAGGTGAACGAACGTCTGCAGGGCGATGAAGCGGTGTTCTTCCGTGTGCTGCAGCATGGCGACGTGGCGCAGACCGCGCTGGTGCTGCTGAACAAGGGCGATGCCGCAAAGACCTTCAGCGTCGACCGCTACCTGCAGCCCGGCCTCTGGCGCGACGCGCTGGACGGTGGCCAGGTGGCGGTGAAGAGCAGTCTGAAGGCGGAGGTGCCGGCGCACGGGGTGAAGGTGTTTGTGCTGGATGCGGACGTGCAGCAGCCGGCCCTGCAGGCCGAACTGGACAAGGCCATGGCCGATCAGCAGGCGCGCGACCAGCGACTTCGGAAACGGTAGTGCCGGCCGCTGGCCGGCAGCCTCTTCGTCGTTGGACCCAATGCAGTTTGCCGGCCAGCGGCCGGCACTACCCGGTGTGGCGGCATCCGGCACAATAGGCACCCCCTGACGCCGCGCCTGTACCGCCATGACCGACCTTGCCCCGCAGACCCCGATCGAAACCCTGCTCAAGGCCGCGATGGACGGAACGGTGCCGATCCGGGCGTTCATGGAGGCCTTCGTCGCTTCCCAGGTGGTGCTGCTGACCGGCAGCCTGGTCACACCCGATGGGAGTGGCTTCGACCCGCTGCTGTTCGACAAGCAGGGCACCCTGCACGTGGCCGTATTCACCGATCCGGCACGGGTGGGCATCTACAGCCAGCAGGCCGAGCATCAGGTCCGCTGGCTGATGCTGGACGTGCTGCGTCGCGTGCCGGGCGGCTACGGCGTGGTGATCAATCCGGGCACTACGCTGGGCTTCGAGATCTCGCCCAACGGCGTCGGCGAGATCCTGAAGGACTTCGCGCAGGGCTGATTGCAATGCCCGCCCGCTGTAGCCCGAGCCCATGCGCGGTGTCGGCGGGTCAACAATTTGCAGTGGCTGCAGACGTGAAGCATGCTTGCCTGAAGGACGAACAGGACAGCGAGGTTGCCCATGGAGTTCAGGATGCTGGCGCCAGCGGCGCCGGAGTGCGAGCAGCTGGCGCAGTGGTATCACGCGCAGTGGGGAAAGGATGCAGGCTTCACTCTGGAAGATGAGCGTCTGCGTCTGTGCAGGCCCAAGGACGCGCAGGGATTCCCGCATGTACTGGCGGCAATCGACGATGGGCAGGTGGTCGGCGCCGTGCAGCTCAAGCGCGGTGAGATGCCCGGTTTTCCCGAGTATGAGCATTGGCTGGGAAGTGTGTATGTGGCCGACAGCCAACGCGGGCGAGGGTTGGCCAGCACGCTTGTCGAGCGCGCAGTGAAGCACGCCCGGTCGATGGGCATATCGCAGCTCTACCTGCAGACCGAGTCGCTGGACGGTGGTCTGTATGCGCGATTGGGGTGGAAGCCCGTTGTCGAGTCCGACACGCGTGGCTTCCCGGTGCTGGTGATGGTCCGCGGGTTGAGCGCATGAGCACCGCCTCGGCCCGGCATTCCCGTCTTGCCCTGGTCCTGTTGATCGGTGCCATTGTGGCTGCGCTCATTGCCACGCCGCTGCTGCGCGCAGCCGGTTTCGTGCAGTGGCCGGTATTTGTCATCGCCTGGCTGATCAACCTGGGGGCGGCCTGGCACCTGGGCGCTTGGGCAAGGCTGCAGGGGCGGTCGCCGTGGCCGTTCGGTCTGCCGGCTGCGTTGGGTACGGTCGCCTCGATCGTGGTCTATGTGCTGTTGGCGCTGCTGGGGCCGAAGACAGGCGCGATAGTCCCCCGATCGCAAGAGTGAGCTGGCAGCGCTGCGGCCGGTGACGTCCACTTGGCGCAGCTGGCGATCCCATCCACGCATGGCGCGGATCTGCTTTCCGATCACTCCACCCCACGCGTGGGCGCTGCAGGAAGACGGAGCCCTTGGTAGCCGGCCCACTTCATCGTCATCTCCCGCCGGTTGTGCTCGTGAAAGCTTCCTGAATGCGTTAACAGCGGTGCGCTGGATCACACAACCCGTCGACAGGGGCGCCGATAGGCTTTCCCCCTCAAACGTCGACGTCGATGCAGGCACGCATGCGGATCACAACCGGAATTGAAGGACTGGACAGCATCATTGGTGGCGGGCTGCCGCAGGCGCGGCTGTACCTGCTTGAGGGGCCGCCGGGCTCCGGCAAGACCACGCTGTCCCTGCAGTTCCTGCTGGAAGGCCTGCGGCGCGGCGAGCGCTGCCTCTACATCACCCTGTCCGAGACCGCCGAGGAGCTGCGCGAAGTCGCGTTGGCGCACGGCTGGTCGCTGGACGGTCTGCACCTGTTCGAGCTGGGTTCGGCCGAAGGGGCAATGGGCAATGGCCGCCTGCAGTCGGTGCTGCATTCGTGGGAAATGGAGCTGGACGAGACGGTCAACCTGATCATGTCCAAGGTGGACAGCATCGGGCCGACCCGGGTGGTGTTCGATTCATTGTCGGAACTGCGCCTGCTGGCGCAGGATTCGCTGCGCTATCGTCGGCAGATCCTCGCACTGAAGCAGTTCTTCGCGCCCAAGAGTGCGACGGTTTTCCTGGTGGACGACCTGACGTCCAGCGGCGATGAGCGCGACGGCCAGCTGCACAGCCTGTGCCACGGCGTGGTCTCGCTGGAGCGCCTGACCCTGGACTTCGGCCCTGCGCGGCGCCGCATGCAGGTGCAGAAGCTGCGGGGCGTCGATTTCGTTGCCGGCTACCACGACATGGTGATCCGTCGCGGTGGCGTGCAGATCTTCCCCCGCCTGATCGCCTCGGAGCATCACGGACGGTTCGTCGGAACGCCCATCAGCAGCGGCGTGGCCGAGATCGACCGGCTGCTGGGCGGCGGTCCGCTGCGCGGTACCTCCACCCTGTTGACCGGCCCGGCCGGCAGCGGCAAGACCAACGTGGCGCTGCAGTACGTGTGGGCCGCCTGCGAGCGAGGCGAGCGCAGCTGCATCTTCGAGTTCGACGAGCGCGTGGGCACGCTGCTGGCACGCGCTTCGGCGCTGGATATCGACCTGGAAAAGCACCTGCGCTCCGGCCTGCTGGAGATCCTGCAGATCGACCCGGCTGAAGTGTCGCCCGGGGAGTTCTCCTGGAACCTGCGCAAGTCCGTGGAAGAGCGCGACTGCCGCGTGCTGGTGATCGACAGCCTCAACGGCTACGTGACCGCCATGCCGCAGGAAAAGCAGCTGATGCTGCAGCTGCACGAGATGCTGTCCTACCTCAACCAGAAGGGTGTGGCGACCTTCATGATCAACCCGCAGCATGGGCTGGTCGGCACCATGTCCACCGGCAGCCTCAACGTGTCCTACATCGCCGATGCGGTGGTGCTGTTCCGCTTCTTCGAAGCCAAGGGGCGCATCCGCAAGGCGATCTCGGTGATCAAGAACCGCGGCGGTGCGCATGAAGACACCATCCGCGAACTGAAGATCGACGGGCGCGGCATCACGGTCAGTGCCGCATTGGCCGATTTCCAGGGCATCCTCACCGGCACGCCGGAGTTCGTCGGCGACAGCGCAGCGCTGCTGGGCCAGTCCGATGTCCGATAGCGATGAGGGCGGCACCGTTGTCCGTATCGTCGCTCCCTTCGGCCGTGATGCCGACAGCATCGCGGCGGTGCTGGCCGGCGCAGGGTTGAGGACAGGCATCGCGCCAAGCCTGGAAGTGCTGGCTGAGCAACTCGATGACTGCACCGGGCTGGTTGTGGTCACCCAGGAAGCGGTGGCACGCGGCAGCGAGGTACTGCTGCAGGCGCTGCAGCAGCAGCCCACCTGGTCGGACATTCCGTTCATCCTGCTGCGCTCGGCGCGTTCCTACCGGCGTTCCACCCGTGAACCGTTGTTGCCCGGCTCGATCAACGTGGTGGAAATGGACCGGCCATTGGGCAGCATGTCGTTGCTCAGCGCGGTGCAGGGCGCGCTGCGCGCGCGCGGCAAGCAGTTCGTGGTGCGCGACCAGGTCACCGCCTTGGCCGATGGCCGTGCGGCGCTGGCGCGCAGCGAGTCCGAGCTGCGATTGATCGCCGATGCGATGCCGGTGCTGATCGCATTCGTGGACCGCGCGCTGTGCTTCCGCTTCGCCAACAAGGCCTACGAAAGCTGGTTCGAACTGGCCACCGGCGAGGTCATCGGCAGGCACGTGCGCGAGGTCATCGGCGAGACCGTGTGGCAGCAGCGTCGCCCGGCGATGGAAGCCGCGTTGGCCGGTCGCGAGGCGATGTTCGAGATCGTCTGGCCACATCGCGTGTATGGGCGCCGGGACTGCGAAGTGCGTTACTCGCCGCGCCGCAATGGCGAGGGGCGCATCGACGGCTTCCACGTGTTCGTCACCGATATCACCGCAGCCAAGCTGGCCCTTGCCAGCAGCCAACAGCACGCGCACGCGCTGGAGGCGATGGTGGCCGAGCGCACCCGTGAACTGGAAGCGCAGATGGCGGCGCGCGAGGCCAGCGACGCTGCATTGCGGCAGTCGCAGAAGATGGAGGCGATCGGCCAGCTGACCGGCGGCATCGCCCACGATTTCAACAACATGCTGACCGGCATCCTGTCCGCGTTGGACATCGTCCGGCTGCGCCTGGACATGGGCCGGGTCGACGACCTCGAACGTTTTCTCGACACCGCTACCGCCTCGGCCCAGCGTGCGGCGGCACTGACCCAGCGCCTGCTGGCGTTCTCACGACGGCAGTCGCTGGATGCGCGGCCGGTCGAGCTCAATACGCTGCTGGTGTCGGTGCAGCACCTGCTGCACAGCACCCTGGGCGAAGCGGTGCGCATCCGCGCCGAGCCCTCGCCGCTGCCCTTGCACGCCACGCTGGATGCCAACCAGTTCGAGAGCGCGCTGCTGAACCTGGCCATCAACGCGCGGGATGCGATGCCGGACGGCGGCGATCTGACTCTGCGTGCCTCGTCGGTAAGCGTAAGGGAAGGCCAGTACACGGCCGTGCCTGCCGGCGACTACGCACTGGTGGAGGTGGCCGACACCGGTGCCGGCATGGCGCCGGAAGTGGTCGAGCGTGCGTTCGAGCCCTTCTTCACCACCAAGCCCATCGGCAAGGGAACGGGGCTGGGCATGTCGATGGTGTATGGCTTCATGCAGCAATCCGGTGGCCACATCGCCATCCAGTCCAATGTCGGCGAAGGGACGACGGTGCTGCTGTTCATTCCCCTGTCGGAGGCCGTTGTGGAGGACGTGCCCGCGCCTTCGCAGCCGATCCGGCGCGGCGCCGGCCAGTCCATCCTGGTGGTGGAGGATGACGAGCAGGTACGGATGCTGGTGACGGTGGTGCTGGAAGACCTGGGGTATCACGCGCAGGTGGTGGGTGATGCCGATGCGGCGATTCCCATCCTCACTTCGGCGCAGAGCATCGATCTGCTGGTCACCGATGTCGGGCTGCCCGGACTCAACGGGCGCCAGCTGGCGGAGATCGCGCGGCAATCGCGGCCGAAGCTGCCCATCCTGTTCATGACCGGCTATGCGGAAAAGGCGCAGGAGCGCGCGGCCTTCCTCGACGAAGGCATGGCGATGATCGCCAAGCCCTTCCTGCTGGATGAATTCAGCATGGCGGTACGCACGGCCATGCCGGGCGGCGCGTAGCGATGCAGGTCCTGTAGAGCCGGGCCATGCCCGGCTGTCGTCGGCCTTGCGTCCCACGCATGCATGCTGAGCATGGCTTGGCGCTACCGAAGGGCTACGTGCGCAGCGACGACTCGCGCACCACCAGCTTCACCGGAATGCTCTGGCCTTCCACCGGCTGCCGGCCGATCAGCGCCAGCAGCTTCTCTACCAGCAGCTGGCCGGCCTGCTTGGTGTCCTGCTGCACGGTGGTCAGCGGCGGCGACACCGAGGCCGCCAGCGGGATGTCATCGAAGCCTGTCACCGCCACGTCCTGCGGCACCCGCAGGCCCTGCTCGCGCAGTGCGCGCACCGCACCGATGGCGATCAGGTCGCTGGCCGCGCAGATTGCATCGATGGAGCGGTCCTGGGCCAGCAGTGACAGGCACGCCTCATGCCCGGACGCCTCGGTGGTGATCGCATCGTGCTGCAGCGCCGGGTCGGCGGTCAGGCCATGCGCACGCAGCGCCTCGACGTGGCCGCGATAGCGCTCCTGGAATTCCGGGTAATGGCTGGAGGCATGGCCGAGGAAGGCGATACGGCGGCAGCCCTGTTCCAGCAGGTGGGCGGTGATGTCATGCCCGCCCTGGAAGTTGTCGCTGCCGATCGACACCCCCGGCTGGCCGGGCAGGGCCGCGCCCCAGCGCACGAAGTGGGTGCCTTGTTCCACCAGCCGCTGCAGGCGGTCGCGCGACTGGTGGTAGTCGCCATAGCCAAGCAGGATGATGCCATCGGCCTTGTTGCTGTCTTCGTAATCGGCCTGCCAGTCGGTGGACAGCTGCTGGAAGGACACCAGCAGGTCCTGCCCATGCAGCGCGCAGGCGCGGGTGATCGACCCCAGCATCGAGTGGAAGAACGGGTTGATCAGCGAGTCGTCGTTGGTCGGGTCCTCGAAGAACAGCAGGGCCAGCGTGCCGGCATTGCGCAGGCGCAGGCTGGAGGCGTTCTTGTCGACCTTGTAGTTCAGCTCGCGGGCGATGCGCAGGATGCGCTCGCGGGTCTCGGCGTTGACCATCGGGCTGCCGCGCAGGGCCCGCGACACCGTGGGCTGGGAGACCCCGGCCAGGTGGGCGATGTCCAGGGAGGTGGCTTTGCCTTTGATGGTCATGGGGGCCGACAGGGAAATGATCGGGGAATGATGCCATGGGGCGCCGACGGGCTGGCGCCGCGCGCCGGGGCAGGGCGCGCGCAGTGCCGTGCCCGGGGGGCCGCAAGCCGGATTCCGGCCACGGCCGGGGGCTTTCCTGACCCAGGTGTCGGCCGAGGGGATGATAAGATGACCCGTTCTCGCATTCCCCCAAATTTCCCGGGGGCGACCCCAGCGCTCTGCACCCCCGCCCGGGGACGTGCTATCACTGGCGGCCTGCCCCTGGACAACGGACGAAGGTACCTATGGCGCGCGGCATCAACAAAGTCATCCTGGTCGGCAACCTCGGCAACGACCCGGACGTGAAGTACACCCAGAGCGGCATGGCGATCACCCGCATCAGCCTGGCTACCACCAGCGTCCGCAAGGACAAGGATGGCAACCAGCAGGAACGTACCGAATGGCACCGCGTCGTGTTCTTCGGCAAGCTCGGCGAGATCGCCGGCGAGTACCTGCGCAAGGGCAGCTCGGTGTACGTCGAAGGCAGCCTGCGTTACGACAAGTACACCGGCCAGGACGGCGTGGAGAAGTACTCCACCGACATCGTCGCCGATGAAATGCAGATGCTCGGCGGCCGCGGTGAAGGCGGCGGCGGTGGCGGCGGCAACTTCGCTGGCGGCGAGCGCCCGCAGCGCCAGCAGGCCCCGCGCCAGGAATACGGCGGCGGCGGTGGTGGCAACCCGCGTGGCGGCCAGGGCGGTGGTTACAACCAGGGCGGCAACCAGCGCCCGCAGCCGCAGCAGTCGGCGCCGCCAATGGACGACTTCGCTGACGACGATATTCCGTTCTGATTGGCGGCCTAGCTGCAGAAAGCACAAAACTCCGGTAAGGCCTAGAGGCTGCCGGGGTTTTTGATTTACCGTCTAAGTACTTTCTTTTTCAGCCGTAACCGAGCGTGCCGCTCTGTCTGTTCAGCACATGTTTCATAGCGGGGGTCGGCGCAGGAACCGCACCTTTCGCATATGAGTCGTCCACAAACACAAGTTTTCTGCTTGCCGTACACCAAGGGGCGATGTCCGCATTCAATGTTCTTCTCATCTAGTCGTCCTCCGCAATGTGCCAACAAGGTCTTCCGCTGTCCGTCGGGAAAAGTGCCAACCAGTACGCCGTTGTAATAAATGGTGATGTCCGAAAGGGCAATGAACTGCGACCGGGAGACGTGCTTCTCAAGGATAGATAGTGCGTTTAGCAGCGTCTCTATCGTGTTGGCGGGATCGATAATTCCTATGCCTGAAACCGCTGATGGTTGGTTGGAAACCGGGTCTGTTTGGAAAATTGATGGATCTGCAATTCTGAGATCCCTGGCTCTGGCTATTCGCGTTAGGGATGCGGCATGCTTCGCATCTCCGGGTGAATGGGCATGCCATCTCAGAATGCTTAGAATAGATTTTGTATCTGCCAATTCACTCGCGGCGCGCCAGCGTGCCCACGCGTGAAGAGTGAAAAGATAGAGCCAAGGGAGTCGTGGAACGCCTGCTTCCTGTCGTGCTGAGTTGCGATTCGAGTGCGATGATCGGAGAAGATCCAGGAAATCTCTCTGTTGCGAGGTCAGGCGGTCATTTTCGGGAGGCTCCATGCCCCAGAATGAAAAGAATACAGGTGGAATTGCTGTGATGCAGCGTCGGCCAACTGCAGTTTTCTCAAGGGATGAAAGGGCATTACGCAGCACCGCCATAGCCTGGTCGCGCTTCTCGTACTGAGCTTTTGGGTAGTCCCATGCCCAAGCCGGTAGCTCAATTAGCCTTGAAACGGGATTTTTCCGTAGCGTGAAGATATCTTTGAATTGCTCTAGAAGTTGATATATCTCTTTGGATTTCGTAACGCCCAGGACTCGCATATATTCTGAAGTTTTGCACCTTAATTCGCCGCCAGTCTTCCATGTGTAAGGGCTGCTGACCCCGCACAGTGTTACGTCGTTGCCGGCAGCATCGCTTTTGAAGTCCTTGACCTTCCAGCGGCTGGACTGGATCCCACCGTTGATGTTGCGTCGGAGGTTTTTAACATCCACGCCGTGCTTTCCGTCTACGCGCAGATCCATTTGCTGCCATTCCGTCGTGCTTCCATCCAGCTGATGCAAAGCGATATCTTCTGTGGGTAGCCCCAATCCGTTGATGTAAATAGCAGCACATATTTCCGCTGCTCGCGCAGTCATCATTTGCGCGCTCAGGGCATGCGTCATCTCTTTCGGTGTGTCAATTCCTAACTGTGGAATCCACATGTCGGATAAGCGTTGATCATTATGATTGAGGCTGGAGAGAACAAGACTTGCGTCCGTGCGCCCAACTTCGTGGGATTGATTCGCAATGTGGTTAAGTCGTGCAATTGAATTGCCTAGATCTGCGTCGCATTGTTGTAGGGCTATTGCGGCCACTGTCCAAGGTGCATCTGTCCATTTTTCCCAATGCAGCCAGTGCGAATCCAATGACAGTCCCGATTTTATCGAGTCATTAAGGACATCCCACCAGTCGGTCCCAGTTTGGGGCATATTTTCGAGGGCGAGACGTGCCCATTGCGCTGCTTCCGAAACCGACATCTGCGTACTGCTTGCAAAAGCAATGCGTTGTAATTGATCTCGGTGGGCGGGCAATGATTCCCACATTGGCTTAAGCCATGTGATGTCAATTTCCCTCTTACTATCCTTGATTAGGTCGAACAGTATCTCTACTGCCTGCGGCGTCTTGGCGTTAAGGTGGTGCGAAATGGCGCGCTTCCATATTGGTTTTGGCGCAAGAGTTAGGGTGTCGAGCATTGCAGGTGAAAGCCACTCTGCTTCCGTCACTGCATTAATCATTGGACGCAGCAAGCGGTCGATTGTCGGGCTAATGCCCGCGAGTAATCGAAGAATAGGGGCCGGGCCGACGTCGGCATCCGGCGATGCTTCTCTACGTGCAAGATGCCGTCGAGCTAGTTCGATAGTGCCGGCATCGGTTGGAACGAGTGGCCTGACACTGCTTGCGGATAGACGGCCATCTGGCTGTCTAACTACACGCATTATGATTAGGCGACCTAGTGGCTGACTATTTATCGATTTGAGAAATGAAATCCGGCTTTCATTAAGGAAAATTTCGCGATTCCGGTCGCCAGTCAAACAGCATGCGAAACCAAATCCACGATTGTGGATATTTACCACAACGCCCAGATCCTCCATCTTTATTGTGGCGCTCTGAGTGAAGCCTCGTTTTGAGCTATTTTCCATCCTTGGTCATGTCCTGAATGCGGAATCAGCATTCTACTTGCGTCCCAGCGGTTTCCGTAATGCAATTAGTGATCTGAGTGGTGAGACGCCAGAATCCCTCACCCCGCCGTGTTCATCCCATCCACCGCGTTATCGGCGCCGGGAGTGCGTAGCGGCGCGTCCTCCTCGGTTACCGCGCGCGATAACGATTCAGCCGCAGTCTCTAGCATTGGGGAGGGCCCGCTGCTGTTGCGAGAGCTGGCTATTACACCCTGCTCCCGCGGCTCATAGGCCGGGTGCTGCATACTCCGAATGCGGGAATGCGTTTCACCAGAACGCGTGGTGGCTGAGCGGCCGGGCAGCACCAGGCGCACGCACGAGCCCAGCGACGGGACTTCGATGGCCAGACGGGTCCGCTATGCCGGGGTAGTCAACTCGGGGCGGCCTTTGCGCGGTTGGTAGGGATGCCGCCGGCACGGACCGCGCGCCTGCGCGCTTGATTGCTTGGCACGTCATCGGAGTTGTGCCCTGCAGCATCGGCTTTCGTGCACTGCGACTTGCAAACAGACAATTTCCTCCCCTATGGTGCAATCGATTGCATTGCAGTGAAATCGTCAGTGTTTGATACCGGTTGGGAGGCCGGCAGGTGGATGTCCATCCATTCGATCAGACCGGCCCCGGGCCTCACGCGGCGCGATGCGCTGCGCATGGCGGCTGCTGCGAGCCTTGGCTTGGGGGCGGCGGGCGTTCTGCCTGCGTTTGCCGCCACGGCGCCGCTCAAGGGCAACCTGAAGCACTCCGTGGCCCGTTGGACCTTCCCGCAGCTGTCGGTCGCCCAGCTTTGCGTGACGGTGAAGGACATCGGTTTTGCCGCGATCGACCTGGTGGGCCCGGAGGATTGGCCCACGCTGAAGGCCCACGGCGTATACAGCTCGATGTGCAACGGCGCGGAGCTGGGCCTTACCAAAGGCTTTGCCGGCCGTGAGTTCCACGATCAGCTGGTGGAGCGCTACACGCGGCATATCGATCTGGTTGCCGATGCCGGCTATCGTAACCTCATCTGCTTCTCCGGCAACCGTAACGGCATGGATCCGCAGGCCGGCCTGGCAAACGCCGAAGCCGGCCTCAAGCGCATCCTCGGCCACGCCGAGAAGCGCAACGTCGTGCTGGTGATGGAGCTGCTGAACTCCAAGGTCGATCATCGCGACTACCTGTGCGACCACTCTGCGTGGGGCGTAGAGCTGTGCCAGCGGCTGGGCTCGGACAATTTCGGCCTGCTGTACGACATCTATCACATGCAGATCATGGAGGGCGACATCATCGCCACCATCGGCAAGCATCACGCCTGCTTCAAGCATTACCACACCGCAGGTGTGCCGGGCCGGAACGAGATCGGAGACCAGCAGGAGCTCCACTATCCGGCCGTCTGTCGCGCGATCCGCGACACCGGTTTCAAGGGGTATCTGGCGCAGGAGTTCACGCCTGCAGCGCCAGATCCCGTTGCCTCATTGCGCGAGGCGATCCGCCTCTGCGACGTCTGAAACGATATCCACCCAGGTGAGAAACCCATGGCAGATAATCACTACGACGCCATTGTTGTTGGCTCGGGAATCAGTGGCGGTTGGGCAGCGAAGGAGCTGACCGAGAAGGGCCTGAAGGTCTTGATGCTGGAGCGGGGCCGCAACATCGAGCACGTCAAGGACTACGTCAACGCGATGAAGGAGCCGTGGGATTTCCCGCATCGCAACCGGCCCACACAGGCGATGAAGGCCGCCTTCCCGGTACTGATGCGCGACTACGCGCTGGCCGAGAACCTGCAGGGCATGTGGGCCGACGAACAGGAATCGCCGTACATCGAGACCAAACGGTTCGATTGGTTCCGTGGCTACCACGTGGGCGGCCGCTCGCTGATGTGGGGCCGGCAGAGCTATCGTTTTTCCGATCTGGATTTCGAAGCAAACCTCAAGGACGGCATCGCCACCGACTGGCCCATCCGCTACGCCGACATCGCGCCGTGGTACGACCATGTGGAGAAATTCGCCGGCATCGCCGGTACGCGCGAAGGGCTGGACGTGTTGCCGGACGGCGAGTTCCTTCCGCCGATCCCGTTGAACATCGTCGAGAAGGACGTGGCCGCCCGGATCCGGAAGGCCTTCGGCGGCACCCGCCACATGATCCACTCGCGCACGGCGAACATCACCAAGCCGATGCCCGAGCAGGGCCGCGTCAACTGCCAGTACCGCAACAAGTGCATCCTCGGCTGTCCCTTCGGCGCCTATTTCTCCACCCAGGCGGCGACACTGCCGGCGGCGATGAAGACCGGCAACCTGACCTTGCGGCCGTTCTCCATCGTCAAGGAAGTGCTCTACGACAAGGACCGCAAGCGGGCGCGGGGCGTGGAGATCATCGACGCAGAGACCGGCCAGACCTACCAGTACACGGCCAAGGTCATCTTCCTCAACGCCTCCTCCTTCAACTCGACCTGGCTGCTGATGAACTCGGCCACCGATGTGTGGGAGGGTGGGCTGGGCTCATCGTCGGGTGAGCTGGGACACAACGTGATGGACCATCACTTCGGTGCGGGCGCCTCGGGCCGGGTCGAGGGCTACGAAGACAAGTACTACTTCGGTCGCCGTCCCTGTGGCTTCTACATTCCCCGCTTCCGCAACGTGGCCGCTGACAAGCGCGGCTACCTGCGTGGTTTCGGCTACCAGGGCGGTGCCAGCCGCACGGGGTGGTCGCGCGAGATCGCCGAACTGAACATCGGCGCCGACCTGAAGGAGGCGCTGACCGTGCCCGGTGACTGGCGCATCGGCATGACCGGCTTCGGCGAAATGCTGCCGCACCACGACAACACGATCCGCCTGGACCGGGACCGCAAGGACAAGTGGGGTCTGCCGGTGCTGGCGATGGATGTATCCATGCGCGCCAACGAACTGGCCATGCGCAAGGACATGGCCGCCGATGCCGCCGAGATGCTGGAGGCCGCCGGGGTCAAGGACGTGGAGATGCACGACAACGACTACGCCCCGGGCAAGGGCATCCATGAGATGGGGACCGCGCGCATGGGCCGTGACCGCAGGACGTCCGTGCTGAACCAGCACAACCAGGTCTGGGATGCGCCCAACGTCTATGTCACCGACGGTGCCTGCATGACCTCCAGCGCGTGCGTGAATCCGTCGCTGACCTACATGGCACTGACCGCGCGGGCTGCCGACCATGCCGTGCGCGAACTGAAAGCGGGGAACCTCTGATGGACCGCCGCGAACTGCTGAAGATGATCGTCGCCGCCACCGGTGCGGCGATGATCGGCCTGCCCGCGCTCGGTCAGGCACAGGTTCCCGCCGCAGGGGCGAAGACGCGCTTTACCGACGCGGATGTCGGCACGCTGGACGAGATCGCCGAGACCATCCTGCCGCGCTCGAAAACGCCGGGGGCGAAAGACGCAGGCGCCGGTGCGTTCATGGCGACGTTCGTCAGCGACTGCTACACCGCGCGACAGCAGGCGACGTTCCGCGCTGGCCTGGCCGATATCGACAAACGCGCCGGCGGCCGCTTCGTTTCACTTGCGCCGCAGGCCCGCACCGAACTGCTGCGCGCGCTGGATGCAGAGGCCAGGAAGCACGCGGTCGAGGTGACCGAAACCGGCACCGCCGAAGCAGGAGAACCGATGCCGCATTACTTCACGATGTTCAAGCAGCTCACCATCTTCGGTTTCTTCACCTCCAAGGTCGGTGCGACCGAGGTTCTGCGTTACGTCGCCGTGCCCGGCCGCTACGACGGCGACCTGGCCTATGTTCCCGGCACGCCCGCATGGGGGACCAGCTGATGGATCACGCCATGAAGATCGCGCCGCTATTGATCGCCGCCGGCGTGCTCGCCGCGGCACCGGCGTTCGCGCAGGCCAACACCGAGCCCACGCGCGACCCGGCAAAGACCGAGGTGTGGACGCCCGTGCCTGCAACCGTGGCCACGCCGCCGGGCAAGGCGCCGTCCGACGCCATCGTGCTGTTCGATGGCAAGGATGCCTCCGCCTGGGAGTCGGAGCAGGGTGGGCGTGTGCCCTGGGCCGTCGCCGACGGCGCCATGACCATCGTGCCGGGCAGCAAGGGCATCCGCACCAAGCAGCGCTTCTGCGACATCCAGCTGCATGTCGAGTGGCGCACACCTGTCGAGACCAAGGGTTTCGACGGCCAGAACCGGGGCAACAGCGGCATCTTCCTGCAGGAACTCTATGAGCTGCAGGTGCTGGACAGCTACAACAACCCGACCTATGCCAACGGCCAGGCCGGCTCCATCTACAAGCAGGCCATGCCGCTGGTGAACGCCTCGCGTGCACCGGGGCAGTGGCAGGCCTACGACATCCTCTGGAAGGCGCCGCGCTTCTCGCCGGGCGGCGGGCTCATCTCGCCCGCGCGCATCACCGTGCTGCACAACGGCGTGCTGGTGCAGGACGACACCGTGCTGGCGGGCAGGACCGAGTACATCGGCCCGCCCTCGTATTCACCGCATGCGTGCGCGCCGATCCATCTGCAGGAGCACGACGCCAAGGTCAGCTACCGCAACATATGGGTGCGCGAGCTGTAACGCTGGCGGCTTACTTCGCCAGATAGCTGGTGATGTCGTCGATCTCCTGTTGCGACAGCTGGGAGAACGGCGGCATCAGTCCGCCGCCCTTCCTGATCTTGTCCTTGATCTGCGCGGCATCCAGGCGCTTGCCGATGTCGGTGAGCGCGGGGAACGCGCCCGGCATGCCGGCGCGATCGGCACCATGGCAGGCCGTGCAGTTCGCTGTGTAGAGCTTTGCGCCGGCTGCAGGATCGTCCTTGGACCATGCCGTGGTTGCCAGCATCGCCGCACAGAGAATCACAGCCACTTTCAGCATCGTTTTCAATCAGGACTCCTTCGCGCACTAGCGCTGCGCGCTGGCTGGCAGGCGGGGGGACAGGTGTTCACGCAGGTAGTCCGCGCCGGTCTGGATGACCTTGGCCGGATCGCGTGGCTGGTCGTGCTCGAGGATGTACCA
The DNA here is from genome assembly GCF_020883215.1 of Stenotrophomonas sp. SI-NJAU-1. Lineage (NCBI taxonomy): Bacteria > Pseudomonadati > Pseudomonadota > Gammaproteobacteria > Lysobacterales > Lysobacteraceae > Stenotrophomonas > Stenotrophomonas sp. SI-NJAU-1. The sequence goes on from NZ_CP086598.1 coordinate 1,143,138, forward strand.
GTGCACGCCGGCCGCTGCGGCGGCTGGCAGGATCGCGCGCCAGTCCAGCACGCCCTGGCCGACGGCCGCGAAGCCGCCCTCGTCTTCGGCCTGGCCCTTGGCTGCATTGTCTTTGGCGTGTACCGCGAACAGGTGGCCGCGGAACTTGCCGAGCATCACCGCCGGGTCCAGGCCCGCACGCGCGACCCAGGCCAGGTCCAGCTCGGTCTGCAGGTCCGGCCCGGCCGCTGCGAACAGCAGTTCCAGGCCGGTCCGGCCATTGAAGTCGACCAGTTCGAAGTCATGGTTGTGGTAGGCCAGGCGCATGCCCTTGGCCCGTACCTGCTTGGCGATCGCGCCCAGTTCCTTGCCCAGCGCGGTCCAGCCTGCGGCATCGGTCGGCCGATCCTTCGCGTCCAGGTAAGGCACCACCAGGGTGGTGTTGCCGATCGACCGGTTGAAGGCCACCACGCCGTCCAGATCCTTGCGCAGCTCGGCCAGTTGCACGTGCGAGGAAATCGCCCTGATCGAATACCGGTCCAGCAACTGCTTGAGTTCGGCCGCGCTGACGCCCTGCGTGCCCACCGTTTCCACCGCATCCACGCCGGCGTCGTGGACGATCTTCAACTGCTGGTCGAGCGGGCCGGCGTTGCGCAGTGTGTACATCTGCACGGCGATGGGCTTGTGCGGGGTGACGGCTTCGTTGGCGAGGGCGGGCAGGGCAGCGAACAGCAGCAGGGCGAGGGTGGCAGTTCTGCGGGCAGTCGTGTTCATCATGAGATGCTCCCGGGGTTCAACCGATGGCGGTCCAGGCACGGGTCCTGGCCGAGGTGATGACGCGGTCGACGATCAGCGCCGAGCGCACGCCGTCTGCGAAGGTGGGCAGGCCATCCGGTCGCTCGCCTTCGATGGCGCGGTAGGTGTCGGCGACGAATGCCTCGAAGCAGTGGCCGTAGCCCTGCGCGTGCCCGGCCGGCAACAGCGACAGCCGGCGCTGTTCGGCACTGCCGGCGCCCGGCCCGCGCACGAAGACTTCCTCGCGCTGGTCGGGCTTGCCGATCCACAGCCGCTCGGCATCTTCCTGGTTGAACGCCACGCTGGCCCTGGCACCATCAATCTCGAACCAGAGGCGGTTGTGGCGTCCGGCCGATACCTGGCTGACCGTCAACGATGCCAGCGTACCGGCGCCGGTGCGGAACATCGCCGCCGCCACGTCCTCGCTGGTGACCGCCTGCATCGCGCCACCGGCCACCGCTGTGGTGAAGCTCTGCCCGGTGTCGGTGCTGCGTTCGGCGATCACCGTGTCGAACGCCGCGCAGACCTCGGCCAAGCGCTCGCCGCTGACCCATTCCACCAGGTCGCACCAGTGCGAGCCGATGTCGGCGAACACGCGCGAGGCGCCGCCCAGTGCCGGGTCCACGCGCCAGTTGTTGCTGGCCGGGTCCAGCAGCCAGTCCTGCAGGTAGCTGCCGTGGATGAGGTGCAACGGCCCCAGTTCGCCGTGGGCGATGCGTGCGCGCGCCTCGCGGACCACCGGGTGGTAGCGGTAGACGAAGGGCACCGTGGCGACCAGCGCGTTGGCGGCGGCCAACGCCGCCAGCGCCCGGGCGTCCTCCAGCGTAGTGGCCAGCGGCTTCTCGCAGACCACGTGCTTGCCGGCTTCCAGTGCGGCCTGTGCCATGGGGCGGTGCAGGTGGTTGGGCGTGCAAACGTGCACGACCTGCACCTGTGGATCGGCGACCACCTCCTCGATGTCCCGATAGGCACGCGGGACACCCCACGCCTGCGCCACGTCGCGTGCGCGCTGCGGAGAAGAGGCGGCCACGCCACGGATGTCGGCACCCGCCAGCAGCGCCGCGCGACGGTGCACGGCACCGATCATTCCCGTGCCGACGATGGCGATTCCAGGCTTTGGCATCAGGTAGGGTCCTCAGGGCGTGGAAGGTGCGGCCGCAACCACTGGCCGGTCGCGGAACAGCAGCAGGAAGGCGATCAGCACGACCAGCGCGACCCCTGCAGGGAACAACCAGATCTGCTGCCAGTCCGGACCGGCTGCAGTGGTGAAGTGCTCCACCACCGCGCCGGACAGGAACGTGCCGATCAGCATGCCCACGCCATATGTGGCCAGGGTGATGAATCCCTGCGCGCTGCTGCGCGCGGCCGGGCCGGCATGCGCATCGGTGTAGATCTGACCGGTGACGAAGAAGAAGTCGTAGCAGATGCCGTGCAGCACGATGCCGATCACCAGCAGCGGGAAGCCGCCGCCCGCATCGCCAAAGGCGAACATGACGTAACGCACGACCCATGCGGCCATGCCCACCGCCAGCATCGTCTTCACCCCCAGCCGCACGAACAGGAACGGCATGGCCAGCATCAGCAGGACTTCGGAGACCTGTCCCAGCGACTGCAGGCCCGCCGCGCCGCGCACGCCCAGGTCGTTGAGATACGGGTTGGTGAAGTTGTAGTAGAACGCCAGCGGGATGCAGATCGCGATGGACGCCAGAAAGAACACCAGGTACGAGCGTGACTTCAGCAGGCGCAGCGAATCCAGACCCAGGATCTGCCCCAGGCCGGCATCGCGCTGCTGCGCCAGCGGCGGCGTGTGCGGCAGGGTGAACGCATACAGGCCCAGCGCCAGCGACGCCATCGCGGCCATTCGGAAGGTCAGCTCGAGCCGGTGCGCCTGTTCCCAGCCCATCCAGCCGATCAGCACGCCTGCCACGATCCAGCCGACGCTGCCTGCCACCCGCACCAGCGGGAACTGTTTCTCGGGCGATTGCATGTGCCGCATCGCCACGCTGTTGGCCAATGCCAGCGTCGGCATGAACAGCAGCATGTAGCCCATGACGCAGGCGGAGAACATGCTGAAGCTGGTTGCGGTGGACGCCAGCCACATCAGCACTGCGCCAGCCAGGTGCAGGACCGCAAGGATGCGCTGCGCCGCGAAGTAGCGATCAGCGATCAGGCCGACCAGGAAGGGAGCGACGATGGCACCGATGGACTGGCTGAGGAAGGCCGTCGCCACCTGGCTTGCGCTGGCCTGCAGCGGGCCCTGCACCAGATAGGTTCCCAGGGTGACGAACCATGCCCCCCAGATGAAGAACTGCAGAAACATCATCGCGCCCAAGCGCGACATGGTGTGCGTCATGGCTTGCCCTCCCAGGCAGTGATGTCTCAGATCCCGAGCATGCGGCGCAGTGATCCAGGATCGGTGCCGCTGTCGGCAAAGTCGTCGAAGGCGCGTCCGGTCACGCGGATGATGTGGTCGCGGATGAAGGTGGCTCCTTCCCGTGCACCGTCTTCCGGGTGCTTCAGGCAGCACTCCCATTCCAGCACTGCCCAGCCGGGGAAGTCGTACTGGGCGAATTTCGAGAAGATCGCCTTGAAGTCGATCTGCCCATCGCCGGGTGAACGGAACCTCCCCGGACGATCGATCCAGTCCTGGTAGCCGCCATACACGCCACTGCGGGTACTGGGGTGATATTCCGCGTCCTTGACGTGGAAGATGCCGATGCGGTCGTGGTAACGGTCGATGAAGCCGAGGTAGTCCATCTGCTGCAGCAGCAGGTGGCTGGGGTCGTACAGGATTTTCGCGCGGGGATGGTGGTCCACCTCGTCGAGGAAGCGCTCGAAGGTCGCGCCGTCATGCAGGTCCTCGCCGGGATGGATCTCGAAGCACAGATCCACGCCGCAGGCGTCAAAGGCATCCAGGATCGGGCGCCAGCGTCGGCCCAGTTCGGCGAAGGCTTCGTCCACCAGCCCGGGGGGCCGCTGCGGCCAGGGATAGAAGTAAGGCCAGGCCAGTGCACCGGAGAACGTGGCATGCGCGGTCAGCCCCAGGCGCTGGCTGGCCTTGGCGGCCAGCAGCAGCTGCTGCACCGCCCAGGCCTGGCGGGCGGCCGGATCGCCACGCTTGTCCGGCGGCGCGAAACCGTCGAACAGGCTGTCATAGGCCGGATGGACGGCAACCAGCTGCCCCTGCAGGTGGGTGGACAGCTCGGTGATCTGCAGGCCATGTCCGCCCAGCATGCCGCTGACATCGTCGCAGTACGCCTGGCTGCGCGCCGCCTCGGCCAGATCGAACAGGTGGGGCGCGCTGGTCGGCACTTGTACGCCAGAATAGCCCAGCCCCGCAGCCCATCCGGCCAGCGTGTCCAGCCGATCAAAGGGAGGTGTGTCACCGATGAACTGCGCCAGGAACAGCGCTGGACCCTTGAGCGTCTTCACGTTGATTCGCCCTCGATGCAATCGATTGCATTATCCTAGCAGGGGAATTCGCGAGACCCGTTGTGCACTGCACAGCGGAAGAAGGAAGTAAACCCATGGCCACCATCTACGACATCGCAAGGCACGTCGGCGTCTCCGCAGGCACGGTGTCGCGAGCGCTTTCCCGGCCGGACAAAGTGCTGCCGGCTACACGCGCGCGCATCGAGCAGGCCGCTGCTGCGCTGGGCTACGTGCCCAATACGGTGGCCAGGACACTCAAGACCCAGCGCAGCGGCAAGATCCTGGTCACCGTGCCGGACATTGCCAACCCGTTCTTCGCGCAGATCCTGCAGGGCGCGGAAGATGCGGCGCAGGCCGTTGGCTACGCCGTCCTGCTGGGCGACACCCAGAACCTGCCCGAGCGCGAGGAGCGCTACGCGCAGATGCTCCGGCGCAACGAGGCCGATGGTCTGATCGTGCTGGGGCATCGCCTGCCGCCGACGGCGCGCGAGATTGTCCAGCAACGAGGTACCGCTGCACCGGTCGTCAATGGCTGCGAGTTCGATCCCGCGCTGGGCATCCCCAGCGTCCACATCGACAACGCGGCCGCCGCGCGCGCTGTGATGGAGCACCTGTACGGACTGGGGCACGAGCGGATCGCCGTGGTCGGCGGACCGCCCGACAACCCGTTGCACCAGCAACGGCTGGAAGGCGTCCGCGCCGCCGCCAGGGCGCGTGGCCGCCTGCGCCACCTCAGCGTCGTGCCGGGTGACTTTTCCGTGGAGTCCGGCCATGCGGCCGCGATGGCGCTGCTGCCGCCCGCAACCGCACCCACCGCGATCTTCTGCTTCAGCGACCAGATGGCGCTGGGTGCGTTGGCAGCCTGCCGGGATCTGGGCATCCGCGTGCCGGATCACGTCTCCATCGTCGGCTTCGACGACCTGGCGTCATCGCGTTACCTCACGCCTCCGTTGACGACCATCAGGCAACCGATGCGCGAGATCGGTGAGCGCGCGGTCAACCTGCTGCTCGCCATCATCGAACAGGTCGATGTACCGCTTCAGCAGACGCTGGATTTCAGCGTGATGCTGCGGGGTTCGACGGCCCCGCCCAAGGGCCGCTGAGGCAAGGGCAGGGCGGCGGGATGCCGCGCTTTGCCCGGCTCAGGGCTTGCCGCGCCTGGCGTCCACGCTGAAGCGGCCAGGCCCGCTGCAGGCCAGCAGCAGGAAACCGCCGGCGATGGCCAGATTTTTCAGGAACATGATCTGCTGCACCGGGTCGGCGAGCTGGTGGTGGAAGATGAAGGCCGTGACCAGGCTGAAGGCGGCCAGCACCGCGGCCACTGCCCGGGTCTGGAAACCGAGCAGGATGCACAGCGCCGTGCCGATCTCGAACAGGATGGTCGGCCACAACAGGATGCCGGGAAGACCCATCGCCGCCATGTAGCCCTGTGTTGCCGCCGGGTCGGACAGCTTGCCCAGGCCCGATACCAGGAACAGCAGCATCAGCAACACGCGGGCGGCCAGCTTCGCAAGGGAGTGAAGTGATGTGTCCACGGCAACGTCCTCAGGGTGGGCAGGGCGGGGGATGCTCAACAACCATGCAGGGCGGTATGCCCTTGCCCAACCGACCGGGCGCTGCAGCAGGAGCTCCTGTCCGGCCATCGAATCCCATCACGGGTGAAGTGGATGTTGAGAGCGATGGCGCCGGCAGCCTGGGCGACCTGCGCGGTGCGTGCTTGCCTCAGCGCCGCTCGTACCAGCCGCGCGATGCATTGACCACGCGCACCACCGACAGCATCACCGGCACTTCGATCAGCACGCCGACCACGGTCGCCAGCGCCGCGCCGGAATGCACGCCGAACAGGCCCACGGCGGTGGCCACGGCCAGTTCGAAGAAGTTGCTGGCGCCGATCAGCGCCGAGGGACCGGCCACGCAGTGGGCAACCCCCAGGCGCCGGTTGAGCAGGTAGGCCAGCCCGGAGTTGAAGTAGACCTGGATCAGGATCGGCACCGCCAGGATGGCGATGACCAGCGGCTGCTGCACGATCTGCTCGCCCTGGAAACCGAACAGCAGCACCAGCGTCAGCAGCAGGGCCAGCAGCGAGACCGGTCCCAGTGTCCGCAGCGCGGACTGCAGGCCAGCCTGGCCGCGACGGGCCAGCATCCAGCGCCGCAGCAGTGCGGCCACCAGCACCGGCGCGATGATGTACAGCGACACCGACAGCAGCAGCGTGTCCCACGGCACGCTGATCGCCGACAGGCCCAACAGCAGCGCCACCACCGGTGCATAGGCCACCACCATGATCGCATCGTTCAACGCCACCTGGCTGAGGGTGAAATTGGCATCGCCGCGGCACAGGTTGCTCCACACGAAGACCATCGCGGTGCAGGGCGCTGCTGCCAGCAGGATCAGCCCGGCGATGTAGCTGTCGATCTGCGCGGCGGGCAGCGCGTCGGCGAACACGTGGCGCAGGAAGAACCAACCCAGCAGGGCCATCGAGAAAGGCTTGACTGCCCAGTTGACGAACAGCGTCACGCCGATGCCCTTCCAGTGCTGGCCGAGCTGGCGCATCGCACTGAAATCGACCCGCAGCAGCATCGGGATGATCATCAGCCAGATCAGCACCGCGATGGGCAGGTTGACCTTGGCCACCTCCGCCGACGCCAGTGCAGCGAATGGCTGCGGCAGCGCGTGGCCAAGCAGGGTGCCGGCCACGATGCACAGCGCCACCCACAGGGTCAGGTAACGCTCGAACAATCCCATCGGTGCTGGTGCGCTCACGCCGGGCCGTCCCCGGGCTGCACGAAGCCAATGCGATCCAGCGCATCCTTCAACCGCACACGATCGGACCATGTGTCTGCGGGCAGTGCCAACAGCGCCAGCAGGCGCGCCTTGACGATGGCATGGGCCTGCGCGAATGCAGCCGCCTTGTCCTCCGCGCTGCCATCGACGGCGGCCGGATCAGGAAGGCCCCAGTGCGCGCGCACGAAATCGCCGAACACGACCGGGCATGCCTCGGCGGCCGCGGCATCGCACACCGTGATCACCAGGTCCATCGGCGCGCCGTCGGCGAACTCGTCCCACGATTTGCTGCGCAGGCCTGCCGTTGCAATGCCCTCGGCCTGCAATTGCGCAAGTGCGAACGGATTGACCTCGCCGGTGGGCTGGCTGCCGGCGCTGAAGACCTCGAAGCGATGACCGGCCCACGCCCGCAGCGTGGCTTCGGCGAGGACGCTGCGGGCGGAATTGCCCGTGCACAGGAACAGGACGCGTTGGGTGGTCACGAAGCAGATCTCCGGTCAGCAGGCGCAATCAGGGGAGGTGGGGCTGCAGGCGGGATCGGACGAGCCTGCGCAGCAGTTGTGGGTGAGGTAGTCGATCAGGCCGGTCATCGCGCTGAAGTTGGCGCGGTAGCAGACATTGCGGCCCTGGCTCTCGCTCTCGACCAGCCCGGCCTGCAGCAGCTCCTTCAGGTGGAAGCTGAGCGTGGCCGGCGGCACCTGCAGGGCGGCGCCGATGTCACCGGCCATGCGTCCGGCCGGGCCGGCTTCGACCAGCAGCCGGAACGCGGCCAGGCGGGTGGCATGGCCAAGGGCGGTAAGGGCGGTGATTGCATTCTTTGTTTCCATATTTCTAGAATAGTCGAATGAATAAGCCCATCACAAGTGCCACCCTTCCCAATCTGGTCGAAGCGTCGCTTCCCCAGCCCGACCCGACCCTGCTGGGCGCCGGCCGCGCACACCCGCCGCGGATCCTGCTGCTGTATGGCTCGCTGCGCCCGCAGTCGTTCAGCCGCAAGCTGGCGCTGGAGGCCGAGCGCCTGCTGCGCCACCTCGGCTGCGATACCCGGGTGTTCGATCCGCATGCGTTGCCCATGCTCGACAGCGTCGGCGCCGATCACCCTGAAGTGCAGCGCCTGCGCGCGTGGTCGCACTGGTCCGAAGGCCAGGTCTGGATCAGCCCGGAGCGCCACGGCACGATCACCGGCGTGTTCAAGAACCAGATCGACTGGCTGCCGCTGGAAGACGGCAGCGTGCGCCCGACGCAGGGCAGGGCGCTGGCGGTGATGCAGGTCAGTGGCGGTTCGCAGTCGTTCAACACGGTCAACACGCTGCGCGTGCTGGGGCGGTGGATGCGCATGCTGACCATCCCCAACCAGTCTTCGGTGGCCAAGGCATGGCAGGAGTTCGACGAGAACGGGCGGATGAAACCCTCGGCGTACTACGACCGGGTGGTGGATGTGATGGAGGAACTGGTCAAGTTCACCCTGCTCACGCGGGATCGTGCGGACTACCTGGTCGATCGCTACAGCGAGCGCAAGGGTGATCAGGAGGCCACCGTACCGGCGCGTGCGGCAGGGGCGGTGGCCGCACGCTGACGGCACGCGGCGGCCGCAGGGACGCGCATGCGCGGGCGCATCAGCTCAATCCACTACCATGGGCCACCCCATCAGGATGTGCCCCGATGTCGCTCGTCATCCCGACCCTGCCCAAGCCTCCCGCCGCACGCATCGCTGCCTGGCTGATGATGCTGCTGGGCATGTGGCTGGCGCTGAAGCTTGGCCTGGTGGTGACCCTGCTGTCGGGCCTGCTGGTGTTCCAGCTGACCCATGTGCTGGCCTCCACCGTGGAAGGCAGGCTGCGCCCAGGCCGGGCACGGGCGATCGCGGTGATCCTGCTGTCGGCGGTGATCATCAGCGTGCTGGTGCTGGCCGGTATCGGCGTGGCCTCGTTCTTCCGCAACGAGACCGGTGGCCCGGACGTGCTGCTGGCGCGGTTGATGGACATCCTCAACACCTCGCGCCACCAGGTGCCTGCCCTGCTGCAGCCCTACATTCCCGAAGATCTGACGGCGCTGCGCGCGGCCGTGAACGAATGGGCCGCCGAGCACCAGCGCCAGCTGGGCGTGGCCGGCACATCGGTGGTGCAGGTGGGCGTGCGGGTGCTGATCGGCATGGTGCTGGGCGCGATGATCGCGCTGTACGACGAACTGCCGCTGCCGAAGATGGGCCCGCTGGCGCAGGAACTGATCGGCCGCACCAGCCGCCTGGCCACCGCGTTCCGCCAGGTGGTGTTCGCGCAGGTCAAGATCTCGCTGCTCAACACCGTGTTCACCGCCATCTTCCTGCTGGGCGTGCTGCCGCTGTTCGGCGTGCACCTGCCGTTGTCGAAGACGCTGGTGCTGATCACCTTCCTGGCGGGCCTGCTGCCGGTGGTGGGCAACATCATCTCCAACACCATCATCGCCATCGTCGCACTGTCGGTGTCGTTCTACGTGGCCGTGGCTGCGCTGCTGTACCTGGTGGTGATCCACAAACTGGAGTACTTCCTCAACGCGCGCATCGTCGGCGGCGAGATCCAGGCGCGCGCCTGGGAACTGCTGCTGGCCATGCTGGTGATGGAGGCGGCCTTCGGCCTGCCCGGGCTGGTGGCCGCGCCGGTGTTCTACGCCTATGTGAAGCGCGAACTGGTGGACCAGCGCTGGATCTGACCCGAAGAGCGCTGTTCCGATCAGCTGAGCGGCCTTTTGAACCGGCGCCCGCTGGAGGAACGGTACGACAGCGGCGTGCCGATGGAAACACGCAGGCGGTCGTGATTCTGCTGGACCTCGAGCATTTCAAGGCGATCACGATGGGCAGGGGCATGCGGCCGGTGATGATGTGCTGGTGCAGGTGGCCGCAGGCGGGCACGCGGCCCGCTGAAGGTGGCACTGTTCATCGCCGGCGCACGCGCTGCTGCCTAGACTGGCCACTCGTCCTTCCCAGGAGTACGCCATGGCCCTGCGCTGCGTTGTGACTTCCACGCTGCTGGCGGGCCTGCTCGCTGGTTGCGCCAGCAGTACACCGCAGACCGATCCGGGCGCCGATGCGCCGCGTCACCCGTCTATCGCTGCTGATGCCAGCCCGGTGCCTGCCTTCACCGGCGGCGGCGCCGGCTGGTCCATCGAGATCGCCTCCACCGGCAAGGGCAACCACGATGCCACGCTCACCGTTGCTGGCCGCAGCAGCGCTGGAACGCTGCGCTACCTCGGCCAGCCGGCCGGTGCGCCCAGTTCGTTGACGGTACTCAACGGTGAGCTGGGCAAGCAGCCCACCAACGTCGAGATCAAGCGCGAGCCCTGCCGCAACGCTGAAGGCGTGGATACATCGGCCAGCGTGCAGGTGACTGTCGAGGGCCAACCACAACGCCGCGGCTGCGGCTTCCTGGCCGTGTACTGACTGGCACACGCATGATCCACATCCCGGTGCTGGAGACACCGCGCCTGCGCCTGCGCGCGCAATGCCTGGACGACTTCCCGGTGTATGCCGCGTTCCTGGCCTCGCCCCGTGCGCGCGGCATGGGCGGGCCGTTCGCTGAGGTCGCCGCGTGGGGGCAGTTCTGCCACGACCTGGCCAGCTGGCATCTGTTCGGCCACGGCGCGTTGATGATCGAGCGCCGCGACACGGGCGAGTGCATCGGCCAGGTCGGCATCAACCATGGCCCGCTGTTTCCGGAACAGGAACTGGGCTGGTTGCTGTATGCCGGGCAGGAAGGGCAGGGTTTCGCCAGCGAGGCGGCGGCGGCGCTGCGTGATTGGGCGTTCGCGGTGCGCGGATTGCCGACGCTGGTGAGCTACATGGCAGCGGACAACCACGCCTCGCAGGCAGTGGCGGTCCGCCTCGGCGGCGTGTTGGACGCGCAGGCGGTGCGCAGCGATCCGGATGACCTGGTGTTCCGCTATCCGCACTGATGAGTGACGGTCACCACAGCGCGGGCGCGCTGCACGCGGGAATGCCAACTGCGGCCACTGCGTGAAGAAGGCGCCAGCAGCCATCCACGCATCGGTCACCGCGTCGAGCAGACGCTGGACACCCATCTGTTGAAGGAACTGCCCATGACCACGCTTACCCTTCCCGAACTGGCCAAGAAGATGGCCGGCATCGATTTCACCATGCTGCAGACCCATGCCGGTGGCCAGATCGCTGGCCGCCCTATGAGCAACAACGGCGATGTGGACTACGACGGCGACAGCTGGTTCTTCACCATGGAAAACACCGATATGGTGCGCGAGATCAGCGCCGACCCGAACGTGGCGCTGGGCCTGACCGGCAGCAAGTCGCTGCTGGGCAAGCCACCGCTGTTCGTGCACGTGCAGGGCAGGGCGGCGCTGGTCCGCGATCGCGCCACGATGGCCCAGCATTGGGTGAAGGACCTGGAGCGGTGGTTCGAGCAGGGCGTGGATACGCCGGGTGTGGTGCTGATCCACGTACACGCCAGCCGCATCCATTACTGGGATGGTGAGGACGAAGGCGAGATCGTGGTCTGATCACGGGGGCCGCACAGGGCCCCTGCACATTGCTGCCGCAGCTCAGGAATGTGCAGGCGTGCCGGACCACGCGGCCAGTTCCGGTGCCAGCGCATGTTCAACGGCGCGGCGCAGCAGTGCCGGGGCCACGTAATGGCGATGGGCGCTGTCGATCATGGCCATGTAGAAGCGGCCAAACGCATTGAGCGTCTGCACGCGCGAGCCCAGGCTGATCTGGACCTGGCCGTCCTCGCAGAACTGCACGCGCACGCTGCTGCGGAAGCGGAGATGGCGGTCGTCTGCGCCGAGCAGCACTTCGGCACACCGGTCTTCCGCATCTACTCGGGCATCCAGCACCGGGAAACGTCCGCCGAACACGCGGCTGCGGTCGGTGGACAGCAACGACGACACCGGGCAGCCCAGCGGCGAGGTGCGCAGACGCAGTGGTGCAACCAGACGATTGCGCAGTGCCATCAAGCGGCCGACGCCCGCCGGCGGGTTGCGCAGGAACCCGTCCAGTATGTCGGCCAGCAGGGCGGAGGCCGATCGATGGCGGGTCTGCCCGCCGTGCAGGGTCAGCGTGGTCGTGTCGTTGTAGTGACTGTGCGGCAGGGCGCTGGCGAGCATTCCCGCTGAAGGCGACGACGCGCTGCTGCAGACCGGGTACGCCGGCGTCGCCCGCTCCACGAATCCGCGCAGTGGCTCCAGGCTGAAGCGACGCAGCGGCCCCAGCAACGTGCGCGTCTGCACGCACAGGCGTGCGCGCAGGCTGGGCGCTGCCGCCTGCAGTGACAGTTGCAGCAACGGCGTGGCGGCGAGTGTGGTTGCGCTGGGCCAGTGCGCCGCTGGCAGCAGGTCGGTCAGGCTGGGAATGTCCGCGACGTTTGCTTGTGCCTGGGCGCGTGCCTGCTCGCTCATTGCTCCCGCCAGCTCATTGCTGTGGCACGAAAGCGCGAACAGGGCAGGGTGGGCCGGACTGTTCGAGGCGAACTGGTGCCAGGTGCCGCCGCCAAAGCGCACGGTGAACAGGCAATCGGGCGGGATGCGGACACGACGCAGCGACCGCAGGAAGTGCGAGGGATCGTCCGCCAGTTGCTGATCGGATGCGCTGGCAAACCGCAGCTCGGCACCGGCACTGCCGGCGATGGCGGTGAACATGCGCGGCCCGGCATGGCGGTGGAAGGGATGGCCGCCGGCACCCACCACGAAACTGTACAGCGATGACGGATCGCCGTGCTGCAGGTGCATGCCACCCAACCGTGCCGAGGGCTCGTCCAGCGCATCGATGAAGGCCGGGTGGTGGCGCTGGCGCTGGCTGGCATCGCTCACCAGCGCATCGCCGGCACCGATGCCGAGCTGCGCGATCAGGGTGACTTCCACCGGGCCACCGCCGTCGTGTGCCGGAAGCTGGATACTCGGGAACGAACGGCTGGTGCGGGTCGAACCGGGCATCGCAGTGCTCCTCAGCGGGCGGGTGTCTTGCGGCGTGCGCGCGCTTGCCGCTTCAGCGGGCCGCCGACCGGACAGACTTCGGCAGCCCAGGAAAACAGCGTGTTGGCCAGGCGGTCGGGCACCTGCCGGAAGTACACGAACTGGCCGCGCTTCTCGCGTTCGATCAGGCCGGCGTCTTCCAGGATGCGCAGGTGGCTGGAGAGTGCCGGCTTGCTGAAATCGAAGCGCTCGGCCAGCTCGCCGGCGCTGAGTTCGCCGGCGCTGAGGTAGGCCAGGATCTGCCGGCGTGCGGTGGAGGCCAGGGCTTCGAAGATGCGGTCCATCGTTGTAGTTAACTAATTCGTTAACTGATGTTCCGTTTGCCGCTGGGCGGTGTCAAGCGCGGGCGCGATTCAGCCAGCCGCCCTGGGGATGTGATATATCGTTTATCGATAAATCCACCTCGGGGCGGCAGGGCCGCTCCACATCGGAGGCTGCTTGACCGCTCGTCCCGCCCGCGCCCTTCCTGCGCGCGGCTTGTTCACCCTCGCCCAGACCGCCGTGCAGGCGGTGCGCGCGATGTGCTGGCTGGGCATCCTGGCCGCGCTGCTGGCGGTGCCGCTGGTGGCCTACGACCGCAGCTGGCTGCTGGACAGCGTGCACGACGCGCAGGCCGCGGCCATGCACGGTTCGCATCTTTTCCTGCATTTCTGCGTGGGCCTGGCCGCCATCGTCGCGCTGCTGGTGCTGTGCCTGGTGTTCCTGCGCCACCTGGCGCGGCTGCTGCGTTCTGCGGCCAACGAACGCCCCTTCACCCATGCCAATGCCGTACGCCTGCAACGCATGGCCTGGCTGATGCTGGCGATGGAGGTGCTGTCCATCGTGATCGGTCTGTATGCCAGCTGGATGGGGCCGGACTTTGCGTGGATGGAAGTTGGCGGTGGCATGTCGATCACCGGCCTGGTGGCCGTACTGATGCTGTTCGTGCTGGCGCGGGTGTTCACCGTTGGCGCAGCGATGCGCGACGATCTGGACGGTGTGATTTGATGGGCATGATCTGATGGCGATCGTCATCACCCTCGACCGCATGCTGCAGCAACGCGGCATGACCTTGTCCGAGCTGGCCGGGCGCATCGACATCACCCTGGCCAACCTGTCGATCCTGAAGACCGGCAAGGCACGCGCAATCCGCTTTTCCACCCTCGATGCGATCTGCCGCGAACTGCAATGCAGCCCCGGCGACCTGCTCGGGCATGACCCTGCGCAGGCGCAGGATGCGGATTGAGCCTGGCCGCGCCGCACGCCTGCACCGCACCACTTTTCCCTTACTGACGAAACGGACCTGAAATGGAATGGTTGGCTGACCCCTCGATATGGATGGGCCTTGCAACCCTGGTCGTGCTGGAGATCGTTCTCGGCATCGACAACCTGGTGTTCATCGCGATCCTGGCCGACAAGCTGCCGCCGCACCAGCGCGACCGCGCGCGGGTGATCGGCCTGGCATTGGCGCTGCTGATGCGGCTGGTGCTGCTGGCTGCGTTGGCCTGGATCATGAAACTGACCGAGCCACTGGTCACGCTGCTGGAGCACAGCTTCTCCGGCCGCGATCTGATCCTGCTCGGCGGCGGCCTGTTCCTGCTGTTCAAGGGCACCATGGAGCTGCACGAGCGGCTTGAAGGCCGCGAGCATCACGAGGACGGCAAGAAGGTCTATGCCAGCTTTGCGATGGTGGTGGCGCAGATCGTGGTGCTTGATGCGGTGTTCTCGCTGGATTCGGTGATCACCGCGGTCGGCATGGTCGACAACCTCGGCGTGATGTATGCGGCGGTGACCATCGCGATGGCGCTGATGCTGCTGGCCAGCAAGCCGCTGACCCGCTTCGTCAACAAGCACCCGACCGTGGTGGTGCTGTGCCTGGGCTTCCTGCTGATGATCGGTTTCAGCCTGGTGGCCGAGGGCCTGGGCTACAAGATCCCGAAGGGGTACCTGTACGCGGCCATCGCGTTCTCGATCCTGGTGGAAGCGTTCAACCAGTGGATACGTTTCAACCGCGAGCGCAACGAACAGCGCCAGCCGTTCCGCCAGCGTACTGCCGATGCCGTGCTGCGGCTGTTGGGTGCGCGCCAGGCCAATGGCCACGATGAAGATGAAGCCGATGAGCGCGGCAGCTCCGAAGAACGCCTGCAGCCCGCCGAGCACGAGATGATCCGCAGTGTGCTGGGCCTGGCCGACCGCCCGGTATCGAGCGTGATGACGGTGCGTGCCGACGTGCAGTGGATCGACATGGCGCGTGGTCACGACGATGTGGTCGCACGCCTGGTGGCGTCGCCGCATACGCGGATGCTGGTGGGCGAGGGCGACCTGGACAGCCTGCGTGGCGTGGTGCAGAGCCGTGACCTGCTGGCCGACCTGCTGCAGGGCAAGCCACTGCAACTGGAAGGCAACCTGCGCGAGCCGCAGTACGTGCTGTCCAGCGCCAGTGCGTTGCAGGCCCTGGAGCTGATCCGCCAGCACCCGGTGCCGTTGGCAGTGGCGGTGGACGAGTACGGCAGCGTGGAAGGCCTGGTGACGGCCAACGACCTGCTGGCGGCCATCGCCGGTGATCTGGCCGATACCCAGGACGAGCGCTATGGCGTGGTTGCACAGGGCGAGGACTGCTGGGACGCCGACGGCGCGCTGACCCTGGACGACCTGCAGCGGCTGGCCGGCGTGTCGCTGCCGCGCAGCGCGGACTACATGACCATTTCCGGGCTGGTGCTGGAGCAACTGGGGCGCCTGCCCGACATCGGCGACACGCTGGAGGTGGCCGGTATCCGCATCACCGTGCTGGCGATGGAGAAGCGGCGCATCACGCGATTGCGGGTGGAACGCTTGCCGGAAGCGTGACGATGTCGGGGCTGGGCCCATGCCCGGCTCTATCCATTGCCATCTTCTGCCGTCACCATGGCGGGCCTGTTCGCCGTTCTGGATTGTCGTAGTGCTGAGTACGATTGGTTTTCTGATGGGCCTGTATGTGGCCTGGCGCCTTTTCTGGCCGCTGCGCCTGCCTGTCTGGTCGAAGGTGGTGCTGTCGGTGCTGCTGGTGGGCATTGCCGTGCAGCTGCGCATCGTCGCCAGCTTCTGGGGCACGATGGCCTCCCCGGAAATTCCGAAGATGGCCATTGCCACGCTGGCCACCGGTTCCACCGCCGTGCTGCTGCTGGCCCTGGCGTTGCTGGTGCTGGACGCCGGCCTGTTGGCCGCGCGCCTGCTGCGCGCCCCGCGCGCCCTTTCCGTACTGCGCAGCAAGGCGCTGCGCCCGTCTGCCGCGGTGCTGGCGCTGCTGCTCAGTGCCTTCGGTGTCAGCCAGGGCATGGCCGTACCCAAGCCACGGCAGATCGAGGTGGCCATCAGCGGACTGCCGCAGGCCTTCGATGGCTACCGTGTGCTGCAGCTCACCGACATTCACGCCAGCCGCCTGCTGACCGGCGACTGGGTGCGCCAGGTCGTGGCTGCAAGCAATGCACTGCAGCCGGATCTGGTGGTGATCACCGGCGACCTGATCGACGGCAGCGTGCAGGCGCGCCGCAACGATTACACGCCACTGGCGGACCTGCGTGCGCCGGACGGGGTGATCGCCATTACCGGCAACCACGAGTACTACGCGCAGTACAGCGAATGGATGCAGGCGTTCCGCGCGCTGCACATGCAGGTGCTGGAAAACAGCCACACCCAGGTGCGCCGTGGCGGGGCGGCACTGACCATCGCCGGTGTCACCGACCCGGTCGCCGCACGCTATGGCCTGCCGCTGCCCGACCTGGAGGCCGCCCTGGCCGGTGCCGACCCCAGCGCACCGGTGATCCTGCTCGACCATCGGCCCCGCAATGCACGCGAGGCCGCTGCACGCGGGGTGAAGCTGCAGCTGTCCGGGCACACCCATGGCGGACAGATCATCGGCATGGACCAGCTGGTGAAGCGCGCCAACGGCGGCTTCGTCTCCGGTCGCTACGCGGTGGATGGCATGACGCTGTACGTGAGCAACGGTGCCGGCCTGTGGGCCGGGTTCCCGGCCCGCATCGGCATACCGTCGGAGATTACGATGATCACCCTGCGCCGGGCGCCGTGATGCGGTGGGGTGTGGGATGGGGGATCGTGCAACGGCTCAGAGGATGAAGCCTCCATCGATGGTCAGGCTGCTGCCTGTCATGTAGCCCGCTTCCGGCCCCGCTACCCAACTGGCCAATGACGCGATTTCGGCAGGCTGGGCAATGCGGCCCAGGGGTACCCGCGCAGCAAGCTTTTCATCCAGCCCGGCGGTGATGTCGGTCGCAGTCGGGCCGGGTTGCAGGTTGTTGATGGTGATGCCGCTGGGGGCCAGCTCCAGCGCCAGCTCGCGCACCAGAGCGGCCACCGCCGCCTTGCTCATCGCATACAGGCTGCTGCCGGGCGAACCACTGCGCACGGCAGTGTTGCTGCCGATGGTGATGATGCGGCCACCGCCGGACAGATGCGGCAGGGCCGCCTGGATGGCCAGCACCACGCCACGTATGTTCACCGCCAGCAGCTGGTCCAGCGTAGGCAGATCCACGCTGTCGATCGGTGTATGCCGGTACAGGCCGGCATTGACCACCAGCACATCCAACCCACCGAAGGCCTGCGCAGCGGCGGCCACGGCCCGGCGCAACGCATCGGCATCGCTGCTGTCAGCCTGGAAGGCGAGCGCGCGGCCACCGTGCGCGCGGATGGCATCAAGCGATGCCTGCGCCCCATCGGGGCGCGAGACGTGGGTGATGGCGACGTCATGGCCATCAACGGCCAAGCGTTGCGCAATGGCCGCACCGATACCGCGTGAGCCGCCGATGACCAGTGCACGGCGGCGAGAGGAAGAGACTGTCATGTTCAAACTCCGGTTGGGGATGATCAGGCCGCTGGCAGGGAAGGACGGGCGTGGGCGCTGCGGCGCAGCGACTGAGCACGTTTGGCGATCCAGCGGACCACGAAGGCGGTGAACAGCAGTGCCGAAGGCACCGCATACCAGAAGTTCGTGGGTACACGTTTGAAGTACGAATAGGTGAACACCGCCGCGATGACCCACATGCCGGTGACGTGCAGTCGCCGCCAGGCGGTTGGACCCATGCGCCGGGCGATGCTCCGGTGCGAGGTGATGGCCAGCGCCAGGATGGCCACGTAACCCATCGTTCCGGGAAGATTGGCAAGGGCGGAGCGCGCTGGCCAGAACGCCGGATTGAGGATGCCGAACGCGGTGATGGCGAAGGCATGCAGCAGATGCGAGAACGCAAACGACAGGCCGATGATGCGGCGCTCGCGCATCAGGAAGCGGGTGGTCGGCCCGGGCAGCAGGGTGGCAAATGACGATGCCGTAAACGCGGCCAGGAACAGCAGGAACGACGTGCGGGCAGTGACCCGGATCGCTGCGCGGCTGCCCTCGGCCAGATCCGGTTGCAGAGCGAAGGCTGCCAGCGCAAAGGCGATCAGGACTGCGGCGATGGCCATGAACAGGCGCCAGCCATGCAGCAAGGAAGTGTTGGAAACAGCCATGGTCAGACCTCGAATCAGATAGGGGTAGTGCCGGCCGCTGGCCGGCAATCTCAGAACCCGGTCAGCGCGACCAGCACGCCGGCCGCGCACAGTTCGCCCAGCAAGGGCGCGGCCACCACGCGCAGTGCATCGGTGGCCACGCCATGCGCCTCAGCCAGCGCCTGCCGGGCGTCGTCCACGCGCGCACCGTCGTTGCCAAAGGCCGACAACAGCGCATATGCAAGCGGTGCCAGTTCCTCGACCTGCAGGCGGTCGTCCGCCAGGCGACGCAGCAGCAGAAGTGTCGGCTCGCTGGCGGGCGCATCGTCCAGTCCGGCGTCCTCATGCACCGGCCACTGGTAGCCCAGTACCCGCACCAGCGGCGACAGCGCCAGCACGTCGCTGCCCGCAGGCATGGAGTGCAACGAATGCCCGGCATCACGCGCTTCGATGTGCAGTGCCTGCTGCGTGCTCTCGTAGTGCGCCAGTTCCGCTGCCCAGCCGGGCAGCGCGAACGTGTCCTGCGCCGCCAGCCAGGCAGCGAACTCGCTGGCGATCTGCGGGAACAGCGGGGTGTGGCAGTCGTGGTACGCGTAGTAGTGCTCGACCAGGCCACGCCAGCGCGCTTCGCCCAGTTGTTGATGCAGGCGCGGCAGGCTGCCGGCCAGCAGGTTGTCCAGACTGTCGATGCACAGGCGGCAGTAGATCGCCAGCCGCCATGCCGCGATGCCATCGGGTGCGGGCATCGAGGGATCGCGCACATGGTCGGCCCAGCGCCGCTGCAACGTGGCCAGGGACTCAGCCATGGGCCACCTCCGGCAACTCGGCGTCGGCCTGGGCCCTGCGGATCTGTTGCACTTCAGCAAGCAGTTCGGCCAGCGGCGGGAAATTGAAGTCGCGCTCCAGCAGAGTGGGGCGCACGCCTACGTGCGCATAGGCCTCGCGTAGCAGGGCCCAGACCACACCCTTCACCGGCGCGCCGTGGGTGTCGATCTTGAAGCCGTCGTCCTCGTCGAAGTGGCCAGCCACATGCAGGGAGGCCACGCGGTGGGCCGGCACGCGGCGCAGGAAATCGAAGGCGTCGTAGCCATTGTTGCAGGCGTTGACGAAGACATTGTTGACGTCCAGCAGCAGGTCGCAGTCGGCTTCGGCAAGCACGGCAGTGATGAACTCGATCTCGCTCATGTCGGCAGCGGGCACTGCGTAGTAGGAGATGTTCTCCACCGCGATACGACGCCCCAGGCTGTCCTGCACCTGGGCGATGCGCCCGGCAACGTGGCGTACGGCCTCGGCGGTGAACGGCAGCGGCAGCAGGTCATAGAGATGGCCCCCGGCGGCGCAGTAACTCAGGTGTTCGCTGTACAGCTGTACCTGGTGCAGGTCGAGAAAAGCGCGGGTCTGTTGCAGCAGCGTGCGGTCCAGTGGGTCCGGTCCACCCAGCGACAGCGAAAGACCGTGGCAGGTCAGGCGGTGGCGCTCGCTCAGCTGGCGCAGCGCGGCACCGTGTGCACCGCCGACGCCGATCCAGTTGTCCGGCGAGCATTCGAGGAAGTCGATGGCATCGGCCGGCATCGCCAGAAGCTCATCGATCAGGCCTCGGCGCAGGCCGAGGCCCGCACTGGCGGTAGGCAAAGGCAGGGACATGGTGGGTACTCCGGGATGAGGTGCCGCCACAAGGGCGGCACCGGGTGCGGGCAATCAGTCGGCAACGCGCGAGAACAGGCCCTTCGGCATCGGCTTGCCATTGGCGGTGTAGACGCTGCGCAGGTAGTCGTGCGCTTCCTGCTCGCTGATGTAACCGTCGTGGTCGGTGTCGATGCGGTCGAATTCGGCGGCACGTTTGGCGGCCACGGCATTGAACTCGGCACGCGACACCTTTCCGTCGTGGTCACGGTCGGTCCGGGCAAACGAGGCGTCGCCGCACTTGCCTTCGCCGCACTGGCCCTCGGCTACCTTGGCCTTGCCGGCGGGCTTGCTGGTGGTGGCCTTGTTGGCGCCGCACTTGCCTTCACCGCACTTGCCTTCGGCGGCGGCGCTCATGGCCACGGCACTGATCGCCAGCGGCTGGATCGCGGCAGCCTGGCCGGCCAGCAGCAGGCCGCCGGCCAGGGCGATGCCGATGGCGCCGATGCGCGGCAGACGGGAAGCAGAGGTGTTATTGGTCGAGACGGACATGGTGATGACTCCTTGGGATGTGCACGCAGGGCGTGCGGGATGGACGCCGCTGGAAGGCGACGGAATGCGATGCGAGGAAGGGTGGGAGAGGGCGGAAGCGGATCAGGCGCTGCGGCGACGGCGCAGTACATGGGCCAGCAACAACGCGGCGCCGAGCAGGGCACCGCCGAAGCCGACGCCGGGCAGTAGTGCGGCGACCGGCAGCAGCAGCGCGATCAGGCTGCTGCCCCAGCCGAGGCCGTCATCGTCTGCGGCGGCGTGTTGCGGGCTGGCAAGCAGACGGTCCAGGCTGAGTGATCCAGCACCGTTGAGGATCAGCGGCAGCAGCATGGCCAGGAACAGCAGCGGCAGCTTGAAGTTGCCGTAGCCCTGGTCGGTGATCGCATAGCCCCGCCAGAGTTCATCCAGGCCGTTCCACTGGTCGGGCCAGTGCACGGCGGCGATGGCCACGATGGTGAGCACCCAGAAGATGTACGCCACCGAGCGCGTGGCCAGGCCCAGCAGCAGCATCACCGCGCCCACCAGTTCCAGCCAGGTGGCCAGCTGCCAGTTGAGCGAGGCGGGCAGGGTGGAGAAGGGGAACGGGAACCGGCCTTCCAGATCGGCGAACCAGTTCTGGCCGCCCAGCTTCTCGCGACCGGATTCAAAGAATTCCCAGGCGAGCAGGGCGCGCAGGGCCAGCGGCGAAAGCCAGCGGCCGACGGCATCCAGGCGTGGGGTGTAGAGGGAGGAGGCGGTGCTGATCATGGGTGTGTCCTGCGGGCCGGTTGTCGATGGAGGCCATTTCGGGCCACGCAGGTATCGGCAACGTGTGTCGATGCCCGGGGTTTTGTCAGCGACTGTGGCTGCGGCAGGGGTTTCGTACAGTTGGATACAAAGACGCCGCATCGGGGGCGCATCGGCGCGTTGCGCGCCCGCGTGCGGGGAGCGATATCCACCCGATGGCGCCGGGGCATGCCCAGCGGCCGAATGTATCCCACTGTAGGAACCCGCCGCCGCCCTACAGTCCGGTACAACTCGGCATCACAGCGAAACAGCAGGGATACACCGGCACGCGGAAATGGCCACTCCCAACACCGGAGTGCCACCCATGATCCGCACCACCCTGCTTGCCGCTGCCCTGGCCCTGGCCGGCACCGCCACCCCCGCCTTCGCCGTGCAGGCCGATGCCGGCGCGCCGCCCACCATCATCCTGGTGCATGGCGCCTTCGCCGATGGCTCCAGCTGGAACAAGGTCATCGGCACCCTGCATGCCTGGAAGCTGCCGGCGGTGGCGGTACAGAATCCGCTCACCTCGCTGGCCGATGACGTTGCCGCTACCCGTCGCGCGATCGCTGCCGCGCCTGGCAAGGTGGTGCTGGTCGGCCACAGCTGGGGCGGCACGGTCATCACCGAAGCGGGCGACGATCCCAAGGTGCAGGCGCTGGTCTACGTGGCCGCGTTCGCACCGGATGTCGGCCAGTCCTCCGCGCAGCAGGGCGAAGGCTTCCCGGTCGGCCCCGGGCTGACCCGCCTGCAGGAGAAAGACGGTTACCTGACCCTGCCGGCCGATGCCATCGCCCAGGATTTCGCACCCGACGTGATGAAGAAGGCCGCCGCCCTGCTGTACAGCACGCAGGTGCCGTTGAAGGCCAGTGCGCTGGGTGAGGCCGTGACCACGGCGGCATGGCGCAGCAAGCCGAGCTGGTACGTGGTCAGCCGCGATGACCGCATGCTCTCGCCGCAGCTGCAGGTCGCCACCGCGCAGCGCATTGGCGCGCAGCTGCAGTCGATCGGCAGCAGCCATGTCTCGCTGCTCTCGCACCCCGCGCAGGTGGCCGACAGCATCCTGGAAGCTGCCGGTGTGAAGCCGGCCGAGCTGCCGCTGGCCGAGCAGGGGGGCTGAGCAATGGCCACGCTTCGTGCCTATACCGTGCCGCTGCTGCTGTCCCTGCTCGGCGCCGTTGCGCTGCTGCTTGCGTGGCCAAGCCCCGAAGCCGGTGCACAGACTGCCGAGGCCGCACCCGCTGCGGGATTCAGCGGCGGTGGGCCATGGCACAACACCCCGCCGCTGACCCTGCAGCAGCTGCGCGGGCAGGTGGTGCTGGTCGAATTCTGGACCTACACCTGCAGCAATTGCCTCAACGTGGCGCCGTACGTTCACCAGTGGCATCGCCGATACGCGGAACAGGGCCTGCACGTGATCGGCGTGCACACCCCCGAATTCGCGTATGAAGGGCTGCCGGGGAACCTGCGCCGTGCGATCCACCGGCTGGATATCACCTGGCCGGTGGTGCAGGACAACCAGTACCGGATCTGGAACGCGTGGGGTAACCGTTTCTGGCCCGCGCTGTACCTGATCGACCGGCAGGGGCGGGTGGTCTACCGGCACTACGGTGAAGGCGACTATGCGCGTACCGAAAGCGAGATCCAGCGCCTGCTGGCCAGCCCCTGAGCCGCGCTACCATGGCCGCGTCGCGCGGCTTCGCCCCTGCCTCGATCGAGAATACGATGAACCACGTACCGCACATCCTTGTCGTCGACGATGACAGCGACATCCGCCAGATGCTGGCCGACTACCTGCAGCGCAACGGCCTGCGCGTCAGCCAGGCCGATGGTGGCCGCGCGATGCGCGCGCTGATGGACACCCATGCGGTGGACCTGGTGGTGCTGGATGTGATGATGCCCGGCGAGGATGGCTTGAGCCTGTGCCGCAACCTGCGGGCCGGCAAGCACCGCGCCGTGCCGGTGGTGCTGCTGACCGCCCGCGATGATGAGACCGACCGCATCATCGGCCTGGAAATGGGCGCCGATGATTACGTGACCAAACCGTTCTCCTCGCGCGAACTGCTGGCACGCATCAACGCGGTGATCCGCCGCACGCAGATGCTGCCGCCGAACCTGCAGGTGAGCGAAGCCGGCCGCCAGCTGGCCTTCGGCGAATGGCGCCTGGATACCACCGCCCGCCACCTGCTGGACGCGCAGGACACCGCCTATCCGCTCAGCGGCGCCGAGTTCCGGCTGCTGCGCGTGTTCCTTGACCACGCCAACCGTGTGCTCAGCCGCGACCAGCTGCTCAGCCTCACCCAGGGCCGCGATGCGGAACTGTTCGACCGCTCGATCGACCTGCTGGTCAGCCGCGTGCGCCAGCGCCTGGGCGACGATGCGCGTGAGCCGACCTACATCAAGACCGTGCGCAGCGAAGGCTATGTGTTCAGCGTGCCGGTGCAGTTGCTGGGGCCGGAGGAATGAACGCCGCGGCGCGCCGCCTGCCGTGGCCGCGCACGCTGTCGGCGCGGCTGCTGCTGTTGCTGCTGGGTGGGCTGACTCTGGCCCATGCGCTGTCGTTCGGCCTGCTGTTCTACGAGCGCTACCAGTCCACCCGCAGCATGATGCTGCGCAACCTCGACGAGGACGTGGCCGTGAGCGTGGCCTTGCTGGAGCGCTTGCCCGCCAGCGAGCGCGAAGCGTGGGTGCCGCGTCTGGAACGGCGAACCTACCGCTATCTGTTGCGCCCGGCCGCGGCCGGCCCTGCGCCGGAGACTGATCGTGCGCGACAGGTCACCAGCATCATCGATGACAGTCTGCGGCATCGATATCCGCTGCAGGCGCGGCAGGTCTCGCGTATGCCCGAGCGCTTTGAAGTGGAGCTGCGCCTGCACGACGGCACGCCGCTGACCATCGAGGTCACACCGTCCGGCCTGCCACTGGCACGCTGGTTACCGCTGGTGCTGATGGCGCAGCTGGCACTGCTGCTGCTGTGCGCATGGTTGGCGGTACGGCTGGCGATGCGGCCGTTGGCACAGCTGTCGCACGCGATGGAGCACCTGCAGCCCGGCCAGGACGGGCCGGCGCTGCCTGAAGACGGTCCAGCGGAGGTAGGCACCGCAGCAACGGCACTCAACGCACTGCAGGCCCGCATCCGTGGTCATGTCAGTGAACGCCTGCAGATCCTGGCGGCGATCTCGCACGATCTGCAGACGCCGATCACGCGGATGAAGCTGCGGGTGGAAACGCTGCCTGAAGACGCCACCCAGCAACGGCTGCTGGCCGACCTGGACCATCTGGGACAGCTGGTACGCGAAGGCGTGGCGTACGCGCGCAGCAGCCATGTGGCCAGTGGTGAGCCGGTGGCAATGGATCTGGCGGCATTCCTGTCCAGCGTGGTCGGCGATTACCAGGACGTGGGCAAGCCAGTCAGTGGTGGCGCCCCGAGCGGCCTGATCGTGCAGACGTGGCCGCAACCACTGCGGCGGGTGGTCGGCAATCTGGTCGACAACGCTTTGCGCTATGCCGGGAGCGCGGAGATTGATGCCGGTCGTGACGAGGCGGGCAGGGTGTGGATTCGGATTTCCGATCGTGGCCCCGGTATTCCCGAGGACCAGCTGCAGGCGGTATTGGCGCCCTTCCATCGGCTGGAAAGCTCACGCAACCGGGATACCGGCGGTACCGGGCTCGGTCTGGCCATCGCCGTGCAGCTGGCGCAATCGCTCGGTGGTTCTCTACGGCTGCACAATCGCGAGGGCGGCGGTTTGCAGGCGCTGTTGCAGTTGCCGGCCTGAAGTCTGGCGGGGCAAGCCATCCACGCATGGCGTGGATCTACTGCATCGTCACCGCCTTCATGACACGCTGCGGCCATGAAGGAAAGCACGCAATGACCGCAGGACGGCAGCGCTCGATGTGGGTGGCCGGCCTGTCCACGGTGGTGGAGTGGTACGACTTCACCCTGTACCTGTACTTCGCCACGGTGCTGTCGCGGGTGTTCTTCGGCGGTGGCGAAGAGGCGATGCTGGTCACCCTGGCCGGCTTCGCGGTGTCCTACCTGATGCGTCCGCTCGGTGCGCTGTGCTTCGGCCACCTGGGTGACCGGCTCGGCCGGCGCTGGATGCTGCTGGCCTCGATGGCGTTGATGGCCGCGGCCATGCTGGCCACCGCGTTGCTGCCGACCGCGGCCACCGCGGGTGTGACTGCTGGCGTGCTGCTGCTGATCCTGCGCTGCGTGATGGCGTTTTCCGTGGGCGGCGAATACACAGGCGTGGTCGCCTATCTGCTGGAAAGCGCGCCGGCGCGACGACGTGGCCTGGTCACCTCGCTGGCCTCGGCGGCCAGTGAAGTAGGTGCGTTGCTGGCAGTGGCGATCTCCGCGCTCACCGTGGCCCTGCTGCCTGCGCCGCAGCTGGACAGCTGGGGCTGGCGGATCCCGTTCTTCTTCGGCGCGGCGCTGGCACTGGTGATCCTGATCGCGCGTTCGGGCATGCACGAATCGCCGGAGTTCGAGCGGCAGCGGCGCGAAGGCAGCATTCCGGCTACGCCGCTGCGGCACGTGCTGCGCAACCATCCCGGTGCCGTGGCGCGCACGTTCGCGATTTCCGCACTGGGTTCGATCACCTACTACGTGGGCATCACCTATGTGCCAGCATTCCTGCACGCACAAGGGCACGACGAAGGTGATGCGCTGTGGCTGTCGACGATTGCGGCGGTGGCGGTGATCGCGATCACCCCGCTGTGCGGGGCGCTGTCCGATCGCTTCGGGCGGCGTCCGCTGCTGCTGGGGCTGACGGTGCTGGCGGCGCTGCTGCCGTTGTCGATGTTCGGCTGGATGGCCTCTGCTGCGCCGTTGGGCATCGTGCTGGCAGCGGTGAGCCTGGCCTGTGTGGCCGGCGGTATCAGTGCGGTGGCGGCACCGGCTACGGCCGAGCAGTTCCCCGGCGAGGGCCGGGTCAGTGGTCTGGCGCTGGGGGTGACCATGGCCACCGCAGTGTTCGGCGGGGCGACGCCGTGGTTGGCGCAATGGTGGGTGGAACGCAGCGGCTGGGCGGCGGCGCCGGGGGCGATGATCGCGCTGGTGGCGGTGCTGGTGCTGCCGGTGCTGTGGACGCTGCCGGAGACCGTGCCGAAGACCCGCCCCGTGTCCCGGGGCGGGCAGTGAGCGCTTAGACCTTCAGGATCTGCTCGATGTCGGCCAGCACCGCGGCCGCATCCACGCCGATGGCGATGGACTGCAGGACATGGCCGTCCCACACGCTGGGGCCGAAGCCCATGCCTTCCGGCTTGGGAATGGTCATGCCACGGGCGACACCGTCGGTGGCCACGCGCACGCTGGCGCGCTCGAACTGGAACAGCTCCGGGCGGGTCAGGGCGATGCAGGCGCAGCAGTCGTGCACGACCATGCCCTTGTGGCCGGCCTGCAGATAGAAGTCGACGTAGTCCTGCGACAGGGCGCGGACCAGTTCGGCATCGGCGCCGCCGATCGCGGCCAGCTTGTCCAGGCCGTCGCGGTTCATCTCGACGCGGGTGGTCACGTCCAGGCCGATCGCGGTGACCGGCCACTGGGCGGTGAACACGATGTCGGCCGCTTCCGCGTCACCCCAGATGTTGGCCTCGGCCGCCGGGGTGATGTTGCCGTTGACGTGGAACGCACCGCCCATCAGCACCACGCCACGCACCAGGCCGGCGATGTCCGGGGCCTGCTGCAGGGCCAGCGCCAGGTTGGTCATGCGGCCGACCGCCACCAAGGTCACTTCGCCCGGATGGGCGCGCACCAGGTCGATGATCAGCTGGTGCGCAGGACGGCCGTCGGCGGTTGCGTCCAGCGTTTCCGGCACCGGGTGGTTGCCCAGCCCGTTGTGGCCGTGGATGTGCACCGGCCAGGCTTCCGGGGTGGCTTCGGGCTGCAGCGGGCCTTCGGCGCCGCGCGCGACCGGCGCGGACAGGCCCCAGGCCTGCTTCAGGTACAGCGCGTTGTGGGTGGTCGACTCCACCGAGGCATTGCCGAAGGTGGTGGTGACGCCGATCAGGTCGATCTGGGGGTGCTTGTGCAGGTACAGCAGAGCCAGCGCGTCGTCGACGCCCGGGTCGGTATCGAAAATGACTTTCAGCATGTTGTTGTTCTTCTTCTTCCGTGTGGTGCAGGGGGGCCGGCGGCCCCGAGGGCAGGCCGGCGCGCTCCACATTGTCCCATCTTCATGACAGGCAGGGCGAACCGGCGGCGGTGGTATCGTCTGCGGGCCCGAACCCGTCGCAAGGAGCTGCGCCATGCTGGCTGTGACCCTCGTCCTGATTGCCCTGGTGCTGGGGCTGAACCTGGTGGCCAGTTTCGTGGTGCTGGGCCGCGACGACCTTCCCGCCAGCAGCCGCGCCGGGCAGCTGCTGGTGGTGTGGCTGCTGCCATTGGTCGGCGCGATCGTGTGCATGGCGATGGCCACCGCCGATGGTTCGCCCGCGCGAGCCGATGGCAGCAGCGGTGGACCGGCGGATTTCACCGGGGGCTATTCCGGGGACAGCAACAGCCACCACAGCTACAGCAGTTCCGACTGCAGCAGTGGCGACAGCGGTGGGAGCGGAGACGGCGGCAGCTGCGGCGGCGGCGATTGAGGAGAGATTCCAGGTTGCCGGCCAGCGGCCGGCACTACCCGGACGTGACCTATCGAGGTTGCCGGCCAGCGGCCGGCACTACCGTGACCGGGCCTCGCCGGGGTAGTGCCGGCCGCTGGCCGGCAATCCCATGAGCTCAGCTTCCGCCTTCGGTCGGCAACGGCGCAGGCACGTTCAACAACCCGCCGCTGGCCACATACGCAGCCAAGGCCTGGCCCTGGCTGAGCAGGTGGCGTTCCATCGTGCGTTCGGCGGCTGCAGCATCGCGCTGGCGGAAGCAGTCCATCAGTTCGCGGTGTTCGGCCAGCGACTGCGCGGTGCGGCCCGGCGCCAGCAGCTGGCGGCCGCGATGCATCTTCAGGATGCGGTGAAGGTCGTGGGTGATGCGGATCAGCCACGGGTTGCCGGCGTAATGCTGCACTGTCTCGTGGATGAGGTAGTTGTTGCGGTAGTACTCGGCGATGTTGCCCTCGGCGGCGGCCGCTTCCATCGCCGCGTGCAGGTCTTCCAGCTGCTGCACGCCGGCGTCGTCGATGTGCTTGACCGCTTCATGCGCACATCGGCCTTCCAGCATCGCCATCACCGGGAACAGCTGGTTGAGGTCTTCCAGGGTCAACCGGGTTACCCGTGCGCCGCGGCCGGCATCGATCTGCACCAGGCCTTCGGCAGCGAGCAGCTTCAACGCTTCGCGCAGGGGCGTACGGCTGATGGCCAGTTCCTCGCACAGCGCCGGTTCGTCGATCCACTCGCCCGGCGGCAGGCGGTAGTCGTAGATCCGCTCGCGCACGTGTTCGGCCACCTCCTCATACAGAGGGGCGCGCTTCTTCGGAGAACGCGGAGCGGGAGCGATGGTCATGCGGAAAGTGTAACGCCAGGCAGTGCCGGCCGCTGGCCGGCAACCCGTGATCGTTCGACGGATGCACGAGGTTGCCGGCCAGCGACCGGCACTGCCGCAGGCATTCACATCCAGCCCGGCACCACGAACACCAGCCACGCCAGCAGCGGGCCAAACACCACCACCAGGCCGCTGTAGACCAGGAAGCGGCGGAACAGCGTTTCGCGTTCTTCCTTCGCGGCCGAGGCCACCACCAGTGCGCCGTTGGTCGAGAACGGACTGACATCGACGATGGTGGAGGACACCGCCAGCGCGCAGATCACGCCAGCTGCACTGAGATGACCCTGCATCAGGAACGGCACGGCCAGCGGAATGGTGGCGCCCAGCACCGCCGCCGACGAGGCGAATGCGGAGACGATGCCGCCCACGTAGCAGACCAGCAACGCGCCCAGCAGCGGGATGCCGATGCTGGAGACGCCGTGGCCGATGAAGTCCACGGCACCGGCATGTTCCAGCACGCCGATGTAGGTGACCACGCCGCAGATCAGCAGCACGGTGGACCAGCTGATGCCGTCCACCGCACCCTTCTGGCTCTGCGGCGACAGCAGGGCCAGCACCACCGCAACGGTGATCGAGACCAGGCCGACGTTGAGGTTGTAGATCAGCGCGGCCACACCCAGGCCGAGCAGGCCGATCAGGGTGAACAAGCGCTCGCGGGTCAGGCCCACCGCATCCAGTGCCACTGGATCGTTGGACAGGGTGCCACCACCGGCTGCGACCAGCGCACCGTGGCCTTCGATGGCGAACTGCCGCGATGAAGCCTGCGGGCCACCGGCCATCGCCAGCTCCGCGGTGCCTACCTTGCCCGCCGCAGTGATCGAACCGCGACGCAGCAGCGCGATGCCGCCGAAGGCGAAGAAGCAGATCGTGGCCATCATGAAGTTGAAGCCGAGGCTGGTCAGGAACACCGCCATTTCGGTGACTTCCAGGCCTGCCTTCTGCACCACGCCATTGGTGATGCTGCCGTACACGCTGATCGGCGAGAAGCCACCGGCCTGCGCGCCATGGATCACCAGCAGGCCCATCATCAACGGATTGATGTTGTACTGCTTGGCAAAGCGCAGCGCGACCGGGCCGATGATCGCAACCGCGGCCGGGCCCAGCGCACCGAAGGCGGTCAGCACGGCAGTGATCACGAACATCACCCACGGGATGGCCACGATATGGCCGCGTACCGCTTTCACCGCCCAGTGCACCAGCAGGTCGATGGTGCCGTTCTTCTGCGCGATGGCGAACAGGTAGGTGATGCCGACCAGGGTCAGGAACAGGTCTCCCGGGAAGCCGGCGAGAACCTCCTTGCCCCCCATGTCGACCCAGAGCCCGCCGACGATGAAGGCCAGTGCGAAGGCGACGGCGCCCATGTTGATCGGCATCGCGGTGGCGACGATGAACATGATCACCAGACCGATGATCGTTGCAATTTGTGGAGTCATGCGCCCTCCCAGACACCTGATTCGCGTGTTGCACGGATGGAAGCCCGCCATCCCGGGGTATGGCCTGTTACGTACTGCGCGTTACGTACTGCTCAAACCCGTTACTGCAGCCGCTGCAGCGCGCTGCGGACCCACGCCGCCGCGCCGTCCAGGCTCTGGAATTCCTCGATCGCGCGTACCTCGCAGCACGGATAGGCCGGCGCGATCATGCGTGCCAGTGCGTTGCCGGGGCCCAGCTGCAGGAACACCCGTGCGCCGCGCTCGAAGGCCTGGCGCATCACCTGTGCCCACTCGATGGTCTGTGCCAGCTGCGCGGACAGCGTGTGCACCACCGCTGCGGTGTCTCGCACCGGCCGTGCGTCGATGCCGGCCAGCAGCGGCAGGCGCGGCGCCTGCAACGTGGTGGCCTGCAGTGCGGCGGCAAACGGTGTGACCGCCGCCGACAGCAGTGGCGTATGCGCCGGCACATGTACCGGCAGCACGCGCACCTCGGCACCTTGTGCGTGCGCGGCAGCGGCCAGCGCACGCAGTGCCGGCAGCGTGCCGCCAACGATGAAATGATCTGTGCCGTTGGCGATCGCCACGTGCGTGCCGTGGATTTCGCACAATGTCTGCACCGTCTGTCGATCCAGCCCCAGCATCGCCTGCATTCCGGCATCGACCGGACTGACGGCGTCCATGAATCGTGCACGCTGCGCCGACAGGGACAGGCAGGTGATCACGTCGAAACTGTCGGCGATGGCATGTGCCGCCAGTTCGCCGATGCTGTACCCGGCCACCACGATCGGGTCCGGCACGGCGCCGCGCAGGGCATGCCAGTGCGCGATGCTGGCGGCGCACAGCAGCGGCTGCGCCTGTGCGTTGTCGAAGCGGTCGTCGTCGGCCGCGGCCGCGAACACATCGCGCCCCAGCGCGTCGCTCGCCGCATCCAGTACCGCGCGTGCAGCGGCCATGCCGCGCACATGGTCGAACATCGCCGGATGCTGCGCACCCTGTCCGGGGCAGAGCAGGGCCAGGCTCATGCGCCCTCCTGCTGCAGCAGGAACCAGGCGCAGGCCAGCAGATCGGCACTGCCACCCGGGCTGAGCCGACGCCTCACGAACGCATCGCCGATGGACTGCAGGCGCACGCGCCAGTCCGGCGCGAAGGCGCCACCGGCGGAAAGGAATGTGGCCGCTTGTTGTTGCGCCCAGCGCAGGCCTTCGGTACCGCCGCGATGCAGCAGGTTCAGATCGTCCACCTGTGCCACCAGCTGCATCAGCGTCTGGCACAACGCGGCGTCGCGCGGCAGGCCGCTGTCCAGCGCATGGCGCAGGGCAGGCAGGGCCAGCTCACGCAGCACCGGGTAGCCGGCGGCAGCCTGTTCGCGTACGCCGCAGACCCCATGCCGCGCACGTGCGCGCTGTCCCGGGCTGTGCGGGTCCAGCGGCGCAGCGATGAGCGCGTCTTTCCACTGCTGCACCGCCAGGCACACCTGCGCGCCCGACACGGCATGACCATGCACGCGCCTGCGCTCAGCAGCGGCGGCCACCAGCAGGCCAAGGCTGAAGATCGCACCGCGATGGGTGTTGATGCCGGCGGTGGCGGCCAGCATGGCCGCTTCAGCGGAGATACCGTGATCGCGCAGCACCGTGAAGGGGGCGCCGGCGGCACCGGCCCTGGCCACCGCCGTGAAGTAGTGGCGCAGGGCGAAAAGACTGCGCAGGAAAGTGCCGGCATCCATGTCGTCATGGCTGCCGCTGTCGAACGGGGTGACCAGGCCCGGCTTCGGGGCGCACGCCAGCTCGGCGTGCAGGCTGGCAATGGCCAGCCGTCCCAGGCGTGCGCTGTCGACCACCGCGTCGCGTGCCGGCAACGGCTTCGGGGCGGCGATCATGCGATCGCCTCGCGCGTGGCGAACAGTGCATCACGCGCTTCCAATGCGGCTCCATCAAGGCGTTTCACCAGCACCTGGCGACTGCGGCCGGCAAGTTCGCGCCAGTTCACCGCGCCACCATCTGGCAGGCACAGCTCGCCATCAAGGCGATGCGGATGGCGGGTCTGCCATGCCAGCAACTGCGCGATCAGCGCCTCGGCCTGCGCGGCATCGGTCACCTGCCACAGCAGGTCGATGTCCGAACGCTCATGTATATAGGGCAGGGCGGTCAGCCATTGCCAGGCGAAGGCGCCGAACACACGGGCCGGCGCCAGTGCCTGCAGGTCGTGGAGTGATTCCTGCCACGGCTGTGGAACACCTGCGTCGCCTGCTGCCAGCAGCTCGCTCAACGCCGGCGGAGCCCGCATGTGCACGACGTCGCACAGCGGTACGCGCAACGACAGGCGCTGCTTGCCTTCGGCCGGTGGCAACGGAACGCCCAATCGCAGGCGCGGATCGGCATCATCCGCGGCACGACGCGCCACCACTGCAGGGAAGCCCTGCGCGAACCAAGCGGCAAGACGCGGCTCGTGCGCGGGCAGGTCGGCCCGCCAATCGGCATCGGCCGACAGCCAGACCAGCGTGTGCCGGGCCGGCCGCTCAGGCATTGCCCTGGCTCACTGCGGTGGTCACCTGCGCAGCCAGCGTACGGCCACCCCGTTCGGCGCCCAGTGCAGCGCGATGGTCACCGTCGACGGCTGCACGCAGTGCGTCCAGCAGGTGATGCGCCAGATCGCCATCCCACAGCGATTGCACTGCGCCCATCGCCACGTAGTTCGCCACGCCCGGCGCGAACACCGGCGAGGTCAGGCTGAGCGCCTGCAGTTTTTCCAACGGCTGCTTGGTCACCCGTGCCATCGCGCGCAGATCCATCACCCGCACCTGCGCATCGGGCAGGGCATGGATGAGGTCGGCCATCAGCCCGAACGACAGGAAGCCGCCGCTGACCGATTCGCCGTAGACCAGCGTGACCAGGCGAGCGCCACGGCGGCGGGCCAGGTCCAGGGTCTGTGCGAGGTGGGCAAAGTAGCCGTTGATGCCCAGCAGTTCATCGCGGCGCGCCAGCCGCTGCCCGGCGGTATCGACCAGCATCACGATGGGACGCTGCGGATGTGCAGCGGTGCTGGCCAGCACGGTGTCGGCCAGCACCAGCGCGTGGTCCACACCGACTTCGATCCTGTCGGTGGTGCCGATCACCGTCACCTCACCGTCGTCGGTGGTCGCTGTGCCGGTCAGTACCGAATCGTTCACCGCGATCGCATGGCCACGCGGGAACAGTGCGTCCAGCAGCGAATTCAATGGCAGGCTCATGGCAGGCTCCGCTGCGCAGTGGCGGCAAGGAAGGCATCGGTTTCCAGCAGCGCCAGACGTTCCGGGTCGGCAATGCCCTGGCGTGCCCAGATCTGCAGGCCATCGTTGCAGTCGCCCCACGCCTGTACGCGCGCCTTCAATGCGGCGTGGCGTGCCTGCAGCGCGGCCAGTGCCGCGTCGGGGTCGGCACTGGCGGTGTCTGGCTGCAGCGCACCAGAGGCGGCCTCGGCGAACGCGCTGATCGCATCGGGCACCAGCACTTGCGCCTGGTCGATCAGGTAGCGGTGCTTGCCACCGGTCACCCGCCACACCAATGCGCGGTCGCGCGAATCGAATTCCTCCACGCCGCGCACGGTCTCGATCACTTCGGGGCCGGACAGCGACAGCCGTCCTTCCTCGGACATGATCACCGTACTGCAGCAGCGGGCGACGATGCCCATGCCGCCGAAGGCGCCGTTGCCGCTGCCGATCAGCGCCACCACTGGCACCCCGGCGGCCCGTGCGCCGAGCGTGGCGCGCATGATTTCGGAAATGGCGATCAATCCCGCATTGGCTTCATGCAGGCGCACACCGCCGGTATCGAGCAGCAGCAGCACGCCATCGGGATGGGTATCCGCCGCGCGGCGCAGCAGGCCGGTCAACTTGGCGCCATGCACCTCACCCACGCCGCCGCCCATGAATTCACCCTGCTGCGCGGCCACCAGCACGCGTTTGCCTTGCAGGCGTCCCTCGCCGACGACGATGCCATCGTCGAAGGCGGCCGGCTGGTCCAGCTGCGCCAGATGCGGGCTGATGGCGCGCTGGGTTGGGCCGAGAAATTCGCGGAACGATCCTGCATCAAGCAGCCCGGCGATGCGCGCGCGGGCATCGGCTTCGTAATAGCTGGTGCGCTGTGCGAGCGTCATGGCTGGCCTCCGGCAAGCAGGGTCTCGACGGCCTGGTCCAGGCGCAGGCTGACCACCGCCGGTGTAGCGCCGGCATCGTTGATCGACACGCGCACATCGCGCAGGGGATGACGCTGGGCGAAGTCGGCGATCACCGCCTGCCATACCGTGCCGAAGCCACGTGCAGCGGTGATGATGCGCACGGTCATCGCACCGTCCAGGTCGGCCGGTTCCAGCAGGATTTCCAGGTTGCCCGAGGCCAGTACGCCCACCAGCACCGCATCGGTGGGGAAGCGCACGGGCGTCGTGCCGGCGAATCGATAGTCGAGGGTTTCCATGGCGTGGCCCTTACCAGTTGCGGAAGCGCTTGGGCGGGTCGTACAGACCGCCGGACCAGCGCACCAGGTCTTTCACTGAACGCGCGGCAAGAAGATCGCGGCTGGCATCGCGCACGTTGATGCCGAGATCGTCCGGGCGGCGGATCACTCCGCGGTCGCGCAGGTTTTCCACCATGGCGCGGTCGCGTCCCCTGCCCACGGCGGTATAGCCGGCCACGCCGCGGATCGCCTGCTCGCGTTCCTCCGGGCTGCGGCACAGCAGCAGGTTGGCGATGCCTTCCTCGGTCAGCACATGGCTGACGTCGTCGCCGTAGATCATCACCGGCGGCAGCGGCATGCTCGCGCGCTCGGCCAGGTCCCAGGCATCGAGGCGGTCGACGAAGGCCGGCGCCATGTGCTCGCGGAAGGTTTCCACCATCTGCACCACCAGTTTGCGCCCGCGTGGCATCTCGCCGGGCCGCGCGGCCTGCTGGCCGGCCTTGATCCAGGCGTCGCTGGCGTGGCGGCGGCCGCGTGCATCCGAACCCATGTTGGGCGCACCACCAAAGCCGGCGATGCGGTCGCGCGTTGCGGTGGAGCTGTTGCCCTGCAGGTCGATCTGCAGGGTGGAGCCGATGAACATGTCGCAGGCATACAGCCCTGCGGTCTGCGAAAACGCGCGGTTGGAGCGCATCGAACCATCGGCGCCGGTGAAGAACACATCCCCGCGCGCGGCGATGTACTTCTCCATGCCCAGTTCCGACCCGAACGAGTGCACGGATTTGACGAAACCCGATTCGATGGCTGGAATCAGCGCCGGGTGCGGATTGAGTGCCCAGTGCTGGCAGATCTTTCCCTTCAGCCCCAGCGACTCGGCGTAGGTCGGCAGCAGCAGTTCGATTGCTGCGGTATCGAAACCGATGCCGTGGTTGAGCCGGTTCACTCCGTACTCGGCGTAGATGCCCTTGATCGCCATCATCGCCATCAGCACCTGGATCTCGGAGATCTGTGCCGGATCGCGGGTGAACAGCGGTTCGATATGGTTCGGGCGCGGCGCCTGCACCACGAAGTTGACCCAGTCGGCAGGAATATCGACGCGGGGGAGGGTGTCGACGATCTCGTTGACCTGGGCGATGACGATGCCGCCACCGAATGCGGTGGCCTCCACGATCACCGGTGTGTCTTCGGTGTTGGGGCCGGTGTAGAGATTGCCGTGGCGGTCGGCAGCCTGCGCCGCGACCAGTGCCACACGCGGAGTGAGGTCGATGAAGTAGCGGCCGAACAGTTCCAGGTAGGTGTGGATGGCACCGATCTGGATGCGTCCTTCGGCCACCAGGTTGGCCAGCCGCACCGACTGCGGCCCGGAGAAGGAGAAGTCCAGCCTGGAGGCGATGCCGCGTTCGAACACATCCAGGTGCGAGGGCAGCGACAGCACCGACTGCACCATGTGCAGGTCATGCACCCGTGACGGATCGAGGTCGGCCAAGGCCTGGGCAAGGAAGTCGGCCTGCTTCTGGTTGTTGCCTTCCAGGCAGACCTTGTCGCCCGGTTCCAGCAGCGCGTGCAGCAGCTCGGCGACATCGTCGGCCTCCACCTCGTGGCCCCTGGCCCATGGCGCGGCGCGTTCCAGCCGCGCCTGGCGGCCCCGCTCCAGCGTGTCCCAACTCGGGTTCATCGACGGACTTCCGAATGGCGTTGGAATAATTACGCCATAATTACGGAGGAGCGTGCAACCTGCAGTGCAGCAAAGAAAAGGCCCGCGCGAAGGCAGGCCCATTCAGGTGGGCCACGACCGGGGTCGTGGCGGAGCGTCAGAAGCGTGCCGGCCAACGGCCGGCACCCACCCCCCAACAGTCGGCACCCACCGTTCCCGGGGTGCTCAGAACTTCCAGCGCAGGCTGGCCGCCACGAAGCGCGGTTCGCCGTAGTTGTTGTAGTCCAGGTTGGCCCAGTAGGTCTTGTCCAGCGCGTTGCGCACGCTCAGCGTCGCCGTCCAGTTGTCGCTGATGCGGTAGTTGGCGTTGAACTGCACCAGCGCATACGCCGGCTGGTTCACCGTCACCGTGCCGCCCAGCGGGTAGGGGATGTTGTAGCCCTGCACCTTGCTCTGCCATTGCACGCCACCGCCGATGCTCAGGCGCTCCAGCGCGCCGCGCAGCTGCAGCTGGGTGTTGAGCTGCAGCAGGTTTTCGGCCGGATTGGCGTACAGCAGATCGGTGGCCGCACGGGTCACCTTGACGTGGGTGTAGCCGGCATTGACCGTCCAGCCCGGCAGGATCTCGCCGTTGACATCCACTTCCCAGCCGCGCGCCTTGGTGCCGTTGACGCCGATGTAGGCCGAGCTGCCGTCGCTCAGCGAACCTTCCGGCACGCCCATGTCGCGCACCGCGTAGTTGTCCTGCTTGGCTTCGAACACCGCCGCGTTGGCGGTCAGGCGACCGTCGAACCACTGCGTCTTCAGGCCCGCTTCCAGGTTGGAGCCCTGCACCGGCGCCAGCAGGTTCTCGTTGCGGTCCTTGTAGTTCTGCGGGTTGAAGATCTCGGTGTAGCTGGCATAGGCCGCCACGTTCGGGGTGATGTCGTACACCAGGCCCACGTACGGGGTGACTTCATCGCTCACCTTGTATGCGCCGCTGGTGGCGGTGTAGGCGCCGGCCGCGTTGTAGGCGCGGGTCTGGGTCTGCCAGCGGCTCAGGCGTGCGCCGGCGATCAGCGCCAGCGGATCGGCCAGGCGCAGGCGGGTGGCCAGGTAGAAGCCGCTCTGCGTGGTCCTGGCCACGCGGCGTGCACCGGTCAGGGTGTAGGTCACTTCGGAGATGTCGCCATCCCAGGTGTGCACGTTGGGGATGTAGTAGCAACGCTCACGACCACACGTCGCCCAGTCACGCGGATAGTTCAGCGCAAGGGTGTTGGTGGTGGCTTCCAGGTCGGCCCACTGCGCGCCCACGGTCACGTCGTGCTGCTGGCCCCACAGGTTGAAGGTGCCGGTCAGGTAGGCGTCGACGTTGCGGCGGGTGTCTTCCGAATCGCCGGCGGCGGTGCGCAGGTAGATGCCCGCGCCGGTCACTGGATCGGGATTGCCGGTGCCGTACAGGCGCATGTTCTGCACGTTGCCACGGGTATGGGCGGTGTTGATCTTCAGCAGCCAGTTGTCACCGAAGCGCTGTTCCAGGTTGGCGAACACCGTGCTGGTCTCGCGCTGCCAGTAGCTCCACTTCGGTGCCAGGTTGGTCGAGCGCGGCAGATGGGCGAAGTTGCCCTTGCTGTCGAAGAACGGCACGGTGCCCCAGGTCGAGCCCACCGGGTTGTTGTCCTGGGTCTGGTAGCCGACGGTCACCGTGGTGCTGTCGGTCACATCGCCTTCCAGCACGGCCATACCGGCCATCTTGTTCTCTTTGTAGCGGTCGTAATAGAAATCGCGATCGGTGTAGGCGGCGACCACGCGGCTGCGGAAGCGGCCGTCGGCGGTCAGCGGCGCGGTCACGTCCGCTTCCATGCGGCGGTAGTCCCAGCTGCCGGCGCTGACCGAGAACGAAGCGTCGAACTCCTTGCCCGGGCGCTTGCGCAGCAGGTTCACCGTGGCCGACGGCACACCGGCGCCGCTGAGCAGGCCGTTGGCGCCGCGGATCACTTCCACCCGGTCATAGAAGGCGGTGTCGTATTCCTGGTTGGTCGAGCCGCTGTAGGTAGGAATGCCATCCACCTGGAAATCGGTGATGGCAAAACCACGCGCGTAGTACAGCGGGCGCTGGGTGTCATAGAAGGACACGCTGACGCCGGTGACATTGCGCATCACGTCGTTGAGGCTGAACAACGATTCGTCCTGCAGGCGCTGCAGACCGATTACCGTGGACGACTGCGGCGTTTCCTGCAGGGTGATCGGCAGGCGGGTGGTGCTCGATGGTGGCGCGGACTGCTCAGCGCGCACGCTCACCCGGTCCAGGGTCTTGGCATCGGAGGCGTCGGCAGCGACCTCGGCCAATGCCGACGGCGCAGCCAGGGTGAGGCAGGACAGCAGGGCAGCGGGCAGCAGCGCACGGCGGGGCAGGCGGGAATGGAAAATCTGGGTCATGGCGGGCTCGAAGCGTGAAGGCGGGGAAGGGGCGGCAACAGTCGTCCAGCACCCGGGGCGGCGGCTTCGGGCACGTCAGGTCCATCTGGGAGCGGCGCGGTCACTGCGCAGGGCGCAAATGTAAATAATTCTTAACAACATTACAATTCGCGTCATTGCGCAGGGGCTTTCAGGCGCGCAGCAAGCGTCAGGGCGGGGTCGGATCCCATTGCCGCAGGCACTGGGCTCTGACCCTGCGAGGGGCCTCCCGGAACGGGTCAGAGCCCTCCCGTGCGGGAGGGATCCGCCCCGTCGCCGCCCGCAAACGCAGACGGCCACCCGAAGGTGGCCGTCCGCAGGCATCCGCCAAGCGCAGGCTTACAGCGCCTGCAGCTCTTCGTTGGCGTTGCGCTTTTCCTTGGCCGGGGCCGGCGCGGTCGTTGGTGCCAGTGCCGGCGTCGTACCTGCTTCCACCGGAACCTCCAGGTAGGGCAGGTGCAGGGTCTGGCTGGTCAACGTGCGGATCTCGTTGGTCAGCGCGGCACTCTCGTTGAGCTTGCGGCCGTACGAGGGAACGATCTCGCGCAGGCGGGCTTCCCAACCGGCCTTCATCTGATCCGGGAAGGCCTTGGCCATCAGGTCCAGCATGATCGGCGGCGAGGTCGAAGCGCCCGGCGAGGCACCCAGCAGCGCAGCGAGGGTGTGGTCCTTGTCGGTCACGATCTCGGTACCGAACTGCAGCACCGCGCCCTTCAGCGGATCACGCTTGATGATCTGCACGCGCTGGCCGGCGGTGACCAGCTTCCAGTCGCCCGGCTTGGCATTGGGGAAGTACTTGACCAGCTCGGCCTGGCGATCGGCATCGTTCAGGCGCGCCTGGCCCATCAGGTACTGCACCAGGTCCAGGTTGTCCTTGCCCACTTCCAGCATCGGGCCGACGTTGTTGTGGTTGACCGACGAATACAGGTCCCACCACGAGCCGTGCTTGAGGAACTTGGTGCTGTACAGCGCGAACGGCCCGAACAGGACCACCGGCTTTCCATCCAGCTTGCGCGCATCCAGGTGCGGCACCGACATCGGCGGCGAACCGGTCTCGGCCATGCCATAGGCCTTCACGCCATGGCGCGAGGTCACGTCCTGGCCCTGGAAGGCAAGGAACTGGCCGCCCACCGGGAAGCCGGCGTAGTCCTTCGATTCCGGGATGCCCGACATCTGCAGCAGCTTCAGCGCAGCGCCACCGGCTCCGATGAACACGAAGCGGGCGTGGGTGGTCGATTCGGTGCCGGCCTTGAGGTCCTTCACCGTCACGTTCCAGCTCTTGTCCGCGTTCTGCCGCAGTGCGCTGACCTCGTGGTTGAGGTGCAGGCCGAAGTTCGGGCTGCGCTGCAGGCCGGTGGTCAGCTGGCGGGTGATGACGCCGAAGTTGACGTCGGTGCCGAGCGGCATCCACGTTGCGGCAACCTTCTGCTTCGGGTCGCGGCCTTCCATCAGCAGCGGTGCCCACTGCTTGATCTGCGCCGGGTCCTCGGAGTACTGCATGCCGTAGAACAGCGGGTTCTTCACCAGCGCCTGCTGGCGCTTGTGCAGGTAGGCGATGTTGTCATCGCCCCAGACGAAGCTCATGTGCGGGGTCGGATTGATGAAGTCGCTGGGCTGGCTCAGCCGCCCTTCCTTCACCTGGTGCGACCAGAACTGGCGCGAGACTTCGAACGATTCGGCGATGCCGACCGCGCGCTTGGTCTCGATGCTGCCATCGGGCAGTTCCGGGGTGTAGTTCAGTTCGGCGAATGCCGAGTGGCCGGTGCCGGCGTTGTTCCAGCCGTCCGAGCTTTCACCGGCGACGCCGTCGAGGCGCTCGTAGACCTGGATGTTCCAGTCCGGCTGCAGTTCCTGCAGGTAGGTGGCCAGGGTGATGCTCATGATGCCGGCGCCGACCAGCACGACATCGACGGGCTTGTCGTTGTTCGCGGCGGGCACCGAGCGCTGGGTCAGCGGCCAGTACAGGAACAGCGCGGCCACCAGCAACAGCAGCACGAGCAGGGCGAGCAGGGCCTTGCCAAATTTCTTCATGGGGGCGGGATCGTTGGCGGAGGGGAAGAGTTCAGGATGCGCGTGGGGCAGGGAAAGGGCGTGAAGAAACAACGCCTTGCGTCATCCTGGAGGACGATTCTACCCGGAACCGGTCCTGTTTTTGTGCAATGCATCATCCTGTTTGCCGGACCGGCCGGTTAGACTTGGCGGCTCTTCGCGCGCAAACCACACGGCCATGGAGGGGCCGAATGACGATGTCACGGATGCTGATCGTGGTAGGTGATGCCCTGCAGACGGGCGGTTCGGTGCTTACGGGCTCACCGCATACCGACATCGAAGGCCGTGCCGTTGCGCGCGTTGGCGACCGGGTCATCTGCGCCCGCCACGGGCCGGGCTCCATCGTGTCCGGTGACAGTACCCTGGTCATCGACGGCCAGCCGGTTGCCCGCGACGGCGACAAGGCCAGCTGTGGTTGTGCGCTGATGGCGGGCAAGCAACAGCGGGCGCACGTGGCGGCCGGCGGTGGAGGCAGTTCGGGTGGCGCGGCGATGGCCGCAGCGGCCTCGGCGGCCAAGGCGCTGCTGAAGCAACCGCAGCTGCAGACGCCAGGCTTCGCGCCGCCGGGCACCGAGGCGCCGCAGTGCTGGGTGCGAGATCATTCCACCCACGTATCGCAGTCGCCGGACGGACGCTATTTCGAGGCCTATGCGCCCGATGGCACGCAGTATGAGTACGATCTGCACGCCAGCTTCCGCATCGACGTGCCGCTCAAGAGCGGGGGCGACATCGTGGTGACCAGCCGCTTCCGGGTGACCACCCATGGACGCGTCAGTGCCGCTCAGGTGGCTGAGGCAAAGCAGCGCCTGCGCGACGGAATCAATCGCCACTGGAACAACCAGTTCACCATCACAGTAGCCGATCCCCAGTGCGGCACGCGGGCCTTCCGCGTGCGTTATGACATCGATTTCGTCGACAGCGGGCAGGACTACTCGGTGTTGCTGCACGATGTCTACGAGCGTGAGATGGTCAGCGACAGCGTCCTCTATGCGTCGGTGGACACTACGCTGTGGACCTATGCGCACGAGTACGGACACTGCCTGGGCCTGCCTGACGAGTACGATGATGCCGCCGTGGAAAGCGATGCCATCGTGAAGTTCTTCCTGCCCAGCGGTACGCTGGACACCGAAGAGGTGCATGCGCCGGAATTCCGCGAGGACAGTGATCCGCTGGCGACCATCATGTCCAGCGTGGACTGCAGCGTGACCCGGCCGCGCCACTGTTACAACATCGGACGCGAGGTACAGGAACTGCTGACCCGCGAGATCGCCCGGGAGATCACATGCACCGTCTCATGATGTCATTCGCCCTCATGATTGCCGCCATGCCTTTCACCGCATCCAGCCAGGAAACGCCCGCCATGATCGAACTCCACGTGCGTTGCATCGACAATGCCCCCTGCCACTTCCTCGGTGAGGACATCCGCGTGGAACTGGAACTGCGCAATGCCGGCAGCGAGGACGTGCAGGTGCCGGCTGAGTTCTACCGCCGTCGCGGGCCCAGCGTGAAGCTGGTGGACCGCCACTCGGGCAAGGAAAGGTCGCTGGCCATCAATCCGCCCGACGCGCGCCTGCTCAAGTCACCGCAGACGCTGCGGCCGGGGCAGTCCTTCCGGTTCCCTTGGCGCATCCTGCCAACGGAAATCAGCCATTTCGCCCTGCGCCCGATCGACGTGTCGGCGGTGTTCAGCGTCAACCTGACGCCGGGCGTACGCGGTGGGCAGGCCCGCATCGTCAGCAGCGAGCTGCGCATCACCGACCCGGCCGGCAGCGCGCCGCGCTGAGCCGATCACGTAAACGAGGTCGTGTGCGTCGCTGTTTTGCACTTGCTCTCTTTCTGGCTTCGTTCAAGGCAGTTTCCGGCTATGCAACTGCCGCTGAGCCACCTGCGGGTGTCGTCCTCACTGCCACGTGCATCGACAACCCGACCTGCCGTTACAGCGGAGAGGAGATCGTGGTCGAACTCGAACTTCGCAATGAAGGCCGGCAAAGCGTGCAGCTGCCGATCCGATACCTGCATCGCATGGGGCCGCGCGTCCAGGTGATGGACAACCACTCTGGCAAATCGACCTGGCTGCGCACGCCTCATCCGGACCGATCTCTGGTCAATGAACTGGAAGCGCTCGCGCCGGGTCAGTCCATCCGGATGACCCGATCAGTCATGCCGGAGCTGCTGCAGTCGTTCGCACTTCACCCGATCGATGTTGGCGTCGAGTTCTCCCTCAACGTGGTGCCGCAGAAGCCGCGCGAAGAAATGGAACTGGTGAAGAGCCGGGTTCGGATCGCGCAGCAGCCGGAGGGTTGCCAGTCCGGCAAGTAAACGCCAGGAGATCACATGCCCCGCCTCATGATGGGGCTTGCCCTTGGAACTGGAACTGCGCAATGCCGGCAGCGAGGACGTGCGGGTGCCGGCCGAGT
Source organism: Stenotrophomonas sp. SI-NJAU-1 (assembly GCF_020883215.1). Taxonomy (NCBI): domain Bacteria; kingdom Pseudomonadati; phylum Pseudomonadota; class Gammaproteobacteria; order Lysobacterales; family Lysobacteraceae; genus Stenotrophomonas; species Stenotrophomonas sp. SI-NJAU-1. The sequence goes on from NZ_CP086598.1 coordinate 1,186,397, forward strand.
TCTACCGCCGGCGCGGGCCCAGCGTGAAGCGGGTGGACCGCCATTCCGGCAAGGAAACGTCGCTGGCCATCAATCCGTCCGATGCGCGTTGCTGAAGTCACTGCAGACGCTGCGACCTGGGCAGTCCTTCCGGTTCCCTTGGCGCATCCGGCCCACGGAGATCAGCCATTTCGCCCTGCGCCCGATCGACATGTCGGCGGTGTTCAGCGTCAACCTGACGCCGGGCGTACGCGGTGGGCAGGCCCGCATCGTCAGCAGCGAGCTGCGCATCACCGACCCGGCCGGCAGCGCGCCGCGCTGAGCCGGCTTCTGCCGACGTTCGATGCGGCGGCAGACCAGGATCGCAGAACAACCGGGCAGCGTAGGTATGGCACGCGTCTGAGCCTGCCGGAACGGCATCCGGCCAGCTCCGTGGCCGGGCGTCAGGGGAGTTCGAGGATTTCATCCCCGGCGTCATCGATCTGCCCGGTCGGGCGCCAGCCCAGCCGACGGTAGAAGCCATGCGAGCGCGAACGCGGGTCTGCCGAGCAGGCCAGGAACAGCCGCTGGTGGCCAGCATCGCGGGTCAGGCTGACCACCTCCTGCAGCAGCTGGCGGCCGATGCCGCGGCCTTCGTAGTCCGGCAGCAGGGCCAGCACCAGCACCTCGCCGCTGTCGCGGTCGGCAAAGCAGTAGCCGGCCATGCGGTCGCCCTCGCAGGCAATCCGGCCGATCGAGTCGCCATCGGCGATGCCTGCGGCCCAACTCCCGGTGGTGATGCCCAGTTCGGCCAGTTGCGCGGCACTGAAAGCGTTCTCGCGGGTGCGCCCGCGGAGATCAATGCAGGTGGCAGCGTCATTGGGAAGCGCGTTGCGGTAGTGGATCGTCATCTGGAAACCTGGTGTCGGACGGAGTGCCGCGCGTGTGGCTGAGCCGCATCGAGATTGAATGGAGACGGGAGGCGTCATTCACTGCCGATGGTGAAGTACTCCGCCGCGAAGTAGACCAGCTGGTAGGCCAGCGTTGCTGCGGCCAGCAGCAACTGCGAACGCGCGCGGTGCAGGCGCCAGCCGAGCGCAGCGACGACGAGCATCAGGGCGGTGTGCAGTGGGTATGCCGTACCCAGCAGCCGCCATCGACTTTCACCCTTGATCGCGGTATCCACAAGATCCAGAAGCGTCAATATCGCAATCACTCCGAAGATCCAGCGTCGACGCTGCATCAGGTAGTTGCCGTAACTGCCGTACTCGCGCAGGTCCTCGGGAAACAACAACGCGCACAGCAGGAACCAGGTCGCGCAGTAGGTGATCACGAACAGATAGGTTTCAAACGTCCAGCGGTGCACTTCAACCAGGCGGAATTCCCACCACCAGAAGGTCACCAGCGATACCAGCGTCCAGACCACCCAGCAAAGGTGCAGCGCCGAACAGCCACGCCGCTGCGGGTGTTCGATGATCTGCGCCAGCCCCTTCAGCAGGGTGGTGATGGACAGGCCGAGGATGATCCCCATCACCACGCGGATATGCAGGAATACCGGTTCGGTTTCCATCGGTCGGCCCCATCGTCGGTTGCACCGATACTTGCATGAAAAGGGGACGGAGGGGATCAGGGCGTTTACGCCACAAGCGACTTGATTCCCTCCGTCCCTTCTTCAGCGCCTGCGCTGCACCAGCGCGGAGGCGGCGTCCAGCACCGCCCGGGTCAGCAGGGCCATCGTCTGCACGTCGCCCTTCCAGTGCTGCCAGTACAGCGGCACGTCTTCCCACGCGCGCTGCCGCACGTAGACCAGGCGCCCGGCATCCAGATGGCGCTTGACCAGCGGCAGCGGGTTCATCGTCCAGCCCAGCCCGCCCAGATTGGCCTGCACGAAGGCGCGGGTGGAGGGAATCCACCACGTCGGTGCGGTGCTGGGCAGGTCGGCGCCGGCCATGCGCCGGGCAAAGCGCGACTGCATGTCGTCCTTGCGGTTGAACACCAGCACCGGTGCCTGCGCCAGCGCCTGTGCGGTCACGCCCTTGGCGAAGTGCTGCTCGCGGAACTCCGGCGTACAGGTGGCGGCGTAGCGGATGCTGCCCAGTGCGTGGATCTGGCAACCCTGCACCGGCTCGTCCAGGGTGGTCACGGCCCCCAGCACGGTGCCCTGGCGCAGCAGTTCGACGGTGTGGTCCTGGTCCTCCACCCGCAGGTCCAGGGTGGTGCCGGTGCCCTGCGCGAACTGCTGGGCGGCCTGCGGGAACCAGGTCTCCAAGCTGTCGTGGTTCACCGCCACCGGGATGCTGGCCTGCGGCAGGTCCTCGTCGGCCAGGCCCATCCGGTGCAGCGCGTCGTGCTCCAGCAGGGCGGTCTGCTCGGCCAGCTGCACCAGCAACTGGCCTTCAGCGGTGGCGGTGGCAGGCGTGCCGCGCTTGACCAGCAGGCGGCCGATGCGGTCTTCCATGGCCTTGACCCGCTGCGAGATGGCCGAGGGGGTGACGCTGAGCGACTGCGCGGCACGGTCGAAGCTGCCTTCGCGGATCACCGCGGCCAGGGCCCGCAGCTGGGCATGGTCGATGCGCATGGAGATTAAGCTCCGCTAATGTTGGTTTAGTAAGTTTAGCTCGTCTTTTCTATGTTGCGGCGCGACAATGGCGCCCGTTCCGGTGCTGTCCGCCTTCGCGAGGCACCGCTCCCCCCAGGCAAGACAAGGTAGTGAATCCCATGTTCTCGGTCATCTCCGCCAGCACCGGCCTCGGTGCCTGGTTCTCCGGTGCAGCCACCGGCATCGGCCTGTTCGCCGTGGTCGGCGCCCAGAGCGCCTTCATCCTGCGCCAGGGCATCCTGCGCAAGCACATCGTGCCGGTGGTCGCCACCTGTGCGGCCATCGATGCGATCTTCATCTTCGCCAGCGTGGCCGGCCTGCGCACGCTCACCACCGCGCTGCCGTGGCTGACCACCGCCGTCCTCTGGACCGGCGTGGCCTTCCTGGCCTGGTATGCGATGAAGTCGGCACGCCGTGCGATCGCCGGTGGCGGTGGCATGGGCGAAGCCGACAGCGACGACGGCAGCCGTCGTGCGGTGCTGATGGCGGCAGTCGGCTTCTCGCTGATCAACCCGCACTTCTGGCTGGACATGATGGTGATCGGCTCCATCGCCGAGAACTTCGGCAATGCACGCATGGCCTTCGCGGCCGGCGTGGTCACCGCCAGCTGCCTGTGGCTGACCGCGCAGGGCCTGGGCGCGCGCCTGCTGGCGCCGCTGTTCACCAAGCCCAGCACCTGGCGCGTGCTGGACGGCACCATCGCGGTGATCCTCAGCATCCTGGCCCTCACTCTGGCGGTGCGCGGGGTCCATTGACCCGGCGCACGCCCCCCGAACCCACGTCCTTACTCTCTCTCTCCAAGGTAGTGGCAACGACGGCACCGGCAACGGTGCCGTCGTTTTTTCTGCCCACTGGCGGCGCGCCTGCTTGCCTGCCTAGAATCGAGACTGCGGGCAGGGAGTCCGTTCTCAGGGGGAAGGATGCGCAGGATTGTGCTTGCCGCGCTGCTGTGCGCGGTGGTGGGCGGGACGTCGGCGGGTACCGGCGGGGTGGACCTGGACCGCTACCTGCGGCAGGAAGCATTCGCCGACATCAAGATTTCGCCGGGTGGCGAGTACGTGGCTGCCACGGTTCCGATCGAGGCGGGTACGGCGCTGGCGATCTACCGGATCGCCGACATGAAGATGGTCGGCACCTTCCGCCCACCCCGCAACAACCACGCCCATACCTTCGACTGGGTAAGCAATGAACGCCTGCTGGTGGGGATGGCGCAGAAGCTGGGTGTGCTGGATCGACCGGCGCCCACCGGCGAGCTGTTCGGCATCAACGCCAACGGCAAGGGGGGAGAACTGCTGGTCGGCTACCGCACCGCTGAAACCGGACTGGGCACCAACATCAAGGTCAAGCCTGCGGGAATGGTGGCGGCTTTCCTCACCGACGAGTTGAAGGACGACGATCGCAACGTGCTGGTGGCGGTCACTCCGTTCACCGACAACGCGGCCACCCAGATCGAACGCATGGACGTGAGCACCGGTCGCCGCAACGCGGTCGCGCGCGCGCCGATCGCGCAGGCCGCCTTCACCATCGACGCCCGGGGCGAAGTGCGCTTCGCTTACGGCGTCGGACCTGACCAGAAAAAGAAGCTGTATTACCGCGCGGGTGCCAGCAGCGAATGGATACTGCTGCACGACGAGGCCTTGAACCCGCGCAACGAGGCGGCCATCGGCTTCTCGGCCGACGGCCGCCTGGCCTATCTGCAGGTGGAGCAGGCCGAAGGCCCCGACGTGATCGTCAGCTGGGACCCGCAGAGCGACGAGCGGCGAACGGTTCTGCGTGATGAGATCGCCGACCCTGCACGCATCATCCACCGCCCCGGTACGCAGGTGCCGGTGGGCGCGCTGTTCATGGGCACTACCCCACGCACGCGCTTCTTCGATGAGACCTCGGAGGATGCCCGGCTTTATCGCAGCCTGGAAACCGCGCTTGGTGCTCCGGTATACATCACCTCCAGCACCCGCGACGGCAGCACTGTCCTGGTGGAATCCTGGTCGGGCCGCAATCCGGGAGATTTCTACCTGTATGACACGCTGGGCAAGCGCGCCCGGCACCTGATCAGCCGCAGCGACTGGATCGACCCGGCGCAGAGTGCCGACGTACGCGCCATCACCTTGCAGGCCCGCGACGGCCGCCCCCTGCATGGGTTCCTCACCGTGCCACCGGGGGTGCCGATGCGCGCGCTACCGATGGTGGTGGTGCCGCATGGCGGTCCGATCGGGGTCCTGGACGATGGCACGTACTCCACCGAGACGCAGATGCTGGCGGCCGCCGGCTATGCCGTGCTGCAGGTGAATTTCCGTGGCTCGGCCGGTTACGGGCGCGCACATGCGCAGGCTGCGCGCAAACAATGGGGTGCGGCGATGCAGGACGATGTGACCGATGCCACGCGCTGGGCCATCGAGCAGGGAATTGCCGACCGTGAACGCATCTGCATCTATGGGGCCAGCTACGGCGCCTATGCGGCGCTGATGGGGACGGTGCGCGAGCCGGGTCTTTACCGTTGTGCGGCAGGTTACGTTGGCATCTACGACCTGCCCTTGATGTATGCGCGCGGGGATATCCAGAGTGACGAATCCGGGTTGATCTACCTGCGCGAGTGGCTGGGACGGCCCAAGGATCTTGTCGAACGCTCGCCGGTCAACCTGGCCGCGCAGGTTGGTGTGCCGGTGCTGCTGGCCGCCGGCCGCGAAGACCAGCGCGCACCGGTGGTGCATACCGAGCGGATGGAGGCGGCATTGAAGCAGGCCGGAACGCCTGTGCAGGCCCTGTACTACAAGAACGAAGGGCATGGGCTGTACAACCTGGCCAACCAGCGCGACTACTACGGCCACCTGCTGGCGTTCCTGTCGCGCAGCCTGGGCGGAGCAACGGCACAGGTGACGGCCGCTGGCAATGCAGAGAAGGCGCCCTGAGTCCGGCGATGGCGCCCTCGCCACTGGCGGAGCCATCGCGGGCCTGCCTAGAATCGGCGAATCTGGACAGGGTGTCCGGGCAGGGAGGGGGAAGGATGCGCAGGACTGTACTTGCCGCGCTGTTGTGCGCGGTGGTGGGCGGGACGTCGGCGGGTACCGGCGGGGTGGACCTGGAGAAGTACCTGAAACCGGAGTCGTTTTCGAACGTCAAGCTCTCGCCCGGCGGCGAATACGTTGCCGGCACCGTACCGCTGGACGATTCCACCGCGCTGGTCATCCTGCGCACGTCCGACCGCAAGCCTGCCGGCGTGTTCCGCCCGCAGGACAAGAACCACGCCAACACCTTTGAATGGGTGAGCAACGAGCGCCTGCTGGTCGGCCTGGCCGAGAAGCTCGGTGTACTCGATACGCCACAGCCCACCGGTGAACTGTACGGGGTCAACGTCGATGGCAAGGGTGGGGAGCTGCTGGTCGGCTACCGCGTGCAGGGGCGCGGGTTGGGCACGCGCATCCAGCCGAAGAAGGTGGAGGACGTCGCGGCCTTCCTCACCGACGAACTGGCGGGCGACGACCGCAATGTGCTGATCGCGGTATGGCCCTTCGCCGAAGACCCCTACACCCGGGTCGAGCGGCTTGACGTGGTCAGTGGGCGTCGCGTGCGCGTGTCCGGTTCCCCCGTGCAGCGTGCCGATTTCACTACCGATCATCAGGGGGAAGTACGCTTCGCCCACGGCGCAGCGTCGGACAACGTCAACAAGCTCTACTACCGCGCCGGGACCAATGCGCAGTGGTCGCTGGTCAATGACGAGTCGCTGAGCCACCGGATAGAAACCGCAATCGGCTTCTCCGAAGATGGCGCGCTGGCCTATCTGCAGGTCGAGCAGCCCACCGGGCCCGATGCCATCGTCAGCTGGAACCCGCAGACCGGCGAACGGCGCGAGGTGCTGCGTGATGGCGTGGTCGATCCCTACGCGATCATCTTTCGCCCGGGCACCCGCGTGCCGGTGGGCGCGCTGTTTGCCGGCGATGCACCGCGCACGCGCTTCTTCGATGAGAAGGGGGCCGATGCCCGTCAGTACCGCAGCCTTGAAGCGGCGTTCGGCGGCCCGGTGTTCATCACCTCCAGTACCCGCGATGGCGGCAAGGTGGTGGTGCAGACGTGGTCGGGCAGCAACCCCGGGGATTTCTACCTGTTCGACACCCGCGCGAAGGCGGCCGAGCATCTGCTCAGCCGCAGCGAATGGATCGACCCCAGACTGGCCGCCACCGTGCGCCCGTTCTCGCTGAAGGCGCGCGACGGGTTGCCCCTGCACGGCTTCCTGACCCTGCCGCCGGGCAGCGAAGGGCGCAATCTGCCGTTGGTGGTGCTGCCGCATGGTGGCCCCATCGGCGTATTCGATGAGGGCAGCTACAGCAGCGAGCCGCAGATGCTGGCGGCAGCAGGGTATGCCGTGTTGCAGGTCAACTTCCGTGGTTCGGCCAACTATGGCCGCGCGTTCACCCAGGCGGGTGCGAAGCAGTGGGGCGCGGCCATGCAGGACGATGTGACCGACGCCACCCGCTGGGCCATCGCAGAGGGCATCGCCGACCGCAACCGCATCTGCATCTATGGGGCCAGCTACGGTGCGTATGCCGCGATGATGGGGCCGATCCGCGAACCCGGGCTGTACCAGTGCGCGGCCGGCTACGTCGGTGTGTACGACCTGCCGCTGATGTTCAGTGGTGAGGCACAGCTGAGCGATTCAGCCATGGCCTGGCAGCGCGAATGGGTGGGTGATCCGAAGACCCTGGGAGCCCGTTCGCCGGTGAACCTGGCCGCGCAGCTGAAAGTGCCGGTGTTCCTGGCCGCTGGCGGCGAAGACACGCGTGCGCCGGTCAAGCACACCGAGCGTATGGAGGCAGCGCTGAAGGCGGCCGGCTCACCGGTGGAGAGCCTGTACTACCGCACCGAAGGGCACGGTTTCCACCGGCCTGAGCACCAGCGCGAGTACTACAGCAGGCTGCTGGCCTTCCTGTCACGCAGCCTGGGCGGCGGTACCGCAGCGGCCGCAACGTCTTCCGACAAGGGCAGGGCGCCCTGAAACAGACGCGGCGGCCACCGACCTGGTGGCCGCCGCGGTGTCCTGCCGTCGGGCGTTATTTCACCCCGTGCATCATCCGCTTCAACAGCGGCGCAGCGATGAAGGCCAGCAACGCGCAGCCCAGGCCGATCCACATCAGCAGCCAGAACAGGTGTGCATAGGCACCGGCCGCAGCGGCCATGTCCAGCGTTTCGCCTTCAGGTACGTCGATCGCCGCCAGCTTGCCGAACAGCGCGGCCAGCGTTTCGGAGAAGGCCGTCGCCAGGAACCAGGTGCCCATCATCAGGCTCATCACCCGGGGCACCGCCAGCTGGGTGACCGCCGACAGGCCGACCGGCGACAGGCACATCTCGCCGCTGGCCAGCAGGAAGTAGGCCAGCACCAGCCACCACACGCTGGCCATCTCGCCGGTGGCACCAACGTGCTGCGCGGCCAGCGCCAGCGGTACGAACGAGAGCGCACCGATCACCAGCCCCCAGGCCGACTTCACCGGCTTGCCCGGTTCCCAGCCGCGGCGGTCCATCCAGGTCCACAACGCGGCGAACGCCGGCGCCAGCAGCACCAGGAACAGGCCGCCGAGGTAGGTCAGCGAACCGGCGGTCTGCGGGATCACCAGGCAGTCGCGTACCAGCAGCACCAGCATCAGCGCGACGATGGCGATGAAGAACGTGCGCGGCGCGGACGAGCCCGGGCGACGCTCGGACAGGCGCGCGCTGACCACGAAGCCCAGCGGTGCCAGCAGCAGCGAGAGGATCGACCACGGCAGCGGTGAGCCTTCGCGGATCACCAGCGCAGGCACGATGTCCTTGGTCAGCAGGCGGTCGGTGAAGGTCACCCACGAGCCATACGATTGCTCGTACATCGTGAAGAACACCAGCGCCATGAAGATCAGCACCATCAGCGCGACCATCTGCTTGCGCTGCACCGGCGTGCACTGGGTGCCGGTGAACCAGGCGAACCAGACCAGCACGCCGCCCAGCACCACCAGCATCAGCATCAGTGCCAGGCTGATTTCACCGCCAAGCGCGAAGGCACCGTTGCCGGCCGCCCACATCAGCCAGGCCACCGGCAGCACGCCGATCACCGCGCACAGGTAGATCAGCCATTCGCGCGGCAGGCCCAGCACCTTCTGCTTCAAGGTCGCCGGTTGCGGCGGCTCGGCGTGGCCCTGCAGGTATTTCTGGCCCCACAGGAACATCGCCAGCCCGGCCAGCATGCCGATGCCAGCCGCACCGAAGCCGTACTTCCAGCCGTAGACCTCGCCCAGGAAACCGCACACCAGCGAAGAGAACAGGGCGCCCAGGTTGATGCCGGCATAGAACAGCGAGAAGCCCGAATCGCGGCGCGGATCGTCCTGCGGATAAAGCTTGCCGACGATGGTGGAGATGTTCGGCTTGAGGAAGCCGACGCCCATGATGATCAGCGCCAGCGACAGGTAGGTCACGGCCAGTGCCGAGGTGTCGCGCACTACTTCGCCGTTGACCCGGTATGCGGCGTGGCCCTCGAAGGCCATGCCGAGGTGGCCGAGCACCAGCAGGATGCCGCCGAACAGCACCGCCCGGCGCATGCCCAGCCAGCGGTCGGCCAACATGCCGCCGAACACCGGGATGCAGTACACCAGCCCGCCGTAGGCGCCTAGCAGGTCCAGCCCGGCCTTGTCGCCGAACAGGTGGTACTTGGTGAGGTACAGCAGCAGCAGCGCCTTCATGCCGTAGAAGGAGAAGCGCTCCCACATTTCGGTGAAGAAGCAGACGTAGACGCCCTTGGGATGGCCGAGGAAGTCGTCGGAAGCGATAGCCGTGGAATTCATCGCGGAATTATAGGCGTGCGCTGCAGGCGCGCGCCGGGTAGCGCCGGGCCATGCCCAGCGATCCTGTGCAACGCCGGGCATGGCCCGGCGCTACCGTTCACAGGTATCGCAGCCAGGCCAGGTCACGTCGCCGCGCCTTGAACCGCGCGAACGCCAGCGTCGGTGGGTACAGCACCACCGCCAGCGCGCAGGCCACCAGCAGCAGCCCGGCCACCGAGTCCAGCGCATACAGGCAACCGTGGGTCGGGCCCCAGGTCTTCAGGGCCGCCAGGTACAACAGCTTCAGCACATACAGGTGCAGCAGATAGAAGAACATCGGCGCTGCACCGATATCGGCCAGCGGCCGCAGCGCACGCGCCAGCGGTGGCCACTCATACAGCCGCAACAGCAGCAGGCCCATGCCCAGGGTCAGCAGCAGGAACTGCAGCGAGGGCGGGTACTTGGTGATGTTGAACACGCTCATCCACGTGCGCAGCGTGGTCTGCTGGTACTGCCACGGCGTGTCGCCATAGCCGTTGGCGAAGCGCAGCAGAGCGAAGGCGGCCAGTGCGCCCAGCCCGGACCACAGCAGCCGCTGCCGGCGCTGCTGCGGGTCGCTGCCGGCAGCGAACCACGGCGCCATCAGGTAGCCCAGCGCGATCACCCCGATCCACGGCAGCACGGGGTAGGAGGTACGCAGGCTCAACGGCCCAGCCTCGATCCAGTCGCGCTGGTGCAGCACCTTCCACAGCACTGCCAGAGCGCCGTCGCCCTGCACCCGTACGCCGTCCAGCAGGTTGTGACCGACCACCAGCGTCACCGCCAGGACGGCCAGCACCGGCCGCGGCAGCCACAGCAGGCCGGCCAGCGCGATCATGCTCAGGCCGATCGCCCAGATCACCTGCAGGTATACCGTTTCCGGCGGCCACTGGAAGGTCCAGGCGAGGTTGACCAGGGTCAGTTCCAGCACCACCAGGAACAGGCCGCGCTTGAGCAGGAAAGCCGCAATGGCACGGCGCGGATCGGCATGGCGCTGGCCGTACAGCCAGGCCGACAGGCCGGTCAGCAGCACGAACACCGGCGCGCACAGGTGGGCCAGCAGGCGGCAGGCGAACAGGGCAGGGGATACGGTTGCCGCGTCCATCGGATCGCCGACCTGATACTGCAGGAAGAACGTCTCGCGCACGTGGTCGAGCAGCATCAGCAGCATCACGGTGCCGCGCAACTGGTCGATGGAGGCCAGCCGGGAGGAGGGGGAGGAGGACATGCGGTGGGTGGGTACAGGGCAACGGAAGGTTATAACATAGCGTTTACGGAGTGCCCACTCGGGCTTTGCCGCATCAGTTGGCTGGGATGCCGCTGCGGGCCCGCTCGTGTTCCACCTGCGCCCCCCATCCTTCGGCACGCTGGACTTGCTGCCCCCTGAACGCTAGCGTGGCAGGGATTTTTTGCCAGCAGGGGCTTTCATGAACCATGACGCTGCGCCCAAGCAGCTCACTTTCCGCGCGGTGGTCCTGGCCATCGTGCTGGCGGTGGTGCTGTCGGCCGCAAACGCCTACCTCGGTCTGTTCGCAGGCCTGACCATCGCCACCGCGATTCCCGCCGCGGTCATTTCCATGGGCGTGCTGCGCCTGCTGGGGGGCGGTTCGATCCTTGAGAACAACATCGTGCAGACCGGCGCTTCGGCCGGTTCGTCGATCGCCGCCGGTGTGATCTTCACCATCCCCGCGCTGGTGATCATGGGCTACTGGCCGGACTTCAAGTACTGGTGGGTGCTGGGCATCGCCGGTCTCGGTGGCCTGCTGGGCGTGCTGTTCTCGGTGCCGCTGCGCCGTTCGATGATCGTCGAAGATCCGCTTCCGTTCCCGGAAGGCAAGGCTGCGGCCGAAGTGCTCAAGGCCGGTGAGAACCCGGGCCCGGGCCTGAAGATCCTCGGCCTGTCGGCGGTGATCGGTGCGTTCGTGAAGCTGGCCGCGGAAAGCGGCATGCGCCTGATCCCGGACGCCTGGGCCACTTCGGCCTATGTCGGCAGCTCCAAGGTCACCGCCTTCATCGGCACCAACCTGTCGCCCGCACTGCTGGGCGTGGGGTACATCGTCGGCCTCAACGTCGGCATCGTGGTGGTGTCCGGCTCGATCCTGACCTGGCACATCGCCATCCCGATCTACCAGGCGTTCTTCATGAACACCGATCCGGCGCTGGCCACCTCGATCGCCACCGCCTCGTCCACCGAAGCGGCGTTCGCCATCTGGGGCGCGAAGATGCGCTACCTCGGTGTCGGCGCGATGCTGATCGGCGGCATCTGGACCCTGATCTCGCTGCGCAAGTCGCTGCTCAACGGCGTCAAGAGTGGCTTTGCGGCCGCGCGCAAGAGCGGTGGCCCGGTGCTGGCGCACACCGAGCGCGACCTGCCGATGAAGTGGATGCTGGTGGCGCTGGTGGTGTTCACCCTGCCGCTGCTGGCGCTGTACCAGGCCATCGTCGGCCAGTGGCACGTGTCGATCCCGATGACCCTCATCATGATCGTCGCCGGCTTCCTGTTCGTTTCGGTGTCGGCCTACCTGGCCGGCCTGATCGGTTCGTCCAACAACCCGGTCTCGGGCATCACCATCTCCACCATCCTGTTCGCTTCGGCGGTGCTGGTGCTGCTGCTGGGCAAGGATGGCCTGCAGCCGGTTGGTGCCTTCGGTGCGCCGCTGGGTGCGGTGGCCGCGATCATGATCGGCGCGGTGGTGTGCTGTGCCGCCGCCGTCGGTGGCGACAACCTGCAGGACCTCAAGGCCGGCTACATCGTCGGTGCCACCCCGTGGAAGCAGCAGCTGATGCTGGGCATCGGCGCGTTCTCGTGCGCGCTGATCATGGCCCCGGTGCTGAACCTGCTGGCCACCGCCTACGGCATCGGCGTCAAGTCCGAGCTGCACCCGAATGCGCTGGCCGCACCGCAGGCCAACCTGATGGCGTCGGTGGCCAAGGGCCTGTTCGGTGGCGAGCTGCCGTGGACCTTCATCGGCATCGGTGCCGTGGTCGGTGCCGCCATCATCGCGTTCGACAGCTGGCTGAAGTCGCGCAACTCGCGTTTCCGCGTGCCGGTGCTGGCCGCCGCGATCGGCATCTACCTGCCGCTGGAACTGATGGTGCCGATCTTCCTCGGTGGCCTGATCTCCTACCTGGTCGAGCGCTTCCACAAGGTGCGCGCCGATGACGAAGAGGGCCGCGACCGCGTGCACAAGCCGGGTGTGCTGTTCGCTGCCGGCCTGATCACCGGTGAGGCGCTGATGGGTATCGCCATCGCCGTGCCGATCGTGGTCAGCAGCCGTGCCGACGTGCTGGCCGTGCCGTTCCACCTGCCGGCCGCGCAGTGGATCGGCCTGGCCGTGCTGTTCCTGGTCGGCTGGCTGATCTACCGCACCGGCAAGCGCGCCGTGGCGGGAGTGCCGGCCGCTGGCCGGCAACCCTGGAACCCGTGACGCCCCATGGTTGCCGGCCAGCGGCCGGCACTACCGGTGTCCCCAGCAAACCGCGCTACGGCGCGGTTTGCTTTTTCTGGCGGCAGCTCAGCCACGGCCATGACCGATGGCCTTGGCAGGCCCGGCCGCGCAGGCCTACCATCGGTTTTTTGCCGTCCTGCGGAGACCCCGATGAAACTGCGTCATGCCCTGTTGCCACTGAGCCTGCTGGCTGCCCTGCCCAGCGTCGCCGCTGCCCGTGGCCTGGAAGTCCGCGACATGGTGGCCATGGACCGCGTCTCCGCGCCGGTATTGACCGCCGACGGCGGCACCGTGGTGTTCGCCAAGCGCAGCACCGATGCCAACCTCAAGGCCAGCACCGCACTGTTCGCGCGCAACCTGCGCACCCGCGACGCGGCACCGCCGAAGCAGCTCACGCCGGCTGGCTGGAACGTCAACTCCGCGTCGCTGTCGGCCGATGGCCAGACCGTGTACTTCCTCAGCGCCAAGAACGGCAGCCAGCAGCTGTACGCACAGCCGATCAGTGGCGGCGCCCCGCGCCAGCTGACCGACTTCCCGGTGGACGTGGACAGCTACCACGTGTCGCCGCAGGACGACCGCGTGCTGTTCAGCGCCGGCGTGTTCCAGGTCTGTGCGTCGGACCTGGCCTGCACCGAAAAGAAGCTGAAGGACGTGGAAGGCGCCAAGGCCAGCGGCAAGGTCTTTGATTCGCTGTTCGTGCGCCACTGGGATACCTGGAACGACGGCCGCCGCAACACTCTGTTCGTCGCCCCGTTGCCGGCAGCCAAGGCCGGTGCGGTCAAGGGCGCTTCGGCGCTGAGCGCGACCATCGACGGCGATGCTCCGTCCAAGCCGTTCGGTGGCAATGACGATTTCGCCTGGTCGCCGGATGGCAGCAGCGTGGTCGCCAGCATCCGCGTGGCCGGCAAGCAGGAGCCGTGGTCGACCAACTTCGACCTGTACCGCTTCGATGCTGCGGGCAAGCAGGCGCCGGTCAACCTGACCGCGTCCAACCCGGCCTGGGATGCCGGCCCGGTGTTCAGCGGCGACGGCAAGACCCTGTTCTACCGCGCGATGAAGCGCCCAGGCTTCGAGGCGGACCGCTTCGGCCTGATGGCGATGGACCTGGCCAGCGGCAAGACGCGCGAGATCGCGCCGCAGTGGGACCGTTCGGCCGGCGGCATCACCCTGTCCGCCGACGGCGCCAGCATCTACACCACCGCCGACGACCTCGGCGAACACCCGCTGTTCCAGATCGACGTGGCCAGCGGCAAGGCCACCAAGCTGATCGGCGATGGCAGCGTCACCGCTGTCGACGTGGCCGGCAACAGCGTGGCCATCACCCGCAACAGCCTGAAGAGCAACGACCAGGTGCTGGTCGGTCTGCTGCCGGCCGCTGGCGAGCCGATCGGCGCGCTGCGCGCGCTGACCCCGGCCGCTGGCGAAGTGCTGAAGGATGTGAGCTTCGGCGACTACGAGCAGTTCGAGTTCAAGGGCTGGAACAACGACACCGTGCATGGCTATGTGGTCAAGCCGCACAACTACCAGGAAGGCAAGTCCTACCCGGTTGCGTTCCTGATCCATGGCGGCCCGCAGGGCAGCTTCGGCAATGGCTGGAGCTACCGCTGGAACCCGCAGACTTACGCAGGCCAGGGCTACGCTGTGGTGATGATCGACTTCCACGGCTCCACCGGTTACGGCCAGGCCTTCACCGATGCGATCAGCCAGCACTGGGGTGACCGTCCGCTGGAAGACCTGCAGAAGGGCTGGAGCGCGGCGCTGAAGAAGTACGACTTCCTCAACGGTGACAAGGCCTGCGCACTGGGCGCCAGCTACGGCGGCTTCATGGTCAACTGGATCGCCGGCAACTGGAACAGCCCGTTCAAGTGCCTGGTCAACCATGACGGTGTGTTCGACCAGCGCATGATGGGCTATGCCACCGAAGAACTGTGGTTCACCGAGTGGGAGCAGGGCGGTACCCCGTACCAGAAGGCGGCGAACTACGAGAAGTTCAACCCGGTCAACCACGTGGCTGACTGGAAGAAGCCGATCCTGGTGATCCATGGCCAGCAGGACTTCCGCATTCCGGTCGAGCAGGGCCTGGCTGCCTTCACCGCGGCCCAGCGCCAGGGCATCGAGTCGAAGTTCCTGTACTTCCCGGACGAGAACCACTGGGTGCTGAAGCCGAACAACAGCATCCTGTGGCATGACACCGTCAACGCCTGGCTGAAGCAGCACATCGGCGAGTAAGCGATACCGGCGCCGCCCTTGTGGCGGCGCCCGGCTTTCCGGTAGTGCCGGCCGCTGGCCGGCAACTGCACGTTGCGACCTACCTACATGGGGTTGCCGGCCAGCGGCCGGTACTACCAGGATGCCTGCATGCCCTCGACTGCCCTGATCCAGAACGACATCGTCGTCTTCGGCCTGATCGCCGCCACCCTTGGCGCCGTGTTCTGGACCGCTTCGCGCGAGCAGGGCCTGTGGAAGCGCTTCTATACCTTCGTGCCGGCGCTGCTGCTGTGCTATCTGCTGCCGGGCATCTACAACACGTTCGGCCTGATCGACGGGCAGAACACCAGGCTGTACAACCCGGTCGCGCGTGACATCCTGCTGCCGGCGGCGCTGATCCTGCTGACCCTGGCGGTCGACATCAAGGGCATCCTGCGGCTGGGGCCGAAGCTGGTGCTGATGTACCTGGGCGCCTCGGCCAGCATCATGCTGGGTGCGGTGGTCGCGTTCCTGGTCATGCGTGCGATCCATCCGGATACCGTCGCCGGCGATACCTGGGCCGGCATGGCGGCGCTGGCCGGCAGCTGGATCGGCGGCGGTGCCAACATGCTGGCCATGCGCGAAGTGTTCGACGTCAACGCAACCACGTTCGGCCAGTTCGCGGTGGTCGATGTGGGGGTTGGCTACGTGTGGATGGCGGCGTTGATCTTCCTGGCTGGGCGCGCGGCGAAGATCGATGCACGCAGCGGTGCCGATACCTCCGCCATCGACGAGCTGAAGGAGCGCATCGCACGCTTCCAGGCCGAGCATGAGCGCATTCCCAGCCTGACCGATCTGATGCTGATCGTGGCGGTGGCCTTCGGTGGCGTCGGCCTGGCCCACGCCATCGGCGCGCCGCTGGCGGCCTGGTTCAAGGTCCACGTCAGCTGGGCATCGCAGTTCAGCCTGGATGCGCCGTTCGTGTGGGTGGTGGTGCTGTCGACCACGCTCGGCCTGGGCCTGAGCTTCACCCGTGCACGTACGCTGGAAGGCGCGGGCGCCTCGCGCCTGGGCTCGCTGCTGCTGTACTTCCTGATCGCCTGCATCGGCATGCAGATGGATCTGCTGGCGCTGCTGGACCGCCCGTGGCTGTTCCTGCTCGGCATCATCTGGATCAGCGTGCACATCGTGCTGCTGTGGTGCCTGGGCAAGCTGTTGAAGGTGCCGTTCTTCTACTTCGCCATCGGTTCGCAGTCGAACATCGGCGGCCCGGCCTCGGCACCGGTGGTGGCCGCTGCGTTCCATCCAGCGTTGGCGCCGGTAGGCGTGCTGCTGGGTACGATGGGCTATGCCACCGGCACCTATCTGGCGTATGTGGTCGGCATCACCCTGCGCGCGCTGGCCACGTGACCCACGGTGGCGCCGGGCCATGCCCGGCGAACCGCGTCGCGGCGGCGGATGTGCATGCCGCCGGGCATGGCCCGGCGCTACCGATGCGTCATGCCACCGGCAAGCCGCGTTCGATCAGCCAGGCCTTTGCGTCTTCGGCGTCCTGTTCAAACCACGCCTTCGTCGACCCCAACCGATACGTATACCCCCACGCATCCATGTCGGCCATCAGCCGCTCACTGCCGACACCGGGCAGGTGCCCGGCCAGCACGATCTGCAGGTAGCAGGTGGCGTCTTCTTCGGGCACCGAATCGGTGGCGTCGGTATGCACCTGCGCGCGCCGCTCCGGTGGCAGCACGATCAGGTGGCAGGCCTCGTGCAGCATTGAATGCACCGGCGTGTCATCGCGCACGTAGACGTCGCTGGCGATGATGCCCGCCTCGGGCTCGCCCCAGTAACTGCCCGGGATCGGCTCGCCGGCCGCCACCCGATGCAGGCGCAGCGCGTGCGCGGCGAGCAGGCGCTGGGCATCGGCGAAGGCGATGTCGCCGACGCGGGTAACGTTCGGTTCGGGCGTGGTATCCGTCATGTGGGTCAGGCAGCCCCGCCCATGCAGGCACGGGCGGGGCAGGGGGTTCAGGGTTTGTCCGGGCCTTCAGGCAGCGCCACGGAGATGTCCAGCACGTCGTGCTGGCCATCCTTGACCAGGTCCACCTTCACTGCATCGACGTCGATGTTGACGTACTTCTTGATCACTTCCAGCAGCTCGCGCTGCAGCAGCGGCAGGTAGTCAGGACCGCCACGGTGGCTGCGCTCCTGCGCGATGATGATCTGCAGGCGGTTCTTGGCGGTTTCGGCGGTGGTCTTCTTCGCTTTGAGGAAATCAAACAGGCCCATGCTTACCCTCCGAACAGCTTGCTGAAGAAGCCCTTCTTCTCGACGTTGGTGAAGCGCATCGGGCGTTCTTCGCCGAGGATGCGTGCGACGGCGTCGTCATAGGCCTGGCCGGCAGCGGATTCGCCATCCAGGATGACCGGCTCGCCCTTGTTGGAGGCATTGAGCACGTCACCCGATTCGGGGATCACGCCGATCGCCTTCAGGCCAAGGACCTCCTCGACGTCGGCGATGCTGAGCATCTCGCCGCTTTCCACGCGCACCGGGGTGTAGCGGGTCAGCAGCAGGAAGGCCGGCACGTCCTGACCGGATTCGGCCTTGTGGGTCTTCGAATCGAGCAGGCCGATGATGCGGTCCGAGTCGCGTACCGAGGACACTTCCGGGTTCACCACCACCACCGCACGGTCGGCGAAGTACATCGCCAGGAAGGCGCCCTTCTCGATGCCGGCCGGGGAGTCGCAGATGATGTATTCAAAGCCGTCGGCGGCCAGGTCCTTCAGGACCTTGCCGACGCCTTCCTGGGTCAGTGCATCCTTGTCGCGGGTCTGCGAGGCAGCCAGCACGAACAGGTTGTCAAAGCGCTTGTCCTTGATCAGGGCCTGCTTGAGGGTGGCTTCGCCATGCACGACATTCACGAAGTCGTACACCACGCGGCGTTCGCAGCCCATGATCAGGTCGAGGTTGCGCAGGCCGACGTCGAAGTCGATCACCGCCACCTTCTTGCCACGCCTTGCCAGGCCGCAGGCCAGGCTTGCGCTGGAAGTGGTCTTGCCGACGCCGCCCTTGCCGGAGGTGACTACGATGATTTCAGCCAAAGGACTTCTCCTGATGATTCTGTTTGAGGTGCTGCATCAGTCCAGCGCAGCGATCTTGATCTGGTCCTGTTCCAGCCACACCTGCACGGCCTTGCCGCGCAGGGTTTCCGGTACATCGTCCAGTACCTTGTAGTGGCCTGCAATGGCGACCAGTTCCGCATGGAAATCACGGCAGAAAATACGTGCCGCGGTGTTGCCCTGGGCCCCCGCCAGCGCACGGCCGCGCAGGGTTCCGTAGATATGGATGCTGCCATCGGCGATGACCTCGGCGCCGGCGCCGACGGTGGCCATCACGGTCAGGTCGCAGTTTTCCGCGTACAGCTGCTGGCCCGAGCGAACATTGCCCAGCTGCATGCGGCCAGGCTGTGGCGCGGCCGTATCGGCAGCCTTGCCCATCGGCGTGGCCGGCGCCGGCGCCGGCGCGGCCTTCGCTTCGGCGCGCGTGGCACGGCGCGGTTCCGGTGCGGGTGCCGGCGGCGGGGCAGGTTCTGCCTCGGCGCGCTCATACTGGGCGCGGAACTTGGCCAGCAGCGGCAGGCCGAGCTGCTGCGAGAGCAGGTCGACCGCACTGGTGCCATAGGCCAATGCCACCGGCAGTACGCCGGCAACGCGCAGGCCATCGACCAGCGCCTGCGCCGTTGCCACGTCGGGCACCTGGCTGAGGCCGCCGAAGTCCAGGATCACCGCCGCACGGCCGAACAGCTTCGGCGCACGGCTCACCCGCTCCTGCATTTCCTGCACGAGGCGTTCAACATCGAGGGTGCGGATGCGCAGGTTGGCGATGCCCACCTGGCCGATCTTCAGTTCACCGGCCTGTTCGTAATCGAAATTCACTGCCACGCTCAGGTCCCCGTCGACCGCTGTGCCTGCGCCGGCAGCTGCCGGTCGCGCGCCCATGCAACATCAGGCAGCTTGCCGCCATAGGTTTCATTCACCCACGGGAAGCTGCACAGTTCCTTGGCCAGCATGCTGGCGCGCACGTCCACCTGCGGCATGGTGTTCTGGCCCAGCTCGCGGAAGCCGAAGCTGCCGTGGAACAGCAGGGCGGCATCGGCGCCGTGGTCCAGGAACACCTCGCAGGTCATCTGCGGGTAGCGCAGCTCGGCGAAGCTCTGGGCGTCGGCGTAGAACGCACGGCCGACGCCACCACCGCGACGGCGGCTGGCGACCACGATGCGGTCGATATAGAAGAAGGGGGTGTCCAGGTGTTGCTTGAACCAGGCGAAATTGCTGCTGTCGTGCTGGCTGTCGCTGCCGAAGCCGATCAGGAAGCCGGCCAGGTTGCCGTCGCGCTCGGCGACGCGGAAATATTCAGCGGTTGCATAGAACAGGCGCAGGCGCTCTGCATCCAGCGGAAGGATGGCCAGGCCAGCATTGTTGTTCAAAGCCAGGACGGAATCGAGCTCGTGCTCGCGCACGTCGCGGATGACAATCGACATTGTGACTCCGTGGGGTAACGCGGTTGGTCCCATGTACGGACCCTGCGCATGATTATTGCATGCCCGGGGTGGGCTGCGGCATGAACAGGGGACCGCACCGAACATGACTTTATGCCCTTGGGCCCTGACGCGCACAGGCTACGATGGGCCATGCTGGCCCGACTCAACCACAATGCGATGCTGCGCTACTCCGGGTTGTTCACCTGGGGCACCGTCGGCCTTTGGCTTGCGATCTACCTGATCGATCCGGTGTCGCTGACACTGGAAAGCCTGGACGGCGAGGCCGGCTTCCGGATCATTCCCTGGGCCTCGGCCTACCTGGCCTTCGGCTTCGTGTACTGGGTGCTGACGCGCTCGCTGGGCGAAAGCCGGCCCGGCTTCTTCGACCATGCCGCGCTGATCCTGCTGACGGCCTGCGCGATCGGCGTGAGCTATTTCTCCGGCACCGCGCTGGGCAGCATCCTGCTGATGGTGGTGGCCGGCCTGCTGCCATGGCTGCTGGGCCCGCGCATCGGGGTGGTGTGGCTGGTGGCCAGCAACCTGGCCGTGCTGCCGGTCTACATCCAGCCGCTGGGCTTCCCGCCGGTCATCGCCGTGCTGCAGGCCGTCGGCTACATGGGCTTTTCCAGCTTCGTGTTCGTGATCGCGCTGGTGGCGCGCCGCCAGGCCGAAGCGCGCGAGGAGCAGCGCCGGCTGAATGCAGAGCTGCGCGCCACCCGTGCGCTGCTGGCCGAAAGCGCGCGGGTGAACGAGCGCACCCGCATTTCGCGCGAACTGCATGATCTGCTGGGTCATCAGCTGACTGCGCTGACCCTGAACCTGGAAGTGGCCGGCCACCTCGCCGAGGGCCAGGCGCTGGAGCACGTGAAGCGCTCGCATGCACTGGCCAAGCTGCTGCTGGGCAACGTGCGCGAGGTGGTCAGCCAGCTGCGCGAGACCGGCGCCATCGACCTGGCCGCCGCCCTGCGCCCGCTGACCGAGCACGTGCCGTCGCTGGACATCCAGCTGGAGATCGAAGAGCCGCTGAACGTGGAAGACCCGCAGCGGGCCCACGTGCTGCTGCGCTGTACCCAGGAGATCATCACCAACACGGTGCGCCATGCCGGCGCCCGCCACCTGTGGCTGCGGGTGTACCGTGAGGTCCCTGACCAGGTGGTGGTGGAGGCCCGCGACGACGGCGTCGGGGCGGAAACGGTCAATGTGGGCAATGGTTTGCGCGGCATGCGCGAACGCCTGCAACAATGTGGAGGCCAGCTGCAGGTGGAGACCCGCCCCGGCGAGGGCTTCCGGCTGCGGGCGACGGTACCGGCAACGGTGCTGGCGGCCCTTACCCAGGTTCCTGAAGGAGTGCGTTGATGATTCGCGTCTGCCTGGTCGACGACCAAACCCTGGTGCGGCAGGGGATCCGCTCGCTGCTGGCGCTCGACGACGGCATCGAAGTGGTGGCCGAGGCCGCCGATGGCCGCCAGGCGGTCGAGCTGATCCCGCAGATCCGCCCGGACGTGGTCCTGATGGACATGCGCATGCCGGTGATGTCCGGGCTGGAGGCGCTGCAGGTGCTGTCACGGCAGGAACAGCTGCCGCCGACCATCATCCTGACCACCTTCGACGATGACCAGCTGGTGCTGGCCGGGCTGAAGGCCGGGGCCAAGGGCTACCTGCTCAAGGACGTGACCCTGGCGCAGCTGGTCGGGGCGATCCGCACGGTGGCCGAGGGCGGTTCGCTGGTGCAGCCGGCGGTGACCCAGCGTCTGCTGTCCGGGCTGGAGCACATGCGCAACGATTTCGTCAGCCTGGACCGGCCCGACCCGCTGACCGACCGTGAAACCGAGATCCTGCGGCTGATGGCCAGCGGTTTCTCCAACAAGGAGATCGCCAATTCGCTGGGGGTCGCCGAGGGCACGATCAAGAATCATGTGTCCAACATCCTCTCCAAACTGGGCGTGCGCGACCGTACCCGTGCGGTCCTGAAAGCGTTTGAACTCCAGCTGGTGTGAGGAAAATCCTTTAGCGACAAAGACTTGGCATGCAGCCTGGGCCCGGATTCAGGATTGTCCCCCACTTGCCCCCTACATGCCGGGTACGCGGATGCGTTACCCTTCGAATTCTTTGTGCATACAAATGCGCAGCCGGCACGGAAACCGGTGCGCCAATCCCGATAACCAATGCCCGCGAAGCCTGCTAGGATTGGCGCTTCGCTTCAATCAACCCGGCCGTGGGATCGGCCCCGGAGACTCTCTGAATGACCCGTATTATCGAGTTCCTGATCGCCTTGGGGATCGTGGCTGGCCTGTTCGTCATCATTGGCGTCTGTCTGCCGGGCGAGCGTCACATCACCGAAAGCATCGAGACCAACCGCAAGATGACGATCGTGTACGACACGGTCAGCAGTCTGCGCCGCTTCAAGGACTGGAACCCGCTGGTACTGCGCGATCCCGCCGTTGAACTGAAGCTGTCCGGCCCGGCCTCCGGCGTCGGTGCCACTCTCGACTACACCTCCAAGGACCTGGGCACCGGTTCCTGGAAGGTGACCGAAGCCGAAGAGAACAAGCGTGTTGTGATCGCCGTCGACGATGCCTCCAAGGGTCACGACAAGGTCACCACCTTCACCCTGGAGCCGACCGGCAAGGGCGGTCGCAACGTCAAGATCACCCAGGACTACTCGGTGAAGTACGGCTTCGACCTGTTCGGCCGCTACGCAGGCCTGTATGTCAGCCGCCAGATCGGCGATGACATCAAGATGGGCCTGTCGCGCCTGGCGAACATGCTGGCCACCGTGCCGAATGTCGACTACCGCACCTCCGAAGCCCCGCTGACCGATCTGGGCATCGTCGATGTCCCGGCCGAAGACCTGCTGGTCGTCACCGCCGGTAATGTCGACCGTGGCCAGGATTCCATCACCAAGTCCATCAAGGACAACCAGGAGTGGATCAAGCGCGTGATCGAGGCCAATGGCCTGGAAGCCGCCGGTCCGCTGCGTATCATCACCACCGATTTCGGTGCTGAGAAGTACGCCTTCGACATCGCCCAGCCGGTGAAGAAGAAGGGTGCCGAAGGCGTGCCGGCCGAACAGCTGACCGTCAAGATCGACGGTGGCGCCCCGGTCAAGTACGTCCGCGTGGCTCCGCACCGTTCGGCGCATGCGGCCTACACCGGTCACATGGCAGGCCTGGACGTTGCCCGCAGCGCCCTGCGCGCCTGGGCCGTGACCTCGGGCAACGAAGTCATCGACCGTCCGTACGAAACCTGGAAGGACGGCGTGGACAAGTCGTTCACCCCGGAAGCGACGTACGACATCTACTGGGCCGTCAAGTAAGCCTCGGCTGACCCATGTAGTGCTGGACACGAAAACGCGCCGCTTCCTGCGGCGCGTTTTTTTTCATCCCGAGCCCGGTGTCGGGCATTGCGCAAGGAGCTGTCATGTTCAATTCCGAACGACGCGCGCGTAAACCGTCGTTGCTGGCCTGCCTGGGGGCGCTGCTGGCAGCGGCCTCGATCGGTCTCTCGGCCTATGCCGCGCATGGCGTGTCCGATCCGCTGGCGCAGCAGCACCTGAACATGGCGGCGTTGTACGCCTTTGCCCACGGAGCGGTACTGGCCGCCCTCGGCCCGCGCGCGCAGGGCGCGATCGCGCATCTGGCGTTGTACCTGTTGCTGCTGGGCGTGCTGCTGTTCTCCGGCAGCCTGGTGGGCGGTGCGCTGTGGCAGTGGCCGACCCGGCTGGCACCGGTAGGTGGCACCACGCTGATGGCCGGGTGGGTACTGCTGGCGATCAACGCGCTGCGGCGCTAGCCGCAACGCCCAAGCACTGGTAGCGCCGGGCCACGCCCGAGGTCGAGCGCAGCGACCCGCGTCTGCTTTTGCTTTTTTTGTTTGTTCAATTCCGTGGCGGACGCACGCGGAAACTGTCCGTGGCCGGGAGGGTGGGCGGCGCAGGGGCGTAAGCGCCATGGATGGCGCGCCCAAGCTTACATGGACGTACTTGCAGCGGCCCCTGCGCCGCCCACCCTCCCGGCCAGCCCGAGGACCGCAGTCGAGCAGCCGCCACGAGCGGCTCAGCCGTTGGCCGGTGTCCAGCACCAGTGCCACGGTTCGTAGACGATCCCATGCGGGTTGTCACGTGGATAGCTCAGATGGAACCCGTGCGCCGCGGCATTGGCCTGCAGCCACGCAAACGCAGCCGTCGCCTCGAAGGTCTCCTCTGCCGGCGCATCCCCCGGTGTGCCGATGTCCAGCGCGTGACCACTGTGGTGTTCGCTGAAACCAGGGGCGGCATTGACCTTCAGGATCTGCGGCACGCTCTGCCCGCGCGCCAGCTTGCGTTCGAAAATGCCGAGCTGATACGCATGGCTGCGGAAGCCGGAGATCGCGTCCAGTGCAACTCCATCCCGTGCGGCATGCAGGCGCATCCGTCGCCAGCCCTGCGCGGCACCGCGGCGCAGCCACAACGGGCGCGCGAAGCGATCACGTCCGGCCAAGTGCAGCACGCACGGCTCGGCTTCCAGTGCCAGCCCGCTGTCGCGCGCATAGCGCTGCGCATCCAGGCCCAGCTGCTGCAGGCGCTGCTGCAGGCCAACCAGCGGCAGCCACTGGTCTTCCAGTGCAGCGCCGAACGGTCGTGACCGTGCGCCATCCAGCAGGGCCAGCGCGTCCTCCACGCCCGGCTCGCGTGGCAGGCGCGGCACCAGCGAGTGCACACCGTGCGCCAGTACCGCCGCCAGGTAGCGGCCATCGCGCTTGCGCCGCAGTACCCATTGCGCGCGGGCCAGCAGGCGGGCGTCGAGATTGCTGCGCGCGCGCAGCAGCGGCGCAGGCCACAGTTCGACGGTCTCGGTATTGATCAACAGCGGAGTGCTACGGTGCATCGATCCAGCTTACTGCCGTGGCGCCGTGGCGGCCACCTTGCGCAGCGCCTCCAGCAGGGCCTGTGGGCGCTCCAGGCTGAGCAGCAGGGTGCTGCCGCCGCGCACCGGAATGACCAGCGTGCGTGCGCGGTCGGTGACCAGGGCAAAGCCCTTGCCGCCCCCCTGCAGGCGGAAGTGCCCGGAGTAGAAGCCGGGCATGCTGTAGCCGTTGGTCTTGAAACGGATGCCATAGCGGCGATCACGGCTCAGGTCGACCACCTCGGCCTGGTCCAGCAGCAGGTCGGCCACCGGCGTGCGGAGACGGTACAACGTCGAACGCACGTCCAGCACATTGCCTGCCAGCTCCACCCGGCGACGGAAGAACGCCCAGCCCAGGCCGATGCCCATCAGTAGGATCACCGCCAGGCTCCATGCCGCGCTGCCGCCCATCAGGAAGAACGGCGGCGACAGGGTGACCTCCACCCAGGGAGCCTCGCTGCGATTGTCGTGCAGCTGTGCCCACATGCCCACGCCCAGTACCGCCAGCACTGGCAGCAGCACCCACAGCACCCGCAGCGAAGAACTCTCGGCAACCTCGAACGGGCGTGCATCACTGCCGCTCATCGCTGCGCCTCCACCCAACGCGCCACGTCATCGATCAGCTGCCCATCGACGTGGCCCGGCTGCGCGTATTCCTTCAATGAACTGGGGCCGCTGCCGGCGATGCCGATGTGGTTGAGGGCAGGGTAGGCCTTCCATTGCACGTCCCGGCGATCGGCCAGGGCTTTTTTCCACAGTGCCCAATCCGTTTCCGGTACCTGGAAGTCGCGGCCCCCGTGCAGCATCAGCAGTGGTTTTTTCAGTGCCACCGCGTCGCCGCGTGCGTTCACCGCTTCGATGCTTTTCCAGAACGTCTGCGGCACGCCCAATGGCAGTTCGCTGGCTGGCACAGGAGTTTCGCTGCGGGCCGCGGCGATCTGCGCGTCGAGCTTGTCCAGGAACGCTTGTTCCGGTGCGCTGATCGAGCCGTCCAGCGACAGCAGGTAGCGGTTCTGCTCCGGCAGCAGTTCAAGCAATGTGCGCGCCGGCGCGGCCCATAGGATCGCGCCGCGCGCCTGTGGCCAGCGGCTGGCGATGCGCGGGGCGAGCATGCCGCCCTGGCTGTGGCCGAGCACGAAGATCCGCGTGCCGTCGATGCGTGGGTCCGCCGCCAACGCGCTCAACGCTGCGATGGCATCGTCGGTGGTCTCGTCATCAACGTTGAAGCGGCCGCTCTGGAAGTCCTGGGGACGGGCATGGGTGCGCTTGTCGTAGCGCAGCACGGCGATGCCCTGGGCAGCCAGGCCGCGGGCGATGTCCAGGAACGGGCGGTTGCCTCCGATGGTTTCGTCGCGATCCTGTGGGCCGGAGCCGTGCACCAGCACTACGGCCGGAAACGGTCCTTTGCCCTTGGGCAGGGACAAGGTGCCGGGCAGCGCACCGCGTGCCTGTGGCACGCTGAAATCGGCTTCGCTGTAGTTCGCGTCGGCCGGCGGTGGCGGCGCCTTGGCGGCCGGGGCCGGGCGCAGCAGCAGGCCAGCCACTTGGTCCTGCCCGTTCACCGCCACCTGCGCGATCACCGCGCCACTGGCGAACTGCAACGGTACTTCCACCAGGTGCAGGCCCTGCTGCTCACTGCTGTGCGCCGGGCCGCGCTGCTTCAGTTCACCCAGCGACTGCCACAGGCCCTGCAGCTTGTCGGCAGGCACGGCCGCGGCCATCTGCGGGGTCAGCATGGCTTCGGCATCGGCGGTGCGCCCCGCCTGCAGGTGATCGAGCAGGCGTGCCGCGACCTGCTGCGGTTCGCCAGCGGATGCACTGGCGGACAACAGGGCAAGGGAAACAGCAAGCAACGAGCGGCGTGCGCTCATGGTCACAGCTCCTTCTTGAAGACCAGCAGGGCCGGGCGCATCGGCGCCGGGACGATGATGTTGACCAGTTCCCAGCCCAGCTGGCCCTGGCGGCTGAGTTCGGCCTGGATGTCATCAGCCTTCTGCAGGCCCATCATGGATGTCTTGACTTCGACGGTCAGGTAGCTCCAGCGCTTGCTCATTCCTTGTCCTCCGGCGATGGCTTGGGTTTCGGCAGGCGGCCTGCCTTGCGCAGTGCGTCGCGCAGTACGTATTCGATCTGCGCGTTGAGGCTGCGCAGTTCATCGTCCGCCCAGCGCTGTGCGGCCGCCAGGACCTCGGCGTTGATGCGCAGCGGATAGGCTTTTTTCTCGCTCATGCAGACTCCTGGCGGGGCGGTGGGGCGCCCCGTTGCGAGGGTGGCTCAGTACAGCGAGCCGGTGTTGACGACCGGCTGCGTGCCGCGGTCCGAGCACAGCACGGTCAACAGATTGCTGACCATGTGCGCCTTGCGCTCCTCGTCCAGCTGCACCACGCCGTTTTTCTGCAGCTCGGCCAGCGCCATCTCGACCATGCCGACCGCACCGGCGACGATGCGCGTGCGTGCGGCGATGACCGCATTGGCCTGCTGCCGCTGCAGCATCGCCTGGGCGATTTCAGCGGCGTAGGCGAGGTGGCTGATGCGCGCATCGATCACCTGCACGCCGGCATCGGCCAGGCGCTCGGCCAGTTCGTTCTTCAGGTGCTGGGAGATCTCGCTGGCATGGCTGCGCAGCGCCAGCTGGCCGTCCTCGTGCTGGTCATAGGGGTAGCTGGTGGCCATCGCGCGCAGCGCCGATTCGGACTGGATGTGCACGAAGCTCTCGTAGTCGTCCACGTTGTAGACCGCTTCGGAGGCGTCGACCACCTGCCAGACAATCACCGCAGCGATCTCGATCGGGCTGCCGTCCAGCTCGTTGACCTTCAGCTTGCCGCTCTCGAAATTGCGCACGCGCTGGCTCACGCGGCGCTTGCTGAAGAAGGGGTTGTTCCAGCGCAGGCCGTTGTCCTTGACGGTGCCGACGTACTTGCCGAACAGGCTGACCACCGCCGCCTGGTTGGGCTGCACGGTGTACAGACCGGCCAGCGCGATCAGCGCCAGCGCAGCGATCAGCAGGCCGGCCAAGATCAGCAGCACGTTGGGCGAGCCGGTGCTGGCCTTCGCCGCGACCCCGGCCACGAACAGGGCGCCGCCGGCGAGGGCTACGACCAGGGACCCGGCGAGCGCGCCCAGGCCGTTGAGGGAGGACAGCGACTTCTCTTTCATGGCGGTACGTCCTTGAGGGTTCGAATTGAAGATATCAAAGTGATATCACATTCGGGCTGCCGTTCGTCGGCTGGGCGTGCCCAGGCGCTGCGGCTGGACCGGCTAGAATGCCCACCCGCCTTCACATCGCTGCTGGAACCCCGCCATGGCCAAGCTTGGAACCCCGTTGTCCCCCTCCGCCACCCGTGTGCTGCTGCTGGGCTCGGGCGAACTTGGCAAGGAAGTGGCCATCGAACTGCAGCGACTGGGCGTGGAAGTGATCGCTGCCGACCGTTACGCCGATGCCCCGGCCATGCAGGTGGCACATCGTTCGCACGTGATCGACATGCTGGACGCAATGGCCCTGCGCCAGTTGATCGCCCAGGAGCAGCCGCACCTGGTGGTGCCCGAGATCGAGGCGATCCATACCGAGACCCTGGTGCAGCTGGAACAGGAACAGGGCCTGCGGGTGATCCCGACCGCGCGTGCTGCGCGCCTGACCATGGACCGTGAGGGCATCCGTCGCCTGGCCGCCGAGACGCTGGGCCTGCCGACCTCGCCGTACCGCTTTGTCGACACCGAGGCCGAGTACCGCGCCGCCGTGGCGGCGATCGGCCTGCCGTGCGTGGTCAAGCCGGTGATGTCGTCCTCGGGCAAGGGCCAGAGCACGCTGCGCAGCGAGGCGGACATCGCCCCGGCATGGGAATACGCGCAGACCGGTGGCCGTGCCGGCGCCGGCCGCTGCATCGTCGAGGGTTTCATCGACTTCGATTACGAGATCACCCTGCTGACCGTACGCCACGCCGGCGGCACGTCGTTCTGCGCGCCGATCGGCCACCTGCAGAAGGAGGGCGACTATCGCGAAAGCTGGCAGCCGCAACCGATGTCGGACAAGGCGCTGGCGCGTGCCGAGGAGATCTCGCGCGCGATCACCGATGACCTCGGTGGCTGGGGCCTGTTCGGCGTCGAACTGTTCGTGAAGGGCGACGAGGTGTGGTTCAGCGAAGTATCACCGCGTCCGCACGATACCGGCCTGGTGACGCTGGTGTCGCAGGAGCTGAGCGAGTTCGCGCTGCATGCGCGGGCCATCCTCGGCCTGCCGATCCCGGTGATCCGCCAGAGTGGCCGATCGGCCTCGTGCGCGCTGCTGGCGCATGGCGAAGGCGTGCCGTACTTCAACAACGTGGCCGCCGCACTGGAGGTGCCGGACACCGCCGTGCGCCTGTTCGGCAAGCCGAGCGTGCATGGCCACCGCCGCGTGGGCGTGACCTTGGCGCGCGCGGAATCCATCGACGAAGCACGCGCCATCGCGCGTGACGCCGCCGAAGCGATCGGCGTCGAGCTGCGCTCGTAAAACGGTAGCGCCGGGCCATGCCCGGCGGCTTCCCATAGGGCGCGCGACGCGGCCGGAAAAGCTGCCGGGCATGGCCCGGCGCTACCGGTTTATTTCACATCCACCCATACCAGGTGGTGGTCGCTGCCATCGGCGATCTTCGCTTCGGCACTCTCATTGGCCGGCCAGAACACGCCGCTGCCGAGGTACTCGAAACCGACCGAGGGCAGCACGTAGTCCAGGCGCATGGTGCCGGACTTCGGGCCGAAATCGCCGGTGGCATGGAACGGTGCACCCTTGCGGGTGATGCCCTTGGCCGCATAGGCCAGGCTGGTCTGCTCGGCGCCGATGCTGCGTGGGGTGGGGTAGCGCAGCACGCGGGCGTTCTCGATCAGTTCGACGATCGCCTCGTGGCGGCCATCGCCATCGACCGGATCATTGTTGAGGTCGCCAAGGATGACAAAACGTGCATCCTGGGCCAGGCCGCCGCACTTGCCCTTGTCGTCGCACAGCCACGGCTTGTCACCCGTGGACAGGTATTCCTGCCACAAGCGCAGTTCGTCATGGTTGCGCGCGGCGTTGCGCTTCTCCGGGCCGTCGAACACCGGCGGCGTCGGGTGCGAGACCAGCGCGTGGACCACGCCGGCCGGGGTCTTCACCGGTACATCCCAGTGCGACTTCGACGACAGCCGCAGCTGCGACCAGACGGTGTCGTTGTAGAAGCTCTTGCCGGTGCGCGGATCGACCGGGCGGATCGCGCCGGGCATCGCACTCCACTTCAGCAGCTGGAAGCTGCGCACCTTGGCTTCGTCGATCGGGTAGCGCGAC
Source organism: Stenotrophomonas sp. SI-NJAU-1 (assembly GCF_020883215.1). Classification (NCBI taxonomy): domain Bacteria; kingdom Pseudomonadati; phylum Pseudomonadota; class Gammaproteobacteria; order Lysobacterales; family Lysobacteraceae; genus Stenotrophomonas; species Stenotrophomonas sp. SI-NJAU-1. The sequence continues at coordinate 1,216,124 of NZ_CP086598.1, forward strand.
AGCACCAGCATGCCGTACTGGCCCGGGTGCAGGCCGTAGCCCCAGGCGTCGTTGCCGCGACCGCGGCCTTCGCCGCCGACCACGCCGTTGTTGTCCAGGTCCAGGCCACTGGGCACGCCGGTGTTCACCGGCGCCAGGTAGCGGTAGGCGAAGTGCAGCGGCTTGCCGCCACCGGGCTGGGCCACTTCCAGGTAGCGCTTCTGGAACAGGTCGGCGGCACGATGGGCGTCATCGAAGTCGAACTCGTTCAGCAGCACCAGGTCAGGGCGCGCCTGCTGCAGTACCGCGGCGATCTTGCGCGCATGTTCGCTGTCGCCTTCCAGCTCGGCGATCAGGCCGCCGGCTTCGTCCGAATACAGCGAGGTGTTGTAGGTGGCCAGGCGCAGCGCTGCAGACGGTTTTTCGGTCATCGCGGGGGACGTGGCGAAGGCGGGAGCGGCGGCACCACAGAGCAGGGCCAGGCCGAGAATCAGGGGTTTGGCGTTCATGGGCCCTATTGTGCACCTGGCCCGGTGTCAGTGGTTTGTCAGCGTCCGTCCAGTTCGTCATCGAAATCATGCCAGCGGCGGCCATCGTAGGCCTCCAGCGGGCGATAGCGCCGCTTGTAGTCCATCTTCTGGTGCTCGCGTATCCAGTAGCCCAGGTACAGGTGGGGCAGGCCCTCGCGGCGGGCCCACTCCAGCTGCTGCAGGATCGCGAACGTGCCCAGCCCGCGCGCGGCATGGGCGGGGTCGAAGAAGGTATAGACCGCCGACAGGCCGTGCTCGGTCACATCGGTCACCGCCACGCCCAGCAGCTGGCTGGGCTGCCCGTCGTGGCCGGGCAGGCGCATTTCCATGAAGCGCGTGTGCGACCAGCTGCCGATCAGGAACTGTTCGAATTCATGCGGGCCGTGGTCGTCCATGCCGCCCTTGGCATGACGATGCACCAGGTAGCGGTGGTACAGCTCGAACAGATCCTCGCGTGGCATGGCCGCGGTGATGCGCACTTCCAGATCGGCATTGCGGGCAGCGCAGCGGCGCTGGCTGCGATCCGGGGCGAAGCGGGCCACCGGAATGCGCACGGCGACGCAGGCGTGGCAGTTCGCACAATGCGGGCGATAGACCAGGTCGCCGCTGCGTCGGAAGCCCCAGCTCAGGGCCAGCGGGTACAGCCCGCCGAGGCGACGGTCCTGCGGGTCCAGCACCAGGTCGCGCGCGACCCGGTCCGGCCAGTACCCACAGGGGTGCTCGCCGGTCTGGAACAGTCGCAGTTCGTCGTCTCTGTCGCCATGTCTCGCCATGGGCACAGCATAGCCCCAGCCTGTCGCAAAGGCGGCGACTGTCCGCCGGATGAATGGAACGGGTGGCTGCGTCAACCGAGGTCGTGGTCAGGCGTTGTTGTCTTCCGAGGGTGAGGTGTTCACCCCGATGCCAATCCCATTCCCAGGAGTGACCCCATGATCCGTACCCCCCTGCTGCTGGCCCTGCTGCTCGGCACCTCCGCCACCGGTATTGCCTTGGCTGCCGACACCCCGGCTGCTCCGGCGCAGCGCCCGGCCAAGCTGGATGCCAATGGCGACGGCGTCATCGACCGCAGCGAAGCGGCGGCCAACCCGCGCCTGGCCGCAACGTTCGACGAGCTGGACAAGAACAAGGACGGCAAGCTCTCGCGTGATGAGCTGCCGCGCTGGAAGCATGGCCACCACGGTGGTCGCGGTGGCGAGCGTTGGGCCAAGCTGGACGCGAACAAGGATGGCCGCATCAGCCGTGAGGAAGCCAAGGCCGATCCGCGCCTGGCCGAGCGTTTCGACCAGCTCGACCTCAACAAGGATGGCTACCTGGACAAGGCCGACCGCGAGCTTCGCATGAAGCAGCATCGTGATGCCTGGTTCGCCGCGGCCGACACCAACAAGGATGGCCAGCTGAGCAAGGCCGAGTTCGACACCGCCAAGGGCCCGATGCACGGTGGCCCGCGACACGGCGGCCCGCGTGACGGCGCCGCGCCGAAGCAGCAGCGCTGATTTTCAATGCAGTGATCGGCGACAACGCCGGCGCACTGCCGGCGTTGTCCGTTACAGGCGGCCGCTTTGCGTCATCGTGTAGGCCAGGGCACCGATGACCATCAGGTTCACCGCCATCATGCCGGTCAGGCCGTACATGGATTCGTACTTCCAGTTGATCCCGTGACGCCCACGCCGGGCTGCATCACGTGCGAGCAGCGGCGCCATGATGCGGCGCAGTGTCACCAGGCACTGGTAGTTGACCACGATCAAGCCCAGTGCCAGCACCAGCAGCTGCGTCCACATCGGCGCCTGCAGCAGCACGGTGAACAGGATGGCCATGCACCAGCCCAGGCTGGTGCCGGTGCTGAGGTTGACGAAGCGGCGGACCTGGACCTGCTCGGCACCGGTCTCTGCGTAGGACAGCAGGAAACGGCCGCCGAGATAGCTGCCGAGCGCGCCGCCGACGACGCCCCCGATGATCGCGGCCCAGCTTGAGGCAGGCAGCATCTGCAGCTGGCCCAGCGTGGCGGTCAACGAGCCGAGCGCGGTGCCGCCGGCAGCGCTGGCGCCACCGAGGCCGAGCTTGCTGCCACCCACGCCGACGCCGGTTCCCAGCAGGATCGCCGCGCTGGCGGTGCCGGGCGCGGCGATCATCACCATCGACACCACTGTCGTTGCGAACGCAGCACTGGGCGCGCTGCTGCGTGCGAATTCGCCGAAGCGCTGCAGCAGGCCCTCGCGCACCTGCGCACGGGCACGTGACAGGCGCTTGCGTACTGCCGCGTCGCTCAGCCCGAGCAGGTCGGCGACCTGCTGCGAATGCTGGCCCTCGCGGTAATACAGCAGGAGCACTTCGCGGCTGTCGGCGGGCAGGGCAGAGATGATGTTCTCGGCGGCGATCTCCTCTTCCAGCCGCTGCAGGCGATCGGCCACGCCCGGGGTCGGGTCGGCAGCCATGGTCAACGCCACTTCGGCAGCCTCGCCGCTCAGCGGTCGGCCACGTTGTGCGCGCAGCCAGTCACGGGCGAGGTTGCGGGTGATCTGTCGCAGCCAGGGCAGGAAGCTGGTCGCGCTGCGCAGCTGGTGAAGTTGCTGCCAGCCCTTCACGAAGGCTTCCTGGGCGATGTCCTCGCTGGCCTGGCGGTCGCCGGTGATGGCCAGGGCGATGGCGGTGACCGTGTTCTGGCAGGCCAGCACGATGCGGCCATAGGCATGCTGGCAACCGCTGCTGGCGGCCGGCAGTTCGCGTTCCAGGGTTTCGTCGATGCTTGCGGCGAAGGTCGTCATGGCGGCGGGCTCCTGCAGGGATTGTGTCCCATGACGGAGCCGCGTGCCCGATGTGACCGGTTCGCGTCCCGGCAGCGCCGGGCCATGCCCGGCGGCGTTTCTGTCACGCCGCTGCGCTCGCCGGGCGTGGCCCGGCGCTACCTGCGCGTTACGTGGACGGCTGGATGCGGACCCGCACTTCCTCTTCTTCCGGCGGTGCCGGTGCGGTCGGCTGTGCTTGCTGCGGCTGAGCCTGCGGGGCGGGCACCGGGGTCGCGGGGGCAGGGGCGCCGCGATGGCGCAGGCCGATCACCAGCGCCACCCCGGCGATCACCACCAGCAGGGCGATGCGGATGCGCCAGGCCCAGCCACGACCGCCGGTACTGCCCTGCACATCATCGCGAAAGGCGAACTCAGCGGTCGGGTGGTCACGGCGGGTGGTGTCGAGCAGGCGCGCCTCGCGCAGGATTTCGCGCGCACGTGGCTGGTCGTCGGCCCGCACGATCCACACTGCCGGGTAGGCACTGGCATTGCCCAGATCGGTATAGCTGAACTGGCCACGCCGGCGGGTCTTGTACGAGCGCCCGTTGGTGACCTTCACCTGGATGTCGTGGCTGCGCAGGAGCTCGGCCACGCCTTCCACGGTTTCCACGCGCTGGCTGCTGAAAATCTGACGCATCGGTCAATCCTTGGCCGGCACGGCGGCCGCTGCTGCCTGGTCCGGAACCACGCGGATCAGGCCTTCCTGGGCGGTGCTGGCCACCAGCACGCCATCACGGGTGAAGAACTGGCCGCGGGCCAGGCCGCGCGAATCCTGCGCGCTGGGGCTGTCCAGCGAGTACAGCAGCCAATCGTCGGCGCGGAACGGGCGGTGGAACCAGATCGCGTGGTCCAGCGAGGCCATCTGCACGTGCGGATGGTAGTAGCTGATGCCGTGCGGGAAGGTCGCCGTGCCCAGCAGGTGGAAGTCCGACGCGTAGGCCAGCAGCGCCTGGTGCAGCTCGGGAGCATCGCCCACGCGTTCGCTCAGGCGCAGCCAGACCTGGTGGTAGGGCGGGCGCTTGGGCGGGTTCAGTTCATCGCGGGGATACACATGGCGGAACTCGAACGGACCGCCGCGCGACAGCCAGCGCTGCACCTTGATCGGCAGGCGCTCAAGCACCTCCGCCGGCAACGGCCGGTTCGGTTCGATGTCTTCCGGTTGCGGCACTTCGGGCATCTTGTGCTGGTGCTCGGCACCGGATTCGGCCTGCTGGAACGAGGCCGCGCAGAAGAAGATCACCTTGCCATGCTGGATGGCGGTCACCCGGCGCACCGAGAAGCTGCCACCGTCGCGGGTGCGGTCGACGTCGTAGACGATCGGATGGTCGATGTTGCCGGCGCGGAGGAAATAGGCATGCAGCGAGTGCACATGGCGACCATTGTCGACCGTGGCCTGGGCGGCCGCCAGGGCCTGGCCCAGCACCTGCCCGCCGAACACGTACTTGGTACCGATGTCGCGGCTCTGGCCGCGGAACAGGTTGTCCTCCAGCCGCTCCAGGGTGAGCAGATCGATCAGCTCGGAGACGACGGGTTCGGGCAGGTCGTTCAAGGGGGCGGCCACAGCGATGAAAGAGGGGTCGATTATACCGGTGTAGGCCGGATGCCCCATCTTCGGTAGTGCCGGCCGCTGGCCGGCATCCGCAGGCGTCCCGGACGGATCGCCAGGCTGCCGGCCAGCGGCCGGCACTACGTTTACTTGCCGAGACGCGCCGCCAGTGCCTGCAGTGCGTTCTGCGCATCCGGGGCGAACCAGGCCTCGACGAAGCGGTCGAGCTGGATCAGGTCCGGATGCAGGGCGTCGTGCAGCTCGGCGCGGGCGATGGCACGGGTCAGCAGCATCGGCTGCCGCGGCTGCTTCAGCAGGTCCTGCAGCCAGGCCACCGCACGGGCCGCCACCAGTTCGCCATCCACCAGTTCGTCGACCAGGCCGATCTGCAGCGCCTGTTCGGCCGGTACCAGCGCGCCGGTGGCCAGCAGCACGCTGGAGCGGTGCGCGCCCACGGCACGGCGCAACAGGCGCTGGATGCCTTCCGGTGCGATCAGGCCGACCTGCACTTCGTTCAGGCCGATGGCATACGGGCGCGCCGGATCGGCACTGCGTGCCATCACCCGGTAGTCGCAGCACAGGGCCAGCACGCAGCCGCCCGCCGGTGCATGGCCGGTGATCGCCGCAACCACCGGGATGCGGCTCTCGGCCAGCGTGCGTACCGCGCCGAAGAACGCGTTCCAGGTGTCCAGCAGCTTGTGCTTGTCATCGCCGTGCGAGAGCAGGTGCGGCACGTCCATGCCGCCGGTGAAGATGCGCTCGCTGCCGGACAGCACGATGCCGTGCGCGTCTTCGGCCATCGCCAGTTCGATGGCATGGATCAACTGCCGGCACAGCTCGGTGTCCAGTGCATTGACCGGCGGCCGCGCCAGCCGCAGCTCGCGGATGGAGCCATGGTTGATCACCTCGATGAGCGTCGTCATGCTGCGGGTCTCGTTGCAAAGAAGGAACCTGGGCGATGATAACCAAACCATTCGTTGGCGTACTGTTGATGATGTGTGCGGGCGCAGCATCGGCGGCGGCCGCTGTGCCGGAGTGCGTCACCGTCTCGCAGGGCTGGGTACGTCTGCCGCCCAGCCCGACGGCGTCGCCCATGACTGCGGGATATGGCGTGATCCGCAACGGCTGCTCCACCGCGGTAACCATCATCGGTGCGCGCAGTGCGGGTTTCGGTGATGTGTCGTTGCACGAGACCCGGATCGTCGACGGGGTCAGCCGCATGCGTCCTGTCGAGCGCCTGCCATTGGCGCCGGGCGAACGCGCCGTGCTCAAGCCCGGCGGCCTGCACCTGATGTTGATGGACGGCAGGCGCGTATTGGAGGAGGGGCAGCCCGTGTGGCTGCAGGTGCAACTGGAGGGGGGCACCGAAGTCAGCACGGCCCTGATGGTGCGCAAGGCCGCGCCGTAACGCGGCGCTCGTTCCGCCGGGCATGGCCCGGCGCTACCCAGGCATCACCACCGAATCGACGCCGGTAGCGCCGGGCCATGCCCGGCGAGCGCGCAGCGCAGTGGAGCTTAATCGGTAGCGCCGGGCCATGCCCGGCGAGCGCGCAGCGCGGTGGGGCTTACGACCAGTCGTACGAGAACAGCACCGTGCGGCTTTCCGGCTCGTACAGCATCACGATCGCATCGGCACCGGTCGCGCACCAGTTGTAGCCGGCCACTTCGGCCACGGCGAAGAACTTGTGGCCATCGCGGGTGATGATCGCGTGCTCGGCATCGTCCGGCGCATGCCGGTCGTCGGCAGCCTCGGTGAACGCCAGTGCGAAGGCGGCCGGAATCTCTGCGGTTTCGATCCAGTTGCCGGTCGAGATCTGCCCACCCAGCACATCGAGGTACGCCTGCTCGCCGGGCTCGCCGTCGCCATAGCGCGAATAGCTGGCCAGGCGTCCATGCTGCTGGAAGTACGCACGTGCCTTGTTGTAGCTCCCGCGCATCTCAGCGATGTGCTCCAGCGCGTCCTTGTCCTGCACCTGGTCACCGATGAAGTAGCCCTCATCGCCGAGGAAACGCATGCGGTTGTCGCTGGTCAGTTCAAAGGCGATCCAGTTGGTGCCGGTGAACGCGTTGTGGTGTTCTTCGGTGGTTTCACCGATGCAGCCGTCGTAGGGTTCGATCGGGCACAGCATCGTGGCCACGCTGCCGGCCAGTTCCGGGCGCAGCACGCCGAGGTCGATCTTCAGCAGCGGCAACAGGTGCTGGCCAAGCCAGGCCTGGTCAGCCGGGAATACGTCGGCGGGGAAGGGGACCATGCCGGGCAGCAGGTCGCGCAGTTCGGTCTGGTGGATCATGTCAGTCCTTTGATGTGGAACGGTAGCGCCGGGCCATGCCCGGCGGGCCGGTGCCGACCAAGGTCGGCATCTACCAGATGTGTCAGCTCGACGCGCTGCGGATCGCGTCCGGCAGCGGCGCGCTCCTGCCGGTCTGCGTGTCCATCCAGACCACCACCACGTTGCCGTCCGAATACAGCCTCGACTCGTCCTGCTGGTCGACGATGCGATGGCCGATGGTCACGCTGCTGTTGCCCAGGCGTTCGACGAACAGCTCGACCAGGATGTCGTTGGGCCACACGATCGGCAGCCGGTAGTTGACGTTGGTGGCGGCCACCACCGGTGCGATGCGGTCGGTCATCGACACGCCTTCCACGCCCAGCATCCAGCGCACGCGCGCCTCTTCCAGGTAGGAGATGTACTTGGCGTTGTTGACGTGCCCCATGCTGTCCATGTCACGCCAGCGCACGCTGATCGGAATGCGGGCCAGGATCTTGTGTTCGCTGCTCATCAGGCGTCCTTCTTCTTCTTGGTGCCGGCCGTGGCGGTCTTGCTGGCCTTGCCGGTGCTCTTGGCGGCAGCCGCCTTCTTTGCCGGCTTTTCCGGCTTGACCTTGCGCGGCGGGCGCGCATCGGGCTTGTTGGCCACGGCGGCGGGCTGGTCCGGTCGCGCAGTAGTGGACGGCAGCATCCGGGCGAGGAACTGCCCGGTGTACGAAGCCGGGCATGCGGCCACGTCTTCCGGCGTACCGGTCACCAGGATGGTGCCGCCGCGATGACCGCCTTCCGGACCCAGGTCGACGATCCAGTCCGCGGTCTTGATAACGTCCAGGTTGTGCTCGATCACCACCACCGTGTTGCCCTCGTCGCGCAGCTTGTGCAGCACGCCGAGCAGCGCCTCGATATCGTGGAAGTGCAGGCCGGTGGTCGGCTCGTCGAGGATGTACAGGGTGCGGCCCGTATCGCGGCGCGACAGTTCCTTGGACAGCTTCACGCGCTGCGCTTCACCACCGGACAGCGTGGTCGCGCTCTGCCCCAGCTTGATGTAGCTCAGGCCGACATCGACCAGGGTCTCCAGCTTGCGGGCGATGGACGGTACCGGCTCGAACAGCTTCAACGCATCTTCGACGGTCATTTCCAGCACGTCGTTGATGTTGAAGCCCTTGTACAGGATCTCCAGCGTTTCGCGGTTGTAGCGCTTGCCATGGCAGACGTCGCACGGCACGTACACGTCCGGCAGGAAGTGCATCTCGACCTTGATCAGGCCGTCGCCCTGGCAGGCCTCGCAGCGGCCGCCACGCACGTTGAAGCTGAAACGGCCTGGCGAATAGCCGCGCGCGCGCGCTTCGGGCACCTGTGCGAACAGTTCGCGCAGGGGAGTGAACAGGCCGGTGTAGGTGGCCGGATTCGAACGCGGGGTGCGGCCGATCGGCGACTGGTCGATGTCCACCACCTTGTCGAACAGATCCAGGCCGTCGATCTCCTTGTACGGCGCGATCGGATGCGAGGCGCCGTTGATCTCGTTGGCGGCCAGCGAGAACAGGGTGTCGTTGATCAGGGTCGACTTGCCCGAGCCGGACACGCCGGTCACGCAGGTCAGCAGCCCGGCCGGAATGGCCAGGTCCACGCCCTTGAGGTTGTTGCCGGTGGCGCCACGCAGGTGCAGCGTCATCTTCGGGTTCGGCTTGTGCCGGCGCGCCGGGATCTCGATCGCACGCTTGCCCGACAGGTACTGGCCGGTCAAAGAGCGCGGCGCATCGAGGATGTCCTGCAGGCTGCCCTGGCCGACGATCTCACCGCCGTGTACGCCCGCACCCGGACCGATGTCCAGCACGTAGTCGGCCAGGCGGATCGCATCTTCGTCGTGCTCGACCACGATCACCGTGTTGCCAAGGTCGCGCAGGCGGGTGAGGGTGCCCAGCAGACGCTCGTTGTCGCGCTGGTGCAGGCCGATGGACGGCTCATCGAGCACGTACATCACGCCCACCAGGCCGGCACCGATCTGGCTGGCCAGGCGGATACGCTGCGCCTCGCCACCGGACAGGGTGTCGGCCTTGCGCTCCAGGGTCAGGTAATCCAGGCCTACGTCGACCAGGAAGCCGAGGCGTTCACCGATCTCCTTGACGATCTTCGCGGCGATCTCGCCGCGCCAGCCCGGCAGGCTCAGGGTACTGAAGAACTTCAGCGCTTCGTCGATCGGCAGCACCACCAGTTCCGGCAGCGGGCGGTCGGCCACGAACACGTTGCGCGCGGCCTTGTTCAGGCGTGCGCCATTGCACTCGGGGCAGGCATGCTCGCTGATGTACTTGCCCAGTTCTTCCTGCACCGCCGCCGATTCGGTTTCCTTGTAGCGGCGTTCCAGGTTGGGAATGATGCCTTCGAAGCGATGCTTGCGCTGGGTGCGGCCACCGGCCTCGGTGAAGTAGGTGAAGGTGATCGCGTCCTCGCCGCTGCCGTACAGAACGGCCTGCTGCACCTTGGCCGGCAGCGAGTTCCACGCCGCGTCGACGTCGAACCTGTAGTGCTTGGCCAGCGAGGCGATCAGCTGGAAGTAATAGGCGTTGCGGCGATCCCAGCCACGCACGGCACCGGCCGCCAGCGACAGCTCCGGATGCACGACCACGCGCGAGGGGTCGAAGAACTCGGCCATGCCCAGCCCATCGCAGCCGGGGCAGGCGCCCATCGGTGCGTTGAACGAGAACAGGCGCGGCTCCAGTTCCGGCAGCGAGTAGTCGCAGACCGGGCAGGAATACTTGGACGAGAACAGGGTAGGGGTCGCAGCGGCATCGTCCAGCGACTGCACCGACGCCATGCCATCACCCAGCTTCAGGGCGGTTTCGAAGCTCTCGGCCAGGCGCTGCTTGATGTCTTCGCGCGGGCGGAAGCGATCGATCACCGCTTCGATGGTGTGCTTCTGGCGCAGTGCCAGCGGCGGCACCGCATCGATTTCGTACAGTTCGCCATCCACGCGTACACGCACGAAGCCCTGCGCGCGCAACTGGTCGAACACCTGCGCGTGCTCGCCCTTGCGGTCGCGGATCACCGGCGCCAGCAGCATGTAGCGTTGTTCCGGGTCCAGCGTCAGCATATGGTCGACCATCTGGCTGACCGTCTGCGCCTCCAGCGGATAGCCGTGGTCGGGGCAACGCGGCGTGCCGACGCGCGCATACAGCAGGCGCAGGTAGTCGTAGATCTCGGTGATGGTGCCGACCGTCGAGCGCGGGTTGTGCGAGGTCGACTTCTGCTCGATCGAGATCGCCGGCGACAGGCCTTCGATGTGGTCCAGGTCCGGCTTTTCCATCACGCTCAGGAACTGCCGCGCGTACGCCGACAGGGACTCGACGTAACGCCGCTGACCCTCGGCATAGATGGTGTCAAACGCCAGCGACGACTTGCCCGAGCCGGAAAGGCCGGTGATCACGATCAGTTTGTCGCGGGGCAGGTCGAGGTCGATGTTCTTGAGGTTGTGCGTCCGCGCGCCGCGGATGCGGATGAAATCCATCGCCATGGGGAATCCGGTTGTGGGGGCGTGGCTGGGCCGCCGGGCCAGCGATAGGGCGGCAATCGGTCAGCCTACCGAGGTGACCAGATGGGGGCAATGGGCGACAATGCCAGCCCGGTGTCTCACCCGGTGAGACCGCCTGTCAGGCAGGGGTCAGATCCCTTTTCACGCTATGAAAAGGGATCTGACCCCGTTCCGGCCCGGCCGCCAGAGCCGTTCAGGGGTTGACTTGACCCGTCCACGGTGGTCCACGTACAATTCCGCTCCTGTCCGCCCTCGACGGCGGCAGTCCATAGACCACAATAACTACAGAGGAAGTCTGGTCATGTACGCAGTACTGGTCACCGGCGGTAAGCAATACCGCGTGGCGCAGGGCGAAAAGCTCCGCATTGAAAAGCTCGAAGCCGACGTCGGCAGCGAGATCAAGTTCGACAACATCCTGCTGCTCGGCGACAGCGATGGCATCAAGATCGGCGACGCCCTGAGCGGCGCTGCGGTCACCGCCACCGTCCTGTCCCAGGGTCGTGCCGACAAGGTCCGGATCATCAAGTTCCGTCGCCGCAAGCACCACATGAAGCGCCAGGGTCACCGTCAGTACTACACCGAAATCGAGATCACCGGCATTGCCGGTGGCAGCAAGTAAGGAGATAGGTCATGGCACATAAAAAAGGCGTAGGCTCTTCGCGCAACGGTCGCGACTCCAACCCGAAGTACCTCGGCGTCAAGATCTTCGGCGGCCAGGCCATCGAAGCCGGCAACATCATCGTGCGTCAGCGCGGTACCCAGTTCCACCCGGGTACCGGCGTCGGCCTCGGCCGTGACCACACCCTGTTCGCCCTGACGGACGGCAAGGTGGAGTTCTCGGTGAAGGGCCCGAAGAAGCGTCGCACCGTCAGCGTCGTCTCGGTCGAAGCCTGACAAGGCTGCGTCCGGCGCCCATGCCTCGGCATGGCCGTGCTGGATGAAGAGCTCGCTGCATGAAGAGCCCCGCTTCGGCGGGGCTTTTCGTTGGAATCAATGGTAAAACGGGCATCGCCCGGTTGTCGGCCAGCGGCCGGCACTACATCAAGGTGGCGGCGTACATGCCGCGCCCATCGCAGGCATCGAAACAATGAAACTGGTAGACGAAGCAGAAATCGAAGTGTTCGCCGGCAACGGCGGCAACGGCTGCATTGGCTTCCGTCGCGAGAAGTTCATTCCGCTCGGCGGCCCGGACGGCGGCGACGGCGGTGCGGGCGGCAGCGTGTGGATCCGCGCCGACGAAAATCTCAACACCCTGGTCGACTTCCGCCATGACCGCATCTTCAAGGCGCAGCGCGGCGAGAACGGCATGGGCCGCCAGGCCTATGGCAAGGGTGGCGAAGACCTGGTCATCACCGTGCCGGTCGGTACCGTCATCATCAACGTGGCCACCGATGAAATCATCGGCGACCTGACCCAGCATGGTGATCGCCTGCTGGTGGCCAAGGGCGGCCGCGGCGGCCTGGGCAACATGCATTTCAAGAGCTCCACCAACCGCTCGCCGCGCCAGGCGCTGCCGGGTGAGCCGGGTGAGGAGCGCACGCTTAAGCTGGAGTTGAAGCTGCTGGCCGATGTCGGCCTGCTGGGCTTCCCCAACGCCGGCAAGAGCACCCTGATCCGCGCCGTCTCTGCGGCAACGCCGAAGGTGGCCGATTACCCGTTCACCACGCTGTACCCGAACCTGGGTGTGGTGAAGGTGGAGAACTACCGCAGCTTCGTGATCGCCGATATCCCGGGCCTGATCGAAGGTGCCGCCGACGGTGCGGGCCTGGGGGCGCAGTTCCTGCGCCACCTGCAGCGCACCCGCCTGCTGCTGCACCTCGTCGACATCTCGCCGATGGAAGGTGGTGTGGAAGGTGTGTCGCCGGTCGAGCAGGTGCGTGCCATCGAGCGCGAACTGGAAAAGCACGATCCTGAGCTGCTGGCCAAGCCGCGCTGGCTGGTGCTGAACAAGGCCGACCTGATGTTCGAGGACGAGGCCAAGGCTGCTGCCGAGAAGATCGTCGCCGAGCTGGGCTGGAAGGAGCCGTGGTTCCTGGTGTCGGCACTGGGTCGCGAGGGCACCTTCCCGATCATGAGCCGGATCATGGCGTTCTTCGATCGCCAGAAGGAAGACGAGCTCGAGGCGGCGCGCAACGCGCAGTAATGCCGTTGTGGTTCCCGCGAAAAACCCGGCTTCGGCCGGGTTTTTTTGTACATGGCTAGTGCCGGCCGGCGGCGGGCACTGCCGGATTGCAGGCAACAAAAAAACCCGGCCGAGGCCGGGCTTTTGCGTGCTGCCGGAGCCGGGGCTCCAGCAACCAACCGGATCAGGCGGCCTGGAGGGCCTTGATGCGGTCGTTCAGGCGGCTCTTGTGGCGAGCAGCCTTGTTCTTGTGGATCAGGCCACGCGCGCTGAAACGATCCAGGATCGGCTGGGCAACGGCGAAGGCGGCTTGGGCGCCGGCGGCATCGTTGGCGTCCAGCGCCTTGATCACTTTCTTGACAGCGGTGCGCAGCATCGAGCGCTGAGCCACGTTGCGCGCGTTGCGCACGACGGTCTGCTTGGCGCGCTTCTTGGCGGACTTGATATTGGCCACGGTGGTGGTTTCCTGAAAAATCGGTGTTATGGGAACAGCAAGCTAGCTAGTATGATGGCGTAAGAAATGTACGTCAAGTCGATTGTCAAGAGGGACGTTGAGTGAGTTCACCCAAGATGTTGCGGGGCCTGCTGTCGTTCAGCAGCATGACCATGGTCTCGCGGGTTCTCGGCCTGGTCCGGGACCAGGTGGTGACCTCGACCTTCGGCACCAACGCCATCACCGATGCTTTCTGGGTCGCCTTCAGGATACCCAATTTCCTGCGCCGGCTGTTCGCCGAGGGTTCCTTTGCCACCGCATTCGTGCCGGTGTTCACCGAGGTGAAGGAAACCCGCAGCCACGCCGAGCTGCGTGAACTGATGGCCCGCACCGCCGGCACCCTGGGCGGGGTGCTTATGCTGGTCACCGCGCTGGCGCTGATCTTCGCCCCGCAGCTGGCCTCGGTCTTCTCCAGTGGCGTGGACACCGACCCGGCCAAGCAGGGCCTGCTGATAGACCTGTTCCGCCTGACCTTCCCGTTCCTGCTGTTCGTCTCGCTGACCGCCCTGGCCGGCGGTGCGCTGAACAGTTTCCAGCGCTTCGCGATGCCGGCGCTGACCCCGGTCATCCTCAACCTGTGCATGATCGCCGGCGCACTGTGGCTGGCGCCGCGGCTGGGTGGCACCCCGGAAAAGCAGATCCTCGCCCTGGGCTGGGCGGTGCTGGCCGCCGGCCTGCTGCAGCTGCTGTTCCAGCTGCCTTCGTTGAAGGGCATCGACCTGCTGACCCTGCCGCGCTGGGGCTGGAACCATCCGGGCGTGCGCAAGGTGATGACGCTGATGGTGCCGACCCTGTTCGGCTCGTCGGTGGCGCAGATCAACCTGCTGCTGGACACCGTCATCGCCGCCAAGCTGACCGACGGTTCGCAGTCCTGGCTGTCGCTGGCCGATCGCTTCCTGGAACTGCCGCTGGGCGTGTTCGGCGTGGCCCTGGGCACGGTGATCCTGCCGGCGCTGGCACGGCACCACGTCAGCACCGACCGCGAAGGCTTCTCGCGCTCGCTGGACTGGGGCCTGCGCATGACCCTGCTGATCTCGGTGCCGGCGATGCTGGGCCTGCTGCTGCTGGCCGAACCGCTGATCTCCACGATCTTCCAGCACGGCCAGTTCACCGCCTTCGACACCCGCATGACGGCGCTGTCGGTGTACGGCCTGAGCTTCGGCCTGCCGGCGTTCGCGCTGCTGAAGGTGGTGCTGCCGGCGTTCTACGCGCGTCAGGACACCAGGACGCCGGTGCGCGCCGGCGTCGCTGCGTTGGTGGCCAACATGGTGTTCAACTTCGCCCTGCTGGCGGTGCTGTACCAGGTGATGGTGCCCGACGAGCTGAAGGCGCAGGGGGTGATGGCGGCGCTGGGCAAGCAGCCCGGCCTGCACCTGGCGCTGGGCATTGCCAGCGCGTTGTCCAGTTACCTGAACCTGGGGCTGCTCTGGTACTGGCTGGGCAAGACCGATGTCTACCAGCGGCGCCCGGGCTGGGGCGGCTACCTGCTGCGCCTGCTGCTGGCGTGCACGGCAATGGTCGGCATGCTGCTGGCCCTGCTGTACTGGCTGCCGGGCTTCTCGTCGATGGGCGTGTGGGAACGGATCGGCGCGCTCGGCCTGCTGGTCGGCGGTGGCGGGCTGACCTATCTGCTTGCGATGGTGGCGATGGGCTTCCGTCCGCGCGACCTGCGTGGGCATTGATCGTGGCTCCCGGCGGCTATACTTCAGGGTTACACCATTGAAGGGGCGGGCTTCGGCCGGCCGGAACGGGAGTTGATGAGCAGGCTGTTCAGAAGCGTCGAGGGCGGGGAGCTGTTCCCCAACGGAAGCGTGGTCTGCATCGGTGCATTCGACGGCCTCCACCTGGGCCATCGTGCGCTGGTGCGGCACGCGGTCGCGCGTGCGCGCGCCTTGGGTGTGGCTGCGGTGGCGGTGGCCTTCGAGCCCTTGCCGCGTGAGTTCTTCGCCCAAGGTACGCCGCCGCCGCGGTTGACCCTGGCACGCAGCAAGGTCGAGATCCTGCACGAACTGGGCGTTGATGCGATCGGCCTGCTGCGCTTCGACGCGGCGATGGCGGCGATGCCCGCCGAAACCTTCGTGCGCCAGCTGCTGGCCCAGCGCCTGAACGCCCGCGAGGTGTGGATCGGGCCGGAGTTCTGTTTCGGCAACCGTCGCCGTGGCGATCT
Organism: Stenotrophomonas sp. SI-NJAU-1; assembly: GCF_020883215.1. Taxonomy (NCBI): domain Bacteria; kingdom Pseudomonadati; phylum Pseudomonadota; class Gammaproteobacteria; order Lysobacterales; family Lysobacteraceae; genus Stenotrophomonas; species Stenotrophomonas sp. SI-NJAU-1. The sequence goes on from NZ_CP086598.1 coordinate 1,231,539, forward strand.
GGCCCTGCTGCAGGCGCTGGGCGCCGAGCTGGGTTTCAGCGCCGGCGAGATCGAAGCGGTCGACCTGCATGGTGACCGCATCTCCAGCACCCGTATCCGCCAGCTGCTGCAGGAAGGCGACTTCGCCCGCGTCGGCGACCTGCTCGGTCGCCCCTACTCGATCAGCGGGCGGGTCGTGCGCGGGCGTCAGCTCGGTCGTACGCTGGGCTTCCCCACCGCCAACCTGCGCTTCCCGAAGACCCCGGCACTGTCGGGCATCTACGCGACCTGGGTGCACGGGGTGTTCGACCAGCCGTGGCCGTCGGTGTCCAGTTTCGGCACGCGGCCGACCGTGGACGGCGTGGAGCCGCTGCTGGAAGCGCACCTGTTCGATTTCCAGGGCGACCTGTACGGGCGCCACATCGAAGTCGAATTCGTTGCCAAACTGCGTGACGAAGAGAAATTCAACGATCTGGCGGCGCTGACCGACCAGATGCACCGCGACGCCGAACAGGCGCGTGCCATCCTTTCCGAACATAGATTGCGAGCCACTGCGTGAGCCAGGACTACAAGACCACCCTCAACCTGCCGGCCACCGAATTCCCGATGCGCGGCGACCTGCCCAAGCGCGAGCCGGGCATTCTGGCGCGCTGGGAAGAGCAGGGGCTCTACCAGCAGCTGCGCGACAACGCCGCCGGCCGCCCGCTGTTCGTGCTGCATGACGGCCCGCCGTACGCCAATGCGCGCATCCACCTGGGCCATGCGGTCAACAAGATCCTCAAGGACATCATCGTCAAGTCGCGCTACCTGGCCGGCTTCGATGCGCCCTATGTACCGGGCTGGGACTGCCATGGCCTGCCGATCGAAATCGCGGTGGAAAAGAAGTGGGGCAAGGTCGGGGTGAAGCTCGATGCGGTCGCGTTCCGGCAGAAGTGCCGCGAGTTCGCCGAGGAGCAGATCGACATCCAGCGCGCCGACTTCAAGCGCCTGGGCGTCACCGGCGACTGGGACAACCCGTACAAGACCCTGAGCTTCGATTTCGAGGCCAACGAGATCCGCGCGCTGTCCAAGGTCATCGCCAACGGCCACCTGCTGCGCGGCGCCAAGCCGGTGTACTGGTGCTTCGACTGCGGTTCGGCGCTGGCCGAGGCCGAGATCGAATACCAGGAAAAGACCTCGCCGGCGATCGACGTGGCCTACACCGCGCGCGATGCGCAGGCCGTGGCGCAGGCGTTCGGCGTAAGCGTGCCGGCCGACGTGGAAGTGGCCGTGCCGATCTGGACCACCACCCCGTGGACGCTGCCGGCCTCGCTGGCGGTATCGCTGGGCGCGGACATCCGCTACGTGCTGGCCGAAGGCCCGGCGCACAACGGCAAGCGCCGTTGGCTGGTGCTGGCCGCTGCACTGGCCGAGCGCTCACTGCAGCGCTACGGCGTGGACGCGGTGGTGCTGCACGGTGAGGCCGAAGGTTCGGCGCTGGAAAACCAGCTGCTGATCCATCCGTTCTACCCGGAGCGCGAGATCCTCGTGCTCAACGGCGAACACGTGTCCGACGAGGACGGTACCGGTGCGGTGCATACCGCCCCCGGCCACGGCCAGGAAGACTACGTGGTCAGCCAGAAGTACGGCCTGCTGGACAAGTACAACGCCGGCCAGATCACTCCGATCGACGGCCGTGGCGTCTACCTGGAATCGACGCCGCCGGCAGGCGAGGTGGTGCTGGCGGGCCAGCACCTGTGGAAGGCGCAGGAGGCGATCGTGCAGGTGCTGCGCGACAGCGGCGCGCTGCTGGCCTTCGTCGAGATCCGCCATAGCTACCCGCACTGCTGGCGGCACAAGACGCCGGTGGTGTTCCGCGCCACCCCGCAGTGGTTCATCTCGATGGACAAGGCCAACCTGCGCAGCGATGCGCTGGCCGCCATCGACACCGTCGGCTGGTTCCCGACGTGGGGCAAGGCGCGCATCCAGAGCATGGTCGACGGCCGCCCGGACTGGACCATCTCGCGCCAGCGCACGTGGGGCGTGCCGATCGCACTGTTCACCCATCGCCAGACCGGCGAGATCCACCCGCGTTCGGTGGAGCTGATGCAGCAGGTGGCCGACCGCGTCCAGGCCGAAGGCATCGACGTGTGGTACTCGCTGGACGCGGCCGAACTGCTGGGCGCTGAAGCGGCCGACTACGAGAAGGTCACCGACATCCTCGATGTCTGGTTCGACTCGGGCGTGACCCACGAAGCGGTGCTGGCTGCCCGTGGCTTCGGCAAGCCGGCCGACCTGTACCTGGAAGGTTCGGACCAGCATCGCGGCTGGTTCCAGTCCTCGCTGCTGACCGGCGTGGCCATCGACAAGCGCGCGCCGTACAAGCAGTGCCTCACCCACGGGTTCACCGTGGACGAGCATGGCCGCAAGATGTCCAAGTCGCTGGGCAACGGCATCGAGCCGCAGGAAATCATGAACAAGCTGGGCGCGGACATCCTGCGCCTGTGGATCGCCTCGGCCGACTACAGCAACGAGATGTCGCTGTCGCAGGAAATCCTCAAGCGCACCGCCGACGCCTACCGTCGCCTGCGCAACACCGCACGCTTCCTGCTGGGCAACCTAGACGGTTTCGATCCGGCCCAGCACCTGCGCCCGCTCGACGAGATGGTCGCGCTGGACCGCTGGATCGTGCATCGCGCCTGGGAACTGCAGGAGAAGATCAAGGCCGCGTATGACAACTACGACATGGCCGAGATCGTGCAGCTGCTGCTGAACTTCTGCAGCGTGGACCTGGGCTCGCTGTACCTGGACGTGACCAAGGACCGCCTGTACACGATGCCGACCGATTCGGATGGTCGTCGTTCGGCGCAGAGCGCGATGTACCACATCGCCGAAGCGTTCACCCGCTGGGTGGCGCCGATCCTGACCTTCACCGCCGATGAGCTGTGGGGGTATCTGCCGGGCGACCGTGCCGGCCACGTGCTGTTCACCACCTGGTACGAGGGCCTGGCTCCGCTGCCGGCCGACGCACAGCTCAACGCGGTCGACTTCGACCAGCTGCTGGCCCTGCGCGAGCAGGTGGCCAAGGTGCTGGAGCCGATGCGCGCCAATGGTGCGATCGGTGCCGCGCTGGAAGCAGAGATCACCATCGCCGCCAGCGAAGAGCAGGCGACCCGCTGGCAGCCGCTGGCCGATGAACTGCGTTTCCTGTTCATCAGCGGTGACGTGCAGGTGCGCCCGGCGACCACCGACGAGGTGTTCGTCAGCGCGCAGCCGACGCAGAAAGCCAAGTGCGTGCGCTGCTGGCACCACCGTGCCGACGTCGGCAGCAGTGCCGACCACCCGGAACTGTGCGGCCGCTGCGTGACCAACGTCGCCGGTGCCGGCGAAGTGCGGAGCTGGTTCTGATGGCCGCCGCGCGCCCGCATCCCAATGCGTTGATCTGGCTGCTGCTGTCGGCAGTCATCATCGGCCTGGACCAGTGGTCGAAGGCCTGGGTGCTGTCGAGCCTGCCGGAGTTCCAGCCGGTGGTGGTCATCGACGGCTTCTGGAACTGGTACCGCACCTACAACACCGGGGCAGCGTTCAGCTTCCTGAGCGATGCCGGTGGCTGGCAGAAGCATTTCTTCACCGTGCTGGCGATCGCCATCAGCGGCCTGATGGCCTGGTGGCTGCGCGCTACCGCGCGAGGCAACTGGAAGGCCGCCGTGCCGTACGCGCTGATCATCGGCGGTGCCATCGGCAACGTGATCGACCGCCAGGTGCATGGCCACGTGGTCGATTTCATCCAGTGGTACGTCGGCGAGCATGTCTGGCCGTCGTTCAACATCGCCGATTCGGCCATCGTGGTGGGTGCCGTCGGCATCGCCCTGTTCGGCCTGTTCGACGGCAAGTCCGCCAAAAAGGCGGATAATGCCAACCCGAAACCGTAAGCCGGCCGCTGCCGGGAGACTGAACTGATGGATGTGCTGCTCGCCAACCCGCGTGGATTCTGTGCCGGTGTCGATCGTGCGATCGAGATCGTCAAGCGCGCGATCGAAACGCTGGGCGCGCCCATCTATGTCCGCCATGAAGTGGTGCACAACCGCTTCGTGGTCGATGACCTGAAGCAGCGCGGCGCGATCTTCGTCGAAGAACTCGACGAAGTGCCGGACAACAACACCGTCATCTTCAGCGCCCATGGCGTGTCCCAGGCCGTGCGCCAGGAGGCGGAGCGCCGTGGCCTGAAAGTGTTCGATGCGACCTGTCCGCTGGTGACCAAGGTCCACTTCGAAGTCGCCCGCCACTGCCGTGCCGGCCGTGACGTCGTGCTGATCGGCCACGCCGGTCACCCGGAAGTGGAAGGCACCATGGGCCAGTGGAACCGCGAAGCGGGCACCGGCCAGATCTATCTGGTCGAGGACGTGGAGCAGGTAGCCACGCTCCACATCAACCAGCCGGAAAACTTCGCCTACACCACCCAGACCACGCTGTCGGTGGATGACACGCGCGGCATCATCGATGCGCTGCGCGAGCGCTTCCCGGCGATGCAGGGGCCGAAGAACGACGACATCTGCTACGCCACGCAGAACCGCCAGGACGCCGTGCGCGACCTGGCCAAGCGCTGCGACCTGGTGCTGGTGGTCGGTTCGCCGAACAGCTCCAATTCCAACCGCCTGAGCGAGCTGGCCCGTCGTGAAGGCGTGGAGAGCTACCTGATCGATGGTGCACACGAGATCGACCCGGCCTGGGTGGTGGGCAAGCAGCATATCGGCGTCACCGCTGGTGCCTCGGCACCGCAGGTGCTGGTCGATGGCGTGCTGGCGCGTCTGGCCGAGCTGGGCGCGTCCGGTATCGGTGAGCTGGACGGCGAGCCGGAATCGATGGTGTTCGCGCTGCCGAAGGAACTGCGCCTGCGCCTGGTCGACTGACCGGCAGCGCTGCGGGTGGGGGCGAACCTGGGTTCGCACTGTCGGCTGTACGTCATCCACGCGTGGCGTGGATCTACTGATCTGCTTTCCAGCAGATCCACGCCATGCGTGGATGCTGCCAGTCTTCGCCGCCGCTCCGATGAGGCTTTGCCGCATCTGGTCGATGCGCCACTGACCATGACCTTCGGCCATGGGGCTCGGCATCTCACAGGCCTAGCATCGGGGAATTCTCCGCTGCTGGAAGTTGCCGATGAAAACCCGTGCCCTGGTGATGTCCGTGCTGTTCGCGCTGGCGACCACGCCCGCGCTGGCGCAGACCCCACCACCGGGTGATGCCGCCGCCCCCGGCCTGCTGCGCATCGACGTCGATGCGCGCGACCTGGCCCGGCGCATCTTCAAGGTGACCGCCACCGTGCCGGCCAAGCCCGGCCCGCTGACCCTGCTGTACCCGCAGTGGATTCCCGGCAACCATTCGCCCACCGGCCCGATCGACAAGCTGGCCGGCCTGCGGGTGACCGCCAACGGCAGGCCGCTGGCCTGGCAGCGCGACCAGTACAACGTGTACGCGTTCAAGGTGGATGTGCCGGCGGGCGTGAGCGAGATCGTCGCCCACTTCGATTTCCTGTCTTCGCAGGGCGGCAGCCAGGGCCGGGTGGTGATGACCCCGGAAATGCTCAACCTGCAGTGGAACGCCAATTCGCTGTATCCGGCCGGCGTGGACGCGCGCAACCTGCAGACGCAGGCCAGCGTCACCCTGCCCAAGGGCTGGGCCTACGCGACTGCACTGGAGACCGCACGCCGCGATGGCGACACCGTGGTGTTCAAGCCGATTTCCTATGACCACCTGGTCGATTCGCCGCTGTTTGCCGGTGAGCATCACCAGCGCATCGACCTCGACCCGGGCGCGAAGGCGCCGGTGCACCTGAACGTGTTCGCCGACGATGCCAAATCGCTGAAGCCGACCGACGCGCAGCTGAAGGCGCACCGCGCGTTGGTGCAGCAGGCGGACAAGCTGTACGGCGCGCGCCACTACGACCACTACGAATTCCTGCTTGCCCTGACCGATCGCCTCGGCGGCATCGGTCTGGAACACCACCGTTCCAGCGAGAACAGCGCCGATCCGGGTTACTTCACCGAGTGGGACAGCAATGCCTGGATGCGCGACCTGCTGCCGCATGAGTACACCCACTCGTGGAACGGCAAGTACCGTCGCGGTGCCGACCTGGCCACGGCCAATTTCAATACACCGATGGGCGACAGCCTGTTGTGGGTGTACGAAGGGCAGACCCAGTTCTGGGGCCAGGTGCTGGCCGCGCGTTCGGGGCTGTGGTCCAGCGAGCAGGCGCGCGACATGCTGGCCAACGTGGCGGCCACCTATGATCGTGGTCGCCCGGGCCTGGCATGGCGCCCGCTGCAGGACACCACCAATGACCCGACCATCGCCCAGCGCCGCACCCTGCCGTACCGCAACTACCAGATGAGCGAGGACTACTACTCCGGCGGGCAGATGCTGTGGCTGGAGGTGGAGGGCAAGCTGCGTGGACTGACCGGCAACCGGCGCAGCCTGGATGACTTCGCGCGTGCCTTCTTCGGCGTCGGCAACGGCGACTGGGACGTCAACCCCTACACCTTCGATGACGTGGTCGCGACCTTGAACGGCATCGCGCCGTACGACTGGGCGACGTTCCTGCGCGGTCGCCTGGACGGCCATGGTCCGTTGACCGGTGGCCTGGAACTGGCGGGCTGGAAGCTGGCCTACCGCGATACTCCGAACGACGCCTACAAGGCGCAGGAAAAGCGCGCCAAGGCAGCGCTGCTGGCCTACTCGCTGGGAGCGACGGTGCTCGACAGTGGCGTGGTCGGTGATGTGGTCTGGGACAGCCCGGCGTTCAATGCCGGCCTGACACCGGGCATGAAGGTGATCGCCGTTGCTGGCCGCGAATACAGCAGCCAGCGCTTGAAGGATGCGGTGGCTGCGGCCGCCACTGACAGCGCGCCGATCACGCTGCTGGTCAAGCAGTTCGACCGCATCGATACGATGAAGATCGACTACCACGGCGGCCTGCAGTATCCGGTGCTGGAGCGTATCGCCGGCCGCCCGGATCGCCTTGCAGAGCTGTGGAAGGCACGATGAAGCTGCGCACGCGCGATGGGTTGATCCTGGTGGTGGCCGTGCTGGCCATCATCGGCGCCTACCTGGACGGCGACGGCCGCTGGCTGCACTGGCTGGCCAAGCCGGCGACCACGCTGCTGATCGCCGCCATCGCCTGGCAGGCGAGGCCGGCGGGCGATGCGTTCTACCGGCGCGCGGTGCTGGCCGGCATGCTGTTGTCCTGTGCAGGTGATATCGCGCTGATGCTGCCGATCGACGCGTTCGTGCCAGGCCTGGTTGCCTTCCTGCTGGCGCACCTGTGCTACATCGCCGCGTTCCGTACCGGCCTGCGCGCGGGCCGCGGATTGCTCGCTGCCTTCGTGCTGCTTGCCGCATTCGCTTCGATCAACGTCACCGGCCTGTGGCCGCATCTATCGCTGCCGATGCGCGTTCCGGTGCTGGCCTATGTCGTGGTGCTGGCGCTGATGGCAGTGCTGGCACTGGCCCGCTACTGGAAGCGTCCGCACCTCGACGCACTGGAAGCGGGCAGCGCGCGTTGGGCTGCCGCTGGCGCACTGCTGTTCGTGGCCAGTGATTCCCTGCTGGCGTGGGATCGCTTCGGCGGTGGCCTGCCCATGGCCAGCCTGCTGGTGCTGTCCACCTACTACGCTGCGCAGTACGCCATCGCCTGCTCGGTGAGATAGCAGAAAAGGGGGACGGAGGGGATCAAGTCGCTTCCGCCTTCGTTGTGGCAGTTGCGACTTAATCCCCTCCGTCCCCTTTTTCGAGGTCGGTGGCGCTGTCGCAGGTTCGCTGTGGCGCGCACAAGCGGTCCAGCAGAGCCAGGGTGACGCCGTTGCTCCAGCCGAAGCCATCCTGCAGCGGGTACTCGCCGCCGCCGCCACCGCCGGCGGAACCGTCGACCACATACTTTTCCACCAGCTTGCCTTCGCGGTCATAGACCGACTGCACGGTACGCAGGAAGCGCACGCCCAGTTGCCGCGCCAGCCGCTGCTGGCCGTAGTGCTGCAGGCCATCCACCGCCACCCACTGCAACGGTGCCCAGCCATTGGGCGCGTCCCATTGCTGGCCGGTGGTGAAGGTAGTGGTCAGCAACCCACCTTCGCGCAGCAACTGTGCTTCGACGGCGTTGGCAGTGCGTCGTGCCTGCGTGCGGTCGGCAATCTGCAGCCACAGCGGATACAGTGCCGCGGCGGTCAGCGCAGGACGGGTGATGCCGCGATCCAGGTCGCGATCCACATACCATCCCTGCGCGGAGTCCCAGAGATGATCGTTGATGGCAGCGCGGCGTGCGGCGGCCTGGCGTGCATAGCCGCGGGCATCGTTGCGCAGGCCCGCGGCCCTGCTGGCACGCTGCAGGGTCAGTTCAAGCTGGTGCAGCAGGCTGTTGAGATCCACCGGAATGATCGACGTGGTGCGGATGCTGGCCAGCGAGGCAGGATCATCGAGCCAGCGCGAGCTGAAGTCCCAGCCGGATTCAGCGCCTGCGCGCAGATCCCGATACACCTGCGCTGGCGCACGTCCCGAGGCTTGCGAGGCAGTTGCCAGATCATCGGTCCACGATTCGGTACGCGGCACGGCGCGCGCGTCCCAGTAGCGATTGAGCAGGCTGCCGTCGGCCATCCGCACCACACGCTCGCGTGCCGCGCCCGACGGCAGGCCATCGGCGCCCTGCATCCAGAAGGCATGCTCGATGCGCAGTTGTGGCAGGTAGCGTTGATAGGCATCGTCACCTTCGTGGCGGGCCAGCAGTTCCACCATCAGGCTGAAGAACGGCGGTTGCGAGCGGCTGAGGTAGTAGCTGCGGTTGCCATTGGGGATGTGTCCGTACTGGTCAAGCTGCCAGGCAAAGTTGTCGACCATGTCGCGCACCTGCTGCCAGCGACCGCTGGAGGCCAGGCCGAGCATGGTGAAGTAGCTGTCCCAGTAATAGACTTCACGGAAGCGGCCACCCGGCACCACGTAGGGGTGGGGCAGTGGCAGCAGCGAGCCATGCGGGTCCACCGTCGCCGTCTGCCGGGTCAGCACCGGCCACAATCCTTCGATGTGTGCCCGCAGGCTCTGGCCCGCGGGCGGCACGTACGGCGGCGCCTCGCCCGGCACGTCGAAGGCGGAAAACACAAAGCTGCGCAGGGAATAGCCGGGCTGTTGCTGTGCGCGCTGCCAGTCGGCAAGCACGGCGGCCGGCTCGCGCTGCGGCACCGCATCGGCGAAGGCCTTCTGGTCGGCGAACACCTGTGCGCGCTGCACCTGCTGGAACAGCGGCTGCAGTTGCTGGTCCGGAGCAGCCGAAGCTGCGTCGGTATCGACGGCCCTGGCGGCGCCGATGCAGGAGAGCAGGGCCAGCGTGGTCCCGGCCAGAGGGATCGAAAGGTGCATGGGCGTGCTTCCTTGTAACGATGGAAACACTGTAGGCGGAGGGCCGTGAAAGCAGGCACAGTGCTCAGCGCACTTGCAGGGTCACCAGGAAGTAGCGCCCCAGCGGATCGTCCAACCCCGGCATCTGCCCGCCGCTGCCGACCAGGTGGTTCACCGGCTGCGTGTCCAGCAGGTTGTGCACATCCAGTGCAGCCACCAGGCGTGGACTCAGCCGGCGCGCCACGTGCAGGTTCCAGCGCAGCTGCGCCGGGTTCATGCAACGGCCCTGGTCATGCTGTTCCTGCGCGCAGGCTTCACCGGCCAGCCATGCGCGGGTGCGGCCGACGCGGTTGCCTCGCAGGGCGATGTCCCAGGACGGGTTCTGCCACTGCACGTTGAGGATGCCCGCGTTCGCCGGCGTGGCATGCCCGCGCAGGTCCACCGATTCGCCATGGCCCCGATCACGACGCAGCTCCTGCTGTTTCAACGCATCCAGCGAGAACAGCCACTGCACGTTGCGGCCGGTATCCACCCGGTACTCGCCGCGCAGCACCCAGTTGTGCGAGGTGGTGCGGCCGATGTTGTCGAATGACAGGCGAAGATCACGCAGGCGACCCTGCTCATCCAGCTCCCAGGTGCCGGGATTCCACAGTGCATCGCTGGGTTGCAGGGCGAGGATCTCGTTGCGCAGTTCGACGATGTTGTGGGTCAGTGACAGCGAGAAGGCATCGTTGGGTGTCCAGCTGGCGGCCAGCGAGTGGCTGCGCGAGGTCTCGGCTTTCAGCCCATCGTTCTCCACCACCTGCACTTCCACCGCGCAGCCGCCATCGCGCAGCGGGCGCGCGCATGGCGGCAGGGACTCCGAGGCGGGCAGGCCATACAGGCCGAAGTAGCCCGGTGGCCGCCGCCGCTCGAAGATGCTGGGTGCGCGGTAGCCGCGGCCACTGGCCAGCAGGAACGACCAGTGCGGGCTCGGGCTCCAGCGCAGGCCGGCACGCGGCGAAAACGCAGTGTCACCGCCATCTCGGTCCAGTCGTGCGGCCACGTCCAGGCGCAGTGTCGGTGCCAACGGCAGGCCCACTTCGGCGTAAGCGGCGTTGCTCTGCCGCGACAGCCGGCGTTGTTCCATCGGCAGTCCCAGCGCCAGTTCGCCCTTGCCCAGCAGCGGATCGGGCAGCGAGGTCCAGCGCTCGCGGCGCAGATCGATACCGGTGGCCAGCTGCGCAGCACCACCGGGCAGCGTCATCAGCGTGCGTTGCATGCCCCACCAACCCTGCAGCTGCTCGGTGCGCCCGCGGTTGTGGATGGCCGGGAACAGCTCCTCTGCCAGCCCCGGTGGCAGGGTGGAAAAGCCCGGCAGGAAATCCAGCGTGCGTGCTGCTTCCAGCAGACGTTCGCTGCGCACGGTGCCCTCGGTGCGCAGGTCCACCTGGCTGCGCTGCGCGCTGAGGCCGGCATCCCAGCTGCGGCCAGGCCGCTCACGGCCCATGCCGACACTGAGGTCGCCTTCGGTGGCATGCACGCGCGGACGCACTTCGTCGCCTTCCTGCAGGACCACGTTGAGGATTGCGCCACGGCTGAAATTGAGGGCGACCGCGGTCGGTCCCAGCTCGAAACGCTGGCGGTTGTGGCTGGCGCGTGCCTCCACGTAGGCGTAGCGTCCTTCACCGCGTTCGTGGCGATAACGCAGGTAGCCGGACAGCGTTTCCGAGGCCGGTTGCAGCGAACGCGGGCGTGCGTTGTCGAACCAGCAACCGTCGTCTTCGCGCTGCAATGGCGGATGGCACTGCGTGGCCGGGTAGTAGTCGCCGTTGGGCATGATCAGCCCGATCGGGTAGAGCGAGGTTTCCGCATGCCAGTCGCGCTGGTCACCGGCCACGTGCTGCAGGCGATGCAGGTCGATGCCGGCGAACCAGCGGTCGCCGCCTTCGCGCACGCCCCCCGTTGCCGCCTGCAGCCGGTACTGATCGCCATCACCGCGGCTGCTGACACCCGATTGCAGCGTGGCTTCCGGTCCCTCGGCCTGGTCACGCAGGATGATGTTGACCACGCCGGACATCGCATCGGCGCCGTAGATGGCCGAAGCACCGCCACGCACCAGCTCGATGCGCTCGACGAAACTGAGCGGAATGCCTCCCAGATCGGTCAGCCCGCCTTCTTCCAGCGACACCATCGGATAACGCGGCAGGCGCCGGCCGTTGACCAGGAACAGGGTGGCGCGTGGGCCCATGCCGTCCAGGCTGGTGGTGGCGGCCGCGCCGACCGGCAGGTACAGCGAGTCGCCGCTGCGCGAGGTGCTCAATGGCGGATGGCCGTTCATGCCGGGCAGGTGGCGCAACAGGTCGAACAAGGTGCCGTAGCCGCTGCGCAGGATGTCCTCGCGATCGATCACCGTTACCGGCAGCGTGGTCTGCACGGAGGTGCGCGGCAAGCGGCTGCCGGTGACATGGATCGGCGCCAGTTCCACCTGCACCGGCTTTGTTGGTGCGGGCGGTGGTGGCCGTCGTACGGGCTGTGCGACCAGTGCAGGTGGGGCAGCGTGCCGGCGCACCACGAATCCGCCGCTGGGGGTCTGCAGGATGTTCACCGGCATGCCGGCGACGAGCTGCTTCAGTGCAGCGGCCGGCGCCAGCGAGCCGGCGACACCGCTGGTACGCAGGCCGGTCAGTTCACGTGCGTCGAACACCAGGGCAATGCCACTCTGGCGTGCCCATTGCTGCAAGGCCGGCGGCAGGGCGCCGGGAGCGATCCGGTACTCGACCTGGGTGACGGCTTCTGCCGCCGCCACCGTCGCCGCGACGCCGGGCACCAGCACAACGCACAGCAGGGCCTGCAGCAGACCCCAGCGCAGCACGTCCCAACCAAGCACACCCGGCGCCGGCATCGGCCGCCGCCTCAGTAGGTGCGGCGCAGTTCCAGCGCGCCATCCGAGCGCGGCTGGCCAGCAATGGACCACCCCAGTTCCAGGGCGGAAAGCAGTTCATGCGCATCGCCTGCGCGGAAGGTGCCGCTGACCGCGAGGTCGGCGATGTCCGGGTCGGCGACCACCAGTGGCGTGGTGCCATAGCGGTTCATGCGTTCGACCACGGTGGACAGGGGCGTGCCGTCGAACACCAGCCGGCCCTGTGGCCAGGCCTCGGCGGCGGCGGTCGAGGACAGCTGCGGGCCCGGTTGGATCTTGCCGGAGGCAAGGACCTGCAGCTGCTGGCCCGGTGAGAGCGTGTGCTGCGCGCTGCCACTGGTGACTTCCACCACGCCTTCCAGCAGCGCGACCTCGACCCGGCCGTCAGCCAGGCGTTCAACCTGGAAGGTGGTGCCGATGTCGCGGATCGAACTGCCGCCGGCCTGCACCCGCAGCGAGCGCGATGACGGTTCGACCTGCAGCTGGATGCGGCCGTGTTCCAGCGCCAGTTCGCGCTTGCGCCAGCCGAAGCGTGCGGTGAGCGTGGTGCCGGCGTCGAGCGTGGCGATGCTGCCATCGGCCAGGGTGCGCTGCTGCGGCAGCAGGCTGGCGTTGGCGTAGGTCAGCGGTGTGGGATTGCCATCGGTGTACAGCATCCAGCCCAGGCCAACGGCCAGGCACACGCCTGCAGCGGCGGCGACACCGGGCAGCCAACGCCGCTGCGGCCGGCGTGCCGCACGCGCGGCGGCGGTGCGCAGCCACGGGTCGCTGGCCAGGCCGGCGCTGCGCTGGTGCAGCTTCTCGGCCTGTACCCACGCGCTGACATGTGCCGGATCCTCGGCCAACCAGTCCTCGAAGGACTGCCGTTCCTCGGCGCTGCAGTCGGGGGCGTCCAGCCGGGCTACCCAGGCGCTTGCGTGTTCAAAAAGCAACGTGTCATCCCTGTTGTCGTTGCGGATCATCCGGCATCTCCATCATTGTGGAGAGGATCGGGGCCCAGCTCCTTGCGCAGGCCCTGCAATGCACGGCCAATGTGTTTTTCCACGGTCTTGGCGGTGATGCCGCAATGCCGGGCGATCTGTGTATAGCTCATCCCGGTGATGCGGTTGAGCAGATACACCTCGCGGGCACGTTCGGGCAGCTTGAACAGTGCCTGGCGCAGCAGGGCGAGCATCTGCCCGGATTCTGCCTGACGCAGCGGATCAGGAGAAGCACTGGCGGCTTCTTCGTTGCCGTCGCGTTCGGTCAGCGACAGGTGGTTGCGCGATTGTGGCGAGCGCCCGCGGTCTGCCAGGCGGTTGCGGGCGATGCGGTACAGCAGCAGCCGCAGCTCGCCGGTGCCGTGCGCGCGGTAGCGGATCAAGCGCTCCATGCAGTCCTGGGCGATGTCCTCGGCATCCTCGGGGCCGACACCGCGGGCGCGCAGGAAAGCGCACAGCGGCGCGCGTTCCTCGCGCACGAATGCGATGAAGGCATCCGGAACCCCGGGCAGTTCCGGCGCAGGACGGAGCAAAGGGGAGGGCGCGGACAGGGGAGGGCCTCGGACGACGATGACGGACGCGTCACCGAGTTTTACGCGACGGTGACCGGATGGGGAAGCCCACATTTCGCCTGCATTTCCATTGTGAATGCATTCATGTTTTTTCTTGCCGTCGACTGGGGGCATCGAGCCCGCTGCTGCGTTCTGCTGTCGACCCGCGTGGTGCGGGCGGAGAGAGAGAACGCAATGAAGCATTCGAAGTTGAGCATCGCCCTGGCAGGCCTGGTGGGTATCGCGACCCTGGGCCAGATGGATGACGTCATGGCAATGAATTATCACGTGCAGGGCGATCGCGTCGTGCTGAGTGGCGGTGTCACCGTCGCCGACGTCGTCGCGCTGCCGGCGCTGCTGGCCAAAGCGCAGGCAGAAGGCCGCCCGATCCGCGAAGTCGTGCTGCGCACCTCCAACGGTGGCGCGCTGATTGCCGGTGAGTGGCTGCAGGGCGTGATCCGCACCAACGGCCTGAACACCATCGTGTCCGGTCATTGCATTTCGTCGTGCTCGATCATGCAGTCCGGTGGCGTCGAGCGTTACCTGGCCGGTGACCTGCCGCTGGTCGACTCGGTGCAGATCCACGCCGCCAGCAGCGGTGGCAAGGTGATCTACACGCCGTCGCCGCGGATGACCGAGATCTACACCGGCAACTACGGCGGCGGCATGGATGCCGGACTGCTGCACAAGGCCATGTACGAGGTGGTGCAGCCCAACGGCCTGCTGGTGTTCCGCGACCCGGCCCGGACCACCGGCGCTTCGGTCAGCTTCGATCCCGATGGCAGCGGCCGCAGCCTGGAAACCTTCCCCGGGCAGGACATCTACAGCAACAACATCATCACCGCCGCCGGTTACCGCGATCCGGGCGACACCCTGACGGTCACCGGTAATGTCAGCGGCGACATCAATCCAGGCTACCTGCGCACTGCGCGCCAGCTGCAGGCGTTCGTCGATGACGACTTCGCGCGCTGGAACGATACCGACTTCGCCACCACGTACATCAACCAGGCCGTCTCCATCTACAACGCGGCTGCACGCGGTCCCAACGGCATCGGCACCTTCTCGGTACAGGACTTCCTCAGCGATCCGGGCATCCAGGCCGACCTGCTGGCAAGCCTGCGCCTGTCGGAGCTGGACGCCTCCACGCTGGGCAATTCGGCTGGCGTGATCCGCGTCGCCAAGGGCGGCACCTGGCGCACCGCCGCAACCACCGGCGCCGATTTCATGCTGGTGGAGAACGGCACCATCGCCCTGGAAGGCGGCGCATTGCGCACCCCGGAGCTGCGCGTGCTGGCGGCCGGCATGGTGGTCGGCCACGGCGACATCGCCTCGGTTGCCACCGACTCGAACGCACTGCTCGATGCCACCGGCCCGTCGTACCGCGAGGATGGCTTCAACCGCCTGCGCGTGTACGGCACCCTGATGCCGCGTGGTGGTGACCTGGTTACCCATGGCTACGTCAACATCATGCCGGGCGGCAAGGTGCTGTTCGACGTGACTGAAGCCGGCGGCTCCCAGACCGGGCGCCTGCGTGTGGGCGACTTCTACGACAGCGGCGCCAACGAGGGTGCGCTGGTCATCTCGCCGGGCGCCCACCTTGAACTGAACGTGGCGCAGGGCTTCTACGCCGGCAACTACCAGCGTGAGCTGGTGAGCGGCCCGATCTACCAGGGCGGTTTCACCGATGCGGTGCGCCTGGGCGACACCGGCTATACGGCCAGCATCACCGACGGCGAGGTGTTCCGGCCGCGCCACAATTCGCTGCTGAGCTTCAACATCAACCAGACCGCCGAGGGCCTGTCGCTGACCGCCAACCCCGGCTTCGACCAGCTCGCGCAGCTCACCGGCAACAACGGCAACGATGGTCTCGGTCGCGCGCTGGCCACTGCCGGCCAGCGCCAGGATGCCGGACTGAAGCCGCTGCTGGGGGCGCTGCAGTTTGCTGACCGCGATGTGATCGCCCAGCAGGCCGGTGCGCTGCGCGGTGATGGCCATGCCAGCCTGCGCCTGGCCGACAACGCGCTGGTTGGCAGTATCGGCAGCGTGGTGCAGCAGCACCAGGCCGCACGGCGCAGCGGCAGCGGAGATGCCGGTGGCTTGGCCGCACAGGCCGCGCAGGCGGCGTCGGCACAGCCGGGCATGGCCAATGGCAGCCTGTTCAATCAGTTGGCGATGCATCTGGTGGAGCCGGCGGCAGGCGCTGGCGGCACGAGTTACGGCGGCGAAGCGCCGCGCAGCCATGGCCTCTGGGGCCGGGGCTTCGGCAGCCATGGCCGCATCGATGGCGAGGGCGGCGTGGCCGGCCTGAGCCATACCGTCGGCGGCATCGTGCTCGGTGCCGATACGCAGCTGGCCGATGACCGGGTGACGCTGGGCGTCAGCGTTGCCGCCGCGGACATGTCGACCAAGGGCCGCGATGGTTCCGGGTTCACCGGCGACGTGCGCGCGCTGGATGTGGGCGGCTACCTGGATGCCACTTACTCGCGGGGTTACCTGTCGGCCTCGGTGCGCTATACCGACCTGCGCCACGACACCCGCCGCAGCATCGACGGCATCGATGGCCTGCAGGGTCCGTTGCGTGCCAAGTACAACAACGATGCGATCTCGGCCCGGCTGGAGCACGGCTTCTCGTTCACCACCGCCAAGGGCGTAGTGATCCAGCCGCTGCTGCCGGTGGTCGATTACGCGCGCACCTCGGCCACCCGTTTCAATGAAGGGCAGGGGGCGGGTGCACTGGTGGGCCGTGGTGACAGCCTGGAGAGCATCCGTGTCGGCGCGGGCCTGCAGCTGTTCAAGACCTTCGAAGGTAACAACGGCGAGCGCATCACCCCGCGCGCGCGCGTTGTCTGGCAGAAGGAACTGGGCGACACCCAGGCCCGTTACAGCACCGGCTTCGCCGCTGCGCCGGACCTGGTGTTCGGTGCCAGCAGCCAGACCGTGGGCGAGCAGGTGCTGGCCTGGAACCTGGGCGTGACCAGCCGCGCCACCGATCGCCTGTCGGTGATGGTCGACTACGTGGGCGAGCGCCGCGACGGCCAGCTGCAGAACGGCGTGATGCTGGGCCTGGGCTATACGTTCTAAGGCAGTACCGGCACCGGCGGCCGTCGCGCCGCCGGTGCCATCCCCATCGGGGGGCAGGTGCGCTATGGTCGTGGCGGATTTCCGCGCAGGCCTTGCCATGCAGATCGCCGTTTTCAGTGCCCGTCCCTACGACCGCCGCTTTCTCGAGGAAGCCAACCAGCGCGAAGGGGCAGGGCAGGATTTCCAGTTCGTGTACTTCGACGCGGCGCTGGACGTGCACACCGCCGCGCTGGCACAGGACTGCGCCGCCGTCTGCGTGTTCGTCAATGACAGGCTCGATGCACCGGTGCTGCAGGCCCTGCATGCACTGGGCGTACGCGCGGTGCTGCTGCGCTGTGCCGGCTTCAACAATGTGGACCTGGCCAGCGCGAACGCGCTTGGCCTGTTCGTCGCCCGCGTGCCCGCGTACTCGCCGGAAGCGGTGGCCGAGCACGCTCTGGCGCTGGTGATGACCCTCAACCGGCACACCCATCGCGCCTACAACCGCGTGCGTGAGGGCAACTTCATGCTCGATGGCCTGCTCGGCCGCACCCTGCATGGCAAGACCGTGGGCATCGTCGGTACCGGCAAGATCGGGTTGGCCACCGCGCGCATCTTCCGCGGCATGGGCTGCACCGTGCTGGGGCACGATCCGTATCCTTCGCCGGCGTTCGCCGGGATCGGCGCGATGGTGGAACTGGACGAGCTGCTCTCGCGCTCGGACATCGTCTCGCTGCATTGCCCGTTGACCCCGGATACCCAGCACCTGATCGACGACGCCTCGCTGGCGCGGATGAAGCCCGGCGCGATGCTGGTCAACACCTCGCGTGGCGGCCTGGTCGATACCCATGCGGTGATCCGCGCGCTGAAGTCGCGCCGGCTGGGCCACCTGGCCATTGACGTCTACGAGCAGGAAAGCGCGCTGTTCTTCCAGGACCTGTCCGGCGAGATCATCGACGATGAGGCCTTCCAGCGCCTGATGACCTTCCCCAACGTGCTGGTGACCGGCCACCAGGGCTTCTTCACCGTGGAGGCGCTGCAGGAGATCTCGGCGATCACGCTGGGCAACCTGGCCGATTTCGCGGCGGGGCGGGAGTGCGGCAACCGGGTGGCGGCGGGTTGAGAGCCCGGGCGGGTGGACGTTTGACGGCAATCGTCACGACCGGATTGACCGCAGGGGCAGGGCGACCGTAAAATTGCCTGCTTCGCCGGAATAGCTCAGTTGGTAGAGCGGCGCATTCGTAATGCGTAGGTCGTAGGTTCGATTCCTATTTCCGGCACCAGTTTCAGCAAAAGCCCCGGCCTTGGTCGGGGCTTTTTGTTTCGAGTTGCGCCGGCCATTCCCGGCGGAACGCGTGGTCCTCCAGTAGTGCCGGCCCATGGCTGGCAGCCCAGGATTTTCGAGCCGCGCGACCCACTCGCCCCAGCGGCTTCCCAAGTGCTTAGGTCCTGGCAGCGTTCCTGACCTGGAAACCGCAGCCGGCCATTCCTGTGCTATGAATACCCAGCCTTGCTTCAAGGCTCTTTCAGGGATTGGAAGGATGCACAGGTTCGGGGGAACTGTAGGCGGGGTGTCCACACGCTTCGGGAGAATTGAGAGCCGAATTCGGAAGCTAGGTTCATTAGGTGCCTGGCTGGGCTGTGGCTGGTTATTGGCCTTGGCGTGTCGCCATCTGCTATCGCCCAGGAGACGGTCACGTACATCCACACGGATGCTCTTGGCTCGGTTGTGGCCGAGAGCGATGCCAACGGCAACGTGATCAAGCGCTATGACTACGAGCCCTATGGCGCCGTGGTAGGTGGTCAGGTCACGGACGGACCGGGGTATACCGGGCATGTGAGTGACTCGGCCACCGGGCTGAGCTACATGCAGCAGCGGTACATGGATCCGCAGTTGGGTGTGTTCCTGTCGGTTGATCCGGTGACGGCGTATGAGCAGCCGGTTGGGCAGTTCAATCGCTATAGGTATGCGAACGGGAATCCGTATAAGTTCACGGATCCGGACGGGAGACAGAGTTGGAGTGACTTCCAGACCGGCTTTGAGAACGGAACACTTAATGCTTCCCGATACGAGCACGGATTTCCGTTGCATGCCAATTGGGCTGAGCAGACTGGCTATGCCATTGGTTCCGGTATCGTCAAGGGCGGGCAGTCCCATGCTGGTGGCATTCGAGCGCCGCCACTGCGTATGCAACCGCCGCGGACTGGGGTTGTTACGGTTGGTGCGGTCACCAAGCCAACGAAGTCGCCAGATATAAATCCAAAGGACATCGCGGGACGTACTGCGGGAGAGATCGACGGGATTGCAAAGCAGAGCGGTCTACAGCCCAAGGGCCCGGACCCCTCTGCTGGAAAAGGGGCCTACGTAGATCCAGTGAACGGTAATCAAAGGGTACTGGTACATCCCAACGCTGCCTGCGGCCCCCATTGTCATGTGAATGATGCTAGTGGCCAACGTTTGGATATCAATGGGAAGCATGTCGCTCCGGAGTCGCCGGCCGCGCATCTTCCCCTCAAGACAAAGTGAGATTCTGATGCACGATTGGACGCTTGTGGAAATACGAATCGACTGGGCTGCAAGCTCAGCGGTGCTCATTGCGCTGGACGAATGTTCTTTGAGCCGGTCGATATTCTTCAGAGGGCTGCGCGAATTCTCAGCTGATAGGCGAGAGCACTGGGGGCCAAGCAGTTCAATCAATGAGGCTTCCTGGGGCGATTCGTCAACGGATGGCGGAGTTTCTTTGAAGGTTGAGATGCAGTCAGGAGGCATGATCAGCATCTCGGCCGCTGCAGCGGATATCGACGGCATGCCCTGTATGCCGGCGATAGGTTCGCCTTAGATTAAATCGCATGCGGACGATCCGCATCCAAACACGGCCTCGCATCCTGTCCTAAGTTGGCCTTATCGCCACTTACGGACAGTTTGACCAATGTCATCCGCCCTTACAAAACGCATCGTCCTTACGTCAGAGCCCCGAGATCGCCCCTATGAGCTTAGGGATGCCCAAGTTCGCGGCCTGATTCTTCGCGTGCAGCCGTCTGGGCACAAGGCTTGGATCGTGACTTGGGCACACGGTAAGCGTCGTACCTTGGGGTCGGTCGAACATCTGTCACTTGATCAGGCCCGCGACCAAGCCCGGCAAGCGGTCGCTGAATACGTTCAGTCCGGACTGCCAGCGCTCGCGAAGTTCAAGCCTACAAGCTGCACGCTTGAAACACTGCTCAATGACCACTTCGAACCTTGGGCGATAGCTGAGCTCAAGGGCGGTCGTCAGTACCCAGACCGCATCCGATCGGTGTTCCCGTGGCTGTTGCGCCGTCAGATCATTGAGATTGACGTGCCTACAATGGAGCGATGGTGGCGCGGGCGTGTCACTGGCCCTGATGCCGTCACCAAGGCTACCGCAGCGCGGGACTTTGCTTGCCTGCGGTCTGCCTTGTCTCGGGCCGTTGAGTGGAAGCTGATCGATACTAACCCCCTAATGGGCATGCGTCAGCGATCAGCAGCTAGCCGCAAGGTGGTTCGGTTCCTTTCGCCAGATGAAGAAGCGATGCTCCGGGCTGCACTGTCAGCGCGCGATCTGGCCGGGGTTGAGGGGAGGGCAAATGCCAATGCGCCGCAGGTACCGGCAAGCGGTCCTGCCTGATTTGCCGATGGACGGGTATGTCGATCACCTGACCCCGGTGGTCCTTACGGCCATCAATACCGGCATGCGGCGGGGTGAACTGTTTTCGATGACATGGGCGGACATCAACTGCGAAGCCAAGATGCTGGCCATTCGGGCCGAGAACGCTAAGTCCGGCAGGCAGCGTCACATTCCTCTGAACACCGAAGCCGTGGAAGTCCTGCAGCGTTGGGCTGGGCAAGTAGGCGAGCGACGTGCGGGCAAGGTCTTCGACGTGACCGACATCAAGAAGGGGTGGGGCAAACTCATATGCTCAAGGATGCATAAAACAATTACCGGGACGGCTACATGGATCGTTGGACGTGGATGATGGTAAGGATGTATGCGCCCGCACTTGGGGCTTTGGCGCTAGGGTTGCTGCTGATGCTGCCGTTGGGAACGCTCCGGGAGAGTCCGGTGCTTGCAGGGGTGTATGCGATGGTGCGATGGCTCCCGGCGTTGGCTATCGCGGTATCGGTCACCCTTGCACTTGTCGCTACTCTAAGGCTTTGGCGCTGGGATCAAGGGCGCAGCCCTTTGGTTTGCGAATGCGGTGGCTTGCTGGGACGGGAGCGTCCTGGGCGTTTTGGCGCATATCGAAAGTGTCTCGCCTGCAACCGCAACGTCAATGAGAGGTACTACACGTAGGTTCGGTTCCGGGGCGCGTACACCGCAAGCCGCTGTCCGTCTTGAAAGCAGGCGAGGGCGCCACCTGGTTTTCCCTGAGGCTTAACGGGCCCGAATCGCCTCAATGTGACGGCTCCCTGGCTTACAAGGCACTTATCGGCACCCTGGCTGCCAGTTGGGGTTGGCTAAGCCTTTGTTCCAAAAGGATTCTGGCCATCAGTGGTGCCTAGGGTAACTGCATTCGTAATGCGTAGGTCGTAGGTTCGATTCCTATTTCCGGCACCAGTTGTAGAAAAAAGCCCGGCCCTGGTCGGGGCTTTTTTGTGCTCTGGTAGCGCCGGGCCATGCCCGGCGGAATGCGTGGTCCTCCAGTACTGCCAGCCCATGGCTGGCACCCCAGGATTTTCGAGCCGCGCGACCCACTCGACCCAGCGGCTTCCCAAGTGCTTAGGTCCTGGCACCGTTCCTGGCCTGGAAACCGCGGCCGGCCATTCCTGTGCTATGAATACCCAATGGGTTGATAGACCCTAAGGTGAAGTGAAATGACGCTGCCTATCTCCTCCCGTCTGCATTCGCTGTTGGTCGAAATCGCAGCGAAGCGCAGATTTCAGTTGCCTGAAGGCGGCGTCGAACACCTTGCCGAGCACGACCGCGAGTTGCTGATCGACATATTGCTGCAAGAGTTCTCGGAGACCGGCTTGGGAACCGACGATGAGCCTAATCAACGAGGCGTCGAGATCGAAGAGATCATCGATTTCGTCGGCTCTATCGCTGATCAAACTCGCGCATCCAGTGACTGAGGAGTCGTTGATCTGGAGTCATAAGCAGCTGCTCGTAGGTTCGACTCCCGTTTCCGCCACCCGTTGCATGAATGCCCCGGCCTTGGTCGGGGCTTTATTGTTTGGACGGCACGACCGCTGACCTGCCGTTTCAGTAGTGACACCCCATGGCGGGCAGCGCGGGAACACCGCAGACCTTGGAATGATCCGGCCCACGCAGCTTGACCGGAGGCGCTCCCAGAACCAACCCGCGCTATTGCCCGAACGCGATCACCAACAAACGGCCTGCCGAGTTGTCCACCAGAAGGACGGGCTTTCCACCCTGGTGGATCTCGAAATACGTCGCCGCGCTGACCATGTTGAATTCCGGCATCCCCGCCACGCTTTCCCGCTGCAGCCGCACGCGCAGATCCTCCTGCAGTTGCAGAAACTCCAGATCGGAAACCTCCCGATAGGCCGTGACGTTGACGCGTGCCTCCGGCCGATGGCTGTGCGCGAGCACCGCGCCCAGCACCGCGATCATCAATACGGCGGCCCACGCCAGCGCCCGTCTGCCGAACCGGCCGCGCACTAGCGGCGCACGTGCAGGCAGGCGGTGACCTGTGCGGTAAGGGCCAGGCAGGCCATCATCATGCCCTCCATCGCGCGCTCGCCTACGTATTCGTGGGAAGGGCCGTTCTGCCGGGTGCGTTCGGCCGCCAACAGCATTTCCTGCACCACCGTCAGGCCGGCCAGCGCGCAGTCGGCGTCGGCCAGTTGCATGCGGCGCCCTGGCCGCAGGTAGGTCTCCGGCCACGGGCGCCCATCGGCGGCGGCGCCGGCCTGGATGCTGCGCAGCGTGGAGACGAAGGCGGTGGGGTCCGCTCCAGGCTCGCCCAGGCTCTCGGCATTGGCCGGGTCATGGCGGGCATTCAGTTCAAGATATTCCGATGCGTGCATGGCAGTGCTCCGTGCAGGACAGACAGCAGCGCCACCGGGAGAGGTGGCGGACGATGCGTGGCGGCAAAAACCGGTTACTGCTGGAACCCGGCGGGCGCATGCAAGCACGCACCCCCACGCACCGCCCGCCATGGAACGCGAACGGATTGCCAGCCGGCGCCACGCAGAGGTGGCGCCGGCTGACAAGCGTAAACAACCAGCAGTAATCGGGTTTGCCGACCCGGCCACTCGTTTTCAGTGGCATGCCATGGTGTGCACATCCCCGCCGCTGCTGCCAGTTGTGGAGCAGGTGCGGTCAGTGATGTCCTACGCTTCCCGCTTATTTTGGCATGCGCGCGATTGCCCCGAAATGCCCGCCCTTCAAGGCGTTTCCCGCGGCGCGCAGCGCGCCGGGCAGCTGGATGCGTCATGCAGCGCTTCTGCGGCGCAGCGCCCGCACCGACCGCCAGCCCGCGTCGATCGCGACAACACCGCCGACCGCGCCCGACATCGGGGCAGGGCATGGCTGAATCTGTTCAGTCAACTGTGCCGAACGAGGCGCCTCGTCGGCCTCGTGGCCGATGCTGCGCTGCCGTCCCCGCGCGTTCTGCCCGCCACAATGGCGCGGTGCGACAACGTGTCGCATCCAGATCCGGGCCTTTCCTGCGCCTGATCATTGTCAATGCCTTTCTTAAATGGTGGGTGACGGCCTAAAATTGAAAGGCTGACTCGACACCACCTCACCTGCCTGTCTTCTGGACGGGTGGGCCCGGCTTTGGCCGGTGCGGGCAGGACGGGGAACGGCATTCCCTCGCAATTGGATCGACCGATGATTCCGTTGAAAACCCTTGGGCGCTGGTTGCGCCCGGGCCTGCTGCTCGCATTGCTGGTGATGCTCACCGGCTGCGATGCCGTGGCCATCCTCAGTCCGAAGGGCCAGATCGGCCAGGATGAAAAGACACTGCTGATCACGGCCACCGTGCTCATGCTGCTGGTCGTCATCCCGGTCATCATCATGACCCTGACCTTCGCGTGGAAGTATCGCGCCTCCAACACCAAGGCCCGCTACGAGCCGAAGTGGTCCCACTCGACGGCGATCGAGGTGGTGGTGTGGTCGATCCCCTGCATGATCGTGCTGGTCCTGGCGGTGCTGACCTGGCGGTCCTCGCACGCGCTGGATCCGTACAAGCCCCTGGAATCGGACGTCAAGCCGGTCACCATCCAGGCGATCTCGCTGGACTGGAAGTGGCTGTTCATCTATCCGGAAGAGAAGATCGCGGTCGTCAACGAGATCAAGTTCCCGGTCAACACCCCGCTGAACTTCGAGATCACCTCCGATACGGTGATGAATGCGTTCTTCATCCCGCACCTGGGCAGCATGATCTATTCGATGGCGGCGATGGAGACCAAGCTCCACCTGATCGCCAACGAGCTGGGTGAATTCCCGGGCATGTCCTCGCACTACAGCGGTGCAGGCTTCGCCAAGATGCATTTCACTGCCTACTCGGTCACCGATGCGCAGTACCGCCAGTGGCTGGACCAGGTCCGTGCCGGCGAGCAGAGCCTGGACAAGGCCTCGTTCAAGGCGCTGGGTGAAGCGAAGAATTCCGAGTGGTACCCGGTCACCTACTTCGGCAAGGTTGAAGACAACCTGTTCGACTGGGTCATCGCCAAGCACATGGGCGACAACAAGCACTACGGCATGAAGCATTCCCATGCGGGTGCGGCTGCTGCCGATGCGTCCAGCCATGAAGCGCACGAGGGGCACGCCCCGAGCGACGCGCATGATGCCAAGGAATCCGGGAAGAACCTGGATGCCACCGAAGAACACGAACACGCTGGCCATGAAGGCCACATGGGTTCGGGAGAATGAACATGTTGGGAAAACTCTCTCTTGAGTCGATCCCCCACGATCCAATCGTGCTGACCACCCTGGTCGGTGCGGTGCTGGGTGGCCTGGGCGTCATGGCCCTGATCACCAAGTTCAAGCTGTGGGGCTATCTGTGGAAGGAGTGGTTCACCTCGGTGGATCACAAGAAGATCGGCGTGATGTACATCATCGTCGCCTTCGTCATGCTGCTGCGCGGTTTCTCCGACGCGATCATGATGCGTACCCAGCAGGCCATCGCCGTCGGCGGGTCCGAGGGTTACCTGCCGCCGCACCACTACGACCAGATCTTCACCGCCCACGGCGTGATCATGATCTTCTTCGTGGCGATGCCGCTGATCACCGGCCTGATGAACCTGGCCGTGCCGCTGCAGATCGGTGCGCGCGACGTCGCGTTCCCGTTCGTCAACTCGCTCAGCTTCTGGCTGTTCGTGTCCGGCGCGGTGCTGATCATGCTGTCGCTGTGGATCGGTGAATTCGCCGCCACCGGCTGGCTGGCGTTCCCGCCACTGTCGGGCATCGAGTACAGCAACAATGTAGGTATGGACTACTACATATGGGGACTACAGGTGGCGGGTCTGGGTACCACGTTGAGTGGTATCAACTTCTTCATCACCATCCTCAAGATGCGCACCCCGAGCATGAAGCTCATGCAGATGCCGGTCTTCACCTGGACCGCTCTGGTGACCAACGTGCTGATCGTCGCCGCCTTCCCGGTGCTGACCATCACCCTGGTGCTGCTGACCCTGGACCGTTACCTGGGCACGCACTTCTTCACCAATGACGGTGGCGGCAACGCCATGCTGTACATCAACCTGATCTGGATCTGGGGCCACCCGGAAGTCTATATCCTGGTGCTGCCGGCCTTCGGCGTGTTCTCCGAGGTCATCGCGACCTTCTCGCGCAAGGCCCTGTTCGGCTACAAGGGCATGGTCTACGCCACTGCCTGCATCGGCGTGCTGTCGTTCATCGTGTGGCTGCACCACTTCTTCACCATGGGCTCGGGTGCCAACGTCAATGCCTTCTTCGGCATCACGACGATGATCATCTCCATCCCCACCGGCGTGAAGATCTTCAACTGGCTGTTCACCATGTTCCGCGGTCGCGTGCAGTTCACCACGCCCGTGCTGTGGACCATCGGCTTCATGGTCACCTTCACCATCGGCGGCATGACCGGCGTGATGCTGGCGATCCCGGCCATCGACTTCGTGCTGCACAACAGCCTGTTCCTGATCGCCCACTTCCACAACGTCATCATCGGCGGCGTGGTGTTCGGCATGTTCGCCGGCATCACCTACTGGTGGCCGAAGATGTTCGGCTTCCGCCTCAACGAGTTCTGGGGCAAGTGCGCGTTCTGGTGCTGGTTCATCGGCTTCTATGTGACCTTCATGCCGATGTACGTGCTGGGCTTCATGGGCATGACCCGTCGTCTGCAGAGCACCGTCAACCCGGCCTACGAGCCGTTCCTGCTGGTGGCCGCTGTGGGCGCCTTCATCGTGGGTGCCGGCATCCTGTGCCAGATCATCCAGGTGGCCGTGTCGATCCGCGACCGCAAGAAGACCGCCGACCTGACCGGCGACCCGTGGGATGCCCGTACGCTGGAGTGGGAAACCTCTTCGCCGCCGGCCTTCTACAACTTCGGCACCCTGCCGGACGTCACCGAGCTGGACGATTTCTGGGAGCGCAAGCAGCGTGGTGAAGCCTGGCCGAAGCCGGCCAAGTACACCGACATCCACATGCCGCGCAACACCGGCACCGGCGTTGTCATCGGCGCCTTCAGCCTGGTGTTCGGCTTTGCGATGATCTGGCACATCTGGTGGCTGGCCATCATCGGCTTCGTCGGCATGATCGCCACGTTCATCTACCGCACCTTCGACCAGGACGTGGACTACTGGGTCCCGGCTGCCGAGGTGGAACGCATCGAGAACGAACACCGCAAGCACCTGGAAGCCCAGGGCCTGGTGAAGTCGGAGCTGAAGGCATGAGCACCAATACCTCGACCCTGAGCCACGGGCACGCCGCACACGCGGCGGCCCATGGCCATGACGACCACGAGCACCACGACACCGGCGGCAACACCGTTTTCGGTTTCTGGGTGTACCTGATGAGCGACTGCCTCATCTTCGCCTCGCTGTTTGCCACCTACGTGGTGCTGGCCGGTGGCACTGATGGCGGCCCCGGCGCGAAGGACCTGTTCGAGCTGCCGTTCGTGGCGTGGGAAACCGCGCTGCTGCTGACCTCGTCGCTGACCTTCGGCCTGGGCATGATCTCCATGCACCGCAAGCAGGTCGGCCAGATGTTCCTGTGGCTGGGCATCACCTGGCTGCTGGGCTTCGGCTTCATGTGCATGGAAGTCTATGAATTCCAGCACCTGATCCATCAGGGCTACGGTCCGGACCGCAGTGCCTTCCTGTCGGCGTTCTTCGCCCTGGTCGGTACCCACGGCCTGCACGTCAGCGCCGGCCTGTTGTGGCTGCTGGTGATGTTCGTGCAGCTGAAGAAGTACGGCCTGACCCCGACCAACAAGACCCGCATGGCGTGCCTGAGCCTGTTCTGGCACTTCCTGGACCTGATCTGGATCGGCGTGTTCTCCGTCGTCTACCTCAATGGAGCGCTGTAATGGCACATGACAACCATGCACACGACCACGCCGCCGGCGGCGAAAGCCACGGCACCGTGAAGTCGTACCTGATCGGCTTCGTGCTGGCGGTGGTGCTGACCGTCATCCCGTTCTACATGGTGATGTCGGGTGATTTCTCGCGCACCGTCAACGGTGTGGTGATCGCCATCACCGCGGTGCTGCAGATGCTGGTCCACCTGGTGTTCTTCCTGCACCTGGACCGCTCGTCGGAGAGCCGCTGGAACGTCAACGCTGCGGCCTTCACCGTGGTGGTGATCGGCATCATCGTGGTCGGTACCCTGTGGGTCATGCACAACATGAACGTGCACATGATGCACTGACGTCCTCGCGACGTTGCCACGCAGAAAGGCCGCCCCCGGGCGGCCTTTCTGTTTGTTGCGCGATCGCGGGGAACGCATCCACGCATGGCGTGGATCTACCCGTCACCGCGAGGTCCCCGCACAGTAGATCCACGCCATGCGTGGATGCGGTTGCCGTTCAATGCATCCGGGGTATGCAGTAGATCCACGCCATGCGTGGATGCGGTTGCCTCTCACCCCACCTTGCGCAGGAATTCCTCGGCCTCCATCGGCCGCCCCAGGTGGTAACCCTGCAGCTGGTCGCAGCCCAGCTCGCTCAGGTAATCGCGCTGGGCCTGGGTTTCCACGCCCTCGGCCACCACCTGCAGCTGCAGTGTGCGGCCCAGCGCAATGATCGATGACACGATGGCCGAATCCTCGTCATTGCGTTCAAGGTCATGCACGAACGCCCGGTCGATCTTCAGCTCGGTGGCCGGCATGCGCTTGAGGTACAGCAGGCTGGAATAGCCGGTACCGAAATCATCGATGGCGATGTGCACGCCCATCGCGGTCAGGTCGTTGAGGATCGCCAGGCTGGCCTCGACATCCTT
This sequence comes from Stenotrophomonas sp. SI-NJAU-1, assembly GCF_020883215.1. Taxonomy (NCBI): domain Bacteria; kingdom Pseudomonadati; phylum Pseudomonadota; class Gammaproteobacteria; order Lysobacterales; family Lysobacteraceae; genus Stenotrophomonas; species Stenotrophomonas sp. SI-NJAU-1. Next base: position 1,259,778 of record NZ_CP086598.1, read on the forward strand.
CATCGCCGTGGTTTCGGTGATCTCCAGGGTCAGCCGCGCCGGGTCGATGCGATGCCGTTCCAGTACCGAACGCACGCTCTCCAGCAGGGCCGGCGAGGCGAACTGCAGCGGCGACAGGTTCACCGCCATCGTCCAATGGCTGTGTCCGCCGTCATGCCAGGCGCGCAGCTGCGCGCACGCCTGGTCCAGCACCCAGTCGCCGATCGGCAGGATCAGGCCGCTGCGCTCGGCGATGGGAATGAACACGTCCGGCGCCAGCAGGCCCAGTTCCGGGTGCTGCCAGCGCAGCAGCGCCTCGGCGCCGGTGGCCGGTGCATCGGCCGCCGGGAATTTCGGCTGGTAGTGCAGCAGCAGCTCGTTGCGCGCGATCGCCTTGCGCAGGTCCTGCAGCAGCCGCAGCTGGCGGTTGGCACTGAGCTGCATCGAGGGAATGAAGAAGGTGTAGCCGTTCCGGCCGGTTTCCTTGGTGTGGTACATCGCCGCATCGGCATGTGCCATCAACTCGCGTTCGTCGCTGGCATCGTCCGGATACAGGGCAATGCCCAGGCTGGCGGTGACCTGCAGCTCGGCCGCGTCCAGCACGAACGGTTCACCGGCCGCGGCGATCACCCGCTCGGCGACCACCGCCGCATCGTCAGGCGCATCGATGGCCAGCACGATCACGAACTCGTCGCCGCCGAGGCGGGCGAGAGTGTCCTGCGGGCGCAGCTGCGCCCCCAGGCGCTGGGCCACCGCGACCAGCAGGCGGTCACCCAGCTGGTGGCCATAGGCATCGTTGACGGCCTTGAAGCCATCCAGGTCGCAGAACATCACCGCCACCGACTGCTGGCGGCGTTGCGCCTTCTCGATGGCCTGCTCGATGCGATCCTGCAGCAGCATGCGGTTCGGCAGCTGGGTCAGCGGATCGTGCAGGGCGGCCTGGATCAGCTTGTCGTTGGCGTGCGCCAGGGAATCGGCCAGCAGGCGGGTGCGTACGCGCATCTGGCGGTCGAACAGCGAGGCCACCAGGGCGATGCCGAGCGTGGCCAGCGTGGTCACGATCACCAGCACTGCCAGCCAGCGCGGATCGATGCCGCCGCTGCCGATGGCGCCGCAGACGCTGCCAGGCGGGAAGCGCGCGGCGGCCATGCCGGTGTAGTGCATGCCGACGATGGCCAGGCCCATCACCAGCGACGCCAGCATCCGCAGGCGCACCGTGTTGCGTTGTTCCACGCGCAGCCGGAAGGCAATCCACAGCGCTGCACCGGCGGCAGCGATGGCCACTGCGATCGACGCGGCAAACCAGCCGGGGTGATAATCGATACCGGGCTGCATGCGCATGGCGGCCATGCCCAGGTAGTGCATGGCCGCGATACCCAGTCCCATCAGCACCGCACCCGCGGCCAGCCGATGCAACGGCAGGCTGGGGCGCGAGACCAGCCACAGCGCATAGGCCGACGCGCCGATCGACACCGCCAGCGAATACAGGGTGATCGCCAGGTCGTAACCGACCGGAACCGGCAGCTTGAAGGCCAGCATCGCGATGAAGTGCATCGACCAGATGCCCAGGCCCATCGCGGCGGCACCGCCGGCCAGCCACCAGCGGGCGACCCGACCCTGGGCCGTGGCCAGGCGGCCGGCCATATCCAGCGCGGTATACGATGCCAGCATGGCCACCAGCAACGAGATGGCGACCAGGCTCTGACTGTAACTACCAGTCATGTTGAATCCAGAGGAGGAGGGAGGGGCGCCCGCAAGGCGCACGCCCGCCACCGCTATCGGCACCGACGGGTGGGACTTGAGTGGTCGCAGCAGCTGCGACCCGGCTCGGCTATCCTGCCACGCTCGTTGCCCCTGCAGGAAATATCCGATGGCCAAAGCCCGCACCGCGTATGTCTGCAATGAATGCGGCGCCGAATACAGCAAGTGGCAAGGCCAGTGCACCGAGTGCAATGCCTGGAACTCGCTGTCGGAAATCGTCCTTGAGAGCGCTGCGGCGGCCAAGGCGCCCGCCTCGCGCCGTGCCGGCTGGGCGGGCAAGATCGACCCGCCGAAGATCACCGCACTGAAGGACGTGGCGCAGACCGAACACAACCGGGTCAGCACCGGCATCGGCGAATTCGACCGCGTGCTGGGCGGCGGCCTGGTCGAGGGCGCGGTGGTGCTGGTCGGTGGTGATCCGGGCATCGGCAAATCCACCCTGCTGCTGCAGGCGGTGGCGAAGATGGCTGCGGTCCTGCCGGTGCTCTACGTCACCGGTGAAGAATCACTGGCCCAGGTCGCCGGTCGTGCACACCGGCTGGAGCTGCCGCTGGAGGGCGTCAACGCGCTGGCCGAGACCGGTGTCGAATCCATCCTGCAGCACGCCACCAAGAGTGGGCCGCGGCTGATCGTGGCCGATTCGGTACAGACGCTCTGGACCGAGACGCTGACCGCCGCGCCCGGTTCGGTCAGCCAGGTGCGCGAGAGTGCCGCACGGCTGGTGCGTTTCGCCAAGGAAACCGGAACCGCCGTGTTCTTGGTCGGCCATGTGACCAAGGAAGGCGGCATCGCCGGCCCGCGCGTGCTGGAGCACATGGTCGATGCCGTGCTGTATTTCGAAGGCGAGAGCGGCAGCCGCTTCCGCCTGCTGCGCGCGTTCAAGAACCGCTTTGGTGCGGTCAACGAACTGGGCGTGTTCGCGATGGGCGACAAGGGCCTGAAGGAGGTCTCCAATCCGTCGGCGATCTTCCTTTCCGGCGCCAGCACGCACCAGCCGGGCAGCTGCGTGATGGTTACCCGCGAGGGCACCCGGCCGCTGCTGGTGGAAGTGCAGGCGCTGGTCGACGCCTCGCCGCTGTCCAATCCGCGCCGCGTGGCGGTGGGGCTGGAGCAGAACCGCCTGGCCATGCTGCTGGCGGTGCTGCATCGGCATGGCGGCGTGCTGGTCGGCGACCAGGACGTGTTCGTCAACGTGGTCGGCGGCATCCGCGTGCAGGAGACCGCCGCCGACCTGCCGGTGCTGCTGGCGGTGCTGTCCTCGCTGCAGGACCGTCCGCTGGCCGAGAAGACCATCGCGTTCGGCGAAGTGGGCCTGTCCGGTGAGATCCGGCCTGTGCCCAACGGCGAGGATCGCCTGCGCGAGGCGGCCACCCACGGCTTCAAGCGTGCCATCGTGCCCAAGGCCAATGCCCCCAAGGGCGGCTCGGTGAAGGGCATGGAAGTGATCGCGGTCGAACGGCTGTCCGAGGCCATCGACGCGGCGTGACCGGGGTCGGGTCCGTGCCCGGACCTGCAGATGCGGCCGACGGCACAGCAGCGGTCAGCCAGCCTGTGCTAGTTTTCCCGGCTCGACGAAGGCGCCCCCTGGCGCCTTTCCGTGGCAAGGAGTAATCGTTTACATGCAGGACCCGATGTTCAGCACCCCCGCCGCCGAAATCCGCCGCGCCGGGGTCGATCTCAATGGACTGATGACGGTGCTGGGCAAGCACCTGTATTCCACGCCGATGGTGGCGCTGCGCGAGCTTGTGCAGAACGCGCACGATTCGATCATCCGTCGCCGTATCGAGCAGCCCGGCATCCAGAGTGTGTCGCGCATCGACGTGCAGGTCGATGTCGCCGCCGGCGTGCTGCGCATCACCGATACCGGTGCCGGCCTGACCCGGCAGGAAATCCACGATTACCTGGCCACCGTCGGTGTCGGTTACACCCGGGGCCTGCGCCAGGACGGCGAGGACGATGAAGGCCTGATCGGCATGTTCGGTCTGGGTTTCCTGTCGGCCTTCGTATTGGCGCGCCGTGTCAGCGTGCGCACCACCTCGTACCAGGCGCCGCAGCTGGGCCACCTGTACGTGTCCAGCAACGCCGAGCAGTACACCGTCAGCGAAGTGCCGGCGCGCGCGATCGGCACCGAGGTCGAGCTGGAGCTGCATCCGGACTTCCTGCCGCTGGCCAACGAAGCGCGCCTGCACGAGGTGCTGGGCCGCTACTGCGCGCTGCTGTCCGAGCCGATCTTCATCGGTGCGGCGGCCGCCGCGATCAATCCCGAACCTCCGCCGTGGCGCGGGCAGGGTGACGTCGCCCTGCATCCGGTGCAGGCACGCCGCCAGGCGCAGCAGTTCGCGGCCCGTTTCGAACACGATTTCGAGCCCATCGTGACGATGCCGCTGCAGCCCGATGGCAGCAGCGACGCCGTCGGCATGCTCTGGGTGCAGGACGGTGCCACCTACGGCACCAGCGACAACCGCAACCTGTCGGTGTTCGTGCGCGGCATGCTGCTGGACGACGATGCACGCGACCTGCTGCCGCCTTGGGCCGGTTTCATCGGCGGGGTGATCGAATCGTCGAAGCTGACCCCGACCGCCAGCCGCGAGGACCTGCAGCGCGATGACCACTATCGCGCCGTGCAGCACGCCCTGCTGGAAGCGCTGATCGATGGCCTGGCCGACGTCGCCCGGCAGCAGCCCGAAGCCTGGCGCCGCGTGCTCAACCGCCACAACGAGGCCCTGCTGGGCGCGGCGCTGTGCGATGAGCGCCTGTTCGAGCTGCTGCTGGAACACGTGCGCGTGCCGACATCGCAGGGTGACCTGCCGGCCAGCGCGTTGCCGGCGCGCGGCGCGGTGCATGTGATCCTCGACAACGGTGGTGGCTTCGAGGAAATGCTGTTCCGCGCGATGGGCGTGCCGGTCGCGCATGGTCATCGCTACGCGGTGGTGCCGTTCCTGCGGCGCTGGGCCCAGGCCAAGGGCCTGCGCCTGGTCGAACTGGGTACCGAGCAGGGCAACCGCGCACTGTTCCGCACCGACGACAGCCTTGACGATACACAGTTGGCCTGGCTGCGCGAACACCTGGGCGACGGCGAACAGCTGCTGCCGGCGCGGTTCAGCCCCGAGGCGCTGCCGGTGGTGGTGGTGCCCGACCGCGAAGCCGAACTGAAACAGCGCCTGGAAGACGACGAGAACGACAAGCGCGTATCGATGGCGGCACTGCGGCTGGCGCGCCAGTTCACCGCGCGCATCGAGGCGCGTGCGCCGTCGCGGCTGTACCTCAACCTGGACAATCCAGCGGTGCAGGCGTTGCTGCAGGCCCAGCGCGAGGGCCACCCGCAGGCCGGGGCGGCCGCGCGCCTGCTGCGCTCGCTGAAGATCATCGTGTCCGCACAGGGCCGGCCGCTGCAGCAGAGCGCGGCGACGCCGGGACCCGATCTCAATGGTGCATTCACCGATATTGCCGGTGCCCTGCAGCAGATGCTGCGTTGAGCACCGCTCCCCCCTCTCATCCCGCCTTCGCTAGACAGGAGCATTACCCCCATGGATATCTGGAACTGGGTCGAAAAACTGCAGGAAGACCTGCGCCAGGCAGGCCAGGCGCAGAACGCCCACCTGCTGACCCGTCTTGCCGATGAAGTCAGTGAACTGCAGGTCGACCGCGTCGATGCACTGCTGCCCGAAGCGCGCGCGCTGGGCAAGGCGCTGGACAACCCCTGGGTCGACGTCTATGTCGGCCATTGGGCGCTGCGCAACCGCGTCGGCAACCGCGTGGAGGGTGAAAGCGCGCTGGGCGAGTCGGTGGCGCTGTTCGAGCGCGCCCACCGTGCCGATACCCTGGACTGCCCGCAGTCGATCTGCGTCACCCAGGATCTTGCTGCCTGCTACGGCAACATCGATGGCCCGGGCTGGGTGCCCGAGCGCATCGAAGTGTGCGACGAAACCCTTGCCCGCATCGATCCGGGCTGGGCCTGTTTCCAGTGCCTGAGCTGCGAGAAGGCCGATGCGCTGCTCGACGATGGCCGTGGCCAGGACGCGCTGGATTACCTGCAGGTGCAGGCGGCGGCGATCCAGGCGCGCGGCAAGGAAGTGTTCGACAGCTTCCCTGAAATGCAGATCAAGATCCTGCTGGCCAGCGGCCGTGCGCAGGAAGCGCTGGCGCTGATCGAGAAGCGCGAAGCCGAAGTGGCCGCTGCGGGCGAATACGAGCCTGCCAACTGCACGGTGCCGCGCCGGCTGTCCAAGGCCTGGGCACTGGCCCAGCTGGGGCGCGATGAAGAGGCGCTGCAGCAGCTGGTGCCATGGAGCGAGCTGACGCCGAATCACTGGCGGTTGTGGGCCAATACCGCTTCGACACTGTGCAGCCGTGATGCCGCCCGCAATACCTGGGATCTGGGAACGCGCTTCAACACGATCATCGAGCACTTCGCCGCTGTCGGCGCGCATCGCCTGGTGATCGAGATCGCCGCGTTGAGCCTGGAGCTGGCCCTGCAGCGCGGTGCACGCTGGGTGGCGCAGCGCCAGCTGGGTCTGGCCCGCACCCATCTGGCGCAGCTGCGCCAGGACCGCGGCGCCGCCGCGTTGGTGGCCGGTCTGGCGGCACGCATCGAAGCGCTGCCGCAGATGGCGCCGCTGCCGGTGCCTGCCGCTGAGCTGCTGGCGTGGCTGGAAGCGCAGGGCGAACAGAACCAGTCGCGCGATCCCGAGCGCGAAGCGCAGTGGCTGCTGCAGGCGCACGCCGAGCGGCCGGACGACGGCGCGCTGGCCGAGGTCGCCGCCTCGGCGCTGCACGCCTGTGGCGCGAAGACAGAAGCGCAGGCGCTGCTGTGGGACTTCGTGCGCGGCCACGCGCAGGAAGACGGCGCGGCGGCCTACACGCTGATGCGTTGGCTGGCCGAGCAGGGCGATGATGACGGCCTGCGCAGGCTGGCCGCGACCTACCGCGACAGCGTGCCGGTGTTCGCGCACTGGTGCGAGGTGCAGCGCGCACGGCGTGCGTCCGACTGGCCTGCACTGGAACAGGCCGCGCAGGCATTGCTGGCGTTGTCGCCAGGCTCGAACGGCGCACGCGGGACGCTTGCGCGCATGTACATGGAGACCGGCCGCTTCAGCGAGGCGCAGGCCTGCTATGCGCAACTGGTGGAACTGCTGGAAGAGCCCAGTGCCGCGCATTGGGACCATATGAGTGCGGCCAGTGCGGCGCGCGACTGGGATGCGGTGCGCCGCTCGGCGGCAGCAATCGGCATGGAACTGTCCAGCCAGCAGGGCGTGGTCGAAGAGCCCTGGGGCTGGGTGATCATCCGCAGCGAAGAAGGCGGCGAGCCGATGGAGTACTACGCCCGCCGCAGCGGCCCGGTGACCGCGCGCATCGTCGAGAACGCACCGGCCAACCGCGCGCAGCAGGTGGGGGACTGGGTGGTGTTCGACGCCGGCCTGGTACACCCCGCACCCGAGGACGAAGCGGAGCGCGAGCACTTCATTCCGACCTATGCGCAGGTGCATGTGCTGGAGCGGGGTGGTTTCGCGCGCAGCTGGCTGGTCGACGGCGCGCACCCGGGCGAGGAGGCATGGAATGACTTCGTCGAAGCGGCCGAGGCACAGGGCTGGAAGGTATGGGCGCACAGCCGTGCGGACTACACCGTGACCGATCCGGACGTGGAAGACGGGACGTTGCCGGGCCTGTTGTTCACCGTTGCCCAGCCGCAGGACCAAGCGCCGTTGGCGCTGCACCGCTTCCTGCAGCAGGCCACGGCCGATTGGGCGCACCCGCACTGCTGGCTGCGCCTGGCCGAGGCCTGCGACCAGGATCGCCAGCCGCATCTGGACGCGATCGAACGGTACGGATTGTAATCCCTGCCGCGCTGCGCGTTCGCCGGGCAACACGCATGGGTAGCGCCGGGCCATGCCCGGCGTCCTTCCACCGTCAAGGAACTGAATATGCGGAAGACAAGGATGTGGGTGATCATCGGCCTGCTGCTGGCCCCCACCGTGCAGGCCGCGCCGGCCTGCCAGCAACCGGCTGACGTGGCGCGCGCCTTCTTCGAAGCGACCACCGGCAAGGGCGACCTGCTGGAGCCGCCGCAGGCACTGGTCAGTGCGGCGTTTGCCAAGGCGCTGCACGGCGAGCGTGCCTGCCAGGTGCGCGAAGAGGGCCTCTGCACGCTCGATTCCGATCCGTGGCTGGACGCGCAGGACGGGGAGATCGACAGCCCGGTGCGCTACCGCTGGAAGCAGGCCTCGGCCACGGCCGGCCAGGTCGAAATGCGCTATCCGGTCTGGGGCAAGGCCTACGTGACCCGCCTGCCGATGGTGCGCAAAGGGGAGGGCTGCTGGCAGGTCGACGACATCCTCACCAACAGTGGTCGCTCGATGCGCAGGATCCTGGCCCAGCCGCTGCCTTGACCGTCTGCGGCATCCACGCGGGGTGCGGTCCTGTTGCCGGCCAGCGGCCGGCATGCCTCTAGCGAGAATGCCCGAACACCAGCTCGATCACGAACTGGCTGCCGAAGAACGCCAGCAGCAGCAACAGCATCGCCGTCAGCGTCCAATGCACCGCCTTGGTGCCGCGCCAGCCATAGCGGCGGCGGCCGATCAGCAGCACGCCGAACACGATCCACGACAGCACGCTCAGCACCGTCTTGTGCACCAGCTTCTGCGCCAGCAGGTCGTCGACGAACAGCACGCCGGTAACCAGGGTCAGGGTCAGCAGGGCGAAGCCGACGGTGATCACCCTGAACAGCAGCGATTCCAGATCGGCCATCGGCGGCAGCGCACGCAGCCACGGACGGAATTCACGGCGCCGCAGCGCACGCTCCTGCAGCCACAGCATGATCGCCAGCAGCGCGGCGATGCTCAGCGTGGCGTAGGCCAGCAGGGCCAGCCAGGCGTGGCTGGCCAGGCGCCAGCCCAGCACCTTGCTCGGTTCATGGCCGTAGCCGTGGTAGACCACCAGCAGCAGCGCGGCCAGCGGGAACACCACCACGCCGAGGGTGGACATGCGCCCGCGCGCGCCCACCAGCGAGGTCAGCCAGGCCATTCCCAGGCCGACCAGCGACAGTGCGGCGAAGAAGTGCATGTCCGGGCCGCCGGTCGTGCGCATCGCCACCAGCACGTGATAACCGCCATGCAGCAGCATCGCCGGCAGCGCAGGCCACAGCCAGGCGGGCGAGGTCACCCCGTCGTTGCGACCAAGGGCGCGCACCAGCAGGGCGCTGGCGGCCAGGTAGAGCAGGACGGCGATGAGAACGATTGTCATCGTTGAAGTTTCGCATACCCCCGCGGTGCTGGCGACGGGCGTGGCGTCGCAGTCCGGGGAGCGCGATGGACCCGTTATACTGTGGGCCTTATTGTCCCCCGCTTTCAGACAGGTTGCGCCGCATGTTCGAGTCCCTGACCCAGCGCCTTTCCGGCACCATCGAGCGCCTGCGCGGCCGTGGCCGCCTGACCGAAGAGAACATCCGCGAGGCGACCCGCGAGGTCCGCATCGCGCTGCTCGAAGCCGACGTCGCGCTGCCGGTGGTGCAGGCCCTGATCGAGCGCATCAAGGTGCGTGCGGTCGGCCAGGAAGTGCTGAAGTCGCTGACCCCGGGCCAGGCCCTGATCAAGGTCGTGCGCGACGAGCTGACCGCGGTGATGGGCGCCGAAGCCAGCGACCTGAACCTCAACGTTCCCGCGCCGGCCATCATCCTGATGGCGGGCCTGCAGGGCGCCGGCAAGACCACCACGGTCGGCAAGCTGGCCAAGCACCTGAAGGAAAAGCGCAAGAAGAAGGTGATGGTGGTCTCGGCCGACGTCTACCGTCCGGCGGCGATCGAGCAGCTGAAGACGCTGGCCGACCAGGTGGGCGTGCTGTTCTTCCCGTCCAGCGCCGAGCAGAAGCCGGAGGCCATCGTCCGCGCCGCCATCGATGACGCGCGCAAGTCGTTCGTCGACGTGCTGCTGGTCGATACCGCCGGCCGCCTGGCCATCGACGAAGCGATGATGGCCGAGATCAAGGCCCTGCACGCTGCGGTCAACCCGGCTGAAACGCTGTTCGTGGTCGATGCCATGACCGGCCAGGACGCGGCCAATACCGCCAAGGCCTTCGGTGATGCGCTGCCGCTGACCGGCGTGGTCCTGACCAAGACCGACGGTGACGCCCGTGGCGGCGCCGCGCTGAGCGTGCGCTACATCACCGGCAAGCCGATCAAGTTCGTCGGTGTCAGCGAGAAGCCGGAAGGCCTGGACGTGTTCCACCCGGACCGTATCGCCAGCCGCATCCTCGACATGGGCGACGTGCTGTCGCTGGTCGAGCAGGTCGAGCAGCAGGTCGACAAGGACAAGGCGCAGAAGCTGGCCGAGAAGGTCGCCAAGGGCAAGAAGTTCGATCTGAACGACATGCGCGACCAGCTTGAGCAGATGCAGAACATGGGCGGTATCGGCGGCCTGATGGACAAGCTGCCGGGCCTGGGCCAGATTCCCGAGCACCTCAAGCAGCAGGTCAGCCAGGGCAAGGAAGTGCCGCGCATGATCGCCATCATCGGCTCGATGACCAAGAAGGAACGGCGCAACCCGAACCTGCTCAATGGCTCGCGTCGCGCCCGCATCGCCAAGGGCTCGGGCGTGACCCCGGCCGACGTCAACAAGCTCATGAAGCAGTACATGCAGATGGAAAAGATGATGAGCAAGATGGCCGGCGGCGGCATGAAGGGCATGATGCGCAGCATGAAGGGCATGATGGGCGCCATGGGCGGCCGTGGCATGCCGTTCCGCTGAGCGCGCGCTGTATCGAACGCTTGAACAACCCGCGGAATCAATCAAAGGAATGTGCATGAACAAGTCGATCGTGGTGATCGCGCTGGCCCTCGGGCTGGTTGCCTGCAAGGACGACACCTCCGTGTCGCAGAAGGCCGGTAGCGCCATCAGTGGAACCGCTGCCGATTTCGTCGCCGGGCTGGGCGAGGGCGTGGACAAGCGCATGAACGTGACGCTGCAGGCCGATCCGGGCCTGGCCGCGCGGGGCCTCACCGTCACCCTCGGCAAGAGCCGTGGCATGGGCTCCAAGGACGCGGCGGTGTACGTGGTGGCCGACAAGGCGTTCAAGGGCAAGCTGGTGGCGCGTGCGCTGGATGCCGAGGGCACCGAGATCGGTCGCGCCAGCGCCGAGGAAGAGTTCGCCGCTGATGACGCGCGCTACGTGACGTTCAAGTTCAACGAAGAAATGGACAGCCAGCTGGTCCGCACCTACGCGGTGTCTGCACGCTGAGCCAGGCGCGAGCGGATCGCCCGGGGCGACGCGCCCGTCCACAGTGTCTGGCGTATGCTGGCAGCGACTCCTCCCACAGGTGCGTCGCGTGAGCCTTTCGCCGATTCTCGAACGCGCCGACGATTTCTGTCGGCGTTTTTCATTGCAGCTGCCGATCCTGCTGGCACCGATGGCCGGTGCCTGTCCGGTTCCGCTTTCCGCCGCGCTGGCCAACGCCGGCAGCATGGGCGCGATGGGGGCCGTGTTGTCGCCGGCGGCGGATATCGGTCGCTGGATGCAGGACTTCCGTGCAGCGTCCAGCGGGCCGGCGCAGGTGAACCTGTGGTTGCCCGATCCCGCGCCGGTGCGCGATGTGGCTGCCGAGGCCAGCACGCGTGCGTTTCTGGGCCAGTGGGGGCCGGAGGTTGCGGCCAGCGCAGCCGATGCCACGCCGGCCGATTTCGAGGAGCAGTTCAGTGCGCTGCTGGCGGCACGGCCGGCGGTCGCCTCGACCATCATGGGCGTGCTGTCGCCGCGTCATGTGCAGCAGTTGAAGGATGCGGGCATCGCCTGGATCGCCTGCGCTACGACGCTGGCCGAAGCACGCGCTGCGCAGGACGCCGGTGCTGACGCGGTGGTCGCGCAGGGCGCCGAAGCCGGCGGCCACCGCGGCGCCTTCGATCCGATGCGTGCAGAGCAGCAGCTGGTCGGCCTGTTCGCACTGCTGCCGCGGCTGGCGGACAACCTGGATATTCCGGTGATCGCTGCGGGCGGAATCGGCGACGGTCGCGGCATTGCTGCTGCCTTGATGCTCGGGGCCAGCGCGGTGCAGATCGGCACGGCCTTCCTGCGCACACCCGAAGCGGCGTTGGCGCCGGCATGGGCCGATGCGTTGGCCCGCAGCGAACCCGAAGACACCTGGCCGACGCGCGCGTTCAGTGGACGCCTGGGCCGTGGCCTGGCGACTGCCTACGTGCGCGCCGCTGCCGCCGAGGGTGCACCTGCGCCGCGCCCGTACCCGGTGCAGCGTGGCCTGACCGCTCCGATGCGCAGGCAGGCCACGCAGGAAAACCGGCTTGCTGCGATGCAGGCCTGGGCCGGGCAGTCGGCATGGATGGCACCGGCAGCGCCGGCCGCCGACGTGCTGCGTGGCATGTGGGAACAGGCGCAGGCACTGTTGCGATGACGGTGACCTGCAACGGCGCAACGGCGCGGGCCGAAGACCTGCTGCCGGCGCTGACCAACTACGGCCACTTCACCTCGTTGCAGGTGCGCGGCCGCTCGGTGCAGGGGCTTGATCTGCATCTGCAGCGGCTGGCGCGTGCAACGCAGGAACTGTTCGGCAGCGGGCTCGATATCGCGCAGGTGCAGGCGTGGATGGCGCAGGCGCTGCAACAGGCCGGCCAGGTCGACGCATCGATGCGGGTCACCGTGTTCTCGCGCCGTTTCGATTTCCGCGCGCCGCTGGCAAGCGTGCCGGTGGATGTACTGGTTGCCGTCTCCGCGCCGGTCGCGCTGACCGCGCCGAAACGCGTACGCAGCGCGACATGGCAGCGAGAGCTGCCGCAGATCAAGCATGTCGGTACGTTTGCCCTGTTCGCCCAGCGCCGTGCGGCGCTGGCAGCAGGTGTCGACGATGCGCTGTTCGTGACTGCCGACGGGCCGATCAGCGAGGGCACGACCTGGAACCTGGCCGTGCATGACGGCGAACACCTGATCTGGCCACAGGCGCCTGCGCTGCGGGGAACCGCTGAAGCGCTGCTGCAGGCGGGCTGGGTGGGCCCACAGCAGATCCGGCCGTTGCGGCTGGATGAGCTGGCCGGCATGCGGGCGGCTTTCGCCTGCAACGCCAGTGGGGTGTGGGCGCTGGACGCCATCGACGGTCAGGTGCTGCCGGGTTCGCAGGCCCTGGCCGAACAGGGCAGGGCGGTGTTGGCCCGGGTGCCCTGGCAGTCGCTTTCCTGAATGGAACCGTTGGAGTCAGATCCCTTTTGCTCGGTAAAGGGGATCTGACCCCGGGGTAGACGCCCGGGGTTGGCTCGGCCGGACTCTGCCGCTATAATCGCCCGCTTACCGCGCCATCCTGGCGACTGGGCAATAGGAAAAAACCACCATGGTCAAGATTCGACTGACCCGCGGCGGCGCCAAGAAGCGTCCGTTCTACCACATCATCGTCACCGACGTCCGCAGCGCCCGCGACGGCCGCAACATCGAGCGCGTCGGCTTCTACAACCCGGTTGCACAGGGTGGCGAGAAGCGCATCGAGCTGGACCTGGCCCGCGTTGACCATTGGGTCAAGAACGGCGCCCAGCCGACCGAGAAAGTTCGCAACCTGATCAAGGAAGCGAGCAAGTCCCAGGCCGCTGCGGCCTGATCCTGACGGGCCGCGCCCTGGTGCGGCCCATCTGATTGAACGCAGATGAAAGATAACGAGCGCCGCATCCTGCTTGGCAGGATTGTCGGCGCTTTTGGTGTGCGCGGCGAAATAAAGCTCGAGTCCTGGACCGAGCCGCGTTCCGCTATTTTCCGTTACCAACCGTGGATCCTGCGCAGCCCCAACGGGCAGGAATCGACGCTTGAAGGCGCCCGTGGCCGGGATACCGGCAAGCACCTTGTGGCCCGTTTCCCGGGCATCGAGGATCGCGACACGGTCGAGGCGATGCATGGCACCGAGGTCTTCGTGGCCCGAAGTGCGCTGCCGCCGCCCAATGCCGACGAGTATTACTGGGTCGATCTGGAAGGCCTGGATGTGAAGACCGTCGAAGGCGTTGCCCTCGGCCAGGTCTCGCACCTGTTCAGTACCGGCGCCAACGATGTGATGGTCGTGCGCGGTGACCGCGAACGGATGATTCCGTTCGTGCTGCCGGACTTCATCACCTCGGTCGACTTCGAGGCCAATCTGGTCGTGGTCGACTGGGACCCCGAGTTCTGAGCCTGAGCATGCGTTTCGACGTCATCACCCTGTTCCCCGATTTCCTCGCCCAGTCCGCTGGGCTGGGTGTGGTCGGCCGTGCGCAGGAAAAGGGATTGTTCAGCCTGCATGGCTGGAATCCCCGTGACTACGCCGAGGGCAACTACCGCCGGGTGGATGACCGTCCGTTCGGCGGTGGCCCGGGCATGGTGATGCTGATCGAGCCGCTGCAGGCGTGCCTGCAGGCGATCCGCGAGGCCGATCCGACGCCTGCGCGGGTGATCCATCTCAGCCCGCAGGGCGCGCCGTTGACCCAGGCCAAGGTGCGGGAACTGGCGGCATTGCCGCGCATGGTCCTGCTCTGCGGCCGCTATGAAGGCATCGACGAGCGCTTCCTGGCCGCCAATGTCGATGAGGAGATTTCTCTCGGCGACTATGTGCTGTCCGGCGGCGAGCTGGGGGCGGCGGTCATCATCGACGCGGTGGCCCGGCTGCAGGAAGGCGCCTTGAATGACGCCGAATCGGCGGCGCAGGACAGTTTCGAGGGCGACCTCGGCCTGCTCGACTGCCCGCATTACAGCCAGCCGGCCCAGCATCCGCTGGGGGACGTGCCGGACGTGCTGCGCTCGGGCAACCATGCCGCCATCGCCGCCTGGCGCCGGCAGCAGTCGTTGATCCGTACCGCGCAGCGGCGCCCGGACCTGCTGGATGAACAGGCACTGGGCAAGGCCGACCGCACGCTGTTGGCCCTGGCCCGCCAGGAGCTGGCAGAAAAGGGCAGGCCCTAGCGCCAGCCCTGCTTTATCGGCTATCATGGCCAATTACGCCGGCCCCGGCCGGTGCGCAGTACCCAAAACAAACGTGCAGCACAGTCCGGTGACTGCATGAGCCCACGCTGTCGAATGACACGCCCACCCGAACAATGAATCGGTGTAACCCATGAGCAAGCTGAACAAGTCCATCGTCGCGGAATTCGAATCCGCCCAGATCACCCGCGAACTGCCGCAGTTCAGCCAGGGCGACACCATTGTCGTCAACGTGAAGGTGAAGGAAGGTACCCGCGAGCGCGTGCAGGCCTATGAAGGCGTTGTCATCGCGACCAAGAACGGCGGCCTGAACTCCTCGTTCACCGTGCGCAAGATCTCGCACGGCTACGGCGTCGAGCGCGTGTTCCAGACCCACAGCGCCATCATCGACTCGGTCGAAGTGAAGCGCCGTGGCAAGGTCCGCGCCGGCAAGCTGTACTACCTGCGTGGCCTGGAAGGCAAGGCTGCCCGCATCAAGGAAGACCTGGCTGCTGCTGCTGCCGCCAAGGTTGCCCGCCTGGCAACCAAGGGCTGATAAACAACTCCGGTTGTTGTCGCGACGGCCGCCTTCGGGCGGCCGTTTGCGTTTGTGCTGCCGCCTCGGTAGTTTCATTGGATGGATGAGATCGACCATCGATACCCGGCGGACATCCAGGTGGCGTTGCGCTTCCTGGACCGTTCCGGGGTGCCACGGAGGGAAGCGGCCCCCTTGCTGCACCGCATGCTGTGGCGGCTGGGCGTCGCGCTGCCGCCGCCGATACTGGCCGGTTTCCTGACCAATACGCTGCTGCAGGGCCTGTTGTTCGGCGTCTTCTGGACGGTACTGATGTGGCTGCTGCTGTGGCAGGGCAGGGCCCCGGCACTGGAACTGCTGTTGCTTGCCGGGGTGGCGGCAGGCGTGATGTTCGGCCTGGTGATGGCCACCCTGATGTGGTTCCTGCGCGGGACCCGCAAGCTGCCCACCTGGCGTCAGTTCCGCAGCAGCCTCTGATGCCATGGCGCAGTGCGCCGTGACCGCTGCCGGGCGGCGGCGTACGCTCGGGCCTTCGACCGTCATGGCCCCTGCGATGCCCGCCAAGCAACCTGCCAACAGTGCCTCGCCGAAGCTGCTGTCCGGCGGTAACCCGCAGATCGCCAAGGGTGAGGGCGATGCGCCCGTGCAGGCTTATATCGCTGCCATGCCGGGCTGGAAGCGGGCCATCGGGGCGCGCCTGGACATGCTGATTGAACAGGCCGTACCCGGCGTGCACAAGGCAGTGAAATGGAACTCGCCGATGTACGGTGTTGCTGCCGGCGAGGGCTGGTTCCTCAGCTTCCATTGCTTCACCCGCTACATCAAGATCGCGTTCTTCCGCGGCGCGATGTTGCAGCCTGTTCCGCCGGAACCGTCCAAGAGCGCCGACACGCGCTACCTGCACGTTGCCGAGGACGAGCCGCTGGACGAGGCGCGGTTCCTCGACTGGGTGCGACAGGCCAGCCAGCTGCCTGGCGAACGCATGTAATCCCCCAGGTTCTTTCCCCGAACGAGACCGCGCGATGGCCACGCAGAAGTCCGATCCCGCAGATGCCACTCTCCCCGCTGCCGCCCTGATTGACGCGCGCATCGCCGAGCTCGCTGATTGGCGCGGCGACATCCTCGCCCGCGTGCGCGCGCTGATCCACGAGGCGCTGCCGGACGTGGAGGAAACCTGGAAATGGCGCGGCACACCGGTGTGGGAGCACAACGGCATCCTGTGCACCGGCGAAACCTACAAGCAGGCGGTGAAGCTGACCTTCGCCCACGGCGCCGCGTTGCCGGACCCGAAGCGCCTGTTCAATGCCAGCCTGGAAGGCGGCACACGCCGCGCGATCGACATCCACGAAGGCGGCATGCCCAACGCCGCGGCGCTGAAAGCACTGCTGCGCGCTGCCGCCAGGCACAACGCGGAAAAGAAGAAGCGGTAGTGCCGGCCGCTGGCCGGCAACTGCGCGATGTTTGCGACGTCCATGGGGTTGCCGGCCAGCGGCCGGCACTACCGGTGCATGTTCAACGCGGTGGAATGGTTTCCAGCGCCGCATCCGGGTCGGCCACCGGCGAGGGCGGACAGGCGGGAATCTCCGAGGGCGTGGCGAGTTCTTCGGCATGCACCGGTGTACTGATCATCTTCGCCTTGCGCCAGCCACCCCAGCGGTAATACGCCAGCGACAGCAGCATCGACACCAGCGAGCCGGCCGGGAAACTCCACCAGATCGCATCGGCACCCCAGTACGGCTGCAGGAATTCGGCGAACGGCACGCGCACGCCCCACAGCGACGCGGCCAGGATCAGCAGCGGCGGCAGCACCGCGCCGGTGGAGCGCACCACGCCGGAGATCACGAAGCTGACGCCGAAGAACAGGAACGAACCGATCACGATGTGGTTCAGGTGCCGCGCGATCTGCAGCGACTCGCTGCCCTGCGGCAGGAACAAGGCCAGCGAATACTGGTCCAGCAGCACCAGCGGCAGGATCAACGCGCCGGTCAGCAGGAAGTTGAACGCGATGCCCTGGCGCGCGGTGCCGCGCACGCGATCCCAGCGCTGCGCGCCGACATTCTGCGCGGCCATCGACGAGCATGCTGCACCGATCGCCATCGCCGGCATCTGCACGTAGTTCCACAGCTGCAGCGATGCACCGTAGGCCGCACCGGTGTCGGTGCCGTACTGGTTGACCATGGTCATCAGCATGATCACCGACAGCGAGATCAGCACCATCTGCAGGCCCATCGGCACGCCCTTGACCACCAGCGCGCGCAGGATGGTCATGTCCAGCTTGAACAGGTGCATGTCGGCGCGACCCAGCCACAGCGTGTGCCGCTTGTGCCGCATGTACAGCAGCAGGCCGGCCAGCGACAGCGTCTGCGACGCCAGCGTGGCCCAGGCCGAGCCGGCGATGCCCAGTTCCGGGAACGGCCCCATGCCGAAGATCAGCACCGGGTTCAGGGCGATGTCCAGCACCACCGAGACCAGCAGGAAGCGGAAGGGCGTGCGCGAATCGCCGGCACCGCGCAGCGCCGCACTGAGGAAGGCGAAGGCGTACAGCGTTGGCATCGCCAGGAAGATGATGCGCAGGTAGGCCTCGGCCAACGGCAGCGAGGCGGCGGGCGTGCCCATCGCCGCCAGCAGCGGGTGGGCCAGGAACCAGCCGGCGATGGCGATGATCACCGACAGGCCGATGAAGAACGTGGCGCTGGTGCCGACCACGCGTCGTGCCTGGGCGATGTCGCGCGCACCGATGGCCTGGCCGATCAGGATGGTCGAGGCCATGCCGAAGCCGAACACCGAACCGATCAGGAAGAACATGATGTTGTTGGCGTTCGCGGTGGCGGTCAGTGCCGCTTCGCCAAGGAAGCGCCCCACCCATACCGCATTCACCGAGCCGTTCAGCGACTGCGCGATGTTGCCTGCCAGGATCGGCAGCGCGAACAGCAGCAGGTTGCGGCCGATCGGGCCGGAGGTCAGGTCAAGCGGCGCTTTGGCCATGGAGTGGTGATCGATTGCCGGGAGGCGCACACTAGCATCAAGCCGGTTTGCAGGATGTGGCAATGCATCAACCACAACAGGCGATGCGGATGATCGTGGCGGCCTTGATCGCAGCGGCACTGGCCGCATGTTCGTCGGGTGACCGGCTGGGCGATACCCAGGTGCGGCCGACCGACCGCCCCGAGTGCCTGGTCGGCAGCCAGCGCCAGGACCTGGCGGCCGGCACGCCGGCATTGATCGGGGGCAGCGGCTGCCGCACCGACCCCGACAATCCGCGCCCCCTGAACAAGCGAACGGAGTAGTCCCCACCGATGTCCGAGCTTTCCCCGTTGGCGCCCAGCGTCCGTCTGGACATCTGGTTGTGGGCGGCCCGCTTCTTCAAGACCCGCAGCCTGGCCAAACAGGCGATCGAGACCGGCAAGGTATCCGTGGCCGGGCAGCGTCCGAAATCCTCGCGCGCAGTACGCGTGGGAGAGCAGCTGCTGGTTGATCGCGGTGAAGAACACTTCGAGATCCAGGTGCTGGGCCTGAGCGACCAGCGCGGTCCGGCGCCGGTGGCGCAGCAGTTGTATGCCGAGAGCGAGGCCTCCAAGGCGCGCCGCGCCGAACAGCGTGCGCTGCGCATTGCCGCGCGTGATGGCTACCAGGCACCGGAGCACAAGCCGGACAAGCGCGCACGCCGGTTGATCCGTGCATTGGGTGATATCGACGCCCTGTGACGGCGCCGCCCGGGCGCTGGTAGTCGCCCACCTTGGTGGGCGTTGTGCCATGTGCCGACCAAGGTCGGCATCTACCGGGTCAAGGCCCCGCAGCAGCGTCTGGTAGTCGCCCACCTTGGTGGGCGCCGTGCCATGTGCCGACCAAGGTCGGCATCTACCGGGTCAAGGCCCCGCAGCAGCGTCTGGTAGTCGCCCACCTTGGTGGGCGCCGTGCCATGTGCCGACCAGGGTCGGCATCTCCCGGGTAAGGACCCCGCAGCAGTGTCTGGTAGTCGCCCACCTTGGTGGGCGCCGTGCCATGTGCCGACCAAGGTCGGCATCTACCGGGTCAAGGCCCCGCAGCAGAGTCTGGTAGTCGCCCACCTCGGTGGGCGCTGTGCCAGGTGCCAACCAAGGTTGGCACCTGGCATATCCGGTCAACCGTGCAGGTCGTAGCGATCCAGCTCCATCACCCGGGTCCAGGCGGCGATGAAATCCTGCACGAACTTCTTCTCGCCATCGGCGCTGGCGTAGACCTCGGCCAGGGCGCGCAGCACGGCGTTGGAGCCGAACACCAGGTCGGCACGGGTACCGGTCCAGCGCGCAGCGCCATCGCTGCGGCCGCGGCCTTCATAGCTTTCGCGACCGGTCGCCTTCCAGGTGGTGCCCATGTCCAGCAGGTTGACGAAGAAGTCGTTGCTCAGCGTGCCGGGACGGTGGGTGAACACGCCGTGCCTGCTACCGTCGGCATTGGCGCCGAGCACGCGCAGGCCACCGACCAGGGCGGTCATTTCCGGTGCGGTGAGGGTCAGCAGCTGTGCCTTGTCGATCAGCAGCGCCTCACCCGGCACGCTGTAAGCGCCCTTGAGGTAGTTGCGGAAACCATCGGCAGCCGGTTCCAGCACCGCGAACGATTCGACGTCGGTCTGTTCCTGGCTGGCATCGGTGCGGCCCGGGGTGAACGGCACGCTCAGGTCATGGCCGCCGGCCTTTGCCGCCTGCTCGATGCCGACGCCACCGGCCAGCACGATCAGGTCGGCCAGCGACACCTGCTTGCCGCCCGCGCCGTTGAACTCGGCCTGGACCTTTTCCAGCGCGGCCAGCACTTTGGCCAGCTGCTGCGGCTGGTTCACCGCCCAGTCCTTCTGCGGTGCCAGGCGCACGCGCGCACCATTGGCGCCACCACGCTTGTCCGAACCGCGGAAGGTCGAGGCCGAGGCCCACGCGGTGGACACCAGCTCGGCCACGCTCAGGCCGGTCGCTGCGATCTTCTGCTTCAGCGCGGCGATGTCCTTGGCGTCGATCAACGGATGCCTGGCTTCCGGCACCGGGTCCTGCCAGATGAATTCCTCGGCCGGAATCTCCGGGCCGAGATAGCGCGCACGTGGGCCCATGTCGCGATGGGTCAGCTTGAACCAGGCGCGGGCGAAGGCATCGGCGAAGGCCTGCGGATCAGCAAGGAATTTCCGCGAGATCTTTTCGTAGGCCGGGTCCATGCGCAGCGACAGGTCGGTGGTCAGCATCGTCGGGCGGTGCTTCTTCGACGGATCGTGCGCATCGGGAATCACTGCGTCCGCATTCCTGGCGACCCACTGGTGGGCGCCGGCCGGGCTCTTGCTCAGCTCCCATTCGTTGCCGAACAGGATCTCGAAGAAGTCGTGGCTCCACTGCGCGGGGGTGCGGGTCCAGGTGACTTCCAGGCCGCTGGTGATGGTATCGCCACCCTTGCCGCTGCCGAAGCTGTTGGCCCAGCCCAGGCCCTGGCTTTCCAGGCCCGCTGCTTCCGGTTCCTTGCCGACGTTGTCGGCCGGGCCGGCACCATGGGTCTTGCCGAAACTGTGGCCACCGGCGATCAGGGCGACGGTTTCCTCATCGTCCATCGCCATGCGGCCGAAGGTGTCGCGGATGTCATGCGCGGCCAGCACCGGATCGGGATTGCCATCCGGGCCTTCCGGGTTCACATAGATCAGGCCCATCTGTACCGCGGCCAGCGGGTTTTCCAGTTTGCGCGAGTGCACATCGCCATCAGCGTCGTCATCGGAAACCAGCACGCCGTGGTCCTCTTGCACGCCCTCCGAGCCGTGCTTGTAACGCACGTCGCCACCGAGCCAGGTGGTCTCGCGGCCCCAGTACACGTCCTGGTCCGGCTCCCAGGTATCGGGACGGCCGCCGGCAAACCCGAGCGTCTTGAAACCCATCGATTCCAGTGCGACGTTGCCGGTCAGGATCAGCAGGTCGGCCCAGGAAATGGCCTGGCCATATTTCTGCTTGATCGGCCACAGCAGGCGGCGTGCCTTGTCCAGGCTGACGTTGTCCGGCCAGCTGTTGAGCGGAGCGAAGCGTTGCTGGCCACGACCACCGCCACCACGGCCGTCACCGATGCGGTAGGTGCCGGCACTGTGCCAGGCCATGCGGATGAACAGGCCGCCGTAGTGGCCGAAGTCGGCTGGCCACCAGTCCTGCGAGTCGGTCATCAACGCCTTCAGGTCGGCCTTCAGGGCGCTGTAGTCCAGCCCGTTGAAGGCCTTGGCGTAGTCGAAGCCCGCATCAAGGGGATTGGAGCGCGTGGAGTGCTGGTTGAGCAGATCCACGCGCAGCTGGTTCGGCCACCAGTCGCGGTTGGTCGTCGCATCACCGACGACGGCATGGTTGAACGGGCACTTCGCTTCGCTTTTCATGGGTCTCTACCTGTGGGCTGGCGAACGAGGGAATCAGATCGCTCACCCACCATAGGCATCGCCTAACCATGGGTAAATTCGATTGATTCAACCGATGCGATAGTGGATGCCTATGATCGGCAGCGCTTGCATCGTTGTGCGCGATCAGCGCTTGAGCAGGCCCGCGCCGAGCTTGAACAGATCGCTGGCGCCGAACTGGCCATCGCCGTCCTGGTCGAGCGCACCGCCGAGCAGGCTGCCGATGCCGCCGCCGGAGTGCTGTGCTTCCTGGCCCAGGGCCTGGCTGAGCTGGCCGGCGTTGCCGCTCTGGGCAAACCGCTGGGCGAGGAACGACATGACGATGGGGGCCAGGATCGCCAGCAGCTGGCTGGACCTGCCGCTGTCCAGGCCGGTCTTCTGGCCCAGCACTTCGGCCGCCTGCGAGGTCTGCCCGCCGAACACGTGGCCGAGGATGCCGGCACCGTTGGTGGCGTTGCCGCCGCCACCGCCCATCACCGCGCCGAGGATGCTGCCGATGTCGAAACCGCCGCCAGCACCGCCACCGCCGCCCGAACCAAGGTGGTCGCGCTGCAGGGCATTGAGGAGGGACTGCGCACCCTGCGGTTCGCTGGCGTTCTGGCCCATCGCGCCGAGCAGCAGCGGCAGCGCGCTGCCGACGGCCTGGGTGGCCTGGCTGCTGTCCAGGCCGAGCTGCTGCGAGACCTGCTGCAGGCCTTGGCCCTGCTGCAGCTGCTGGAAAAGGGATGCAGCGAGGGATTCGGTGTTCATGGCGGTCTCCGGTCTGTGAAGGACGAACCGCCCGAGCATAACGCCGTGTACACGACGGCAATGCGAAGGCTTCATGGCGGGCGTCCGCCGGGCAGGGCCGGCGGAACCTGCGGCCTGCCTTACAGCAGCGCCTTCAGCCGGTACAGCGCTTCCAGTGCCTGCTTTGGGGTCAGCTCGTCCGGGTCGATCGCGGCCAGCGCCTCCTGCGCCTTGTTCGGCGGGGCGGCAAACAGTCCGAACTGCTGCGGGGCATCCAGCGCCTGCGGGGCGAGTTCGGCGGCATGGCTTTCGCCACCGCGCTGTTCCAGCTCCGCCAGGCGTCGGCGCGCCTGTGCCACGGTGGAACGCGGCAGGCCGGCCAGGGCAGCCACCTGCAGGCCGAAGCTGCGGTTGGCCGGACCGTCCTTCACTGCATGCATGAACACCAGTGCTTCGCCGTGCTCGACGGCATCCAGATGCACGTTGGCGATGCCGCTGCGTCCGCCCTCGTGCTGCTCGTCGGCCAACGCGGTCAGTTCGAAGTAATGGGTCGCAAACAGCGTGTAACAGCGGTTTTCGTAGGCGAGTCGGCGCGCTACCGCGTCGGCCAGGGCCAGGCCGTCGTAGGTGGACGTGCCGCGGCCGATCTCGTCCATCAGCACCAGCGAATGCGCGGTGGCGTGATGCAGGATGTAGCTGGTTTCGGCCATCTCGACCATGAAGGTCGACTGCCCGCGGGCAAGGTCGTCGCCTGCGCCGATGCGGGTCAGGATGCGGTCGATCGGGCCGATCAGCGCACGGCTGGCCGGCACGAAGCTGCCGATGTGGGCCAGCAGCACGATCAGCGCGTTCTGCCGCATGTAGGTCGATTTACCGCCCATGTTCGGGCCGGTGATGACCAGCATGCGACGGTCCGGGTGCAGGTCCAGGTCGTTGGGCTCGAACGGCTGGTCACGCACCGCTTCCACCACCGGATGGCGGCCGCGCTCGATCTTCAGGCACGGCTCGGCCTGCAGCTCCGGGCGCGCCCAGTCCAGCGCCTGCGCACGTTCGGCGAAGGCGGCCAGCACGTCCAGTTCGCTGAGTGCGGCAGCACACTGCTTGAGCGGCTCCAGTTGGGTGCCCAGGGTGTCCAGCAGCTGCTCGTACAGGTACTTTTCGCGCGACAGCGAACGGTCGCGGGCGGACAGTACCTTGTCTTCGAACGCCTTCAGTTCTTCGGTGATGTAGCGCTCGGCGTTGGTCAGTGTCTGCCGGCGGGTGTAGTGCACCGGCGCACGGTCGGACTGGCCCTTGCTGATTTCGATGTAGTAGCCGTGCACACGGTTGTAGCCGACCTTCAGGGTGGCGATGCCGCTGCTCTCGCGCTCGCGCTGTTCCAGGTCGACCAGGAACTGGTCGGCGTGGGTCGACAGGCGGCGCAGCTCATCCAGCTCGGCGTCGAAGCCATCGGCCAGCACGCCACCGTCGCTGAGCTTGAGCGGCGGCATGTCGGCGATCGCGCTGGCCAGCAGGTGGGCGCATTCGTCGTGTTCGCCGAGCGCGGCGTGCAGGGTCTGCAGGCGCGGTGAATCCAGCGGTGCCAGCACCTCGCGTACGGCCGGCAGCAGGCCGAGGCCATCGCGCAGGGTCGAGAAGTCGCGCGGCCGTGCCGAGCGCAGGGCAACGCGGGTGAGGATGCGTTCAAGGTCGCCGAGGCGGCGGAACTGTTCGCGGATATCTGCGTCCGCGCCACGGTCGATCAGTGTTTCCACTGCGTGGTGGCGCTGCACCAGCACCTCGCGCAGGCGCAGCGGCCGATGCAGCCAGCGGCGCAGCAGGCGGCCGCCCATCGGCGTCACCGTGCTGTCGAGCACGCCGAGCAGGGTATTGCGGGTATCGCCGTCGACACGGGTGTCCAGCTCCAGATGGCGCCGCGTTGCCGCGTTCATCGCGATCGCTTCGCCGGCGGTTTCCATCGAGATGGAGGTCAGGTGCGGCAGGCGCTGCTTCTGGGTTTCCTCGACATAGCCGAGCAGGGCGCCGGCAGCGGCCGTGGCGCGCGGCTTGTCGTCGATGCCGAAGCCGCTCAGGTCATGCAGCTTGAAGAAGTTCAGCAGCTGGCGGCGGCCACTGTCGGCGTCGAACAGCCATGGTGCGCGGCGACGCACGCCGCTGCGCTGGCGCAGGAACTCCGGCCAGTTCTCCTCATCCGGCACCAGCAGTTCGGCCGGCTCCAAACGCGCGAGTTCGGCTTCCAGCGCGTCATCGGTGTCCACTTCGTTGACCAGGAAACGGCCGCCGGCCAGGTCGGCCCAGGCCAGCCCATAGCCGTTCTTGTTGCGCGACAGGGCCATCAGCAGGGTGTCGCGACGCTCGTCCAGCAGCGCTTCGTCGGTGACCGTGCCGGGGGTGACGATGCGCACCACCTTGCGTTCGACCAGCCCCTTGGCCAGTGCCGGGTCGCCGATCTGTTCGCAGATCGCCACCGATTCACCCAGCGCGACCAGTCGTGCCAGGTAGCCCTCGTAGGCGTGCACCGGCACGCCGGCCATCGGAATCGGTGCACCACCGGAGCTGCCGCGCTGGGTCAGGGTGATGTCGAGCAGGCGCGCGGCCTTGCGCGCGTCGTCGTAGAACAGCTCGTAGAAGTCGCCCATGCGGAAGAACAGCAGCAGGTCCGGGTAGTCGGACTTGGCTGCGAAGAACTGCTTCATCAGCGGGGTGTGTTCGGCGGACTTGTCTTTGGACATGGGACTCGTGGATCAGGGGCGTCCGCTCGCGCCGGAGGGCAGCGGGGCGGAGCGGGTACAGGGTTGTCCATGGTAACTGGTCGGGGCAGGGGGACGCTTTTGCCGGGGCGTGGGCGCGTGTCGCAGGCGAACAGCTGCGGTGGCGCGTGCGGCATTCAATGGTCGTGCGGGAGGCTCGGGTGATGGGCAATTGCGAGTGAAACGGTCGTTGCCGGCGCCGGCCTGCTGGTGCTGGGTGAATCCGTGTTGCGGGTCACAGCTTTTGCCGGGACGTCCGGCGGAGGGTGGATCGCCGCAATCGGGCGGTCAATCGGAGTCATGCATGTTCCGTCGGGTGTTGCTTGCGATATTTCTGGCCTGCACTGCGGGTCGTTCCCCGTCGGCAGAGGCGGTGCCGTCGAACGACCTGCACCACCTTGCGTTGCGGGTGCTGCACGACGGGGTTCCCGCGTTCTCGCCCCGGCTGAGCGTGCGGCAAGGGCGCACGGCGACCGTCGCGCTGGAGGGCAGGCATGGGCAACGCTACAGCCTGGTGGTCGACATTGCCGAAGCGGTGGCCGTCGCCGGCGAAGCAGGCGCAGACCTGCAATGGAGCCTGTGGCAGGACGGGACGCCGCTGCAGGAGGCCGCATTGACGATCTCTCCGGCGATGGTGCAGGCGGCGGCACTGGAGGGGCGGCCGCTGGGTGTCCGCAAGCGTGGGCTGGGCGGGGCACAGGTCGACGTCCAGGTGCTGGACTATTCGGTGGAAGCGTCGCCCTCGGAAGGAGATGGCAGGGCGACTGCCTGTGCCATTGCCTCGCCGATGGCAACCGCTCGCGATAAGGGATGTTGTGCCGCGAAGTGCCAGGATGGCAGCGGACAGTCGCTCAAGTGCTGTGGTGCAAGCTCCTGCTGTGCATGTGGTACCTGTTGCCACGTTCCTTGATGGGCGTCGGCAGCAGGCGTGGCAGCCTCAGGCCTGTACCAGGGTGATGGTCGGGTGGCTGGCGAAGATCTCCATCACGATGTCGAAGTAGGTCTGCCCCTCGCCACGTTGCAGGGCGTCCAGCTGGCGGCCGATGGTTCCGGCATTGAACGTACCCGGCTGCCGCAGCTTGTCTTCCAGCCACGCCCGCGTTGCATCCACTCCCAGTGCCTCGCGGCTGCGGTCGATGTCGCGCCAGACCAGCGTAGCGGTTTCGTGCCCGGCCAGCGCGCCATAACCGCCGTACAGCAGATCGTCCAGTGCATCGAGGCTGGGGCCGAGCTGCCAATCTTCGCCGGCCATGAATACCCGGTTGATTTCCGCATGGAAACTGGGGATATCAACGATGGCGGTGCCTTCGATCTGCAGGAATACGGTCATGCGCCGACTATAGCGTTGGGCTGCCAAAGAGCGCGCGACTTATTCATCGGGGTGATACGTTCCCAACCCGCCTTTGCTGAAGGCCGGACGATGCAGCGCTGCAGGGGGATAAGCAGGCAGCAAGGAAAGAATCCCCGCTTGAACGCATTTATGTTGATGAGGCGTTGTTTCAATAAATGTGTTTAAAGTTTCCCGAGGGTCGTGCCGCCACCGATATAGGGCCACGATCAAGGGAATTGAGATGCTCGCCTTACGCAACCTCCGTGTGGGATCCCGGCTTTCGGCCGGCTTCGGTCTGCTGTTGCTGTTCATCCTGGCCATCGTCGGCCTGGTGCTGTACGGAAACCATCTGAAGTCCGCCCAGTTCGAGAAAGTGGTGGGCGTGAACATGGTCAAGATGCGGTTGTTGAACGACATGCTCGATACCAATAACGCGGTGCTGATGCATCGTCGCCTGATGGTGATCAAGCGAGGCGAGGAGTTCGACAAGGACTACCAGCGGGCGCAGGAACTGAGCCGTACCTACGACGGCATCTGGGACAAGTACGTCAAGATTCCCCGCGATGCCACCGGCGATACGCTGGTGGCGCAGATCGCGGCGGCACGCAAGGCCACCGACGTCTCCACTCAGCAACTGCACGAGCGGATGAAGGCAGGCGACTACGACGGTGCAGCTACCGAACTTCTGGCCGAGCAGGGGCTGGCCGCGGCCTGGAATGGAGCAATCTCCAGCCTGCTGCGGCACCAGGAAACCCTGACCGAACGCGGCCGTGAGCAATACCGCGCCACGGAAGCATGGACGGAAACCCTGTCCATTGCCTTTGGTGTGCTCAGCCTGATTCTCGGCGCACTGGCCGCGTGGGCGATCACCCGCAGCCTGACCCGCCCCTTGGCGGGCGCGGTGAAGTTGGCTGATGGCATCGCCAACGGTCGTCTGGACAACGTCATCGATGCTTCGGGCAACGACGAGGTGACCCAGTTGCTGAAGTCCATGCAGCGCATGCAGGGGCAGCTGCAGGCGGTGATGGCCGCGCAGGGCGAGATGGCGCGGCAGCATGATGATGGCAGCTTGAGCTACCGCATGGACGAGAGCGCCTTCCCCGGCGACTACGGGCGCATGGTGCATGACACCAATGCATTGGTGGGCTCGCACGTGCAGGTGCAGAACCGCCTGATCGAGGTGATGAAGCACTACGCGCGCGGCGACCTGTCGGTGGACATGGATCGCCTGCCCGGTGAGAAGGCGGCGATGACCCAGGCGATGGACGAGACCAAGTCGAGTCTGTCGGCCATCAACGGCGAGATCCGCCGGCTGGCCACAGCCGCTGCTGCCGGCGACTTCAGCCTGCGCGGTGACGAAGCACGCTTCGAGCATGATTTCGGCGAGATGGTGACCGGGCTGAACCGGTTGATGCAGACCACCGACGAGAACCTGGTGCAGGTGTCGAGCCTGCTGCAGGCGATCTCGCGCGGCGATCTGACCGTACGCATGCAGGGCGACTTCCACGGCGTGTTCGCCCGCATGCGCGACGACTGCAACACCACCGTCGAGCAGCTGACCCAGATCGTCGGCCGTATCCAGGCCAGTGCGTCCAGCATCAATCTGGCGGCGGGGGAGATTGCCTCCGGCAATACCGATCTGTCGCGGCGTACCGAGCAGCAGGCGGCCAACCTGGAAGAAACGGCAGCGTCGATGGAGGAGCTGACCTCCACGGTGAAGCAGAACGCCGAACACGCGCGCCAGGCCAACCAGCTGGCGATCGGTGCACATGGGGTGGCCTCGCAGGGCGGCGAGGTGGTCGGCCAGGTGGTGATCACCATGAGCGCCATCGAAGCGTCGTCGAAGAAGATCGCCGAGATCATCAGCGTGATCGATGGCATCGCTTTCCAGACCAACATCCTGGCGCTCAATGCCGCCGTGGAAGCCGCGCGTGCGGGTGAGCAGGGCAGGGGCTTTGCGGTGGTGGCCAGCGAGGTGCGCACCTTGGCACAGCGCTCGGCGGGGGCGGCCAAGGAGATCAAGGGCCTGATCGAGGAGTCGGTGGGCAAGGTGTCTGACGGCTCGGCGCTGGTGCGTCAGGCCGGCACGACGATGGGCGAGATTGTCGCCTCGGTGCAGCGGGTGACCGACATCATGGCGGAGATCTCTGCAGCCTCGCAGGAGCAGAGTTCCGGCATCGAGCAGGTCAACCAGACGGTGATGCAGATGGACGAGGCCACCCAGCAGAACGCTGCGCTGGTGGAAGAGGCCAGCGCGGCAGCACGTTCGATGGAGGAGCAGGCCAACCTGCTGGCCGAGGCGGTGTCGGTGTTCCGCACCGGCGCTTCGGTCGCGGCGGCAGCGGTCCGTCCGATGTTGGCAGCGGTCGCTGCAAGCGTGCCGCCGGTGCGTCGCGCGACCGGCCTGCCGCCGCGAAATGCCCCGTCGCTCGCTGCCAACACGGGTGGGTGGGAAGAGTTCTAAACCGGGTGGGAGACGGCGCCCATCGTGAGGCGGGTCGCGATGGGCGCATGTTCTTTTCCTGAACCGATGATGGCCGCTGAGGGCCTGGAGACGTGGATTTCACCTGCAGTTGCCACGTGCAGGCAGACACTTGCGCCATACCGGAGCACAGGAGATGGCCATGAAGACCTCGACCCGATTGATGGTGCTGGGCACCCTGCTGGCGGCCTCGTCCGTTGCTGGCGCACAGAATTACGGCCCGCGTGATGAAGGGCGCAAGTTCAACGATGGCAGCCGCGTGGTCTGCAAGAACGTGGAAGTGCAGCGCAATTCCCGCGATCCCAACCGCATCACCGGTACCGCCACCGGCGCCGTGGTCGGCGGCCTGCTGGGCAACCAGGTAGGCGGCGGCAACGGCAAGAAGCTGGCGACCGTCGCCGGTGCCGTGGCGGGCGGTGCAGCTGGGCGGCAGATCCAGGGCAACCATCAGCAGAAGACCGGCGACCGCGTGGTCGAGCGCCGTTGTGAGCGCGTCTATCGCTGATCCCCATGCGATAACCCCCTTCCACACTGCTGTACCCCGAACGCCGGCCCCGTGCCGGCGTTCTCCGTCTCCGGACCCGTTCCGTGGGGCAGCGCGCATGCCTATACTGCGCCGACCTCCAGGGATGAATCGCCAGTGAACGAGTCGAGCGCTGTAGACCGTCGGGTACCGTCCGATGTTGCGGATGCAATGCCTCGCACGACAGCCAGCTACTCCCGCGTGCGTGACCGCACCGACGAGCTGGAGCTGTTCATTTCCGGCCTGCTCGCCTTCGCACTGCTCGCCGTGCCGGGCTACCTGTTCGATGCGTGGGCGCGCAGCAGCCTGCATACCGAAGGTGTCTATTTCCAGGCGCTGTGGTTCGCCTTCAGCATCGGCGTCGGCATGTGCTACGTGCTGGCGGTGGCCTTGATCATCCACTTGGCCGTGCGCGGCTACTGGATCGGCCTGATCGGCCTGAAATCGCACTTCCCCAACGGTATCGACTGGGATCGGTTGACGATGCTGGGGCCGTTCTCACGCGCGTTCCTGCAGCAGCGCGACGGCGGCCTCGACGGCACCATTGAACGCGCGGACCGGCTTGCCACCATGCTGTTCTCGACCACGCTGTTGTGCGTGCAGACCCTGGCCGGCACGCTGGTGGTAGCCATTGTCTCGCTTGGCGTGGCGATGGCCATCGGCGCCGCCTTCGGCGATGTGGATCGCATCACGCTGGGAATCGTTGCGGTGTTGATGCTCTGCCTGCTCGGCCTGGCGATGGTGCCGATGCTGCTGGAAAAGTCGATCGCGCGACGTCGCACGCGGGGCCTGGACACGGCACGGCAGGAGAAGCGACTGCAGTCGGTACTGGCTGGCCTGCAGCGGGTACCGATGCTGCGCCTGCTGCAGACCATGCAGTGGACTCTGCAGAGCAACCTGCGCGGGCGCTCGTTCACGGTGATCTATATTTCGGCGGTGATGCTGGCGATGGTGCTCGCCGCCCTGCAGGTCTATGGCTCGATGACGTTCTCGCTGTTCAACCGCTACAGCGTGCTGACCGAGGAGGCAGTGAACCACGGCATGCTGGGCGCGCACTACGAATCGCTGCGCTCGGCGCACGACCAGTTGCTGCCTTATCCGATGATTCCGGCCGATACCATCAGTGCATCACGGTTGCGCCTGTTCATTCCCCATCGCCCGCAGCGTGACAACCCGGTGGCGCGACAGCGCTGCGCCGGTGGTGCCCGCAATGAAGCGAAGGGCGCACTGGCCGCGACAGGAGCGGTCAACTGCATGGCCACGCTGTGGACGGTGCAGCTCGATGGCGCCAAGGTCGACCTGCACGATTTCGTGCCGATGGAACGCCGCGACCTGGACATGCGCGGGCTGGTGGGCTATCTGCCGATGGCGGACCTGAAGCCGGGCCGGCATGACCTGCGACTGGTCTGGAACGCGGACGGCGGCGAACGCGGCCCCAGCCGTCGGCGCGAATACAGCATTCCGTTCTGGTACGCACCGGAGCCGTAAAAGGGGACGGAGGGGATTGAGTCGCTCTCCCCCTCTCCGTGCCGGTTACGACTTAATCCCCTCCGTCCCCTTTTGGTTGCGCAGGCGCCAGAGGGCGAGGGCGCCGTACAGCACCAGCAGCGCGGCCAGGGTGATCAGTTCGCGGCTGACCTCGGCCAGGCTGGCGTCCATCTGGTTCAGGCGCACCATCAGGTTGATGCCGGAGGTGGTCGGCAGCAGCTGCGCCAGCCACACCAGCGGGCGCGGGGTCATCACCGCCGGCCACGACAGGCTGGCCAGGAAGAACAGCGGGATCGAGGTGGCGATGATGTACTGGAAGGCGCGTTCGCGCGTGCGGAAGAAGCTGCCGACGAACAGGCCGAACGCCACCGTGGCAGCGATGAACAGGGTGCCGCCGAGCAGCTGGCCGAGCGGGTTGCCGCCACGCGGATAGTCCTGCACCCAGGCGGTGAAGCCGGCGTACCAGAACAGCCCGAACAGCCCGATCAGGCCGAAGCCGAGGGCCATGCCGGTCAGGGTGGGCAGGTCGAACTGCAGGCGCCGGCCCAGCACCAGCCGGCGGCCACCGAGCAGCACGCCGATGCCCATCAGCAGCGTCTGGTGCACGATCAGTTCGGCCACGCCGGGCACGATCGCGCTGCCATAGCCTTCCTGCGTGTTGAACAAGGGCCGCTGCACGAGGGTGACCGGTGGTGCCTGTGGCGCGCCCATGAATGCTGCCTGGGTAACCGCCGCCTCACGGCCGAACGCACCCAGCGCATCGGCCACGCTGCCCAGCACCCAGCTGGCGCGGCCGAGGTAGGCGCCGTTGCCGAGCAGCACCAGTTTGGCCGGATGCCCGCGCAGGATGTCGCGTTCCAGATTGGCCGGGATAAGTACGATGCCTTCGGCCTGGCCCGCTTCCAGCTGTGCGCGCGCTTCCTGCAGGTCGGCCGGTTGCCCGACCACATGGGCCACGCGCAGCGAATCGAGCTTGCGCAGCAGCTCGCGGCTGGTCGCGCTGTGGTCTTCATCGACCACCAGCACGGGCAGGTTGCCGGCCACCTGGTGGCGATAGGCGGCGGGGTAGAAGAACGAGTACAGGATCACCGCGCCGACCATCACCACGATCGCGTAGCGGTCGCAGAGCACGGCCAGCAGGGTCTGTCGCAGGCTGTGCCAGATCCGGCTCATGCGCCTGCCCCGGCGGGTTGGGCGGCCTGCGGCGTGCGCGCGAACGCCAGCAGGCGCCAGCCGCCGATGCCGCCAGCAAGCGCGATCATCAGCAGCAGCGTGGCCAGCGGCCACAGCGACACCGCTAGTGGCGAGCCGATGAACTGCTGCTGGGTCTGCAGCTTTATGTAGGCGCTGAGCGGCAGCAGCAAATGCCAGACGCGGGTGAACAACGGCGCGTCGATCACCGGGAACGTGGCGCTGGAGAACGCCAGCGCGGTGCCGATGCTCAGGCCCACGGCGGACAGGGCCGTGCCCATGTCACGGGTGACGCCGACGAAGAACAGGGCATAGGCCGCGGTGGCCAGGTAGAACAGCGGCTGTGCGAGCAGCAGCAGAAGCACGCTGCCAGCGATGCCGTCGCCACGCAGC
Organism: Stenotrophomonas sp. SI-NJAU-1; assembly: GCF_020883215.1. NCBI lineage: Bacteria > Pseudomonadati > Pseudomonadota > Gammaproteobacteria > Lysobacterales > Lysobacteraceae > Stenotrophomonas > Stenotrophomonas sp. SI-NJAU-1. Next base: position 1,292,221 of record NZ_CP086598.1, read on the forward strand.
CAGGCCAGGTAGGCCGCGCCCAGCGCGCCGTACAACGAGAACAGCAGCACGTAGGGCAGCACCTTGCCGGCAATGGCCGACCACGGTGCATGGCCCAGCCAGGCGGGCAGGGTGCCGTCGCGGATCTCACGGCCGAGGCTGCCGGCCACGGCCAGCGCCAGTACCAGCGACAGCACCGCCGGGAAGATCAGTGGCAGCAGGAACAGCTCGTAGCTGCGCGCCGGATTGAACAGGATGTCCGACTGCACCGCGATGGGCGCGGCACGCAGCTTGCCCGGCCCGACCTGCAGGCCGATGCGTTCGCGCAGCAACCGCGCGTTCCACGCAGAGACCGCGTCGCCGATATCCCGCGCGGCGGACTGGCCGGTGGTCATGTACGTGGCGTTGTAATAGGAAAACACCGTGCCCTGCCGGCCGCGCAGCGCCTGGCGGGTCACATCGCGCGGCACCAGCACCACCGCGAACACCTCCAGCCGGCGCAGCTGCGCGCGCGCCTCCTCCATATCGGCCGGTTGGCTTGCGATGCGCACGCCGGGGCTGGCGTCGAGCATGCGCAGCAGCAGGCGGCTGTCGCTGCTGTGGTCAAGGTCGACCACGGCAATCGGCACATCGCGCATCACCGATGCGGAGAACATCCAGGCCATCACCACCAGCATCAACAGCGGCAGCACGGTGACCAGTGCAAGGTCTGCGCGGTTGCTGCGCAACCGGTGCAGTTCGCGCTGCCATGAGCTGCCGAAGCTGCTGCGGCTGGTGTTCAGTGCTGCGGCCATGCGAACAGCACGCTCATGCCGGGGCGGAAGCCCTCGATGCGGCGTACCGGGCGCACCCGCACTTCGAAGCTGCGCACGTCATAGCCCGATGACTGGCGGGTGGTGCGCCAGGTAGCGTAGTCGCCCGCAGGATTGATGAAGTAGACCTCGAACTCACCGTCCTTGCCGAGTGCCGGCACGCTGCCCTGCAGCTTGCTGCCGACCTTCAGGCCCTGCATCTGCGATTCGCGCAGGTTCATCGACACCCACATGCGGTCGATGTCGACCAGGGTGAACACCGGGTAGCCGGCCGGTACCAGTTCGCCCGGGTCGGCCATGCGCTTGTTGATCTCGCCGGCCACCGGCGCGCGGCCTTCCACTTCAACGCGCGCGGCGTTGACTTCCGCCACCGCGCCCTGGGCCTGCTGCACCTGGCCCTGCGCGGCACGCTTGTCCTGTTCACGCGCGCCGGTCAACGCCATGTCGTACTGGGCGCGGGCGGCGCGGGCCAGTTCGCGCGAGCTGGTGGCCTGGGCCGCCGCTTCATCGCGCTTCTGCCGGGTCATCACCCCTTCGTTGAACAGGTTCTGCACGCGCCGGTAAGTGGCATCGGCAAGGGTCGCACCGGCCTCGGCGCGCTTCCAGTTGGCTTCGGCTGCGCGGATGTCTTCGCTGCGTGCGCCTTCGGCAGCCTTGTCGGCCACCGCCTGCGCCGCAGCCAGTGCGCCGTGCGCTTGCTGTTCCTTGGCTGCCACTTCGGGGCTGTCGAGCAGGAACAGCACCTGCCCGGCCTGCACGCGATCGCCCTCGCGGACCTTCAGTTCGGCCACGCGCGCGGTGATCTTGGCGGACACGTTGAGGGTGTCGGCGTCGGCCATGCCCTGGATCTGGTCGGCGGGGCTGCGCCAGGCCAGCCACAGGCCCAGCACCACCGCCACCAGCAGCACCACCAGCAGAACCGGCCCCAGCCGGCGCTTGCCCGGGGGCGTCGTTGCTTCGTCGTGCAACACATCACTCATGATCAATTACCTCGTCTGCACGCCGCCGATGGTCTTCGAAGCGGTCCATCTGTCCACTCACCTCGAGCAGTTGCGCCAAGGCGATATCGTATTGGTAGGCGGCCTGCGCACGTTCGACGCGGGCACCGCCAAGACCGAGCCGTGCGTCGATCACGTCCAACGAGGTGGCCTGGCCTTCGCGGAAGGCCAGCTCCTGCAGGCGCAGGTTCTCGTCGGCCTGGGCGATGCTGCTGTCCAGCAGCACGAACTGCTGGCGTGCGGTTTCCAGCTCGTTCCAGGCCTTGCGCACACCCAGCGCGACCTGGTTCTCGGCCTCGCGCAGGCCGGCCTCGGCCTGTTCCTGCTGCGCGCGTGCTGCACTGATCTGTGCCGGCCGTGAGTTCGGCGACAGGAAGGTATACTTCAGGCCGATGCCGAACGCCCAGTCCGGATCGGTCAGCATTTCGTCGCGGCGCCGGAAGTCGTACTGGCCGAACAGGAATACCGTTGGCTTCAGCTTGGCCTGCTGCACGCGCACGCCCTGTTCGGCCTGCGCCACGATCGCCCGCAGGCGGGCGATCTGCGGCTGCCGTGCCTGCGCGGTACGCTCGAAGGTGGCGACCGGTTCCAGCGGCGCGCGCTGCACGAACAGCGGCGACAGCGGCTGCACATCGCCGCCACTGCGCAACAGCGTGGCCAGGGCAGCCTTCAGCGTGGCCAGATCATTGAGCGTCTTCTGGTACTCGCGCTCGGCCTTGTCGCGGGCGACGGTGGCCTGCAAACGCTGCGCACGCGTAGCGAAGCCTTCGCGTTCCAGCTTCTCTGCATCGGACAGGTGGCGGTTCAAGCCATCGCGCACATCGCGGCGCACGACCACTGCCTGTTCGGCCAAGCGCTGACCGAAGTAGGCCTGGGCCAGTTGCACGGTCAGCGACTGCCGCTGCGCTTCGCGCTCGGCGCTGGCCTGTTCGCTGGCCGCGCCGGCAGCACGCTGCGCGGCCGGAATCAGGCCGCCGGTGTACAGCGGCAGCACCGCAGTGACCACCGGCCGTGTGCGCCAGTCGCGCTCGGTGAACGACAGCGGTGAGTCGATGCCAAAGGCTTCGGCCACCGGCGCCAGCGAGCCCAGCGGCAGGGTCAGGGTCTTCTGGAACTGGAGGCGCCGCACTTCGCCGGTGATCTCCGGCAGGCGCAGCAGGCGGGTGGCCTCGTGCAGTTCTTCCTTGTTGCGCACGCCGGCATCAGCAGCGGCCAGCGCGTCGGAGACCTGTTCCAGACGCTGCCGCGCCTGTTCCCATTCCAGTGCGGGAGGCGCGCTGGTCTGTGCCGCTGCAACCAGCGGCAGGCTGGCCAGCAAGGCCAGGCCGGCAGCGCCGAGCGCGCGATGCATCCTTGTCCGTGGGCAGCTCAGGCGCATGCCGTTCCTGTAGTGAAGAAGTGGGCAAACGGTAGTGGTCCGCGCGTGAAGCCGGGGTCTGCGGTGGTCTGGATCATGCTCTTTTCAACGTAGGGTATTGCCCGCGGCGGTACGCAGCGCGTGGGTGATGTGCTGCAAGGTGCTCGAACGCACGGCGGCATGCTGCCAGAACAAGGGTACGTCGAGCCAGCGACGCGGTTCCAGCACCACTATCTGCCCGGCCTCTGCCGCTGGCGTGACCAGGGCCTCCGGCGCCAGGCACCAGCCCAGCCCACGCGCGGCAGCATCGACGAAGCCGGTGGAGGAGGGCAGGTAGTGTACGGGCGGCTGGATTCGCGCGCGGGTGAGCCTGCGCAGGAAACGCCATTGCAGTTCATCCTTGCGGTTGAATACGATCATCGGCGCCGAGGCCAATGCTTCGGCCTGCATGCCCGCGCTGAAGTGGCGGCGCGCAAATGCCGGTGAGGCGATGGCGCGGTAGCGCATCGCGCCCAGCGGATGCACGTTGCAGCCCTTCAGCGGCCTGCGTTCGGCGGTGACCGCGCCAAGCACGCTGCCGGTGCGCAGCAGTTCCAGGGTGTGGTCCTGGTCGTCCATGCGCAGGTCGAACAGGTAGCCGTGGCGCTGGTGCAGCTCGGCGATGGTGGCGACGAACCAGGTGTCCAGCGAATCATCGTTGACCGCCAGCGGAATCGGCGTACGGGTGGCATCGCTGCCGCGTTCCGGCAGCAGTTCGGCAAGCGCTTCGGCCTGCAGTGCCTGCATCGGCCGCACCCGCCGCAGCAGCACTTCGCCGGCAGCGGTAGGCCGGCACGGGGACTGGCGCACCACCAGCACCTGGCCCAGCCGGTCTTCAAGCGCCTTGATCCGTTGCGACAACGCCGACGGGCTGATCGACAGGCGGCGTGCGGCGGCCTCGAAGCTGCCTTCTTCGAGCACGGCGGTGAAGGCGCTCAACTGCGGATGTACCAGGTCCACTCGGTGCCTCTTCAGTTTTTCTGCACAGGATAAAGAAAAACCAGCTGGCCTTAACGAGCCCGTTGGTCGCACCCTGCGCCTCTTCTCAAGGTGGAGAGCGTCGGATGTGGATTGCTGCGGCCTTGGCCGGCCTGTTTTCAGGTGCCGGCCTGATCATCGCCATCGGCGCGCAGAACGCCTTCGTGCTGCGCCAGGGGCTGCAGCGCCGCTACGTGGGCATGGTGGTGCTGGCCTGCATGGGCGCGGACATCGCGCTGATCCTGGCCGGCGTTGGCGGCATGGGGGCGCTGGTGCTGCAGTGGCCGTTGCTGCTGCAGGTGCTGCGCTTCGGCGGGGCCGCCTTCCTGCTGTGCTATGGGCTGCAGGCCGGGCTGCGCGCGTGGCGCGGTGGCAGCGCGCTGGCCGCGGCCGATGCCAGTGGTGGCAGCCGGCGGCAGGTGCTGCTGGCCTGCCTGGGCTTCACCCTGCTCAACCCGCACGTCTACCTGGATACGATGGTGCTGCTGGGCAGCCTGTCCACGCGCTACCCGGCTGACCTGCGCTGGGTGTTCGCAGCGGGCGCCTGCGTGGCCAGCGTGCTCTGGTTCTGCGGGCTGGGGTTCGGCGCACGGTTGCTGCAGCCGGTGTTCCGCAACGCGGCAGCATGGCGGTTGCTGGATGCAGGCGTGGCGGTCTTCATGCTGTGCCTTGCGCTGCTGTTGCTGCTGCGCCCGCTCTAGGCCGCATCCACCGCGCACAACGGGGTTTCGCCGGGGCGCAGGGTCAGCACGCGCACGCCGCTGCCGGTCACGGCCACCGTGTGCTCGAACTGCGCCGACAGCTTGCCGTCGCGGGTATACACCGGCCATTCGTCCGGCTGCTGGCGGATGGCAGGCTTGCCCTGGTTGAGCATCGGCTCGATGGTGAACACCATGCCTTCCTGCAGCTCCATGCCGGTGCCGGCATGGCCGTAATGCAGGATCTGCGGCTCCTCGTGCATCTCCTGGCCGATACCGTGGCCGCAGTACTCCTTGACCACGCTGTAGCCGTGGCTGCGGGCGTGGCGGGCGATGGCGTGGCCGATATCGCCCAGGCGCGCGCCGGGCCGCACGGCGGCGATGCCTTTCCACATGGCCTGGTAGGTCACCTGCACCAGCTTGCGCGCGGCGTAGTCGGCATCACCCACAACATACGTGGTGCTGGAATCGGCAATGTAGCCGTTCTTCTCCAGCGTGATGTCGAGGTTGACGATCTGGCCATTGCGCAGCACGTCATCGGCCGACGGCATGCCGTGGCAGATGACGTTGTCGATCGAGGCATTGAGCACGTACGGGAACCCGTACTGCCCCTTGCTGGCGGGCCGTGCCTGCAGCTCGTCGACGATCATGCGCTCGACGATGTCGTTGATCTCCAGCGTGCTGCGGCCCTGCAGCGGCAGCGCGTCGAGCATGGCGAAGACCTGGGCCAGCAGTCGTCCGGACTCGGCCAAGCGGTCGATCTCGTCGGGGCGCTTGATCATGGCCATCGGCTCAGGCCCGCGCGGGGGCAAGCAGCTGCGGCTGCACACCGGCGGCGCGCAGTTCACTGGCGACGACGTCCTGGAAGCTCAGGGTCGGGTTCATCTCGCACAGCATGCCGACCCGGATCCAGAACGTGGCCTGGGCGTTGATCGAGCGGTTGGAGACGGTGCAGGCACGGCGCAGCTGGTCGTGCAGGGTGTCATCGATGTTGACGATGCCCATGGGCGTTCTCGATTGGGGATATACGAAGCGTATACGAAGCGTATATTTCCGTTCAAGCGCGTGGCATTCAGCCAGCGTCGGTGGCGAAGCGCAGGCGGTTGCCGTCCGGGTCGACGATCAACATCTCGCGGCTTCCCCAGTCGGTATCGTGTGGCGGCTGCTCGATGGGTACTCCCGCAGCGCTGAACGCGCGGTGCAGGCCATCGACGTCGGTGACGATGAAATACACCGCACCGCCCACCTCGCAGTCGCCGGTGTGTTCGGTCAGGAAGATCGTCTGGCCTTCGCGGGTGAGCTGGGCGAACAGCGGGAAGCCGGGTTCGAAGCGGTGCTCCCAGTCGACGAGGAAGCCCAGGCCCTGCACGTAGAAGGGCAGGCTGGTATCGGCATGGCGCATGCGCAGCTGCGGGATGACGGTCTGGGGCATGGCGGCGGCTCCGGGGGCAGACGTCCAGTGTAGTGCCGGCCGCTGGCCGGGTCCGGTAGTTGCCAACCTTGGTTGGCATTGCCGGCCAGCGGCCGGCACTACCCCCGCTCAGCAGGCCATCGGAACGGCGGCCATCGCCGCCAGCAGTTCGCGGTTCACCTGCTGGTGCTGCTGCTGCCATGCCGGCAGATCATCGGCGCTGACGTCGGGTTGTCCATCCAGCGATGACAACCAACGCTTGAAACGGCTCTGGTAGTTGGCAAGTGACACCTCGCCGGTGATGTCGCTGCCCACCATTCCACCGGTGCGCAGGGCCTCGATCACCATCAGCGCGTGTTCAAGCTGGAAGCGGCCCTGGTCCCAGTTGCTTCGCGCGACATCTTCAGCGAACACGTCCTTGTCGATCGACAGGTAGGTTGGCTGAGGGGCCTGCGCCTGTTCGGCGGCGAACGCGGCGACCAGGGCCTCGGGATGGTCGAAGCGGCGGAAGGCATCTGCCATGCCCATGCGGCTGGCCCAGCCCACATCCACATCCATGCACCAGTAGGTCAGCCGCCGCCCCAGCAGCGGCCGCCAGTGGTTCTCCCACGCGTGGCCCAGGCCGATATCGGCGGAGGTGATGCCCAGCACATGCACATGCGATACCTGCGGCAATGCGGCCGCAGCATTGACCCAGGAACCGCAGTGCATGCCGAAGGGAAAGCGCATGTTGTCCGGATGGTTGTCCAGCACCACCAGCTGGAACGGGGCACGCGTGTGCAGGTGCTGCAGCAGCGGCAGGCTGAGATGGTGGAAGTCGCCGCTGCCGAGCATGACCGTGCCGAGCTGTGCCGGCAGCGGCCGAAGAACTTCAGTGGCGAAGCGTGACAGCGTGGCGTTGCGGCAGGCAAAGCGCAGCGGGTCATGCCAGTGCTGCAGCGCAAGCGTGCGTGCCTGCGGCAGTGGCAGGACGCCTCCGTCGAGGTCGAGGATCAGCGGCGGACGCAGGTGCATCGGTCAGCCTCCTCCATCCGGTTCAGCCTGCAGGTGCGGGGCCAGCCTGCGCAGGACGGCGCGCAGCAGCGGCGAACGCGCATGCACCGCGTGTGCGGTGGAGGTGAAGCGGGCACCCAGTTCGGCCTTGATGCGTGAATCGGTCCAGCCGGCAACGTAGTGGGTGAGGCCGTGCTGCAACGCGTATTCCAGGTTGTGCATCCAGCTGACCGAGTACAGGTTGTGGTCGCGCGACTGCGGGTAGGACAGGCCGATGTACTTGTCCACCAGCTTGCCGGCGTGCACGTAGCACAGGTTCCAGCCGATCAGCTCGCCGTTGTGGCGGTAAAGGAACAAACGTCCCTGACCCTGCGTGTCTGCCAGCAGGTGCTGGAAGAAGGGAAGGTCGAGCCGGTCGAAATGCACGGCGCTCTGTGCATACACCTGCAGGTACAGCGCAAACAGTTCGGCCTGCAGCCGCGGTTCGGCAAGGGCAGGGTCACCGGTGGCGATGCAGTCGATCTGCAGGTTGCTGCGTGAGCGCAGTTTGCGCCGGATGTTCTTGCGACGCGTTGCGGACAGGCGTGCCAGATAGGTGTCGATGCAATCGAAATCGATCGCCACCCATGCCAGCGGCATGCCTTCCAGCGGGACGAAACCGCGTGCTTCCAGCGCCTGCAGGAAGGCGTGGCTGTGTGCGTTGGCGGCATCGTCCAGCAAGGGCGAATCGATCGCCAGATCCTTGACCACCAGCAGCCGGCTGTCACCGACGCCATGGCGCAGCACGTCGTCGGCCAGTGCTGTCGCCGACACATGCGCCGGCAGCGGTGTGTACTCGGTGCTGGTGGCACCGATGAACCGCGTCTGCCAGGTCAGCCACGGCCGCCACAGGCGCGACAGCGGCAGCCCCAGCAGGCGCGAGCGCAGTGCATCGTCCAGGGTTGTGGTCAGATCCAATGGCGCACGGAAACTGGGCAGGCCGCTGGGCAGGCGGCTGGCATCGAACCCCAGGGGAGGGTGGGCCAGGAAGCCCTCCAGCAGCGCGGCCGGTTCCAGCGCGGTGCTGGATACACGCGGGATCATGTCCATGCGGGGCACGGGAACCGGCAGCGCATTCCCGCTCAGCCCTTGGCCTTGGTCAGCAGCTGGTCCAGCAGGGTAATCGCCAGGTCGATCTCTTCGTAGCTGATGTTCAACGAGGGCGCGAAGGTGATCACGTTCTTGTACCAGCCACCCACATCGAGCACGAGGCCCATGCGCTTGCCGTCGTGCAGCAGGTCGCCGGCCAGGCCGATGTCGACCATGCGGTCCAGCAGTTCACGGTTCGGGGTGAAGCCATCGGCGGCGCAGATTTCCGCACGCAGTGCCAGGCCGAGGCCATCGACATCGCCGATTTCCGGATGGCGCTTCTGCAGACCGCGCAGGCCGTCGAGGAAGTAGGCCCCCTTCTCCGGCACGGTGCGCTCGTAGTCCATCTCCTTGCCCAGCTTCAGCACCTCCAGGCCCAGGCGCGTGCCCAGCGGATTGGAGTTGAAGGTGGAGTGGGTGGAGCCCGGCGGGAACACGGTCGGGTTGATCAACTCTTCGCGCGCCCACAGGCCCGACAACGGGTTGAGGCCATTGGTCAGCGCCTTGCCGAACACCAGCACGTCGGGGGTGACATCGAAGTGTTCGATGGCCCACAGCTTGCCGGTGCGCCAGAAGCCCATCTGGATCTCGTCGACGACCATCAGGATGCCGTACTTGTCCAGCACGCGCTTGAGGCCCTTGAAGAAGTTGCGCGGCGGAATGACGTAGCCGCCGGTGCCCTGGATCGGCTCGACGTAGAACGCGGCGTACTCGGCCTGGCCGACCTTGGGATCCCACACGCCGTTGTACTCGCTTTCGAACAGGCGCTCGAACTGGTGCACGCAGTGGTCGGAGTACTCGTCCGGGGTCATGCCCTTCGGGCGACGGAACGGATACGGGAACGGGATGAACATCGCGCGTTCACCGAAATGGCCGTAGCGGCGGCGGTAGCGGTAGCTGGAAGTGATCGACGAGGCGCCGAGGGTGCGGCCGTGGTAGCCGCCTTCGAAGGCGAACATCAGGCTCTTGCCGTTGCGCGCGTTGCGGACGATCTTCAGCGAATCCTCCACCGCCTGCGCACCACCCACGTTGAAGTGCACGCGGCCGTCGAGGCCGAACTTCTCGTGCATGTCCACCGCGATGGTCCTGGCCAGCTGCACGCGGGTGGGGTGCAGGTACTGGCTGGCGACCTGCGGCAGGGTCTCGATCTGGTCCTTCAGCGCATTGTTCAGGCGCTGGTTGGCGTAACCGAAGTTGCAGGCCGAGTACCACATCTGCAGATCGAGGTACGGGGTGCCGGCGGCATCGAACATGTAGCTGCCTTCGCAGCGCTGGAAGATCTTCGGCGGATCAACGTAGTGCACGGTGTCGCCGAAGGAGCTGTAGCGGGCTTCATCTGCCAGCAGCTGCGCATCGGTGATGGCGGCATCGGCGTTCTTGTCAAAAATATTCATCGGTTCGGTTCCGGAGAGGGCATTCAAAGGAAGCAACGGGCGGAGCGATCAGACGGTGGCGAGCAGCCGCGGAAGCGAGGGCTGAAGCAGACTGCCGTCGAGCAGGCGCGGCAGCAGCGCAGTAGCGTCGTGGAAGGTGTCGATGGCGGCGTGGGGAATGCCGGCGTCGGTGCAATGGGCAATCAGGCGGCGCTTGGCGAATACGAAATCGGCGTGTTCGGACACGCAGAAATCCGAGGCGCCATCACCGATCATCAGCACGCGGGGAGCTTCGTCAGCACGCGCCTGCGCCGCGCAGGTGCACTTGCAGGTGCCGCTGCGGCAGCCTTCGGCCTGGTACGGAGATTCAAGCTGCCAATGGTCGTTACACCAGCGCAGGTGGTTGGCCACCACAGGCAGCGGCGGCAGGCCGTGGTTGGCGAGGATGCGATGGATTGCGTAGTCCAGGCCGTCGCTGACGATGCGCAGTGGCAGGCCCAGCGCCTGCGCGCGGTTGACGAAGGTGGCGAAGCCGGGATCGATCCGTACCTGGTCCAGGTGTGCATCGAGGGTGGCCGGATCCAGCTTCAGCAGGCGGACCTGGCCCTGCATGCATTCACGCGAACCGATCTCGCCCGAGCGCCACTGGTCTTCCAGCTGTTGCCAACCGGGCTGGCCGAAGTTTTCCAGCAGTGAATCGATGACGTCCTCGAGGCTGATGGTGCCATCGAAGTCACACAGGATGCTCCATTGCATGGGCAGCTCCGTCGATGAAGAGAGGCCTTGGCACGATGCCGGCGACGGGGCCAATGTAGGCAGGCCGTCTTTCTCGTTCCTTTCCACCTGAAAGCCCGCACGGAGGCACTCGGGAAGCGTTCAGCCAGTGAGCGCGAAGCAGGCTTTGCCCGGCTTCAGCCTCTACTGGCCAGCCAGTACCTTCACGATCTCGCAGCTGTCTTCGTGGGTCAGCCAGGGGCTGTTGCCCACGGTCAGGGAGCGGGCGGCGAAGTCGCGGGCATTGGGTACGTCCGCGTCTGCGACGACGCCTCGCAGATAGGCATAGTCCGGCAGGGCGTGGATGAACATGCGGCTGACACCCAGGCCGCGCTGCCACAGCGCGGACAGCGCTTTGTCACGTGCGCGTTCGCTCGGCAGCAGCAGCATCAGCATCGGCCAGGTGCCCTGGGTGTCTGGCATTCCGTCCACCACCTCAACGGCGGGTAGCGACTCCAGCTGCACGCGCAGCTGCAGCGCACGCAGCCGGGCCGCCTGCAGGAAATCGGGCAGGCGCTGTGCTGCGCGTGCACCGACGCTCTGCCGCCAGCGGCTGACGCGATGCTGCGGAATGGCCAACGGAAACACATCACCCACCGCAGCTTCCAGGTCGCCGCGGCGCAGGGCACGCCGCAGCGGATTTCCATACACCAGCGACAGCAGGGAAGGGCGGTAGCAGGCCGCCAGGCCCAGCAGCTGCAGGCTGCGGGTCAGCTCCCAGCGCGGGTTGAAGGGCGTGTGTCGTGCGGCCTGCTCGATCAATGCCGCACGCAGTGCTTCATCACGCGTCAGCAGCAGGCCGCCCTCATGCAGGCTCAGGCCCTTGCCGGCGGCCAGGCTGAAGAAGCCGATATCTCCGCGCAGGCCGACGCTGTTGCCGGCCACGCGTGCACCCAGTGCCTGTGCAGCGTCCTCGATCACCCAGGCACCGACGCGGTGCGCAATGGCGCATGCGCGATCAACGTCGGCGATGCGCCCGCCCAGATGCGTGGGAACGATCGCCAGCGTGCGTGCATCGGCTGCGGCGTGCAGCGCCACCGGGTCGAAATCGAAATGATCGCGGCGGGTATCGCACAGGTGTATGCGCAGGCCGAGGCTGTGCACGGCAATCGCTACCAGCGGACAGGTATAGGCCGGCAGGATCACCGTATCGCGCTGCGGCGCGCGCCTGCGCAGGGTGCGCAGGGCGATCAGCAGGGCATGGGTGCCCGAGCAGGTCAGCTGCAGCGGCGGCGTGCCCAGCTGCTCGGCGAGAATCGTGCACAGGTCGCCGCCGCCGGGAAGGAAATCGCTGGCCTGCAGGGGCAGGCCAGCGGTGGGAGGCAACTCGCGCGACAGCAGGCTCACGGGACCGCTTCGATAACAGCTTGTGGATCATCCGCCTCGGCCCGGCCCAGGCAGATGATGCCGGCCACGATCAGCACCGCACCGATCAGGTGATGCAGCGTCAACGGTTCGTGCAGCAGCCACGCCGACAGCAACAGCACGCTGATCACTTCCAAATGCGAGGCCGCGAACGCAGGGCCGATCGGCGCGTGCCGCAGCAGGCTCATCCAGGTGAAGAACGCGCCGACGTAACCGAGCATCGCGCCGTATACCCAAGGCTGTGACAGCACGCGCAGCAGCCATGCGCTGTTGGCTTCGACCGGCAGCGCGGCGTCGCCGGCGTACTTGAAGCACAGCTGGGCCAGGGTGTCGAAGGCCATCAGCAGCGGGAAGCCGACCAGGTACAGCCGCCTCATGTTCCGGCTCCGACCACGGCAACGCCGGCGCTGACCAGCAGCATGCCGGTCACCCGCAACGGCGTCAGCCGCTCGCGGAACAGGATGCGGCCGGCCACCATCAGCGCGACGATGTTGATCGAGCCGAGCAGCACGCCCTGCGACAACGGCACCAGCGACAGGAAGGCAATCCAGGCGACGAATTCAAGCACATAGCAGGCGATGCCCAGCCACAGCCAGGGACGGCCGAACATGTGTTTCCAGCGCTGCAGGCCTTCGCCATCCTGCGGCTCGCTGGCGGCCGCCTTGAAGGCCAACTGGCCGCCGGTGTCGAGCACCACGTTGACCAGCCACAGCAGGGTGGCAAGCGATCCCATCTCAGGCGACCGCCTGCAGCACGCCCGCACGTTCACCGATGTCGCTGAAGAAGCGCGCGCTGCGGCGGATCACCTCGCGGCGTTCGCGATCGATGGTGATCATGTGGTAGCTGTCTTCCAGCACCACCAGTTCGGTCGGTCCGCTGACGCGCGAGATCACCAGTTCGGCATTGCCCATGCTGGCCACATCGTCCTCGCGGGCATGCATCACCAGGCAGGGTGCCGTGACCTGGTGCAGGTGACGCCGTGTCCAGGCGCTCAGTGCACGCATTTCGGCCAATGCATGCCACGGGTTGCCTGGCAGGCCGGCAGCGGCACTGTCACCAGAGAGCATGGCGGCGCTGACCTGCGCACGCAGGCGCTCGTCGCGCAGGCCGTACGGCGGCTCTTCCATGAACATGCGGTCGCGGCCGATGCCCAGGCGCTTGAACCACGGCAACAGGAACGAGAAGCGTGCGACCGCCGGAATGTTCCAGCCGTCGTAGCGGAAGGTGGCGCCGTACACCCCCACGCCGGAGACCCAGTCCGGCCGCCGCGCGGCCAGCGCCAGCGCCAGCACCGCCCCCATCGACAGGCCGCCGACGAACAGCTGGTCGACCTTGCCACGCAGGTCCGCCGCCGCATCTTCCACGCCCTGGTACCACTGTTCCCAACGGGTCTGCAGCAGGTCTTCGACGCTGCCGCAGTGACCCGGCAACTGCACGCCATGCACGCTGAAGCCCGCGTTGTTCAGCCCTTTGCCCAGCATGCGCATTTCGGCGGGCGTGCCGGTCAGGCCATGGATCAGCATGACACCCTGCGGGCCACCGGGAAGAAAGAACTCATGGGATGCAGGCACCAGTCGGCTCCAGCGCGGCAGTCGGGAAGGTCAGCATCGCAAGCGCGATTTTCGGCAACCTTTCAACGGTCCGTCTGGATCAAGGGCCCTTCAGCAACGGTATGGTGATGGACACCTTCAGGCCACCGCCGGGGCGGTTGAGGTAGCCCAGGCGTCCGCCCAGGTGTTCGACGGCCTCATGGGCGATGGCCAAGCCCAGGCCGGTACCGCTGGCGGCAGTGCCGGGCGCGCGGAAGAAGCGTTCCCCCAGCCGCGACATCACGTCCTCGGGCACGCCCGGGCCGTTGTCTTCGACGTACAGCTCGACATCGTTGTCGTCCAGGGCCTGCACACCGACGGTGACGGTCGCATCCGCGCCGGCGTAGCGCAGGGCGTTGTCGATCAGATTGTCCAGCGCCTCGTGCAGCAGTGCGCCGTTGCCCAGTATCCGTACCGGCTGCTGCGGACCCAGGTAGCCCAGGTCGATGCCATCGCGGATCGCTTCGGGCACGCGCATGCCCACCCATTGCGGCACCAGCTCGGATACATCCAGCGCCTCCACCGTCTCCGGCACGGTCTGTGCCCGGCTCAACGCCAGCAGCTGGGTGCTGACGCGTGCAGTGCGCTGGTTGAGCCGGCGGATGTTCTGCAGCGCTTCGCGCACGGTCTCTGGATCGCCGTGCGCCAGTGCCTGGTCCACGTGCAGTGCCATGCCCGCCAGCGGCGAGCGCAACTGGTGGGCGGCATCGGCAATGAAGCGGTTCTGCAGCGTGATCATTTCCGCCTGCCGCGCGAACAGGCCATCGATGGTGCTGATCAAGGGCTGGATTTCCTCGGGCACGTCGGCATCGGAAATCGGTGCCAGCTCGCCGCGGCGCTGGGCCAAGCGCGAGGTCAACGGGGTCAGGATACGCAGGCCGTGGGTGACGCCGAACCAGACCAGCGCGGCCATTCCCAGCGCCAGCATGGCCATCAGCGGAATGACGATCATCAGGATTTCGCGCGCACGCTGGCGACGGTCGGCCATGCTTTCGGCCACGGTCACCGCCAGCTGGTCCTGCGGATCGTTCATCGCCTGGGTGCAGACCGTCGACATGCGCACCTGCTGGCCGTTCAACTCGCCTTCGTACAGCGCCGGGTGCGTGCCGCTGCAGTCCTGCGAGGGCGCATAGGCACTGAAATCGGCGTTGCCGGCAATGGTGCCCAAGCGGCTGCTGTCGACGTTGAAGTAGCGGTGACCGTCAGGGTCGTACTCGATGAGAAAACGTGCCTGCGGGGACAGGTCGCTGCTGACCGGCATCGTGCTGAGCATCTGTGCGAACGACACAGTGTCATCGGTCAGGTTGCGGTCGTGGATGCGGTTGGAGTAGTGCAGCGCGATGTAGTAGGCCAGCAGCGTATTGAAGGTCAGCAGACCCAGCATCGGCAGCGCCAGGAAGGCGAGCAGGCGCCGGCGCAGGCTGGGCGGTCCGCTGATCACGCGCTGGCGTCTTCCAGCATGTAGCCCAGCCCGCGCACCGTGCGGATGCCCATGCCGCCCGGCTGCAGCTTGCGGCGCAGGCGGTGCAGGGCGATGTCCAGGCCATTGTCGGTCAGGTCCTGGCCCCAGTCGCACAGGGCCTCCACCAGCTGCGCGCGCGAGACGATGCGCTCGGCACGCACCGCCAGGGCGGACAGCAGGCCGAACTCGCGCGCGGTCAGTTCCAGCGTCTGCTCGTCTATCCACACACGGTGACCGGTCAGGTCCAGGCGCAGCCGGCCGATGCGCAGGTCGGGGTTGCCGTTGCTGGTGACCCGGCGCAGCTGCGCGCGCACGCGTGCTTCGAATTCGTCCAGGGCGAAGGGCTTGACCAGGTAGTCGTCGGCTCCCAGGTCGAGCACCCGCACGCGCTCGGCCAGGCCATCGCGTGCGGTGACCACCAGCACGGCCAGGCCATCGCCGCGCTGGCGCAACCGCTGCAGCACATCGCGGCCGTCCAGCTGCGGCAGGCCCAGGTCCAGCACCAGCAGCGCGTACTGGGTGGAGTTCAGGGCTGCATCGGCATGCGCGCCGTTGTCCACGTGGTCGACCACGTGCCCCTGCCGGCGCATCGAGGCGCACAGGCCAGAGGCGATGTCCGGGTCGTCTTCTGCGATGAGTACGCGCATGCGCGGGGCTCCTGGGGGCGGATGGGCCGCCCGCTGGACAGGGCGGGCCTCTCGGCTGCCGAGGGTAGCGGCAAACGGGGGGGAGGTGGCAGGCGTGGGCGGCCTGGGCGCACCCGGCGCTGGCCCTTCGTTCAGTCCTGCAGGCCGGGCTCGCCCTTGGCCAGCGGCACCCGCGTTCCGTCCAGCAGGCCACGGCTGAGCTTGCCGTCCTCGATGAACAGCAGTTCGCCGTTCTCGCCATTCTTGATGCTGCTGTCGATGGCAATCACGCGGCCGTCGTGGAAGCTGCTGACGTGCGGCATCGAGGTGTGGCCGACCACGATGCGCTTGAGCTGGAGACGGTCGAGCACCGCCTGCACGCCCTGGCTGTCCAGGCGCCCGTCGAAGTAGCCGCGGTACCAGATCGGGCTGGTCTTGCCGTCGTACAACGGTGCGGTGGCGGGGTCCGCCTTCACCTCGGCCTTGGGAATGCCCAGCGAGGCCTGGTAGGCGGCATTGGTGCGGGCCGGGTCCACTGCCATCTGCACCGCGTCGGGCGAGATGCCGCCATGCAGGAACAGGGTATCGCCGATCTGCAGCAGCACCGGCCGCGTGCGCAGCCACTGGCCGATCACCGAGTCGGCAGCATACAGCTGCGGGTAGCTGCGACCGAGCAGCTGCGCGCTGCGCAGGTACTTCGGGTTGACGTACCGCAGGTCGTCGTACAGCACCATGGTCTCGTGGTTGCCGAGCACGAAATGCACCGCGCCACCGGCGGCGGCGGCCTGCTGCTGCAGGCCATACAGCAGCCAGAACGCTTCGGTCACCTGCGGGCCGCGATCGAACACGTCGCCGGCGATCACCAGCGTACCCGTGCCCAGTGCCCAACGGTCCTGCGTGTCGATCACCCGGTTGGCGCGCAGCAGGCGGACCAGCAGCGCGTACTGGCCGTGGATGTCGGACACGGCGACGATGCGCGGCACGGCCGGCAGCACCGATGCCGACGGCGCGTTCGGCGGCAGCACTTGCACCGCATGCGGGTAGCCGCAGCGCGCGGCAACCTCAGTGCCATCGGTGCCGGCCTGCACGCTGTGGGTTTCCACCTGGTCCTGGCAGATCCACTGCGCTTTCAGCTGCGCGCCCTCACGGAACAGGTAAGGGCCGTCGCTGTCCACGTGCTCTGCAGGTGCTGCCACGTCGCGGGCAGAGACCGGTGGTGCGGCCAGCAGCAGGACCAGTGGCAGCAGGATCGACAGGGTTCGGGCGCGGTTCGGCATCGGCGGCATCCAGCGGCAGGAGACGAGCGATGCTACCCGCCCACGGACGCCACCGGTGTGCGTGAACGGGCGGATCAGGCCCGGCCGCCTTCCCCCTTGAGCTTGCGCACGCGGGTATCGGCGGCGCGCACGGGCTGGCCGTCACGGCCATGGGGTTGCATGTAGGGCAGTGGCCGGCGACTGCTGGATTCGATCAGTTGCGAGTGTGCTTCGCCAGCAGCGAAGCAATGCCGTTCTCCCCATTGGCGCAGGGCCACCAGCAGCGGGAACAGGTCCTGGCCGGCCGCGGTCAGCACATAGTCCTGGTAGGCGCTGCCATCGGCGGCGGGCTGCTGCACCAGCAGCCCCGCCTCGACCAGGCGCCGCAGGCGGTCGCTGAGGATGTTGCGCGCCGCGCCCAGGCTGCGCTGGAAATCGCCAAAGCGACTGACGCCATCGAAGGCATCGCGGATGACCAGCAACGCCCAGCGGTCGCCGAGCAGATCGGCGCTGCGGGCCACGGGGCAGGGGCTGTTGGCGTGCATGGCGGACTCCCTCGATTGTGGTTGCAGTTTAAAACCAGTGGCGCTACCGTGCACCTGGTTTCAAAATGCAACCAAACTGATGATGCCTTCGCTGTCCCGCCCCGTGTTGGGCCTGCTCGCCATTGCTGCCGGTGCCAGCGTGGCCAATGTCTATTTCGCGCAGCCGCTGCTGGAGCGCCTGGCCCACGATTTCGCCCTGGATGCCGCCGTGGCCGGTGCAGTGCTGGCTGCCACCCAGGCCGGCAGCGTGCTGGCCCTGCTCGGGCTGCTGCCGTTGGCCGACCGTGGCGACCGCCGTCGGCTGCTGCGGGTGCAACTGCTGGCGCTGGTGGTGGCGCTGCTATGGCTGGCCGCCGCCCGCAGCACCGCGTGGTTGCTGTCGGGCATGCTGCTGGCGGGTCTGCTGGGTACCGCGCTCACCCAGGGGCTGATCGCCTACGCCGCCAACCTCGCTGCACCGGAGCAACGCGGGCGGGTGGTCGGCATGGTCCAGGGCGGCGTGTTCATCGGCCTCCTGTCGGCACGCGTGGTCTCAGGTGCGGTAGCCGCCGTAGCGGGATGGCGTGCGGTGTACCTGCTGTCGGCATTGCTGATGGCGGCGCTGGCACTGCTGCTGTGGCGGCGTCTGCCGCACGTGCCGGTGCCCGCAATGCCGCCGTCGTGGCGCAACCTGCTGCGTTCGATGGCCGATATGCTGCGGCAGGATCGCGCGCTGCGCGAACGCGGGCCGCTGGCATTGTTCCTGTTTGCCGGTCTCAACGTGTTCTGGGCTGCGGTGCCACTGCCGTTGTCGGCGCCGCCGTTGAACTGGTCGACCGCCGCCATCGGCGCGCTGGGCCTGGCCGGCATCATCGGCGCACTGCTGGCAGCGCGGGTCGGGCATTGGATGGATCGTGGCCTTGCCCACCGGGTGAGCCTTGGGGCGCTGCTGCTGATGCTGGTCGCCTGGGTGCCGTTGCTTGGCCTGCCGTACTCGCTGGCCCTGTTGCTGCTGGGCGTAGTGGTGCTGGATCTGGGCGGGCAGGCGTTGCATGTGTCCAACCAGGCCCTGCTGCTGCGTGCACCGGCCGAACAGCATGGACGCCTGGTGGCGCTGTACATGCTGTTCTATGCCGTGGGCAGCGGTGTGGGGGCTGCAGCGGGCACCTGGACGCAGGCGCGCCATGGGTGGCCGGCGGTGTGCGCGCTGGGCGCGGGCATCGCGCTGCTGGCACTGACGTGGTGGGCGACGTGGCGCATACCGCGCAAGGACGCTGCGTAGCGTCGAGACCGCCCGGCGCCACGTCACGCGCGCTGCAGGCTCAACGTTGCAGCGCGCGTCGTCCCGGAGCTTCCGGCAGTGCGTCGTCGGCCACCACCACCCGGTTGCGGCCCTGTCGCTTGGCGGCATACATCGCCGCGTCGGCGCGCGCCATCAGCCGCTCGTAATCGGGATGACCATCGTGTCCGGCCACGCCGATGCTCGCGGTCAGCGCCAGCGTCTGTCCATCGGGCAGGGTGATCGGCGACTGCGCGATCTGCCGGCGCAGGCTTTCGGCGATCACCTCCGCCTGCGACTCGCTTGCCGCCACCAGCACCACCACGAACTCCTCGCCGCCGTAGCGGAACAGGTAGTCGCTGCCACGGGTCTGCTGGCCGAGCAGGGCGGCAACGTGCTGCAGCGCACGGTCGCCGGCGTCATGACCGTGGCCATCGTTGATCGCCTTGAAATGGTCCAGGTCCAGCAACAGCAGCGAGAACGGCGTGTGGTTGCGCGTGGACAACTCGATCTCGCGGCGCAGCACGGTCGGCAGGAAGCGCCGGTTGAGCAGGTTGGTCAACGCATCGCTGCCCGCATCCAGTTCACCGATGCGTTCGAACAGCAGGGTCATCAGATTGCGGATGGTGGCCAGGTCTTCGCGGATCATCGGCAGGGCGGTCAGCCGTCGTGCCGGATCTTCATCGGTGGCGCGCTGCAGCCGGCTGTCGATGCGTGCCATCAGCTGGCCCACCTGCTGCGTCTCGCTGCTTTCGCCGAAGCTGGGAATGCCCTTGTGGGTGAACCACAGGCCGAATTCCGAGCTCGCCAGACTGGCGTTGTCGGCACCGGTCGCATGGCCGGCGAGGGTGTACAGCAGGCTGTTTTCCCAATCCAGCAGCAGGGCGCGCTGGCGCTCGCGCTCGGTGCTGACGTTCTGCACCAGCGAGAACAGCCGGTACGCCGCATCGGTGCGCGAAGAGCGCTCACGGGCGTGTGTATAGGCCAGCGTCATGCCTTCCATGGCGATGTCCATGATCGCGCTGAGGCAATCGATGGCGGCGAAGGCGGTGTCGTTGTCAGCGGCATCGGCGCGCAGGCGGATGAACAGCTCGTGCTTGAGCACGCGCGCACCGCGGGCCACCAGGTCCACCGGAATGCCGACCCGTGCGTGCACATCGCCGATCACCCGTTGTGCGGCGACGGTCGCGGCAATGCCATCCGCATCGGTGGTCAGCAGCTGGGCCAGCCAACGCTGCATCGCCGGTTGCAGGCGCTGCTTGACCTGTTCGTGGGACAGGAAGCGGCGCGCACGCGTGTCCTGCAGCAGCACTTCGTAGAAGCGCTGCGCCAGCGTCGGCGGTGCATCGGCGGCCACGGCATGCAGCAGCGCGGCGGCGGCGGGGCCGGCCAGCAGCAGACACTGCTGCCAGGCCTGGGCCAGCGGTTGGCTGGCTTCGTCCAGTTGGGGTGTATCCACGTCGATCTCTAACGGCGCACAACAGACCACGGTATCGGCCGCGGCTGTCGACGGTTGATGGCAGGGAAGCCGGCCAGTTTAAGCGCCATGCAGGCCGAAAAACGCGGATGAAGCACATGCCGGCCGATGCCGCAATGCGTTGGCGCATTTGAGAATCACTCGCATTTATGAAAAAATGAAGGCAGGAACCGGCATGCGGGCATCCCGCAGTGATCGTTCCGCCTCCCCCGTCGCCGCCTCGTGCCCTATGCCAGAGGCTTCCGCTGCCCTGCCAGAAGGTCCAGAACATGCCTGCAAACACTCTTTCACCGCGCCCGCTGGCGCTTGCCGTCGCAGCACTGCTGGCCACCGCTGCCGTCACCGCCCATGCGGAAACCGATGCCACCGATATCGACACCGTGCATGTCACTGCCTCGCAGATCGCGCGGCAGGCGCTGGGCACTTCCACCATCACCGCCGAGGACATCGCCAAGCGGCCGCCGGTCAACGACATCGCCGAACTGCTGCGGACGATGCCCGGCGTCAATCTGACCGGCAACAGTGCATCGGGCCAGTACGGCAACAACCGGCAGATCGATCTGCGCGGCATGGGGCCGGAAAACACCCTGATCCTGATCGACGGCAAGCGCGTGGGTGCACGCGACGCGGTGCGCATGGGCCGCAGTGGCGAGCGCAACACGCGCGGCGATACCAACTGGGTGCCGGCGGAAATGATCGAACGCATCGAAGTGCTGCGTGGCCCGGCGGCGGCACGCTATGGCTCGGGTGCCTCCGGTGGCGTGGTCAACATCATCACCAAGCGCCCGACCGGCGACCTGACCGGTGCGGTTGACCTGTACGGCCTGGTGCCCGAACACAGTGCCGAGGGCGGCAGCGAGCGCCTCGGCCTGCAGCTGAGCGGGCCGATGACCGACACGCTGTCGTTCCGGTTGTACGGCAACCTCAACAGGACCGATGCCGATTCGCTGGATCTCAACCGCGACTTCGCCACCGGCGCCAATGCGGTACCGCCGGCGGGCCGCGAAGGCGTCAAGAACCGCGACGTCAACGCGCTGCTGCGTTGGGACGTGACCGCCAACCAGGTGGTCGAGTTCGAGGCCGGTACCAGCCGCCAGGGCAACATCTATGCCGGCGATCGTGCGGTCAGTACCACTGGTACCTCCACCGGTGTCGACCTGGCCGCGCTGGCCGAGCAGCAGGCCGAGACCAACCGCATGTATCGCACCACCGGCGCGATCACCCATCGCGGACGCTGGGGCGATGTCAGCTCGCGGCTGACCGCAGCGGTGGAAGGGGTCAACAATTCGCGCATCAACGAAGGCCTGGCCGGTGGCCCGGAAGGCAGCTTCAATGGCGCCGACTGGTCGACCTCGCGCCTGCGCAACTACCAGCTGGACGGCGAGGTCAGCTTCCCGACCACCCTCGGCGGTGCCGAGAACGTGTGGACGCTGGGCTTCGAATACCTCGACAGCCGGCTGACCGATCCCTATTCGATGAGCCAGTCCAGCAGCAGCGGTGGTGGTATTCCGGGCCTTTCGGCCGATCGTGCACGCGGCAAGGCCGATGCACAGACCACCGCCGTCTACGTGGAAGACAACATCTACCTCGGCGAGCGCTGGATCGTGACCCCGGGCCTGCGTTTCGACCATCACAGCCAGTTCGGCAACAACACCAGTCCGAGCCTCAACGCGCAGTTCCGGCTCAACAGTGACTGGGTGGTCAAGGGCGGCATCGCACGCGCCTTCAAGGCGCCGAACCTGTACCAGTCCAACCCGGACTATCTGTATTACACCCGTGGCAACGGCTGCCCGAACGCGTTGCCGAGCCTGGGCGCCGGTTGCTACATGCAGGGCAATGCGGATCTCAAGGCAGAGACCAGCCTTAACAAGGAACTGGGCGTGGAGTGGGCACCGCAGAGCGGCTGGCAGGCCTCGTTGACCTATTTCCACAATGACTACAAGGACAAGATCCAGGCCGGCTACACCCAGATCGGCCTGACGGCCGACCGCAAGGGCCGCATCTTCCGCTGGGAGAACGCACCCAAGGCCATCGTGCAGGGGCTCGAGGGCAACCTGGTGATCCCGCTGCTGGGCGAGCAGGGTGACCGCCTGAAGTGGAGCAACAACTTCACCTACATGGTGGAGAACGAAAACAAGAGCACCGGCCAGCCGCTGTCGGTGATTCCCAAGTACACCGTCAACACCATGCTGGACTGGCAGGCCACCGAGCAGCTGTCGCTGCTGCTGACCGGCACCTTCTACGGCAAGCAGGAACCGGCCACGGCCAACATCAACAACGATCCGCGCTGCACCGCCAACTGCGATGCGTCCACCGTGCTGCAGACCCGCGGCGCGTACAACGTCTGGGGCGTGAGCGCGCGCTACAAGGTGACCGACACGGTCAGCGTGGGCTTCGGCGTCAACAACCTGGCCGACAAGCGCCTGTTCCGCGAGGCCAACAGCAGTGACGCCGGTGCGGCGACCTACAACGAGCCCGGCCGCGCGTACTGGGCCAGCCTGCGTTTCGGCTTCTGATCGCGCGCGGCTGCTGTTCGGCTACGCCCGCCAGGCATGGCCTGGCGCTACCCGGTAGCGCCGGGCCATGCCCGGCGAAGGTATCGGTGGCCTGCAATGTTATAAACACCGTGATAGTTTCCCGACACCCGCCGGCGTAGCCTGACTCCCATCGCAAAGGAGCTGTTGCCATGGGTCACGACCACGATCACCTGCCATCCGAGATCCGCCACGAGAAACCCTTGTGGTGGGCGCTCGGCCTGACCTCCACCTTCCTTGTCGTGGAGGTGGTCGGTGCATTCTGGACCAACAGTCTGGCACTGCTGTCCGATGCCGCGCACATGGCTACCGACACCCTGGCGCTGATGATCGCGCTGGTGGCCGTGCGGCTGAGCCGGCGCCCGCCGGACGCGCGCCGTACCTACGGTTATGCACGTCTTGAAGCACTGGGCGCGATGATCAACGGCGCAATGCTGTTCGTGGTTGCCGGCTACATCCTGTGGGAAGCCATCGGTCGCTTCCGCCAACCGCAGGAGATCGCCTCCACCGGCATGCTGGTGATTGCAGCGGTCGGCCTGGTGATCAACATGATCTCCATGCGCCTGCTGCAGGCCGGCAGCGGCGAGAGCCTCAACGTGAAGGGCGCCTACCTGGAAGTGTGGGCCGACATGCTCGGCTCGGTGGCGGTGATCGCCGGCGCGCTGTTGATCCAATGGACCGGATGGAAGCCGATCGACCCGATCCTGGCCGTTCTGATCGGTTTGTGGGTGCTGCCGCGCACGTATGTGCTGATGCGCGAGGCCATCAACGTGCTGCTGGAAGGCGTGCCCAAGGGCATGGACGTGGCCAGGGTCCGCGACCGCCTGTCCGACCACGACGCAGTGCTGGACGTGCATGACCTGCACGTGTGGGCGCTGGCGTCCAGCACGCCGGCACTGACCGCGCACATCGTGATGCGCGAAGGCGACGACGCCGACCGCCTGCGGCGCGAACTCGGTGATCGCCTGCACGATGATTTCGGTATCGAACACGTGACCCTGCAGATCGAAGCCGACCACTGCGGCGAAGCCTGTGGCCAGCCATCGGCGGGCAAGGACGACGATCACGCCGGACACGATCATGCAGCTGCCGATGCGCAGGGCCATCGCGGTCACGTGCATCGCTGAAGCGGGTGTGGTGGCCGGTGCCCGGCGCTACCTCTGTTCGTCGCGCCGTGAGGCCAGCCGATCCGCCAGCCGGGTCGGCTCTGGCAGGCGATAGCCGCGCAGCGTGCGCTGCACCCAAGCCAGCGCGGTATCCGCACTGACCCGATGCCCGCCGGCGACGAACAGCGGCTTGCAGCGCAGCTTGCTGCGCAGTACCCAGCCGAGCTGCTCGCCGCCGTCCAGCAACGGCGTGTGCGCGCCGGCCTCAGGGTCGGGCTCGATGAAGCGGCCTACCAGCTTCGATTTGGCCACGCCGATGCTCGGCAGGTCGGTCACCACGCCAAGGTGTGCGGCAATGCCCAGCCGGCGCGGATGGCTGATGCCATGGCCATCGACGAACACCAGGTCCGGTGCGCGCGGCAGTAACGCCAACGCAGCCAGCAGCGCCGGCAGTTCGCGGAAGCTGAGCAGGCCCGGGATATAGGGCATCACGGTGGGGATGCGGGCGATTTCCTGCGCCACCGGCTGCAGGGTGTCCGCGTCGAGCAACACGGCCGCAGCGCGGGTGATCGCGCCGTCTTCCTCGAAGCCGACATCCAGCCCGGCCAGCCAGCGCACGGTAGCGGGCAGCCGGTCCTGCCGCTGCACGCGGGTCGCCAGCTGCTTCTGCTGTTCGCGCGCGGCGCTGACGCTGCCTTCCCAGCGCCCGGGGTCGATCAGTGTATTCATCGGCCACAGGATGACATCCACACCGCCACGGCGCGGTGAGCGGGCGCCGGGGCTACAATGGCCGCCTGCCTTTCCTCGCGTTGGAGACCCTGCAGTGACCCGTAAACTCGTACTGTTGCGCCATGGCCAGAGCCAGTGGAACCTGGACAACCGCTTCACCGGCTGGGTCGATGTCGACCTGACCGAGCAGGGGCGCCGGGAAGCGGCTGCCGCCGGCCGCCTGATGCGCGAGGAAGGCCTGCAGTTCGACGTCGCCCACACCTCCGTGCTCAAGCGCGCCATCCACACCCTGCAGGGTGCGTTGGCCGAGCTGGAGCAGGACTGGCTGCCGGTGAACAAGTCCTGGCGCCTCAACGAGCGCCACTACGGCGGCCTGCAGGGCCTGGACAAGGCCGAGACCGCCGCCAAGCACGGCGAAGACCAGGTCAAGGTGTGGCGCCGTTCGTACGACATCCCGCCGCCGGCGATGGACCTGGAAGATCCGGGCCACCCGATCCACGACCGCCGCTATGCCGGGCTGGATCGCAACGCGCTGCCGGGCACCGAATCGCTGGCCACGACGCTCGACCGCGTGCTGCCGTACTGGCACGACGCCATCGCGCCGCAGTTGAAGGATGGCAAGACCGTGCTGGTCACCGCCCACGGCAACTCGCTGCGCGCGCTGTACAAGTACCTCAACAACGTCTCGCGCGAGGAAATCCTCGAGCTGAACATCCCGACCGGCATTCCGCTGCTGTTCGAGTTGAACGACGACCTCACCGTGAAGTCGTTCCGTTACCTGGGTGATCCGGAAGCGGCACGCAAGGCCGCCGAAGCCGTGGCCAACCAGGGCAAGGCGCGGTAGATACCCACCGTTGGTGGGTATTCCCCTGCTGGGTGTGTGCGGACCAACGGTCCGCACCTACCCGGTTGCGACCACGGGGGTTCCCCCTGTGACCTTTGGCCGGTCCCCACCATCGCCGCAGCGGCTACGCTGGACGATTCGCCGTTGGAGACATGCCATGAACGTCCGCAATCTGGTCCCGCTGGGCCTGACCATCGCCATCGCTGCTTCGCTCGCCGCCTGCGGCAAGAACGAGACCGCGCCCGCTGCCGACGCCGCCAAGCCGGCGTTCGACCAGTCGCAGATCAAGACCGCGCTGATCAGCCTCAACAGCGCCGATCTGGATCCGTCCATCGCCGCGTGTACCGACCTCAACGGCTTCGTCAACAGCAAGTGGCTGAAGGCCAACCCGGTGCCGGGCGACCAGACCACCTGGGGCAGCTTCGAAATCCTGCGCGAGCGCTCGCTGGAAGTGCAGCACGCGCTGGTGCAGCAGGCCGCCGCCAGCCAGGCCAAGGCCGGCTCGGTGGAAGCCAAGATCGGTGACATCTGGAAGACCGGCAACGACGAAGCGAAGATCGAGGCCGCCGGCCTGGCGCCGCTGCAGCCGACGCTGGACAAGATCGGCGCGCTGAACGACACCGCCGCCATCACCCAGTACCTGCGCGACAGCCAGGCGCAGGGCCAGGGCGTGCTGTTCTCGCTGTTCGCCAATGCCGATTACAAGGATTCGGCCAACGTCATTGCCTACGTCGGCCAGGGCGGCCTGGGCCTGCCGGAGAAGGGCTATTACTTCGACGACGCGCAGGCCAAGATCCGCGACGCCTACGTGGCCTACATCGCGCAGGTGCTGACGCTGTCCGGCGTGGACGCGGCGCAGGCTGCCGAACAGGCCAAGGCGGTGATGGCGTTCGAGACCCGCCTGGCCAAGGCCTCGATGTCGCGCATCGAAATGCGTGACCCGGCCAAGCGCTACAACCCGCTCAGCGCCGCCGATGCGGACAAGCTGACCCCGAACTTCAGCTGGACCGCGCTGTTTGACACCCTGAAGGTGCCGGCCGCGCAGAAGTTCTCGCTGGCCCAGCCGGGCTTCTTCAGCGAGATGGACAAGATGCTGGCCGACGTGCCGGCCGCCACCTGGCAGTCCTACCTGCGCTTCCACACCATCGACGACGCCTCGCCGTACCTGAGCAGCCAGTTCGAGAAGGCCAACTTCGAGTTCTACGGCAAGACCCTGCGCGGCCAGCAGGAAATGCAGCCGCGCTGGAAGCGTGTGCTGGAGTCGGTCAACGGCGGCATGGGCGAAGCCTTGGGCCAGCTGTACGTGGACGCGGTATTCCCGGCCGAATCGAAGGAGGCCATGCAGCACCTGGTGCAGAACCTGTCGGTGGCGCTGAAGGCGCGCCTGGAGCAGCTGCCGTGGATGGGCGAGGAAACCAGGAAGAAGGCACTGGAAAAGTGGGCCAGCTTCACCCCGAAGATCGGTTACCCGGACAAGTGGCGTGAGTGGACGGGCCTGCAGACCAACGGTGACAGCTATCTGGGCAACATGCAGGCAGCGCGTGCGTTCAACTACCGCTACATGCTGGACAAGATCGGCAAGCCGGTGGACAAGACCGAGTGGGGCATGACCCCGCAGACCGTCAATGCCTACTACAACGCCACCAAGAACGAGATCGTGTTCCCGGCGGCGATCCTGCAGGCACCGTTCTTCGATGCCAAGGCCGATCCGGCGCTGAACTACGGTGGCATCGGTGCGGTCATCGGCCACGAGATGATGCACGGCTACGACGACTCGGGCAGCCAGTTCGCCGCCAACGGCAACTTCGACAACTGGTGGACCGACAGCGACCGCAAGGCCTTCACCGAACGCACCGACCGGCTGGTCGCGCAGTTCGACGGCTATGAATCGGTGCCGGGCGTGTTCGTGAAGGGCAAGCTGACCCTGGGCGAGAACATCGGTGATCTGGGTGGCCTGACCGTGGCCTACGATGCCCTGCAGATGGCGCTGAAGGAGAACCCGAAGGCGAACGTCGAGGTGGACGGTCACAGCCAGGACCAGCGCTTCTTCATGAACTGGGCCACCGTGTGGCGTCGCAACTTCACCGACGGTGAGCTGCGCGTGCGCCTGAACACCGATCCGCATGCACCGGCGAACTTCCGTGCCAACGGCGCGCCGTCGAACATGCCGTCCTATGCCGCCGCGTTCCAGTGCAAGGCCGGTGATGCGATGGTGCGTGCCGACGACAAGCGCGTGGTGATCTGGTAAGCGCACCGGAGTGAGTGGAACGAAAAACCCGGCGAAAGCCGGGTTTTTTCTGCTTTCCAATGGCTGCCGATCCTGAGCTATCGGGGCTGGTTCGGAATCGATGCAATCATCATTGCTGCTTGCGGCCTCTTTTCAGGATTTCTTTCGAGAAACCCGCGCAGATAGGTCGCGATACGGTTCCTGTCGTGATGCTGGTTCAGCAACTCTCCATAAAGTTGAAGATGCGGTCGAGAGTTCATGATGCGATACGTGATGACATCGAGCCAGTCCGGGGCACGGTTTGCGAGCGTGCTGTTTGCATCGAGAACAGCCGAAAGGTAGCACTGCGCATCGAACGATTCCGCCAGTCCAATCAGGTCCTTCATCAAATCGATGTGCTCGGAATCGTCATCGAGTGCAAGCAGGATGCGCGGAAGGAAGGTGGCGTCCTTCCTTGTCGCTGCGTCCTGCAACAGGAGGTACTCCTGATTGACGTCGCTCTGTTCGCTCTGTGATTGCATGGTAGAAGTCCGCCCACGATTGGCCGCAGGTCGAGCATGGCGCGACCGTGCATACACATCAATCGAATTCCGCGTGGATTTCAGTTCGGTGTATTCATCAGGCCAGCGCGGGCTCACGCTTGAGCATGCCGTGGAAGCGACCCAGCACATACGGATCGATAAGCCCACCGGCCTGCTCATCAAGGATGCGCAGCACCGTCTCATGCTCCATCGCCGCGCGGTAAGGGCGCACGCTGGTCATTGCATCGTAGGCATCGGCAATGGTGACGATGCGGGCGCCGAGCGGAATGGCCTCGCCGTGCAGTCCATCGGGATAGCCGCTGCCATCGAACGCTTCATGATGGGCACGGATCAGTCGCGCGACCGGCGCGGCATCACTGCGGCCGGTGGCCAGGAAAATGTGCTCGCCGCGCACCGGGTGCTCGCGCATGATCGCGCGCTCTTCGTCGCTGTGCCGGCGCGGGCTCAGCAGTACCTCGTCGGGGATGCCGATCTTGCCGATATCGTGGAAGCGCGCGGCCAGGCCGACCTGCGCGCAGGCGTCCTCATCCAGGTCGCAGTGCAGGGCAAGGTGCTGCGCAAGAAGGCCCACGCGGTCACAGTGGTGGCGGGTATAGGCATCACGCATCTGCAGCGACATCGACAGGGCGTCGATCAGGCAGGCCTGCGCGTGCAGGAGGTCGGGAGGTCTGGGCTGGGGCATCGGAACTGGCGGCGCGGCGAAGCTGCGCAGAAAACGGAAAGGCCCGCGAGAGCGGGCCGGGGCGGCGCATAGGGTACCCGCATCGGTGTCACGCGGGGGCCATCAATGGCCCCGCGTGGGGCTGTGCGTTCAGTCGCATGCAGTATTCTGGCCCCGGCCGCATCGCAACCGGGGCTGCGCGGATCAGCCGGTGGTCTGCAGGTGGATGCGATGGGCTTTGGCGAAGGCGTCCTGCGCGTCGCTCAGGGTCTGCATGTCTTCGTCCATTCTGGTCACGGCCTCATCCAGCGTCTGCAGCAGCGGGGTGACCTGTTCTTCGCTGTAGCCATCGGGCAGGGCGGCCAGCTGTTCCATCACGGCGAACATCTGTTCGGTGCTCTTCAGGGAATCGAGCAGGTTCTGGTGCAGTGCATCGGCGTCCTTGCCATGAGTGAACTGTTGGACGAAGACCCGCCGGTCGGCGATTTCCTTGCGCGCGTTCTTCAGGCCGAAGCGATGCTGCTGCATGCTCTTGCCGTCCTGCAGCGACGCATGGAAGGATTCGCCGTTCGGGCCGTTGGTCCATTGCTCGACCATGCTGACCGTGCCGTTCCAGCTGGCGACATTCTCATGCAGGTAATCGCGGTTGCTCATGCCGCTGTGGCAGGCCGCAAGCAGGCCCAGGCTGGTGGCGAGCAGAAGGGGGGCGAAACGATTCACGGCAACACTCCTTGTCGCGGGCGCAGGAAACGGAAAGGGGGCCGGTCTGCCGCCCGCGGCGGACCGGCACCCTGCAGATCGATCAGCGCAGGGCCAGGGTCAACAGCAGTGCCCGCGCGGCATTGAAGCGGTCTTCGGGCAGCGGCAGCGGATGCTTGACGCGCAGCTTGTCCGGACCGTCCATGGCATAGAGGTTCGGTTGTTTCTGGATCAGCTGGATCACCGCCATCGGATCGATGTTCGGCTTGGATTCGAACACGATGCGGCCACCGTTCTCACCCAGGTCCAGCTTGCGGATGCCCAGCGAGCTGGCCTGCAGCTTCAGCTCGGCAATGGCGAACAGGTTCTTGGCCGCATCCGGCAGCAGGCCGAAGCGGTCGATC
Organism: Stenotrophomonas sp. SI-NJAU-1; assembly: GCF_020883215.1. Lineage (NCBI taxonomy): Bacteria > Pseudomonadati > Pseudomonadota > Gammaproteobacteria > Lysobacterales > Lysobacteraceae > Stenotrophomonas > Stenotrophomonas sp. SI-NJAU-1. Next base: position 1,322,085 of record NZ_CP086598.1, read on the forward strand.
ATCTCCACCTGCAGTTCGCGCAGCGCATCGCTGTCGCGCGCGCTGGAAATGCGCTTGTACAGCGTCAGGCGGGTGTGCACGTCCGGCAGGTAGTCGTCCGGAATCAGCGCCGGCACGTGCAGCTCGACCTCGGCGCCCCGCGCTTCTTCGCCGGCATCGATGTCGGGCAGATGGCCCTGCTTGATGCTGCGCACTGCGCGTTCAAGCAGCTCGGTGTACAGGCTGAAGCCGACTTCGGCCATCTGCCCGCTCTGGTCCTCGCCCAGCAGTTCGCCGGCGCCGCGGATTTCCAGATCGTGGGTGGCCAGGGTGAAGCCGGCACCCAGTTCGTCCATCGAGGCGATCGCTTCCAGGCGCTTTTCCGCATCCGGCGTGATCGAACGACGGTCGGGTACGACCAGGTAGGCGTAGGCGCGGTGGTGCGAACGACCGACGCGGCCACGCAGCTGGTGCAGCTGGGCCAGGCCGAAGCGGTCGGCACGGTTGATGATGATGGTGTTGGCGTTGGGGATGTCGATGCCCGATTCGATGATCGTGGTCGACAGCAGCACGTTGAAGCGCTGCTTCTGGAAGTCCAGCATCACCTTTTCCAGCTCGCGCTCGGGCATCTGCCCATGGGCGATGCCGATGCGCGCTTCGGGCACCAGCTCGGACAGCTCGCGCTGCATGCGGCCGATGCTCTCCACGTCGTTGTGCAGGAAATACAGCTGGCCACCGCGTGCCAGCTCGCGCTGGAAGGCTTCGCGCAGCAGCGCGTTGTCCCACTGGGTGATGAAGGTCTGCACGGCCAGCCGGTTCGGCGGCGGGGTGGCGATGATCGACAGGTCGCGCAGGCCGGCCATGGCCATGTTCAGCGTACGCGGAATCGGCGTGGCGGTCAGGGTCAGCAGGTGCACGTTGGCGCGCAGTGCCTTCAGCGCCTCCTTCTGGCGCACGCCGAAGCGCTGCTCCTCGTCGACGACGACCATGCCCAAGTCCTTGAACTTCACGTCCGGCTGCAGCAGGCGATGGGTACCGACGATGACGTCGATGGTGCCGGCGGCGACCTTCTCCAGCTCGGCCTTGATCTCCTTGGTGCTCTTGAAGCGCGACAGTACTTCGACCTTCATCGGATAGTCGGCGAAGCGGTCGCGGAAATTGCGGTAATGCTGTTCGGCCAGCAGCGTGGTCGGCACCAGCACCGCCACCTGCTTGCCAGCGCTGGCGGCAGCGAACGCGGCGCGCACGGCAACTTCGGTCTTGCCGAAGCCCACGTCGCCGCAGACTACGCGGTCCATCGGCTGGCTGCTGGCCAGGTCACGCAGGGTGGCGTCGATGGCAGCCAGCTGGTCGGGGGTTTCCTCGAACGGGAAACCGGCGGCGAACGGCTCGTACATCGCGCGGTCCACCTGCAGTGCCAGTCCGGCACGCGCCTGGCGGCGGGCCTGGATCTCCAGCAGCTCGGCGGCTACATCGCGCACCTTCTCGGCGGCCTTGCGCTTGGCCTTGCTCCACTGCTCGCCGCCCAGCGAATGCAGTGGCGCGGTTTCGGCGGACGCGCCGGAATAGCGGCTGATCAGGTGCAGCTGTGCGACCGGCACGTACAGGCGGTCGCCCTTGGCGTACTCGATTTCGAGGAACTCGCCGGGCATGCCGCCGACGTCCATCGCGATCAGTCCGCGGTAGCGGCCGACGCCATGGTCCTCGTGCACGATCGGCGCGCCTTCGGTCAGTTCGCCCAGATCGCGGATGATCGCTTCCGGCTCCCGTCCGGCGCGGCGCGTGCGACGGGTGCTGCCGGCGCGCTCGGGGAACAGCTGGCGTTCGGTCAGCACCGCGATGTGCGGCGCATCCAGGGCGAAGCCGTCTTCCAGCGGCGCCACGGCAATGGCGAAGCGTTCGTCGCTGGCCAGGAAGGACAGCAGGTCGGCCACCACCGGTGGCTTCAGCTCGGCGGCCTGCAGCACCTCCAGCAGGGCCTCGCGACGGCCCGGCGAATCGGCGGCGATCAGCACCCGGCCAGGGTAATGGCCAAGGAAGGATTTCAGCGCGTCACCGGCCGGTGCCTCGCGCGCGGCCACCGGCAGCGGCGGCAACGGCTGGTCGCCCAGCGCATGCGCCTCGGCGATGCGGGCGTGATCGGCGGCCCAAACCTCGATGCGCGGTGCGTCGTTCAAACGCTCGCGCAGCAGGTCCGGCGACAGGTACAGCGCCGACGGTGGCAGCAGCGGTCGTTCTACATCATGGCGACGTTGCTCGTAGCGCTCGCCGGTCTGCGTCCAGAACGTCTCTGCCGCTTCAGCGGCGCCCACGCAGACGACCGGCAGGCTGCCGGCAGGCAGGTAGTCGAACAGGGTGGCGGTGCGCTCGAAGAACAGCGGCAGGTAGTACTCGATGCCGGCCGGGGCCAGGCCCGATTTCAGGTCCTGGTACAGCGAACTGCGCCGGGTATCGACGTCGAAGCGCTCGCGCAGGGTCGCCAGCACCCGGGCGATGCTGGCGTCGTCCATCGGTACTTCGCGGCCGGGCAGCATGTGCACCGCTTCGACCTTGTCCAGCGAGCGCTGGCTTTCCGGATCGAACGCACGGATCGAATCGATGTCCTCGTCCAGCAGTTCCACCCGCAGCGGCTCGTCGGCGCCCATCGGGTAGACGTCAAGCAGGCCGCCACGCACCGCGAAATCACCCGGGTCCATCACCTGCGGCACGTTGCGGTAGCCGGCGCTTTCCAGGCGACGCTTCTCCGCTTCCAGGTCCAGGCGCTGGCCGACTTCAAGATTGAAGCTGCCACCGATGACATAGCTGCGGGGAGCCAGCTGCTGCAGCAGGGTCTGCACCGGCACCACCACCAGGCCACGCTTCAGCGTGGGCAGGCGGTGCAGGGCCGACAGGCGCTGCGAAATGATGTCCGGGTGCGGGCTGAAGCGATCGTAGGGCAGCGTCTCCCAGTCCGGGAACGCCACCACCGGCAGGCTCGGGTCGCCTCCCAGCAGGGTATGCAGATCCGCTTCGATCTGGTTGGCACCGTGGTTGTCACGGGCCACCACCAGCAGCGGCGCGTCATGCGTGCGCGCTGCCTGGGCCAGATACCAGGCCAGGGCAGTGGGCGAGGCGGGGGCGCGCCACCAGGCGCGAAGCTGGCCGGCACGTGGCAGCGGCGGGGCGGGATATTGAGTACGCGACATGAACCGCGGATTTTAGCAGAAGCCCCCGCCTGGCCCATGATCGTTGCGTGACCGGGGTAGCGCCGGGCCATGCCCGGCGAGCGCAGCGGTCGGATCAACATCGCCGGGCAGGGCCCGGCGCTGCCGTCAGTTGTCCAGTTCCAGCACCATCCGCACCAGGCCTTCGGCCCCGTTCGGATGCGGGACCGGCTTGAAGCCCAGCGAGGCGGCCAGCTGCTTCATCGGCTCGTTCTCGGCGGCGACATCGCCATACAGGCGGTCCAGGTACTTGCCGCGGCCCCATTTCACCAGCTTGCGCATCAGCTGGCGGCCAAGGCCCTGGCCGATCAGGAAGCGGCTGATCAGGATCGCGTACTCGGCCTCCCGGGTACCGGGGATGATCGAGGCGCGGGCCACCGCGCCGACCACGGCCTCACCAGCAGGCAGCGACTCGGCGGCGACCAGGGTGATCTCGGTCTTCGGGTTGGGATGGGTCAGGCGCTGGGTGGTTTCCGGTGACAGCTCGGTCACCGATTGCAGGAAACGGTCGCGGATTTCTTCCGGCCCGAACAGGCTGAAGGCGGCCTGCAGCGGCGCGCCATCTTCGGGGCGGATGGGGCGGATCAGCAGCTCGTGGCCGCTGGGAGCCTTGAAGATCTCATGCCAGGGCGGCATGCGGTTGCGAGTGGCCATACCGGGTGATTCCTTGGTGGTCCATCGATTGTGTCATCACCGGGGCTGCGTTCCGTGAACGAAAGGCTCACGGTCGTACAGCCTCGTGAAGGCCCTCATTCGGCCGTCTTCAGCCAGTCCAGGCGGGTGCTGGCGCCGGGCTCGCCCAGGTGCTGGCGCAAGGCCGGCAGGGCCGGGCCGACCACGCGGTCGAACTGCCAGGGGGCATTGAGCACCAGCATGCCGCTGCCGTTGAGGCGCAGCGGGGAGTCGTCCGGGCGGACCAGGAATTCGATGGTCAGTGCCGACTTCACCGGCAGCGCGGTGGCCTTGCGCAGGAAATGCAGGATGGTGCGGCGCTGCTTGATCGGGAACCAGACCGCACAGGTCGCCTGCGGCCAGCGCGCCAGGGTCTCGGCCAGCGCGGCAAGGATGGCCTGGTACTCGGCATCCTGGGCCTCGTACGGCGGGTCGATCAGGACCAGGCCGCGGCCGATCTTGGCACCATTGGCCTTGGGCGGCAGCAGCGAGCGCAGCAGCGCGTAGCCGTCGCCAGGGTGCACGCCGACGCGGCTGTCATGGGCGAACAGGGTCTTCAGCGAAGCGGCCTCATCCTCCTGCAGCTCGCACACCGCCATGCGGTCCTGCGGGCGCATGGCCTGCGCGCTGAGCAGTGGCGAGCCGGGGTAGGCGATCATCGCGCCGACCGGATTGTCGGCCTGCACCGCCTTGAGGTAGCGCTCGACCACCTCCGGCAGCTTGGGCTGGGCCATCAGCCGCATGACCCCGGATTCGGCTTCCAGGGTCTTGCGGCTTTCTTCGCTGGCCAGCAGGTAGCGGCCGGCACCGCCGTGGGTGTCGAGCACGAAGAACGGGCTGTCCTTGCGCTTGAAGCTGTCGATCAGGGCCAGCTGCACGATGTGCTTGAGGACATCGGCGTGGTTGCCGGCGTGGAAGGCGTGGCGATAGTTCATGGGCGGCAGTGTACGGGGCACGGGCCGCAGCGGCTATGCTGCGCGCCATGACAGCCCCTGTTACCCATGTCCTGGTGGTCGAAGACGAAGCGGCCATCGCCGAAACCGTGCTCTATGCGCTGCGCAGCGAAGGCTACGCCGCCAGCCATTGCCTGCTGGGCGGGCAGGCGCTGCAGCAGCTGCATGCCGGCGATATCGACCTGGTGGTGCTGGATGTCGGCCTGCCGGACCTCAGTGGTTTCGAGGTCTGCCGCCGGCTGCGGGCCCTGCCGGGGCCGGTGGCGCAGGTGCCGGTGATCTTCCTGACCGCCCGCAACGACGAACTCGACCGCGTGCTGGGCCTGGAGCTGGGGGCGGACGACTACATGGCCAAGCCGTTCTCGCCGCGCGAGCTTGTGGCACGGGTACGCGCCCGGCTGCGGCGTGCCACACCGGCTCCGGCGGCGCAGACCGCCGAGAGCGGCTGGCAGGAACACGGTGCCTTCGCCATCGATCGCGATGGCCGCCGCATCCGCTTCCAGGGCCATGCGCTGGACCTGACCCGCTACGAATACGCGCTGCTGGAGGCGCTGCTGCAGCGCCCCGGCGCGATCCTCAGCCGTGCCCAGCTGATGGACCGTGGCTGGGACAGTGCCGCCGAAAGCGCCGACCGAACCGTCGACACCCACGTCAAGACACTGCGCGCCAAGCTGCGGGCGGCCGGCGCCAGCGGTGAGCCGATCCGCACCCATCGCGGCCTCGGCTACGCCCTGGAGGTCTGACCCGTGCGTCTGGTCCTGAAACTGTTCCTGGGGTTCTTCCTGATCGTGGGCATCGCCGCGTTCTTCGTGATGCGTGTGTTCGTCAACGAAGTGAAGCCGGGCGTGCGCCAGGCCATGGAATCGACCCTGGTGGATGCGGCCAACGTGCTGGCGGAAATGGCCGCCGCCGACGTCAAGGCCGGCACCATCCGCAATGGCACCTTCACCCGCAACCTGGCCAAGGCCCGGCAGCGCGACCTGAAGGCGATGGTCTGGCGCTTCCCCAAGCGTGCGCTGGACTACCGGGTGACGATCACCGACGCCAAGGGCATCGTGATCTATGATTCGCTGGGCCGCGACGTTGGCCGCGACAATTCGCGCTGGAACGATGTCTATCGCACCCTGCGCGGCGAATACGGTGCGCGCTCCAGCCCGGAAACGCCGGGCGATGACAGCAACACGGTGATGCACGTGGCCGCGCCGGTGTACGACCCGGCCGATGGCAGCACGCTGATCGGCGTGCTCAGCCTGGCCCAGCCCAACCGCAGCATCGATCCGTTCATCGCCGCCAGCCAGCGAGCCATCATCGAGCGCGGTGCTTGGCTGATCGGCCTGTCGGCGCTGGTGGGCGTGCTGGTGACGATGTGGCTGACCAACGGCCTGGGCCAGCTCAGCCGCTATGCGCGTGCGGTCAGTGCCGGTGAACCGGTGCCGCCGCCGAAGCGGCGCAACGACGAGATCGGCGATCTTGGCCAGGCGCTGGAGACCATGCGGCGCAAGCTGGAAGGCAAGGCGTACGTCGAGCAGTACGTGCAATCGCTGACCCACGAGATGAAAAGCCCGTTGGCGGCGATCCGGGGGGCCGCCGAGCTGCTGCAGGAGCCGATGGCCGACGCTGACCGTGCGCATTTCGCACGCAGCATCGTCGACCAGCAGGAACGGCTGACCGAGACCATCGACAAGCTGCTGGCGCTGGCCGAGGTCGAGCAGCACGGCTGGTTGCAGACCCGTGATCCGATCGCCTTGCCGGTGCTGCTGCAGGAAGCCGCTGTGGCGGCGCAGGTACGCGCACAGGCCGCAGGTGTCCAGCTGCATATCGAGCAGGTGCCCGACCTGCGCGTGCAGGGCGATGGTTATCTGTTGCGACAGGCGTTGCACAATCTGATCGACAACGCGATTGCGTTCTCGCCACCCGGGGCACAGGTGTGGCTGAGTGCCCTGCCGGACGGGCAGGGCATGCGCCTGCAGGTTGCCGACCGTGGCGCGGGCATTCCCGATTACGCACGCGAGCGCGTGTTCGAACGCTTCTATTCGCTGGCCCGACCCGGCACCGGCCGCCGCAGTTCCGGCCTCGGCCTGCCCTTCGTGCAGGAAGTCGCGCGCCTGCATGACGGCCGCGCCAACCTGCAGCCGCGTGAAGGCGGCGGCACCATGGCCAGCCTGTGGCTGCCGCTGGCGATGCCGGGCCAGCGTCCGCGGCGCTGACTTCACACCCGCTTCAAATTCGCCACAAACCCTGCTCACCGCAGCCGTCCATCCTGCAGTCCTCTCCAACGAGGACGGACGATGAAATCCCTGAAGATGCTGCTGCGGTTCGCCATTGTCGGCGGCCTGATCCTGTTGCTGCTGATTCCGCTGTACCTGATCCGCAGCGTCATCACCGAGCGCAGCGCCTATCGCGAAGAAGCCTATTCGCGGGTGGCCGAAAGCCGTGCCGGTACCCAGCGGGTGGTCGGGCCGGTGCGCGTGGTGCCATGGTCCAAGCGCGAGCTGGTGGAAGTGGTCGATGTGCAGGGCAACAAGAAGAGCGAGCTGCAGACTACCCAGGGCTACTGGCTGCAGCCGCCGGCCACCCTGCAGATCAGTGGCGAGCTGCTGCCCGGCCAGCGCTCGGTCGGCCTGTTCAAGGTGCCGGTGTACAGCTGGAACGGCCAGCTCAAGGCGACCTTCAGCGAGGACGCCTACCCGGAGCACGATGGCATGACCTATGGCGAGGCCTACATCGCGCTGGGCGTGTCCGATGCGCGTGGCCTGGTCGGTACGCCGAACCTGCGGGTTGATGGGCAGCAGGTCAAGCTGCTGCCGGGCGTGGCCGGCGCATCCGCACTGGGCCGTGGGCTGCATGCACCGATCACCGGCATCACCCGCACCGGAGGCACCCTGGCGGCCAGCAGCGTGGAACTGGAACTGCAGCTTGATGGCAGCCGCTCGCTGTCGGTGGTGCCGGTGGGCGATGACAACCAGATATCCCTGCGGTCCAGCTGGCCGCATCCATCGTTCGCCGGTGCGTTCCTGCCGAACGAGCGGCGTGTGGATGCGCAGGGCTTCGATGCACGCTGGGCCGTGTCCTCGCTGGCATCGGACGCACAGCAGCGACTGCGCGAGGGCGATGACCTGGATGCACAGGCGGTGCAGGTTTCGCTGGTCGACCCGATCGATACCTATACCCAGGCCGACCGCGCGTCCAAGTACGGCGTGCTGTTCGTGGTGCTGACGTTCGTTGGTTTCATTTTGTTCGAACTGATCAAGTCGCTGCGCATCCATCCGCTGCAGTACCTGATGGTCGGCCTGGCGCTGGCGATCTTCTTCCTGCTGCTGATCAGCCTGTCCGAGCACATCGCCTTCTGGCAGGCCTACCTGGTTTCCGCGCTGGCCTGCATCAGCCTGCAGGCGGTGTACCTGGCCAATGTGCTGGGTCACTGGAAGCGGGGCCTGGGCTTCGCCGCGATGCTGACGGTGCTGTATGGCGCGCTGTATGGGCTGCTGGTCTCGGAAAACAATGCGCTGCTGATGGGCTCGCTGCTGCTGTTCGTGATCCTCGCGCTGGCGATGTGGGTGACCCGTCGGGTTGACTGGTACGCCCTGGCCGAACAGAAGTAAGGAGTACGCCATGGGCTGGCGCCAAGGATTGCAGCAACGGGCACGACAGGGCATTCCCGCGCTGTTGGAGGTGGATGCACTGCTGCAGGCCCATGGGGTACTGGCGGCCTTGCCGGGGGCACGGATCGCGCCCGGCCTGGTCCGCTTCCAGCTGGCCGCCATCACCTGCGAAGGATTGCAGCGGCGCGGGCTGGACTGGTTGCGGGAGGCGCGGCACGGACGCGGCGCGCTCGCCGGCAAGGTGCCCCGTTACCGGCCATGGAAGGCCGGGGCGGCGGCGTTGTCGGAGATCGGCATCGACGGGCTGCCGGCAGACTGGCCGGAACATGCGGCGGTGTTTGGTTGCAGCAGCATCGACCAGCGGCACTGGCTGCTGCTGTTGCCCGAACGCGCGCAGCTGTGGCTGGGGTGGAAGGGGTGACAGCGGAGGCCCCCTCCACGCGTGGCGCGGATCTACTGGGCTTCTTGTGGGTGCGGACCTTGGTCCGCAGCGCCCTTCGGTGGGGAAGCGCCATCCACGCATGACGTGGAGCTGCCAGATGCCCATGACCGATGGGACGGGGGCCGGGCGCCGCGGCTGGCTAGACTCGAGCGGATGATGATCGAGCCGAAGGGCAGGGGTGCGGCGTGTTGACGTGGAGCGGGCTGAAGTGGGGCGTGCTGGCAGTAGCGCTGGCGATGGGTGGCAATGCGGTGGCGCAGCAGCGCGAGCCGGTGGACCTGGACATGGTCGGCAAGATCCGCCAGCAGGCGTTCCACAAGTCGCAGGTGATGGATACCTTCAGCTACCTCACCGAACGCATCGGGCCGCGCCTGACCAATTCGCCGGCGATGGGGCGTGCCAACGCCTGGACCCGCGGCAAGTTCAGCGAATGGAAGCTGGACAATGTCCATGACGAAGCCTTCGACGAATTCGGCCGTGGCTGGGAATTCACCTCGGCCAGCGTGGAAATGCTGGGCGATCGCGTGCAGCCACTGCATGCGCTGCCCAAGGCGTGGACGCCGGGCACCACCGGCCCGGTCGAGGGCGACCTGCTGCAGGTGGACATCAAGAAGCCCGAGGACATCGAGAAATATCGCGGCAAGCTGCGTGGAAAGATCCTGCTGCTGGGCGAGGCCCGCGAATACAAGCGCGGCACCGACGCCGATTCGCACCGGCACGACGCCACCTCGCTGGAAGGCCTGCAGGAATTCACCCTGCCCAAGGACAAGGACGTGGCCGCCGATCGCGCCAAGCGGGTGAAGGAATACCAGGAGAAGCAGGCGCTGGCGGCGAAGGTCAACGCATTCTTCGTTGAAGAAGGCGCGCTGGCCTCGATCAGCATCAGCAGCTGGGACAACGGCATCATCCGCGTGGCCGGTGGCGGCTCGCGCAAGGCCGGCGAAGCGGTCGGCATTCCCGAACTGGCGATGATCGCCGAGCACTTCAATCCGCTGGTACGCGCGCTGGAAGCCAAGCAGAGCGTGCGCCTGCGCGTGGATGTGGCCGCACGCTTCACCGACGAGGCCGACCAGCCCGGCTACAACACCCTGGCCGAGATCCGTGGCAGCAGCAGGCCGGACGAGGTGGTGATGATCGGCGCGCACCTGGATTCCTGGCACAGCGGCACCGGCGCGGCCGACAACGCCGCCGGCGTGGCGGTGATGATGGAGGCCATGCGCATCCTCAAGGCCAGCGGCGCCAAGCCCAAGCGCACCATCCGGGTTGCGCTGTGGAGTGGCGAGGAACAGGGACTGATCGGTTCGCAGGCTTACGTGGCCAAGCACTTCGGTCGATTCCCCGAGCCCACCGACCCGGCGCAGAAGGCGCTGCCGGCCTCGCTGCGCGAACCGACCGGTGCCCTGCAGAAGACCCGCGACTACGGCAAGTTCCAGGTCTACTTCAACATGGACAACGGCTCGGGCCGCTTCCGTGGCATCTACGCACAGGAAAACCTGGCGGCGATGCCGATCTTCGAAGCCTGGCTCGCCCCGTTCCATGACGTGGGTGCAACCACCGTGGCCACCCGCAACACCGGCAGCACCGACCACATCAGCTTCGACCGCATCGGCCTGCCGGGCTTCCAGTTCATCCAGGACCGACTGGACTACTTCAGCAACGTCCACCACAGCCACCTGGACACCTGGGACCACGCCGAACCGGAAGACCTGAAGCAGGCCGCCGCCATCGTTGCCTCCTTTGCCTACCACGCCGCCATGCGCGAGCAGCCGTTCCCGCGCAAGCCCGAGCCCTGAAAAAGGGACGGAGGGGGATCAAGTCGTGTTTCCCCTCCGCTGCATCGGCGTTCTCCCGGGAGCGCGGCAATAGTGACTTGATCCCCTCCGTCCCCTTTTTCCGCAGGGGGCGGAGGGCTGGTAAAATCGGGGGATACCCGTTCCTCGAGCCCTCCATGACCTGCCGCACCCGCTTCGCCCCCAGTCCCACCGGCTACCTGCATATCGGTGGCGCCCGCACCGCGCTGTACTGCTGGCTGGAGGCCCGCCATCGTGGCGGCGAGTTCGTGCTGCGCATCGAGGACACCGACCGTGAACGCAGCACCCAGGGCGCGATCGACGCGATCCTGGAAGCGATGGAGTGGCTGGGCCTGGACTACGACGAAGGCCCGGTCTACCAGACCGAGCGCGTGGCCCGGTACAAGGAAGTGGCCGAGCAGTTGATCGCCGACGGCAAGGCGTACTACGCCTACGAAACCCGCGAAGAACTGGACGCCATGCGCGAAGCCGCGATGGCCAGGCAGGAAAAGCCGCGCTACAACGGTGCTGCCCGCGATCAGGGCCTGCCGTACAGGGACGATCCGAACCGCGTCATCCGCTTCAAGAACCCGCTTGAAGGCACGGTGGTGTTCGATGACCTGATCAAGGGCCGCATCGAGATCGCCAACAGCGAGCTGGATGACATGGTGATCTTCCGTCCGGACGGCTACCCCACCTACAACTTCGCGGTAGTGGTGGACGACTGGGACATGAAGATCTCCGAAGTCATCCGTGGCGACGATCACATCAACAACACCCCGCGCCAGATCAACCTGTACGAAGGCATCGGCGCACCGGTGCCGAAGTTCGGCCACATGCCGATGATCCTGGACGAGCAGGGCGCCAAGCTGTCCAAGCGCACCGGCGCGGCCGACGTGATGCAGTACAAGGACGCCGGCTACCTGCCTGATGCACTGCTGAGCTACCTGGCCCGGCTGGGCTGGTCGCACGGTGACCAGGAACTGTTCAGCCGCCAGGAACTGATCGACCTGTTCGATGTGAAGGACTGCAATTCCAAGGCCTCGCGCCTGGACATGGCCAAGCTCGGCTGGGTCAACCAGCACTTCCTGAAGACCGAGGAGCCGGCCGCGATCGCACCGCACCTGGTCTACCAGCTGCAGAAGCTGGGCCTGGACGTGTCCGCTGGCCCGGCGCCGGTGGACGTGGTGATCGCCCTGCGCGAGCGCGTGCAGACCCTGAAGGAAATGGCCGAGAAGGCCGTGGTCTGGTACCAGCCGCTGAACGAATACGATGAAGCGGCCGTGGCCAAGCACTTCAAGGCCGGCGCGGAACTGCCGCTGGGCAAAGCCCGCGAGCTGCTGGCAGCCCTGCCGGAGTGGACCGCCGAGGCCGTTGGCGTGGCCCTGCACGATGCAGCGGCGGCGCTGGAAATGGGCATGGGCAAGGTCGCCCAGCCGCTGCGCGTGGCCATCACCGGCACCCAGGTCAGCCCTGACATTTCCCATACCGTGTACCTGGCCGGACGCGAGCAGGCCTTGAAACGCATCGATGTGGCCATCACCAAGGTAGCAGCGGCCTGAGCCCTGCGGCCCACGCCCGAACTGGAGAACGCGCATGTCCGCCAAAACCGCCTGTACGGCCCCGCACCACCATGTCCACGACGCTTCGGATTTCGTGGCGGTGGTCGAGCGCGTCTCGCGTGAGCGCGGGCTGCGCCTCACCCCCATCCGCGCCAACGTGCTCAAGCTGATCGCCGAGGCCGGCAAGCCGGTCAAGGCCTACGAGCTGCTGGAGTGGGTGCGCAACGGCAAGGGGGTGGGCGCTGACGCCCCGCCCACCGTGTACCGCGCGCTCGACTTCCTCATGGCCAATGGCTTCGTGCACAAGCTGGAATCGGTCAATGCCTTCGTGGCCTGCCACCACCCCAGCAGTGCGGCCCATTCGGTGCCGTTCCTGATCTGCAACAGCTGCCACAGCGCGGTGGAACTGGAAGACCGCGAGATCGTGACCCAGCTGGAAAAGCGGGCCAAGGAGCTCGGCTTCCAACCGCAGGCACAGACATTGGAAGTACACGGACTCTGCGCCCGCTGCGCAGGCTGATGCGAGGGTAGTGCCGGCCGCTGGCCGGCTTCCTCGGGACTGGGGTCAGGTCCCTTTGCCACTGGCAAAGGGACCTGACCCATTTCATGACAATGCAGCCGAGCATGGAGCATGGCTCGACTCCACCGGGCCGGCGCCCTAGTCCAACGGCTTGGTCGCGGTATCCACCCGCACGATCACCGACATGCCCGGCCGCAACCGCGCCGCCAGTTCCTGGTCCCCGTTGATCGAGATCCGCACCGGCAGCCGCTGCACCACCTTGGTGAAATTGCCGCTGGCATTGTCCGGGCGCAGCACGCTGAACTCCGATCCGGTGGCCGGCGCGATCTGCTCCACGCGTCCGCGCAGCACCTGGCCCTGGAACGCATCCACCGAGAACGAGGCGGGCTGCCCGATCTTCATCTGCCAGGTCTGGCCTTCCTTGTAGTTGGCTACCACCCACAATGCATCGGGCACCAGGAACAGCAGCTGCGAACCGGCGGCTACGTACTGTCCCACGCGCACGCTGGCTTCGCTGATCTGCCCGTCGCGCGGCGCATGGATCACCGTATTGGCCAGGTCGATGCGGGCCAGCTCAAGCTGTGCCTGCGCACTTTCCACCTGCGCTTCCAGGCTCTTGCGCGAGACCTGGGTCGAGACCAGGGTTTCTTCGGCGATGCGGATCTGCGCCTGCGACTGCTGCACGCTGGCCTGCGCCGAGGCCTGGCTGGTGCGGAACTTGTCGCGGTCGTTGATCGACACCAGCTGCTGCGCCGCCAGTTCCTCGTAACGCTTGGCCTCGTTGCGCGAGCGCTGCAGCTCGGCCTGGCCGGCCGACAGCGTGGCCCGCGCCGCAGCGATCTGCGCGCGGTTCTGCGCCTGCGACTGGTCCGAATTGGCCAGGGCCGCGCGCGCGCTGTCCAGCGTGGCCTGCGCCTGAGCCACCCGCTGCGCGTAGATGCGGTCGTCGATACGCAGCAGTGGCTCGCCCTGCTTCACGTGCTGGAAGTCCTTCACCAGTACGTCGGTCACGTAGCCGTTCACCTGCGGCGCCATCACCGTGATCTGACCGCGCACATAGGCGTTGTCGGTCACCATCACGCTGCTGGTGAACGGCCACAGGTGCCAGGCGCGCAGGATCAGCGCGATGCCCAGCAGGGCCACCACCACCATCACCACCACGCTGCGCGAACTTGGTTTGAGGTACTTCGGCGCGGCGGCGGGAGCGGCAGGCGTCACCGCCGGTGCCGCATCGGTGGGTGGCGGCGGGGTGACGTTCTCGGCAGCGTCGGTGTCGTCTGGACGGGGCGGGACGGGCGGCATGACGGTGGACTCAGCGCGGTGCCGCGGTCGCAGCCGCAGCGGGGGAGGAAGGATGGCGCTTGCGCCATTGTTTGCGTACGGCGGTACGCAGCGACAGCAGCAGCAACCAGCACAGGAAACCGATTGCCAGCCAGCCGCTCAGGGTGAACACATCGTTGAAGCCTCGCACGTTGGCTTCGCGGCGGGTGGTCTGCGCCAGCTGCGCGCTGCCCTGGGCACTGCGCAGTACCGGGTCGGTGATCTGCGCTGCGTACAGCTGCTGCTGGATGCGCAGGCGCTGTGCCACCACCGGGTCGGCTGGATCGAGCTGGCTGGTCAGCGCGCTGGAATACAGCTGCTCGCGATGCAGCTGGAACGTTCCCAGCACGGCCGAGCCGGCCAGTCCGCCCAGCGTCTGCGTGATCGACAATGTCACCAGGAAGGTGATCATGTGGTCCACGCCTTGTTTCAACGCGGCGGAAATGCCGAGCATGATCAGCGGGCCCATGAACATGCCGGCGCCCACCGACGCCAGGAACTGGCTGATGTAGAAGTCGTGCGGGCGATCCAGGCTGGTGCGATGCTGGTCGAAGAACGCGGCGGCACCCAGCAGCAGGATCGCCATCAGCAACTGCGCGATCAGGCGCTTCGGGCCGAAGGTCAGTGACGCACCGGCGATGCCGGTGACCACGCCGGCCAGGATCACCACGAACAGCGGCCGCATCTGGTCCGGTCCCATGCCCAGCGTGCGCATCAGGTTGACCACGCCGTAGGACTGTTCAGTGGTCAGGAAGCGGATCAGGAAGGCGCCGACGATGAAGTGCATCACCGGCAGGGTCGACAGCCAACGGATCTGCAGCAGCGGGTTGCGCCGGTAGTGTTCGATGATCAGTGCGGTGGTGGTCAGCACGATGGAGGCGATCAGCGCCCAGCCCAGCCACGGTGTGTTCAACCACCAGCGCGTGTAGCCCTGGGCCAGCACCACCACCAGCAGGGCGACGGCAGGCGCGAGCAGGGCGAAGGTGAGGAAATCCAGCGGTTCGAAGGCCTTGACCTGGATGCCCGGCGGCAGCTTCAGCACGACCACGGCGGCAAACGCGCACAGCGCCAGCCCCGCTTCGAACGAATACAGCTGGTGCCATTGGCCGGTATCGACCAGGCCGGGCGAGACGATCCAGGCAATCGGCACCGCCAGCTGCGACAGGCCGACGCCGATCACCAGCAGGTTGCCGGTGAATCGCCGTGGCAGCGCCTGCAGCATGTACAGCGTCCCCAGCGTCGAGCAGGCCGCGCCGGCGAAACCGCTGGCGGCGCGGGTCAGCATGGTGGTCTCGAAACTGCCGACGAACAGGTGCAGCACCGCCAGCGCCGCGTACAGCCCCAGGCCGATCTCGGCAAACAGGCGGATGCCGTACTGCTGGCGGAACTTGAAGGCCAGCAGGTTGGCGGTCACGTTGACCATGGCGTAGGCAGCCACCAGCCAGCTGCCCTGGGTGGGAGTGAGTGCCAGTTGCCCCTGCAGGAAGGGCAGGTTGGCCGTTACCAGCGCATTGCCGAGGCCACCGGTGATGGCCACCAGCAGCGACACCAGTGCATAGGCTGCACGCCGATAAGGCGGGTGCCAGGGCATCGACGCCGAACCGGGCATGGTCGGCTTCTCGTGCTCCTCCCAATCCGGAACCGGCTTGAGGTACGGCTGCACCATCAGCGTTCCCCGCTGGCTGCTCCCTGGAGTCCCCCGCGCAGCAGTTGCAGGGCACGCCCGGCCAGCTGGGCGCGCTCATCGCGGGTCTTGCCGCGCAGGGCCGCCCCCAGCATGCCCGAGATCAGTGAAATATCCGTCTTCTCCAGGTCGGGCCGGCACAGGCCAGCGGCCTTGGCGCGGGCGATGGGGGCTTCCAGCAGGTCGCGCACGGTCTCGCGTGCGGTGCGCATGGCCGGCACGTCCGAATCGACCGCGCGCCAGTAATCGGCCAGTGCCGGCGAATCGACGATGCGCTGGGCCATGCCTTCGAACACCTCGAACAGGGCGTCGTCGCGGTCGCCAAGCTGCTCGACCTGGCGGCGGATGCGGTCGACCGTGCGCTGCAGCAGCGCCTGGATCAGCGCGGTGCGGTCAGGGAAGTTCCGATACAGGGTGGCGCGGCCGACTTCGGCACGCTCGACCACCAGGTCCAGCGGCGCGGTGACGCCGTGTTGGCCGAACACATGGTCGGCAGCATCGAGGATGAGGGCTCGGCGGGCAGCGGCATCGGCACGTTGGGTGGTCATGGCTTCATTTTCGGACACAAATGTCCGGATGGCGAGAGACAGATGGCGACGGGATTGTCCGCTTGTTGTCGTACGCACATCTTTGTGACGGATGCGTGATGGCGGGCGGGGCGCAAAAAAAAACGGGAGGCCACGCGGCCCCCCGTAGATCCACGCCACGCGTGGATGCCTCATCAGAAGAACGCGCGGATCCCGAAAGCGACACCACGACCCGGCAGCGGCGAGTAATCCTTCAGCAGCGAGGTATGCGGACGCACTTCGCGGTTGGTCAGGTTGCTGCCATCCAGGAACAACTCGTAGCTGTTGCTGTCGCTGCGGTCCCAGCGGTAGGCCAGGTGCGCATCGACCAGGGTGTAGCCGTTGCTCGGCTCCTCGTTCTGCGCAACGTCCTTCTGCCGGCTGTAACGCACCGCGCCCACCGAGGCACGCCAGCCATCCTTCGCCCAGCGCAGGTCGGCGCCGACGCGGGCCGGGGCGATGCGCGGCAGGTAACCGGTGTTGGCCAGTTCCACGCTGTAGTTGTGGTTGTGGTCACCGTGCGGCACGGCGATGTCCAGGGTGCGGCTGCCGTTGCCGTCCAGCTTGGCCTGCACGTAGTCGCCGAACACGCGCAGGTCCCAATCACCGGCGCCGCCTTCGAACAGGTGCACCAGTGCTTCGGCCTCGGCGCCCTTGAACACCGCGTCCTGCTGGGTCCAGGTGCGCACCGGCAGGCTCTCGGTGATGCCGGTGTCGGCCAGGTAGATGAAGTCCTTGAACCTGGTCTGGTAGATCGCGGCGGAGAAGTCCAGGCGCTCGCTGTGGGTGTGGATGCCCAGTTCAATGCGTTGGCCGCGCTCGGTCTTCAGGTTGGCATCACCGATTTCCAGCGAACGGGTGGCGATGTGCGCACCGGCGGCATACAGCTCCTCATTGGTCGGTGCACGCTCGGAGCTGTCCACGCCGATGCGCAGGTCGACCGCATCGTTGAGCTTCCAGATGCCGGCAGCCGACAGGTTGGTGGCGTCGAACTTGCGGCGGCGGTAGTCGCCGGTCGGGTCCAGCTTGACCTGGTCGTGGCGACCGCCCAGTTCCAGCTTGAACGGGCCGAACTGCTTTTCCTGCAGAACGAACAGGCCGATGTTCCTGGTTCCGGTATCGGGCACGAACGCTTCTTCGCCCTTGGCGCCGAAATCGCTGTTGCCGAACTGCAGGCCGAAGGCGCCGTCCCAGCCGCCGATCTGCTGCTGCACCGCTTCCAGGCGGCCTTCGATGCCGCGGTTGGTGAAGCGGGTGGACGGCGTGCCGGCTTCCAGCTCCACGTGTTCGTAGTCGGTGTAGGCCACGCGCGCGTTGACGTTCTTCAGGAACGATACCGGGTTGTAGATGCCGGCCTTGGTCTCGAAACGGTTCTGCACCATGTCGATGCGCACGTCGTGCTCTTCACCTTCCTCCTCCTCGCCATGGCCGTGGTCGTGATCATGGTCGTGGCCATCGCCGTCGGCATGCACGTGGGCGCCGTTGGGGATGCCGTAGTTGGTGCGGTAGGTGCTGGCCGAGGCGCCGAAGTAGCCGCCTTCGCCCAGCCAGGTGGCGCCGACGCCACCGGCGCGGGTGCGGATGGAACTGTTGTCCAGGCGGCCGCGACGCGGCTCTTCGCCTTCCTCGCCCGCGTGGTCGTGGTCATCGTGGTGGTCTTCCAGGCCGTCGATCACCGCGTAGCCGGGAATGCGGAAATCATCGCCATTGCGCACCAGGCCATCCACGTGCAGCACCACATTGCCGCTCACGCCGTCCAGGCGGAACATGCCGCTGCGTTCGTCGTTGACCGAATTGCCACGCAGCTCGGCACGGCCGCTGAGCGGACGATCCGGCAGTTCGCGCGCAATGCGCCCATCGACCACGTTCACCGCACCGCCGATCGCGCCGCTGCCGAACAGCAGGGTAGCCGGGCCTTTCAGTACTTCGATCTGGTCGGCCAGGAACGGCTCGATGCTGGTGGCATGGTCGGCGCTGACGGTGGAGGCGTCCATGTTGCCCATGCCGTTGGACAGCACGGCCACGCGCGGACCTTCCTGGCCACGGATGATCGGGCGGCCGACGCCGGGGCCGAAGAAGGTGCTCTGCACGCCGGGCAGCTTGGCGACGGTGTCACCGAGGGTGCCGGCCTTCTGCTCGTCCAGGCGCTCACCGGACAGCACTTCGACCGGGCGCGCCAGCGATTCGGTATCACCCTGCAGCGGCGATGCCGTGACCTGCACCGAGGACAGCTCGGTCAGGTGGCGGTCACGATGCGAATCATCGTCGGAGGCCGCAAAGGCGACGGAGGGCAGCAGCGCAGCAAGCGCCAGGGCCAGGGAATGCGGCTTGAAACGAGGGTGGTGGGAGGGCATGGCGGTCCTTTGTTACATTGTATCAATCGGGTGGCGCACGAATCCCGTCGGCGGGACAGGGGAGGGGAACCGTGCGGGTCGGGAAACGATGTTATATTATTCCATAACGATTCGCCGCCCTGCTGGAAGTCATGCCTTTGCCCTCACGCCTGCGCCACCTGCGCCACCTGCTCGATCGCTTCGGCGCCACCGGTTCGATGCTGTGCGCGGTGCACTGCGCGGTCATTCCGCTGTTGCTGGCCGCTGCCCCCTCGCTTGGCCTGTCCTTCTGGCTCAGCGATGGCGTGGAGAAGGCGCTGGTGGTGTTCGTGACCCTGCTGGGCTTGTTCAGCCTGGTCTGGGGTTACCGGCGGCACGGCGCGCTGCGTGCGCTGGCGTTCCTGATTCCCGGCCTGATCGCGTTGTGGGCCGGCGTGCTGTACGACCCGCTGCACCACAACGCGGTGCCGCATGCGGTGGTGATGACCTTGGGCGGCCTGCTGGTCGGCATCGCGCACCTGGTCAACCTGCGCCTGAACCACGGCCACGTGCATGACGCCAGCTGCGCGCACTAGGCGCTCCGTGGTAGGCTTTCCGATCGTGCGCGGGGGCGCCCAGCAAGGCGGCCCCGCCGAACCCGTGTCAGTACGGGGTAACCAGATTTCACATTTGAGGAGTTGAAGACATGGGTAAGGGTGACCGCAAGACCGCCAAGGGCAAGCGCTACAACGCCAGCTACGGCAACGCCCGTTCGCACACCGCGAGCAAGGTCGCCGTAGGCGCCGCCGCCCCGGTTGCCAAGAAGACCGTGGCCAAGGCTCCGGCGAAGAAGGCTGTGGCCAAGAAGGCAGTGGCCAAGGCCGGCTGATCCGCCGACCGACCGGTCCAACGAAAAACGCGGCGCTCGGCGCCGCGTTTTTTTTTGACCGTGGCCAGGGCATGGCGCCGCGATCAGCGCAGGGTTTTCTGCAGCGTCTGCGCGTTGCCATCGTTGGCCGCTTCCGGCACCTGCAGCAGGTGCACCAGCAGCGGGTAGACGTCGACATTGTCGAAACCGTCGATCACCAGGCCTTGCCGGAATGAAGGGCCACGGGCGACGAACACCGCGCGCATCGACGGCAACGCGTTGTCGTAGCCATGTGAGCCGCGATCGGCGTGCTCGCGTTTGGCGATCTTCTCGCGCGTCAGCGCGTCCCAGCCTTCATCCATCTGGCAGACGATGGCCGGCACGCGCGGATGGGTGCCGTAATGCCAGCGCGTCGGCAGGTTCTCCTTCTTCCAGCATTCGTAGTGTGCGTGGCGACCGAGCAGGGCACGCTCGGCCTCTGCTTCGCGTCCCACCTCCGGCGCGAAGCCGACCGACTGGCCTGCGCTGACGTTGCGCGCGATGGCAGGGTCAACCATCGATTCGAGGGCGATCACCTGGCCCTCCGGCACCGACGCCATGCCGTGATCGGAGACCACGATCACGTTGGTGCTGTCGGCCAGGCCGTGCTGCTGCAGGCCATCGAGCACCTGCCCGATGATCCGGTCGGCATGCACGATGGCCTCGGTGTACTGCCTGGATTCGGGGCCAAAGTTGTGGCCGGCCTTGTCCACGTGCTCCATGTACAGCGTGGTCAGGCGCGGCGCATCGGCATCGGTCTGCGACAGCCAGTCGAGCACCGTCTGCGCACGCTGCTCCAGCGGTTCCTTGGCATCGTAAATGCGCCACTGGCTGGGCCGTGTGCCCTGGATCTCGGCTTCGCTGCCCGGCCATGAGGTGGTGGCGGTGCGCACACCGACCTTCTCGGCACCCACCCAGATCGGTTCGCCGCCCCACCATCCGCTGGTGGTCACCGCAGCGCGGTCGTGCAGCGCGAAGCGACCGAGCGCGGCATCGTCCATGCTGTTGTTGATGATGCCGTGGTGGTCCGGACGCAGGCCGGTGACCAGTGTGTAGTGGTTGGGGAAAGTAAGCGAGGGATAGGAGGGCGTCATCCAGCGCGCACGCACACCACCGTCGATGATCCGCTGAAGGTTCGGGGTTAGGCCGCGATCCAACGCATCGGCGCGCAGGCCGTCGATGGAGATCAACAGCAGCTTCGGCGGGCTGGCGGGCGGCGTATTCGCCTCCGCAGCAGGTGCAGCGATGGTTGTCGAAGGCGAAGGCGTGGTGGTGCATGCGGCCAGGGGCAGCAGCAGCGCCAGCGTGCGGGTCAGGCGTACGGAAGTCATCCGGCCATGATAATCCGCAGCAATGACGTACCCAAGACACGCCATCGCGCCTGTGGCGCGCTGGCGTGTCCACGCATTTCACCGTATCCCCGCGCCTTTGGCGCGCCCCCTTGAACACGCCATCCCGCCGTTGGCGTGCTGGAGTGTCCGCGCATTTCACCTCATCCCCGCGCCTTTGGCGCGCCCCCTTGAACAACAAGGGGGCTCTTCTCCAGACAGATTACGGATGCTTCCATCCACGCATGGCGTGGATCTACCGGAACGAATCAATCCGTCACCGGGGAACTGTCGAAGGCGGGGCGGTGTCGGATTGCGGGGTGACCGCGGCATGGATGCCGCGGCCAAGCCTACAAGGACGTACTTGCGGCGGCCCCGCAATCCGACACCGCCCCGACCACCCTGGGATAGACCGCTTTGGACGTTGATGTTGACGTTGATGTTGCTCTGGCTTGTAGCGGGTGCAGGGCGCAGCCCTGCCTCCAACCCTCATGCAAACAGCGGTGCCTGTCGCTGCTCCAGCCGCAACAACGCTGCCTTGGTTTCCAGGCCGCCACCGAAACCGGTCAACGTACCGTTGCTGCCGATCACGCGATGGCACGGCAGCACGATCGGCAACGGATTGCGGCCATTGGCCGCGCCGACCGCACGGGTCGCCGTCGGCTGACCCAGCTGCTGCGCCAGCTGCAGATAGCTCCAGGTCTGGCCGAAGGGAATCAACGCCAGCGCGTGCCAGACGCGCAGTTGGAACGGCGTGCCATGCGGTGCCAGCACCAGGTCGAAACCGCTGCGCTCACCGTGCAGGTACTGCAGCAACTGTTCGCGCGCCTCCGGCAATGCGCCGGGCGTGTAATGCCAGTGCTCGCGGCCGCGCGCAGGATGGCGGTTTTCCGGGAACAGAACGTGGGCCAGGCCATTCTCATCCCCGGCGATGGTCAGTTCACCGATCGGTGTATCGAAGCGATCGAACAACAGGTTCATGAGGGTTCTCCAACGAACGTGCCGGACAGGTGCCACAGATGCAGCACGGCATAGGCGCGCCACGGGCGCCATGATTGCGAACGGGCCTCGGTGGCGCGTTCGCTGAGGCGCTGGCCCTGCGCGTGGCCCAGCACCTGCTGCAGCACCAGGTCACCGGCGGGGAAGGCATCAGGCTGGCCCAGCCCGCGCAGGGCAATGTACTGCGCCGTCCACGGGCCGATGCCGGGCAGGGCCACGCAGCGGGCGACGAATTCCTCCAGTGCCTGCCCCGGCCCGAAGTCCAGCTGGCCGCTGGCGCAGGCTGCGGCGAGGGCGCGCACGGTGGCGGCGCGGCTGCGTGGCAGGCCGATCGATTCCAGCGGCGCGTCGGCCAGTACGTCCGGCGCTGGAAACTGACGGTCGAATTCGGACGGCATGCCGGGCAGGTGCGCACCGTAGGCATCGACCAGCCGGCGCGCGAACGTGGTGGCCGCGGCCACGCTGACCTGCTGGCCCAGTACCGCGCGCACGCCTACCTCGAAGCCGTCCCATCCGCCTGGCACACGCAGGCCGGGGCGCTCGGCGATGCCGCGCGCCAACAGCGGTTCATCGCCCAGCGCTGCGTGCACCTGCTGCAGGTCGGCGTCCAGGTCGAACACACGGCGCACGCGGCGCACGATGTCCGGAATCAGGCGTGGGTCGACCGCGCCCAGTTGCAGGCGCAGCTCGGGCCGCTTCGGGTCGGCGGTGACGCGCAGCAGGGCGGGGCGCTCGGCTGTGCCCAACACGCGCTGGTAACTGTCTTCACCGATCAGCTCGATGCCGGGCAGGCTGCGCTTGCGCAGGAAGGCCAGCATGCGGGGGAAATCCAGCGGCGGTCGATAGCCCAGGCGCAGCACCAGCCCGCCATCGTCGGCGGCCAGGGGATGGTGTTGGCGGCGCAGTACGGTAGGCGCCATGCCGCAGCCCTGCAGGAATGCCGTATTGAAGCGGCGCAGGCTGTTGTAGCCAGCGGCCAGTGCCACGTCGGTCACCGGCAGCGTGGTTTCGGTCAGCAGCTGCTTGGCCAGCAGCAGGCGATGGGTTGCGTGGATCTGCCCTGGCGTTGCGCCCAGCCGTTCGACGAACAGGCGTTGCAGCTGGCGTGCGCTGAGGCCGATCTTTCCTGCCAGCTCGGCCACCGGCTGGTCCTGCAGGAAGCCGGCATGGATCAGCGCCAAGGCCCGCTGCACGGTCTGTCCGGCCAGCGCCTGTTGTGCCAGCGGGGCCAGCTCGGGGCGGCAGCGCAGGCAGGGGCGATAGCCGGCGGACGCAGCGGCAGCAGCCGTGGGGAAATAGGTGATGTTGCGTGGCTTCGGTGGCGGCGCCGGGCACACCGGCCGGCAGTAGATGCCGGTGCTGCGCACGGCGGTGAAGAATACGCCGTCGAAGCGCGCATCCCGGGCCAGGCGGGCACGATCGCAGGCGGCAGTGTCGAGGGCGAGTGCGGTATCCATGGCGCCAGTCTAGGCGCCTGCGGGCGGTAGTACTCGCCATATTCGGACATGGATGCTGGAGGGGCCTGGCCGGGCTGCGCCCGGCACCCTCAGCGGCAACAGCAACAGCAACAGCAACAGCAACGGCAACGGCAACGGCAACAGCGGGCTATCCGTGGGATGGCGGGGTGGGTCCGGTTGCAGGGGGCGCTGCAAGTCCCCCTCCGGGGCCCGGCCCAGCCGCTGGCGGCTGTGCGTTCGGGCGCTTGCGAAGCAGTGCTTCGCAAGCAAAGCGCCCTCACCCCTGTAAGCTTGGCCGCGGCATCCATGCCGCGGACGCCCCTGCAACCGGACCCACCCCGCCTTCGACAGGTTCCCGCTGCTGTTGGTGGGTGTCGACCTTGGTCGACATGTAGATCCACGCAATGTGGGAGGGGATGTCGGATGACGCTGGGACAGGAAATGACAGGGTCAGAGGGTCAGAACAGGTTCAGTGGCGGGCGCTGAATGCGCGTCGTGGACGGGTAGACTGTGGTTCTTGCCTGTCTGAATCCGGTTGCCCGATGTCCGCCAAACTCCGCTGGTTGCCCCTGTTGTGCCTGGCCCTGGCGGGCTGCAGCCAGTTGGAGAACCCCGGCAACGTCACCGCTGCCGACAAGGCCACGCGGGCCCCGGCCAGCGATGGCGAAAACATGGTATCGATCAATGCCGCCGATGCGCCGCCACCGCCGGCACCGGCACGCAGCCGGGCTGATCGGCCCTGGCCGCAGGCGCAGCTGGAAAACGGCAAGGCCTGGGTCAGCTGCACCACCGATTACGCTGGCGACGGCGGCGATGGTGTTGAGCTGGAAGGCCTGCAGCGCGAACAGCTGAAGCAGGCGCTGGCGCCGTGCGCCGAGCGTGGCCTGCTGCGCGTGCGCTACAACGGCAAGATCAACCCCGGGTTTGCCGAGATGATGTGG
Organism: Stenotrophomonas sp. SI-NJAU-1; assembly: GCF_020883215.1. Taxonomy (NCBI): domain Bacteria; kingdom Pseudomonadati; phylum Pseudomonadota; class Gammaproteobacteria; order Lysobacterales; family Lysobacteraceae; genus Stenotrophomonas; species Stenotrophomonas sp. SI-NJAU-1. The sequence goes on from NZ_CP086598.1 coordinate 1,346,322, forward strand.
CGGCTGGCCGTGGTCGCCGACGAGCTGCAGATCCACAAGCGCATCCTGGATCTGGATTCCAGCGGTGGCCAGGTGGAATCGGCCATCGTTGCCGGCGACAGCATCGGCGAATCCGGCTGGACCATCTGGGTGCGCGAGGGCTCGATCTGCCACAGCGCCTGCGTGTTCGTGCTGGCTGCCGGCGACAACCGGCTGTTGACCGGCAAGGTCGGCATCCACCGCATGATGCGCATCAGTTCCAAGGCCACTTCGCGCGCAGAGCTCAACCGCGAGCTGCACGAGGTCTATGACAACGTGAAGGATTATCTGCAGCGCAATGGTGTGGCGGTGGGTGTGGCCGACCTGATGATGACTGTGCCCAACCGCAGCCTGCGCCTGCTGACGGCCGAAGAGCTTCGTCAGTACGGCCTGGACGGGACCAACGCCGTGCAGGACGACCTGGAGCGGATCAAGCAGATGCGTACCTGCGGCGACGACTTCGTGCAGCGCAAGGATGCGTTCCTGGTGGCGTTCGACCAGCAGTGCAAGCGCGACGGTGCCGACATGGAATCGATCAACAGCTGTGGCCAGTCGCTGAAGCAGCGCTTCGGCTTCCCCGACCCGGTGTGCCCGGAGGAAAGCCCGCTGTCGGAGATCGACGTGGCTACGCTGCCACCGGCACCGCCGGAGCAGCCGCCGGTGGCCGAGCAGCTGCCCGCGGCATCGGCGGCACCGGCGGCGCAGGCCGAGGCGGGTGCGGTGGAAGGCAGCGTCCAGGCTCGCTGACGGCCCACTCACTGCGCTGGCGTAGACTGCGGTTCTTTCCATCGAACCGGCGGTGTCCATGAAGCGCGTGCTCCTGCTGCTGTCCCTGTTGCCCCTGGCTGCACTGGCGCAAACGCCGGCGCCGGCCACGCCCGCACCGGCCCCGGCTCGCCCCGCGCCGAGCGCACCGACGGCCGCGAAGCCGGCGACCGCTGCCACGCCGGTGCTGAGCCCGGCCCAGCAGGCGCAGGTGCAGAAACAGGACGCGGAAATGGGCAGTGCCGCATTGAAGGCCGCGCAACTGGTCGACGCCAATCGGGCCGGTGAGTTGTGGGACGGCGCCTCGGCGGTTGCCCGCCGCGCAGTGCCCAAGGCGGCCTTCGTCAGCCAGCTTGCGGCAGACCGCACGCGTCTTGGCGCGCTGGCCGGGCGTGGCCAGCCGACCATCACCCGCGTGAAATACGCTGCAGGTGCTGCCGTGCCCGAGGGCCTGTACATCAACGTCAGCTTCCCGACCCGTTTCGCCAACAGCGCGCAGCCGGTACGCGAGCTGGTGTCGTTCCGCTTCGACGAAGACCAGACCTGGCGCTTGGCCGGATACAGCCTGCGCGCGTCGACACCCTGAGGGTTGGTAGCAGATGACTTATTGGTGGAGCCACTTGCAGAAAGATCTGGAAAAACAGCTATGAAGTATCACCTGACAGAGGGGCGGCTTAATTGTCCGGCCGAAGCTTCGGCGGTTGATGGTCTGTCGACACCCTTGGGAGTGGCGCTTCCCGAGAGTTACATTGAATTCCTCAGGGCGCACGACGGTGGCGAAGGGTTCATTGGCGATAACTACGTCATTTTCTGGAAAGCAGAAGAGGTGGTCGATTTCAATCGTGAATATGAAGTCGAGACATATGCGCCCGGTATATTTTTGTTCGCTTCTAACGGCGGAGGGGAGGCTTATGGGTTTGACGCATTGGATGCAGAAATGCCGATAGTTCGTATTCCGTTTATAGGCATGGATCGTCAGCATGCCATCTCGGTAGCGAGCGACCTTCCCGATCTGTTTGCTCGATTGGCAGACGAAAATGATTGACCTGAATAAGTACTCACGTCCCAAGGGCATGGAGCTGTTCGAGATTAAGCCCGCTATCGTTGGTGGTGATCCGATCAGCCCTGAGAACAAAACCTGGTTGACGAGACAGCAGCACTTTGAGGCTGTGCGCTACTGGAATGAAGTTATAAGCAGCCTGCGCGTTAGGCCGAAGTAACAAGCGATCCTCCGATCAACTTTTCGCCGTGGATGAATGATGACAACCGAACTGACGATGCTGGCGTGGGCGATGCTGCTGGGTTTCGTCTACATCTTTGCCGCCTCCACCGTGGTCACCCGCGAGCGCGGGATGAAATGGAACGCCTCCGCACGTGACGACTCGTCCAAGCCGCTGAGTCCACTGGCTGGACGACTGCAGCGGGCGCAATCCAACTTCTTCGAGACCTTCCCGTTCTTCGCCGCCGCTGCGATTGCGGTGGTGCTGGCCGGGCGTGGCAGCGACACCACCGCGCTGGCGGCCCAGGTCTACTTCTGGGCACGCGTGGTCTACCTGCCGCTGTACGCAGCCGGCGTGCCCTATGTGCGCAGCCTGGTCTGGCTGGTGTCGATCGTGGCGATCCTGGCGATGGTGTTCGCGCTGCTGTGACGCGCAGCTGATCCAGATCAAGGCCGGTCAGGCACGCAGCGCTATGCTGGCCGCGACTGGATCAACGGCAGGAGGCGCGCATGCGCAGGATGGACGTGGTGGTGGTCGGCGCCGGACCGGCCGGGCTGTGCTTTGCGCGCGCGCTGGCCAGCACTGGCCTGCAGGTGGGGCTGGTCGAGGCACAGCCGCGCCAGGCCCTGGCCGAGGCGGCCTTCGACGGCCGCGAAATCGCCCTGACCCATGCCTCGCGGCAAAGCCTGGAACAGCTTGGCCTGTGGCAGCGCCTGCCCGAAGCCGAGGTTGCCGAACTGCGCGACGCGCGGGTGCTGAACGGAGCTTCGCCCTTCGCGCTGACCTTCGCCAGCAGCCAGGTCGATGGCCAGCCGTTGGGCTGGCTGGTGCCCAACCATCTGATCCGCCGCGCGGCCTGGCAGGCGGTGCAGGGCCAGGACGGGCTGGAACTGTTCGATGGCCGCAAGGTGCAGGCGGTACGCGCCGACAGCCAGGGCCACGTGGTGCGCCTGGACGATGGCAGCGCATGCGCGGCTGCTGGTATGTGCCGACAGTCGCTTCTCCGGCACCCGCCGCATGCTCGGCATCGGTGCGCAGATGCGTGACTTCGGCAAATCGATGCTGGTCTGCAGGATGCAGGTCGAGCGCGATCACCACCACACGGCGTGGGAGTGGTTCGGCTATGGCCGCACGATGGCGCTGCTGCCGCTCAACGAAGGACAGGCATCAGCGGTGATCACCCTGCCGCCGCGGCAGATCGAAGCGCTGCTGGCGATGGATGAGATCGCGTTCGGGGAGGCCATCAGCGGCTTCTTCGAACACCGCCTGGGACGCATGCAGCCGGTGGCCACGCCACAGGCCTATCCCCTGGTCGGGGTATATGCGCACCGCTTTGTCGGCGAACGTTCGGCACTGATCGGTGATGCCGCAGTGGGCATGCACCCGGTCACCGCACATGGTTTCAACCTGGGCCTGGCCAGCGCGCAGCGGCTGGCGCAGGGCATCGCCGAACAGCAGCGGCGTGGAGCGGACATCGCCGCAGCCGGCATGCTGGGCCGCTACCAGCGCGGGCATCGGCTGGCGGCGCGGCCGCTGTATGAAGCGACCAATGCGATTGCCAGCCTGTATACCGACGACCGTCGTCCGGCGCGCCTGTTGCGGGCGGCCGGGTTGCGGGTGGCGCAGGGGGTGGCGCCATTCCGGCAGTTGATTGCCGCCCACCTGACCCAGCGCGTGGCCTGACGGCCACGCGGTGACTTACGCGGCGGCCAGGACGCGGATCTGGCTGTCGTTGAACTCGACCACCTGGCCTGCGCGGATCTTGCAGGCCTTGCGCAGCTCGACCTCGCCATCGACCAGCACCAGGCCTTCGCTGATGACCATCTTGGCTTCGCCGCCGCTGGTGACCAGGTCGGCCAGCTTCAGCAACTGCTTGAGTTCGACGTAATCGCCGTCGAGGTCGAATTCGAGGATCTGCATGGAACGGGTTTCCTGAGGCAGGCGCTGCAGGACAGGGCCCGCGGCGGTAAAATGGGCGCCTATTGTGCGCCACGGCGGGCCGTAACGGCATGCCGTTGGCTTCCTGTACACCTTGTTCAGGCACAGTGCGGTATCATTCCGCTCTGAGCGAGTAAAACCTCAGCTCCAACCGAGCAGCGCCAGGGCACGCGATAAGAAGGGCGCCCAAAGCGCGGAATCCCCCTTTTTTTTCGCCTGCCATGCTCGTGGCAGTGCCTTCGGAGTTCCCCATGTCCCAAGAAACCCAAGCGCAGCTGCAGTTCGCGCAGCTCGGCCTGTCCGATTCTGTCATGCAGGCTGTCACTGCCATCGGCTACGAAACGCCGTCGCCAATCCAGGCTGCCACCATCCCGGCGATGCTGGAAGGCCGCGACGTGCTGGGCCAGGCCCAGACCGGTACCGGCAAGACCGCGGCCTTCGCGCTGCCGGTGCTGTCCAACATCGACCTGCAGCAGATCAAGCCGCAGGCCCTGGTGCTGGCCCCGACCCGCGAGCTGGCCATCCAGGTTGCCGAGGCGTTCCAGTCCTATTCCTCGAAGATCCCCGGCTTCCGCGTGCTGCCGGTGTACGGCGGCCAGCCGTACGGCCAGCAGCTGTCGGCCCTGCGCCGCGGCGTGCACATCGTGGTGGGTACCCCCGGCCGCGTCATCGACCATCTGAACCGCAGCACGCTGGACCTGTCCGAGCTGAAGACGCTGGTGCTGGACGAAGCCGATGAAATGCTGCGCATGGGCTTCATCGACGACGTCGAAGCGGTGCTGAAGAAGCTGCCGGAGAAGCGCCAGGTCGCGCTGTTCTCGGCCACCATGCCGCCGGCCATCCGCCGTATCGCGCAGACCTACCTGAAGGACCCGGTCGAAGTCACCATCGCCAACAAGACCACCACCTCGGCCAACATCCGCCAGCGTTACTGGTGGGTGAGCGGCATGCACAAGCTGGACGCGCTGACCCGCATCCTTGAAGTCGAGCCGTTCGACGCGATGATCGTCTTCGCGCGCACCAAGGCCGGCACCGAAGAGCTGGCCAGCAAGCTGCAGGCCCGTGGCCTGGCCGCTGCCGCCATCAACGGTGACATGCAGCAGGCGCAGCGTGAGCGCACCATCGCCATGCTGAAGGAAGGCAAGCTGGACATCCTGGTCGCCACCGACGTGGCCGCTCGTGGCCTGGACGTGGAACGCATCAGCCACGTGCTGAACTACGACATCCCGTACGACACCGAAAGCTACGTTCACCGCATCGGCCGTACCGGCCGTGCTGGCCGCAGCGGTGAAGCGATCCTGTTCGCCACCCCGCGCGAAAAGGGCATGCTGCGCCAGATCGAGCGTGCGACCCGCCAGCCGATCGAAGAAATGCAGCTGCCGAGCGTGGAAGCGGTCAACGACACCCGCATCAACAAGTTCACCTCGCGCATCACCGAGACGCTGGGCCAGGGCGGCCTGGACTTCTACCGCCAGCTGCTGGAGCGTTTCGAGTCCGAACAGAACGTGCCGGCCATCGAAGTGGCCGCCGCACTGGCGAAGATGATGCAGGGCGATACCCCGTTCCTGCTGCAGCCGCCGGTACGTGCACCGCGCGAAGAGCGTGCGCCGCGCGAGCGTTTCGAGCGCACTGAGCGCCCGGAACGTGGCGACCGCAACGAGCGCGGCCCGCGCTTCGAGCGTGGCCCGCGTCGTGACGATGCCGAGAGTGGCTTCGAGCAGCGCCCGCGCCGTGACGTGCCGCCGCGCGGTGCACCGGAGCAGGGCATGGAGACCTACCGCATTTCGGTCGGCCACCAGCATGGCGTGAAGCCGGCCAACATCGTCGGCGCCATCGCCAACGAAGCCGGCCTGGAAAGCCGCTTCATCGGTCGTATCGACATCCACGACGACTTCTCGCTGCTGGATCTGCCGGCACAGATGCCGTCGGACGTGCTGACCCACCTGCAGAAGGTATGGGTGTCCGGCCAGCAGCTGCAGATGCGCCCTTTGGCCGCCGGTGAAGAGGTCAATCCGGCGCCGCGTCCGTTCAAGCCGCGCTTCGACAAGCGTGGTCCGGGCGGTCCGGGTGGTCCGGGAGCTCCGCGTCGCAGCGGTCAGGGTGGCCCCGGCGGCGACCGCGACAGCCGTCCGCCGCGTCGTGATGGCTTCAACAAACCACGTGGCCCGCGCAGCTTCTAAGCCGCATTGATGCAAGTGAACAACGCCAGCCTCCGGGCTGGCGTTGTCTTTTGTGCAGCGTCAGGCATGCTCGACCCGACCTGCCGATCACCGGCCGGGTCCGGTTTCGCATGGCCCACACATCTGCGGTTCTAGGCTGGCGCGGTTCCGTAGGAGATTGTCACCGCAGCACATTCGGGGGATCCAGGATGGGTAGGAGTGGCATGGACCAGCAGCGCCGACGGGTACCGATGACCCGCGGGCTGGGACTGCGATTTGCGCTGTTGACGGGCATGGCGATCGGCTTGGTCGCGCTGTCGGCTGTGATCCAGGAGCTGCAGGCGGCATCGACCGCATGGATCGCAGGGCAGGGCTACTGGTCGCGGGGGCAGCAGGACGCCACCGCAGCGCTCAGCCGTTACCTGGCGCGTGGCCATCTGCAGGATCTGCAGGATGCCCAACGGGCACTGCAGGTTCCGTTGGGTGACCTGCAGGCCCGCAAGGCGCTGGAGCAACCCGAACCGGACGAGGCGACAGCCCGCGCCGGTTTTCTGCGTGGGGGCAATGCCCGCGCCGACATTCCGCGGCTGATCTTCTCGTTCCGCCATGCGCGCAACGTCGGGGCCTTCCGCGAAGCCACCTGGTTGTGGCGGCAGACCGACGCAAACCTGCTGGCCATGCAATCGCTGGCGGAGGAACTGCAGCGGCGCCATGGCTCCGGACCGCTGGACGGGGCAGCCGTGGATGACTACCTGCAGCGGCTGCGTGGCATCGACCACCAGCTGCGCGGGCAGGCGCAGGCGTTCTCGCAGGCACTGCTGCGCATGGCCCGCGCGGTGCGCATCGCGACCCTGGCCGTGGGCGGCCTGTCGGTCCTGCTGATCAGCCTGATGGCGGTGGCCCTGGCGCGCCGGGTCGGCAAGGACCTGACCGAGCATGAGAGCCGCTTCCGGGCTGCCTTCTACCAAGCCAACGTCGGCATGCTCAAGCTGGATGCCGGCGGCCGGGTGGTGGAGGCCAACCAGGCGATGGCCGACATTCTCGACCATCGTCGGGACGTGCTGCTGCAGATGTCGCTGGCCGAGCTGCTGATGGAGGGCGAGCTGGTGATTGATGAGAGTGGTCACATCGACTGGGAGCGCCAGCTGCGACCGGGCGAGCTGCGCTTCCGGCGCCGCGATGGCAGCCTGGTGTGGGGGCGCTGGAGTGGTACCGGCGTGCGCACTGCCAGCGGCCGCCTGTCGGTGTTCGCCATCGTCGAGGATGTCAGTCAGAACCATGCCCTGGCACGTGAGATAGAGCACCACGCCAGCCATGACCCCCTGACCGGCCTGATCAATCGTCGGGAGATCGAGCGCCTGCTGGAAAAATCGCTGCTGCAGGTCCGCTCCGACGGTGGAACCCATGCCCTGGGCTACATCAACCTGGACCACTTCAAGCTGGTCAACGACAGCTTCGGCCACGCGGCCGGCGACCAGATGCTGCGCAGTTTCGCCGAGTACTTGGTCGGCGCGGTGCGCGATGGCGACTGGGTCGGCCGCCTGGGGGCGGACGAGTTCGCGGTGTTCCTTGCCCGCGCCAACCAGGATGAAGCCAAGCGGGTGCTGCAGCGACTGATCCGCAACCTGGGCCAGGCCACGTTCCCGGTCAGCGAGGGCAGCCCCCAGTTGAGCTGCAGTGTCGGCGTGGTCGAAGTGACAGCCGAGGCGCCGGACGTGAACTGGTTGATGAGCGCGGCCGACAGCGCGTGCTATGCGGCCAAGCAGGCCGGTCGCAACCGCGTGCATTGCTTCAACGAAAACCGGCTGGCGCTGGAGGAGCGACGGCTGGAGGCTGAACGCCTGCAGGGCGTCAGTCGCGCCATGGCCGAGAACCGGATGCTTTTGTATGCGCAGCGCATCGCCAAGGTCGGCGATCCGTCCTACCTGCACTACGAGGTGCTGGTGCGCATGCGTGACAGTGACGGCGTGCTGCACCTGCCGGGCCAGTTCATGCCCGCGGTGGAGCGCTACGGCATGGCGGTGGTGTTGGACCGGCACGTGCTCGGCCTGCTGTTCCGCCACCTGCAGGTGTGCCCGGCGCACGTGCGGCAGCTGGGCCTGTGCAATGTGAATGTATCGGCCCAGTCGATCGCCGAGCCGGGATTCCTGGCCTTCGTCTGCGACCTGCTGGAGCGCAACCGCGCGCTGGCGTCCAAGCTCTGTTTCGAGATCACCGAAACGGCGGCCATCGGCAATCTAAGCCAGGCGCGTGCCTTCATCGACGCGGTCAAGGCGCGCGGCTGCCGGGTGGCGCTGGACGACTTCGGCTCGGGCCTGTCCTCGTTCGGTTATCTGCGGCAGCTGTCGGCGGACATGCTGAAGATCGATGGTGCGTTCGTGCGCGACATGGACACCGATCCGGTCAGCCGGGCCAGCGTGCGTGCGATCAGCGAGCTGGGCCGCGAACTGCAGATGGAGGTGGTGGCCGAGTGGGTGGAGACCACCGAAATTGCCGAGGCGCTTGCCGGGATGGGCGTGCAGGGGCTGCAGGGGTATGCCATCGAACGGCCGCAGCCGCTGGAACGGCTGACCCTGGCTGACCTGCGACCGATGCGGTTGGCCGGTACGCAGGGGCCATCGGCTGTCGGCTGAAGGTGCTGCGGCCGGGCTGCGCCCGGCACCCGCGGTAGTGCCGGCCGCTGGCCGGCAACCTCAGCGGCAACAGCAACAGCAACAGCAACAGCAACAGCAACAGCGGGGTTCCTGGGGGATGCGGGGTGGGTCCGGTTGCGGGGGACGCCGTAAACCCGTCCATGGGGGCTTGGCCGCGTCATCCATGCCGCGGACACCCCCGCAACCGGACCCACCCCGCCTTCGACAGGTTCACGCGGCTGTTGGTGGGTGTCGACCTTGGTCGACGCGTAGATCCACGCCATGCGTGGATGAAATCCAATCCATTCGATGATCTCGGAATCGGTAGGAACGTCCATCCACGCACGGCGTGGATCTACCAGATGGCGGGACACTGTCAGGGGTGGGGGGCGGTATGGGTAGGCAGGACCGTTGGCGCCATGGGCCCGAGGCATGCCCTCGGGCGGGTTGGGCAGGACGCCCAACCCCGGTCTTGCCGTGTGCGCAGGACGGCGCACACGAGCAAGGCGCCATCGAGCTCCATGGATGGGTTTACGGCGTGTCCTGCCTGCCCATACCTCCCCGCCCAGCTCGGTAGCCCGCTGCTGCTGTTGCTGTTGAGGTTGCCGGCCAGCGGCCGGCGCTACAGCGGGTGCCGGGCGGCAGCCCGGCCAATACCCCCGCCACTTTGGTCTACACATCGGTGGTGCATTCCGCTGCGATAATGCCGCCAGGGGCGACGCGCAGTGGGCGCGGACGTAAGCAGGAACAGGACGTGGCGTGGGCGGCAGGCAGGTGGGTTTGGAAACAGGGGCGGTGCTTGTCCTGCTGCTGGTGTGGTTGGCGTTGCCGTGGTTGGGCCATGCGCGCAGCGTCGACGCTGGCCGCGATTACCTTCTGGTCGGCACCGCGACAGCCGAGCCTACGCCCCATCGCGCGTGCACGCCGGAGATGCTGGCCGGGCCGCGCCAGCAGACACGGGTGGATGCACCGCCGGAAGGCTGGTCCGGGCAGCCGCAGGCGCTGGATGTCTTCAACATCTTTGCCGGCGAAGTGCGGCTGCAGCACGGTGATCGTGAGATCTGCGGCAACATGCAGGATGCGCGCACCCGCGATTCGCGCTTCCGTGCGGGCATCGGCATGGTGGCGGTTCCCGCTGCCGGCAGCCACGAACCCTTTCTGGTCTCCTGGCAGACGCCGCTGAAGGCGCGCTGGGTTCCGACATTGCAGCTGGGTGCGCCCAGCCCGGTGCAGCAGAACGACACCGCCAGGCTGCTGGTGCGCGCCGCATGCATTGCCGTGGCAATCGCGTTGGCGCTGTCGGCGCTGATGGCCTACCTGACCACCCGTGACCGCAGTTTCCTGATCTACATCGGCGCCACCTTGGTGCTGGTGCTGTGGCAGTCGATCCTTGGCGGTCTCAGCGGCTATCCCGAACCCTGGTTGCGCGTCGGCGGGCGCGGTGACGGGTGGCTGCTGGCGCTGACTGCGGCCACCCAGGCACTGGTGCTGCCGGCGCTGTGGCGCCTGAACGGCGGCGACCGCATGCTGCCACGTTCGCGCGTGGGCCAGCAGCTGGTGTTGTGGTCCCTGCTGGCGTTGGCGGCCCTGGTGCCGTGGTTGCAGCGCGATGGCCTGGGCGTCGTCGCACAGGTCCTGCAGGGGACGTTCGTCATCGGCTGTGCGCTGTCGTTGGCGATGGGCATCTGGGCCCGGTTGCGCGGCGATGTCTGGTCGCTGGCCGGATTGGCCGCACTGGTGCCGATGCTGGTGCTGATCGTGGCCGACGCCGCCAGTGCGCACTGGTTGATGGCGTACCGGGTGGAAGCCCTGCAGCTTGCAGTCACCTGGCTGCTGATGATGGCGGCCTACGCGCTCAACCTGCGCCTGGGCCGGCTGCGCCAGCAGCGCGATGAAATGCGCCAGCTCGCCGAGACCGACATGCTGACCGGCCTGCCCAACCGCCGCGCCGGCCTGCAGCAGCTGGCCCAGCATCTGCAGGGCGGCGACCGTGAGAGGGGGCCGCTGGTGATCGGCTTCCTCGATATCGATCTGTTCAAGGACATCAATGATCGCCATGGGCATGAGATCGGCGACCAGGTGCTGATGGCCGTGGCCCGCGCGCTTCGCGCCGCTGTCCGCAGCGAGGACCAGGTGGTGCGGATGGGCGGCGAGGAGTTCCTGCTGCTGTTGCCGGGCATGCCGCGTGAGGTTGCGGCCACCCGCCTGGAACGCCTGCGCCAGCGCATCACCGAGGCCTGCCGGGACCTGCAGGTGCCCGGTCTGGAGGTGACCGCGAGCATTGGCATGGCGCAGTGGCGGCCGGCGGATGATGATCTGGCCGCACTGCTGCGGCGCGCCGACCACGCCATGTACGTGGCCAAGCGCAGTGGCCGCAACCGGGTGTTCGATGGAGAAACCGAAGCGCCGTTGACCACGGCATGAGGCGGGAAGGGCGGTGATGCCGGATAATGGGGCGATGACCAGCCGACTCAACAAATACATCGCCGACACCGGCTTCTGCTCCCGACGCGAGGCCGATCGCCTGATCGCCGCCCGCCGGGTCACCGTCAATGGCCATGCCGCCGGCACCGGCGCGGTGGTCGGTGAGGACGACAAGGTGCTGGTCGACGGCCAGCCGTTGCGCGTGCGCACTGCCCGCAAGCCGGGCGCCCGCCGCCACGTGTACATCGCGCTGAACAAGCCGGTGGGCGTGACCTGCACCACAGAAAGCACGGTGAAGGGCAACATCGTCGACTTCGTCGGCCACGAACAGCGCATCTTCCCGATCGGCCGCCTGGACAAGGAATCCGAAGGCCTGATCCTGATGACCAGCAACGGCGACATCGTCAACCAGATCCTGCGTGCCGAGAACGGCCACCAGAAGGAATACCTGGTGGCGGTGAACAAGCCGGTCACCGACGAGTTCCTGCGCGCGATGGCCCGTGGCGTGCGCATCCATGACCAGATGACGCTGCCGTGCAGGACCTCGCGGATCGCCAAGTTCGGTTTCCGCATCATCCTGCAGCAGGGCCTGAACCGGCAGATCCGCCTGATGTCGGCCGAGTTCGGCTACCGCGTGACCCAGCTGCGCCGCGTGCGCATCGACAACATCAAGATCGGTGCACTGAAGCCGGGCCAGTGGCGCAACCTGACCGAGCAGGAGCTTCACGGCCTGTTGCCGCAGCAGCAGGACTGGTAAGCAACGGGTGGTAGTGCCGGCCGCCGGCCGGCAACTGCACGGTGCTGGCAATGAACATCAGGGAGCCGACCAACGGCCGGCACTACCGGTGTGTGCAGACTGCGCGGCTACATCCGCTAGACTTTGCGGCGACCTGCCGGAACGTGACGCTGCATGATCAAGCCCGACAAGCCCGCCAACGAAGCGCTGCGCCTGGAGGCGCTGTACCGCTACCGGATCCTCGATTCCGAGCGCGAACGCTCGTTCGATGACCTGGTGGCCATCGCCAAGGCGGTGTGTGGCACGACCATGGCGGCCGTGACCCTGATCGACGTCGAGCGCCAGTGGTTCAAGTCCATACAGGGCATCGATGCGGCCGAGAACCTGCGCAGCGAGTCGATGTGCGGCCATGCGATCCTGCGGCCGCAGGAAATCATGGTGGTGGAAGACGCGCTGCAGGATGTGCGCTTCCATGACAACCCTGTGGTGGTGGGGGATCCCCATGTACGCTTCTACGCTGGCGCGCCACTGGTCAGCAGCGATGGTCTGCCGCTGGGAACCCTCTGTGTGTTCGACGCGCGGCCACAGCAGCTGGCCACTGACAAGGCCGAAGCGCTGGCCGCGCTGTCGCGGCAGGTGATGGTGGTGATGGAGCTGCGCCGTTTCGCCCTGGATATCCAGCGGCACATGCTTGAGCGCGCCGATTACGAACGCCTGTTGTCGGAGTACCACGATGTGCTGCTGGCCCAGAATGCCGACCTGGCCGAACAGAGCCGTACCGACGCCTTGACCGGGCTGCCCAACCGGCGTGCGATGGCACTGGCGCTGGAGGAGGCGATGGTGACCGCCGACGTCAACCACCGGCCGACCTGCGTGGCCCTGCTGGACATCGACCATTTCAAGCACATCAATGATTTCCAGGGCCACGCGACCGGCGACCGGGTGCTGGCCGAACTGGGGGCACTGCTGCGCTCGCACTTCGCCGGCGGTGGCCTGGCCGCGCGCTATGGCGGCGAGGAATTCGTGGCACTGATGCCGGATGCGGACCTGCGCACTGCCGAACTGCAATGCGAGTTCCTGCGGGTGGCCGTGTCCAACCTGCCGCTGGGCTTCCCGGTCACCATCAGCATCGGTGTGGCGCAGCACCAGCCCGGTGAAACGTCTGACCAGACCCTTGCCCGTGCCGATGCCGCGCTGTACCGAGCCAAGGGCGCCGGCCGCAACCGGGTGGAAGTGGCGCCCTGACCGCCGGCGCGGCTTCAGTAGATCCACGCCATGCGTGGATGGCCCAGGCCCTGCCGTGCTGTCGCAGCCATTGCGATAGCCGTACTGCACCCTCAACGTCTCACCGCAAGGACGTCGACCATGCTGCAGACCCTGGCCATCGCCCATTACCGATCACTGCATGGGCTGGTGCTGCCGATGCAGCGGCTCAACGTGGTCACCGGCGACAACGGCAGTGGCAAATCCAGCCTGTACCGCGCGCTGCGCCTGCTGGATGCACCGGCCTGGCATTGGCCGCAGCGCTGAGACGGGTGCCGGGAAGATCCACGCAATGCGCGGACGCGCTCAATCGGCGATGTTGCGCGCTTCGGATGTTCCGAGGATTTCCGGATGCTGCACGCGCTTGCGGCGGTTGAGCAGCGGATGCAGGAACACGGCACCGACGATGATCGCCACGCCCAGATAGAACCACGGGGTGACTTCATGCTGCTCGCGCAGCAGCACCACGGCCAGCAACACGGCGTAGACCGGTTCCAGGTTGGTGACCAGTTGCACGGTGTAGGCGCTGAGATGGCGCAGCGCGACCAGGGCCAGGGCGAACGGCAGCAGCGTGCAGGCGCCGGCCAGTACCAGCAGCAGGATGCCGTCGTGCAGGTCGGGAACGATCCACAACGGGCTGGCCAGCGCCGGCAGCAGGTACGGCATCAACGGTGCCAGCAGGGTCAGGGTGAGCGTGCCCGCGCCAAGTTCCAGTGCGGTGACCGTCAGCGGATCGGCATGGCTGACCATGCGCTTGTTGAGCGAGCCGAACACCGCCACCAGCAGGGCCGAGAGCGCGCCGATCAGCACGCCCATGCGCATGCCGTCGGGCACGCCGCCCACCACCAGCGCCACACCGGGCAGCACCGCCAGGCCGAAGGCCAGTTCACGCAGCTGGAAGGGACGCTTGGCCACCCAGGGCTCGATGATCGAGGTGAACACCGGTGCCAGGGCGATGCAGGTGGCGGCAACCGAGGCATTGGCCAGCTTCACCGCGCCGTAGAAGGTCAGCCAATGCAGGGCCACCAGCGCGCCGATACCGGCATAGCCGGCGACCAGCCGCAGCGGCAACGTGCGCAACCCGCGCCAGACCCGCGGCAGCAACGCCAGCATCGCCACCACCAGCAGCATCCGCCACCACACCAGCGGCAGCGCCGGCAGGGTGATCAACTTGCCGAGGATGGCGGTGACGCCCCACAGCAGGACACAGAAGTGGATCTGCCAAAGCGCTTTGCGGGTGTCGGGTGTGCTCATCGGCGTATTGTGCGGCAAGGCCGCACGCAACGCCCACCTGCAGGCATTCAGTCGCCGTCGATGCGCCGCTGCAGTGCCATCGCCGCCGCCGGATTGCGCGCCTTGCCGGCACCGATGCACAACAGGTAGACCTCGCGCCGTGCGGCAGGAGCCGGTGCGGCCAGGCAGGGCAGGTCGTCCACCACCTCACCCCGGGCCCAGCGCCGCGCGCGATCGGCCCAGCGCTGCTGCATCGGCTGCGGAAGACCTTCGGCCAGTCGGGCCTGGCTGCGCTTGATCCGTGCATAGACGAAGCCGGCGGTGACATCGCCGTGCAGCGGTGCTTCGTCGCTGTCTTCGATCACCAAGGCCACGCCATGCCGGCGCGCCGCTTCCACCAGTTCCGGCCCATGGACGCTGGCGTTGCGCACCTCCAGCGCATGCTGCAACCCCGTTCCATCCAGCTGCCTGGGCAGCTCTGCCATGAAGGCATCCAGCGCTGCGGCATCGGCCGGGTGCTGCGGGTCGAACTGCCAGAGCAACGGGCCCAGCCGGTCGCCCAGCGCGACGGCCGCCTGCAGGAACGCGCTGGCCGCCTCGATCGTGGACGACAGGTTGCGACGCTGCACCAGATGACGCGGGGCCTTCATCGAGAACCGGAAGCCTTCCGGCGTCTGCGCTGCCCACTGCGCGCACTGGGCGGCTGTCGGGGTGCGGTAGAAGGTGCCGTTGATCTCGATGCAGCGCAACGCACGACTGGCATAGGCCAGTTCTTCGCGCTGGATCAGGCCGGGCGGATAGAAGGCGCCCCCACGCCATTGCGGGAACACCCAGCCGCCGATACCGCAGCGCACCGGCGCCGCAGACGCTTGCCGTGCCGTCATTGCGTGTGTTCCGCCCGCCACGGATCGTAACTGCCGAACCACCACAGGTAGCCTTCCGGGTCGGCGCAGGCATAGCCACGTCCACCGTAGGCCTGGTCGGCAATGTCGATGACGATGCGCGCACCGGCAGCCTTGGCCCGGGCATAGTGGGCGTCGACATCGGTGACGATCACGCAGGCACTCTGGGTCTGCCGGCCGCCGACTTCATCGGGCATCACCGCCAGCTTGGCCCATTCGCCGCTGTTGCTGGCAGATCCGAGCATGATCATGCCCTGGCCGAATACCAGCTGCGCGTGATGCACCGTATCGCCGTCGGCATGCACGGCCTGCGCGTGGAAACCGAACGCGCGCTGCAGCCAGTCGATGGCCGCCAGCGCATCGCGGTAACGCAGGCACGGAATGATGGTGGAGCCGTTGCTGCTCTGGCCGTTCGCACCCATGACACCCCTCCTATGGCACAGGGCAGGCTGCACCCGGGGCCGTTACCATCGCGCGAAACCCCGGTGACGGCCTGCACATGGCCGCTAC
The DNA here is from genome assembly GCF_020883215.1 of Stenotrophomonas sp. SI-NJAU-1. Lineage (NCBI taxonomy): Bacteria > Pseudomonadati > Pseudomonadota > Gammaproteobacteria > Lysobacterales > Lysobacteraceae > Stenotrophomonas > Stenotrophomonas sp. SI-NJAU-1. The sequence goes on from NZ_CP086598.1 coordinate 1,362,123, forward strand.
CCCTGTTCGGAGATGGTGCTGGATGAAAACCTGGATCGGAGGAGCCGTGCTGCTTGCGTGCACGACCATGGCCAATGCGGCGACCCCGCAGCAGCTGCAGGACCTGGATGCGACCGTGGAGCGCGTGCGCGCGCAGTTCGACGTGCCCGGTATCGCCGTGGCCGTGGTCAAGGACGGGCAGGTGGTGCTGGAACGCGGCTGGGGCGTGCGTGAGCTGGGCAAGCCGGCGCCGGTCGAGGCCGATACCCTGTTCGCCATCGCCTCCAACACCAAGGCCTTCACCGCCACCTCGCTGAATCTGCTGGCCGAGGACGGCAAGCTGAAGATGGACGACAAGGTGATCGACCACCTGCCATCGTTCCGCATGTCCGATCCGTTCGTGACCGGGCAGATGACGATCCGCGACCTGCTTTCCCACCGCAGTGGCCTGAGCCTGGGCGCAGGCGACCTGCTGTTCTGGCCGACCACCTCCTACAGCAATGCCGAAGTCGTGCAGCGCCTCGGCCAGGTGCCGCTGAAGGGTGGTTTCCGCGAGCGCTATGCCTACGACAACATCCTGTATGCGGTCGCCCAGCAGGTGATCGAGCACGTTTCGGGAATGAGCTACCAGCAGTTCCTGCAGACACGCATCTTCGACAAGGTCGGCATGGCCGGCACGCGCTACAACGCCGATCACCTCAAGGCCGGCGACAAGGCTGCGGTCGGCCACGCCAAGTACGATTTCAAGGACCTGCGCACCGTTGCACCGTTGACCTGGTCGAACAATGCCGGTGCCGGCGGCATCTATTCCAGCGCCCACGACATGGCGCGCTGGATGCAGGTGCAGCTGGCCGAAGGCAAGCTGGCCGATGGCACTGCGCTGTTCACCGCCAAGAGCCAGCAGCAGATGTGGCAGATGATCACGCCGCAGACGATCCCGGCGCCGAGCGTGCCGGAGCTGGCACCGGCGCGGGCCAACTTCGCCGGCTATGGCGAGGGCTGGAGCCTGAGCGACTATCGCGGGCAGAAGCTGGTCTGGCACACCGGCGGCTGGCCGGGCATGGTTTCGCGGCTGACCCTGGTGCCGGGCGAGAAGCTGGGCGTGGTGGTGCTGACCAACCAGGAAGTGGGTGCGGCCTTCAATGCGATCACGCTGAGCGTGCTCGATGCCTACCTTGGCGGTGAAAAGCACGACTGGGTGGATGCCTATGCCAAGGGCGTGGCCAAGGGCCAGGACAAGGCCGACGAAGCGTGGGCCAGGCACCAGGCCGAGCGTGACAAGGGCAGCAGGCCGTCGTTGCCGCTGGCCGGGTATGCGGCCACCTACCGCGACCGCTGGTATGGCGACATGGTGGTGACGGCGGAAGGCAAGGGCCTGCGCCTGCGCTTTGCAAAGACCGCGCAGCTGAGCGGCCGCCTGGAGCACTGGCAGCACGACACCTTCATCGTGCGCTGGGACGACCGCTCGCTCAATGCCGATGCGTTCGTCAATTTCAGCCTGGACCCGGATGGAAAAGTGCGCGAGGTGCGCATGCAGCCGATCTCCGACCTGACCGATTTCAGCTTCGATTTCCAGGACCTGCTGTTCACGCCGGTGAAATGACGCCGCCGGGCGCGGCGCTACCGTTTGGCCGAGCGGACGGGTAGCGCCGGACCACGGCCGGCGAGCGCGTAGCGCGGTTGCAGGCGATCCGCCGGGCATGGCCCGGCGCTACCCGGAACCGGTGGTGATCGTCGGCCGGCGTACACACGCGGCGTGGGATACTCCGTCGGCTATCGATGGCGAGGGAATGCGATGTTCCGTTGGTTTGAATCCCTGATTCCGGTGTTTCCGCCCATTGACGGGCGCATGCCGCCGCGCACCGTGGTGCCGTTCTACCTGCACTACCTGCGGCCGGTGTGGCCGGTGCTGCTGGCCACCCTGGTCGCCGGCCTGCTGCTGGCGCTGGTGGAAGTGGCGATGTTCGATTTCCTCGGTCGCATCGTCGACATGGTTGCCGAGCAGCCCGGCGCGGACTTCTTCCGGCGCCATGCCGATACGCTCGGCTGGATGCTGTTCATCACTGTCATCGCGCGCCCGATCCTGGTCGGCCTGCACAACCTGCTGGTCAACCAGGCCATCGTGCCGGGGCTGAGCAATCGATCGCGCTGGCTGATGCACAACTACGTGGTGCGGCAGAGCCTGAGCTTCTTCCAGAACGACTTCGCCGGCAGCATGGCCAACCGGGTGATGCAGACCGGCACCTCGCTGCGCGAGTCGGCGGTGCAGATGGTCGATTCGCTGTGGTACATCGTGGTCTATACCGGCACCGCGCTGTACCTGTTCGCGCAGGCCGACTGGCGGTTGATGGTGCCGCTGATCCTGTGGCTGCTGGCCTACGTGGTGATCATGATCTACTTCGTGCCGCGCGCGAAGGAGCGGGCCTGGATCGCCTCGGAGGCGCGCTCCAAGGCGATGGGACGCATCGTCGATGGCTACACCAACATTCCCACGCTGAAGCTGTTCGCCCACGGCGGCCGCGAGCAGGCCTATGTCGCCGATTCGATCCAGGAGCTGGCGGTCAAGCACCGCGCGCAGACCCGGATCACCACCGGCATGGACCTGACCATCGCCATCGTCAATGGTTTCCTCATCGCCGGCACCTGTGGCCTGGCACTGTGGCTGTGGAACGGCGGGCACATCACCGTCGGCGCGATCACCCTGGCAACCGGCCTGGTGATCCGCATCCACAACATGTCCGGCTGGATCATGTGGACCATCAACGGCATCTTCGAAGACATCGGTACCGTGCAGGATGGCATCACCACCATCGCCCAGCCGCTGACCGTGCAGGACCGCGAGGATGCGGTGCCGCTGCAGGTGACTCGTGGCGGTGTGCACTTCCAGGATGTCCATTTCCATTACGGCAAGAAGGGCGGCGTGATTGCCGGCCTGGACCTGGTGGTGAAGCCGGGCGAGAAGATCGGCCTGGTCGGCCCCTCCGGTGCCGGCAAGTCGACGCTGGTGAACGTACTGCTGCGGCTGTATGACCTGGAAAGCGGTCGTATCCTGATCGATGATCAGGACATCGCCTGCGTCACCCAGGAAAGCCTGCGCCAGCAGATCGGCGTGGTCACCCAGGACACCTCGCTGCTGCACCGTTCGATCCGCGACAACCTGCTGTACGGCCGTCCCGATGCGACCGACGCGCAGCTGCGCGCGGCCGTGGCCAAGGCGCGCGCGGAGGCCTTCATCGACACGCTGGTCGACGGCGAAGGGCGTCGTGGCTACGACGCGCATGTCGGCGAGCGCGGGGTGAAGCTGTCCGGTGGCCAGCGCCAGCGCATCGCCATTGCCCGTGTGCTGCTGAAGGACGCTCCGATCCTGGTGCTGGACGAGGCGACCTCGGCACTGGACTCGGAAGTGGAAGCGGCCATCCAGGACAACCTGGACGAACTGATGGGCGGCAAGACGGTGATCGCGATCGCCCATCGCCTGTCGACCATCGCGCGCATGGACCGGCTGGTGGTGATGGATCAGGGCCGGATCGTCGAGACCGGCAGCCATGCCGAGCTGATCGAGGCCGGTGGACTGTACGCGCGCTTGTGGGCACGGCAGACCGGTGGTTTTGTCGCCGCGGAGCAATGACCAACGCCGCACGGTGGATGCGCAACAGTAGATCCACGCCATGCGTGGATGCTGTGCCACACGGATAAAGAAACGGCCCGGGTTTCCCCGGGCCGTTTTCATTCAACTCACACCCGATCCCTCACTCGATCGGCTGGTCCAGCATCAGCTGGCGTGCGAAGCGCACCGGCGGTGCGCCGTAGGACAGCATCTGGTCGTGGTAGGCCTTCAGGTTGAACTTGTCACCCAGCTTGTCCTGCATCGCCTTGCGGGTGTCGAAGTGTTCCTGCGCACCGACGAAGTAGGTCGGCAGCTGAGCCGAGGTCAGCTGCGCGCGCACCCACTTGCCCGAGGCTTCGCTTTCCTGCTGGAAGGCGTCGTGGGTCATCAGGTGCATCGCCTTCTCGCGATCCCAGTTGTCCACGTGCACACCCTGGTCGAGGATCGCGTTGGAAATCGTGCGCAGGTAGAACTTCAGCTGCACCAGGTGGAACAGCGGGTCGTTGTTGAGGTACCCCTGCTCCTGCATCATGCGCTCGGTGTAGACCGCCCAGCCTTCGGCGAACAGGCCCGAGCGCAGCACCGCGCGCAGGGTGGAGGGGAACTTGGCCGAATGCCAGCCTTCCAGATAGTGGCCCGGGGTGCCCTCGTGGATGCTGAGCAAGTGGATCATGCGCGAGTTGTATTCGCGCAGGAACGAATCAACCTGCTTGTCGTTCCAGTCGTCCGGAATCGGCGAAACCGCGTAGAAGGTCTTGAGGTTCTTGTCCAGCGGGCCCGGCGAATCGCAGTAGGCCACGGCCACGCCACGCTGGAATTCCGGCATCAGGATGATGTCCACCGGCGCGTCGGGCAGGGTCATCAGGTCGTGCTCGCGGACGAACGCAGTGGACTGCTCCAGTGCGGCCTTGGCGTCGTCGACCACCTTGTCGCGCGCCGGCCTGTCAGCGTAGGCCAGCTCCAGCGCGGCCTCGATCGCCTTCTGCTGCTGTTCGTCGGTCGGCTGCGCCGGCATTTCCGGTGCGCCCGGCTTGTCCTTCAGCACGGTCTGCGCGATGCCGTACATGTCCTCGCGCACGCGCTTGAGTTCGGCGCGTGCACGCTCACCGATCTCCTGCCGCGACAGCGAGGAATTCAGCGCGAACTTGAGCTTCTGGTCGTACTTTTCCGCACCGATGCGGAAGTCACCCCTGGCGTTCGGCACCAGGGTCTTGTCCAGCCAGGTCTGCTGTTCGTCCACTGCCTTCTTCAGGCCGTCGATGGCGGCCTGCAGGCGCTGCTGGTCGGCCTGCGGCAGCTCGCCGATGTGCGGGGTGATGAAGGTATCGACGATGCTGAGGATGCCCTTGTTCTGCTTGGCCACGGTCTCGGCATGGATCTTCGGCACGCGTGCCGGATCCAGGTTTTCGCGGGCCTGGGCGAAGATCGCCGGCAGTTTCTCCATGCGCGCGGTGGCGGCCTTCAGGCGCTCGGGCAGCGGCGCGAACTCGCGTGCCATCAGGCCGTAGATCGCGCTGCCGGCAACGCCGTTGTACAGCTGCGGATCCCACTTGCCGGACTGCATGACCTCGGCATTCCAGATTTCCGACTGCAGCTGGTTGCGCAGGATCGCTGCATCCACCTGGTTTTCGCGGCCCAGCTTGGCCACCTCGATCTTGTCCAGCTCGCCCAGCAGGCCCTTGTAGGCGTCCACAGTCTTCTGCTGGCCGGCCGCGCTCAGGTCGTCGATCTCGCTGTCATAGCGGTGGTCGCCGATCTGGGTGGCGCTGACCGGGGACAGCTGCATCCAGGTATCCAGGGCACGCTTGGACAGGTCGGCGAAGGCGGCGTCGACCGCCGCATTTCCGGCCTGTTGGCTGGCGGCCGGGGTGGAACCGTTGGTCGGGGCATCGGCCGGCTGGCAACCGGCGAGGGCGGCGACGAGGGCGAGGGCAAGAAGATGCGGGCGCATCGGCATTCCTGTACGGGGTCAATCCTCGAGCATAGGCCCCCGGGGCTGCTTTGTCCCCGTGCCATAGGATTACCATGGGCGCATACAAGGACTCTCCAGCGGAGCGCGGGACATGGAATACCAGGGAAGCTGCCATTGCGGCAGGATCGCATTCACCGTGCAGGCCGACGCCCCCATCAAGGACGTCATCGACTGCAACTGCTCGATGTGCCGCCGCCGCGGCAGCCTGCTCTGGTTCGCCCCGCGCGAGGCGTTCCAGCTGGGCACGGATATCGCCGACGTGGCGACCTACCAGTTCAACACCCATAACATCGATCACCATCACTGCCGCGAGTGCGGCACCGCGCCGTACAGCGAGGCGGTGGATCCGCGCAGCGGCCTGCCGATGGTGGCGATCAACGTGCGCTGCCTGCCACAGGTGGAGCTGGGTGGATTGTCGATCACCGCGTTCGACGGAGCCTCGCGATGACGGCGCCTCGCGTGTGGACGCGCGTGGTTATCGTGCCGACATTGCTGCTGGCGCTGGCGGCCTGTGCCAAAAACGGTGAGCGAGCGCAGGAGGCCGGCGCAGTCGCTGCCGATGCCGCTGTCGCTTCGCCGGAAGGCGCTTTCCTGGCCTACGAGCACGATGTGCAGGTGCAGCTGGAAGCAGCGCAGATCGCCCCGCGCATCCAGCAGGTCGCGCAGGCGTGCCAGAACGCGAAGTTCGGTGAGTGCGCGGTGCTGCAGGTGGATCAGCGCAGTGGCGAACAGCCCAGTGGCGAAGTCAAGGTACGCATCGCGCCGAAGGGCGTGGAATCGCTGATCGGCCTGGCCGGCGAGGGCGGCAAGCTGCAGGCGCGCAACACGCGTGCCGAGGACCTGGCCCAGCAGGTGGCCGACACCGCGCTGACCAAGGCACGGCTGGAGAAGGAGCACGCGCGGCTGCTGTCCTACCAGGACCGCGGCGATCTGAAGATCGAGGATCTGATGGCGATCACCACGCGCCTGTCGGAGATCGAGGCGGGTGTGGAGCAGGCCAACAAGGACGCCGCCCAGCAGCGCAGGCGCATCGATACCCAGCTGGTGACCATGCACTTCGACACGACGTCCGGCCAGCGCAGCCGCAGCGAGATCGGCGAAGCGTTGAGCGAGTCGGGCAGCATTCTCAGCGCCAGCGTGGCATTTTTGATCCGTGCCGCCGCCGCGTTGTTGCCGGTAGCGGTGCTGGCTTTGATCGCGGCCTGGGGTGTGCGGGCGTGGTGGCGTCGCCGACGCCGCAAGCCCTGATCGAACCGCGCCGCGTATTCGCCGGGCATGGCCCGGCGCTACCGGAACAGACGGCGCATGGCCGGCGTTACCGTGGTGCCTCGAGCATCGGGTAGCGCCGGGCCATGCCAGGCGGACGCTCAGCCTTCGTCGGTCTCGTATTCGACGAACACATCCAGTTCCAGCGCCAGTTCCTGCACCGCATCGCGGACCTTCTGCGCGGTGCTTTCGTTGCCCACTTCCACTTCCAGTTCGTGGGTGCCCGGGCCGATGTCGTCGGAAAGGCCGGCCGAGCTGGAATCATCGTCATCCATGTGCGGCATCAGGTCGTCGGTCTCTTCGACGTGTTCGATGCCTTCCAGGCCGAGCAGCAGGTCGCTGATCGCGCGGGCATCATCTTCGGTTCCGGTAATTCGCAGTCGCAGCAGGGCCATGGCGGAAGCACGTTGTGGGGTTCGCCTGCAGCCTAGCCAGCGCTGGGCAAAGATCGGGTGAGGGCGCAGTCAGCCGGGTGTGGTGGGGCGGCCCAGCAGACTGTCCGGCAACGCCGGCACCGGCGTGCGCTCATCCGCTGCCTGGCCCAGCAGCCAGTCGATGAACAGCCGTGCGGCGGGGCTTGGCGGTCGCCCTTCGGCATGCACCACGTAATAGGCATAGCGTGCCTTCAGTGCAGGGCCGGGCAGGCGTACCAGCTCATAGCGCTGCAGGTACGGCTGGGCGACGTGGGTGCGCGCCAGCACCGCGCCCATGCCGTACACCGCCGCGCGCATCGCATCGGTACTGTCGGCAAAAGTGTGCATTGCCGGCAGCGGTGACGGCGGACGCACGCCGGCATGGCGGAACCAATCGCGCCAGCCCTGTGGTGACAGATCGCTCAGCAGCGGCAGTTCGGCGATGCGTGCCGGGTCCTGCAGCGCTTCGACTCCCGGCAGCGCGGGGGACGCGACGGGAAACAGGTTGTCGTCCATCAGGTGCTGCGCGTGCAGTCCGGGCCATTGGCCCAGTCCGTAGCGGATGCCGACCTCCGGGCCGTTCTCATCGTAACGGTCCAGGCCACTGCCGGTGTGCAGCTCGATGCGGATGTGTGGATGGGCCTGGGTGAAACGCGGTAGCCGTGGCAGCAGCCAGCAGTACGACAGCGAGCGCAGCGTCGCGATCCGCAGCGGCACGCTGTCCGCGTCCGGCTGCAGATGGTGGGCGACGGCGGCGACATCGGTGAACGCCGCGCTGGCGGCATCGGCCAACTGCCGGCCTTCGGCGGTCAGGCGTACCCCGCGTGCATGGCGCAGGAACAGGCGCGTGGCCAGCACCTCTTCCAGGCGTCGCACATGGTGGCTGACCGCGCTGGCGGTCAGATGCAGTTCCTGCGCGGCCTGGGCGAAGTTCTGATGGCGCGCAGCGACCGCGAAAACGGCCAGGGCGGGAAGCAGGGAAGGGCGTAGCAGCATGTCCAGCCTCAAACCATATTTGTGGCTGGCAGCGATACTACGCGCTTGTGCAGCGGGCGTCTGCGGCTGATCCTGTGTGGCCGGAACAGCGCCACGATGAGCAACGGACACAGCACATGAATGCGATACCCCAAGCGACCGAGCGTGATTGGCGCACACCGCTGGAATTGACCCTGCTCGGCGCGATCTGGGGCTGCTCGTTCCTGTTCATGCGGGTGGCGGTGCCTTCATTCGGGCCGTTCGCCCTGGTCGAGGTACGGCTGGTGCTGGGCGCCCTGGTGCTGCTGCCGTTCCTGTGGCGCGCACGCGCGCAGTTCCCACCGCGCCGCTGGCTGTGGTTGGCGCCGATCGGCCTGGTCAATTCGGCGTTGCCGTTCGTGCTGTTCGCTTACGCCGCAGAGCGTGCGCCGGCTGCGATCGGTGCGATCTGCAATGCGATGACGGTGCTGTTTGCCGCACTGATCGCCTTCCTGTTCTTCGGCGAGAAGATCGGGGTGCGGCGTGCCGGCGCGCTGCTGGTGGGTTTTGCCGGCGTGGTGGTGCTGGCCACGGCCAAGATCTCGGGGCTGAGCATCGGCACGGCCGTACTGGCCGGTGCCGCAGCCTCGCTGCTGTACGGACTGGGCGTGAACCTGGTGAAGCGGCACATGACCGGTCTGCCTTCGGCTGCTGCCGCCGCTGCCACGTTGTCGTGCGCCTCATTGTGGTTGTTGCCGATGGCGCTCACGCATCTGCCGCAGGGTCCGATTCCGGGCAAGGCCTGGGGCGCGGCGATCGCGCTGGGCGTGGTCTGCACCGGATTCGCCTTCCTGATGTTCTATCGCCTGATCGGCCGCATCGGACCGTCGCGTGCGTCAACGGTGACCTATCTGGTTCCGCTGTTCGGCGCTGCGTTCGCCTGGTTGTTCCTGGGCGAGCCGGTGACGCTGCAGATGCTGATTGCGGGTGCGTTGATTCTGGGTAGCGTGGCGGTGAGTCAGAAGGGCTGACGGCGCCGAGGCAGCGTCGTCCGACACACTGGTAGTGCCGGGCGCTGCCCGGCAGCCTTTTCCCGCGCCTGCGGGGAGGCGTCACTTTCTTTGCTCGTGCAAAGAAAGTAACCAAAGAAACACGCCGCCAGGTCGCAAGCCGGTGCTGCGCACCGGTGCCCTGCGCTCCTCGGCCCGCCGAGGGACGGCGCGGGAACTCGCTGCGCTCAGACACCCGCGCCTCTTCGCCCTCGCCGGACCTGCGGTGCTCGGCTCGCTCAAGGCGGACTGGAAAGTCAAGACCAACAGCAAGAGCATCCACGCATGGCGTGGATCTACTGGGTGCAGCTGCGGCCTTTGATCTGGGTCCGCCTTGAGCGAGCCGAGCATCGCAGGGGAATCAGGGGCGAAGAGGTGCCGATGTCTGAGCGCAGCGAGTTCGGCACCGCCCCCTGATTCACCGAGAAGCGCAGGGAACCGACGTGCGCAGCACGGCGGCTCGTGACCGGCGGAACGTTTCTTTTGGTTACTTTTCTTTGCGTACAAAGAAAAGTAACGCCCATGAACGATGAAGCACCTTCAGCACGCGCCACGCGCACAACCCGCGACGGCGTTACTTCACCGGCACCGGAATATTGCAGAGGTCGATATGCCCCGCCGGGCGCTTGTAGAAATCATCCACGCGATTGCGGCGCGCTTCCACGGTATCGGCGAAGGTCTTTGAATCGGTGCGCAGCACCTGGATCGGTGTGCGCTCGGCCGCGGGCACGTCACTGGCGCGGCGGATCGACACGATCGGTGTGCGCAGCTTCGGGTCGGTGTAGAAGCCCATCGGTGCCGGTCCACGCTGGATCGCGCTGAGCAGTTCCATGCCCTTCAGCACGCGGCCGACCAGGGTGATGTTGCGGTCCAGCTGGCGCGGCGACTGGCCGGTCACCACATACAGTTCGGCCCCGATGCTGCTGTCTTCCTCGTTGCTGCGGCCGGCACCGAGCATGCCGTAGCAATGCGCCAGCCAGGCCTTGCCGGCCTGCGAATCCTGGCCCACCGGGAAGCCGTCGACGAAGCCGGTCTGTGCTGCCCAGCCATCGCGGTCGGGCAGCACGCTCACCTTCAGGCCGGCGCTGGCGCGCTCGAACTCGGCCGGCAGCTTGCGCTGCGCGCTGCCGAACGGCTTGGCCTTGGCCGCATCATCGGCGTCGGCATCGCCGAACTGCACCACGAAGTTGTCCTGCGAGCGGTAGATGCTGGTGCCGTCCCAGAAGTGCTCGTGGGCGAAGGTCTGGATGTTGGCGACATGGCGTGGGGCGAACTGCGGCGCAAGCTCGATGATCACCCGGCCGGCAGGCAGGTCCATGTACAGCAGGTTGGCCGGGTCCGGCGTGCGCCAGTCGCTGGCCGCCGAGGCATCCAGGATCTGCTGCGGGCTGCGATAGGGCGTGGCTGCGCTGGCCATTGCGGGCAGCAGGCAGGCCAGGGCGAGGGCGGTCAGGGCAAGGCGTCGACGGTGCGGCATGGGATCCCCGGAACATGAACGAGGCTTCGATTCTGCGCGAGCCGCACGGCCACGCCAACCGACAGGATGACTAACGACACATTCGCTATACCGAACTTCGCACTACTGTGGACTTCAACGTAGTGGAGGGCCGGTCATGTCCGAGGACGATGTCCACCTGAAGAAGTTCCAGAAGGAGCTCAGCGCCGGAACCGTGTCGCTGGCCCTGCTGGCAGTGCTGGCCCGCGCAGGTGAGCCGCTGTACGGCTACCTGATCGCCAAGGAGCTGGAACGGGTGGGCGAGGGCGTGCTCAGTGGCAAGCAGAGCGCGCTGTACCCGGTGCTGCGCAACCTGGAGGGCGCCGGCCTGCTGGAGAGCCATGTGGAGCCGTCCAGCAGCGGGCCGCCGCGCCGCTACTACCGCATCAACGCGCGTGGCCGGGAGGTGCTGGAGCAATGGCGCCAGGCCTGGCGCGACACCCGTGATTCCGTCGATTCCGTGTTGGAGGGGATACCGCAATGAACGACCTGGACCTGGCAGGCAACCGTCTGCCCAGCACCATCCCGCAGTACCTGGCGCAGCTGCGTGCGGCGCTGGACGGTGCCGATCCGGCGATGGTGCAGGACGCCCTGTACGACGCCGAGGAATACCTGCGCTCGGAACTGGCGGCGCAACCCGGCCGCAGCGAAGCCGAGGTCATCGCCGACGTCGCCGGCAGCTACGGTGCACCGGACGAGGTGGCGGAGATCTATCGCGAAACCGAGCTCACGGTGAACCGCGCGCTGCGCACGCCGCGGGCCGACACTGGCCCGGTGCTGCGTGCAGCGGCCGAGGCCAGCGGTGCGGCACCGGCGGCGCAGCCGGCAGCACCCGTGCAACGCTCGCTGCTGGCACGCTTCTTCGGCGTGGTGACCGACCCGCACACCTATGGCGCGCTGTTCTACATGCTGTTGTCGCTGGCCACCGGCATCTTCTTCTTCACCTGGGTGGTCACCGGCCTGTCGCTGTCGCTGGGCCTGCTGATCCTGATCATCGGTGTTCCGCTGACGGTGCTGTTCTTCGGCTCGGTGCGTGGGCTTGCGTTGCTGGAAGGGCGGCTGGTTGAAGCGCTGCTGGGTGAGCGCATGCCGCGCCGGCCGCAGTACACCGACCGCAGCCGCAGCTGGCTGCAGCGTATCGGCGACATGTTCACCGATGGCCGCACCTGGCTGACCCTGCTGTACTTCGTGCTGATGCTGCCGCTGGGCATCATCTACTTCACCATCGCGGTGACCCTGCTGTCGCTGTCGCTGGGCTTGATCTGGGCACCGGTGGCGGCGATCTTCAGCGGCGACATCCCCGGCATCTACATCAACGACGTGAACGTACTGCCCATGGCGGCCTCGCCGCTGGTGGCGATCGTGGTTGCAGCGGTAGGTGTGTTGCTGCTGCTGCTGACGATGCACCTGGCACGCGGCATCGGCAAGCTGCACGGCATGCTGGCCAAGAACCTGCTGGTGCGCTTATAAGCGGGATCCCACGCTGCGGTAGGTGCCAACCTTGGTTGGCACGAACCATCAGGTGTCAGCACGCTTGAAAGAGCGCCAACCAAGGTTGGCATCTACCAGAAGCGCCAACCAAGGTTGGCATCTACCAGGGACGTGCTACCCCGCCCTGCGCCGCAGCGGGGTGACGTTGCTCTTCTTCTTCGTGGCCTTCGCTGCCGGGGCTTCGGCATGCGCGGCGAAGAAGTCACGCACCTTCGGGTAGACCACTTCGCGCCAGCGACGGCCGCTGAAGATGCCGTAGTGGCCCGCACCTTCAACGATGAAATGCTCGCGACGGTCGGCCGCGATGCCGGTGCACAGCGCCTGCGCCGCTTCGGTCTGGCCGAGGCCGGCAATGTCGTCCAGTTCGCCTTCGATGCTCAGCAGCGCGGTATCTCGGATTGCCGATGGGTCGACCTTTTCGCCATTGACCACCCACTCGCCACGCGGCAGCAGGAAGTCCTGGAACACCACGGAGATGGTGTCCAGGTAGTACTTGGCCGGCATGTCCAGCACCGCGTTGTACTCGTCGTAGAAGCGACGGTGCGCGTCGGCATCCTCCAGGTCGCCCTTCACCAGGTCGGTGTAGAAATCCCAGTGCGAGCTGAAGTGGCGGCTGGGATTCATCGACAGGAAGCCGGCGTGCTGCAGGAAACCGGGATACACGCGGCGGCCGGCACCGGGATAACTGGCCGGTACGGTGTGGATGACGTTGTTCTCGAACCACGACAACGGGTTCTGCGTGGCCAGGTTGTTGACGGCGGTCGGGCTGCAGCGCGCATCGATCGGGCCACCCATCATCACCAGCGTGCGTGGCGTCGCTTCGCCACGGCTGGCCATCAATGAAACCGCGGCCAGCACCGGTACGGTCGGCTGGCAGACGCTGACCACGTGCAGGCGCTCCACGCCGAGATGGCGGATGAACTCCTGGATGTAGGCGATGTAGTCGTCCAGCCCGAACTCGCCCTCGCTGCCGGGCACCATGCGCGCGTCGACCCAGTCGGTCACATAGACGCGATGGTCGCGCAGCAGCGTGCGCACGGTGTCGCGCAGCAGCGTGGCGTGATGGCCCGACAACGGCGCCACCACCAGCACGAACGGCTGGTTGAGCATGGTGTGCAGCTGGTCGGCTTCATTGCTGTGGCGCTTGAAGCGCAGCAGCTTGCAGAACGGCTTGCTGAGTTCCTCGTGCACCACGATCGGCACGCGCTCGCCCTCGACCTCGATTTCGTTGATGCCCCATTCGGGCTTCTCGTAATCCTTGCCGATGCGATGGAACAGCTCATTGACCGCCGCCAGGCGATCAGCGCCGGGCATCTGCGACCACCAGTGTCCCTGGTTGGCGAAGAACTTGGCGTTGGCCTGGGCCTGGTGCACCCAGGGGGCGAGCAGGTTGCGGGTCAGTTCGTGCAGTTGATAGAGCATGCCGACCGAATATGTATGGTCTTATGTTGCCGCGCAGCATAGCGCATCCGACTGTCCCGGACGTTAAGCAGGCGCACTGCCCGTATTCAGCGGGCCGCCTGCTCCAGCGCAGTCGCTTCGGTGGCCAGCGCTGGCCCCAGCCAGAGGTGGGAACCCACTGCCTGCAGCCCCTGCCGAGCCAGCTCGCGCCGGTACCAGCGGGCCGGACGCGACTGGAAGCCGTCATGGTCGCCCTCGAATTCATCTTCGGCGGCAAAGGTCTCCAGGAAGGCCACCCCTGCGGTCAGCTCGGCCAGCCCGGCCAGGCCCGCGCGCAGTTCGCGGTTGGGCACGTAATGCATCACGTCCGAACAGATCAGCAGGTCGACTGGGGCGCAGGGGCGCAGCCAGGCGAAATCGCCAAAGCTGGCCAAGTGCAGGTTGCGGGTCCGGCCGTAGCGGCGCACAGCGTACTCGCTGCTGTCGAAACCGAGGTATTCGACCTTCGGACGCAGTTTCAGCAGCGGCGCGCGCCACGCCCCTTCGCCACAGCCGACGTCCAGCACGCTGCGGATCGGTCGTTCCAGGTAGTACTCGGCCGTCGCCACGGCGAGGGCGACCTTGCGCGCCAGGCGCGCGCTGCCGCCGATGTCGGCGTGCCGGTACCAGCGCTGGAAGTAGGCGGCGTCGTAGGTCTTGTCCATGGCGGTCCGGTGCAGTCGTGAAATCGGCGCCTATCGTACGGCGTTGCAGCACGTCATGCGTCGATGTGCCGCGCCAGCCACCCATGGGCTGGCTCTACTGCGACAATACGCGCACATCCACGCCAGCCGCCGGAGCGAGCGCATGCAGAGCTACTACTGGGTCAAGACCTTCCACATCGTGTTCGTGGTGGCGTGGATGGCCACGGTGTTCTACCTGCCGCGCATCCTGGTGAACCTGTCCGAGACGGCGGGGCAGCCGGCGGTGGTCGAGCGCCTGCAGCTGATGGGCATGCGCTTGTACCGCTTCGGCCATTCGATGTTCGGCCTGGCGTTCGTGCTCGGCCTGGTGCTGTGGCTGGGCTACAAGGTGATTCCGGATTTCCCGACCATGGTCGCCCCGGGTGGCGCAGGATGGCTGCACGCCAAGCTGGGCCTGGTGGTGGTGCTGCTGGCGTACTTCATCTGGATCGGGCGGCTGCTGAAGGGCGTGGCCAGGGGCAGGGCGCTGCCGTCGTCGCGCGCGCTGCGCTGGATCAACGAGATCCCGCTGCTGGCCTTCATCCCGATCGTCTGGCTGGTGCTGGCCAAGCCGTTCTGAGGGGGCGTCATTTGCTTCTGGTAGATCCACGCCATGCGTGGATGCCGCGCGAGGCACAAACAAAAAGAGCCGGGCATCTGCCCGGCTCTTTCGTTTCTGTAATCCCCTGCATGTTGCCGGCCAGCGGCCGGCACTACCAAGCTTGTCTAGCGGCTGGCAGCAGAGGCTCAGGCCGCTTCGTAAGTACCGTAGCTGCGCAGGCGCTTGTAGCGCTGGTCCAGCAGCTCTTCGGTGGACAGCGCATCGAGCGCGTCCAGCTCGTTCAGCAGCACGGCCTTCAGCCGCTTGGCCATCTGCGTCGGGTTGCGGTGGGCGCCGCCGGTCGGCTCGCGCACGACCTTGTCGACCAGGCCCAGGTCCTTCAGGCGCGGCGCGGTCAGGCCCAGCTGCTCGGCGGCATCCTTGGCCTTGCCGGCGTCCTTCCACAGGATCGAAGCACAGCCTTCCGGGGTGATGGTCGAGTACACCGCGTATTCCAGCATCACGGTGCGGTCGCCCACGCCCAGCGCCAGTGCGCCGCCCGAGCCGCCTTCACCGATCACGGTGCAGATGATCGGCACCTTCAGCTCGGCCATCTCGATCAGGTTGCGCGCGATCGCTTCGGACTGGCCGCGCGACTCGGCATCGATGCCCGGCCAGGCGCCGGCGGTGTCGATCAGGGTAAGCACCGGCAGGCCGAAACGCTCGGCCATCTTCATCAGGCGCAGGGCCTTGCGGTAGCCCTCAGGCTTGGGCATGCCGAAGTTGCGCTTGATCTTTTCCTTGGTGTCGCGGCCCTTCTGGTGGCCGATGACCATCACCGAACGGCCATTGATACGGGCCAGACCGCCCATGATCGCCTTGTCGTCGGCGAAGGCACGGTCGCCGGCCAGTTCCTGGAACTCATCGCAGATGATGCGGATGTAGTCGGCGGTGTACGGGCGCGACGGATGGCGGGCCAGCTGCAGCACCTGCCACGAGGTCAGGTTGCGGAAGATCTGTGCGGTACGCACGCGCAGCTTGTCCTGCAGCGCGTGCACTTCGGCCTCGACATTGACCGCCGGCCCGGCACTGGCGTTGCGCAGTTCCTGGATCTTGGCTTCCAGGTCGGCGATGGGTTGCTCGAAGTCGAGGTAGTTCGGATTCATCGGAAGCCGTCGTGTAAAGAAGAGGGGAATTCTAGCCGAATGCGCAGGAACGGCCCGTACGCCCTCGTCTGGAAGCCGACGGTAGCGCAGTGAGGACCGGCGGCGCCAGTCGGGCCGCCGGCCGCCGGTTCAGGGCAGGACCAGCGCGCTGCGGGCCATTTCGGTGCTGCGGATGGTCACGAAGTCGTTGTAGGCCTGGTTGGCCGCCACCGGCAGCTTCGCACCCAGCGTCATGGTGGCCTGGGTGAAGGCCATCTGTGCCTGGAAGTCTTCCTTGCGCAGGGCCTTCTGCTCGCTGGCCGTGGTGGCCTTCAGCCAGCGGGCATAGATGTCGCGCACCGCACCGGCATGGGCGTCGAAGGCCGGGTCCAGCGCGGGCAGCGCCGGCGCCGGTTCCAGCGTGTAGACCGGGGCCACGTAGCCGGCGGGCTGCTCACGCTTGTAGGCACCGGCCTCGCCCATGCTGGCCTCGATGTAGGTGATGAACTCCGGCGCGGTGAAGATCTTGGTGCTGATCCGGCCGCCGGTCGAGTCCACGTGCGCAACCACCTGCTCCTCGGGGAACGGCTCGCGCACGCCGAAGTTCCAGGTCTTGTCGATGAACAGGCCGTGGTGCTTTTCGAACGGTCCCTTGAACTCGACACCGCCCAGCTCGATGCCCAGGCCGCTGACACCGAAGTTCTTCAGCTTGTCCTCACCAGTCACATAGATCTCGCGCGCCGTCACGTACTCGCTGAGGCTGGGATTGATCAGGCCGCCGCGGCCGTCGGCGTAGACGATGAAGCGCACATCGCCCAGGCGGTCGGTATGCAGGTGATGCTCACCGGCAGCCAGGCTGATCGGTCGCGAAGCGTGCGCAGCCACCGGCAGGTCCTTGCCATCGATGCTGATCGCCAGCGGCGCATCGGTCGGGTTGTCGATCTCGAAATCGACCTTGGAGGAACAGCCGGCCAGCGCGAGCACGGCCATCATCGGCAACAGCAGGTATTTCATTGCGGGCAATCGTCCTTGACGTATGCGGCGGGAAAGCGGAAACGGGGTTGGGCCAGCCTCAGCTGGCCCATGGCGGGCTGTAGCGCACCTTCAGCGTGCGCACGGCCGGTTCGGCGCGCAGCGCCTCCATCAGCCTGGAATCGACGCGCACCGCGCTCTGCCCGGAAACATCGAGCATGCCGGCGATGCCGCCATCGGGTCCCTTCAGCAGCAGGTCCAGGCGCAGGGGCGTGCGGCCGGGGCGATGGCGGTCGAGCAGGGCGTCGATGCGCTCCCACACCGGCCGCTGATGGCGCAGGTCCAGCCGCAGCGACAGGCGCGTGGCGTAGTTCGCACAGACCTCGTCGAAGTCCCAGCACTGGCGGATGCGCAGTGCGAAGCCGCCATTGAATTCGTCTTCGCGCAGGCCGCCCTTGACCACCAGGATACGGTCCTTGGTCATCAGGTGGCCGAATTCGGCCATGGCATCGGAGAACGCGCTGCATTCGACGCGGCCACGGCCATCTTCCAGCTGGATGAAGATCTGGTTCTCGCCCTTGCGGCGCACGCCGACCACCTGGCCGGCAAGCACGGTCTGCACTTCCGGACGCCAGCGCTTCTCGCCCCCGCCACTGTTGCTGTTGGCGCTCCAGATCTTTTCCACCGAGCCGAGGTCGGTACCGACCAGATCGCGCACGTCGTCGCGCCATGGGTCGAACGGGTGGCCACTGAGGTAGAAGCCCAGCGTGTCGCGCTCGCCGTTGAGGCGCTGCAGCAACGGCCACTCGTCGGCTTGCGGCAGGTCCAGCTGGATCGTTGTCGCGCCCGGATCCGGACCGCCGAACAGCGAGTTCTGGCCGGACGCACGCTCGCGCGCCATCTGTTCGGTGGCCTTGATCACTTCCGGCAGCTGCAGCATCAGCGAGGCGCGGTTGTGGCCCAGCTCATCCAGCGCGCCGCAGTTGATCATCGCTTCCAGCGTGCGCCGGTTGAGCTTGGCCGAACCGATGCGGGTGCAGAAGTCGAGCAGGTCGGTGTAGTGGCCGCCGCGAAGGCGTTCCTCCACCACCGCTTCGCAGGCACCCTGGCCGACGCCCTTGATCGCTCCCAGGCCGTACTGGATGGTGTCCGGCGTGGCCGCTTCAAACATGAAGGCGGACTGGTTCACCTTCGGCGGCAGCACGGTCAGGCCGAGGTTGCGCACCTCGTCCAGGAAGCCGACCACCTTTTCGGTGTTGTCCATGTCCGAAGACAGCGTCGCGGCCATGAACTCGGCCGGGTAATGGCGCTTGAGCCAGGCCGTCTGGTAACTCACCAGGGCGTAGGCGGCGGCGTGCGACTTGTTGAAGCCGTAGCCGGCGAACTTCTCCATCAGGTCGAAGATCTCGTCGGCCTTGGGACCGTCGACACCGCCCTTGGCTGCACCCTCGCGGAAGATCTCGCGGTGCTTGGCCATTTCCGCCGGCACCTTCTTGCCCATCGCGCGGCGCAGCAGGTCGGCGCCGCCCAGCGAGTAGCCGCCGACGATCTGCGCCATCTGCATCACCTGCTCCTGGTACACCATGATGCCGTAGGTGTCGCGCAGGATGCGCTCGGTGCGCGGATCGGGGTACTCCACGTCTTCGCGCCCGTGCTTGCGGTCGACGAAGGAGGGAATCAGGTCCATCGGACCGGGGCGGTACAGCGACACCAGCGCGATCAGGTCTTCGAAACGGTCGGGCTTGGCGTCCTTCAGCAGGCGGCGCATGCCCGAGGATTCGAACTGGAACACCGCGCCGGTATTGCCCGAGGCGAAGATGTCCTTGTAGGTGGGCGCATCGTCCAGCGGCAGCTGGGTGATGTCCACCGGCGGAATGCCGGCGCGCTCGTGGCGCTTGTTGATCGCCTTCACCGCCCAGTCGATGATCGTCAGCGTGCGCAGGCCGAGGAAGTCGAACTTCACCAGGCCGACTTCTTCAACGTCGTTCTTGTCGAACTGGGTGACCGGATTCTTGCCACGGCCGTCTTCATCGTGTTCGGCGAACAGCGGGCAGAACTCGCTCAACGGCTCGGGCGCGATCACCACGCCACCGGCGTGCTTGCCGGCGTTGCGGGTGAGGTCTTCCAGCTGCCGTGCCAGGTCGATCAGGTCGCGGACATCGTCCTCGCTCTGGTAGCGCTGGATCAGCTCGGGCGAGGCCATCTCGTTGTCCTTGCCCTCACCCATCGCATCCTTCAGCGAGATGCCGAGGATGTTCGGGATCAGCTTGGCAACACCGTCGACCAGGCCGTAGGGGAAGCCGAGCACGCGGCCGGAGTCGCGCACCACCGCCTTGGCGGCCATGGTGCCGTAGGTGATGATCTGGCTGACCCGCTCGCGGCCATATTTGCGCGCGACGTAGTCGATGACTTCGTCGCGGCGGTCCATGCAGAAGTCGATGTCGAAGTCGGGCATCGACACGCGTTCGGGGTTGAGGAAGCGCTCGAACAGCAGGTTGTACGGCAGCGGGTCCAGATCGGTGATCTGCAGCGCCCATGCCACCAGCGAACCCGCACCCGAACCACGGCCCGGGCCGATCGGGATGCCCTGCGCCTTGCCCCACTGGATGAAGTCGGCCACGATCAGGAAGTAGCCGGGGAAGCCCATCTTGATGATGGTGTCCAGCTCGAACTCGAGGCGGTCGCTGTAATCCTGCGCCGTCATGCCGGGCGCGATGGGATTCTTTTCCAGGCGTGCGGCCAGGCCCTTGCGCGACTCGCTGCGGATCCAGCTGTCCAGCGTCTCCTCGTCGGGCACCGGATAGTCGGGCAGGAAGTAGGTGCCCAGACGCATCTCGATGTTGCAGCGCTCGGCCAGCGCCAGCGTGTTGTCGATCGCATCGGGGATGTCGGCAAACAGCGCGCACATCTCTTCGGCCGACTTCAGGTACTGCTGGTCGCTGTACTCGCGCGGGCGCTTGGGGTCATCCAGCACGCGGCCGGTGGAGATGCACACGCGTGCTTCGTGCGCGCTGAAATCGGACGGTGACAGGAAGCGTACGTCGTTGCTGGCGATCACCGGCAGGCCACGCTGGCCGGCGGCCACCAGCGCGAACTGGTTGAAGCTCTCTTCCCCGTCACGGCCGGTGCGGGTCAGCTCCAGGTGCAGGCCATCACCGAACACGCGCTGCCAGTCGGCCAGCTGCTGCTCGGCCAGATCGTGCTTGCCATCCAGGGCCAGGCGCCCGGCCAGGCTCTCACGGCCGGCAAGGGCGAACAGGTTGGCGTTACCGGCCTTCAGCCAGTCCGGATGCACCGCCACGCCGCCCTCGGCGCGGTGGCCTTCCATCCATGCCCGGGTCAGCAGCCGCGACAGGCTCAGATAGCCTTCGCGGTCGCGGCACAGCAGGGTCATCCGCCACGGGTCCTGGCCTTCCTCGGCGATCATCACGTCGGCGCCGGCGATGGGCTTGATGCCCACGCCTTCGGCGGCCTTGTAGAACTTGACCAGGGCGAACAGGTTGTTGAGGTCGGTCACCGCCAGCGCAGGCAGGCCCAGTTCGACCGAGCGCGACAGCAGGTTGGCCTGCTTGGCCTTCTTCGGGTCGGCCTGGTCCGGCTTTGCCGGCACACGGATGGTGGAGTCCGCCAGCGAGAACTCGGTGTGGACGTGGAGATGTACGAAGCGGGAGTTGGACATGCCGGACCAGGTTGGAGCGCGCAGGCCCCGGGTGCAGACGCGGGAATCGTCGCCGGGGTCGGGAAGCGCTGGAGTGCCCGGTCAGGGTAGCGAGGGCAGGGGGTTGCGACAAGGACTTGACGGTGCGCGATATCGCCGATGCCGCCGGGCATGGCACGGCGTTACCGGGGGCGTTCATGTTGCCGTGGTAGCGCCGGGGCATGCCCGGCGAACGTTCAGGCGATGGCGGCGGCCGCAGCCGTCGGCGCCTCCAGGCACTCGCGTACCGGGGCGAAGCTGCGCCGGTGCTCCGCGCACGGGCCGTGTTCACGCAGGGCGGCCAGATGCGCCGGGGTGCCGTAGCCCTTGTGCTGGTCGAAGCCGTACTGCGGGTGGCGTGCGTGCAGATCCAGCATGTAGCGGTCGCGCGAAACCTTGGCCAGGATCGAGGCCGCCATGATCGCGCGGTCGATGCCATCGCCGCCGACCAGCGCCTGTGCCGGCAGCACCAGCCCCTTGGGCACCACGTTGCCGTCGATGCGGGCGAAGCCGGCCACGTGGGCCACCGCCGCGACGACATCGCGCATGCCCTGCAGGGTGGCTTGATAGATGTTCAGGCGATCGATGGCTTCCACGTCCACCAGCACCACGTGCCAGGCCAGGGCGCGGTCGAGGATGCGGTCATGCAGCTGCTCGCGGCGGGCCGCGGTCAGCTGCTTGGAATCATCAAGGCCATTCAGGCGTGGCCGCTGCGGGTCGAACACCACCGCTGCCACCGCCACCGGGCCAGCCAGTGGTCCGCGGCCGGCTTCGTCGACACCGGCGATGCGGTGGCCGGGGTCGATCACCGCCGTGCCATCGAACAGGGCCAGGCTGGCGGCCGCAGCGTGACGGCGGCTCATGCCTTTTCCAGGCCGCGCACCAGCAGTTCGCCAACGGCATCGGCGGCGCGCGCCGATGCGTTGCGGCGCAGGCGTTCATGCAGGCGTGTGTAGGTGCCCTGCAGGTCAGCGATCCGCTGCGGGTGGTCGAACCACTGCTGGACGGCGGCGGCCAGTTTTTCCGGCGTGCAGTCATGCTGCATCAGCTCCGGCGCCAGGTCCTGGCCGGCCAGGATGTTGGGCAGGGCGAAGCGGTCGACCTTGATCAACCCCAGCGCCTTCACCAGGCGGTACGTCAGTTCGTTGACCCGGTAGCCGACCACCATCGGCCGCTTCACCAGCATCGCCTCCAGGGTGGCGGTGCCGGAGGCCAGCACCACCACGTCGGCGGCGATCATCGCGTTGCGCGCCTGGCCGTCCAGTACATGCGAATAGGCCACCGGCAGCGCCGAGCGTGACAGCTGCTCCTCGATCAGGCGCCGGCAGGCCGCGTTGGCCGCAGGGACCACCACGTGCAGGCCGGGAATACGCTCGGATACCTGCCAGGCGGCCTCGAAGAAGGCTTCGCCGAGCTTGGAGATCTCACCCAGGCGGCTGCCGGGAAGCACGGCCAGCACCTTGGCCGAGGCGGGCAGGCCGAGTTCGATCCGGGCTGCTTCACGGTCGACATGCAGCGGGATGTCATCGGCCATCGGATGGCCGACGAAGCGCGCGTCGACGCCATGCTTGGCGTAGATCGGCGGTTCCATCGGGAACAGGCACAGCACCAGGTCGGCGCTGTTGCCGATCTTCTCGGCACGCCTCTCGCGCCATGCCCATACCGAAGGGCTGACGTAGTGCACGGTGCGCACGCCACGCTGTTTCAGCCAGCGTTCGATACCCAGATTGAAGTCCGGCGCGTCGATACCGATGAACACATCCGGTTGCCACTCCAGCGCACGCTGGCGGAAGGCCGAACGCAGCTTGAGCAGGCGCGGCAGATGGCGCAGGACTTCGGTCAGGCCCATCACCGCCAGTTCGCTGGCATCGTGCCAGGTCTGGCAGCCGGCGCTGCGCATGGCATCGCCGCCGATGCCGGCGAATTCGGCATGCGGGAAGCGGGCCTTCAGTTCGCGCACCAAGCCTGCGCCGAGCAGGTCGCCGGAGGCTTCACCAGCGACCAGGGCGATCCGCAACGGGCGCCCGCTGAGCACCCGATGTGCAGGCACGCTGCCGGCCATCGAGGCCAGCGAAATCACCTCGGCGCCGGCCGGCGCCTGGCCGGTCGCGCTGCTCATCGCAGCAGGTGCCTCTCGGTATGTTCGATGAAGTCCAGCATCGACTTGACGTCGTCGCTGTCGCGCGCCTGCTCGGCCAGCTGTGCCTTGGCTTCGGCCAGCGGCAGGCCCGCCACGTACAGCGTGCGGTAGGCACGCTTGATGGCGGTGATGCGTTCGGGATCGAAGCCGCGACGCTTGAGGCCCTCGCTGTTGATGCCGCGCGGGCGGCCCAGCGAGTCGGTGCCGACCATGGTGAACGGGGGCACGTCGCCATTGGTCAGTGCGCCCATGCCGAGGAAGGCATGCGCACCGATGCGGCAGAACTGGTGCGCACCGGCAAAGCCGCTGATGATCACGTAGTCACCCACGGTCACGTGCCCGGCCAGCGTGGTGTTGTTGGAGAAGACGCAGAAGTTGCCGACGTGGCAATCGTGGGCCACGTGCGTATAGGCCAGCATCCAGTTGTCATCGCCGATGGTGGTGATGCCACCGCCGCCGCCAGTGCCCCGGTTGAGAGTGACGAACTCGCGGAACACGTTGCGGTCGCCGATCACCAGTTCGGTGCGTTCACCACCGAACTTCTTGTCCTGCGGTTCGCCGCCGACCGCGACATGGCCGATGAAACGGTTGTCGCGGCCGATCCGGGTCGGGCCATGGACGCTGCAATGCGGACCGACCTCGGTGCCGGCACCGATCTCGACGTCCGGCCCGATGATCGTGAACGCGCCCACGCGGACATCGTCGGCCAGGCGCGCCGACGGATCGATCACGGCAGTGGGGTGGATCAGGGGGGCGTTGTCGCTCATTTCGGGCCTCCAGCCAGGGTCATTCGCGGGTGCCGGCGCACAGCACCTCTGCGCAGGCGACGAGTTCGCCGTCGACCTTGGCCACACAGTCGTACACGGCCATGTTGCGGATCACGCGCTTGATCTCCACGTGCATCACCAGCACGTCACCGGGCACCACCTGCTTGGTGAAGCGGGCCTTGTCGACCTTGACCATGTAGAACAGCTTGGACTGCGCATCGCGGCCAAGCGTCAACTGGGTCAGCACGCCACCGGCCTGGGCCATGGCTTCGATGATCAGCACGCCGGGCATGATCGGCTGGCCCGGGAAGTGGCCCTGGAAGAACGGCTCGTTGATGCTGACGTTCTTGGTCGCGACGATCGTGCGCTTCTCGTAGTCGATCGACACCACCTTGTCCACCAGCAGGAACGGGTAGCGGTGCGGAAGCAGCGTCTGGATCTGCGCCATGTCCGGCAGGGTCTGGGTGTGGCTCATTCTTTCTCCTTGCTCACAGACAGGATGCGACGGGCCAGTGCATCGAGCTGCTTGAAGCGCGCGGCATTCTTGCGCCACGTGCGGTTGTCGGTCAGGGGCGTGCCGGAGGAATACTCGCCCGGCTCGGTGATGGAGTTGCGGACCACCGATTTGCCGGTGATCACGACCTTGTCGCAGATTTCGAGATGACCGACGACGCCGACGGCGCCGCCGAGCAGGCAGTAGCGGCCGATCTTGGCGCTGCCGGCAATGCCGGTGCAGCCGGCGATGGCCGAGTGGGCGCCGATCTGCACGTTGTGTGCGATCTGCACCAGGTTGTCCAGGCGGACGTCCTCGGCCAGCACGGTGTCTTCCAGCGCGCCACGGTCGACACAGGTGTTGGCGCCGATCTCGCAGTCGTCGCCGATGCGCACGCCGCCAAGCTGCGGCACCTTGATCCATTTGCCAGCGTCCATGGCCAGGCCGAAGCCATCGGCGCCCAGCACGGCGCCGGGATGGATGCGCACGCGCTTGCCCAGCTTGACGCGGGTGACCAGGGTGACGCGGGCGATCAGTTCGCAGCCGCTGTCGAGGGTGCAGTCTTCGCCGATGATGCTGCCGGCGCCGATGATGCAGTTCTCGCCGATGACGCTGCGTGCGCCGATGGTGACGAACGGGCCGATGTGGGCACTGGCGGCGACCTGTGCCTGCGGATCGATCACCGCGCTGGGATGGATGCCGGGCGGGCGGGTCGGGGCGATGTCGAACAGCGCGCCGATCTTGGCAAAGGTGGTGTAGGGGTCCTTGGCAACCAGCGCGGTGCCGGGAGCCGCATCGGCATCCTCGGCGCGCAGCACTACGATGCCGGCCTGGCTGTCTGCCAGCTGGGCGCGGTAGCGCGGATTGGCAAGGAAGGTCAGCTGGCCGGCACCGGCATGGGCGAGGGTGGCCACGCCATGGATGGCGGTGCCTGGGTCGCCATGGACCTGCAGGCCGAACTGATCGGCGAGTTGCTGGGCGGTGTAGGTAGGAGTATTCACGGCGGGAGTTTAACGTGTGACGCCATCGCGGTCATGCGGGAGCAAAAGCCGGCGCCTGGCTGATCCGTGGGGCGATGGCGCAGGGGGCTGCCCAGGACACGCCGTAAACCCATCCCTGGGGGCTCGATGGCGCCATCCATGGCGCCAACGGTCCTGGTCAGCCCCCTGCGCCATCGCCGGATAGTCTTCCGCGTGCGAGCGGATCCAACCTCCACAGTCGCCTGCAGAACCGGGCCATACTCGGCTCACCGCGCGTCAGCGTGCGCTTCAATAACGAAAACGCCGGGCAATGCCCGGCGATTCAAGACCCGTCTGGTGGAGAGCCCCCCTTTGTTAAGGGGGGCGCGCCAACGGCGCGGGGGATAGGGAGCAGGATAGGCCCCGCGGTTTGCATCGCAAACCGTGGGAACGTTTGGGGGCCAGTTAGAACTGGCCACCAAACGTAAATTGCAGACGTTCGATCTCGTCGCCGTCCTTCTTCTTCAGCGGGAACGCATAGCTGATCGAGATCGGGCCGACCGGGGCGCGCCACAGCAGGGCCACACCGGTGGAGACGCGCAGCTCGTTGGCCTTGAAGTTGTCGGTGCCGTTGTAGACGTTGCCGAAGTCCACGAAGGCCGACACACGGGCCGACGGGCTGTCGAACAGGCGCGGGAAGTAGGCTTCGACCGAACCGACGGTCTTCAGCGAACCACCCAGCGGCTGGCCGTCCGGGTAACCGCTGGTGACTTCGCGCGGGCCGAGGGTGTTGTCCTCGAAGCCACGCACCGAGTTGGTGCCACCGGCGTAGAAGTTCTCGTAGAACGGCAGGCCCGACGCAGTGACGGTACGGGTGGTACCGTCGCCGTTGTCGATCACGCGGGTCTTGTCGTTGCCGTAGGCATCGCCGTAGCCGATTTCGGCGCGGGTGTTGATCACCAGCGAGGGGATGATCGGCCAGTACTTGCTGATCTGGTAGTTCAGCTTGTAGTACTCGATGGTCGAACCGGGCAGGGTGGTTTCCAGGCCCACGCGCTGGTAGGTACCGCGGGTCGGCATGAAGTAGTCGTTGCGCGAGTCGCGGGCCCAGCCCAGCTCGGTGCGCCACGCATGGAAGGTGCGGCTGCCGACGGCATCGATGTAATCGATGATCGACTTCGGGGTCGAGCCCGCGTAGGTGGTGATCTGGTTGCTGTCGATGCCGAACATCAGCGAAACGGTGTCGGTCTCGGTGATCGGTACGCCGAACACCACCTGCGCCGAACCGTTGGTGCTGTTGTACTGCGCGGTATTGAAGTCGGAGTAGTCCAGCTCGCGCCAGGACAGGTTGTAGCCCAGCGAAACGCCGTCATCGGTGAAGTACGGGTTGGTGTAGCTGAAGCCGTAGCGCTGCAGGTAGCTGCTGCGCGAAGCTTCGACCGACACGCGGTTGCCGCCACCCAGGAAGTTGTTCTGCGACAGCTGCACCGAGGTGGTCATGCCGTAGGACTGCGAATAGCCCAAACCGAACACGAAGCTGCCCGAGGTGGTTTCCTTGACGTTGTAGACGACGTCGACCTGGTCGTTGCTGCCGCTGACAGCCGGGGTCTCCACTTCCACCGCCTCGAAGTAGCCCAGGCGCTGCAGGCGGATCTTGGAACGGTCGATCGCCGCCTGCGAGTACCAGCTGTTCTCGAACTGGCGCATTTCGCGGCGCATCACCTCGTCGGAGGTGCGGGTATTGCCCTTGAAGATGATGCGGCGGACCGTCACGCGCGGGCCCGGCACGACCTGCATGTTCACCGCTACAGTCTGCTCGGCGCGGTTGGTGGTCGGAATCGGGTTCACCTTGGCGAAGGCGTAACCGATGTTGGACAGCGAGTTGGTGATCGCGTCGGAGCTGAATTCCAGCAGGGCACGCGAGAACGTGTCGCCGGACTTCTGCACGACCATGCGCTCGACGTCTTCCTGCGGCAGGATCGTATCGCCGCTGACCTTGATCTCGGAGATCTTGTACTGGTCACCTTCGGTCACGCCGGCGGTGATGAACATGTCGCGCTTGTCGGGGCTGATCGACACCTGCGTCGAGTCGATGCTGAAGTCGACATAGCCGCGGTCCAGGTACCAGGAGTTGAGCTTTTCCAGGTCGCCGGACAGCTTTTCCTTGGAGTACTGGTCGTCACGGCGGTACCACGACGCCCAGTTGTGCTCCTTGGACTCCCAGTATTCCAGGATGTCCTTGCTCTCGAACTTCTCGGTGCCGACGATGTTGACGTGGCGGATCTTGGCTGCCTTGCCTTCCTTGATGGCGATGGCGATGTCGACGCGGTTGCGGTCAAGCGGGCTCACCGTCGGGGTGATGTCGACGGTGTACTTGCCACGATCGTTGTACTGGCGGCGAAGTTCCTGGGTCACCCGATCCAGACTCAGGCGATCGAAGGTGCCGCCTTCGGTCAGGCCGATGTCCGACAGGCCCTTGAGCAGCTGGTCGGACTTGATGTCCTTGTTGCCGGTGACGGTCAGCTTGTTGATCGCCGGACGTTCCTTGACGGTCACCACCAGGATGCTGCCCTGGCGATCCAGCTGCACGTCTTCGAAGAAGCCGGTCTTGTACAGGGCGCGGATGGTCTCGCCGACCTTGCTGTCGGTGACCGTCTCGCCACGCTCGACCGGCAGGTAGGTGAACACCGTACCGGAGCTGATGCGCTGCAGGCCGTCGACGCGGATGTCGCTGACAGTGAAGGGCTCGGCTGCCTGGGCCAGGGCGGGAGCGCCGGTGACGGCGGCGAGGGCGAGGGCCAGCAGGCGGCGATTGGGGAGTCGCGTCATGTCACGTCCGGTAGGAAGGTCGATTGCATTGGTAAGGGATGCCGACGCTGTAGACGGCAAAAACATGGAAAAGTTCATCGCGGGACCAGGCCGAGGATGTCGTTGTAGAACGCCAATCCCATCAGCCCGGCCAGCAACGCCAGGCCGATGTATTGGCCGGCGGCGACGGCACGCTCGCTCAGCGGGCTGCCCTTGACCAACTCGATAAGGTAATACAGCAGGTGGCCGCCGTCCAAGATGGGGATCGGCAGCAGGTTGATGATGCACAGGCTCAGCGACAGCAGGGCGAGGAACTGGATGAACCAGTCCACGCCACGTTTGGCCGAAATATTGGCGACCCGGGCAATGGTGACCGGGCCGGAAACGTTCTGCAGCGAGGCTTTGCCGGTCACGATCCGGCCCATCATGGCCAATGAGTCGGCGGCCATCCTGCCGGTTTCACGCACCGCTACGGTGACCGACTGCAGAGGGCCGAACTTGAGCAGGGTGTCGTAGGCGGGGCTGTAGCGCTCGGCAAAGCCCGCGCCGATCTGCCAGGTGGGCTGGCCCTTGCCGTCCTTGCCCTGGCGGGGGGTGATCTCCAGCGCCAGGCGCTCGCCGCCACGCAGCACTTCGATCATCGCCGGGCCACCGCGGCGACCGAGGCTGCCCACTTCGCTGATGGCCTGCTCGACGCTGTCGATGCGCTGGCCGTCGATCGCCACGATCAGATCGCCGGTCTGCAGGTGGCCCTCTGCGGCCGAACCCTTCACGATGGTGTCCACCAGCGGCGGCTGCAGCCACGCACGCCAGTACACGCCGGCCAGGATCGGAACCCGGCGTTCATCGAAGCCGGCCGGCAGCTGCGACAGCGGCAGGGTGCGTGAGCGCAGCTGGTCCGCGGGGTCGAGCACCTCCAGGGTCACATCGCGACGGTCCATCGCTGCGGCGGTAAGGGCCATGCTGGCCTCTCCCAGAGTGATCACATCGCGGCCGTCCACGCGCAGCAGGCGGTCACCACTGCCGAGCCCGGCCGTGGCAGCCATGCCGGTTGCGCGGCCGACGGTGGCCGAATAGTCCTGCTTGCCGATCACGAACATCGCCCATAGCAGCAGGATGCACAGCAGCAGGTTGGCGATCGGGCCGGCCGCGACGATGGCGATGCGCTGCCATACGGTCTTGTGGTTGAAGGCCTGGCCGCGCTCATGCGGGTGGACCTCGACCTCGCGTTCGTCGAGGAATTTCACATAACCACCCAGCGGGATGGCGGCAATGGCGAACTCGGTGCCATGGCGGTCGCGGCGCGACCACAGCGGACGGCCAAAGCCGACCGAGAAGCGCAGCACCTTGACCCCGCACAGCCGGCCGACCCAGTAATGCCCGAATTCGTGGAAGGTGACCAGCAGCCCGAGGCTGACGATCATCCACCAGACCGATCCGATGAAGTCAGTCATGCAGGTTCACATTGGCGGACACGGGCGGCGGCGTCATACGGGATGGGTGCGCTGTTCAGTTGGCGGCGATGGCGTTCAGGGTCAGCTGGCGGGCCCGCAGGTCGGCGGACAACAGAACCTCAAGTGTATCGGCTGGTTCGGTCGGCAGTGTTGAAAGAGCGTTAGCAACCAGCGCAGGAATGGTCAGGAAGCCTATGCGGCCCTGAAGAAACGCTGAAACAGCCTCTTCGTTGGCAGCGTTCAGCACCGCCGGGGCAGTGCCACCGGCGCGCATCGCCTGCCATGCCAGGGCCAGGCAGGGGAAGGCGTCGCTGTCGGGGGCCTCGAAATCCAGCCGGCCCTGGGTGAGCAGGTCCAGCCCGGACACGCCCGACTCGATCCGTTGCGGCCAGCCCAGGCCCACGGCAAGCGTGGTGCGCATGTC
The DNA here is from genome assembly GCF_020883215.1 of Stenotrophomonas sp. SI-NJAU-1. Taxonomy (NCBI): domain Bacteria; kingdom Pseudomonadati; phylum Pseudomonadota; class Gammaproteobacteria; order Lysobacterales; family Lysobacteraceae; genus Stenotrophomonas; species Stenotrophomonas sp. SI-NJAU-1. Next base: position 1,391,872 of record NZ_CP086598.1, read on the forward strand.
CGGCAGGCCCATCTGCGCCAGCGTGGAGCCGTCAACGAACTCGACCAGCGAATGCACCAGGCTCTGCGGGTGCACCAGCACCTCGATGCGCTCGCCGGGAATGCCGAACAGATGGTGGGCCTCGATCACTTCCAGGCCCTTGTTCATCAACGTCGCCGAATCGACCGAGATCTTCGGCCCCATCGACCATTTCGGATGCGCCACGGCCTGGGCCGGGGTGACCTGCTGCAGTTCGGCGCGGCTGCGCCCGCGGAAGGGGCCACCGGAGGCGGTCAGCAGGATGCGGCGCACGCCGGCACCGTCGAGGCTGGCATCACGTGAGCGCAGGCACTGGAAGATCGCGCTGTGCTCGCTGTCGATCGGGATGATCTCGGCGCCGGCACGTTCGGCGGTGCGGGTCAGCAGTTCGCCGGCCAATACCAGCGATTCCTTGTTGGCCAGCAGGATGCGCTTGCCTGCCGCAGCGGCGGCCAGGGTCGAGGACAGGCCGGCGGCGCCGACGATCGCGGCAACCACGGTGTCGCAGGCGTCGCTGGCCGCCAGCTGGTCCAGCGCGGCATGGCCGGCGTGGGCCTGGGTGGCCAGGCCCGCGTCGCGCAGGCCGTCGCGCAGTTCGGCATACAGGGTTTCATCGGCGATCACCGCATGCGCGGGCCGGTGCTGCCGGCACAGGGCCAGCAGCGCCTGTACCTGGCGGCCGGCGGCGAGCACGGTGGCCTGGTACCGCAGGGGATGGCGGGCGATCACGTCAAGCGTAGAGGCACCAATCGAGCCGGTGGCGCCGAACACGGCGACCCGGCGCAGGTCTGCAGCAGCTTCCATGGTCAGAACCCGAAGATTTCCTTGCCCAGTGCGAACACCGGGATGGCCGCCAGCACGCCGTCGACGCGGTCGAGCACGCCGCCGTGGCCGGGGATCAGGTGGCCTGAATCCTTGGCGCCGGCGTGGCGCTTGATCAGGCTTTCGAACAGGTCGCCCAGTACCGAGGCGAATACGGCCACCACCGCGGTGACCAGCAGGCCAGGCAGGTGCGCCGCATCGATGCCAGCCAGCCAGCCCAGGCCGACGGCCACCGCAACGCCGGCGATCAGCCCGCCGACCAGGCCTTCCCAGGTCTTGTTCGGGCTGATCCGCGGTGCCAGCTTGTGCTTGCCGAAGTGACGGCCAGCAAAGTAGGCACCCGAATCAGCGGCCCAGACCAGCGCCAGCGCGGCCAGCAGCCACAGGTGGCCCTGATAGCCGGGCGGGTCGCCGCCGGCATGGATCAGTACCAGTGCGGCCCACGCCGGCACGATGGCCAGGGTGCCGGCCAGCAGCTTGAGGATGCGCGCCGGGCTGCCGGGCTGTGCGCCGAAGTTGAAGAAGCGCAGCCACACCAGCGCGCCCAGCCACCAGGCCACGCCCACCAGGGTCGCGATCTGGAACAGCACCAGGGTGCCGGCATCGGCCCACACCAGCAGCACCATCAGCACCAGGTTGAGGACCAGCAGCACGGTGCGGGCGAGGGTGTCTTCGACATCGGCCAGCTTCAGCCACTCCCACAGGCCGATCAGCAGCACGGCTGCGGCCGCGGCGGCCAGCCATTGTGTCGGCAGCAACAGGATCGCCGCAATGGCGACCGGCGCCATGATCAGCGCGGCGAGGACTCGGGTCTTGGTCATGGGCTGGACGTCTCGGTGGCCAGGGCGGCGATCTGGGCGCTGGTCAGGCCGAAGCGGCGCTCGCGGCTGGCGTAGGCATCCAGCGCCAGCTGCAGCTGCGCGGCATCGAAATCCGGCCACAGTGCTTCGGTGAACCACAGCTCGGTATACGCCAGCTGCCACAGCAGGAAGTTGCTGATGCGGGTATCACCGCCGGTGCGGATGAACAGGTCCGGTGGCGGCAGGTCGGCCAGCGCCACCTGTCGCCCCAGCAGGGATTCGTCGATCTGCTCGGGCAGCAGGCGGCCGGCGGCCACTTCAGCGGCCAGTGCGCGTGCGGCACGGGCGATGTCCTGGCGGCCACCATAGCTGGCGGCGATCGACAGGGTCAGGGCGCTGTTGTCGGCGGTGCGCTGTTCGGCCAGCTGCATGCGGCTGACCAGTCCGGCGCCGAAGCGCTCGCGTTCGCCGATGAAGCGCACGCGTACGCCACGCCGATGCAGCTCATCCACTTCGCGGTCGAGCGCGCCCAGGAACAGCTTCATCAAGGCATCGACTTCGTCCTGCGGCCGGCCCCAGTTCTCGCTGGAGAACGCGAACAGGGTCAGCGCCGGGATACCCAGTTCCAGGCAGCGTTCGATGGTGCGGTTGACCGCACGCGCACCGGCGCGATGGCCGATCACGCGGGGTCGGCGGCGCAGCTGTGCCCAACGCCCATTGCCATCCATGATGATGGCAACGTGGCGCGGCAGGGCGGCCGGCAGGGGAGGCGGGACTGAAGGCATCGACTTCAGACCGACATCAGTTCCTTTTCCTTGTCGGCGACGACTTTATCGACATCCTTGATGTTGCTGTCGGTCAGCTTCTGGATATCGTCTTCGCCGCGCTTCTTGTCGTCTTCGCTGATCGCCTTGTCCTTCAGCAGCTTGGCGATCTCCTTGTTCGCGTCCTGGCGGATGTTGCGGATGGCGATCTTGGCGCCTTCGCCTTCCTTCTGGACCTGCTTGGCCAGTTCCTTGCGGCGCTCTTCGGTCGGCGGCGGCAGGTTGACGCGGATCGAGGTGCCGATGGTGTTCGGGGTCAGCTCGATGTTGTACAGGCCCTTTTCGATCTCCTTGATCATGCTCTTGTCGAAGGGCGTGACCAGCAGGGAGTGGGCATCGGCGTTGGAGATCGACGCAACCTGGTTCAGCGGGGTGCTGGCGTTGCCGTAAGCATTGACCGTGACACGGTCCAGCAGGGCCGGCGTGGCGCGACCGGTGCGGATCGAGGTGAGGGTGTGCTTAAGAGCGTCGATGCTCTTGGCCATGCGCGTCTGCGCGTTGTTCTTGATGTCGTTGAGCATCGCCAGGGTCCTGGATGTAACTGGAATCGGGCGATTATAGGCGAATACGGGACGCCGCCGGGCCTGAATCGGCCCGGAGGTCGCCTTGCGCTCAGTCTCAGGCCGGGTCGCGGCCCTGCACGAGGGTGCCGATGTTCTCGCCGTGCAGGATCTTCAGCAGTTCGCCGGGCTGGCCCATGTCGAACACGCGCATCGGCAGGTCGCTGTCGCGCGCCAGGGCGAAGGCGGCGGTATCCATCACTTCCAGGCCGCGGCGGATCACTTCGTCGTAGCTCAGGCTGTCGAAGCGGACAGCGTCGCTGTACTTGTTCGGATCCTTGTCGTACACGCCATCGACCTTGGTTGCCTTCAGCAGCAGGTCGGCGCCGATCTCGATCGCGCGCAGGGCCGCGCCGGAGTCGGTGGTGAAGAACGGGCTGCCCACGCCAGCGGCAAAGATCACCAGGCGGCCCTTTTCCAGATGGCGGATGGCGCGGCGGCGGATGTAGTCCTCGCACACGTCGTTGATCTTGATCGCGCTCATCACGCGGGCCTTGGCGCCCACTTTTTCCAGCGCATCCTGCATGGCCAGCGCGTTGATGACCGTGGCCAGCATGCCCATCTGGTCGCCGGTGACCCGGTCCATGCCGCCAGCGGCCAGGCCCGCGCCGCGGAAGATGTTGCCACCGCCGATGACCAGGGCGACTTCGGCGCCGGCCTGCTGGGCTTCGACGACTTCACGGGCCAGGCGGTTGATGATCTTGGGGTCGATGCCGTAGTCCTCATCTCCCATCAGCGCCTCCCCGGAAAGTTTCAACAGGATGCGGCGATAGGCGAGCTTGGACATAGGGACCTCGGGTGCGTGGAAATCGCGGGCGATTCTACGCGCAAGCGGCGCGTGGCCAAAGCGTTTTGTGCACTGCGGCGCAAAATACCGGTATGCCCCGTCCATCCGGGGCGTACCATTCAGCCCAGCTCGGCGCCAGCAGTGGCAGACAGTTCATGATGCCCCAGTTCGCCGGGAGAGCGTGCGATGACCCGGTTGCGGCCCAGGTTCTTGGAGCGGTAGAGCACGTCATCTGCCGCGCGCAGCAGGTCCTGCACGCCGGCAAAGCGCTCGTAGCCGCCCTGGGTGGCCACGCCGGCCGAGAAGGTGATGAACAGCGGGCCACCTTCCAGTTCCGCCATCGGGGTGGCGACGATGTTCGCCAGCACCCGGCGGATCACGTCCAGGGCCACCGATTCGCTGGTATTGGGCAGCAGTGCGACAAACTCCTCTCCGCCGAAACGGGCCACGGTGTCGCTGTTGCGCAGCTGCCCCTGCAGTTTGCCGGCAAAGGCGCGCAGCACCTCGTCGCCGGTCAGGTGGCCGTGCGCATCGTTGATCTTCTTGAAGTCATCCAGGTCGATGAAGGCCACCGACAGCGGCCAACCATGGCGGCCGGCGCGCAGGAATTCCTCTTCAAGCACGGCTTCGAGCTGGCGGCGGTTGAGGACACCGGTCAAGGCATCGCGATGGGCCTGGTCGGCCAGTCGCTTGGCGCGGGCCTCGAATTCATCGGCGCGGCGCCGGGCCTGGTCGGCATCCTGCAGTTCGCGCAGATTGCGCAGGGTGGCCAGCTCCTGGGCGTGGTCGATCAGCTCACGCACCCGTGCCGGCGAGTTCAGGCCGTTCTCGAACAGGCTGGCGATGTCGGGCAGCGCTTCGCTGATCCGCGCCAGCACCTGGTCGAAGCGGGCGCTGTCCATCTGCAAGTGGTCATGGACCTGCTGCAGGGCGCGTTCGCGTGCGGCATCGGCGTCTTCATCCAGCCAGATGTCGGCAACGGCCCCAGACAGCTGCACGCAGGCCTGGAACGGATTCTCGGCGGTGCCCTCGTCTTCGCTGTGGCGGATGCTGTCCACCAGGTAGCGCGGCAGGCCCCACTCCTCGGCCACCCATGCGCCGACGTCGGCGTGGCTGCAGCCCAGTTCCTGGCGCTCGCGCGCGATCAGGTCGGGGTTGTCGCGCGCTTCACGCAGCAGCGGCAGGTAGCGGTCGGATTCGGCCTGGGCCAGGCACAGCACTCCCATGTCCTGCAGCAGCCCGGCCAGCATCAGTTCTTCCAGGCGGCGCAGGCCGCGCGCCTGGCCGAGCTGGCTGGCGGCCAGTGCGCTGAGAATGCTGCGCTTCCAGGCGCGTTGGCGCAGGTCATGGTCGGCGCCGCCGTTGCCGGTCAGGCCCTGGGTGACAGTGAAGCCCAGAGCGAGGCTGATCGTGGCGTTCAGCCCGAGCATGGTCAGCGCCTGGCCGAGGTTCTCGATCCGGCGCCGGCTGGCATACAGCGGTGAATTGGCGATACGCAGCATGCGGGCACTCAGCGCCATGTCGATGGCGATGATGTCCGCAGCGGTTGCGATGTCCGCTTCCGGGTCCTGGGCCAGTTCGATGATGCGCAGGGCAATACCGGGCGGCGAAGGGAGGTTGCGGCAAAGCGCCAGGGCAGCTGTCAGCTCGGGAGGCATGTCGGGTCGTTCAATTCCATTAGGACAAGAATACCTAGGAATGCATCACAGTCTGCGACTTTCGTTCCTGTTATGTGACTGCAGGTTCCCTGTGCCGAGTATCGGCTTGATTCGCTTGCAACGCAAAGGTGTCGGTGTGCGCACCAACGGTGCGCACCCACAGATTCGGCCACCCACAGGTGAAGGGCACCCACAGGCCCACCGGCATAAAAAAGGAGCCGCGGTTTCCCGCGGCTCCTTCTGGTTTCATTGCAGCCGTGAGGCTGGAATCAGACCTGCATCGCCTTGGCAACTTCGGCGGCGTAGTCTTCCACCACCTTCTCGATGCCTTCGCCAACGACCAGCAGCTGGAAGCCAGCCACGTCGGCGCCGGCAGCCTTGACCACCTGCTCGACGGTCTTGTCGCCGTCCAGCACGTAGCTCTGGCCGTACAGGGTCACTTCGCTGACGATCTTGTTGATCTTGCCGCTGATGATCTTTTCCAGGATGTCGGCCGGCTTTGACTTGTCCTTCTCGGACATCTTGGCCAGTTCGATTTCCTTTTCCTTTTCCACGAACTCGGCCGGCACATCGGCAGCCTTGTTGTGCGGCGGCTTCAGCGCAGCCACGTGCATGGCCAGGCCGCGAGCCAGCTCGGCGTCGCCGCCGATCAGGTCGACCAGCACGCCGACCTTGCCGTTGGTGTGGACGTAGGAACCGACGTTGCCGGTGGTGTCCAGCTTGACCAGGCGACGGATCTGGATGTTCTCACCCAGGGTCTGCACGGCGGTCGCGCGGGCTTCTTCGACGGTCTGGCCGCTCGGCAGCTTGGCCGACTTCAGCACTTCCACGTCGGCGGCGCCCGATGCCAGGGCGGCAGCGGCGACGGAATCGACGAAGTTCTTGAAGTTGATGTCGTTGGCGACGAAGTCGGTTTCCGAGTTGATCTCGACCAGCACGGCCTTGCCGCCGTCCTGGGCCAGGCCCAGGCGACCTTCGGCGGCCACGCGGTCAGCCTTCTTGTCGGCCTTGGCAGCGCCGGACTTGCGCAGCGCTTCAGCAGCGGCGTCGATGTTGCCGCCAGCCTCGGTGAGCGCCTTCTTGCATTCCATCATGCCGGCGCCGGTGCGCTCGCGCAGTTCCTTGACCAGGGAAGCAGTGATTTCCACGGGATTACCTCACGAAAGAAAGGGGTTGGGCCGGCATGGTGGCCGGCCCGTGTGACAGTCTCCTGTCGTCGCGCCATCGGCAGCGGACAGGAAAGGTGGGCGCGTGGCGCTCACCAGGGCCTGGATCAGGCCTGGGCTTCGCCCTTGTCGGCAGCAGCCTTCTTGGCCGGAGCGCGGCGGGCCGGCTTGGCTTCTTCGGCCGGAGCGTCGGCGAACTCTTCTTCACGGACGGTGGCAGCGTGCGGTGCAGCAGCCTTGCCTTCCAGCACGGCGTCAGCAGCGGCGCGCGCGTACAGCTGCACGGCACGGATGGCGTCGTCGTTGCCCGGGATCGCGTAATCCACCAGTTCCGGGTTGTAGTTGGTATCGACGACAGCGATCACCGGGATGCCGAGCTTCTTGGCTTCCTTGATGGCGATGTCTTCGTGGCCGATATCGATGACGAAGATCGCGTCCGGCAGACGGTTCATGTCCTTGATGCCGCCCAGCGAGGCTTCCAGCTTGTCGCGCTCGCGACGCAGGCCCAGCACTTCGTGCTTGACCAGCTTCTCGAAGGTGCCGTCGGTTTCACCGGCTTCCAGTTCCTTCAGGCGGGCAACCGACTGCTTGACGGTACGGAAGTTGGTCAGGGTGCCGCCCAGCCAACGCTGGTTCATGAACGGCATGCCGCAACGCTCGGCTTCTTCGCGGATGGACTCACGCGCGCTGCGCTTGGTGCCCAGGAACAGGATGGTGCCGCGCTTCTGGGCAACCGACGAAATGAAATTCATCGCGTCGTTGAACAGCGGGACGGTCTTTTCCAGGTTGATGATGTGGATCTTGCCGCGGGCGCCGAAGATGTACGGAGCCATTTTCGGGTTCCAGTAGCGGGTCTGGTGGCCGAAGTGGACGCCGGCTTCCAGCATCTGACGCATGGTGACCTGGGGCATTGCAGAACTCCTGATGGGGAACCGGCGATTCCGCCCGCGGGATAGGTGTGCGGGACGCGTGGAAGCGCTGATGGTTCCGGGGTTGGGCTTCCCTGTTGCCTCCGTGGCCGAACTCCTTGCGGAGCACCCCGGCACGGATGGGGGCAGCAGGTGTGGATTCACCGATGACGTCCGGTGTGGACGGCGTCCCGCGCACAGGGCGGCAGGACATCCGGGCAATTATAGCCCGCTTGACTGGCTCGCCGCAATTGCGGGCACCGTTGGGGTCAGAATCACATCTGTGCCGTCCTGCAGGCGGGCGCGGAAGCGGCCGCCTGCATAGCCATCGGCGCGCGGCGGCAATGGCCACTGTCGTCGCCTGGCTGCGAGCACGTAGCCGGCAAGGCCGGGCAGCAGCAGGCTGCGCTGGCCATCCGCCGGCTCATAGCTCAGGTCGCTCAGGCGTGCGTGCCGGGCGCCGCTGTTGTGCAGTCGCAGTATTGGCTGAGATCCGCCAGGCACCACCTCCACCTGCAGGCGGGGCCGCGCCGGGGAGGCAAGTTCGCCACGGAACAACGGCAGCGAATAGCGCGGCATGCCGGCGTCGTCCGGTGCCAGGATGATACGGAACGCCTGTTCGGCGGCCACCGGCGCGGAAGAGGCAGGCAGCAACCACACGCGCTGGCGCGCGCCGGCAGGCAGGTCCAGCAGGGTCGGGCTGGCCAGTACCTGCCCACTGCGCTGCAGGTGTTCTGCATCCTGTTGCTGGTCCCACGCCCAGACCTGCAGCTGCCCGCGCCACGGGCCGGGGCCGGGATTGCGCAGCCACAGCTCGGTCCGCCCCTGCGCGGCCGGCAGGTGCAGGGTGGTCGGCACCAGCTCCAGCGCCTGCGCCTGCGCGGGAAGTGGCAGCACGGCGGCCAGCAGAAGCAGCAGCCGGCGCATCAGTAGTAAGTGGTGGGCGGTTCGGGCAGCGAATGCCCCTGTTCGTCCTGCGCAGGCGGGGCCAGTTCCCGGACCTGGGGCGGCAGGTGACCGCCATCGTTGTGCTGCTGCGGCACCGGGCAGCGTGGGGCGCCGTGAGTACCGGCGCAGCCTTCAACCACGACCAGGCGGATCTGCAGCGGAGCAGGTACCGGTTCTGCCCAGGCTGCCGTGCTGGCGATGGTCATCGCCCAGATCAGTACTCCCCGAACCACCTGTGATCCACCGTGTTGTCGACTTGATGCGCGGTATCGGCCGACAGGGGGGATTCTGTAGAACGAGCTCCGCTCAGTAGGTGATCGTCACCTGCACCAGGTCGTTGTAGGTGCCCGCCGGCGGCTGTCCGGCCACGGGGGGCACACGCCCGAATATGTTCAGTGTCTGCGCGCTGCCGGTGCCAACGCCGCTGAAGGTGTCCACGGTGAGCGTATTGCCCCAGCGCTGGCTGCGCGCAGCATCCCGGTACAGCTCGTAGGTCAGGTAATAGCTGTTGCCGCCGATGGTGGTGCGCATGCGCCGGGTGGTGGTCAGGGCCGGGTTGTTCTGACCGTTGTTCAGGCCGACCTGGTAGGCGGTGCGCTTGAGGCAGGTCAGCGTCAGGGTAGCGGTCTGGTCGATGTTGGCGGGAATGCCGCCGGTGACGTTGCCGAAATTCATGGTGGTGGTGAGATAGCTGCCGCATTGCGGCAGCACGGTGGCGGTCGTGTTGAAGGCGAAGGCGGCACTGCTGCTGTTGGTGCCGGTCGCGCCGCCGTTGCAGTTGGCCGGCACGCTGGCGTTGCCCAGCAGTACCTCGTTCCAGGCCCAGGTCAGCACCACGTTCGCGCCGCTGAAGGTGCTGCTGTAGCTGCCCGATGCCAGCACCTGGTTGGCCGGGATCTGCGCGTACAACTGCACGCTCTGCGCGCCGCTGCCGCCGGTCAGCAGGGGCACGTTGTAGGTCATGGTCAGCTCCTGCGCCGGCGGTACGCCGCGCGGGGTCAGGCCGGTCACCTGGCTGTAGTTGGAGGTGTTGTAGAGCTGGAAATTGAGTGTATCGCCGCTGCCGTTGACCATCGTTCGCCACGGCGTGGTGGTGCTGCCGCCACTGCCGCTGCCGATGCCCACGCAGACGCGCACGCCGGTGGTGGCGAGCAGGCTCAGCGCGGCGGTGGTGCAGGTCACGGTGATGTTCAGGGTGCCCGAGGTCGGGCCGGCCGCACCGCTGTTGACGTTGCCGAACGGCAGCAGGGCGTCTGCGGTTGCCGTGCATACTGCCGCGGCGCGGGCCGGCAGGCTGGGCACCAGGCATGCAAGCAGCAGCACGCCCGCCAGCAGCAGGCGCAGGCTCATGGCGCCACCTCCGGCACACATTGCAGCGGGGCCGGGCGCGGCCGCGCTCCGGCGGCGACCACCTGTGACGACGCCGGTACCCGCGCACGGCACTGGCCACGGCTGGTGGTGATGTACAGCACGGTTCCAGCGGCCACGTCTTCCAGGTACAGCAGGCCGTCGTAGCCGACCGACGCCTGGCGGCCATCCGGCAGCTGCACCTCGCTGCCGGCTTCCAGCGGCTGGCCTGCCATGTCCTGCAGGGTGAGGGTCAGCGAAGGCCGCGAGCGCAGGTTGAAGGTCACCCGGGTACCGGCGCGCTGGCGGGGTGTCACCCAGTCTTCGATGCGATCGGCGCGCATGTCCGCAGGCAGGTCCAGGGTATCGATGGAGACGCGGTTGCGCTGCCAGGACAGCAGCGGGCTGATCAGCAGCAGGCCCCGCTCGTCGGTGGCACCGATCAGGCGGTTCTCAAGCCGCACCGGCACACCGCCGATGCCATTGGTGCTGACCACCGCGAAGGCATCGGCGACTTCGCGGGCGGCGAAGGTGTGCCCGGCCATCCACACCAGGCTGCCGCTCGCGCTGCCATAGGCATGGTTGAGGCCCGCCTGGCGGGAGGCACCGAAGGCATAGCGGCCGACATCGTTGAGGATGCCGACTTCGGCCAGGCCGCCGCTGCCGCCGTCGCCGTGGCGGACCTGTGCGCGCCAACCGATACCACCTGCGCTGCCGTCGCCCGGCACCGGCTGGGTGACATCGGCAACCCAGCTCTGGCTGTCGCCGTTGCGCTGGCTGGACAGGCTGGCCTGGCGGTTGTTGCCCAGGCTTGCGGTCAGCGACAGGTAGACGCTGCGCTCATCACTGTCGTCCAGGTTCTGGTTGACCGACAGGTAGGCCGACCAGCGCGGGCTCCAGCTGCGTGACCAGAACAGGCTGGCATAACGGTTGTCATCGCCATCGGGGTAGCGCAGCCGCAGATAGCTGGCGCTGAGCGTGCCCAGGCGCAGCAGGTCCAGGCCGACCGTGGCCTGCTCGCTGATGCTGGGCGGCAGGTTGGCCTGCAGCGCGCCCAGGTCGCGGTAGTCACCGTGGCTGCGCACGCTGCGCAGGTTGAAATTGAAGCGCCGGTTGTTCCAGCTGTACCCCAGCGCCCACTGTCCGCCCTGCAGGCCCTGGTAGCGGCTGCGGGCATAGGCGGCATTGAGCACGCCGGCGCCGCCCAGCAGCCACCAGCCACCCACGCCGGCCTGGGCCAGGCCGCCGCCGCCCTCGGCGTGTGCTTCGCCGGTGAATGTGTCGCTGACGCCGCCGCGCCAGCTGGCGCTTGCCACGGTACGGTCGTCGTAGGCGAAGGAGCGTTCGCCGAACTGCTCGCGCAGCTGGCCGACGCCGAGCGACCAGTCCGACAGGCCCTTGGCCAGCAGCTGCTGGGTGCCGTAGAAACTGAAATCCAGGGTCTGCATGCGGCCGAAGGCATCGGTGACCACCACCTGCGCGCTGCCGGTACCGCTGATGCCTGGTTGCGCCGCCAGCTGGAACGGCCCGACCGGTACCTGGCCGCTGTACTGGCGCAGGCCATCCACATACAGCTCGACCGTCGATGGCACCACCGCCTGGCCGAGGAAGGCCGGAGTCGGGGTAAGAACGCGATACGGCTGCAGCCCGTAATTGCGGCCGATGTGGATGCCGCCCAGGCGGACCGGCCGGCTCCAGTCGACAAAGCCGCTGTAGAAATCGCCCACCTCCAGGGTCAGCGCCTTGTCCGGGAAGTCCAGCGTCCAGCGCGTATCCAGGCGTACGCTTTCGCTGCGCCAGTGGCGCTCGCCGGTCTGGTAGCGGCGGCTGACCGCGGTGTTCTCGAAGGCGCCGGCCCCTATGCCGAACACCCGCAGCTCAGCGCTCAGGGTCAGGTTGCCGAGGCTGTCGACGCGGCTGCCATACAGGTCGTAATTGAGCAGGACGCCGGGCGAGGCGCTGCCGCGGGGAGCGTGGACCTGCGGTCGGCTGATCACGGTGGTGGGCAGGGTCAACTGGTCCAGTGGCACGTCCAGGGCGAGGGTCTGCAGCTGCGCGTCATAGCGCACCACCGCGCCGCTGATCTGGTCCAGATGGACCGGGGCCTCACCGCTGGCGTTGAAGCCGAGCTGGCGCAGGATCTCGGGGCTGGCCTGCAGGCGACCGCGATTGTAGGTGAAGGGCAGCAGGCCGCGTGGCGTGCTGTTGAGGGTCACGTCCAGGTACAGCGTCTGGTTGGCCGTGAGCGTGGTCGGGGGCGGCAGCAGGGCATCGGCGGAGACCCCGGAGACATCGGCTGCGTGAGCCGCCGGGGACAGGGCCGCACCGAGCGCTGCGCTCATCAGCGCCTCAGCGAGCCGGTGGCGGCGGCAGCGGCGTCTGTTCCGACTCGCCATTGAGCTTTGCCGTGATCTGGTCGTTGTCGGCGTCGATCGCCGTGCGCCCCAGTGGCCAGCGCATGATCTGGCCGGGCAGTACGTAGCCCAGCAGGCCCGGGTGGACGATGCGCGGGCGCTCGGCGCTGCCGAGGGCAAGGTCGGCGATCTGCGCGTAGCTGTTGCCGGTATTGCCTACTTCCACGCCTTTGCGCCCGTCGTCCAGCCGCACCAGGCGGGCGTGCAGCTGCGGGGCCAGGCGGCTGCCTGGACCGGGCTGCACGAACACCGGGATCGAATAGCGCAGCACGAACTGCATGCCTTCGCTGCGCGTGGCCAGGTCGGGCACCTCATCGACGATCAGCCGGTAGTGCTGCTGCACGGCCGGTGCCTCGGCAACGGCGCGGATGACCCGCACCAGCTGCTGCTGGCCGGCGGCCAGTTCCTGCATCGGTGGCGTGGCCAGCAGATCCCCGGTGGGCAGCAGCTGTTCATTGCCGTCCTGCTGCACCCAACGGAATACCCGCACCTGCAGCTTCACCGGCGAGGTGCCGCTGTTGGTCAACCACAGTTCGCCGGCGCGCTGGCGTGCCTCCAGCTGCAGGCTGGTGGGTGCGACCTGCAGGCTGGTCGCCGAAACCCCGGTGACCCCGAGCAGCAGGCTGAAGGCGAGCAGCGCCACGCCGGTGGCGCGCCACGGGCGGGATCCGGCCATGCGGGCGTGCTCCATCAATAGGTGATCGTGGCGGTGACGGTATCCAGGTAGTTGCCGGTGGCAGCGTTGGCCGTGCTCAGGTTGAGGATCTGGCCGTAGACGATGTAGGGCACTGCCAGGCCGGTGCCGATACCGGCCTGGGTGTTGGTGCCCGTGGTGGCGCCCCACACCAGGGTATGTGCGGCATCCTGGTAGAGCTGGTAGCCCACGTAGTTGTTGGCCGTCACTGCCGCGTTGGTGTTCTTCATCCGCCGCGTGGTGACGTCATTGGCCGTGCCGGCATTGGCACCGGCGTTGAGGGCGATGGTATACGGGGTCAGTGCCGAGCACTGCGCGGTCACCGTGCCCTGGCCCAGGGTCGGGGTGGCGGTGGTGGATGCAGCCGTGCCGAAGTCGACGTTGGTGGCCGCTGCTGCGGTGATGGTGCAGGCTTTGGTGACCACCAGGGTGACGTTGAACGTGGTGGTGTCAGCAGCCATGGCCGGACCGGCTGCCAGCAGGGCAAGGGCCCAGGCCCAGGGGAAACGAACGGTGGATCGCATGGACAACCTCCCTGACCCGAAGGTCCGTTGAACAGCGCGAAGTCGGCACGTTTGGCGCCGATCAGACGACAGTGGGGCTAGCGTAGGCACCGCAAGTGTCTGTATTCCGTGAGAAACAGGCGATCAAAAGGGTGTGGGCCATCACGCTTTCACCTTCCTTGCCGGATCCGTGCATGGCCCGGATCGCCAGTTGGGTGGCGTTCGTTCAGATTGCGGCCGGATCGGCGATAATGGGAGCCATGAGCGTGAATATCAAAACCCCGCAGGAAATCGAGATGATGCGCATCGCCGGCCGCCTGGCCAGCGAAGTGCTCGACATCGTCACCCCCCACGTCAAGCCCGGTGTCACGACCGAGGAACTGGACCGCATCTGCCACGACCACATCGTGAACGTACAGGGCGCCATTCCGGCCAACGTCGGCTACCGCGGCTTCCCCAAGACCGTGTGCACCTCGGTCAACAATGTCATCTGCCACGGCATTCCCAGCGAAGGGAAGGTCCTCAAGGACGGCGACATCATCAATATCGACGTCACCGTCATCAAGGACGGCTGGCATGGCGACACCAGCCGCATGTACTTCGTCGGCACCCCGTCGGTGATGGCCAAGCGCCTGGTGGACGCCACCTATGAAGCGATGTGGCGCGGCATCCGCGCGGTGCGTCCGGGCGCGACCCTGGGCGACGTCGGCCATGCGATCCAGAGCTATGCCGAGAGCGAGCGTTTCAGCGTGGTGCGCGAATACTGCGGCCACGGCATCGGCAAGGTCTACCACGATGAACCGCAGGTGGTGCATTACGGCCGTCCGGGCCAGGGCCTGGTGCTGCAGCCGGGCATGACCTTCACCATCGAGCCGATGATCAACGAGGGCACCCGCTACAACAAGGTGCTGCCCGATGGCTGGACCGTGGTGACCAAGGACCGCAAGCTGTCTGCACAGTGGGAGCACATGATCGCCGTCACCGAGACCGGCGTGGACGTGTTGACCCTGTCGCCGGGCGAGTCGCAGGTCTCCTGACGATGCTGCCGGCGAGTTCGCTGCTGGACACGCCGGCCGCGTCGCTCAACGACCCGGACTGGGCTGCTGCCGCGCGCGATGCGCTGCAGCAGGCCGATACGCGCCTGTACCGCCGCTTCGACCAGGGCGACAACATCGAGCGCCTGCTGGCATTGCGCGCGCGCGCGGCCGATCACCTGATCCGCCATGCGTGGCAGCGCTGCCTGCCGGCCGACAGTGGCCTGTCGCTGTTTGCGGTCGGTGGCTATGGGCGCGGTGAACTGTTCCCGCGCTCGGACATCGACCTGCTGGTGTTCGGCGATCCGCAGGCGCAGCTGGCCCATGAACAGGCGCTCGCGCGCCTGTTCGCGCTGCTGTGGGATTGCGGCCTGGCGGTCAGCCACGCGGTGCGTTCGGCCGGGCAGTGCAGCGAGGCTGCAGCCGACCAGACCGTGCTGACGGCGTTGATCGAAGCGCGCCCGCTGATGGCCGATGAGGCGGCGCGGCGTGCGCTGCGTGCGGCAGTGGATGACCGCGAACTGTGGCCGCCGCGTGCGTTCTTCCTGGCCAAGCTGGAAGAACTGCGCAACCGCCACCAGCGTTTCGGCGACACCGCCGACAACCTGGAGCCGGACCTGAAGGATGGCCCCGGCGGCCTGCGCGATCTCAACACGCTGGGCTGGATGGCGCTGCGTGCGTTTGGCGTGCGCGATCTGGAAGCGCTGGTCGGCCTGGGCCACCTGGGCGCTGACGAGGCCGCGGCGCTGAAGCGCGAACGTGCGGTGCTGGCGCGGCTGCGCTTCGGCCTGCACCTGGTGGCGCGACGCCCGGAAGAGCGCCTGCGCTTCGATTACCAGAAGACCCTGGCCGCGCGCCTGGGCTTTGAAGACGACGCCGAGAGCCTGGGTGTCGAGAAGATGATGCAGGGCTTCTACCGCGCCGCTTCGGTGGTGCGGCGGATCAGCGATCGTCTGCTGCAGCGTTTTGAGGAACAGTTCGATGGCGAGGCACAGCCCGAGCCGCTGACGGTGGGGTTCGCGCTGCGCCGTGGCTACCTGGCGGCCAACGATGCCGACTGGCCGAATGCTGACATCGGCCAGGTCTTCGCGCTGTTCGCCAGCTGGGCGAACAATCCGCAGATCCGTGGCCTGCATTCGTTGACTGCGCGCGCGCTGGCCGAATCGCTGCCGCTGCTGCCTGCCTATGACCAGGCAGACCCTGATGCGCGCGAACAGTTCATGGCCCTGCTGCGTGGCCAGCGCCCGGTCGACACGCTTTCGCGCATGGCGCGGCTGGGCGTGCTCGGGCAGTGGATTCCTGCATTCGCCCAGGTCAGCGGGCGCATGCAGTTCGACCTGTTCCATGTCTACACCGTGGACCAGCACACGCTGATGGTCCTGCGCAACATGGGTCTGTTCGCCAGCAGTCGCGCCGATGAACGTTTCTCCATCGCCCACGAAGTCTGGCCGCGCCTGCGCAAGCCGGAACTGCTGCTGCTGGCCGGCCTGTTCCACGATATCGCCAAGGGGCGCGGCGGCGATCATTCCGAACTGGGCGCGGTCGATGCACGGGCGTTCTGCCACGCGCAGGGGCTGAGTGGTTCGGATACCGAACTGGTGGCCTGGCTGGTCGAACAGCACCTGCGGATGTCGGTGACCGCGCAGAAGCAGGACATCGCCGATGCGGACGTGATCCATCGTTTCGCGACCCTGGTCGGCAGCCGCGACCGCCTGGATTACCTGTATCTGCTGACCTGCGCCGACATCGCCGGCACCAGCCCGAAGCTGTGGAACGCGTGGAAGGACCGGCTGCTGGCCGATCTGTATTTCGCTACCCGCCGCGCGCTGCGCGAGGGCCTGGAGCACCCGGTGCCGGCCGCCGAGCGCGTGGCCGAAGCGCGCGACAGCGTGCGTGCGCTGGTGCGCGAGCAGGGCTACGACGATGCCACCATCGATCGCCAGTTCGCGGTGATGCCCGACGAAGGTTTCATCCGCCTGCGCCCGGAACAGTTGGCCTGGCAGGCTGCCGCGCTGATACCGATCAAGCAGGGCCAGACGCTGGTGAAGGTTCGCCGGATCAGTGTCGACGACCCGGCGCTGGAAGTGTTCGTGCATTCGCCGGACCGTGACGGCCTGTTCGCCGCGATCGTGATGACCCTGGACCGCAAGGGCTACGGCATCCACCGCGCGCGCGTGCTGGATGGTCCGGCCGACACGATTTTCGATAATTTTGAAGTGAGCCCGGCCGACACCTTTGCCGATGGCAGCAGCGCCAACCTGGAAGCGGCACTGCGCGAGGCGCTCAGTGGCGACCTTGCGCGGCTGCGTCCCTCGCGCCGGGTGGTGCCACGCCAGCTGCGCCACTTCCGTTTCGCCCCGCGCATCGAGTTCCGCGATGAACCCGGCGCGACCCGTTTTGCCCTGGTCGCCCCCGATCGCCCCGGCCTGCTGGCCGACGTGGCGTTCGTGCTGCGCAACCAGGGACTGCGCGTGCAGGACGCGCGCATTGCCACATTCGGCGAACGCGCCGAAGACACCTTCGTGATCAGTGACGAACACGACCTCCCCCTGACTGAATCCGCCCGGCAGCAGCTGCATGACGCAATGCTGGCCTGCCTGGACCCTGATCGAAACGCCGGAGACCCCGCCTGATGGCCACCAAGCCTGCAAAGAAGACTGCCGCGACTGCCAAGAGCGCAGCGGCAAGAAAGACCCCTGCCGCCGCCCCGGCTGCGAAGAAAGCTGCACGACAGCCGAAGGCGGGCCAGACCGCAGCGGTGAAGAAGGCCGCCGTGCCGAAACAGGCTGCAGCGAAGAAGGCGCCGGCAAAGAAGGTCCCGGCCAAGACCGCCGAAGCTGCGCGCGCCGAGAACATCGCGCGCAAGTCGCTGCGCAAGCCGGCCGGGCCGGGCGTGGAAGAACTGAAGTTCGGCATCGAAAGCGCCTTCGAGCGCCGCGCCACGCTGACCCTGCACGAACTGGAAGGCTCGACCCGGCCGCTGGTCAACCGCGTGATCGATGGCCTGGAAAGCGGCGAGTTCCGCGTCGCCGAACCCGATGGCCATGGTGGCTGGAAGGTCAACGAATGGCTGAAGAAGGCGGTGCTGCTGTATTTCCGCGTCAACGACATGGCCGTGGTCGATGCACGCCCGGCACCGTTCTGGGACAAGGTCGAATCGCGCTTTGCCGGCTATGACGAGGCGAAGTTCCGCCGTGGCGGCGTGCGCGTGGTGCCGGGTGCGATCGCCCGTCGCGGCACGTATTTCGGCAAGGACGTGGTGCTGATGCCGAGCTTCACCAACATCGGTGCCTACGTCGGCGAAGGCACCATGGTCGACACCTGGGCCACCGTCGGTTCCTGCGCGCAGATCGGCCAGCACTGCCACCTGTCCGGTGGTGCCGGCATCGGTGGCGTGCTCGAGCCGCTGCAGGCCAGCCCGACCATCATCGAAGACCATTGCTTCATCGGCGCGCGTTCGGAAGTGGTGGAAGGCGTGGTCGTCGGCCATCACAGCGTGATCGGAATGGGTGTGTTCCTCAGCCAGAGCACCCGCATCTACAACCGCGCCACCGGCGAAATCAGCTACGGCTACATTCCGCCGTACAGCGTGGTGGTGTCCGGCTCGCTGCCGAGCAAGGACGGTACCCACTCGCTGTACTGCGCGGTGATCGTCAAGCAGGTCGATGCCCGCACCCGCAGCAAGACCAGCGTCAACGACCTGCTGCGCGGCCTGGCCGACTGACGGGGCCGCGCGCATGAGCACCACCGTCCATGGTCTGAAGAACTGCGATACCTGCAAGAAGGCGACCAAGTGGCTGGACCGCTTCGGCGTGCCGTACACCTTCGTCGACTACCGCGACAACAAACCCAGCCCGGAAACGCTGCTGGAGTGGGCCGCCCAGCTGGGTGGCCTGGCGGCGATGGTCAACCGGTCCTCCACCACCTGGCGGCAGCTGCCGGACAACCGCAAGGCCGCCGATTCGGAGGCGGAATGGAAGCTGCTGCTGCGCGAGTACCCGCAGTTGATCAAGCGGCCGCTGGTGGTGACTGCCGACGGCAAGGTCAGCCAGGGTTTCAGCGACAACGGTTTCAAGGCGCGCTTCGGCGTGGGCGGCGCGTGAGCGCCGTCCTCGACCTGGCCTGCGATCTGATTGCACGGCCGTCGGTGACCCCGGACGATGCCGGTTGCCAGGCGCTGATTGGTGAACGTCTGCAGGCGGCCGGTTTCACCTGTGAGCACCTGCGGCTGGGCGAGGTCGACAACCTGTGGGCCACGCACGGCAGCGGCGCGCCGGTGCTGGTCCTGCTGGGCCATACCGACGTGGTGCCGCCGGGCCCGCGCGAGGCGTGGCAGAGCGATCCGTTCGCGCCACAGATCCGCGATGGCGTGCTGTACGGTCGCGGCACCGCCGACATGAAGGGCAGCGTGGCCGCGTTCGTGATCGCTGCCGAACAGTTCGTTGCGGCCCATCCGCAGCACGCCGGTACGCTGGCGGTGCTGCTGACCAGCGATGAGGAAGGCGATGCGATCGATGGTGTGCGCCATGTCGCGCGGCTGTTCGCCGAGCGTGGCCAGCGCATCGACTGGTGCATCACCGGCGAGCCGTCCTCCACCGCCACGCTGGGTGACCTGCTGCGCGTGGGACGTCGCGGCAGCCTGTCGGCCAAGCTGCGCGTGCAGGGCGTGCAGGGCCACGTGGCCTACCCGGACAAAGCGCGCAATCCGATTCATCTTGCCGCGCCGATGCTGGCCGAACTGAGCGCACGGCGCTGGGACGAGGGCTATGAGAGCTTCCCGTCGACCAGCCTGCAGATCTCCAACATCCATGCCGGCACCGGTGCCAACAACGTGATTCCCGGTGAGCTGGAGGTGGATTTCAACATCCGCTACAACCCGCACTGGGATGCAGCGAAGCTGGAAGCGGAAATCACTGCGCTGCTGGACCGCCATGGCCTGCAGTACACGCTGAAGTGGCACCGCAGTGGCGAGCCGTTCTACACCCCGGAAGGCACGTTGCGTGCAGCGGCGCGTGCGGTGCTGGCCGAGCACACCGGTCGCGCACCGGAAGAGAGCACCGGTGGTGGCACCTCCGATGCGCGCTTCATCGCGCCCCTGGGCGCGCAGTGCATCGAAGTCGGCCCGGTCAACGCCAGCATCCACCAGGTGGATGAGAACGTGCGCGTGGACGAGCTGGAAGCACTGCCGGGGCTGTACCAGCGACTGGTCGAACGCCTGCTGGTGTGAGCCGCGTCGCCGGGCATGGCCCGGCGCTACCGGGTGAGCGTGCGGTTGCTGGTGTGATCCGCGTCGCCGGGCATGGCCCGGCGCTACCAGGGTGAGCGTGCGGTTGCTGGTGTGATCCGCGTCGCCGGGCATGGCCCGGCGCTACCGGGGTGAGCGTGCGGTTGCTGGTGTGATCCGCGTCGCCGGGCATGGCCCGGCGCTACCAGGGTGAGCGTGCGGTTGCTGGTGTGATCCGCGTCGCCGGGCATGGCCCGGCGCTACCGGGGTGAGCGTGCGGTTGCTGGTGTGATCCGCGTCGCCGGGCGTGGCCCGGCGCTACCGGGGTGAGCGTGCGGTTGCTGGTGTGATCCGCGTCGCCGGGCATGGCCCGGCGCTACCAGGGTGAGCGTGCGGATGATCGTGGGTAGCGCCGGGCCATGCCCGGCGAGTGCAGCAGCGCGCGTCATTCCGAAAAAATGAAGAACGGCGGTTCGACCGCTTTTTTCCAGTAGCTCGGCGCGGCCATGTAGAAGCGCTGCGCCTCGGCCCGGGCGAACCAGCCCGCCGCTGCCTCGGTGTCCTTCTCCACGCCCGGCGCACTGCGGCCCAGCAGCAGCCCGGCGAAGTACTGGCCGAACACATTGCCCTTCTCGCCGGCACGCTGGTACAGCTGCAGCGCACGCGCCGGATCGCGCGGCAGTCCCACGCCCTTCTCCAGCAGCGCGCCCAGGTCCACCTGCGCTTCGGCATCGCCGCGCTCGGCGCGACGCTGGATCTGCGCAACCAGCGGGTGCGCGCTGTCGCCCTGCGCGGCCACTGCATCCGGCAGTCGCGACGATGAACTCGGGTAGCGCTGGTAGATCATTCCGCGCAGGTCCCAGCGCAGCGCCTGTTGCGCATTGCCACGCTGGCGATAGGCCTTGGCGAGTTCGTAGAACGCATAGGGATTACCGTGGTACGCCGCCGCCAGATAGGCGCGTTCGCCACGTCGCCAGGACGCGCGCAGCACCGGCGCAGGGTTGATGTGGGGGCTGTCGGCATACCGCAGCATGCCGGAGATCCAGATCCGGCCCAAGGCTTCTTCCGCCTTGGTGTTGTGGAAGGTCCAGGGGGTGACCGCTGCGGCACGCTCGTAATAGGCGATGGCGCGCGGATCGTTGAAGCGCTCGAAGGTTTCCGCGGTATCAAAGGCCCCCTCGAAGCTGCCGTCGGTTCCGCGTTGCTCCAGGCTCTGCTGCTGAGCCGGCGGAAGGGGCGAGGGTGGGGGCAGGGTCTGGCAGGCGGCCAGGCCCAGGCTGATCAGGGCGGCCAAAGCCGCATTGCGTCCATTGCGGTGTTGCATTTCCATTGCACGTTTGACGGCGGGCCATTATGCGCTCTGCGCAGTGGTTGCCAACGCAACGGTTGCGCCGCGCCGGAAACCCGGTTACGGTCAGGTCCATGTCGCTCCGCCTGGCCACCGCCGTCAACAACAGCAACCGCAATAATCTGCGTGCGAATAATCGTGCGCGGCCGATGCGGGACTGCGCCCTGGGTAGATAGACAGCAACATACGCCCGGACACCAGAAAACCCGCATCGGCCGATGCGGGTTTTTTTGTGCCCGGGCGCAGCCCCACCCGGGCCTGGATGGCCGGTCGAACACCTTCCCCCCGTGTACTTCCCCACAACAGGAGTTCCACCCATGTGTTCGATCTTCGGTATTTTCGGCCTGCAGGCCGGTGACGATCTTCCTTCCCTGCGCCGCCATGCGCTGGAGCTGTCGCAGCGCCAGCGTCATCGTGGGCCGGACTGGAGCGGCGTGTACCTGGACGAAGGCGCGCTGCTGGTGCACGAGCGCCTGGCCATCGTCGATCCGGCAGGCGGCTCGCAGCCGCTGCTGTCCGAAGACGGGCAGCTGGCGCTGGCGGTCAACGGCGAGATCTACAACCACCAGCAGCTCAAGGGCGGACTTGCCCAAGCCTATGCCTTCCAGACCGGCTCGGACTGCGAGGTGATCAACGCGCTGTACCGCCAGGGCGGGGCGCCGGCGCAGTGGCTGGAGCAGCTCAACGGCATCTTCGCTTTCGCTTTGTGGGATCGCAGTGCGGGTCGCGTGCTGGTCGCGCGCGACCCGGTCGGCGTGGTGCCGCTGTACTGGGGCCATGATGCGCAGGGGCGGTTGCGCGTCGCCTCTGAAATGAAGGCGTTGGTCGATACCTGCGCCGACGTTGCCCAGTTCCCGCCGGGCCATTACTACGACAGCGCCAGCGGTGAGCTGGTGCGCTACTACCAGCAGCCGTGGCGCGAGTACGACGACGTGCAGGGCCGCTCGGCCGATCTCGCCGAGCTGCGCCAGGCCTTCGAACATGCGGTCGAACGCCAGTTGATGAGTGACGTGCCGTACGGCGTGCTGCTGTCGGGCGGGCTGGATTCGTCGCTGGTTGCCGCCGTGGCAGCCCGCTATGCGCGTCGTCGCATCGAAGATGGCGGGCAGAGCGAAGCGTGGTGGCCGCGCCTGCACTCGTTCGCCATCGGCCTGAAGGGCTCGCCGGATCTGGCCGCTGCTGCGGTGGCCGCCGAAGCGCTGGGCACGGTCCACCACGGCTTCGAATACACCTTCGAAGAAGGCCTGGACGTGCTGCCGGAGGTGATCCGCCATATTGAAACCTACGACGTCACCACCATCCGCGCCTCCACGCCGATGTTCCTGCTGGCACGCCGGATCAAGGCGATGGGGGTGAAGATGGTGCTGTCCGGCGAAGGCAGCGACGAAATCTTCGGCGGCTATCTTTACTTCCACAAGGCACCGGACGCGCGCGAATTCCACCAGGAACTGGTGCGCAAGCTCGATGCCCTGCACAACTACGATTGCCTGCGCGCCAACAAGTCGATGATGGCCTGGGGCGTGGAGCCGCGCGTGCCGTTCCTGGACCGCGAGTTCCTCGACGTGGCGATGCGATTCGATGCCGCGCACAAGATGGTCGGCGCCGGTTCTGGTGGTCGCCGCATCGAGAAGGCGGTACTGCGCGAAGCCTTCCAGGGCTACCTGCCGGACAGCATCCTGTGGCGGCAGAAAGAGCAGTTCAGCGATGGCGTCGGCTATGGCTGGATCGATGGCCTGAAGGCGCACGCCGAAGCGCAGGTCAGCGACCGCGTGTTGGCTGCGGCCGACAAGCGCTTCCCGCACAATCCGCCGCAGACCAAGGAGGCGTACTACTACCGTCACCTGTTCGAGCAGTTCTTCCCCAGCCATGCGGCGGCTGAAACCGTGCCGGGCGGCAAGTCGATCGCCTGTTCCTCGCCGGCAGCGATCGCCTGGGATGCCAGCTTTGCCGCCGCCGCCGACCCGTCGGGCCGCGCCATCGCCGGCGTGCACGAACAGGCGTTGGCCTGATCGGCCGCGCCGAGCGGCAGCGACACGGGTAGCGCCGGGCCATGCCCGGCGAGCCCTGCGGCGCATGGGCGGCGAGGGACGTATCATCAGCCCCCTGCACATTGGGGAATGTTCATGGACGTACAGACCGGAGGTTCCGTGAGGCCGACGAAGTGGGCGTGGCGCTATCTGGTGTGGGCCGGCGTGCCGCTGCTGGTCGGCCTGCTGCTGGCCCGCTATGCGGGCCCCGGGCTGCCGACGGTGGCAAGCAAGGCCGAAGCCGTGGTCGGCAGTGACTGGGCCCATCACCTGGCCTCGCCGCTCGGCCTGTTCCTGCTGCAGCTGCTGGTGCTGCTGCTGGTCGCCAAGGGCGCCGGCGCGCTGTTGAAGCGTTTCGGCCAGCCGGCCGTGATCGGCGAGATGGCCGCCGGCCTGATGATGGGGCCGCTGTTGCTGGGCAGCCTGCTGCCGCAGGTGCATGGTGCGCTGTTCCCGGCCGCATCGCTCGGGCCGCTGGGCATGCTCAGCCAGCTGGGCGTGCTGATGTTTCTGCTGGTGGCCGGCGCCGAGCTTGATCTGGGCGCGCTGCGTGGGCGTCGTCGATTCGCCTTCACCGTCAGCCACGCCGGCATCGCGGTGCCGTTCGTACTCGGTGTGGCGCTGGCCATCTGGCTCTATCCGCAGCATGGCCCGCAGGGCGTGGGTTTCACCGCGTTCGCGCTGTTCGTCGGCATTTCGATGAGCATCACCGCTTTCCCGGTGCTGCTGCGCATCCTCGCTGATCGCGGCATCACCCACACCCCGCTGGGGCAGACCGCCATCGCCTGCGCGGCGCTGGGCGATGCGACCGCGTGGTGCCTGCTGGCGCTGATCGTGGCGGCAGCGCAGGCCACCGGCTGGTTGCCGGCCAGCGTCAACCTGCTGTGCGTGGTGGCGTTCATCGCGCTGATGCTGGGCCTGGTGAAGCCATGGTTCGCCCGCCAGACCATCGCGCCGGGTCGCGAGGGGCGCTGGCTGCTGGGCATCCTGCTGCTGTCGCTGGCCAGTGCGCTGGTCACCGAAGTGCTCGGCATCCATGCGCTGTTCGGCGCCTTCGCCGCAGGCGTGGCGGTGTCGTCCAACGCGCAGCTGCGGCACCTGCTGGTGGCCAGGGTCGAACCGTTCGCGGTGACGCTGCTGCTGCCGCTGTTCTTCGCCATGACCGGCCTGCGCATGCGCGCCGACGCGTTGCAGACCAGTGACATCGCGTTGTGCATGGTGGTGATCGCCGTGGCCACGGTGGGCAAGCTGCTGGGCACCTGGAGCGCGGCGCGCAGTACCGGCATGGCCTCGCGCGAAGCGTGGCGGTTGGGTGCGCTGATGAACACCCGCGGGTTGATGGAGCTGATCGTGCTCAACCTGGGCTACGAGCTGGGCCTGCTGGGCGACCGCCTGTTTGCGGTACTCGTGATCATGGCGCTGGTGACCACTGCGATGACCGGGCCGCTGTTGAACCTGATCGAGCGCCGCAAGGCCTGACGCGGTGAATCCCGCCGGGCATGGCCCGGCGCTACCATATCGTTCGGATCCACTGTGCGCGGGCTCGTTGCTCTGGTAGCGCCGGGCCATGCCCGGCGAGCAATTACCTGGCCGGTAGCAGCGTCAACGTGTGCTGCGCCTTGCCGGGCAGGAACGGGGTGGGGCGACCGTGCACCCAGTCCTCGTGTCCGGCGCCCCAGTACGGCGACAGCGGATGGCCGCTCTGCCCACCCGGCATGTGCACGATGCCATCGGCCTCGTGTCCGGGCGAGACCACCATGCGCTGCGAGGCGCCGAACGCCGGCGTCTGTACACGCGGCATGTCACGGTCGCCGGGCAGGGGATCGGCCGGCATGCACAACCAGCGGCTGGCGAAGGCGGGCAGGGCGCGCGCGACCGGATGGCAGATCGCTGCGGTATTGCGCTCGCCCCAGCTGCGGTGCGCCAGCGGCCCCTGCGCGGACAGCTCTGCTTCGGTACGGCGCGCCGCATCGGCCAGCAGCGCATCCCAGCTCGTGTAAGCGGGCGGCAGCAGGTTGGCGGGGCGCTGCTGCAGCATCGGCCAGGCCACGCCTTCCAGCTGCGACAGGCGCGGTGCCAGGAAGTCCTCGCCCAGCGGTGCCCGGGCCGGTGCCAGCAGCGCATCGGTCAACGTGTCGAGCACCTGCGTGCGGAACTCGCGCACCACCCGGTAGCTGACCGAATCGATCGCGGCGCGCCCGTCCCAATGGCTGCTGGCCGTGCCCAACCGCTTCAGTGCCGGATCGTCGCTGTGCTCGACCACCTGGTGCAGCAGCACCCACCAGCGCTGCAGGAACACCGCGCGGTCGTCGAGCTGGATCGCCAGCAGGTCGTGCTCGTCGAAATGCTCCTGCGTAGCCAGCAGGTCGCGGATCTGCCGTCCGCGCGCGCCGAGGTCGTAGCCGCCATTGCCGACCGTGGCCAGCGTCGCCTCGTCCACCACGCGGCTGTTGGCCGTCCACAGCCGATGCGAGGCGGGGTCGACCAGGCTCGGCGCGGCGTCGCTGCGGATCGGCCACGGCGCGCAGCCCGGGCCACGGTCAGGCCGCGCGCCGATCAGGCGCCACGCGATGCGCCCGCTGCGGTCGCCGATCACCAGGTTCTGCGCGGGAATACCGGCATGGTCGGCAATCTGCAGGGCCTGGTCCAGATCGGCGGCCCGTGCCATGTCGGCGAAGTCCATGCGCACCGCGCCCGGCAACTGCGCGACCCAGCGCAGGGCGTCGCCACTGCCATCGGCGTGGGTGTGCAGGATCGGCCCCCACGCAGTTTCGCGTACCGGGAAACGCACGTCGGCAGCGCCGGCCACGACGATCCGTTCCTCGTGCACGGTCACTGCAGCGTCCGCTGGCTCGGTGCGGAAGTCGGCAGTGTCGATGTAGCTGTTGGTGAAGCCCCAGGCCACGTGGCCATTGCTGCCGACAATCACCGCCGGCACGCCCGGCAGCGAGAATCCGCTGACGTCGACCTGGCCACCCGCGGCCTGTGGATCGGGGTAGCGCAGGCGCACACGGAACCACAGGCTGGGGGCGCGCAGGCCCAGGTGCATGTCGTCGGCGACGATCGCACGGCCATCGGCGGTCAGCGCGCCGGCCACGGCGAAATTGTTGCTGCCGACCGCGTCGGCATCCTCGGCAGCCGCGCCGGTCGGGGCCTTCAGCGTGCGCAGGTCCAGCTGGCTGGCATCAGGCAGGGGGGCGTTACCACGGGCAGCGCCAGCCAGCGGCGCATCCCACTCGCTGCCGTCGTGCGCCAGCAGCGCATACAGTGCCGGTGGCACCACCGCGCGGATGCGCTGCAGGGCGAGTTCGGACTGGTTGCTGGGGTCCTGCAGGTCGGCGTACATGGCCAGGCCTGCCAGCACGCTGTCGCTGGCCTGCCACGGTCGGGGCGCCTGCCGCAGCAGCAGGTAGGCCCATGGCCGCACCGCCAGGCTGCCCAGGCCCTGGTTGACCCCGTCCACATAGGCGCGCACGGCCGCAGGGTCGCTGCCCAGTGCGTCCTGCAGATGGGCCTCGGTGCGCGCGCGCAGGCGGTGCACGCGCATGCGCTTGTCGGCTTCGATCGCCTTCGCCCCGAACAACGCGGACAGTTCACCCGCGGCACTGCGCCGCATCAGGTCCATTTCGAAATAACGTTCCTGCGCGTGAACACTGCCGAGCGCCCGCAGGGCATCAGCCTTGTTGCCGGCGGTGATGGTGACCACCCCCAGCGCATCGCGCTCTACGGTGACCTTGCTGGCCAGCCCGGGCAACGGGCGCTCGCCGTCCAGTTCGGCGAGGCTGCCGCGCAGCAGCAACCACAGGACCAGCACCGCGAGCAGCACGATTGCCACCAGCACACCCAGAATCCACCGCCACGTACGACGCATTGCAGGTCCTTTCCGAGCAGGTCGGCCGATTGTAGCCGCAGGCGCAACTGCGACTGATTCCGATTAGATCACCGTAGTTCCAGATCGGGCACCATGGGCGCCATCGATTCACAGGAGCTCCCCCCATGAAAGGCAACCCGGACGTCATCGCCTGCCTGAAGGAACTGCTGCGCGGCGAACTCGCCGCCCGCGACCAGTACTTCATCCACTCCCGCCGCTACGAGGACCAGGGCCTGTTCGCGCTGTACGAACGCCTGAACCACGAGATGGAAGAGGAGACCCAGCATGCCGACGCGCTGCTGCGCCGGATCCTGTTCCTGGGCGGCGACCCGGACATGCGCCCGCATGCCACCGAGCCCGGCAAGACCGTGGAGGAGATGCTGCGCAAGGACCTGGACACCGAATACGCGGTGCGCAACAACCTCGCCGCCGGCATGAAGCTGTGCGAGGAGAAGGGCGACTACGTGAGCCGCGACATGCTGCTGGCGCAGTTGAAGGACACCGAGGAAGACCACGCCTGGTGGCTGGAGCAGCAGCTGGGCCTGATCAAGCGAATCGGCCTGGAGCTGTACCAGCTGAGCAAGATCGACGGCAGCGGCGCCCCGGCGCACTGACCCCGATTGTCGTAGCGCCGGGTCATGCCCGGCTCTACCAGGAGCGCAAAGCAACGTCGCCCGCCAGCACCGGAGCACCGCCAGCCAGCCTTCGCCCGCCAGCTGCTCCACCGCCCGCCAGCCGACAAACAAAGAAGCCGGGGAATGCCCCGGCTTTTTTGTGTCTGATGCTCCGATCCCGGTAGCGCCGGGCCATGCCCGGCGGGTTCCCGGTTGCCGGGCAAGGCGTGTCAACCCAGGTTGACACCAACCGTCATTCGACCGACAACCCTTCCACCTTCTGCCAGCCACGCGGCAGCAGATGGCCACGGGTGGCGCGGGCGCCCAGATAGGCGTCGAGCTCGTTGAACTTCAGGCCCATGGTGCGCTGGCCGCTGCGGACCTGCAGGGTCTGGCCCGGGCTGATCGCCACGATGGCGACCACGCGTTCGGTGGCGAGCTTGGCCTTGGGGATCTCGATGATCTTGTTGCCCTTGCCCTTGTCCAGTTCCGGCAGGTCGTTGGCGGCGATCGCCAGCAGGTTGCCCGAACTGGTCACCGCGACGATGCGGTCGGTAGCGACGTTGGCCACCACCGATGGGGTCAGTACCGACGAGCCCGCCGACAGGTTCAGCATCGCCTTGCCGGCCTTGTTGCGACCGATCAGGTTCTCGAAACGGGTGACGAAACCATAGCCGTGGGTCGAGGCCAGCACGAAGCGGGTATCCGGTTCGGCGCTGGCCAGGGTCACGAAGCTGGTGCCTGCGGCCGGCGAGAAGCGGCCGGTCAGCGGCTCACCGTTGCCGCGTGCCGAGGGCAGGGTATGCACCGGCGTGGAGTAGGCGCGGCCTTCGCTGTCCAGGAAGGCGACCTGCTGGGTACTGCGTGCACGCACCGCGCCCTGCAGGGCGTCGCCATCGCGGTAGGACAGGGCGGACGCATCGACGTCGTGGCCCTTGGCGGCACGGATCCAGCCCTTCTCCGACAGCACTACGGTCATCGGCTCGCTCGGCACCAGCTCGGTCTCGTCGATGGCCTGCGCGGCCTGGCGCTGCACCAGCGGCGAGCGGCGTTCGTCGCCGAACTTCTTGGCGTCGGCCTGCAGCTCGTCGCGGATCAGCTTCTTCAGTTTGGCCTTGCTGTCGAGGATGCTGAGGATCTTGTCGCGCTCCTTGGCCAGCTCGTCCTGCTCGCCACGGATCTTCATTTCTTCCAGGCGGGCCAGCTGCTTCAGCTTGGTTTCCAGGATGTACTCGGCCTGGTCTTCGGACAGGCCGAAGCGCGCGATCAGCGCCGCCTTCGGTTCGTCCTCGGTACGGATGATGTGGATCACCTCGTCCAGGTTGAGGAACGCCACCAGCAGGCCTTCCAACAGGTGCAGGCGACGCTCGACCTTCTGCAGGCGGTGCTGCAGGCGACGGGTGACGGTGCTGCTGCGGAACGCCAGCCATTCGCTGAGCAGCGTCTTCAGGTTCTTCACCTGCGGACGGCCGTCCAGCCCGATCACGTTGAGGTTGACGCGGTAGCTGCGCTCCATGTCGGTGGTGGCGAACAGGTGGCCCATCAACTGCTCGGCGTCGACGCGGTTCGAGCGCGGCACCAGCACCACGCGCACCGGGTTGGCGTGGTCGGACTCATCGCGGATGTCTTCCAGCCACGGCAGCTTCTTGGCGCGCATCTGCGCGGCAATCTGCTCGATCACCTTCGACGGCGACACCTGGAACGGCAACGCGGTGACCACCACGTTGTGCGCTTCCTTGGTGTAGGTGGCACGCGCGCGCACGCTGCCGTTGCCGGTCTCGTACATGTTCCGCAGGTCGTTGGCCGGGGTGATG
Source organism: Stenotrophomonas sp. SI-NJAU-1 (assembly GCF_020883215.1). NCBI lineage: Bacteria > Pseudomonadati > Pseudomonadota > Gammaproteobacteria > Lysobacterales > Lysobacteraceae > Stenotrophomonas > Stenotrophomonas sp. SI-NJAU-1. The sequence goes on from NZ_CP086598.1 coordinate 1,421,253, forward strand.
ATCTCGGCGTTGGACGGGTAGTCGGGGCCCTTCACGTGCTCGCACAGGTCGCGCACGCTGGCATCCGGATCGTCCAGCAGGTGCAGCAGCGCGCTGACGATCTCGTTGAGGTTGTGCGGCGGCACATCGGTGGCCATGCCCACGGCGATGCCGGTGGTGCCGTTCAGCAGCAGATGCGGCAGGCGTGCCGGCATCCAGGTCGGTTCCTGCAGGGTGCCGTCGAAGTTCGGTGCCCAGTCGGTGGTGCCCTGGCCCAGTTCGCCCAGCAGCACTTCGGCGATCGGGGTCAGCTTGGATTCGGTGTAACGCATCGCCGCAAACGACTTCGGGTCGTCGCTGGAACCGAAGTTGCCCTGGCCTTCGATCAGCGGATAACGGTACGAGAACGGCTGTGCCATCAGCACCAGCGCTTCGTAGCACGCGCTGTCGCCATGCGGGTGGTACTTACCGATGACGTCACCGACGGTGCGCGCGGACTTCTTCGGCTTGGACGCGGCATTCAGGCCCAGCTCGCTCATCGAATAGATGATGCGGCGCTGCACGGGCTTCAGGCCGTCGCCAATGAACGGCAGGGCGCGATCCAGGACCACGTACATCGAGTAGTCGAGGTAGGCGCGTTCGGCGTACTCGCGCAGCGGCAGTTGTTCGAAACCGTGGAACACGGGGCGGGCAAGATCGGTCATGCGGCGTTGTTACCTATGTCGGGAGGCGGTGACGGCGGTCGCCGCTCTCAATCCAGTGATTATCCGGATGCGGCGGGGGATGCCAAGCCGCGTGCAGGGTCAAGGCCCGGTTCCAGGCCGTGGCCGGCCCGTGCCAGGTAGCGTCCGGGCGGTAGCCCGAAGTGTCGCCGGAACACGGTGACGAAGGCGCTGGCGCTGCTGAAGCCCAGTGCGTGGGCGATATCGGCCACGCTGCGGCCCTCGCTGAGCTGCCGCAGCGCCTCGGCCAGCCGCGCCTGCTGGCGCCATTGCGCGAAGCTGAGGGTGGTCTCGTCGCGGAAATGGCGGGTCAGGCTGCGCGGCGACAGGCCGGCCCAATGCGCCCACTGCGCCAGGCCGCGCTCGTCGGCCGGGTCGGCCAGCAGCTGCGAGGCGATCTTCAGCAGGCGCCGGTCACGTGGCATCGGCAGGTGCATGCGCTGGCGCGGCGCGGCGCGTATCTCGTCCAGCAGCACATTGATGATGTGCTGCCGTTCGCTGGTGCTTTCGTAGTCCTGCGGCCAGTCACAGATGCGTTCGGCCACGGCCTGCGCCAACCGCGAGATGCCCAGCACGCATGGGTCGGCGGGCAGTTCGGCGCACAGCGGTGCGGCCAGCACCATGCCCCAGCCGCGCAGGGGGCCATCGATGTGGACCGTATGCGGCTCGGCCGGCGGCATCCAGCCCGCCGAACCTGGCGCCAGCGACCAGGTGCCATGGGAGGTGCGGGTGGTCAGCAGGCCGCGTTCGACGCAGATCAGCTGCGCGCGGACGTGGTGATGCCAGTCCACTTCGCGGGCCAGCCCCTGCGGGCTGTCGAAGCGGAAGGCGATGACCGGCGGGCCGTCATTGCGCTCGAACCAATCCAGTGCTTCTTCGCGCAGCAGGGTGGCAGGGCCGGGTTCGCCCGCCTTTACGTGGGCCGGGGGTGGCTTGAATGTGACATTCATTGGCTGGATTGTACTACCGGGCCAGTTGGGGGCGCCATTAAGGTGGCGCCTTCACCTGATCCAGCCCACTGCTGCAACACAGCATTCGATGCCAGATCGAATATTTCCATTGAGAAATATTTTTTTTGGAAGAGAATGCTCCCCCATGATCTGTCCTGCAACCACTCCCCCCAGCTTCGGCCTGCTGCTGCGCCAGGTGCGCGACGGCCTTGTCCGCCAGCTCGACGCGTCCATGGCCGAAGAAGACCTCGGCATCGGCTTCACCCACTACATCGGGCTGAAGGTGCTCTCGAACATGGCGCCGTGCACGGCCAACGAGCTGGCCCAGGCCATCGACCAGGTGCCCAGCGCGGTCACCCGCCTGCTGGACAAGCTGGAAGCGCTCGGTTGCGTGCGCCGTGAGCCGCATGCGCAGGACCGGCGTGCACTGCAGATCGTATTGACCGATGAAGGCCGCGCGCTGTGGGCGCGGTTGAAGCTGCGCGGCGACGCGGTGATGGATTACGCCCTGCGCGATCTGTCCGCCGACGAACGCACGCAGCTGCTGTCCCTCCTGACCCGAATCCGCGATTCCCTGACAACCCCATGAACCCGATCCCGCATCCCACTCTCCGCCGCTCCGGGCGCGCGCTGCTGCTGTCGGCGCTGGCCCTGGCGCTGGCCGCCTGCGCAAGCAGCCGTGGCCTTGACCCGCAGGGCCACGTGCTCGACGTGGACAGCCTGCACAGCGAACGTACCCTGGCCGACAGCGACCTGAGCGCCGCCGGTTTTCCTGCCCAGGACTGGTGGAAGGCACTGGGCGACGCGCAGCTGGATGCGCTGATCGCCGAAGGCCTGGCCGGCCATCCGAGCCTGGACGCCGCCGACGCGCGCCTGCGCCAGGCACAGTCGCAGGTCGGCACCGCGCGCGCCGATCGCCTGCCCAGCCTCTCCGTGTCCGGTGGCTACACCGGCCTGCGCCTGCCCGAATCGATGGCTGGCGATGAAATCGGCGGCCACTACGCTGGCAGCAGCCAGATCGCGTTCGACTTCAGCTACGGCATCGACCTCTGGGGCGGCAAGCGCGCCGCCTGGGAGGCTGCCGTGGATGGCGCCCACGCCGCGACTGTCGAAGCCCAGGCCGCGCGCCTGAACCTGTCCACCGGCATCGCCCAGGCCTATACCGACCTGGCCTACGCCTGGCAGCTCAACGACGTGGCTGAAGAAGAACTGGCGCGCTCGCAGAAGTCGCTGCAGCTGACCCGGCAGCGTCGTAGTGCCGGCATCGACAGCGACCTGCAGGTGCGCCAGGCCGAAGCCCGCGTGCCGGCCGCACAGCAGCAGTTGCTGGCGGCGCAGCAGCGCATCGATGCCGGGCGCACGGCGCTGGCCGCGCTGGTCGGCAAGGGCCCGGACCGCGGCCTGTCGATCGAACGCCCGCGGGCGATGAACCCGCTGGCCCTGCAGCTGCCGGGCGTAGTGCCCAGTGAACTGCTCGGCCGTCGCCCCGACATCGTCGCCGCGCGCTGGCGGGTGGAAGCGGCCGACAAGCAGATCAAGGTTGCCAAGACCCGGTTCTACCCGAGCTTCAACCTGACCGCGCTGGCCGGCGTGGTCGCACCGAATGTCGGCGACCTGCTGCAGAGCAGTTCCAGCTTCGCCTACATCGGCCCGGCGCTGAGCCTGCCGATCTTCGAAGGCGGCAAGCTGCGGGCCAACCTGGCCAACACCGATGCGCAGTACGACCTGGCCGTGGCGAACTACAACCAGGCGGTGCTCGATGCACTGCGCGACGTGGCCGACCAGGTCAACGCGGTGCGCTCGCTGGCGCAGCAGGCGCAGTCGCAGCAGCAGGCGGTGGATACCGCACGCGCTGCGTTCGACCTGGCCCAGCAGCGCTATCGCGCTGGCATCGGCAGCTACCTGGACGTGCTGACCGCGCAGTCCACCCTGCTGCAGTCGCAGCAGCAGCTGGCCGGCCTGCAGTCGCAGCAGCTGCAGACCTCGGTGCGCCTGAGCAAGGCGCTCGGCGGTGGTTTCCAGCCCAGTGACGCTGATGCCGCACCGCTTGCTTCCCATTCCGATTCCTCGCATTCCTGAAGACCCCTGCCATGAGCCAGACCCAAGACACTGCGGCCCCCGCCGCCCCCAACCGCCGCGGCAAGCTGTTGCGCGGCCTGTTCGTGATCGTCGTGCTGCTGCTGGCGGCACTGGCGCTGTGGTACTTCATGTTCGGCCGTTGGTTCGAAGAGACCGACGACGCCTACGTGCAGGGCAACCAGGTGCAGATCACCCCGCTGGTGGCCGGTACCGTGGTCGCCATCAACGCCGATGACGGCATGCGCGTGGAGCGCGGCCAGCTGCTGGTGCAGCTGGACCCGGCCGATACCTCGGTAGCCCTGCAGCAGGCCGAAGCCAACCTGGCCAAGACCGTGCGCCAGACCCGCGGCCTGTACCGCAGCGTCGAAGGTGCGCAGGCGGACTTGAACGCACGCCAGGTGACCCTGAAGCGCGTGCGCGACGACTTTGCACGCCGCAAGGACCTGGCCGCCACCGGCGCCATCTCCAATGAAGAGCTGGCCCACGCCCGCGACGAGCTGGCAGCTGCCGAAGCGGCCGTGGCCGGTTCGCGCGAGACCGTCGAGCGCAACCGTGCACTGGTCGATGACACCGTGATCGCCACCCAGCCGGATGTGCAGGCTGCCGCCGCTCAGCTGCGCCAGGCCTTCCTCAACAATGCACGTTCGGGCATCGTCGCGCCGGTCACCGGCTATGTCGCCCGTCGTTCGGTGCAGGTCGGCCAGCGCGTGCAGCCGGGCAATGCGCTGATGGCGGTAGTGCCGACCGAGCAGATGTGGGTCGAAGCCAACTTCAAGGAAACCCAGCTGCGGCACATGCGCCTGGGCCAGGAAGTGGAGCTGAAGTCGGACCTGTATGCCGGCGACGTCAAGTACAAGGGCCGCATCGACAGCCTGGGCCTGGGCACCGGCTCGGCGTTCTCGCTGCTGCCGGCGCAGAACGCCAGCGGCAACTGGATCAAGATCGTGCAGCGCGTGCCGGTGCGCATCGCCATCGATGCCAAGCAGCTGGCCGAACACCCGCTGCGCATCGGCCTGTCGATGAAGGCCGAGGTGAGCCTGCGCGACCAGAAGGGCGAAGTGCTGCCGAGCGCAGCCGCCAAGGGCACGGTGTTCGACACCGACGTGTATGCCAAGCAGCTGCACGATGCCGATGAGGTGATCCACACGATCATCCAGGGCAACCTGCCGCAGCAGTCCAAGGCGAGCTGAGGTCGGCCATGTCCGCACAAGCTCCAGCTGCGCCCGGCTCTCCGGGCGCACCGGCGGCGCCGGGTGCGGCCGCCGGCTTCCTGCCACCCAGTGTGGCCCTGTGCACCGTGGGCCTGGCGATGGCCTCGTTCATGCAGGTGCTCGACACCACCATCGCCAACGTCTCGCTGCCGACCATCGCCGGTAACCTGGGCGCCAGCTCGCAGCAGGCGACGTGGGTCATCACCTCGTTCGCGGTCAGCACCGCGATCGCGCTGCCGCTGACCGGCTGGCTCAGCCGTCGCTTCGGCGAGCGCAAGCTGTTCGTATGGGCCACGCTGGCCTTCGTGATCACCTCGCTGCTGTGCGGCCTGGCCCAGAGCATGGGCATGCTGGTGCTGTCGCGTGCGCTGCAGGGCTTCGTCGCCGGCCCGATGTACCCGATCACCCAGTCGCTGCTGGTCTCGATCTATCCACGGGAGAAACGCGGGCAGGCGCTGGCGCTGCTGGCGATGATCACCGTGGTGGCGCCGATCTGCGGGCCGATCCTCGGTGGCTGGATCACCGACAACTACAGCTGGGAATGGATCTTCCTGATCAACGTGCCGCTGGGCATCTTCGCTGCGCTGGTGGTGGGCAACCAGTTGAAGGGGCGCCCCGAGCACGTCGAGAAGCCGAAGATGGACTACGTCGGCCTGGTCACCCTGGTGATCGGCGTGGGCGCCTTGCAGCTGGTACTCGACCTGGGCAACGACGAAGACTGGTTCTCGTCGATGAAGATCGTGGTGCTTGCCTGCGTGGCCGTGGTGGCGCTGACCGTGTTCCTGATCTGGGAGCTGACCGACAAGGACCCGATCGTCGACCTGAAGCTGTTCCGGCACCGCAACTTCCGCGCCGGTACGCTGGCGATGGTGGTGGCCTATGCGGCGTTCTTCAGCGTGGCCCTGCTGATTCCGCAGTGGCTGCAGCGCGACATGGGCTACACCGCAATCTGGGCCGGTCTGGCAACAGCCCCGATCGGTGTACTGCCGGTGATCATGACCCCGTTCGTGGGCAAGTACGCATCGCGTTTCGACATGCGCATGCTGGCCACCATCGCGTTCGTGGTGCTGTCGATGACCAGCTTCCTGCGCTCGGGTTTCAACCTGCAGGTGGACTTCCACCATGTGGCCGGCGTGCAGCTGATCATGGGCATCGGCGTGGCACTGTTCTTCATGCCGGTGCTGCAGATCCTGCTGTCGGACCTGGATGGTCGTGAGATCGCGGCCGGCTCGGGCCTGGCCACCTTCCTGCGTACGCTGGGCGGCAGCTTCGCGGCGTCGCTGACCACCTGGCTGTGGGCACGTCGCACGCAGGTGCATCACGCGGACCTGACCGAACACATTTCGGCCTATCAGCCGGGCATGCAGGACCAGGTGGCGGCGATGGGGCAGGGCGACCTGCAACATGGCGCGGCGGTGCTGAACAACATGATCAACCACCAGGCATCGCAGATGGGCTTCAACGACATCTTCTTCCTGCTGGGCTGGATCTTCCTGGCGATCATCTCGTTCCTGTGGCTGGCCAAGCCGCCCTTCGGTGCGGGCGCGGGTGCTGCCGCCGGTGGCGGGCACTGATCGATCGCTGTCGCTGAAAAACAAAACCCCGCCGGAAGGCGGGGTTTTTGTCTGCAGTGCATCCACGCATGCATGCGAATTCCAGTAGATCCACGCCATGCGTGGATGGACGCGCGTGATCCCGGCAAACGCCGGACATGAAAAAACCCGCTTGCGCGGGTTTGATCATTGTCTGAGTCATGGTGCCCAGGAGAGGACTCGAACCTCCACGAAGTTGCCCCCGCTAGCACCTGAAGCTAGTGCGTCTACCAATTCCGCCACCTGGGCGACTCAGGAGGAGAATTTTGCAGGAAGGCTGGATATGTGTCAACACCATTTCACACATTTTTTTCTGCACCGGCTTCCGCGTGCACATCCAGATGCAGCAGCAGGCTGCGCATCGGTGGCGAGAGCGATGTCCAGTCGGCGAACGCGGCGCACAGCCGGCGTTGTGCCCACGCGTTGCCGAGTGCAACGGCGACGATGCCGGTGGCCCGCCGATGCTGCCGCGCGATCGTGCGCGGCGCGATGCCCACGCCGATGCCATGGCCCACCATCGTGCACAGGCCTTCAAAGGTCTTCATGCGGATGCGCACGTCGAGCGTGCGTCCGGCCTCTGCCGCCAGCTCTTCGATATAGGTCTGCAGCGCATTGCCGTCGGCCAGGGCAACGAAGGTCTCGCCCAGCACATCGCTGAAGTCGAGCGAGCGCCGTGCGGCGAAGCGGTGGCCGGCCGGCAGCACCATCATCAGCGGGTCTTCGGCAACGACATGTCGGTGCAGTCCATCGGCGGGAACGGCATCACTGATGATGCCGGCCTCTGCCTGGCCGGCACGGATCGCGCGCACGACTTCATTGCTGGTGCGTTCGTGCAGTTCCACGCGCAGGCGAGGGCGCTCTGCCAGCCATGGGGCCAGCCGCGCGGGCAGGTAGTTGGTCAATGCCGCGGTGTTGGCGTACAGGTGCAGCGTGCCGCGCGCACCGTGGGCGAACGCCTGCAGTTCGCCGCGCAGCTGCGCCTGCTGCTGCAGGATCAGCCGCGCGTGATGGGCCAGTGCGGCACCCGCTTCGGTGAGGCTGATGCCGCGCGGGTGACGGGTCAGCAGCGCCGTGCCAACGTCGGTTTCGATGGCGCGCAGGCGTTCGCTGGCCGATCCCAGTGCCAGATTCGCCTCCACCGCGCCGGCGGTGATGCTGCCGGCTTCGGCCACCGCCAGGAACAGGCGCAGATCGGCAATGTCCAGACGCATGTCGTTCGCTCCGCTCGGCCCTGCCTTCGGCTGGTCCGAAGGCGCGGACGGGAAGACCGCATTGTGCGCGCCTGCGGCGCCGGCTCCAATGGCGGCATGAACGAGACGACATACTTCTATGGGTTGCTGGTGGTGGTGTTCGTGCTGGCCGGGGTGGTCAAGGGCGTGACCGGCATGGGCCTGCCGACGGTGGCGATGGGACTGCTGGGCGGCGCGTTGTCGCCGGTGGCGGCGGCCTCGATGCTGTTCATTCCCACCTTCGTCACCAATGCCTGGCAGTTGCTGTCCGGGCCATCACTGGGCCGCACCCTGCGGCGGCTGTGGCCGATGATGCTGGCCGTGGTGGTGGTGACGCTGGGCTCGGCCGCGCTGCTGGTACGGGTGGATCGTGATGCCTCGCGCGCCGCGTTGGGCATGGCGCTGGTGGTGTATGCGCTGTACGCACTGGTGGCGCCGGTGTTCCGCGTACCGCAGCGGCGCGAGCGCTGGCTGGGGCCGCTGGTCGGGGCGGTGTCCGGCGTGGTCACCGGCGCCACCGGCGTGTTCGTCATGCCGGCGGTGCCGTACCTGCAGTCGCTGGGCTTGCAGCGCGAGGAGCTGGTGCAGGCACTGGGCCTGGCGTTCACCGTCTCGACGATCTCGCTGACCACCGGGCTGGTGCTCAACGGTGCGTTTGGCGTGCAGCAGCTGGGGTTGAGCGCGCTGGCGGTGCTGCCGGCGCTGCTGGGCATGTGGCTGGGGCAGGTGATCCGCCAGCGCATCAGTGCGCGCGTGTTCCGTGCCTGCTTCCTCGGCTTCCTGCTGCTGCTGGGCCTGGAGCTGATGCTGCGTTCGTGGTGGTGATGCCGACCGGACGTCAGACAAGAAAAAACCCGCTTTCGCGGGTGTTTTTCATTCTCGACATGGTGCCCAGGAGAGGACTCGAACCTCCACGAAGTTGCCCCCGCTAGCACCTGAAGCTAGTGCGTCTACCAATTCCGCCACCTGGGCGTCGAGGAGGAGAATTATGGGGTGCCGTGACGGAGGTGTCAACACCCTTCTGAAATTCCTGCGTCCAACGTGCTCAGTAGATCCACGCCATGCGTGGATGGGGGCGGCAGCCGGATTTCAGGCAAAAAAAATCCCCGCCGGAGCGAGGAGTTTTTTCGTTGGTGCCCAGAAGAGGACTCGAACCTCCACGGTTTTACCCGCTAGTACCTGAAACTAGTGCGTCTACCAATTCCGCCATCTGGGCGTTCCAGAGGCGCAATTGTGAAGATGAACACGCAGGCTGTCAACGATTTTGTGAACGTTTTTCACCCGATTGTTCAAAGACGGGCGCTGACCCGTTCTGCACGCCCACAGCGGCTACCATGGAGGGCGATGACTACCAAAAAACCAAGCAAGGGCGGGAGCAAGTCCCGCAGTGAAGCCCCCAACAAGGGCACCAAGCAGGGCACTGCCCGCAACAACAAGCCGGGCAAGCCGTTGCCGGGCTGGCTCCCCGCACTGGCCGAAGGCGGTGCACCGCCTCCGGGGCGTGGCCGCCGCAACGCCGAGCCGCCGGGCCCGGCAACGGGTCGCAAGCTGCCGCCGGCGGGCAAGGTGATCGATGATCCCTACGCCTCCCGCGAAGCGGAAAAGTACGAACAACCCATCGCCAGCCGCGAGGCCATCCTGGCCCTGCTGGAACGCTGCGAAGGGCCGCAGACGGCTGAGGAACTCGGCGCGCGCCTGGGCCTGACCGCACCGGACCGTGCCGAAGCGCTGTCGCGCCGGCTCGGCGCCATGGTCCGCGACGGCCAGCTGGTGCAGAACCGCCGCGGCGGCTTCGCGCCCATCCAGACGTTGAACCTGGTCACCGGCGTGGTGATCGCCAATCCGGAAGGGTTCGGCTTCCTGCGCCCGGTCGAGGGCGGTGACGATCTGTTCCTGCCGCCCTATGAAATGCGCAAGGTGATGCACGGCGACAAGGTGCTGGCACGTGTCACCGGCATTGACCACCGCGGCCGTCGCGAAGGCAGCATCGCCCGTGTGCTCGAGCGCGGCATGACCCGCCTGATCGGCCGCTTCAGCGTCGAGATGGGCATCAATTACGTAGTGCCCGATGACAAGCGCATCCAGCGCAACGTGCAGGTACCGCCGGACCAGACCGGCGGCGCGAACGATGGCCAGCTGGTCGTCTGCGAACTGACCCAGGCACCGGACAGCCGCCGTCCGCCGATCGGCCGCATCATCGCCGTGCTCGGCGACAAGCTGACTGCCTCGCTGGTGGTGGAAACCGCGATCCACGGCCACGAGCTGCCGTTCGAGTTCCCGCAGGAGGTGCTGGACGAAGCCGCCGCGGTACCGCTGGTGGTCGAGCCGGCGATGATCGGCGGCCGCGTCGACCTGCGCAGCACGCCGCTGGTGACCATCGATGGCGAGGACGCCAAGGACTTCGACGACGCGGTGTACTGCGAGCCGAACGCCGATGGCTTCCGTTTGGTGGTGGCCATTGCCGATGTCTCCAATTATGTCCGTCCGGGCACGCCGCTGGACGATGAAGCACAGAAGCGCGCGACCTCGGTGTACTTCCCGGGCTTCGTGGTGCCGATGCTGCCGGAAACGCTGTCCAACGGCATCTGCTCGCTGATGCCGAAGGTCGACCGCATGTGCTTCGTCTGCGACATGCAGATCGACCGCGAGGGCCAGGTGACCGGCTCGCGCTTCTACGAAGCGGTGATGAATTCGCATGCGCGCCTGACCTACACCCAGGTGTGGCAGGCGGTGGGCGAGGACGATGCCGGTGCCAAGGCCTTCATCGGCGACCTGCTGCCGCAGGTGCAGCGCCTGCACCAGCTGTACAAGGTGCTGTCGAAGGCGCGCAGCAAGCGTGGCGCGATCGAGTTTGAAAGCAGCGAAGTCCGCTTCGTACTCGACAACCGTGGTGAAGTCACCCAGGCCGGCATGCTGGTGCGCAACGATGCGCACAAGCTGATCGAGGAATGCATGATTGCGGCCAACGTGGAGGCGGCCAAGTACCTGCTGTCGCGCCATGTGCCGGCGCCTTACCGCGTGCATGAGAAGCCGCCGGAAACCAAGTACGCCGATCTGCTGGAATTCCTCAAGGAGTTCAAGCTGAGCCTGCCGCCGTGGTCGAAGGTGCGCCCTGGCGATTACACCAAGCTGCTGAAGAAGATCCGCGACCGTCCCGACGCCACGCTGCTGGAATCGGTGCTGCTGCGCAGCCAGAGCCTGGCCGTGTACAGCCCCGACAACAACGGCCACTTCGGCCTGGCGCTGGAAGCGTATGCGCACTTCACCTCGCCGATCCGTCGTTACCCGGATCTGCTGGTGCACCGGGCGATCAAGCATGCGCTGTCGGGCAAGCCGCTGGACAAGTTCACCTACACCGCTCGCGAGATGGCAGCACTGGCACTGCAGTGTTCCGAGCGTGAGCGTCGCGCCGATGAGGCCGAACGCGAAGTGGATGAGCGTTACCGCGCGGCGTGGATGGAAAAACACGTCGGTGGCCAGTTCGACGGCGTGATCAGCGGCGTGACCAGCTTTGGCCTGTTCGTGGAGTTGGCCGACTCGAAGGTGCAGGGCCTGGTGCACGTGACCCAGTTGCCGCAGGACTATTACAAGTTCGACGCGACCCGCAAGACGCTGACCGGTGAGCGCCGCGGCAGCAGTTACCGGCTGGGTGACCAGGTGCGCATCCTGGTGCTGAAGGCCAGCATGGAAGAACGCAAGATCGACTTCCGCCTGGTCGAGCACAAGGGCGAGGAAGAGGAAGCAGGCCCGGCGCCGCTGCCCGAGCGCGGCAAGCCGGCCAAGCGCGCGAAGAAGAAGTATTGAAAGCTGTGCCGACCAACGGTCGGCACCTGCCACGCCGACGCCGCCCATCCCGGTAGGCGCCGGTCCCGGGCGGCACGTCCCCATCGGTAGGTGTCGACCTTGCTCGACTCGCTCCCCATCGGTAGGTGTCGACCTTGGTCGACACGAGGTTCCGGAGGAATGCAGCAATGCAGGGCCAACCAGAATACAGCGGCGGCTGCCAGTGCGGCGCGATCCGCTTCCAGGCGCGGGGCGAGCTGACCGACAGCTCGATCTGCCACTGCCGGATGTGCCAGAAAGCCTTCGGCGCCTACTACGCGCCACTGGTGTCGGTGCGCGGTGTGCAGTTCAGCTGGACCCGTGGCCAACCGCGCTATTTCCAGTCGTCCAACGTAGTGCGGCGCGGCTTCTGCGCCGATTGCGGCACGCCATTGACCTATGAGGCCCCCGATGGCGTGGCGGTGGCCGCCGGTGCGTTCGACCAGCCTGAACGACTGCCGCCAACCCTTCAGTACGGCGTCGAGCGCAAGCTGCCCTTCGTCGATGGGCTTGGCCGGCTGCCGGCACGCCGCACGGAACAGGACATGGCCGCGCTGGAATTCCTGGCCACGGTTGTTTCCCACCAGCATCCCGACCACGACACCCCGCACTGGCCGCCGCGCTCGCGCGGGTAGCGCCGGGCCTTGCCCGGCGGGGGCGACGGACAACGGTCGCCGGGCATGGCCCGGCGCTACCGGCCAGCCGCCGCAGCGCCACGTCCGCCGATGCTCTACCATAGCCACCCCCTTTCCGGTCCTGCCCGCATGAGCAAGAACAGCCAGTGGATCGTCGGCGTCAACGCCGTCGCCTCCTCCATCGAGAACGACGCCGAGAACGTCCGCGAAGTGCTGGTCGAGGCCGGTGCGAAGAACCCGCGCCTGGTCGAAATCGAGGAAAACGCCCGCCGCAAGGGCATCGACGTGCGCAAGGTCAACAGCCAGGCGCTGGACGGCGTGGGCGGTTCGGTGCGCCACCAGGGCGTGGCTGCACGCTATGCCGCCGCCCGCACCTACAACGAGAACGAGCTGGAAGGCCTGGTCACGGCTGCGGAAGGCAAGGCCCTGCTGCTGGTGCTGGACGAGGTGCAGGACCCGCACAATCTCGGCGCCTGCCTGCGTTCGGCCGCCGCTGCCGGCGCTACCGCCGTGATCATTCCCAAGGACAAGTCGGCCACGGTCAACGCCACCGTGCGCAAGACCTCGGCCGGTGCTGCCGACCTTATTCCGGTGGTGGCGGTGACCAACCTGTCGCGCTGCCTGAAGGACCTGCAGAAGCAGGGCGTGTGGATCTACGGCCTGGCCGGTGAGGCGACTGCGTCGCTGTACCAGCTGGACCTGAAGGGCAACATCGCCCTGGTGCTGGGCGGCGAAGCCGACGGCCTGCGCCGCCTCACCCGCGAAAACTGCGATGGCCTGGTCAAGATTCCGATGCCGGGCGAGATCGAGAGCCTGAACGTCTCGGTTGCTGCCGGTGTCAGCCTGTTCGAGGCCGTGCGCCAGCGCGGTTGATCGGCATCGATCGGGGGCGTGTCACGCGCTCCCGGTAGCGCCGGGCCATGCCCGGCGATCGTGCAGCGCGGTACACGTTGGGCTGCCGCAGGGAATCGCCGGGCATGGCCCGGCGCTACCGACTACATGCATGACGCAGCGCCTTACCCCGCACTGCCTCCCAACGCCTTGAACAGCGTCACGTCGTTGTTCAACTGGCTCTGCCGCACCCGTGCCAGTGACAGTTCCGCGTCGCGCCGGGTCTGCTGCGCTTCCAGCCAGGTGCGCAGATCGGTGGCGCCCACGCGATAGCGCACTTCCTGTGCACGTTCCACTTCCACCGCTTCATCGTAGGACGCCTGCGACGCGGTTACCTGGCGCAGCAGCTGCTCGCGTGCGGACAAGGCGTTGTCCACCTCCGACAGCGCGGTGTACAGCGTCTTGCGGAAGTTGGTGGCGGCGATCTGGTAGTTGGTCCCGGCCACGTCCGTATCCAGCTGCGCGCGCTGCAGGTTGAGGAAGGGCAGCGACAGCCCAGCCCCCAGCGTCGCCACCGGATTGCGCAGCACATCGCCCAGCGAGGTGGCGCTGGAACCCAGGCTGCCGGTAAGACTCAGTGCCGGGTAGTACTGGGTGGCGGTCACCCGGATCGTCTTCAGGCTGTTGCGCAGCCGCAGTTCGGCCGCGCGCAGGTCGGGCCGGCGGCCGAGCAGGTCGGCGGGCAGGCCTTCGGCAATGCTCGGGCTCTGCGCCTCCAGCAGGTTCTGCGGTTCGTCCTGCTGCGGCCACGGCGTGCCATCCAGCAGCACGGTCAGCGCGTTGCGCACCTCCACCCGCTGTTGTTCCAGCGCGCTCTGCGCCGAACGCTGCGACTGCAGGTTCTGCAGTGCCTGGCGTACTTCCAGGCGCGAAACCGCACCGGCATCGAAGCGCGCCTGTACCAGTTCGTGCGTGCGCTGCAGCCGCTCAAGGTTGGCCTGGCCGGTGGCGATGGATTGGTTGAGGTAGGCCAGTGCCCAGTACTGGTTGATGACATCGCCGATCACCAGCAGGGCGGTGTTCTGCCGGTCTTCTTCGCTGGCGTCGGCCTCCCAGCGGGCGATGTCGCGCTGGGTGCGCAGGCGGCCCCACAGATCGATCTCCCACCCCAGCGACACGCCGGTGGAATAGCTGCGGCGCCAGTCGTCGGCCTGGTCGGTGGCGCGGCTGCCGCTGCCGCTCACGCCGGACGACGAAGGCTGCGGCCACAACGCGTTGCTGGCCAGCCCGGCCTGCAGGCGTGCACGCTGCACCGCCAGCCCGGCCGCACCGAGGTCGCTGTTGGCGGCAAGCGCCTGCGCGACGAGGCGGTCGAGGCGCTCGTCGCCGAAGCCGGTCCACCAGTTGTCCTGGCGGATGTCGCGGGCCGGGGTGTCCAGGCCACTGCGTGGGTCGTCGGCCGGTGCGTTGAGGGTCGCATCGCCACGACCATAGGTGGCGGCAACGCTGGGGTCTTCGACCGGATAGCGGCCCACGGAAGCGCAGGCGGAGAGTGCAAGCAGCACGGCGCCGGACAGCAGCAGGCGCGAGGGAGCGGGGAAGGGCAGTCGGGTCATCATCTTCATTCGCGGGCCAGGGCCTCCACCGGGTCGAGCTGGGCGGCACTGCGTGCCGGCAGGAAGCCGAACGCCACGCCGATCAGGGTCGAGCAGGCGAAGGCGGCAATGATGGAAGCGGTGGAGAACAGCACTTGGAAATCGCTGGCGAACCGGCCGATCAACACGCCCATCAGCAGTGCCAGGCCGATGCCAAGCAATCCGCCGAGCAGGCATACCAGCACCGCTTCGATCAGGAACTGCTGGCGGATGTCGCTCTGCCGCGCCCCCACCGCCATGCGCACGCCGATCTCGCGGGTGCGCTCGGTCACCGAGACCAGCATGATGTTCATCACGCCGATGCCACCGACCAGCAGCGCGATGGCGGCAATGGCGCCGATCAGCAGGGTCATCGTGCGCGTGGTCTGTTCGATGGTGTCGCGGATCTCGGCGCTGTTGCTGAGGAAGAAGTCCTCGGTGCCGTGGCGCATGGTCAGCAGCCGGGTGATCGCTTCCTGTGCCGCATCCATCGGCGTTTCATCGTTCACCCGCACGGTGATGCTGGAAACGTGGCTCTGCCCGAGCATGCGCGACATTACCGTGGTGTAGGGCACGAACACGCTCAGGCTGGTGCTGCCGCCGAAACCGAAGCTCTGCTTCTTGGCCACGCCGACCACCCGCACCGGCACGTTGCCAAGCAGGATCACCTGGCCGATCGGATCGCTATCGGGGAAGAACTGGGTCCGGGTGTTCTCATCGATCACCGCCACCTGGCCCAGCCCCTTCACCGCGTCGGTGTCGAAGAAGCTGCCGCTGAGCAGGCTCACGCCCTTCACCCGGAAGTACTGCTCGCCGACGCCGCTGATCTGCGCGGTGGCCGACTGGTTGCGGTAGCGCGCGGTGGCCGAACTGGACACGCTGGGGGTGGCGCTGTCGACGTAGCTCTGCCGTGACAGGGCATCGGCATCGCTGGCCTTGAGGGTCTGCACCCGCGCCGAACGCATGTCGCCGAAGCCGCGACCGGGGTAGACGTCGATGGTGTTGGTACCCAGCGCGCTGATGTTCTGCAGGATCTGCTGCTGCGAACCGTTGCCCAGTGCCACCACCGAGACCACCGAAGCGATGCCGATGATGATGCCGAGCATGGTCAGGAAGGTACGCAGGCGATGGGCGTTCATCGCCAGCAGGGCCATCCGGAACGCTTCGGTGAAGCGGTCGCGGGCGGCCTGCCAGCTGCTGCCATGGGCCACGCCAGCGCTCGGCTCGCGTTGCGCACGGTAGCTGGGCGCGGCCGGATTGGCACGGTCGGCGATGATCTCGCCGTCGCGGATCTCGATGATGCGCTGTGCGTGCTCGGCCACGCTCATGTCGTGGGTGACGATGATGATGGTGTGGCCTTCGGCATGCAGTTCGCCGAGGATGGCCATCACCTCTTCGCCGGATTTCGTGTCCAGGGCGCCGGTCGGTTCGTCGGCCAGGATCACCTCGCCACCGTTCATCAACGCGCGCGCGATCGACACGCGCTGCTGCTGGCCACCGGACAGCTGCCCGGGTTTGTGGTGCATGCGGTCGGCCAGGCCCAGCCGCTGCAGCAACTGCTCGGCACGCGCAGTGCGCACCGGGCCGGGGCTGCCGGCATACACCGCCGGCACGGCCACATTGCCGCGTGCGTCGAGATCACCCAGCAGGTGGTAGCGCTGGAAGATGAAACCGAAGTGCTCGCGGCGCAGCTCGGCCAGCTCGTCGGGCGCCATTTTCCCGGTCTCGCGGCCCGCCACCTGGTAGCTGCCACGGGTCGGGCGGTCCAGGCAGCCGAGGATGTTCATCAACGTGGACTTGCCCGACCCGGACTGGCCGACGATCGCCACCATCTCGCCGGCATGGATGTCCAGGTTGACGTCGCGCAGCACGGCGATGACATCCTCGCCGGCCGGGAATTCGCGCCGCAGGTCGCGCAGGCGCAGCAGTGGCGCCGTCATGCTCATCGGCGCCCCATGCCCGGGCCGCCGACCCGCATCTGCATGCCGCCACGGTTGCCGCCGCCCGCGGCTGCCGCAGCGCCGCCTTCGCCGACCACCACGCGCTCGCCTTCCTTCAGGCCGGACAGCACCTCGACGTTGGCGCCGTTGTTGATGCCGACCTTGATCCTGCGCGGCTGCGGCTGGCCCTTGTCGTCGACCACCCGCACGATGCGCTCGCCATCGCGCGACTTCGGTCCCAGTGCAACGGCCGGCACCATCAGCACGCCCTTGGCCTGCTTGAGCAGCACCGATACCTGTGCGGTCATGTCGATGCGCAGGGTGCCATCGGGGTTTTCGACGTCGAACAACGCGTTGTAGTAGACCGCGCTGCTGGAGCTGGAACTGGACGAGCTGCTGGAACTGGACGAGCTTTCGTTGGCGATCGACGCCGGTGCCGGATTGATCTGCCGCAGCGTAGCGTGGTACTTGCGGTCCGGGTCACCCAGCGTGGTGAAGTACACCGGCATGCCGGCCTTGATCTTGACCACGTCGGCCTCGGACACCTCGGCATTGACGGTCACTACGTCCAGCCGTGCCAGCATCACGATGGTCGGCGCGGTCTGGTTGGCGTTCACCGTGCGGCCTTCCTCGGCCACTACCGCCACCACGGTGCCGTCCATCGGCGCGACGATGCGGGTGTAGGCCAGGTTGGCACGGGCAGTGCCCAGCTCGGTTTCGCGGCCCTTGATCTGCGCCTCGTAGGACTGCAGCTGCGCACGCGCAGTCTTCAGCTGGGCCTCGGCGGCATCGTATTCCTGGCGCGAAGTGGCTTCGGCAGCCAGCATCTGCTGCTGGCGCGCGAACTCCAGTTCGGCCTGGCGCAGGGTGGCCTGCTGCACTGCGCGCTGCGCGGTCACCTGGTCCAGCGAGGCCTGCGCGTTGAGCACCTGGTTCTGCTGGGTGGTGGCGTCGATCTCGGCGATCAGGTCGCCTTCCTTCACCGTATCGCCCAGCTGCACCTTCAGCGACTTGATCTGGCCGGAGGCCTGCGCGCCGACGCTGACCAGCTTGTAGGCGTCGATCACGCCGGTAGCTTCCACCGTCTGCTCGATGTCGCCGCGGCTGACCGGGGTGGTCGCCAGCGCCGGTGCGGCCGGCTTGCGCAGCAGCCACCAGGCGGATACAGCGGCGATCAGGACAATCAGGGCGATCAACATCAGGCGACCCTTGCGGGTCGCGGGCAACAGGCGGGAGATCACGTGGCGGCTTCACTCTGGGGGCCGCAGTGGCGGCGTTGGTGGGCATTGTGAAGATCGAGCGACGCCGCGCTCAATCCTCGGGGTGTGTCTCTGTGTAACACTGTCTGAGAGACTGCGTATCGGCAGGTATCCCGCATTGCGGGGGATACAGTGGTACGCATTGGCCTGGATGCGGTTCAGCTGCCGACACGGGATGATTCGCGACATGGAGACTGAAAACCCGATGCACCGTTTGCTGATCGTCGATGACGATAACGATATCCGCACCCTGCTGGCCGAGCAGCTCGGCCGTGCTGGCTACCAGGTCAGCACCGCCGCCGATGGCACCAGCATGCGCCAGCTGCTGGAACGCGAACACGTGGACCTGATCGTGCTCGACCTCAACCTGCCGCGCGAGGATGGCCTGACCCTGTGCCGCGACCTTCGCGCGCGCTCGAACACGCCGGTGATCATGCTCACCGCGCGCGCCGAGCCGATCGACCGCGTACTCGGCCTGGAAATGGGCGCCGACGACTACCTGGCCAAGCCGTTCGAGCCGCGTGAACTGCTGGCGCGCATCCGCAACGTGCTGCGCCGCACCGAAGCGCTGCCGGCCAACCTGGAACCGCTGGCGGTGCGCCGTGCGCGTTTCTCACGCTGGATCTTCGACCTGGAGCATCGCCACCTGGTCGATCCGGACGGGCGCGTGGTGGTGCTGTCCGGGGCCGAATTCCGCCTGCTGCGGGTGTTCATCGCCCATGCCAACAAGGTGCTCTCGCGCGAGCAGCTGGTGGCCCTCAGCAGCGGCCGCAACTATGAAGCGCAGGACCGGGCGATCGACCTGCAGGTCAGCCGGCTGCGCAACAAGCTGGCCGATGACGGTGGCCCCGATGGCCTGATCAAGACCGTGCGCAACGAAGGCTATGTGCTGGCCTCGGCCGTCAACCTGGAATAAGCCGCGATGAAGCGCCTGCGCCACTTCCTGTCCTCGATGGTCGGACGGCTGTTCGTGATCCTGCTGCTGGGCATGAGCGTGGCAGCGATCGGCGCGACCATGCTGGCCAGTTCCAAGCGGCAGCAGGAATTCGAGCGGCAGAACCTGAACCGCATCGCCGACCGCCTGCAGGGCTACATCAACCTGCTCGACGGCAACCCGGAGCTGCGCGAGCGGCTGCTGGAGATCGGTGGCCCCAGCGTGCGGGCACTGCAGCCCGGCGCGCGCATCGGGCGGGCCGACAAGGCGCTGATGGAAGTACTGGAAGACCGCCCGGGCCCGGTGTCGCGGGCGCATGTGCACTTCGCCTCGTTCCGTTCGTGCATTCCCAAGCTGCAGGAACTGCTGCCGCCACCGCCGCCGGGTCACCGCAAGCCGCCACACGAGCGCGATCCCACCTTCATTCCGCCCAAGTGCCGGGCGGTGGACGTGGTGCTCAATGACGGCACGTTGCTGAAGCTCGCCCTGGATTCGCCGGCGATCGCGCACAACGGCATCCTTGCCGTGGACCCGCTGTTCCTGACCCTGCTGGTACTGGCCATTGCCGTGCTGGCCTACGTGGTTGCACGCATGGCCAGTGCGCCGCTGCAGGAGCTGGCGGCCGCCGCCGAAGACCTGGGCGATGACCTGCAGCGGGCACCCTTGCCGCTGCGCGGGCCGCGCGAAGTGCGGCGCGCCGCCGAAGCCTTCAATGCAATGCAGCACCGGCTGCAGCGCCACCTGGCCGAACGCACGCAGATGCTGGCGGCGATCACCCACGACCTGCAGACGCCCTTGACCCGGCTGCGCCTGCGCCTGGAAAACGTGACCGACGAGACGCTGCGCGAGCGCCTGATCGGCGACCTGGCTGCGATGCAGGCGCTGGTACGCGAGGGGCTGGAACTGGCCCGGAGTGCGGAGAGTGCCGAACAGCGCGCCGCGCTGGATCTGGATTCACTGCTGGAGAGCATCGTCGAGGACACCGCCGAGGACGGCGCCGACGTCGTTTTCGAAGGCCGCAGCGGCGCGGTACTGATGCTGCGCCCGTTGGCGATGCACCGCCTGTTCTCCAATCTGGTGGACAACGCGGTGATGTACGCGCAACGCGCCCGGGTACGCGTTGAACGCGGCGAGGACACGATTACGGTGGTCGTTGCCGATGATGGCCCCGGGCTGGCCGATGACCAGCTGGAAGCGGTGTTCGACCCATTCGTGCGGGTGGAGACATCACGTTCGCGCGAGACCGGCGGTGCCGGCCTGGGCCTGACCATCGCCCGCGCGCTGGCGGAGAAGGACGGCGCCCGGTTGTGGTTGCGCAACCGCCCCGAGGGTGGGCTGGAAGCGGTGGTGCAGTGGTCGGCCAGCGCCGAGGCGCGCTAGCAGCGTCGATCCCGGCCCGGGCCCGGTTGCGCCGGGCTGCCCGGGTGCGGTGACGCCGGCGACAGGGTTTGCCCTATCATCTGCGTACTTCCCCATTCTTCCTCCGATGAGCCTGCCTGTTCCTGCCGGCATGCCGCCCTGCGCGGTGCGGCTGTCCCTGTTCGCGTCTGCTGCCGCCACCGGCATCCGCAGCTGGCCGCCGCCGCCGCGCTGATGGGCGGGCAGGGGACGGGCAGGCGCCGGGCCGGGCGCCACGCGGAGAACATCGGTCGCCTGCTGCGGCTGGGTGTGCTGTGGCTGCTGCTGGCGGTTGCCGCGCCATTGGCCGCGCAAGGTGGCGCGCCGCCACTGCGTGACTACGCCATCGATGTGTGGACCTCGCGTAATGGTCTGCCGCACAACTCGCTGCGCGACATCGCGCAGACCCCGGAAGGCCATCTGTGGTTCGCCACCTGGGAAGGCCTGGTGCGCTACAACGGCCTGGATTTCACCGTGTTCGACCGCAGCACCCGGCCGGGGCTGCGCGACAACGGCATCGGCGCGCTGCTGGTCGACCCGCAGGGCGGTCTGTGGATCAGCGATTCGCGCGGCAATGTCAGCCACCGTGGCAGCGATGGCCGGTGGCGGGTCTGGGAACATCAACCGGATACGCCGCAGGTGCTGATCCAGTCCATGCAGATGGACAGCCAAGGGCGCCTGTGGCTGTTGTACGAGGGCAAGGGCATCGGCTATCTGACCCCGGACAAGGGCATCGTCTACCAGCGCCCGCCGCCGGACCTGCCGCTGGCGATGAGTTTCACCAAGATGGCGGTCGACGCGCAGGACCGGGTCTGGATCGGCACCCTCGACGGCCTGGTGCTGCGCGACAACAACGGCGTACTGCAGCGCGCGCCGGCGGTGTGGGGCGTGGACAAGGGCCTGTCGTGGCCCTATCGCGCACCCGATGGCGCGCTGTGGATCGTCGCGGGCGAGCGCCTGTATCGGGTGGAGGGCGATCGCCTGGTGCTGATGCATCGGCTGCCCGGACAGCTGCACTTGACCGCCATGCTGCAGGACCGCCATGGCGACCTGTGGCTGGGCACCGAGAACCAGGGCCTGCTGCGCATCTCGGCGCATGGCCTGGAGCGCCTGCCGGCAGGTCTGAACCTGCCCGGCGGGCGTGTGGTCAGCCTGCGCGAGGACGCTGAAGGCAGCATATGGGTAGGCGCCAACGGCGGTCTGTATCGCCTGCGCGAAACCCTGTTCAGCAGTTACACCGAACGCGACGGGCTCAGCGGCGACTACGTGCGCACGGTGCTCGAAGACCGTGACCGGCATCTTTGGGTGGGCAGCGCCAGCGGCCTGGACCTGCAGACCGCCGACGGTCGATTCCGCGCGATACCGCTGCACAACCGCGGTGGCAAGGCGCCCTCGGTACTGAGCCTGGCGCAGGATGCCGGCGGCGATCTGTGGGTGGGCACCTTCGGCGACGGCATCTACCGCTTGCACGCCGATGGACGGCTTCGCCACAACTACGCGGTGGCCGATGGCCTGCCCGGCGGCAACATCCGTGCGATCAGCATCGCGCCCGACGGCGTGGTCTGGGCGGGAACACAGAAGGGCGTGGTCCGCATCGAAGGCGACGAGGTGAGCGTGCCCACGATTGCGGGCATGCCGGCAGGCCTGACCACCGCGCTGGAACACGATCACCAGGGAAATCTGTGGATCGGCACCATTGAAGGCGTCCGCGTGCTGCGCGGTGACCGGGTACAGTCGATCGACCTGGCGCCGCTGGGCGGGGGCCGCAGCGTGTTCGGCTTCCATCAGATCGGCGATGCGATGTGGATCAGCAGCGACCGCGGGCTGTATCGCTGGCAGGCGGGGACGCTGGCACGGGTGGGCCTGGAGCAGGGCATGCCGGTGGACGCGGTGTTCCAGCTGGTGCCCGACCGCTTGGGCAATGTGTGGGTCAGCAGCAACCGAGGTGTGCTGCGCACCGACATGGCCACGCTCAACGCGGTGGCCGATGGGCGTGCACCGCGGGTGACGGTGGAGCGCTACAACGAGATCGATGGCATCGCCAACGCGCAGGCCAACGGCAGCTCCGGCCCGTCGGCGATCCTGCGCCATGACGGCACCTTCTGGGTGGTGACCGCCGGCGGCCTGAGCATGGTCGACCCGCAGCGGCTGCAGCGTTTCCGTGAACGCCCGGCACCGCCTGCGGCAATCGAGAACGTACAGGTCGACGGTGCGCCGGTGCACTGGGAAGGCCGCGAGCGCAACCTGATACCCGGTGGGCGACGGCTTGCGGTGAGCTACGTGGGTCTGAGCTACCTGATGTCCGACCGCATCCGCTACCGCACGCGGCTGGAGGGGCTGGACAACGGTTGGGTGGAGCGCGGCCCGCAGCGCAGCGTGGAATTCGTTGGTCTGCCGCCGGGTGATTACACGCTGCACGTGGCCGCCGCGCACCCGGGCGGCAGCTGGGGTCATCAGGAAGCGGTGTGGAACTTCACCGTCGAGCCGTTCTGGTGGCAGCGGCACAGCGTGCAGGCGCTGATCGGGCTGATGCTGCTGTCCGCGCTGGTGGCGCTGTACCGCTTCCTGCTGCAGCAGTACAAGGCCAGCAACCTGCGCCTGGCACAGCGCGTGGACGAGGCGACCTTCGACCTGCAGGCGCAGACCGTGCACCTGCAGGCCCTGAACCAGGAGAAGACCGAGCTGGCCGAGCGCCTGGCGCGGCAGGCCGAGGCGTTCGAACGGCAGGCCCGCGAAGACGCGCTGACCCGGCTGGCCAACCGTCGCGGCTTCGACGAGGCGCTGGCCCGTGACTTCGCCCGCGCCCAGCGCAGCGGCCATCCGCTGTGCCTGGTGGTGCTGGACATCGACCACTTCAAGGATGTCAACGACCAGCACAGCCACAGCATCGGTGATGCGGTACTGGTGGAAGTGGCCCAGGTGATCGCCGCCGCCAGCCGCGATTCGGACCTGCCGGCACGCACCGGCGGCGAAGAATTCGCGCTGCTGCTCAATGACACCCGGCTGGAGGAGGCGGCGCAGCTGTGCGCGCGCCTGCGTGGCCTGTTCCATGACCACCCGGACTGGGCCGGCATCCCGGGCCTGCGGGTGACCTTCAGCGCCGGCCTGGTGGAACTGGACGGCGACGACCGCACCCCGGCACTGCTGTACCAGCGCGCCGACCGCGCGTTGTACCGCGCCAAGAGTGACGGCCGGGATCGCACGAGCATCGGTTGATCCACTGCAAAGCATCCACGCATGGCGTGGATCTACTGGCATTGCCGTACCAACAGTCGGCACCCATCGAGCGCAGCGACCCGCTGTTGCTCCCGCTTTTCTGATCTTCCCGTGGCGCCCGGGAAACTGTCCAAGGCCGGGCAGGGTGGGTTCGCGGGGTATCCGCGCCATGGATGGCGCGGCTAAGCCCCCAAGGATGGGTTTACGGCGTCCCCCGCGAATCCATCCTGCCCGGCCTCACCCGCAATGCCGATTCGCCACGAGGGGCTCCGCCGTTGGCTGCTTCACCGCGGCCAGGCGTTGGCGATCGTGCAGAACAACCGCGCCGTCTGCTCGGTGTCATACACCGCGCTGTGCGCCTCGTTGGCGTCCCAGCCCAGCCCGGCCGCCGTGGCCGCGCGTGCCAGCACCGTCTGGCCATAGGCGATGCCCGCCAGGGTGACCGTGTCGAACACGCTGAAGGGGTGGAACGGGTTGCGCTTGTGCCCGGTACGGGCCACCGCGGCGTTGACGAAGCCCAGATCGAAATGGGCGTTGTGGCCGACCAGGATCGCGCGCTGGCAGCCGTACTTCTTCATCGCTGCGCGCACCGGGGTGAAGATGTGGTCCAGCGCGGCCTTTTCTTCCTTGGCCAGCCGGAACGGGTGGTCGAGGATGATGCCGGTCACTTCCAGCGACTTCGGGTCGATCTCCAGCCCCTCGGCCGGCACTACGTGGGCGCTGGCGGTCTGGCCGGGATAGAGCAGGCCGTTCTCGTCCATCTCGATCGGCACGGCGGCGATTTCCAGCAGCGCGTTGCGCTGACTGTCGAAGCCGCCGGTTTCAACATCCACCACCACCGGCAGGAAGCCGCGGAAGCGTTGTGACATCGCGCGCTGCGCCTGGGGTACGTCGGAAGCAGGGAGGGCGGCAGGTGCGGAAGTGGGGTCGGTCATGCATGGATTCTAGCAGAGCGACCCTGAGCGACCGGGATCCCGGTAGGTGCCAGCCTTGGTTGGTACCCTGCGCGCCGACCAAGGTTGGCATCTACCGGACGGCGCGACGTGCGCCGACCACGGCGCCCGGGATCCTGGTAGGTGCCAACCTTGGTTGGCACACTACGCGCCGACCAAGGTCGGCATCTACCGGACGGCGTGACGTGCGCCGACCAAGGTCGGCATCTACCGGACGGCGTGACGTGCGCCGACCAAGGTCGGCATCTACCGCACGGCGTGACGTGCGCCGACCAAGGACGACATTTACCGGACCGCGCGACGTGCGCCGACCAGGGCGCCCGGGATCCTGGTAGGTGCCAACCTTGGTTGGCACCCTGCGCGCCGACCAGGGTCGGCTTCTACCGGAGCACAGGCCGCGCCGTGGGGGCCGACGGATACCACCGCGCCAGCACCGCATCCACGCTCAGGCGCCCGGCGCCGGTGAACAGCAGCGGCAACAGCATCGCCATGAACAGCAGCGGCAGTTTGAAGTTGCCAAAGCCCTGGTCGCTGATCGCGTAGCCCATCGCCAGATCGCCCAGCGAGTTCCATTCGGCCGGCCAGTGCACCGCGTACGTTGCCACAACCGTCAGTACCAGCAGGCTGGCGGCGGCAAAACGGGTGCCGAAGCCGAACAGCAGGCACGCTGCGCCCACCAGTTCGAACCAGGTGGCCAATTGCCAGTTCAGAGCAGCGGGCAGCTGGTCGAACGGAAACGGGAAGGCATCCTGCAGATCGGCGAACCAGTTCTGCCCGTGCAGCTTCTCGCGCCCGGATTCGAAGAATTCCCAGGCAAGCAGCAGGCGCAGGCCAAGCGGGGCCAACCACGGGGCGAAACGGTCCAGCTGGCCGCGTGCGGCGGCCAGGGGCGGGGTCTTCATCGGTGTATCTCTTGGAAGGGGCGTCAGGATGAAGCGGGGAGCGGACCGATCACGCCAGCACGCAGGAACTGCTGCAGCAGGTGCGCGCCAGGGGCGGCCAATGTGTCGGGATCGAGGTGGTGCAGGGCGGCCAGTTGCTGCAGAAGTTGTTGGCCGGTGGCCCCGGGGGACTCGCCGATCAGGGTCAGCAGATGCACTGCGAGGCTGGTCAGGGTGGCAAATCGCACCGCGCCATCAGCATCGCGCCGCACCAGCAGGCCGGTGGGCTCTGCCGGTGGTTGCGACGGTGCATCTTCGCTACCCAGCTGATGCACCGGCCAGCGGTACAGCAGCGGCCAGGCCAGCGGTGAGCGGCGCAGCGGCACCTGCAGCGGATCGATGTCGCCCGGTTCCGGCAGCGGATCGGCCTGCAGCTGGTACAGCGCGGTCTCCACCCACTCGTAGTGGGCCAGTTCGGCAAGCGCCGGATGCGGCAGCTCCGGCTGCACCTGCAGCCACTGCACGAACTCGGCAGCCAGTTCGGTGAACAACGGGGTGTGGCAATGGTGGCTGGCAAAATAGTGGCGCACCAGTGCACTCCAGTCCGGTTCGCCCAGCTGGCGCACGCAGACCGGGAAGCCATTGCTCAACAACCCCAGCAGATTGTTGAACAGCAGGCGTTCGTACACGGCCACCCGGCGCGGGTCCATGCCGGGCGGCGCCGGTACCTGCGCCGGGTCGCGCAGGTGCGCGGTGAACGCGTGCTGTTGCGCACGCAGGCGTTCGGGGGCGTCAGCCATGGGCGGCTCCGGCATGCGCGGCCTGCAGGCGGTGGATGGTCTGCAGTTCGCCCCGCAGCTCGGCGTAGGGCGGGAAATTGAAGTCGCGTTCGAGCAGGGTAGGGCGTGGGCCGATGCGGGCGTAGGTGCGTGCCAGCAGGTCCCACACCGGGTCGATCACCGGGCTGCCGTGGGTGTCGATCTTCAGGTCCGGCGCCTCGTCCAGGTGCCCGGCTACGTGCAGGCAGACGATGCGTTGTGCGGGCAGGCCGGCGATGAAGGCATCGGCATCGTAGCCATGGTTGCAGGCATTGACGTAGACGTTGTTGACGTCCAGCAGCAGATCACAGTCGGCCTCGGCCAGTACGGCAGTGGTGAAGGCCAGTTCGTCCATCGTCGGATCCGGCGCCAGGTAGTACGACACGTTTTCGACGGCGATGCGACGGCCGAGAATGTCCTGCACCCGGGCGATGCGGGCAGCGGTGTGGCGTACCGCTTCATCGGTGAATGGAATCGGCAGCAGGTCGTAGAGGTGGCCCTCGTCGCTGCAGTAGCTCAGGTGTTCGCTGTACAGCGGCACCTGATGCTGTTGCAGGAACGCACCCACCTGCGCCAGCAGCTGGGTATCCAGGGGGGCACTGCCGCCCAGCGACAATGACAGGCCGTGGCAGCTCAGCGGATGGCGCGCCGCCAGTTCGGCCAATGCGTCACCTGCGGGACCACCGACACCGATCCAGTTCTCCGGCGCGCATTCGAGGAAATCGAAATCGCCGGCCGGTGCATCGCGCAGGTCCTGCAGCAGGGCACGGCGCAGGCCCAGGCCCACGGCCGCCGCAGGAAGCGGCGACCGCGGGTGGACGACGCCGGCGCGGACGTCAGTGCTTGCCACCGCACTTGCCTTCGCCGCACTTGCCTTCGGCCGACTTCTTGTCACCGCCGGTCTTGGCCTTGCTGTCCGCACCGGCCGCCGCCTTGCCCTTGTCGCCGCCGCACTTGCCTTCAGCACTCTTGCCGTCGGCGCCACACTTGCCTTCGGCATGCTTGGCCGCGTCGGCGGATTTTGCATCGGTCGCCTTCGCGTCGGTGGCCTTGGCCGCCTGGCCGGCCACCAGGTAGCCCTGGGCGAGGTCGGTCATGCTCAGGGCCGAGGCGGAGGCGGTCATGCCGAGGCCTGCGGCCAGGGCGGTGGCGGTCAGCAGGGACAGCGTCTTGTTGGAGGTGCTCATCGGTCGTGCTCCTGGGTGGTGGGCGGGTGCCCGTGGTGAAGCGATGGTGCAGCGATCCTACTCAACGAATCCTCGCCGGGAATTCAAATTTTCGTGAGAAGTATTACAGCGCCAGCAAAAAGGCCGCTGTCACGAGGACAGCGGCCACCCTGGAGTCGAATCCGGTGTTGCAGTGCAGTATCAGATATCGCCCGCGCTGGATGTCTCGTCGCGCTTCTGGCGCGGCGGCAGCGGCTGTTCGCCGTGCACCAGGAACCACACGTTCTCGGCGATGTTGGTGGCATGGTCGCCCACGCGCTCCAGGTTCTTGGCCATGAACAGCAGGTGGGTGCATGGGGTGATGTTGCGCGGGTCTTCCATCATGTAGGTCAGCAGCTCGCGGAACAGCGCGGTGTACTGCGCGTCCAGGCGGGCGTCGTCCTCGCGCAGTTCCAGCGCGGCATCGGCGTCGTTGTCGCGGTAGGCGGCGATGGCGCGGCGGACCTGCTGTGCGGCCAGGCGGCCGAGGGCGCGCAGGCCCTGGATCTGCGGCAGCGGCGGCACCTTGCCCAGCGCGATCGAGCGCTTGGCGACGTTGGCTGCGTAGTCGCCGATGCGTTCGATGTCGGCCGGAATGCGCAGGCCGGCGAGGATCTCGCGCAGGTCGCGGGCCATCGGGCCACGCAGCGCCAGGCGCATCACGTCGTGGCTGATCTGCTGTTCCAGCGCATCGATCGCTTCGTCGTTGGCGATGATGCGATGGGCGGCGTTCTCATCGCGCTTCTCGATGACGTCCATCGACGCCTCCAGCTGGGCGACGGCCATCTCGCCCATGCGCACGATCTCGGCCACCAGGCGCTGCTGCTCTTCGTCGTAGCTTTTGACGATGTGGTCGTTGGGAAGGTTCATGTTCTGCAATCCAGGTAGAGCCAGGCGCGCCTGGCTGGGACAGGTGGCGAAGCGTCAGCGCCGATCAGCCGAACCGGCCGGTGATGTAATCCTCGGTCTGCTGCTTGGACGGCTGCGAGAAGATCACTTCGGTGCGGTCGTGCTCGATCAGGTCGCCCAGGTACATGAAGGCGGTGTAATCGGAGACGCGCGCGGCCTGCTGCATGTTGTGGGTGACGATCACGATGGTGTACTCGTGCTTGAGCTCTTCCACCAGCTGCTCGATGCGGCTGGTGGAAATCGGGTCCAGCGCCGAGGTCGGCTCGTCCAGCAGCAGCACCGACGGGCGCAGGGCCACGGCACGGGCGATGCACAGGCGCTGCTGCTGGCCACCGGACAGGCCCAGCGCGCTCTGGTTGAGCTTGTCCTTCACTTCGTCCCACAGCGCGCCCTGGCGCAGCGCGTGCTCGACACGGTCGGCCATGTCCGCCTTGGACAGCTTCTCGTGGTGGCGGATGCCGTAGGCCACGTTCTCGAAGATGGTCATCGGGAACGGCACCGGCTTCTGGAACACCATGCCGACCTTGCTGCGCAGGCGGTTCATCGGGTACTTCGGCGACAGGATGTTCTCGCCGTCGAGGATCACCTCACCGCGCGCTTCCAGCTTCGGGTACAGCGCGTAGATGCGGTTGAAGATGCGCAGCAGGGTCGACTTGCCGCAACCGGAGGGACCGATCAGCGCGGTCACGCGCTTTTCCGGGATCTCCAGGTTGATGCCCTTCAGGGCGTGGAACTTGTCGTAATAGAAGTCCAGTCCACGCGCGGCGAGCTTGACCGGGGCCGGAGCGTGCAGGTTCTCGTGCGAGGCCGGCACGACGATGCGCTGCATCGGCACGGCGTTGGAAAGGTCGTTCATGGCGGTATCCACGGAAAGGTCAGTCATGGGAGATACGGTTGCGCAGCAGGATGCCGCGCGCAGAGAGGCTGACCAGCAGCACGAACACGGTCAGCACCAGCGCGCCGGCCCAGGCCAGCACCTGCCAGGATTCGTACGGGCTGCCGGCGAACTGGTTCATCACCACCGGCACCGAGGCCATCGGCTGGAACACGTTGCTGTTCCAGTACTGGTTGCCGAAGGCGGTGAACAGCAGCGGTGCGGTCTCGCCGGAAATGCGGGCCAGCGCCAGCAGGATGCCGGTGATGATGCCGGCCGAGGCACTGCGGTACAGCACCTGCACGATCACCTTCCACTGCGGAATGCCCAGCGAAAGCGCGGCTTCGCGCATCTGCGAAGGCACCAGGCGCAGCATCTCGTCGGTGGTACGCACCACCACCGGCAGCACGATGAAGGCCAGCGACAGTGCACCGGCGAAGGCGGAGAAGCTGCCGCCGGTCTGCATCACGTACAGGGTGTAGACGAACAGGCCCAGCACGATGGACGGGGCCGACAGCAGGATGTCGTTGACGAAGCGGACCACGGTGCCGGCTTTGCGAGCGTTGCCGTACTCGGCCAGCCAGGTGCCGGCCAGCACACCCAGCGGGGTGCCGATGCCGATCGCCAGCGCACACATCACCGCACTGCCGAAGAAGGCGTTGGCCAGGCCGCCTTCCTGCATCGGCGGCGGTGTCATCTTGGTGAACAGATCCAGGTTGATGCCGGCCAGGCCCTTGGCGGCCAGGGTGAACAGGATCCAGCCGAGGAAGAACAGGCCGAACAGCGCGGTGGCGCAGGACAGCGCGATGGCGATGACATTGCCGATGCGGCGGCGCAGGTACAGGGAGTCAGCGGTGCTGGACATCAGTTGCCCTCCTTGCGGGACAGGCGCATCAGCATCAGGCGGGCGATGGCGAGCACCACGAAGGTGACGATGAAGAGGACGAAGCCGAGCAGCAGCAACGCCGAGCGGTAGGTTTCAGTGGCTTCGCCGAAGTCGTTGGCGATCAGTGCGGCGATGGTGGTGCCCGGTTCCAGCAGCGACGGCGACAGGCGCACGCTGTTGCCGATCACGAAGGCCACTGCCATCGTCTCGCCCAGTGCGCGGCCGAGGCCGAGGAACACGCCACCGATCACCGCCGAGCGGGTGTAGGGCAGCACGATGTCCCAGCTCACTTCCCACTTGGTGGAGCCCAGCGCGTAGGCCGATTCCTTCAGGCGGGTCGGCACGGTCAGGAACACTTCGCGCATCACCGAGGAGATGAACGGGATGACCATGATCGCCAGCACGAAGCCGGCGGTGAGCATGCCGATGCCCAGCGGCGGGCCCTGGAACACCGGGCCGATGATCGGCCATTCGCCCAGGGTTTCGTTGAGGAACGGGGTGACGTACTCGGTCATCACCGGCACCAGCACGAACAGGCCCCACATGCCGTAGATGATCGAGGGAATGCCCGCCAGCAGTTCGATGGCGGTGCCGACCGGACCACGCAGCCAGCGCGGTGCCACTTCGGTGAGGAAGAAGGCGATGCCGAAGCTGACCGGTACGGCGATGACCATCGCGATCAGGGCGGTGACCAGGGTGCCGTAGATCGGGGCGAGGGCGCCGAACTTGTTTTCGACCGGATTCCAGTCGGAGGAGAAGAAGAAGCTCAGGCCCTGCATCTGCAGAGCGTGGCGACCACCCCACAGCATCGACAGTGCGGCGCAGGCCAGCGCGATCAGGACGAAGATGACGGTGCCGACCAGCACCCATCGGAACAGTTTGTCGTTGCGGGCATCACGCATGTCACGCGTGGACGGGGCGGCTACAGGCTGGGCGATGGCATTCATGGGGACGGCAGGGCCAGGAAGGGGCGGGGCAGCACGATGTGCAGGAGACGGTGCCCGCACGTGGCGGGCACCGTCGGGTCCATCACTTCAGTTCGGTCGCCCAGTAGGCTTCGATCTGCTTGACCAGCTCGGCCGGCAGCGGCACGTAGTGCAGTTCGTTGGCCTGGGCCTGGCCGCTTTCGAAGGCCCACTTGAAGAAGGCCAGCGCATCCTGGTTGCGCTTGGCATCCTTCGGCTTCTTCTGCATCAGCATGAAGTTGGTGGCGGTGATCGGCCACGCCTGCTCGCCCGGGGCGTTGGTGATGACCAGGTTGAAGTCCTTGGCGCTGGCCCAGTCGGCGCTGGCGGCAGCGGCGGCGAAGGTTTCAGCGTTCGGCTGCACCCAGGTGCCGGCCGCGTTCTGCAGTGAGGTGTACGGCATCGCGTTCTGCAGGGCATAGGCCAGTTCGACGTAGCCGATCGAGCCCTTGATCTGCTTCACGTAGGAAGCAACGCCTTCATTGCCCTTGCCACCCACGCCGTCCGGCCACTGCACCGAGGTGCCTTCGCCGACCTTGCTCTTCCACTCCGGGCTGACCTTGGACAGGTAGTTGGAGAAGTTGAAGGTGGTGCCCGAACCATCCGAACGGTGGACGATGGTGATCTTGCCGTCCGGCAGGGTCACGCCCGGATTGGCGGCGACGATGGCCGGGTCGTTCCAGGTCTTGACCTTGCCCAGGAAGATGTCGGCGAGCAGGGCGCCACTGAGGCGAAGCTTGCCGGCTTCCAGGCCGTCGATGTTGACCACCGGCACCACGCCGCCGATGGCCGACGGGAACTGGGCCAGGCCGGCCTGGGCCAGCTCGTCGCTGCTCAGCGGCTTGTCGGACGAACCGAAATCAACGGTGCCGGCCTTGATCTGGGCGATGCCACCACCGGAACCGATCGACTGGTAGTTGATCTTCGCGCCGGTGGCGGTGTTGTAGTCGGCCGACCACTTGGACACCAGCGGGAAGATGAAGGAGGCGCCGGCACCGGAGACCTCAGCGGTCACCTTGTCGCCGGCAGCGGCCGGAGCAGCGGCGCCGTCAGCGGCCGGCTGCTGTGCGGCCTGCTTGTCGCCACCGCAGGCAGACAGGCCCAGGGCGATGGCCAGGGAAAGGGCGGCAAGGCTGGCCGAGTGCAGTTTCATGGTCACTCCATAGCGGGGTAGAGCCGACGGTGTCGGCGGATGCGGCTATGAAATGATGTTTTTGTTACAGCCGTATGACGTCCATGACAGAGGTGTCCTGGATCACGTTCTGGCAAGGGTTTCGCGGGATTCACGGTTGGCCGCCGGGTCGGCTGACAGCGCCAACTGCGCGTCTGCGCGGTCCCCGGCGCGGCGGAGGGCCGGGCAACCGTTGCCCCCGCTCCTGCCTTCCATGACCCCAGCGCGCCCCCGATGAACCATCAGGCGGCGTTGGGCCGGGCTGCGCAGGACCGTCCACGGCATGGATGCCGTGGCCGAACCTGCAAGGACGTACTCGCGGCGTGTCCTGCGCAGCCCGGCCCATCGCCGCAACAACTCATCGAGGGAAGCGCAGCGCCTTTCACGACCAACCCTACAAAAAAAGAAGAGCGCCGGACCCCGAAGGATCCAGCGCCCGGTGGGGCCGGCGGGGGAGAGAGGACCCGCCGGCCCCGTTCCTGCGGGGGAACGCCTTGCAACGAACTCAGTACTTCAGGTTCTGCGTCCAGTAGGTCTCGATCTGGCGCACCAGCGCGTCCGGCAGCGGCACGTAGTCCAGCTGCTTGGCCTGCGCATCGCCATTCTTGTAGACCCAGCGGAAGAACTCCTGCGTGGCCTTGGCGCCCGCCACGTTCTTCGGCTGCTTGCGCACCAGGATGAAGTTGGTGGCGGTGATCGGCCACGCATCAGCGCCCGGGGCGTTGGTCATCACCAGGTAGAAGTCACGGGCGTTGGCCCAGTCGGCGCTGGCCGCAGCGGCCGAGAACGAGGCGTCCGACGGCTGCACGATCTTGCCGGCCGCATTCTTCATCGCCGCGTAGGACATCTTGTTCTGCAGCGCGTAGGACAGTTCGACGTAGCCGATGCCGCCCTTGATCTGCTTCACGTAGGCCGCAACGCCTTCGTTGCCCTTGCCGCCGATGCCGGCCGGCCACTGTACCGAAGTGCCTTCACCGACCTTGCTCTTCCACTCCGGGCTGACCTTGGACAGGTAGTTGACGAAGTTGAAGGTGGTGCCCGAGCCGTCCGAACGATGAACGATCGTGATCTTGCCGCTGGGCAGGGTCAGGCCACTGTTGAGGGCGGCGATGGCCGGGTCGTTCCAGGTGGTGATCTTGCCCAGGAAGATGTTGGCCAGGGTCGGGCCGTCCAGCTTCAGCGCGCCGGGGGCGACGCCTGCAACGTTGATCACCGGCACCACGCCACCGATCACCGACGGGAACTGGGCCAGGCCGGCGGCAGCCAGCTCTTCCGGCTTCAACGGCGCGTCGGACGAACCGAAGTCCACGGTCGCTGCCTTGATCTGGGCGATACCACCGCCGGAACCGATCGACTGGTAGTTGACCTTCTTGCCGGTGGCGGTGCTGTAGTCGGCCGACCACTTGGACATCACCGGGTAGATGAACGAGGCGCCCGCGCCGGTGACATCGGCGGCGTTGGCGGCGAACACGGACGACGCGGCCAGAATGGCGACGGCGGCGCGCGACTTGAAGGCGTGGATCACGGGAGAGACTCCTGGGGTGGTCGAGGGGCGGCTGCCCGACGTTTCGGTGCACATTCCATAACGGTTCCATGACACGCCCGCGTCTGTCATATGACGCGAACGTGACAGCCGTCATGGCGGTGCCCAAGCCCGCCCTTCAGAGCCCGCGCAGCGCCTCCGGAACGGCATAGCGACCGTCGCGGGGCTGCAGTGTCCAGCGTTGTGCGGGTGCCGTCGTGTCGGTGGCATGGCAGTCGTCACCGGCGGCGACGCTGATCGTATCGGTGCGTTTTTCGCGCACCACGATCGGCGCCAGGCCAGCGGCATGGGCATTGCCCATCTCCAGCGTGCGCTCGAAGCGGCTGAACTCGCCGGCGCACCGCGTATCCCATTCGCCGCGACTGCCACTGACGGCCAGCGGGGCAAGCACCCGGCGCAGCTGCCGGCCCTCGCGTACGAACAACTGCAGTTCGGTCTGCGCGAACGGGTTGGGGCCTGAGCTGCCGCTGTAGTCCATGCGCACGCCGAACGCGCGGGTGGCCCGGTCCAACTGCCAGCGTGCCGTGTCCAGGTGCAGGCCGGTAAAGCGCAGCGCATCACTGCTGACCGCATCGGCCACGCGGGTCCAGGCCAGCGGCTGGCCACTGGCGGTATCGATCAACAACAGGTCCAGGTCGCCACCGCGCACGTCTTCCGAGGCGGGGGCGGTCCATTGCGCGACGGCCAGCAGAGTCGTGCCGGGCTGTGCGGGCCACGCGCGGCAGGCCGTGCTGTCCGCATCGGTGAAACGTGCCGTGACCGGCAGGGCGCCGGCCGGCAACTGCCGATACGCGGCCTCGCGCACGGCCTGCGCATCGTCACAGGCGAACGCAGTGGCGGGCAGGGCAGCGAGCAGGACAGCGCAAAGCAGGCGGCGCAGGCGGAGCGAAGAAGGCATCCCGAAGGTCCTTGTCGACAGGGCCGGGCATCATCGCGCGGCCACCGCCTGCCCACAACGACGAAGGCACGGCCTGGGCCGTGCCTTCGTTCGAACGCGTGCTTCCGGACTTACCAGAAGAACTGCGCGCGGGCTTCCAGGATGTTCGGATCGTCGTTGACGAAGCCGCGGGCGGTCGAGCTGTACTTCTTGCTGTCGACCATCACGTAGTTGAGCATCAGCTTGAAGTTCGAGCGCCAGTACCAGTTCGCGCCGACGGTCCAGATGTCCATCTTGCCGCCGAGCACACCATCGACGATCGGCGGACGGCCGGCCACCGGATTGGCGGCGAGGTTGCCGTCGTTCAGATCCATGTGGTCATAGCGCACGCCCAGCTGCCACTGGCCGCCGGCCGGGTTGTTCGGCAGGCCGGTGCCCGGGGTGCCGCCCTTGTAGCTCCAGCTTTCGCCAGTGACATTCCACACGCCGCTGACGTAGTAGCCATCGCTGGTGTAGTTGTCATGGGCGTAACGCTTGGCCTTGCTGGTGTAGTACTCGGCCTGCGCCTTGAACGGGCCCTGGAAGTACATCGCTTCGGCGCCGATGGTGCTGACGCGGTCGGTGTCGGTCATGTTGCCGCCATCGACCAGGCGCGCGGTGGCCAGGTCGGCGTTCGGGCGGGCACGCACGCGCAGGGTGTCTGCGTCGGTGTCGTAGTCGACGTAGCTCAGGCCGAAGTGCAGGACCTGGCCCTTCTCGTTGATCGGGGCCCAGGTGCCACGTGCGCCGTAGCCGCTGCCGTGGGCCAGGTTGCGGGTCAGTTCGCGGCCGAAGGCGCTGGCGGTGACCGACCAGTTGTCCTGGCCGTAGCTGTAGGCACCGCCCAGGCGACGGGCGACAGCGTAGGTGTTGGTGACCGCAGCCTTGGAGATGAAGTCGTTGTTCTTGGTGCTGGACAGTTCTTCCAGGCTGTTGGGCTGCTTGAACTGGCCGACCTGGATGAAGTGGTTGGCGTTGCCCAGCAGCTTGTACTTCACGTTGGTATCGAGGAACTTGTCGGCCTTGGCGTCGTAGCCCACGACCCATTCCACGTTGCCCGGGCCCTTGCCCTTCAGCACCAGCTCGGCGCGACGCAGTTCGAATTCGCTGTTCTTGCCGTTGCCGGCGTCACCGCCGTTGAGGTCCACGACGTCATTGTCGTACCAGTTGCCGTCGGCCTGGACCAGGCCTTCGAAGGTGATTTCCGAACCGCCGATCACATCGATGGCGACTTCGGCGTGGGCGGCCGGCACGTACAGCGCAGCAGCCACGGCGATCGTCAGGAGCTGGTGATGCAGTTTCATGGAGAGGAGCCTTGCAGGCAGGTGGGAAGATGCGCGCAGGCTAAAACGTGAAGATTGCGTAAATGTGACAGTTCGCGCACGGCCGCGATCCGCCGCAGGCCCCGTCACGGCTGGGCCCGCCATTGAAACCGGTTACGTATGACGCGCGGATTGCGCCCCGGTTGCAGTAGATCCACGCCATGCGTGGACGGATTTCCCGTAGATCCACGCCATGCGTGGAGGGCGCGGTCACTCCGCGGGGGTCTTGTCCTTGAACCGGCACAGGTCGGCAATCACGCAGCCCGGGCAATCCGGTTTGCGCGCTTTGCACACGTACCGGCCGTGCAGGATCAGCCAGTGGTGCGCGTCGAGCAGGAACTCGGCGGGAATCGCTTTGACCAGTCGATCTTCGACTTCGCGCACGTTCTTTCCGGGCGCAAGTCCAGTGCGGTTGGCGACACGGAAGATGTGCGTGTCCACTGCCATCACCGGTTCGCCGAAGGCGGTGTTGAGCACCACGTTGGCGGTCTTGCGGCCGACACCGGGCAGGGCTTCCAGTGCGTCGCGATCGCGTGGCACCTCGCCACCGTGCTTCTCGATAAGCAGCGCGCAGGTGGCGATCACGTTCTTCGCCTTGGCGTTGAACAGACCGATGGTGGCGATGTACTTCTTCAGTCCCTCTTCGCCCAGGGCGAGGATCTTCGCCGGCGTGTTGGCAACCGGGAACAGGCGTCGGGTGGCCTTGTTGACGCCGACGTCGGTGGCCTGTGCGGACAGCGCGACCGCCACCAGCAGTTCGAACGGCGAGCTGTATTCCAGCTCGGTCTTCGGATGCGGGTTGAGCTCGCGCAGGCGGGTGAACATTTCCACCACGTCGGCACGCGGCATCGTACTGCCGCGGCGCGCAGCGGCGCGCGCGGTCTTCTTCGCGGTCGCCATTACTGCTCCTTGCCAGCGGCGCGGGCCTTGGCCCGGGCGAGGATGGCGGCCGCGGCGGCAGGCAGGGCGGGTTTGACGTCCGGTGCCGGCGCGGGCGTCCGCCGCGCATCACGCTCGGCCTCGCGGCGGGCCAGGCGCACGGCGCGTGCGCGGAAGCGTTCGCGCGCCGCCCATGCACGCTGCAGTTGCAACTGCATCTGGCACAGGCGGTCGGGCAGGTCCGGATGATCGGGCAGCAGCCGGTCATCGCCAGCGCGCACCACGTAGTCCATCAGTCCAGCCTGCAGCGCACCATCGGGATCGTCTGCCTGGACCCGGGCGAACAGCAGCACGGGGTTGGGTCGGGATGCCATGGCGTCAGCGGTTCTGGAAGGCGGGGGGGCGGCGCCGCAGGAAGGCGCTGGTGCCTTCGCGCATGTCCTCGGTGGCGAACAGCAGGCCGAACTGCGCACTTTCGTATTCCAGGCCGGCTTCCAGGCTGCATTCGCCGCCCACGTGCACCGCGTCCAGCAGGCCACGCAGCGCCAGCGGCGCCGACTGTGCCAGCTGCCGGGCCAGGGCCTGCACGCGGGCGTCGAGCTCGGCGGCGGGTACCACTTCGTTGACGATGCCCAGGGCCAGTGCGCGTGCGGCGTCGATCGGGGTGCCCAGCAGGCACAGTTCCAGCGTGGCCGCACGGCCACACAGGCGCAGCAGGCGCTGGCTGCCGCCGAAGCCGGGAATCAGGCCGAGATTGATTTCCGGTTGGCCGACTTTGGCCGAATCAGCGGCGATGCGCAGATGGCAGGCCATGGCCAGTTCCAGCCCGCCGCCCAGCGCAAATCCGTTCACCCGGGCGATCACCGGCTTGGGCATGCGTTCGATGCGGCGCATCAGAGCCTGGCCGAGTAGGGAGAAATCACGTCCCTGAACCGCGCTCAAGGTGTTCATTTCCGCGATGTCGGCCCCGGCCACGAACGCCTTGGGGCCAGCCCCGGTCAGCACCACCACCCGTACCGCCGGGTCGGCGGCGGCGTCGCCAAACGCCTCGGCCAGGGCCTGCAGGGTGGCGGCATTGAGGGCGTTGAGCTTGTCCGGGCGTTGCACGGTTATGGTGCGGACGGCGCCATCATCGCTGACGTCGACCGGGTGGGGAGCGGGGGCCTCGACCACGGGAAACTCCTGGAACGTTAAAAAAAAGTGAGATTGAACTCTGTAAACGCAGACAGGTCATAGCCTGCGTGGTGAGTAGCGGTTACACGTTGTGGCCGTTATCCTAACCCGTCGCCTCAGGGCGGCGCAGAACGTCCCTGAGTTACCACCCCTGGAGAACTGTTTGATGAAGTTGCGTTCTATCGCGGTCGCCGTCGCGGCCCTGGCCCTGACGGGCAATGCCTTCGCCCAGGACATCGCGTCCGAGAAGGGCAAGCTGAGCTACTACTTCGGTTACGACTACGGCAACAACCTGGCGGAGCTGACTGGTCGCGGTGAGCAGCTGGACATCAACTCGGTGGTGAAGGGCCTGCAGGACGCCTACGCCAAGAAGCAGCCGGCCATTACCGCCGAGCAGCTGAAGCCGGCCGTTGAAGCGTTCCAGAAGCGCGAGCAGGGCCGTGCCCAGGCCGCCAAGGCCGAGTACGAAAAGGCTGCTGCCGAAAACAAGACCAAGAGCGATCAGTTCATGGCGCAGAACAAGGCAAAGGCGGGCGTGCAGACCCTGCCGAGCGGCGTTCAGTACCGTGTGATCGAAGCCGGCAAGGGTGCCAAGCCGACCCAGGCCAGCACCGTGCAGCTGGAAGTGGCCGGTCCGTTCCCGTACGGCCAGCGCCCGACCGAAGCCCGCCCGGCCCAGCAGATTCCGTCGATCAAGGTCAGCGAAGTCGAAATGAAGGCCATGCGTGAGACCCTGCTGCAGATGCCGGCAGGCTCGAAGTGGGAAGTCTCGCTGCCGCCGGATCAGGCCTACGGCGCCGACCCGCGCACCCCGTTCCCGCCGAACGTGGCTGTGCAGTTCGAGATCAAGCTGATCAGCGTCAAGTAAGAAGAAACAGCGTCAACATCAACGCGCCGGTGAACCCACCGGCGCGTTTTTGTTTCTGCACCACGCTGCAGCCGCGCGGGGCCCATCCCAAATTCAGGCCATTCGCGCTACTGTTGACCAGTGCAAACAATGGAAGAAACGGCGCGTGCTGTCGCAAGCCCCTGCATCAACGTCTGCAAGCTGGATCGCAACCGGCTCTGCGCCGGGTGCGGGCGGCATATCGACGAAATCGCACGGTGGTCGTCGATGAGCGACAGCGAACGCAGCCATATCCTGCAGCGCGTGCTGCCCCTGCGCCAACAGCTGCAGCAGTCGCTGCGAGGGTCGTTGGCCGATCATGAGCGGCTGCTGCGCGCGCTGCATCCGCTGGCCGAACCGCCGGCAGGTGACGGCTGGAACCGCAGTGAACTGGATGACCTGCTGCCTCCGGGCCCACCGGTCGAGGCGGCGGTGTTGGCTGGCATCGTGCCGCGCGCCAACGGTGCGCAGGTGATCCTGACCCGGCGTACCGAAACCCTGCGGCAACATGGTGGCCAGGTTGGCTTCCCCGGTGGCCGTACCGAGCCCGATGATCGCGATGCGCTGGCTGCCGCATTGCGCGAAAGCCAGGAAGAAATCGCGTTGGCGCCGACACAGGTGCAGGCACTGGGATATCTCGATCCGTTCGTGACCATCACCGGCTACCGGGTGACCCCGGTGGTGGCGGTGATCGATCCGGATTTCGTGGCGGTTCCGCAGCCCAGCGAAGTGGCCGAGGTGTTCGAAGTGCCGCTGGACTATCTGATGGCCGCCGACAACCTGCGCCAGGTCGAAATCAACCATCGCGGCCGCGTCCGCCATGTCCTTGAATATGGCTGGCCCGGCCAGCGCATCTGGGGCGCCACTGCGGCCATCCTGTACAACCTGCGTCGCCGCCTGGAGCAAGCGCAATGAAGCCGATCGACCCACCGTGGACCACCCTTGTCGATGTTGCGACCCTGGCTGCGGCCTTGGGCGATGGGGTACGCGTGGTCGATGCCCGCGCGACCGCCAGTACCGTGCGCGTGGTCGACGCGCGTGCATCGCTGGCCGACCCGCAGGCGGGCAACAGCCTCTACGCGCAGGGACACATTCCCGGCGCAGTGCATGCCGATCTCAACCGCGACCTGTCCGATCTGACGCGGGTGGGCCATGGCCGCCACCCGTTGCCCGACAGCGATGCGTTCGCCGCACGACTGGGGCAATGGGGCATCGGCACCGACACGCTGGTGGTGGTGTATGACGGCAGCGATGGCAGCATGGCCGCCGCGCGCCTGTGGTGGCTGCTGCGCCTGATCGGGCATGCGAACGTGGCCGTGCTCGATGGAGGCATCGCCGCCTGGCAGGCCGCCGGCCAGCCGCTGGCGACCGGCAGCAGCCAGGTCACCGCGTTGCCCGCGTATCCGGGGCGCTTCGATGGCAGCCAGGTTGCCAGCGCGGACGAGATCGAATCACGCCTCAAGCATGCACCGGGCTGGCTGGTCGATGCCCGCGCGGGCGAGCGGTTCCGCGGTGAGGTGGAGCCGCTGGACCCGGTCGCCGGCCATGTACCGGGCGCGGTCAATCGCCCGTTCGCGTTGAACGTGCTGGACGGCCGCCTGCGCGATGCACAGGAACTGCGTGCCGAGCTGCAGGGTGTGATCGGCAACCAGGACCCGCAACGCGTGGTGCTGATGTGCGGCTCGGGCGTGACCGCCTGCCACCTGCTGCTGGCGATGGAAAGCGCGGGCCTGTCCGGCGCACGCATCTACGCGGACTCATGGAGTGGCTGGGTCAGCGACAGCAGCCGCCCGGTCGCCACCGGCGCCTGAGCGAAGCGGGTTGGTCGATTTGCCGTTCATCCACGCATGGCGTGGATCTACGTGTCGACCAAGGTCGACACCTACCAACAGCCGCGGGCCCCACCCCGCCATCCAAGGATACCCAGCGTTTGCTGTTGCTTCGGCTGT
The DNA here is from genome assembly GCF_020883215.1 of Stenotrophomonas sp. SI-NJAU-1. NCBI lineage: Bacteria > Pseudomonadati > Pseudomonadota > Gammaproteobacteria > Lysobacterales > Lysobacteraceae > Stenotrophomonas > Stenotrophomonas sp. SI-NJAU-1. Next base: position 1,462,014 of record NZ_CP086598.1, read on the forward strand.
TGCCTGTGCGGGTGCAGGGCGCAGCCCTGCCGGCGCTTACTCCAACCCCTGCAATGGCACCTTCGCCAGCACCCGCGCCCACGGGAACAACGGGCCCGGATCACGCTTGCGCGCCACGCTCACTGCCGGGTCATCACTGGCCGGCACCTGCTCCAGGTCCAGCTGGTCATGCCCGGCAATCCGCCGCAGCGACGGGTAACGAGCCACCAGTGCCTGCAGCAGCTGTTCCAGCGCCAGCAGCTGCGCTTCGGTGTACGGCTCGTCCATCGCCTGGTGGCGGCTGTCGAGCCAGTGCGGGTAGCGCCCCGAATTGACCAGTTCGATGCCCACGGTATCGGCATTCATGCCGCGCACGTGGTGGGCGATGCGCTCCGGCGCCACGTACTGCACCACGCTGCCGTCGCGGTCGATGTAGAAATGCCCGCTGTTGCCTGCGCCGCTGTCGTACAGCACGCGCTCGCCGTACTCCCGGGCGGTCGCCAGGTCGGGCAGTTCGGTGCAGTGGATCACCACCATCGCCAGGCTGGATGGATCGCGCAGTGGCAGGCGGTCGTGGTAGGGCAACGGCTGCAGCTGCAGGCCGGGCAGGAGCGGTTTGGGCATGCGGCGATGCTAGCATTGCCGGATGAAACTGCCTTCCCTTCTGCTGTCGATCCGCTCCGTGGGAGCGCACGCATGAGCCGCGGTCACTGCATCCTGTCCCACGGCTTCGAGAGCGGCCCGGAGGCGACCAAGGTCACCGCGCTGGCCGAAGTCGCCGAGCGACTGGGCTGGACCCATGAGCGCCCCGATTACACCGACCTGGACGCGATGAGCCAGGTCAGCCGCGTTGGCGATGTGCGCACCCGCCTGCAACGCCTGATCGAGCGCACGGCCGCTGCCGCTGCGCAGGGGCCGGTGGTGCTGGCCGGCTCCAGCCTGGGCGCCTACATCTCCGCCATCGCCTCGCTGCAGGTGCCGGTGGCCGGCCTGTTCCTGATGGTGCCGCCCACCACCATGGGCCCGATGCCGGCGCTGGATGCCGCGCCGGTGCCGACCACGGTGGTGCAGGCCTGGCATGACGAGGTGGTGCCGGCCGCCGGAGTCATCGCCTGGGCGCAGGCGCGCTCGGCGCAGCTGCTGCTGGTGGACGATGGCCATCGCCTGGAGCACCACGTGGAAGCCTCTGCGCAGGCCTTCGAGCGCCTGCTGCGGCAGCTGTGAAGCCCGGGCGCACGGCGCGCCCGCCCGCATTGACTACAATGGCAGCCCCGCCGCCCCCGGCGCGGGCCTGCCGGCCGTGTCCACGGCCCTCCCTTCCGAATGGCCCGGCCCCCTGCCGTGCCTGACCACCTGCGAACCGATCCCGTGAAATTTTTTGTCTCCTGCGCCAAGGGCCTGGAATACCTGCTTGCCGATGAGCTGTCGGCCCTGGGCCTGGAAAAGGCCACCGCCACCATTGCCGGCGTCAACGCCGATGGAGAACTGGAGCAGGCGCTGCGGATCGTGATGTGGTCGCGGCTGGCCAGCCGCGTGCTGTGGCCGATCGACGAATTCGAATGCCCGGACGAGCAGGCGCTGTACGACGGCGTGCGTGCGCTGCCGTGGCACGAACACATCAAGCCGGAGATGACCCTGGCGGTGGACGCACATGTGTCCGGCGACAAGATCACCCATGCCCGTTTCGCCGCGCAGCGGATCAAGGACGCCATCGTCGACCGCATGCGCGACGAAGGCCTGGAGCGCCCTTCGGTCAACACCGACCTGCCGGACGTGCGCGTCAACCTGTCGCTGCGCAAGGGCCGCGCCTCGCTGTCGATCGACCTCGGCGGCGGCCCGCTGCATCGCCGTGGCTGGCGCGGTGCGGCGCATGACGCGCCGTTGAAGGAAAACCTGGCTGCCGCGCTGCTGATGCGCGCGCAGTGGCCGCGCCTGCACGCTGCCGGTGGCGGCCTGCTGGACCCGATGTGCGGCAGCGGCACCCTGCTGATCGAAGGCGCGCTGATGGCGGCCGATGTCGCCCCCGGCCTGATGCGCCATGGCAGCCTGCCGCCGAGCCGCTGGCTGGGCTTCGACAAGGTCGCCTGGAAAACCATCCAGAGCGAAGCGCGTGATCGCCAAGCGGCCGGCCTTGCCGCGCTGAAGCCGGTCATCCACGGCAGCGACATCGACCCGGTGGCGATCCAGGCCGCGCGCGAGAACGCCGAAGTTGCCGGCGTCGCCCATGCCATCCGCTTCACCCGCGCCGATGTGGCTGAGCTGCCCACCCCGGAGCAGGAGATCGGCGCGGTGGTCTGCAACCCGCCGTATGACGAGCGCCTGGCCGCCGATCCGGCGCTGTACCGCAAGCTGGGCAATGCCCTGCAGAAGGCCGTGCCGCAGTGGCGCGCCAGCCTGCTGTGCGGCAATGACGAACTGGCCTTCGCCACCGGCCTGCGTGCGGGCAAGAAGTACCAGATGTTCAATGGTGCGCTGGAATGCGCACTGATCGTCTGCGATCCGATCGCGGTGGCGGGCCGCGACCCGGCACAGGTGCGCGAGCTGAGCGAAGGCGCGCAGATGGTGGCCAACCGCCTGCGCAAGAACCTGAAGAAGTTCAAGAGCTGGCGCGCGCGCGAAGGCATCACCTGTTTCCGTGCCTACGATGCCGATCTGCCGGAATACGCAGCGGCCATCGACGTGTACGAGGAGGATGGCGGCCAGCGCCGCACGTTCCTGCATGTGCAGGAATACGCTGCACCGGCCGCGATTCCCGAGAACGACGTGCGCCGCCGCCGCAATGAACTGCTGGCCGCTGCGCGCGAGGTGTTCGGCGTGCCGCCGGAACAGGTATCGATGAAATCGCGTGAACGTGGCAAGGGCGGCAGCAAGTACGGCCGTTTCGAGCAGCGCGATGAGTTCCTCGTGGTGCGCGAGAACAACGCGCTGCTGCAGGTGAACCTGTTCGATTACCTGGATACCGGCCTGTTCCTCGACCATCGCCCGCTGCGCCGGCTGATGGCCGAGCAGGCGCGTGGCAAGCGCTTCCTCAACCTGTTCTGCTACACCGGCGTGGCCAGCGTGCAGGCGGCGGTGGCCGGTGCGGCCAGCACCACCAGCGTCGACCTGTCGGCCACCTACCTGCAGTGGTGCTACGACAACCTGGCCTTGAACGGGCAGGGCGGCAATCAGCACCTGCTGGTGCAGGCCGATGCGATGGCCTGGCTGGAAGGCGATCGCGGCCAGTACGACGTGATCTTCTGCGACCCGCCGACGTTCTCCAACTCGGCCCGCGCCGAGGACTTCGACGTACAGCGCGAGCAGGTGAAGATGCTGCGTGCGGCCGTCGCGCGACTGGCGCCGAACGGCGTGCTGTACTTCTCCAACAACTTCCGCCGCTTCAAGCTGGAAGAGAACGCCATCGCCGAATTCGCCCAGTGCCGCGAGATCAGCGCCAGCACCATCGGCCCGGATTTCGAGCGCAACGCGCGCATCCATCGTGCGTGGGAGCTGAAGCGCCTGGCGTGACGCGTCGCCGGGCATGGCCCGGCGCTACCCACGTGCGCGCAGAACGGTAGCGCCGGGCCATGCCCGGCGAGCGTGGGTCCGGTAGATCCACGCCATGCGTGGATGCGGTCCACCGCACGGGTTACAACAGCGCCACCACCAGCCCGATCACCGGCAACGCGATCGCCAGCGGCGCGATCCATTGCGGCCGGTACGGGTACAGCGCGAACGCCAGCACGATTCCACCCACGGTGAGCGCGCCGAGCCACAGCACCGGGCCCATCGCCCAGCCGTGGTCGACCACGCACAGTGCGAAAGCCACCGTCAGCAGCACCCAGCCCAGCACCCGCCATTGCGTGCGCCGTGCCGGTGATGCCGCGGATTTGCCGTGCAGTTCCTGCTGGTGCTTTTCCATCGCCAGCGACAGCGCGGTGAACGCTGTGAACGACAACCCCAATACCAGCAGCATCATGCGCTGGCCTCCGCTTCCACTGCATCGGCCGGTGCCTTCGGCGCTGCAGCGGCCGCCGCGCGTTTCTTCTTCTCGGCGGCAGTCAGCGGCGGCGTCCAGCGCTGCATGCGCCAGCCGCACAGGGCCAGCATCGCGCCGAAGGCGATCATCGACAGGTCAAAACCGGCCAATGCCCAGTCACCGTTGAACAGCGTCACGCCCAGGTGCGCGTGGGTGGTCAAGGCGTTGACCACCGGAATCAGCGCGAACGCGGCCGCGCCGATGTACAGCTGCCACGCCCACATCATCCGCTTGGGCCAGATGAAGGCTGCCAGCAGCGAGGCGCCCCACGCGTAGAAGAACACGTTCGCTTCGGCGTTGGAGCGCTCGGCCAGGCCCAGCGGCAGCAGGCGGTTGCCCCAGAAATAGGCGGCAAAGGCGATCGGCAGACCGGCCACGGCGCCGATGTTCAGTGCATCGACCAGGCGCAGGCCGAAGCCGGTGCGACCGCTCTTGGCATGCTTCGGCCGCTCCTTCACCGCCCACAGCACCACGCCGCTGGCCACCATCAGGCAGCCGGTCAGGCCGGACAGGAAGAACAACGCGCGCAGGCCCCAATCGGCGAAGCGGGCCAGGTGCAGGCCATACAGCACGCCACGGGTGGCGGTGGCGCCACCGGAAGGCGGCGTTTCCTGCAGCAGCGCGCCAGTGACCATGTCATAGCGCAGCGCCGGGGTATCGATGGACAGGCGTTTGCCATCGCGCTGGCGGATATCGATCACTGCATTGGCGGCACCGGGATTGGCAACGCTGAAACCGGCGACCTCGGTGCCGTGCCAATGCGTGCGGGCGCTGTCCAGCAGCTGCCGCAGCGGCAGGGGGGCTGCCTTGCCTTCGGCGGGCGCGGTGACCTCGGGCAGGCCACCAAAGGCCTCCGCGTAGAACGCATCCTGGTCGGTGCCGTAGGCCACGTTCACTCCCCACGGCAGGTACATGATCATCAACGTGACGATGCCGGTGTAGGTGATCATCGCGTGGTAAGGCAGGGCCATCACCGCGCTGACGTTGTGGAAGTCCAGCCAGGAACGCAGGCCCTTGTCCTTCCGGAAGGTAAAGAAGTCCTTGAAGATCTTCTTGTGGGTGATCACGCCGGTGATGATGGCCACCAGCATGAACATCGCGCAGAAGCCCACCAGGTAGCGCGCCCACAGCACGGGAATGTAGTGCAGGTCGAAATGCAGGCGGTAGAAGAAGTCGCCGCCACGTGTCTCGCGGGCCTTCAGCTCGGTGCCGGTGTTCGGGTCTAGGGTGGCATCACCGAAGGCGCCGCGTCGGCCCTTGCTGGGGTCGGCCAGCTCGGCCGGCAACCGCCAGAACATCTGCATGGCCGGATTGCGTGGCTGCGGCAGGGTGACGAACCAGCTCTCGGCCTGCGGTGCGTTGGCCAGCAGGTAGTCGGCCGCGCGCTGCGCCGCTTCGTCGGTGCTGACCGAGCTGCGCGGCAGCTCCGGGCGCATCCAGCGGCTGATTTCCTCGCGGTAGTAGCTGGCGGTGCCGGCCATGAAGATCAGCAGCAGCAACCAGCCGACCAGCAGGCCGGTCCAGGTATGCAGCCAGGCCATGGATTGGCGGAATCCATTCTTCATGCCCACGCCCCCAGCAGGCGCGAAATGCCGGCCATCAGCAGGGTGGGGGCAAGAATGCCGACCCAGGCACGCAGCGCGCTGCGCGTGGCGAACGCCCACAGCGCGGCGCAGGCGGCGACCAGGATCGCCAGCAGCATGCCGGTCAGCACGGCCTGGCCGCGCGCGCCCGGCAGCGCCAGCGCACAGAACACCGTGGTCATCGAGGCAAGCGCGTAGCCGCCGAAGATGGCGGCGAGGGATCGGGACAGCACGCCCCATCGCGGGTTGGCGAAGAAGGTGCTGAGGCGGGGGCTGGCGGTTGCGGGCGAGCGGTCCACGGCGGTCCTGCAGGTTGAATGAAGAGAAGGCCGGCGCACCGAAGCGCGCCGGGGTTGGCCATCCGTGGCCGGGTGCCGGTCGCAGAACCGGCACCATCCATCAGGTCATCAGAGTTTCCAGCGCAGCGTCACGCTGACGTTGCGGGGTTCACCCCAGTACACGCCCTGGTAGAAGCCGACGTTGTTGTAGTACTTCTTGTCCAGCAGGTTGCTGATGTTGAGCTGGGCGCTGAAGTTCTCGTTGAAGCGGTAGCCACCGGCCAGGTTCAGCAGGTAGAACGCGTCCTGGGTGATGCGCGCACTTTCGGTGCGGCCGGTGGTCAGGTAGTCGGCCGTCGGCTTGGTGCTGTTGTTCCAGATGCGGCTCTGCCAGGTCACGCCACCGCCCAGCCAGAAGCGGCCTTCGATGCCGCCCGGCCGCCAGCTGGTGTTGAGGCGGAAGGTTTCCTGCGGGGTGGTGGTCCGTTGCAGCACACCCGCGGCGTTGCGGATCCGGGTACGGGCGAAACCGGCCGAGATGTTCCACTGCTCGCCGATGCTGCCCTGGGTTTCCAGTTCCCAACCCTTCACCTTGTTGCCCTTGCCGGTCGAGCGATAGGCCTGGCCGCCATCGGGCAGCGAGTTCAGCGGCACCGAATCATCGATCTCGGCCACGTTGTCCTGCTTGCCCTCAAACACGGCGGCCGAGGCGTTCAGCAGGCCACCGAAGAATTCAGCCTTGACGCCAGCCTCGTACATGTCGCCGACCACCGGCTCAAGGTAGTTGCCGTTGCGGTCGCGGTAGTTCTGCGGCTTGAAGATGTCGGTGTAGCTGACATAACCGCTGAACATCGAATTGAAGTCGTAGACCAGGCCGGCATACGGGGTCAGCGTGTCGTCGGGCTTGTAGCCGGTGCGGGTGGTGCGGTTGCGGTTGCCGTTGGTGTCGTAGCCGTAGCCCCACTGGCGGGTTTCCCAGCTGCCATAGCGGGCGCCGACCACGGCCAGCAGCGGGTCGGCCAGGCGCAGGCGCGCGGCGATGTAGGCGGCGCGCTGGCGCAGCTCGTTTTCCGAGGAAAGACGGCCGTAGCGTGTCACCGGCAGGACCGGCACCTTGCCGGTCCAGTTGCGCCAGTCGGGAACCTGCATGTAGCCCGGTGCGCTGGTGTCGAAGCTGGTCGCTTCGGATTCGCCCTTGCGCACGGACTGGCCCAGCCCGAACACCAGTTCATGCTCGCGGCCGAACAGCTGGAATGGGCCGCCGACGTTGACGTCGAACACGTCCATCGTGCTGTGCTCGTTGAAGTGCGAGACGTAGGCGGTGACGCCGGTGCCGTCCGCGCGCGGGTAGCCGGCTGCGCCGTACCAGACGCTGCCATCGGTATCACGCACGGCATGGCTGACGTTGCCCTTCAGCGACCAGCCGCTGCCCAGCTGCTGTTCGAGGCGGGCGAAGGTGGTCTTTTCAATGATCGGCCATTCGCTCCACGACGCCGACAGATTGGTCGAGCGCGGCAGGTTGGCCGGGTTGCCGTCAGCACCCCAGTAAGGCACCACGCCCCAGGTCACGCCCGTGGTGTGCGGTGACTGGTATTCATAGCCCAGCTCGAACAGGGTGCTGTCGGTCAGGTCGGCCTGGACGATGCCGTAGAACACGTCCTTGTCGAGCTTGTAGACATCGCGGAACGAATCGCTCTGCTGCTTGGCCGCGACCACGCGTGCGCGGATGCGCCCGTCCCACGCCACGGGACCGCCCAGGTCGGCTTCCAGGCGCTGGTTGCCCCAGCGCCCCACGGTCAGGTTGCTGCTCATCTGGAAGGTGTCGGTGGGGCGCTTGCGCACCATGCTGATGGTGCCGGACGGATCACCGGCGCCCGTGGTCAGGCCGGTGGCGCCGCGGATCACTTCGATGCGTTCGTAGATGACGTTGTCGGTGTTGGTCTTGATCGACCCACCGAAGGTGTTGAGCATCCCGTCGATCTGGAAGTTCTCGATCGTGTAGCCACGCGATACATAGCTGATGCGCTCGCTGTCGGTGACCGACACGCTGACCCCGGTGACCTGGCCCATCACGTCGGACAACGAGAACAGCCCCATGTCATCCAGCCGTTGCCGGGTGATGACGGTGACCGACTGCGGCGTCTCGCGCAGCGACAGATCCAGCTTGGTCGCGCTGCGGGTGTTCTTCACCGTGTAGCCGTTTGCGATCTCGCCGTCAGCGGTCACCTTCACCGTGTCCAGCGTGCGCGCATCGGCAGCGAGCGGTGCATCGGCGTGGGCCAGCGGAGCGATCATCACAGCGGTCAGGGCCAGGGCCAGCAGGGTTGGGCGGGGAGTAATCAGGGGAGAAGCCATCGGTGCGATTCCATGCAGGACAAAAAACAGGCGATGGCAAACGCACCCATGGCGGCCATGCGCTCCGCGCACGTCACCCAGCGTGATTCCCATCGACGGTGCGCCACCTGCGGCAGGCAGGCGACCCAGTGGTCGGGGGATGTACACGGGCGAAGGGGCGGGTGGGCGCGTGCTTCCGTGCCCCGCTTGGCTAAGCGTACAACCGATCAGTAAATGATAGGCATTCGCATTTCGTTAAGCAAGTGTGACAGCCCCATTCGTCCCCGAACATGTGGATCCAGGCAGATCGAGGGAAACGGTCGAAGGCGGGGCGCTGTGGGTTTGCGGGGTGTGAGCCGCATGGATGCGGCGACCAAGCCCCCAGGGACGGGTTCACGGCGGCCCCGCAAACCCACAGCGCCCTGCCATCCCGCAGGAAACCAGCTGTGGCTGTTGCTCTGGATCGGGCCTCTGCGGGTGCCGGGCGCAGCCCGGCCGGGCCCCCCCCCTCAGAACCGGAACAGCACCGTAGCCGCATGCAGCAGCAGCCCGATCAGCCCACCCACCAGGGTGCCGTTGAAGCGGATGAACTGCAGGTCGCGGCCCACGCTCAGTTCCAGCTGCTCGACCAGATGACGCTCGTCCCAGCTCTTCACCGTCTGCGCGATATGGCTGGTGACGCCCTCGCGCAGGCGCCCGGTGAGCCGCTGCGCACCTTCCAGCAGGTGCTGGTTCAATGCCTCGCGCAACGCCGGGTCCGATTGCAGGCTGTCACCCAGCGAGGCCAGGCTGCGCTGCAGATGACCGACCAGTGCCGAATCCTCGCGCTGCAGATCGCCGCGCAGGCTGGCATGGATGCGCGACCACAGGCCCTGCACGTAGTCCTGCAGGGCGGGGTGGTCGATCATTTCCTGCTTGAGCTGCTCGATGCGCTCGGCCAGTGCAGGGTCTTCGCGCAGGCGCTGCACGTAGTTGCCCAGCCATTGTTCGTAGTCCTGGCGCAGCGGGTGCTGCGGCTCGGCCAGCACCTGCTGCAGTTCCTCAAGCACCGCGCGCGCCAGGCGTTCGGCAAGGCTGTCGCCGATCTCATCGATCGGCTTGACCCAGTTCACCGTGCTCGACAGCGTCGGCCATTCGCGCTGGATGTAGCGCACGATCAGCTGCGAGGCGCGTTCCTTCACTTCCGGCTGCTCCAGCCAGCGCCCCAGCCGTTGCAGGCCTTCGTCCAGCACGCGCTGGTGGCGGCCATCGGCGGTCAGCAGGCCCAGCAGTTCGCCGGCGGTGGCTGCGGCGTTCCACTGCCGCAGCTGCTGCACCACGAAGCTGTGCAGCTGCCGCCGCACCGCAGCTTCGTCGAAGAAGTCCAGCGCCTGCAGCGCCCAGCCACGGGCCATGTCGGCCAGCATCCGTGAACGCGCGGGATCGGCCAGCCAGCTGCCGAGGCGGCTGGCTGGATCGAATACCTGCAGCTTGGCCAGCAACACCGTCGGTTCCAGGAACTGGTCGCGCACGAACAGGGCCAGGCTGTCGCCGATGCGTTCCTTGCTGCGCGGAATGATCGCCGTATGCGGAATCGGCAGGCCCATCGGCCGCCGGAACAGGGCAACCACCGCGAACCAGTCGGCGAGCGCGCCAACCGCGGCGGCCTCGCAGAAGGCCGAGACCCAGGCCCAGATGCCACGCTCGCCCTGCCAGTGGCTGACCGCGAAACCGGCCAGCATCAGCAGCAGCAGGCCAAGTGCGAGGGTTTTCAGGCGCCGCAGCTGGGCGCGGCGCGGATCGATGGCAGACGTCATGCCCGAAGTCTACCCGCAGGCCGGTGAGTACCCGGTAGTGCCGGCCGCTGGCCGGCAACCCATGGACGTTGGTAGCACCTTGCAGCTGCCGGCCAGCGGCCGGCACTACCGGGGGATGCTCAGAGCGTTTCCAGCTGCCTGCGCAGATGGGCCAGCTGTGCGCGCAGGGTGTCGTTCTCGCGGGTCAGGGCAACCACGCGGCGGCGCAGCGCCGGGGCATCCTCGCCAAGCTGCTCCAGCGCGGCCAGCACCTCGGCATCGCGGCTGGCGATCTCATCCTCGTTGGCCTCTTCGAAGTCCATTTCCGCCGACTCCGGTTCCGGCTTCGGCGCACGCGGCTTGCGCTTGGACTCACGCACGCGCTTTGCAGCCTGCTTCAGTTCATCCTTGCCACCGGCAGCCGCCGCGCGCTGCTCTTCTTCCGGCAGGTCGGCCACGGCGGCGGCGGCGCTGATCGAGATCACGCCGGCCTTCACCGCTTCCACCACCTCGGCCGCAGCCTGGGCGTGGATGCGCTCGATCATGCTCACCTGGCTGGTGCTCAGCTTGGCTTCGCGGGCCAGTTCGGCGCGGCTGATCTTCGGCGCCGGTTCCCACGGTGGGCTGTCTTCGCCGGCCTCGTCGGCAGGCTCGGCGGTGCCGTCGCTTTCGCGCTGCAGCTGCGCCTGTTCGACCTGCTTGCGCGCGGACAGGATGTCGCGCTTGCGCAGGGCCAGCACGCCGCGCTGGAAATCGGAAACGCTGCGCCGGCCCAGGTGCTGCTCGATCATCCACAGGTGCACGTCTTCCATGCTCTGGAAGCGGGTGTTCTGCACGGTGTTGAACGGCAGGCCATGCTTCTGGCAGATGCCGAAGCGGTTGTGTCCATCCACCAGTACGTCGCCCCACAGTACCAGCGCATCGCGGCAGCCTTCGGCGAGGATGCTGCGCTCCAGCGCCTCGTGTTCGTCGGCGGTGAGCGGGTCGATGTAGGCCTTGAGTTCTTCTTTGACGACGATGTTCATGGGCACGGCAACAGGCAGGAGCGGAACCGCCCATTGTACCCGCTCGCCAGCACCGGCCTGGCCTCAGGCGGTGGCCCGGATCATCTCGCCCAGGGTGCCGGTGATCTGGTCGATCTGTGCCTTGTCCACGATCAGCGGCGGTGACAGCGCGATGATGTCGCCGGTGCAGCGCACCAGCAGGCGCCCCTCGTGGAAGCAGCGGCGGAACACCTCGTAGCCACGGCTGCCGGGGGCATCCTTGCGCGGTGCCAGCTCCACCGCACCGACCAGGCCGAAGTTGCGGATGTCGATCACGTTCGGCAACCCCTGCAGGGCGTGCAGGCGCTCCTGCCAGTATTCGCCCAGCTCGATCGCGCGCTCGAACAACCGTTCCTCGGCGTAGATGTCCAGCGTGGCCAACGCCGCCGCGCAGGCCAAGGGGTGGCCCGAATAGGTATAGCCATGGAACAGCTCGATGGCCTGTGGCGGACCCTGCATGAAGCTGGCATGCACGCTGTCGCCGACCAGCACGCCTCCCAGCGGCACCGCGCCGTTGCTGGCTCCCTTGGCGAAGGTCAACAGGTCCGGGGTGACCCCGAAACGCTGCGCGGCGAACGCCATGCCAACCCGGCCGAAGCCGGTGATGACCTCATCGAACACCAGCAGGATGCCGTGCTGGTCGCAGATCTCGCGCAGTCGTTGCAGATAGCCCGGCGCCGGCAGGATCACCCCGGCCGAGCCGGCGATGGGTTCAACGAACACCGCGGCAATGGTGGACGGATCGTGCAGGGCGATCAGCCGTTCCAGATCGTCGGCCAGCTCGGCGCCCTGGCGTGGCAGGCCCTTGCTGAACGCATTGCGTGACAGGTCCAGGGTATGCCGCAGGTAGTCCACGCCGCCGAGCTGCAGGCCGAACTGGCGGCGGTTGTTGGGCAGCCCGCCCAGTGCCATGCCGCCGAAGCCGACCCCGTGGTAGGCCTTCTCGCGGCTGATGAAGCGCGTGCGCTGTCCTTCGCCGCGCAGGCGGTGGTGGGCCAGCACGATCTTCATCGCTGAATCCACCGCCTCCGAACCCGAGCTGGTGAAGAACACGTGGTTCAACCCGGCCGGGGCCAGTGCCGCCAGCCGCGGCGCCAGGGCGAAGGCCGGCGGCGAACCCATCTGGAAGGCCGGCGAGTAATCGAGGGTGGCGGCCTGCTCGGCGATCGCGTCGACGATGCGTCGGCGGGCGTGCCCTGCATTGCAGCACCACAGGCCAGCGGTGCCATCGAGGATGGCGCGCCCATCGACGTCCTCGTAGTGCATGCCCTCGGCACGTACCAGCATGCGCGGCGCGCCCTTGTACTGGCGGTTGGCAGTGAACGGCATCCAGTACGCGTCCAGTGAATCGGGGCGCTGGGTGGCCAGGTCGTGCAGGTCGCTTGCAGGGGTTTTCATGCCGGCTCCGTCGGGTCCGATGGTTGCGACTCTAGCGCAGCCGCGTCACGGTTCTGTCGGCAGGCATGGCCCGGCGAGCGCGCAGCGCGGTCGCTCACGGTGGGGTCGCGGCCGCGCCGGTATAAACGAGGATCGTTGATTGCTGGAGCGACCCATGGCCGACTTCCCCGACCGCAGCCACTGGCAGGCCCTGCGCAGCCGCGTGGCGATTCCTGTGCAAGCGTTCATCGATGGCCGCTACGTGGATGCCGCCAGCGGCGCGCGCTTTGATTGCATCAGCCCGATCGACGGGCGCGTACTGGGTGCGGTGGCCGACTGTGATGCACAGGACGTCGAGCGTGCGGTGGCCTCGGCGCGCTGCGCGTTCGAGGCAGGCCACTGGTCGCAGGCCAGCCCCGCCCATCGCAAGCGCGTGCTGCTGGCGCTGGCCGCGCTGGTGGAGACGCACGCCGATGAGCTGGCCCTGCTGGAAACGCTGGACATGGGCAAGCCGATCCGCGATGCGCGTCGCATCGATCTGCCCGGCGTGGTGCGCTGCCTGACCTGGACCGCTGAAGCGGTGGACAAGCTGTACGGTGAAATCGCCCCCACCGGTCCGCACGAGTTGGGTCTGGTCACACGCGAGGCTGCAGGCGTGGTGGCGGCCATCGTGCCGTGGAATTTTCCGCTGCTGATGGCGTGCTGGAAGATCGCGCCGGCATTGGCGATGGGAAATTCAGTAGTGCTGAAACCCTCCGAGCGCTCGCCACTGAGTGCGTTGCGGCTGGCCGCACTGGCGGCCGAAGCGGGATTGCCGGACGGCGTGCTCAACGTGCTGCCCGGTCACGGCTCACGCGTGGGCGAGCCGCTGGCCCTGCACATGGACGTGGACGTGCTGGCCTTCACCGGCTCCACCGCTACCGGCGCCAGGCTGCTCGAATACGCGGGGCGCTCCAACCTCAAGCGGGTCTGGCTGGAATGCGGTGGCAAGAGCCCGCACGTGGTGTTCGCCGATGCGCCGGACCTGGATGCGGCCGCCAAGGGCGTGGCGCAGGGCATCTTCTTCAACCAGGGCGAAGTCTGCACCGCCGGTTCGCGGTTGCTGGTGCAGCGTTCGATCCGCGATGACTTCGTGCACCAGGTGATCGCCTACGGCCAACGCATGCAGCCCCGCCATCCACTGGAGGCCGATGCACCGATGGGCGCGCTGGTCGATGCCGCGCACGTCGACAAGGTACTGGCCGACATCGCCCGGGCCGAAGCCGATGGCGCGCGCCTGCTGCTGGGCGGCCAGCGTGCCGAGGTGGAGGCGGGTGGTTGCTATGTGCAGCCGACGGTGTTCGACCAGGTACGCCCGGAACAGGCATTGGCCCGCGAGGAAGTGTTCGGCCCGGTGCTGGCCGTGCTCGGCTTCGATGACGAAGCCGAGGCCGTGCGCTTGGCCAACGACAGTCGCTATGGACTGGCCGCCGGCCTGTGGACGCGGGATCTTGGACGCGCCCATCGCGTAGCCCGCCAGCTGCGCGCGGGCAGCGTTTGGGTGAACGGCTGGGATGGCGGTGACATGACGGCACCGTTCGGTGGCTACAAGCAGTCCGGCAACGGCCGCGACAAGTCGCTGCACGCCTTCGACAAGTACAGCGAGATCAAGGCCACCTGGATCCAGCTGTAAACCGCGCTACCGGCAGCTTGCACTGACCTGCAGCACCGCCTCGCGCAGCAACTGCCGGTCCACTTCCTCCACTGCGTTCTGGAAGTAGTGCATGTCCTGCTGGCCCAGCGTACACGGGTCAACCATGTAGCCCGGTGGCCAGGTGCCGAGCATCTGGGCAACACCCTGCAGGATCTGCTCGGGCGTCATTTGCCGGTGGATCCGGAAAGGTGGGCGACGGGGCGCGAACGCCGCATGCACCTCACGGCGGCCGATCAGCTTTGCGGCCACACCCTAGGCAGTGATGCCATCGCCACCATCGATGCTGCCAGCCGGCAGCCTCAGATTCAGTGGTTGGTTGCGCGCAGCCGCGCTGCGTTGCCGATCGACATGCGCTGAGCGCTGCTCGGCCTGCGCAGGAGGAAGCGCGGGGGCGTGCGAAACCTGGTGCGGCGCAGCCGACGGCCGTGATGCATCGACAACCTGAGGGCTCATCGACGGCGCTTCCGGCGGCAGCCAACGCAGGCTGATCCGCGAATTGTCGTGTGCGATCAAGGCGATGCGCCCCGCATGCAACAGCCACCACAGCATCAGCAGATGCACCAGCAGCACCACCAGCCATGCAGCCAGGCGAGGCAGCAGCGGGGAATCGGAGCACGACTGCGGGGCGGCAGAACCCATCGGTGAAGCATCCATGCAGGGACCGATGGTGCAGCGTAGCGGCCCCCCGGAAAGAATTCGTTGGCGTCGGTGTCGCCTGAAACCATTGCCCCGGCGGGGCGGCCAAGCGTGGCAGAATCGGTCGATCCGCCGTTACCCGCCTTGCCGATGTCGACGATCACCGCTGCCGCGCCACCCGTGAATTCTCCCCCCCGTGTCCTGCTGGCCAGCCTGATCGGCACCACCATCGAGTTCTTCGACTTCTACATCTACGCCACCGCCGCAGTGCTGGTGTTCCCGCACCTGTTCTTCCCGGAAAGCAGCGACCAGGCCGCCTTGCTGCAGTCCCTGGCCACCTTCGCGGTGGCGTTCATCGCACGCCCGGTGGGCTCGGCGGTGTTTGGCCACTTCGGTGACCGTATCGGCCGCAAGGCCACCCTGGTGGCCGCGCTGCTGACCATGGGCCTGTCCACGGTCGCCATCGGTCTGCTGCCCACCCATGCGCAGATCGGCCTGTGGGCGCCGGCACTGCTGGCGCTGTGCCGCTTCGGCCAGGGCCTGGGCCTGGGCGGCGAATGGGGTGGGGCGGTGCTGCTGGCCACCGAGAATGCGCCGCAGGGCAAGCGCGCCTGGTACGGCATGTTCCCGCAGCTGGGTGCACCGATCGGCTTCCTGCTGTCAGCCGGCATCTTTCTGCTGCTCGGTCGCTTTCTGGGCCAGGACGATTTCCTGCAATGGGGCTGGCGCATTCCCTTCGTTGCCAGCGCGCTGCTGGTCGGCCTTGGCCTGTGGGTGCGGCTGAACATCCACGAGACGCCGGATTTCAAGCGCGCGCTGGAGCGCAAGGCGCCGGTGCGCCTGCCGATGTGGACGGTGCTGCGCGACCATCCGCTGCCGATGCTGCTGGGCACGCTGGGTGCGTTCGCCACCTTCGTGCTGTTCTACCTGATGACGGTGTTCAGCCTCGGCCATGGCACCGCCGTGCTCGGCTACAGCCGCGAGCAGTTCCTGCTGATGCAGATGGTGGCGATGCTGTTCTTCGCCGCCGGCATCCCGCTGTCGGCGCGCTACGGTGATCGCTGGGGAACGCGCCGCACGATGGCCATCGCCAGCCTGCTGATCATCGGCTTCGGTGTGCTGTTCGCGCCTTTGTTCCAACCCGGCAGCCCGTGGCTGGTACTGACGTTCCTGTGCCTGGGCCTGTTCCTGATGGGGCTGACCTACGGCCCGTGCGGCACGTTCCTGGCCGAAATCTATCCGGTGGAAGTGCGCTACACCGGTGCCTCGCTGTCGTTCAACCTGGCCGGCATTCTGGGCGCAGCCCCGGCGCCGTACCTGGCGACCTGGCTGGCCGAGCGTTATGGGCTGGTCGCGGTCGGCTACTACCTGTGCCTGACCGCAGTGATCACCCTGTGCGCGCTGCTCGCCCTGCAGCGCCGCCAGCGCTGATCAGCCGAAGAAGCGCTTGAGCGTGCGGCCCAGCCAGCCGCCGCTCTGGTGCTCGCGGGCAAACTGGTTCAGGTGCTGCTTGACCTGTTCGGCATAGGCCTGGTCGTCGCCGCGGATGTGGTTGAACAGCCAGCGCGAGAGCATGGTGCGCAACTCGTCACTGATGTCCTCACCGGCCTGGAAGCGCATGCGGTATTCCGATACCCGCTTGATGAAGACCTCATGCACGCGCTTGTGCGCGGCACAGAATGGATAGCCCGCTTCTTCCATCAGCTCTTCTTCGAATGCGAAGTGCGACATGGTGTAGTCCACCACCTCGTCGATCACTTCGCCCACCGCTGCCCGCTGCAGGCTGGTCTGCGCCACGTGCAGGTGGTTGAGCATTTCGATGATGCGGCGGTGTTGCTGATCGATCACATCGATGCCGATGTTCAGATCGTCCTGCCAGACCAGTAGTGCCATCCCCGGCTCCCCTTCATGCTGATGTCGGGGCCGACTGTAGAGGCGCCGCCCACCGGCGGCGTTGATCTGGATCAAGGCATGCCTGTCAGGACAGCGCAGTCTCGCGCGGGCGCAGCGGGCTGGCCACCGTGGTGCAGCTGACCCGGTTGCGGCCTCCGGCCTTGGCCAGGTACAGCTGGCGATCGGCCTCGGAAATCAGCCGGTGCAGCGCATCACGCTGCGGCCGCAGGCAGCACAGGCCGATGCTGACCGTCATGCGCAGCGTGGCGGTGCCGATGTCCACTTCCAGCGCGGCGATGCGCTGGCGCAGCTCCTCGAAATAGAGCAGAGCTTCGTCCTGTTCCATGTCCGGCACCAGCAGGCAGAATTCCTCGCCGCCGAAGCGCGCGATCAGGTCCTGGCTTCGCGCGTGGTCGCCGACAGCACGGGCTACCGCGCGCAGCGCATCGTCACCCGCTTCGTGGCCGTGGGTGTCGTTGATGTGCTTGAAATGGTCGATGTCGATCATCGCCACCGCCACGCACTGGCCATGCAGCTGCAGTTGCGGCAGCTGGCGCTGGCTCTGTTCCAGGAAGCAGCGGCGGTTGGGCAGGCCGGTGAGGAAATCGCGGGTGGCCAGATCCTGCAGCGTGCCGATCAGTTCCAGCTGGTCCACATTCTGCGAGACACGGCAGAAGAACTCTTCACGCGAGAAGGGTTTGCGCAGGAAGTCATTGGCGCCGTTCTTCAGGAAGCGCGGAATCAGCGACGCATCGGTATTGCCGGAAATGCCGATCACCGCCACCTTGTCGCGCGAGCGCAGGGTACGCAGGCGGCGGGTGAACTCCACGCCCTGCATGCCCGGCATCTCCTGGTCGACCACGGCCAGGCGGATCGCCGGGTGCGCCTCGATCGCTGCCAGGCCTTCGCTGCCATCGGCCGCCTCGTACACCTCATGACCGTACATGCGCAGCAGGGCGGCGGCATAGCCGCGTGCGGACGGCGAGTCGTCCACCACCAGCGCGGCGATGCGCCGGTTGCGTTCCAGACGCTGCACCAGCCAGACCAGATAGTCGATGCTGCCCGGAGTGTTCTTCAGCACGTAATCGATGATCTGCTGCTGCAGCACGCGCTTGCGCAGGTCCTCGTCGTACACGCCGCTGACCACCACGGTCGGCAGGTTGCGCTTGAGGAAGAACTCGACCACCGCGTCGCGGTCGCCATCGGCCAGTACCAGCCCGGTCAGCACCAGGAACCAGCCGCCTTCTTCACTGAGCAGGCGATCGGCTTCGGCCAGCGAGCTGGCCACCACCACCGGCAGTTCCAGGCGCTGTTCGATGGCTTCGCGCAGCATGCCGGTGAAGGCACGGGAATTTTCCACCAGCAGGATGCGCTGCGGCAGCGGATCGGCCAGGTCGCCATCGACAGCGGCCTGCGGCAGGACGGGCATGATGCGGTGGCTCACGTGGGAGGGCTCGGCACCGATAGCGGCGGTTTCAGGTGCAACTTTAGCCGCGCAGGATAACCGGCACGCAGCGGGTGTGTCAGGCCGACGTTGGAATCTGCGGCTGCACACTGGAAATCGAGTCGTATACCGCAAGGCGGAGCCGATTGCTGCGGCAATGTACCGCGCCACCGTAGGCCTGAATCCGTCCGCTCAGGCGCTCGACGGCCTGGTGGGTCGTGTCAGTGGACAGCGCACAGCCACGGTCCAGCAGTGCGACGACCGCGACGATGCCACGGCGGCTACCGGCCGTGCCACACCGGGTCCGTACACAGATCTGGCCCGCCTCCAGTTCCAGCAGCAGCGAGACCGCCAGCATGCATGGGTTTCCGGTCGAGAACTGGCGCCAGATGAGGCAGCTGGTAGCGCAGACGGCTGACGGCGCAAGCCTGCCCGGCCACAGGTGGAAACTCAGCCCAATTGTCTTGTTGAATCGGTCCAAGGCTGAGCCTCACTTGCTCCGGGGCATAATGCCAAGCTCCGGTGCGGACACAATCCGCGGAGGAAGGGACGTGCAATTGCTGCGATTGCATTGAGCGCCTGCAGATGTGCCGGTAGACGATGCCTGATCTTCAGCAGCGGACGAAATTATCCAGATCGCTTCCGGATGCGTGCTGCTCTGTATCAAGGGGGGGCAGTAGACATATAGTGGCCCTTGCTTGCCCGGGAGCGGCAAGAGGTCGTGTGGCGGGGCGTCGACGTGGGTGCCCGGCTCAACCAGGTGGGTGTTTCATCGCGCTCATCATTATTTTCTACCGAGGAGGAAAAAATGCGAGTAGCTAATGCTGGGGTGGCGTTGGGAGCGGTCATTGCCGCTTGCCTGCCGATGTCGGCCTGGGCGCAATCCGACGATCACGGTATCCGTATGAGTCAGCGGGGCCTGGGGGAGGCATTCCCTGCAACGGTCAATCTGAGCCAGGATCCTGCGTGGCAGGTTTACGGTTTCCAGCGTGATGGCATTTCCTATTTTCAGGTGAATGACCTCGCTGGTCGCGTGCAGCTCATCATCGGCAATGCCGGTGGCGTTTTCTGGGTACTCCCAGCCGGCGATGCGCGGTTGCCCGTATCACTGCCGGGCCAGTCGTTGCCCGTGCCAGGCAGTGCAGTCCGTTCGCTGGTCTATCGCGGCAACGGTTTCGTGCTGGTGCGCTACAGCGCTGGTACGAGCGTGGTCTGGGCTATCGAAACGCAGTAATCATGGGTCAGCAGGGGACGAGCGTCGCCTGCTGGTCGACTGGTTTCAGCCAACCTTTCGTCAGCTGCACCCATACACCGGGCACGCCGGGGTGACTGGGATCAGAGTTTTGCCTGCTGCTGTTTCCAGGCAGGAAAGGCTACGCGGGAGCCAAATGAATTCCCTTCGGGGATTCGCGCCGTGTCGTGGTGCCTGACTCTACCAATACCATCACAATGCGGTTGTGGCGGCAATGGACGGAGCCACCAAACGCCAGCGCACGCCCGGCCAACCGTTCCCTGACCAGGTTGGCGGTGGTTCCAGACAATGCGCGATGCCGATCCAGCAGCGAGGCTGTCATGACAATTCCACGCTGTTGCCCAACGCTGATGCAGCGCGCCCGCACGATGACCTGCCCGGATTCGCTCTTCAACAGCAACGACACGGCGTCGATGAGACTCCGGTATGCCGTCAGCTGCAGGTCGAGGCTGAGCCGGCAGGGGTCACCGGCTAGGCGCGGTTCGGTTACACGGTGCGTGTCTATCCATGCCGAGCGCACGCCTCCGGCCTGCAGTGCGACATACAGTCCCAACTGCTCAAGTGCGGTGGGATACACCAAACTAGCCTGTTCGCGGAACAGCCGGGAGTGCACATTGGCCGTGTGCGTAAGGCTGCTGGCGATCGCCGAATGCCCGTGGCTGTTGAGCCAGTTGATGACTTCCGAAAGCGACAGGTCGATGCCATCACCCAGTTTACGCAGGTGAATTGCGCGCTCGCGAAGATCTGATTCGCTCGCAAGGTGCGAGCTGCGTGCGAGCTTGATGGCGTTCTTTTCGCCCACCTCACGGAGCTGATAGCGCCGGTGGTAGTGGCTGATGCGGGAGCCGAGCAGCAGCAGCGCTACACCCGTAATGGCCATGATCTGCTGTGTCGTAAACGTTGAAGCATCGAAGGCCGCTGCATAGGGCTTCGGCGTAGTCAGGCCAATGATCAGATTCAACGCGGGCACCCCGATGGCCGCACCGCGCCAGCCGTGCAAGCACGTCAGAGCAATTGCTGGAAGGCCCATCAGCAGCTGCAGGGAAGTCCTGAGTGTACTGGCCTCGGTTGGAATCAAGGATGCGGTAACGCCAAGAAGTGTCATCGTTGACAGTGCTACGGCGGTGGGTCCTGTGGAAATGGTCCTCCAGAGTGGTTCGGTGTTGCGCTTCGCCCAAAGCAGCGCGAGCGGAGCCACAGTAAGTATGGCAATGAAATCACCGACGCTGAAACGAACTGCACGGGAGAGGAACGCGAGCGCGGAATCTGCAGGTGGCATTGGCCAAAGCAGTTGGGAGAAGCTCACATTCAGAAGTGTGACCACGATGGAGGACAGCAATGCAATGGCGAGCAGGCGGGCATTGACCGAGTTCGCGATCATCCTGCGGCCCCAATAGGTGATGAACATCACCGCAGGCATCAGAGAGACCGAAGCAAGGACGGCCCAGGTCACACCATACTTCTCGATCATTGGATACCGCATCTGCGCGAAGTAGGCATACTCGCCCAGCAGCAGATAAGGCCAAAGCCGAGGTGGGCAGAGCAGTACCGCAGCAACGCGTACGCCGGCGGGAAGATAGAACTGATCAAGCGAGAGCTGCCGTGTGGCCCAGCAGGCAATCGCGTACAGCACAGCCAAGGCAAGTCCTGCCGGATGGATGCGCAACTTCAGCTGCAGGCCTTCATTCCACCAGTTCAATCGCACTACCCCTTCACAGTACGTTCCCTGTCAGCATCCATTCGCCGCGGGACCCGGTTCTTACCGACGGTATCGACACGCGTTCGATTATGCAATCGCCTCAGCGCTCGGCCCGGCAAGTGAGAAAGTCATCACAGGAATGCCGGCGGCGACGAGTTTCACAGTTTTCGGCGGGCGGTAGATTCAGCTCGCTTCCTGATCAGCTCACCACAACGCATCCCGCAGCTTGTACCAGGACATGGCCGCCACCAGCAGTGGCATGCGCAGCAGGCGCCCACCGGGGAAGGGGCCATGGCGCAGGCGCTGGAACACGTCCAGCCGCTCGCTCTGGCCAACGATGGCTTCGGCGATCACTTCACCGGCCAGCCCGGCCGCTGCCACGCCGTGGCCGGAGAAGCCCTGCGCGAAGTACACATTCCCATCCAGCCGGCCCCAGTGCGGGGCACGGTTGCGGGTGATGTCCACATAACCGCCCCAGACCTGCTGCAGCGGGATGTCGGCCAGTTGCGGGAACACCTCGTGCATGCGCCGCTGCATCACCCGGTGCAGGCCCGGCGGCGGCAGCGCGGAATAGCTGGCGCGGCCACCGAACAGCAGGCGGTGGTCATGGCTGAGCCGGAAATAGTCCAGCGCCCAGGCCGTATCGGAGACCGCCATGTTGTTGCCGATCAGGGCACGGGCGCGCTCGGCCCCCAGCGGTGCGCTGGCGCCGATATACGTACCGACCGGCATGATGCGCCGCTCGAGCTCAGGCACCAGCCCCTGCAGCAGGGCGTTGCCGGCCACCACCAGCTGCGGCGCGCGCACGCTGCCGTGGTCGGTATGCAGCACCGCATGTGCGCCGCGTTGAATGCGCGTCACCGGCGATTGTTCGTGGATGACCACCCCGGCTGCGCGTGCGGCATCGGCCAGCCCGCGGGCGTAGGCCAGCGGATGCAGGTGGGCGCTGAGCGGGTCGAACATCGCCGCGCGGTAGCGCGGACTGTCCAGTTGCCCACGCAGGGTATCGCGCTCCCACCACTGCATCGGGTAATCGTAATGTCGCTGCAGGTGTTCACAGTTGGCGCGCAGGTCGCGCTCGTGGCGTGCGCGGATGGCGACGCTGGCGTGGCCCTCCACCCAATGGCACTCGATGCCATGCTGGTCGATGCGCGCGCGCATCGCCTGTACCGCCTCGCGCGACCAGTCGAAGAGGCGGCGCGCATCCTCGCGGCCGAGTTGGCGTTCCAGCTCGTCCACTTCGCAGCCGTAGCCGACCAGCGCCTGGCCACCATTGCGGCCCGAGGCTCCCCAGCCGATCCGCTGCGCTTCCAGCACCACCACCCGCTGGCCGCGCAGGGCCAGTTCCAGGGCGGCGGTGAGGCCGGTATAGCCGGCGCCCAGTATCGCCACATCGGCATGCAGTTCACCGCGCAACGGCGGCAATGCGGGCGGTTCGGGCAGGCTGCTGGCGTACCAGCTGGGCGGGAAGGCGGCGCTCACCGGCGGCCTCGCAGAAGCGGGAAAGGGCGTCGGAGCGGGGGAGGACGGTCGGGCTTCACGCCGATAGTTTGGCCCAAGCCGGGCGCCCGTGGTGTGAGGGCAGCGGCTTGCCGATGCCGATGCCGGGCGCGTACCTTGATGCCACGCCAAGGAGTTTCCCCATGCGCCGCCTGCCCTGGGTGGGCCTGCCCACCGACAGCACCGTGCTCCGCCATCATCGTTTCGCGGTGGCCGGGGAAAAATATGTGCGTGCGTTGGTTGACGCTGCGCAGGCAACACCGCTGGTGCTGCCGAGCCTGCAGCCGCCGCTGCCGGCGCACGATTGGCTGCAGGGCCTGGATGGCCTGCTGCTGACCGGCGCGGTCAGCAACATCGAGCCGCAGCATTACGAAGGGGGCCGCACCTGGAACGGCAACCGGCATGACCCGGCGCGCGACGCCACTGCGTTCGCGCTGCTGCGCGAGGCGCTGGCGATGGATCTACCCGTGCTGGCGATCTGCCGCGGATTCCAGGAATTGAATGTGGCGCTCGGTGGCGCGCTGCATCCGCAGGTACATGCAGTACCTGGCGTGGCCGACCATCGCGAAGATCCACAGGCGCCGGTGGAGGTGCAGTATGGGCCGGCCCACGCGATCACCCTGGCCGATGGGGGTTGGCTGGCGCAGTGGTGTGCCGCCGATCGGGTGCAGGTCAATTCGGTGCACGGGCAGGGCATCGCGCAGGTCGCCGACGACCTGCAGATCGAGGCCTGGGCCGATGATGGCCTGGTCGAAGCAGCGCGCAGCCCGCGCCATCGATTCGTGCTCGGCGTACAGTGGCACCCGGAGTGGCGTGTCATGCAGACGCCGTTCTATCACGCTATTTTCCGTGCGTTCGGCCAAGCTTGCCGGCAGCACCAACAGAATCGACTGGAATCCCCATGAGTTCCCGAACGCGCCCGCGCAAGACGGCCACGCCCCCGCCCCCGCAGGAAAGCAGCCTGCTGCGCTGGCTGAAGGAGCGGCGCATCACCG
This sequence comes from Stenotrophomonas sp. SI-NJAU-1, assembly GCF_020883215.1. NCBI lineage: Bacteria > Pseudomonadati > Pseudomonadota > Gammaproteobacteria > Lysobacterales > Lysobacteraceae > Stenotrophomonas > Stenotrophomonas sp. SI-NJAU-1. The sequence continues at coordinate 1,485,513 of NZ_CP086598.1, forward strand.
AGGTCGAGTGCCTGGTTCCGGACATCACCGGCAATGCGCGCGGCAAGATCATCCCGGCCGACAAGTTCTCGCACGATTACGGCACGCGCCTGCCCGAAGGCATCTTCGCGACCACCGTCACCGGCGAATTTCCGGACGATTACTACGACCTGACCTCGCCGTCGGACTCGGACATGATCCTGCGCCCCGACCCGGACACCGTGCGCATGGTGCCGTGGGCGACCGACCCGACCGCGCAGGTCATCCATGACTGCTACACCAAGAACGGCGAGCCGCATGAGCTGGCGCCGCGCAACGTGCTGCGCCGGGTGCTGGATGCCTATACCGAGCTCGGCCTGCGGCCAGTGGTCGCGCCCGAGCTGGAATTCTTCCTGGTGCAGAAGAACACCGATCCGGATTTTCCGCTGCTGCCACCGGCGGGCCGCTCCGGCCGCCCGGAAACGGCAAGGCAGTCGTACTCGATCGACGCGGTCAACGAGTTCGATCCGATCCTCGACCTGATGTACGACTACTGCGATGCGATGAAGCTGGACGTGGATACGCTGATCCACGAATCCGGCGCAGCGCAGCTGGAGGTCAACTTCACCCACGCCAATGCGATGGATCTGGCCGACCAGGTGTTCCTGTTCAAGCGCACCATGCGCGAATCGGCGATGCGCCATGGGGTGTATGCCACCTTCCTGGCCAAGCCGATGGAGAACGAGCCGGGCAGTGCGATGCACATCCACCAGAGCCTGCTGCGCATCAGCGATGGCCAGAACGTGTTCACCGGCGAGCACGGTGGTGAGGATTTCAGTCCGTTGTTCGCCCATTACCTGGCCGGCCTGCAGAAATATGTGCCGATGGCCATGGCGTTCTTCGCGCCGAACGTGAATTCCTACCGGCGCCTGGTGTTCGGTGAGGTCTCGCCGAGCAACGTGCACTGGGGCTTCGACAACCGCACCTGCGGCCTGCGGGTGCCGCTGGATACGCCGGAGAACATGCGGGTGGAAAGCCGCTTTGCCGGCTCCGATGCCAACCCTTACCTGGCGATGGCCGCGACCCTGGCCTGCGGGCTGCTCGGCATCCGTGAGCGCCTGGCGCCGGATGCGCCGGTGACCGGCAGTGCCAAGGAACTGGGCTACGACCTGCCGCGTTCGCTGGGTGAAGCGCTGGACGGGCTGGAGCAGTGCAGCGAGCTGCAGGCCCTGCTCGGCGAGCGCTTCTGCCGCGCCTACACCTCGGTCAAGCGCAAGGAATACGAGACCTTCTTCCGCGTGATCAGTTCGTGGGAGCGCGAGTTCCTGCTGCTGAACGTGTGAAGGCCGCGAATAGAAAAATCCCTCGCCGGGGGGTAGGCTGGCACCCGTCGCCGGCCCGGCCGGCCCCCCTTTCCGCATTCTGGAGCACCCGATGAAGCTGCGTATCCTCACGCTCGGCCTGGCCTCCGCCATGCTTTCCGCCTGTGGCGGCGGCAACGGCGGCGGACAGGACAGCCAGGTCCTGAACGTCTACAACTACAGCGACTACATCGCCGAAGACACCATCCCCAACTTCGAGAAGCAGAGCGGGATCAAGGTCACCTACGATGTGTTCGACAGCGACGAGATGGTCGAGACCAAGCTGCTGGCCGGCAACAGCGGCTACGACGTGGTGGTGCCGACGCTGAACTTCTTCGGCCGGCAGATCCAGGCCGGCGTGTTCCTGCCGCTGGACAAGTCGAAGATCCCGAACCTGGCCAACCTCGACCCGGAGGTGATGAAGCGCATCGCCACCCAGGATCCGGGCAACCAGTATGGTGTGCCGTACATGATCGGCACCACCGGCATCGGCTACAACGTGGACATGTTGAAGGAGCGCTTCGGTGGCAGCACCGACATCGCCAACAGCTGGGACCTGGTGTTCAAGCCGGAAAACATCAGCAAGATGAAGGACTGCGGCGTGACCATCCTGGACACGCCGGCGGACATGATTCCGATCGCGCTGCATTACCTGGGCCTGGACCCGCACAGCGGCGATCCGGCCGACCTGCAGAAGGCGGCCGACCTGCTGAAGTCGATCCGCCCGTACGTGCAGAACTTCCACTCCTCGCAGTACGTGGGCTCGCTGGCCAACGGCGGCACCTGCCTGGTGGTGGGCTGGTCGGGTGACATCATCCAGGCCCGCGACCGCGCCGAGGAAGCCAGCAACGGCGTGCACGTGGCCTACTCGATCCCGAAGGAAGGCGCGCCGCAGTGGTTCGACATGCTGGCCATCCCGAAGGATGCCAAGCACCCGGAAGCGGCCTACGCGTTCATCAACTACCTGCTGGAACCGAAGGTGGCCGCGGCCAACACCAACTTCATCCACTACGGCAACCCGGTGCCGACCGCGACCCCGCTGGTGGACGAGGCGATCCGCACCGACCCGACCATCTACCCGCCGGCCGACGTGGCCGCGAAGATGTTCACCTATTCGATCAACACGCCGGAGACCGACAAGCTCTACACCCGGCTGTGGACCGAGGTGAAGACCGGCAGGTAAGCGGTCCTGCCCGCTGGAAGAAAGTGGTAGCGCCGGGCCATGCCCGGCGGATGGCCTCAGCCCTTCCCGGAAGCGGCACCACCGGCCCGGCCAAGGTGCCGCAGGATGGCGGGCAACAGGTCGCGCGCATCGCGACCGCCGTTGCACAGGAATGATGAGCTCATCCGCTGCAGGTTGTGCATGCCGATGAAGAACAGGCCAGGCTGCGGGGAGACACCGAACTCGCCGAGCGGGTACCCGTGTTCGTCCAGCACGCCGTCCACATGCAGCCACGGCCATTCGGCGACGAAGCCCGTGGCGAGGACAACCGAGCGGATGCCGGCAGCGTTCAGATCCAGTTCGCGCGGCGATGCGTCCGGCTCCCAGTGCAGGTACACCTCTTCGGGAATGTAGCGGGCGTCGTCGGTGCGCGGTTCGGGCCGCGTGGCGTAGTACCCGCTTGCCAGTGAATCGAGATAGGCGTACTCGGCCCGCGTCGCCTCGACCGCCGTGCGCAGCTGTGGGCGGACATCGGCGAAGCGCGCGATGTCCGCGTCCAAGCCCTGCAGGCGGCCCAGCAGTGTGATGCCCTCGCGATGCATCGACAGCAGGCTGATCGAGCTGCCCAGGCCTGCGCGTCCCTTGCCGGAAATCAGCGGGAACTCTGCGGTCCGGGCCTTGCGCAGCGCGTCCGGCTCCCCGGCGAGTACCCCGGCCGATTCACTCACATGCTGGTGGATGCGTCCGGCCATGTCCCACCAGGTCATCGAATCCTTGCCGCGCAGCCGGCGCGTATGCGAATGGCGCTCGGCCAGCGACCAATACACGTTGCGGCCGCTGGCGCGGAGATCCTGGGCAATCTGCGCGCCGGACTGGCCGCCGCCGATGACCAGCACCGCGCCGTCGGGAAGCTGCCGGCAATTGCGGTAGCTGCTGGAGTGCAGTACCGCCAGTGCCGGCCCGGGCGCAAAGGGAACGCGGGGCATCCGGGGACGGCCGTATTCGCCGGTGGCCACCACCACCGCAGCGGCCTGGATCGGTCCGCGGCTGCATTCGATGGCGTAGCCGCCCGCCTTGGGCGTGACACGCAGGACCGCGCAGCCTTCGTGGATCGGCAGTGACCTTTCGCTGGCGTAGTCGCGAAGCCGCTGGATCACTTCCGGTGCGGCCATGAAGCCCTCCGGGTCGTCGCCCGCATAGGCGTGGCCATGCAGGGCCATCGTCGCGTTGGCGGTGTTGGTCTGGAAGGAATCCCAGCGCCGCCGCCAGCTGGCGCCCACGGTTTCCGCCTCCAGTACGCGATGCGCGACGCCGGCCTCCTGCAGGACCGCGCTGAGTGACAGCCCGGCCTGGCCGGCGCCGATGATGGCCACCTCCAGCCGATCAGCTGACGAGGGCTGGGGGGCGGGTGGGGCGAAGACAGAAGTGTCTGCGGATGTCACGCGTGTTCGTCCATGGTCGGCCTCGATCCTGGGGATTGCGACGGGGTAGTGGCGGGCGATCAAGGCTCCCGGTTCTGAAAAACGTTGCAGATTCGGCGCGGCACCCGCAGGCCAAGGCGGAAACACCAGGCAACGGCCACGCAGGGGGGCGCGTGTTGCGCCTGGAGTGCGCCATTTGCGGGCCAAACCCGACACCGGTCCGGTACTCCAGGACGGCCAGCGGCGCCTTCCCGCCCGCCGTCGTCATATCCCCATCGGCCCCCGGCCGTTAGAATGGCGGCCGCTGTCCACCGCCCGCTCCCGGAGCCCCCATGCCCGTTGAAGCCCAGCCGGAAGCCGCCGTCGTCGAAGCGACCGGTGTGCCCGGCTATCTCTCCATTCGTGATCTGCGCAAGGAATTCGATGGCTTCGTCGCCGTCGACGACGTCAACCTGGACGTCCGCAAGGGCGAGATATTCGCGCTGCTCGGTGGCTCTGGCAGCGGCAAGTCGACCCTGCTGCGCTGCCTGGGCGGCTTCGAGACACCCACCAAGGGCAGCATCACCGTCGATGGCCAGCGGATGGACGCGCTGCCGCCGTACCAGCGGCCGGTCAACATGATGTTCCAGTCCTATGCGCTGTTCCCGCACATGACCGTGGAGCAGAACATCGCCTTCGGCCTGAAGCAGGACGGACTCGGCCGCGAGGCCATCGCCAAGCGCGTGGGCGAGATGCTCGACCTGGTGCAGATGGGCCATCTTGGCAAGCGCAAGCCGCACCAGCTGTCCGGCGGCCAGCAGCAGCGCGTGGCGCTGGCGCGGTCGCTGGCCAAGGGGCCCAAGCTGCTGCTGCTGGACGAACCGATGGGCGCGCTGGACAAGAAGCTGCGCTCGCAGATGCAGCTGGAGCTGGTCAGCATCATCGAGTCGTCGGGCGTGACCTGCGTGATGGTCACCCACGACCAGGAAGAGGCGATGACCATGGCCACCCGCATCGCGGTGATGGACGCCGGCTGGATCCAGCAGGTCGGCAAGCCCGATGAGGTCTACGAGCAGCCGGCCAACCGCTTCGTTGCCGAGTTCATCGGTTCGGTCAACCTGTTCGACGGGGTGATCGACGAGGACCTGCCCGAATACGTGACCGTGCGCTCGCCGTTGTTCCCGGCGCCGGTCTACATCGCCCATGGCATCACCTGCTATGAAGGGCAGCCGGTCGCGTTCGCGCTGCGCCCGGAGAAGGTGATGATCGGCAAGGACGAGCCGGAAGGGCACACCAACAAGGCGCAGGGCGTGATCGAGGACATCGCCTACTTCGGCAGCCATTCGGTCTACCACGTGCGCCTGCCCAGCGGCGCCAAGGTGCTGGCCAACTTCGCCAACTCGCAGCGCTGGGCCAGTGATGGCCTGACCTGGGGCGACCAGGTGTGGGTGCACTGGCGCGACAACGACGGCGTGGTGCTGACCTCATGAGCGCCGCCGGCCTGAAGCGCTGGCTGCCGGGGCTGCGTGCCACGGTGATCGGCATTCCGTACCTGTGGCTGCTGCTGTTCTTCGCCGTGCCGTTCCTGATCGTGCTGATGATCAGTTTCTCGCACAGCCGGGTCGGCTCGCCGCCGTACACCTGGCTGCTGCAGTACGTCGATGGTGGGCTCTCGCTCAAGCTCAACCTCGAGAACTACCTGGCGCTGTTCCGTGATTCGATCTATGCGCAGGCGTTCCTGAGCTCGATCAGGATCGCCGCGATCTCGACCTTCCTCACCCTGCTGATCGGCTATCCGATGGCCTATGCCATCGCCCGCCTGTCGCCGGCCGCGCGCAACGTGGCGATGATGCTGGTGGTGCTGCCGTCCTGGACCTCGTTCCTGATCCGCGTCTATGCATGGAAAGCGATCCTGGACCGCAACGGCCTGCTCGACCAGTTCCTGCAGTACACCGGCCTGCAGTCGCTGATGACCTCGATGGGCCTGCCGAAACTGCAGCTGATCGACACCCCGACTGCGGCCTACATCGGCATCGTGTACTGCTATCTGCCGTTCATGGTGCTGCCGCTGTACGCCAACCTGGTCAAGCATGACCACCGACTGCTGGAAGCAGCCTACGACCTCGGCGCCAAGCCGTGGCAGGCGTTCCTGCGCATCACCCTGCCGCTGTCGAAGGCGGGCATCATCGCCGGCTGCATGCTGGTGATGATCCCGGCGATCGGTGAATTCGTGATTCCGGAAATGCTCGGTGGCTCGGAAACGCTGATGGTTGGCCGACAGCTGTGGAACGAGTTCTTCAACAACCGCAACTGGCCGGGCGCCTCGGCGATGGCGGCGGCGATGATCCTGTTGCTGCTGGTGCCGATCCTGCTGTTCAACCGATCCCAGCAGCGGTTGCTGGAAGGGAAGCAGGCATGAGCCCGCGTTCTGCCAAGGGCCTGGGCCTGGGCGTGCTGCTGCTCGGTTTCGCTTTCCTGTACCTGCCGATCCTGCTGTTGATGTTCTATTCGTTCAACAGCTCGCGGTTGGCCATGGTCTGGGCCGGGTTTTCCACCCGTGCCTACAGCGACCTGTTTGCCGACCGCGCGCTGATGGAGGCGATGTGGACCAGCCTGGTGGTCGCGTTCTGGACCGCCTGTACCGCCACCGTGCTCGGCACGCTGGCGGCAATGGTGATGACCCGCTTCAAGCGTTTCCGCGGCAAGCCGTTCTTCGGTGCGCTGGTGACCGCGCCGCTGGTGATGCCGGATGTGATCCTCGGCTTCTCGCTGATGGCGCTGCTGGCCTCGATGGGCGCGATACCTGGCTTCCCGGCGCGCGGCCTGGCCACCATCTGGATCGCCCACGTCACCTTCACCCTGTGCTTCGTCACCGTGGTGGTGTCCTCGCGCCTGCAGGAGATGGACCTGTCGCTGGAAGAAGCGGCGATGGATCTCGGCGCGAGCCGGCTGACCGTGTTCACCCGCATCACCCTGCCGATCATCGCCCCGGCGCTGGTGGCCGGTTGGCTGCTGGCGTTCACCCTGTCGCTGGATGACGTGGTGGTGGCCAGCTTCGTTGCCACGCCGGGCTCGACCACGCTGCCGATGAAGGTGTTCGCCTCGGTTCGCATGGGCATCAGCCCGAAGATCAATGCGCTGGCCACGCTGCTGGTGTCTGCAGTGTCCATTGCTGCGGTGATCGGCTGGTACATCAATGCGCGTGCGGAGAAGCGACGCCAGCGCGACCTGCAGCTGGCCCGCCAGGACAACGGCTGAGCCGGCAACATCCGGCTCACGGCGGCCGGCGCACAATGGGGGTCTACCTGATGGAGATCCCCCATGACCGTCGAGATCATCAACCCGGCCACCGGCCAGGTGACCTACCGCCATGAGCTGATGGATGCCGCTGCCATCGAGCAGCGCCTGCAGGCCGCAGCCGAGGCGTTCCCACGCTGGGCCGAGCGCTCGCTGCAGGATCGCGGGGCGATCCTCAAGCAGATTGCCGGCCAGCTGCGTGCGCGCCGCGATGACCTGCAGCAGGCCATGACCAGCGAGATGGGCAAGCTGAAGGCCGAGGCCCTGGCCGAAGTGGAAAAGTGCGCGACCACCTGTGAGTTCTATGCCGACCACGCCGCCGATTACCTGAAGCCGCAGCTGATCGATACCGAGGCCCAGCGCAGTTACGTGCGCTATGAACCGATCGGCTGCGTGTTCGCGGTGATGCCGTGGAATTTCCCGATCTGGCAGGTGTTCCGCTTCCTGGCCCCGGCGTTCATGGCCGGCAACGTGGCGCTGCTCAAGCATGCCAGCAACGTGCCGCAGTGCGCCGACCTGATCCTGGCGGTGTGCCGCGATGGCGGCCTGCCGGACGGTGTGTTCGACGTGCTGCACATCGACAACGACCAGGCGGCCGACGTACTGCGCGATGCACGGGTGAAGGCAGTCACCCTGACCGGCAGCGAGCGGGCAGGGCGCTCCATCGCGTCCAATGCGGGCAGCCAGTTGAAGAAGTCGGTGATGGAGCTGGGCGGCAGCGACGCCTTCGTGGTGCTCGATGATGCCGACCTGGACAAGGCGGTTGCCGCCGCGGTGAAGTCGCGCTTCGACAACAGTGGCCAGACCTGCATTGCCGCCAAGCGCTTCATCGTGGTTGAAGCGGTGGCCGATGAATTCACCCGGCGCTTCGTCGAGGCCGCGGGCGAGCGTCAGTACGGCGACCCGAACGAGCGCGGCACCACACTGGCGCCGATGGCCCGTGCCGACCTGCGCGACGAACTGCACAAGCAGGTGCAGGCCAGCGTCGCCAAAGGTGCGCGGGTGCTGATCGGCGGCGAACCGATCGCCGGTTCGCATGCGGGCTACCCGGCCAGCGTGCTCGACCAGGTGGGGCCGGGCATGCCCGCCTATGACGAAGAACTGTTCGGGCCGGTCGCTGCCGTCATCCGGGTCAAGGATGAAGCCGAAGCGCTGCGCGTGGCCAACGACACCCGCTTCGGCCTCGGCGGCAGCGTGTGGACGCGTGACCCGGTGCGTGGCGAGTCCTTCGCCCAGCGCATGGAATGCGGCGCGGCCTTCGTCAACGCCATCGTCAAGAGCGATGCCCGGTTGCCGTTCGGCGGCAGCAAGGAATCAGGTTTCGGCCGTGAACTGGCCGACCACGGCATCCATGAGTTCATGAACATCAAGACCATCTACGTGGCTTGATTCCCAACGGTAGTGCCGGTCGCTGGCCGGCATTGCCTGGTTGCCGGCCAGCGGCCGGCACTACCCAAGGCAGGTCATGTGCCACGACCAACGGTCGTGGCCTACCGGTCCGGTGGGTATCGACCGTTGGTCGATACGCCCTACAGCCACTTTACCCGCTTGAACAGCCGGTACAGGCCAACGCAGATGCCACCGACAGCGACGATCATCAGCGGGTAGGCCCACGGCTGGTTCAGTTCCGGCATATGGCTGAAATTCATGCCATACCAACTGGTGATCAGCGTCGGTGCGGCCAGCAGCGCGGCCCAAGCACCCAGCCGTTTCACCGTCTCGCCCTGGGCCAGCGTCACCAGTGACAGGTTAACGCTCAGGGCCGTACCCAGCATCTCGCGCAGCGTGTCGATGACATCGCTGATGCGTACCGCATGGTCGTGCACGTCGCGGATATACAGCTTCACTTCGTCCGGGAACAGCTCGCCCTGGTAGCGGCGCAGCTGTGCCAGTACATCCTGCAGTGGCGCCACCGCCATCCGCATCTTGTTCAACTCGCGCTTGAGCTCATACAGGCGCACCACCGTGCTGCGCTTGTAGCTGTCGGCGAAGATGTCCTTTTCCAGCAGTTCCAGGGTGTCGCGGAAGCGGTTGGTGATGGGCAGGTAATTGTCGACCACGAAGTCGGCCACGGCGTACAGGCAGTACGAGGGGCCCATCTTCAGCAGCTGTGGTTCGCGCTCCACGCGCGCGCGCACCGGTGCGTACGAGAGCGAGGCGCCATGGCGCACGGTCACCAGGAACCGTGGGCCGAGGAAGGCGTGGGTCTCGCCGTACTGGATGCGCTCGTCAACCATCTGCGCGGTGGTCACCACCACGAACAACGAGTTGCCGTAGGCCTCCACCTTGGGGCGCTGGTGCGCGTTGCGCGCATCTTCGACGGCCAGGTCGTGCAGGCAGAATTCTTCCTGCAGCTTCAGCAGCACGTCTTCGTTCGGATCGTACAGGCCGACCCAGACGAAACCATTGTTGCTGGCGATGACATCGCTGATGGCATCCAGGCTGATGTCGTGGCGTTTGCCGTCGTCATCGTAGTGGACGCAGTTGATGACGCAGGTGGGATTGGCTGCGGCGGAGGCGGCAGCAGGGGCGGGCAGTGGGGCGGGCAGTGGGGCGGGCAATGACATGCCCGCCATCGTGCGTCAGTGCTGCGTTTCCGACAAGTGAGGACGGCGCCCCAGCACCCAGGCCAGCGCCGCGTGGACCGGCAGCAGCAGCACGATCCACTGCACGTTGTACTGCGCCTGCAGGCTCAGCCAGTGCAGCACCAGGGCAGCCACCGCCTGCACCGCCACCAGCCACAGCACGATCCTGAACATGCGGCCGGGCACGCGCCGCCGCAGCAGGCGGATCGCCCCCGGCAACAGCAGCACGCACAGCGGCGACAGCAGCAGCAGGTTGCGGTTGGCCCAGGCAGCGTAGTGCGTGCTGAAGCCCCACAGGAACACCAGCAGGCCACCGGCGATGGTGCACAGCAGCCACAGCGGCAGGGCCAGGCCGGCCAGCAGGCGCGTACGCCTGCGCAGCGCCAGTACGCCCGCTGCAATCACCAGGCCACACAGCAGCCACGGCCACCAGTGGCGCGCGAATTCCTTCGGTTCGGGGTCGATGCGGTGCGGCAGCAGTTCCTGCTCGGACTGCACCAGCGGGCGGCCGTCGCTGTTGCGGGCCTGCCGCAGGGCATCGGCCAGGCGCATCGGCACGAAGGCTTCCTGCCAGCGCGACAGCGGCTGGTCGGCAAACGGGCCCAGGCCGATATCGAAGCCCAGCCACATCCACGGGGCCGGGGACGCCAGCCGTACCGACTCGCTGCGATAGGTGTTGCCACGCGAACGGCCCGACAGCTGTGAATGCAGCCCGCCGCCCAGAGCCTTGTCGAGCGTGTCGCGCACCATCGTGGCGCAGTTGGCGGTGTAGTAATCGTAGTGGTAGCGCGCGTTTTCCGGCTTGGCCCGTTCGGCCAGGTCGGCGGCCAGCGAGCGCGCCTGGTCAGGGGTGATATCCAGCCACTGCACGCTGGCACCGCGGCCGGTCTCGTCGTAGTACGACAGGTCCTGCTGCAGTGGCAGCGCCACCAGGTAATACATCATGTCGCCACGCACGAAGCGGCCGATGAAATCCTGTTCGGACGGATCGAAGTAGCCGAAGTTGTACGAGATCGCCTCGCCGCTCACCGGGTCCAGCACGACGATGGCATCGTGGCCGAAGCGCTCGAAGAACACGGTGCCGGGCTGCATGGTGACCACACCAACGCGCGGGGCAGGGGCATCACTGGCCGTCGAAACGGCCGGTGGCGCCGCCTGCGCGAACGCGGTCAGTGGCAGGGTCGTGGCCAGCACGCACACCGCCAGCCACACCGTCAGGATCAGGCCACGGTGCTTCAAGCGTCGTCCTGCGCGTCCGGTGCCAGCACCGTTACATGGAAGGCCTGCACCCGGCGCGCATCGGCACGGGCCACACGGAACATGAAACGGTCCAGCGCCAGTTCGTCACCGACTTCCGGCAGATGGCCCACCGCTTCGGTCACCAGGCCGCCGATGGTGTCGTAGTCTTCATCGGAGAAGCTGGCACCGAAGCGCTCGTTGAAATCGCCGATCGGCGTCAGTGCATCGACCACGTACTGGCCATCGGCCTGGATGGCGATCTGCGCGGAGAAATCCTCGGCCTCGTCGTGTTCGTCGTCGATCTCGCCGACGATCTGCTCCAGCACGTCCTCGATGGTGACCAGGCCGGCGACACCGCCGTACTCGTCCACCACGATCGCCATGTGGTTGCGCGACAGGCGGAATTCCTTCAGCAGCACGTTGAGCTTCTTTGCTTCCGGAATCAGCACCGCCGGGCGCAGCAGTTCGCGCACGTTGCCGGGACCGTTGTCGGCAACCACGCCGCGCAGCAGGTCCTTGGCCAGCAACACGCCGAGGATGTCGTCCTTGTTCTCGCCATGCACCGGGAAGCGCGAATGGCCGGACTCGACCACCTGCTTCATCAGCTCCAGGAAGGGCGCCTCGACCGGCAGCGAGACCATCTGCGAACGCGAGATCATCACGTCGCCCACGGTCAGCTCGGCCACCGAAATGGCACCTTCCATCATCTTCAGGGTATCGGCGGCGATCAACCCTTCTTCCTGCGCGGTGTGCAGGACAGCGACCAGCTCGTCGCGGGTGTGGGGTTCGCCGGAAAAAGCAGACGTCAGGCGTTCAAGCCAGCCGCGCTTCTTTTCACTGTGCTCCACGGAGGAGCTACTACTGTCGTCTTCTGACATCTCTGGAAAAAAGGCACCCGGCAGGCCGGGCGATGGCCCAAGTCTAGCAGGATGTGGGGGCCTGTCAGTGACCGCCGGCCGCCGGGGCGGTGGCGGCCGGGCCCTCGTCCTCGGCCGGCAGGTCCAGGCTGTAGGTGCAGCCGGCCAGGGTCCTGCCGGGGTGGCTGGCGACGGTGGATACGCTGAGGATGATCGACTCGATCTGCGCCTCCCCGGTCTTCGGGTCGGTCACATCGCGGCTGACCAGCTCGCGCCCGGCCATGAACTTGCCGTCCTGGTCGTAGCCGATCTCCAGGGCCAGCTGCTTGGCCAGCGGCCGCGGATCGGCCTGGTCGAGCACGGCCATGATGCTGGCGCCGGCCACGGCCACACGCTCGGTCTGCTGGCCGAACACGGTGATCGGGCCGGCCAGGCGGTACTCGCTCATGAACTGGTTGCCCTGCGGCAGCGGCTGCAGGCCATGCGCCACGGCCTTCAGCGGATCGGCCAGCAGCGGTGCCAGCGCGGCGTGCTCGGCCACGCCCTGGCGGCATTCGATCAGCGCAGGCAGGTCCAGTGGCGCGGCGGAAGCGGTGGAGGCAACGAGCAGCAGGGGCAGGGCAGTACGCAGCAGCACAGGCAGAAGGTCCGCGATGGAAGGAAACCGGAGCATGGTAGCGGCCGTCGCCGTGTCCGGCGACCGCGCCGGCCGGTTCAGGGCGGGAACCGCTGCGAGCCGGATAACAGGGGCGCGCTCAGTCCTGCGAAGTGCGGCCTAGCCGCGCTTGCATGCGCCGTAGCGGCCAGCGGGCCACGGCGCGCAGCGCCATCACCGGCAAGGTGAGCAACGCCGAGAGCATTGCCATGTGGACCAGCTGCATCACCGCACCGACCGCAACCTGCAGTGCAGCCGGCTCCAGCAGCCCGTCCGGCAGGTCCGTGCTGACCCGGCGGATAGCGACCATGTACACCGCGGCGAGCAGGAACAGCATCCGCAGCTGCGCACGCGTTGCATGGAAGAAAGGCAGGCTGCCGCTTGCACGCCCCAGGCGCTGCTGCAGGACCACGCGCCAGCTCACCGGTGCGCACAGCGCACCGATCAGGATCAGCACCATCGCGGTCATCCAGAGCGCCGGCGTACTGTTCACCGGTCCATCGCCGCCGAGCAGATGGGGCCCGACCATGCCCACGGCCACACCCGCCAGCAGGCTGACAGGCGCCAGCAGGGCCAGCGTGCGCAGCAGCCAGTGCCGGCCATCGGGGTGGCGGGCGCTGACCCGGTGCACCACATTGGCGGCCACCACCAGCAGCAGGGCGAAGATCGCACTTCCGGTTCCGGCCAGCAGCGGCCCGATGTTGCCCATCATCATCCATGTCTCCGGCAGGGGTGCAGGCACAGGATAGCGCTGCCCCCGCTTCAGCGCTCGCCGGCGTACGGGTCGTCGATGCCAAGCTCGGCCAGGATCTCGCGCTCCAGCTGTTCCATCGCCTCGGCTTCCTTGTCGTCCTCGTGGTCCCAGCCAAGCAGGTGCAGCACGCCGTGCACGGTCAGGTGCGCGTAGTGGGCATTGAGCCCCTTGCCCTGCTCCTCGGCTTCACGCGCCACCACCGGTGCGCAGATCACCAGGTCGCCCAGCAGCGGGAACTTTACGCCCTTGGGCAGGCCCTCCGGCACGTCGGCCGGAAAGCTGAGCACGTTGGTGGCGTAGTCCTTGCCCCGGTAGTGCCGGTTCAACGACTGCCCTTCCTTGCTGTCGACCACGCGGATGGCCAGGTCGGCCTCGCGGATCCGGCCCTTCAGCGCCGCCGCCACCCACTTGCGGAAGCTGACGGCAGAGGGCAGCCCGGCACGGGGCAGGGCATAGCTGACGGCGACATCGAGGCGGACGGGACCCTTGGTCATGGCAACACCGGCATTTCAGATCGAACAGGAGGTCACAGTATCGCGCGTGTCGCCGTTCACTGCGACTTCCAGTCGCCGGCTTCGTAGGCGATTTCGATCACCGACGCCTTGGCCGCACGCCCCTGGATGTCGGCACCGCCGGTCGATGGGTGGCAGTTGTAGCCGTTCTGCAGCGTCACCTGTCTGGCCAACTGGATTGCCCCCTGCTCCGGCGCCGCATCGGGATCCACATACAGGGTGGCGTTGGCACAGCCGCCTACGTTGGCCACTTCCAGCGCCGGGATCAGGCCGCGCGTGGCGCGATCAGCGAGGACATCGAATGCCTCGCGCGGCAGGACGGACTGATTGGCCGAGATGCGCAGCTTGAAGAAATGCAGCTGCTTATAGAACAGATAGCCATTGGAATGCAGCGGCTGGTTGCTGGACACGTGCAGCAGGCTCAGGCGCAGCTTCTCGCCTCGGACCTGCTCGGCCTTGGCAATGGCCTGGATCACCGCTGCGTCGATGTCATTGGCACCTTCCGCAGCAACTGCCTCGGCCGACAACGGGAAGGGCTCCTGTCCCAGCTCCTGCAGGTCCGCGTAGACGCCGGACGCAACCGCCTGCCTGAGGTCCGCCTGCAAGGCCTGCATGCCGCGGTCCACGGCAACCTGCGGGTCCAATCGGCCCGCCGGATACACGAAAACACTGATCGCCGCCTCTGGGTGCAGGCGGCTGCGGTAACTGAACCCGGCCCCCGCCAATCGGTCGTCCGGGTTGTAACTGCTGCGTACGAGCGTGAAATCCTCCACCTGGTAGGGAGCAATCACATAGCTGGATTCAACATACGCCCGCGCTTCGGCGGCAGGCGGGGGAGAGGCGAGTGCATGGACCGGCCCGAGGGCCAGCAGGCACAACGACAGCAGCAGACCCGGGCGAACCATGACACGTCCTTATGTGCACAGGAGCCCGCAGTGTAGTGTCATTCCGCTCCAGGTTGGATCTCATGAAGGTCGCGGCGGTCGTAGGCACTGACGATGCGCGCCACCAGCGGGTGGCGGACCACGTCGCGGGCTTCGAAGAAGGTGAAGCTGACACCCTCCACATCGCGCAGCACGTCGATCGCATCGCGCAGGCCGGACTTCACATGCTTGGGCAGGTCGGTCTGGGTCAGGTCGCCGGTGACCACGGCGGTGGAGCCGAAGCCCAGGCGGGTCAGGAACATCTTCATCTGTTCGATGGTGGTGTTCTGCGCTTCGTCCAGGATCACGAATGCATCGTTGAGCGTGCGGCCGCGCATGTAGGCCAGCGGCGCGATCTCGATGACGTTCTTTTCCAGCAGCTTGAGCACCTTTTCCACGCCCAGCATTTCATACAGGGCGTCGTACAGCGGGCGCAGGTACGGGTCGACCTTCTGGCTCAGGTCGCCGGGCAGGAAGCCTAGCTTCTCGCCGGCCTCGACCGCCGGACGCACCAGGATCAGGCGCTGCACGCGCGATTCGTTCAGTGCTTCCACCGCGCTGGCCACGGCCAGGAAGGTCTTGCCGGTACCGGCCGGGCCGATGCCGAAGTTGATGTCGTGGCTGACGATCTGGTGCAGGTAGCGGCTCTGGTTGGAACCCCGGCCGCGCACGGTTCCGCGCTTGACCCTGATCGCCACGTCCTGCGCTTCGTAGGAGCGGTCGGCGATCTGTTCGATGTTGGCCGCGTTCAGCCGCAGGTGAATGGCGTGGTTGTCGAAGGTGATCTCGGCGGCTTCCTCGTACAGCGCCTCGATCAGCTTCTGTGCCTCGGCACTGGCTTCGGCCGGGCCACTGACGCGGAACACGAAGCCCCGGTTGGCGATTTCCACGCCAAGCTTCAGTTCGATCTGGCGAAGGTGGCCGTCGAACGGGCCGCACAGGTTGGCCAGCTGCGCGTTGTCTTCCGGCGACAGGGTGAAGTCTCGATGCTCGATGCTTTTCATTGCTTGGGGTGGGGCGGGGTCGCCGTCCACCGCGATGGAGTCAGGGACGACAAGGGTAACGCGCAAGCCGGCATGACAACAGTTCTCCACACCGGGTGTGGACCGGCGCCGAAGAAACCTGTGGATAGATCTTCGCAGGGCTTGTGCCACAAGGAAGATGATGCCGTGGTGAAAATTGTGCCAGTGCCTGCAGGGTTTTCCACATGCGGTGTGGACGGTGTTGCCACGAACCTGTGGATAGGTGGCAGCGAGCCTTGCGGCAGTGGCCTTGGCAGCGACTGATCAATTATTGGCCAGCGCTGATCTGGATCATTGCGGGTGCACAGGGAGCATGGCACCGTGGCGCCATCGCAGGAGGTGGCGCATGGCCGTGGGCACGTGGGTGCGCAGGATGGGATTGCTGGGCAGCTGCCTTCTGGCGGGTTGCGGCGAAGCACCACCAGCAGCACTGGGTACGCTTGAATGGGACCGGATCAGCGTGCCCGCACCGGCGGCTGAAGTGATCAGTACCGTTGACGTGCGCGAGGGGCAGGCGGTCAAGGCGGGCGCGCTGCTGATGCGCCTGGACCCTGCCCGCGGCGCAGCCCAGCTCGACGCCGCACAGGCCGAAACGGCCCGCACGCAGGCACAGCTCGAGGAACTGCAGGTGGGCCCGCGTCCGGAGCAGATCGCCCAGGCGCAGGCACAGCTCACCGCGCTGCGCGCGCAGGCGGCGGAAGCCACCGCTTACTACCGCCGGGTGCAACCGCTGGCCCGTCAGCGGTTGGTGGCTGCCGCTGATCTGGACCGGGCCCGCGCGGCCGCCGACAACGCCGTGGCCAGCGTGCGTGCTGCCGAACAGGCATGGCTGCAGCTGCAGCGCGGCAACCGTCGTGAGGACATCGCCCAGGGCCAGGCCGCCTCCAGGGCGACACAGGCACAGGAGGTCGTGCAGGCCGTCAACCTGCAGAAGCTGCAGCTGCGCGCACCGCGCGATGGCGTGGTCGATGCGTTGCCCTACAGGCAAGGCGACCAGGCACCGATCGGTGCACCGTTGGTGGTGATGCTGGTGGGCGAACGGCCGTATGCGCGCGTGTACCTGCCGCAGCCGTTGCGCCTGCAGGTGAAGGTCGGGCAGGCCGCGCTGGTGCAGCTGGACGGCGCCAACACCGTACTGAAAGGGCATGTGCGGTCGATCCGCAGCGAACCTTCCTTTACCCCCTATTACGCGTTGACTGGTGATGACGTCTCGCGGTTGAGCTACCTGGCCGAGATCGAGATCGACGACAGTGCCGACATGCAGGCGCTGCCCGCCGGGCTGCCGGTGCAGGTGCGTTTCTGAATCCGGTCGATGACATCGCCGTGCGTGCGCGGGGCCTGAGCCGCCGTTTCGGCGACCTGCTGGCGGTGGACAACGTCGATCTGCAGGTGCCGCGTGGGCACGTATACGGTTTCCTCGGCCCGAACGGCTCGGGCAAATCGACCACCATCCGCATGCTGTGCGGGCTGCTCGAGCCGAGCGCGGGCGAGATCGACGTACTGGGCCTGGCGATCCCGGCGCAGGCCGAGGCGTTGCGCCGCCGCATCGGCTACATGACCCAGCGTTTTTCGTTGTACGAAGACCTGTCGGTGCGGGAGAACCTGGAATTCCTTGCCGCCATCCAGGATCTGCCACGCGCGCAGGCACGGCAACGGGTCGATGCGCTGCTGCAGCAGTACCGCCTGCAGGATCGCCAGGTGCAGTTGGCCGGCACCCTCAGTGGGGGGCAGAAGCAGCGGCTGGCGCTGGCCGGTGCGGTGATCCATGCGCCGGAACTGCTGTTCCTGGATGAGCCGACCAGTGCGGTCGATCCCGAGTCGCGTCGTGATTTCTGGGAGGCGCTGTTCGAACTCGCCGATGCCGGTACCACGGTGCTGGTGTCCACCCATTACATGGACGAGGCCGAACGCTGCCACCGGCTGGCGATCCTTGATCGCGGTGCCCTGGTAGCCGATGGCACGCCGGCCGAACTGTGCGCGCAACTGCAGGGCCGCACCCTGGCCGTCACCACCGCGCAACCCCGGCAGGCCAGCCGCGCGCTGGCGGCGCTGCCGGGCGTGCTCAGCGTGGCGCAGATCGGCACCGAACTGCGCGTGCTGTGCAGCGAGGGCGCGGCCGATACCCGCGTGTTGGCGCAGGCCCTTGCCGACGCCGATCCGCAGGCCAGCATCGAACCGGTGGCGCCCAACTTGGAAGATGTCTTCGTTGCCGCCACTCGCGGCCGTGGCCGGGAGCCGGCCGCATGAACCCGCGCCGGCTGTGGGCGATCATGCTCAAGGAGCTGCGGCAGCTGCGCCGCGACCGCATCACCCTGGCGATGATCATCGGCATCCCGGTGATGCAGCTGCTGCTGTTCGGTTATGCGATCAACCTCAACCTGCGGCACCTGGATGCGGGCATCGCCGACCAGGCCAACAGCGCCGCCTCGCGTGCGCTGGTGCAGGACATGGTCGCCACGGGGGTGATCACACCGCGCAGCGAAGCCTATACGCCCGACCAGCTGATGCAGGCACTGCGGCAGGGCAGGATCAGCGTGGGCATTGTGATCCCCGCCGATTTCGAACGACGCCGCTACGAAGGCCGCGAAGCGGTGCAGGTGCTGGTCGACGGCAGCGACACGGTGGTGCAGAGTGCGGCGATCCAGTTGGCGCAGGTGCCGCTGGACACGCGGCCGACCAGCAACACACGGCCGCTGCGCGAGGGCAATATTGCCAGCGGGCCGGTAAGCGTCATCAGCTTCTATAACCCGCAACGACGGTCAGCGGTGAACATCGTGCCCGGCCTGATCGGGGTGATCCTGACCATGACCCTGGTGATGTTCACTGCAGTGGCGGTGGTACGCGAGCGCGAACGCGGCAACATGGAGCTGCTGATCGCCACGCCGGTATCGCGCAGCGAACTGATGGTCGGCAAGGTATTGCCATACGCAGCGATTGGTCTGCTGCAGACCACCCTGGTGCTGCTGCTGGGCACGTGGTTGTTCGAGGTCCCGATCCGCGGCAGCCTGCTGGATGTCTATCTTGCCGCCGTGCTGCTGGTGCTGGCCAACCTGGCGCTGGGCCTGTTGATTTCAACCCGGGGGCGTTCGCAGTTCCAGGCCATGCAGATGACCCTGTTCCTGTTCCTGCCTTCCATCCTGCTGTCGGGCTTCATGTTCCCGTTCGCCGGCATGCCCCGGCCGGTGCAGTGGCTGGCGGAAGTGTTGCCGCTGACCCACTTCCTGCGCCTGGTCCGCGGCATCATGCTGCGCGGGGCTTCGCTGTGGGAGCTGTGGCCGGACGCGCTGGCACTGCTGGTGTTCATCGTGGCGATGATGACCCTGGCCATCCTGCGCTTCCGCAAACGCCTGGATTGAAGCACGCCGACCAACGGTCGGCATCCACCCCGGTAGGTGCCGACCGTTGTTCGGCACACCTCAATTCCTCGATAGGTGCCGACCGTTGTTCGGCACACCTTATTCCGTCACGACGCGCCCGCGCAGCGAGTTGGTCATCGCTTCCGTGATCACCACGTCCACGAACTGGCCGATCAGGCGCGGGTGCGCCGGGAAGTTCACCGAACGCATGTTCTCGGTCTTGCCGGTCAGTTCGTTCGGGTTCTTGCGCGAAGGGCCTTCCACCAGCACGGTCTGTATGCTGCCGACCATCGTTTCGGAGATCTGCGCGGCATGCGCGTTGATCCGTTCCTGCAGCCGCGACAGGCGCGCATGCTTTTCCGCGTCGCTGATCGTGTCTTCCAGGTCTGCAGCCGGCGTGCCCGGGCGACGCGAATAGATGAAGGAGAAGCTGTGGTCGAAGCCGATATCCTCGATCAGCTTCATGGTCTTCTCGAAATCAGCATCCGTCTCGCCAGGAAAACCGACGATGAAGTCCGAACTGATCGAGATATCGGGGCGCACTGCACGCAGCTTGCGGATCTTCGACTTGAATTCCAGTGCGGTATAACCGCGCTTCATCGCTGACAGCACGCGGTCGCTGCCTGCCTGCACCGGCAGGTGCAGGAAGTTGGCCAACTGCGGTACATCGCGGAACGCGTCGATCAGCGAATCGCTGAACTCCAGCGGGTGCGATGTGGTGAAGCGGATGCGGCCGATGCCGTCGATCTCGGCGATGGTGCGGATCAGCAGGCCCAGGTCGGCGAGCTCGCCGTCACCATAGGGGCCGCGGTAGGCATTGACGTTCTGGCCGAGCAGGTTGATCTCGCGCACGCCCTGTGCCGCAAGCTGTGCCACTTCCACCACCACGTCCTCGAACGGACGGCTGACTTCGGTACCACGCGTGTAGGGCACCACGCAGAACGAACAGTACTTGGAGCAGCCTTCCATGATCGATACGAATGCCGATGCGCCATCGGCACGCGGTTCGGGCATGCGATCGAACTTCTCGATTTCCGGGAAGCTGATGTCCACCTGCGGGCGCTGCTGCTCGCGACGGGCGCGGATCAGTTCCGGCAGGCGATGCAGTGTCTGCGGGCCGAACACCAGGTCGACGAACGGCGCACGCTTGATGATCGCCTCGCCTTCCTGCGACGCCACGCAACCGCCTACGCCGATGATGACCTCGCGGCCCTGGTTCTTCAGGCTCTTCCAGATGCCCAACTGACTGAACACCTTCTCCTGCGCCTTTTCGCGGATCGAGCAGGTATTGACCAGGATGACGTCGGCGTCCTCCGGGCGATCGGTCAGTTCCAGGCCATCGCTGGCGGCGAGCACGTCGGCCATCTTGGCCGAGTCGTACTCGTTCATCTGGCAACCGTGGGTCTTGATGTACAGCTTGCCCTTCACCTGGTCGGGCTTGCGCGGACCAGAGGGCAGGGCAACGAGCGGGGTGCCGCCCTGGGTGGCGGGCGGAAAGACGTCTGGCGTCCCGTTCATGGCGCTTAATCCATTCGGGTGGCGGGAAAGGGGGCGATTCTACCCGCATCCCAGGGCGTGCGCCCGGCGCAACGGCAGCGGCGCCACGCTGCGCGCTCGCGGGGCATGGCCCCGCGCTGCCTGCATCCCGTGCCGTTCGGCAGCGCCGGGCCGGGTGCCTTACGCCGCGACCAGCTCCGCATCGATCTGCCGCGAGCGGTCGAACGCGGTCAGCGCACTCATCCGTGCGATGTAGGCGGCCGTCGCCGGTGCCGGCTGCACCAGGCCGAACGCACTGGTCCAGGCCAATGCATTGCCCCACAGCACGTCGGCCGCACTCATCACCTCGCCCAGCAGGTACGGCCCCTGCGCCAGCTGCGCCTCGATCACCTGCAGCACCGTATCGGCATCGTTGTAGGGCGACATCAGGCGCGGCGGCGGCTCGCGATGCATGGCCTTGTCGATCATCGCCGGCTCGAAACAGGCGCCATAGAAGGCCATCCAGCGCAGGTAGGGGCCGCGCAGGGCGTCGCCGATCGGCGGTGCCAGTCCGGCTTCCGGGTACAGGTCGGCCAGGTACAGATAGATCGCCACCTGCTCGGTCACCAGGGCGCCGTTGTGGACGATGGCCGGCACCTTGCCCATGGGATTGATCGCCAGATAGGCCGGGGCCAGGTTGGCGCCAGCCTTCAGGTCCAGCACCTGCATGCGGTAGTCGGCGCCCAGTGCTTCGAGCAGGGCCACCGCGCCGCTCGAGCGTGAACGGGCGGCGTGGTAGAGGGTGATCTGGCGTGACGTCATGGCATTGCTCCCTGCAGGTGGTGGTGAAGTGGGACCCATGCTGGGGCACAATTGCGGACGAATTCTGTCCGCGATCCGTCATGCGCCATACCGCCCATCGCCTGCTTCGCTTGATTTCCCTGCTGCAGGCCCGCCGTCACTGGTCCGGCGCCGAGCTGGCCGAGCGCATGGGCGTGGACCGGCGCAGCATCCGTCGCGATGTCGAGCGCCTGCGTGAGCTGGGGTATCCGGTACAGGCCTCGGCCGGTGTAGGTGGCGGCTACCGGCTGGGCGCCGGTGCGCCGGTGCTGCCGATGCTGCTGGATGAGGAGGAGGCCACCACACTGGCGATTGCCCTGCGCGCGGCGTCGGCCACGGTGTCCGGCATCGACGACACCGCACGCGGCCTGCTGTCCAAGCTCGACCCGCTGGTGCCGGCGCGTCGCCGCCAGCAGGCCGGCGAAGTACATGCCGCCACCGCAACCCTGTCCGACCTGCCATCCACCGACGCGCGCCTGCTCGGGCGGCTGGCCCAGCATTGCCGGCAGGCCGCGCGGCTGGCCTTCGAGTACCGCAGCGCGCAGGACGCGGTGACGCAGCGCGAGGTCGAGGCCCAGCACCTGGTCAACTACGGACGGCGCTGGTATCTGCTGGCCTGGGACCTGGGGCGGCAGGATTGGCGCACGCTGCGCGTGGACCGGATGGGCGCAGTGCGTCCGCTGCCAGAGCCCGGCCTGCATCGGCGCACTCCGGCGCCGCCGGATGTGATGGTGCGGCAGGCGGTCAGCCAGGCGCCGTTCGCGCTGCAGGCCGTCCTGCGCCTGGCCGGCAGCGAAGCGGAGCTGACCGGGCGCATTCCGCCCTGGTGCGGTGTGCTGGAGGCCGACGGGCCAGCGCATTGCCTGTTGCGGATGGGCGCGGAGAGCCGCGGCATGATGCTGGCGCAGATCCTCAGCCTGGATCGCCTGCCGGTGGCGCTGTGGACCACGCCGGCCGAGCTGCGCGAGGAGCTGGCCCAGCGCCTGACCGGGCTTGGCCAGGTCCTGGCCGTGCCCGCCGTCACGGTCTGAGCCGGCGCCCTTGGCAAGCCGCAGCGAAGCTGGGACACTCGCGGCCATGAAGGGGAGACTGGGGATAACGGCGATCATCATCGCTGCGCTGACCGCTGCGCCGGCCAGCGCCGGTACCCTGTACAAGTGCCTCGGCGCCGACGGTGTCACCAGCTATGTCAGCAAGCGGGTGGCCGGTGCCCATTGCAGCACCATCAGCTACACCCGCAGCGCGGGCAGGGCGGCGCGCGCTCCCGTTGCCACGCCGGCGCCGGTACCAGTACCTGCGGCACCTGCTGCAGTGGTGGCCAGCGCCGAGCGTAATCCGGTCGCGGTCGCCGCCGCTGCGGCCAGTCCTGCTGTCGCAGCGACCCCGGCACCCGCAACGAGCTCTACGCCGGCCAGTCCGCGCGGCGGCAGGATGGTCAGCGGACAGGTCTATTCGTACATGCAGGACGGGGTGCGCCACTACACCAGCGCACGCCCGACCCAGGTCGCCAACCTCGGCCCGGTGCGGACGATCCGCTACAGCTTCATGGAGCGCTGCTACGCCTGTGGGGTCAATCCGCGCGTCGATTTCGGCAGCGTGCGCCTGAACACCACGGCCTTCCAGAGCGAGATCACCTCGGCCGCACGCGAATTCGGGGTGGAAGAGGCCGTGGTACGCGCGATCATCCATGCCGAATCGGCCTACAACCCGACCGCACTCAGCCGTGCCGGCGCCCAGGGCCTGATGCAGCTGATGCCACCCACCGCCGCGCGCTTCGGCGTCAGCGATTCCTACGACGCGGGGCAGAACATCCGTGGCGGTGTGCAGTATCTGGCGTGGTTGCTGAAGCGCTTTAACGGTGATCTGACGTTGGCGGCTGCCGGCTACAACGCAGGCGAGGGCGCGGTCGATCGCCATCGCGGCGTGCCGCCCTACAGCGAGACCCAGTATTACGTGCGCCGGGTCGGCCAGCTGGCCGAGCGCTATCGCACCGCCCTGACCAAGCAGTAGGTGCCGACCGTTGGCCGGCACACCTTTGAACAGGTAGGTGCCGACTGTCAGTCGGCAAGGATCTGAAAGAGTTGTTGCAATGCGTTGTGTGGCGCGCAACGGTTCCGCTACACTCGACCGAGATTCAATGCGGCTCTGGCCCCCACCGGAACCGCTGGCAGCCTTAAAGCTACCTAATCAATATCGGAGTGCCGGATGGCCAACGATGGGGTACACGATCCAGTCAACACCGGACGTCGGCGTTTTCTTACTGCCACCACAGCCGTGGTGGGCGCCGTCGGCGTCGGATTCACCGCAGTTCCTTTCATCAAATCCTGGAACCCCAGTGCCCGCGCCAAGCTTGCCGGCGCACCGGTGGTGGCCGACATCAGCGCCCTGCAGGAAGGCCAACGCCTGATCGTGGAATGGCGTGGCCAGCCGATCTGGATCGTCAAACGGTCCAAGGCGATCCTTGACGCGCTGCATGGGCTGGATGGCCGCTTGAAGGACCCCGAGTCCGGCGAGAAGGACCAGCAGCCGGAGTACGTGCTCAAGCAGAACCCGGAGCTGCGCTCGATCAAGCCCGAGATCTCGGTGCTGGTTGGTCTCTGCACGCACTTGGGCTGTTCGCCGGAAATGGTGGGTGAAATCCGCCCCGAGCCCTACGATCCGCAATGGAAGGGCGGCTATTTCTGCCCCTGCCACAAGTCGCGCTTCGACATGTCCGGCCGCGTCTTCAAGGACGTGCCCGCACCCATCAACCTGAAGGTGCCCGCGCACCACTACCAGGACGACAACACCATCATCATCGGTGTCGATCCGCAGGGGGCTGCCTGATGTCCAACATCCTCAGCCGTACCGCCACCGGCGTGGCCGACTGGGTCAATGCCCGCGCGCCGGGGTTGATGCCGATCTACCGCAAGCACGTCAGCGAGTACTACGCGCCGAAGAACTTCAACATCTGGTACTACTTCGGCTCGCTGGCGCTGCTGGTGCTGGTCAATCAGATCGTCACCGGCATCTTCCTGACCATGCACTACAAGACGAATGCCGCCGAAGCATTCGCCTCCATCGAATACATCATGCGTGACGTGGAGTGGGGCTGGCTGATCCGCTACATGCACTCCACCGGTGCCTCGCTGTTCTTCATCGTGGTCTACCTGCACATGTTCCGCGGGCTGCTGTATGGCAGCTACCAGAAGCCACGCGAGCTGGTGTGGATCCTGGGCATGCTGATCTACCTGGTGCTTATGGCCGAGGCCTTCATGGGCTACGTGCTGCCGTGGGGCCAGATGTCGTTCTGGGGTGCCAAGGTGATCATCTCGCTGTTCGGCGCCATTCCGGTGATCGGCAATGGCCTGACCGAATGGATCATGGGCGATTACCTGCCCAGCGACGCCACGCTCAACCGGTTCTTCGCACTGCACGTGATCGCGCTGCCGCTGGTCCTGCTGCTGCTGGTGGTGCTGCACCTGGGCGCGCTGCATGAAGTGGGATCGAACAATCCCGATGGCGTGGAGATCAAGAAGGGCCCGAAGGGCAACCGCTGGTCACCGAACGCACCGACCGACGGCATCCCGTTCCATCCCTACTACACACTCAAGGACGGCGTCGGTGCGGGCTTCCTGCTGATCATCGCGGCCTTCATCATCTTCTTCGCACCGGCCTTCGGTGGCCTGTTCCTGGAACACGACAACTTCACCGAAGCCAATCGCCTGGTCACCCCCGAGCACATCAAGCCGGTCTGGTACTACACGCCGTACTACGCCATGTTGCGGGTGGTGCCCAACAAGCTGGGTGGCGTGATCGTGATGTTCTCGGCCATCGCCATCCTGTTCCTGGTGCCCTGGCTGGACCGCGCACGGGTCAAGTCCTACCGCTACCGTGGCGTGCTCTCGCGGGTGCTGCTGGGGGTGTTCGCAGTGTGTTTCGTCTGGCTCGGCGTGATCGGCTCCGGCCCGGGCACCGATGCACACGAGACCTATGTCGGGCGGGTGCTGACCTTCCTGTACTTCGCCTTCTTCATCACCATGCCGATATGGACAAGGCTGGACAAGACCAAGCCGGTACCGGAAAGGGTGACCACGCATGACTGAGCGCTGGATGGTCCGGCTGGCCCTGGCGGCCGCCCTGATGCTGGGCAGTACCCTGGCCATGGCCGCCGAGGGCGGCACCAAGCTGCTGCAGGCCGGCAACGACCTGGGTGACCGGGCGTCGCTGCAGCGCGGCGCCCAGTTGTACATGAACTACTGCAGTGGCTGTCATGCACTGAAGTACCTGCGCTATTCGCGGATGGGCGAGGACCTGGGGCTGAGCGAGGAAGAGGTGATGAACAACCTCAACTTCACCGGCTCGGCGATCGGTGATCCGGTGCCGGTGGCGATGCCCAAGGAGCAGGCCGAAAAGTGGTTCGGCAAGATGCCGCCGGACCTGAGCCTGATTTCCCGGGTGCGCGGCAGCGACTGGATCTACACCTACCTGAAGTCGTTCTACCTGGACAGCAGCCGCCCGCTGGGCTGGAACAATGCGCTGTTCGCCAACGCATCCATGCCCAATCCATTGTGGGAGATGCAGGGCCTGCAGCATGCGGTGCATGGCAAGGCCGAAGCGGCGGGCATGGACCCGCCGGTGACGGGCCTGCGCATCGAGAGCCCGGGTTCGGTCGATGCGGCGCAGTACGACCAGGCCGTGCGCGACATCACCAACTTCCTTGAATACGCCGGCGAGCCGGCCGCGCTGAAGCGGCAGCAGCTCGGTGTCTGGGTGATCCTGTTCCTGGCCCTGCTGACCTTCCTGGTGTACCTGTTGAAGAAGGAATACTGGAAGGACGTGCACTGATCCAGGGCCGGCCATCGCAACGGGCCTATTGGCTTTTGTGATGGTCGGTTGCACACTCGGGGAGGAGTCGACCGTCAGCACGGTGCTGGCGGCGCCGATACGGCAGGCGGTCTCCTGTCGTAGGAGAGCCTTTGATGGCGGCGAGCGTACGCATGCGCAATACACTGACGCTGTTTTCCTCGAACGACGATGTACTGTGCCACCGTGTGCGCCTGGTGCTGGCGGCCAAGGGCGTGAGTTTCGACTTCGTACCGGTGGATCCACAGAACCCGCCGGAAGATCTGATCGATCTCAATCCGTACCACTCGGTGCCGACCCTGGTCGAGCGCGAGCTGGTGCTGTATGCCGCGTCGGTGGTCAGCGAGTATCTGGACGAGCGCTATCCGCATCCGCCGCTGATGCCGGTCGACCCGCTGTCGCGCGCGCGGATCCGCCTGGCCATGCTGCGTATCGAGCACGACTGGGTGCCGCAGGTGCAGGCGATCCAGCTGGGCAACAAGACCCAGGCCGAGGCAGGGCGCAAGCGGCTGAAGGAACTGTTGACGGCCTCGCTGCCGTTGTTCAAGGCCAGCAAGTTCTTCCTCAACCCGGAAATGAGCCTGGCCGACTGCGCGATGGCGCCGATCATCTGGCGCCTGCAGTCGCTGGATGTACCGTTGCCGAAGGACGGCAAGGCGATCGAGGACTACGGCAACCGGATCTTCCGCCACCCCGGTTTCGTCCGCAGCCTGACCGAGCAGGAAAAGAAACTGCGCGATCTGCCGGGCTGATCGGCCATCCGCTTTCCCGTCTGCACGCCGACCGGCGTGCAGGCGATACGCCCCGACCGGGGCGTCGGGCGCTACACTTCACGCATGACCGAAGACTTCTTCCACATGACCAGCCACCGACCGTACCTGTTGCGGGCACTGGTGGAATGGATCAATGACAACCAGCTGACGCCGCACATCCTGGTCGACGCCGGCGTTCCCGGCGTGCAGGTTCCACCTTCGGCCATCAAGGACGGCCGGGTGGTGCTCAACATCGCCGAACGCGCGGTGGTGCGGCTGGTGATCGACAACGAGTCGGTGAGCTTCTCGGCGCGCTTCTCCGGCACCAGCTACCCGGTGCAGGTACCGATCAGCGCCGTGCTGGCGGTGTATGCCCGCGAAACCGGGCAGGGCATGGCGCTGCCGGATGACATTCCCGGTGGCGAGCCGGCGCCGGCCAGCGACGAGCTGCTGCACGACGGTGAGCAGACGCCGCCGGACGATACGCCGCCGGCTGGTCCGCCGCCGAAAGGCCGCCCGACCC
The DNA here is from genome assembly GCF_020883215.1 of Stenotrophomonas sp. SI-NJAU-1. Lineage (NCBI taxonomy): Bacteria > Pseudomonadati > Pseudomonadota > Gammaproteobacteria > Lysobacterales > Lysobacteraceae > Stenotrophomonas > Stenotrophomonas sp. SI-NJAU-1. Next base: position 1,513,030 of record NZ_CP086598.1, read on the forward strand.
TGCGCGTGGTCAAGTAATGGTGGGGCCGACCGCTGGTCGGCACACCTTCAGCCCCTACACGTCCTCGGCATCTTCGGTGCCCGCACGGATCTGGCTGATCCGCGCCGCGCCCGGGCCGGTGAATGAAACCAGCTGGTCGCCGCGCAGTACCATGCGGCCGACATGGCGATCGATGCCGTCGTAGGAATACTCGAACTTGAAGGTGCGTTCGAAGCCGAGCCGTCCGTCTTCCCCGCGCGACAGGCGCAGGCCCGTGGCGTGCACTGCCTGGTCCAGCCACTGCACATCGGCGGCACGGCAGGCGTTGCGGCCCAGCTCGATCGCACGTTCGGCGGCCGAACGCGCTGCGTTCCAGAAGAAGTAGACGATACCGCCGGCAATCAGCAGCAACAGCAGGGTGGGCATGGCGTCAGCCGTCAGGTGTCGATCCGCCAAAGATGGCGACGAATGGCGACCGGATCAAGCGGCATGTGCTCAGCGAACGCTGCCGGGCTCCACCGACTGCTGCGGCGGTGCAGCGGGAATCACTGTTGGAAGCGGTGCAAGCTGCGGCGCAGTGGCATTCAACTGCAGCAGCGCGGCCCAATCCTGCCGGTTGAAGCTGCATTCGTCCTCGCGGCCCGGCGTGCAGGTCGGGTCGATGCCGGTGGTGTCGCGCTCGCGCGGCGGCGGCAGCTTGATCGTGCCGGTGCGATCCAGTTGCAGCAGGCGCATCGCCACGGTGTTCATGACATTGCCACCCACCAGGTAAAGCGTCTGGTCGCCACCGAGGTTGGCCGCCACCACCACTTCGCAATGCGATTTCCAATGGCCGACCGAGCCGTTGCCCAGGGCCTGCACCAATCCGCTGTAACTGAGCGTGCTGCTGCGGTCGCGCAGGAAGCACAGCAGATCGCCCGGCGCAGGCTTGGCGGTGGCCGGGTCCACCAGGCGGTAGGGCACGCCGGAAGGGCCTGCCTGGTAGGCGGCGCGGATGTAGTCGATATGGCGTGGGGAAGTATTGAAGCCGGGTACGCCGGCACGCACCATCACCCAGGAAATGAAGGCCGCCGACCACGGATTGTCGATCAGGAAGGCGCGGCAATCGCTGTCGGTGTAACGCGTGCCCAGCGGCGCCAGGCAGCTGCTGGCGCCGGGCTGGCTGCCCAGCGCGTTGAGCGTGCCGCTTTCGCGCCAGTAGCTGGTGACCCGTTGCCAGGCGATCAGGCCGTTGTCGGCCAGATGATCGCCTTCGGCCTCGGTGACACTGAGGCTGGCGGCGCGGCCGTCACGGTCGATGAAGGGGCGATACCAGAGCCGATGCTCGTTGCAGGCGGTGTTGCGGATGGCGACCGCCAATGGGCTCAGGCCGAAACGCGGTGGGACATCGCAGGCTTCGGCAGCGGCGGCCGAGAAAGGCGTCGCGGCCAGCAGCAGGCAGGCAGGCAAGAGCATCCGGCGCATGCGCGGCTCCTGTGGGGGATGGCCGCAGCGTCGCAGCGCCGTTGTGAACGCCGGGTGTGAGAACGGTAGTGCCGGCCGCTGGCCGGCAACATCACGATCCGCCAATCCACCCTCAACCCGGAGGCGGACCCAGTTTCAACGACAGGTCGATTGCCTGCACGTGCTTGGTCAGGCCGCCGATGGAAATGCAGTCCACCCCATCTTCGGCGATCGAGCGCAGGCCGCCGAGGCCGACGCTGCCGGACACCTCCAGTGGAATGCGGCCTTCGGTGATGCGCACCGCTTCGCGCCGCAGTTCCGGGCTGAAGTCGTCCAGCAGGATGCGTTCACAGCCGGCTTCCAGCGCTTGCCGCAGCTGTTCCAGGTCCTCGACCTCGACCACCAGCGGCAGCTGTGGCCATTGCTGGCGGGCGGCCGACACGGCGGCAGCCAGTGACCCCGCCGCGCGGATGTGGTTCTCCTTCAGCATCACCGTGTCGTACAGGCCGAAGCGGTGGTTGTCGCCACCACCGCACCGTACCGCGTACTTCTGTGCCATGCGCAGGCCGGGCAGGGTCTTGCGGGTATCAAGGATGCGTGTGCCCGTGCCTGCCACCGCAGCCACGTAGCGGGCCGTGGTGGTGGCGGTGCCGGACAGGGTCTGCAGGAAATTCAGCGAGGTGCGTTCGGCGCTGACCAGGCTGCGGCTGCGCCCATGCAGCAGGGCCAGCACGGTGCCAGCGCTGACGCTGTCGCCTTCAGCCACCCGCCACTCGATCCGCACGTCCGCATCGAGTGCGCGATGGGTGGCGTCGAACCACGGACGGCCCGCGATCACCGCATCCTGCTTGCACAGCAGGAAGGCGCTGTCGGGCTGGTCGGGCAGCAGGGCGGCGGTGACGTCACCGCTGCCCAGGTCCTCGGCCAACGCGCGGGCGACATCGGCCGCGACGACGGCTGGATCCGGCGTCGGCAGCGCGCTCATGAGGCCGGGAAGTCGGCGATCTGTGCGGTCGGGATGGCTTCTTCGGCCAGCAGCACCGGGATGCCGTCGTCGACGCGGAACACCTGCTTGCGGTCGCGGGTGACCAGGGCTTCGCGCAGCGGCTGCGCCAGCGGGTTGCCATCGGCGCGGTTGACGGAACCGGCGGCGATCGCCCGGTTGAGGGCTTCCAGGCCCTTGCCATCCAGCAGGGACAGGGGCTGGCGGGTGTCGGGCGACACCAGCAGGTCGAGCAGCTTGCGATCCATGGTTCTTCGTCTTGCGTGGAAGATGGCTAGAATACGTCTTTAAGGCAGGTGACGGCCAATGACCCCCAACCCGATCGCGCCGCTTGTCGGCATCGTCATGGGTTCCCGCTCCGACTGGGAAACCATGCAGCACGCCGCCCAGAAGCTTGAAGCTCTGGGTGTTCCGTTCGAAGTGAAGGTGGTGTCCGCCCATCGGACGCCGGATGTGTTGTTCAGTTATGCCGAGCAGGCCGGTTCGCGCGGGCTGCGCGCGATCATCGCCGGCGCCGGCGGTGCCGCGCATCTGCCGGGCATGATCGCGGCCAAGACCGCGGTGCCGGTGCTGGGCGTGCCGGTGCAGTCCAAGGCCCTCAACGGCATGGATTCGCTGCTGTCGATCGTGCAGATGCCGGCCGGCATCCCGGTCGCCACCTTCGCCATCGGCAATGCCGGCGCGTCCAATGCCGCGCTGTTCGCCGCCGCGATGCTGGCCAGCGAGCAGCCGGCCATCGGCCAGGCGCTGGACAGCTTCCGCGCGCGCCAGACCGAAGACGTGATGGCCCACGACGATCCGCGCCAATGAGCCTGACCGTCGGCATCCTCGGCGGCGGCCAGCTCGCCCGCATGATGGTCCTGGCCGGTGCGCCGCTGGGACTGCGCTTCGAACTGTACGATCCGGCGGCCGACGCCTGCAGTGGCCCGCTGGCGCCGCTCACCGTCGGCGCCTTCGATGATCGCCAGGCACTGGCGGACTTCGCTGCCAGAGTCGACGTGATCACCTTTGATTTCGAGAACGTGCCGGCTGGCAGCGCGCAATGGCTGGCCGACCGCGTGCCGGTCTATCCGCCGCCGTCGGCGCTGGCGGTGGCCCAGGACCGGTTGAGCGAGAAGACCCTGTTCCAGCAGCTGGGCATTCCGCTGCCGGCCTTCGCCGATATCCGCAGCCGCGACGAGCTGGCTGCCAGGGCCGCCGAATTCGGCCTGCCGTGCATCCTCAAGACCCGCCGACTGGGCTACGACGGCAAGGGTCAGTTCCGCCTGCGCAGCGAAGCGGACATCGATGCGGCATGGCAGGCCCTGGGCGCGCAGGTCGAGCGCACCGGCCTGATCCTCGAGGGCTTCGTCGCCTTCCAGCGCGAAGTCAGCGTGATTGCCGTGCGCGGCCGCGATGGCAGCTTCCAGGCCTGGCCGGTCACCGGCAACTGGCATGTCGACGGCGTGCTGTCGGCCAGCGTCGCACCGGCGGTGCTGTCCGCTGCCGAGCACGAAGCGGCGATCGGCTATGCCCGTCGTGTTGCCGAACACCTGCAGTACGTGGGGGTGTTCGCGCTCGAACTGTTCTGCCGCGACGGTGAACTGCTGGCCAACGAGATGGCGCCACGCGTGCACAACTCCGGTCACTGGACCATCGAAGGCAGCGAGACGTCCCAGTTCGAGAACCATCTGCGTGCGGTGCTCGGCCTGCCGCTGGGCAGTACCCGCATGCTCGGCCATGCCTGCATGCTGAACTGGCTGGGGGCGATGCCCGATCCGGCGCCGGTGCTGCAGCAGGCCAGTGGCCATTGGCACGATTACGGCAAGGAGTCGCGTGACGGCCGCAAGGTGGGTCACGCCACCCTGCGTGATGATGATGCCGACGCACTGGCCGATGCGCTGGAGCAGGTAGGCCTGGAGCTCGACCGCCAGGCCCAGGTGGCCCCCGCGGTACACGCGCTGCGTAACGGCTGACCAAGGTGATGCCGGCCGTCGGCCGGCAGGCGCCGCTGAACCCGGTAGTGCCGGCCGCTGGCCGGCAACGCCCACCAAGGTGGGCATCTACCAGAGCAACGCCCACCAAGGTGGGCATCTACCAGAACAGGCCGACCAGGATGAGCATCCACTACGGCCAGGCGTGATGCCGGTAGCGCCGGGCCATGCCCGGCGGATGCGGATGCCCGTCGGTCTCAGCGCAGCTGGCTCTCGGCGAACTCCCAGTTCACCAGTTGCCAGAATGCTTCCAGATAGCGTGCACGATCATTCTGGTAGTCGGTGTAGTACGCGTGCTCCCAGACATCGCAGCAGAGAAGCGGCGTGCTGTCGCCGGTCAGCGGCGTACCCGCATTGCGGGTGGCCTGCAGGCCGAGCTGCCCGCCGGGGTGCTGCACCAGCCACACCCAGCCGGAGCCGAACAGGCCAAGCGCGGTTCGATTGAACTCCTCGCGCAGGCGCTGGCCGTCGCCGAACTGGCGCTTGACCAGCTCGCCCAGGCGGGCCTGCGGCTCGCCACCACCGCGCGGGCGCAGGCACTGCCAGTAGAAACCGTGGTTCCAGGCCTGTGCGGCGGCATCGAACAGCGCGCCCTGGGCGTGGCGGACGATGTCCTCCAGCGTGGCTTCTTCCCATTCGGTGCCGACAATGGCGGCATTGACCGCCTCGATGTAGGCGCGATGGTGGCGGCCGTGATGCAGTTCCACGGTCTGTGCCGACAGGTGCGGCTGCAGGGACGAGGGCAGGTAGGGCAGGGCGGGCAGTTCGACGGGCATGGACAGGTTCGTGGCCAGGGGGCGGCGGCAGCCGGTACCATCGGCTTACAATGGCGGCTACCGTGGGCAGTCTAGCCGACCATCGCGGTTGGTTCGTCCGGCGAAGCAAGGAGTGAGGTGTGGCGGTAATGCAGCAAATCCAGGCCGAGGTGGATCGTTACCCGCTCGTGCTGTTCATGAAGGGCACCCCGCAGTACCCCATGTGCGGCTATTCCAGCCGCGCCGTGCAGGCCTTGATGGCCGCAGGCGCCGTCGCACTGCGCACGGTCAATGTGCTGGAAGAGCCGGAGATCCGCGCCAACCTGCCGCGCTTCTCCAATCTGCCCACCTTCCCGCAGCTGTTCATCAACGGTGAGTTGATCGGCGGCTGCGACATCGTCATGGAACTGTTCGAAGCCGGCGAGCTCAAGCGCATCGTCGAAGAGGCCGCGCAGGGATGAGCGCCTGGCCATCGACGTCACCGGCAGACGGGGCGCTCGATGGCCGCCCGTTGCAGGATCGTGTGGTACTCATTGCCGGTGCGGGCGGCGGGCTCGGCAGCGCTGCCGCTGTTGCCGCTGCCGAGGCGGGGGCGACCGTGGTCCTGCTGGGGCGCAAGCCACGAAGACTGGACAGGGTCTACGCCCAGGTGCAGGCGGTCGGGCCGGAGCCCCTGTTGTACCCGATGGATCTGGAAGGTGCCGGTCCCGACGACTATGCCGAACTGGCCCAGGCAGTGGCGCAGGAGTTGGGGCGCCTTGATGGCCTGCTGATCTGCGCAGCGCATTTTCCCGGCCTGACCCCGTTCGAGCTGGCCGACCCGGCCAGCTTCGCCCGCGCCGTGCACGTCACCCTGACCGCTCCGGCCTGGCTGGCCCAGGCCTGCCTGCCGTTGCTGCGCCAGCGTGAAGATGCGGCGCTGGTGTTCACCGTCGATGCCCCCCAACGGGTCGGGCAGGCGTATTGGGGCGGCTACGGTGCCGCCCAGTACGGCCTGCGCGGGCTGATCGGCAGCCTGCATGACGAGCTGGCCCGCAGCCCGGTGCGGGTAAGTGGCCTGTATCCCGGCCCCTTGCGCACCGCCCTGCGGGCGCGGGCCTACTCGATCGACCAGGATCCGGCCGCATGTGGTCCGGAGGCCGCTGCTGCAGCGGCCGTAACCCTCTTGTCCGCCGCTGGGCTGGCATGGCGTGGGCAGGTGTTCGATGCGGGCAATCCGCCATCGGCGGGTGAAGGCGTTCGTAAAGCGGAATGAAGGTTCCGTCACGATAGCGTTGCGATCCGGTGCCGTTTGTCGCACAACCGTCACATTCAAAGCGTAGCGTGTTAATCTAGTGTTAACCGTTGCGGCAGCTGCCGTTCACGGTAGGGAACCCCAGATAAATGTCCAGTCAGCCACCCGCAAGGCTGCTTGGATGCGCTTTTTTTCCGCCATCGCCCAACTCGCATCGAGGCTACCGAAAAATGACCCACCCACTCCGGATGTCCAAGCTTACCCTTGGTCTCGTGGCTGCGCTCGCCGCCGCTCCCGCCTTCGCCCAGAGCACCTCTGCCGGTGTCGGCGGCCAGGTCGTGTCCAACGCGGGCACCCCCGTGGCCGGTGCTGAAGTCACCATCACCCACACCGAGTCGGGCACTGTTTCGCGCGCGACCACCGATGCGTCGGGTCGTTACAACGCGCGTGGTCTGCGCGTGGGTGGTCCGTACACCATCACCATCACCAAGCCGGGTGAGGGCACCAAGACCGAAGAAGGTGTCTACCTGAACCTGAACCAGGTCAACACGGTCAACGCCAACCTGGCCGGCGATGTTGCCGCCACCAACCTGGATGCCGTGAACGTCGTCGCGACCGCGGGTGGCCTGGACATCTTCAGCGCCAACAAGATGGGCACCGGCACCAACGTGACCCGCGAAACGATGGATGCGTTGCCGTCGGCCAACCGCAACATCCAGGACTACGTCCGCCTCGACCCGCGCATCTCGCAGGTCAGCAAGGCTGACGGTGCGATTTCGGCCGGTGGCCAGAACACCCGTTACAACGCCATCCGCATCGACGGCATCAGTGCCTCCGATCCGTTCGGCCTGGGCTCCAACAACCTGCCGACCGAGCGTCAGCCGGTGTCGATGGACGCCATCCAGGAAATCAACATCGACCTGGCCAACTACGACACCACCATCGCTGGTGGTACCGGCGCGGTGATCAACGCCGTGACCAAGTCGGGCACCAATGAATTCCACGGCACCGTGTACGGTTCGTACCGCGACAAGGACATGGTCCGTTCGCGCCTGGAAGGCGACCGCCAGGACTTCAACGGCTTCGAAGACGAGAAGACCTATGGCATGACCTTCGGCGGCCCGATCGTCAAGGACAAGCTGTTCTTCTTCAGCAACTACGAAAAGTACGAGCGTTCGGCCGCCGGCATCAGCCTGAGCGACACCCCGATCGGCAAGGGCACCATCACCCAGCAGCAGATCACCGATGTCCAGAACTACCTGGGCAACCTGGGGTATGACCCGGGCAGCCTGGCTGCGCCGAACAGCAAGACCGAAATCGAAGAGTACGCGGTCAAGCTGGACTGGAACATCAACGAGAACCATCGTGCCGCCCTGCGCTACAACAAGATGGAGCAGAACGTCGTTCGCTTCCCGCAGGTCAGCAGCAGCGCGATCTCGCTGAGCAACTTCTGGTACCAGCAGCCGACCGAATACGAAACCTGGATGGGTGAACTGTTCAGCGACTGGTCCGAGAACTTCTCGACCGAGTTCAAGGTCTCGCACAAGGATTACTCGGCCAACCGCGTGCCGCTGGTCGACATGCCGCAGATCCGCATCCGCTCGGGCAACGATTCGCTGTACGTCGGTACCGAGCAGAATTCCCACGTCAACATCGTCGAGTCGAAGGAGCTGAGCGCCTTCGGTGCGGGTACCTGGTACGTCGGTGACCACACCGTCAAGTTCGGCTTCGATTATTCGAAGAACGAGCTGATGAACTTCTATGGCCGCAATCTCAACGGCGTCTACGAATTCGACAGCGTCAACGACTTCCTGGCGGGCAGGGCCGCGCGCTACCAGCTGCGTGCGCCGCGCGCCGACGGCAGCCGCAGTGACATCCCGGCCGACTTCACCCTGAAGAACACCGGCGTGTTCGTGCAGGACACCTGGGCGATCAACTACAACCTGAACCTGATGTTCGGCGTGCGCATCGACATGCCTGACTTCAGCAGCCAGCGCCTGTACAACCCCCGTATCGAGCAGCTGTACGGCTTCAACAACACCAAGCTGGTCGACAAGAACCTGGTGCAGCCGCGTGTCGGCTTCAACTACACCTTCGACAGCGAGCGTCCGACCCAGCTGCGCGGTGGCGTGGGCCTGTTCGGTGGCGCCGCCCCGAACGTCTGGCTGGCCGGTGCGTACCAGAACACCGGTCTGAACTACATCGAGTATGACCAGCGCAACCCGCCGGTGGGTTCCTTCACCCCGGACGGCAACAACCCGTATGTTCCGGCCGGTGGCCCGGCTTCGGCCCGTCAGAACGTGGACATCATCGCGCCGGGCACCCGCCTGCCGTCGGTGTGGAAGGCCAACCTGGCGTTCGACCATGAGCTGCCGTGGTACGGCATCGTGGCGTCGGCCGAACTGCTGGTGACCAAGGTCAAGGACGGCATCTACTTCGACCGCCTGGACGTGTCCGCGCCGACCACCTACGGCCCTGACGGCCGTGCCATCTACTGGAACGAAGCGGGTCGCAACCCGGCCAACGCCCGTATCGAAAAGGGCACCAACTTCGGCATGTCCACCGGCACCAAGGGGGCGGGTGACCGCGCCAACCGTCCGAGCGACATGGGCGATGTACTGGTCATGCGCAACACCGACAAGGGCCGTGGCAGCCAGGCGACCTTCTCGCTGGCCAAGCCGCTGACCGAGAACTGGGGCTGGTCGCTGGGTTACACCTACACCCAGTCGAAGGAAGTCAGCCCGCTGTCCAGCTCGCAGAACACCTCGAACTGGAACAACACGCTGATCTTCAATGCCAATGAAGACGTGGCCTACAATTCGCGTTACGCGATCAAGGACCGCATCACCGGCACTCTGGAATGGAAGCACAACTTCTTCGGTGACAACGCCACCCGCATCGGCCTGTTCTACGAAGGTCGCTCGGGCCGTCCGTACAGCTACATCTTCTACAACGATGCCAACGGCGATGGTGCAACTACCAACGACCTGTTCTACGTGCCGAATGCACCGGGCGACGTGCTGTTCACCGGTGGCGCGGCGATGGAGAAGAGCTTCTTCGACTGGCTCGCAAAGAATCCGGAGCTCGAGGCCTACCGTGGCAGCGTCGTCCCGGCCAACCAGCACCGTGCCAAGTGGATCAACTCCTTCGATGTCCGCATCAGCCAGGAGTTCCCGGGCTTCGTGAAGAGCCACAAGGGTGAGATCGCGCTGGACATCATGAATGTCGGCAACCTGATCAACAAGAAGTGGGGCCTGATCGACGATTACGGCTTCTACTCGACCCGCCGTGTTGCCAACTACGCCGGTATCGATCCGGCCACCGGCAAGTATGTGTACTCGTTCACCGGTGCTGACGATTCGTCGATCCAGGAAAACAACAACGACAAGGGCAACACCGCCGTGTCGCGCTGGTCGATGCAGCTGACCCTGAAGTACAAGTTCTGATCCTTCAGAGCCTGAAGCAGTAAAGGGAAACGGCCGGGGAAACCCGGCCGTTTTCCGTTCAGGTGATAATCCTTGCGAGGGGCAGGGCATCGGCGTAGCATCAGCCCGCGTGCGCGGCGCAGATGCCGCCGAAGCGGTCCCGGAGCGGCGAACGCGGGACGCACCTATCCAACGGTCGGGCTTCCCGGCCGTTTTGCTTTTTAAGGGGGCGGCAGTACAGTCGGAAACCTTGAAGGAAGCAGAAAAGTGGATATGACAACGAATGAAAAGGCAGCGCGGACGCTGCCGGTGCAGGACGCGCGGATCTACCCGCGTGGTGGCCTGGATGTGCTGTCGCGGGCCGAGGTTGCGCGCCTGCGCGACGCCTCCAGTGGTGGCATGCACGAGCTGCTGCGCCGCTGCGCGCTGGCCGTGCTGACCAGTGGCAGTGCCTCCGATGATCCGCGCGCCGCGCGCGATCTTTACCCCGATTTCGACATCCAGGTCGCACAGCAGGATCGCGGCGTGCGCATCGACCTGGCCAATGCGCCTGCGATGGCGTTCGTCGATGGCGAGATCATCCGCGGCGTGGCCGAGCTGCTGTTCGCGGTGGTCCGCGACCTGGCGTACATGGCCATCGAGATGGGCCCGGCCTACGCGGCCGAGCTGGAGTCGTCCGAGGGCATCACCAATGCGGTGTTCGGGCTGCTGCGCAATGCGCGCATCCTCAACCCGGGTGATCCGAACCTCGTGGTCTGCTGGGGCGGCCACTCGATTTCGCGCGACGAATACCTGTATACCAAGCAGGTCGGTTACGAGCTGGGCCTGCGCGGCCTGGACATCTGCACCGGCTGCGGCCCGGGTGCGATGAAGGGCCCGATGAAGGGCGCCACCATCGCCCACGCCAAGCAGCGCCGGACCGTGACGCGCTACATCGGCCTGACCGAGCCGGGCATCATCGCCGCCGAGTCGCCGAACCCGATCGTCAACCACCTGGTGATCATGCCGGACATCGAGAAGCGCCTTGAGGCCTTCGTCCGCATCGGCCACGGCATCATCGTGTTCGCCGGTGGCGTGGGTACCGCCGAAGAGATCCTGTACCTGCTCGGCATCCTGCTGCGCGAGGAGAACAAGGACCTGCCGTTCCCGCTGATCCTGACCGGCCCGACCGTGGCCGCGCCATACTTCGAGCAGATCGACCGCTTCATCCGCCTGACCCTGGGCGACGCCGCGGCCGAGCGCTACGAAATCGTCATCGGCGACCCGGTGGCGGTGGCCAAGAAGATGTCGGCCGGCATCAAGCGCGTGCGCGAGCATCGCCTGGCGCAGAAGGATTCGTTCTTCTTCAACTGGTCCATCGAGATTCCGTGGGAATACCAGCAGCCGTTCGTGCCGACCCACGAAGCGATGGCGGCGCTGGACCTGCACCACGGGCGTGCGCCGCACGCGCTGGCAGCCGACCTGCGCCGGGCCTTCTCGGGCATCGTCGCCGGCAACGTGAAGGAAGACGGCATGCGCCGCATCGAGGAGTTCGGGCCGTTCCAGATCCATGGCGACCCCGACATGATGCAGGCCCTGGACGCGCTGTTGCGTGCCTTCGTCGAGCAGCGCCGGATGAAGATCTCCGGTGAATACCAGCCCTGCTACCAGGTGCTGGCGTAAGCGAGGCGAGGGTGGCTGGACGGCGCGGCGGGGACCGCGCCGGACCGGTGGGGGAGGGCGGGATGTCAAGGCTTTGACGCCCGTCGCCCGGATCTGACCGTTCATCCTGCCGCCGCTTGCCGGCGGCAGGCCGGTGCGCCATCGTGGCCACCAACACGCTGGGGAGCGTCCAATGTTCTTTCGCCGGTCCAACGGCTTCACGCTGGTCGAACTGATGGTCACGATTGCCGTGCTGGCGATCCTGAGCACCATTGCCTATCCCAGCTTCCAGGGCACGATCCGCTCCAATCGCATGGCCACCACCAGCAACGAGTTGATGGCCTCGCTGGCGTTGGCGCGCTCGGAAGCCATCCGTGGGACACACGGCGGCGGGGTATGTGCTTCAACGGCCGGCACCAGCTGCGATGGCAAGACCTGGGCCGACGGCTGGATGGTCTGGAATGATGCCAATGGCAACGGCAGCTTCGATGCCGGTGAGGTCGTGCTGCGCTACGCAGAGGCGCGGACGAAGATGCAGGGCGTCAGCGACCAGGCCCTTACCATCGCCTTCGACCCCCGTGGCCGCAGCCGCGCCGTAACCGCGCAGGACATCACTCTGCGTCCGAGCGACTGCGGCAGCCAACCGCTGCAGCGGCGGTTGACCATTTCGCTTACCGGGCAGACCCGCCTGCAGAAGGAGGCCTGCAAGTGACACGCGCAGCGCATCAACGCCGTCGTTTTTCCGGGCGCACGCAGCAGGGTTTCACCCTGATCGAAGTGCTGATCGCGATCCTCGTGCTGGGCTTCGGCCTGCTGGGCTTCGCGCTGCTGCAGACAATGAACGTCCGCTACGTGCAGAGCGCGAATTTCCGGACCCAGGCCACCAATCTCAGCTACGAACTGCTGGACCAGATCCGTGCCAACCGCGTTGCAGCACCGCTGTACGTAGGTGATTACACCGCAACAACCACCAAGTGCGCACCACCTACCGGCACGGCCATCGCCAAGGAGACCTACATGACTGACTGGCGCTGCCGGCTGGGTAAATCGCTGGGCGCGGAGAGTAAAGCCTCGGTCACCCGCAATGGCAACCTGTATTCGGTTCAGGTCACCTGGGGCGACGAACGCTGGAAGGCAGATGCGGTCGACACCACCTTCACCGCGAGTACCCGCCTGTGAGCCGCGTCAGCTCATCTCCCCGGCGCATGCATGGCCTGTCGCTGATCGAGCTGATGATCTCGCTGGTCATCGGCCTGATCATCCTGTTGGCCGTGGTGCAGGTGTTCTCTGCTTCGCGCACCGCCTATCAGCTGTCCGAGGGTCTTGCCCGCGTGCAGGAGAACAGCCGTTTCGCAATGGATACGCTGCAGCGTGAGATCCGAATGGCCGGCCATTTCGGCTGTACCAATGACCAGGCGCATACGATGGAGTTGACGTCCACGCTGCGCTCGACGCTGGATGGCGCTGCCAATCCGGGGCTCGATTTCATGCGTTCCGTCCAGGGCTACGAAGCCACCGGCACCGAGCCGGGTAAGGCGCTGACGCTGGCGGCGACTCCGGCGACGGGCGGAACCGCCTATAACCCGGCGCTGCCGACGGCCATCGCCAGCGCGCTGACCAACCGGGTCGACGGCAGCGACATCATCGCCCTGCGTTATCTGATGCCAGACGGCGTTCCGATCACGGCCATTGGCGGGACCATCGAAAAGCCGGTGTACTCCTTTGAGGCCGCGCGTTGGCCGGTGCTGCGCAGCGGCGTCACCAACCCGGGGCTTTTCGGCGTTGCCGATTGTGGTTCGGCCACGGTTTTCCAGGCCAGCGCAGTCAACGCAACGGCCGGCACCATCACCTTCGACACCGTGAAGTTGAACGGCTCACGTACCTTCAGCACTGGCTACATGCTCGGTCAGGCGATGCTGTATCGCGCGGAAAGCGCTGTTTACTACGTTGGCTATGACGCGAACACCAAGCAAAGCTCGCTGTACCGGGTCCGCTTTGGCGCGGCGCCCAATGGCGACCTGGTGGCGTCCAGCCCCGAAGCGATGGTGGAGGGCGTGGAGAACCTGCAGCTGCTTTACGGCCAGGACCGCAGCCTGGGCGCCCGGCCTTCGGGTTACATCGATCGCCAGGGTACGGCGAAGGCGGTGCAGGAGTCATTGCCCAGCGACGTCGGGCTGGCCTGGCGCCGGGTCGGTGTAGTCCAGGTGGGCCTGCTCGTATCAAGTCCGGATCCGGCAGCGGCCCGCCAGGCGGACACCAACGCCGCGCTGGTATCCATGGGGGTCACCTATACCGCACCTACCGATGGACGCATGCGCGCGGTCTACCAGACTACCGTCGCACTGCGCAACCGCCTGTTCGGCAACTGAGGTCATCATGCGCTCCCACCGATTCCGGCCCGTCGCTCCCCACCGCCAACGCGGCGCGGTGCTTTATGTAGCCCTCATCATGCTCATTCTGCTGGCATTGATCGGCATCGCCGGCATGCAGGTCACCAGCATGCAGGAGCGCATGGCTTCCAACTACCTGCGCACGAACCTGGCGTTCCAGAATGCCGAATCCAGTGCACGCCAGATCGAGACCAGCATCAAGACCGCGCTGGACAGCGCGAACGTCTTCAGTGCCGACCAGGAAGAGTGCAGCCCGACCTACGATCCGCTGACCTGGGCCAACGGTGTCAGCAAGACGGCAGCTAGTTATACCCGGCGTATCGACAAGTGCTCTTCCGGCCCCACCGGCTCCAGCATCAAGACCGGGAAGCGCGCCAACGAAGAAACCGGAAACACCTACCAGGTCACGGCCCTGGCCAGTGATGCCCCCACCGACGCCTCCGCAAGTGCCGTCATCGACACGGTCTTCATCCCATGAACAACGAACGTCGTTTCCTTCGTCTCCGCACTTCGACCTGGCTGCGTGCCGGGGCCGGGGTCGCTGTGCTGGCCGGGTTGGCCGCGCTGATTCTTCCGCTGCAGGCCGCGCTCGGCGACTACGATATCGCCCAGGAGCCGCTGTACACCAAGCAGAGCCAGCCGCCGCTGATGATGATGGTGATGTCGCGCGACGAGCAGCTGTTCAACAAGGCCTACAGCGACTACAGCGACATCGGCGGTGGGCCGGGCGGGGAGCCGGACGGCATTCTTGATACCACCTATCTGGATGCATTCGAGTACGGCGGCTACTTCGATTCCAAGCTGTGCTATGCGTACGCCAGTGGCGTGTTCAAGGCGTCTGCCACCGCAGGTGGTGCAAACGGCCACAGTTGCAGCAGTGCCTGGTCCGGCAACTTCCTCAACTGGGTGACGATGAGCCGCCTGGACGTGATGCGCGGCGTGCTCTATGGCGGACAGCGTTCGGAAGACACGAAGGACAAGACTGTCATCGAGCGCGCGCAGATTCCCAATGATCTTCATGCCTGGGTCAAGGTCTACAGCGGCAGCGACATCGGCAGTTTCACGCCACTTTCCGGCACCCAGTCATTCTGCAATGCGACCATCGCCGCCAATGGTGCGCCGCTGATGCGTGTTGCGTCGGGCAACTGGTCTGAGTGGGCGTCCACCGCGTCCTACCAGTGCGGCGTCAATCGCTCTGGCGAGGGCAGTGCGGATACGCCGCGCTCGACGGCTGACTACACCGTGCGTGCCGAAGTGTGCGGCTCGACCAACGCAGCCTTGCGCGAAAGCAATTGCCGCAAGTACAACGATGGTGCCACAGACCGTTACAAGCCGGCTGGCGTGCTGCAGACCTATGGTGAGAGCGGGCGCCTGCGCTTCGGCCTGATCAGTGGCACTTACTCCAGTCCGCGCGACGGCGGCGTCCTGCGTCGCAACATCGGCAAGATCGCCGGCAACGGCACCACGTTCTGTGCCGCGGGCGATGAGATCAACCTGTCCACTGGCCAGTTCTGCAGCACGCTGGCCAGTGGTGCCGAAGGCATCATCAACACGATCTCCAACTTCCGTATTGATCAATGGAACTGGAGCAACAACTGGAACGACTGCAATACCTACGGCATCCTCAATCGTCAGGACCAGGGAGGCAATGGCAACCTGGCCGACCCGGGCACCAGTGGCCAGAAGTGCAGTGCCTGGGGTAATCCTCTGGCGGAGATGTACGCCGAGGCACTTCGCTACGTGGGGGGCGGTGCCAAGATCTACGGGGACAGTGGCGACCTCAGCGGCCTGCCAACCAGCGTGGCCTGGAAGGATCCCTATCGTCTGCCTGCAGATGGTGGCAACTCCTACTGCGCGACCTGCAGCATCCTGGTCCTGTCCTCGGGCCTGCCCTCGTTCGACAGCGACAATATCGGCTCGGTGGCCAATCTGGCCGCCGCCACCACGGCTACCGATGCCATCGGCGCTGCCGAAGGCATCGCCGGCAACACGTACATGATCGGCCGTATCGGCGACACCCCTAAAGGCACTTCGCTCAATACCCATGAAGATATCTGCCAAGGTCGGGCCGTAACCAGCCTGAGCAAGGCGCGCGGCATCTGCCCCGATATCCCTTCGATGGAGGGCAGCTACATGATGGCTGGCCTGGCCAAAGCGGCTGCCGAGACCGACATGCGCCCGGGCGTGCAGAGCAAGCCCTCGTCGTACAAGCTGACGGCGACTACCTATACCGTCGCGATGGCCGAAAACCTGCCGCAGTTTGAAATTGCGGTGGGCGGACGCAAGATCGGTCTGGCGCCGCTGTGCCAGGCCAACAATTCCGGCAGCGCGACGCAGACCACCAACGGCTGGCGCAGCTGCTTCCTGGGTTCAGTGGGGATCGGCATCAAGGAGGCCAACAGCAGCGGTGGCAACCTCGTCTATGGCCGTCCTTACCGCCCAGATGCAAAGGCCGGCAGTTTTTCGCTGGTATGGGAAGACTCGCTGTGGGGAAATGACCACGACAATGACGTTGTGGCCATGATGAGCTACTGTGTGGGCGCGACCTGCAACGACGCATCCGGCTTCAACAACATCTGCTGGCGTGCCGATACCAGCAAAAGTGTCAGCGCTGCAAACAATGCTGCGGTCTGCAACACAAACGGTACCGTCAGCGGCACCGTGGCTGAGGATGAGGTGCTGGTCCGCATCGAAAACCTGTCTGCCTATGCCGGCAACGCGATGCTGACGGGCTATACGATCACCGGTTCCAACGCATCCAATACCGTGCAGCGCCTCGCGCTGCGCCCGGGTAACTCCAACGGCTCCGTGCTGAGCACCACCAACAACTTCCCCAGCAACTGGCAGAAGCCGGTGGTCATCAAGTACAAGGCGTCGACCAACGCTGCCGGGCAGCTGGAAAGCCCGTTGTGGTATGCGGCGAAGTACGGCGTCCCTGCGGGTGGCAAGGCATGGGACAGCAAAAAAAAGGGCGTGCCGGACAACTACTTCCTGGCTCGCAACCCGACCAAGCTGAAACAGGCGCTGGAAGAGATCTTCGACAGCGCGGCCGAGGGCGATGCGCCTGTGGGTGGCAGTGGCTCGGGCGCGCGCATCAGCACCGGTTCGTTCACGGTAGCGTCGCATTTCCGCGTACCCTCCGGCAGCAACGACTGGACCGGTGATGTCATCGCCACGCGGGTCACCAATACCGGCGCCGACGGTGCAGAGCTGTGGCGAGCATCAAGCAAGATCGCCTCTTCAACCCGGCGCATCTACATGGCGACCGCACCCACCTCAACCGATTCGGCCAAGGATACGGTTACTGCTGCGAAGGTGGCAGAGTTTACTTCGGCCAACCTGCCCGGCGCCGACGACAATGCGAAGGCGGCGGCCCTGGGCCTGGTCACGCGTCCGGACTGGTACACCGGCAAGACATCGGCCAATCTGGTCAGCTACCTGCGCGGCGCGGCCATCAGTGGTTTCCGTACTCGCACCTCGCCGCTGGGCGATATCGTCAACTCGGGTACCGAGGTTGTCTCCAACCGTGATGACTTTGGTTACAGCTACTGGAGCGTCCAGGCAGCCGCGTGGAAGAAGACGCTGGGAACGTCGTACGCCACGTATCTGAAGGCAAAGCAGGCCAGCAGTGGCCCACCGACGATGGTCTATGTGGGTGCCAACGACGGCATGCTGCATGGTTTCAACGGCTCGGACACTGCCGCAGCCGGGACCGAGGAGCTGGCCTTCATTCCGTCTTCATCGCTGCAGCACATCGCTGAACTGGCCAATCCCAAGTATGGTCACCGCTACTACGTGGATGGTCCGCTGACATCGTCGGACGTATACGACGGCAGTAATTGGCGCACCGTGCTGGTGGGTACCACCGGTGGTGGCGGCTCGTCGGTCGCGCCCAGCGGCGGCAAGGCCAGCAATGGTTCGGTGTTCGCGCTCGATGTGGGCAATCCGACAGGTTTCGCTGCCAGCAACGTGCTGTGGGAAGTTTCGGGCAAGACCGAGTCGGATCTGGGTTTCGTACTCGGCAAGCCGGTGGTGGTTCCGGTATCGGGGACCACGGCTGGTGGCCAGCCACGTTTCGTCGCGCTGTTCGGCAACGGCGTCAATTCCACCAGCGGCAAGCCCGTTCTGTTCGTGGTCGACATCGCCACCGGCAAGGTGCTGCGCAGGATCTCCCCGACCGGTGCGGCCTACGCCAACCGCAACGGGCTGATCAACGTCGCCACAGTGGCGCTGAAGAACAACGACGGCATCACCGATACGGTGTACAGCGGCGACATGCAGGGCAATCTGTGGAAGTTCGATCTGTCCGATGCCAACCCGGCCAATTGGGGCGTGGCACTGGGTGGGGCGCCGCTGTTCACAGCTGTGCGTAACAGCAAACCGCAGCCGATCATGGGCGGCATCGAAGTAACCCGTGGTCCCAGCGGTGGCGTCAGCCTGTTCTTTGGCACGGGCCAGTATTTCGCTGCAGATGACAATGCAGTGAGCAGCTCGTCGCCGGTGCAGAGCCTGTACGGTGTGTGGGACAACCTGCAGACGGCGGCTGGCGGTCGCGCCAACCTGGTGCAGCAGAACATCATCACCACAACGGCCACCGATGGTTACTCGGCGCGTGCCGTCAGCAGCACCAGTTTCGTGTACGGCACCGTTCGCGGCTGGTATGTGGACCTGGTGGTGAACGGCAGCATCGAAGGTGAACGCTTCGTGGGCAACCCGAACGTGCAGGGTGGCACGGTGTACTTCACCACCTACGTTCCCGGCACGGCCA
Source organism: Stenotrophomonas sp. SI-NJAU-1 (assembly GCF_020883215.1). NCBI lineage: Bacteria > Pseudomonadati > Pseudomonadota > Gammaproteobacteria > Lysobacterales > Lysobacteraceae > Stenotrophomonas > Stenotrophomonas sp. SI-NJAU-1. Next base: position 1,531,641 of record NZ_CP086598.1, read on the forward strand.
TCTGTGGCAGCGGTGGTGGCGTGAACTGGATGTACGGCCTGAACCTGTTGACCGGCGAAGGAGCCATGAGTGGGTTGAGTTCGACCATCGGTGGAACCTCGATCTGTACTGGCAACTGTGCGGGCGTGGCGCTGACCAAGGGTGGAGATCTGGGGCAGGGGCCGCCGGTGACGGATACCAGCATGTTCGTGCCCAAGCTGACGCCTTGCGACCCGACCACTTCCAGCTGTACGGTCGACAAGCTGCTTGAGGCCGAAGCCTGTACGTTCGTGCTGCGCAGTCCCGGCGCCGATCCGCTGTACAAGCCGCGTCCCTGCGGTCGCCAGTCGTGGCGCCAGATCCGCTGATGATGCAGTTCGAGGACATTGAAGAATGAAGACTTGCAGCCGCCGCCGCATGGCCCGCGGATTCACGCTGATCGAGTTGATGATCACGGTCGCCGTTGTTGCGATCCTCGCCGCCGTCGCCATTCCTTCCTACAGCGAGCACGTCCGTAAATCCCGGCGTGCTCAGGCCAAGGCGGACCTGGTGGAACTGGCACAGCAGCTGGAGCGTTTCCATACCGTGCAGAACACGTACAGCGGGATGACGCTGCCGTTCACCCAGTCGCCTCGGGATGGCAAGTCGTACTACACGCTGTCGCTGTCCGGTGCGGCCACGTCATCGGCATTCACGCTGCAGGCGGTGCCGGGGACTGGTCAGGACAAAGACAAGTGCGGCACCCTCACTCTGGATCAGGCCGGTCGCAAGACGCCCACCGCAGCCAAGGTGGCGGGATGCTGGTAACGGTCGGGGGTGTTGCAACCGTCGCAATGAGCGTCTAGAATGCGCCTCCCCGCCCGAATAGCTCAGCCGGTTAGAGCACTTGACTGTTAATCAGGGGGTCGTTGGTTCGAGTCCAACTTCGGGCGCCAGATTCGTGAAAGCCGCGAGAAATCGCGGCTTTTTTCGTTTTTTGGAGCCGGTGTCGGCCGCGTTCAGCAGGGCTTTTCAGAGCGTGGTCGCTCGCTGCGCACGCGTCCGCCTACGCTGATGATCACCCTGCTGTGTTCCTTGCCGTCCACGCAAAGCAGCAGTGACTGATTGGTGCCGGCATTGCGACCATCCGGCAGGAACTGCACATGGAGGCGGTGCTGGCTGGATTGCATCCGCACAGCTGCCGGTAGAGGCTCCCGCACGTGGATGACGGCGGCGTCGGTCGCCGCTGCCCAGGGCGGAGGTTCCATCCGTACCAGCCAGCCCTGATTCCAGGCGTTGCCGCAGTTCACGGCGTCGTCCGACCCACAGACCGTCACTCTTCGGCGCTGGGTGGTGGCTGTACTGCGCGCCAGTGCCAGGCTGGTGGCCAGTTCGGCGCGCAGTGATTCGGCTTGCAGATGGCGGATCGTGCGTTGCCACGGCCCCCAGGCCAAGGCCAGCAGAACCGACAACACCATCAGCACGATCACCAGTTCCAGCAGGTGAAGGCCGCGCGACAGGCGCGCAGGGTGGGGAAGGAGAGTGGCCGCAGGCATGGCCACAGCGTGGCTGCAGGCCTTGATGGCGACCATCAGCCTGTCCCTTGCCTCGCGGGCAGACTTCCCCTCAGCCGACCGTCACCAGACGCCCTCTATACTTACCTTCCCCGGGACCTGGCAACACCATGAGCGACAGTTTCCAACTTGTCTCGCCGTATTCGCCGGCGGGCGACCAACCCGATGCCATCGCCAAGCTGACCAGCAATTTCGAGGCTGGCGTGGCCAAGCAGACCCTGCTGGGCGTCACCGGCTCGGGCAAGACCTACACCATCGCCAACGTCATCCAGCAGATCCAGAAGCCGACGCTGATCATGGCGCCGAACAAGACCCTGGCAGCGCAGCTGTACGGTGAGTTCAAGGCGTTCTTCCCGCACAACGCGGTGGAGTACTTCGTCAGCTATTACGACTACTACCAGCCGGAAGCCTACGTGCCGTCGTCGGACACCTTCATCGAGAAGGACAGTTCGATCAACGAACACATCGAACAGATGCGGCTGGCGGCGACCAAGACCCTGCTGTCACGGCCGGATGCGATCGTGGTGGCGACCGTGTCGGCCATCTACGGCCTGGGTGCGCCGGAAGACTACCTGTCGCTGCGCCTGATCCTGTCCAAGGGCGAGCGCATCGACCAGCGCGACCTGATCAATCACCTGACCCAGCTGCAGTACACGCGCAACGAATACGAGCTGCAGCGCGGTACCTTCCGCGTGCGTGGTGAAGTGATCGACGTGTTCCCGGCGGAATCGGACAGTGAGGCCCTGCGCATCGAACTGTTCGATGGCGAGGTGGAAAAGATCACGATGTTCGATCCGCTCACCGGCGAGACCATGCGCAACCTCATGCGCTTCACCGTGTACCCGAAGACCCACTACGCGACCACGCGTGAACGGGTGCTGGCGGCGGTGGAGACCATCAAGGTCGAGCTGAAGGAGCGCTTGGAGCAGCTGTACGCGCAGAACAAGCTGGTCGAGGCGCAGCGCCTGGCCCAGCGCACCCAGTTCGACCTCGAAATGATGGCCGAAGTGGGGTTCTGCAACGGCATCGAGAACTACTCGCGGCATTTGACCGGCAAGAACGCGGGCGAGCCGCCGCCGACCCTGTTCGATTACCTGCCGGCTGATGCGCTGCTGGTGATCGACGAATCGCACGTGACCATTCCGCAGATCGGTGCCATGTTCAAGGGTGACCGGTCGCGCAAGGAAACCCTGGTCGAGTTCGGCTTCCGCCTGCCGTCGGCGCTGGACAACCGTCCGCTGCGCTTCGAGGAGTGGGAGGCGCGCTGCCCGCGCAGCATCTATGTGTCGGCGACACCGGGTCCGTATGAATTCCGCGAGGCCGGAGAGGACATGGCCGAGCTGGTCGTGCGCCCGACCGGCCTGATCGACCCCGTGGTGGAGATCCGCCCGGTCGGCACCCAGGTCGATGACCTGATGAGCGAGGCCAACGAGCGGATCAAGGCCGGTGACCGCGTGCTGGTCACCACCCTGACCAAGCGCATGGCCGAAAACCTCACCGAGTACCTGACCGAGCACGGCATCCGCGTGCGCTACCTGCACTCGGACATCGATACCGTTGAACGCGTGGAGATCATCCGTGACCTGCGTCTGGGCAAGTTCGATGTGCTGGTCGGCATCAACCTGCTGCGCGAGGGGCTGGACATGCCCGAGGTCTCGCTGGTGGCGATCCTGGATGCGGACAAGGAGGGCTTCCTGCGCTCGACCGGCTCGTTGATCCAGACCATCGGCCGTGCGGCCCGCAACGTGCGCGGCAAGGCGATCCTGTATGCGGACAAGATCACCCGTTCGATGCAGGCAGCGATCGATGAGACCGACCGCCGCCGCACCAAGCAGGTCGAGTACAACCTGGAGCACGGCATCACTCCGCGCTCCGTGGCGCGGCCGATCGTCGACGTGCTGGAGGGCGCACGCTCGGACGCCGCCGAGAAGGAGTCCCGCAAGGGCAAGGGCAAAGGCCGTTCCGGGGTGGCAGAGGACACGATCGACTACCGGTCGCTCAGTCCGGCGCAGCTGGCCGCTCGCCTCAAGGCCCTGGAGCAGCGGATGTACCAGCATGCCAAGGACCTGGAATTCGAGGATGCCGCCCGGGTGCGCGACCAGATCAGGCAGCTGAAGGAGGCCAGCCTGGGCTGAACGCGGTAAAGCGGCTTTTCTTCACAAAAGTATTGCGCTTGCCGGTCGTCGTCCGTAATATACGCGGCCTGCACCAACGCAATCGCGGCGCTGCAGAAGCAACAAACGGGCGGTTAGCTCAGCGGTAGAGCACTACCTTGACATGGTAGGGGTCACAGGTTCGAACCCTGTACCGCCCACCACGAAGTTCCCCAGGGGGCTGTCGTGAGGATCAAAAGCCCGGCCCTGGCGCCGGGTTTTTACGTAGAAGCACCAGCCTGCGGGCTGCACGGAATATTTGGGCGGTTAGCTCAGCGGTAGAGCACTACCTTGACATGGTAGGGGTCACAGGTTCGAACCCTGTACCGCCCACCACCGGTTCCCGGCATGGCCGGAGCAGCGGTGGAAACGATGAAAGCCGGCCCCGGGGCCGGCTTTTTTGTGCCTGCGATCCGCGCTCGTTCCAGCCTGGCCGGCTTGCTGCCAGCGTCAACTGCGTTGCTCGACACTGGCGCTGCGCTGCAGCTGCCAATGACCATCCACGCGCTGCCACAGTTGCAGCATTCCCCGGGCGTGCGACTGCCCGCGCTGTATACCGTCGGCATCACCGTGCACGCGAGCGTGGGCCACCTGCAGTACGCGATCCGCACTCAGGCGCAGGATCTGCACGCTCTGGCTGTCCGTCTGGCCGTAGCTGGCATGCGCGCGGACGGCACGTTGGGCGTCGGCCTGCAGGATCTGCATCCGCAGCGAATCGCTTCCGGTACCGCCGTCGCGGTTGCACAGACCGGCCATCAACAGCAGCAGGGCAAGCATCGGCATGGCACGGTGCTCCGGAGAAGGGAGCCCAGCGTTGCACTGTGGCCTGCGCTGTGAAATCGGCATGCGACGAAGACCGGAAAAGCGCGTGCCAAGTGCCGTCTGCAAGGATGAATCCGGGCCGCAGAAAAAAGGGCCGCCCAATCGGACGGCCCGGTGCAACGCCCAGTGCAGACGGGGCGCCTCATCCATGCAGGAACTGTGGCCGGGAAGCCGAAGTCAGGTCCTGCGCTGGATGGGGTGGATCAGGGAACCTGGCAGCAGACGCGTCCGCCGCTCCAGCGGCCGTTGCCGCCGTAAGGACAGCCCGGCGTGTACTCACAGCCCGGTGCGAACCCGGTCTTGGCCGGGGTGGTCGCGAAGGCCTGCGCGGCGCCGAATGACATGGCGGCCACGACGACGAGGCCGGCAATGGACGAGAACAGCTTCTTCTTTCCGATCATCTGTATCTCCTTTGCAGCGCTTCGAGGCGGGTTACATGGGATCGCAGCAGGCCAGCAGGCCGTGGGAGCCTGCGTTGCCATAGGGGCAGCTCGGATGTTCCTTGCACCCCGGCGCGAAGCCGGTCTTCACCGGCGTGGCGAAGGCCTGTGCGGCCCCGAATGACATTGCAGCAACGATGACGATACCGGCGACGGACGAGAACAGCGTTTTCTTCCCGATCATGTGTATCTCCTTCAGTTGGTGTGGCTTCCCGGATTCATTGCGTTGGCGACGGCCTGGACAGTGCCGGCGTCGAGCTGGCCGACATGCTTGTAGGCGATGCTGCCATCTGCGGCCAGCACCATCAGCATTGGTGTCAGCGTGGCGCGGTAGCGCTTGGAGACTTCGCCCTGATCGTCCACGGCGATCGGAAACGCCAGCGCGTGCTTGCCTGCGTAGTCGGCAAGCTGGTCGTACGGTGGCAGGCCCACGCCCACCAGCTCGGCACTGCCTCGCGCAGCCGCGATCTGCTGCAGTTGTGGCACCGAGGCCAGGCAGTAACGGCAGGCGGTAGAGAAGAAGTAGAGGATCTGCGGCACGCCGCGCGCGCCACCGATATCGACATGGGTCTGCTGCGTCGTCCGCAGGGTCAACGGTTCAGGCCGGGTGCCGGTTGCAAGGCCATGCGCGTCCAGCTGCGTCTGCTGCAGCTGCGCCGCCATCTGTTCGTTGAGCTGCCGCAACTGGCGGTTCTGCCAGGAGAGCATGATGACCAGTGCGGCCAGCAGCAGGGCGACTACGGGAAACAGTGCACGCTTGAGCATCGATCATCCTTGAACGCCGCGTTGCATCGACCATACCGGAGAGAGCAACAGGAATGTCAAGCTTTTGTATCATCGGTGACGCAGTTCCCAAACCTCCGGACGCCACCATGAGTGACCATGCTCCCGTTTCCCGGCCTAACCCGATCATCGAACTGCTGTTCGGCGGCAACATGCTGGAAGGCACCTTCAAGGCCGTGATCTGGGTCGCACTGCTGTCTGCGGTGCTGGCCTGGACGACCTTCCGCTGACGCGACGCTCAGGCCGCAGCGAAGGCCTGGCGCAGGCTGCGCAGCGTCGCCTGGCGATATTCGGCCGCACACGGCTCGCCCATTTCCAGCTCCTGCAGGCGCAGGCCGACCAGGGTCATCGACAGTGCGTATCCGCGCGCAGCATCGGCAGCGCGTGACAGGCCGAGTGCACGTCGGGTCAACGCGTCCACATGAGCCATGTCCGGCAGCAGGCCCAGGTAGGCGCGCTCGGCGCTGTCCAGATCCGGCGCGCGCAGGATCGCGTTGGCATCGGCGGTGGGGGTGACAGCGGCCATGCGGGATCCTTGTTGTCCGTGGGGCGGATGCAGGTTCGGTCAGAACGCGCGCATCAGCGAGATGAAAGCGGAGGTCTGGCTGCTGCGCCGTGCCATCGGGCTGTCTTCGACGGCATCACCGAACCACTGGTTGGCGACGACGCCAGTTGCGCGCCATTTCGTACCCAGGGGCGTGCTGACCGCGATCTGCAGGCTCGGCGAGGTGGCACTGCCGGGCGTGTAGGCCGCCAGCCCGGAGCGCAGCGCTTCTTCGTCACTGATGCCGTAGTAGTAGTCGAGCAGGCGGGCGCTGGAATGCACCACGCCCACGCGCGGCACCCAGGTGAAACGGCCGGCCTGGATCGGATAGCTGTAATGCAGGCTGGATTCAACACCGCCGCCGTGCCCGCTTACTTCGCGCTTCACGCTGGCCGCCACCGCGCCCCAGTCGGCGCTGTAGTCGGCATTGATGCCGACCATCGCCGACATCTGCCGGCTATGCAGGCGGCGCAGCTGCGGATCGTTCACGTCGTCGGTCTTGAAGCGCAACGTGTAGGGCGTCGCCACCGCCGACAGGCGCAGGCCGTCGGCCTTGTAGAGGTTCATGCCAAGCGAACCGGGGCTGGCGAAGAAGCGCTTGCCCTGCCAGGACAGCGCCGGCAGCACCAGCGGCTTGTCGTCATAGTGCGCGTAGGCGCCAGTGGTCGCGCCGAAGGTGATGCCGGCCTGTACCCCCGGAGCCTGTTCCTGCGCGGTGGCCAGCAGCGGCGTGGAGAGAGCGACGGTGCACAGCAGGGGGCGCAGCAGGGCGGGGGACAGTGAGGTCATCGATGTAGTGCGTTGCAGGGATGGCGATGCATGCTGCGCGCGCAACATTGTCGGAACATTGCGCAGGCGCAATCTGCTGGCATCGCCGCCACCTGCACGCCGAAGGCACTATGATCGGCACCGTTTCCGGTTGCCGAGCCCCCGATGCGCATTCTCCTGGTCGAAGATGACCCCGATCTCTCGCGAGCCCTGCAGTCCGGGCTTGAGCGCCAGGGTGTGGTCGCCGACGTGGTCGGCAGCCTGGCCGAGGCTGCGCTCGCCCTGCGTGAGCCGGTGCATCAGCTGATGCTGCTCGATCGGCAGCTGCCCGATGGTGATGGCGTGGGCTTCGTGGCGACCGCCCGTACGCTGCGGCCGAACCTGGCGGTGATCATGCTCACTGCCAAGGGCGGGCTGTCGGACAAGGTGGAAGGACTGGACGTCGGTGCCGATGACTACCTGGTCAAGCCGGTGGCGATCGAAGAGCTGATGGCGCGCATCCGCGCCGTCTCGCGTCGACCGTCGGCGATGGTGACCCCCCGGTTGCGGCTGGGCCGGCTGGAGTTCGATTTCGAATCGCTGCAGGCGCAGGTGGACGGCCAGCCGGTTGCACTGCCGCGGCGGCAGGTGCTGGTGCTGCAGGCGCTGGCGATGCGGCAGGGGCGCACGGTCACCCGCAGCGCGCTGGAAGCGGCGGTGTACGGATTCGATGATGAGATCCAGTCCAATGCGCTCGATGCGCACATTTCAAAGCTGCGCAAGGCGCTGCAGCAGGCCGGGGCAGGCGTGGAGATCCACGTGATCCGCGGCGTTGGCTACCTGCTGGCGGAGGCCTGAGATGGCACGACCGATCCGTTCGATCACTCTTGGACTGGCATGGCGGCTGTTCCTGGCGCAGGCCTTCACGGTGTTGTTCGCCGTCGTCGCGCTGATCCTGACCTGGGGCGACAAGGACACCTGGGGCATGGACATGTTCATGGCCGAGAGCGCAGCCAATGCGGTGCACAGCGAAGGCGGCCGTCTGGTGCTGGACGAAGCGCGCTGGCAGAAGCTCGATGCGCGTGCCGGTGGCAACCTGTGGTTCGCGGCGGTGGACGATCGCGGTGCATGGCTGCAGCGCGGCACGCTGCCTGCCATCCACGCGCCGCTGCTGGCCCGCCTGCCGACACTGGGTGCCACCGAGCTGGGTTCGCTGGTGCCGCCGTACCTGGATGTGGCGCGGGTGATGATCCGCAACGAAGACGGCCGCCGCATCACGGTGATGGTGGGGGGGGCGCCGAAGGGCGGCCTGCTGGATGGCGCATTGATGGTGCTGCGGTTGATTGGCCTGTGGTTCTTCCTGCCGTTGATCGTGGTCACGCTGCTGGTGATGCCGACGGTGATCCATCGCGCCATGCGTGGCGTGCGCCGGTCCGCGCAGCAGGCCAAGGAGCTGGATATCGGCCAGCCCGGTGCGCGCCTGGATGCGCAGCTGGTATCGACCGAGGTCGCGCCTCTGGTCGAAGCGTTCAACGATGCGATCGACAAGGTGCAGCAGGGCTACGCAGCACGCGATAAATTCCTGGCCGACGCCGCCCATGAGCTGCGGGTACCGATTGCGGTGGTGCAGGCGCGCCTGTCGCAGTTGCCGCAGGGGGAGCTCAAATCGCAGCTGCTGACCGATGTCGCCCGTCTCGGCAACGTCGCCGAGCACCTGCTCGACCTGCAGCGCCTGGACCGGAACGTCGCAGCCTTGCAGCGCCTGGACCTTGCGCATGTCGTGCGCGAAGCGGCCGCCGACCTTGCGCCTCTGGTGGTTGGCGCCGGCTACGGCTTTGAAGTGGATGCGCCGGAGACGCCGGTGTGGATCCATGGCGATGGCCTCGCTCTGGGGCGGGTGATTGCCAACCTGGTGCACAACGCCATCGTCCATGGCGGCGGGCGCGGCACCATCTGCGTGCGTCTGGACCGGCAGGGCCTGCTGGAGGTCAGCGACCAGGGCGCCGGCGTGCCGGTCGGTGACCGCGAGGCGATCTTTGAGCCGTTCCACCGCCTGCGTGCTGCTGGCAGTGGCAGCGGCCTCGGCCTGCATCTGGTCAAGGAGATCGTGCAGCACCACGGCGGCACGGTGAGCGTGGGCGAGGCCGTCGGCGGCGGCGCGAGCTTCCGGGTCAACTTCCACCGCGGCAGCGTGCGTCGCTAGCCGAGCGCTGACAACGCCACACGGTGTTGCCTGATGGCTGGGTGAGGCCGCGCCTCGGCACGCTGTGTCGATGGCAGCCGATCGGACCTTGTCGCCCTTGTTTGGCCCCGCGTGCGCTGCCGCTCTGGTTGCCGGTGCGTTGGTCTGCGTGCTGCTGCCGGTGTTGCCACCGCTGTGGGCTTCTGTTGCGGCGACCGTCGTGGCCGCGTTGGGCTGGGTGTTGCGCTGGCGCGGACGCGCGGCGGCTGCGTTGTTGTTCGGCTTGGCCTGGACTTGCTGCCACGGGTATTGGGCAATGCAGACGCAGCTGCCGGCCGGTTCTGCTGCGCAGGATGTGCTCGTCCGGGGGCAGGTCATCGATCTGCCGAAGGAAACGCCTGCACACACCCGCTTCGAATTCCGGGTGGATGCGTCCGATGCGATGCCGACGCTGCGTGGAAAGCGGCTGCAGGTGCTCTGGCACGCGCCACGGGGTGGGCCGACCGACGCCGGGCTTGATCAGAGACGTCTCCTGCACGCCGGGGCGGATTGGCAGTTGTCGCTGCGCGTGCGACCACCACGTTCACGCATCAATCCGGGGGGCTTCGATGGCGAGCGGCATGCGCTGCTGCGTGGGCTGGCAGGGAACGCCAGCGTGCGCGACTTGAATTCCACGCGACAGCTGCGCCCTGCGCATGGTCTACCTGCGTGGCGCGAGCGCACCAGTGCCGCCATTGCCAGGCAGGTCGCACACCCGTCTGCACGGTTCATCCAGGCCCTGGCGCTGGGCGATACCCGTGGCCTGTCCGACGTCGACTGGGCGCAGCTGCGTGCGCTGGGCCTGACCCACCTGATCGCCATCTCCGGCTTCCATGTCGGTCTGGTCGCGGGCTTCGCCGCATTGCTGTGTTCTGCGCTCTGGCGATCCTGGCCGGGGCTTGCCAGGTTCTGGCCACGACCGCAGGCGGCGGCCTGTGCGGCAGCGGTGGCTGCGTCCGGCTATGCCGTCGTTGCAGGCAGCGAGCTGCCGACCGTGCGTACCGCACTGATGATTGCGGTGCTGGCCCTGGCGCGCGTCGCCCGCCGTCCGGTGACGGTAGCGCAGGGGCTGGCGCTGGCTGCGCTGGCGATGCTGCTGCCGGCGCCGCTGTCGGTGCTGTCTGCGGGCTTCTGGCTCAGTTTCGGCGGCGTTCTGTGGTTGCTGTGGTGCCTGCCGCAGGGGCGGCCGAAAGGGGGCGCCGCAATGCTGCGCGGCGCTCTGGCAGGGCAGGGGGTGGCCAGTGTCGCTCTGTTGCCGCTGGCAGTGGCACTGTTCGGTGGCAGCGCACGGCTGGGGCCGCTGGTGAACCTGCCGATCATTCCACTGTGGAGCCTGCTGGTGGTGCCTCTGGCTCTGCTGGGAACCGCTGTGGAGGCCCTGCGCACCGGGGCAGGGCAGTGGCCTTGGCGCACGGCTGCCTGGGTGTTCGAGGCCAGTTGGCAGCTGCTGCAACCCTTGGCCGAGCACCCGCAGGCGATGTGGTGGCTGGCGCAGGGGCCGGCCTGGGCGTTGCCGGCGGCCTTGCTGGGGGTGTTCTGGTGGCTGTTGCCACGCGGTGCTGGGGCCGGGCTTGCCGGTTCTCTGCTGTGCCTGCCGTTGCTGTGGCCGGCACGGTCGGGGCCGCAGCAGGGTGAGCTGGAACTGGTGGTGCACGATGTCGGCCAGGGCGCGGCGGTGCTGCTGCGGACCGCCCAGCACGCACTCTGGTACGACGTCGGCCCGCCGGCCGGCGGCGAAGGCGAGGAGCGGATGCTGCTGCCGACGTTGCGGGCGCTGGGACAGGAGCCGCCGGCACGGGTGATGATCAGTCACGACCACCTGGACCACAGCGGCAACCTTGCCGCGCTGCGCCGGCAATGGCCGGGTCTGCACGTACTGGCTCCACCGGGCAGTGCGATTGCCACGACCGGCAGCTGCCAACAGGGCCTGCGCTGGCAATGGGACGGGCTCGATTTCCAGGTGCTGCATCCGCCCGCCGCGTTCCCTGCCGCTGGCGGGAAGGGCGCCGACAACGAAGCCAGTTGCGTGCTGCGGGTTGCTGGCGCGCACGGGGTCGTGCTGCTGCCCGGTGACATCGGCCGGCAGGGCGAGCAGGCGCTGCTGGCGGGCGCCGCCGATATGCTGCGTGCGGACGTGGTGCTGGTGCCCCATCACGGCAGCGGAGGCAGTTCCACGCCGGACTGGGTGAAGGCGGTGGCGCCGCAGCTGGCGCTGGTCTCGGCCGGGCACCGGAACCACTTTGGCCACCCGAAACGTGACGTGGTGCGGCGCTGGCAGGCGGCGGGCGCCGAAGTGCTGTCCACCGCCGAGTCCGGCGCGATCCGCGTATGGCTTGGCGCACAAGGCCTGCAGCTGCGTGAACAGCGTATCCACGCCGCCCGGTGGTGGGATGCCGCTGGGCGGGCGCGGTCGGCTGCTATCCTATCGCCGATCGAACAAGCGGCCGCTGGGCCGGAGGGTTGAAACGTGTGGGAACTGGTCAAGGCCGGTGGCTGGCCGATGGTGCCGCTGCTGCTGTTGGGCGTACTGGCTTTGGCGATCGTCCTGGAGCGTTTCTGGTCCTTGCGGCGTAACGAGGTGCTGCCGCCTGGCCTGGGCCAGGAGGTGCGCAACTGGGCCGCGCGCGGCAAGCTGGACCCGGCGCACCTGCAGACCCTGCGTGCCAATTCACCGTTGGGTGCCCTGCTGGCCGCCGCGCTGGAAGCGCGCAACCGCCCGCGCGACCAGATCCGCGAGCGCATCGAGGACACCGGTCGCCATCTGGTGCACCGCATGGAGCGTTTCCTCAACGCGCTGGGCACCATCGCCTCGGCCGGCCCGTTGCTGGGCCTGCTGGGCACCGTGGTCGGCATGATCCAGATGTTCCTGGGCATCCTCGACCACGGCGTGGGTGATGTGAACCAGCTTGCCGGCGGTATCGGCAAGGCACTGGTGTGCACCGCCACCGGCATGATCGTGGCGATCCCGGCGCTGATGTTCCACCGCTTCTTCAAGGGCCGCATCCACGGCTACGTGGTGGAGATGGAGCAGGAAGCCAGCGCGCTGCTGGATACGCTGGATGGCCGCCCCGGGGTGATGACTCCGGCCCCCGCCACGCGCGCGCCCTCCGCCGCTACGGCAAAGGCCTGATCGATGCGTATCGGCAACGACCGGGCCCAGGATGAACCGCATATCGACCTGGTGCCGCTGATCGACGTCATCCTGGTGCTGATCATCTTCTTCGTGGTCACCACGACCTTCGACGCGCGATCGACCCTGCAGGTGCAGCTGCCGACCGCCAGCCAGCAGCAGACCAACGAGCCGCCGCGCTCGCTGAGCGTGCTGATCAACGCTGACGGCCGCTACTTCGTCAACGATCAGGAAGTGCTGCGCAGCGACGTCGAGTCGGTCAAGCAGACCATTGCCGCCGTTGCCGGCAGCGACCGCGAGCAGACCGTGCTGCTGCGCGCCGACGCGCGCACTCCCTACCAGGCCGTGGTGACCGCGCAGGATGCGCTGGGCCAGCTCGGTTTCCGTCGTATCGCCATTGCAACAGCGCCAGAGGTGCGTCCATGAGTTCCCATCACGCGCCGGTGTGGCCGATCTACAAACGACTGCTGGGCTATACCCGCACCTACTGGGTATTCATGGTGGCGGCGGTGATCGCCATGGTGGTCGAGGCCCTGGCCGGCTACCACTTCACCAAGCTGATGGAACCGCTGGTCAATGACGGCTTCGTCGACCCGCAGCCGCGCGCGGCCGTGGTGTTGCCGCTGACCATCCTCGGCCTGTTCCTGATGCGCAGCGTGGCCACCTGGGTCAGTGACTACACCCTGGCCAAGACCGGTCGCAGCGTGGTCCGTGACCTGCGTGAGCAGGTACTGCAGAAGTACCTGCACCTGCCGTCCTCCCATTTCGATGCCGAAGCGACGCCGGTGATGGTCAGCCGCCTGAACTTCGACACCGAGCAGGTCACCCAGGCCAGCGCCGATGCGCTCAAGACCGTGGTGGCCGACACCCTGACCATCATCGCGATGCTGGCGGTGATGCTGCAGATGAGCATCAAGGTGACCCTGGCCATGCTGGTGGTGGTGCCGCTGATCGGGGTGATCGTGTCCTACGTGGGCAAGCGCTACCGGCGCATCAGCCGCGGCATCCAGGACGGCATGGGCACCATGGCGCAGACCGCCGAGCAGTCGCTGGCCGCGCAGCAGGAAGTGAAGGTGCACGGCACCCAGCAGCACGAGATCTCGCGCTACTCGCGCCTGGCCAACCGCATGCTGGCGCTGAACATGAAGGTGGAGGTCACCCGTGCCGCCGCCTCCAGCGTCGTCCAGTTCCTGGCAGCGCTGGCATTGGCGGTGATCGTGTGGGTCGCCACCCGCGAAGCACTGGCCGGCAAGCTCAATGCGGGCCAGTTCATGGGCCTGATGACCTCGATGATGGCCATCATTCCGTCGCTGCGCCGGCTGACCAGCGTGCAGACCTCCATCTCGCGCGGCGTGGCTGCGGCCGAGCGCCTGTTCGGCATCATCGACATGCCCGTCGAGCGCGACGACGGCAAGCACGCGGTGCAGCGCGTACGCGGCGAGCTGGCCTTCGAGCATGTCATGCTGCGCTACCGCGAAGACAGCGGCATTGCCCTGGACGACATCAATTTCGTTGCCCGCCCGGGCACGGTCACCGCCATCGTCGGCCGCTCCGGCAGTGGCAAGACCAGCCTGATCCGGCTGGTGCCGCGTTTCTACGAGCCCAATGGCGGGCGTATCCTGCTCGACGGCGTGGCCCTGGATGAGTACCCGCTGGCCGATCTGCGCCGGCAGGTGGCCATGGTCGGGCAGAAGGTCATGCTGTTCGACGACACCATCGCGGCCAACATCGCCTACGGCATGGATGCCACCGACGAGCAGATCCGTGCAGCTGCCGAGGCGGCCAATGCGTGGGAATTCATTGCACGCATGCCGCAGCAGCTGCAGACGCCGGTGGGCGAGAATGGCGCGCTGCTGTCCGGCGGCCAGCGCCAGCGCCTGGCGATCGCCCGCGCCATCCTGCGCGACGCACCGATCCTGATCCTGGACGAGGCCACCGCGGCGCTGGACAACGAATCCGAGCGCCTGGTGCAGGATGCGCTGCAGCGCTTGATGCCCGAGCGCACCACGCTGGTGATCGCGCATCGCCTGTCGACCATCGAGCATGCCGACCAGGTGCTGGTGATGGACCATGGCCGTATCGTTGAGCGCGGCACCCACCAGGAACTGCTGTCGATGGGCGGCCTGTACCAGCACCTGCACAACATGCAGTTCCGCGAAAGGCAGGACTGATGGCGGGCAACGGTACCCAGACCCCGCCGTACTGGTACGACGGCAGCCCCGCTCCGTGGCCGATGCGACTGCTGGCGCCGCTGTATGCCGGCGTCACCGCGCTGCGCCGGCGCCTGTACCGGCGTGGCTGGCGCAAGCGCCATGCACTGGCGGTGCCAGTCATCGTAGTCGGCAACATCACCGCCGGCGGCACCGGCAAGACGCCGCTGACCATCGCCCTGGTCGATCGGCTGCGGGCCGCGGGCTGGAAGCCCGGCGTCGCCAGCCGCGGCTACGGCCGTGAGCAAGCGGACAGGGCACGTTGGGTGGAAGCCGATACGCCGACCGCCCTGGGGGGCGACGAGCCGGTGCTGATCGCCTGGAAGACGGGCGTGCCGGTACGCGTGGACAGTGATCGGGTGGCGGCGGGCAAGGCGCTGATCGCGGCCGGCTGCGACGTGATCGTCTGCGATGACGGGCTGCAGCACTACCGCTTGGCGCGCGACATCGAGATCGAGGTGGTCGATGCCCAGCGCCGCTATGGCAATGGCCGGATGATCCCCGCTGGACCGTTGCGGGAACCGGTCAGCCGTGCCGCTGAGTGTGATTTCCGGGTGGTCAACCTGGGCCAGGCGGATGAAGCGGCCGCTGCCCAGTCCTGCGGCTTCGGCCAATGGCCGATGTCCCTGCACATCGACAGTGCACAGCCGCTGGCCGGCGGGCGCGCACGTCCCCTTTCGTACTTCGCGGGCCAGCGCGTGCACGCCGTGGCCGGCATCGCCAATCCGCAACGCTTCTTCGACATGCTGCGCGCGCGTGCGATCGGCGTGGTGCCGCACGCCTTCGCCGACCATCATGCCTACCAGCCGCAGGATCTGTCCTTTGGCAGCCAGTTGCCGGTGCTGATGACCGAAAAGGACGCGGTGAAGTGCCGCGCGTTCGCCAACGACTGGCAGTACGCCGTGCCGCTGCGTGCCGAGATGCCTGCTGCTTTCTGGATCGCGTTGACTGACCGACTGGACAAGCTGCGTCCGAACTGAGGGGCCGTGCGACGCTTGCAAATGCACGTCGCCGGCCGCATTCCTGCTGTATCGCGCCTTCCGAGTACCGCCCGCATGACCAACTTCGTTGTTGCCATCCCGGCCCGCTATGCCGCTTCGCGGCTGCCGGGCAAGCCGCTGCGCCTGCTGGGCGCAGAGCCCATGGTGCTGCATGTGGCGCGCCGCGCGCTGCAGGCCGGCGCAGGTGAGGTATGGGTCGCAACCGACGACCAGCGTATTGCCGACGCATTGTCCGGCCTGGGGGAAGTGAAGGTAGCAATGACCGCTGCCTCGCATGCCTCGGGCACCGATCGCCTGGCTGAGTGTGCGCGCATCGCTGGCTGGGCCGATGACACCGTGGTGGTCAACCTGCAGGGTGATGAACCGTTCGCGCCGGCTGCCGGCATCCGCGCCGTGGCCGAGGCACTGGTGGCGGGCAACGCCCCGATGTCGACCCTGGCCACGCCGGTCGAGGATGCACACACGCTTTTCGACCCGAATGTGGTCAAGCTGGTGCGCAACGTACGCAACGAGGCCCTGTACTTCAGCCGTGCGCCCATCGCCTGGCATCGCGATGGCTTTTCCCGCAGCCGCGACACCCTGCCCGAGGGCCATCAGTGGCTGCGCCACATCGGCATCTATGGCTACCGTGCCGGCTTCCTGCAGCAGTTCGCCTCGATGCCGCCGGGAATGTTGGAGCAGGTGGAATCGCTGGAGCAGCTGCGTGTGCTGGAAGCGGGCTTCCCGATCGCCGTGGCGATTTCGCCCGAACCCTTCCCGCCGGGCATCGACACCCCTGAAGACCTGCAGCGCGCCGAAATGCTGCTGCAGGCGATGGCGGTGCGATGAGGCTGCTGGTCGTCTGCCTGGGCAACATCTGCCGCTCGCCGATGGCCGAAGGCGCGCTGCGCGCCCGCCTGGAGGGCTCTGCGCTGGCCGGGCGGGTGCAGGTCGATTCGGCCGGTACCGGCGACTGGCACGTGGGCCAGCCACCCGACCGGCGTGCCATTGCATGTGCGGCGGGCCACGGTGTGGATCTTGGCGGCTTGCGCGCGCGGCAGCTGCAATCGCATGACTTCGACGCTTTCGACTGGATCCTGTGCGCCGACGAGGCCAACCTGCGTGATGCCGCACGCCTTGCCACTGCCACCCAGCGCGAGCGCCTGGCGCTGTACCTGCCGTGGTCGGGCGGGCAGGGCGAACGTGCGATTCCCGATCCCTATACCGGTGGCAGCGATCATTTCGAACAGGTCTGGTCGCTGGTCGACGCTGCCGCCGAACGCACTGTGGCACGCCTGTTGCATCACGCCGACTCCGGCATAATCGGGCCATGAACATCCAGCCCGTTCCGGACCTTCCCGAGTTCGCCGCCTGGCTCAATGCCGCGCCCTGTACCCTGACCGAACTGCGTGGCCGGCCGGTCGCGCTGTTGTTCGTCAACGCGGCTTCCGCATGGAGCGCGCAACGGCTGGCCGAGTTCAGCCAGTGGCTGTCACGCCACCCCGGCAAGCTGCAACCTCTGGTGCTGCAGGTGCCGCGCTTCGACTTCGAGCGTGATGCCACGGCTGCGCTGAAACTGCTGCGCCGCCAGGGCCTGACCATGCCGGTGCTGCTCGATGCCGACTGGGATGGCTGGCGCCGCTTCGGCGTCAGCGCCTGGCCGACCATGGTGCTGCTGGACGCCCAGGGCCGCGAACAGCAGCGCTTGATCGGCCAGGGCGTGCCCGGCGAGCTGGAGCGGGCCCTGAATGCCCTCTGCGAGGGCGCGCCGTCGGCCCCTTCGCGCGGCGGCAGTGAACTGCACCCCGAGCCGCGCCAGGCGCTGCGGTTCCCGATGGGTCTGGCGGTGAACCAGGAACGGTTGTACATCGCCGACAGCGGCCACCACCGCATCCTGGAATGCAGTCATGGCGGCCGGGTGCTGCGCCAGTTCGGTCTGGGGACCGCCGACTTCATGGACGGCAACCTCGCCGAAGCCGCTTTCCACAGGCCACAGGCGCTGGCGCTGGAGCGTGAGTCGCTGTACGTGGCCGACACCGGCAACCATGCCGTGCGCCGCATCAACCTGCTGACCGGCCTGGTCGATACGCTGTGTGGCAACGGCCGTGCGGGCGCCCCCGTGGAAGGGCCGGTGACGCAGCCACGGCAGGTGTCGCTGGATCATCCGGTTGGCCTGGCCATCGCCGAAAACCAGCTGCACATCGCCATGGCCGGCGACAACCGCATCTGGAGCTACCACCTCGGCCAGCGCAGCCTGCAGTGGCGCGCCGGCAGCGGCGCCATCGACGAGCGCGACGGCAGCGGCCATCTGGCGGCGTTCGCTCAGCCCACCGCCGTGGCCGTGGTCCAGCAGGTGCTGTACGTGGCCGATGCGCTGGGCTCTTCGATCCGTTCATTGCAGTTGCGCGGCGACCTGGTGCAGACCCTGGTCGGGCAGGGCACCTGGCGTTTCGGCGAGGACGATGGCCCGCGTGCGCAGGCCAGCCTGCAGTTTCCACAGGCGATCGCACTGAGCCCGGATGCCCCGTTGCTGTGGATCGCCGATACCGGCAATGGCCGCCTGCGCACGTTGCGCCTGGGCGGCGGCGAACTGACCACCCAGCCCTTGCCGCGGCGACTGCATGGCCCGGCCGGGCTGGCCGTCGGTGCCGGCGCGGTGTGGATCGCCGAAACCGATTCCCACGCCGTACTGCGCCTGGACCCTGACAGCGGCGTGCTCAGCGAAGTGCCGATCAGCGAATGACCGTTGTTCCTGTCCCGACCTTCGATGGCAAGGCATTCGCGGCCCAGCTGAGTACCGCCCCGGGCGTGTACCGCATGTACGCGGCCGACGACACACTGTTGTACGTCGGCAAGGCCCGCGCGCTGCGCAACCGCGTGGGCAGCTATTTCAACGGCAGTCCGAAGAACGCGCGCATCATGTCGATGCTCTCGCAGATCGTGCGCATGGATGTGACCGTAACGCGCTCGGAAGCCGAAGCGCTGCTGCTGGAAAACCAGCTGATCAAGTCGCTGTCGCCGCGCTACAACGTGTCCCTGCGCGACGACAAGACCTATCCGCATGTGCTGCTGACCCGCGAAGACTGGCCGCGCATCGCCCTGCATCGTGGCCCGCGTGCCATTCCCGGGCGCTATTTCGGGCCGTATCCCGGCGTCACCGCGGTGCGCGAGACGCTGAACCTGATGCACAAGCTGTTCAAGCTGCGCAGCTGCGAAGACAGCGTGTTCCGCAACCGTTCGCGGCCCTGCCTGCAGTATCAGATCGGACGCTGCAGCGCGCCGTGCGTGGAACTGGTGCCCGCATCGGACTACGCCGAGTCGGTGCGCCGCGCGGCGATGTTCCTGGAAGGCAAGAGCGATGAGCTGACCCGGGAGCTGGGCGAACAGATGCAGGCGGCCAGCGAAGCGCTGGAATTCGAGCAGGCCGCGCGCCTGCGCGATCTGATTACTTCATTGCGCAGCATGCAGACCCGCCAGTACGTGGACGGCCGCGCGGCCGACCTCGACGTGCTGGCGGTGGCCATGCAGGGCTCGCAGGCCTGCGTGATGCTGCTGGCCTTCCGCGATGGCCGCAACCTGGGCACCCGCCCGTTCTTTCCCCGCACCAATGGCGAGGAAAGCCCGGATGAAGTGCTGGCGGCCTTTGTCTCGCAGTACTACATCGAATTCGAGCCGCCGCGCGAGATCCTGCTCGACCGCGAAATTCCCGATGCCGATCTGATCGGTTCTGCACTGTCGGCCTCGGCCGAGCGCAAGGTGCAGTTGAAATGGAACGTCCGCGGCGAGCGCGCCGGCTACCTGGAACTGGCCAGCCGCAACGCACAGTTGACCCTGGCCACCGAGATCAACAGCCGCACCGCGCAGCACGCGCGCAGCGAAGCGCTGCGGGTGATGCTGGGGCTGGCCGAACCGGTGAAGCGGGTGGAGTGCTTCGACATCAGCCATACCATGGGCGAAGCCACCGTGGCCTCGTGCGTGGTGTTCGATGCGGCCGGTCCGGTGCGCGCGCAGTACCGCCGCTTCAACATCAGTGGCATCGAGCCGGGCGATGACTACGCCGCGATGCGCCAGGCGATCGACCGCCGCTTCCGCCGTGCAGTGGAAGAGCAGGGCGTGCTGCCGGATGTGCTGCTGATCGACGGTGGCGCCGGCCAGCTGGCACAGGCCCAGGCGGCGCTGGCCGATCTGGGCGTGGAAGACGTGCTGCTGGTGGGCGTGGCCAAAGGCGTGGAACGCCGTGCCGGCCACGAAGCGCTGGTGATGCCCGATGGCCGCGAACTGCGCCCGGGTGCGGCCGATCCCGCCCTGCAGTTCATCCAGCAGGTGCGCGATGAAGCACACCGCTTCGCCATCACTGGCCATCGCGGGCGCCGGCAGAAGGCCCGGATGACCAGCAAACTGGAAGACATCCCCGGCATCGGGCCGCGACGGCGCGCCAGCCTGCTGAAGCATTTTGGCGGTCTGGTCGGCCTGAAAGCAGCCGGAGAAGCGGAAATTGCCAAGGTGGAAGGCATCAATGACGCCCTCGCAGCGCGCATCTACGCTAACCTGCACGGGTTGGCCGCGCCGGATCCGGCCGAGTAGAGAGAGAATAAAGCCGCATGACGTTGACCCTGCCCACCTGGCTGACCCTGTTGCGGATCGTGATGATCCCGGTGCTGGTGCTGGTGTTCTACCTGCCCTACACCTGGACCAACTTCGCATCGGCGGCGATCTTCGGCCTGGCTGCGATCACCGACTGGCTCGATGGCTGGATCGCGCGGCGCTACGGCCTGGAATCGGCGTTCGGCGCCTTCCTGGACCCGGTCGCGGACAAGCTGATGGTGGCGGTGGCGCTGTTCCTGATCGTGCAGGGCCACCCGACGCCGTGGATGGCGTTCTGGGCGGCGGTGATCGTCGGCCGCGAGATTGCGGTGTCGGCGCTGCGCGAGTGGATGGCCGAACTCGGCCAGCGCGCCAAGGTGCGGGTGGCGATGATCGGCAAGGTCAAGACCACCGCGCAGATGGTCGCGCTGCTGTGCCTGCTGTATTCGGTGGCGCCGAACGTTCCGGTCGACGACATCTGGATGGGCCCGCCGGTATTCCATATCGGTGACTGGACCCTGGCCATTGCCGCCGTGCTGACCCTGTGGTCGGGCCTGCAGTACCTGCACGCCGCCTGGCCCAGCCTGCGTGACGACGAGCGCGCCGCGCGCGAGCGTGCGCGGCAGAAGAAGCTGGGCAACTGAGTACCGGGGTCGGATCCCTTTCCGCAGGAAAGGGCTCTGACCCCATCGCTGTCACCATCCACGCATGGCATGGATCTACTGGGCATGTGTTCTACGCGGGATACCTCATCCACGCATGGCGTGGATCTACGGGAATGTGGGTCTGCGGTAGATCCACGCCATGCGTGGATACGCAATGTCGGCCACTCCCGCAAATCCCTGAAAAAAAGCGCTTGACGCAATCCTTGGAACAGGTAAAATTTCGCCTCCCAAGCGGGAATAGCTCAGTTGGTAGAGCGCAACCTTGCCAAGGTTGAGGTCGCGAGTTCGAGTCTCGTTTCCCGCTCCAGATTCAAGAAAAGCGCTCCCGAAAGGGGGCGTTTTTCGTTTGGCCGGAGCGGCTTCATCCCCACTTCACCGCCACTCCATCGCCTCACCATCTGCCGATCCCACGCTGTACTCCCGGATCCAGCAAGGTGATGCCGCGATGCCTCACACTCCCCCTGCCAACGACTACGACGTGGTCATCGTCGGCGCCAGCTTTGGCGGTGCCGCCTGCGCACTCGCCGCCGCTCAGTACGGCCTGCGCGTCTGCGTGCTCGAGCGCAAGGCCGACCCTGGCGAACGCCTGCACACCACCGGTATCGTGGTGAAGGAGGCGATGGAACAGACCTGGCTGGGGCGCATGCCCGATCATCTCGTGCAACGCGTCGCACGCGTGCGCCTGTATGCGCCGAACCTGCACAACGTGCTGCTGACCGCACCGGGTTACTACTTCCTCACCACCGATACGCCGAACATGATGCGCTGGCTGGCCAGCGAACTGCGCGCCAGTGGCGTGGACCTACGGCTGCAGCAGTCGTTCACCGACGCCTGCCGCGACGGCGACGCGTGGCAGGTTGAAGGGGTGGGGCGCACGGCCTATCTGGTCGGCGCTGATGGCGCACGATCACGTGTTGCCCAGCGTACCGGCCTGGGTCAGGTGCGCGACAACCTGTATGGCGTCGAGCGCGAGTTTGCCGGCGTGCAGCTGCCGGAAGGCGATGCCTTGCACTGCTTTGTCAGCCGCCGGTTCGCACCCGGCTACATAGGCTGGGCCGCGCAGAACCCCACCGGCGTGCAGGTGGGATTGGCGCTGCGCCATGATCCCGCACATGCACGCCCGCCGGATATCGAGGGATTCCTTGAACACGTGCGCGACGTTGTGGGACTTCCGCACTCGGCCCAGGTTGCCGGCACCCGCGCGGGGCTGGTGCCCTGCGGGTTGCCGGATGGTCCGATCACCGCGCCGGGCGTGATCCTGACCGGTGATGCGGCAGGTGTCGTCTCGCCGCTGTCGGCCGGCGGCATCCACTCGTCATGGCGGCATGGCTGGGCGGTCGGTGATGCGATCGGGTTGCACCGGCGCGGCAAGGGGCCGGCCGCAGAGCAGGTGGCGCGTCAGGCCGCCCCCACCTTTCACCGCAAGCGCATGCTGCGCTGGGCAATGGACCACCTGCAGCGGGACTGGCCGGTCAATGCGCTGCTGCGCACCGGCCCGATGCGCGGGCTGGCCGAGCAGATCTACTTCCATCGGCGGGGCGTGCGGATGTGATCCTGAAGCTGAACGCTGCTTCATGAGAGGGCAGCAGAATCTTGTTGACGCCGTGCAGCAATCCCGACACAATAGCGCTCCTTCGACGCAGGTCGAACGGAATCTGCGGGAATAGCTCAGTTGGTAGAGCGCAACCTTGCCAAGGTTGAGGTCGCGAGTTCGAGTCTCGTTTCCCGCTCCAGATTCAGAAAAACGCTCCCGCAAGGGGGCGTTTTTCGTTTGCGCACCGGAAAGGGATTGTGATCGCTAGCGCGGGCTGCCTCGGCCCGCACCGCACCAGGTTCGCACGTCCGCACGATCGAAGCCGGCGCAGGCGTTCTTCCGCGTGATGTACAGATACGGGGCGTCGGCCCGGTAGGTGAAGTGGTAGTAGTAGTTCCGGTCCTGGCCGTACAACCAGTAGTTCGACGAGCCCTCGTTGATCACGTAGGGCTCGAAGGAAAAGATCGACGACTGCGCGGGAATGAAGTTGCTGCGGTCCATCAGCAGCATGGCCGCGTTCGACGCCAACGGAGTGGTCAGGCAGATCGCCGTTGTGGCCACGATGAGCACGGTCGCGAAGATGCCGAGCGTACGGCGAAGGGCGGATTTCAAGCGTATTGCCTGCCGGTGGAAGCGTTCAGGACAATGTGCCGCAGCGCCCGCGGACAGTCCAGCGTTCAGCTTGGCGGCGCCGATGAAAGGCTGTGGAAAGGCCGAGGGTTCGCAATGCATGCACCGCACACGCGCTGTAACGCACCTCCGACCGATTCTCCATGTCCACTCCACAATCGCGGCGTAGCCTCCTCGGCTTCTCTCTCCACGAAGGCGGGCGGGTGGCCAGTCGCATCACTTTCCCGGCAGCGTTCGCGCAACGGTATGCCGTCGTCCCACGCATCGTCCTGGGTACCGGGGCGCTGCTGACCAGCATGATGCTGGTGGGCTGCATGTCGGTGCCGGTTCCCGATCTGCCTGATCGCGTACCAGCAGTGTGGAGTCAGACCGCGGCAGGGCAGGGCGTAGCGGTCGACGCACGGCAGTGGTGGAAGGTGCTGGCCGATGCGCGCTTGAACGCGCTGGTGGACGAGGCCGTCGCCGGCAATCTGGAACTGCGCCAGGCCACCCTGCGGTTGCAGGCAGTATGCCTGCTGTCGGGCACCTCCGATGCGCGCTTCCGTCCGGAAGTCTCCGCCAGTGCCAAGCAGGTGCAGGACGCCGCCGCGGTCGACACCTATTTCCACGCAGGCGTCGAAGCGATCTGGGATCTTGGCCTGTTTGGCGCAGCGGAGAGTGCCCGTCTGAGCGCGCAGGCGGTCAACGGAAATGCCGAAGCACTGCGCGATGCGGCACAGGTGGCGGTCATCGCTGATGTGGTGCGCAGCTACCTGGATCTTTCCGTCGCGCAGGCGCAGGTGGATCTGCTGGGCAGGCAGCAGGCGGTTGACGCACGTGGCGAGCAACTGGGCCTGATGCGGCAGCGCCTGCACCTGGACGAGCCCGGTGAACTGGATCGCCTGCGCGCGCGGCGGGCGGCCACGCGCGCGGCCATTGCACAGGCGAATGAAAACGCGGGCAACGCCGCGCGCGCGTTGGCGCTGCTGCTGGGTCGCGATGGTCCGGATCCGGCCTGGAATGCCTACCGCACGCCACCGCAGTTGAGCGCCTTCGCCCTGCAGCAGGTACCCGCCGATCTGCTGCGCCATCGCCCGCAGATCCTGCTGGCCGAGGCTGATGTGCTGCAGGCTGCTGCCGAAAAGGGCAGTGCGCGCGCGTCGATGTTTCCGAAACTGAGCCTGGGCGGTTCCATCCTGTACGCCTACAACCTGACCCAGAACGCTCGCTCCAATTCCGATTCCAGCCCATCGATTGGTCCCTACATCGATATCCCTCTGTGGGATTGGGGCCAACGTCACGCGCGCTATCGATCCGACGACAAGCAGCTGGATGCAGCCTTGCTGGGGTATCGCAAGGCAGTGCTGCAGGGCGTGGCGGAAGTGGAGGGTGCACTGGGCAACCTGGCCCGCCAGGACAGCAGCATCCAGTCGTTGCAGGTGGCCGACGAAGCTGCCCGGCAGCAGGTCGTACGACAGGCCCGGCAGGTGCAGCTTGGTCTTTCCAGTGAGTTCGACGGGCTGGAAACCCAGCGTGCCGCGCTGTCCGCGCAGGCCGACCTGATCGGCGCGCAGGGTGCTCGCGTAGTTGCATTCGCGTCGCTCTATCGCGCAGTGGGCGGCGCCCCCTTGCCGGCCGAGCCTGAAGGCGACGCGCAATGATCGCGCTTGCCCGCAAGACCCTGGTTTACGAGTGGCGCCGTTTCTTGCCGGTAGTGCTGGCCATGTGTTTCGCCGGCGTGCTGCTGATCGTGCAGGCGGCGCTGGTGCTGGGCATCTTCGGCACCGCCGCGATCTACGTGAAGGCGTCCAGCGCCGATGTCTGGGCGGGCTTTGCCGGCACGCAGAGCGTGAACTACGGTCATGCGATCAGTGCGGATGTAGAGAATCGCCTGCGGATGGACCCGGATGTCACCCGCGTCGAACCCTACGAGTGGGTCGATGGCGAGTGGCGCTCCAGCGCACAGGGTGCCGGCAACGTGTCGGTGTATCTGTCCGGCATCTCCACGGCAGGCAACGCGATGATGTTCTCGCGCATCCTGTCGCCCGATCTGCGTGCCCGGTTGCGCGAACCCGGTGCGGTGATCGTCGACAGCGCGGACCTGGATACGCTGGGCGTCGATCTGCACCGCAACCGCGCGTGGATCAATGGCAGGGCCGTGCGTGTGGTTGCAGCGCAACCCGGCCTGCGTGGCCTTGGCGGCGTCAACGTGCTGGCGTCTTTGGATACCGCGCGTGCCATCGCCGGAACCGATCCGCATGAAGGCAGCACCTATTTCGTGGCGGGCACGCGCTCACCGGAGCTGGCCGCGCGCGTGCGCGATCGCCTCAGTGCATCGACGGGCCGCGCCACGCCCGTCGAGTTCTGGACAGCGCCGGAGTTCGCCAGTCGTTCGCAGCAATACTGGCTGCTCGATACCGGCGCCGGCATCGCAGTGCTGTTCATGGCGGTCATTGTCTGCTTCGTCGGCGCGGTGATCACCAACCAGTCGTTTGCCGCGGTGGTGGCCGGGTCGGTTCGCGAGTACGCCACCCTCAATGCGCTCGGCGCAGGCCGCTACGCGCTGGCCCGTGTGGTGTTCGAACAGGCCGTGCTGATCGGTGGTGTCGGCATGCTGCTGGCCGCAGCCTTCAGCACGGTGGTGCTGCTGGCCGCGCAGACCCAGCGCGTACCGGTACAGCTGACGCCGACGGTGGTTCTTGGCTGCGTGGCGCTGGTCGCGGTGATGGCCATGCTGTCGAGCATCATGGCGGTGCGCAGCGTCGTCCGTTCCGATCCATCGCTGCTGTTGCGTTGAGGGGCCACCGATGACGAATGCTCCCATCGCGATCCCGTCCCTGCGTGCCGACGCGCTCGAAAAGGGCTTCGCGTCCGGCGATGTGCATGTGCCCGTGCTGCGTGGCCTGTCGCTGGACATCTATCCCGGCGAATTGACCCTGGTATCGGGCCCCTCGGGCTGCGGCAAGAGCACGCTGCTGTCGCTGATGTCCGGGCTCTCAACGCCTGATGGCGGTCGCGTGCATGCGCTTGGCCAGGACGTCAGCCACATGACCCGCAGCGACGTGGAGCGTTTCCGTCTGCACCACGTCGGTTTCGTGTTCCAGGGCTTCAATCTGTTCCCGGCGCTGACGGCGCTGGAGCAGGTGCAGCTGCCGTTGGGCTATCGCGGCATGCGCAACCGCGACAGCGAGCCGTTGGCGCGGCAGGCGCTGGACGAGGTCGGCCTTTCGCACCGCAGCCACATGCGCCCGGCACAGCTGTCCGGCGGCGAGAAGCAGCGCGTAGCCGTCGCCCGTGCGTTCGCCAAGTCACCCACGCTGATCTTCGCCGACGAACCCACCAGCGCACTGGACGCCGAGAACGGCCAGCGCGTGATCGACATCCTGCACCGCTATGCACGCGCGCATCAGGCCACGGTGTTGTGTGTAAGCCACGATCCACGCCTGATCCGCCATGCGGATCGGGTGATCGCCATGGAAGACGGCACGGTCCGCGATGACCGCCGCCAGAACGAAACCGTAGAGCCCAGCCCATGACCAGAATGCCGCCGTTGTTCTCCCTCAGCTTCTCCTTGGGCGCGGCATTGCTGCTGGGTGCCTGCAGCAAGGATGCACCCGTACCCGCGCAGCCGACCGCTGCCATGTCCGCCAGCGCGGACAACGTCGCCGTCGCCCGCGGCATCATCGATGTGGAAGGCGGGCTGATTGCACTGGTACCAGCGATGGAGGGTTCGGTCAGCAGCACGCCGGTGAAGGAAGGGGCGGTGGTGCGCAAGGGCGATGTCCTGCTCACCCTGGATGGCGCACTGCTTGAACAGGAGGTGGGCATGGCCAATGCCGATCTCGCGCTGGCCATCGACCGGCTGAAGGGCAGCCAGGCGCAACTGCGCGAACTGGAGCGCAACGCCGCCCGCCTGGTCACCGGCGCCAGCGAAGGCGTGTCGTCCAGCCAGCAGGCCGACGCAGCCAGGCAGCAGCTGGCCGGCGTTCGCGCCGATGTGGATGTGGCCGGAGCGCAGGTCGACATGGCCCTGCACAAGCTGGAGCACGCCAGGCTGAAGCTGCGACAGATGTCGCTGACCGCACCGGACGCCGGCACCGTGGTCGGCCAGGTGCCGGGCGTGGGTGCGTTCGTGCAGGCCGGCAAGCCGGCGATGTCACTGTTGCCGGCGCGACCGTTGCAGGTGCGTGCCGAGCTGAGTGCGGCCTACGCCGATGCCGTGCAGGTTGGCATGCGCGCGACGGTGGTGATCGATAGCGATGGCGCAGAGGGCAAGCCACTGCCGGTGGCACGTGTGGTCCGCATCAGCCCGGTGTTCGCGCAGGCACGGTTGCCCGAAGACGCAGGGCGCGGCGTGGCCAAGGTGGTGGAGTGCGTGCTGGAGTTCGACAGCGCCGCCAAGGCGCGCGTCGGCCAGCATGTGCGGGTGGAGTTCCACAGGTAGGGGCGTGCTTCGCTAGGCGCGCGCGCGTCGGGTCTGTTTCCCGGTCAACGCCCGCCACGCACTGGCCAGCGACACCACGCACAGCGCCAGCAGCACAGCCAGGTCGAGCAGCAGCAGGCACAGCAGATGCATGCCCTGCACCGGCGCCTGGTGCAGGGCAGCGGCCAGCCACGGGAACGACCAGGCCAGCAGCAGCATCAGGGCGATCAGCAGCCGCAACCACACGCGCCCTGGTTTCCAGGGACGCACAATCAGCACGGTGACCAACAGTTCCGCTCCGGCCAGTACAGCGAACTGGATGACCGCGCCGGTGGGGTAGGGCAGGGTTGCGCCTTCGAAGTGGCGCAGCATCCAATAGTCCGGGGTGAAGCCCGCATTGATCAGTGCAGCAATCACCGCAAGCCAGGCCAGGGCGACAAGGCTCCAGCACAGGCGGGCGAAACGAGGTCTCGTGGGCGGGTTCATCGGTGCTGCGGACTGTTGACGGCGTGAAGGAATTTGGACACAATAGCGCTCCTTCGACGCAGGTCGGAGAATCTGCGGGAATAGCTCAGTTGGTAGAGCGCAACCTTGCCAAGGTTGAGGTCGCGAGTTCGAGTCTCGTTTCCCGCTCCAGATAGCACAGGGCCCCGGTTGGGGCCTTGTTTTTCTCCCGCCAGGGCAAGGCGGGGCACGTTGAGCCACAAGGCTCTTCGCGCAGTCAGAAAAGTGAAAACTGTTGTGAAATGGCTGGTGTGTGTCCCGGGCTTCCGGTACCATACGGCTTATGCGGGAATAGCTCAGTTGGTAGAGCGCAACCTTGCCAAGGTTGAGGTCGCGAGTTCGAGTCTCGTTTCCCGCTCCATGTTCCGACAGGCCCCATCGCGGGGTTTTGTCATGTCAGGGGCGTCGTTCCTGATCGCAGTACGTTGGCCTCATGGCAGAGTGGCTATGCACCGGATTGCAAATCCGTTTACAGCGGTTCGATTCCGCTTGAGGCCTCCAATTGAAAAGCCCTGACTCCGGTCAGGGCTTTTTCTTTGCGCGTCCCCCTGGCGCCAGCAGGGGTACCAAACTGCACATGCGACCCGGCGGGACCGGCTGCTAACGTCGCCGCACTCCTCTTCAGCGGTGGTGACTGCAGTGCGGAACCTGGCAATCCAGCAAGCGGTATACGTTCCCCTCGGTGCCATGCTGGCGCTGATCGCTTTCGCATTCACCGTGCCCGGCTACCACCCGCTCTCCCAGCATCTCAGCGAGCTGGGCCTGATGCCGGGGCTGCCAGCCAAGGCGGTGCAGGTCGGCGCGGTGGTCAGTGGCTCGGCCATCATCGTCTTCAGCCTTGCGTTGCTGGCGCAAAGCCGCCGTTTCGCGCTCACGGTGCTCACCTCCACCCTGTTCGGGGTGTCCATGGTCAGCAATGGCGTCTTCACCACGGGCAGCCCGCTGCATGGCCTCTATGGCATCGGCATCTTCTCGATCCTGACCCCGCTGCTGTTCCTGGCCGAGCTGGGCCCTGCTGCGTCGACGCGGATGGCCTGGATTGCGCGTGCCATCTCGCTGCTGGGGATGGCCTATCTGTGGCTGATGCTTTCCGGCTTCGACCCGGAGCCTTATCGCGGCCTCACCCAGCGCATCGCGGTGCTGCCGGCGTTCGGCTGGTACACCTTCGCCGCGCTGGAGCTGCGGACACGCCCCGCTGGCACCTGAATTGCCCTTGCCCGCTACAATCACCGCATGAGCGCGATCGATCATTTCCGCGGCGGGCTGCTCGGGCTGGCGTGCGGCGACGCTGTCGGCACTACCGTCGAGTTCCAGCCACGCGGCAGCTTTGCCCCACTCACCGACATGGTGGGGGGCGGCCCCTTCAAACTGCAGGCAGGGCAGTGGACCGACGACACTTCGATGGCGATGTGTCTGGCCGAGAGTCTGGTGCGCTGCGAGGGGTTCGATGCACGCGACCAGATGACCCGCTACGCCAATTGGTACCGGCACGGCTACTGGAGCGCGACTGGCGAATGCTTCGACATCGGCATGGCCACGCGTGCTGCGATCGAACGGTTCCTGGCGAGCGGTGAGCCGCTCGCGGGCAACGACGATCCGCGCAGTGCAGGCAACGGTTCGATCATGCGCCTGGCCCCTGTGGTACTGCGCTACGCCGGGCTTCGGGAGCTTCCGGTCATGGCCGAGCAGAGTTCGCGCACCACCCATGCCGCGCAAGAGTGCCTG
Organism: Stenotrophomonas sp. SI-NJAU-1; assembly: GCF_020883215.1. Classification (NCBI taxonomy): domain Bacteria; kingdom Pseudomonadati; phylum Pseudomonadota; class Gammaproteobacteria; order Lysobacterales; family Lysobacteraceae; genus Stenotrophomonas; species Stenotrophomonas sp. SI-NJAU-1. Next base: position 1,561,247 of record NZ_CP086598.1, read on the forward strand.
GATGCCTGCCGACTGCTGGCTGTTGCAATGGAGCGTGCACTGGCGGGCTTGCCGAAGCAGAAGGTACTGGCCCTGCATGATGTTCCCCTGCAGGGTGAGCGCCTCCAGTCCATTGCAGCGGGGGCCCACCAGAACACCACGCGCGATCGGATCCGCGGTAGCGGATACGTGGTCGACAGCCTGGAAGCGGCGCTCTGGTGCTTTCACCGCCATGAGACGTTTGCCGACGCAGTGCTGGAGGCTGCCAACCTGGGCGACGACGCGGATACGACCGCGGCGATCGTCGGCCAGTTGGCCGGTGCGTTCCATGGCGCGGCCGGTATTCCACAGCTCTGGCTGCAACGTCTGGCCCTGCGCGAGGCCATCGAAGATCTGGCCGATCGGTTGCATGCACGCAATGAGGCTGCGCGGGGCGGTCGCTGACCGGCGTGCTGACTGAAACGCTTCTGATTGCCGTGCTCACACCTGCGACGAGGCAGGTTCTGCGGCGCGGAAATTGCGCGCCACCGGCGTGGTGGTGCCCACATAGTGGCGGAACAGGTAGATCAACGGTGCCCAGCGCTGCACGTCGATGTGCTGGGTACCGGCAACGGTGATCGCCTCGTGCGCATGCACCCGGCAGATCCGTCCTTCGACGATCATGAAGCCCTGATCCTGCGTTCCGCTGGGCCGGTGCGAGGCGAGCAGCGCTACCTCCACCTGCAGCGGGCATTCGGCAATCGCCGGCGGTGCCACCTGCACCGAGTCGACGCGGCTGAAGCCACCCAATGCGAACTTGTCAGGCACATGCACGTAACCCATGGCGCGCTTCGACTCCGGCACCGGGGTACGAGCGGTGGCGCGGGCGATGGCCTCGACCTGCGCCGCCTGCGTGGCACCTGCGAAGTTCAGTACGCATTCGCCGCGTGCCAGAAGATTGCTGCAGCCCTGGCCCTGTTCGCCGATGCCGAGCACCACGCGGTCGCCCAGCGCCCAGAATGACGAAAGCGGGCTGATGTTCGCACTGCCGTCTTCATTCAACGTGGTCATCAGCACCACCGGTGTTCCCGGGTAGAGCACGGAGGGGGTGATGCAGCGGCGTTGGAAGTCTTGCGGTGGCATGCCTGGGCTCGTGGCGTTCGGGCGATGACTGTGCCCTGGGCAGGGGCGCGCATGCTTCGATCCGGGTCGAACGATGCGCGGAAAGCGGCATGCCACAATGCGGCCATGGTCCAGACGTCCCGCTCTTTCATCCATGTCGGCACGCTGGTCGGTGACCATGCACGCGCGGCCATGCTGTTGACGTTGATGGATGGCCGGGCGCACACGGCGTCCGAGCTGGCCGGCGTGGCTGGCATCTCGCCGCAGACGGCAAGCAGTCATCTACGGCGGTTGCTCGATGGCGGCATCCTGGCCGTGGCGGTGCAGGGACGCCACCGCTATCACCGGCTCGCCTCGACCGAGGTCGCCGACATGCTGGAGGGCATCCTGCGTTTCAGCGATCAACGGCCACCGCTTTCTCCACGAGCGGTACGAGTTGATGCCGGCTTCCGCCGGGCGCGCACCTGCTACCGGCACCTGGCGGGCGAATACGCCGTTGCCATCTGTGACCACCTGCTGACCATCGGGGCGATCTTCACGGCTGCAGACCATTGGCAGATGACGTCCCATGGCGCCGCCATCCTGAGCGCCGTGGGTCAGCCGCTGGAAGCGTTGATCGCGCGATCGCCACAGGTGACGCCCGCGCGATACTGCCGCGGCTGCCTGGACTGCACCGAGCGGCGCCCGCACATGGCCGGCATGGTGGGTGAAGCACTGCTGGAGAGTTTCCTGCAGAACCACTGGCTGCGTCGCCTCGCGGGGCGGCGCGACCTGCAGGTCACCCCTGCGGGGCAGGAGGCATTCCGCAGGCTGTTCGACGTACGCGCCTGAGGCCCGCCGCGCGCCGCCGGCAGTCTCAGCCGGCCACGACATTGCGACGGGGTATGGTCGGAGTCCTGGTCTTCGGGAGCAGCAATGGCAGGCAAGGACATGAGGGGCCGCATGCACGATGCGGCTGGTCGGCAATGAGCAGGTCAACCGCAGATGTGCGCTGGCTTACTTTCCGGCTGAAGAACGGGCAGTCCATCGGCCCCGATCAACTGAAGGATGGCTGGGTCGTCGCCTCGGAGAGCCGTCATTGCGATGTGCGCCGGGAGAGTATCGAGGGCGCTGGCGTGGTCTATGCCCTGTATGGTCCGCCGGATCTTCCGTCTCCGCGCCGCGCCGAACTGCGCATGCGCGACTTCCTCATGCGCTCCGGCTATACCTTCACCATGGGTACGCTCGGCCACTGATGCAGTCGGCTGCTCAGAAGGGAGCCGCGGCTGCCTTCAACGCCTCGACCACCTGTGAATCCGTAAAGCCGCAGTGCCCTTCGCCCACCGCAGGCAGTACGCGCGGCAATGGCGTGGCGCCAGCGTGCTCGGCCAGCTGCGGATACATCGCCTGCATGCGCGGCACGATGCTCGGGTCGTTGTTGTTGAACTGGATCACCAGCGGTCGCTTGAGCGCGCCGGTCAACGCCAGCTTTTCGCGCACGTGTCGCTGTGCCGGCGCAGCAGGTGCCAGCCGCTGCACGCCCGCGTTGAACGCCTTGTCGTCACCGAATCCGCGGTAGACGGTCGTAACGTTGCCGACCGGCATGCCGCCGGCGCGCGTGGCCAGTTCGTGCAGGATCATCGCGTGCAGGCTGATCGTGCCCGGCAATGCCTCCACGCTTACCTGCAGCCGTGCAGCCAGTTGCGCAGCCACGGCCGGGCGGGTCTGAAGCGCGGCGGTGATGCCTTGATAGAGCTCCATCTGCGGCAGTGCCGCAGCTTCCGCCGATGCCAGGCCCTGCCGGGGCAGCCCCTTGGCCCCGGGGAAGAAATAATCGAACGCCACCAGGGTGGTCAGCAGGTCATTGGCCAGTTGTTCGCCGGGCAGGTTGGCCCCGCACAGCGACACGCCGCCGTTGTAGTGCCGTGGCAGGCGTTCGAGGGTGGCGATGGCCACCGCTCCGCCCATCGAAAAGCCGAGAATCCAGGTGCGACGCACGTCCTTCAATTCGGACAGGGCGTGCGCGCGCAGGCGTTCCATGTCCACGACCGCATCTGCCACTGCCCAGCCCTGGCTGGCATAGGCGCTCTGCGCCACGGCATAGCCCGCTGCAAGCAGGCTGGCGGTGCTGTCGTTAGCCGGCATTGGTGATGGCTGCGGCACGCCCACGGGTTCATAGCCATGCGCCAGCATTACCAGTTCGCCGTTCCAGCCAGCGGGCACGTCCAGGCGCCAGCGCGCGCCCTGCAGCTCACCACTGGAGGTGCGTGGCGGGGCGGGCGGCGCGGCGGCCTGCGACACGTGCGGCAGCAGCAGGACCAGTGCCAGGACCAGCCGGTGGAAGGTTCGCATCATGGTCTTTGCCCTGGCCGGTGCGGTCTGCGCGGAAGGTGCCGCCTGTATAGCGCTGCCCCTGCGCGGTGGCTAGCCCCTGACGCAATGCAATCGAATTCGATACGATCTGCCGTATCTGCTCCCTTCCATTTGATCTGGGGTCCCGCCATGGTCGATCGCCTCGCCATCCTGCTCGAACGCTTCGCGGTCACCGCCTCGGTGTTCCATGCCGGCGCGCTGTGCGGCATCAACAGCCTGGAGGCCGAAGGCGACGCCGGCCAGCTGCACCTGGTGCGGCGCGGTCCGTTGCAGGTCAGTCATGGCTCGCAGACGGTGCAGGTCGACGTTCCCAGCCTGCTGCTGTATCCGCGCCCGCTGCCACATCGCTTCCACACCGATCCTCAGCACGGCGCCGACATGGCCTGCGCCAACCTCCATTTCGAGGGCGGCAGGCTCAACCCGATCAGTGCCGCCCTGCCCGATTTCATCTGCCTGCCGTTGGCTGAACTGCATGGCGGCCATGCCGCCCTGGAGTTGCTGTTCGAGGAGGCATTCGAGCAGCGCTGCGGTCGCACGGTGATGGTCAACCGCCTGTTCGAGGTGGTGATGATCCAGGTGCTGCGGCAGTTGATGGAGGGGGGCGAGATGCGCGGCGGCCTGTTCGCCGGGCTTGGCCACCCACGGCTGCGGTTGGCGCTGGTGGCCATGCACCAGGCACCCGCCCAGGCTTGGACACTGGAAGATCTGGCCGACGTTGCAGGCATGTCGCGCAGCGTGTTCGCCGCCAGTTTCCGCGAGGCCATGGGAACCACGCCCGGGCAGTACCTGCAGGGCTGGCGGGTAGGCCTGGCGCAGCAGGCGCTGCGCCAGGGGCGACCGTTGAAACGGATCGCCGACGAGGTTGGCTATGGCAGCGAGGCGGCGTTGTCGCGGGCGTTCAAGGCGCACACCGGGCAATCGCCACGGCAGTGGCGGGGACAGGCGCGCGCTGCTGCCGGCTGAGTGTCACCCCAGCGCGAGCCGGGTCAGCTTCATGCCGGCGAACAGCCCGGCCAGGCTCAGCGCTACCGAGCCGCCGGCGTACAGTGCGGCCAGGCCGTGCTGACCGCGCTGCAGCAGCATGCCGGTTTCCAGCGAGAAGGTGGAGAACGTGGTGTAGCCACCAAGAACGCCGGTGGCCAGCAGCAGGCGCAGTTGCGGCGACGCGCCATTGCGCAGCGCAAACGCCTCCACCACCACACCCATCAGCACGGCGCCGCTGATGTTGACCAGGAACGTCGACCAGGGCCAGGTGCTGCCGGCGGCCACCCGGGCGCCGATCAGATTGCAGGCATGGCGCAGGCAGGCGCCGACACCGCCGCCCAGGAATACCAGCACATAGTTGTTGAACGTCTGCATTGCTTGCCTCGAGTGCGTGTTCGCAGGTTCGACGGCGGACGCAATGGCGGGCACGGCCTGCCATCGACGAACGCCGGATTCGTCTCAGCAGGAGCCATCAGCCATCTCAGGCGGTTATCGGGGGAGCCCCATCCCCATCGACGGCCATGCTACCAGCCCGCGATGGGTCAGGGCAGGGCAGTCATCACCACGCGTGCGACCTTGCCGCGGCTGACGCCCTCCATCAGCAGGTCATGGGCCATCAATCCCAGCGTGGCTTCGCGACGGTAGCCCACCTCCAGGCCGCGCTCGTCAAGGATGTGGGCGACCAGCTCATAGGCCGCTTGCCAGACATCCAGATGGGCTTCGCTGGGCATGTGCATGTAGGCCGTGCCGCGCTCGCCCACTCCCTGTCCCAGCGGGCCGAACAGCAGCTCGCGTGGGTCCAGCTTCACCGCATCGGCAATGCGGAACAGCTGTTCGGCTTTCACGTGGTTGGCCTTGACGTGGTCGTTGAGCCAGTTGCTGACCGTTGCCGTCGTCGTTTCTGCGGCACGCGCCAGGTCGGCAGGGCGTGCATGCCCGGCGTCCTTCATGGCGACCGCGAGTCGTTGTCCAAGAGTATTCATCTATGCAAGCCAGCTTAACGCGTGGAAGCGAAAGAGGCCTTGGCGCAAGAATAAGTTTGATGATGAAAGGGATCGAAAATGGACGAATTCTGGAGCAAGCGGCAGGTCCGCACACGGCTGGGCTTTTCCACCGACGCAGAGCTCGCCAGGTTGTTCGGAATAAGCAGATCCGCTGTCTCGCAATGGCCCAGAGGCTTTCCCATCCCGCCGCTGAGGCGCTACATCCTGCAGCAGCGATACCCTGCGTTGTTCCCGATGGATGACGACTCGCACGACGAAACAGCATGAGATGCGTCGAGGGCTGTCGCAGACAGACCGCTAAAATCAATTTGCTAAGCATGCTTATCAACATTGACACAATCGATCGACGTGTCCCCAGCAATGGTCCGAACTGTGATGGCTACCCGGGTTCGCCGGCTGGCTTTGTCGACATCGGCACGGATTGTTCCGATCCCGATCGCCAGGGCTTTTCATGAACGATTAATAATTTCAATCGCGAAAGTCGCGGTCTGTAATTGACGTGTCGTGAAATCTATGACTAATTGGCATCAACCGGTTGTGAAGGCCGGGAGTCTTTCAGTAGCTCGCAAGTGAATCGGTCGACCGTCAACGATGCAGAACAAGTCCAACGGAGGTCGTATGGAATACGGCATGCATGGCTTGGCTGAACGGGTACGCCGCGAACTGGAAGCCAGTTATCACAAACACGGATGCGGTCCGGCGTTCTGGGATACCTACCAGCAGGTGCTTGATCGTCTGGTTCCACAGGGGACCGGGCGAACCGATGTCACCAATGAAATGGCGCTGATCATCGAACAACTGGGCATCGTCCGTCGCGCCCAGCTGGTACCGCCGCGTCCGGGCGAGCCGGGCTGATCAGAGCAGGCGCCAAGCGCCGCACACCAGCAGGGCCAGCAGCACCGAAGCCAGGGCCGTGGTGCGGGGGCGCCACCACCGGCGCGGCTGGCCTGCCATCACCTGCGGGCTGCAGTAGCGCACCAGGCTGGGGCCGAAACCGGCCTGATGCTGCTGCTGCGTGCACGCGTCCAGGCAGGCACCGCAGGCCAAGCAGTCGGCCTGGGGGCCATGGCGGATGTCCAGCTGCATCGGGCACGCGCGCACGCAGGCCATGCAATCGAGGCAGTCGCCCAGCCGATCCGCGCTGAAGGTGGGCATCGGTCCGGCCAGCAGCGGATGCGCGGCACGGAAGACATAGTCCTGCGCGGTGGTGGGGTCGAGCAGGCCGCGACCGCGGCTGAGCACGCCGCCCAATGCCGGTGGGCGGGCGCCGCGCGGCTCCCCGCGGCGGGGGTCATACAGCATGCGCGGGGTGTGCGGGTCGGTCAGCAACGGCTGCATGCGCGCGAACGGACAGAGTGATCGGCACACCTGCTCGCGCAGGAACCCGGCGTTGCCCCACGTGGCGCCGGCATAGAACAGCACCCAGAAGGTCTCCCAGCCACTCCATGCGCCATCGAACGCGCCGGCGACCAGTTCGCGGATCGGGCTGAACAGCCCGACGAACGTGATCCCGGTCCACAGCGACAGCAGCAACCAGGCCAGCTGGGTGGCCGGCCGCGCCAGCTTCGCCGGCAGCACGCGGGCCAATGCCTGCGCAATTCCGTCGAACGCTCGTGTCCACAGCGTCTGCGGGCAGGCATGTCCGCACCACAGGCGACCGGCCAGATGGGTGAGCAGGGCCAGGGCCACCGCCATCACCGCCAGCAGTCCCAGCAACACACCGATGTCATCCGGCCACAGGGTCCAGGCGAACAGGTCGAAGCGGCGCGCGTTGAGGTCCAGCAGCAGGGCCTGCCGGCCATCCCACTGCAGCCACGGCAGCGCATGGAACAGGACCAGCAACGCAAGGCCCAGGGTGCGGCGCCAGCGCCATGCGCGCAGGGGCGAGGAGGCGGTGATGCTCATCCCAGTGGCAGCTCCTCATCCTCTTCGTCCGGCATCGGCCGCAGCAGGTAGCCGGTTACCGCGCTGGAAAGTGCGGTGACCGCCCAGAACATGAAGAAACCTGCGGTGTAGCCCAGCTCACGGCTGATGGCCGTACCCGGGAAGCTGATCGCCTGCAGCCGCAGTGGATCGACGAAGGCGAAGAACACCACGCAGGCCAGGCCGGCGGCGATGAAGCTGGGCCACAGGACTGCACCCCAATGCTGGATACGCCGCTGGCGGCTGGAAGTCGGTGTGTTCATGCGGGTTCGGGTTGAAGAAGAGGGCGGCGCGTATACTTCGCCGTGGTTGGCGCAGCATCCGCAGGGCATGCTTCCTGCAAGCGTGCCAGCCTAGGTGCGCCGCAGTGCGCTGACATTGATCTGGATCAACAGCGGTGGTGGCGGCATGCGGCACACTGCCGATCCGCACTTGGTGCCCTGATGAACGCAACGCCCACCACTGCCCTTCCCATTGCTTCGCCAGAGTTGTGCAGCGAGGAGGAAGTGACCCGGTTGGTCCACGATTTCTATGCGCGCGTGCGTGAAGAGGAGCGTCTGGGGCCGGTATTCGAAGGGCATGTGCGCGACTGGCCGGAACACCTGGCCCAGCTCGTCGATTTCTGGTCGGCGATGCTGCGCGGGACCCGCAGGTTCAAGGGCTCGCCGATGTCCAAGCACATGGCCATCGATCTGGAAAAGGATCTGTTCGACCGCTGGCTGGTGCTGTTCCACATCACCACGGCCGAATGCAACAACCCGCCCATGCAGGCGCTGGCCGACGATGTGGCCGCCCGCATCGCCGACACCTTCTGGCGCCGCTACCAGATGCTGCGCTGGCCGCAGGTCATGCTGCCGGTGCTGGGCGTGCCCACCAGGGATTGATCTGGGTCAAGGCGCACCTGCAGGCTTGGGGCGATGCTGGCGCCATGGACACGTTCTCTCCCGCTGCCGGTGGCCTGGCCTGGACCTTCGATCCCGATCTGCTGCGACGGCATGACCGACCCGGCCCGCGCTACACCTCCTATCCCACCGCGCCGCACTTCCATGACGGCTTCGATGCACCCGCGCTGCGCCAGGCGATCGCCGACAGCAACCCGTTGGCGCGGGCGTTGTCGTTGTACGTCCACGTGCCATTCTGCTCCAGCCCCTGCTTCTACTGTGGCTGCAACCGGGTGATCACCCGCGACCGCGGGCGTGGCCACAGCTACGTGTCACGCGTGCTGGCCGAGGCGGACCTGCTGGCACCGCAGTTCGCCGATGGTCGTGAAGTGATCCAGCTGCACCTCGGCGGTGGTACGCCGAATTTCCTCGATGCCGATGCGATGACCGCACTGGTCGAGGGCCTGCGCCGCCGCTTCGATTTCAGCGGTTCGTCGCAGCGTGATTTTTCCATCGAACTGGACCCGCGTTTCATCGACACCAGCGACGTAGCGATGCTGGCCCGGCTGGGCTTCAACCGCGCCAGCCTGGGCGTGCAGGATTTCGACCCGCAGGTGCAGGAATCGATCAACCGGGTGCAGGGCGTACGGCAGACGCTGGATATCCTGCGTGCGTGCCGCGACAGCGGCATGCGTTCGGTCAACGTCGATCTGATCTACGGCCTGCCAGGGCAGAGTCTGCAGGGCTTCGGCCGCACCCTGGAACTGGTGCTGGCGCTGCGTCCGGATCGACTGGCGGTGTATGGCTATGCGCATCTGCCTCACCTGTTCCGCGCGCAGCGGCAGATCGACGAAAGCCGGATGCCCTCGCCGGAAGACAAGCTTGCGCTGCTTGGCCTGGCGGTGGAGCGCCTGTCCGCAGCCGGCTACCAGTACATCGGCATGGACCACTTCGCATTGCCGGAAGAAGATCTGTCGCGTGCCCAGCGCGCCGGCCAGCTGCATCGTAACTTCATGGGCTACACCACCCACGCCGACACCGATCTGCTCGGCCTTGGCGTGAGTGCGATCAGCCATGTGGGTGCTACCTACAGCCAGAATCCGCGTGACCTGCCATCGTGGGAGCGCGCGGTGGACCAGGGGCAGCTGCCGGTCTGGCGCGGCGTCGCACTCAGTGCCGACGACCAGCTGCGCGCCGAGCTGATCCAGCAGTTGATGTGCCAGGGTGAGGTGGATGGCACGTCACTGGCCCAGCGCCATGGCATCGACTTCGAGACCTACTTCGCTGAAGACCTGCAGGCCGTGCAGCGCCTGCAACAGGATGGCCTGGCCGAATACCGCGATGGCGTGGTGCGTGCCAGCGAGCCGGGGCGGCCGTTGCTGCGCCTGCTGGCGATGTGCTTCGATCCCTATCTGCGCGCTGCGCAGGAGCAACCGCGTTATTCGCGGGCGATCTGAGCGCAGGCTGGCGCTGGGCCGGCTCAAGGCCGGCGAAATGAACAAGACCGAGGCCGCGGAATGTCGAACGACTCCGTGCGCTGCAGGCGCCTGGCGGACAACACCTTCTGCACATCGGACGTTGCCGTGATGCAGGCCGTCTGATGATCTTCCTCATTCCAGGACTGTTGAAGACTCAAGCGGCTGCGGCAGTTGCTAGACTTTGCGCCCGCTCCAATCGGAAGTTTGCAACCTTCATGCCTGTTCGCAAAAGCTTGTTGCCGGGTATCGCGCTGTCAACCCTGCTGTTCGCCGGTTGCGCCAACGCACGAGCGGCTGATGTGGTTCAGTCAGGGTGCCGGATGCTACCTGCCTCGCTCCGGTTTATTGATTCGAGGATAAGCGGGGTTCGCCTGCAGCAGGATCGATCTGGATGCTATTTCGAAGGCACGGCCAGTAGCCTGAGGGTTGCAGACGCTCAGAGGAACGTACTTGCCGCACTGGCTACCTCCCGCTGCGGCGGCACGACCGTGACGGATGCGATACCCCACACTGTGGAGGGCGTGGTGGAACCGAATGAAGGCGTGCAGATGCGTGTCAGCCTGGTTCCAAGTGCGGCGGATGGTCGCTGCCGTCCGGGCAGCTTCGTTGAGCCGGATCTTGGCGACGAATACGAAGTCCAGGTCGTGGACCAACCGTTCGCCCATTACCCACCTGCGGCGTACAGGCAGGATCGCGAAGGCGAAACTGTCGTGATCGTGCTGCTGGACGATAAGCTGGGAACCATCGGGGCGGTCGTGGAGAAATCCAGTGGATACGAGGACTTTGACGAGGCAGCACTGAGGGCGACGCGCCAGTGGCGTTTCAAGGGGCATACCTCTCGCCCCGGGACAGTGTTCATCCGAACGCCAGTCGTCTTCAAGAAGAACTAGTTTTCCACCGCCGCCAGCGCAGGCCACTGCGGCCCTGGAGCGGATAGAGAGATCCAGGCGCGCGCCATATGGCGCGTCCCCCACACCATCGTGGTCTACAAGCGACTGGCCGCATCATGTGGGGTATCTTTGCGGAGAGCAGCGGGGCAAGTCCGGGCGAAGCTTCCCAGAACATGCCTTGGTGCCCGGAGCCGGGATCGAACCGGCATGACCTTGCGGTCGGCGGATTTTAAGTCCGATGCGTCTACCAGTTTCGCCATCCGGGCCTGCAGCGCGCGCCGATTGTAACGGAATCGCCGCCATCGCCGCCGGCTAACGCGGCTTTTACGCAACCGGGCGCGGCGCTGGGTACAGTCCGCCAACGTTCCCGGGAATGGCGATATGCGTGCACGTGGCAGGCGATGGGCCGGATGCAGTGCCGTGCTGGGGCTGATGCTGGCGATCGGCCCGGCCGCCGCGCAGCAGGTGCCTGCGCCCACCGGCGCGGTGGTGGACATGGCGACGGTGCAGGTGACCGGCGAACAACCCGGCCCCGGTCTCTGGAAGGTCACCGCTCCACAGGGGCATGTGCTGTGGATCCTGGGCACGGTCTCGCCGTTGCCGAGCGGTGTGCAATGGCGCTCCGACGAAGTGGAGCGGACCATTGCCAGCGTCGACCATGTGCTGGGCGATCCGGGTTTCGCCCTCGATGCGAAGATCGGTGTGTTCAAGGGCCTGACCCTGCTGCCACTGGCGTTGAAGACCGCGCGCGATCCGCAGGGGCGCACGCTTGACCAGATCCTGCCGCCGGCAACGCACGCGCGCTGGCTCGGCCTGAAACAGACCTATCTGGGCAATGACCGTGGCGTGGAAAAGGACCGTCCGCTGGTGGCTTCCGGCCGCTTGTACCAGGCTTTCCTCAAGCGCAACGGCCTGCGCGATGGCAAGCAGGTCAGGGAAGCACTCGGGCGCGCGTACAAGGCGCACGACCTGAAACCGGAAGACGTGCAGGTCAAGCTGAAGGTCGACGACATCCGTGGCACCTTGAAGGAGCTGCAGGCCACCGAAGTCGATGACCGTGCGTGCTTCGAACGCACGCTCGACACCGTGGAATTCCAGGCGCCGGTGCTGCGCGAGCGTGCCAATGCCTGGGCGCTCGGAGATGTCGCGGCACTGCGCCGGCTGTCGGGCTCGTCGATGGCCCAGGCCTGCCGCGAACTGCTGCAGGATTCGGCCTTCGTGCGCCGCCGCGGCTGGAGCGATATGCCGCAGCAGGTGCGCGCGCGCTGGCTGCAGGGCGTGGATGCGGCGCTGGCCCGTCACCCAGGCACCTTTGCCACGGTGCCGGTCAGCCTGCTGCTGGGCGAAGGCTACCTGGATGCGCTGATGCAGCGCGGCTATCAGGTGGAGTCGCCGCCGGAATAGCCAACGCTTGAAGTCCTCGTGCTTCCTGTCATATTCCTCTGCACTCAGGAGGGGAGTGATGGACATGCCGTTGCATGCGTACGCCTATGTCAGCACGGCCAGGGAGGGACTGGACGTGCCCGAGCTCGATGCATTGCTGGCCGATGCGACCGCGTTCAACCGCATGGCCGGGGTGACCGGGGCACTGATGTTCGATGGCAGCCGTTTCCTGCAGTACATCGAAGGCCCACGGGATGGGCTGGCTTCGGTGCACGCGCGGATCGGCAACGCGCGTCGCCACGGCAGCATCATCCAGCTTGCCGCAGGCCCGATCCCGAGCCGCTGGTTCCCGCGCTGGACGATGGCCAACCGACACGTGGATACGGCGACGCTGGGCAGCATCGTGGCGGCCCCGTGGCATGGTTTCAGCCTGGGGCAGTCGCCCCCGGAGCATGGCTTCTGCCTGCTGTTGCGGGCCTGGACGGGGCGGCACGGCGAACTCGAGCCGGCTGCCGTCAGCCTCGGATCCTGATCCGGGCGTGGTCTGGCGCCGCTGCCGCGGTTAACCTTGTCGGCACGTTTGCCTGCACCCGGACCCTCGCATGACCCAGTGGACACCGTTGCCGCCTGTTGGATGCCGCGCATGAGTGCGCCGATCGGCGCAGCACAGAGCCCGTCCCCGGCCATCATCGGCCTGGGATATGTCGGGCTGCCGTTGGCAGTGGCGTTCGGCCGCCAGCTGCCTACCCTGGGGTACGACATCGACGCTGCGCGCATCGCCGAACTGGCCGGCGGGCAGGACCACACGCTGGAAATGGAGCCGGACGAACTGGCCAGCGCGTCGCTGCTGCGCTACAGCGGCGATCCGGCGCAGCTCGACGCCTGCAACGTCTACATCGTCACCGTGCCTACGCCGATCGATGCCTACGAGCAGCCTGATCTGGAGCCGCTGCGCTCGGCGACGCGACTGATCGCCAGCCATCTGTGCGCCGGTGATCTGGTGATCTACGAATCCACCGTCTACCCGGGTACCACCGAAGAAGTCTGCGTGCCGCTGCTGGAACAGGGCTCGGGCCTGCGCTTCAACGAGGATTTCTACTGCGGCTACAGTCCCGAGCGGGTCAGCCCGGGTGACCGCCAGCGTCGCCTGGCCGACATCCGCAAGATCACCTCCGGCTCAACGCCGGACGTGGCTGCGGTGGTCGATGGCCTGTACCAGCGGATCATCACCGCCGGCACGTTCCCGGTGCCGTCGATGCGGGTCGCCGAAGCGGCCAAGGTGGTGGAGAACATCCAGCGCGACGTCAACATCGCGCTGGTCAACGAGTTGGCCCTGATCTTCGATCGCCTCGGCATCGACACCCAGGATGTGCTCGACGCCGCAGGCAGCAAATGGAACTTCCTGCCGTTCCGGCCGGGGCTGGTGGGAGGCCACTGCATCGGCGTGGACCCGTACTACCTGCTGCACAAGTCCGAAAGCATGGGCTACCACCCCGACCTCATCCACACCGCCCGGCAGGTCAACAACCGGGTGGGCGAACATGTGGCCAAACGCGTGCTGGCGATGCTCGCCGAACGTGGTCGCGTGCCGGCGCACTCGCGCATCCTGGTGCTGGGCGTGACCTTCAAGGAGGACTGCCCGGACCTGCGCAACAGCCGCGCGCTGGAACTGGCCCAGCGGCTGGCCGGCAGCGGCGCGCAGGTGGACGTCAGCGATCCGTGGGTGGGGCCGGCTGCCATGGCGGACGAGGGCGTGAACTGGCTGGCCGAGCCGGTGCCCGGCAGCTACGACGCGGTGGTGCTGGCGGTGGCGCATGAGAGCTTCAAGGCGATGGACGATGCCCATATCCGCAGCCTGTTGGCGCCCGGTGGGCTGGTGTATGACGTGAAGTCCGCCTGGCCGCGCAGCGTGGTCGACGATCGCCTGTAGATGCTTGCGCGGTAGACTCGGGGCAGTTGCAACCGAGGAACGCCATGCACCGGTATATCGTCTACCTGCTCGCCATCCTGATGTTTCCGATCTGCCTGTGGCTGGCCACGATCTGGCCGGCCTGGTACTGGGGGGTCGGCATCACCGCTGCGATGGTGGCACTGGGGACCTGGGACCTGCTGCAGAAGCGCAGCACCCTGCGCCGCAACTATCCGGTGATGGCGCACTTCCGTTATGGCCTGGAATCGATCGGCCCGGAGATCCGCCAGTACTTCGTGCAGAGCGATCTGGAGGATGTGCCGTTCTCCCGGCAGCAGCGCGCACTGATCTACCAGCGTGCGAAGAACCAGATGGACACGGTGCCCTTCGGTACCCTGCGCAGCACGTATGCGGTGGACTACGAATGGATCAACCATTCGCTGGCGCCGACCACCATCGCCAAGCACGATTTCCGCGTGCTGATCGGTCCGAACTGTGCCAAGCCCTATTCGGCCAGCGTGTTCAACATCTCGGCGATGAGTTTCGGTTCGCTGTCGGCCAATGCGATCCGCGCATTGAACGAAGGCGCACGCCTGGGTGGCTTCTACCACGATACCGGCGAAGGCTCGATTTCGCCGTATCACCGGGAGATGGGCGGTGACCTGGTCTGGGAGATCGGCTCGGGCTACTTCGGGTGCCGTGACGAGAAGGGCGGCTTCAGCGAGGAACGCTTCGTTGCCAATGCCAACCACGATCAGGTGAAGATGATCGAGATCAAGCTGTCGCAGGGCGCCAAGCCCGGGCATGGCGGGGTGCTGCCGGCGCCGAAGGTGACCGCCGAGATCTCGGTGACGCGTGGCGTGCCGATGGGCGTGGACTGCGTGTCGCCATCGCGCCATTCGGCCTTCTCCACGCCGGTTGAACTGCTGCAGTTCGTCGCCCGCCTGCGTGAACTGTCCGGTGGCAAGCCGGTTGGTTTCAAGCTGGCCATCGGCCACCCGTGGGAATGGTTCGGCATTGCCAAGGCGATGCACGAGACCGGCCTGCTGCCTGACTTCATCGTCGTCGATGGCGCCGAAGGCGGTACCGGCGCGGCACCGGCCGAATTCGTCGATCACGTCGGGGTGCCGATGCACGAAGCGTTGCTGCTGGTGCACAACACCCTGGTCGGCCTGGACCTGCGCGAGCACATCCGGATCGGCGCTGCCGGCAAGATCACCAGCGCGTTCGATATCGCCCGCACCATTGCGATGGGCGCCGACTGGTGCAATGCCGGGCGCGGTTTCATGTTCGCGCTGGGCTGCATCCAGTCGCTCAGCTGCCATACCGACAAGTGCCCGACCGGCATCGCGACCCAGGATCCGGCACGCTGGAAGCATCTGGATGCACCGGACAAGGCCACGCGCGTGTACAGCTTCCACGAGCACACCCTGCACGCGCTGAAGGAGTTGCTGTGCGCGGCGGGCTTGAACGATCCGGCCGAGCTCGGCCCGGAACACATCCTGCGCCGGGTGTCGCCGGTCGAGATCCGTTCGCTGGCCTCGTTGTATCGTTACCTGGAACCGGGCGAGCTGCTGCACAAGGTGCCCGACCACGCGGTGTTCCATTCGTTCTGGGCGGACGCACGCAGCGATTCGTTCCAGCCGCCACCGAAGATCCAGGCGCTG
The DNA here is from genome assembly GCF_020883215.1 of Stenotrophomonas sp. SI-NJAU-1. Lineage (NCBI taxonomy): Bacteria > Pseudomonadati > Pseudomonadota > Gammaproteobacteria > Lysobacterales > Lysobacteraceae > Stenotrophomonas > Stenotrophomonas sp. SI-NJAU-1. The sequence goes on from NZ_CP086598.1 coordinate 1,576,798, forward strand.
CGGGCCAGCAAGTCGCGGTGACCCGCGTTGCAGGACCGAGCCCAGGCTCGATTGCACGAAAACCATTCATACAAGGAGGCTGCATGCAGTTCAGGACGGGTACCGACGATGATGTGAGCACACTGTGGGCCCTGCGAACGCGCTGCGTACGTGAGCTGTGCAGCAGCCACTATCCGCCGGAGGTGATTGCACCCTGGTCGGCATCGCCGCCGCCGGTGCAGTATTCGCGGCTGCTGGGGCAGGGCGGCTGCGTCGTGGCCGAGGATGATCGGGGCAATGTGCTGGGGTTCGGTGTGCTCGATGCCGAGGGCAACGAGATCGATGCGCTGTTCGTCGATCCGGATCGGGGCGGGCAGGGTATCGGCCAGGCGCTGATGCAGCGGTTGCTGGCCCTGGCCGACCCGACGCGGGAGGTGGTGCTGTCGGCCTCGCTCAACGCCGTGCCGTTCTACCAGCGGCAGGGCTTCGTCGCCGAGCGCGAGGAACTGTATCCGCATCCCAGTGGCGTGGCATTGGCGTCGGTGAAGATGCGCCGGCCGGGGTGAAATTTCCGGCGCTATCGCGCGTTGATCAACGCGTGGCCAACCACGCGGTCACGCCCTCTGCCGCACGCAGTCCGCTGGCATAGCACGCCGTCAACAGGTAGCCACCGGTCGGTGCTTCCCAGTCCAGCATCTCTCCGGCGCAGAACACGCCGGGCAAGGCACGCAGCATCAGGCCCTCGTCCAGCGCGTCCAGGCGCACGCCGCCGGCCGTGCTGATCACCTCGGCCATCGGCCGCGGGCGCAGCAGGCGCAGTGGCAGGCGCTTCAACGTGGCGATCACCGCGGCCAGATCGTTGCCGGCATCCTTGCCCAGTGTTTCGAACACCAGTGCGGTCTTCACTGGGTCCAGTCCAGCCTGGCGACGCAGGTGCTCGCCGAAGCTTCGCCCCTTGCGCGGCTGCGAAAGGTCGGCCAGCAGCCGTGCCTCGTCGCGGCCCGGAACCAAGTCCAGCCACAGTGTGGCGTGGCCGTCGCGGTTGAGGGTTTCGCGCAGATCGGCCGACAGGGCGTAGATCAGGCTGCCTTCGATACCGTACTCGCTGGCCACGCACTCCCCTTGCAGGGCGCGGGGCTCACCGTCGAGGCCATGCCAATGTGCGACGACCGGCTTCAGGGGTGCGCCCGCATGGCGTTGCGCGAAGAACGGCGTCCATGCAACGTCGAATCCGCAGTTGGCCGATTGCAGCGGCGCGATGTCCACGGCGCGGGCCTGCAACGCCGGAACCCAAGCACCGTCACTGCCCAGCTGCGGCCAGCTTCCGCCGCCCAGTGCCAGTACGGTCGCATCGGCACGCACCTCCAGTTCGCCGTTGTCGGTGGCAAAACGCAGTGCGCCGTCGTCGCTCCAGCCCAGCCAGCGATGGTTGACGTGCAGGCGCACGCCCTGTTCCTTCAGCCGGCGGACCCAGCCGCGCAGCAACGGTGCCGCCTTGCGGTCGACCGGGAACACCCGGCCGGAACTGCCGACGTAGGTTTCCACACCGAAGCCAGCGGCCCAGTCGCGCAGCGCCTGCGCGTCGAAACCATCCAGCCAGCAGCCGACGCGGGTGGCCTGCTCGCGGTAGCGGCTGTCGAACAGTGGGCGCGGGTCGGAATGGGTGAGGTTGAGCCCACCCTTGCCGGCGATCAGGAATTTGCGGCCCGGCGAGCCCTTGGCCTCGTACAGATCGACATCCAGGCCTGCCGCGCGCAGACGCTCGGCGGCAAACAACCCTGCCGGGCCGCCGCCGATGACGGCGATGCGGTGCGGCGGGCGGACGTCACTGTTGGACATTGAGCAGCTCGACGTCGAACACCAGCGACGAACCTGCCGGAATCGGGCCGACCTGGCGGTCGCCATAGCCGAATTCCGGCGGAATCATCAGCGTGCGCTTGCCGCCGACCTTCATGCCGGCGACGCCTTCGTCCCAACCGCGGATGACCTGGCCCGCGCCCAGCGTGAAGGTGAACGGCTCGCTGCGCTCGACCGAACTGTCGAAGGTCTTGCCGTGCTTGTTGTCGGCGCGCTCGTCGTAGATCCAGCCGGTGTAATGCACGCTGACCTTCTGGCCCGGCACGGCCTCGGCACCGCTGCCCGGCTGGGTGTCGATGCGCTCGAACGTGGCAATGGTGCCTCCCGGCGGCGGGCCGGACGGTTTCGAGGAGCAACCGACGGCGGCGAGGGACAGCAGCAGGGGAAGCAGCAGGCGGCGCATCAGGCGTCTCCAGGGGCGATGAGTCGAGGGCGGCAAGGTTAGCGCATCGGCGCCGGGTATCATGGTGGCATGGCAAAACTCCTGCTCAATCTGCGCAATGTCGGCAACGACGAATATGCCGATGTCTGCACGCTGCTGGACCAGCACGGCATCGCCTGGTACCGCACCGAACCCAGTCCGTGGGGCATCTCCAATGGTGGCCTGTGGCTGCGCGAGGATGCCGACCAGCCGCGTGCCAAGGCGCTGATGGCCGACTACCAGGCGGCCCGCGGCGCGCGGGTCCGTGCCGAGCGCGAACAGGCCCTGCGCGACGGCACTGCCGAGACCTTTGGCAGCCTGTTGCGCCGCCGCCCTGTGTTCGTGGTGCTGGTACTGCTGGGCATGGCGGTGGCGGCGGCACTGGTGCTGCTGCCGTTCATGCTGCTGCGGGGGTAGGGGGTCGGCCGGGTTGCACCCGGCACCCGCAGAGGCAACGGCAACAGCAACAGCGGGCGTTCCGTCGTGGGCGGGGCGGTGTGGGCAGGCGGGGGACGGCAAAAGCTGCTCCTGCGTGCCTCGTAGAGCGCCTTGCTCGTGTGCGCTGTCCTGCGCGCACGGCAAGACCGGGGTTGGGCGTCCTGCCCAACCCGCCCGGCGCATGCCCCGGGCCCATGGCGCTCTGCGCCCCCGCCTGCCCACACCGCCCCGCCCCGGACGCGTTCCGGGTGCTGTCGGTAGATGTCGACCCTGGTCGACACTGTGGTAGATCCACGCCATGCGTGGATGAACGGTGGAGGCTGATACGGGGGCGGTCAGGCGCTAAAATGGCGGGATGATCGCCAATACCGCTGCCTATCATTTCGCCGTCATCGACGCTCCGCAGGCCCTGTGCGACCAGCTGCAGGCGCGTGCCGAGGCGTCCGGCCTGCAGGGGACGATCCTGGTGGCGGGCGAGGGGCTGAACCTGTTCCTGGCGGGTGCACCGTCCGCGATCGATGGCTTCTACGCGGAACTGCGTGCTGATGCGCGCTTTACCGAGATGCGGGTCAAGACCAGCTTCAGCGAGCACCAGCCGTTCGCGCGGCTGAAGGCCAAGGTCAAGGACGAGATCATCAGCTTCCGTCGTGACGATGGCCAGCCGCTGGACTACCCGCGCGCGCCGGCCATCGATCCTGCCACCGTCCAGCGTTGGCTGCGGCAGGGGCATGATGATGCTGGCAAGCGCGTGGTGATGCTCGATACGCGCAACCTGCAGGAGATCGAGTACGGCACCTTCAAGGATGCGCTGGTATTGCCCATCCACAAGTTCACCGATCTGCCCGAGGCGCTGGCGCCCCATCGTGAAGCGCTGAAGGACAGCACCGTGGTCAGTTTCTGCACCGGTGGCATCCGCTGCGAGAAGGCGGCGCTGTGGATGCTCAACGACGGCATGGACAACGTGCTGCAGCTCGATGGCGGCATCCTCGGTTACTTCGAGGAAGTCGGCGGTGAGGGCTACGAAGGTCGTTGTTTCGTGTTCGACGAACGGGTGGCGCTGGATGCCGAACTGAAGCCGTTGGTGGATGAGCCGTTGCCCGAGCCACGCCCCAGCGCGTTCTGACGCTTCCACATTGGCCTGCGGGCCTGAACCGGCCAGGCAGGAATCAGCGTCTCGCCACCGGCACTGGCCGTGGGGGCAGGGCGACCCCATCAAACGGGGATCCTGTGACGGAAAACCGCCTGATGATCCCGTTGTCGATTCTCGACCTGGCCCCGGTCTGCGAGGGCAGCGATACCACTGCCGCCTTTGCCAACATGCTTGAGCTCGCCCAGCATGCCGATGCGCTGGGCTACCGCCGCTACTGGCTGGCCGAACACCACAACATGCCTGGCATCGCCAGTGCCGCCACGGCGGTGCTGATCGGCCATGTGGCCGGTGGCACCCAACGCATCCGCGTCGGCGCCGGCGGCATCATGCTGCCCAACCATGCACCGCTGCAGGTGGCCGAGCAGTTCGGCACGCTGGCCTCGCTGTACCCCGATCGCATCGACCTGGGCCTGGGCCGCGCGCCGGGTACCGACCAGCCGACCGCCCGCGCCCTGCGCCGCTATTTCGACAGCGCCGACCAGTTTCCGCAGGACGTGCGCGAACTGCTGCATTACTTCGAACCGGTGCAGCCCGGCCAGGCCGTGCAGGCCGTACCCGGCGGCGGCCTGCGGGTGCCGACCTGGATCCTCGGTTCCAGCCTGTTCGGGGCACGCATGGCCGCCTCGATGGGCCTGCCGTACGCCTTCGCCTCGCACTTCGCCCCCGATTCCATGGATGAAGCGCTGGCGGTGTATCGCCGCGAATTCCGCCCTTCGGCCACGCTCAAGCAGCCGCACGCGATGCTGGCGTTGAACGTGGTGGCCAGTGACAGCGAGGCCGAATCGCGGCGATTGTTCACCAGCCAGCAGCAGAGCTTCGTCAACCTGCGTCGCGGCCGTCCGGGCAAGATTCCGGCGCCGATCGATGACATCGAAGCGTTCTGGGAACCCCACGAGAAGCTGGGCGTGGAGCGGGCGCTGGCGTGCACCGTGCTGGGTGATCCGCAGCAGGTCGCCGAAGGCATTGCGGCGTTTGTCGAGCGCCATCAGCCCGACGAACTGATGCTCACTGCCAACCTGTACGACCATCGCGCGCGCCTTCGCTCGTTCGAGCTGGCAATGCACGCCTGGCATGCCCGCCACGCGGGCTGAACAATTGCGTCACGGCAATTTGCGGTGCGGACGCGTCTGATGGGGACTCCCACTTCCGGAGTCCCCCATGGACGAATCGCGTACCGAGCACATTGCCCAGCTGGCTGAACTGATCAAGGACGTGGAGGTGGCGATGTTCACCACCCGTGGTGTCGATGGGCGCCTCTACAGCCGTCCGCTCGGCACCCAGCAGGTCGCCTTCGATGGCGACCTGTGGTTCGCCACTGCGGCCGACAGCCCGAAGGTGGCCGAGATCGCGCTCGACCCGCGGGTCAACGTGGCCTATGCCTCGCCCTCAAAGAACACGTATGTGTCGGTAGCTGGCGTGGCACGGATCATCGATGACCGCGCGAAGGTCGAAGAGCTGTGGTCGCCGGCGATGAAGCTGTTCTTCCCGGGCGGCCCGGATGACCCAAGCCTGCGCTTGATCCACGTGCGTGCAGAGACCGCCGAGTACTGGGACGGACCGGGCACGCTGCTCGGCTCGGCGTTGAGTTTCGTGTTGTCGGCGGTGCAGGATGAGCCGGCACGGTTGGGCGACAACGGATTCATCGATCTGCGTTGATTGCAGCAACCCGCCGGGCATGGCCCGGCGCTACCGGGCGGGGCTCAGGGGTAGCGCCGGGCCATGCCCGGCGAGCGCAGCGGCAGGCGCTCAGAACCAGCGCTGGAACAGGTCGACGGTGTAGCCCACCAGCTGCCCGGAACTGAAGCCGAAGAAGGCGATCGCCACCAGCGCAGCCACCCAGTTGAACAACATCAGCGCGCCGTCGCGTTCCAGCAGGGCCAGCGCGAACAGCAGCAACTGGAAGCCGAAAAGATAGTTGGTGAACGGAATCGGCAACGACAGCATCAGGCCCAGCAGCACCAGCAGCAGACCGCTGAAGGCGTGGGCGGGGGGCGGTGTCAGCAGTTGCGGCATGCGCGGCTTGAGCATGCGGTCGAGACGGCGCAGGGCACCATCGATGCGATCCAGGAACCGGTGCATGGTGCCGCGCTTCGGCCCGCGACGGGCAATGAAGCCGGGCAGCCAGGGCCTGCGCATGCAGAACAGCATCTGCAGGCCGATCAGGATCACCAGCGGACCGCTGACGGCACCCCCCAGCCCGGGGATGGGGATGAAGGCCGGCAGGATGGCGACGAACAGGAATACACCAAATGCACTCTGCTGCAGATCCTGCAGGATCTGCCCCAGCTTCATGTGCTGGGCCGGGTCACCGAAGGCGAACATCGCCAGCAGGGTGCGGATGCCCTCGTTGCGGTATTCCGGCGGTGCAGCGCCGGGGCCGGCGTCAGGCGGTGAGCTCATCGGCCTGCTCGTCGGACAGAGTGCGAAGCAGCAGCTTGTCCACGCGCGCACCGTCCAGATCGACCACCTCGAAGCGCCAGCCGGCCCAGTCGAAGTACTCGCCCGCGTGCGGGATGCGGCCGAAGAAGTGGATGCACATGCCGGCCAGGGTGTAGTAATCGCCATCCTCGGCGTCGGGCAGGTCGTTGCTGCCGATCAGCTCGCGCAGGTCCTCGATCGGCAGTGAGCCGTCCACCAGCAGCGAGCCGTCCTCACGGGTCACCACCAGCGCGTCCTCGTCGGCATTTTCCGTTGCCTGCAGGCGGCCGACCACCGCGCCCATCAAATCGCTGATGGTCACCAGGCCCTGGATCTCGCCGTACTCGTCCACCACCAGCGCCATCGACTGCTGTTCTTCGCGGAAGATCTCCAGCAGCTTCATCGCATGGGTGGATTCGGATACATAAAGCGGTTCGCGCAACGTCTGGAACAGCGCGTTGTCGCCGCGTGCCATCCGCGTGGCCAGCGATTTCAGCTCAAGCACGCCGACCACGTCCATGTCGTTGTCGCGGTACACCGGATACCGCGAGAACTCGTGCTCGGCCATGATCTCCAGATTCTTGTCCAAGCCACCCAGCGTATCCAGCCAGGCGATCCGGTTGCGCGGGGTCATCAGGCTGTCGGCGGTACGGTCGCCCAAGCGCATCACGCGGTTCATCATGTCGCGCTCGTGGCTGTCGATCACGCCGGCCTCGTGGCTCTCGGCCACCAGCATGCGGATCTCCTCTTCGGTCACCGACGCGACCTCGTCCTTGCCCAGGCCGAACAGGCGCAGCACCAGCTGGGTGGTCTTGGACAGCAGCCAGACGAAGGGGAAGGCCAGCTTGGCCAGCCAGCTCATCGGCAGCGCCACCAGGCCGGCGATGTCCTCCGAGCGGGTCAGGGCCAGGCGCTTGGGCACCAGTTCGCCGAAGATCAGCGTGATGAAGGTGATGAAGGTGACCGCAAGGGCCTTGCCGATGCCGCCGGCGTAGGCGAAGCCCGGCATCAGCCCCTGGATCCAGCCGCCGATGGCTTCACCCAGTGCCTCGCCGCCGAGGAAACCGGTCAGCACGCCGATCACGGTGATGCCGATCTGGACGGTGGACAGGAAGGCTTCCGGCTTCTCCGACAGCTCCAGGGCCTTGGCCGCGCGCTTGGAGGTGCCGGCCAGCTGCTTCAGCCGGCTCTTGCGCGAGGTCATGACCGACATCTCGGACATGGCAAAGAAGCCGTTCAGCAGAACAAGCGCGAAAACAATCAGGATCATTTCAAACACGGGCATCGTCCCCGGTTGGTGGCAGGGAGGGCGGGTGCTTGCGATGGCGGCAGGCGCTCAGGAACGGGGTCCGGCGCGGCGCTGGGGGATAAGGGTCGTCGTCCATAAGGTGCGCCCGAAGGCGCGCTGGCATCTTAGCAAAGGGCCGTGGCTGGGTGGCAAATGCCTGTTCAGTTTTGGGCGTCCCGACCCCCGGAAAGGGGCAGGGATACCCGTGATGGTCATCTAGCCGTCATAATTCGCCCTGGTGCCGTCCTTCCCGCGACGGCTGACAGGTTTCTCAATGTTCTCTCTGCAGACCATTTTCGGTTCCGGCAAACAGTTCTACACCCTGCTCGATGAGGCTGCCGTCGCGGCTTCCGACGCCGCCAAGGCACTGCATTCGATGCTGCGCGACGCTGATCGCCAGCCCGCCCTGGATGCCTTCAAGCTGGCCCGTCTGCGCGAACGCGCGGCTTCGGACAAGATCAGCCAGGCGCTGGTGGACAGCTTCATGACCCCGATCGAGCGCGAAGACATCGAAGCGCTGGGCTCGGCCCTGTACAAGATTCCCAAGCAGATCGAGAAGTTCGCCGATCGCTATTCGCTGGCCACCACCCACCTGGAACACATCGACTTCGCGCCGCGCGCGGCGATGCTGGAGCAGGCCGCTGGCGTGGTGGTGGAGATGGTCGCCGACCTGCGCCACATGAACCTGGACCGGATGACCGCGCTCAACGAGCGCCTGCGCTCGCTGGAAAACGAGGCCGACCGCCTGATGCTCGAGCTGTACCGCGACATCTACTCCGGTCGCCTGGACAACCTGCAGATGTTCCTGCTCAAGGAATTCTTCGAGATCCTGGAGAAGGCCATCGACCGCTGCCGCGAGGCCGGTGTGGTGGCGTACCAGATCGTGTTGAAGAACAGCTGACGGGCCGGTACCGATGCTCACCCTAGTCCTGGTGGTGATCCTGGCCGCGCTCGTCTTCGAGTTCATCAACGGCTTCCACGATACCGCCAACTCCATCGCTACCGTGGTGGCAACCAAAGTACTGTCGCCCGGTTGGGCGGTGATGCTTGCCGCCTTCATGAACCTCATCGGTGCCCTGACCGGCACCGCGGTCGCACTGACCATCGCGTCGGGCCTGCTCAACACCAACGTGGTCGACGTGACCCCGCAGGTGATCCTGTGCGCGCTGCTCGGCGGCATCATCTGGAACCTGATCACCTGGTGGAAGGGCCTGCCGTCCTCGTCCTCGCACGCGTTGATCGGTGGCCTGTGCGGCGCCGGCCTGGCTGCAGCCCACAACAACTGGGACGCGCTGATCTGGTCCGAACGGCTTGGCAGCTGGGCGCAGAACAAGGGCCTGCTGTGGAAGGTGTTCGTGCCGATGATCACCTCGCCGATCGCCGGCTTCCTGCTTGGCATCGCCGTGATGGTGCTGTTGTGGGCGCTGATCGCAGGCCTGGCCAGGATCGGCGGCGCGATCGGCCGGCTGGCACGTCCGCGCATCGTCAATGCGTTCTTCGGCAAGGCACAGATCGCTTCGGCGGCCTACATGGGCTTTGCCCATGGCCACAACGATGCGCAGAAGACCATGGGCATCATCGCGATGACCCTGATCGGTGCCGAAGCGACCGGCGCGTTGAACGACCTGCCGTCGTGGCTGGCCTTCATGCATCCGGACGCGCACGCCGGCGACGGCATCGCCATGTGGATCGTGCTGACCTGTGCGGTGGTGATGGCCGCCGGTACCGCCTCGGGCGGCTGGAAGATCATCAAGACCCTGGGCCACAAGATGGTCAAGCTGCACCCGATCCACGGCTTCGCCGCGGAAACCAGCTCGGCCACCGTGCTGACCCTGGCGGCGCACTTCGGCATGCCGGTATCGACCACCCACAGCATCTCCACCGCGATCATGGGCGTAGGCTTCGCCAAGAACCCGCGTTCGCTGCGCCTGGGCGTGATCGAACGCATCGTCTGGGCCTGGATCCTGACCATCCCGGCGGCAGGCGGCTGCGCCTACCTGATCCTGAAGCTGTTCGAGCTGCTCGGCTGGACCTGAGTTCCACGCCAACGCTGGAAACAAAAAGCCCGCCGGATTCCGGCGGGCTTTTTCATTTGATGAAGCATCCGGTTTCCGTTATCCACGCATGGCGTGGATCTACAGTGTCGACCAAGGTCGACACCTACCAACAGCAGCAGGAAGTCGACACCCACCAACAGCAACCGGGCCCACCCCGCCAACCCACGGAAAGCCCGCTTTTGACGTTGCCGTTGTCGTTGCCTTTGCCGTCGATTCTGCGGGTGCCGGGCCGCAGGCCCGGCCGACAATCCCTCAATTGCGCTGGAACAACGCCTGCACATCCCTGCGGAACGCCGCCTGGCTGTCAGCCCGGCTGTAGAACATGTGCCCGCCCGGATAACTGCGCACCTGCACGCGGTCCGGGTTGCTGCCCATCGTCGGCATCTGGTCCACCGTCAGGATCGAGCCCATGAACGGGCAGGACAGGTCATTCCAGCCATGCACGATCAGCACCTGCAGGTGCGGGTCGATCGCCACGGCCTGGCGCAGCTGGGTCACCGCGCCCTCGCGCAGATCGCCATTGCGATCCCACAGACGGTTCACGTCGTAGTTCAGCGCCTGGTAGCGCGCATCCACCTTCCAGCCGACCTCGCGGGTAACGAAGTCGACCATCGCGGTGGTGGTCGGGGCGATGATGCTGTCCAGCAGCGGATCGTTGGCGCGCTGCTCCGGATCGTTCGGGAACGGATCGAACGCAGTGACGTTGGAATCGTAGCGGCTGCCCAGCGTGCCCTTGTCGCGGAACACCTCGCGCAGGTAGGCCTGGGTTTCCAGGCGACCGCCGGCGCGGCGCACGAACTGCGGGTCCAGCCCGGTGAGCTCGGTCACCCGGCGCAGCATCGCCTCGGTCGCCTGCGGATCGCTGCGGCCCTTCATCAACGCGGTGGCGTAGTCGCCGCGGGTGTATTCGACCACCTCGCGCATCGCCGCGTCGGTCAGCTTGCCCTGGCGCTCCAGGTGCGCGGCAGCGATCGACGGCAGGGTCTGCATCCACGCCATCGGCGAGACATCGGCGTTGTCTTCCAGGGTCGGGCTCAGGTAAGGCGACACCAGCACCAGGCCGTTCATCGCCACGCCCAGCCGCGTCTGCAGGAAGTGGGTGATGCGCGGGCCGCGATAGCCGCCATAGCTCTCGCCGGTCAGGTACTTGCGCGAGGCCATGCGCTGGTTGCGCAGCAGCCAGTCGTAGATCGTGCGCGAGAGGTACTCGACATCGGCACTGGGCGTATACAGCTGCTTCTTCGCCTCCTCATCGCCGATGCGGGCACGGCTGAAGCCGGTTCCGACCGGATCGATGAACACCAGGTCGGTGAAGTCCAGCCAGGTGCCGGGATTGTCGTGCAGCTTCGCCGGCGCCGATGCGCTGTCGCCTTCCGAACCGAAGGTCACCACCTTCGGGCCGATGGCACCCAGGTTGAGGTACACAGAAGATGCGCCGGGGCCGCCATTGAGAGCGAAGGTCACCGGCCGGTCCTTGCCCGGCATCGTGTAGGCGGTGAACACCACATCGGCGATCACCTTGCCCTTCGCATCGCGTACCGGCAGGGTGCCGACGGTGGCGGTGTAATCGAGGGTGCGCCCAGCCAGGCGCATGCTCTGGCGAGCCGACGCATCGGCCGGCAGGGGCGCGGCTTCGGTCTTTTCTTCTTTCGTTTCGGAGGCGCCGTCAGCAGCAGGCGCGGCCAGCACGCAGGCAGGGGCGATCAGCAGGCCGACGCAGAGCGCGGCAGAGTGCAGCAGGAACTTCATGGCACCGGAACGGCAGCGGAAGGGACCCCGATGCTAGGGCGGGGTGCCGCGCACCGTATGTGTCCAAAGGCATGGGCCAGCGTTGTGGCCTGATCCGGTCAAGCGACGGTGGCTGAGCGCACCGCGTCGTCGGCCAGCAGCCCATACACGGCCGAGTCGGCCAGTTCACCCTGGATACGCCAGCGCTGCCGCAGCAGGCCTTCGCGGTGGAAACCCAGGCGCTCGAGCACGCGTGCCGAGGCGTGGTTGCGTGGATCGATCTCCGCTTCCACCCGGTGCAGCTGCAGGGTATTGAACAGATAGTCCAGCACCTGCTGCAGCGCTTCGTGCATGTAGCCGTGACCCTGCCTGGCAGGCGCCAGCAGATAGCCTATTTCCGCGCGCGCCGCATCCCGATCCAGGGCAAACACCACGCAGATGCCCAGCAGCGGGCCGTCCACCGATTCGCGCAGGGCCAGCTTCAACTGCGTGCCGGTGGCCTGGGCAGCCAGGTCGTCGTCGATCTGCGCACGTGCTTCGGCCGGACGCGTCCACGCCGGGTGGTTCCACCAGTGCATCACGTCCGGGTCGGACTGCAGGGCGAACAGGGCCGCGGCGTCATCGCGGCGAATGGGGCTCAGCACCAGGCGCGCGCTGTGCAGCGGCAGCCCGGGGAACAGCAGTGAGTTGGCGGGCAATGGGGTCGTCCACGCGGATGAACGCGCATTATGGACCCGCAGGGTTTGCCGATGGCGGCCGATCCATCGGCCCGGTAGTGCCGGCCGCTGGCCGGCAACCCAAGTATCCCGGTGGTTCAAGAAAAGCAGCCGGCCAGCGGCCGGCACTACCACCGGTCCGGGAATCAGACTTCCAGCGAAGCCAGATCGCCCGCGCCGAGTGAACAATGCCCGCACGGCGAGGTTGGGGCCGTCGCCACGGCCCCGTGCAATGACGCACCGGAATCAGACTTCCAGCGAAGCCAGATCGCCCGCGCCGAGTGAACAATGCCCGCACGGCGAGGTTGGGGCCGTCGCCACGGCCCCGTGCAATGACGCACCGGAATCAGACCTCCAGCGAAGCCAGATCGCCCTTGCTCTCCAGCCAGCCCTTGCGATCCGACGCACGCTTCTTGGCCAGCAGCATGTCCATCAGTGAATGGGTCTGCTCGCCATCGTCGATGGTCAACTGCACCAGGCGACGGGTGTCCGGATGGATGGTGGATTCACGCAGCTGCGGCGGATTCATCTCGCCCAGGCCCTTGAAGCGGGTCACGTTGATGGCGCCCTTGATCTTCTCGCGTTCGATCTTGTCCAGCATCGAGCGCTTTTCTTCCTCATCCAGGGCGTAGAACACCTGCTTGCCCACGTCGATGCGGAACAGCGGCGGCATCGCCACGAACACGTGGCCGGCATCGACCAGCGCCGGGAAGTGCTTCAGGAACAGTGCGGTCAGCAGCGTTGCGATATGCAGGCCGTCGGAGTCGGCGTCGGCCAGGATGATCACCTTGCCGTAGCGCAGGCCGCTGATGTCTTCCTTGCCCGGGTCACAGCCGATGGCCACCGCCAGGTTGTGCACTTCCTCCGAGGCCAGCACGCTGTTGGAGGACACTTCCCAGGTGTTGAGGATCTTGCCGCGCAGCGGCAGGATCGCCTGGAAATCCTTGTCGCGGGCCTGCTTGGCGCTGCCGCCTGCCGAGTCGCCCTCGACCAGGAACAGTTCGGTGCGCGACAGGTCCTGGCTGATGCAGTCGGCCAGCTTGCCGGGCAGGGCAGGGCCCTGGGTGACCTTCTTGCGGACGACCAGCTTCTCGGTCTTCAGGCGCGCACTGGCGCGCTCGATGGCGATCTGCGCGATCTTCTCGCCCAGCTCTACGTTCTGGTTCAGCAGCAGGCTGAACGCATCGTGCGCGGCGCCTTCGACAAAACCGGCGGCCTGGCGCGAGGACAGGCGTTCCTTGGTCTGGCCGCTGAACTGCGGGTCGGTCATCTTCAGCGACAGCACGAACGACACGCGGTCCCACACGTCTTCCGGGGCCAGCTTGACGCCGCGCGGCAGCAGGTTGCGGAAGTCGCAGAACTCGCGCAGCGCTTCGGTCAGGCCGGTGCGCAGGCCGTTGGCGTGGGTGCCATGCTGTGCGGTGGGAATCAGGTTGACGTAGCTTTCCTGCACCAGCTCGCCTTCCGGCAGCCAGGCCACGGCCCAGTCCACGATCTCGGTGTCTTTCTTCAGGTTGCCCACGAACAGATCAGCCGGCAGCGACTCGCGATCGCCCAGCTCCAGCTTCAGGTAATCGCGCAGGCCATCCTCGTAGTACCAGGTGTCGACCTCGCCGGTGGCTTCGTCGGTCAGCTTGACGGTCAGGCCCGGGCACAGCACGGCCTTGGCGCGCAGCAGGTGCTTGAGCGCGCGCACGGCGAACTTGGGCGTATCGAAGTACTTCGGGTCCGGCCAGAAGCGCAGGCGGGTACCGGTGTTCTTCTTGCCGACGGTGCCGACCACTTCCAGCGGCGAGGCGCGGTCGCCGTTGCGGAAGGTGATGCGGTGTTCGGCACCGTCGCGCTTGATGTGGATTTCCACCAGGGTCGACAGCGCGTTGACCACGCTGACGCCGACGCCATGCAGGCCGCCGGAGAAGGTGTAGTTGTTGTTGTTGAACTTGCCGCCGGCATGCAGGCGGGTCAGGATCAGTTCGACGCCCGGGATCTTCTCTTCCGGATGGATGTCCACCGGCATGCCGCGGCCATCATCGCTGACCTCCACGCTGCCGTCCTTGAACAGGGTGATCTCGATCGAGCGGGCGTGGCCGGCGAGGGCTTCGTCCACCGAGTTGTCGATCACTTCCTGCGCCAGGTGGTTCGGGCGCGCGGTGTCGGTATACATGCCGGGGCGGCGCTTGACCGGGTCAAGGCCGGACAGGACTTCAATATCGGCGGCGTTATAGCGGGCGTTCATCTGTCTTCGAAAGCGTGGAGCGACGGGCAAGTGTGCGGTCTGGACCGGGAATTTGCACGCCTGCGGTTCAGCCTCGTTGGCGGGGAGGGGGTAAAATGGCAACCGCTGGAACCGAACACCGGCGCCCCCCACATCCGAGCCATACCGCGAGGAGGACTCCATGAAGAAGTTGCTGACCATTGCGATCCTGGCTGCCGCCGCTGTTGCAGTGCCGATGGTGCTGGCGCAGAACGCCGGCCAGCCTGCTCCGCAGCAGGGTGACCAGGCCGACAAGGCGCAGTCCGAAGCCGAGGCCAAGGCCAAGCGCCGCGCGCAGGCCAATGCCGAGATGAAGGCCAAGGGCCAGCCGGTGCCGCAGCAGGAAGAAGAGGAAGAGGCACGCAAGAAGAAGTAATTCTTGTGCCCTTCGAGGCCCTTGCCACAAGGGTTTCCCCCTCGAACGCCCCGCCCAGCGGGGCGTTTCTTTTTGCCGATGGCGCCATCTGCCCCTTGGGTTGGCGGCCATCTATCTGTAAACTATGGCTTTCCGGGAGTAAGTGCGTGTCCACCATTTGCGAATGGGCTGGCACGGCCAAGCGTGGCCTCCAGCAAAGCGGGTCGCAGGTGACGGTCGAAGTGACCGGCACGGCCGCCCCGACCTCGCAGGGTGGTTCCCCGCTGGCGCATTGCGCTGGCCGGGCCCGCGCCTCCCTCGCTGCTCCAGCGAACCGGAAAACCCCCTTTCTGCTCCGCGCCCGCCCCCCGGGCAGGCGTGGCGCTGCCGTTTTCCATTTCCAGACAGGATGCTTGCAGCCATGACTCCCTTGATTTTCGTAACCGGCGGCGTGGTGTCCTCGCTCGGCAAAGGTATTGCCGCCGCGTCACTGGCCGCCATTCTCGAAGCGCGTGGCCTGAAGGTCACGATGATGAAGCTCGATCCGTACATCAACGTCGACCCGGGCACGATGAGCCCGTTCCAGCACGGTGAGGTGTATGTCACCGACGACGGCGCCGAGACCGACCTCGACCTGGGCCACTACGAGCGCTTCGTGCGCACCCGCCTGAGCCGCAAGAACTCTGTCACCACCGGTCGCATCTATGAGGAAGTGATCCGCAAGGAGCGCCGCGGCGACTACCTGGGCGCGACCGTGCAGGTCATTCCCCACATCACCGACGAGATCCGTCGCTGCATGGACGAAGCCACCGAGGGCTTCGACGTGGCACTGGTGGAGATCGGCGGCACCGTCGGCGACATCGAATCGCTGCCGTTCCTGGAGGCGATCCGCCAGGTGCGCACCGAGCGCGGCCCGGAAAAGGCGCTGTTCATGCACCTCACCCTGGTGCCGTACATCGCCGCCGCGGGTGAACTGAAGACCAAGCCGACCCAGCACTCGGTGAAGGAACTGCGTTCGATCGGCATCCAGCCGGACGTGCTGCTGTGCCGTTCGGAACAGCCTGTACCGGATTCGGAGCGTCGCAAGATCGCCCAGTTCACCAACGTCTCCGAGCGCGCGGTGATCAGCGTGCCCGACGTCGATGTGCTGTACCGCATTCCGATGGGCCTGCACGCACAGGGCCTGGACGAGATCGTCATCAACCAGCTGAAGCTGGCCGACAAGGCCGGCCCGGCCGACCTGTCGATGTGGGAAGACGCCGTCGATGCCACCCTGCATCCGCTGGATGCGGTGACCATCGCGGTGGTCGGCAAGTACGTCGACCACCAGGACGCCTACAAGTCGGTCGGCGAAGCGCTCAAGCACGGTGGCCTGCGCCAGCGCACCAAGGTTACCCTGAAGTGGCTGGAAGCGCAGGACCTGGAAGGCAGCGACATGTCCGCGCTGGCCGATGTCGACGGCATCCTGGTGCCGGGTGGTTTCGGCGACCGTGGCTTCGAAGGCAAGGTGCTCACCTCGCAGTACGCCCGTGAGCACAAGGTGCCGTACTTCGGCATCTGCTACGGCATGCAGGCTGCGGTGGTCGACTACGCGCGCCACGTGGTGGGCCTGGAAGACGCCAACAGCACCGAGAATGATCGCCAGTCGCCGAACCCGGTGATCGGCCTGATCACCGAATGGCGCACGGCCACCGGCGACGTGGAAAAGCGTGACGACAAGAGTGACCTGGGTGGCACCATGCGCCTGGGCCTGCAGGAGCAGCGCCTGAAGCCGGGCACGCTGGCCCGCGAACTGTACGGCAAGGACGTGGTCGCCGAGCGCCACCGCCACCGTTACGAATTCAACAACCGCTACCGCACCCAGCTGGAAGACGCCGGCCTGGTGATCGCCGGCAAGTCGATGGACGACACCCTGGTGGAAGTGGTTGAACTGCCGCGCGACCAGCATCCGTGGTTCCTGGCCTGCCAAGCGCATCCGGAATTCCTGTCCACCCCGCGTGATGGCCACCCGCTGTTCATCGGCTTCATCCGTGCCGCGCGCGAGCGCAAGGCCGGTGGCAAGCTGCTGCAGGAAGTGCGCGCCTGACTTGTCATGGGGGCCGCCGGCCCCCAATCTTGCTCGCTTCTATTCCCAGCGCAGCGGCACTGCCGGTGTAGGGGACAACAAGGAAACACCATGAAACTGTGTGGATTCGAGGCCGGACCGGCGCAGCCCCTGTTCCTGATCGCCGGCTCCTGCGTGATCGAATCGATGCAGCTGCAGCTGGATACCGCCGGCAAGCTGAAGGAAGTGACCGACAGGCTCGGTGGGAACTTCATCTTCAAGTCCAGCTTCGACACGGCCAACCGTACCCCCTGCACGGCCCTCCGTGGCCTGGGCATGGAAGAGGGCCTGAAGGTGATGGCAGGGGGCACGAAGCAGATCGGCGTGCCGGTGCTTACCGACGTGCACGAATACACCCCGACGGATGAACTGGCCTCGGTGGTGGATGTGATGCGGCCCTTGGCGTTCCTGGTCCACCAGGCGCAGACGGGCTTCAACTGCTTCTCGCGCTTCCCGTGAGCCAGCACCCGCAGGCGGCGCTGAAGATCCAGCGTCGTCGCCGGCGCTGGCGGCAGTGGCCGTGGGGCCCGATCGCACTCGGCCTGGCATTGCTGTCGGTGTCGGGTGTATTCGCCATCGGCATGCTGTTCGGTGCCGGCATGCGCCCGTCGAGTGCCGGCGGTCCGGTAGTGAACCTGATGCCCTTCGTCATCGCCCTGGCGGTGGCCGAAGTGCTGACCATTTCCGCAGGGTTTTTCGCCGCGGTGCTCGGCTGGCGCCTGAACCGGGGCAGGGTTACCGCTGCGCTGGCGATGGTCGTGCTGTCGCTGTGGGCGGGCATCCTGCTGCACGATCTTCTTTGATGAATACGATGCCTGAACCCTCGCGCAGCTGGCCGTGGGGCCTGATCGCCCTGTTGCTGTCGGTGCTCGCCTGGGGCGGCTTGCTCGTGGGCGTGCTGGCCTTCGCCGCCAGCTTCCGTCCGCCGGGGGATGGCAACAACGGCGTGCAGGCCATGCAGTACTGGATGCTGGGCGCGCTGGTCACGCTGGTGCTGTCCTTCGTGGGCAGCCTGGTGGCGATGGTGATGGCCTGGCGGCGCCGGCGCGGGCCGGTGTGCGCGGCCATTGCCGGTGCCCTGCTGGTGATGCTGGTGTCGCTGCTGCTGATCGTGATCGGGTCCAGCTGGGGCTGATGCCCATCACGCCATTTGGCAAGTGAGGGGTAGCCGGGGATAATCACGCGGCATTCGTTTTTGTCGCCCCCTCTCCATACAGGTAACCGGCCCGACCATGAGTACGATCCGCAGCATCCATGCCCGTGAAATCCTCGACAGCCGTGGCAACCCCACGCTGGAAGCCGAAGTCACCCTGGAGGACGGTTCGTTCGGTCGCGCCGCGGTTCCCTCCGGCGCATCGACCGGCACCAAGGAAGCGGTGGAGCTGCGTGACGGCGACAAGACCCGTTACCTCGGCAAGGGCGTGCGCAAGGCCGTCGACAACGTCAACGGCGCCATCGCCAACGCACTGAAGGGCTTCGAGGCTACCGACCAGGCCGGCCTGGACCGTCGCCTGATCGATCTGGATGGCACCGAGAACAAGGGCCGCCTGGGCGCCAACGCCCTGCTGGGTGTTTCCATGGCCGCCGCGCACGCCGCCGCTGCCTCCAGCAAGCAGGCGCTGTGGCAGTACCTGGCCGGCAAGACCGGCGCGACCCCGTCGCTGCCGGTGCCGATGATGAACATCATCAACGGCGGCGCGCACGCCGACAACAACGTCGATTTCCAGGAGTTCATGGTGCTGCCGGTCGGCTTCACCTCGTTCTCCGAAGCGCTGCGTGCCGGTACCGAAATCTTCCATTCGCTGAAGTCGGTGCTGAAAGGCCACGGCCTGAGCACGGCGGTGGGCGACGAAGGCGGCTTCGCGCCGGACTTCCGCAGCAACGTCGAAGCGCTGGACACCATCCTCGAAGCCATCGGCAAGGCCGGCTACACCGCCGGTGAAGACGTGCTGCTGGGCCTGGACGTGGCCTCCAGCGAATTCTTCGAGAACGGCAAGTACAACCTGGTCGGCGAGAACAAGCGCCTGACCTCCGAACAGTTCGTCGACTTCCTCGCCGACTGGGCCGCGCAGTACCCGATCATCACCATCGAAGACGGCCTGGCCGAGAACGACTGGGCGGGCTGGAAGCTGTTGACCGATCGCATCGGCAAGAAGGTGCAGCTGGTCGGCGACGATCTGTTCGTCACCAATCCGAAGATCTTCCAGGAAGGCATCGATTCGGGCACCGCCAACGCGATCCTGATCAAGGTCAACCAGATCGGTACCCTCAGCGAAACGCTGGAAGCGATCGCCATGGCCGACCGTGCCGGCTACGCCGCCGTGGTCTCGCATCGTTCGGGTGAAACCGAGGACACCACCATCGCCGACATCGCGGTGGCGACCACCGCTACCCAGATCAAGACCGGCTCGCTGTGCCGCAGCGATCGCGTGGCCAAGTACAACCAGCTGCTGCGCATCGAGGAAGCCCTCGGTGCCGGCGCGCGTTACGCTGGTCGCGACGCGTTCGTGTCGCTGAAGCGCTGAGCCGATGCGCGACTGGCGCTGGCTGCTGTTGTTGCTGGCCCTGCTGCTGGCATGGCTGCAGTACCGTTTCTGGTTCGGCCCGGGCAATTCGGGTGAAGTGATGATGCTCGAAGCCCAGGTCGCCAACCAGGAGCGGGACAATGACGGTCTGCAGCAGCGCAACGATGCGCTTGCTGCCGAAGTGAAGGACCTCAAGGAAGGCCAGTCCGCCATCGAAGAACGCGCGCGCAGCGAGCTGGGCATGATCAAGCCCGGCGAGAAGTTCTATCGCGTCGTGGAAGATGCACCGACGCCTCCGGCGCAGCCTGCGCCGGTCGCGGCCCCGGCCGGTGACCATCCGGCGGACGTGCCATGAGCGCGGCGATCTGGGTGGTTGTTCCGGCCGCAGGGCGCGGCACACGTTTTGGTGCGCCGTTGCCCAAGCAGTACCTGCAGGCGGGCGGGCAGACCCTGCTCGCCCACACCCTGGACGCACTGCTGGCACACCCGGCCGTGGCCGGGGCGATGGTGGTGATCGGTGCGGACGATGCCGACTGGCCGGGCTGGAGCGAATGGGCCGGAAAGCCGGTGTTGACCTGCACCGGTGGCGCCACCCGCGCCGCCTCGGTGCTGGCGGGGCTGCAGGCCTTGCCGGACAGCGTGCGTGCCGATGAATTCGTGCTGGTGCATGACGCGGCGCGTCCGAACCTGTCGCAGGCCGATCTTGGCCGCCTGCTGGAAGTGGGTCGCACCGATCCGGTCGGCGCCATCCTGGCCGCGCCGGTACGCGACACGCTCAAGCGTGCTGGTGATGATGGTGGCATCGACGGCACCGAGCCACGTGAGCGCCTGTGGCGCGCACTGACGCCGCAGCTGTTCCGCCGCCACCAGCTGATCCGCGCACTGTCCGAGGCCGCAGCCGCAGGTATCGATGTGACCGACGACGCCATGGCCATGGAGCGCCAGGGCCAGCGCCCGCTGCTGGTGGAAGGCAGCGAGGACAACTTCAAGGTCACCACCCCGGCCGATCTCGATCGTTTCGAATTCGTACTCTCCCGCCGCGCCGGCTGAACGCCCGCGCGGCCCTGCTGCAAGGGCTGCATCCATGAGCACCTCCCCGTTCCCGCCCGTCCGTATCGGCCAGGGCTACGACGTCCATGCCTTCGGTGAAGGCGACCACATCATGCTCGGTGGCATCGCGGTGCCGCACAGCTGCGGCGTGCTTGCGCACAGCGACGGCGACGTCATCCTGCACGCGTTGTGCGACGCCATGCTCGGTGCGATCGCGCTGGGCGACATTGGCCAGCACTTCCCGCCCACTGACGACCGCTGGAAGGGCGCGGACAGCAGCGAGTTCGTGCGCCATTGCGATGGCCTGCTGCGTGAGCGCGGCTGGCGTGTCGGCAACACCGACATCACCGTGATCTGCGAACGGCCCAAGGTCGGCCCGCATGCGCTGGCCATGCGCGAGCGCATCGGTGAACTGTTGCAGCTGCCGTTGAATGCAGTGAGCGTCAAGGCCACCACGTCCGAGAAGCTGGGCTTCACCGGCCGTGGCGAAGGCATCGCCGCGCAGGCGGTCGTGCTGCTGGTGGCCGCATGATCCCGTTGCCGCTCGCGTTCGGTGCGCCGCTGCTGCAGGCGCGCATCCGCACCACGCCGGAAGATTTCCAGGTCGATGAGCTGCCCGCTTTCGAGGCGACCGGTGAAGGCGAGCATCTGCTGCTGCATGTCCGCAAGCGTGGGGCCAATACGGTGCACGTGGCCAAGGTACTGGCCAAGTGGGCAGGCCTGCCGGAAATGGCGGTCAGCTATGCCGGCATGAAGGATCGCAATGCGGTCACCACCCAGCGTTTCAGCGTACATCTGCCCAAGCGCGTCGCGCCCGATCTGGCCGAGCTGGCCAGTGACGAGATCGAGGTGATCGACTCCACCTGGCACAACCGCAAGCTGCAGCGCGGTGCGCTGGCGGGCAACCGATTCAGGCTGGTGCTGCGCGACGTGCAGGGTGACGCTGCGGCAATCGACGAGCGCCTGCAGCAGATCGCCATGCGCGGCCTGCCGAACTGGTTCGGCGAGCAGCGCTTCGGGCGCGATGGCGGCAACGTTCCCGCTGCGTTGGCGATGTTCGGTGGCCGGCGCATGCGCAAGGACCAGCGTTCGCTGCTGTTGTCGGCGGCGCGTTCGGCCTTGTTCAACCGCGTGCTCGCTGCACGCGTGGAGCAGGGCAGCTGGGACCAGCCGCTGCAGGGCGAAGTGTGGATGCTTGATGGCAGCCGCAGCGTATTCGGCCCCGAGCCCTACAGCGACGTGCTGGCCGAGCGCCTGGCGCGCTTCGACATCCACCCCAGTGCTCCGTTGTGGGGCGAGGGTGAGCTGCGCAGCAGCGACGCCGCCCGTGAGCTGGAACTGGCAGCGCTGGATGATGACGAATCCAAGGCGCTGCGCACCGGCCTGGAAGAGGCGCGGCTGAAGCAGGAGCGGCGCGCGCTGCGGTTGCGTCCAGCGCTGCTGCAGCACCAGTGGCTGGCCGCGGACGTACTGGAGTTGTCCTTCGCGCTGCCGCCAGGCTGCTATGCCACCGCGGTTCTGCACGAGCTCGGCCCGGTCGAAGACGCGTCGCAGGCCTGACGGAAATGGTGGCGGAGGCGAAGAGCATCCACGCATGCCGTGGATCCACTTTCCTCCGCCCGCCACAGTAGATCCACGCCATGCGTGGATGCGTTACCTCAACGCCGCGCCAGCAGCACCAGCATGGCGCCGGTGCCGCCTTGCCCGGTCGGGGCGGAATGGAACGCCAGCACGTCGTTGCGCAGGCGCAGCAGGCGATCCACCAGGTTCTTCAGCACCGGTGCGCTGCCATCGGACTGCAGGCCCTTGCCGTGGATGATGCGCACGCAGCCGTACTCGTGGGCGTGCGCCTCCAGCAGGAACTGGCGCAGCATCATCTCGGCCTGCGCGGCGGTGGCGCCGTGCAGGTCCAGTTCGTCCTGCACCGAGTACTGTCCGCGCTTCAAGCGCTGGAACAGGCGTGGCGGCAGGTTGTCGCGCCGGTAGCTGGCAACGTCGCCCGCTTCCAGCGGGGCGTTGTCGCGCAGCAGCCGGGCGAACTCACCGGCGGCTTCCGCGTCGTCGCGCTCGGCCATGCGCGCACGCGGCCTGGGCCGCGGCGCAGCAGGCGCGGGCTCCACTTCCTTGCGCAGCGGCGTCACTTCGCCGATGGCGGCACGGAACAATGCAGCCGGATCTTCGTCTTCAGGGTGCGACATGCGCACAGGGTAAACCGCCTGCGCGGGTCTGCCTATGACCGTTCGATGTCGGCCGTGACCGCAGACAGGGTAGGACCCAGCGCCCGCTTGCGGCACAATAGTCGGCGCACTTGCGGAGCTGCCGCCTCCCTGGAGGAGACGGGCCGGCTTCGCCCACGTTGCAAGGTGACGGGATCGAATTCTTGGAAAATCAAGCGGTTAAATCGAAGATGCGCATCCTGGTCAGCAATGATGACGGTGTCGACGCGGCGGGCATCCGGATGCTTGCATCCGTGCTGCGCGAGGCCGGGCACGAAGTCACGGTGGTCGCACCGGACCGCGATCGCTCCGGCGCCAGCAATTCGCTGACCCTGGATCTGCCGATCCGGCTCAAGCGCATCGACCACTACACCGTGTCGGTGGCCGGCACGCCCACCGACTGCGTGCACCTTGCGCTGACCGGCCTGCTCGAATTCGAGCCTGACATTGTCGTGTCCGGTATCAACAATGCCGCCAACCTCGGCGACGACGTGATCTATTCCGGCACCGTCTCGGCGGCGATGGAAGGTCGTTTCCTCGGCCTGCCTGCAGTAGCGGTGTCGCTGGTGACCCGTAACCACGACCCGAAGCATTTCGAGACGGCGGCGCGTGCTGCGGTGGAGATCGTTGCCCGCCTCAAGGCCGATCCGCTGCCGGCCGACACCATCCTCAACGTCAATGTGCCGGACCTGCCGTGGAGCGAGGTCAAGGGCTTCGAAGTCACCCGCCTGGGCAACCGTCATCGCGCCGAGGGCTGCATCGCGCAGAAAGACCCGCGCGGCAACGAGGTGTACTGGATCGGTCCGGCCGGCCGCGAGCAGGACTCCGGCCCGGGCACCGATTTCCATGCGGTACGCACCGGCCACATTTCGATCACCCCGATCCAGGTTGACCTGACCCGCTACCAGGCACTGGAAAAGGTCGCCAGCTGGGTCGGCGGCCTCAGCGCCGCGCTGGACCGGCCGGCATGAGCCCACGCCTGCGCCTGCAGCCGGAAGCAGTCGGCATCGGCATGACATCGCAGCGCGTGCGCGACCGCCTGGTCGACCGCCTGCGCGAAGCCGGCATCGTCGACGAGTCGACGCTGAACGCGATCCGGGTGGTGCCGCGCCATCTGTTCATCGATGAGGCCCTGGCCTCGCGCGCCTATGAAGACACCGCGCTGCCGATCGGCCACGGCCAGACCATTTCCCAGCCGTGGGTGGTCGCGCGGATGACCGAGGCCGTGCTGCAGGTGGCGCCGAAGAAGGTGCTCGAAGTGGGTACCGGCTCGGGCTACCAGGCCGCCGTGCTCGGTGCGCTGGGGCTGGAGGTCTATACCGTCGAGCGCATCGGTGACCTGCTGCGGCAGGCGCGCAAGCGCTTCCGCGCGCTGGGCATGAACATCCGCACCAAGCACGACGACGGCCGCGTGGGCTGGGCCGAGCATGGCCCGTTCGACGCCATCGTGGTTACCGCCGCCGCCCCGGCACTGGTCGATGCGCTGGTCGAGCAGCTGGCCGCAGGTGGGCGCCTGGTCGCCCCGGTCGGTGGCGCGGGCGCACAGTCGCTGGTGCAGCTCGACCGCAAGGACGACGGCAGCATCGAACAACGCGTGCTGGCGCCGGTCACCTTCGTGCCGCTGCTGTCTGGCATGCTCGATTGAATCCACGGAGCAGGGTTGCATGAAGATTTTCGGGCCGCTGTACGAGCGGGCGATGAAGTGGGCCGCGCATGAGCGCGCGCCGACTTACCTGATGGTGCTGAGCTTTTTCGAAGCCATCATCTTCCCGGTGATGCCGGAAGTGATGCTGGCGCCGATGTGTGTGGCCCAGCCCAGGCGCGGCTGGTGGTTCGCCACCCTCAGCCTGGCCGGCTCGATGGTCGGCGCGCTGGTCGGCTACGCGCTGGGCCACTATGCGTTTGAAGCGGTCAAGCCGATGTTCGAGGCGCTGGGCATGCTGCCGGCGATCGAGCAGGGCATCGCTACCGTGCAGGCCAAGATGGTGGAGTCGCCTTGGGCGGTGTTCACCTTCCTGGTGCTGGGCGGCTTCATGCCGATTCCGATGAAGGTCTTCACGTGGGCATCGGGTATCGTCGGCGTGCCGATGCCGCAGTACCTGTTGAGCATGTTGATCGGTCGTGGCAAGCGCGTGTTCGTGCTGGCTGCGGTCATCCGTATCGGTGGTGCGCGCGCCGAAGCTGCGCTGCGCCGATGGATTGAACCGCTGGGCTGGATCGCCACCGCGTTGGTGGTGGTGCTGATCGCCTGGCTTGTATGGAGGTCGAAGTTCGCATGAGTGCAGATCGTCTGAGCAAGGGAGTGCGCATCGGCGCGCTGGCGTTGCTGGTATCCACCCTGGCCGCCTGTGGCACCGCCACCGTGGTCCGGCCCAGTGGCGGCGGCAGCAGTGGCGTCAGCACGCCGAAGACGTCGGTGCCCAAGCCGGGGCAGACGGTGGTCGTGCGCAAGGGCGACACCATCTATGCGCTGGCCCGCATCCACGACATCACGCCGGCCGACCTGATCGCCTGGAACAGCCTGGTCAACCCGTCGACCATTTACCCGGGGCAGGTGATCCGCCTGTATCCGGCCGGTTCCGGTGGCGGCCGTGCGCCGACCACCGTGGTCACCGCGCCGCGTCCGGCTGGCAGCACGTCTGGCGGCAGTACCGCGCCGACGCCGGGTCCGGCTGGTCCGGTCAAGAGCAACATCGCCTGGCGCTGGCCGGCCGATGGCGCAGTCGTGGGCCGCTACGTGGCCGGCGATGCGACCAAGCAGGGCGTGGACATCGCCGGCACCAGCGGCGCGCCGGTGAAGGCCACGGCCAATGGCGTGGTGGTGTATTCCGGCGCCGGCCTGGTCGGCTATGGCGAGCTGATCATCATCAAGCATAGCGATCAGTGGCTGTCGGCCTATGGCCACAACCGCAAGCGCCTGGTCAATGAAGGGCAGAGCGTGAAGGCCGGCGAGCAGATCGCCGAGATGGGCCGTACCGGCGCCAACCGGGACATGCTGCACTTCGAGATCCGCTACAACGGCAAGCCGGTCGACCCGCAGCAATATCTGCCGGCGAAGTAACCGGCCGCTCTTTCTCCGGGCGGATCCCCGGCCCGGCGCAGCGCGCCGGGCGTTCGCCAAGGGCGCGTCCCATGGGCCGCAAGCGCCCTCGGCTCACCCGCTACAACGGCAAGCCGGTCGACCCGCAGCAGTATCTGCCTGCGAAGTAACCGGCCGCTCTTTCTCCGGGCGGATCCCCGGCCCGGCGCAGCGCGCCGGGCGTTCGCCAAGGGCGCGTCCCATGGGCCGCAAGCGCCCTCGGCTCACCCGCTACAACGGCAAGCCGGTCGACCCGCAGCAGTATCTGCCTGCGCGCTAGCGCGGGCAGATACGGGTAGCGCCGGGCCATGCCCGGCGGCTGTACGCCGCAATGCAGCACTGCCCGAGCATGGGCTCGGACGCTTACATATGCGCAACGTGTTCAGGTAGCGCCGGGCCATGCCCGGCGACCTCGGGCCTCAGCCTTCCAGGATGAAGGCGGCCGCCACCTTGCGGCCTTCGCCGGCAAGGATGTTGAAGGTGCGTGCGGCAGCCGGATTGTTCATCACTTCCAGTCCGATGCCGCGCGACAGGCAGGCGGCCATGACGACCGCCGGCGGGAACGCCTGGCGCTCGCCGGTGCCGAGCAGTATCAACGCCGGCTTCAGTGCCAGGATCGGCTCCAGGTCAGCCAGCTGCAGCGCCGTGACGTCGGTCACCGGCCACTGTTCGACCAGCTGGTCCGGGGTCAGGAAGAAGCTGTTGCCCAGAACGCGATCATTCACCCGTGCCGAGCGACCGTCAGCGGCGCGCAGGCTGTAGGCGTAGTCGGGCAGTTCATGGTTCAGCTGCATGGCAGGGTCCGATCAGCCGCGCGGCAGCACGATCTGGCGGTGTTCCTTGCTCGGGCGATACAGCACGGCCACATGGCCGATACGCTGCACCAGCGCACTGTCGGTGGCCTGCACGATCTCGCCAATCATCACGTCGCGGGCGTCACGGTCTTCGGCGGCAACCTTCACCTTGACCAGTTCGTGGCGTTCCAGCACTTCGTTCAGCTCGGTCAGGAAGGCCGGAGTGACGCCCTTGCCGCCGGTCTGCAGCAGGGCCTTCAGGTCGTGGGCTTGGCCGCGCAGGAAACGGGTCTGGGAAGGGGTCAAGGCAGTGGGCATGCAGAAAACACGGTTGAATGGGACGATCAGGGTATCATGGCGACCCCATCAGCCCCTATTTCCAATGGCGACCCGCAGCAAAAGCAGCCAGCGCTGGCTCAAGGAACACTTCTCCGATCCCTTCGTGAAGAAGGCCCAGGCCGAAGGCATGCGCTCCCGTGCGGCCTACAAGCTTGAAGAACTGCTCGAACGTGACCGGCTGCTGAAGCCGCACATGGTGGTGGTCGACCTCGGCGCGGCCCCGGGTGGCTGGTCTCAGCAGGTGCGGAGACAGATCGGCGATACCGGACGTGTGCTCGCTCTCGACATCCTGGACATGCCGCCGCTGGCCGGCGTGGAGTTCCTTCACGGTGACTTCAGGGAAGAAACCGTCCTATCGCAGTTTGAAGCCATGCTCGGGGATCAGCCGGTAGACCTTGTGCTGTCGGACATGGCCCCCAATAAGAGTGGTGTGGGCGCGGTCGACCAGCCGCGGATGATGCACCTGGCGGAGCTGGCGCTGGATTTTGCCGACAACCACCTCAAGACCGGTGGGGCGTTCCTGATCAAGCTGTTCCAGGGCGAAGGCTTTGACGACTACGTGCGCGAGATGCGCCGCCGGTACGACAAGGTTTCCATCCGCAAGCCGGAAGCCTCGCGCAAGCGCTCTCCCGAGGTGTATGCCTTGGGTCAGGGAAAACGCGCCCACATGAAGTAAGCTCGACCCCGTAAGCTCGACCCCAACGCAACGCCAGCACTAAGAGGAACACCGGAGCCAATGAGGATGAACGACTTGACCAAGAACCTCCTGCTATGGGTGGTCGTCGCCGTCGTGCTGATGGTGGTCTTCCAGAGCTTCTCGCCCAAGACCTCCGGGGCCGGGGCGCAGGGCGCTTCGTATTCGCAGTTCCTGGACCAGGTGGATAGCGGCAACGTGCAGAAGGTCGCCTTTGGCGGCGATACGCGCGGCGGTACCAGCCAGATCACCTACACCACCCGTGGTGGACAGTCGTCCACCATCACCGCGCCGTTCGATCGCGACCTGATCAACGTGCTGCGCACCAAGAACGTCGAGATCGTGCAGGAAGAGCCGTCCAGCGGCATCTCCCTCGGCGCGATCCTGATGAATTTCCTGCCGGTCATCCTGATCATCGGCTTCTGGCTGTTCATCATGCGGCAGATGCAGGGCGGTGGCGGCGGTGCCAAGGGCGCGATGTCCTTCGGCAAGTCGCGCGCCAAGCTGCAGGGTGAAGACCAGATCAAGGTCACCTTCGCCGATGTTGCCGGTTGCGACGAGGCCAAGGAAGAAGTCGGCGAACTGGTCGACTTCCTGCGTGACCCGTCCAAGTTCACCAAGCTCGGCGGCAAGATCCCGCGCGGCGTATTGATGGTAGGCCCGCCGGGTACCGGCAAGACGCTGCTGGCCAAGGCCATTGCCGGTGAAGCCAAGGTACCGTTCTTCTCGATCTCCGGTTCGGACTTCGTGGAAATGTTCGTCGGCGTCGGCGCCAGCCGTGTGCGCGACATGTTCGAGCAGGCCAAGAAGCACGCGCCGTGCATCATCTTCATCGATGAGATCGACGCCGTCGGTCGCCACCGTGGTGCCGGCCTGGGCGGCGGTCATGATGAGCGCGAGCAGACCCTGAACCAGCTGCTGGTCGAGATGGACGGTTTCGAAGGCGGTGAAGGCGTGATCGTGATCGCCGCCACCAACCGTCCGGACGTACTGGACCCGGCGCTGCTGCGTCCGGGCCGCTTCGACCGCCAGGTCGTGGTCGGCCTGCCGGACGTGAAGGGCCGCGAGCACATCCTCAAGGTGCACATGCGCAAGCTGCCGCTGGCCGACGATGTCGTGCCGATGGTGATCGCGCGTGGTACGCCGGGCTTCTCCGGCGCCGACCTGGCCAACCTCTGCAACGAGGCCGCCCTGTTCGCCGCCCGTGGCAACGAGAAGGAGGTCCGCATGGACCACTTCGATCGCGCCCGCGACAAGATCCTGATGGGTGCCGAGCGCCGCTCGATGGCCATGAGCGAGGAGGAGAAGACCCTCACCGCTTACCACGAAGCCGGCCATGCCATCGTTGGCCGCCTGGTGCCGGAGCATGACCCGGTCTACAAGGTCACGATCATTCCGCGCGGCCGTGCGCTGGGCGTGACCATGTACCTGCCGGAAGGCGACAAGTACTCGATGAACCGCGTGGCGATCCAGTCGCAGCTGTGCTCGCTGTACGGTGGACGCGTGGCCGAAGAACTGATCTTCGGTACCGACAAGGTCACCACCGGTGCGTCCAACGACATCGAGCGTGCCACCAAGATGGCCCGCAACATGGTCACCAAGTGGGGCCTGTCCGAGCAGCTCGGCCCGATCGCCTATGGCGAAGAGGACGATGAGGTGTTCCTGGGTCGTTCGGTGACCCAGCACAAGAGCGTGTCCAACGACACTGCCCGTCGCATCGACGAGGAAGTGCGCAACATCCTCGACAAGGCGTACGCCCGCACCACCGAGCTGCTGACCGAGAACATCGACAAGCTGCACACGATGTCGCAGCTGCTGCTGCAGTACGAAACCATTGATGCGCCGCAGATCGACGCGATCATGGAAGGTCGTGATCCGCCGCCGCCGATGGGCTGGAACAAGTCCAACAAGGATGGCGGCAACAACGACAAGGGCGGCGATGCCCGTCCGTTGCCGCCGATCGCCGGTCCGGCCGAATCGATCTGACGGCCTGCCGTACGCAATGCAAGACGAGGCCGGGGCAACCCGGCCTTGTTGTTTCCGGGCCCCGGCCCATCCGATCCTGACAGTCCGCTGGAGTCCGCATGTCCGCCCCCAAGCCTGAACCGATTTCCCACACCACCGAGATGGTGATCGCCACCGTAGTCGGCGTCACTGTCGGCCTGACCGTGGACAATCTGCTGCTCGGCTGTGGCGTGGGTATCGCGGTGGGTATCCTGCTGAGCATCATCAAGACGCTGTACGTGGACCGGAAGCGTCGCCGGCAGCGGTGAGGTTTGCCGGCAGGGCGGCGCCCTGCACCTGCCGAAGCGGTAGTGCCGGCCGCTGGCCGGCAACCTCAACAGCAAAAGCAACCGCAGCATTCCGTGGGATGGCGGGGTGGGTCCGGTTGCGGGGGGGCGCTGCAAGTACGTCCATGTAGGCTCGGTCGCCGCTTGCTCGTGTGCGCTGTCCTGCGCACACGGCAAGACCGGGGTTGGGCGTCCTGCCCAGCCCGCCCGAGGCATGCCTCGGGCCCATGCGGCTCACGCCCCCGCAATCGGACCCACCCCGCCTTCGAGAGTTTCCCGGTGGCCAGTAGATCCACGCCATGCGTGGATGAATCTCCATCGGAATCGAATATCTCGACAATTGAACGAAGAGCATCCACGCATGGCGTGGATCTACCGTGTCGACCAAGGTCGACACCTACCAACAGCGGCCCTACAGCAGGGGGAAATTGTCGAAGGCGGGGCGGTGTCGGATTGCGGGGTGTCCGCGCCATGGATGGCGCGGCCAAGCCTTATCTGATTGGAATCTGGCACCGTAGGTGTCGAGAGCCGGCGTGGGCCGCCGTGTAAGCCTGGATCTCAACGATCGCCATGTAGCTTGGCGCCCACGCCGGAATCTCCCTTGATCCGCCCGAACAGTTGCTGGAGCTGACACTCGCAGTGATAAGACTGGGCAAGCGGGGAGCTCTCGACCCTTCCAGACTATACGGAGTCCGGTGATGAACGGGATCGGGATTGATGTCAGCAAGCGCCAGCTGGACGTTGGCACGACAGACGGAAAGACCCTGCAGGTCAGCAATAGCCGCTCCGGCTTTGCTGAATTGGACCTCTGGCTGCAAGGGCATCCGGCCGTCCAGATCGTGCTGGAGGCCACTGGTGGCTACGAACAGCCTGTGCTGGACTTCCTGCACAACGCTGGTCATCCGGTGGTCCGCGCCAATGCCCTGCGGGCGCGGAAACTGGCCCAGGGGCTTGGCCACATGGCCAAGACCGACCGTTTGGATGCCTATGCCTTGGCCAAGATGGCCGCGCTGGTGAAGCTGCGTTCCTATCAGCCACTGGAGCCTTGGCAGCGGGAAATGCGTGACTTCGTGCGGGCACGCCGACAGGCGATGCACGCGCTGACCGTCGCGCGGCAGCAGCAGGAAATGGTGGGTAATCGTGAATTACGCCGACTGCTTCAGGCCAACATCACTTGCTTGCAGAGAACGGTGGAACGTTTGGGAAAGCGGATTTCCGAACAGGTTTCCAAGCAGCCTCAACTGGCTGTCCTGAAGTCGATGAAAGGTGTTGGCCCGGGCCTGCAGGCCGTGTTGGCCAGCTATCTTCCCGAGCTGGGCAAGATCAGTGGCAAGGCCGTGGCCAGCCTGGTCGGTGTGGCACCGATGTCCCATGACAGCGGGACCATGCGTGGCAAACGAAGCATCCATGGCGGCAGGGCTGAGATCCGTCAGGTGCTCTACATGGCCAGCATGTCGGCCATGCGGCATGAACCTCGCCTGCGGGACTTTTACCAGTCGCTGCGAGCGCGGGGCAAGGAAGGCAAAGTGGCCATCGTGGCGGTGATGCGGAAGATGCTGGTGATTCTCAACGCCCGTATGCGTGACGCTCAAGGCGGATCGATCCCCGCCTGAGCGCACCAGAGGGCGTTGCTCCTGAGGCTGCCGGCCAGCGGCCGGCACTACCGTGCCCGTCTGCAGGAGGGGCCCAGGCTCCTCCTGCAACACAGTTGCTACACGGGCGTACTTGCGGCGTCCCCGCAATCCGACACCGTCCCGCCATCCCACGGATAGCCCGCTGTTGCCGCTGTTGCTGTTGTTGAGCTTGCCGGCCAGCGGCCGGCACTTCCGCCTCTGCGGGTGCAGGGCGCAGCCCTGCCGTCTTAAACTAACCTTCGTTGCCCGCAGGATTGACCATGTTCGACATCTCGCCCCAGCTCGATTGCGCCGGCCGCATCCTGCGCCTGGACCGTGCCCGGGTCATGGGTATCGTCAACGTCACCCCGGATTCGTTCTCCGATGGGGGTGCCCATGACACCACCGAGGCGGCGGTCGCGCATGGCCTGAAGCTGGTGGAGGAGGGCGCCGACCTGCTCGACATCGGCGGCGAATCGACCCGTCCGGGCGCGGCGCCGGTGTCGATCGACGAGGAACTGCGTCGTGTCGTCCCGGTCATCGAGCAGCTGGCAGCGCGCACGGCGGTCCCGATCAGCATCGATACCTTCAAGCCGGAGGTGATGCGTGCCGCCGTTGCCTCAGGCGCCGGGATGATCAACGACATCTTCGGCCTGCGCCAGGAGGGTGCGCTGCAGGTGGCGGCGGACGCAGGCGTGCCGGTGGTGCTGATGCACATGCAGGGCGAACCGGGTCATATGCAGGCCGACCCGCAGTACGACGACGTGGTCGCTGAGGTTCATGGCTTCCTGGTGCAGCGGCTGTTCGCCGCGGAGATGGCCGGCATCGCCAGGAAGAATCTGGTGATCGACCTCGGCTTCGGCTTCGGCAAGACCACGGCCCACAACATGACGCTGCTGGCCCGTTCGGAGCGTTTCCTTGAACTGGGCGTGCCGATGCTGGCCGGGCTGTCGCGCAAGCGCAGCCTGGGCGAGCTGACCGGTCGTCAGTCGCCGGCAGAGCGTGTCGCTGCGTCGGTGGCCGCACACCTGATCGCCGTGCAGCGCGGCGCCCGTATCGTGCGCGTGCACGATGTGGCAGCGACGGTCGATGCATTGAAGGTCTGGCAGGCGGTCGAGGCGGTACCTGCCGTGCGGGTGGACGCCAAGCCGACCCTCCGCTGGCCGGACGAAGACTGATGGCAGTGGATCAGCGGCCGCTGGCGATCGCCGTGATGGGGCCGACCGCCAGCGGCAAGACCGCCACCGCGATCGCGCTGGCGCGGCAGCTGGACGGTGAAATCGTCAGTGTCGATTCGGCGCTGGTCTATCGCGGCCTGGATATCGGTTCGGCCAAGCCGGATGCGGCCGAGCGCGCACAGGCACCGCACCACCTGCTGGACCTGCGTGATCCCTGGCAGACCTATTCGGCGGCCGAGTTCGCTGCCGACGCCGCCCGCGTGGTGGCCGACATCGCCGCCCGAGGCAAGACTCCGATCCTGGCCGGCGGCACGGGCCTGTACTTCCGCGCGCTGTTGCAGGGTTTGTCGCCGATGCCGGAGGCCGACCCGGCGATACGTGCCGTGCTGAGCGCCGAGGCCGCCGAGCGAGGCTGGGCGGCGCTGCACGCCGAACTGGCCGCCGTTGACCCCGCCGCCGCGGCACGCATCCATGCCACCGACCCGCAACGCATCCAGCGGGCGCTGGAGGTCTACCGGCTGACCGGCACGCCGATCAGTGAATGGCAGCGCCGCCCCGGAGTGGCTCCGTTGCCGGTGCGCACGTTGAAGCTGATTCTGGCGCCGCGCGACCGCGCCGTCCTGCACCAGCGCATCGAGGCCCGCTTCGACGCCATGCTCGCGCAGGGCTTCCTCGACGAAGTGCGCGCCCTGCGTGCATTGCCGGAAATGCGGGCGGTGGCCGCACCGCTGGACCTGCCCGCTGTCCGCGCGGTGGGGTATCGCCAGGCCTGGGAGTACCTGGACGGCGACGGGGACGCGGCCCGCTTCCGGGACAAGTCCATTTTCGCCACCCGGCAACTGGCCAAGCGCCAGCTTACCTGGCTGCGCGGCGAGCTTGATGCGCGCTGGTTCGACCCCCATATGGATGGGGAGCGCCTGGCGGGCGCGGTGTCGACCTTCGTTGCACGCTGAACCGGCGCTGGCCGTGTACCATCATGGGCCGGCAAGCGGCTCGGGGGCCGCAGCAACCGCCGGCTACCAATAAGAACAATAATCAGGAGTGTGCAATGTCCAAGGGGCAATCGCTGCAGGATCCTTTCTTGAATGCACTGCGGCGCGAGCGCGTGCCGGTTTCGGTGTACCTGGTCAACGGCATCAAGCTGCAGGGCACGATCGAATCGTTCGATCAGTTCGTCGTTCTGCTGCGCAACACCGTCAGCCAGATGGTCTACAAGCACGCCATTTCCACCGTGGTGCCGGCGCGCAACGTCAAGGTCGGCCCGGGTGGCGGGTACGTGCAATCAGGTGAGGATGGTCAGGCGGGTGATGAAGCAGACGAATGATGTTGGAGCGGTGAATGTTTGACCGCTCGAAAAAGGGCGAACACGCCCTGTTGATCCAGCCGCATTTCGGCAAGCTGGAAGACGATGTGCTGGAAGAATTCGGTGATCTGGCCCGCTCGGCCGGCGCCAGCATCGCGGTGACCATCACCGCGCGGCTGGACCGCCCCAACCCGTCAACCCTGATCGGCAGCGGCAAGCTGGATGAGATCAAGGCTGCGGCCGAGGCGACCGGAGCCGACCTGATCCTGGTCAACCATTCGTTGAGCCCGGGTCAGGAGCGCAATCTGGAACGTTTCCTGGAGCGCCGGGTGATCGACCGTACCGGTCTGATCCTGGATATCTTCGCCCAGCGTGCGCACAGCCATGAAGGCAAGCTGCAGGTCGAGCTGGCCCAGCTGCGCCATCTGGCGACCCGCCTGGTGCGGGGTTGGACCCACCTGGAGCGCCAGCGCGGCGGTTCGATCGGCCTGCGCGGCCCGGGTGAAACCCAGCTGGAAACCGATCGCCGCCTGCTGCAGAAGCGGGTCGAGCAGCTGCAGAAGCGGCTGGAGAAGGTCGAAGTACAGCGCACCCAGATGCGCCGTGCGCGTGTGCGCAGCGAACTGCCGCGCGTGGCCCTGGTGGGCTACACCAACGCCGGCAAATCGACCTTGTTCAATGCGATGACCGGCGCCGAGGCGTATGCGGCCGACCAGTTGTTCGCCACCCTCGATCCGACCGTACGCCGGATCGCCGTGCCCGGTGGCAACGTCGTGCTGGCCGATACAGTTGGTTTCGTACGCGACCTGCCGCATGACCTGGTGGCGGCCTTCCGCTCGACCCTGTCTGAAGCGCGGGAAGCGGACTTCCTGCTGCATGTCGTCGATGCCGCGGACCCGCATCGCGAGGAGCGCATCGCCCAGGTCGACGAGGTGCTGACCGCGGTCGGTGCCGGCGATCTGCCGCAGCTGCTGGTGTTCAACAAGATCGACCGCATCGAGGGTGCCGACGTGCGCCACGATGGCCAGGACGGCGTACCGGATGAATCGCGGCGCGAGCGGGTGTGGATTTCCGCACGCGACGGGCAGGGCATGGAGCTGCTGCAGGCCGTGCTCGGCAAGCGGTTGGGCCTGCAGCATGTCACCGGCGAGCTGCGCCTGCCGCCCAGTGCCGGCCGCCTGCGCGCGCGCCTGCATCAACTGGAAGTGATCCGCAGCGAGCAGGCCGATGAAGAAGGCTGGTTGCTGCAGGTCGATCTTCCCATCGCCGAGGCCGAGAAGCTGGCCGCCACAGCCGACGGCGAGCCGATCCGGGCCCTGCTGCCGGAGAAGCTGCCCGAATGGTGAGCGAGTGCTGGCCGCTGGCCGGCATGTCCTGCGGCCGCGACACCGCCCTGCCATCTGCGGTACAACGTGCAGGCTCTTCATCTTCCAGCTACCCCGATGGCCTTCCCGACCGACACCGAACTCAATGCCCAGGCCGCTGCCCTGGGCCAGCGCCTGCAGCAGGCTTCGCTGCAGCTGGTCACCGCTGAAAGCTGCAGCGGCGGCTGGATCGCCAAGTGCATGACCGACATCGCCGGTTCCTCGGTGTTCTTCGACTGCGGCATGGTGGTCTACAGCTATGAAGCCAAGCAGCGCCTGCTCGGCGTGCGTGCGCAGACGCTGGAGCAGTTCGGCGCGGTCAGCCGTGAAACCGTGCTGGAGATGGTCTCCGGGGCGCTGGTCAATTCCGGTGCCGGCATCGCGGTGGCGGTGACCGGTATTGCAGGGCCGGGCGGTGGCAGCCCGGACAAGCCTGTAGGCAGTGTCTGGATCGGCTGGAAGCGCCGTGGCGGCTATGCCCGGGCCGAACTGTTCCAGTTCGACGGTGACCGTGAAGCCATCCGCCGGCAGACCGTAGCGGCGGCATTGCACGGCATCGACGCCCAGCTGTGACATGCTGCTCCGGCAATCAACCGGAGTAGGCAACGATGTGGGAGACGCTGGGCACCGTCCGTGACCTTGGCCGGCTGCAGGAAATCGCCGCCGTCCTGATCCGCTACGGCTTCGGCGACGTGGTGCGGCGCATCGGCCTGGCCACGGTACTGGAACGTACCGGCCGCCTGCTGCACTGGAACGAGGAGCGGCAGGAAATGCTGCGGATGACCGCGCCGGTGCGCGTGCGCAGCGCCCTGCAGGACCTCGGGCCGACGTTCGTGAAGCTGGGCCAGGTGCTCGCCACCCGCGTCGACCTGTTGCCGCCGGACTGGATCGCCGAACTCTCCGAGTTGCAGAACGCGGTCCCGGCATTGCCCTACGAGAAGATCCGCGAACAGCTGGAGGCCGATCTCGGTGCACCGCCGTCGCAGGTGTTTGCCTCCCTTGATGAAACCCCGATGGCGGCCGCGTCCTTGGCCCAGGCCCATCGGGCGCGGCTGCGTGATGGCCGCGAAGTGGTGCTGAAGGTGCGTCGCCCTGGTATCCGTGACGTGGTTGAAGCCGATCTGCGCCTGCTGGCACGGCTGGCCGAAATCGTTGAGGCACGGCTGCCGGATCTGCGCCGTTATCGGCCCGCCGAGGTGGTGCAGCAGTTCACCGTGTCGCTGCGCCGCGAGCTGGATTTTGCCGCGGAGTGCCGCAACGCCGAGCGAATCGCGCGCAACTTCGAGGGCCGTGACGACATCCTGATTCCGGCGGTGCACTGGCAATGGACCTGCGAAAGCCTGAATGTCCAGGATTTCGTCGACGGCATTGCCGGACGTGATCTGGCCGGTGTCGATGCGGCCGGCATCGACCGCCGTGAACTGGCCCGGCGTGGCGCCGACATCGTATTGAAGATGGTGCTGGAGGACGGCAGTTTCCATGCCGATCCGCACCCGGGCAACATCATCTACCTGCGCGACGGCCGCATCGGCGTGATCGATTTCGGCATGGTCGGCGCGTTGTCGGAGGTGCGTCGCTTCCAGGTCGCGCAGCTGCTGCACGGTCTGGTTGAACAGGATCCGCAGGGCGTGGCCGATGTGTTGCTGGACTGGGCCGGTGGCGTGGAAGTGGACGAGAACCGGTTGCAGCATGACATCAGCCTGTTCGTCGACCAGTACCGCGGCGTGCCGCTGAAGGACCTGCGCATCGGCCTGATGCTGGGCGACATCACCCAGCTGCTGCGCAGCTACAACCTGACCCTGCCGGCAGATCTGGCGCTGATGATCAAGGCCTTCCTGACGCTGGAGGGCATGGGCCGCCAGCTCGACCCGGATTTCGACATGGCCAGCGCCGCGCGTCCCTTCCTGGAGCGGGTGGTACTGCAGCGCTATGCGCCGCGGGCGCTGTTCAAGCGTGGCCGGCGCAGCCTGCTCGGCATGATCGACTTCGCCGGTGAGTTGCCAAGGGACCTGCGCAAGCTGGTGCAGGCGGCGCGCCGTGGCCGGCTGCAGCTGAAGGTCGAGACCAACGCGCTGCAGGGCTTCGGCGACCAGGTCAATCGCGCCGCGAACCGCTTGGTGATGGGGATCGTCACGGCAGCCCTGATCATCGGCTCCTCGATCGTGATGCACAGCGTAGGCGGCGTTTCCAGTCGTTGGCTGCTGGCGCTGGGCGTGTGCGGTTTCATCGGCGCAGGGTTCTGCGGGGTGTGGATCCTGTTCTCGATCTGGAGAAGCGGCAAGCACACGTAGTGTGCTTACCGCGGGTCGGCTGCTTCTGGCTTTGCCGCCCCCAACCTGCCACGCCGCATTCCCGGTAGCGCCGGGCCATGCCCGGCGGCTTTCGCTCCTCCCGGAATCGCCCTCGGCACTTGCAGTTCCGGGAGTTAGTAGTAATACTACTAACCATGGACCTGACCGACACCCAGCAGGCGATCCTGCAGTTGATCGCCGAGCGTATCGAGAGCGAAGGCGCCCCCCCTTCGCAGACTGAAATCGCGCGTGCCTTCGGCTTCAAGGGCGTACGCGCAGCGCAGTATCACCTGGAGGCGCTGGAGCAGGCCGGGGCGATCCGTCGCGTGCCGGGCCAGGCCCGCGGCATCCGTCTGGTGCAGGCACCGCCGGTGGAGAAGCTTGCCGAACCGGGCCTGCCCGACAGCGTCCTGCGTCTGCCGATCCTGGGTCGGGTTGCTGCCGGTCTGCCGATCGGCGCCGACATCGGCTCGGATGATTTCGTGGTGCTGGACCGGGTGTTCTTCTCGCCGGCACCGGACTACCTGCTGAAAGTGCAGGGCGATTCGATGATCGACGAAGGCATCTTCGATGGCGACCTGATCGGTGTGCACCGGACCCGCGATGCCCATTCCGGGCAGATCGTGGTGGCCCGCATCGATGACGAGATCACCGTCAAGCTGCTGAAGATCGCCAAGGATCGCATCCGCCTGCTGCCGCGCAATCCCGATTACAAGCCGATTGACGTGCTTCCGGACCAGGATTTCTCGATCGAGGGCCTGTACTGCGGGCTGCTGCGACCGAACCGTTGACGATTCATCCTGCAATTCCCGCGGTCTTTTGTGGCGATTCTCTGGTTCTGCTGAGGTTGGTACGGATGTCCGATAATTTTTTTCCGAACGCCGGGCAGAATCTCAGCCTGTGCGATACGCCAGCCTTAAAGTGAACCCATGGCCAAGAAGACTTCCAAAGACAGCACCTCCAACGACGTGACCTCTGCAAGGACCAATCCGATGGACGAGAACAAGAAGCGCGCCCTCGCTGCAGCTCTGGGCCAGATCGAAAAGCAGTTCGGCAAGGGCTCGGTGATGCGCATGGGCGACCGCGTGGTCGAGCCCGTCGAGGCGATCCCGACCGGTTCTCTGATGCTGGATATCGCATTGGGCATTGGTGGCCTGCCCAAGGGCCGCGTGGTGGAAATCTACGGTCCGGAATCCTCCGGCAAGACCACGTTGACCCTGCAGGCCATCGCCGAGTGCCAGAAGCTGGGTGGCACCGCCGCCTTCATCGATGCCGAGCACGCGCTGGACCCGATCTACGCAGGCAAGCTGGGCGTCAATGTCGACGATCTGCTGCTGTCGCAGCCGGATACCGGTGAGCAGGCGCTTGAAATCGCCGACATGCTGGTGCGCTCTGGCTCGGTGGACATCCTGGTGGTCGACTCGGTCGCCGCGTTGACCCCCAAGGCCGAAATCGAAGGCGAGATGGGTGACCAGCTGCCGGGCCTGCAGGCGCGTCTGATGAGCCAGGCGCTGCGCAAGCTGACCGGCAACATCAAGCGTTCCAACACGCTGGTGATCTTCATCAACCAGCTGCGCATGAAGATCGGAGTGATGATGCCGGGCCAGAGCCCGGAAGTGACCACCGGCGGCAACGCGCTGAAGTTCTATGCCTCGGTGCGCCTGGACATCCGCCGTATCGGCGCGATCAAGAAGGGCGACGAGATCATCGGCAACCAGACCAAGATCAAGGTCGTCAAGAACAAGCTGGCGCCGCCATTCAAGCAGGTCATCACCGAGATCCTGTACGGCGAAGGCATCAGCCGCGAGGGCGAACTGATCGATATGGGCGTCGAGGCCAAGCTGGTCGAGAAGGCCGGCGCCTGGTACAGCTACGGTGAAGAGCGCATCGGCCAGGGCAAGGACAACGCCCGTGGCTATCTGCGCGACAACCCGCAGGTTGCCGCCAAGCTTGAGGCTGAGCTGCGCGAGAAGTTCCAGCCGACCGAAGCCGTCCGTGAGGAAGGCGAAGACGAAGGCGACGACGAGTAAAGGCTTGCTGTGGGGCAGGGCGGCGCCGTCAGTGACGTCGCCCTGTCCTGCAGATTCGGTTTCCCCGACGGGGGACGCGCCAGGGACGGCGCATTTGATTGAAGGCGAGAATGAACGATTCCGACGCCCCGGCACCCGGCCGTAAGCGCCGCGTACGCGAACAGACGCCTGTCCAGCGCGCCCTGGGCCTGCTGGTCCGTCGTGAGCACTCGCGCAAGGAGCTGACCCGCAAGCTGACGTCCCGGGGCATCGAGGACGAGGCTGCGCAGGCGGCGGTCGACAAGCTGACCGAGGCCGGTTGGCAGGACGACACCCGGTTTGCCGAGAATCTGGTGCGCATGCGCGCCAATACGGGTTATGGCCCCATCCATGTACGTGCCGAGCTGGGAACCCACGGGCTGGACAGCGAGCAGATCACTGCTGCGATGGATACCTTCGAGGGCGACTGGACGGAGAATGCCCGGGATCTGGTCCGTCGCCGCTTTGGTGAGGCCGGTCCGCAGGACCTCGCGCAGCGCCGCAAGGCCGCCGATCTGCTGGCCCGCCGGGGCTTCGATGGCGACAGCATCCGCCGCGCGACCCGCTACGATCCGGACGACTGAGACTGATGGCGCCGGGCCTGATACCCTTTGGGGTTTCGGCGGTCCGTTCGACCCTGGCCACTGCGGCCGGCGGCACGGGCCCCGGCCCGCAGACTGCCAGCCCCCATGAACGCATCCGCCAAATTCACGACATCCCAGATCCGCAGCGACTTCCTTGAATTCTTCAAGGGCAAAGGCCACACCATCGTGCCGTCGGCGCCGCTGGTGCCGGGCAACGATCCGACCCTGCTGTTCACCAACTCCGGCATGGTGCAGTTCAAGGACGTTTTCCTGGGCGCGGAAAAGCGCAGCTACGTGCGCGCGGCCGACGTCCAGCGCTGCCTGCGTGCCGGTGGCAAGCACAACGATCTCGACCAGGTGGGTTACACCGCCCGCCATCACACCTTCTTCGAAATGCTGGGCAACTGGTCCTTCGGCGATTACTTCAAGAAGGATGCGATCGCCTGGGCCTGGGAGCTGCTGACCCAGGTCTGGAAGCTGCCGGCCGAGCGCCTGCTGGTGACGGTCTACCAGACCGACGACGAGGCCTACGCACTGTGGCGCGACATGATCGGCATTCCGGAAGACCGGATCGTCCGCATCGGCGACAACAAGGGCGCGCCGTTCGCCTCGGACAACTTCTGGCAGATGGCCGACACCGGTCCGTGCGGTCCGTGCACCGAGATCTTCTACGATCACGGTGACCATATCGCCGGTGGCCCGCCGGGCTCGCCGGACGAGGACGGTGACCGTTTCATCGAGATCTGGAACCTGGTCTTCATGCAGTTCGATCGCCAGCAGGACGGCACGCTGATGCCGCTGCCGGCACCGTGCGTGGACACCGGCATGGGCCTGGAACGCCTGGCCGCGATCCTGCAGCACGTGCATACCAACTACGAGATCGACCTGTTCCAGGCGCTGATCCGCAAGGCATCGGAGCTGACCGGCACCGCTGATCTGGAAAACAAGTCGTTGCGCGTGATCGCCGACCACATCCGCGCCTGTTCGTTCCTGATCGTCGATGGCGTGCTGCCGTCCAACGAAGGCCGCGGCTACGTGCTGCGCCGGATCATCCGCCGCGCACTTCGGCACGGCTGGATGCTGGGCGTGCGCCAGCCGTTCTTCAGCAAGCTGGTGCCGACCCTGGTCGAGCAGATGGGCGAGGCCTACCCGGAACTGCCCGCACAGGCCGATACCGTCGTGCGTGCCCTGCAGGCAGAAGAAGAGCGTTTCGCCGAGACGCTGGACTCGGGCATGAAGATCTTCGACGACGTTGCGGCCAAGGTCAGCAATGGCGTGATCCCGGGCGTGGACGCGTTCCGCCTGTACGACACCTACGGCTTCCCGCTCGACCTGACCCAGGACATCGCCCGCGAGCGTGACCTGACCGTGGACATCGACGGCTTCAACGCCGCAATGGAGACGCAGCGCGAGACCGCGCGTGCCGCCGGCAAGTTCGGTGGTGGCGTGACGCTGTCGGCCGATCTGGTCGCCACGCTCAAGCCGACGGTCTTCCTGGGCTATGACCGCCTGCAGGCCGACGACCTCGGCGTGGTGGCGATCCTCAAGGATGGCCGCCCGGTGGACGCTGCCCAGGCCGGTGACGAGGTCATCGTGCTGACCAACCAGACCCCGTTCTACGCCGAGTCCGGTGGCCAGGTCGGCGACACCGGCACCTTGTCCGCTGCCGGCGTACAGCTGCAGGTGAGTGACACCCAGAAGTTCGCGGGCCAGTTCCATGGCCACGTCGGCAAGCTCACCCAGGGCAGCCTGAAGATCGGTGACGTGCTGTTCGGCCAGGTCGATGGCGAGCGCCGTGGCGCCACCATCCTCAACCACTCGGCGACCCACCTGCTGCATGCTGCCCTGCGCGAAGTGCTGGGCACCCACGTGCAGCAGAAGGGCTCGCTGGTGGCGCCGGACCGCCTGCGCTTCGACTTCTCGCATTTCCAGCCGATCAGCGCCGAGGAACTGGCGATCATCGAGCGCAAGGTCAACCAGCAGGTGCGCGCCAACAACGCCGCCGAAGTGCACAACATGGGCATGCAGGAAGCGCTGGACTTCGGCGCGATGGCCCTGTTCGGCGAGAAGTACGGCGAGAACGTGCGCGTGCTGAAGATGGGCGACTACTCCACCGAGCTGTGTGGTGGCACCCACGTCAACCGGACCGGTGACATCGGTCTGTTCAAGATCACTTCCGAAGGCGGCGTCTCGGCCGGTGTGCGTCGTATCGAGGCCGTCACCGGCCAGGGCGCGCTGGACTACGTGGATGCCGAGGAGGCCCGCCTGGCCGAGGCCGCCGAGCTGCTGGGTGGCAGTGCTGCGGACGTGGTCGAAAAGATCCGTGCGCTGGGCCTGCGCCAGAAGCAGCTGGAGCGCGAGCTGGAGGCCGTGAAGGCCAAGGTCGCCGCCGGCGCCACTGCCG
The DNA here is from genome assembly GCF_020883215.1 of Stenotrophomonas sp. SI-NJAU-1. Taxonomy (NCBI): domain Bacteria; kingdom Pseudomonadati; phylum Pseudomonadota; class Gammaproteobacteria; order Lysobacterales; family Lysobacteraceae; genus Stenotrophomonas; species Stenotrophomonas sp. SI-NJAU-1. The sequence continues at coordinate 1,619,336 of NZ_CP086598.1, forward strand.
ACCTGTCCGGCCAGGCCGTCGAGGTCGCCGGTGTGAAGGTTCTGGCTGTCCGACTGGAAGGCTTCGACGCCAAGGCCCTGCGCGATGCCATGGACCGCCTGAAGCAGCAGCTGGGCGACGCGGTGATCGTGCTGGCCGGTGCCCAGGACGGCAAGGCGGCCCTGGTCGCGGGCGTGAACGGCAGTGCAATGGGCAAGGTCAAGGCCGGGGAACTGTTGTCCCATATCGCCGGTCAGATCGGGGGCAAGGGCGGCGGACGCCCGGACCTCGCCCAGGGTGGTGGCGAGGACGGGCCCGCCCTTGCTACCGCGCTGGCTGCGGTCGTCGAATGGGTCAGCCCCCGCCTGTGATGAACCCCTGCCGTCCCCCTCCTTGTAGGAGCGGGACGGCTGACGGTACCATTGCGAATCTTTTCCCTTTGTCGTGGGCGCGCTTCTTGACGGAGCGTCAAGCCGGTGGGGGATACCCTTCCACACGGTTCCATGGAGACTTAAAAAAATGTTGATCCTGACTCGCCGCGTCGGCGAAACCCTGATGATCGGTGACTCGGTGAGCGTCACCGTGCTTGGCGTCAAGGGTAACCAGGTGCGTATCGGCATCACTGCGCCGAAGGACGTCGCCGTGCATCGCGAAGAGATCTACCAGCGCATCCAGCGTGGTGACGAAGCCGGCAGCACCGGTGGTGAAAATTCTGCGGAATAAGGCTTTACCTTCGCGCGTGATTAACGTTATGATTCACGCCCCGCTGAGGTGCAACGCACCAGACGCGGAGAAAACCCCGGAGTGATGCCCGAGCGGCTGAAGGGGCTCCCCTGCTAAGGGAGTATAGGGTCAAAAGCTCTATCGAGGGTTCGAATCCCTCTCACTCCGCCAGATGCAAAAGAACGCCCGCAGATCCTGGATCCGCGGGCGTTTTCTTTTTGCTTCGCGTTGACCTGCGGCCTACGATCGCGGTGCCAGGTTCGCAGCATGACCGCCGAGCGGAGCACGTCTCCGTGACGGCAGGATGGTCACGCTGAGAGCCTTTGTTGTCGACCCCGGATCACCTGTCTGATGCAATAAGCGCCTGCGAAGGTCCGGCCAACGGGCCGCAGCTGGGTATGATCGACGCACCATGACGCCGCCTGATTCCCCGCAGGACCCGCTGCAGCGCTTCCATCCCGCGACGCAGGCCTGGTTCCGTGCTGCGTTCGACGCCTCCACGCCGGTGCAGGATCAGGCCTGGTCGTCGATCGGTGCTGGCCAACATACCCTGGTCATCGCGCCAACCGGATCGGGCAAGACACTTGCCGCATTCCTGCATGCCATCGACCAGCTGTTCGCCGAGCGTGATCGGCAAGCGCGTGAATCGCCGTCGGCCAAGCCGGTGCGGCGCACCCGCGTGCTTTACCTGTCGCCGATCAAGGCGCTGGGCAGCGACGTGCAGCGCAACCTGCAGGTGCCGCTGCAGGGCATCACCGACGAGCGCGCCCGACGCGGCGAGCCGGCGGTGCAGCTGACCGTCGCATTGCGTACCGGCGATACCTCCAGCAGTGAACGTGCAGGCCTGGTGCGGCGGCCGCCGGACATCCTGATCACTACGCCCGAGTCGCTGTACCTGATGCTGACCTCGCAGGCACGCGAGATCCTGCGCGATGTGCAGACCGTCATTCTCGATGAAATCCATGCAGTGGCCGGTGGTAAACGCGGTTCGCATCTGGCGCTGAGCCTGGAACGGCTGGATGCGCTGCTGCACGAACCGGCGCAGCGCATCGGCCTGTCAGCCACGGTGCGGCCGGTCGACGAGGTGGCGGCGTTCCTGGGCGGCGACCGCCCGGTGAGCGTGGTCCAACCCGGCTCGGCGCGGCAGCTGCAGATGCGCATCGTGGTGCCGGTGGAAGACATGTCCAGCCTGGCTACGCAGGGCACGCCCGGGGAGCGCGACGGCGGCGCGCGGATCGGCTCGATCTGGCCGCATGTGGAGGCAAGCATTCTCGACAACGTGCTGCGCCATCGCTCGACGATTGTCTTTGCCAATTCGCGAGGCGTAGCCGAAAAGCTGACCGCACGCCTGAACGAGCTGCACGCCGGACGCAGTGGCGAAGACGACGCAGCCCCGGGCGAGGCGGGCAACGGATTGGCCTACGGCTCTTTCACCGGCAGTACGGTCAACCGGGTCTCCGCTGCGCCGACACTGATCGCACGCGCGCATCACGGATCGGTCTCCAAGGAGCAGCGCGGCGAGATCGAGCAGGCGCTGAAATGGGGTGCACTGCGCTGCGTGGTGGCTACGTCCAGCCTGGAGCTGGGGATCGACATGGGGCTGGTCGACCTGGTGATCCAGGTGGCCGCGCCGCCGTCGGTGGCCAGCGCCCTGCAGCGCGTTGGTCGCGCCGGCCACCAGGTGGGTGGCATGTCCCGCGGTCTGGTGTATCCGCGTACGCGGCGCGACCTGATCGATGCCGCCGTGGTGGTGGACAGCATGCTGGCCGGACGCATCGAGGCCATCGCTCCGCCGCGCAACCCGCTTGATGTATTGGCCCAGCAGACGGTGGCGGCGGTGGCGATGGAGCCGTTGCAGGCCGATGCCTGGTATGCGCGGGTACGCCGTGCGGCGCCGTACCGCTCACTCCCGCGCAGTGCTTTCGACGCGGTGCTGGACATGCTTTCCGGCCGCTACCCGTCCGAGGATTTCGCCGGCTTCCGGCCGCGGCTGGTATGGAACCGGCAGAGCGGTGAGCTCAGCGCTCGCCCCGGTGCGAAGCAACTGGCGGTTACCAGCGGCGGCACCATTCCCGACCGTGGCATGTACAGCGTGGTGCTGCCTGAAGGAGAAGAGCGGGCCGGATCGCGTCGCGTCGGTGAGCTGGACGAGGAAATGGTCCACGAGTCGCGGGTGAATGATGTGATCACGCTGGGCGCGACTTCATGGCGGATCGACCAGATCACCCACGATCAGGTGGTGGTGACGCCCGCACCCGGACGCTCGGCGCGCCTGCCGTTCTGGCGTGGCGAAGGTGTCGGCCGCCCTGCCGAACTGGGACAGGCCATCGGCGCGTTTCTCGCCGCGTTGGAGGCGCACATCGATAGCAGTGAGACCCCTGCGACGGCGCTGCACGCACGCCTGCAGGCCAGTGGCCTGGACGCCAACGCGATCAGCAACATGCTCGGCCTGGTCGCCGAGCAGCGGCAGGCCACGGGCGTGCTGCCCACCGATCTGCGCCTGGTGGTGGAACGCTGCCGCGACGAGCTGGGCGACTGGCGGGTGATGCTGCATTCGCCGTATGGCCGCCGCGTGCATGATCCGTGGGCATTGGCGGTGGCAGCACGATTGCGCGAGCGCTGGGGCATCGACCCGGCCGTGGTCGCCAGCGACGATGGCATCATCGCGCGGATTCCCGACAGTACAGGGCGCGTTCCGGGGGCGGACATGTTCGTGTTCGAACCGGAACGGTTGCGCCGCACGATCACTGCGGCGGTCGGCCATTCGGCACTGTTCGCGGCGCGCTTCCGTGAGTGTGCCTCGCGCGCACTGCTGTTGCCGCGTCGCACGCCGGGGCGTCGATCGCCGCTGTGGCAGCAGCGCCTGCGCGCCGGCCAGTTGCTGGAAATCGCGCAGGTCCATGCGGAGTTCCCGATCCTGATCGAGACCGCCCGCGAGTGCCTGCAGGATGTCTACGACCTGGATGCGCTGGACGCGCTGATGCAACGCGTTCAACGCGGCCAGGTGCAGTTGCTGGACGTCACGACCGAGGTGCCTTCGCCGTTCGCGGCCAATCTGCTGTTCGGCTATGTCGCCGAGTTCATGTACGAGGCGGACGTGCCGCTGGCCGAGCGCCGCGCTTCGGTGCTGTCACTGGACAGTGGCCTGCTCGCCGAGCTGCTGGGCCAGGTAGACCTGGGCGAACTGCTGGATGCAGGGGTGGTCGATCAGGTTGAATGGGAACTGCAGCGGCTGGAACCTGCGCGCAGGGCCCATGGCATGGAGGGCGTGTCCGACCTGCTGCGCGAGCTCGGACCGTTGCCTGCATCGGACCTGGCGCTGCGCCTGTCCGATCCGGAATGCGTGGAAGTGCACCTGGCAGCGCTGCAGGCGCAGCAGCGCGCGATCCCGGTTTCCATTGCCGGCCACACGCAGTGGGTCGCCGTGGAGGACGCCGCACGTGTGCGCGATGCGTTGGGTACGGCGCTGCCGGGCGGGCTGCCGGAGGTGTTTCTTGCAGGCATGCCCGATCCCCTCGGCGATCTGCTGGCCCGCCACGCACGAACGCATGCGCCCTTCACCAGCAGCGCGCTGGCCAAGCGGTTCGGGCTGGGTGTGGCGGTGGTCGACGGCGCGCTGGAAAGGCTGCAGGAGCAGGGGCGGGTGCTGCGTGGCAATTTCGGCGCAGCGCGGCGACAGCAGGGAAATGAGCGGGTGCATCCGTCGCCGGACGTAGTGCACGAATGGGTCAGCGAAGATGTATTGCAGCGTCTGCGCCTGCGTTCGCTGCAGGCGGCACGTGAAGCCACCCGGCCGGTGCCACCGGCAGCCTATGTGCGCCTGCTGCTGGAGGGGCAGGGGGTGTTGCTGGAAGGCGGCGCCGGGCGTGCCCGCAATGGTGCCGTTGCGGCCATGCTCGAGGGCAGCGACGGCGTTGCCCGTGTGGTCGAGCAGCTGGCGGGGTTGCCGCTGCCGGTTTCGGTCTGGGAACACCAGGTCCTGCCGGCCCGGGTGCGCGACTACGCACCGGCCCTGCTTGATGAGCTGCTGGCGACCGGCATGGTGCTGTGGGCCGGGCACGGGCGGCTGGGTGACGACGACGGCCTGGTGTCGCTGCACCTGCAGGACCATGCCGCCGAAACGTTGCCGCTGCTGGCGGAAGCGGATCCGGCGCTGCGTACACCGATGCAGGACGCCATCGTGCAGGTCCTGGCCGATGGCGGCGCCTACTTCGCGCGGCAGCTGGCCACGCAGGTGCAGTCACGCCTGGCCGGCAGTGCGGCGGCGGCCGAGGACTTCCAGCTGGCGCTATGGCAGCTGGCCTGGAGGGGCGAAGTGAGCAGTGACCTGTGGTCGCCGTTGCGGGCCCTGGCCGGCGTGCGCCAGCAGCGGGCGCGCGTTGCGTCGGCTTCGCGGCGCACGCGGGGTTTCCGCTTCATGCCGATGCTGGACGCGCGGGCCACGGCGCTGGACCCGGCCATTGCCAGCGGGCCGACCCTGGCGGGGCGATGGTCGTTGCTGCCCCGCGAGCGCAGCAACGACACGGTGCGGGCGCTGGCACTGGGCGAAGGCCTGCTTGATCGCTACCGGGTGGTGACCCGGGCGGCGGCAATGACCGAAGCGGTAACCGGTGGGTTCCCTGCACTGCAGCCTGTCTATCGAGGCATGGAGGATGCCGGGCAGGTCCTGCGCGGCCGCTTCGTGGCGGGGCTGGGCGGAGCACAGTTTGCAGAGCGCGGCACCATCGACCATCTGCGCGAGCTGTCCGAGCGTGTGCCGCGTGAGCTTTCGGTCGTCGCCCTGTCAGCGCTGGATCCGGCCAATCCCTTCGGCAGCCTGCTGCCGTGGCCGCAGCCGGTGGCCGGTGCACGTCCGCTGCGGCGCTCCGGCGCGATGGTGGTGATCGGCAACGGCCGGTTGCTGCTGTACCTGGCGCAGGGCGGGCGGCAACTGTCCAGCTGGATCGAGGGCGGGGCAGAGGATGCGGCCAATACTCTGGTTGCCGCTGCACAGGCCCTGGCGGTGGCATTGCGCCGGGGGCGGCGCCTGTCCTTCACCCTGGAACGGATCAATGATGTGCCGGTGCATCGCGGTGCGCTGGTGGACGCGCTGCGGGCCGCAGGCTTCAGCAACGAGCCGCGCGGGCTGGGATGGAACGGCTGAGCGCGGCGGAATCACCTCGATGAATGCTCACTCCGTGGGGCCTGGCCCCGGATCGGACTGCCGGACTGTGATGCGGTTCGTTACGCGCCTGCCCCGATGGCTGCAGAGTCCGGGTAGTGTGGCCACCGTGCACGTTGTGCAGACGGTTCTTCACTCGACAGGAGACTCACATGAAGCTGTTTTCTGCTGTGCTGCTGTCCCTTCTTTCGCTGCAGGCATCGACATCGACGGCGCAGGCGGCCGGCGCTCTGCCTTCGCCCCTGCTCGGCCGCTGGTCGCTGGAGATCGCCACTTCCGCTCTTCCCGAGGCGCAGCGGCCGCAACAGGTCGTGCTGGAATTCAAGGATGCCGGTGCGGGCAGGTGGAGCTCGCACGTGGACATCGTCCTGCATGACGGCAAGACCATGAAATCCGACGGTACGCTGGCACTGGATGGCACGCCCGCGGCGCTGACCGGCAGCTACGGTGCCAACCAGGCAACGCTGAAACTGCCGGCGCCGAACACGCTGGTGATGCAGCTGGTCGATCATGGCGCGCCGGCGTCCACCCGCGTGTACACGGTGGCCGCCGATCGTTCAACGATGACCGAGACCAAGGCCTTCTTCGGCCATGACGGCACGCCGATCCTGCAGACCAACCTGTTCAAGCGGCTGCCGTAGTGATGTGATGCAGCGGCACCCGCAGAAGCGTGCTCTGCGGGTGCCGTTGCTGTTCTGTCATGCCGCGGCGGGATCGCGCTTGCCGGTGTCGATGCCGTACCGGTCGATCGCCTGCTGCAGCAGGCCCCGTTCCACATGCCCGTCATCGGCCAGGGCCTTCAGTGCCGCCAGCACGATGAAGTGGCGATCGACTTCGAAGAACGTGCGCAGCGATTCGCGTGTATCCGAGCGGCCAAAGCCATCGGTGCCGAGTGCGATGAAGCGCCGGTCGTTGATGAAGGGGCGGATCTGGTCGCCGACGATCTTCATGTAGTCGGTTGCCACCACCACCGGGCCGGCATGGTCCTGCAGGCACTGCTGCACGTAGGGAACGCGCGGCTCGTCGGCCGGATGCAGCAGGTTCCAGCGCTCGGCAGCCAGGCCATCACGGCGCAGTTCGGTCAGGCTGGTGGCACTCCAGACATCGCTTGCGATGGCGAAATCCTGCTGCAGCAGATCGGCGGCGGCCAGCACCTCGCGCAGGATCGAGCCACTGCCCATCAGCTGCACGCGAGGCTGTGCCGTGCTGTCGGCAGCAGCGGGACGCAGCAGATGGAGCCCCTTCAGGATGCCGGCTTCGGCGCCGTCAGGCAGTGCAGGGTGCGGGTAGTTCTCGTTGAGCAGGGTGATGTAGTAGTAGATGTCTTCCTGGTCCACATACATGCGGCGCAGGCCGTCGTGGATGATCACTGCCAGTTCGAAGTTGTAGGTCGGGTCGTAGGACACGCAGCTTGGAATCACCGAGGACAGCACGTGGCTGTGGCCATCGTCGTGCTGCAGGCCTTCGCCCATCAGGGTAGTGCGGCCGGAGGTGGCGCCAAGCAGGAAGCCACGGGTGCGCGCGTCGGCCGCTGCCCAGGCCAGGTCGCCGACGCGCTGCAGGCCGAACATCGAATAGAAGATGTAGAACGGAATCGTGGCCAGGCCGTGGTTGCTGTACGCGGTGCCCGCTGCGATCCACGAACAGATTGCGCCGGATTCGTTGATGCCTTCCTGCAGGATCTGGCCGTCCTTGGACTCCTTGTAATAGCTCAGCTGGCCGGCGTCCTGCGGGGTGTACAGCTGGCCCAGGAAGGAATGGATGCCGATCTGGCGGAACAGCCCTTCCATGCCGAAGGTACGCGATTCATCGGGCACGATCGGGATCACCAGCCTGCCCAGTTCGGGATCCTTGAGCAGGGCGGTGAGGATGCGTACGAAGCCCATGGTGGTGGATTGGCCACGATCACCGCTGCCCTGCAACTGGACGTTGAACGTGGACAGCGGCGGCAGCGGCAACGGATCGACCTGGGTCAGCCGTGCCGGCAGCTGGCCGCCCTGCGCCTGGCGACGCTGCGCGAAGTAGAGCGCCTCGGCACTGCCCGGTTGCGGGCGCAGGTAGGGCATCTGTTCCAGCTGCCCGTCGCTGACCGGCAGGTCGAAGCGGTCACGGAACGCACGCACCGCGTCGGCGCTCATCTTCTTCAGCTGGTGGTTGATGTTCTGGCCTTCGCCGGCCTCGCCCATGCCGAAGCCCTTCACCGTCTTGGCCAGCACCACGCTCGGGCGACCGCTGGTGTTCACTGCCTGCTGGTAGGCGGCGAACACCTTCTGCGGATCGTGGCCACCGCGTGCCAGTGCCCAGATCTCGTCGTCGCTCATGTGCGCCACCAGCGCCAGCAGCTCCGTGTAGCGCCCGAAGAAGTGCTCGCGCACGTAGGCGCCGCTCTGCGACTTGAAGGTCTGGTAGTCGCCATCCACGCACTCCATCATGCGCTGGCGCAGCAGCCCGCTGTGATCGCGTGCCAGCAGGTCGTCCCAGCCGCTGCCCCAGATCACCTTGATCACGTTCCAGCCGGCGGCGCGGAAGGTGCCTTCCAGTTCCTGGATCACCTTGGCGTTGCCACGCACCGGTCCGTCCAGGCGTTGCAGGTTGCAGTTGACCACGAACACCAGGTTGTCCAGGCGCTCGCGCCCTGCCAGCGAAATGGCCGCCAGCGATTCGGGCTGGTCCATTTCGCCGTCACCAAGGAAGGCCCAGACCTTGCGGCCTTGGTGCTGCTTCAGCCCCCGGTATTCCAGGTAGCGCATGTAGCGGGCCTGATAGGCCGCCGTCAGCGGGCCCAGGCCCATCGACACGGTGGGAAACTGCCAGAACCCGGGCATCAGCCGCGGGTGCGGATACGAGGACAGGCCCTCGCGTCCGGCTTCGCGGCGGAAGTTGTCCATCTGCTCGGCACTGATGCGGCCTTCCACGTACGCCCGGCCGTAGATGCCCGGGGCCGAATGACCCTGGATGTAGATCATGTCGCCGTCGAAGGTTTCGGTCCGTCCACGGAAGAAGTGGTCGAAGCCCACGTCATACATGACTGCTGCGGACTGGTAGGTGGCGATGTGGCCGCCGACATTGGAATGCCTGCCGGCACGCAGCACCATCACCATGGCGTTCCAGCGGATCATCGCGTTCAACCGCCGCTCGATGGCCAAGTCACCCGGGTAGGCGGGTTGGCGTTCGAGCGGGATGGTGTTGGTGTAGGCGGTCCACGCGCGGGTGTGCAGGTCGCCATGCTGCTGCACATCGAGTGCATCGAGCTGGTCCAGCAGATAGTGCGCGCGGGGGCGGCCGCCGGCCTCGATCACCGCCTGCAGGGACTCGCGCCATTCGCGGGTTTCCTGCGGATCGGCGTCGAGAGGGAAGTGTGCCTGGTTCATGCTGCGTCTCCAGAGAGCGCCGGTTCTGCACCTGCACGGCACCGCCGGCAGGGCGACAGCTCTGGAGCGGAGTCGCGCCGGCAGGTCCGTGGCGCGGGGGCGGCCGTGGTGGCTGCCGAGGAGACAAGCGTAGGCGCCGTATCGGCTGGCGGGTAGACGGGCGACGATTGGGTCTGCGCGAACCTTCGCTTGGCCATGCAGCGCTGCAATGCGGATGTCATCGTTGGTGTGCACCCTGCTGGGTTTTCCAGCCTCGGGGTGGTTGGTCGGTTGTGAACAGCGTCAGGATCTGGGAGAAGAGCTACGCCTTGCGGCGCCGCCTGCTGCGTGGCTTCTTCCTTCGGCGTGGTTCACAGGCTGCCGATGCCGAGGACCTGGCCCAGGAGGTCTACCTGCGGCTGCTGCGCAGTACCGGCGAAGATGCCCAGGCGATCGAGAATCCCGAAGCCTATCTGTTCACGGTGGCGGCCAACCTGGCGCGTGAACAGGCACGCTCGCGCTCCGGCCTGCCACAGATCGAGGACGTCGACCTGCTGGCCGAGGTGCTGCGCAGCGAGGAGGACATCGAAGCTGATTTCGAGCGGGCACAGCGCTGGAGCGGAATCCGCGGCGCCATCGCGCAACTGCCGCCGACAACGCGGCGGGTGATGGAGCTGCACTATCGCGATGGGCTGGATTGCCGGCAGGTGGGGGCACAGCTGGATGTGTCGGTGCACATGGTGCGCAAGCACATCGGCAAGGGACTGGATGCCTGCAGGAAGGCGCTCGGCGCCGGGAAGGATGGATGAACCGGCAGGAGCCTGCAGCAATGGATGACGAGGTGGCCGAGCAGGCCGCGCATTGGTTCCTGTGCAACCGCGAGGGTGACCTGAGCGCCGCTCAGCGCATCGAGTTCATGGCATGGATGAAGCGCTCTCCCGAACACATACGCGCGTACCTGCATGTCCTGCACGTGCACCGGCAGGTAGGCGCGGTGATGGTGGCGCATGGACAGGAGCACGGGGACAGGGCCGCGTTGCCGGAGCTGCCGGCAACGGCGAAAGTCGTGCCGTTGTTTGCCGTACCGGTGCCCGTGCCGCGCGCCGTGATCGCATCGCGATCACGCCGGCCACTCTGGAGGCGGGTGGCTGCGGTGGCCTGCTGCCTGTTGCTGGCGGCCGGACTGGTGCCGTGGCTGATGCCTCGCGAACAGATGCTGATCGCCGGCCACGGGCAACTGCGTGAGGTGGTGCTGGCTGACCGGACGCAGGTGCGCCTGAACGCAGACAGCCGTCTGCGGGTGAACATCGGCTGGTTCAGCCGTCGGGTTGAACTGTTGAGCGGCGAGGCCACGTTCGATATCGCAGCGGATCACCGGCCGTTCGAGGTGCAGGTTGGCGATCTGCAGATCCGCGACATCGGCACCGTGTTCGATGTCTCGCGCCGTTTGCAGAGTACGCGCATCGGCGTGGTGTCCGGCGAGGTGGAGGTCTGGAGCGCCGGCAGCGGGCAACGACGGCTGGCGCAGTTGCCTGCCGGGAAGGTGGTCCTGGTCGATCACCGCAGCCATGCGGTACAGCCATTGGAAATACCGGTGTCCATGCTGCTGGACTGGCAACAGCGCCGGGTGTCGTTCCGCGATGAGCGGCTGGACGAGGTGGCGGCTGCCTTCAACCGCCACAACCAGATACAGGTGCGGCTGACCGACGAGGCGGCGCGCGCGGCGCGCCTGTCAGGCAGCCTGGAGGCGCACCGGGTCGCAGCGCTGCAGGCATTCCTGCAGCGGGACGCACGCTTCGTCATCCGCCGCGAAGCGGACACGGTATGGGTGTCCAGCCGTTGATCGCGGTTCGGCGAAGGGCTGTCAGAAAAAATTCATCGAATCGGCGTTCTCCACTTCCGCCGATGCCGGCTCTTACTTGGGAGAAGCCGCCGTCGCATGCCGACGCGGTACCAGCAGTCCTCTCTCCTCCAAGGAACCGTGATGCGCAAGAAGCTCTATCTGTCGGTGGTACTGGCCTTGTCTCCCTGTCTGGGTGCGCATGCACAGGTGGCGTCGGCCAATGGGCTTGAGACCCGGGTCACCGCAGCGATCGCCGCGCAGCCGCTGAGCCAGGCGCTGGAGCAACTGTCACGCAGTTCGGGCGTGCAGTTCCTATATGCCGGCGCAGGCGCTGCACCCATGGCGGGTGCGGTACCGCGAGGAGCCACCGTCAAGCAGGCGCTGGACACGCTTCTGGCCGGCACCGGCCTGCGCTACACGGTGGTGGACGGCAACGTGATCGCCATCGACGCGGCACCGGTCCCGCGGGAAAGCCGGCCGGCCGCACCTGCATCGCGCCCACCGGAAGCGGTGGTGGCCCCGACCCTGGGCACGGTCAAGGTGATCGCCGCCCATGAGGTCATCGACCAGAAGAAGACCTCGCCGGTGATCAAGGATTCTGTGATCTACGACGAGATGGACAGCTATGGCGATGAGACGCTGGCCGAGAGCCTGATGGCCGCGCCCGGCCTGAGTGCGGTGGAAGATGCGGGCGAACCGCGTTACGTGACCGTGCGCGGCGTGCAGGCCAATCTCAACTACACGACCATCGACGGCATCGCGATCGCAAGCGTGGGCGGCAGTGGCTCCGGCGAGCGCATGAACAACCTGCAGCTGATTCCCAGCGACATCGGCACCCGCACCGACATCTACAAGAGCTTCAGCGCCGAGCAGGCACCGGATGCCATCGGTGGTGTGATCGACATCATCAGCCGCAGCGCCTTCGACCGCTCCGGCAAGTACGTGTTCGCCGACGTGGCCGGCATCCATTCCACGGCCGAGACCAATGTGGGGCGCAGCGCGGGTGGCGATCACAAGACCCTGGGCCACTTCGGCAAGAGCGCCAAGGCAGTGTTTTCCAACCAGTTCGGCGGCGACGATCAGTTCGGCATCGTCGCGGTCGCGCGCTACGAACAGCGCTCGCGCAACAGCGTCAAGCGCTGGGTGGAATCGAACTACTACTACAACGATGCCGGCAAGTACCTCACCGATGGAACCACCGGCCCCGACGAGGCGAAAGGCTGGAACGGCCTGCGCGCACCGGGCAACTTCAGCACCGGCACCTACACCAACTACATCACCAACTTCGGTGGCTCGGCCAAGCTGGAATGGAAGCCATCGGACGACCCGTTCTATGCCTCGCTGCTGTTGTACTCGTACCGGTTCTACGAGAACTCGACGATGAACAAGACCGATCTGTATGGCAACGCCAAGTTCCCGATACGCAACCAGAGCGAGGACGGCGGCACCAGCCAGATCAACAGCATCTACATCAAGAACCGCCACGACCGCTGGGACCGCAGCAACCGCGGCGCGATCGCCAGTTTCAACTGGGATATCGGTGATCTCTCGCGGCTGACCCTGCGTGCCGGCCACACCGAAGAGACCTTCCACAACAACCAGGTCTACTGGGGCGTGCGCGCCTACCCGAGCAACCTGTTCGTTGACTATGCCAACGACAGCCATGGCTTTCCGAACGCCGTGGGTGTTTCCGATTCCAGCCTGCTGACCAGTTCGGCGTTCAAGCTCAATCCGGCGCAGGCCTATATCTCGCCGCGCGACGCCAAGGAAAGCATCGACAACCTGCGCGCCGACTTCAGCTACAACATCGATGCCGATGCACGCGGTTTCGGTCTGGCTGCCGGTGCCGAGTATCGCCACCTGAAGATCTGGCAGGACATCGATTTCGATTACTACAAGACCAGCGCGACCTTGAATGACTATCTGTACCCGGGCTCGACCCTGCTTGGCAGCGTTCCCGGTTTCCCGTTGATCGACAACCGCAAGTGGCATGACGAGCTCTACCCGAAGCTGGGCAACAACGATGCGGCGTACCCGAATGCCGACTTCACCAGCGATTACAAGTACGTGGAAGACATTGCCAACGCCTACGTGTCGGCGCATTACGCCTGGGACCGGCTGCTGCTGATCGGCGGCCTGCGCTACGACCACACCACCTTCGATGCGTTCAGCCCGTTCAGTGAGGATGGTGGCACCACCTACACATCGGCATTCCGCAAGAGCAGTGGCGGCTACAACAACCTGCTGCCGTCGCTGAACGCCACCTTCAAGCTGAGCGAAGACCAGCGCCTGAGGTTCTCCGCCAGCCGCACGCTGGGCCGGCCGACGCCCAGCAACATCGCCCAGGCCACCAGCACCAGCTGCGGCGACGACGAGCTGGGCGGAGGCTTCTGCACCATCAAGCAGGGCAATGCCTCGCTGCAGCCGCGCCGCTCGACCAACCTCGATCTTGCCTGGGACCTGTACTTCAACGGCAACAACGGCCTGGTCTCGGTGGCGTTGTTCGACAAGGTCATCAAGGACGACATCTATACCCTGACCACGTTCGAGAACGTCGGCGACATCCGCTACCGGATCACCCAGCCGATGAACACCGATGAGTCGACGCTGCGCGGTGTCGAGTTCGCGGTAGCCAACCGCAACCTGCAGTGGGGCCGCCACCGCTTCGACATGTACCTCAATGCCACCCGCCTGGACGGGCAGACCAACTACCGCATCAGCGACGGCAGCGAGCGCCGCCTGGACCGCCTGCTGTACCAGCCGGACTGGTCGGTGAACGGCTCGGTGATCTGGCGCATGCCATGGAAGAGCTCGCAGCTGCGCGTATCCGGCACCTACCGCAGCCGGATGCTGGTCGACTTCGGCGATACCCAGTGGCTGGATTCGTACTACGACCCATACATGACCTTCAACCTGGCCTTCAGCCACAAGGTCAGCAAGCACGTGACGCTGAAGTACGAGGCCAAGAACCTGTTCAACACCCAGCCGACCTACAGCACCGGTCCGAACGGCCGCTTCCGCACCGAGATCGATGACTACGGCCGCTTCTTCTACTTCCACATCATCTACAACTGAGGGCGGGCGTCTTGGATACGATCAATCGCAGGCGTTTCCTTGCCCTGTCCGGACTTTCCGCATTGGGTGTGTGGGCCGGAACGGCCCGCGCGCTGGCCGCGCAGAAGGATGTGGCAGCGCTGAATCCGCGCAATCTGCTCGCATCGCCGCGCTTTGCCAGTACACCGTTCACTCTCGGCGTGGCGTCGGGTGATCCGTCGGCCGACGGCGTGGTGCTGTGGACGCGGCTGGCCACCGAGCCACTGGTGTTCGGTGGCGGCATGCCAACCCGGCCGATGGCGGTGGCATGGCAGCTGGCCGCCGACGAGAGCATGCGCACCGTGGTGCGGCAGGGCACCGCGCTGGCCCACCCCGAGCTTGGCCATGCGCTGCACGTGGAACTGGAAGGCCTGGCGCCTGGGCGGCCGTACTGGTACCGCTTCACCGTGGGAGGCCATGCCAGTGCGGTTGGCCGCACCCGCACCCTGCCTGCGCCGAACGCACAGGTCGACCGCGTGCGCTTCGCGGTGGCCGGTTGCCAGCACTACGAGGAGGGGCACTACAGTGCATGGCGACACATTGCCGAGGAGCCGCTCGACTTCGTGTTCCATTACGGCGACTACATCTACGAGGGCGAAAGCCAGCCAGGCGTGCGCAGGATGAACGGCCAGCCGTTCACCAACCTGCGCAACCATGTTGGCCCGCAGACCTACACGCTCGACGACTATCGCCGGCGCTACGCGCAGTACAGGACCGACACGGACCTGCAGGCCGCGCACGCCGCGTCGCCGTGGTTCGTCACGTTCGATGACCACGAAGTGGACAACAACTGGGCCGGCGCCGAGGACCAGGACGGCACGCCCAGTGAAGTGTTCCTGCTGCGCCGCGCACAGGCGTTCCAGGCGTACTACGAGAACATGCCGCTGCGTGCTTCGTCGTTCCCGCGCGACGGCCATATGCAGATGTACCGGCGCGCGCGCTATGGCACGCTGCTGGACCTGCACCTGCTCGATACCCGCCAGTACCGCAGCAAGCAGGTGGACATCGCGCAGCGCGGGCAAGTGGAATCTCCCGAACGCAGCATTGTTGGCGCAAAGCAGGAGCAATGGCTGTTCGACGGCCTGGCCGACGCCGCGCCGCGCTGGCACACCATCGCCCACCAGGTTTCGCTGGGCAACTACCTGCGCGAGAAGGACGGCGTGGTGCAGGCCTCCGACGACCAGTGGTCCGGTTATCTGTCCAGCCGCCGGCGCCTGCTCGATCACATCCAGAAGGTGGGCTTCGGCAACGTGGTAACCGCCTGTGGCGATGCGCACCGTCACTATGCCAGTGACCTGGTACAGGACAATGCCGATTCCGGGGTGATTTCCAGTGAGTTCCTGGCCACTTCGATCACGTCGGGCGCGGACGGGCAGGGCGTGGATGCCTACGCAGAGAACCAGCTGCGGCACAGTCCGCACCTGAAGGCGACGACGGACAAGCGCGGTTATGTGCTGTGCGACGTCACCCGTGATGCCTGGATCGGTGACATGAAGACGCTCGATACGGTCATGCAGCCGAACGGCGCGCTGCAGAGCTGGAAGCGCTATGCCGTGGAGCACGGCCGGCCGGGGTTGCAGGAGGCCTGAGCGGGATGTTCCACCCTGTGGAGCCGAGCACGCGCCCGGCTCCACAGCATCACTTTCAGCCGTGATCGAAGCGCAGCGGTTCGCTGCCCATGGCAGGGTCGCTGGTGCCAGGCCGGCCGTCTTCGGCACGTCCGGCGAGGCGTTGCTCGACGCCCTGCGAGCGCACGATCAGGTCGTACCAGCCTGCGGTTGGTGCGGGATCCCAGTCCAGTACGGTTTCCGCGCCGGCCACCAGCTGCAGTTCGCGGGTGGGCATGTGGCCGGCGTAGGCGCCGGCCTGCACCTGGACCTTCCGCGCCGAAGGCGATGGATTGCGCAGTGTCAGGCGCATCTGGCCGTCCGTGCGCTCCACGTGCGCGTGCAGCGGCGCGAGCGTGCCATCGCCGCGATAATGGCGATGGAATCCATTCGGTCCCAGCAGCCAGAGATCGTAACGACCCTGCGCATCCAGCGGCCAGCGATCCTGCAGCGGGGCACCTGGTACCACGGTGTAACGGCGCGGAACGGCGTCCAGGCGCAGGCGGTCGTAGACATGCAGCACGGCCGCGGCGCCATCGCTGGCCAGCTGCAGGGTGAGGCCAGCGCCATCCACCGATGTGGCCTGCACGTGCGGCCGATAGGGCAGTGCCCGTGCAGGACGTACGCCGGGCTCCTGGCGGGCCGGATGCAGGCCATCGGGCAGCGCGGGCACGGTACGGCCGGGCAGGGCGGCGGCGCGCGCGGCGACAGCGGTGACATCGGGCAGCGCCTTGGCGAAGGGGCGGGTGTCGCGCTGGGCGAAGTCGAAGGCGTTGCTCAGATCACCGCAGACCGCACGCCGCCACGGCGAGATGTCCGGCGCGGCGACGCCGAAGCGGCGCTCGATCAGACGCAGCACCGACGTGTGGTCGTACACCTGCGAGTCGACCCAGCCGCCGCGGCTCCACGGTGAAATCACATACAACGGTACGCGCGGGCCAAGCCCATAGGGGCGCCCACGCAGCTCGGCGGCATCGTATTTCTGGTCGCCGGGTGCCGGGTGGCGGTGGTATTCGCCCTCGGTGCTGACCGCCGACGCACCGGCCCAGCCGGCACCAAGCGGGGAGGGCGGTGCGGGTGGCGGCACATGGTCGAAGAAGCCATCGTTCTCATCGAACATCAGCAGCAGGGCGGTACGGCTCCACACCTCTGGATCGGCGGTCAGTGCATCCAGCAGGCGCGCAGTATAGGCGGCGCCCTGCGCGGGGCTGGACGGACCGGGGTGCTCGCTGCCGGCTGCGTCGGCAATGATGAAACTGACCTGCGGCAGGCGGCCGCTGATCGCGTCCTCGCGCAGCTGCGCCAGGCCACGGGTACTGACGCCGCGCGCGCGCAGCTCCGGGTCATGCCCCGGGTCGCCGCGGTACGCCTGGCGGAAGGTCTCGAACCCGGCAAGCGGGTTGTCGGTGAAGTTGTCGGCCATGTCCTGGTAGATCTGCCAGGACACCCCAGCCTGCTGCAGCCGCTCGACATAGCTGGCCCAGCGGTACGAGTCGGGATGGCCGCCCAGCTCGGGGAAATTGTCGTGCGAATTGGCGATCACCGGGCCGCCGGCCTGGCCCCGGGCGTCGTTGTGGCCGGTCCACAGGAACACGCGGTTCGGGTTGGTGCCGGCCTGCATCGCGCAGTGGTAGGCATCGCACAGCGTGAACGCATCGGCCAGGGCGAACTGGAACGGCATGTCGCTGCGCTGGAAGTAGCCCATCGAATGGTTCTGCTTGGCCTTGGGCCAGTGCGCCATGCGCCCGTGGTCCCACGCCTGCTGTGCATCAGGCCAGGTGTGGGGCGTGCCTTCCACCCGCATGTAGCCGAAGTGCGCAGCGGTATTTAACGGGAAGGGGGCGATGGCGCGTTGTCCGCTGGCGTCGGGCTGCAGCCACAGGCTGCGCGGGCGGTCGCCACCGGGCAGCGGCGATGCCGGGGCAACGAAACGGTCACCGAAGCCACGCACGCCCGGCAACGTGCCGAAGTAGTGGTCGAACGAGCGGTTCTCCTGCATGAACACCACGATGTGCTGCAGGTCCTGCAGGCTGCGCGTGCGCGAAGCAGGGGCGATCGCTGCTGCCCGGGCGATGCTGGGCAGCAGCGGCGAAAGGCCGGCGGCGACGCCGGCCTGCAACAGTCGGCGTCGGCCGGTATCAGTCACAGGGTCACACTCACAGGTCCACGCGGAAGGAGATGCCGACGGTGCGCGGGGCGCCGATGAAGGCGTTGTCGCGGCCGTCCACCCCTGCAAGATAACGCTTGTCGGTCAGGTTGCTCACCACCAGGTTGGCGCCCATGCCCTTCAGGCGCGGCGACAGGCCCTGCAGGTCGAAGCCGATGTTGGCGTTGAACACGGTGGCCGAGGGCAGCTTGTTGACGTTGGCCGCATCCAGGTAGCGTTCGCCCAGGTAGCGACCGGACAGGCCGAAGTTCCAGTTCTCACCCTGCCAGTCGGCCGACACCACGAGGATCTGCTCCGGCTGGCCGATCACCTTGGCGCCATCGACGATGCCCAGCTGCGTGTCGCGCGCGTCGTTGCCGCTGCCCAGGTACTTGGAACGGTTGTAGGTGTAGGCCGCATTGATGCGCCAGCCATTGTCCCAGCCGTAGCCGAAGGCCGCTTCCAGGCCGTTGCTCTCCACGCCGCCGAAGTTCTCGTAGACGCCATCGGTCTCGCCGAGGTAGTCGATGCCGCTGACCAGGCCGGCCGGCAGATACACGATGCGGTTGTCGAACTTGATGTTGTACAGGGTGACCGAGGCGGTCAGCGGCCAGCGGCTGATGCGCATGCCCAGTTCGATGTTGTCGGCGGTCTCCGGTTCGACGTTGCGGAAGCGCTGCGGATCGGTTTCACCCAGCACGCCGGACGGGATCGCGGCGAAGTTCTGCGAGTAGCCGGCGAACAGTTCCATGCCCTCCACGCCGGGGGCCCAGGTGAAGCCGGTGGACAGCAGCGGATCGGACTTCGAATCGGACTTCACATTCTCGGCGGCGCCGATCACGCGGCGGCGGGACTGGTCGACGAAGAACTGCTTTACGCCCAGGCGCGCGCTGAACGGGCCGAAGCGGGCCACGTCCTCGACGTAGTACATCTGCTCATCGACCTTGTACTTGTCCTCGAACTGCACCCAGTAGGGCTGGTGGTCGAAGGCGATGTCCTGGCCGACGTTGAGCAGGCGGTGCCAATCGCGGCGCACGGAACGGTCCAGCTTCTCCACCCACAGCCCGCCGCGTACGGTGTTGTCGATGGCGCCGAAGGTCTGCCGCCATTCGACGTCGGCGGTCACGCCCACGCGATCGTTGTCGTAGTGGGAGTGGCGGTAGGACTGCGCGCCCTGCACGTTGCCGGCGTAGCAGTTGGGGTCGTACTCGGCGCTGAAGCCGAGCCGTGGCGTGCAGCTGGCCAGGCGCTGGGCGGAACTGCCGTCGGGGTTCACGAAGTAGATCTGGCCGCGGTTGCTGCCACCGTAGACGGTCCTGCCGCCGAGGTACTCCGACTGCGGGCGACCGGCACCGTCGTCGTTGACGTCGGCCAGGTACGGTGGCAGCCAGTCACCGCGGCCCTGCATGCGGTGCCCGTAGGCGGCCATCGAGGCCTTGAAACCGTTGCCGCCATCGAAGGCGGCGCGCAGGTAGCCGAACGTGTTCTCGCGCAGTGCGCGCGAACCGGAGCGGTAGTTCTGGTCCAGGTACGGAATGCCGGTCAGGGTGCCGACCAGGCCGTCGCGGTCGGGGTTGGTGGCGAACCCCTTTGGCGAAACGCTGGTGTACTCCGGCTCGTCGGCATCGTTGTAGGACAGGTAGCCGGTCAGGGTCCAGCGGTCCAGCTCGGTGATGAACTTGCCGGCGATGTTGTCGTTGCTGGTGTGGCCGGTGCCGTCGATCCAGTCATGCACGCGCGCCGACGATGCGCTGATCCACGCGCGGGTGTGTCCTGCAAGCAGGCCGGTGTCGTAGCGCACGTAGTACTTGCGCGCTTCATTGTCACCGGCACCTACCACCATGCGCAGTCGCTGCTCCTGCAGTGGGTCGCTGGTGAGGAAATTCAGGGTGCCACCGAGTGCTTCGTTCGAGCGCGAGGAGATATCGGCCGTGCCCTGGCTCACTTCCACCGTTTCCAGGTCGAGCGTGTCGATGTAGCGGTTGGCCAGCGAGCCGCCGCCATAACCGGAACCACCATTGGGCAGGCCATCGATGGTGGTGCCGATCTGCTGGGTGTCGCGGTTGGTGACAAAGCCGCGCATGCTGATCTGCGTGCCCCACACCGACGAACCGGTGGCATCGGCTTCGCTGACGACCACGCCGGGCACTTCGTTGAGCGCGCCATTGACGCTGCTCAACACGGTCTGCCGGTTCAACGTTTCCTGGCGCACCGAGGTCTTGGCATAACTGGTGGCCTGGCCGATCACCTGTACCTGGTCCAGGGTCCGCGCGTCGGCGCTTCGCGTATCGGCCACATCGCCCTGCGGTGCTTCAGCCAGGGCATCCAGTGCGGGAGCAATCAGCAGGGCAAGCAGCGAGATACGGGGAAAGCGCGCAATCGTTCGCATCGAAACCGGACCTTCAAGGGAGGAAAGTCCGGGAGTGTCGGCAGCGCCGATGACATGGCGGTGACGCGCAGATGCAGGGAGTGTGTTGTGTGACGGCCGGCAAGGCCGGGGCATTGCTCAGTAGCGCGCGTCCTTCGGTTTCGGATCGCGCGGCCAGTCCTTGGCTTTGCCGGCGAAGTCCGGGCGCGGCTGGTTGATGAAGTAGCTGGCGATATCCACCGCGTCCTGGTCGGGCATCACCTGCTGGCCCAGTGGCGGTTCACGGGTCATTGCAGGCGGCATGTTGTGCTTGACGAAGCCGGCGGCCTTGTACAGCCGCGCCATGCCGGCACCGATGTTGAAGCTGCGCTCGCCCCACAGCGGCGGGAACGCGATATCGCCGCTGGCGTCGCGCCGGCCTTCGCCGTTGTCGCCGTGGCAGGCGGCGCACTGCGCGGCATACAGCGCCTGTCCACGTATCGGGTCCGGTGTCAGCGTGCTGTCGATCGGCCCTTCGCTGGGCGCGGCCACGCGCGCACCCTCTGGTACCGGGCGGCTCAGCCACGCCATGTATTCCAGCATCGCACGCATCTCCGGCGCGTCCTTGGCCAGCGGTTTGCCGTTCATCGAACGCTGCAGGCAACCGTTGATGCGCTCGGCCAGGCCGATTTCCCTGCCCGGCCGCGGCATGTAGCGCGGGTAGCTGCCGCCTCCGGTGTTCAGGTAGTGGTTGCCGAACGGTCGCTTGCCCTCGGCCATGTGGCACGAATTGCAGTTCAGATCATTGCCGACGTTGTCCGGCAGAAGGCGTGCGGTCTCGTTGAGCAGGCGACGGCCGAACATCACCGCGTCGGCGTTGCCGAGGCTGGCGATCTCCTCGGCACTGGGCACGTGGTACTGGCCCACCACCTGGCCGTGGCTGTCGAGGATGTCCAGGGTCCTCGCGACTTCCGCGTCCAGGTCCGGGTACAGGTGCTGGTACAGCAGCGTGCCAGCACCGGCCAGCAGCACCGCAACGACCGCGCTGGCGATCAACGCTGTCGAACGCTTCTTCGAACGCCTCATTGCGCCGTCTCCTGCGGGACCACATGCGCCGGCTTGTCACGCACCACCCGGCGCATGCGCGCTACGTCCAGTTCAGTGACCGCGCTGGCCTGGTTGCCCCAGCTGTTGCGGATGAAGGTGAGGATGTCGGCGAGCTGCGCATTGGGCAGCTGCTCGAAGCCCGGCATGGTGAATGCCATGCGGTCGTGCGCGGTATGTGGCGTGCGCCCGCCGGTCAGGGTTACCTGCACCAGCGAGCTGGGATCATCGGCGAACACGATGGAGTTGCCGGCCAGGGCAGGGTAGACCCGTGGCATGCCGCGACCATCTGCGCGATGGCAGGCCTGGCAGTGTTCGGCGTAGGCCAGCGAACCGGCCACCCGGTAGTCGCCGCCGCGCAGTGCGGCGGTCGTGGTGTCGGTGCCCGGCGTCCACTGCGCGCTGCGCCCTTCGCGGGCCGGCAGCTGCTTCAGGTACCGCGCCATCGCCAGCAGATCGGCGTCGGACAAGTACTGCGTGCTGTGCTCGACCACATCGGCCATGCCGCCGAAAGCCGCGGAGCGATCGGTGCGGCCGGTGCGCAGGAACTCGACGATTTCGGCTTCGCTCCAGCTGGCCAGG
Organism: Stenotrophomonas sp. SI-NJAU-1; assembly: GCF_020883215.1. NCBI lineage: Bacteria > Pseudomonadati > Pseudomonadota > Gammaproteobacteria > Lysobacterales > Lysobacteraceae > Stenotrophomonas > Stenotrophomonas sp. SI-NJAU-1. The sequence goes on from NZ_CP086598.1 coordinate 1,641,271, forward strand.
CCGGTCTGTTCATTGCGCAGGTTCTTCGCGTACCAGCCTTCCAGCACCGAGCCGGACAGGAACTGGCGGCTGCCATCGTCGGCCATCGCCTTTTCCTGGAAGGCCAGCCCGCGCGGGGTATGGCACGCGCCGCAATGGGCCAGGCCTTCAACCAGTTCGGCGCCGCGCTGCTGGCCGGCATCCAGGGTGGGATCAGGGCTGAAGCTGCGCGGGCGTGCGAACAACAGCTGCCACCAGGCAAGCGGCCAGCGCATGTTTGCCGGCCACGGAATCGTGCTGTCGGCGTTGTCCTGCCGGACCGGCTGCACCGCACCCATGAAGTAGGCATACAGCGCCTTGATCTCGGCATCGCTGGCGATCACGTACGAGGCGTAGGGCATGGCCGGATACAGCGGCTGGCCGTCATGGCGGATGCCACGCCGCACCGCGCGCTCGAAATCGGCGTAGTCGTATGCGCCGATGCCGGTCTCCGTGTCCGGTGTGATGTTGGTCGAGTACAGCGTGCCCATCGGGGTCTGCATGCCAAGGCCGCCGGCGAACGGCCTGCCGCCCGGTGCGGTATGGCAGGCGGCGCAGTCGGCAGCACGCGACAGGTACCGGCCCTGTTCGATCAGGGCCGGGTCGTGGATGTCGACCTCGGCCTGTTGCGGTGGGGCGAACCAATACGGTGTACTGCGGGCGATGCCGTAAGCGGCGGCCAAGGTGGCGGCCAGGGCAATGGCGAGCTTGAACGGGGTGCGCATGCCGGCACTGTGGCCATTCATGCGATGGCGTTCATTGATCCGGATCAATGCTTTGGCCGGTCGCGACATTGTGACAAGCTGAATCGATCCTGCGCTGTCATCAACCCGTCATCCAGCTGCGATAGATGGCGCCGGGCGTGGCCGCTAACCTGCCACGCTGTCGCACTTTTCCCCTGACTGCCCATGAAGCGCCTGCTGCTGCTTTTGCTGGCGTGCGCCGGCCTGTGGCTGGCTGCATGCTCTTCCTCGATGACGGCCTCGTCCACCTCGCTCAGCGACCGCCTGATCGCGCCCGGTGGCGTCTCGACCCTGCTTGATCAACCGCGCATCGCCGCAGCTGTGGCCGCGCTGCCGAACCGGCATGGCTTCGCCCCGGGCCGTGATGGCGTGCCGATCTTCTGGCGTGCTTTCGATCCGGGCGACTACGGTGCGCGCTACCACTACCTGCCGCAGCAGCACCAGAACGGCCTGCCGCTGGATACCGGGTTGAGCCTGTCCGTACCGCAGCCGTTCCGCGCGCAGGCACCGCGCGGCACCGTGGTGCTGCTGCACGGCTGGATGATGAACGGTGATTCGATGCTGCCATGGTCGCTGCAGCTGGCCGAGTCGGGCTACCGCGTGATCACCCTGGACCTGCGCAACCATGGCCAGTCCGGCGCCGGTCCCTCCGGCTACGGCACCTATGAGTCGGACGATGTCGTGGATGTCATCGCCGAACTGCGCGCGCGCGGCGAAGTGACCGGCCCGCTGTACCTGTTCGGTGTTTCCTACGGCGCTGCCACCGCATTGTTCACCGCCGACAAGCTGGGCGACCAGGTCGCCGGCGTGGTGGCGATGGAATCGTTCGCCAATGCCGGGGTTGCGATCCGCACCATGATTCCGCATCTGATGGCCCTGCAGCCGGAAGGGTTGAAGGCACAGGCCATCGCTTCGTATGCACGCTGGCGCTACGGCAGCCAGGACATCAACCAGGTGGTGGCCGCCGCCAGCCGCCGCATCGACGTGGATCTGGACAAGGTGGATGTTGCCCGCGCGCTGGCCGATACCCGCGCCTGCGTGCTGCTGCTGCACGGGCAGGGCGACCAGCACATTCCGGTCAGCCAAGGGCGTGCGCTGGCGCAGGCCAATCCGCGTGCGCACTACATCGAGATGCGCGGCGAAGATCACATCACCCTGCCGCTGCGGCTGGACCTGCTGGCCGGGGTGGTCGATGACTGGATGGCGCGCGACGAGCACCATCCGAAAGCCGCGTGTCCGGCACCGCAGTTGCCGGCCCAGGCCGAATGGCTGGTGCATGGCGTCGACACACCCGCAAAAACCCCAGCACGCGGCTGAGCTTCAGGGCAGGCGGCGGGCCAGCGAACGTGCAGATGCCGCTACACCCAGCAGCATCGCTGACACGCACAGGAAGGCAAAGCCCAGGCTGGTGGCATGGGCGAGCGCGCCGATCGCGGCGGGGCCTGCAAGAATGCCGGCATAGCCCAGGGTGGTGACTGCGGTGATCGCAATGCTCTCCGGCATCGCGCGCTGCTGGCCGGCCATCGAGAACAGGGCGGGCACGATGTTGGCGCAGCCCAGGCCCACCAGCACGTAGCCGACCAGCGCCATGGCGAAGGAGGGCACCAGCGTGGCCAGCGCGAAACCGGCCGCAGCGGTGATGCCGCCAATGACGATGGTACGGGTTCGGCCGAGGCGCTCGACGATGCCATCGCCGAACAGGCGCATCGCCGTCATCGCCAGCGTAAACACGGCAAACCCGGCACCGGCCTGGTCGCGCGGCACGTGGCGTATTTCGGCCAGGAACACCGCGCTCCAGTCCAGCATCGACCCCTCGGCCAGGAACACCACGAAGGCGAGCACGCTGATGAACAGCACCACGCCGTGCGGCAGGGCCAGCATTGGGCCGTCATGCAGAATGCGCTGCGGGCGCCAGTGCGGTGCCGACAACAGGGCCACCAGCAGCATCGCCGCCACGGCAACCAATGACGCCAGCCACAGGGGCGTGCCGAGAACCAGCAGCCCGGTCATGCAGCCGGCGCCGATGAAGCCGCCGATGCTGTAGAACGCGTGGAAGCCGGACATCATCGGCCGCCCTGCATCGCGCTCGACGGCCACCGCCTGCATGTTCATCGTGCAGTCCATCGCCCCCACACCCGCGCCGAACACGAACAGCGTTGCTCCCAGTGCCAGCGGCGTGGGGGCGAGCGTCAGCAGTGGCAGGGCGAGCAGGATCAGGGCCGTGGTCGCGATCATCAAGCGGCGCGAGCCCAGGCGCGCGGTCAACGCACCGGCCAGCGGCATCGCCAGCAGCGAGCCGAGGCCAAGGCAAAGCAGCAGCCCGCCCAGGCTGGCGTCGGACAACCCGGCCTTGGCTTTGGCGAAGGGCACCATCGGCGCCCAGGCAGCGGTGGCAAAGCCGGGGATGAAGAACGCAGCGCGGGTCGCGTGCTGCTGGGCGCGGGGAGAAGAGGGCGTCATGCGCGAGGAAGGCTCCAGAAGATCCTCTTCATGAAAACGTTTTCAGAAGCCATCGGCAAGTGCCATGGATGACATCGGGCGACGCATACGAATGCAGTGGTCCGGATGCGTCACCGTTGATCAATGCCATCGATCACACCGACCGCGTGGTTGCACTGATCCGGGAAGCGGTGGCTGCCGTCAGCGGCTGGCCATCGCGCGGAGAGGTGCCGATCGGGTCGCAACCGACGACAGCCCGGGGCCGGCAGAGTAAACTCCTGCGCCTGCGGCCCTTGGCCGCCATTCCCCGTCCCCTCCAGCCGCCGCCAGAGGATCCCACCCCATCGTGGAGGTCCCGTCGTGTCGTCTGTGCCTGTTCGTTTTTCCCCGCTGTCCCTGCGTCGCCGCCCATTGGCGAGGGCCCTTGCCAATGGTCTTCTGCTGACCACAGTGGCCACTGCCGGTGCCGCCTCGGCGCAATCGGCGCCGGTTGAAGAAGAGGGCAGGACAGCCTCGCAGACCCTGCAGACCGTGCAGGTCACCGCCAACCAGCTGGGCACCATCACCGAGGGCAGCGGCGCCTACACGCCGGGTACCATCGCCACCGCCACCCGCTTGGTGCTGACTCCGCGGCAGACCCCGCAGACCATCAGTGTGATCACCCGCGCGCAGATGGACGACTTCGGTCTGGATGGCATCGATGACGTGATGCGGGTGACCCCGGGCATCAGCATCGTCACCTACGACAGTGAGCGCACCGAGTACTACGCACGGGGTTTTGCCGTGCAGAACTTCCAGTACGACGGCATTCCGATGTCGCGCGACTCGGCCTACTCGGCCGGCAATACCCTCAGCGATACCGCGATCTACGACCGCATCGAAGTGCTCAAGGGCGCCACCGGCCTGCTGACCGGCATGGGCGACCCCGGCGCGACCATCAACCTGGTGCGCAAGAAGCCGGGCAGGGAATTTGCTGGCAGTGCGACGCTGGGCGTCGGCCGCTGGGACGACTACCGTGCCGAAGTCGATGTCGGCGGCCCGCTGACTGCCGATGGCCGCGTGCGCGGGCGTGCGGTAGGTGCCTGGCAGGACAAGCATTCCACTCTGGATTTCTACCAGCGCACCAGCAAGGTCGGCTATGCCGTGCTGGAAGCCGATCTGGGCGAACGCACGCTGCTGACAGTCGGTGGCGACGTGCTGGAGAGCGATCCCAAGGGCTCGACCTGGGGCGGTATTCCGCTGCTGGACAGCCAGGGCAATTTCAACGACATGCCGCGCTCGTTCAACAACGGCACCCACTGGAGCGGTTGGCGCCAATACGTGCGCACCGGTTTTGCCACGCTGGAACATACCTTCGACAACGACTGGGTAGCCAAGCTGCAGCTCAACCATCAGGTCAACGGCTACGATGCGGCACTGGCCGGTGCGGCCGGTGGCAATCCCGATCCGGTCACCGGCGAAGGCGTCTCGTTGTGGCTGGGCAAGTATGTCGGCAAGACGGTCAGCAACGCGGCCGACTTCTATCTGAGCGGCAATTTCGGCCTGTTCGGTCGCCAGCATGAACTGGTGGTCGGCGGCAGTGCCTCGCGCAAGCGCTGGACCAACACCGGCTATTCGCCGCAGCCCGGGTACCCGACCGCCGTTGCCGACTACAACAGCTGGAAGGGTGACATCCCGGAGCCGGAATGGCAGCGCGGTTATGGCAACAATGAGGTGACCCGCGAGAACGGCCTGTACGTGGTCGGTCGCTTCGACGTGGCCGACCCGTTGAAGGTGATCGTCGGCAGCCGCCTGGCCAGCTACCGTTCGCCGCAGACGCGCGAGACCGGCGTGTTCGTGCCGTATGCCGGCGTGGTCTACGACCTTGGCCAGCACTATTCGGTGTACGCCAGCTACAGCACCATCTTCAAGCCGCACAGCGAACGCGACGAACAGGGCAAGGCACTGGATCCGCTGGAAGGCCGCAGCTATGAAATGGGCCTGAAGGCGGAGTTCCTCGACGGCCGCTTCAATGCCAGCGCGGCACTGTTCCAGCTCGACCAGGACAATTTCGCCCAGCCTACAGGCGGCAAAACGCCCAACGGAGAAGACGCCTATCGCGCACTGATGGGCGTACGCACCAAGGGCTACGAACTGGAGATGTCCGGGCAGTTGGCCGAGGGCTGGCAGGTGCAGGGTGGCTTTGCGCACAAGATCGCCCGCCAGGCCGGCAGCAAGGTGACCACGCTGGAGCCGGAAAACCAGTTCAGCCTGCACACCAGCTACCGCCTGCGCGGCGACTGGCAGGGCCTGACTGTCGGTGGCGGTGCGCGCTGGCAGGACTCCACGTTCGGCGACATCACCAACCCGGCCAGTGGCACGTCGGTGGTTTATCGCACCGAGCCATACTGGCTGCTGGATGCCATGGCCCGGTACCAGTTCAACGATCGCCTGTCGGCCACGGTCAACGTCAACAACCTGCTGGACAAGCGCTATTACACGATCTTCAGCTGGTACAGCACCTACACCTGGGGCGAGCCGCGCAACGTGCGGCTGGCAGTGACGTACAGGTTCTGATCGCGTTGCAACAGGACATGCCCGCGATGCCGGATGGCATCGCGGGCATGCTGGTTACAGCTTCAGGTCGAACACCAGCACTTCGGCGTCGTTGCCGTTTTCCAGGGTCAGCTGTGCCTCGTCGCTGACCTGCAGTGCATCACCCGCTTCCAGGGTGATGCCGTTGACCTGCAGCTGGCCACGCGCCACCTGCACATACGCGCCGCGGCCGGCAGCCAAGGCGTGGTGCAGCTTCTGCTCGCCATCGAGGATGGTGGCGAAGATGCGCGCATCCTGATGGATGTGCAGCGAACCATCGGCGCCATCCGGCGAGGCGATCAGGCGCAGCTGGCCACGCTTGCTCTCCGGCGTGAAGTGGGTCTCCTCATACGACGGCGCGATGTTCTCGGCCTCCGGGAAGATCCAGATCTGCAGGAAATGCACCGGATCGCTGGCCGAATGATTGAACTCGCTGTGGCTGACGCCGCTGCCTGCGCTCATGCGCTGCACGTCGCCGTAGCGCAGCACCGAACCGGTGCCCATCGAGTCCTTGTGTTCCAGCGCGCCGCCCAGCACGTAGGAGACGATCTCCATGTTGCTGTGGCTGTGGGTGCCGAAACCCTGGCCGCCGATCACCTTGTCTTCGTTGATGACCCGCAGCGGGCCGAAGCTCACATAGCGGGGGTCGTAGTAGCTGGCGAACGAGAAGGTATGGCGCGAGGACAGCCAGCCATGCTCGGCCAGGCCACGGGTAGCGCTCTTGCGGATCTGCAGCATGATGGAATCTCCTTGTTCGATGGTTTCGATGGGGCGGGGTGGGCGGGTAGCCGCTGTGTTTCCCCGTTGAAGAGAAGTATCCGCTTGCACCTTGGGTTTGAAAAACGGATAGTTTTGACAGCCATCATCGAAAATTTCGAATGCTCAAGCTCAGCCTCGATGCCCTGCAGATCCTGGATGCGATCGACCGCCGAGGCTCCTTTGCCGGCGCCGGCAAGGCCCTGCACAAGGTGCCTTCGACCATTTCCTACACCGTGGCCAAGCTGGAAGAGGATCTGGGGGTGCAGCTGTTCGACCGGATCGGCCCGCGGGCGGAGCCGACCGAGGCCGGGCGCGCGCTGCTGGAGGAGGGCAGGCACCTGCTGCGTGCGGCCCGGGAGCTCGAGCTGCGGGTGCGGCGGGTGGCCTCGGGCTGGGAGGCGGAATTGACCCTGGCGGTGGATTCGGTGTTTCCGACCTGGCTGTTGGGGCCGGATATTGCCGCGTTCCGCGAGGTGGCGGCGCCCACCCGGCTGCGCCTGTTTGGCGAAGCACTGTCCGGTACCTGGGAAGCGCTGCTGGACCGGCGCGCCGACCTGTTGGTCGCGGCTCCCGGTGAGGGTCCCAGTGGCGGGGGCTACGTGGTCGAGCCGCTGGGCAGCGTTGATTTTGTGTTTGCGGTGGCGCCCGGGCATCCGCTGGCGTCCGTGCCGGGTGTGCTGGGCCGCGAGCAGTTGGCGCCGTATTGCGCGATCGCCGTGTCCGACTCGGCGCGGCGGCTGCTGCCACGAACGGTGGGCCTGTTGATGGGCCAGGAGACGTTGACCGTGCCGGACATGGCCAGCAAGTTAAAGCTGCAGTGCCAGGGGCTGGGATTCGGCTTCCTGCCCGAGCCCTGCGCGCGCGCGGCGGTGGCGCGCGGCCAGCTGGTGATCCGCGAGGTCGAGGAGCACAAGCCGGAAGAGACCTTCTGGTTGGCCTGGCGCACGGGCGAGGATGGCGCGGCCCTGCGCTGGTGGCGCGAGCGCCTGCGGCGGCCGGAGCTGCTGGCGCAATGGTGGCAGGCGATGGCAGAGGGGTAGGGTTCGGCAGGGCTGCGCCCTGCACCTGCAGAATCGACGGCAACGGCAACGGCAACGGCAACGGCAACGGCAATGGCAACGGCAATGGCAACAGCCAAAGCCAAAGCAACAGCGGGCATTCCGTGGGATGGCGGGGTGGGTCCGGTTGCGGGGGACGCTGCAAGTACGTCCATGTAAGCTCGGTCGCGCCATCCATGGCGCTCACGCCCCCGCAACCGGACCCACCCCGCCTTCGACAGATCTGCGCAATCTGCCGGAATGGCTTGGCCTGCTCTTGGCCTGCTCTTGGTGGGTGTCGACCTTGGTCGACACGTAGATCCACGCCAAGCATGGATGTCCTTCGTTCAACTGTCGAAATATTCGAATTCAATGGAGTCATCCACGCATGGCGTGGATCCATCGGATCGCGAGAATCTGTCAGAGGTGGGGCGGTGTCGGAGTGCGGGGTGTCAGCCGCATGGATGCGGCTGCCAAGCCTACAGGGACGTACTTGCGGCGTCCCCGCAGTCCGACACCGCCCCGCCACCCCACGGAATGCCAGCTGTTGCTGTTGCTCCGGCCGTTGCTTCTGCAGGTGCAGGGCGCAGCCCTGCCGAAAAACACACATAAAAAAACAGCAGGCCGAGGCCTGCTGTTTCGGTGTAATGGTGCGCCCGGAGAGATTCGAACTCCCGACCGCCTGGTTCGTAGCCAGGTACTCTATCCAACTGAGCTACGGGCGCCAATTACATAAACTTGTTGTGTTGATCGTGTGTGGTGCGCCCGGAGAGATTCGAACTCCCGACCGCCTGGTTCGTAGCCAGGTACTCTATCCAACTGAGCTACGGGCGCGCGGTACACAATCAAATTTTACTGCACTTCCAGCGGCGGATGCTGAAGGTCTGTCGAGTGGTGCGCCCGGAGAGATTCGAACTCCCGACCGCCTGGTTCGTAGCCAGGTACTCTATCCAACTGAGCTACGGGCGCCCTGCGACAGGAGCGGAATTATGCGGATGTCGGCGCGAGTCGTCAACGCTTTTGTGAAAATTTTCACCCAACTGAATGAAAAACGCCTCTGCGACAGCCTCCGGGTGTTTCATCCACGCGAAGTGATCGGCCTGCGTACCCAGCTCCTGCGCAGAAAGCACGCGTAATTCCGAGGCGACATTCGGCAGTTTCGCCAGCAGCGCCTGCATTGATCCGCTTGGCGCCAGCCAATCGTCTTCCATCAGCACCGCCTGCGCACTGCCGTGCACGCGCGCCATCTGCGCATCCAGTTCCTCGTCCATGCCTGCGGCGGCGTAGTGATTGCTCAGCCCTACGCGTGCCCAGTCGGCGATCAGTCCGCGTGCTTCGGTGCCGCCGAAACCGAGCCGGCGCCCGTGCAGCACGCCCTGGCGCCGCGCGATCCACGGCAGGAAGCGATAGAACAGTGGCAGCAGCCAACCGCGTGGTGGCGGGAACGTGCGCCAGAACGGTGTGCCGCTGGCGGCCAGCCACAATCGATCGAACGCCTGTGGCCGTCGTCCGGCATGCACGCAGGCCAGCTGCCCGCCCAGGCTGTGGCCACCGATGATCCATGGCAGTACCTCCTGCGCGTCATCGGCATCGGCGAGCAGGGCCTGGCTGGCCGGCAGATCGTGGTCGAGAATCTGCCGGTAGCCCCAATCTTGGCTGCGCGACGGGCGCAGCGAACTGCTGCCATTGCCACGCCATTCGTGCAGGTAGACCGCCACGCCCCTGGCTGCAAGTGCCTGCGCCAGTGGTACGTAGTGGCGCGCGGCCACGCCCAGCGCCGGCAGCCACAACACCCGTGCCAGCGGCTGTGCGGGCACGCAGGCGATCACGTCGAAACGGTGGCCATCGCCGCTGTCCACGGTGAGCGCGCGTGGCGAATCGCTCATGCGTGGGGCGCCGCGCCGAAGTGGTCCAGTACCAGCACCTCGCTGCGGCCGGGCGCATAGCCCTGCTGCAATCCGCGCGCTACGTAGTCGATGCCGGCTTCGCAGGCATTGGCCAGGCTCAGCCCGTTGCAGAGCTGCGCGGCGATGGCCGAGGCCAGCGTGCAGCCGGTGCCATGCGCATCCAGTGGCAGGCGGGCATGGATGAATTCTTCGCTGCTGACGCCGTCGAAGTAGCGGTCGACCACGCGGTTGCCTTCGTGCAGGTGCCCCCCCTTCAACAGCACTGCACCGGCGCCCAGATCAAGGAGCGAGGCGGCGGCCCGCTCTGCATCGTTGCCATCGGCGATGCTGCGGCCGACCAGCAGCTCCGCTTCGGGTGCATTGGGGGTGACCAGGGTGGCCAGTGGCAGCAGCCGTTGGCGCATTGCCTGCAGCGCGCTGTCCTCCAGCAGGCGCGCACCGCTGGTGGCCACCATCACCGGGTCGAGCACCACGTGCGGTGGTCGATGGCGTTCCAGTGCATCGGCCACCGCGTGGATCACCTCGGCGTTGGCCAGCATGCCCAGCTTCACCGCGTGGATGTCGAAGTCGTCGAAGCAGGCTTCGATCTGCGCGCGCAGGAAGTCGATCGGTGGCACGTGCACGGCGCGCACACCGCGGGTGTTCTGCGCGGTCAGTGCGGCAATCACCGACAGTCCATGCACGCGATGCGCGGCGAAGGCCTTCAGGTCGGCCTGGATGCCGGCGCCGCCGCCGGAATCGGAGCCGGCGATGGTCAGGGCGGAAACGGGGGTGGTCGGGCTCATGCAGCGATTGTGCCGTGCTGCCTTGCCAGGGGGTAGTGCCGGCCGGGCTGCGCCCGGCACCGGCAGAAGCCGGGGCAACAGCAACAGCGGCTCTGGATTTCTGCGGGGGAGGCGGGGCGGTGTCGGATTGCGGGGACGCCGCAAGTACGTCCTTGTAGGCTTGGCCGCGCCATCCATGGCGCGGACACCCCGCAATCCGACACCGCCCCGCCTTCGATAGCTTCCTGGTGACGGTCAGTAGATCCACGCCATGCGTGGATATCGCGGAAAAGATCGGATGGACAACGTAGATCCACGCCATGCGTGGATGACGCCATGCTCAACGCCGCCAGCGCGCCCACTGCCGGTAGGACACATAGCCCAGCCCGGTCAGTCCGGTCAGCAGGGCAGGGGCCAGCAGGGCGTCGTACTGCCAGCGCACGAACAGCCAGGCGCCGATCACGCCGCCAGCAAGGAAGCCGCTGATGATCAGGCCGCTCAGGGTCAGGCGTCGTACCTGCAGCGGCAGCCCGCGCAGCAGGTGGCCCAGGCCGATGCCGAGATCGGTGAACATGCCGCTGAGATGGGTGGTGCGTACGACGGCACCACTGAAGGTGGTGGCCATCGCGTTCTGCAGTCCGCAGGCCATCGCGGCCGCCAATGCGCCCCATATCTGATGCTGCTTGAACAGCGGAATGGCCGCCAGCAGCAACAGCGATTCCAATGCCAGCGCCACGCCGTAGCGCCGGCCGAGCTGCAGTGCGCTGTCCTGGATCAGCAGTCCGCTGACCATCGCGCCCAGCGAAAACGCGATCAGCAGCCCCCACAGATGGCCGACCGCGCGCCAGTCACCTTGCGCCAGTGCCATGCCAAGCTGGCTGGTGCTGCCGGTCATGTGGCTGACCGCCTGGTGTTCAAAACCGAGGAAGCCAACCACATTGACCATGCCGGCCACGCACGACAGGGCGACCGCGCCGATCCAGACCCAGGTGGGCAGGCGGATTCCCATGGCAGGCCCCTCAGGGCCCGCCGAAGCCGCCGTTGAACTGCAGCTCGCTGAAGGTCCCGTTGGCCGGGTCGAAGACCGCGCCCCAGAACTGCGTGCCGCCATCGCAGGCCCGCACCGCCTCGCGGGCGGGCCGGAGGCTGTTGTTTTCAGGCAGATGGAACGCGTTGATGTAGATCACCTGCTTTCCGTCCAGCTCGATGCCGACGTACTGGCGGTCGAAATCCAGCACGTGTGGCACCTGCGCTTCCAGCGATGCCAGCTTCGCTTCCAGCTGGTCCACCTGCTGCCGGCTCGGTGCCCAGTAGCCGCTGACCCGCCCGGCCTCGCGGCCGGGGCTGGGGCGCGAGCAGGTGTCGAGCACCTGCGCGGCGATGATCGGGCGGGTGACCACCCAGGACTGGCCACTGCGTTCTGTGGTCGGCACGCTGGCCGGTCCCTGCGTGGTCGCGCAGGCTCCGAGCAGCGTGGCAATGGCGACTGCCAACGATGGCAGCAGCAGACGGGTGCAGCGGTTCACAACACCTCCGAGGCGTAATCGGCCAGCCGCGAGCGTTCACCGCGGCGCAGCGTGATGTGCGCGCTGTGCGGCCAGTTCTTGAAGCGGTCCACGGCGTAGGTCAGGCCCGACGTGGTTTCGGTCAGGTACGGGGTGTCGATCTGTTCGACGTTGCCCAGGCAGACGATCTTGGTGCCGGGGCCGGCACGGGTGATCAGCGTCTTCATCTGCTTGGGCGTCAGGTTCTGCGCCTCGTCCAGGATCAGGTAGCGCGACAGGAACGTACGGCCGCGCATGAAGTTCATCGAGCGGATCTTGATGCGGCTGGCGAGCAGGTCGTTGGTGGCCTGGCGGCCCCAGGTGCCGCCTTCCTGGTTGTGCGTCAGCACTTCCAGGTTGTCGGTCAGCGCGCCCATCCAAGGCGTCATCTTCTCTTCCTCGGTACCCGGCAGGAAGCCGATGTCCTCGCCGACGCTGACCGTGGCGCGGGTCATGATGATCTCGCGGTAGCGCTGCTGGTCCATCGTCTGCGCCAGGCCGGCGGCCAGTGCCAGCAGGGTCTTGCCGGTGCCGGCGGTACCGAGCAGGGTGACGAAGTCGATCTCCGGATCCATCAGTGCGTTGAGTGCGAAGTTCTGCTCGCGGTTGCGCGCGCTGATGCCCCACACGGCATGGCTGCCGTGGCGGAAGTCATCGACCAGCGACAACACCACCTTGCCATCGCCGACGATCCTGCTGACGCGCAGCTCGACTTCGTCTTCGCCCGGCAGGTACACGTACTGGTTCGGGTACCACTCTTCGCCGTCCTGGGCGAGGATTTCGTAGTGCGTGCGGCCCTTGTCGCTCCAGCTGCGCAGATCCTCGCCGTGGCGCTTCCAGAAGTCTTCCGGCAGCTCGGTGGCGCCGGTGTAGAGCAGGCTGAAATCGTCCAGCGCGCGGTCGTTCTCGTAGTCTTCCGAGACGATGCCGGCGATGGCCGCCTTGATGCGCAGGTTGATGTCCTTGGAGACGAACACCACCGGGATCTCCGGCGTTTCTTCCTTCAGCGCCAGGATCGCGCCGAGGATGGCGTTGTCCGGGATGACCTTGCCAAAGCTCTTGCCCGCGTCGAAATGGCTGGTCTGGAAGCGCAGCAGGCCCACGCTCTGCTTGCCGCGCAGCTGCAGGCCCTGCGGCCGCTGCAGCGGAATGCCCTCGGCCAGGTTGTCCAGGCCCGAAGCCTGCACCAGCTCGTTGAGGAAGCGGCTGACCTGGCGCGCATTGCGGCTCGCTTCGGTCGTGCCCTTCTTGCCGTTGTCCAGCTCCTCGATCACCTGCATGGGCAGGTAGACATCGTGCTCCTCGAATTTGAACAGCGCGGTGGGATCGTGCATCAGCACGTTGGTATCCAGCACGTAGATGCGCTTGCCTCGGGTCATCATCGGTTCCTGGTTACGGACAGGGAAAAACCACCACGACCTGCTGCAGGGCAGGGTGGTGGCGGACAAAGTGGGCGATGGGACTCACTTGGACTGATTGGCCTTCAGTTCGGCAAGGACGGCGTCGGCATGGCCGGCGACCTTGACCTTGCGCCATGACTGCACGATGCGGCTGTCGGGGGAAATCAGGAAGGTGCTGCGCTCGACGCCACGTACCTGCTTGCCGTACATGTTCTTCATCTTGATCACGTCGAAGGCGCTGCACAGCGCTTCGTCGGCATCACTGACCAGCGGGAACGCGAAGCCCTGCTTGGCACAGAAGTTGTCGTGGGACTTCACCGAGTCGCGGGAGACGCCAAGCACGACCGCGCCCGCCTTCTGGAAGTCGGGCAGCAGTGCGTTGAAGTCGATGCCCTCGGTGGTGCAGCCCGGGGTGCTGTCCTTGGGGTAGAAGTACAACACCAGCCACTGGCCGGCGTAATCGCCGAGGGTGGCCTGGGCGCCGCCGGACAGCGCCAGCGGCAGGGAAAGGGTGGTGCTGTCCAGGGTATCGCCGTTGTTCATGAGGTCCTTCTGTCGAGCCTGGGTTCTTTCTACGACAATTGCATGAAACGCCACGCGCCCGTGAGGAGCGCGCGAAGAATCAGGGTTTCAATCAGAACTTCATCGGGTCCATGATCGCGTCCAGGTTCAAGTGGTCGCAGAACTCGAGGAAATCATCGCGCAGGGCGGCGATATGCATGTTGGCCGGCACGCCGATGGTGACCTGTGCGCTGAACATTTCCGCACCGGTCTGCATGGCGCGGTAGCGCGTGCTCTGCAGGGTTTCGATGGTGATGCCCTGGCGGTCGAAGAAATCGGCCAGCTGGAACAGGATGCCCGGCTTGTCGGCGGCGATGACCTCGACGATGTACGGCAGCAGGTTGGACTGCGCCTGCTTGGCTTCGGTGCGATACCACACCAGCTTCAGGCCTTCCTCGCGCTCGAGCCGGGTCAGCATCGCTTCCAGCTTGGCGACCGAATCCCAGGAGCCGGTGGCCAGCGCGGTCACCGAGACATCGCGGCCCACGGTGGCCAAGCGTGCATCCACCAGATTGCACCCGCTGTCGGCGATGCGGCGGGTGACGGACAACAGGGGGGACTCCGGATGCGTCGTATAGGCGTTGATCAGGAGGTGGTTTTCGCTCGGCGCTGGGCGCGGGGTGGTGTCGGTCAAGGCGATTCCGGGTAATGCATGCGTTAGTCTGAATGCCCGCCAGAGGCGGGGATCCACCGGTGTCCAGCATACTTGCCCGTGCTTTCGCGCCGCAAGTAACATTCAGAACGCCCGCGCCCTTCCGTGGCGGACGTTTTCCCTCCCCAGCCAAGAGCAGCACGTCCTTGTCCCTTTCCGGCCTCATCACCGCGCTGGCGACCCCCTTCCGGGCCGACGGCGCACTCGACCCCGACGGTTGGCAGCGCCTGCTGCACCTGCAGCTGGAGGGCGGCGTCCAAGGCGTTGTCGTTGCCGGCTCCACCGGCGAGGCAGCCACCCTGTCCGATGCGGAGTACGACCAGCTGCTGGCCAGCGCGGTCGAACGCATCGCCGGCCGCGTTCCGGTCCTGGCCGGTACCGGCCTGTCCGGCACCGCCAAAACCATCGAGCAGACCCGCCGTGCTGCCGCGCTTGGCGCCACCCACGCGCTGGTGGTCACCCCGCCGTACGTGCGGCCGACCCAGGCTGGCCTGATCGCGCATTACCGCGCGGTCGCCGACCAGGCCGGAGTGCCGGTGGTGCTGTACAACGTGCCCGGCCGCACCGGCTGCGACATGCTGCCGGAGACCGTGGCCGAGCTCGCCAGCCATCCGAACATCGTCGGCATCAAGGAAGCGGTGGGCGATACCGGCCGCGTGCGGGCACTGCTTGACCTGCGCAGCCCGACCTTTGCCGTGCTCACCGGCGATGACGGCACGGCCGCACGTTCGATCCAGGCCGGCATGGACGGTCTGATCTCGGTCGGTTCCAACGTGCTGCCCGGCGCCTATCGCCGGATGTGCGACCTGGCCGCTGCCCGCGACCATGAAGCCGTCGAATCCTGGGACGCGCGCCTGCAGCCGTTCCATGACTTCTGCGGTGTCGAATCCAACCCGATTCCGGTCAAGGCGCTGTTGCGTCGGATCGGCATCGGTCACGATCTGCGCCTGCCGCTGCTGCCGCTTTCGCCCGCACACGCGCCTGCCGCCGACCATCTTGCCGGCGACATCGCCGCCCTCGAAGCCCTTTCCAGCCACTGACCTTCCGTCTTGGTCTGATCCAGGAGATTCACATGCGCCAATCCGTTTCCGCCGTCCGCGTGCTGTCCTTCGCGCTCCTTGCCGTGGCCACCGCAGCCGGCACCACCGGTTGCTTCAAGCGCGGCGTCAAGGGCGACTACGCTCTGGCCCCGGAAGTGCGTCCGCTGGAAGTGCCGCCGGACCTGAACCTGCCGGCAGGCGCCGGCAACAACCAGGTGCCGACCCTGAGCTCGGCGACCAAGCCGGCCACCCCGGCCGCCGCTGCCCCCGCCGTCAGCGCCACCGGTTTCACCATTGCCGGCAGCAAGGATGAAGCCTTCGCCAAGGTCGGTACCGCGCTGGAAGGCGTGGAAGGCCTGACCATCGCCACCCGCGCGCAGCTGCTGGGTTCGTACGACGTGGCCTATGAAGGCAGCAACTTCCTGGTCCGCGTGGTCGCCGTCGACGCCGGTGCCTACATTTCCGCGGTCGACCCGCGTGGCCTGCCGGCCACCGCCGAAGCCCCGGTGAAGCTGATTGCCGCGCTGAAGGCCAAACTGGCCCCGTAATGGCCGGTTGGGCGGGTGCGGACCCTGCTGGTTCGCACCTGCCGTGGTAGAGGCCGGCCCGGGTCGGCGCCTTTGTGCCAACCAAGGTTGGCGGCTACCAGGGCCAGAACGGAAAAGGGCGCCCTGGGCGCCCTTTTCATTGCCTGCTGGTTCGTACCTGCCGTGGTAGACGCCGACCCTGGTCGGCGCCTTTGTGCCAACGAAGGTTGACAGCTACCAGGGCATGGTGCCTGCGCCTCAGCGCTCCAGCAGCTTCAGCTTGTCCGGCTTGCCATCCCACTCACCGGCATCGGCCGGCGGGTCCTTGCGCACGGTCAGCACCGGCCATTCCTTCGCCAGTTCTGCATTGAGGGCGACGAAACCTTCCTGGCCGGCGGGAACATCGTCTTCCGGGAAGATCGCGTTGACCGGGCACTCGGGTTCGCAGAGGGTGCAGTCAATGCACTCGTCCGGGTCGATCACCAGGAAGTTCGGGCCTTCGTGGAAGCAGTCCACGGGACACACTTCCACGCAATCGGTGTGTTTGCACTTGATGCAGTTTTCGGTGACGACAAATGGCATGGGTAGAGGGCGAATCGCTTTCTGAACCTGCCAATTCTAGAACAGGTTGGCCCCCGGTGTCGGTTGCCGTGTGAAAGTGGGGCGGATGGGTGGCCCGCAGGCCCATTTGGCGGCGTGCCCGCCCTGTGCGACGCTGCCAGGGCCGCCGGCCCGCTTCGGTCGGCCCCCTTCCTTGCAGGATCCTTCATGTCGCCAGTCCAGCCCGGTGCCGCCTCCAATGGCGGTGAGAACACTGCCTTCATCGTCCTGATCAGTTGCGCCGCCACCCTCGGCGGGTTCCTGTTCGGCTTCGATAGTGGCGTCATCAATGGCACCGTCGACGGCCTGCGCCAGGCCTTCAACTCGAGCGAGGCCGCGCTCGGCTTCGAGGTCGCCTCGATGCTGCTGGGGTGCGCGATCGGGGCGTTCGTGGCCGGTTGGCTTGGCGATCGGCTGGGACGTCGCGGCGTGCTGATCGTGGCGGCCGTGATGTTCCTGGTGTCGGCGCTGGGCGCCGGCGCTGCACATGCCTCCTGGTTGTTCGTCTGCGCACGCGTGCTCGGCGGGTTCGCTGTCGGTGCGGCCAGCGTGATGTCGCCGGCCTACATCGCCGAAGTCGCCTCTGCGCGCTATCGCGGCCGGCTGGCGACCGTGCAGCAGATGGCGATCATCTGCGGCCTGTTCGCCGCGTTCCTCAGCAACTATCTGCTGGCCCGGGCGGCGGGTGCGTCGACCGAGCCGCTCTGGCTGGGGCAGGAAGCCTGGCGCTGGATGTTCTGGATGCAGGCACTGCCGTCGCTGCTGTTCCTGCTGTTGTTGCTGGTGATCCCGGAAAGCCCGCGCTTCCTGGTGATGAAGGGCCGGCAGGCGCAGGCGAGGGCGGTGCTTGGCCGGTTGTACGGCGAACGTGCCGCGGTGAACAAGCAGGCCGAGATCGAAGCAAGCCTGGCCCAGGACCAGCACAAGCCGCGATTCGGCGACCTGCTCAACAAGGCCACCGGCAAGCTGCGCCCAATCGTCTGGGTCGGCATCGGCCTGGCGATGTTCCAGCAGCTGGTCGGCATCAATGTGGTGTTCTATTACGGCGCGGTGCTGTGGCAGGCGGTGGGTTTCTCGGAAAGCGATGCGCTGCTGATCAACGTCCTGTCCGGCGCGCTGAGCATCGGCGCCTGCCTGCTGACGGTGGTGCTGATCGATCGCATCGGCCGCAAGCCGCTGCTGTGGGTCGGTTCCGTCGGCATGTCGGTGGCCCTGGTGCTGATGGTGGTGGCCTTCGCCAGCGGCAGCCTGGCCGAGGGGCGCCTGCAGCTGTCCGACGGCATGGGCCGGTTGGCGCTGGTAGCGGCCAACGTCTATGTGGTGTTCTTCAACATGTCCTGGGGCCCGGTGATGTGGGTGATGCTGGGCGAGATGTTCCCGAACCAGATCCGCGGCCCGGCGTTGGCCGTGGCCGGTGCGGCGCAGTGGACGTCGAATTTCGCGATCACCGTGACCTTCCCGATGCTGCTGGCCGGCATCGGCCTGGCCGGTGCGTACGGCATCTACACCGTGGCCGCGATCCTCTCGATCATCTTCGTCATCCGCTACGTGCGCGAGACCAAGGGCAAGGAACTGGAGCAGATGGAAGGCTGACGTGTGCCTGGCTTCGGTTGCATTTCGTCGGCGCCTGATTGTCCACGGTGTGAGGGGGCAGGCCGCCCTCTCCAGGACACGCAAAAGCCCATCCATGGTGCTCGATGGCGCCATCCATGGCGCCAACGGTCCTGGAGAGGGCGGCCTGCCCCCTCCTGACAGTTTCATGGTGCCAGCGGATGCACTGAAGCGCTGGTCGGCTGTTGCTGCAGCGCGCGGGAAACCGTCCAGAGCCGGCGGGGTCACCCAGGGCAGGACCGTTGGCGCCATGGATGGCGCCATCGAGACCCCATGGATGGGTTCACGGCGTGTCCTGCCCTGGGTGACCCCGCCGGCTCAAGCCGAAAGCAGGGAGGCGCTCAAGCGACCAGCCCAGTCGGCGACACGATTCCGGAAAACAGAAAAGCCCGCACAAGGCGGGCTTTTTCGGTTCCTGCTGCGGCGACTGGTGCTCCCTAGGGGACTCGAACCCCTGTTTTAGCCTTGAGAGGGCCACGTCCTAACCACTAGACGAAGGGAGCAGTGTGTCGCTGCCGGTGCAGGAGCGCTAGTATATGCACCTCGATGCCATTGGGCAATCCCGAAACTTCAACCGGAAGCGCCAACATCATTTCCTCTGCTACATCACCGTTCAGCCTGCGCGTCATCCCGCGCGACCAGCACACGATCTCCCGCAAGGACATCAGCCCGAACGCGTTGCGCGTGCTTTATCGACTGCGCGATGCCGGCTTCGGCGCCTACCTTGTCGGCGGCGCGGTGCGCGATCTGCTGGTCAATGGCCAACCCAAGGATTTCGACGTGGCCACCGATGCCACGCCCGAACAGGTCAAGCAGTTGTTCCGCAACTGCCGCCTGATCGGCCGCCGTTTCCGCCTGGCCCATGTTGTGTTCGGCCGCGAGATCATCGAAGTCGCCACCTTCCGTGCCAACATCGATGACGGCAGCGGCGACCGCGAAATGGAAAACGGCATGCTCGTGCGCGACAACGTGTACGGCAGCATCGAAGACGACGCCATCCGCCGCGACTTCACCTGCAATGCCCTGTATTACGCCATCGAGGACTTCTCGGTGCGTGACTACACCGGCGGCTTCGAAGACGTGCAGGCACGCCTGATGAAGCTCATCGGCGACCCGGTGCAGCGTTACCAGGAAGATCCGGTGCGCATGCTGCGTGCGGTCCGCCTGGCGGCCAAGCTCGGCTTCCAGATCGAAGAGGGCACCGCCGCACCGATCCCGCAGCTGGCCGGCCTGCTCAACGAAGCCGCACCGGCGCGCCTGTTCGAGGAAGTCCTGAAGCTGTTCCTGTCCGGGCATGGCGTTGCCAGCTTCGAAGGACTGGAACGCTACGGCCTGTTCGACGTGCTGTTCCCGGAAAGCGCCAAGGCGCTGAAGTCGAACCGCACCGGCGCGCTGCGCCGCATGCTGGTCGAGGGCCTGGCCAACACCGATGCACGCGTGGCCAATGACGAGCCCGTGTCGCCAGCCTTCCTGTTCGCGTTGCTCCTGTGGCCGGCGTATTGCCGCGCACAGGCAACGCTGCTCAAGCAGGGCGTGGCGCCGGAAGAGGCACAGCGTCGTGCCGCCGACCGTGTCACCGTGCAGCAGCTGAGCACCATTGCATTGCCGCGCCGTTTCTCGCTGCCGATGCAGGAGATCTGGCTGCTGCAGGCGCGTTTCAGTTCGCGCCAGCGCAAGCGTGTGATGCGCACGCTCAGCCACCCCCGTTTCCGTGCCGCTTTCGATTTCCTGGCCCTGCGCCAGGCGGCATCGGCAGAGCACGAAGCCGACGTCGCATTCTGGCGCGAAGCGCAGGCGCAGTCCGGGCATGAGCTGGATTCGTCGCTGGATTCCCTGCACAGCGAGGCCGGCGATGAAGAGGGTGGAGCGCCGCGCAAGCGTCGCCGGCGCCGTCGTCGTCCCGATGGCGCAGCTGCCGGTGCTGCCGAGTAATCCATGACCGGTGCCTGGATCGGGCTGGGCGCCAATCTTGGCGACGCAGCCAACACCGTCCGCGCGGCCATTGCCGCGCTGGACGAGCTGCCCGGGACCCGGTTGACGCAGGAATCGCGGTTGTACGCGACGCCGGCATGGGGCAACCAGGACCAGCCACCGTTCGTCAACGCAGTGGCCTCGGTCGACACCGATCTGCCCGCCGTCGAGCTGCTGCAGGCCCTGCTCGCGCTGGAGCAGCGCTTCGGCCGCGTACGCGACCCCGCCGTGCACTGGGGGCCGCGTGCGCTGGATCTGGACCTGCTGCTGTTCGGCGAGCAGGTGCTGGACCTGCCCGAGTTGAAGGTGCCGCATCCCTACCTGCACGAGCGTGCCTTCGTGTTGGTGCCGTTGGCCGAGATTGCCGCCGATCTGGCCATTCCCGGCCACGGTCGCGTGCGGGATGCAGTGATGCGGGTGGATGCCTGCGGGATCGCGCCGTTAGGGTGATAATGCCCGGGTTATCTCCCCCGGTTATCAGCACATGAGCACCCACGCAGACAGCAAGCCCTGGACCGTTCCCGCCCTGGCCGAGGCCAAGCGCAATGGCCAGAAGCTGGTCATGTTGACCGCCTATGACGCAGGCTTCGCCCGCACCTTCGATGCCAATGGCGTCGACCTGATCCTGATCGGCGATTCGCTGGGCATGGTCGTACAGGGGCACGATTCGACCCTGCCGGTGACCGTCGCCGACATGGTCTACCACACCCGCGCAGTCGCCCGCGTGCTGCAGCGTGCGCTGCTGATCGCCGACCTGCCGTTCGGCGCCGATGCCACCCCGGAACGCGCGCTGGATGCTTCGCTGCAGCTGCTGCAGGCGGGTGCGGAGATGGTCAAGATCGAAGGCGCCGGCTTCAAGGTCGACATCATCCGCTACCTGGTCGAGCGCGAGATCCCGGTCTGTTCGCACCTGGGGCTGACCCCGCAATCGGTGCTGCGCCTGGGTGGCTTCAAGATCCAGGGCCGTGGCGATGCCGCGCGCCAGCTGGTGGACGATGCCAAGGCCGTGGCTGAAGCGGGTGCCAGCATCATGGTGCTCGAATGCGTACCGACCCCGGTTGCCGCCGCCGTCACCGCCGCAGTGCCTGTGCCGACCATCGGTATCGGTGCCGGTCCGCAGTGCGACGGCCAGGTGCTGGTGCTGCACGATTTCCTCGGCCTGGACAGCGGCCACCGGCGCCCGAAGTTCGTCAAGGACTTCCTGGCTGAAGGCGGTTCGGTGGCCGGCGCCACCCGTGCCTACGCCGATGCCGTGCGCGATGGCAGCTTCCCCGACGAAGAACACGCGTACGCCCAATGATCCAGACCTTCAACGAACTCGGTGCGCTGCGCGCGCAGATCGCGCAGTGGAAGGGCGAGGGCCTGCGCGTGGCGCTGGTGCCGACCATGGGCAACCTGCACGGCGGGCACCACGCGCTGGTCACCCTGGCAAAGCAGTACGCCGACAAGGTGGTGGCCAGCATCTTCGTCAACCCGACACAGTTCGGGCCGAACGAGGATTTCAGCCGCTATCCGCGCACCCCCGAAGCCGATGTGGCCGGGCTGGAGCAGGTGGGCTGCGATGCGGTGTGGCTGCCCAGCGTCGAAGCGATGTACCCGCTGGGCGTGGACAAGACCACGCAGATGCATGCGCCCGGCGTCAGCGAGGTGCTGGAAGGCGCCAGCCGCCCGGGCCATTTCGATGGCGTGTGCACGGTGGTGGCGCGGCTGTTCCTGCAGGTACAGCCGGATGTGGCCGTGTTCGGCCGCAAGGACTACCAGCAGTTGGCGGTCATCAAGCAGATGGTGGCCGAGCTGTCGTTCCCGATCCAGATCGTCGGTGCCGAGATCGTGCGCGATGAGGATGGCCTGGCCAAGAGCTCGCGCAACCAGTATCTCAGCGCCGATCAGCGCCCCTTGGCGACCACCCTTCACCGCACCCTGCTGGGCATGCGCGAAGGCTATGTGGCCGGGCACGCGCGTGAACGCATCGAGGCCGACGCCGTCGCTGCGCTGCAGGCAGCGGGCTTCCAGGTGGATTACGCGGTACTGCGCACTCCGGAGCTGGCCGAGCCGAGTTTCGATGGCGGCGGCCGCGTGGCCCTGATCGCCGCGCGCCTGGGCACCACCCGGTTGATCGACAACCTGGAGTTCTGAACCGCCCCGCGCGGTTGTGCAGGGCGCCCGCAGTGGGCGCCCGGTGTTCGCCGGACAAGGACGACCTGCCGATATGACCTCGTTTCCAGCCAGCCCCGGCCGCCGCGCCGTGGCGGCGATCCTGGCGGTGTTCGCCGCCGCGCTGCTGCCTTCGCTGGTGATCGGTGGCCTGATTGCCGGTCTCAGTCTCGGCCAGGAAGTGGCCACGGCCGCGCTGGCGGCCGCATTGATGTTCGTGCTGGCCTTCGCCCACGCCGTGGCGGTGCTGCTGCCGATGGACTTGGTCCTGCTGTCTTCCGGCCGCCTGCGCTGGGTGTGGTTCGCGCTGGTCGGGGCAGGGCTGGGCGCGCTGGCCATGGCCACCTGTGCCTGGCCCGACGGCTCTGGCGGTGCTCTGATGAGCCAGCTGTCCTCTGCGGGCAACTTCGACTGGGCCAGCTATGCCTTCTCGGTACTGGTGGCGGCCGGATTCGGCCTGATGGCCGGACTGGCGTTCCATGCCGTGTTCCGGGCCGTGCTGGCCGGTGCCGCGGCGCCATCGCCGGGCGCACAGCAGCGTACCGGCTGAACGGTCTTCAGCATCCTGCGGCCGCTACCTGACGGTTGCCGCGTGGGTGCTAGAATCCGCTCTTTCCTTTGCCGTTGCAGCGCCCCCATGCACCTGTCCCTGCTCAAGACCAAGATCCACCGCGCCACCGTCACCCATTCCGAGCTGAACTACGAAGGCTCCATCGCCATCGATGACAACCTGCTGGCTGCCACCGGCATCCGTGAGTTCGAGCAGGTGCACATCTGGGACGTGACCAACGGTGCGCGCTTCTCGACCTATGCGATCCGCGCCGAAGCCGGCAGCGGTGTCGTCTCGCTCAATGGTGGCGCTGCGCGCCACGTGCAGGTCGGTGACATCATCATCATTGCCGCCTTCGCCAGCATGACCGAGCAGGAAGCCGACAGCTTCAAGCCGAAGCTGGTGTACGTGGATGGCAACAACCAGATCTCCCACACCAACGACACGATCCCGACCCAGGCCGCATGACAACGAACAACGGATTCGACTCGCTGCATTCCCACGCCCAGCGCCTGAAGGGCGCAAGCATTCCCGGCCTGCTCGCCGCCGAACCCGGCCGTGTACAGGACCTGGCGCTGCGGGTCGGTCCGTTGTATGTCAACTTCGCCCGGCAGAAATACGATGCCGCAGCGTTGCAGGCGCTGTTGGCGCTGGCTGCCGAACGTGATGTCGGCGGCGCCATCACGCGCCTGTTCCGTGGCGAGCAGGTCAACCTGACCGAAGGCCGCGCTGCGCTGCATACCGCATTGCGCGGTGATGTAGTCGATGCGCCGGTAGCGGCCGAGGCCTATGCCACCGCGCGCGGCATCCGCCAGCGCATGGGCGTGCTGGTGCGCGCGCTGGAAGACAGCGGCGTGACCGATGTGGTCAGCGTCGGTATCGGCGGTTCCGATCTCGGCCCGCGACTGGTCGCCGATGCGCTGCGCCCGGTCACAGGCGCACGCCTGCGCGTGCATTTCGTGTCGAACGTGGACGGCGCCGCCATGCAGCGCACGCTGGCCACGCTGGATCCGGCGAAGACTGCCGGCATCCTCATTTCCAAGACCTTTGGTACCCAGGAAACCCTGCTCAACGGCCAGATCCTGCATGACTGGCTGGGCGGCAGCGACCGTCTGTACGCGGTCAGCGCCAATCCGGAACGCGCCGCCAAGGCCTTCGCCATTGCCGCCGAGCGCGTGCTGCCGATGTGGGACTGGGTGGGCGGCCGCTATTCGCTGTGGTCGGCCGTCGGTTTCCCGATCGCACTGGCCATCGGCTTCGAGCGCTTCGAGCAGCTGCTGGAAGGTGCCGCGCAGATGGATGCGCATGCACTGGACGCGCCGTTGGAGCGCAACCTGCCGGTGCTGCACGGCCTGACCGACATCTGGAACCGCAATCTGCTGGGCCACGCCACGCATGCGGTGATGACCTACGACCAGCGCCTGGCGCTGCTGCCGGCCTACCTGCAGCAGCTGGTGATGGAAAGCCTGGGCAAGCGCGTGCAGCGCGATGGCCAGCCGGTCACCACCGACACCGTGCCGGTGTGGTGGGGCGGTGCGGGCACCGATGTGCAGCACAGCTTCTTCCAGGCGCTGCACCAGGGCACCAGCATCATCCCGGCCGATTTCATCGGCTGCGTGCACAACGATGATCCTTATACGGTCAACCACCAGGCGCTGATGGCCAACCTGCTGGCGCAGACCGAGGCGCTGGCCAATGGCCAGGGCAGCGACGATCCGCACCGCGATTACCCGGGCGGCCGCCCGAGCACGATGATCCTGCTCGACGCGCTCACCCCGCAGGCGCTGGGCGCCTTGATCGCGATGTACGAGCACGCGGTGTACGTGCAGTCGGTGATCTGGAACATCAACGCTTTCGACCAGTTCGGTGTCGAACTGGGCAAGCAGCTGGCCAGTGGCCTGCTGCCGGCCCTGCAGGGCGAGGATGTCCAGATCAATGATCCGCTGACCCGTGAGCTGCTGGCTCAGCTGAAGGGCTGACGCGGGCGGGGAATGCCGGGCATAGCCCGGCGCTACCCTTCGTCATGCCGGAAGCGCCGGGGGCCATGCCCGGCGAACACGACGACGCATCACCGGCTCGGATCGCGTTCCGGGCTCGGCCGCTTGGCCAGCTTGCGCTGCAGCGAACGCCGGTGCATGCCGAGCAGCCGCGCGGCCGCCGACACATTGCCGCCGGTTTCATGCATCGCCTGCTGGATGTGTTCCCACTGCAGGCGGCTGATCGGGGTCATCGCATCGGGCACTTCCATCTCGCCGTCATCGGCGGGGCCATCGTCTTCCTCGCCCAGCGCACGCAGGATCATCGGCACCGTCGATGGCTTCGGCAGGTAGTCGTCGGCGCCCAGCTTGATCGCCTCCACTGCGGTGGCGATGCTGGCATAGCCGGTCACCAGCAGGATCCGCATATCCGCGCGCAGGGCGCGCAGCGGCTGTATCAGGGCCAGGCCGGAATCGCTGCCCAGCTTCAGGTCGATCAATGCGAACGCCGGTGGGTGCTGGCGGGCAAGTGCCAGCGCACTGGCCGCATCCTGCGCGGTCTGCGTCTCCAGCCCTTTGCGGGCCAGGCTGCGCTGCAGGGTGCGCAGGTAGAGTTCGTCGTCGTCGACCAGCAGGCCAAGGGTGGAAGCAGTCATGGTCATTCCTCGCGGGGGGCCAACGGCAGGCGGAAGCCGACGCGGCTACCGGCCCCTTGGGCCGGGCGCATCCACATCTCGCCGTCCAGGCGTTCGATGGTGGCATGGGACAGGGCAAGACCGACGCCCATGCCTTCACTCTTGCTGCTGCCGAACAGCTTGCCCGGCAGCACGGCGGCGCGGGCGTTGAAGCCATGGCCGTAGTCGCGTACTTCGCCGATCAGGTTGTCGCCTTCGATGCGCAGGCTGAGATCGACGCGCGGTCGGCCGGCCTGCTCGCCGGCATCGGCCGCGTTGTTCAGCAGCACCATCAGCAGGTGGCCGACGCCCGGGTCCAGCGGCAGGCGCAGCGGTGCGTCGTCGTTGCGGTGCAGGTCGATGGTCGGGCGCACCAGCCGCCATTGCTCCAGCACCTGCTGGGCCGTGGAGTGGGTGCGCCCGGGGCCGTCATTGGAGGCCGGCGCGGCCAGGGCCAGCACGCGCTCCCGGCACTGCACCAGCAGTTCGCGCAGGGTTTCCATGTCCTCGCGCACTTCCGGTTCTTCGCTGCGCTCGGCCACGTCGTCGGCGAGCAGGGTCATCGTCGCCAGCGGTGTGTTCAGTTCGTGCGCCACCGAGGCCGCATGCGTGGCCAGGGCGACGATGCCCTCGTTGCGCGCGAAGCGTTCGCGCAGTGCCGACAGTTCCAGCTCGCGCTCGCGCAGCGCGATCGCCAGCCGGGTAGAGAAAATCAGGACGACCGCAGCGGACAGCAGGAAGGTGGCGATCACGCCCCAGCGGTTGAGGTCCAGTGCGTCGAAATAGCCCGCCGGCAGCGGTTGCCCGAACAGTCCGCTGGCGGCGTAGCCCAGCAGGCAGGCGCTGGCCACGGCCAGGGCCCAGCGCAGGGGCAGGGCGAAGGCCGCCAGGGCGATCAGGATCAGGAACAGCGAGCCGAACGGATTGGCGATGCCGCCGCTCCAGCTGACCATCCAGGTGAGGATGATCACGTCCACCAGGATGTGGCCGAAGGCGGTCAGCGGCGCGGTATCGGCCGGCTCCGGGCGCAGCTGCGTATACAGGTTGAATACGGCGAGCACGGCCACGCCCGACCACAGCGGCAGTTGCGGCAAGGGCAGTCCCAGCACCCAGGTCGCAACCAGGATGGTCGCCGCCTGGCCAGCCACGGCCAACCAGCGCAGGCTGCACAGGGTTCGGAGAAACGGGGCGTCGGGACCGGTCATTCGCGCCCATCGTATGCGTTCGCGGGGATGGCTGCCTGCGACAATCGGCCGCAGCCGGACTGTCGCCTGAATGGGACACACCCAGAAGGTCGGGGCGGGCGTTAGAATGCCCGCATGCATGACGCCGTCACCCGCCCTACAGCTCCCTCCGATGCCACTTCCTGGCCCCGTCGCCTGACCCAAGCGGTCCAGATCGGTGGAGTCACCGTGGGCGGTGGCAAGCCGGTCGTGGTGCAGTCGATGACCAATACCGACACCTCCGACGTGGCGTCCAGCGTCAAGCAGGTCGCTGAGCTCTGGCGTGCCGGCTCGGAAATGGTGCGCCTGACCGTCAACACGGTCGAAGCGGCCGCGGCGATCCCGCGCATCGTCGACAAGCTGGCGATGATGGGCGTCGACGTACCGCTGATCGGCGACTTCCACTACAACGGCCACCAGCTGCTGACGGCCGAACCGGCCTGTGCCGAAGCACTGGCCAAGTACCGCATCAACCCGGGCAACGTGGGCTTCGGCAAGAAGAAGGACCTGCAGTTCGCCCAGCTGATCGAGTTCGCCATCCGCTACAACAAGCCGGTGCGCATCGGTGCAAACTGGGGCTCGCTTGACCAGGCCCTGGCGGCGAAGCTGATGGACGAGAACAACCACCGCGAACAGCCCTGGGACGCCGGCCGCGTGCTGCGCGAGGCGCTGATCCGGTCGGCGCTGGATTCGGCCGAGCAGGCCGTGGACATCGGCCTGCCGCGTGATCGCATCATCCTGTCGGCCAAGGTCAGCGGCGTGCAGGAGCTGATCGCAGTCTACCGCGACCTGGCCCAGCGTTCGGACTTCGCCCTGCATCTGGGCCTGACCGAAGCCGGTATCGGCAGCAAGGGCATCGTCGCCTCGGCGGCCGCACTGAGCGTGCTGCTGCAGGAAGGCATCGGCGACACCATCCGCATTTCGCTGACGCCCGAACCGGGCCAGTCGCGCACGCAGGAAGTAATCGTCGCCCAGGAACTGCTGCAGACCACCGGCCAGCGCGCCTTCACGCCGCTGGTCACGGCGTGTCCGGGCTGCGGCCGTACAACCTCGGAGTTCTTCCAGGAGCTGGCCAAGGTGGTGCAGAACCACGTGCGCGAAAAGATGCCGCTGTGGAAGATCCAGCACCCGGGTGCGGAGAACATGACCCTGGCGGTGATGGGCTGCGTGGTCAATGGGCCGGGTGAGTCGCGGCATGCCAACATCGGTATCTCGCTGCCGGGTACCGGCGAAGCACCGTCGGCACCAGTATTCGTCGATGGCGAGAAGAAGGTGACCCTGCGTGGCGAGAACATCGCCCAGGAATTCGTCGCCCTGATCGATGATTACGTTGAACGCACCTATGTCCGAAGCGCCGGGTAAGCCGACGATCCTCGCTGCACCGGAGCCCGCCTCCGGCTTCCGCCACTGGATGGCGCGCAATGCCTGGCGGCTGCTGCTGCTGTTTGCCGGCGTGCTGCTGCCGCTGGCCGGATTCGTCGCCCTGGCCGACGAGGTGCACGAGTTCGAATCCTTCCATTTCGATGCGCCGCTGCTGTGGCAGATGCACGGCCTGCATTCGCCGTGGCTGGACCATGTGTTCGTGCTGCTGTCGAAGCTGGGCTACGAGTGGTTCCTGATCCCGGCCGATGTGCTGATTGTCGGTGCACTGGCCTGGCACCGGCGTTGGCGTGAAGCGACCTTCGTGGCCGTGAGCTTCGTAGGGTCGGCGCTGCTCAACATGGGCAGCAAGCAGTTCTTCCAGCGCGACCGGCCCAGCCTGTGGGAATCGATCGCGCCGGAATCCACGTTCAGTTTCCCCAGTGGCCACGCGATGGGCTCGATGACCCTGGCGGTCACCCTGGTGCTGCTGGCCTGGAATACCCGCTGGCGCTGGCCGGTGCTGCTGCTGGCGCCGTCGTTCAGCCTGCTGGTAAGCGTTTCCCGGGTCTATCTGGGGGTGCATTATCCGTCCGACATCCTGGCCGGGTGGTGTGCCGCGCTGGTTTGGGTGGTAGGGTGCTACCTGGTCATGTTCAGCCGCCGCCATCCATGGCGACGGCACGGTTCGCCGCCAGCGACGGCCAGCGAAGCGATCACGCAAGGGGAGTGACGTGGATGCCCTCCCAAGGGCGTCTGCCTGAGGGACGGGTTGTTTCGTTGTAACGGGTTCTGCAGGGCAAGGGGCACGATCAGTGCGTGAAGAATGTGATGCGCAAGGCAGAACGCCGGATTTGCGCAACTTCCGCGCTTGCAGTGGTCAGGTGCTCCTGCCTAGGTTGACCCGTATTGGCCGCATTCGAAGAGGTACGTGAATGACGATTCGAGTCTACCTGGTGGATGACCATGCGTTGGTCCGCACCGGGATGAAAATGATACTGTCGAGTGAAACCGACATTGAAGTGGTGGGCGAGGCCGAAACGGGCGAAGACGCGCTGCCCGCGATCCGCCAGCTGCAACCGGACGTGGTGCTGTGTGATCTGCACCTGCCCGGCGTGAGCGGGATGGAAGTGACCGAGCGCATCGTCCGTGGCCACCGCAGCACGCGGGTGGTGATCGTGTCGGTGCTGGAAGACGGTCCGCTGCCCAAGCGCCTGCTCGAAGCCGGGGCCGCCGGTTACATCGGCAAGGGCTGTGATGCGCAGGAACTGCTGCGTGCGGTGCGCGACGTAGCTGCCGGACGGCGCTACCTGGGCACGAGCATCGCGCAGAATCTGGCGTTGTCCACCGTGGAAGGCAATGGCTCGCCGTTCGACAACCTGTCGCCGCGTGAGCTGGAAGTGGCATTGCTGCTGACCCAGGGCCTGCGCCAGGAAGATATCGCCCGTCGTCTGAGCCTGAGCGCGAAGACGGTCAACACGCACAAGGCGCGGTTGTTCGAGAAGATGGGAATCCACGACAACATCGCGTTGGCGCGGATGGCCAGCCAGTACGGGCTGGTGGATCCGGCGCGGCCGCTGTAAGGATTTCAGCCAACGGCGCAGCCCCTCGCGGTGGTGCGACGGAGTTCGTGGGGTTGGCCCTGCGGAGGGATCGCGCAGGGGACGCCGTGAATCCATCCCTGGAGGCTCGGGCACGCCATCCATGGCGCTTACGCCCCTTCGCGATCCCTCCGCAGGGCCACGGACAGGTTCCGTGCGTCGCCACCGCGGAATGAAGAAGGGAACGGAAGGAGCGGGTCGCGCGCTTTGCGCGCTTGGGGGCGGATCCCTTTCCCGGCGGGAAAGGGCTCTGACCCCGCAGTGCGTCAGTGACCGCGTACGCGCTTGACGATCTTCGCGGCCTGCGCGGCGCTTTCGCGCACCTTGTCCCACTGGCCGGCGTCGATCCAGCTGCCCGGCACCATCCACGAGCCACCGATGCAGACCACGTTCTTCTGCTCCAGGTACTCGGCGGCGGTGTTCTCGGTGATGCCACCGGTCGGGCACAGCTTGAGGTCGGCGATCGGGCCGGCTACGCCCTTGATCATCGCCAGGCCGCCCACGGCCGTGGCCGGGAACAGCTTGCACACGCGGAAACCGCGCGCGTAGAGCGCCAGCAGTTCGGTCGGCGTCGCCGCACCCGGCACTACCGGCAGCGGTGCGGCGGCCAGCGCATCGGCCAGCAGTGGCGGCGTGCCCGGGGTCACCAGGAAATCGGCGCCCGCATCGATGGACCGCTGCATCTGCTCCACCGTCAGCACCGTACCCGCGCCGACCACCACATCCGGCAGCTCACGCTTGAGCATCGCCAGCGCTTCCATCGCCACCGGCGTACGCAGCGTCAGCTCGATCGCCGGCAATCCGCCTTCCAGCAGCGCCGCGCTGACCGCACGTGCCTGGTCCAGCGTATGAATCGTCACCACCGGCAGGATGCCGGCCGCATGCAACAACTCCGCCGCCCGCACCTGATGTTGTTCGATACCCATGCTTTTGCCTTTGCCTTTGCTCTTCTTGATTCAGTGGCTGCAGCGCAAATGAAGCGCCGCAAATTATCCAAGGGCAGTAGAGCGCCCTGGCCGGGACCGTGAGCGGCGTGGATGCCGCGATCGAGCCCCCATGGATGGGTTTACGGCGTGTCCCGGCCAGGGCGCTCTACTGCCCAAGCCAGGAAACCTGCCGCAGCTTTTCGCTTCAGGCGTCCTTCGCCTCATGCGGCGCCGCCGCCGCAGCAGCATCGTGCCCCAGCTCATACTCCGCGTCGTAGTCCCACGGCCCACCGTCAGCCGCCGCCGGACCGCACGAAATCGAGATCGCGCCCTGATCGGCCGGACCCACCACACGCCGGTTGATCGCGAACAGGTTGCGGCCCAGGTCATTGGCGGCCGGCGCGGTATTCGGCGCATGTGTACGCGCGGCCCATTCGGCTGCGTCCACCAGCACTTCAAGCGTGCCGGCCTCACCATCCAGGCGGATGATGTCGCCCTCGCGCACCTTGCCCAGCGGACCACCGCGTGCAGCTTCCGGCGTCACGTGGATGGCGGCGGGAATCTTGCCCGACGCACCGGACAGGCGACCATCGGTGACCAGCGCCACGCGCCGGCCCTGGTTCTGCAGCAGGCCCAGCAGCGGCGCCAGCGAATGCAGTTCCGGCATGCCGTTCGCACGCGGACCCTGGTAACGCACTACCGCGACGAAATGCTCGGGCAGCAGACCGCCGGCGTGCAGCTTGTTCAGCACCTGCGGCGCATCAACCACCACGGCCGGCGCTTCGATGGTGCGGTACTGCGGCTTCACCGCCGACAGCTTGATCAGCGACTTGCCGAGGTTGCCGCGCAGCAGGCGCAGGCCGCCCTGGCTCTCGAACGGGTTGTCGACACTGCGCACCACTTCTTCATCGGCGCTGCGCTCCAGGCCCGGCAGGTACACCAGCTTGCCATCGCGCAGCTGCGGCTCGCGGGCGTAGTCGGCCATGCCGCCACGGGCGACGCTGACCAGGTCACCATGCATCAGGCCAGCCTTGATCAGTTCGCCGAACACGAACGCCGGACCACCCGCCGCAGCAAAGCGGTTCACGTCGGCCTCGCCATTCGGATAGACGCGCGCCAGCAGCGGGATCAGCTGCGACAGCTCGTCGAAGTCGTCCCAGGTCAGCACGATGCCGGCCGCACGCGCCACCGCGATCCAGTGGATGGTGTGGTTGGTCGAGCCGCCGGTGGCCATCAGCGCGATGACCGCGTTGATGATCGCGCGCTCGTCGATGATCCGGCCCAGCGGACGGAAGTCGTCGCCCAGCGCGGTGATGTCCAGTGCGCGCTCGGTGGCTTCGCGGGTCAGTGCATCGCGCAGCGCCGTGTCCGGATTGACGAACGATGCGCCCGGCAGCTGCACGCCCATCGCTTCCAGCAGCACCTGGTTGGAATTGGCGGTGCCGTAGAAGGTGCAGGTGCCGGCGCCGTGGTAGGACGCCGATTCGGCTTCCAGCAGTTCTTCGCGGGTGGCTTCGCCGGCAGCGTAGCGCTCGCGCACTTCGGCCTTCTGCTTGTTGGGAATGCCCGGCGTCATCGGGCCGGCCGGTACGAACACCGCCGGCAGATGGCCGAAGGCGAGGGCGCCGATCAGCAGGCCCGGCACGATCTTGTCGCACACACCGAGGTACACGGTGGTATCGAACATGTCGTGGCTGAGCCCGATCGCGGTGGCCTGGGCAATGACATCACGCGAGAACAGCGACAGCTCCATGCCGCCACGGCCCTGGGTGACGCCGTCGCACATCGCCGGCACAGCGCCGGCCACCTGTGCCGTCGCGCCCAGTTCGCGGGCCACCGCACGGATCTGTTCGGGATAGGTCTCGAACGGCTGGTGCGCCGACAGCATGTCGTTGTAGGCGGTGATGATGCCCAGGTTGGCCGTCACGCCGCCACGCAGGCGGCTCTTGTCGGTGCCGCCACAGGCGGCGAAACCGTGGGCGAGGTTGCCGCAGCTGAGGCGGCTGCGGAACGGGCCATCGCGCAGCGAGGCGTCGATCGCTGCCAGATAGGCGGCGCGCGAGGCGGCGCTGCGACGGATGACGCGCTCAGTGATGGCTTGCAGTTGCGGATGGAGGCTCATGGGCTACCGGCGTTCGAGGTGGCGAGAGGCAAGCGGCGGCAGGGCGCCGCCGCCGACATCAATCAGCCCAGTGGACGCGCAGGCGCGCGCCCTCCAGGTTGATCGCGTTGAGGATCGGATACTGCTGCGGGTCGTTGCTGTCCAATGCCTGGCGCAGCACCTGCAGCTTCTGCTTGCCGCGCAGCAGCAGCAGGCGCTGGCGGCACTGGGCCAGGCCACGCGGGGTCAGGGTGATGCGCAGCGGCCACTGGTTGGCACCGGGGCATCCGGTGGCATCCAGCGCGGCGTACGGCAGGGTGCTTTCCAGCGCGCGGGTCAGGTCCTTCGAGCCCGGGAACAGCGAGGCGGTATGGCCGTCGTTGCCCATGCCCAGTGCGACCAGGCTTGGCGCCTGGCTGTGCTGGGCCTGCAGGTTGGCGGTGTACACGCATTCGGGCAGCGGCTTGCCGATCCGCACCAGCGGATCGAAGTGCGCACCTTCGGCACGCGTGAGCAGGTTCTCGCGCACCAGCCACGCATTGCTGTCGCGATCCTGCGGCGACAACCAGCGCTCGTCGGCCAGGCTCACTTCAACGCGGTCCCAATGCACGTCCAGCTCGGCCAGCGCCTGGTACACCGGTGCCGGCGTAGTACCGCCGGACAGCAGGATGCGTGCGCGGCCCAGTTCGGTGATGTCGTGGTTGATCGCCTGGGCCATTTCGGCTGCAACCGCTTCGATCCAGCCATCGGCATCGCCATGGTTGATGAAGTCGATACGGTCGTCCTGGAAAATGGGGGTCATGCGGCAACTCCTGGTGCGTCACGTTCGGCGTCGGCAGCATAGGCAGCGGCGCCCAGCAGTCCGGCGTGGGGATGCATCACGGCCAGCGACGGCACCCGCGCCATGATCGAAGAGAACCGGCCCTTGTGTTCGAAGCGCTGGCGGAAACCGGAGTGCTGCAATGAATCGAGCATCTTCGCAGTCAGCCCACCGGTCAGGAACACACCATCCCAGGCGCCCTGGGTCAGCACCAGATCACCGGCAATGGCGCCGAACACCGCGCAGAACACATCCACGGTACGCATCGCCTGTGGATCGCCGTGCAGGGCGCGGGCGGTCACGTCCACCGGTTGCAGTTGGCCCGGGTCGATACCCGCCATCTCGCAGATGGCGCGATGGATGTTGACCAGGCCGGGGCCGCAGATCAGCCGCTCGTTGGAGACGCGCCCGAACTGCTCGGACAGGATCTCCAGGATGCGGATCTCTTCCGGCGTTCCCGGCGGGAAGCTGACATGGCCGCCCTCGGTTTCCAGCGGGTAACAGCGGCCGTGGCGAAGGATCAGGCCGCCGACGCCGAGGCCGGTGCCTGGGCCGATCACTGCGTAGTTGCGCGGCTGACCCGGCTTGCCCGGAACCCAGGCGGCACCGCCGACCTGGACCACGTCATCGGGCTGCAGCAGCGAAATCGCCATCGCCTGCGCGGCGAAGTCGTTGATCAGGTGCAGTTCGTTGAAACCGAGCATCGCGGCTGTGCGGCTGCGCGAGATCACCCACGGATGGTTGGTGATGCGGGCTTCGTCACCATCGACACGACCGGCCACTGCGAACACGCCACGGCTTGCGGTGGCGCCGATCTGCTCCAGATGGTGGCGCGCGGCATCACCCAGCGACGGGAACTCCGCCACGGCGTACTCGCGGATGCTCTCTTTCAGCAGCGGGGCGTCCTGCGAGGTGTCGGCAAGGGCGAAGCGGGCATTGGTACCACCGATGTCGGCGACCAGCACGGGTTGCGGGCTGGCAGTCATTCCGACGCT
This sequence comes from Stenotrophomonas sp. SI-NJAU-1, assembly GCF_020883215.1. Taxonomy (NCBI): domain Bacteria; kingdom Pseudomonadati; phylum Pseudomonadota; class Gammaproteobacteria; order Lysobacterales; family Lysobacteraceae; genus Stenotrophomonas; species Stenotrophomonas sp. SI-NJAU-1. The sequence goes on from NZ_CP086598.1 coordinate 1,675,797, forward strand.
CCGCTGTCCGGTGCATCCACGCCCTGCGGCAGGAAATCGACCGCATTGGCCGGGCCCCACTGGCCGGCAGGGTAGGGTTCCAGCGGCAGGTTGGCCGCCTTCCAGGCGTCGGCAACGCTGTCGATCCAGGCCCAGGCTGCACGCACCTCGTCATCGCGCACGAACAGGGTGTGGTTGCCATTGAAGGCGTCCAGGAACAGGCGCTCGTAGGCGATACGGCGATGCAGGCCGGTCGGCACCGACAGCTCCAGCTCCAGCGGCTGCAGTTCCAGCGCGCCCCATTCCGGGCCGGCCAGGCTGCTCATCAGGCCCAGCTCGATGTTCTCCTGCGGCTGCAGCTGGAACACCAGGCGGTTCGGTGCGGCCTGCGCACGCTGCGGACGCTCGAACAACCAATGCGTGACCGGCTTGAGGGTCACCACCACGCGGGTGGTGCGCTCGGGCAGGCGCTTGCCGGTGACCAGGTGGAACGGCACGCCGCTCCAGCGCCAGTTGTCGATGTGCGCGGTGACACCGGCGAAGGTCTCCACGTCGCTGCCTTCCGGCGGCTGGTAGGCCTGTGCGGGCTGGCCGTTGATGCTGCCGGCGGTATAGCGGCCGCGCACGCTGTCACGCGCGGCGTGCTTGGCATCCAGCGGGCGCAGTGCGCGCAGCACCTTGACCTTCTCATCGCGGATGCGGTCGGCTTCCAGCGACGCCGGCGGCTCCATCGCCACCATGCACAGCAGCTGCAGGATGTGGCTCTGCACCATGTCGCGCAGGGCGCCGGAGCGTGCGTAGTAGGCATCGCGGCCATCCACGCCTTCGCTTTCGGCGACCAGGATGTGCACCGATTCGATGTAATTGCGGTTCCACACCGCTTCCAGCAGCGTGTTGCCGAAGCGCAGCGCAATCAGGTTCTGTACCGCTGCCTTGCCCAGGTAGTGATCGAGGCGGAACACGCGGTCTTCGTCGATCCACTGGCCGATGGTGGTGATGATCTCCTCGGCGCTTTCGCTGTCGCTGCCGATCGGCTTCTCCAGCATCAGGCGCGCGGGTGCGGCCAGCGCGCCGCCCTTGGCCAGGCCTTCGCAGGTGGAGATGTACAGGCCCGGCGGGATCGCCAGGTAGCTCACGCAGCGGCGGTCGACCAGGTCGGACACGGCAGCGGCGACCGAGTCGACGTCGCGCAGGTCCACCGAGCGGTAGTCGATGCGGCGCAGCAGGGAGGCGATGTCCTCCTGGCTGGCCATCGGCATGGCCTGCTGCAGGCGTGGGCGCAGGATGTCATGGAAGGCTTCGGTGTCGTGGCCCGACAGGGCCAGCGCACGGATGCGGAAATCCTCCGGCAGCAGGCCGTCGCCGAGCAGGCGCAGCAGCGAAGGGAACAGGTAGCGCTGGGCCAGATCACCTGTGGCACCAAACAGGAAGAGTGTGTCGTGCATCGCTCGAGTTTCAGATCCGGGTGACATCGTTGTCAATCGCTTCATGGCTGGGTTCGGGGGACATCCGCGCAACTGCCTGTCCGAGGCTCATCTGGATCGGTTTTCCGGGTTGGCGGAGCACCGTTCCAATCGAAACCACTACAGCGGCAACCCTTCGTTCGGTCGACGATGCAGGTCGGTGCGCACCGACAGTCGGATAGTGCCACGTGAAAACGTTTACATGGCAGAATGGGCAACTGTATTCGATTGCAGTGGTCGCCGTCATGCGGCGACCGCGCAATCATCACTGCCATCGGGAGGGCCGAGGCAGTCCCAAAAGACAGCCCGGCGTCGGGCGCACTGGATGAGTGAAATGGCAAAAGTGCAGTTGCAGGGTGTGCGCAAGGTCTACGACAACGGCCAGGTTGCAGTGAAGGACGCCACCTTCGAGGTCGCCGATGGCGAACTGATGGTGCTGGTCGGTCCGTCGGGGTGTGGCAAGTCGACCCTGTTGCGGATGGTGGCCGGGCTGGAAGAGATCAGCGGCGGCACGTTGACCATCGGCGATCGCGTGGTCAACGACGTGGCGCCGAAGGATCGCGACATCGCGATGGTGTTCCAGAGTTACGCGCTGTATCCGCACATGACCGTGGCCGAGAACCTGGCCTTTGGCCTGAAGCTGCGCGGGCACGACAAGGCGACCATCGACAAGCGCATCAGCGAAGCCGCGCAGACGCTGGGCCTGACCGAGATGATGGACAAGCTGCCCAAGGCGATGTCCGGTGGCCAGCGCCAGCGCGTTGCATTGGGCCGTGCGCTGGTGCGTGAGCCGGCGGTGTTCCTGCTCGACGAGCCGCTGTCGAACCTGGATGCCAAGCTGCGCCACAGTGTGCGCACCGAGATCGCGCAGCTGCACCGCAAGCTGGGCACCACCATGATCTACGTGACCCACGATCAGGTCGAGGCGATGACCCTGGGCCAGCGCATCGTGGTGCTGAAGGACGGCATCATCCAGCAGATCGATACGCCGATGGCGCTGTACGACCGCCCGGCCAACCTGTTCGTGGCCGGCTTCCTCGGCAGCCCGGCGATGAACGTGCTGCGCGGCACGCTGCAGGGCGACGCCGGTGGCGTGACCGTGGTCGATGGCCAATGGCGTGCTCCGCTGGGGCAGGCGACGATCGATCCGGCGTGGCTGCAGAAGCCGATCGCCGTGGGCGTGCGCCCCGAGCACCTGCAGCCGGCAGGCAGCGAAGACACGCATGCGTTCACCGCACGCATCGAGGGCATCGAGCCGGTCGGCAACGAGATCTTCGTCAACATGAGCAGCGGCCAGCACGCGCTGACCATGCGCGTGGCGCCGCAGTCGCTGCCGGGCGTGGGCGAGGACATCCGGGTGGCGATCCACCCGCAGGGCCTGCATTTCTTCAACCCGGAAACCGGCGAGCGCCTGTAACCGGTAGTGCCGGCCGCTGGCCGGCAACATCAACCCGGCGTGGTTGCCGGCCAGCGGCCGGCACTACCCATCCGGTGCGGATCAACGTTCCGCACCCACAAGGTCAGTGGTAGCGCCGGACCATGTCCGGCGGGCGCCTCAGCGCGCCAGGCCGTCCAGCAGTGGCATCCGCTGCGCGACCGCGTTGCCCACCTGCAGTTCGCTGTCGCCGGTCTCCAGCGGCAGCACGGCCAGTGCCAGATCGCCGGCCACGCTGGCCAGGGTGCCGAGCGCGATGCCGTCCTGCTGCACGCCATCGCCCGCCTGCGCAGGTGCAGCGGTATGCAGCAGCTGCACCGCGCGCTTGGCCTTGCCGAGGAAATGGGTGCGCGCGACGATTTCCTGGCCGGGGTAGCAGCCCTTCTTCACGCTGTAGCCATTGAGGCGGTCCAGGCCCAGCTGCTGCGGGGTCCACACCTCGCGCTGGCTCTCTGCCAAGCGTGGCAGGCCAAAGCGCAGGTCGGTCTGGCGCCAGGCCAGGGCGAAGGCGGCATCTTCGGCTGCGTCGCCGGCCGGGAAGGCCTCGACCGGGCCGATGCGCAGCGTACGGGGAAGTGCGTCGCTGCCCAGATCGAGCTCCCAACCCTGGCTGCCGGCCAGCGCGATGGCGGCGCCAGCGGCGGCTTCCGGCGCAGTAAAGGCACCGGCCGCGGCCAGGTCTGCATGTACCTGCAGTTTCACTTTGCGGCGGAACACGAAGCGTTGCAGTTGCGACGCAATCGCATCGGCATCGCCGTCGGCGAGCACCAGCAGCACATGGTCATCGGCCAGGCGCAGCAGCTGGAACACCGCCAGGGTGCGGCCCTTGGCACTCAGCCACGCGCTCCACTGCCAGTGCAGCAGGGGCAGGGCGGTCACGTCGCTGCTGAACTGGGCATGGGCAAAAGCCACTGCATCCACGCCCTGCAGGCTCAGCAATTGATGGCCGGGCAGGCGCGGATATGCGACGAAAGCAGGAGGAAGGTTGTCAGGCACGTGAACGAGGTCTAAAATTTGTGCGTTGCGAGACCCATCATGATAGGCCAAACAACCCCCACTCCCGACGCCGAAGCTGAAGCCCCGCTGGTCCCCCCGGTCCCTGTGCCCGTGGAACAACCAGAGGTGGAAGAGGAATTCGGTGGCCGCGGCGGACTTGATCCGGTGCGGTATGGCGATTGGGAAAAAAACGGACGCTGCATCGATTTTTGATCAGCATTGAGCCAACGCGGCCTTGTGCCGCCCAGCCGAGACAACGAGCCCAGCGAATGGCGACCAGACAACGTCCCCTTTCTCCGCACCTTCAGGTGTATCGCTGGCAGATTCAGATGGCCACCTCGATCCTGCATCGAGCCACTGGCGTCTTTCTGTCTGTTGGTGCCCTCATCATCGCCGGAGGCCTGTTGGCTCTGATGATGGGGCCCGAATCCTGGAACTGCTTCACCGGTCATGCCGGGGCCTGGTATGGCCGCGTGTTCCTGTTCGCGTGGACATGGTCGTTCGCCTATCACCTGTGCAATGGCATCCGCCATATCGTGCAGGACTTCGCGATCGGATTCCGCATTGCCACCTTCATCCGCAGCAGCTGGATGTCGGTGATCGGCAGCCTGCTGATCACCCTGGCGGTGTGGGCCTATGTGCTGTTCGGAGGTGCCGCATGAGCAAGTTCCGTACCCCGTTGAAGGGCGTGCGCGGTCTCGGTTCGGCCAAGACCGGCACCGAGCACTTCGTGCATCAGCGCCTGACCGCCGCCGCGCTGGTGGTGCTGGGCATCTGGTTCCTGGTGTTCGTGCTGGGCCTGCTGGGCTCGGATTACGTGACCGCCACCGCCGCGATCGCCAAGCCGTGGAACGCCGTTCCGCTGATCGGCCTGCTGATCGCCATGTTCTGGCATGCCCAGCTCGGCCTGCAGGTCGTGCTGGAGGACTACATCCACGAATCGCTGCTGGCCCTGGTGCTGCAGACCGCGGTGAAGTTCGTTGCCGTGCTCGGCATGATCGTCAGTGTGTTTGCGGTGGGCCGCATCGCCCTCGGCGTTGCCTGAGCCCAGGCGCCAAGACAGGAATCCAGACTAGATGTCCGCTTACAAGATTACCGAACACAAGTACGACATGGTCGTGGTGGGTGCCGGCGGCGCCGGCCTGCGTGCCACGTTCGGCCTGGCCGCCAAGGGCCTGCAGACCGTGTGCCTGACCAAGGTCTTCCCGACCCGTTCGCACACGGTTGCTGCCCAGGGTGGTATCTCCGCCGCGCTCGGCAACATGGGCGAGGACGACTGGCGTTACCACTTCTTCGACACCATCAAGGGTTCGGACTGGCTGGGCGACCAGGACGCCATCGAGTACATGTGCCGCGAAGCGATTCCGGCGATCATCGAGCTCGAGCACTACGGCGTGCCGTTCAGCCGCACCGCCGAAGGCAAGATCTACCAGCGTCCGTTCGGTGGCATGACCACCAAGTACGGCGAAGGCCCGGCGGCGCAGCGTACCTGCGCGGCGGCCGACCGTACCGGCCACGCGATGCTGCACACGCTGTACCAGCAGTCGCTGAAGCACGACGCACGCTTCATGATCGAGTACTTCGCGCTCGACCTGATCTTCGACGACGAAGGTGCCTGCCGCGGCGTGCTCGCGCTGGACATGTCCGACGGCACGCTGCACCTGTTCCGTGCCCAGGGCGTGGTGCTGGCCACCGGCGGCTACGGCCGCGCCTACTTCAGCGCCACCTCGGCGCATACCTGCACCGGCGACGGTGGCGGCCTGGCAATGCGCGCCGGCATCGCCATGCAGGACATGGAGTTCGTGCAGTTCCACCCGACCGGCATCTACGGCGCCGGCTGCCTGATCACCGAGGGTGTCCGCGGTGAAGGCGGCATCCTGCGCAACAGCAGCGGCGAGCGCTTCATGGAGCGTTACGCACCGCACTACAAGGACCTGGCTTCGCGCGACGTGGTCAGCCGTTCGATGACCATCGAGATCCGCGAAGGCCGCGGCGTGGGCGAGCACAAGGACCACATCCTGCTCGATCTGACCCACCTCGGCCCGGGCGTGATCGACGACAAGCTGCCGGGCATCGCCGAAAGCGCGCGCATCTTCGCCGGCGTCGACGTGCACAAGCAGCCGATCCCGGTGATTCCGACCGTGCACTACAACATGGGCGGCATCCCGACCAACTACCACGGTGAAGTGGTGCGCAAGGACGGCGAGAACCCCGATGCGGTCGTGCCGGGCCTGTACGCCATCGGCGAAGCGGCCTGCGTTTCGGTGCACGGTGCCAACCGCCTGGGTTCGAACTCGCTGCTGGACCTGGTGGTGTTCGGGCGTGCGGTGGCCAACCGTTGCGCGGCGACGATCACCCCGGGCGCGGCGCACAAGACCCTGCCGGCCGACGCCTGCGACAAGGCGCTGGGCCTGCTGGACAAGCTGCGCCACGCCAACGGCGATACCCCGACTTCGGTCATCCGCGATCGCATGCAGCGCACCATGCAGGCCGACGCGGCGGTCTTCCGTACCAGCCAGACGCTGAAGGAAGGTTGCGAGAAGATGGACAAGATCTTCGATTCGTTCCAGGACGTGAAGGTCTCCGACCGTTCGCTGGTCTGGAACTCGGACCTGATCGAGACCTACGAGCTGAACAACCTGCTGCTGAATGCAGTGGCGACGATCAACTCGGCCGAGCAGCGCAAGGAAAGCCGCGGCGCACACGCGCACGAGGACTTCCCGGACCGCGACGACGTCAATTGGCAGAAGCACACCCTGGTCAGCGTGGACGAGAAGGGCAAGTGCAGCTTCGACTACCGTCCGGTGCACATGTACACGTTGACTGATGACGTGTCCGTGGTGCCGCCGAAGCCGCGCGTGTACTGATCCGACCCCGCCTAACATGCAATCCGCGCCCTCGGGCGCGGGCCGCCTGAGCCAACGAGAGCAGCCATGGCCGAGTTTTCACTCCCCAAGAATTCCAAGATCACGAAGGGCAAGCACTTCCCCGCCAAGACCGGCGGCAAGAACGTGCGCACCTTCAAGATCTATCGCTGGAGTCCGGACGACGACAGCAATCCGCGCACCGACACCTATGACGTCGATCTGGACGCCTGCGGTCCGATGGTCCTGGACGCGCTGATCAAGATCAAGAACGAGATCGACCCGACCCTGACCTTCCGCCGCTCGTGCCGCGAAGGCATCTGTGGTTCGTGCGCGATGAACATCGACGGCACCAACACCCTGGCCTGCACCCGGGCCATCTCGGACTGCGGCAAGAAGGAAGTGCCGATCTACCCGCTGCCGCACATGAACGTGGTCAAGGATCTGGTTCCGGACCTGACCCACTTCTACGCGCAGTACGCCTCGATCAAGCCGTGGATCCGCACCCAGACCCCGGCACCGCCGGACCGTGAGCGCCTGCAGTCGCCGGAAGACCGCAGGAAGCTCGATGGCCTGTACGAGTGCATCCTGTGCGCGTGCTGCTCGACCAGCTGCCCGAGCTACTGGTGGAACGGCGAGCGTTACCTGGGCCCGGCGATCCTGCTGCAGGCCTACCGCTGGATCATCGATTCGCGCGACGAGGACACCGGTGCGCGCCTGGACGATCTGGAAGATCCGTTCAAGCTGTACCGCTGCCACACCATCATGAACTGCGCCCGGACCTGCCCGAAGGGCCTGAACCCGGCGCTGGCGATCGCCGAGATCAAGAAGCTGATGATGGAACGCCGCGCCTGATACGGTGCCGGGTAGTTGCATGACCCCAGCAGAGCCACGCCATGCGTGGCTTTGCTGTATCTGGAGAAACACAATGGATGAAGAAATCCTGCTGAAGAAGCTGCGCTGGCGGTGCCGGCGCGGCATGCGTGAACTGGACCAGTTGTTCGGTCGCTACCTGGACCGCGAATGGAGCAGTGCGCCGACCGAAGACCGCGAGGTTTTCCTGTTCCTGCTCGATTGCGAGGACGATAAGTTGTGGCGCTGGTTCATGGGCTACGAGGCCTGCCCGCATGCACACGCCGTCCCCCTCATGCACAGGATCCTCGCCCTCAAGCCTTGAGTGGCGCCCGTCGCGGCTGCAGGCCGGCGCCCAGCTGGCGGTACTGCTGGCCGCGCCATGGCTGCTGCGCGCTTCGGATCTGCCGTCCGCGCATCTGCTTCCGGCGTTGATCGCGGTCTGGGCGCTTGGCCTGGCTGAACTGGCCTGGCGCCTGCGGCGGCGCCCTGTCGTGCTGCAGCTGTCGCCCCTGCCAGCGCTGCTGCGGCTGGACGGCGGCGATATTGCCGAGCCCCGGCTGGTGGTGCGCGGGCCCTGGCTGCTGCTGCACTGGCGCGAGGGTTGGCGTCGCAGACGCCTGTTGTTCTGGCCGGACGTACTCGATCGTGCACAACGACGTGAACTGCGACTGGCCGTGGCCGCACGAAGCGTTTCCCGTCGGCCCCGGTCGGTGGCACCATAGGCTGAATCGACCGGCGTGCCTGCATGTTCAAACCCATTCCCGTGGCCATTGGCCTGCGCTACCTGCGCGCCAAGCGCCGCAACGGCTTCATCTCCTTCATTTCGATGGCATCGATCCTGGGCATCGCGCTCGGGGTGACGGTGCTGATCACCACATTGGCGGTCATGAGCGGTTTCCAGAAGGAAATCCGCAGCCGCCTGCTGCAGATGACCGCGCACACCACCATCAGCCGCGACGGCGAACCGATGCCGGACTGGATGCGCGTGGTCGATGTGGCCAGCAAGGATCCGCGCGTGGCCGGTGCTGCGCCGTATATCGAGATCCAGTCGATGATCAGCGGCCCGCGCGTGCAGGGTGCGATCATCCAGGGCATCGACCCGGCACTGGAACCGAAGGTGTCGGTGATCGACAAGAAGGTCACCAAGGGCAGCTACGGCAGCCTGACCCCGGGCAGCTTCAACCTGTTGCTGGGCAAGGAACTGGCCGTCTGGCTGGGCGTGGACGTCGGCGACCAGGTGCTGGTGACCTTCGCCGAAGTGCAGGGCACGCCAGCCGGCGCGGTGCCGCGGATGAAGCGCTTCACCGTCAGCGGCATCTTCGAGGCCGGTTACAACGAGGTCGATCGCGGTGTGGGTTTTGCCAACATGAAAGACCTGGAGCGCGTGCTGCGTTCGGATGGCGCCACCGGCGTGCGCCTGAAACTGCATGACATGGACCGCTCGCTGGAGGTGGGCGTGGACCTGGCGCAGAACCTCGGCGGTGCCTATCGGGTCAGCGACTGGACCCAGCAGAATGCCAACCTGTACCACTCGCTGCGCATGGAAAAAGTGGTGATGGGCATCCTGCTCTCGCTGATCATCGCCATGGGCGCGTTCAATCTGGTGTCCTCGCAGGTGATGCTGGTGACCGACAAGCAGGCCGATATCGCGATCCTGCGCACCCTTGGCTTGACCCCGGGCGGGGTGATGCAGGTGTTCATGGTGCAGGGCTCGCTGATCGGCATCTTCGGCACCCTTGCCGGCCTGATCGGCGGCATCACCCTGACCCTGAACCTGGAACGCATCCTCGGCGCCATCGAGTCGGTGTTCAACGTCAAGCTGCTGCCGGAGGATGTGTACTACATCACAGGCCTGCCGACCGACATGCAGACCAGCGACATCGTGGTGATCACCCTGGTCGCGTTGCTGATGAGCTTCCTGGCCACTCTGTATCCCGCCTGGCGGGCAGCACGCACCCAGCCGGCGGAGGCCCTGCGCTATGAATAAGGTCTTCAACCGCGGCGATGAAGTGATCCGTGCCGAAGGGCTGGGCAAGACCTACGCCGAAGGGCGCATGCAGACCCCGGTGTTCGACGGGCTGGACCTGACGGTGACTGCAGGTGAGACGGTTGCGATCATCGGTGCCTCCGGTGCCGGCAAGAGCACGCTGCTGCACCTGCTGGGCGGGCTGGATACGCCGACTGCGGGCGAGGTGTATGTCACCGGCCAGCGCATGTCGGCGCTGTCGGACACCTCGCGCGGCCTGCTGCGCAACCAGGCGCTGGGTTTCGTCTACCAGTTCCACCACCTGCTGCCGGAATTCACCGCGCTGGAAAACGTGATGATGCCGGTGATGCTGGCCGGTACTGCGGTGGCCGAGGCCAGCACGCGTGCGACTGCGCTGCTGGAATCGGTCGGCCTCGGCCATCGCCTGGACCACAAGCCCGGCGAACTGTCCGGCGGTGAACGCCAGCGTGCCGCGGTGGCGCGTGCATTGGTCAATCATCCGGCCTGCGTGCTGGGCGACGAGCCGACCGGCAACCTGGATGACCGCACTGCTGCGACCGTGTTCGAGCTGATGCTGGAGCTCAACCGTGCGCGGCATACCAGCCTGGTGCTGGTGACCCATGACCGCTCGCTGGCACGACGCCTGGACCGGGTGCTGGAGCTGCGCGAAGGGCGCCTGCACGCGCTGGCCCACGCCGACGTCTGAGCGGCCGGCCAGGCGCCAACCAAGGTTGGCGACTACCGGATTCGATGCAGGGCCTGAACGGGGCTGCCGGCCGTTGCGCCGGCACCACCTGGCGGGGCGCATGATGCACGCAGTTCCCTTGTGGAGATCGCCATGAAGACCCCGATTCTGTTGGCCAGCCTCTGCCTGGCCATGGCCGCCTGCGCGACTACCGGTCGGCTCAGCAGCGCCGAGAAACTCGACCTGTATCGTGCCCACGCTGGCGCGCCGCAGAACGACATGCAGTTTTTCGGCAGCCTCAATGGCTGGACCGAGCTGGGTGACAGCGCGCTGGCGGTGTGGACGCGGCCGAGCGAGGCCTACCTGCTGGAATTGAATGGTCCCTGCCAGGATCTGCCCTATGCGACCGCCATCGGCCTGACCAGCCGGATGAACCGCGTTTCGGCGCGCTTCGACAAGGTGCTGGTGCGCGATCCCACCGGCGGTCCACGCGTGCCGTGCTTCATCAACAGCATCCGCAAGCTGGACGTGAACTCGCTGCGGGCGGAGGAAAAGGAACTGCGGCAGGCGCAGGTGCAGGAACGCGAGGAATCCGCGAAGTAGAGCGGTAGCGCCGGGCCATGCCCGGCGGATGGCTGGACGCCGGGCATGGCCCGGCGCTACCGGCAGGTCAGGCTTCGGGGGTGAACCCGGCGGGCTTCTCCGCGTCCTTCTCGAACAGGAACTTCACCAGTTCCGTCTCCAGGAAGGCGCGATGCTCCGGCTTTCGCGGGGAAAGGCGGTTCTCGTTGATCAGCATGGTCTGGTGTGCCAGCCATGCGGTCCACGCCGGCTTGCCGATGTGGTTGAACACGCGCTGGCCCAGCTCGCCCGGGTAAGGCACGAAGTCCAGGCCCTCGGCATCGCGTTGTTCGTACTGGCAGAAGACGGTTCGGGGCATGGCACTCACTCGTGGTTGCGGGATTTTGCGGAAGTTCGCTTCGGGCTCTTGATGGGCGCGCCCTCAAGCAGTTTGCGGATGGGGGCAGGCAAGCCCAGTGCAGGCAGTTCGGCGGCGCCAACCCAGCGCAGCGTGGGTTCTTCCACGCGCAGGCCGTGCACCTGCCGTGACAATACCTGCAGGTGCAGTTTGTAGTGGCTGAAGGTGTGCTGCAGCACAGGCAGTTCCTCGGCATCTTCCAGCGAACCATCGACGTGGACGTCGAACCAGTCCTGCAGCTCGCTGCCCGCATCGGCCTGCGGAAGCGTCCACAATTGTGCCCAGATGCCGGTGTCCGGCCGCTTCTGCAGCAGCACGCGCTGCTGCTTGTCGCGCAGCAGCAGGGCCACCGCCTCGCGTTCGGGCAGCGTCTTGCCTGGCTTTGCGGTTGGCAGCTCGGCGGTGCGGCCTTCGCGACGTGCCACGCAATCGGCCTGCAGCGGACAGATCACGCAGGCCGGTCTGGACCGGCTGCAGACCGTGGCACCGAGGTCCATCTGCGCCTGGGTGTAGTCGGCCATGCGTCCAGCCGGCACCTGGGCGACCTGCGCTTCGGCGATGGCCCACAGCTGCTTTTCGATGGCGGGCAGGCCAGGGAAGCCTTCGACGCCGTGATAGCGGCTGAGCACGCGCTTGACGTTGCCATCGAGGATCGCGAACGGGTCGTTCCAGGCCTGGCTGAGGATCGCGCCGGCGGTGCTGCGGCCGATGCCGGGCAGGTCGTGCAGGGCATCGAAGTCACGCGGCAGGTCGCCGCCGTGCTCGGCCACGCAGCGCTTGGCGGCCGCGTGCAGATTGCGTGCGCGGGCGTAGTAGCCCAGGCCGGCCCACTGCGCCATCACCGCGTCGTTGCTGGCGGCGGCAAGTTCGGGCAGGGTGGGGAAGTGCTGCAGGAAACGGTGGAAGTACGGAATGACCGTGGCCACCTGGGTCTGCTGCAGCATGATCTCCGACAACCACACCCGGTATGGGCTGCGCGGATGCTGCCAGGGCAGGTCGTGGCGGCCGTGGCCGTCGAACCAGTGCAGCAGGCGGGCAACGAAGCCGTGCTCAGGGTCGGACGTGGCGCTGGCGTTCGGCTGGCGGGGCATCGGTACTCCAGGGGGCAGCCACCCATGGGTGGCTCTACTACGGCAGCGGCCGGTCACCCATGGGGTGGCTCTACCGGGTTGCAGTAGAGCCACGCCACGCGTGGCTGCACGGTGTATCAGGCACCCAGCGCTTCGGGCAACAGGGCGTCGACGAAGGCTTCCGGATCGAACACGCGCAGGTCCTCCGGGCGCTCGCCGATGCCAGCGAAACGGATCGGAATGCCGAACTCACGGGCCAGCGCGAACACCACGCCGCCCTTGGCAGTACCGTCCAGCTTGGTCACCACCAGGCCGGTCACCTTCACTGCGGCATTGAACTGGCGCAGCTGCGAAAGCGCGTTCTGGCCGGTGGTGCCGTCGATCACCATCAGCACTTCGTGCGGCGCGTTCTCGTCGATCTTGCCGAGCACGCGGCGGATCTTGCCCAGCTCGTTCATCAGCCCGGACTGGGTGTGCAGGCGGCCTGCGGTATCGGCGATCAGCACCGAGGTGCCGCGGGCCTTGCCGGCCTGCAGCGCATCGTAGGCCACCGAGGCGGCATCAGCGTTCTGCCCCTGCGCGACCACGGCCACGCCGTTGCGCTCGCCCCAGATCTGCAGCTGGGCGACGGCGGCGGCGCGGAAGGTATCGCCAGCGGCCAGCATCAGGCTGTGGCCCTCGTCCTTGAAACGCTTGGCCAGCTTGCCGATGGTGGTGGTCTTGCCGACGCCGTTGACGCCCACGGTCAGCACCACGAAGGGCTTGGCGTTGCGGTCGATGACCAGCGGCTTGGATACCGGCTGCAGGATCGCGATCAGGTCCGCGCGCAGTGCCGCCAGCAGGGCATTGGCATCGATGAACTCGCGCGCCTTCATGCGCTTGCGCAGGTCAGCAATCAGGTCGGTGGTGGCGGCAACGCCGACGTCGGCGGTCAGCAGCGCGGTCTCGATCTCGTCCAGCAGGTCGTCATCGAGCTTGGGGTTGCGCGAGAACAGGCCACCGAAACTGCGGGCGAACGCACTGTTGCGCAGGCGCTCGCGCCAGCCGGGCTTGCCCGCCGGGGCGGCCGGGGTATCGACCAGCACCGGCAGGTCGGCGGCGGGGGCGGCCGGTTCCTGCGCCGGGATGACCGGGGCCAGCGGGGCAAGCACCGCGGCGGCGGCGGCCGCTTCGGCTTCGAAGTTCTCCGGCGCCAGCACGCGGGCGGGCGTGGCTTCGGGGATGGTTTCCTGCGCCGTCTGCAGTGTTGCTTGCGGGGCCGGCGCGGTTGACGTTGCGGGGGCAACGACCTCGGGCGTGGCCGCTGGCACAGGCGCTTCCACCGTCGGCGGGGCTACCGGTGCGGCCGGGGCCTGCTCGGGTGGCGCGGCCGACGGGAATGCCGCCGCCAGCTCTTCAGCCGAGTAGTGCTGGGTCTTGGGCGCGTCCGGTGTGGCGGCGTCCTGGGGCTTCTTGCGGCGGAAAAAACTGAGCATTGGCAAAAGGCGCTGAAATCAGAGGGATATGCTACCACCCGGGCCTGTATGGCCGGCGTGGACTCAAGGTCGCAGCTGCGCGGCCGTTAACCGGTCCGGAGGGCTGCGTTGGGTGGCCTGGGAGACCGCCGATGAACGATGTGACAGGTGTTGCGCTCAGCGGGATGCGTGCGGCCCAGCAGGGCGTGCAGGTGGCTGCACACAATGTGGCCAACCTGGCGACCCCGGATGCGCCACGACTGCAGCTGCAGCGCGATGCCGCAGCGCAGGGCGGGGTGGACACCCGCGTGACGTCCCATGGCGACACCGATCCGACCGCACCGCTGGGCGACCTGTTGGCTGCCAAGTCCGAGGTGGTGGCCTTCGCCGCCAATGCTGCGCTGATCCGCCGCGAGGACCAGATGCTGGGCTCGCTGCTGGATCGGCAGGCCTGATCCGACCGGCTCTGGTAGGTGCCAACCTTGGTTGGCACGCTTTTGCAGTCAAGCCATGCTCGGCAGCTTTTCAAGCGCCAACCAAGGTTGGCATCTACCAAGCCAACAGCAGCGCCAACCAAGGTTGGCATTTACCAGGCCAATGGCGGCGCCAACCCAGGTTGGCATCTACCGGGGCAATGGCGGTGCCAACCGAGGTTGGCACCCACCAGGCCGGGCGATCCCGGCATCGGTCAGGCCGACAGCTCCAGCAGCAGCTTGTTCAGACGGGCCACATAGGCACCCGGGTCCTTCAGGCTGTCGCCGGCGGCCAGTGCGGCCTGGTCGAACAGCACCCGGCCCAGGTCGTCGAAACGTGCGCCATCGGCTTCGGCATCCAGCTTGGCGATCAGCGGATGACCCGGGTTGATCTCCAGTACCGGCTTGCTGTCGGGCACCTTCTGGCCGCTGGCTTCCAGGATCTGGCGCATCTGCAGGCCCAGGTCCTGTTCGCCGATGGCCAGCACCGCCGGCGAATCGGTCAGGCGGTGCGACACGCGCACTTCGGCCACGTCATCGCCGAGCACGTTCTTCAGGCGTTCGACCAGGCCCTGCTTGTCCTTGGCTGCGGCTTCCTGCTCCTGCTTGTCCGCTTCGCTCTCCAGCGCGCCCAGGTCGAGGTCGCCGCGGGCGATGTCGACGAAGCCCTTGCCGTCGAAATCGGTCAGGTAGCCCATCAGCCACTCGTCGATGCGATCGGTCAGCAGCAGGACTTCGATGCCCTTCTTGCGGAACACTTCCAGGTGCGGGCTGTTGCGCACCTGGCTGTAGCTCTCGCCGGTCAGGTAATAGATCTTGTCCTGGCCTTCGGCCATGCGGGCGATGTAGTCAGCCAACGAGA
This sequence comes from Stenotrophomonas sp. SI-NJAU-1, assembly GCF_020883215.1. NCBI lineage: Bacteria > Pseudomonadati > Pseudomonadota > Gammaproteobacteria > Lysobacterales > Lysobacteraceae > Stenotrophomonas > Stenotrophomonas sp. SI-NJAU-1. Next base: position 1,690,899 of record NZ_CP086598.1, read on the forward strand.
CGGTCTGCGCATCGGCCTCGCCACGGGTGGAAGCGAAGCGCAGCAGGCCGGCGACCTTCTCACGGTTGTTGTAGTCCTCGGCCGGGCCTTCCTTCAGCACCTGGCCGAATTCCTTCCAGAACGTGGCGTACTGCTCGGGCTTGTCGCTGGACAGCTTCTCCAGCATGTCCAGCGAACGCTTGGTCAGCGCTGCCTTCATCGAATCGATGACCGGGCCGGACTGCAGGATCTCGCGCGAGACATTCAGCGACAGGTCGTTGGAATCGACCACGCCCTTGATGAAACGCAGGTACAGCGGCAGGAACTGCTCGGCCTGGTCCATCACGAACACGCGCTGCACGTACAGCTTCAGGCCCTTGGGCGCATCGCGGTGGTACAGGTCGAACGGCGCGCGGCCCGGCACGTACAGCAGCGAGGTGTACTCCAGCTTGCCTTCGACCTTGTTGTGGCTCCACGCCAGCGGGTCGCTGTGGTCGTGGGCGACGTGCTTGTAGAACTCAGTGTACTCCGCATCGCTGATCTCGGTGCGCGGGCGGGTCCACAGCGCGCTGGCGCGGTTGACGGTTTCCCACTCGATCGCGGCGCCTTCTTCGCCGCCTTCCTTGGGCATCTGGATCGGCAGGCCGATGTGGTCGGAGTACTTCTTGAGGATGCTGCGCAGGCGCCAGCCGTCGGCGAAGTCGTGCTCGCCGTCCTTCAGGTGCAGGACGATGCGGGTGCCGCGCTCGGCCTTGTCGATGGTAGCGACATCGAAATCGCCTTCGCCACGCGAGGTCCAGCGCACGCCTTCATTGGCGGCCAGGCCTGCGCGGCGCGAAGTGACTTCCACTTCGTCGGCGACGATGAAGGCGCTGTAGAAGCCGACGCCGAACTGGCCGATCAGCTGCGAGTCCTTCTTCTGGTCGCCGGACAGCTGGCGCAGGAAGTCGCCGGTGCCGGACTTGGCGATGGTGCCGAGGTGCGTGATGGCATCGGCGCGGCTCATGCCGATGCCGTTGTCTTCGATGGTGATGGTGTGGGCGGCCGGATCGAAGCTGACGCGCACGCGCAGCTCGCTGTCGCCTTCCAGCAGCTCAGGCTGGGTCAGGGCTTCGAAGCGCAGCTTGTCGGCGGCGTCGGCGGCATTGGAGACCAGCTCGCGGAGGAAGATCTCCTTGTTGGAGTACAGCGAGTGGATCATCAGCTGCAGCAGCTGCTTGACTTCGGTCTGGAAGCCAAGGGTTTCGGTCTGGGTCGTCTCGGTCATCGGGTAGGGCTCCATGTGCGGTGCCGCGCAAGCGCGTGCGGCCTCGCCAAGGGGTAGGGGTGATTGTCCCGAAATCAAGGGGTTGTTCTGGCAGGGCTGCGCCCTGCACCCGCCGAGGCCAAAGCAACAGCAACAGCAACAGCGGGCATTCCGTGGGATGGCGGGGCACTGTGGGTTTGCGGGGACGCCGTAAACCCGTCCATGGGGGCTTGGTCGCGGCATCCATGCCGCTCACACCCCGCAAACCCACAGTGCCCCGCCTCCGACAGATCGTCGCGACCTGCAGTAGATCCACGCCATGCGTGGATGAAATCTCTCAGATATCGAAATCCCCCAAGAGCCGTTTGACAGATCGCGGAAAACTGTCGAAGGCGGGGTGGGTCCGGTTGAGGGGGCGTGAGCCGCATGGATGCGGCGACCGAGCTTACAGGGATGTACTTGCAGCGTCCCCCTCAACCGGACCCACCCCGCCAACCCACAGGAAACCAGCTTTTGACGTTGCTTCGGCCTCTGCGGGTGCCGGGCGCAGCCCGGCCGAACTACAATCCCGCTCATGCTGAAATTCTCGAATGAACCTCGCCAGGGGTGCCTGTGAGCGGCCGCGGTGGCAACGAAGGCCAGGTGCGCATCATCGGTGGACGCTGGCGCAATACCCGACTGCCAGTTCCGACCCTGCCGGGCCTGCGGCCCAGCAGCGACCGCGTGCGTGAGACCCTGTTCAACTGGTTGATGCCCAAGCTGGGCGGGGCGCGCGTGCTGGACCTGTTCGCCGGCAGCGGCGCGCTGGGGCTGGAGGCGGTCTCGCGGGGGGCCGCGCATGCCACCCTGGTCGAGCGCGACCCGCAGCTCGCGCGCAACCTGTCGGCGGCCGTGGCCAGACTGCAGGCGGGTGACGTCGTGACGGTCGCCCAGGCCGATGCGCTGCGCTGGCTGCAGGCCGCACCGGCGCAGCAGGCGGATCTGGTGTTCATCGACCCGCCGTTCGCCGATGGCCTGTGGCAGGACGTGCTGGCCCAGCTGCCGCGGCACCTGGCCGCCGATGCCTGGCTGTACCTGGAATCGCCGGCCAGCCACGTGCCGGTGCTGCCCCCGGAATGGCTGCTGCACCGCGATGGCGGCACCCGCGAGGTGCGCTTTGCCCTGTACCGCCGCGCCGCTGCTACACTTTGACCTCATCTGAACATCTGCTACCGCCCATGACCGTGGCCAACCGCCGCATCGCCGTCTATCCCGGCACGTTCGACCCCATCACCAATGGTCATATCGACCTGGTGAGCCGGGCCGCGCCGCTGTTTGAAAAGGTCGTTGTGGGCGTGGCGCAGAGCCCCTCGAAGGGACCGGCCCTGCCGCTGGAACAGCGCGTGCAGCTGGCGCGTGGCGCCCTGGGCCACCACAGCAACGTCGAGGTCATCGGCTTCGATACGCTGCTGGCCCATTTTGTGCGTTCGGTGCAGGGCGGTGTGCTGCTGCGCGGGCTGCGCGCGGTGTCCGACTTCGAGTACGAATTCCAGATGGCGAGCATGAACCGCCACCTGATTCCGGAGGTCGAGACCCTGTTCCTGACCCCGGCCGAACAGCACAGCTTCATCTCGTCCTCGCTGGTCCGCGAGATCGCACGCCTGGGTGGCGATGTGTCCGGCTTCGTGCCGGCCGCCGTGCTCGAGGCGCTGCGCAAGGTCCGCGAAGCGAAGTCGGCGCAGTCGTAAGCCCTGGCCAGCAGTAGATCCTGTAGCACCACGCATTCCATTACGCACACCAACACGCAACATTCCGGGAGGAAACCCATGAACAACACCATGCGCGCGATGCTGATCGCTTCGTTTGCCCTGGCTTTCACCGCCTGCAAGAAGGAAGAAGCCGCTCCGGTCGACGAAGCCAAGCAGGCGCTGGTCGCGCCGGCCAAGGAAGACGACGCAGGCTGGAAGAAGTACCTGCAGGAAGTGGCCATCCAGAACATGGGCAACATCACCAACAGCCCGTTCCTGTACTACCTGTCGCCGGAATCGGATCCGGACTTCCAGGCCAAGTACGAGCGCCAGACCGAAAGCGCGACCCAGGCCGTGGCCCGTGGCGTGCAGCCGGGCAACATGCTGGCCTTCGGTTCGTCGGCCTCGGGCAAGATGGCTGACATGATCCAGACCGTGTTCAAGGATGTCTCGCCGGATTCGATGAAGGGCGTGCGCGTCGTCTTCATCGGCCAGTCCGCCGACAACGCCCGCGTGCAGGCCGTGGTCCAGCCGACCGGTGCCGAGTACATTTTCGTCGAAGCCAAGTAAGACCGAGCCGAGGCGGTCGTGCTTCGGCACGGCCCGGGCGGCGCCCTGCGATGGGCGCCGCTGATGACCTGACCGGCCCGCGCGCCCGCGCAGGCCGGTCCTTGTCCCAAGGCGCGGGCGTGGAGTATCGCCATGTCGCTGAAAATCAATGAGCTCTGCGTCAACTGCGACGTATGCGAGCCGGCCTGCCCGAACCAGGCCATCACGATGGGTGAAACCATCTACGTGATCGACCCCGCCCGCTGTACCGAGTGCGTGGGCCATTTCGACGAACCGCAGTGCGTGGTCGTCTGCCCGGTCGAATGCATCGACCCCGATCCGGACATCGTCGAAACCGAAATCGAGCTGTTGGCCAAGTTGCGCCAACTGCAGCACGATCATCCCGAACTCTATGCGGAGCCCCCATCCGAATGAAGTCGTTCGCCCGCCCCCTGTTGCTGCTCGGCCTGCTGCTGAGTTCCGTCGCCTGGGCTGATGCCCCGGTCCGTGCCGAGCGCCCCGATGGCGCGGCCATCGCCAGCGGTCACGCACTGGCCACCCAGGCCGGTGTCGACATCCTGGCCCAGGGCGGCAACGCCTTCGACGCGGCGGTGGCGGTGTCCTCGACCCTGGCAGTGGTCGAGCCGATCAGCTCCGGCCTCGGTGGCGGCGGCTTTTTCCTGCTGCATCATGCGGGCACCGGCAAGGACGTGATGCTGGACGCGCGCGAGACCGCGCCGGCCGCGGCCACGCCGCAGGCCTTCCTCGACAAGAAGGGTGACCTGGACCGCGACCGCTCGGTCAACGGCCCGTGGTCGGCCGGCATTCCGGGCCTGCCGGCGGCGCTGGTCGAACTGTCGGCCAAGCACGGCAAGCTGCCGCTGTCAGCGTCGTTGCAGCCGGCGATCCGCATCGCGCGTGAAGGCTTCCCGGTGTACGACCGCATGGCCAAGGGCTATGCCTCGCGCCGTGAAGTGATGGAGCGTTATCCCGGTACGCGCGAGGTCTACCTGCGCAATGGCAAGCCGATCGCCACCGGTGACCTGTTCAAGCAGCCGGAACTGGCGCAGACCCTGGAGCGCCTGGCGGCCGGTGGCTTCGACGGCTTCTACAAGGGCCAGACCGGCAAGCTGCTGCTGGCCGGCGTGAAGCAGGCGGGCGGCAAGTGGACCGCCGAAGAGCTGGCCGGCTACCGCGTCAAGCAGCGTGCGCCGATCGTCTTCAACTACAACGGCTGGAAGATCACCACCGCACCGCCGCCGTCCTCCGGTGGCATCGCTCTGGCCAGCATGCTGCAGATCCTGGAAGGCTGGGACATCAAGCAGATGGATGCCGCGCACCGCACCCATCTGGTGGTGGAGTCGATGCGTCGTGCCTACCGTGACCGCACCTTCTTCCTCGGCGACCCGGATTTCGTGCAGATCCCGCAGAAGGTGCTGGCCAGCAAGGATTACGCGCAGGGCCTGCGCGCAACCATCCATCCGGAAAAGGCGACCCCCAGCGACCTGCTGTCGGGCAACCCGACGCCGCTGGAGGATGACGAGACCACCCATTTCTCGATCATCGACCGTGATGGCAACCGTGTCGGTGCCACCCAGACCGTCAACCTGCTGTACGGCTCGGGCCTGATTCCGAAGGGCACCGGCGTGCTGCTGAACAACGAGATGGACGACTTCGCGCTGAAGCCGGGAACGCCCAATGCTTTTGGCGTGATGGGCTACGCGGCCAACGCGCCGAAGCCGGGCAAGCGCATGCTCAGCTCGATGACGCCCACCTTCATGGAAAACGACGACAAGGTGATCGTGCTGGGCACGCCCGGTGGCAGCCGCATCATCACCATGGTGCTGCTGGGTATCCTGGGCTACGACGCTGGCCTGGATGCGCAGCAGGTCGCCGCGCTGCCGCGCTACCACCACCAGTGGCTGCCGGACCTGATCGAAGCGGAAAGCAATGCTTTCGACGCTGGCACCATCAAGCAGCTGCAGGCGATGGGCCACAAGATCGACCTGCCGGGCGAGGTCGCTGCCGGCGGCCGCGGTTCCAGCCACGTGTGGGGCAACCTGCAGACGGTGGAGTGGGACCGCAAGGCCAACAAACTGTTTGGCGGCAGTGACCCGCGCAACCCGGTCGGCAGTGCCCAGGTCGTGCCGGCTCCCTGAGCCGGCGGTTGCGCCGGGCCATGTCCGGCGGACGCAAACCTGAGAACCCCGCCCGCAACGGCGGGGTTTTTCATTTTCCCACTAGCGATTATTTAACGAGCGGCCACCGATAATTGCCTCATGAAACTATGGTCGATCCGCGGTAATACCCAGCGCCTGGATGGCGGTGCAATGTTCGGCAACGCGCCGCGCGCGTTGTGGGAGAAGTGGGCAGCACCGGATGAGCTCAACCGCATCGAGCTGGCCTGTCGTGCGTTGTTGGCGAGCCCGCTGGAAGGCAAGACGGTGCTGTTCGAAACCGGCATCGGTGCGTTCTTCGAGCCGCGCATGCGCGAGCGCTATGGCGTGCAGGAAAGCCAGCATGTGCTGATCGATTCGCTGCGCGAAGCCGGCTTCGAGCACGAAGACATCGACGTGGTGGTGCTCAGCCATCTGCACTTCGACCATGCCGGCGGCCTGTTGGCCGCGTGGCACGAAGGCCGTGAACCGGAACTGCTGTTCCCCAATGCGACGTACGTGGTCGGGGCGCAGCATTGGCAGCGCGCGCTGCAGCCGCACCCGCGCGATCGCGCCAGCTTCATTCCAGAACTGCCGGGCCTGCTGCAGGCCAGTGGCCGCCTGGAAGTGGTGGACGGCGAGTATTCGAAGGTGCTCGGCCACAGCGTGCGTTTCAGCTACAGCGACGGGCACACGCCGGGGCTGATGCTGGCCGAGATCGTCGGGCAGGCACGCGCAGGCGAGGGGGCGCACGGCGGCGTGGTGTTCTGCGCCGATCTGATTCCGGGTCGCTCGTGGGTGCACGTGCCGATCACCATGGGGTACGACCGCAACGCCGAGCTGCTGATCGACGAGAAGCGGCAGTTCCTGGAAGACAAGCTGGCGCGCAACGTGCATCTGTTCTTCACCCATGATCCGCAGGTGGCGCTGGCGCAGGTCGGGCGGGATGAGAAGGGACGTTTCGTGACGCTGCATGAGCAGGACGAACTGAAGGCGCGGGCGTTGGGGTGAGGTTGGCCGGCAGGGCTGCGCCCTGCACCTGCCGAATCAAAGGCAACAGCAACAGCAACAGCAACAGCGGGCTGTCCGTGGGTGGAGGGGCGGTGTCGGATTGCGGGGACGCCGCAAGTACGTCCTTGTAGGCTTGGCAGCCGCATCCATGCGGCTGACACCCCGCAATCCGACACCGCCCCGCCTTCGACAGTTTTCCGGTGGTCAGTAGATCCACGCCATGCGTGGATGGGGCCTTTCTTCGCTGTTTTTACGATGCCTTGAGGCAGCTGCTCATGAAGGTCTTGCGGGCGTCGCCGGCGAGCTTTCTGGTGGCGGCATCTGCGTTGCACTTCTTCATGCGCTCCTGCGGTGTGGCAGGGGTTGCCGGTGCGGCTGCGTGCGAGCTCAGGCATGTGCTCTGCGCGGGCGTGTAGGCGTCGCCTTTCAGCCCTTTGTCCTTTGCCGAACAGTCGGCCATGCGCTGCTGTTGCGGGGTCGCTGCGTTGGCGGCAAACGGGAGGCTGAGCAGCAGGGCGGCGGCGAGCAGCAAAGAGGCATTCATGGTGGCTCCAGGGCGGCGCGGGTGCGCGGAGCATTCGCCCGTTGCCGCAAAGCCGGCGTGAAGGTGCCTGGAGCAGGTGGAGCACTTCCTTTCGAAAGCGCTCCGACCCGGTCGATCTCAGCCCACGCGGGTACCGAAGATGCGGTCGCCGGCATCACCCAGGCCCGGCAGGATGTAGCCCTTGTCGTTGAGCTGCGCATCGATCGCGGCGGTGTAGATCTCCACGTCCGGGTGCACGGCCTTCACCGCTTCGATGCCCTCCGGTGCGGCAACCAGGAAGATGCCCTTGATCCGGCGGGCGCCGGCGCGCTTGAGCATGTCGATGGTGGCGATCAGGGTGCCGCCGGTGGCCAGCATCGGGTCGAGGATCAGCGCGTCGCGCTCTTCCAGGCGGCCGGTCAGGCGCTCGAAGTAGGGCACCGGCTGCAGGGTTTCCTCATCGCGCTGCAGGCCGACCACGCTGACACGGGCGGCCGGGATCAGCGACAGCACGCCACTGAGCATGCCCAGGCCGGCGCGCAGGATCGGCACCACGGTGATCTTGGCGCCGGCGATGCGCTGCACGCTGACCGGACCGGACCAGCCCGGCAGGGTGTGCGGCTCGGTTTCCAGGTCGGCGGTGGCCTCGTAGGCCAGCAGCGTGCCCAGTTCATTGGCCAGTTCGCGGAAATCCTTGGTGCTGAGCGCGGCGTTGCGCATCAGGCCGATCTTGTGCTGCACCAGCGGGTGGCGCACTTCGACGATCTTCATGGGAGGGTCTGGCAGAAGGGGAGGCCACCATTTTAAGCGGAATGCGCGGTGGTGCCGAGCCGGGTCCGGCAGGCCAGGCTCCACCGGTGTCATGCCCATGCAACCTGCCGGACATACCGTGCTGACCCAATCTTTACACCGTTGGGGATAGCTGTGCAGAAGAAGAACACGTTGGGCCTGGCAATCAGCCTCTCGCTGCTGGTGACGGCCAGCCCGTCAGTGGTGGCGGCCGAAAACGCTGCCGCTGCCGTGGCAGGGGGGGCCACCGCAGCGACCGATCTGGACCGCATCGAAGTGCGTGCGCAGCTGGAATCGCAGGTACGCGCCGTCGACCTGAAGCGCAGCAGCGATGCCATCGAAGACGCCGTGTCCTCAGACGCGCTGGGCCAGTACCCGGACAAGAACGTGGCCGAGTCGCTGCAGCGCCTGCCGGGCATCAGCGTGACCCGAGACCAGGGTGAAGGCCGTTTCGTGGTGGTGCGTGGCCTGGATGCCAACCTCAACAGCGTCAGCGTCGACGGCATCGCCATCGGCACCCCGGAAGATTCCAGCCGCGCGGCGCCGCTGGATGTGATTCCGTCCGATTCGACCGAACGCCTGCGCGTGGTCAAGTCGCCGACCCCGGACATGCCGGGCGACGCCATCGGCGGCGCGATCCTGGTTGAATCGGCCTCGGCCTTCGATCGTGACGGTCGCAGCCTGCGTGGCAAGATCGAAGCCAGCCACCAGCAGCTGTCCGGCGAAACCAGCCCGAAGGCGGCCTTCAACTACAGCGAAGTGTTCAACGACACCTTCGGCGTCGCGCTGGGCGTGAACTACCAGAAGCGCACGTTCGAATCGGACAACACCGAAGTGGAGTACGACGGGGAAGACGATGCCGCACCGGGCGACGTCACCGCGATCAACCTGCAGCACCGCAAGTATGAGATCGAGCGCAAGCGCATCGGCGCCAACCTCAACCTGGACTGGCGCCCGAACGAGGACAGCAAGTACTACCTGCGTGCGCTGTACAGCCAGTTCGATGATGCCGAAACCCGCCAGCGGGTGATCTTCAACTTCGATGACGCCAAGATGGTGAAGACCGGTACCGACCAGTACCGGTTGGACGGCATGCCGAAGGATTCCATCGACAAGCGCATGCGCTACCGCACCAAGGAAGAGAACACCTTTGCGGCCAGCCTGGGCGGCGAGAACACGCTGACCAACGCCGTGGTCGATTACAAGGTGGGTTTCACCCGCACCGAAGAGCGGGTGAACGATGAAATGGAGGCGCGCTTCAAGCTCAACGGCAAGGCCTTCAACGGTACGCTGGACCAGAGCAGCCGCCTGCCCAGCTACAGCTTCGACAATCCGCAGTGGCTGGACAACGCGAACTACGCGTTCGACCGCTTCGTGGTTTCACCCAAGCAGGTGAACGACAAGGAGCACAGCGCACAGGTCAACGTGCGCTTCGATGGCGACAGCAGCAGCATCAAGTTCGGCCTGCTGGGGCGATGGCGCGACCGCGATGTCAACGTCGACGAAAGCGAACTGCGCGTCGGCCCCAAGGTTGCCCTGTCCAGCTGGACCACCGGCTCTCCGGATCACCGCCACGGCAGCCTGGGTGACGGCATGGATTCGGACGCGATGCGCGCGTACTGGGCGGCCAATCGTGGCCAGTTCAGTGCCCGGCCGCAGGATGTCGGCGCCAACGCGATGACCTCGCTGGAAGAGGACTACACCGCCAGTGAAGACATCTTCGCCAGCTACGCCATGGGGACCTGGGATGTCGGTGCGCTGCGCATCATCGGTGGCGTGCGTGTGGAGAACACCCGCTTCAGGGCCGAGGGCAACCAGGTCGATGTGGCGGCCAACGGCCGCAGCTACACCGTAACCCCCCGCGTGGCCAACAGCAGCTATACCAACGTACTGCCGGGCCTGCACCTGCGCTACGACGCAGCCGATGACTGGGTGCTGCGCGCGTCGGCCAACAAGACCGTTTCGCGCCCGTCCTTCGGCGATATCTCGCCGCGCGTCGGCTACAGCCGCGGCGACGAGGAAGTGCGCCTGGGCAATCCTGAGCTGGACCCGTACGAGTCGAAGAACATCGACCTGTCGGTGGAGAAGTACCTCGGCAGCACCGGCATCGTTTCGCTAGGTCTGTTCCACAAGTCCATCGACGGCTATATCGTCGAGACGGTGCGCACCAATGATCCGGCCTACGGTGGTTTCGACGTGACCCAGCCGATCAATGGCCGCAAAGCCACCGTGCGTGGTGCGGAGCTGAACTGGCAGCAGCAGCTGGCCTTCCTGCCCGCGGGCCTGGACGGCCTGCTGGTGGGCGCCAGCGGCACTTGGCTGGATACCGGATTCGACGCTGGCATCGAGGATCGCGCCGGTGAGGATTTCACCCTGCCGCGTGCCTCCAAGCACGTGTACAGCGCCCACATCGGCTATGAAAAGTACGGCCTGAGCACCCGTCTGGCGGCGGTGTACCGCAGCGAGTACCTGGACAGCATCGGCAAGGGCCGTGCGTTCGACATCTACGTCGCGCCCAACACCCAGCTGGACTTCTCGCTGGACTACAAGTTCAACGCGAACGTAAGCGTGTACTTTGAAGCGCAGAACCTGCTGGACAAGCCGTTGGAGCTGTACCAGGGCACGCGCTCGCGCACCCTGCAGATGGAAGAGTATGGCCGCACCTACGCCGTCGGCCTGAAGGTGGCGCTGTGATGGCGCGTTGCATGACCCTGATGGCGGCCGCGCTGGCAGCCGTTCTTGCCGCCGGCTGCACGCCGGCAGCGGACAAGGCGCCGGCAGCGGCTGCAGCGACCGGCGCTGTGGCACCGGTCGAGCGCAACGTGGCGACCATCGCCGAGGCCTTCCTGACCCCGATGACCCCGGCCGACAACATCGATTCGCCTGCGTCCTGGCAGGCGCCGGATGGCAAGACCTGGCTGATCGCCACGGCCAAGGCCACCGACAAGCTGGTGGTCTACGACGGCAGCAACGGCCAGCACCTGCGCGACGTCGGCAGCACCGGCACCGGCCTGGGCCAGTTCGATCGTCCCAACGGCATCGCGGTGATCGATGACCTGCTGTGGATCGTCGAGCGCGACAACCACCGTGTGCAGGTGCTTTCGCTGCCGGACTTCACGGCGTTGGCCACCTTCGGTGCCGACGACCTGCGCAAGCCGTACGGCCTGTGGGTGGACCGCCGTGCCGATGGCTACAGCGTCTACGTCACCGACTCCTGGGACAACGGCGAGGACGCACAGGGCAAGGACATCCTGCCGCCGCTGGCTGAGCTGGACAAGCGCGTGCGCCAGTACCACGTGTCCCGTGACGGCACGAAGGTGCAGGCGACACTGTCGGCCAGCATCGGTGATACCAGCGAAGCCGGCGCGTTGCGCGTGGTCGAATCGATCTGGGGGGATCCGGCCAATGATCGCCTGCTGATCGCCGAAGAGGACGAAAGCTACGCCAGCGAATTCAAGGTCTACACCCTGGCCGGGCGCTTCACCGGCACCACCTTCGGTCGCGACGTGTTCAAGGCGCAGGCCGAAGGCGTGATGCTGCGCACCTGCGGCAAGGACGGCTGGTGGATCACCACCGAGCAGGGCAAGCAGCGCAGCGTGTTCCATCTGTTCGACCGCCATACGCTGAAGCAGGTGGGTGCGTTCCAGGGCAATACCGTGGCCAACACCGATGGCATCTGGATGATGCAGCTGCCGACGCCACGGTTCCCGCACGGCGCCCTGTATGCGGTGCACGATGACCAGGGCGTGGTGGCCTTCGACTGGGAGAGCATCGCCAAGCAGTTGGCCCTGCCGCTGGAGTGTGGCTCGTGAGCGCGCGTTTGGTGCGCCTGCTTGCGATCGGGCTGCTGCTGGCATTGCCATCGATGGCGATGGCTGCGGCCGAGCCCAATACGCAGGTGCCGTCGGGCAGCCGCTACTACGCGGCCACACCGGTGCCGGACCGCATCGTTGCCTCTCCATCGGTCGACCCCAGCCACGGCTTTGCAGTGGCCTGGCGCACCGATGGCAGCGTGCAGTCGCCGCTGCTGGAAATCGCACGGGCCGACGATTCGCCGGCCATCGAGGGCATCGTCCAGGTGCGCGCGAAGAGCCAGGTGCTGCAGACCGAGAACGGCCTGTCGCATCATCATCGCGCCGACATCGATGGTTTGCAGCCGGACACCCTGTATGTCTACCGCGTACAGGGCAATGGCAGCTGGAGCGCGTGGAACCAGCTGCGTACGCTGGCCGCTGCCGACCAGCCGCTGACCCTGCTGTATTTCGGCGATACCCAGAACAAGAACGTCAGCCATGTAAGCCGCGTGGTGCGGGCCGCACAGAAGGCCGCGCCGGATGCACGGATCAGTCTGTTTGCCGGCGACCTGGTCAGCGGTGGCGACAACATGGACGACAGCGAATGGGGCGAATGGTTCGCCGCCACCAGCTGGCTGGCACAGGAGACGCTGGTCGCGCCGGCGATCGGCAACCACGAGTACTTCGAGGAATTCGAGGACACGCCACAGGAGCGCCGCGTGCTGGGCCGCCATTGGCCGGTGACCTTCGCCCTGCCGGGCAACGGTGCCAGCGCGGCGGCGGGTACCAGCTACTGGTTCGACGCACAGGGCGTGCGCGTGGCCGTGGTCGATGGCACCTCGGCGTTGGATCTCGGTACCGCCAGGGCGCAGGCACAATGGTTGGACAAGGTGCTGGCCGGCAACCGGCAGCCGTGGACGATCGTGCTGTTGCACCAGCCGTTCTATTCGCCGCGCGAGGGCCGCGAGAATGCTGCCCTGCGCAAGGTGCTGCTGCCGGTGGTGCGCCGTCACAAGGTGGATCTGGTACTGCAGGGGCATGACCATACCTACGGCCGTCGCGGCGAGGGGCAAGCGGCAACACCGCAGTACGTGGTGACGGTGGCCGGACCGAAACAGTACCGCCTGTCGGACGAAGCACGCAGGACGATGGACCCTGTGGGCGAAGACACCCAGCTGTTCCAGGTGTTGCGCATCGATCCGCAGCGCCTTCGCTACGAGGCGCGCACGGTGACCGGGCGCCTGTACGACGCCTTCGAGCTGAAGCGCGATGACAATGGCGGCAAGCAACGGGTGGAGCAGCAGGAAGGACGGATCGCGCCGCGTGACTGCGCGCGTGCCCAGACCGCCAAGGGCCGCACCGACCGGTGCTGGGAGTGAGGGCAGACCGATGAGCACGCGCCCGCGCCTCGTTCCCCTGGCCGCCATTGCCGTTGCCCTGCTGCTGGTGGTGGGCGCGGTGGCTGCTGCCGATACCGTACTGCACCCGTTCCTGGCCGCTCAGCCGGAGCAGGTGCCGCAGGAAGGAACGACGGGCGGGTGATCAGCGAAGCGATGCAGCAGTCCAGAAGCAGATCCACGCCACGCGTGGATTGAACCTTTCCGTGCACCCCACGCATGGCGTGGCTCTATTGCATTGCGTCCAGGAACAGCTCTGCTTCATCCGTGCCGCCCATCACTGCGGCGACAGCGCGCAGCGCCGCTTCGCGATGAACCGGACGGATCCCGCCATCATCGTCATCGCTGTACAGATCCTCGTCGGCATCGAGGTAAACGCTGCCGGCGGCAGCCAACGCGGCCATCAGGGTCGGCACGTCGGCGGCGAAGTCATCGGCGTCCCAGTGGCCCGCACCATGCCGGGCGAACAGCACGCGCCCGTCGTCGATGTCGAGGATGAGGGGATCGGCGCCACGGTCGGCGATCACCAGCCACTGCGCCGGCCAGTCGCTGATCGGTTCGCCATCGTTGCCGTTCCAGCGATAGCCTGCCTGGTAGGCCCACAGGCGCTGCAAGGGCGGTATCCACACCTCAAGGCCTGGAATGGTGATGCCGCAGGGGCCTTTTGCAGGATTGAATACCTCGCCGAACGGGCCGACGTGCGCATAGAATCTGGCCAGCACGTCCGGCAGCGGGAACGGCCCTTGCCACGCGTCGGCGGATTGCGGTTGCAGGGAGCCGAAGCGGGCAAACGTGGCGCGAAGATCATCCATGACGAGGGCCGGGCAGAAGCGGAAGAGTGCGCAGCCTAGCAGAGCCGGTCGCACGCATCGCCTTCACCGTCACTGGCTATCATGGCCGCCCAGCAACTGAGAGGCAGTGCACGTGTCGGTAGCGTTGGTATGGTTCCGTCGGGACCTGCGGTTGCAGGACAATCCGGCGCTGCAGGCGGCGCTGGAAGCGGGCCACGATGTGGTGCCGGTGTACATCCACGCGCCGCACGAAGAGGGCGAGTGGGCGCCGGGCGCGGCCTCCAATGCGTGGCGCCATCGTTCGCTGGCGGCATTGGATGCCGGCCTGCATGCACGGGGTTCATCGCTGGTGCTGCGCGCCGGTGACAGCCTGCCTTCCCTGCTGGAGCTGGTGCAGCAGACCGGCGCCGAAGCGGTGTACTGGAACCGCAAGTACGAACCGGCCACGCAACCGCGCGATGCCGCCATCAAACGCACGCTGCGCGAGCAGGGCATCGATGCGCAGAGCTGCAATGGCAGCCTGCTGTTCGAGCCCTGGGACATCGCCACCCAGCAGGGGCAGCCCTACAAGGTGTTCACTCCGTACTGGCGCAACGTACTCAGCCACTGGCGTTTGCCCGCCTTGCAGGCCGCACCGGAGACGCTGCCGGCGCATACGGTCGACAGCCTCGCGCTGGCTACGCTGCAGCTGGCGCCCACCCTGCACTGGGACATCGGGTTCTGGCAACACTGGCAGCCGGGCGAGACCGGTGCGCTCGAGGCGTTGTCCGTGTTCGAGGATGGTGCGCTGCGCGGCTATCGCGAGCAGCGCGACCTGCCGGACCGGGTGGGTACTTCGCGGCTGTCGCCGCACCTGCATTTCGGCGAAATCGCGCCGTGGCGCATCGCCCACGCGCTGGAAGGCCTGCGCAGCGCCGGTACCGATGCTGACATCGATGGCTACCTGCGCCAGCTTGGCTGGCGTGACTTCGCCCATCACCTGCTGCACCACTTCCCGAAGACGCCGACCGACAACCTCAATCCGCGTTTCGATCGCTTCCCGTGGGCCAGCCCCAGTGCTGCCCAGCTGCACGACTGGCAGCGCGGCAATACCGGCGTGCCCATCGTCGATGCTGGCCTGCGCGAGCTCTGGCATACCGGCTACATGCACAACCGGGTGCGGATGATCGTCGCCAGCTACCTGTGCAAACACCTGCGTGCGCACTGGCAGCACGGTGCGCGCTGGTTCTGGGACACACTGGTGGATGCCGACCTGGCCAACAACACGATGGGCTGGCAGTGGGTGGCCGGCACCGGTGCCGACGCGGCTCCGTATTTCCGCGTGTTCAATCCCGTCACACAGGCCGAGAAGTTCGATCCGCAGGCGCGCTACATCAGCCGCTGGGTGCCTGAGCTGGCGGCGCTGCCGGTGAAGGCGCGGTTCGCTCCATGGCAGCACCCGCAGCAGTTGGCCGAACTCGCGCCCGGCTACCCGCGCACACCGCTGGTGGACCTGGCGGCTGGCCGAGATGCTGCTCTGGCCGCCTACCGTCAGTCGGCGGCGGGGTAAAGCGCTGGCTGAGCGGTCCAGACAGCTAGCTGAACACGTCCCTGTCGACCGGTGTGATCATCATCCCGACATCGCGTCCGGCTGTTTATCCTCGTTTCCGCCCGCAAGCCGCCGGCCCGACCGGAAACCAAGGAGAACACCATGATCCGCAACACCACCCGCAACGTCGCACTGGCCCTGATGAGTGCGGCCGTCCTGTCGGCCTGCGCCACCGGCGGCTCCTATGTGCAGAGTGACCCGTATGGCAACCCGACCGAGCAGCAGAACCGCACCGGCCGCAATGCCCTGATCGGTACCGCCATCGGCGTGGCCGCCGGCCTGCTGACCGGCGACAGCGCGACCGAACGTCGCCAGCATGCGCTGATCGGTGCCGGTATCGGTGCCCTCAGTGGCGCCGCGGTGGGCCAGTACCAGGATCGCCAGGAGCGCGCGTTGCGTGAGCGCACCGCCAACACCGGCATCGACGTCGAGCGCCAGGGCGACAACATCATGCTGAACCTGCCCGACGGCATCACCTTCGACTTCGGCAAGTCGGCACTGAAGCCGCAGTTCTACGGTTCGCTCAATGGCGTTGCCGGCACCCTGCGCGAGTACAACCAGACCATGATCGAAGTGGTCGGCCACACCGACAGCATCGGCAGCGACGCGGTCAACAACCGCCTGTCCAAGGAACGTGCTGATTCGGTGGCGCAGTACCTGATCGGCCAGGGCGTGCAGAGCGTGCGCATCGAAACCCTGGGTGCTGGCAAGGCCTACCCGATCGCTGACAACAGCACCGATGCCGGCCGTGCCAAGAACCGTCGCGTCGAAATCCGCGTGATTCCTCTCAAACAATAACGCATAGCGTTATTGCCGGTCCGCCGCAGCCGGAACGAAAATGCCGCCCTCGCAGGCGGCATTTTCTGTAGGTGCCGAGCGTGCTCGGCACGCCGATTGCCCATGTGGAGAGCCATGCCGACCACAAGGTCGGCATCCACCGGAGGCGATCCAGGAGCAGGGTACAGGCGGCATCGCTGCAGCTTAAGCTTACGCCGCCGAAGCAGCCACCTTCTCCAGGATCCGCTTGCCGCTGCTCGCCAGCGCCGCTTCCTCCTGCTCCTGCTGCTGTCGCGCCAGCTTCGCACCGGGGCATTGCGCCAGCATGTAGTTGGCATCGAAGTTGAGCTTTTCCACCAGGAAATCGACGAACGCGCGCACCTTCGGCGAGACCAGCCGGCCACCGGCGAACACCGCGTTGAAATCCACTTCCGGGCCGGTCCAGCCGGCCAGAACACGGCGCACCATGCCCGACTCGACGAACGGTTTGGCCATCACGTCGCCGGTCAGCAGCAGGCCTTCGCCACACACCAGCGCGCCATTCAGCGCAGACATGTCGTTGGCCGTCATCAGCGGCGTCACCGGGAAGTCGCGCAGCTCGCCACCGTTCTCGCCCAGCTGCCAGGTAAAGCGTGGCGAATTGCCGGTGTGGTACGGCTTGCGCATGGCCAGGATGCGGTGGAACTGCAGCTCTTCCGGATGCAGCGGCTCGCCGTAGCGCTCGATGTAGGCCGGGCTGGCGAATACCTGCGTGCGCAGGCTGCCGAGCTTGCGCGCCACCAGGTTGGAATCGGGCAGGGCACCCACGCGCAGGGCAAGATCGGCCTCACCGGCGATCAGGTCCAGCTTCTCGTTGCCCATGTGCATGTCCAGGCGGATTTCCGGGTACTGCGCATGGAACTGGCCCAGCAGCGGTGCGATCCAGGTGATGCCGATCGAATAGGGCACGGTGAAGCGCAACCATCCGCGTGGACCGGACTGCAGCTGGCTGACCGCGCTTTCAGCCTCTTCAAGCTCGCGCGCGATGCGCTGGCAGTGCTCGTGATAGATCGAACCGGCTTCGGTGAGGCCGAGGCGGCGCGTGGTCCGGTGCAGCAGGCGCGCACCGAGGCGCGTCTCAAGTTCCTGCACTTTGCGGCTGACCGTGGTCTTGGGCAGGCCGAGCGATTTGGCAGCCGCGATGAAGCTGCCTTGCTCGACCACTTTGACGAAGATCAGCGTCTCGTTGAGATCGTGGGACATGGTCAGGGATCCTGGACGTCGGGGATGGGGCAATCGTGACAGAACGATTGGACCGGGGACGGGATGATTATTCCCCTTAATCAGGACTAATCAAGTAGGGGTTTGAGGTCTATCGTGGCGCCATTCGCTAATTGGAGCCCGTCCGCCATGAGCCTGCGCAACATTCTTGCCCGCTTCCGGATTGCCGGCCAGAACGCCCTGGACCTGGCAATGACCGTTGAATCCCGTCCCAGCTCCTTGGTTAACAAGGATTTTCGGGAGTTTACCGCACCCATGCGTCAGCAGCGTGGCGGTGCCTTGCACCTTGCCTCGCACAAGGGTGACCGGCTGCGCCGAATCGGGACTATCCCGGATTTGGGAGGAAATGTCCCGTGAATGGGATTCTGACGCCCGAGGTCTTGGTTCTCGGCGGCACCGGTGCCGTGGGCCAGGGTGTGGTCGGTGCATTGCTGGAGGCCGGCAGCCCCGTGCTGGTGGTCGGCCGCGATCCCGGCCGCCTGGCGGCGTTGCACGAGCAGTTCGCTGATGAGCCGGGCCTGCAGACGATGCTGGGCTCGCTCAGCGACGACAGTTCGGCACGTGCGCTGGCCGAACGCGTGGCGCAGCGCCCCCGCCCGCTGGCAGCGGTGGTTGCCGCGATGGGCGGCCCGTACAACCGTGGCCGCGTGGTCGAGCGTGGCGGTGACGCCCTGTCGGCGGCATTGCAGGCGGACCTGATGCCGCATGTGCACGCAGTGCACCACCTGCTGCCGCTGCTGCAGAACAACGTGCACGCCCGCCGCTACGTGATGATCGGCAGCCCGGCCGGGCTCAAGCCCTGGGCAGGCTATGGCGAGACCTCGATCACCACCGCCGCGCTGCGCATGTACGCGCAGGTGGTGCACCAGGAAGCGCAGGCCGTGGGCGTACGCGCGCAGATGCTGGAAGTGTGCAGTCCGGTCTGCACGCCGGCCAACGCTGCCAACGCCTGTATTGAATGGCCGAGTTCACTGCTGGTCGGTCGCCGCGTGGTGTCCCTGCTCGACGGGTGCCGCGACAACCGCGCAATCGTCCGTTGCGACAGCAGTGATGCCGAACTGCCACGCGGCCTGCTGCACCTGGAAATACCGCCGCTGTGGCGCGACACCGCAGGCGTTGCTTGACCTCGACTTTGGTTGAGGTCGCAGGATACGCCGCCGAAAGTTGATAGCAATTCTCAAATAGCTGTACCACCCCTCCGTACGGATGCATGCCATGACTTCCCCCAATACCACTCCACATCGTTTCGGTCATCGCATCGCGATGGCTGGCGTGTCGATCCTCGCTGCCGCCGTCCTGGCGGCCTGCAGCGGTGGCCATGCCGAAGAAGCCGGCGCGCCGCCCCGCCGCAGGTCTCAGCTGCCCCCGTGCTGCTCAAGCAGGTCAGCCAGTGGGACGAGTTCAGCGGTCGCGTCGAGGCCGTGCAGAGCGTCGAGCTGCGCCCGCGCGTGTCCGGCTACATCGACAAGGTCAACTACGTTGAAGGCGAAGAAGTGAAGAAGGGCGCCGTCCTGTTCACCATCGATGCCCGCAGCTACCAGGCCGAGTACGACCGCGCCAACGCCGAACTGGCCCGTGCGCGTACCCAGGCAGTGCTGGCCCGCAGCGAGTCCGAGCGTGCCAAGCGCCTGGCCGAACAGCAGGCGATTTCCACCGAGACCGCCGAACAGCGTCGTGCGGCCGCCGACCAGTCCGGTGCGGCGGTGCAGGCTGCGCAGGCCGCGGTGGATGCCGCCCGCCTCAACCTGGAGTTCACCAAGGTGCGTGCGCCGATCGACGGCCGTGCCGGCCGGGCGATGGTCACCGCCGGCAACCTGGTCACCGCCGGCGACAGCGCCAGCGTGCTGACTACGCTGGTCTCGCTGGATACGGTGTTCGTGTACTTCGATGCCGACGAAAGCACCTTCCTGCGCTATGCGCAGATGGCACGCAAGGGCGAGCGCCCGAGCGAGCGCGACAGCGAGCTGCCGGTGAAGATCGGCCTGTCCGGTGAAGAAGGCTACCCGCACTCGGGCAAGGTCGACTTCCTCGACAACCAGGTGACCCGCAGCACCGGCACCATCCGCGTCCGCGCGCTGCTGGACAACGCCGATCGCCAGTTCACCCCGGGCCTGTTCGCCCGCGTGCAGCTGCTCGGCAGCGGCCAGTTCCAGGCCATGCTGATCGACGACAAGGCCGTGCTGACCGACCAGGACCGCAAGTACGTCTATGTGGTCGACAAGGATGGCAAGGCCCAGCGCCGTGACATCCGCCTCGGCCGCACCGCCGAAGGCCTGCGCATCGTCGAGCAGGGCCTGGCCGCTGGTGACAAGGTGATCATCGATGGCGTGCAGAAGGTCTTCATGCCCGGTATGCCGGTGCAGGCGAAGGCGGTGGCGATGCAGCCCACCGCTGCGCCGGCGCCGGGTCGCGATGCAACTGCCGCACTGAACCACTGATCCGCCGGCTCCTGATCCGCGTCCCCGCTTAGCTGCCGGTGCCAGCGGCAGCCGTCACTGCCTTCGCCAGATTGGCGAGGGGCAGGGCGGCTGTTGCCCGCCGACGGCCTTTTCCAGGAATTCTTCCATGGACTTTTCCCGTTTCTTCATCGACAGGCCGATCTTCGCGGCGGTGCTGTCGATCGTGATCTTCGCCGCAGGCCTGATCTCGATTCCGATGCTGCCCATCGGTGAGTACCCCGAAGTGGTGCCGCCGTCGGTGGTCGTACGCACGGTCTACCCGGGCGCCAACCCGAAGGTGATCGCCGAAACCGTGGCCACCCCGCTGGAGGAGGCCATCAACGGCGTTGAGGGCATGATCTACCTCAAGTCGGTGGCCGGTTCCGATGGCGTGCTGCAGATGACCATCACCTTCCGCCCGGGCACCGACCCGGACGAAGCGGCGGTGAAGGTACAGAACCGTGTCGCCCAGGCCCAGGCGCGACTGCCCGAGGATGTGCGCCGGCAAGGCGTGACCACCCAGAAGCAGTCACCCACCTTCCTGATGGTGGTGCACCTGACCTCGCCCAACGGCAAGTACGACACCCTGTACCTGCGCAACTACGCCCGCCTGCACGTCAAGGACGCGCTGGCACGCATCCAGGGCGTCGGCGACGCGCAGATCTTCGGCGGTGGTGACTACGCCATGCGCGCCTGGCTGGACCCGGACAAGGTGGCCGCGCGCGGCCTGACCGCCAGCGACGTGGTGCGCGCCATGCGCGAACAGAACGTGCAGGTCTCGGCCGGCCAGCTCGGCGCCGAGCCGATGCCCAACAGCCAGTTCCTGACCCTGATCAATGCCCAGGGCCGCCTGCGCAGCGAGCAGGAGTTCGGCGACATCGTGCTCAAGAGCGGCACCGACGGTGAAGTGGTGCGGCTGGCGGACGTGGCCCGTGTCGAACTGGGTGCCGGTGACTACACGCTGCGCTCGCAGCTGGACGGCAAGAACGCGGTGGGTATCGGTATCTTCCAGGCCCCCGGCGCCAATGCGCTGGAAATCCGCGATGCGGTGATGGCCAGCATGGACGAGATGCAGAAAACCATGCCGGCCGACGTGAAGTACGAAGCGGTGTATGACACCACCATCTTCGTGCGCGACTCGATCAAGGCCGTGGTCTCCACCCTGCTGGAAGCCATCGCGCTGGTGGTGCTGGTGGTGATCCTGTTCCTGCAGACCTGGCGTGCTTCGATCATCCCGCTCATCGCGGTGCCGGTGTCGATCGTCGGTACGTTCGGCGCGCTGTACCTGCTGGGCTTCTCGATCAACACGCTGAGCCTGTTCGGCCTGGTGCTGGCGATCGGCATCGTGGTCGATGACGCGATCGTGGTGGTGGAAAACGTTGAGCGCAACATCGAAGAAGGCCTGACCCCGCTGGCCGCTGCGCATCAGGCGATGCGCGAAGTGTCCGGGCCGATCATCGCCATCGCCCTGGTGCTGTGTGCGGTGTTCGTGCCGATGGCGTTCCTGTCGGGCGTCACCGGTCAGTTCTACAAGCAGTTCGCGGTCACCATCGCCATCTCCACGGTGATCTCGGCGATCAACTCGCTGACCCTGTCGCCGGCCCTGGCGGCCCGCCTGCTCAAGCCGCATGGCGCGCCGAAGGATGCCCCGACCCGCATCATCGACCGTCTGTTCGGCTGGGTGTTCCGTCCGTTCAACCGCTTCTTCAAGTCCAGCTCGGAAAAGTACGAGCGTGGCGTGTCGAAGATCCTCGGTCGTCGTGGTGCGGTGTTCGTGGTGTATGCGGTGCTGCTGGTCGGTACCGGTTTCATCTTCAAGCTGGTGCCGCCGGGCTTCATTCCGACCCAGGACAAGCTGTACCTGATCGCCGGTGTGAAGCTGCCGGAGGGTTCGTCGATCGCGCGTACCGATGAAATGCTGCGCAAGGTCGCCAAGATCGCCCAGGAAACCGACGGCGTGGCGCACACCATTTCGTTCCCGGGCCTGAATGCCCTGCAGTTCACCAACACGCCCAACACCGGTGTTGCGTTCATTCCGCTCAAGCCGTTCAGCGAGCGCCATGGCCGTACCGCGGCGCAGATCAATGCGGAGATCAACCAGAAGATCGCAGGCCTGCAGGAAGGGTTCGCCTTCGCCATGATGCCGCCGCCGATCCTCGGCCTCGGTAACGGCAACGGCTACCAGATGTTCATCCAGGACCGTGGCAACCTCGGCTATGGCGCATTGCAGAACGCGGTGCAGTCGATGCAGGGTGCGGTTGCGCAGACCCCGGGCATGGCCTTCCCGATCACCAGCTATCAGGCCAACGTGCCGCAGCTGGATGCCGAGGTGGACCGTGTCAAGGCCAAGGCCCAGGGCGTACAGCTGACCGAGTTGTTCGACACGCTGCAGACCTACCTGGGTTCGGCCTACGTCAACGACTTCAACCAGTTCGGACGTACCTGGCAGGTGATCGCGCAGGCCGATGGCCAGTTCCGTGACAGCGTCGAAGACATCGGCAAGCTGCGGACCCGCAACGACCGTGGCGAGATGGTGCCGATCGGCTCGATGGTCACCGTCAAGGAAACCTACGGTCCGGACCCGGTGCTGCGCTTCAATGGTTACCCGGCCGCTGACCTGGCCGGTGAAGCCGACCCGCGTGTGCTGTCCTCGGCCGAAGCGATGAACAACCTCACCGCCATCGCCGCCAAGGTGCTGCCGGTGGGCATGGCGACCGAATGGACCGACCTGAGCTACCAGCAGGCGACCCAGGGCAAGGCGGCCTTCATCGTGTTCCCGGTGGCGATCATGCTGGCCTTCCTGGTGCTGGCCGCGCTGTACGAAAGCTGGTCGCTGCCGCTGGCGGTGATCCTGATCGTGCCGATGACCCTGCTGTCGGCGCTGTTCGGCGTGTGGATGACCGGCGGCGACAACAACGTGTTCGTGCAGGTCGGCCTGGTGGTGCTGATGGGCCTGGCGTGCAAGAACGCGATCCTGATCGTCGAGTTCGCCAGAGAGCTGGAAATGGGCGGCAAGGGCATCGTCGAAGCGGCACTGGAAGCCTGCCGCCTGCGTCTGCGCCCGATCGTGATGACCTCCATCGCCTTCATCGCCGGCACCGTGCCGCTGGTGCTGTCGCATGGCGCTGGCGCCGAAGTGCGCTCGGTGACCGGCATCACGGTGTTCGCCGGCATGCTGGGCGTGACCCTGTTCGGCCTGTTCCTGACCCCGGTGTTCTACGTGGCACTGCGCAAGTTCGTCACCCGCAACGGTGGTGGCCAGCTGGTGCAGCACGGCGAGCCGACCATCCATCACTGACATGGAAAACAGCGGCGCCGGCAATCACCGGCGCCCGCTTCCCCCTACCAAGGCAACGAATCCATGAACACCCATCAGAACAAGATCGCGCTGGTCACCGGCGCAACCCGCGGCATCGGCTTGGAAACCGTGCGCCAGCTGGCACAGGCCGGCGTGCACACGCTGCTGGCCGGACGCAAGCGCGAAACCGCAGTGGAACTGGCGTTGAAGCTGCAGGCCGAGGGCCTGCCGGTGGAAGCGCTGCAGCTGGACGTCAATGATGGCGCCAGCATCGCCGAGGCGGTCGAGCAGGTGCGTCAGCGCCATGGTCGTCTGGACATCCTCGTCAACAACGCCGGCATCATGATCGAAAACCCAGCGCAACTGCCGTCGGAGCAGTCGCTGGACACTTGGCGTCGCACGTTCGAGACCAACGTGTATGCGCTGGTGGCGGTGACTCAGGCCTTCCTGCCGCTGATCAAGCAGGCCAAGTCCGGCCGCATCGTCAACGTCTCCAGCATGCTCGGCTCGCAGACCCTCCATGCCGATCCGACCTCGGGCATCTACGACTTCAAGATCCCGGCCTACAACGCGTCCAAGGCCGCGGTGAACAGCTGGACCCTGGCCCTGGCCCATGAACTGCGCAGTACGCCGATCAAGGTCAACACCGTGCACCCCGGCTACGTGAAAACCGATATGAACGGTGGCAACGGCGAGATCGAAATCGCCGAGGGCGCGCGTTCCAGCGTGCAGATGGCGCTGATCGGCGAGTCCGGCGCCAGCGGCAGCTTCACCTACCTGGGCGAGGTGCTGCCATGGTGATCCGCACCCTGGCGATGGCCGTCTCCAGCCTGGTGCTGGCGGGCTGTGTCAGCGTCGGCCCCAACTACAAGGCACCGGTGCAGGAGCCCGTCGTCCTGCAGGGTGCACAGCAGCCGGTCTTCAGCACCGCCTCGCCGGTGGCCAGCTGGTGGGCGCAGTTCGATGACCCGGTGCTGGAAGAACTGGTGCACGGTGCACTGTCGGACAACCTGGACCTGCGCGTGGCTGTCGCCCGTGTCAGCCAGGCCCGTGCCGTGTTTGTCGAGAGCCGCTTCGACCAGGCGCCACACGTTACCGCTGGCGGCAGCTACGACCGCCGCAAGCAACCCGATCCGCGGCTGGGTGGGCAGCGGGTGTTCAGTGAAAGCTACCAGCTCGGCTTCGATGCGGGCTGGGAGCTGGATCTGTTCGGCCGCAAGCGCCGTGCTGCAGAGGCCGCGCGTGCCGACCTGGACGCCGAGCAGGCCAACCTTGCCGACGCGCAGGTGCTGATCGCTGCCGAAGTGGCGCGCAACTA
The DNA here is from genome assembly GCF_020883215.1 of Stenotrophomonas sp. SI-NJAU-1. Lineage (NCBI taxonomy): Bacteria > Pseudomonadati > Pseudomonadota > Gammaproteobacteria > Lysobacterales > Lysobacteraceae > Stenotrophomonas > Stenotrophomonas sp. SI-NJAU-1. The sequence goes on from NZ_CP086598.1 coordinate 1,715,540, forward strand.
CTTCGAACTGCGTGGCACCCAGAAGCGCATCGCGGTGGCCCAGCGCACCCTGGTCAACCTGCGCGATACGCAGCGGCTGACCGAGGCGCGCTGGGAACTGGGTGCCGGCAGCGAACTGGACGTGCAGAGCAGCCGCGCACGGTTGAAGGCCATCGAGGCCGACATCCCGCTGCTGGAAGTGGCCGAGACGCAGTCGCGCAACCGGTTGGCTGTCCTGCTTGGCCAGCGTCCGGAGGTGCTGACCGCCATGCTGGCACCGCACGAAGTGCCGGCGTTTGCCAAGGCACTGCCGCTGGGTGATACCCGCGAACTGCTGCGCCAGCGTGCCGACGTGCGCGTGGCCGAGCGTCGCCTGGCTGCCGCCACCGCGCGTGTCGGTGTTGCCACGGCCGATCTGTTCCCGCGGTTGTCGCTGTCCGGTTTCGTCGGCTTCCTCGGCGGCGATGCCAGTGGCCTGGTCAACGGCAACAACAAGGCCTGGTCGCTGACCCCGTCGTTGAGCTGGGCGGCATTCGACTTCGGTACGGTCAAGGCACGCCTGCGTGCCAGCAAGGCCGAGGCCGAAGGCGTGGCCGCGCAGTACGAACAGGCGGTGCTGCTGGCGCTGGAAGACACTGAGAACGCGTTGACCCGCTACTCCAAGCAGCAGGCACGGTTGGCCATCGTGGTCGAGCAGGCGCAGGCGGCGCGGCGTGCCGAATCGCTGGCGCAGATCCGCTACCGCGAAGGGTCGGAGGACTTCCTGACCCTGCTGGACGCGCAGCGCACGCAGCTGGTGGCCGATGATGCACTGGCGGCCGCCGAATCAGAGGTCAATGTCAGTGTCGTGGGTGTGTACAAGGCACTCGGTGGCTGGGGCCAGTCACCGCAGGCGCCGAGCGTGGCGCAGGCGCGCTGATCGACAGGGGACGGAAGCATCTGCTTCCGTCCCTTTTTTCATCATGGCCAGTGGTTGGCCGGAGCATCGTGATCACGCATGCGCACGATGCAGAAACGATGACCGGTGGGCGCTTCCATCACCCACCAGCGTTTGACGAAACCGACCCGGCGGGCACCGAGTTTTTCCAGCCTTTCGGCTTCGGCATCGATGTCGTCGCTTTCGATATCCAGATGCACCCGCGACGGGTGATCGACCCGCTGCACCTCCACGTTCAATCCCGCCGGCGCGCCTGTCAGATCGGCATACTCTGCGTCGCCTTCAGCACGGGCGGGCTCGGCCTGCAGGCCCAGCGCTGCGGCCCAGAAGCGCGCGCTGTCTGCGGCGGGTGTGTCCTGGCAATCGATGATGAACCCGGCCAGTCGGCTGCGATGGGTCATGCGTTGTCTCCGCTCAACGAGGATGCTGGCAGGGTAGCGCGTGGGCTGCCGAGGGCGTTCTCGCCGCTGTGACGTTTCTGACTCTGCCCGAAGTGGCGCCCGCCGTGTAACTAGTGGGGAAAAGCACAGGAGGACAGGACATGAGCGAACAGAAGCCATCGGCGCAACGGACGCTGCTCGGTGATCCCGGCCTGCCGGGGGCCGGGCTGTCGGTCGGCGTGGTGGTGTTGCTGGTACTGGCCGCGATGGCCGCGGTGATCGGCTTCGTGCGCCTGCCCGATTCAATGCTGGGTGCTGGCCTTGTCGGCATTGCGGTGTTCCTTGCCGTAGGCGCACGCATCTGCCAGGCGCGCGACCAGCACCAGGCGCTGTACCGCCTGCTGGGCAAGCGACCGTCGCCGTAGCGAGGGTCGCCGCATTGCTCAGTGTTTCGGCCAGTCCAGCTCAACCACCAGCGGGAAGTGGTCGGAGGGCAGTACGCCGTCGATGCGGCGGTCATCGGTGAGGAAGCTGCGCGCGTGGAAGCCACGCACCAGCACCCAGTCCAGCTCGGCGGTCGCCGTTCCTGTGAAGTTGTGGAAGGTCAGGCGCGGACCCTGCGGCGACTTGACCTGGCGACGGGTGTCCTGAAGCACCCGGGTGAAGGCCTGATAGGTGCCGCCGCCGGGCTCGCTGTTGAAATCACCGGTCAGTACCACCGGCAGGTCGGAAGGCAGCGCGGCCACGCGTGTGGCAATCAGTTCGGCTCCCTTGATCCGGCGCGGCTCGTCCTCGTCGCGGTAGGGCAGGTGGGTGTTCATGAAGTAGAAGCGACGGCCATCATCCAAGCGGCGGAACACGGCCCAGGTGACCATGCGCGGGAACAGGTTGCCCCAGCTGATGCTGCCTGCAACCTCGGGCGTATCGGACAGCCAGAAGTTGCCTGATTCTTCCACCGCCAGCACCTTGCTGTCGTAGAACACGCCCATGTGTTCGTCGCCGCTGCCACCGCGGCGGCCTTCGCCGAACCAGCGATAGTCGGGCAGGTGCTCGGCCAGGTAATCGGCCTGCTCCTGCACCAGCTCCTGGGTGCCGATCACGGCTGGGTGTGCCTGCTGGATCACCTTGACCATGGCGTCGCGGCGGTCCTCCCAGCGCTTGCCGGGGTCGGTGTCGGCAGGGGTGCGTACGTTGAAGGACATCACCTTCAACGGCGCGGGCGATGCTGCCCAGGTGGCGGCGGGCAGTGCAAAAGCCAGGAGTGCGCAGAGCGCGGTCGTGCGGAAGCGAGACAACATCGTGGAATCCCTCCATTCCATGAAAGCGGTTTCATGGAGGATGCCATGGAAGGCAAGGGCAGCGGTATGCCGGGATGGGCGGTTGCAAGGGCCGGGCGGACGGCGTGCGACCGCCCGGCTGATACCACTGGTCGATCAGGGGTCGTACATCATCCCGTTCCCGTTCCCGTTCCCGTTCCCGTTGCGGTTGTAGTGGTCGCTGGCCACGCGGGTGCCATCGTCATGGACCACGTACAGCGTGCAACGCTGGTGGATGCCGAAGCCGGCCCGGAAGGGCACGCACGCTTCCTGCAGGCCGACCTCTTCGGCGGCATCTGCCGGTGCCGAAGGCGCCGCACCTGCGGCAGAACACAGGCGCGGTCCTGTGCAGCACGCAGCCTGCGCCGGTAGGAAGTGCCTGTCCTCTCAGCGACCGGCCAACGCATCCAGCAGGGTGCGCGCAGCCAGCTTGCCCAGCGCATTGCCCGCCAGCGGGCTGTCGCCGGTCAACAGCAGACGGTCCTGCATCACGCTGCCATCGATGCCCTCGTTGACGATCTGCACGCCCTGCTGGGCCAAGCGCTCACCGAAGAACCACGGCAGTTGACCAGGCATGTAGCCGATATCCGGGGTCTGCCGGTCCATCGCATCGGGGAAGGCGCAGATCCGATGACCGCGGAACAATGAACCGCCACCGGCTTCATCCACGCCGGCCGCCAGCAGCGCGGCAGGGCCGTGACAGAGGGTGATGATGTGACGTTGATTGTCCACCGCCCACTGCAGGGTGGCCTTCACCGCGCGGCTTTCCGGCAGGCCGATCAACGCACCGTGACCGCCGGGAATGAACACCGCGGCATAGTCCGAACCGGCATCGAGTGCCCCCGCCACGTCGTCCAGGTGCAGAGGCTGGCGGAAGCGGGGTTCGTAGTGTTCGTACAGGCGGCCGATCTCGCGGTCTTCGCGTGGGAACGCCCACCATTCAAACTTCACCGGGTTGCCCGACAGCGTCGCCACGTCGATGCCGAAACCGGCCTTGTGCAGGTGATACATCGGAAGCAGCGTCTCCACCGGATGGTTGCCGGTCGAGAACAGGTGGCCGTTGGCGGTCGGCAGATAGCGTTCGTCGGCGGCGATCATCAGCACTTTCCAGCGTCCGTCACGGCGGGCATCGGGATAGTCCGCGCCGGACAGATCGGTGGTTTCCGAAGTGAACTGGGACAGCGAGTACGGCGACGGGAAAAACGCATCCCGCTCGGCCGGATCGGGGCTGGGCTGACGGCTGGGTTCTGACGTATTCATGCGGACCTCCTGCGGAAGAGAGTGGTCACCTTAGCCAGAGCGATGCGTACGCACGATGAGGGATTTCCCCAATGCGATCAGGCAGGGTGCGCTTGCTGAACCCGCTGGTAGGCGTCGTCCAGCATTGCCAGGAAAGCCTGTCGCTGCGCGGCATCAAGCACCACCGCGCGTTCGAACGCATCCACGCTCGCACTCCAGTCGGCCAGTGTGTCGTCGTTGTAGAGGGCCTGATGCCGTTCCCATGCTCCGCCTGCCTTCAGGTACAGCCACTTGTCGAACAGGTGCAGCGGGCTGCCGTTGTCCAGTTGCAGGGGGCGGGTGGTCCTGGTGTGGGCCAGCACGCTGCGCAGCGCAGGTGAATCGTGAAGCTGGCCTGCCCAGACGTGGTCGCCAAGATGTTGCTCGGCAAAGTGCAGGATCGCTTGGTGATCATCCTCCAACCCGGCCTCGTAGAGTGCCCGCGGCACCCGCAGGTGCCGGCGATCGAACAGCCACTTCAGTACCAGGGTTGCCGCCTGCGGGGTGGTGTTGTGTTCATTGCCAGGATCGAAATCATGATGGCCGATGAACTCGCGGTCCTCATGCAGATTGAGCTGGATGGTGTCCACGCGCTGCCTGCGCTTGCAGAACCAGAGCTTGATGTCGACCTCCCCGGTAAGCGGCTTTTCAAAGTAGGCGGTGTCGCCGAATTCTCCCAACCGGCCGTTGAAGTACGCCAGGCAGTCCTGGAGTGTGGCTGATGGCTGCACGTATCCGTCCCAGAAGCCTTCGGGCTTTGGCGGATTGCCCTTGGGCCGGCGACTGAACAGGGTGGCGGACTTGAAGTGGCTCAGCAGGCTGCCACGCGCTCCGACGGTGGGCGGATAGAAGCGATCGTTGATGATGTCGAAGGCAAAGTAGAACTCCATGTCGTGGAGCTTGTCCTTGACCGACTTCTGCCCTTGGTTCGCGCTGATCGTGGTCGGGGGCTTGCCGATGCCGTGCTGCGCGAACCATGCCTGCAGATGAGCATCCGAGCCCTTGCTGCCGAGCAGCTCGACCAGTGTTGAGATATGCATTCCATTGCCTCGTTGTCGATGGCCCGGTCGGGAAAGCGCGGGCCATGGTTGCTGTAAGTCGTGCGCTACTTTGCCGGCAGAGGATGAGCCTCCATGTCCTCATGCAGGATGCGGCGAAGTTCAACGATGGCCGGGGTGGCCTCCTGCACGCTGTGACCGGACACGATCACCTTTTCTGAAACGGCTTTCGGCAGGTGCGAACTCCAGTAGGGGACCAGTCCGTCATCGGTCTTTTCCAGCGGACCCTCCGCCTTGGCCCGCGCGATGATCGAGTGGTAACGCACCTTCGGCGATATCGGCAGATCGGCCACGGCCTTGACGAAGGCGTCGTCCTTGTCCAGGTTCTGGATGCTGTTCATCTGGTAGCCGTGCTTGTCATCGTTGCGCTCGACCTTGCCGTCGTTTGCCAGCGTTGCAACGTCTTCCAGCACGGTCAGCGGCAGGCGCACGAAGCGGCCGAGCCAGCGCCCCAGGCGCGTGCCGGCAACATCGGTGCCGCGATGTGGGGTGGCGATGAACACCACCCGTGAGATTTCCGGTTCCGGCTGGAATGTCAGCACCGGCGCGCCCTTCGTACGCAGCAGTTCGCGCTGCGCCGGGGTCATCTGCGCAGTCGCCAGCAGGGTGTCGACCAGATGATCGCCGGAGGAGGACACCATCAGCCGCGAAATCACCCCGCCCATGCTGTGCGCGACCACCACCATGTCTCGCGATGCCAGCGCCTTGCCGGTTGGGTCGAAGTGCTGCAGTGCCTCATGCAGGATCCGCCGGATCTCATCGTGGCTGAGGGCGATCGGCATGTTGGTCGGGTAGTAGAACTGCCAGATCTGGAAGTCGCTGCGGATCTCATCGTCACGCATCAGCTCGTTGGCCACGTTGACCCACGCCTCCGGGCTGCTGGCCAGGCCATGGATCATCAGCAGCACACGGCGGTCCGGATCGTACGGCTGCATCATGAACAGATGCGGCTTGTCGATGCCGCCCTTGCCGCCGAACAGTGTACGCAGCGATTGCCGGCTGAAGTTGGAGCGGGCCAGCCACAGCGCGTAACCGGCGGTGAAGTTCGCCGCCAGTGGCACCTGCTCGCCGTGCAGTTCCACCACCGCCACCTGGTAGGGGTCGTGGATCTCCAGTTCCGGCTCGTCGTCGTGCAGAACTTCCCACAGGTTGTTGCCGGAAAAACGCAACAGCACGGTCATCGACGGCGACGGCATCTCGCTCCAGTCGCGCTCGGCCGTCGTTACGGTACCCGCGGCGGCGGCCGCCAGGCCGGTGCTGGCCGGGTCTGCCATCACCGCCACCAGTTCGGCGCCGAAGCCATCGCGGCGATGCACGCTGCGCAGGGTACCGGTGAAGGACAGCGATGCGGCCGGTACCAGTTCCAGCGGCTCGCGCGTGTCCGCTGCCGGGCCATCGTCGGCAGGCGCGAGTACGAAGGTCCAGCGTCCCAGCTGGAACCGGCCGTTGTCGTTGCGCACCTGCTTGCTCGAATAGGCTTCGAACAGCAGCACGGCTGATTCCTGCACGGCCAGGTTGTAGTAGTCGCGCACCTGGGTCTGGCGGTCTTCGAAGCCACGCTGGTTGGCGGTGCGTTCGGTGAAGAACAGATATGCGTAGGACTGCCGCGCGATCTGCATCCAAGCATCCAGGCGCGGCTGGAAGGTCGGGTCGGGCGGGGCGGTCGCGGCCTTGCTGCGGGCCACCGACGCCGACTCGCGCTTCGGCGCCGGCATCGCCATCGCATGCTGCACCCACAGTTCGGCCAGCGCCGAGCGCTTGTCTTCCTCGCGGACGACGATGCTGCCCTCCATCGCCTCGATGCAGGGCAGGCCGGGCTTGGCACAGGCGCCCTCGTCCAGGCCGGCCACGCGCAGGGTCTCCATGGTGGCCGAACTGAGCTTGCCGCTGGTGAGAATGTCACCGCGCTTGAGCGCGATGTACTGTCCTGGCGTGACCGTGCCCACCTGCACCGATGGGCCGAACTGGCGCAGTGTCGCGCAGCCGCTCAGGGCGAGCAGGGCAATGAGGACGAAGGTGGAGCGGATGACGCCGATGCCTGTTCTTTCCATGTCAACTCCCTGCGCTGGCGCCACTCTAGCGGCAGGCGTGTCAACGCGGAAGCAGGCCTGCGGTGGCTCCATGCCGGCCGATGTGGACCCGGCATCGGCATGTGACACTGGCTCGGAGATCCGATGCCGGGACGGCCGATGCGATTGCTGGAAACCCGTGTTCCCCCACCTCTTGTAATGCTGCTGTGCGGTCTGCTCGGTCTCGGCCTCAGCCGCTGGCTGCCCGCAGCGGAATTGCCCACGCCATGGTGGGCTGCGGTGGCGGTGATGGCCGCGGGGCTGATAATGAACCTATTGCCCAAGTTGGCATTCCAGCGTGCGGGTACCACGGTCAATCCGATGCGGCCGGCATCATCCACGGCGCTGATCACCAGAGGGGTCTACCGCTATACGCGAAACCCCATGTATCTGGGGCAAGCGGCGTTCCTGCTGGGAGGCATGCTGTATCTGCAGAACCTCCTGGCACTCGCAGTGGTGCCGATGTTTGTCCTGTACATCACGCGCTTTCAGATCCATCCGGAAGAGCGCGTTCTTGGCGAGCGTTTCGGCGCCCAGTACAAAGCGTTCCGGCAGCAGGTCCGGCGCTGGCTGTAGTGCCTGCGCCGGCTCTTCCGTCGATCATTGGCCCGGTCACGGATGGACCTGGCCAATAGCCTGATGTAGACCAGTCCCGGCCGTTGTGCGCAAAAACGGCCAACAAAAAAGCCAGACCCCAATCGACGGGAGATCTGGCTTTTCGTGCCCCGAAGGGCGGTACAAATGGTGGAGGTGGGCGGAATTGAACCGCCGTCCGAAGGCACTCCATCCCCAGCACTACATGCTTAGCTCACCGTTGAATCTCATCCCCGAGCAGCACGGTGTGCAAAGCGCACCCGGGAACCAGCCTGTTGTGTTCTAGTGCCGGACTGACAGGCAGCCGCCCAGCGCGATTCCATGATAATGACTCTACGCTGCGAGCATGGACACAAGCAGTTTCGAGGCTCCGCCTAAGTCGGCAGAAGGTCACGCACCGCAGTTTTTAGGCTGCGAGAGCGACCGGAGCGTAGTTGTCGTCGTTGGCAACTAGAGTTTTGCAGCTGGATTTACGAGGAAAGCTACCCCCTCGGCATGCGCCAGGCGACTTCACAACCCCCGTCGAAACCAATGCACCCCCGGTTTCTTCAAGTTCTGCAAGGTACAAGGCCTGTTCCGTGTCGCCACGGTCAGTACCTGCCCAACGCTGGGCATGCTACGCCAAAAAACCTGAACAGTCACCCGCTTCCGCAGGTCGCCTGCTAGCATCGGCGGTTCCGATAGTCGCCCAGGGAATGGACCGCATGCAGCTCGAAATCGCCGTGACCGACGCCCCCAGCCCGCAAGCACTGGAGCTGATTGCCGATGGCCTGGATCAGTTCAATCTGCAGGCGGCCGGCCATGCCGATCGACGCACCCTAGCGGTGCTGGTCACCGATCCGGCCAGCGGCGAAGTGGTGGGTGGCCTGAGCGGGCGCACCTCGCTGGGCCTGTTGTTCATCGACCTGTTCTACCTGCCGCCCGCACAGCGCGGCAATGGCCTGGGGTCGCAGATGCTTGCCGCTGCCGAAGAGGAAGCGCGCCGGCGCGGCTGCCGTTCCGCCGTGCTCTACACCATCAGCTTCCAGGCGCCGGACTTCTATGTGAAGCATGGCTGGACTGTATTCGGCCAGGTCCCCTGCGATCCGCCGGGGACCAGCCGAGTGTTCCTCAGCAAGGATCTCGGCGCGGCGTGAATGGCAGGCGTCGGCCGGTCGCCACGTCAATCCGCAACATGTTGTAGAGCTTCCGTCATAGCGGATTGCTAACGTCGTGGGCACGAATTTGCGACACACTGGCTACGACCATTCCAGCCAGCATAGATACGGAGACGGCCGGTGACCGAAGCAATGCAACAACGCAGCCTGCGTCAGCTGGTTGGCCCGGTAGGGGCCGATTACCAGCGGCGGGCACTGCCGCCCGGCTGGGTCTGGGCGGTGCTGGCGGTGTTGTTGGCTGCAACCTGGGCAACCGAGTTGCCGGCCACGGCTGCAGCCGCGCTGATCGCCAGTGCGGTGGTGGTGCATTGGCCTCGGCGTGGCCGCTTCCATTGGCTGGGATGGCGGCTGCCGGCCCTGGCGGTACTGGCCGCACTCCTGTGGGGCCCGGATGTGCTGTCACAGTGGTTCGAACATGGCCTGGCCCTGACCCTGATGTCGCTGGCCAGCCTCAGCATTGGCGTGCACGTATGGCAGTCGCGGCAACTGGCGCGGCAGCTGCAGGCCTCCGCCGACGCGCTGGACGACGCCCAGTTGCTGGCCCTGCTGCCCGTTGACGCAGCGAGGCTGGCGCAGCAGTGGCGTGCCGGTGATGATCGCCATGCCCCGGAGCTGTCGGTGGTGATGCACCTGGCGGTGATGCACGCGGCGCTGTCACCGCGTCTGCGCGGGCAGGGCCTGCTGGCGGGTTGAGTCGTTGCCCGTAACGGTGGGCGATGCCCCGTGCTGGGGCAGACTGGCGCAGTCCTTCGAAAGCCGACGGAAGTGCCGTGGGCTAAAGGCCTGGCAGCAGCTTGCGCAGATAGATCCGCTCGTGGCCCGGCGGGCAGTCGGGGAGCCGCCCGAACACTTCGTAGCCCTGTCGCAGGTAGAAGTGTTCGGCCTGCCAGTCGAAGGTGTCGAGCATCACTCCGCACGCACCAGCGTCACGGGCCCGGGTCTCGGCGTCCGCCAACAGGCGCTGGCCGATGCCACGCCCGCGAAGTTCCGGGTCGACCCACAGGACATGCACCTGCAGCCAACCTGCGCAGACATCGGCAAGCAGTCCGCCGCGCAGTTCACCTTGTTCATCGCGCCAGGCCAGCCGGACCGGTACGTCTTCGAAGTTGAAACCGCTGCTGGCGCGGTTGAACGCAGACAACCGCGCGCACAGCTCGCGCGCGTCTTCAGCATTGGCCGCCGCAGGAGCGTCGGCGCGCTCCATCAGGCGTCGCGGTTGCCGCGACGCATCACCCGCTGCTTCTCGATCGCCCAGTCACGATCCTTGGCGGCATCGCGCTTGTCGTGGGTCTGCTTGCCCTTGGCCAGCGCCACTTCCAGCTTGATCTTGTTCTTGCTCCAGTACATGGCGGTGGGCACGATCGTGTAGCCATCACGCTCGACCTTGCCAACCAGCTTGTCGATCTCGCTCCGGTGCAGCAGCAGCTTGCGCTCGCGCCGGTCGTTGGCCACCACGTGGGTGGAGGCCTGGATCAGCGGGGTGATCTGCGCGCCGATCAGGAAGATCTCGCCGTCCTTCACATAGGCGTAGGCGTCGACGATGTTGCCGCGGCCAGCGCGGATCGACTTCACTTCCCAGCCCTGCAGGGCCAAGCCGGCTTCGAAGCGGTCTTCGATGTGGTACTCGTGACGGGCACGCTTGTTCAACGCGATGGTCTTGTTGGCCGTCGCGCTCTTTGCTTTATCCTTGCCGGTGTTCTTGCTCATTTCCGTATTGTCTCCGATTCGGGCCCGCCCGGTCGATTGCCGAAGCGTCCTGTATTCATGCCTACTATCCGCCGCAGTGCCCTGGTCGAACATTCGGCCGCGCGCATGTTCGATCTGGTCAACGATGTCCAGGCCTATCCGCGCCGCTTCCGCTGGTGCTCCGATGCCCGCATCGTCGAGCAGGGCGAAGACCGGCTGGTCGCTCGCCTGGACCTGGGCCTGGGTTCGTTCAGCACCTGGTTCCAGACCGAAAACACCCTGCACCGCCCGCACAGCATCGACATGCAGCTGCGCGAGGGGCCGTTCAAGCAACTGCATGGCCGCTGGGAATTCCATGCCCTGGCCGAAGATGCCTGCAAGGTCACCCTCACCTTGGACTTCGAGCCGAGTTCACGCCTGCTGGGTCCGGCGCTGGCCATCGGCTTCCAGGGATTGGCCGATCGCATGGTCAACGATTTCGTCCGCGTTGCCGACGAGGACTGAACGATGATCGAGGTCGAGGTCGTGCTGGCTTGGCCACAGCGGGTGCTGTCGCGCCGGTTGCAGCTGGACGAAGGGACGACCGTGGCTGATGCGATAGCAACGGCCGGGCTAGAAGGCAGTGCCGACTGTCCGGCCGCCGCCGTGCATGGCGTACTGGCGCGACCGCAGCAGGTGCTGCTGGATGGCGATCGTGTCGAGCTGCTGCGCGTGCTGCAGGCCGACCCCAAGGACAACCGCCGGCGTCGCGCGCGCGGCGGATGATCCCCAGGCCCGTCCCGGAGGACGGGCAGGGTGGCTCAGCGGCCGCCCTTCTTCTTCTTGTCCTTCGGCAGATTGCGGCCGAACTGGCGCACGGTCTGCTGGGCAAGGGCCTTGTCGTTGGCCGGGAAGTAATCGCCTTCCCAACGGGTGACCACATCATTTTCGAAGTGCACGACAAAATTCTTCACGTCGGTACGGCCCAGGCGGTTCACGCGCTCGGTCGAGGTGTAGTCCCAGCGCTGGGCGTGGAACGGGTCCGGCACCGATGGGGTGCCCAGCAGGGCGTTGACCTGCTGCTTGCTCTGCCCGACCTGCAGCTTGGCCACGGCATCTTCCCGGATCAGGTTGCCCTGGTAGATGGGTTGCTTGTAGATGATGCCGCACCCGGTGGTGGACAAGGCGACGGCGGCGACCAACAGGAGATTGCGCATCGGGACTGGCGGTTGGGGAAATCAATCCGATGATACACTCCCGGCGTGCCACCGCGACCCAATCCGAGGCAGCTGGCGCTAAATCGCCAATGAACGGAGACCTATGGAAACCCACGACCTGCGTAAAGTCGGCCTGAAGGTGACCCATCCGCGGATGCGGATCCTGGCGCTGCTCGAGCAGCGCAGTGCCCAGCACCACATGACCGCCGAAGACATCTACCGCCAGCTGCTGGAGCATGGCGACGAGATCGGCCTGGCCACGGTGTACCGGGTGCTGACCCAGTTCGAGGCCGCCGGCCTCGTGCTCAAGCACAATTTCGAAGGCGGCCAGGCCGTCTACGAACTCGACCGCGGCGGCCACCATGACCACATGGTCGATGTGGACAGCGGCAAGATCATCGAGTTCGAAAGCACTGAGATCGAAGACCTGCAGCGCAAGATCGCTGCCGATCACGGCTACGAGCTGGAAGAACACTCGCTGGTGCTGTACGTGCGCAAGAAGCGCAAGTAAGCCCCGCAGCCAGCTGATTGCGACGAAACCCCGGGCATGCCCGGGGTTTTTGTTTGTCTGGCCTCAGCGTCGCGGTAGATCCACGCGATGCGTGGATGGCCCCATCAGGACGTCCAGATCCACCGCCTCGGCCATCGCCCGGTTCCCCGCATCGCCCGGGTGCAGGTGGTCGCCTGAGTCGTAGGCAGCCGCCATCCGTGAGGGATCGGCCGGATCGCGCAGGGCCGCGTCGAGGTCGATCACCGCGTCGAACGGGCTGTCCGTGCGCAGCCAGGCGTTGAGCTGCTGGCGCAGGGTGTCCTTGTCCGCGGCGTAGTAGTCGTCCAGCGGGGTGCCGGGCAGGGCGCCGGCAAACGGCGTCAGGGTCGCGCCGAGGATGCGCAGGCCGCGCGCATGGGCGCGCTGGGCCAGATCGCGGTAGCCGGCCTGCAGTTCGGCCAGGCTGGGCCTGGCTTGCGTGCGGGCAAAGGCCGTGCCCGGCCAGCTGATGTCGTTGATGCCGATCAGCACGATCACACTGGCGACGCCTGGCTGGTCGAGCACGTCACGCTGGAAACGCCTGCGGGCCGATTCGCCCATGCCATCGCGCAGCAGGCGACCGCCGGATATGCCGGCATTGACCACCGCTACACCTTCAGGTGCCAGCCGCGCGGCGAGGTGATCGGTCCAGCGCTGGTCCTGGTCGAGGCTGGCGGTGGCGCCATCGGTGATTGAATCGCCGATCACCACCACGCTGCGCGCGATGGCCGGGACCTCGACGTCGATAGCCGACAGGAGCAGGCGGGCCGTGGTGCTGCTGGCGTCGTGCAGCGCCGGCCGTTGATGCTGGTCGCCTCGCGCAATCCAACTGGTCTGCCGCCCTTCCCAATGGAAGGTCTGCAGCGGCGTGCGGTCGGGCAGGTAAACGCTGACCTGCACCGCCTGCCGATCAGCGGTGGGAAGGGGGAGCGGATCGCTCAGGCGGTCCTGCCCGGGCGCAATCACGACTCCGGGCTGGCCGTCGAAGCGCAGCGGTTGCGGCGTGCCGCCCGCATGCGCGGCCACGCTGGCAGCGCCGATGCGCAACGGCTGGGTACCATAGGCATTGCTCAACCGGACCCGCAGGCGCGACCCGCCCAGGCTGATGCGAGCGCTCTGGCGGAAGGTCTGGTCCTGCAGTTGGCCGGGAATGAGGGTAGGAAACAGGAAATCGCTGCCCCACACCGGCTGCGGGCTGGCCTGCCAGCTGGCGACCCAGTGCGGGGCGGGTGACGCAGTGGCGGCGCCGGACAGGGCAAGCAGGGCGGTGGCGGTCAGTTGGCTCAGGCGATTCATCGAAATGACCCGGTGGCAGGGACGGCCATGGTGCGTCCGGGGTCATCTGTGAACTAGACTGCGCACGGATAATCATCTGTGAATCGAATTCATTGGTATGGCACGCACCGACATCAACCGATCCGGCGAACTGGAAGTGTTCGTACGGGTGATCGAAACCGGCGGCTTTTCCGCCGCCGCCCGCAGCCTGGAGATGACACCGTCGGCGGTCAGCAAGCTGGTTGCGCGGCTGGAGCAACGGCTGGGCACGCGTCTGCTGCAGCGCTCCACCCGCCAGTTGCAGCTGACCCCGGAGGGCTGCGCGTTCTATGAGCGCGGCCTGCGGGTGCTGGCCGATCTGGAAGAGGCCGAACGCTGTGCCAGCGCCCACGCCGAGCCGCGCGGGCGGCTGCGGGTCAATGCCAACGTGCCGTTCGGCCAGCACTTCCTGCTGCCACTGCTGCCAGACTTCCTGCAGCGTCACCCGCAGGTCGGTGTGGACCTGACGCTGACCGACGAGGTGATCGATCTGCTGGAGCAGCGCACGGACGTGGCGGTGCGGGCCGGTCCGTTGAAGAGTTCCAGCCTGGTCGCGCGCCGGCTGGGTGCAACGCGGATGATGATCGTGGCGGCACCGGCCTATGCGGCACGACACGGACTGCCGGCCAATGCCGATGCGCTGCTGGCGCACAACCGGTTGGATATCGGCCATGCACGGTCGGTGCAGGGCTGGCCGCTGCTGCAGGATGGCCAGCAGCAGCGGGTACTGCCGAGCGGGAATGCGCGCGCCAGCAATGGCGACGCGCTGCGTCAGCTGGTGCTGGGTGGGCTGGGCCTGGCCCGGCTGGCGGCGTTCCAGGTGCAGGCCGACATCGCGGCAGGCCGGTTGCTGCCGGTGCTGGAGGACGCCAACCCGGGCGACCTGGAAGAGGTGCACGCGGTGTTCCTGGGGCAGGGGGGCTACCTGCCGCTGCGGGTGCGCGCGTTCCTTGATTTCCTGGTGGAGAACGTCGACCTGACGCAGCCGCGGGGGTAGTGCCGGCCGCTGGCCGGCAGCGTCATGATCTTCGTCCACGTGCGTCGGGTTGCCGGCCAGCGGCCGGCACTACCAGGTCTTCGTCCGCGTGCGTCGTGTTGCCGGCCAGCGGCCGGCACTACCAGGTCCTCGTCCACGTGCGTTGGGTTGCCGGCCAGCGGCCGGCACTACCAGGTGTCAGGCCTGCAGTAGATCCACGCCATGCGTGGATGAATGGCCGCGATTCACGCGCGCCAACAGGCGTGCAGGTGCCTACACCTGCAGCAGCTTGCGCGCGGCGGCGCGGGCTTCCTTGCTCACTTCCACGCCACCCAGCATGCGCGCCAGCTCTTCCTCGCGGGCCTTTGCGTCGAGCTTCTCCACTGCGCTCTGGGTCATGCCTTCCACCGGTGCCTTGCTGACCCGGTAATGGGCGTGGCCCTTGGAGGCAACCTGCGGCAGATGGGTCACGCACAGCACCTGGCGCTTTTCGCCGAGGGCACGCAGCTTCTGGCCGACGATATCGGCCACCGCGCCACCGATGCCGGAGTCGACTTCGTCGAACACCATGGTCGGCACTGCATCCAGGTCGAGCGCGGCCACTTCGATGGCCAGTGAAATACGTGACAGCTCGCCACCGGAAGCGACCTTGCGCAGCGCACGCGGTGGCTGGCCGGCATTGGCTGCTACCAGGAACTCGACGCGCTCGGCGCCCTGCGGGTCCGGCTTGCCGTTGTCCTGCGGCTCCAGCTCGATCAGGAACTGGCCGCCGCCCATGCCCAGCTCGGCAATGATGCCGGTGGTGGTGGCCGACAGCTCGGCAGCAGCGGTGCGGCGGCTGGTGGTCAGTGCTGCAGCCTCGACACGCCAGGCCGCTGCGGCCTTTTCAATTTCGCCGGCCAGACGCTGCAGGCGCTCGTCGGCGCCGCGCAGCTGTTCCACTTCGGCGTGCATGCGCTCACGCTGCGCACCCAGCTCATCCATCGGCACGCGGTGCTTGCGGGCCAGGTCGTGCAGGCGGCCGAGGCGGCGCTCGTTTTCCTCGAACTGGTCCGGATCGGCGTCCAGGTCGTCATGCACCCGGTCGAGCAGGGCCAAAGCCTCGTGCAGCTGGATGGAGGCGCTGTCGATCAATGCATCGACATCGCCCAGCCGCGGGTCATGTTCGGCCACCCTGGCCAGTTCATGCCGCACCTGCTGCAGCAGGTCCAGCGCCGAGTGGCCTTCGTCGCCGTTGAGCTGGTCCGAAGCTGCCTGGCAGGCGGCCAACAGGGCGCTGGCATGCGCCTGACGGCGATGGCTGGCGCCGAGCGCGGTGATCGACTCCGGCTCCAGATCCTCGCGGTCCAGTTCGCGCAGCTGATGTTCGAGGAAGCCGATGCGGTCACTCACGTCGCCCTGTTGCGAAAGTGCCAGGGATTCATCGACCAGCGCCTGCCAGGTGGCGGCAGCGCGGCGCACCTGGCGGCGTTCGCTTTCGTTGCGGGCATAGGCGTCCAGCAGGGCCAGCTGCGACGGACGCGTCAGCAGGGCCTGCTGCTCATGCTGGCCATGGATCTCCACCAGCAGGCCGGCGAGGTCGGCCAGCTGCGCCAGGGTGACCGGGCGGCCGTTGATCCACGAGCGCGAGCCGCCGTCGGCGCGGATCACGCGGCGCAGCTGGCATTGGTCTTCATCGTCCAGCTCATTGCTGGCCAGCCACTGGCGGGCGGCCTGCAGCTGGTCCAGCGCGAATTCGGCCGACAGTTCGGCCCGGGCCGCGCCATGGCGGACCACGCCGCTGTCGGCGCGCAGGCCGGACAGGAAGCCCAGGGCGTCGACCATCAGCGATTTGCCCGCGCCGGTCTCGCCTGAAACCACGGTCATGCCCGGCCCGAACTCCAGTTCGGTGGCGCGGACGACGGCGAAATCCTTGATTGAAAGATGTCTGAGCATGGGTAAGGGGGTGTCTGCAGCCGCGCAACGCTAGCACGCGCGGCGGGGTCGTCCAATGACTTGCCAAGGGGATGCGCCGCCATTATCTAATGTCCCTGTCTCACAGGTTGATTCCATGCACGGTTCTCCCGACCAACTTGCCCCGCGCGCGCGGCACCTGCTGCGCACGCTGATCGCGCGCTACATCCAGGATGGCGAGCCCGTGGGTTCGCAGACGCTGGCGCGCGTGGCCGGCCTGGAGGTCAGTCCGGCCACCATCCGCAACATCCTCGGTGACCTGGAAGACCTGGGCCTGCTGGCCTCGCCGCATACGTCGGCGGGCCGGATTCCAACCGCGCATGGCTACCGGGTGTTCGTCGACAGCCTGTTGCAGATGCAGCCACCGGGCGAAGGCGAGCTGGCCCGGCTGCGTCAGGAGCTGGCCGGGGGCGGCAGTACCCAGGCGCTGCTCGGCAGTGCGTCGGAGCTGCTGTCGGCGATGAGCCACTTCGTGGGCGTGGTCAGCGCGCCGCGCCGCGAGCAGTTCGCCTTCCGCCAGATCGACTTCGTGGCGCTGGACGGGCGCCGGGTGCTGGCGATCCTGGTGTTTGCCGACAATGAAGTGCAGAACCGGGTGATCGAGACCCGCCAGGACTTCGCACCGGGGCAGCTGGAGCAGGTGGCCAACTACCTCAATGCCCACTTTGCCGGGCTGCCCCTGGCCGAGATCCGTACCCGCCTGCTGCTGGAGCTGCGCGACGCCCGTTCCGAGCTGGAACAGGTGCTGGCGCACAGCGTCGAGCTGGCCGAGCAGGCCCTGCAGCCGCCGGCCGACGACATGCTGGTGGCCGGCCAGACGCGTCTGATGGGGGTGCAGGACCTGTCCGACCTGGAGCGCCTGCGCGAGCTGTTCGAGCTGTTTTCCAGCAAGCGCGAGATCCTGCAGCTGCTGGAGCGGACCATCCAGGCCCCCGGCGTGCGCATCTTCATCGGCGAGGAAACCGGCGTGGTACCCCTGCAGGGCGTCTCGCTGGTCACCGCGCCGTACACCGCCAACGGCCAGGTACTGGGCGTGCTGGGCGTGATCGGGCCGAAGCGGATGGCCTACGACCGCATGATTCCGCTGGTCCAGGCCACCGCCGATGTGCTCGGCGCGGCCTTTTCGCCGGGCGGGCGAACTCCGGGTGCATCGGACGCTTGAAACGCAGCATCCCGCCCACACTAGGGTGGGTGGAGGCGGAGAGTGACCGCCAGGGACCCAGACATGAATCAAGATCAGCCAGACATCGCCGCCCAGCAGGCCGCCGCCGACGCAGCTGCCGCCGAGGGCGTCAACGAACAGATCGAACAGCTCCGTGCCGAAGTGGAGCAGGTCAAGGCCGAAGCGCTGCGTGAGCGCGCCGACCTCGACAACCAGCGCAAGCGCGTGGCCCGCGACATCGAACAGGCGCGCAAGTTCGCCAACGAGAAGCTGCTGGGCGAACTGCTGCCGGTATTCGACAGCCTTGATGCCGGCCTCAAGGCCGCCGGCGACGATGCCCATCCGCTTCGCGAGGGGCTGGAGCTGACCTACAAGCAGCTGCTGAAGGTCGCTGGTGACAACGGCCTGGTGCTGCTGGACCCGACCGGGCAGCCGTTCAACCCGGAACACCACCAGGCGATCAGCCAGGTCGCTGCCCCCGGCGCCGCCCCGGGCAGCGTGGTGACCGTGTTCCAGAAGGGCTACCTGCTCAACGAGCGCCTGCTGCGGCCGGCGCTGGTGGTGGTTGCCGCCGATTGACCGCCGGCGCCGGGCCTGGCCTGGCGCGGGTTTTCCCGCCGCGACCGGGGCATCGGCACGACCGACGCTGAACGTGTTGGGCGAACGGAAACACAGCGTTCGGGGGATGGCTTGAATGTTCCACGAGCCTCCCCCACATCCCATTCATCCACCGGCCGAACGGCCGGACTGACAAAAACAACATCCTTCAAGGAGTCTCCCCCATGGGCAAGATCATTGGTATCGACCTCGGCACCACCAACTCGTGCGTGGCGATCATGGACGGCGGCAAGGCCCGCGTCATCGAAAATTCGGAAGGCGATCGCACCACCCCGTCGATCGTCGCCTACACCAAGGACGGCGAAGTCCTGGTCGGTGCCTCGGCCAAGCGCCAGGCCGTGACCAACCCGAAGAACACCTTCTACGCGGTGAAGCGCCTGATCGGCCGCAAGTTCACCGACGCCGAAGTGCAGAAGGACATCGCGCACGTCCCGTACAGCATCCTGGCCCATGACAATGGCGATGCCTGGGTGGCCACCAGCGATGCCAAGAAGATGGCACCGCAGGAAATCTCGGCCAAGGTGCTGGAGAAGATGAAGAAGACCGCCGAGGACTTCCTCGGTGAGAAGGTCACCGAAGCGGTCATCACCGTGCCGGCCTACTTCAACGACAGCCAGCGCCAGGCAACCAAGGACGCTGGCCGCATCGCCGGCCTGGACGTCAAGCGCATCATCAACGAGCCGACCGCGGCCGCGCTGGCCTATGGCCTGGACAAGGGCGACAACAAGGATCGCAAGATCGTTGTCTACGACCTGGGCGGCGGCACCTTCGACGTCTCGGTGATCGAGATCGCCAATGTCGACGGCGAGAAGCAGTTCGAAGTGCTGGCCACCAACGGCGACACCTTCCTGGGTGGCGAAGACTTCGACAACCGCGTCATCGAGTACCTGGTTGAAGAGTTCAACAAGGACCAGGGCATCGACCTGCGCAAGGACCCGCTGGCCCTGCAGCGCCTGAAGGATGCTGCCGAGCGCGCCAAGATCGAACTGTCCAGCGCCCAGCAGACCGAAGTGAACCTGCCGTACGTCACCGCTGACGCGTCGGGTCCGAAGCACCTGAACATCAAGCTGACCCGCGCCAAGCTGGAATCGCTGGTGGAAGAGCTGATCAGGAAGTCGATCGAGCCGTGCCGCGTTGCGTTGAATGACGCCGGCCTGCGTTCGAGCGACATCAGCGAAGTGATCCTGGTCGGCGGCCAGACCCGCATGCCGAAGGTGCAGCAGGCTGTCACCGAGTTCTTCGGCAAGGAACCGCGCAAGGACGTCAACCCGGACGAAGCGGTGGCACTGGGTGCTGCGATCCAGGGCGGCGTGCTGGGTGGCGACGTCAAGGACGTGCTGCTGCTGGACGTGACCCCGCTGTCGCTGGGCATCGAAACCATGGGCGGTGTGTTCACCAAGATCATCGAAAAGAACACCACCATCCCGACCAAGGCCTCGCAGGTGTTCTCCACCGCCGAGGACAACCAGTCGGCCGTGACCGTGCACGTGCTGCAGGGTGAGCGCGAACAGGCCCGCTTCAACAAGTCGCTGGCCAAGTTCGACCTGTCCGGCATCGAGCCGGCCCCGCGCGGCCTGCCGCAGGTGGAAGTGTCCTTCGACATCGACGCCAACGGCATCCTGCACGTGTCGGCCAAGGACAAGAAGACCAACAAGGAACAGAAGGTCGAGATCAAGGCCGGTTCGGGTCTGTCCGAGGAAGAGATCGCACGCATGGTCGCCGACGCGGAAGCCAACCGCGAAGAAGACAAGAAGTTCCAGGAGCTGGTGCAGGCCCGCAACCAGGCCGATGCCCTGATCCACGGCACCCGCAGCGCGATCACCGAGCACGGCAGCAAGGTTGGTGGCGACGTGATCGGCAAGGTGGAAGCGGCCCTGGCCGATCTGGAAACCGCGATGAAGGGTGACGACAAGGCGCAGATCGAAGCCAAGTCGAAGGTGCTGGAAGAAGCTGGCCAGTCGCTGTTCGCTGCGGCTTCGGCCGACCAGGGCGGTGCCGCCCCGGGTGCCGACGCCGGCAATGCGGGCAAGGCGCAGGATGACGTGGTGGACGCCGAGTTCACCGAAGTCAAGGACGACAAGAAGTCCTGATCCGGACCGACACGGGACGCTGGTTGCCAGCGTCCCGTCGTCGTACCAGGGTCCTGACCGCCCTCTGGCGTGTCGGGGCGCCCGACGCAAGAGCGGACCTGGTTCCGCTCTTCCGCTTTGACGAATCCCGACTTTCCGGAATGCGATCCACGATATGAGCAAGCGCGATTACTACGAAGTGCTGGGCGTTGCCCGCACCGCCACCGACGAAGAACTGAAGAAGTCCTACCGCCGTTGCGCGATGAAGTTCCACCCGGACCGCAACCCGGGTGATGCGGCGGCCGAAGCCTCCTTCAAAGAGTGCAAGGAAGCCTACGAAGTCCTGTCCGACGGCAACAAGCGCCGCATGTACGACAGCCATGGCCATGCCGCGTTCGAACACGGCATGGGCGGTGGTGGCGGTGGTCCGGGCGGCCCGGACATGAACGATATTTTCGGCGACATCTTCGGCAACATCTTTGGTGGTGCCGGCGGTGGTGGCCCGCGCCAGGCGCGTCGCGGCGCCGACATCGGTTACGTGATGGAGCTGGACCTGGAAGAAGCGGTGCGTGGCGTCGAGCGCCGCATCGAGATTCCGACCCTGGCCGAATGCGGCGACTGCGATGGCAGCGGCTCGGAAGACGGCAAGGTCGAGACCTGCAACGTCTGCCATGGTCGTGGCCAGGTGCGCATCCAGCGCGGCATCTTCGCCATGCAGCAGGCCTGCCACAACTGTGGTGGCCGTGGCCAGATCATCGCCAAGCCCTGCAAGACCTGCCACGGCAACGGCCGTGTCGAAGAAGACAAGGTGCTGTCGGTGAAGGTGCCGGCGGGCGTGGATACCGGCGACCGCATCCGCCTGGCGGGTGAGGGCGAGGCCGGCCCTGCGGGGACGCCACCGGGCGATCTGTACGTGGAAGTGCGCGTGCGCGAGCACCACATCTTCCAGCGCGACGGTGACGACCTGCACTGCGAAGTGCCGATCCGCATTTCGCAGGCCGCACTGGGCGATACCGTGCGCGTGGCCACCCTCGGTGGTGAAGCGGAAATCCGTATCCCGGCCGAGACCCAGACCGGCAAGCTGTTCCGCCTGCGCGGCAAGGGCGTGCGTTCGGTGCGCAGCCGCAGCGAGGGTGACCTGTACTGCCGCGTTGTGGTGGAGACACCGGTCAACCTCACCAGCGACCAGCGCAAACTGCTTGAGCAGTTCGAAGCCACCTTCAACGGCGAGGATGCGCGCAAGCATTCGCCGAAGTCGGCGACCTTCATCGACGGCGTCAAGGGCTTCTGGGACCGGATGACGTCCTGATCCCTTGAGGGAAATGTTGAACGACAGCGCCGGGCCATGCCCGGCGTTTTCGTTTCCGGCGCAGCAGATCCGTGCCATGCGTGGACGCAGTGCGACGGATCAACGGAAAAACGCCGCAGGCGTCTGCCCCAGCTGCCGTTTGAACATGCTGGTGAAGGCACTGGGGCTGTCATAACCCATCGCCAGCGCAACATCGATCACCTTCTCGCCGCGGGCCAGCCGTTCCATCGCGGCCAGCAGGCGCGCCTGCTGCCGCCACTGGCCGAAGGTCATGCCCAGTTCGCTGGCGAAGTGGCGCTGGATGGTTTTCACGTCGATCGCCAACGCCTGCGCCCAGTCCTGCAGGGTCGCCTCGTCGCCGGGATGTTTCTGGATGTGCTGGCAGATCCTGTGCAGGCGCGGGTCGACGGGCTCGGGCAGGTGCAACGGCAGTACGTCCATGCGGTGCAGTTCGTCGAGCATCAGCCGCACCACGCGGCCATCGCGGCTGTCTTCTTCATGCGGCCCGTCGATCAGGATGGCTGCCTGCAGCAGTTCGCGCAGCAGGGGGGCAACCTGCACGGCGAAGGGCTCGGCGGGCAGCTGCGGGGCGAATGACGGTTCGATGTACAGGCTGCGCATGTGCACCTCGGCGATGCAGTCCACCGCATGCGCCATGCCCGCCGGCATCCAGATGGCGCGGGTGGAGGGCACCACCCAGCGGCCGACCTCCGAGCGCACCACCATCAGCCCGGACATGGAATAGACCAGCTGGTGCCGCCGGTGCTTGTGCGCCGCGATGTGGGTGCCGGCGCGGTAGTCGCGTGCGCGGCAGGTGACCGGGCGATGCACCGGCACCTCGTTCCACGGCGCGGTTTCGCGGATGGGACAGGGGGTGTCCTTTTTGCGATAGGCCATGACCAGAACGCGGCAGAAGGGAGCGGGTGGCCACCGTAGCATGCACGGCTCGCCCCCATCCTGACCGTGCGCAATGTCGACTCTGGCTTCTCCCGCCGTATCCGCCCGCCCCGTATCGCCAGGAGTGCTGGCGGCAATCTCCAGCTCGCACATGGTCAACGACATGATGCGGTCGCTGATCCTGGCCATCTATCCGGTGATCAAGGGCGGCTTCAATCTCAGCTTCACCCAGATCGGCCTGATCACGCTGACCTACCAGCTCACCGCCTCGATCTTCCAGCCGCTGGTCGGCCTTGCCACCGACCGCCGGCCGGCCCCGTACTCGCTGCCGATTGGCATGGCCTCGACCTTGTGCGGCATGCTGCTGCTCGGCTTTGCGCCCAACTACGCGATGGTGCTGCTGGCCGCCGCGCTGGTCGGTATCGGTTCGGCCATCTTCCATCCGGAAGCCTCGCGCATCGCACGCCTCGCCTCCGGCGGCCGTCATGGCTTGGCGCAGTCGGTATTCCAGGTGGGAGGCAACTTCGGCACGGCGCTGGGGCCGCTGATCGCCGCAGCGGTGATCGTGCCCCATGGCCAGCATGCCGCATCATGGTTTGCCGGTGCAGCGTTGATCGGCATCGCGCTGCTGACCTATGTCGGTCGCTGGTATTCGCTGCATCTGGGCGCGCCCCGGCCACCAGCCCACGGTGCGACTGCCGCGCGCCATCCGCCGCGCACGATCGCCCGGGTGCTGGCCATCCTGCTGGTGCTGATCTTCAGCAAGTACTTCTACATGGCCAGCATCGGCAGCTACTTCACCTTCTACCTGATGCATCATTTCGGCATTCCGGTGGCGCAGGCGCAGCTGCATCTGTTCGCCTTCCTGGTGGCGTCCGCCGCGGGTGGATTCTTTGGCGGGCCGCTGGGCGATCGTATCGGTCGCAAGCCGATCATCTGGGCCTCGATCCTGGGCGTGGCACCGTTCGCGCTGATGCTGCCGCATGCCGACCTGCTGTGGACGACGGTGCTGGCGGTGCTGATCGGTTTCGTGCTGTCTTCGGCCTTCTCGGCGATCGTGGTCTATGCGCAGGAAATGATGCCGCACCGCATCGGCATGGTGTCCGGACTGTTCTTTGGCTTTGCCTTCGGCATGGGCGGCCTCGGCGCAGCAGTGCTCGGTCTGCTGGCTGACAGGACCAGCATCGAATTCGTCTACCAGCTGACCGCGTTCCTGCCGTTGCTGGGCATCGTCGCGGCCTGGCTGCCGCCGTCCAGGCCTGCTGCGCACTGAGGGGTGTTCTTCGGCAGGGCTGCGCCCTGCACCAGCAGATGCCAGAGCAACGGCAACGGCAACGGCAAAAGCGTGCATTTCGTGGGATGGCGGGGTGGGTCCGGTTGCGGGGGACGCTGCAAGTACGTCCCTGTAAGCTCGGTCGCGCCATCCATGGCGCTCACGCCCCCGCAACCGGACCCACCCCGCCTTCGACAGATCTCCGCAATCTGTCGGGATGGCATGACTTGCTGTTGGTGAGTGTCGACCTTGGTCGACACGTCGTGGATGCTCTTCGATTCGAATTCGAAATATTCGATTCCGATGGAGATTCATCCACGCATGTCGTGGCTCCATCACCATCCGTCACCGGGAAACTGTCGAGGGCGGGGCGGTATGGGGCTGCAGGACCGTTGGCGCCATGGATGGCGCCATCGAGCCCCCATGGATGGGTTTACGGCGTGTCCTGCAGCCCCATGCCGCCCCGCCAAACCAGAGAAAAGCCAGAGCCGGCTGTTGCTGTTGCCTCGGCTTTGGCTGTGGCTGTTGCCTCTGCAGGTGCAGGGCGCAGCCCTGCCGAAAACCCCCTTGGGCGTAGAATGCGGGCATGAGCGAATCCCTCGACAACCACCTGGTCCACGGCCGCCGCCAGCGGCCCGACGGCCCTTCGCCGATCGATGTCATTTCGGTCCAATCACAACTGGTCTACGGCCATGCCGGCAACAGCGCCGCGCTGCCCCCGATGCGTGCGCTCGGCGTGCGCGTGGCCTCGATCCCGACCACGCTGCTGAGCAATGCGCCGTTCTACGAGACCACCCGTGGCCGTGTGCTGCCCAGCGACTGGTTTGCCGATCTGCTGCTCGGCACGCATGAACGGGGTCTTCCGCAGCGGGCGAAGATGCTGGTCTCCGGCTACTTCGGCAGCGCTGCCAACGGTGCGGCCTTTGCTGATTGGCTGGACGAGATCCTGCCGGCATGTCCGCAGCTGCGCTACTGCCTGGACCCGGTGATCGGCGATACCCACACTGGCCCCTACGTGGAGCCGGGACTGGAAGCAATCTTCGCTGAGCGCCTGCTGCCGCATGCATGGCTGGTTACCCCGAATGCCTTCGAACTCGGTCGCCTGACCGGCATGCCGGCGCTGGCCGAAGCCGATGCCATTGCTGCTTCGCGCGCGCTGCTGGCACGCGGGCCGCAGTGGGTGCTGGCACACAGCGTCGGCGGCAATCCGGGCGAGCTGGTGACGCTGGCTGTGGGGCGCGAGGAAACCTGGCGCTGGACCTCGCCGCTGCTGCCGGTGGATGTGGCAGGCACCGGCGATGTGCTGATGTCGCTGATGGTGTCCTTCCTGTTGCGTGGTGAGCCGATGCAGATGGCCATCTCGCGGGCCATCGCCGGCACCCATGCGGCGCTGGAGGCGACCTTGGCCCACGGCTTCGAAGAGTTCGACGTGATCGCGGCCGCACCGGCGGCACTGGCCGACGGCATGCGCTTCCGCGCCGAACGGCTGGCATGAGCGATCTGCACGAACGCACGCCGCGCACGGTCGGCATCGTCGGTAGTGCCGGCGCCTATGGACGCTGGCTGACCCGGTTCTTCGAACAGCACATGCAGGTGCGCGTGATCGGCCACGATCCGGCCGATCCGGGTTCGCATGCGCCGGAGCAGTTGCTGGAACAGGCCGACGTGTTGGTGTTCTCCGCACCGATCCGGCACACGTCCACGTTGATCGCCGAGTACGCGCGTCTGTCGGCGGGCCGCGAGCAGGAACGCTTGTGGCTGGATGTGACCTCGGTGAAGGAAGCGCCGGTGCAGGCGATGCTGGCCTCGTGCGCCGAAGTGGTGGGCCTGCATCCGATGACGGCGCCGCCCAAAGCGCCGACCCTGAAGGGCCGGGTGATGGTGGTCTGCGAGGCGCGACTGCAGCACTGGCGGCCCTGGGTGGACGCGCTGTGCCTGGCACTGCAGGCCGAATGCGTGCGCGCCACCCCGCAGCACCATGACCAGATGATGGCGCTGGTGCAGGCGATGGTGCATGCGACCCACCTGGCCCAGGCAGGTGTGCTGCGCGAGTACCAACCGCAGCTGGGCACGCTGGCGGCGATGCTGCCGTATCGATCGGCCTCGTTCGAACTGGATACCGCGATCATCTCGCGCATCCTGTCGTTGAATCCGGCGATCTACGAAGACATCCAGTTCGGCAATCCTTATGTGGCGCCGATGCTGCAACGCCTGATCGGCCAGCTGCAGACGCTGCAGGTGCAGGTCGGGCAGGGCGACGATGCTGCGCGGGGCGCGTTCCGCGATCACCTGCTGGAGGCCAACAGGAGTGCCTTCGGCGATCAGGCGCTGGCTGCGGGCAACTACACCTTCGAGCGCGTCGGGTATCTGCTGGCCGACCTGACCGAGCGCAACGCACTGTCGGTGCATCTGCCTGAAGACCGCGCCGGTTCGTTGCGTGAGCTGCTGAACGTGTTCGAGCAGCATGGCATCAGCCTCGCCTCGATCCACTCCTCGCGCACGCCCGCCGGCGAAGTGCATTTCCGCATCGGTTTCGTGGCCGGCAGTGAGCCAGGGGCTATCGCGGCAGCCGCGGCCGAAGTGGATGCCAGCGGGATCGGCCGGGTGCTGGCGTAAAGCCATTCATCCACAGGGCGTGTGGATGGCTTCTGCGCAAACATGTGGATAACCTGCGGCAGGCCTTGGCGTGCAAGGCTGTCAAGATGGTTGGTCAAAAAATGACCAACCTTTTTTCTGTACGGAACAACAGTAGAGCCGGGGCATGCCCGGCTCTGCGGTGGATCGCTAGATCGACAACCTGACCTCGCCGCCGCTGGTGGTGAACTCGCGGCCGTTGCGTACCAGCTGGCGGCCGTCATCAAGCTCATAACGCGGCGTCGCTTCGGAGCCATGCCCGCTGCCGCTGGCCTCGGGCTTGAACTCGATGATGATGTGGCTTTCGCCATTGCTGTCGACAGCAGGGAACTGACGGAACGACATGCCTGGCCTCCTTCACTGGTTCTTCGCTACGTCGCCAGAGTGATCCGGCCGGTGTTAGCCGGCCGTCATCAATCGATGAACTGCAGGCGTGCAAGCTCCGCATACAGGCCGCCTTCAGCCAGCAGCTGCGCATGCGTGCCTTCGGCCACGATACGGCCATGGTCCATCACCACGATGCGGTCGGCCTTCAGTACGGTCGCCAGCCGGTGGGCGATGACCAGCGTGGTGCGTCCCGCCATCAAGCGTTCCAGCGCCTGCTGCACGCCATGTTCGCTCTGTGCATCCAGCGCGCTGGTGGCTTCGTCGAGCAGCAGGATCGGTGCGTCCTTCAGCAAGGCACGGGCGATCGCCACGCGCTGCTGCTGGCCACCGGACAGGCGGGCACCGCGCTCGCCCAGTTCGCTGTCGTAGCCCTCTGGCAGCGCACGCAGGAAGGCGTCGGCCTCGGCGGCACGGGCTGCGTCCTCCACCTCGGCGTCACTGGCCTCCAGCCGACCATAGCGGATGTTGTCGCGTGCACTGGAGGCGAACAATGTCGGCTGCTGCGGCACCAGCGCCAGCTGCGCGCGAAGCTCGGCCGGATCGACCTCGCGCACATCGATGCCGTCCACGCAGATGCGGCCGCTTGCCGGATCGTGGAAGCGCAGCAGCATCGACAGCACCGTGCTCTTGCCGGCGCCTGACGGGCCGACCAGGGCGACGGTTTCACCCGGCCGCACGTGCAGGTTGAAATGATCCAGCGCGGCCTGGTCCGGTCGCTGCGGGTAGTTGAACACCACGTCGTCGAAATGGATCTCGCCACGCAGCGGCTGTGGCAGCGCACGCGGCTTGGCCGGCGCACGGATCTCGATGTCTTCCTGCAGCAGCTCGCCGATGCGGCCCATGCCGCCAGAGGCGCGCTGCAGTTCGTTCCACACTTCGGCCAGCGCACCGACCGAACCACCACCGATCAGTGCGTACAGCACGAACTGGCCCAACGTACCGGCGCTGAGCCGCCCGTCGATGACGTCGTGCGCGCCCAGCCACAGCACCCCGACAATCGCACCGAACACCAGCAGGATGGCGCTGGCGGTCACCAGCGACTGCGCGCCGATGCGCCGGCGCGCGGCACGGATCGCATCGCCCAGCGCATGGTCGAAACGGCCGCGTTCATAAGGCTCGCGCGCATGCGCCTGCACCGTACGCACGGCCCCCAGCGTTTCGCTGGCCAGGCTGTTGGCATCGGCGATGCGGTCCTGGCTGTTGCGGGCGACAACGCGCAGCTTGCGCGCGCCGATGATGATCGGCAGCACCGCCAGCGGGATGCCGAGCAGCGACCAGGCGGCCAGCCGCGGACTGGTGACGAACAACATCACCAGGCTGCCGACCACGGTGACGCTGCTGCGCAGCGCCACGGACATGGTCGAGCCGACCACGCTGCGCAGCAGTTCGCTGTCGGCGGTCAGGCGCGATACCAGCTCGCCGCTGCGGCTGCGGTCGTGGAAGCCGGCGCCAAGCTGGATCAGGTGCGCGTACAGCCGGCTGCGCAGATCCGCCACGACCTTCTCGCCGAGCAGCGAAACAAAGTAGAAGCGCGCCGCCGTCGCCAACGCCAGCACCACAGCGACCAGCATCAGCAATGCAAAGGCACGGTTGATCTGGCCACCGCTGCTGAAGCCGTGATCGATCATCTGCTTCACCGCCGGCGGCAGGCTCAGGGTTGCCGCCGAAGAAACGGCCAGGGCCAGCAGCCAGGCGCTGAACAATCCGCTGTGGCGGCGCACGAACGGCCACAGTGTGCGCAGGCTGCCGAGGCGGCGCAGCGGCGGGGAGGCCGGGCCGGTCGCCGGTGCGTCCTTGTCAGTCATCGAGGGGGTCATCTTGGATACGGATACGATCACGGGTGGCGTCGCGCAGGCGGATTTTCAATGCGTCGACCTGGTCTGCGGGCAATTCCACCCGCAATCTCACGCCATTGGCATCGAACTGTTCATCGCGCTTTTCGGCCGCGTGGGCCGGCAGCGCCGCATGCAGCGCGCCAAGGTCCTCGAATCCAGCGACCAGCTGCAGCCGCGCCATCGCCACCAGTGGCAGGCGCGGCGCGGTGCGCAGGCATTCGGCAGCGGCGCCGCCGTAAGCCCGGACCAGCCCACCGGCGCCCAGCTTGATGCCGCCGAACCAGCGGGTGACCACCACCATCACCCGGTCGAATCCCTGGCCATCGATGGCGGCCAGGATCGGGCGGCCCGCGGTGCCGGCGGGCTCGCCGTCATCGCTGGAGCGGTAGTCCTGGCCGTGCCGGTAGGCCCAACAGTTGTGGGTAGCATCGGCTACCGACACGTCCTGCAGAAATGCCATCGCCGCAGACGCGCTCTCGATCGGCGCGGCATGCGCGATGAAGCGGCTGTGCTTGACGTCCAGGGTGTGGTTGACCGGTTGGGCGAGGGTATCGGGCATTCCCTTCATTCTACGGGCTTGCCGCCGACGTGCTTCAGTCGTCCAGCAACGGCCGCACATCCTTTGGCAGGCGCGCCTCTGGATAGGTCTGCAGGTAACGCTCCAGGCTCGCCCGGGCCAGATCGCGTTGGCCGGCGTCGCGGCGCTCGCGGATCTTCTGCAGCCATTGCCGGCGTGGAAGCCCGGCATCGGCCTGCACTTCGGCCTGTACCGCGTCCGCGCTGAGGTTCGCGTCGCTTGCACGGCGCATGACGCCTGGCGCGGTTCTGGTGGCCGCGTCCTGCCTGGCCGCGGTGAGCGCGACGCGGTCTTCGGCCGTGGCCTGTGCGGAGGGCATGGATTCGGCCGCCGCCGCAGTGGCCTTGCGCGCCCTCATCGTCGCGGCAGGGGCCGCAGGCGCAGGTGCCGAATAGGCTTCGGCTGCGGGGGGCGCTGCCGCTGGCATCGGAGGCGGCGCAAACGCTGTGTCGGCTGCAGGCGCAGGTGGCGGTGCCGGCGCCATCATCGGAGCAGGTGCCTGCCGGGGTGCGGCAGGCGCGGGTTTCACCGCGTCCGCGATGGCCGGTGCCGGTGCTGCCTTGGCCGCCGCAGGTGCCGGTGCTGCGGCCGGTGCAGGTACCGGTGCGGCTTCGGTGGCCGCGACATCGGCGGCCGCGCTGTCGTGGGCCGTGCCTTCGTCGCTCGCATCGGCCGCCATTTCCTGTGCAGCCGGCGCGGTGGCAACTGCCTCGGCAGGGGCCGAGGGCGGCTCTGGACGCATCTGCCAGGCGATGCCAACGGCGAACACCGTCGATGCGGCCACGCCGAATACGGCCGGCCAGCGGCGGCGCGGGCGCAGCGTGCGCGGTGCCACCGGCGCCGGGGCCGCCTCGCGTGCGGGCGTCTCCACGGCCGCACGCGCAGCGGCGAGGATCGCCGCATCCAGTGCCGGCGGAGGACCCTGTTCTGTGCGGCGCCCAAGCAGGCGTGCCAGTTCGCGTTCTTCCGGCGTCAGTGCATCGTCTCGGTTCATGCGTTCAGTCCCGCACGCAGCTTGTCCATCGCATAGCGCAGCCGCGATTTCACGGTTTCCCGGCCAACGCCGGTGATCTGGCCGATCTCCTCCAGGCTCAGTTCCTGTTCCAGCCGCAGCTGCAGCACTTCGCGCTGTTCTGCGGGCAGTTCTTCCATCGCCAGCTGGATGCGGCGACGTTGCTCGAATTCGGACAGTTCCGCTTCCGGTGTCTGCCCATCTTCCAGCGCGGCCAGGCGCAGGTCGGCATCGGCCGGTGCAGGGGGGCGGTGGCGGGCGGCGCGCCAGTGGTCGTTCAGGCGGTTGTGGGCGATGCGGAACAGCCAGGTGCTGAAGGCTGCATCGGCCTGCCAGCCTGCACGCGCGCTGATCACCCGCTGCCAGACGTCCTGGAACATCTCCTCGGCCAGCGCGGTGTCGCGCAGCTGCCGCAGCAGGAAGCCGAACAGGCGCTTGCGATGACGGGCATACAGGCTTTCGAACGCGTGCACTTCACCGGCGGCCCAGGCCAGCATCAAGGCTTCATCGGTTGGCAGGGCGCTGGCATCCACGCCGTACAGGGTAAGCCCTGCAGGCGGTGGCGCATAGCCAGCGATGGGGTGGGACAGGGCGACAGTCACGGCAGGAACCGGGAGGGGATCGACAGGAAAAACGCCCGAGGGCACGTTTCGGGGTTGCCGGGCTTCCATTGCCCCCCGGGTGGCGCGTTATGCTCGGTAATTCAGGGGAGGCGGCGCTCAGGCGGCGCCAAGAGAACGTCATTTGTCCACCGAAGCCGACCGCGCGCTGGAAGCGTCAAACAACGAGCCTGTGCTGAGCGCAGCGCTGGTGCGCGCGCTGCATGCGCTGCTGCCGGAAGCGGCGATCGTGCGCGTCGGCTGGGACGATCCGCAGCTCGGCAGCGGGCAGGGCGGTTGGCCGGTCGGTGGCGGCGAGGAGGACATCTGGCAGCCGCTGACCGAACACGCTGAAGGCCGCCACGGCTGGGAATACGACGGCGCCCGGCTGCTGCTGTCGGTACGCGGCGCCACGCCTTCCCCGGCCTGGTGGGGACTGGCCCGGCAGGCCATGGAGCTGGCCCTGCAGCGGGGCCGCCAGGCGGGGCAGATCAAGGCGCTGGAAGAAGCTGAGCGGTTGCAGCAGGCCCTGTTCCAGATTGCCGACCTGGCCGGTGCCGACCTGGAAATGAGCGAGATGCTGCGCCACGTGCATGGCGTGCTGGGCACGCTGATGTATGCGCAGAACTGCTACATCGTCGAGTATGACGATGCCCGCCGGCAGATCCGCTTCCTGTACTTCGCCGACCAGGTCGATGACTTCGTCGCCGATCCGGCGCAGGGCTACGACATCGACCAGATGCCGCGCAGCCTGACAGTGGCGCTGCTGCGGCATGGCCGGCCGCTGAGCGGGCCGTCGCGCGAACTGCTGGCGCAGGTAGACCAGGAGCACGATCCGCAGCGCGGTCCGGAAAGCCTGGACTGGCTGGGCGTGCCGATGCTGCGCGATGGCCGGGTGTGTGGTGCGATCGTGGTGCAGAGCTACGAGCATGCCGACCGCTACGGTGAGGCCGAACGGGCCCTGCTGGGTTTTGTCGCCCAGCACGTGCAGACCGCCATGGACCGCCGCCAGGCGCAGGTGCGGCTGGAGCAGCAGGTGGAACGGCGCACGCAGGAGCTGCAGCGCGCCAATCTCAGCCTGCAGGATGAAGTGGCCGAGCGCCGCCGCGCCGAGCAGTTGCAGACCGCGCTGTACAACATCGCCGAAATGGCGATGTCCGCCGACAGCCTGGCGCAGTTCTACGGGCAGGTGCACGGCGTGGTCGGGCGCCTGCTGGATGCGCGCAATTTCTATATCGCGCTGGTCAATGCCGAGGGCGATGGGCTGGATTTCGTCTATTCGGTCGACGAGCACAACGCGAGTCGTGCACCACGCGCGTTCAGCCGCGGCCTGACCGAGTATGTGGTCCGCCATCGTCGGCCATTGCTGGCCTCGCGTGCGCAGATCGATGCGCTGCTGGAAACCGGCGAGGTGCGCGAATCCGGCGCACGTTCGCAGTGCTGGCTCGGCGTGCCGTTGCTGCGCGACGACGAAGTGGTCGGTGCGATCGTGGTGCAGAGTTACACCGAGCAGATCGCCTTCAGCGTGCATGACCAGCGCCTGCTGATCTTCGTTGCGCAGAACATCGGCACCGGTCTTGCGCGCCAGCGCGACCAGCAACGACTGCGCTCGGCGCATGCCGAGCTGGAAAAGCGGGTGGAGGAGCGCACCCGCGAGCTGGGCGAGGTGAACGAAAAGCTGCTGGGCCAGATCGCCGAGCGCCTGCGCGCCGAGCAGCGGCTGACCCACCAGGCGATGCACGACGCGCTGACTGGACTGCCCAATCGCCTGCACCTGCTGGACAGGCTGCAGGATGCGCTGGCGCTGGCCCGGCGCGAAGGTGGCCCGGTGTTCGCGGTGCTGTTCCTGGACCTTGACCGCTTCAAGCTGGTCAACGACAGCATCGGTCACGCCGCCGGCGATCGCCTGCTGGTGGAAGTGGCCAAGCGCATCGTGTCCATGGCCGGTGACAACGATGTGGTGGCGCGCCTGGGCGGTGATGAGTTCGCCGTGCTGCTGCACTGTCCGGAGGGCCTGGCGCAGGCGCTGGATTTCGGCCAGCGGCTGTTGCTGGCGCTGCAGGAATCGATGTGGATCGCCGGTCGCGAGCTGTTCCCCTCCGGCAGCCTGGGCATCGCCTTGTGGAACCCGCGCTATCGCACCGGCGAGGAACTGCTGCGCGACGCCGATGCGGCGATGTACCGGGCCAAGGCCCAGGGCCACGACCGCTGCTCGATCTTCGATGAGGAAATGCGCGAGCAGGCGCTGCGCAGCCTGGATCTGGAGGCCGACCTGCGGCGGGCGATCAACAACCGTGATTTCGTGCCGTTCTACCAGCCGATCGTGCGCCTCTCCGACGGCGAGGTGGTCGGCCACGAGGCCCTGCTGCGCTGGAAGCACGAGCGCCGTGGCCTGCTGCTGCCGGGCGCGTTCCTGGAACTGGGCGAGGAAAGTGGCCTGATCGAACAGGTCGACTGGCTGATCTATGAGCAGGTCATTGCCGGCCTTGCCGACGGCGGGCGTGGCTATGTGTCGGTCAACGTGTCGCCACGGCATTTCCGCTCCGCCGAGTTCAGCGGGCGCCTGTATGGCCTGCTGGAGGCGAGCAACGCGGACCCGCGGCGGCTGCGCCTGGAGATCACTGAGGTGGCGCTGCTCGACGACGGTCCACACACGCTGCGCATCCTGAAGGGCCTGCGTGAACGTGGCATCCAGGTGCAGCTGGATGATTTCGGAACGGGTTTCTCGGCGCTGTCCTACCTGCACCGTTTCCCGATCAGCACGTTGAAGATCGACCAGAGCTTCATTGCCGGCCTGCACGGCCCGGAGGCACAGAGCACGCGCGCGCTGGTCGAAGGCGTGCTGTCACTGGCACGCACGCTGGGCATCGAGACGATCGGCGAAGGCATCGAGACCGAGGCGCAGCGTGACACGCTGTTCGAGCTCGGCTGCGACTACGGCCAGGGCTACCTGTTGGGCCGGCCGGCACCGTGGACGCGCGCGGCAGCCTGAGCCACCGCGCACGTAGTTTTCAACGCAGCGCCGCGCGGCGCTTCTCGTCGATCCACTTCGAGGCCTGGGCCGGTTGGTAGTTCTTCATCCAGGCCAGCATCTCCTCGATGTCCGAGCCGTACCACAGGTCCTGGCGCTGCTCGGGGTGCAGGAAGCGCTCTTCCACCATGCGATCGATCATGCCGATCAGCGGCGCATAGAAGCCGTCCACATCGAGGAACGCGCAGGGCTTGTTGCCGATGCCGAGCTGGCGCCAGGTCAGCATCTCGAAGATCTCTTCCATGGTGCCGAAGCCGCCGGGCAGGGCGACGAAGCCATCGGACAGATCGAACATGCGCGACTTGCGCTCATGCATCGAACCGACGATCTCCAGTTCGGTCAGGCCGCGATGGGCCACTTCCCAGTCGGCCAGCTGGCGCGGAATCACGCCGGTGACCTCACCGCCGGCGGCGAGCACGGCATTGGCCACGGTACCCATCAGGCCGACATTGCCGCCGCCGTACACCAGGCGCATGCCGTCGCGGGCGATGCGATCGCCCAGCGCGATGGCGCGTTCGGTGTAGACCGGCTTGCTGCCAGCGTTGGAACCGCAGTACACACAGATCGACTTCATGGATCTTCCTGTCTTGGCCGGAAACGAAAACGCCCCGCGGTCAACCAGTGAAGCCGGTCGCAGGGCGGGGTGTCCGGGCAATTATGAGGCCTCGCTGTTGTTCTCTGTAGCGCCGGGCCATGCCCGGCGACATTTCGTTCAGATCACGGCCAGACCTTCAGCCGGGCAGCGCCCGGCTCTACGAGGGTCTGGGATTACGCGGCGGCAGCCTGTTCGCGGCGCGGCCCTTCACGCAGCGCACGGCCCACCATGCCTACCAGCAGGTCCAGCTCGCTGCTGTCCATGCCGAAGTGCGGGGTGAAGCGCAGCGAGTTCTCGCCACCATGGATCACGTTGATGCCGTGCTGGCGCAGCCATTCCTCGGTGGAATTGGCGCCATAGCACTTGAACTGCGGGGCCAGTTCGCAGGAGAACAGCAGGCCGGTGCCCTGCACCTTGGTGATCAGGCCGCCCAGTTCGTTCTTCAGCTGCTCCAGCTTGCGCACGGCCTCGGCACCGCGCTCGGCGATGTTGGCGCGGACCTGCGGGGTCAACTGGGCCAGGGTGGCGCAGGCCACGTCCAGCGCACGCGGGTTGCTGGTCATGGTGTTGCCGTAGATGCCCTTGCGGTACAGCTGCGCGGCGTGCTCGGTCACGGCCAGCACCGACAGCGGATACTGCGCGGCGTTCAGTGCCTTGGAGTAGGTTTCCATGTCCGGCGCATCCAGGCCTTCGAAGCCGGGATAGTCGACCACCGACAGCACGCCATGGGCGCGCAGGCCGGCCTGGATCGAGTCCAGCAGCAGCAGGCTGCCGTGGGCGCGGGTCAGTTCGCGGGCCAGCGCATAGAACGCCGGCGGCACGGAGCGGCCCGGATCACCTTCGCCCATCACCGGCTCCAGGAACACCGCTTCGATGAACCAGTTGTTGTGCGCGGCATCCTCGAACACCTTGCGCAGGCCGGCCTCGTCGTACGGGGCGACGGTGATCACCGACTCCTCGCCACGGTAGCTGGCCAGGTGCTGCATGTAGGTCTTGCGGCTGGAATCGGAATACAGCGCCGGTCGGTCGGTGCGGCCGTGGAAGCTGCCCTTGATGACTACGCGCTTGATTGCCGCACCGGCGTGGCGGGCACCCGGGTCGGTCTGCAGCTTGGCGTTGACGTCGGCGATGCGCGCGGCCAGGCCAACCGCTTCAGAGCCGGAATTCAGGCACATGAAGCGCGTGAACGGGCAGCCGCCACGACGGTGGCCGATCTCGGCCCGCAGCGCGGTGATGAAGCGCTGCTGGGACAGGCTGGGGGTCATGATGTTGGCCATCACCTGCGGCCGTGACATCGCCTCCATGACGGCGTCCGGGGTGTGGCCGAAGCCCAGCATGCCGTAGCCGCCGGCGTCGTACAGCACCGCGCCTTTCAGGGTGACCACCCACGGGCCGCGCGCGGCCAGCGCCACGTACGGGGTCACCGCATCATCGGCGTAGAAATTGACGAAGCCGTCCTGCATGGCATCGATCTGCGCCTGCTCATCCTGTGCCAGCAGCGGCCCCAGCTCAGCCTGCACGCGCGCGAATTCGGCAGCGGCGGCATCGACCGCGGCGAGCAGCTGCGGGTGGTTGGCGGCGAGGGCGGTCAGGGTTGCGTCATCCAGGCCGTTGGTGAGGCGGGTGCCGGGCTGGGCGCGGAGGGGGGCGAGGCGTTCGATGAAGCTCATTGCAGATCTCCTGAAACGTTGGGTCGCACGGGCCTTCAAAAGCAAAACGCGCGTCTTCACGCGCGCTTGGGGCGGGCTCGTGCAGCGGACTTCCTCGTCGATGCTAGCACTTGTTTTTTTGCGCGATAACCCCGCAAAAGACTGCTGCATAGCAGCATTTTGCGCGACGTTCGGTCTCGCTCGTGCCGGCTCGCAGACGCTGGACGTACAATGCGCGCCATTGTCGACCTGTTGCCGTCCACTGCCTTGAAGAAGTCCGATTTCCATTACGAACTGCCGGCCGA
Organism: Stenotrophomonas sp. SI-NJAU-1; assembly: GCF_020883215.1. NCBI lineage: Bacteria > Pseudomonadati > Pseudomonadota > Gammaproteobacteria > Lysobacterales > Lysobacteraceae > Stenotrophomonas > Stenotrophomonas sp. SI-NJAU-1. The sequence goes on from NZ_CP086598.1 coordinate 1,751,914, forward strand.
ACTGATCGCCCAGGCCCCCTTGGCCGAACGCTCGGCGAGCCGCCTGCTGCTGGTGCCGCCGGCGCCGGCTGCCTTCACCGACCTGCAGGTGCGCGACCTGCCATCGCTGCTGCAACCGGGCGACCTGCTGGTGTTCAACGACACCCGGGTGATTCCGGCGCGCCTGTTCGGGCAGAAGGCCAGTGGTGGCCGCGTGGAGATCCTGATCGAGCGCCTGCTCGGCGGCCAGCAGGCCCGGGCCCAGGTCGGTGCCAGCAAGTCGCCGAAGGCCGGCAGCCGCATCGCCCTGGATGCCGGTGGCGAAGCCGAAGTGCTGGGCCGCGACGGCGAGTTCTACGTGCTGCAGTTCCATGTGCCGGAATCGCTGGAGCAGTGGCTGCTGCACGCCGGCCGGCTGCCGTTGCCGCCCTACATCCAGCGCGAGCCCGGCGTGGACGACCGCGAGCGCTACCAGACCGTGTTCGCCCGCGAAGTGGGCGCCGTGGCGGCACCGACCGCAGGCCTGCACTTCGATGAGGCGCTGCTGGCAGCACTGAAGGACAAGGGCGTGGATTTCGGCCACGTCACCCTGCACGTGGGCGCAGGCACGTTCCAGCCGGTGCGCGCCGACGACCTGAAGGACCACGTCATGCACCGCGAGTGGCTGAACGTCGGTGCCGAGCTGGTGCAGCAGGTGCGACGCACGCGTGCGGCCGGTGGCCGGGTGATCGGCGTCGGCACGACCGTGGTGCGCGCGCTGGAAAGTGCGATGCGTGAGGGGGAGTTGCTGCCGTTCGCGGGTGAAACGCAGATCTTCATCACCCCCGGCTACCGGATCCGCAGCGTCGACGCGATGGTGACCAATTTCCACCTGCCCGAAAGCACGCTGCTGATGATGATCTCGGCGTTTGCCGGCAAGGAGCGCGTGTTCGAGGCCTACCAGCACGCGATCGAGCAGCGCTACCGCTTCTTCAGCTACGGCGACGCGATGCTGCTGTTCCCGCAGGCGGGGTAGGGACGAAGTGGGTAGCGCCGGGCCATGCCCGGCGGGCAGCAGTTGCGGGTCATCCGCTGGGCATGGCCCGGCGCTGCCGGAGCAGGAAAGGCGGTTTTGGGAGACAATAGGCAACTATTTGCCCGAACGACCGCTCCATGTCCCGATTGCAGTTCCAGCTCCAGACCCGTGATGGCCGCGCCCGCCGTGGCCGCCTGACCTTCCCGCGTGGCACGGTGGAAACGCCGGCCTTCATGCCGGTGGGGACCTATGGCTCGGTCAAGGGCATCCTGCCGGACCAGGTGCGTGCGCTGGGCGCCGAGATCATCCTCGGCAACACCTTCCACCTGTACCTGCGGCCGGGCCTGGACATCATCGCCGACCACGGCGGCCTGCATGGCTTCTGCCGCTGGGATGGTCCGATCCTGACCGACTCCGGCGGCTTCCAGGTGTTCTCGCTGGCCCACCGCCGCAAGATCACCGAGCAGGGCGTGACCTTCGCCTCGCCGACCGACGGTGCCCGGGTGTTCCTGGGTCCGGAGGAGAGCATGAAGATCCAGAAGGTGCTCGATTCGGACGTGGTGATGATCTTCGACGAGTGCACGCCGTACCCGGCCACCGAGGACGTCGCCCGCCGATCGATGGAACTGAGCCTGCGCTGGGCCCAGCGCAGCCGCAACGCGCATGACGAACTGGGCAACGATGCGGCCCTGTTCGGCATTGTCCAGGGCGGGGTGCATACCGACCTGCGCAGCCGTTCGGCCGAGGCCCTGCAGGGGATCGGCTTCGACGGCTATGCCATTGGCGGCCTGGCCGTGGGCGAGCCGGAAGACGAGCGCAACGCCATGCTCGACCATCTGGACCCGGAGCTGCCGGTCGACCGTCCGCGCTACCTGATGGGCGTTGGCCGCCCTGAAGACCTGGTCGAGGGTGTCGCCCGTGGCGTGGACATGTTCGATTGCGTGATGCCGACCCGCAATGCGCGCAACGGCCACTATTTCACCTCGTTCGGCACCGTCCGCATCCGCAATTCGCAGTACGCGCGGGACATGGACCCGATCGAGCCGGGCTGTGGCTGCGTGGCCTGTGCCGGCGGCTATACGCGCTCGTACCTGCGCCATCTGGACCGCTGCAACGAGATGCTGGCGCCAATGCTTGGCACCCAGCACAACCTCTTCTATTACGAGAAGCTGATGGCCGACATCCGCGCAGCCATCGAGGCGGGAACCTTCCTGGCCTTCCGCGAGTCCTTCTACGCAGCACGCGGGGCGGTAGCGCCGCCCCTGTAAACCCGCAGCACCCCCTGCCAAACGGCCCAAGGACGAACGCCCGGGGCCGTGGCATACTTTAAGGCTGACCCAGATCCGCGGTCGACACCTCGTGCCCGTGAAACGGCCGAAGCGCCGCCCAACCAAAGGACCAACGATGAACCTGCTTGCCTTCCTGATTCCCGCCGCCCACGCCCAGGCCGCTGGCGGCCAACCGCAGGGCATGGGCCTGACCACGCTGCTGTTCCCGATCATCCTGATCGCCATCATGTACTTCCTGATGATCCGCCCGCAGATGAAGCGGCAGAAGGAGCACAAGGCCATGCTGGAGAAGATCAAGCGCGGCGACGAAGTGCTGACCAATGGCGGCATCGCCGGCAAGGTCACCGATATCGGCGACAACTTCGTCACCGTCGAAGTGGCCGAGAACGTGCGCATCCGCGTGCAGAAGGGCGCTGTCGGCAGCGTGCTGCCGACCGGCACCCTGGATTCGGCCAAGTAAGCCACTCCCTTTCTGAAGCACAACCGCGGCGCCGGGGATGGCGCCGCGCGGGACCCAAGCAATGCTCGAATTTCCACGCTGGAAGTACGTCGTCATCGTGATCGTACTGGCGCTCAGCACGCTGTACGCTCTGCCCAACATGTACCAGAAGGACCCGGCCATCCAGATCACCGCCAACCGTGGCGGGCAGATCGACGATGCGCTGCGCGACCGTGTGCTGGCCGACCTGAAGAAGGCCGGTGTCACCACGATCGGTGCAGAGAAGGAAGGGGACAGCCTGATCGTCCGCCTGTCGGACCTGAAGTCGCAGTCTGCCGCCAGCGATACGCTGCGTGACAGCGTGGGCGAGAACTACACGGTTGCCCTGAACCTGGCCTCGACCGTGCCGGACTGGCTGGCCAAGCTCGGCGGCCGCCCGATGGTGCTGGGCCTGGACCTGCAGGGCGGCGTGCACTTCGTGCTGCAGGTCGACCAGAAAGCCGCGCTGGACAAGCGCCTGGACGCCTACACCGAGGACGTGCGCAGCACCCTGCGTGATGCGCGCATCGCCTACCAGTCGGTCGAGCGTCGTGCCGACAACACCATCGTCGCCAACCTGAGCCCCTCGGCCGGCGAAGACGCCGGTACCCGTGCCCGCGCCGCGCTGGCCAAGGCGCAGCCGACCCTCGGCTATGACGTCAGTGGCAACCGCATCACGGTCTCCATTCCGGAAGCGGAAATCACGCAGATCGCCAACGGCGCCATCGAGCAGAACATCAACACCCTGCGCAACCGCGTGAACCAGCTCGGCGTGTCCGAGCCGATCATCCAGCGCCAGGGTGCTGATCGCGTGGTGGTGCAGCTGCCGGGCGTGCAGGACACGGCCGAAGCCAAGCGCATGATCGGTGCCACCGCCACCCTGGAATACCGGGCCGTGGTGGACGGTAATGCGCAGGACGCCATCGCGTCGGGCCGCATTCCGCCGGAAGCGAAGGTCTACCAGCGCCGTGACAACGGCGGCCCGGTGCTGCTGAACAAGCGCGTGATCGTCACCGGTGACCAGATGGTGGCCGCGCAGGCGGTGACCGACTCCACCAGCGGCACCCCGGCAGTCAGCGTGACGCTGAACAACGTCGGTGGCCAGCGCATGTTCGACTTCACCAGCGCGAACGTGAACAAGCCGATGGCGGTGGTCTACACCGAGCGCGTGCCGACCGTGACCGTCGTCGACGGTGAGGAAGTGCGTGGCTTCAAGGTCAACGAGGAAGTCATCTCGGTGGCCAACATCAACGGCGTGTTCGGCAAGAACTTCCAGACCACCGGTCTGCAGAAGAAGGAAGCCGAGGACCTGGCCAAGCTGCTGAAGTCGGGCTCGCTGGCTGCGCCGATGGACTTCGTCGAAGAGCGCGTGGTCGGCCCGAGCCTGGGCGCGGAGAACGTCAAGAACGGCATCACCGCGGTGGTCTACGCGTTCATGTTCACCCTGGTGTTCTTCACCATCTACTACCGCATGTTCGGCCTCATTACTTCGATCGCGATGTTGTTCAACCTGCTGATCGTGGTGGCGGTGATGTCGCTGTTCGGCGCGACCATGACCCTGCCGGGCTTTGCCGGCCTGGCCTTGTCGGTCGGTCTGTCGGTCGACGCCAACGTGCTGATCAACGAGCGTATCCGTGAAGAACTGCGTGCCGGCGTGCCGGGCAAGACCGCGATCGTGACCGGTTACGAGCGCGCGTCGGGCACCATCCTCGACGCCAACCTGACCGGCCTGATCGTCGGTGTGGCCTTGTTCGCATTCGGTACCGGTCCGCTGAAGGGCTTCGCGCTGACCATGATCATCGGTATTTTCGCTTCCATGTTCACCGCGATCACCGTATCGCGTGCACTGGCGACGCTGATCTACGGCCGTCGCAAGAAGCTCCAGAACGTGGCCATCTGACGGGACGACACGCACATGAAACTGTTTCCGCTGCACATCCTCCCGAACGATACCAAGATCGACTTCATGCGCTGGCGCCATGTCGCGATGGTCGTCACGATCATCGTGTTCCTGGCCTCGATCGGCATCATCGGCTTCAAGGGCTTCAACTACGCTCTGGACTTCACCGGCGGCACCCTGATCGAAGCCCGCTTCGAACACGCGGTGGATGTCGAGGACGTCCGCAGCAAGCTTGAGCAGAACGGCTTCGACGGCGCCCAGGTACAGAGCGTCGGTGGCAACACCGACCTGCTGATCCGCCTGGCCCCGCACGGTGAGCACGCTCCGGGTACCGGTGGCGCCTCGGCCGAGGACAAGGCGACTGCCGCGGCCGTGGTCAAGGCGGTCTCTTCGGCTGACAACCAGGCCACCGTGCTGCGCAACGAGTTCGTTGGCCCGCAGATCGGCAAGGACCTGGCGATGAATGGCCTGTACGCCACCATCTTCATGCTGGCCGGCTTCCTGATCTACATCGCGGTGCGTTTCGAATGGAAGTTCGCGGTCACCGCGAGCATCGTGGCGATGTTCGACCTGATCGTGACGGTGGCCTACGTGTCGCTGCTCGGCCGTGAGTTCGACCTGACCGTGCTGGCCGGCCTGCTGTCGGTGATGGGCTTTGCGATCAACGACATCATCGTGGTGTTCGACCGCGTCCGCGAGAACTTCCGCAGCCTGCGCGTGGAGCCGATGGAAGTGCTGAACCGTTCGATCAACCAGACGCTGTCGCGTACGGTGATCACCGCGGTGATGTTCTTCCTGTCCGCACTGGCCCTGTACCTGTACGGTGGCAGCTCGATGGAAGGCCTGGCCGAGACGCACATGATCGGTGCGGTGATCGTGGTGCTGTCCTCGATCCTGGTGGCAGTGCCGATGCTGACGGTCGGCGCGCTGCGCGTGACCAAGCAGGACCTGCTGCCCAAGGCCAAGGACGTCGAGGCCCTGGCGCGCCGTCCGTAAGCCTCTGCTGCACGCAGTACACAGAGAACCCCGCGCAAGCGGGGTTTTTTGTTGGCAGGGCTGCGCCCTGCACCCGCAGAGGCAAGAGCAACGTCAACGTCCAAAGCGGAGCTGGCTTTCTGCTGGCTGGGCGGGGCCATGTGGGTTGGCAGGACACGCCGTAAACCCGTCCGTGGGGGCTCGATGGCGCCATCCATGGCGCCAACGGTCCTGCCAACCCACATGGCCCCACCCCCGAAAGATTCCTGCGGCTGCTGGTAGGTGTCGACCTTGGTCGACACATCTGTCAGATATCGAATGAACTCATCCGTGTCGACCAAGGTCGACACCTACCAGGGCCGGACGCTGTTCCAACAGATCGCGGGAAACTGTCGAAGGCGGGGTGGGTCCGGTGGAGGGGGTGTGAGCGGCATGGATGCCGCGACCAAGCCCCCATGGACGGGTTCACGGCGTCCCCCTCCACCGGACCCACCCCGCCATCTCACAGGAACCCAGCTTTTGACGTTGCTCCGGTCTCTGCGGGTGCAGGGTGCAACCCTGCAAAACAAACTCCACCCTACGCCGCCGTCGGTTGTGCAATCTTCCCCCGCGCACTACGATCCTGCGGTTCGCGCGCACGCGCGCGCCACGTATTCCTGCTGAGCGCCCCGCGCGCCGCACCTGCCAACCCGAGGTCTTCATGGTCATCAAACCGCGCGTCCGCGGCTTCATCTGCGTCACCACCCACCCGACCGGCTGCGACGCCGCCGTCAAGCAGCAGATCGACTACATCCGTGCGCGCCCGCCGATCCAGAACGGCCCCAAGCGCGTGCTGGTGATCGGCGCCTCGACCGGCTACGGCCTGGCCGCGCGCATCACTGCCGCCTTCGGCAGTGGCGCGGCAACCCTGGGCATCTTCTTCGAGCGCCCAGGCAGTGAAACCAAGCCGGGCACGGCGGGCTGGTACAACTCGGCGGCGTTCCACAAGTACGCCGACGAAGCGGGTCTGTATGCCAAGAGCATCAACGGCGATGCGTTCTCCGATGAGGTGAAGGCCAAGACCATCGAGATGATCAAGGCCGATCTCGGCCAGGTCGACCAGGTGGTCTACAGCCTGGCTGCACCGCGCCGCAAGCATCCCAAGACGGGCGAGATCATCAGCTCCACGCTGAAGCCGATCGGCGAGCCGATCACCCTGCGTGGCCTGGATACCGACAAGGAAGTGCTGACCGAAACCCACCTGCAGCCGGCCACCCCGGAAGAAATCGCCGGCACCGTCGCGGTGATGGGCGGCGAGGACTGGCAGATGTGGATCGACGCGCTGGCCGATGCCGGCGTGTTGGCCAACGGCTGCACCACCACGGCCTTCACCTATGTGGGCGAAGAGATCACCCAGGCGATCTACTGGAACGGCTCCATCGGTGCTGCCAAGAAGGATCTGGACGACAAGGTGCTGGGGCTGCGCGAGAAGCTGGCCAGGATCGGCGGCGATGCGCGCGTGTCGGTGTTGAAGGCGGTGGTGACCCAGGCCAGCTCGGCCATTCCGACCATGCCGCTGTACCTGTCGCTGCTGTTCAAGGTGATGAAGGAAAAGGGCACCCACGAAGGCTGCATCGAGCAGCTCGACGTGCTGTACGACATCCTGTACGGCGCCAAGGCCGATGGCGTGGCGGTCGATCGCCTGCGCCACGATCTGGTCGATGGCGATGGCCATACCGTTGCGCTGATCGATGAGGAAGGACGCCTGCGCGCCGACTACAAGGAAATGGCCGCTGACGTGCAGGGCAAGGTGCTGGCGCTGTGGCCGCAGGTGACCAACGAGAACCTGTACGAGATCAGCGACCTGGCCGGCTACAAGGCCGATTTCCTGCGCCTGTTCGGTTTCGGTGTCGAAGGCGTCGACTACGAAGCCGACGTCAACCCGGACGTGAAGATCGACAACCTGGTCGATCTGACCTGATCAACGGAGAAGGCCGGCGCAAGCCGGCCTTCTTTATGGGTAGCGCCGGGCCATGCCCGGCGAGCGCAGCGGTCTGCTGGCCATCCGCCGGGCATGGCCCGACGCTACCGATGACGTGTCAGCCGAACTCGAAGTTCATCGCCGGCGCTGCGGGGCCGACGAAATCGCCCTGCACGTAATCGACGCCGGCACTGAACAGCAGTGTCATCGAGTTGGCGTCGCTGACGAACTCAGCCATGGTGCGGATGCCGGCTTCCTGCGCGCGTGCGGTGATCTGGCTGACCCGGTCGATGTTCTCGCGGGTGGCGGCCAGGTCGCTGGTGAAACCGCGATCGAGCTTGAGGAACTGCGGCTGGAAGTGAGCCAGCAGCTGGAACGAGTCCAGGCCCGAGCCGAACTGTTCCAGGCCGATCCGGCAGCCGAGCGGTGCCACCTCCGCCAGGAACTGCTGGGCACTGCGCAGGTGGGTGAACACCTTCGATTCCGGCGCATGCAGCCACAGGCGTTCGCCCGGCACGCCGTGTGCCTGCAGCTGCTGGCGCAGCGTGGCGATCATCTTCGGATCATCGAACGATTCCGGCGTGACCTTCACCAGCACCTGGGTGGGATGACCCTCGCGGGCACGCGCGCCCAGCACCGCGATTGCCTGCGAGACGACCCAGCGGTTGATGTCCGCCAGCAGGCCATGTTCTTCGGCAATGCCGAGGAAGGCGGTCGGGCTCAGCAGTTCTCCGTTGTGTTCCAGCCGCAGGTAGGCTTCATACAGCTCCAGCGACTCGCCCTGAAGGTTCAGCACCGGCTGGTAATGCAACTGGAAGCCATCGCCTGCCAGGGCTTCGCGGATGCGCGCGACCCAGCGCTGCACGCGCTCTTCCTCCACGCGATCAACAGCGGCCGGGTCGAAGATGCGGCAGGTATTGCCGAGGGCGGCCGCGGCCTGCGTGCATTCGCTGGCGCGCGCCAGCACCTGGCCGATGCTGGCGATCTTCTCGCCCACCTGCACCCCGCCAATGCTGACGGTCACCGTGGCCGAGCGCGCGCCGATGCTGAAGACGTGTGCGGCGTAGGCTTCGCGGATGCGCTCGGCCAGTGCCACGGTCTGCGCATAGGGGCCGGACTGCAGTACGGCGAAACTGTGTTCGCCGAAACGGGCCAGCTGCGCATCGTCGCCAACGACGTCGGCCAGCAGGGCGGCGAGGGCGCCGATCAGGGCGTCGGCCGAGGCCAGTCCGATATCCGGGAGCAGGCGCGCGTAATGGTCCGGCTCGACCATCAGCAGGCCGAACTGGCCTTCGCTGCGCCCGGCCTGGGCAACCGCGTCCTCGACCTGCAGCATGAAGGTGGGGCGGTTGAGCAGGCCGGTGACCTGGTCGCGCTGGCGCAGGTCCTCGACCTCGCGCGCCAGCTCCGGGTCGAATTCCATGCGTCGGCGGAACACCACCTGCAGGCAGGATTCGCCCTCGTAGGTGGCTGCGGTGAATTCCATCGTCGCCGGGAAGGCGCTGCCGTCCTGGTGGCGGGCATCCAGCTGGTACTGCGGCGGCGGTGCATCGCCGCGGCTGAGCGACTTCAGCAGCTGCTTGAAATCATCCACGTGCTGGGCGGCAACCATGTCCAGCAGCGAGATGCCTTCGACCTCCTCGAAATCCTCGTAACCGAACATTTCCAGGTAGGCATCGTTGGCGCGGATATGCATGCCTTCGTGGACATAGGCAATCGGCTCGCGCGAAGAGGCGATCAGCGCGTCGCAGCGACGCTCGGTCTCGCGCATCTGCGCTTCGATCCGGCGCAGGCCGCGGCGCGCCTGCAGGTCGACCCACTGGTCGCGGACCACCGCCAGCAGGTGTTCGCCGCGCTGGCGCAGGGCGAGGGCGCGAACCCCGTTGCTGCTGGCCTGTACCAGTTCGTCCTCGTCGATGCGTTCGGCCAGCAGCACCAGCGGGATGTCCTTGCCGCTGGCGGCGATGTGCTGGGCCACCAGTGGCAGCGGAATGCTCTGCGAGGGCGCAGCCAGCACCAGGTCGATCGCCTGGCTGGCGAGCACCTGCGACAGCTCGGCCGAGTCCTGCGGGCGCCATGGGCGCACGGCGATGCCGCTGTTGCGCAGGGTGCTGACGATGGCTTCGGCGTTCTCGCCGCTGTCATCGACGATCAGCAGGCGGATGGTGATGTCGTTCGCGTTCTGCATGCACTGCTCCCCAATCTGCAAATCTAGATACACGATGCGTGGCGGCGCGTCCATGCGCGCAACGGTTGCGTGCATGGAACGGCGATGCGGTTCACACCACGCCGCCGGCCGCGTGCCCGCTGGCCCAGGCCCACTGGAAGTTGTAGCCGCCCAGCCAGCCGGTCACGTCCAGCACCTCGCCGACGAAATGCAGGCCGGGTACGCGCTTGGATTCCAGCGTCGAGGAAGAGACCTCGTTGGTATCGACGCCGCCCAGGGTGACTTCGGCGGTGCGGTAGCCCTCGGTGCCGCTGGCCACCAGTGGGAACGCTGAAAGCACCTGTGCGGCCTTGCGCAGGTCCGGCTCGTCCAGCTGGCGTACCGGGCGGTCGGGCAGCCAGTGCTCGCACAGGCGCTGCGCCAGCCGCTTGGGCAGCACATCGCCCAGCACCGTGCGCAGTTCCGCGGCGGGGCGTTCGCGCTTCATCCGGCGCAGCCATTCGGCGGCATCCTGGCCGGGCAGCAGATCCAGCGACAGCGCGTCGCCGGGCTGCCAGAACGAGGAAATCTGCAGGATGGCCGGACCACTGACGCCACGATGGGTCAGCAGCATGAAGTTGCGGAAGCGGGTGCCGTTGCTGCTGGCCTCGACCGGCAGGGCGACGCCGCTGAGCTCGGCCAAGCGCTCCTGGTGGGTGCCGCTGAGGGTCAACGGCACCAGGCCGGCTCGGGTGGGCAGCACCTGGTGGCCGAACTGGCGCGCGATCTCATAGCCGAATCCGGTTGCACCCAGGCTGGGAATGGACAGGCCGCCGGTGGCGACCACCAGCGAGGCGCAATGGAACAGGCCGTGGGTGGTGTGCACGCGGAAGCCGTCAGTTCCGTGCTCGATGCGCTCCACGCTGCACTGAGTGCGGATCTGCACGCCGGCCTGCTGGCACTCGTCCACCAGCATCTTCACGATCTGCTTGGACGACACATCGCAGAACAGCTGGCCCAGTTCCTTCTCGTGATAGGCGATGCCATGGCGCTCGACCATCTCGATGAAGTGGTACGGCGAGTAACGCGCCAGCGCCGACTTGCAGAAATGCGGATTGGCCGACAGGAAGTTGGCCGGGGTGGTGCCAGTGTTGGTGAAGTTGCAGCGGCCACCGCCGGACATCAGGATCTTCTTGCCGATCTTGTTGGCGTGGTCGATCACCTGCACATGCCGGCCTCGCTGGCCCGCCGTGATCGCGGTCATCAGCCCGGCAGCGCCGGCACCGATCACCAGCACGTCGCAGCGGATCGCGCTCATGCCTTGGCGCGCTTGCGCCAGTTGGGGATCACGTCCAGCTGCATCTGATCGTTGAGCAGCTGCACTTCGGCGTCCTGGATCAGCACGCTCCAGCGCATCGCACGCTGGATCTGCTGGCCCCACAGATCGACGAAGCCGCCGTCCAGGTCGACCACCGACAGGTTATCGAAGCGGGCCAGGCCCTTGCCCTGCTTCTGCCACCAGATGTCCGATGCATTGCCGCCGTAGTTGACCACCTGCACCTGCCGGCTGCGGTTGCTGGCCTTGCGGATGCGCGACTCGTCCGGATGGCCGAGGTCGATCCACTGCAGGATGTCGCCGGTGTAGTCGTGTTCCCACAGGTCCGGTTCGTCGTCGGTGCTCAGGCCGCGGCCGAATTCCAGGCGGTCGCCAGCGTTCAGCGCGAAGGCGAGCAGGCGCACCATCAGGCGTTCGTCGGTTTCGGACGGATGCTGGGCCAGGGTCAGGTTGTGGGTCGCGTAGTAGCCGCGATCCATGTCGCTGATCTGTAGTTCGGCCTTGCGGATGGTGGCGGTGAGGGCCATGAAGATCCAGAGGGGTAAAGACCGTCAATGATAGAGGTTTGCCCCGGGGGTGTCCGGTATGGGGGTGTCGGCAGGGCGTGATCGGTGGCACGCTGGCCGCCCTGATGCTTCCGGCGTGCCCTGTCGTATGTCCCTGCCCAGCCGACTTCAGCTGCCGCCCGGTGACTGGAATTCCCTGCTGGAGGGCCTGTGTGCGCGCTTCCCGCGCATCGACCGGCTGCAATGGGAGAGTCGCTTCGCACGCGGGCGGATACAGGACGCACAGGGCAGGGCGCTGGCACCGGACATGCCGTGGCAGGTGGGGCTGGAGATCCGCTACTTCCGTGAAGTGGCCGATGAGCCGGTGATTCCCTTCGAAGAGAACATCCTGCATCACGACGCTCACCTGCTGGTGGCCGACAAGCCGCACTTCCTGCCGACTGCGCCGGCCGGCGCATTTGTGCGCCAGACCCTGCTGGCACGCCTGGTCGAGCGCACCGGCAACGCCGACCTGGTGCCGTTGCACCGGCTGGACCGGCTGACGGCCGGCCTGGTGCTGTTTTCCACCCAGCCGCAAACGCGCGACGCGTACCAGAGGCTGTTTCGTGAGCGCCGCATCGAGAAGACCTACGAGGCGCTGGCGCCGGCCTTGCCGGACCTGCGGTTTCCGCTGGAGCGGCATAGCCGGCTGCAGCCGGGGGAACCGTTCTTCCGTATGGCTGAAGTTCCCGGCGAGCCGAATGCGCTGACCCGTGTCGAGGTCATTGATGCGCACGGCCCGGTCTGGCGCTACCGGCTTGCGCCCGAGTCCGGGCGCAAGCATCAGCTGCGCGTCCATATGGCCGCGCTCGGGGCGCCGATCCTGGGGGACGAGCTCTATCCGCAGCTGCACATGCGGCCAGAGGGTGCGGCCGAGCCGCCGTTGCAGCTGCTGGCGCAGGCGTTGGCCTTCGATGATCCGTTGACCGGCCAGCGACGCAGCTTCCGCAGCACGCGCACCTTGTGCGTTCCCGGCTGACGCACAGCCGGATTCACCTGCCCGGTCGTCGCGCCAGCCAGCGGTCCAGCTCGGCAGCGAACAACTGGCGGTCGCGCGCGCCGAGCGGCGGCGGCCCGCCGGTCTGGACGCCGGCGCCACGCAGTTCTTCCATGAAATTGCGCATCGACAGCCGCTCGGCCATGTTGTTGGGGGTGTACAGCTGGCCGCGCGGGTTCAGGGCCACGCCCTTCTTCTCCAGCACCAGGGCCGCCAAGGGGATGTCCTGAGTGACCACCAGGTCGCCGGCAGCCATCCGTTCGACAATGGCGCTGTCAGCCACATCCAGTCCCTGCGGAACCTGGATGGAGCGCAGCCAGCGCGAAGGCGGGGTGCGGATCCACTGGTTGGCGACCAGGGTCAGCTCCACGCCGACCCGTTCAGCTGCGCGGAACAGGATGTCGCGGATGACAACAGGGCAGGCGTCTGCGTCCACCCACATGCGGAGGAGCAGGGGTTCAGCTCGGGTTTCAGCTTCAGTCATTTACCCAGTGTAGGGTAGGAAAAACCTGAATGGGGACCCGGGTTTAGCCTCGATCTGGTGCAACCCCTTGCCCTGTCTAGGGGCTGGCCGTTTGACGCTGAATATCATGGCTATCGCTTTTTGCTCAAAACACGCGTATCGTCTGGCCCACTGTGTTTGCTAGGGTCACCGTGAATCGTGGCCTGGTGCAGTTGATCTCACGATCCGCTCATCGATCCGCTTTACCAACGCCTGCAACTCAGTCTCGGCCCCGATACCCGGTGGCTGCGATTTTTTTCAACATGTGTTTCAGGAGTTAGTAAATATGTCTGATCGTCAGACCGGCACTGTCAAGTGGTTCAACGACGCCAAGGGCTTCGGCTTCATCACCCCGGAAAGCGGCCCGGACCTGTTCGTGCATTTCCGCGCGATCCAGGGCACCGGCTTCAAGACCCTGCAGGAAGGCCAGAAGGTTACCTTCGTCGCCGTCCAGGGCCAGAAGGGTATGCAGGCTGACCAGGTGCAGGCGGTCTAATCCGTCTGCTACCGTTTGGTAGCCAAAACGCCGGGAGCGAAAGCTCCCGGCGTTTTTCGTTTGCGTCGCACGACGGGTTCAACCCGCAGCCAGCGCCCGCTCCAGCAGCTGGGTTATTTCCTGGTACTCGGCGCGTTCGGCTGCCGGAATGCGCGACAGGATCTTGCGCAGGACATCAACCACCTCCGGACCCACCGGCACTTCCATCCATTGCAGGTGGTAGGCCGCCAGTATCCGGCTGTCGTCATCGCTGGAATGGAGCTGACTGAACAGCAGCGGCAAGGCTTCGGGCTTCATGCATTCACCCAGCGCGTCGGTGCAGCGTTGCTGCCAGAACGCGGGCTGCGCTGCGATCAGCTTCTGCAGGCGCTGCCAATCGTGCGCTTCGAATCTGCGCAGGACGCCCTTGGCAACGTGCTCGCAGATGTACTGCGTCCAGTTGTGGTCCTCGGATTGCCCGAGGTAACCAAGCAGTGCATCGAAGGGCGGGGTGTCCATGCTGGCAGGCCTTCCACGGCCGGGCAGGGTAGCAGACACCTGCATGCACCAGGCCGCGCTACCATCGGGCACCTTTCTGCGGAAGCCGCCCATGCGCATCGTCCATCATCTGGAAAATTCCCGTTCGCTTCGCGTGCTGTGGATGCTGGAAGAGCTGGGGCTGGACTACGAACTGCGCCGCTACCCGCGCGACCCGAAGACCCTGCTGGCGCCGCCGGAACTGCGCCAGGTGCATCCGCTGGGCAAGGCGCCGGTGCTGCAGGATGGCGACCTCATCCTGGCCGAATCCGGCGCCATCCTTGACTACCTGGTTGACCGCTACGACGTGCATCGCCAGCTGTCGCCGTCGCCGGTACCGGCCGAAGGCAAAGAGCGCATCGATTACCGCTACTGGCTGCACTATGCCGAAGGTTCGGCCATGCCGCCGATGCTGCTGACCCTGGTGATCAGCCGCATCCGCAGCGCGCCGATGCCGTTCTTCGCGCGGCCGATCGCCCGCAGCATCGCCGACAAGGCCGAGCGCGGTTTCATCGGCCCGCAGCGACGCCTGCATCTGGACTGGATGGAACGGCGCCTGGCCGAAAGCCCGTGGTTTGCAGGCGAACGCTTCACCGCTGCGGACATCCAGATGAGCTTCCCGATCCAGGCGGCGGCCGCACGCGGCGGCGGGCTGGACGACAAGCCGGCGTTGCGTGACTTCCTCAAGCGCATCGGCGAGCGTCCGGCCTACCGGCGCGCCGAGGCACACGGCGGGGCATTGCAGGCCCTGCGCGGCGATTGAGGATGGTCGTCGCCGCCCCCATGCTTTGCCCATGGATACCACTGCCCCCCAGTTCGACAACTGCCTGCTGAATCTGCTGCCGGGCGATCCCGAGTCCGGTCCGCGCCGGCGCGAGGTGCTGGGTGCGGCCTGGTCGTCGGTGATGCCGACGCCTGTCGCAGCGCCGGTACTGCTGGCGTGGTCGCCAGAGGTTGCCGGGATGCTGGGGTTCGATCCTGCGCAGGTCGATGACGAAGGCTTCGCCGAGGTGTTCGGCGGCAACGCGTTGTATGCAGGCATGCAGCCGTGGGCGGCCAACTATGGGGGCCATCAGTTCGGCCATTGGGCCGGTCAGCTCGGTGATGGCCGCGCCATCTCGCTGGGCGAGGTGATCGCCCCCGATGGCCGGCACTGGGAGCTTCAGCTGAAGGGTGCCGGGCCGACCCCGTATTCGCGCGGCGCCGACGGCCGTGCGGTGCTGCGCTCGTCGATCCGTGAATTCCTGTGCAGCGAGGCCATGCATCACCTGGGTGTGCCGACCACGCGCGCCCTGTCGCTGGTCGGCACCGGCGAAGACGTGGTGCGCGACATGTTCTACGACGGTCATCCGCGCGCGGAGCCCGGCGCGATTGTCTGCCGGGTATCGCCCTCGTTCCTGCGCTTTGGTTCGTTTGAACTGCCTGCTTCACGTGGCGAGACCGCACTGCTGAAGCAATTGGTCGAGGCGTGCATCGCCCGCGATTTCCCGGAGCTGAAGGGGCAGGGCGAAGCGCTGTATGGCGACTGGTTCGCACAGATCGCCGTGCGTACCGCAGAGATGATCGCGCACTGGATGCGCGTGGGCTTCGTGCATGGGGTGATGAACACCGACAACCTTTCCGTGCTCGGCGTGACGCTGGACTATGGCCCCTATGGCTGGGTCGAAGACTTCGACCCGGACTGGACCCCGAACACCACCGATGCGCAGGGACGCCGCTATCGTTTCGGCACCCAGCCGCAGGTGGCGTACTGGAATCTCAACCGGCTTGCGCAGGCGCTGTCGCCGTTGTTCGCCGACGTGCAGCCGCTGCAGGCAGGGCTGGCCGCTTACCAGGCGACCTTTGTCGCCTGCACCCGTCGCGATGTTGCGGCCAAGCTGGGGCTGGCCGCGGCCGACGATGCCGATCTGCAGCTTTACCAGCGCTGGCAGCAGCTGATGCAGGACGGCGGCATGGACATGACCCTGGCATGGCGTGCGTTGATGCGCATCGATGCCAACGCACCCGATGCAAGCGTATTGGCCGAGGTCTTCTACGACGCCGAGCGCCAGCACGCGGTGCAGGAACCTCTGCAGCAGTGGCTGCAGGAGTACGCGGCGCGGCTGCGTGCCGATCCGCTGCCGGCAGCCGAGCGTGTCGCCAAGATGGGCACGGCCAATCCGCTGTATGTGCTGCGCAACTGGCTGGCACAGGAAGCGATCGACCGCGCCGAGCAGGGCGACCTGGGCGGTGTGCATGCCCTGCAGGACGTACTGCGTGATCCGTACACCGAACGCCCGGGGCTGGAACATTACGCCGGCAAGCGGCCGGCGTGGGCTGACGACCGCGCAGGCTGTTCGATGCTTTCCTGCAGTTCGTAGGGTTTTCCTTTGCAGGGCTGCGCCCTGCCCCCGCTGTAGTGCCGGCCGCTGGTCGGCAACCTCAGCGGCAGCAACAGCAACAGCAACAGCAACGTCGGGATTCCGAGGGATGGCAGGGCACTGTGGGTTTGCGGGGACGCCGTGAATCCATCCCTGGAGGCTCGGTCGCGGCATCCATGCCGCTCACACCCCGCAAACCCACAGTGCCCCGCCTTCGACAGTTGGCCGCGATCTGCCGGATCTGACCCCGATCTGTTTCGAGATCTGTGGCTCTGACTCCACGCAGGTGCAGGGCTGCAAGCCCTGCAAACACCGCGCCTACAACGATGGTAGTACCCATTCAGTGCGATATTCGCACACGCAGTCGATTACCGCACTTGAATGGTGCAGTGCGATAAACCTACTTTCATTTCCGCAGTTTCATAGCAGTCCAAGCGATCCACCCCTGGCGGGGCGAGGGCAGCAGCCGGTCCGGTGCTGATGCCAGGTGCAGGGGGAAGGCCGCCGGATTTTCCTTCCTCTGCGCGGAGTGATCGCATGCGCCGTCGTCTGTCCATTGTTTCCCTGTCCCTGCTTGCCGTGCTGCCGTCGCTGGCGCTGGCCTACCAGGCCGAACCGCCGCGCGAAGCACTGCAGGTGCTGCGCGTGGACCGCTACGCCGACGACGCCAACGCCGGCTCGCTGCGCTGGGCGATCACCACTGCCAATGCGGCGCCGGGTCGATACCGCATCGAGATCGCGGCCGTTGGCGCTGCGCCTTACGTCATCACGCCGGCCACGCCGCTGCCGGAGATCAAGGGACCGGTGCAGATCATCGGCACGTCCTGGCAACGCGATGGCCAGTACGTCGCCATCGATGGCTCGGCCTACGTGACCGGCACCGGTACCGATGCCTGCCCAGGCGCCGAGCCGGGCCAGTCCGGCACCAACGTGCGCACCACCACGCTCCCGGGCCTGGTCCTGCGCGATACCCAGGGCGTGGAGCTGGCCGGCCTGGAGATCCGCAATTTCTGCATCGGCGTGCTGGTCAACCGCTCCAGCCACAACGAGATCCATGACAACCGCATCGTCGCCAACAAGGGCGGTGCCGGCATCATGCTCACCGGTGATGACGGCAAGGGCCAGTCCACCGCCACCACCACCGTGCACAACCGCATCGTGCGCAACGTATTCCTCGATAACGGCGACGGCCTGGAGTTGACCCGCGGCGCGGCCTGGAACCTGGTGGCCGACAACCTGTTCCAATCCACCAGGGCCAACCCGGAACCCTCACAGGGCATCGAGATCCTGTGGGGCAACGACAACAGCGTGGTCCACAACCGCTTCGTCGATTACTCCGATGGCCTGCAGATCAACTGGGGCAACCGCAACTACATCGCGGCAAACACCTTCACCGGCAATTCGCTGGGCCTGAGCATCACCGGCAGCGGCAACGTGGTCGACGGCAACACCGTCACCGGCAATGGCATCGGCATCGGCGTGCGCCCGCAGCCGGTCAGTGCGCCGAACCGCTTCACCGGCAACCGCATCTACGGCAACGGCCTGCCGATCGAGCGCTGCGAAGCCGGCGGCGCCTGCGTGAAGGGCCAGCCGCGTGGCGCCATCGTGTTCGGTGTGCCGGGCCTGGAGCACGCCAGCTTCGTCGGCTCCCGTGGCCGTGGCGTGGACAACGATGCGTCCAAGCGTGCGCGCATCTGCACCGCTGCCGGCCAGGCCGGCTGCCAGCCGCTGCCGAACCTCGGCCAGGCCGCGCCGCAGCTGACCGCGGTGCAGGGCAAGGGTGCGCAGCGCCAGCTGACGGGTCGTTTCCAGGGCGTGCCTGATACCCGCTACCAGGTGGAAGTGTTCGGCAACCGCGCCGCCACCGGCAACGAGGCCGAGTGGGTGCTGGGCAGTGTGGAAGCACGTACCGACGCGCAGGGGCAGGGCAGCTTCACCTTCCCGCTCGGTGCAGGGACCGACGCTGCCGCTGCCGGCAGCCTGACCGCCACGGTTACCTCGGCGCAGGGCGCCACATCCCCCCTGAGTGCGCCACTGTCGCTGCGCTGATCACCTCCACGAGACCGCGATCATGAATCCTGCGAAACCTGTTTCCCTGGGCCTGCTGGCCGCCCTGCTGCTGCCAGCCGTGGCCAGCGCGCAGTCCAGCAACCGCTACGAAGGCAAGACGCTTACCGGCGACTGGGGCGGCACCCGCACCGAACTGTTCGAGCGCGGCGTTGCCTTCCGCGGCGACTACGTGGGCGAGGCCATGGGCGTGGTCGATGGTGGCTACGGCGAAACCGGCGCGCGCTATGCGCAGCAGGTGCGGGTGGGCGTGGACCTGGACATGGGCAAGCTGGCCGGCTGGGACGGCGGTGCGTTCCACTTCACCCTCAACGATCGTCGTGGCCGCAGCACCTCGGTGGACTTCGTCGGCAACCGCTTCCCGATCCAGGAGGCGTATGGCGGCCAGTACACGCGGCTGACCGAGCTGAGCTACGACCAGACCTTCAATGCGGGCCGGTCGTACTACAAGCTGGGGTACTACGCGATGGGCAACCAGTTCGGCCTGCACAGCCTGCTGACCCACTTCGTCAACGCCGCATTCTGCGCCCACCCGCTGGCGATGTCCGGCAACAGCGGCTGGTACAACTATCCGATGGCACGCTGGGGCGGTGAGTTCGCCCAGCAGATCAGCCCGGCGGTGAACGTGCGCACGGGTTGGTTCCAGGTCAACCCGAACCTGGGCGGCAACATCGAACGCAACGCATTCCGTCCGTTCGTTTCGGGCACCACCGGCTCGCTGTTTCCGGTGGAGGTGACCTGGACGCCGGCCAAGGGCAGCCGCTACGCCGGCGTCTACAAGTTCGGTGGCTACTACGACACGTCGCGCGTGGACAAGCGTGGCCTGGATACCTCGCCGACCACCGGCCGCCACGGCGCCTACGTGCTGGCCGAACAGCGCCTGACCCAGGAATCGGCCGACCCGAGCCGCGGCCTGACCGCCTTCGCGCAGTACATGGTGTCCGACACCGATACCGCGCAGATCAAGCGCTGGTACGCGCTGGGCGGCGTCTACCAGGGCATCGGCGCGCGTGCGCAGGACAGCATCGCGCTGGGCTACGTCGGCGCTGACATCAACCACCGCCTGGTCGATGCGCGGCGCGCCACGTTGGCCGCCGGGGGCGTGCCCACCGATTCGCCGCTGTACAACCTCAGCCAGGCCGAGGAGCTGTTCGAGCTGTCCTACAGCTTCCAGGTGAACCCCTGGCTGATGATCCGCCCGGACGTGCAGTACATCGTCAACCCGGGCACGTTCAATTACAGCGGTACCGACAACGCCTGGGCCGTAGGTGTCCAGGCCAAGGTGACCTTCTGATGGCCGCGCGCTCCTTCCATGCTGTGGTGACTGTGATGAAAATTCCGCTCGCTTCCGTTGTCCTCGCCGGCGTGCTCGCCTCCTCTCCCTTGCTGGCCCTGGCCGCGCCGCCACCGGCGGTGCTGCAGGTCGGCCAACTGCGCATCGGCGAGGGCAGTCCGCGCACCATCGTACCGATTACCGGTGCCACCGCGGACGTCGCTCTGCAGCAGGCCGCGGCCATCGCCGCCAGCAGATCCACCGACATCGCCGAGTGGCGCATCGACTACCTGGACATCGCCACCGATGGCAAGGCGCTGGTCGCGCTGGGCAAGCGCATCCAGGCCACGCTGGGGGGCAAGCCGGCCATCGTGACCTTCCGCACGAAGGCCGAAGGGGGCGCCAAGCCGATCAGCGATGCCGACTACGGCAAGCTCTACGCTGCGCTGCTGCGCGGTGGTGTCGCCCAGCTGATCGACGTGGAGATGTTCCGCGATGCGAAGGTGGTGCAGGCGCTGGTGGCGCAGGCCCACAAGGCTGGCGTGAAAGTGGTGATGTCCAGCCATGACTTCCACGCCACGCCACCGCGCGAGGAAATCGTCTCACGCCTGCTCAAGCAGCAGGCCCTTGGCGCGGACGTGCTGAAGATCGCGGTGATGCCGCGCGACGCTGGCGATGTGCTGGCGTTGCTCGATGCCACCTGGCAGGTGCGCCAGCAGAGCGACAAGCCGCTGCTGACCATGTCGATGGGTGGTACCGGCGTGGTTTCGCGCCTGGCTGGCGAAACCTTCGGCCAGGCTCTGACCTTCGGCATGATCGGCACTCCGTCGGCGCCAGGCCAGGTCGAGGTTGATCGCCTCCAGGACGTCCTGCAGGTCATCCATGCATCCAGCCAGGCCGGTCACTGAGACCTTCCCCGCCGGACTTTCCACCGCACCACGCTGTTGCAGGAAACCGCACCATGAGCCACGCCTCCGCCGCCGCACCGTCGCTTGTCCTTGAACGGATGAGTCCCTTCCAGTGGACCGCCATCGCCATCTGCGTGCTGTTGAACATGCTTGATGGCTTCGATGTGATGGTCATGGCCTTCACCGCGCCGCATGTTTCGGCGGACTGGGCGCTGTCGGGCAAGGTACTGGGGCTGATGCTCAGTGCCGGGCTGGTCGGCATGGCGCTGGGTTCGTTCCTGCTGGCACCGCTGGCCGACCGCTGGGGGCGGCGGCCGATGATCGTCTGCTGCCTGCTGATCCTGACCAGTGGCATGGCGCTGTCCGCGCTGGCCGCCGACGCCTGGCAGCTGGGTGCGCTGCGCGTGTACACCGGCATCGGCATCGGCGGCATGCTGGCCGGCGTGGGGGTGATCACCGCCGAGTACGCCAACGCCAAGTGGCGCAGCACCGCTGTCGCGCTGCAGGCCACCGGCTACCCGATCGGTGCGACCGCTGGCGGTCTGCTGGCTGCGTGGATGCTGGAGCACTGGGCCTGGCACAGCGTGTTCCTGGTCGGCGCAGCGGCATCGCTGCTGTGCATTCCGCTGGTGCTCAAATGCCTGCCCGAATCGCTGGATTTCCTGGTCGCGCGTCGCCCGGCCAGTGCCTTGCCACGCCTGAACGCGCTGCTCTCGCGCATGCGCATGCCGGAGCTGCAGGCGCTGCCGCCAGCGCCGGTGCGCGACGGCCAGCGCCAGGGCTATGCCGCGCTGTTCGTGGGTGACCTGCGCCGTGTCGCGCTGCTGATCGCACTGGCGTTCTTCCTGCACATGTTCGCGTTCTATTTCGTGCTGAGCTGGACGCCGAAGCTGCTGGTGTCGGCCGGCGTGTCGGCGCAGCAGGGCATCACCGGTGGCGTGCTGTTGAACCTGGGTGGCATCGTTGGCGGCAGCCTGTTCGGCTGGCTGGCCTCGCGCTGGTCGCTGTCCAGGCTGACGGCCGGCGCGCTGCTGCTGGCGATGGTCTCGATGCTGGGCTTTGCGGCCTTCAACACGCAGCTGGGCGTGGCCTTCCCGCTGGCCTTCGTGATCGGTGCGGCACTGTTCGCAGCGATGGCCGGCCTGTATGCGGCCGCGCCGGTGGTGTTCGCCGCCGAAGTGCGGACCACCGGCCTGGGCTGGGCCATCGGCATCGGCCGGGTCGGCGCGATCCTCTCGCCGCTCACCGTGGGTGTTCTGGTCGATGGTGGCTGGCAGCCGTCCTCGTTGTACGTGCTGTGCGCTGCGCCGCTGCTGCTGGCGGCATGGGCGTGCCTCGGCCTGCGCGTGGGCGTGGGTCAGAACCGGCGTTGAACCGATGGCCGGAGCACGTCACTCAATGTGCGATTATCGAATCGAATGGCCGAATATCGCATTGACCGGGCGACGTGCCATGGCGACCATGTCCGGGTCATGTTTTCCCTTCGCAGTGGCCCTGCAGCGTGGCGGTGATGACCGCCGGCAGGCAGGGCAAGGAGCAATGCAGTGATCGACAAGAGCGTAGCCAGCGTGGAAGCAGCGGTGGCCGATATCCATGATGGCGCGACCGTGATGATCGGCGGCTTTGGCACTGCCGGCATGCCCGACGAGCTGATCAATGCGCTCATTGCACAGGGTGCGCGCGAGCTGACCATCATCAACAACAACGCCGGCAACGGCGATACCGGCCTGGCTGCGCTGATCAAGCACAAGCGCGTGCGCCGCATCGTCTGCTCCTTCCCGCGCCAGGCCGATTCGCAGCACTTCGACGCGGCCTACCGCGCCGGCGAGATCGAGCTGGAGCTGGTGCCGCAGGGCAACCTGGCCGCGCGCATCCATGCGGCAGGTTCCGGGCTGGGCGCGGTCTTCACGCCCACCGGCTATGGCACCGAGCTGGCCCAGGGCAAGGAAACGCGCGAGATCGACGGTCGCCACTACGTGCTCGAGTACCCGCTGCATGCCGATTTCGCGCTGATCAAGGCCGACCGCGGCGATCGCTGGGGCAACCTGGTGTACCGCAAGACTGCGCGCAACTTCGGCCCGCTGATGGCGATGGCCGCACGTTGCACCATCGTGCAGGTGCGTGAGGTGGTGCCGCTGGGCGAACTGGACCCGGAGGCCGTGGTGACCCCCGGCATCTTCGTGCAGCGCGTGGTGCCGGTGGCCGCAGAAGGAGTGCAGGCATGAACAAGCTCAGCCGCGAACAGATGGCCGCGCGCGTGGCGCGCGATATTCCCGAAGGGGCCTACGTCAACCTGGGCATCGGCCTGCCGACCACGGTGGCCAACTTCCTGCCGGCGGACAAGGAGATACTGCTGCAGTCGGAAAACGGCCTGCTGGGCATGGGCCCGGCGCCGTCGCCCGGCCAGGAAGACCCGGACCTCATCAATGCCGGCAAGCAGCCGGTGACCCTGCTGACCGGTGGCTGCTATTTCCACCACGCCGATTCGTTCGCGATGATGCGTGGCGGCCACCTCGACATCTGCGTGCTCGGTGCCTTCCAGGTCTCGGCGCACGGTGACCTGGCCAACTGGAGCACCGGCGCCTCCGATGCGATTCCCGCCGTGGGCGGTGCAATGGACCTGGCCATCGGGGCCAAGCAGGTGTTCGTGATGATGGACCTGTTCACCAAGCAGGGTGAGAGCAAGTTGGTGGCCGAATGCAGCTATCCGCTGACCGGCCTGCGCTGCGTGTCGCGCGTGTATACCGATGTGGCGGTGTTCGACCTTGGCGCCGACGGCGCGACCGTGCTGGAAATGGTCGAGGGCGTGGACATCGATCAACTGCGTGAACTGACCGGCCTGCCGCTGGCACTGGCCGAGGGAGCCTGATATGCCCCTGCACGAGACCTATATCGTCGATGGCATCCGCACCCCGATCGGCCGCTACGGCGGCGCATTGTCCGGTGTGCGCGCCGACGACCTCGGCGCGATTGCGCTGAAGGCACTGCTGGCGCGCCACCCGCAGCTGGACCCGGGGCTGGTGGAGGATGTCTACCTGGGCTGTGCCAACCAGGCCGGTGAGGACAACCGCAACGTCGCCCGCATGAGCCTGCTGCTGGCCGGCCTGCCGGTGAGCGTGCCCGGCAGCACGATCAACCGCCTGTGCGGTTCGGGCCTGGATGCGATCGGCACCGTGGCCCGTGGTATTGCTGCCGGCGAGCTCGGCCTGGCCATTGCCGGCGGCGTCGAATCGATGTCGCGCGCGCCGTTCGTGATGGGCAAGGCAACCTCGCCGTTTGCCCGTGACCAGCAGATCGAAGACACCACCATGGGCTGGCGTTTCATCAACCCGCGCCTGCGTGAACTGCACGGCGTGGAGACCATGGGCCAGACCGCCGAGAACGTGGCTGAGCGCTACGGCGTCAGCCGCGAGGACCAGGATGCGTTCGCCCTGCGCAGCCAGCAGCGAACGGCCGCCGCGCAGGCGCGCGGCTTCTTCGACGGCGAGATCGTGGCGGTGGACGTACCGGGCCGCAAACGCGGCGAAACCGTGACCGTCGACTGCGATGAACACCCGCGCGGCGATACCACCGCCGAAGCACTGGCCAGGCTGAAGCCGCTGTTCCGCCAGCCGGGCACGGTGACCGCCGGCAACGCCTCGGGCATCAACGATGGTGCCGCCGCGCTGCTGCTGGCGTCCGGTGCGCAGGTACAGGCGCTGGGCCTGACCCCGCGCGCGCGCATCCTCGGCTTTGCCAGTGCCGGCGTGGAGCCGGCGATCATGGGCATGGGCCCGGTGCCGGCCAGCCAGAAGCTGATGGCACGGCTGGGCCTGGCCATCGACGATTTCGACGCCATCGAACTGAACGAGGCCTTCGCCTCGCAGGGGCTGGCCTGCATGCGCCAGCTGGGCCTGGCCGACGATGCCGCGCACGTGAACCCCAACGGCGGTGCCATCGCGCTGGGCCACCCGCTGGGCATGAGCGGCGCGCGCCTGGCGCTGACCCTGCTGCGCCAGCTGGAGGCCAGCGGTGGCCGCCGTGGCCTGGCCACGATGTGCATCGGCGTGGGGCAGGGCGTGGCCCTGGCCATCGAGCGCGCGTGAACCATCCCCTGATTCCGTAATCTCAAGACAGCTGCGGCTTCCGGGCCGCTCGCCAACAGGAGTACGCCATGAGCGATCCCACCCCACTGCGCGGCTACCGCAGGCCGTACCCCGGCAGCCAGCCGCCGCGCATCCACCTGCCGTACGCCTCCACCGCGCTGCGTGGCCCTGGAACCGACCCGATCGCGATCCCGGTGACGCTCTCGGAAGTGACCGGCCCGAGCATCAACCGCATCACCCTCGGTGAGCATGCCGCCGACCTGACTGCCGGCTTCCCAGGCCAGCCGCAGGGTGAGCGCATCATCGTCAGCGGCCGCGTGCTGGACGAGAACGGCCGCCCGGTGCGCAACACCGTGGTGGAGGTGTGGCAGTGCAACGCCGCCGGCCGTTACCTGCACAAGGGCGACCAGCACGACGCGCCGCTGGATCCGAACTTCAAGGGTACCGGCCAGGTGTTGACCGACAGCGAAGGCCGCTACCGCTTCACCACCATCAAACCGGGCGCGTACCCGTGGCGCAACCACTACAACGCCTGGCGCCCGGCACACATCCACTTCTCGCTGCATGGCGAAGGCATCGGCCAGCGCCTGGTCACGCAGATGTATTTCCCCAATGATCCGCTGCTGGCGTTTGATCCGATCTACAACTGCGTGGACGACGCCAAGGCGCGCGAGCGCATGGTGTCCTCGTTCGATTGGGAAAACACCGCCAACGAATTCGCGCTGGGCTACCGTTTCGACATCGTGCTGCGCGGTCGCAAGATGACCGTCTGGGAGTAACACCATGAGTTTCCAATCCACTCCATGGCAGACCGTGGGCCCGTACTACCGCCTGGGCCTGGAACCGCTGTACCGCACCGACATCGCCCCGGCCATCGCGCAGGGTGAGCGCGTGGAAGTGCAGGGCCAGGTGTTCGATGGCAATGGCGTGCCGGTGTCCGATGCCGTGCTGGAGATCTGGCAGGCCGACGCGCAGGGCATCTATGCCCATGGCGAAGACCCGCGCCGTGACGACCACGACCCGGCCTTCGACGGCTGGGGCCGCGTGCCCACCGACGACCAGGGCCGCTTCGCCTTCACCACCGTCAAGCCGGGCCGGGTGCCGGGCCTGCGTGGCGAGCCGCAGGCGCCGCACCTGGTGGTGCTGGTGTTCATGCGCGGCCTGCTGCAGGCCACCCGTGCACGCATCTACTTCAGTGACGAAGCCAGCAACGCCGAGGACGGCATCCTCGCGCTGGTGCCGGCCGAACGCCGCCACACCCTGGTCGCACAGGCGCAGGGCAAGGGCCTGTACCACTGGGACGTGCGCATGCAGGGCCCGGACGAGACGGTGTTCTTCGCATACTGATCGCGGCGCGCCCGACGCGCCTTCCGGCCATTCCACGCCCGCGTGCGGCGGGCGCGGGTAAGCTGTGATTACTCAGGATGGACTGCACCGATGAGCCACTTCCCAACGCTGCTGGGCGGTCTGTTCGGCGACCCCGCCGTCGACGCCGTGTTCCGCGATGAAGCACGCCTGCAGGCGATGCTCGATGTCGAACGCGCTCTGGCGCGCGCGCAGGTGCAGTGCGGGGTGATTCCCGCAGCCGCGCTGGCACCGATCGAAGCGGCCTGCAGTGCCGATCTGTATTCGTTGCCGGCGCTGTCGGCAGCCACCGCACTGGCTGGCAATCCGGCCATTCCACTGGTCAAGGCACTCACCGCGCAGGTCAAGGCGAACGATGCCGAGGCCGCGCGCTGGGTGCACTGGGGCGCCACCAGCCAGGACATCATCGATACCGGCGCGGTGCTGCAGCTGCGCGCGGCAGTCAGCCAGGTGCAGGCGCGCCTGCGCGTGCTGTGCATGGCGCTGGCGCGGCTGGCCGAGGCCGAGCGCGGCACCGGGCTGCCTGGACGCACGCTGCTGCAACAGGCAGTGCCGGTGACCTTCGGCCTGAAGGCGGCCGGTTGGCTCGACGCCCTGCAGCGCAGCCAGCGCAGGCTGGATGCGTTGGCCGCAGACACGCTGGTGCTGCAGTTCGGCGGTGCCGCTGGCACCCTGGCCTCGCTGCAGACGCGCGGGCTGGACGTGGCCGAAGCCCTGGCTGCCGAGCTGCAGTTGCCGCTGCCGGCATTGCCCTGGCACACCGCGCGTGACCGCATTGCCGAGTTCGGCAGCGTGTTCGCACTGCTGACCGGCAGCCTCGGCAAGATCGCCACCGACATCGTGCTGCTGATGCAGTCCGAGGTGGCCGAAGCCTTCGAGCCGGCGGGCGAGGGCAAGGGCGGTTCCTCGGCAATGCCGCACAAGCGCAATCCGGTGGGTTGCGTGGCCGCCATTGCCGCTGCTACGCGCGTGCCCGGCCTGCTGTCCACGCTGTTCACTGCCATGCCGCAGCCGCACGAGCGCGCAGCAGGCCAATGGCACGCCGAATGGGACACCGTGCCGGAGATCGTGCGCCTGTGTGCGGGCAGCCTGGCCCAGGTGGATGTGGTGGTGCAGGGTCTGCAGCTGGATCGCGAGCGCATGCGCCAGCACCTGGACAGTCATGGCGGCCTGCTTTACGCCGAAGCCGTTGCGGTCACCCTGGGCGAGCGCATCGGCAAGCCGGCCGCGCATGCCCTGGTGGAACAAGCGGCCAGGCAGGCGCTTGCGCAATCGCAGCACCTGCGGGTGGTGCTCGGGCAGATGCCCGAAGTCACCGCGCAGCTTTCCGCCGCACAACTGGATGCCCTGTTCGCCGCAGACAGCTGGCGCGGCATGGCCGATACCTGGATCGACCGCGTGCTCGCGCGCGGCTGATCCTACGTTCAACGTTGGAGCACGCATGCCATTCCTCGACCTTCCGCAGCATCGCCTGCACTACCAGACCGAGGGCCGCGCCGACGGGCAGTGGCTGACCTTCTGCAATTCGCTGGGTACCGACCTGGGCATGTGGCAGCCGCAGGTGGATGCACTCGCCTCGCAGTACCGCATCCTGCGCTATGACCGTCGCGGTCATGGCCAGTCCAGCACGCCACCGGGGCTGTACAGCGTGGCCGAACTGGGCGCTGATGTGCTGGCCCTGTGGGACCACCTCGGCATCGCGCGCAGCCATTTCTGCGGGCTGTCGATCGGTGGCCTGACCGGGCAGTGGCTGGGCGTGCATGCTGGCAATCGCCTGCGCACGCTCACGGTGGCTGCCACCGCAGCGAAGATCGGTACGCTGGACGGCTGGCAGGCGCGCATCGCCCAGGTCCAGCACGATGGCCTGTTGCCGCTGGTCGATGGCACCCGCGAACGCTGGTTCACCGCCGCCTTCGCGCAGACCCATGCCAGCCAGGTGGAAGACATCCTGCAGCGCTTCCTCGCCACCAGCGTGGCTGGCTATGCCGGCTGCTGCAACGCCGTAGGCACGGCCGACTTCCGTGATGCGCTGGGCCGCATTGGCGTGCCGCTGCTGGCCATTGCCGGAAATGACGACCCGGTGTGCGCACCGGCCGAGCTGCAGGCAATCGCCGACGGCGTGGCCCATGGCCACCATGCCGCCGTGCCGGGCCGCCACATCTGCAACCTGGAATCGCCGCAGGCGTTCACCTCCGCACTGGCCGCGCATCTCTCGGCGCAGCACTGATCCCGCACAACAGGTAGACCACGATGGACGAACAGGAACGCTACGAAGCCGGCCTTGCGGTGCGCCGCCAGGTACTGGGTGAGGCACACGTCGAACGCTCGCTGCAGGCGCGCACCGAGTTCACCACCGAATTCCAGGAATTCATCACGCGCACGGCGTGGGGCACGGTGTGGACGCGCGAGGGCCTGCCGCGGCACACGCGCTCGCTGCTGACCATCGTGATGATGGTGGCGCTGGGCCATGACGAGGAGTTCAAGCTGCATATCCGTGCCGCCCGCAACAACGGCGTGACGGCGGAGGAGATCAAGGAAGCGCTGCTGCAGGCCGCGATCTACTGTGGCGTGCCCGCGGCCAACCACGCGTTCGCGCTGGCCAGGCCGATCCTGGAAGAGCAGGCCGCAGAGCGCTGACGCCGAACATCCGCCGGGCATGGCCCGGCGCTACCAGAGCGCGGCCCCGGCGCCGGGCCATGCCCGGCGGCTGTACCTCAATTCAACAGCGTCCCCAGCCGCTGTGCGGCCTCGCGCAGGCGCGGCAACAGCTGGGTCTGCATTACGCCCAGGCCGATACGGCCCGCCTGGGTGCCGATGTTCAGCGCGGCCACGACATCGCCGCTGCGCGAACGCACCGGCACGGCGATCGAGCGCAGGCCGATCTCCAGTTCCTGATCGACCAGCGACGCGCCTTCGCGGCGCACCTTTTCCAGCAGGTCGAGGAAGTCATCCATGCGGGTGACCGTGCGTTCAGTACGCGGCCGCAACGGGTTGCGTTCCAGGTAGCCTTCCAGCGTGTCGCGCGGCAACGAGGCCAGCAGCACGCGGCCCATCGAGGTGCAGTAGGCCGGCAGGCGGCTGCCTGCGCGCAGGCCGATCGACATGATGCGTACGGTTTCCGCGCGCGCCACGTACAGGATGTCATCGCCATCGAGCACGCCCAGCGAGCAGGATTCGTGCACGGCATCGCGCAGGGCATCCAGCAGCGGTTGTGCAGCAGCGGTCATCGACGACGACGCGACATAGGCGCCGCCCATGCCCAGCACGCGCGGCAGCAGCACGTAGCCGCGGCCCTGTTCACCCACATAGCCGAGCTTTTCCAGCGTGTACAGCACGCGCCGTACCGCTGCGCGGGAAATGCCGGTATCGCTGCTGATCTGCGACATCGTCACTTCGCGCGGGTGCTGCGAGAACACGCTCAGCACGGCCAGGCCGCGGCCGAGCGACGTCATGAAGTCCGGATCGCCCTGGTTGTCCTGGATCTGCTGCATCAGCTCATGGGCCAGGCCACGATCCTGCGGGGGGGCAGGGGGGCGCTTGGGTCGACGGCTGGGAGGAACGGCAGGCATGGCAGCAGCTTTCATCGGGTTCGACCTCGCATGGTAAGGGCTCGAACCAGCAACCGGTACCCACGCGGCGCAGCCTGCGAGGCTGCGCCGCGTGGCGCCGGTCACTTGCGCTCGGGCAGCGCGTAGGCGATCACGTAGTCGCCACGGTCCGGTGACTGGCGTGCGCCACCGGCGGAAATCACCACGTACTGGCGACCGGTCTTCGGCGAGACGTAGGTCATCGGCGTGCCCTGGCTGCCAACCGGCATGCGGGCCTTCCACACTTCCTCGCCGGTGCGGCTGTCATAGGCGCGAAGGTAGTAATCCTGCGTACCGGCGAAGAACAGCAGGCCCGACTGCGTGGCCAGCGAACCGCCCAGGGTCGGCATGCCGATCGGAATCGGCAGGCCCATCTTGATACCCATCGGCCCGGTGTCCTTCACCGTGCCCACCGGCACCTGCCAGACCAGCTGGCGGGTGGCCAGGTTGATCGCCGACATCGTGCCGAACGGCGGTTTCTGGCAGGGAATGCCCAGCTTGGACAGGAAGCGGTCGCGCAGCGAGCCGTACGGCGTGCCGGTCTGCGAGGCCGCACCCATTTCCACGCCACCGTCGCCGCTGGTCATCTGCGCGCGCGGGATCAGCTTGGTCCACAGGCCCAGGCGCATGTCATTGACGAACAGGTAGCCGGTGGTGGGGTCGACCGAGGCGCTGCCCCAGTTCATGCCACCCAGCGAACCGGGCCACTGCAGCGCGAGGTCTTCGCCCGGCGGCGTGTACATGCCGTCGTAGCGGAACTGCTTGAACTGGATGCGGCACAGCATCTGGTCGATCGGGGTGGCGCCCCACATGTCCGACTCGGTCAGCGTCTGCGCGCCGATCTGCGGCAGGCCCACCGACAGCGGCTGGGTGGCGGCATAGCGTTCGCCCTGCGCATTGCCCTGCGGCGCGGGTATGTTGCGCACTTCGCTGATCGGCACGCCGGTCTGGCGGTTGAGCATGAAGATCTGCCCGGCCTTGGTGATCTGCAGCAGGGCCGGCAGCGTGCCGCCCTTGCCGTCGGGCACATCGGTCAGGGTCGGCTGCGCGGGCAGGTCGTAGTCCCACAGATCGTGGTGCACGGTCTGGTAGACCCAGCGCTCCTTGCCGGTGGCCACGTCCAGCGCAACCACCGCCGAACTGTACTTGTCATCCTGCGGGGTGCGCTCGCCGGCCCACTGGTCCGGGGTGGTGTTGCCGGTGGGCAGGTAGACCAGGCCCAGCTGCGGGTCGTAGGCCATCGAGGTCCACACGTTCGGCGTGGCGCGCGTGTAGTGGATCGACGGATCCAGCGGCACGTCCGGGGTTTCCCTGGAAAGATCCCAGACCCAGGCCAGTGCGCCGGTGCGCACGTTGTAGGCACGCACCACGCCGGACGGCTCACCCACTTCGATGTTGTCGGCCACGCGGCCACCGACCACGATCAGTTCGCCCGCCACCAGCGGTGCGGCGGTGAGCGTGTAGAAGCCCGGCTTGATCTCGCCCATGCCGACCTTCAGATCGACCACGCCGTTGCTGCCGAAGTCCGGGCACAACGCGCCGGTCTTCGCATCCAGCGCGAAAAGGCGCGCATCGATGGAGGTCATCAGAATGCGCTTCCCGCACAGCGCCGGACCCGTGCTGGCCGTTTCGGTGGCCGGCAGCGGCGCAGGTGCCGGAGCGGCTGCATCTGCCGCAGACGGTGCCGTGGTTGCGTCGAAATAGCCCAGACCGCGGCAGCGTTGCCAGTTCGGCGCGGTGGCCTTGGGGTCGAAGGCCCAGCGCTGCCTGCCGGAATCGGCATCGATGGCGATCACCTGGTTGTGCGGGGTGCACAGGAACAGGGTGTCGCCGATCTGCAGCGGGGTGTTCTGGTCCTCGGCACCGAAACCGTTGCTTTCCGGGACATCGCCGGTGCGCGCCGTCCAGGCAACCTGCAGTTCCTTCACGTTGGCCGGGGTGATCTGGTCCAGCGCGGCAAAGCGGGTGCCGGCGGTGGTGTTGCCCCAATGCATCCAGTCGCGCTGTTCAGCGCCCTTGGCCACCGGCACCACCGGCGGCGTCGTGCCCTGCGCGGTCTGTACCGGGCGCGGCTGGAACGCCGACACCGCAGTGCCCAGCAGGCCGACCAGCAGCACGGCGGCCACGCCATAGGCGCCGCGACCGGCAACCTGGCCTCGGCTGCGGCGCAGCACCGGCCAGGCCAGGGCGACCAGCAGGGCCAGCACCGCCGGCATCACCAGCCGCGATACCAGCGGCCAGAAATTCCAGCCGGCATCCACCAGCGCCCACAACAGCGTGGCCAGGAAGGCCAGGCCGTACAGCAGCGCACCGTTCGGCCGGCGCATCGCCAGCAGTACGCCGGCTACCGCCGACACCGCACCCATCAGCAGGAAATACCAACTGCCCCCCAGCTGCACCAGGCGTACACCGCCGACCAGCAGAGCCAGGCCGAACAGGGTCACCAGGATGCCGAGCAGGACCACCAGCACACGGCACAGGGCCGGAACTCTCGTCGTCTCGTCCACGTTGCATGAACCTCATTGCGAAAAACCCGCGCGGAGGCGGGGAAAGCCCCGCGCGCGCCAGGCGTGGCGGGGGCCAACGGCATCCCGGGCGGCTGCGGGCCGTGACGGCGGGCAGGCGTCGGCCTGCTTATGACGCAGGCTGGGTGAATGACCGGTTAGGGCGATTATCGCACGCGTGTGCGATTTTGGCGTGATGCCCCACGGCGCCATCGGTGGAACGCAGCGGCGCAGTGGTGCCGGGAACGGGCAGGGCACGGGCGAACCGGTTACCCTATGCCGCCATACAAGCTGGTAGCTGCAATGACCGACGCCACCGTGGCCGTCCCCGCCTGGGCCTCGCGCCTGCGCGACATCGCTGATTTCCCGAAGCCGGGCATCCTGTTCAAGGACATCATGCCGCTGCTCGCTCACAGCGAGGACTTCCGTGGCGCGGTCGTGGCGATGGCCGATCGCTGGCGCGATCAGAAGCTGGACGCGGTGGTCGGCATCGAATCGCGCGGCTTCATCCTCGGTGCGGCCATGGCGCTGGAACTGGGCGTGGGCTTCGTGCCGGTGCGCAAGCCGGGCAAGCTGCCGGGCAAGGTGCTGCGTGAGGAATACACCCTGGAATACCGCAGCGACTGCATTGAAGTGCATGCCGACGCGCTGCCCGCCGGTGCGCGTGTAGCGATCATCGACGATGTGCTGGCAACCGGCGGTACGCTGGTGGCTGCGTTGTCGCTGGTGCGCCGCCTGGGCGTGGACGTAGTCGGCGCCGGCGTGCTGGTCGAGCTGGATGGCCTGGGCGGCCGTGGTCGCTGGGAAGCGGATCTGCCGCTGCACACCGAACTGGTGTTCTGATTGCGCAGGTGCCAACCAAGGTGGCGCCTGCCCGAGCGAATCGCGGCGAACCGGTAGTTGCCAACCTTGGTTGGCACCGCATGGATGGGCCAACCAAGGTTGGCCACTACCAGGTCACCTCGCTGCCAACCGTGATCGGCAGCGCTCCTTCAATCACATCATCCGCACGCGGAAACGACGGCCCTTGATCTTGCCCGCTTCCAGCTTCGCCACCGCCTTGTTGACCTGCTCGCGGGCGATCGCCACGTAGGAACGGGTCGGGAAGATCGCGATCTTGCCGATGAACTTGGCCGACAGGCCGGCATCGCCGGTGAGGGCGCCGAGGATGTCGCCTGCGCGCAGCTTGTCGGTCTTGCCGCCATCGATGCGCAGGGTGCGCATCGCCGCCTGCGGCAGCTCGGCCGGGCGCGACGTCGCCAGCGGCGTCTTCTGCCAGTCCAACGGCTGGCCCATCTGGGCCTCAACGGCGTCGGCACGAGTCTTCTCGCGGCCGGCCACCAGGCTGATCGCCAGGCCACTGGCGCCGGCACGACCGGTGCGGCCGACACGGTGCTGGTAGCTCTCGACGTCGGTCGGCAGCTCGTAGTTGATCACTGCGGCCAGCTCTTCCACATCCAGGCCGCGCGCGGCAACGTCGCTGGCAACCAGCACGTTGCAGCTGCGGTTGGCCAGGCGCAGCAGCACTTCCTCGCGGTCGCGCTGTTCCATGTCGCCATGCAGGGCGAGCGCGGAGAAGCCGAACTGCTGCAGCGAGTTGGCCACTTCGTCCACGTCCTTGCGGGTGTTGCAGAAGACCACGGCCGATTCGGGCGTGTACTTCAGCAGCAGGCCGGCCAGTGCCTTCTGCCGGTGTGCCGGTTCGACTTCGCAGAACAGGTGGCGGATGGCCGGGGCCTGGTCGGCGCCTTCCACGGTCACTTCCACGGCATCGCGCAGCAGGTCGCGGGCCATGGCGCGGATGGTGTCGGGGAAGGTTGCCGAGAACAGCAGGCTCTGGCGATCGCGGTGGGTACGGCCGGCGATCTCACGGATCGGTTCCTCGAAGCCCATATCGAGCATGCGGTCGGCTTCATCCAGCACCAGGGTGCGCACGGCGCCCAGATTCAGTGCGCGCTTGCGCGCCAGTTCCTGCACGCGGCCGGGCGTGCCGACCACCACGTGCGGATCGTGGCTTTCCAGCGACGCCAGCTGCGGGCCCAGCGGTGTGCCGCCGGTCAGCAGCAGCAGCTTCAGGTTGGGGATGCCGGTGGCCAGCTTGCGGATCTGCTTGGCCACCTGGTCGGCCAGCTCGCGGGTGGGGCACAGCACCAGCGCCTGTACGCGGATCAGGCTGGGATCGATGGATTGCAGCAGGCCAAGACCGAAGGCGGCGGTCTTGCCGCTGCCGGTCGGGGCCTGGGCGATCACATCGCGGCCATCAAGGATGGCGGGCAGGCTCTGCGCCTGGATCGGCGTGAGGGTGGTATAGCCGAGGGCATCCAGGCCGGGCTGCAGGGCCGGGCTCAGCGGCAGGGTCGAGAAATCAGTCATGGCGCATTGTACCTGCGCGCGCGCCCGGTCCCGCCGTCGTTCACGATTGTGGGGGCGCCCGGTAGCGGGCGACCTTGGTCGGCACCTTGGCCGAACATCTTCTCAGCCCAGCCCGATGGCCACCAGCCGCGCAGCCATCGCCTGCAACTGCTCCGGGGTGGCCGGTTTTCCAGCGGCCCGGGGCTCCAGCAGCAGCTGGTGGAACCACGGGTTGGCGTGCCGCGTGTCGACGTCGAACGAGCAGGTCGCCTGCGCGCCCATCATCGCCTGAACGATCTCGACCAGCGTGTCTTCGGCCTCATCGACATTGCCCGGCCCATAGCGATCATCCAGAAGGCGCAGCGGGATCTTCAGCAGGGCGGGGGAGACTGGCATGCCTCAAGTCTAACGATCCACGTTGGACATGCGCAGCAGGAGGCTCAGGCCGCGTCAACATGGAACTGAATCAGGCCACAGTGCAGGCACTCGAACGTGTAGAAGCCGATATCTGCACCGGGTACGTAACCGCTGACCAGCTCCGACCAAAGTGTTTCGTCGGCGTTGTTGGCCGCGCACCAGGCCGCGATGGTCGCTGCCGAGGCCTGACTCACCTGTTCCATCGTGGCGTCGCCCAGGAAACGGCAGACATCGCTGCAATGTGCCAGCCATTTTTCACCTTGAAAACTGGCGTAGCCCGGTGTGCGTCGGGACAGCTCTTCCAGCGCGGTTTCGGGCACCACTTCGTCGATGTCCAGACTGAAGGCAAATTCGACATCCAGCGTCGATGCTGCACGGCCATCAGCAATGCACCAAGGGCAGATCTGTTCCGAAAAATCTTCGCGCCCTTCGTGGAGGGCATCGCGCAGGTACACGTATCCACGCGCCTGCTGGCAGACCCTGCAGGCAGAGCTGGAGGGGCCCACGTTGCCCGTCGCAACCGGGTCCGGATGGTAGCGGAAGTTTGGAAGGTGATTGACGCTCATGGTGTCCATGTAGTGCAGCGCAGGGTGCGTTCTTGTACGACCTGCGGATAGGCTCGGCAAGCTGGGGGCGATCAGCCCAGCACCGCCAGCACACCGTGGTGGATCGCCAGGCCACCCAGCAGCAACCAGGCGAACAGGATCGATGCCAGCAGCAGCGGCTTCAACCCGGCCTGGCGCAGCGCAGACACATGGGTGGTCAGGCCCAGCGCGGCCATCGCCATGGCCAGCAGCACGGTATCCAGCTGCACCAGCCCGGCCTGCACACCCACCGGCAGCAGATGCAGCGAGTTGAGCCCGGCAACCGCCACGAAACCGAACGCGAACCACGGCACCACGATCCGGGTCTTGCCACCGTCCGCCGCTGCCTTGCCACCACGCGCCAGCCACAAGGAAAGTGCGATCAGGAACGGTGCCAGCAGCATCACCCGCACCATCTTGGTGATGACCGCGGTATCGGCGGCTGATTCACCCACCGCACGTCCGGCAGCCACCACCTGTGCCACTTCATGCACAGTGGCGCCGGTGAACAGGCCGTACTGCCGCGCGTCCATCGCCAGCCAGCCGTGCGACTGCACCAGCGCATACAGTGCCGGGTACAGGAACATGGCCAGCGTGCCGAACACCACCACCGTCGATACCGCTACCGTCACCTGCGCAGCACGGCCGCGCACCACCGGCTCGGCGGCCATCACCGCCGCCGCACCGCAGATCGCGCTGCCGGCACCGATCAGCATGGCGGCCTCGCGCTCCATCCTGAACACCCGTACGCCCAGCCAGCAGGCCAAGCCGAAGGTGCTCGCCACCACCAGCACGTCCATCAGCACACCGGCCACGCCAACCTGGCCGATGTCCTGGAAGGTCAGCCGCAGGCCGTACAGCACGATGCCCGCACGCAGCAGCCAGTGCTTGGAGAAGCCCACGCCCGCCGCGCTGGCAGGGGCCAGTCGCGGGTACGCGGTGTTGCCGACCACGATGCCGGCGACGATGGCGACGGTCAGCGCACTCAGGCCATGCGCCTGCAGCCACGGCAGCTCGGCCAGGTACAGCGACGCCGCCGCCACCAGGCCGACCAGCAGCAGGCCGGGCAGGCGCAGTTGCCAGCGCTGGCGCAGGGCGGGCAGGGACCAGGGGGGCAGGGCAGGCGCGTTCATGGCGGCTGGGATACGGGAGAGAGGCGTACAGCCTGCCTCTGTCCAATCGACCCGTAAAACGAATAATATAGCTGAAACCTACCCATAAAGCAGGTAATTGACATGCGCCTGACGCTCCGCCAGCTGCAGGTCTTCGTTGCCATCGCCGACCAGGGCAGCACCACCGCAGCAGGGCAGGCCATCGCACTTTCCCAGTCCGCCACCAGCGCCGCCCTGCAGGAGCTGGAAGCGCACTTCGGCACGCCGCTGTTCGACCGCATCGGCCGTCGCCTCACATTGAACGGCCACGGCCGGGCCTTGCTGGAGCCGGCGCGCGCGCTGTTGGTCAATGCCGCCGATCTGGAGCGGCAATTGGCGGCGGGCGGTGACCCGTCCCGAGGCGCACCGCTGCGGCTGGTGTTGGCGGCCAGCACCACCATCGGCAACTACCTGCTGCCGCCGCGCATCGCCGAGCTGCTGCGGCAGGCACCGCAGGCCGAGGTCGATCTGCGCATCGACAACAGCGCAGGCGTGGTGGCGGCCGTTCAACGGCTGGACGTGGATGCAGGACTGATCGAAGGCCCGTGCCACGAACGCGGGCTGCAGGTGACCGCCTGGCAGCAGGACCCGCTGGTGATCGTCGCCGCCGCGGATGCGCCTCCGCGCTGGTCGCTGGATGAACTGCGCGCAGCGCGCTGGCTGCTGCGCGAACCCGGCTCAGGCACCCGCGAGGCTGTCGAACAGGCATTGCTGCCGCATCTGCGCGGCTTCGCCCAGACCCTGCAGCTGGGCAATACCGAAGCCATCAAGCAAGCCGCCATCGCCGGCCTCGGCCTGGCCTGCCTCTCGCGTCATGCGCTGGAAGAACCCTTGGCCCTCGGCCGCCTGCGCATCCTTGAAACGCCATTGCCGGCCCTGCACCGCACGCTGTGGCTGGTACGCCACCCCGGCAAGCGATGGTTGCCGGGTTTGCAGGCGTTGCTGGGGGAAGTGGGGTAATCCGCCCAATCCAGTCGATTCCATCAATTCACCCCGCAGCGATCATTCACGCATGGCGTGGATCTACGTGTTGACCAAGGTCGACACCTACCAACAGCAGCGGAGATCTGTCGAAGGCGGGGCGGTGTGGGGCTGCAGGACCGTTGGCGCCATGGATGGCGCCATCGAGCCCCCATGGAAGGGTTTACGGCGTGTCCTGAAGCCCCACACCACCCCGCTATCCCTCCAGCAAGTCGGGGTTGGCTGTTGCTGTTGCTGCGGCCGTGGCCTCCGCGGGTGCCGGGCGCCGCCCGGCCAGGCTCCGCAACCCGCTACAATGGCCGGATGCCTCTGATTACTCTGCAAAACGTCGACTTCAGCGTCGGCGGCCCGCTGTTGCTGGAAAAAGCCGAACTGTCGATCGAGCCGGGCGAGCGTATCGCCCTGATCGGCCGCAACGGCGCCGGCAAATCGACCCTGCTCAAGCTGCTGTCCGGCGACCACAAGCCCGATGACGGTGAAGTGCGCGTGCAGCAGGGCGTGCGCGTGACTCGCCTGGAGCAGGAGGTGCCGCATGGCGCCGCTGGCAGCGTGTTCGACGTCGTCGCCGATGGCCTGGGCGAACTGGGCCAATGGCTCGCCGAATTCCATCACCTCAGCCACGCCGACGTGTTCGATGGCGAAGCGCTGGGCAACGTCCAGGCCAAGATCGATGCCGCCAATGGCTGGGGCTTGGATCAGCGGGTCAGCGAGACCCTGACCAAGCTCGACCTCGATGGCGACGCGGAGTTCGCGCGCCTGTCCGGCGGCATGAAGCGCCGCGTGCTGCTCGGCCGCGCGCTGGTCTCCAGCCCCGACCTGCTGCTGCTGGACGAACCGACCAACCACCTCGACATCGAAGCCATCGACTGGCTCGAAATGTTCCTCAAGAACTGGAACGGCAGCGTGGTGTTCGTCACCCATGACCGCCGCTTCCTGCGTGCGCTGGCCACCCGCATCGTCGAGATCGACCGCGGCCAGGTCACCAGCTGGCCGGGCGACTGGGCCAACTACGAGCGCCGTCGCGAAGAACGCCTCAACGCGCAGGCCCAGGAAAACGCACGGTTCGACAAGCTGCTGGCGCAGGAAGAAGTGTGGATCCGCCAGGGCATCAAGGCACGCCGCACCCGCGACGAAGGCCGCGTGCGCCGCTTGAAGGCGATGCGCAACGAGCGTTCCGCCCGCCGCGACCTCAGCGGCAACGTCAAGATGGAAGCGGCTCAGGGCGTGAGCTCGGGCAAGAAGGTCATCGACATCAAGGACATTTCGTTCGCCTTCGGCGATCGCACGATGGTCCGCGATTTCTCCACCACCATCCTGCGTGGCGACCGCATCGGCCTGATCGGCCCCAACGGCAGTGGCAAGACCACGCTGTTGAAGCTGCTGCTGGGCGAGCTGCAGCCGCAGAAGGGTGAGGTCAACGCCGGCACCAACCTGCAGGTTGCGTACTTCGACCAGTACCGTGCAGTGCTGCGCGAAGACTGGAGCGCGATCGAGAACGTGGCCGAAGGCCGCGATTTCCTCGAGTTCAACGGCAAGCGCAAGCACGTGCACGCCTACCTGCAGGACTTCATGTTCACCCCCGAGCGCGCGCGCGCGCCGATCACCCGCCTGTCCGGTGGCGAACGCAACCGCCTGCTGCTGGCCAAGCTGTTCGCGCAGCCGTCCAACCTGCTGGTGATGGACGAACCGACCAACGATCTGGACGTGGAAACCCTGGAGCTGCTGGAAGAGCTGCTGGGCGAATACAACGGCACGTTGCTGCTGGTCAGCCATGATCGTGACTTCATCGACAACGTGGTGACCTCCACGCTGGTGATGGAAGGCGATGGCGTGATCGGCGAGTACGTGGGCGGCTACAGCGACTGGCAGCGTTACGCGGCCAGCATTGCTGCGCCTGCCTCGGCCCCCGTAGCCAAGCCGGTGGTCGCTGCCCCGGCGGCGGCTGCGGAACCGGCAGCGCCCAAGCGCAAGCTGGCCTACAAGGAAGCGCGTGAGCTGGAGCAGCTGCCGAAGACCATCGAGAAGCTGGAAGGCGACGTCGAAGGGCTGACCTCGGCAATGAACGATCCGTCGTTCTACACGCGCAGCAGCGCCGAAGTGACCGCGCACACCCAGCAGCTGGCCAAGGTGCAGGCCGAGCTGGATGCCGCGTACGCACGCTGGGAAGAACTGGAAGGCTGAGCCAGGGCGATGGCCGTCTCGCTTGGCGGGCGGCCACCGATTCACGTGCGTTCGGGCATTGTCACTTTCTTTGCTCGTGCAAAGAAAGTAACCAAAGAAACACGCCGCCAGATCGCGAGCCGGCGCTGTGCGCCGGTGCCCTCCGCTTCTCTGTGAATCAGGGGACGGTGCCGAACTCGCTGCGCTCAGACATCGGCACCTCTACGCCCTGATTCCCTTGCGATGCTCGGCTCGCTCAAGGCGGACCTGAGGCAAAATCCAAAGCGGTCGCTTCACTTGCCGGGCGCACTCGTGCGTTGGTGATGGTGATACCTGTTAGCGGCTGTCGCTTTTGATCTGTTTCCGCCTTGTAGCGAGCCGAGCACCGCAGGTCCGCCGAGGGCGAAGAGGTGCGGGTGTCTGAGCGCAGCGAGTTCCCACGCCGTCCCTTGGTGGACCGAGGAGCGCAGGGTACCGGCGCGTAGCATCGGCTCGCGGATGGCGGAGCGTTTCTTTTGGTTACTTTTCTTTGCGCGCACCGCACCGCACTGCAGGAGCAGGGCGGAACGGCATAGCCGGCCCGCAGGGTGACGCACAAGGATGTGCGTCATCAAGAGAAGTAACGCCCACCCACCGGCGGCCGGCGGTCATTTGACCCCGTGCAGATCCCGCAGCTGGCTCGGCCGGCTGCCGAAATACGCGGCCAGATCGGCAATGTCCTGATCGCTCAGGTCCTTCGCCTGCGGTGTCATCAGCGCATGCTGGCGATCACCGGCACGGTAGGCCTGCAGCGCATGCGCCAGGTAATCGCCATATTGCCCACCCAGCTTCGGATAGGTCGGATCGATCGGCGCATTGCCGTCGGCACCGTGGCAATCGATGCAGCTCTGGCTGGTGGCCTTGCTCTTGACCTTGGCGCGGGCCTCGCCGGCGGCTTCACGCCCGGCAGGCAGGCCCGCGGAGGAAGACGATCCGTGCTCGCCGCTGGCGTGGCCGGGATCGCCAGCGGATTTCTCGCTGTTCTCCACCTGTGACTGCGAGCAGGCCGCCAGCAGCAGGGCGACGGACAGGGCGATGGCGTGACGCAGTGGATGCGCGGCTTTCGACATGGGCGGGCCTTACTTGACGGTGGACAGGTAAACAGCGAGATCGGCGATCTCCTGTTCGCTGAAACTCATCGACTGCGCCTGCATCGTCGGATGCCGGCGCTTGCCCTGGCGGTACTCGGTCAGGGCCTGGGTCAGGTACTGCTGGGTCTGGCCACCGATCTTCGGTACCCGGTAACTGGGGTAGGCGTTCTTGTAACCGGTGATGCCGTGGCAACCCTGGCAGGTGTAGGCCAGCACACGGCCATTGTCGAAACTGCCGGTGGGCGTGGCAGCCGCCGGCACAGGGGCCGGAGCCGGTGCCGGGGCGGGTGGTGCTGCAGGAGCAGGTGCGGGCTGTGCGGCGGCCCCGAGGGGCAGGAGGACGGCCAGAGCGAGACAAGCGGCGAGCGGCTGCGGGCGCATGGTGTCTTTTCCGGGGATTCGGGTCTGGTCGTTCCGGCGTGGGGTACGGAACGACCCGAGTATAGCCTCAGGTTTCATCTAGCTGAAATGGGGTCGGCCCGACCGGCGGCG
Organism: Stenotrophomonas sp. SI-NJAU-1; assembly: GCF_020883215.1. Taxonomy (NCBI): domain Bacteria; kingdom Pseudomonadati; phylum Pseudomonadota; class Gammaproteobacteria; order Lysobacterales; family Lysobacteraceae; genus Stenotrophomonas; species Stenotrophomonas sp. SI-NJAU-1. The sequence continues at coordinate 1,793,464 of NZ_CP086598.1, forward strand.
TGAAGACACCATGACCTTTGGGATATGGTGTTGCCGTGAAGTGGTGCATTACTTTGCTACCACACCTGCCCACGCATCCTCCAGGGATCTGACGATGTCGCACCAAACCTTCCTGCCCGGCCCCCGCAGCGGACTCTGCGCTGCCGCGCTGCTGCTCTCCACCTCCCTGCTGCTGAGCGGTTGCGCCGCTGGGCCCAACAACGAGGCCAAGGCGGCCGAGACCAAGGACGAGAAGAAGGTCGACGCGGTACCGGTTGAAGTGGCCGTGGCCAGCCATCGCGCGGTGGCCGCCAGCTACACCGGAACGGCAGCACTGGAGCCGCGCGCCGAATCGCAGGTGGTCGCCAAGACCTCGGGCGTCGCGCTGGCGGTACTGGTCGAGGAAGGGCAGCGGGTCAGCGCCGGGCAGCCTCTGGTGCGGCTGGATCCGGACCGCGCACGCCTGGCCGTTGCCCAGAGCGAGGCGCAGATGCGCAAGCTGGAGAACAACTACCAGCGCGCACAGAAGCTGGTCGGCCAGCAGATGGTCAGCGCTGCCGATGTCGACCAACTGCGCTACGACCTGGAAAACGTGCGCGCGCAGTACCGCCTGGCCACGCTGGAACTGTCCTACACCACCGTGGTCGCACCGATTTCCGGCGTGATCGCCTCGCGATCGATCAAGACCGGCAACTTCGTGCAGATCAACACGCCGATCTTCCGCATCGTCGACAACTCGCGGCTGGAAGCCACCCTCAACGTGCCCGAGCGCGAGCTGGCGACCTTGCGTGCGGGCCAGCCGGTCACGCTGTCGGCCGATGCGCTGCCGGGCCAGACCTTCACTGGCGTCGTCGACCGCATCGCACCGGTAGTGGATTCGGGCAGCGGCACCTTCCGTGTGGTCAGTGCTTTCGACGGTGCCGCGCAGTCGCTGCAGCCGGGCATGTTTGGCCGTATCCGCATCGACTACGACCAGCGTGCCGACGCACTGGTGGTGCCGCGCCTGGCACTGCTGGACGATGGTGAGCCGGCAGTGTTCCGCGTGCGCGAGGGCAAGGTCGCGCGGGTGCCGGTCAAGCTCGGCTACGCCGAAGGGCCTTGGGTGGAAATCCGTGAGGGACTGGCGGCAGGCGACCAGATCGTCACCGCCGGCAAGGTCGCCCTGCGCGACGGCACCGCGGTGCAGGTGATCGCCGATCCGAAGGCCAAGGCGAAGACCGTAACCGCCTCGGCCAAGCCGGCAGAGAAGGCCGGGAGCACGCAATGACCGCGCCCGGCCACGATCACGGTGCCTCGCCCGGGAGCGATGGCGCCGCCGCAGGCATGCGTGGCGGCCTGGTGGAGTTCGCCACCCGCCGCCGCGTCACCATCGCCATGTGCACGGTCACCCTGCTGCTGTTCGGCCTGATCGCACTGGGCAACCTCAAGGTCAACCTGCTGCCCGACCTCAGCTATCCGACGCTGACCGTACGCACCGAGTACACCGGTGCGGCGCCGACGGAAATGGAAACCCTGATCACCCAGCCGGTCGAAGAAGCCGTGGGCGTGGTCAAGAACCTGCGCAAGCTGAAGTCGGTCTCGCGTACCGGCCAGAGTGATGTGGTGCTCGAGTTCGCCTGGGGCACCAACATGGACCAGGCCAGCCTGGAAGTGCGCGACAAGATGGAAGCGCTGAACCTGCCCCTGGAAGCCAAGGCGCCGGTGCTGCTGCGCTTCAATCCGTCCACCGAGCCGATCATGCGCCTGGTGCTGTCGACCAAGGCCGCGCCTGCGACCGACGAAGAAGCGATCCGTGAACTGACCGGCCTGCGTCGCTATGCCGACGAAGACCTGAAGAAGAAGCTGGAGCCGGTTACCGGCGTGGCGGCGGTGAAGGTTGGCGGTGGCCTGGAAGACGAGATCCAGGTCGACATCGACCAGCAGAAACTGGCCCAGCTCAACCTGCCGATCGACACCGTCATCAAGCGGTTGAAGGAAGAGAACATCAACATTTCCGGCGGCCGCCTGGAGGAGGGCTCGCAGCGCTTCCTGGTGCGCACCGTCAACCAGTTCGCCGATCTGGAAGAAATCCGCAACCTGCTGGTCACCACCCAGTCCGCCAACGGCAGCGCGGCCGACTCGGCGCTGCAGCAGATGTTCAACATCGCTGCCTCTACGGGTTCGGCTGCAGCCGTCGCCGCCGCTTCCGCTGCGCAGAGCGCTTCCTCTGGCGGCGCCTCCAGCGTGGTCGCCAACGGCGTGCCGGTGCGCCTGAAGGACGTGGCCACCGTGCGCCAGGGCTACAAGGAACGCGAAGCGGTCATCCGCCTGGGCGGCAAGGAGTCGGTCGAACTGGCGATCTACAAGGAAGGCGACGCCAATACCGTGGCCACCGCCGAAGCGCTGCGCAAGCGTCTGGAGCAGATCAAGGCAACGTTCCCGGCCGATGCCGAACTGACCACCATCGAAGACCAGTCGCGCTTCATCGAGCATGCCATCGCCGACGTCAAGAAAGACGCGGTGATCGGTGGCCTGCTGGCGATCCTGATCATCTTCCTGTTCCTGCGCGACGGCTGGAGCACGTTCGTGATCAGCCTGTCGTTGCCGGTCTCGATCATCGCCACGTTCTTCTTCATGGGCCAGCTTGGCCTGAGCTTGAACGTGATGTCGCTGGGCGGCCTGGCACTGGCCACCGGCCTGGTGGTGGATGACTCCATCGTGGTGCTGGAGAGCATCGCCAAGGCGCGCGAACGCGGCCTGGGCATCCTGCAGGCGGCGATCGCCGGTACCCGTGAAGTGAGCATGGCCGTGGTCGCCTCGACCCTGACCACCATCGCGGTGTTCCTGCCGCTGGTGTTCGTCGACGGCATCGCCGGCCAGCTGTTCCGCGACCAGGCGTTGACCGTGGCCATCGCCATCGCGATTTCGCTGCTGGTGTCGATGACCCTGATTCCGATGCTGAGCTCGCTGAAGGGCCGGCCGCCGCTGGCCTTCCCGGAAGAAGCCGCAGCCGAGCCGTGGCAGCCGCAGAGCCGCTGGCAGAAGCCGGTCGCACTCGGCCGTCGTGGTGTGGTGGCGACGATGCGCTGGAGTTTCTACGCGCTGGCATGGCTGGTGGTGCGCCTCTGCCGTGGCGTGGCTGCAGTGGTCGGCCCGGTGATGCGCAAGGCCAGCGACATCGCCATGAAGCCGTACGCCGGTGCCGAACGTGGCTACCTGCGGCTGCTGCCGGGTGCGTTGGCCCATCCCGGCAAGGTGCTGGGCCTGGCCGCACTGGCGTTCGTCGGCACGATGGCGCTGGTGCCGATGCTCGGCGCCGACCTGATCCCGCAGCTGGCGCAGGACCGTTTCGAAATGACGGTCAAGCTGCCGGCCGGCACGCCGCTGAAGCAGACCGATGCGCTGGTGCGCGAGCTGCAGCTGGCACACGGCAACGGCGAAGGCGTGGCCTCGCTGTACGGCGTCAGCGGCAGCGGTACCCGCCTGGATGCCAGCCCGACCGAGAGCGGCGAGAACATCGGCAAGCTGACCATCGTGATGGAAGGCGGCGGCAACCCGCAGACCGAAGCGGAGATCACCGAGCGCCTGCGCGACACCATGGGCCAGCACCCGGGGGCGCAGGTCGACTTCGCGCGGCCGGCATTGTTCAGCTTCTCCACGCCGCTGGAAATCGAACTGCGTGGGCAGGACATGGCAACCCTGGAAGTGGCTGGCCAGCGCCTGGCGGCGCTGCTGCGCGGCAATGCGCACTACGCCGACGTCAAATCCACCGTGGAAGAGGGTTTCCCGGAAATCCAGATCCGCTTCGACCAGGAGCGCGCCGGCGCACTGGGCCTGACCACGCGGCAGATCGCCGATGTGGTGGTGAAGAAGGTGCGCGGCGATGTCGCCACCCGGTACAGCTTCCGCGACCGCAAGATCGATGTGCTGGTGCGCGCGCAGGAAACCGATCGCGCCAGCGTGGAGAGCATCCGCCGGTTGATCGTCAATCCGGGCAGCAGCCGTCCGGTCACCCTGGATGCGGTAGCCGACGTGGTTGCCACCACCGGCCCCAGCGAGATCCATCGTGCCGACCAGACCCGGGTGGCCGTGGTCTCGGCCAACCTGCGCGACATCGACCTGGGCGCGGCCATGCGCGAAGTACAGCAGATGGTGTCCGAACAGCCGCTGGGGGCAGGCGTGGGCCTGCACATCGGCGGCCAGGGCGAGGAACTGGCACAGGCGGCGAAGTCGCTGATCTTCGCCTTCGGCCTGGCGATCTTCTTGGTCTACCTGGTGATGGCCTCGCAGTTCGAATCGCTGCTGCATCCGTTCGTGATCCTGTTCACCATCCCGCTGGCGCTGGTCGGCGCGATCCTGGCGTTGATGCTGACCGGCAAGCCGATTTCGGTGGTGGTGTTCATCGGCCTGATCCTGCTGGTCGGCCTGGTCACCAAGAACGCGATCATCCTGATCGACAAAGTCAACCAGCTGCGCGAGGCCGGCGTGGCCAAGCACGAGGCCTTGGTGGAAGGTGCGCGTTCGCGCCTGCGGCCGATCATCATGACCACCCTGTGCACGCTGTTCGGCTTCCTGCCGCTGGCGGTGGCGATGGGCGAGGGTGCCGAAGTGCGCGCACCGATGGCGATCACCGTGATCGGTGGCCTGCTGGTGTCGACCCTGTTGACCCTGCTGGTGATCCCGGTGGTGTACGACCTGATGGACCGCCGCGGCGATGCCTACTACCGCGAACGCGGTCGCAAGCATGCCGGTGAGGGCCTGCACGGTGCCGAGGGCAGTGCGTCGGGTGCGGAGGAACCGGCATGAGCGTTGCCGAGTTCTCCATCCGCCGCCCGGTCACCACCATCATGTGTTTCGTGTCGCTGGTGGTGGTCGGCCTGATCGCCTCGTTCCGGCTGCCACTGGAAGCGCTGCCGGACATCTCCGCACCGTTCCTGTTCGTGCAGATTCCCTATACCGGCTCCACGCCGGAAGAAGTCGAGCGGACCATCATCCGGCCGGTGGAGGAGTCGCTGGCGACGATGACCGGCATCAAGCGCATGCGGTCGTCGGCGACCTCCGAAGCTGCGTCGATCTTCATCGAGTTCAGCGACTGGGATCGTGATATCGCCATCGCCGCTTCGGACGCGCGCGAGCGCATCGACGCGATCCGCAGTGATTTGCCTGACGACATGCAGCGCTACAACGTGTTCAAGTGGTCCAGCAGCGACCAGCCGGTGCTGAAGGTGCGCCTGGCCAGCACAACCGACCTGACCACTGCCTATGACATGCTCGACCGCGAATTCAAGCGGCGTATCGAGCGGATTCCGGGCGTGGCCCGGGTCGAGATCACCGGCGCGCCGCCGAACGAGGTGGAGATCGCGATCGATCCGAACCGCCTGAACGCCCACGGCCTGAGCATCAATGAGCTGAGCGATCGGCTGCGCACGCTGAACTTCTCCATCTCGGCCGGGCAGATCGATGACAACGGCCAGCGCGTGCGCGTGCAGCCGGTGGGCGAGATCACCGATCTGCAGGAAATGCGTGACCTGGTGATCAATGCCAAGGGGCTGCGCCTGGGTGACATTGCCGATGTGCGGCTGAAGCCGGCGCGGATGAGCTATGGCCGCCGTCTGGATGGCAATCCTGCCGTCGGCCTGGACATCTACAAGGAACGCAGCGCCAACCTGGTGGACGTCTCGCGCGGCGCGCTTGCCGAGGTTGAGGCGATCCGCGCGCAGGCGTCGATGCGCGACGTGCAGATCAAGGTGATCGACAACCAGGGCAAGGCGGTGACCTCGTCCCTGCTGGAGCTGGCCGAGGCCGGCGGTGTCGGCCTGATCCTGTCGGTGACGGTGCTGTTCTTCTTCCTGCGCCACTGGCCGTCGACGTTGATGGTGACCCTGGCCATTCCGATCTGCTTCACCATCACCCTCGGCTTCATGTATTTCGCCGGGGTGACGCTCAACATCCTGACCATGATGGGCCTGCTGCTGGCCGTCGGCATGCTGGTCGACAATGCCGTGGTGGTGGTCGAGAGCATCTACCAGGAGCGTGAGCGGCTGCCGGACCAGCCACGCTTGGCCTCGATCATCGGCACCCGCAACGTTGCCATCGCGCTCAGCGCCGGCACCTTGTGCCACTGCATCGTGTTCGTACCCAACCTGTTTGGTGAAACCAACAACATCAGCATCTTCATGGCGCAGATCGCGATCACCATCTCGGTCTCGCTGCTGGCCTCCTGGCTGGTGGCGGTCAGCCTGATCCCGATGCTGTCGGCACGCATGGCCACGCCCAAGCTGGTGCACTCGCAGACCGGCGTGATCGCGCGCCTGCAGCGCCGCTACGCGCAGCTGCTGGACTGGTCACTGCGCCATCGCGGCTGGAGCCTGCTCGGCATCGTGCTGGTGGTGCTGGTCAGCCTGGTGCCGATGAAGCTGACCAAGATCGACATGTTCGGTGGCGACGGTGGCAAGGACATCTTCATCGGCTACATGTGGAAGGGCGCCTACACCTACCGGCAGATGTCCGAGGAAGTGGCCCGTGTCGAAGCCTGGATCGAGCAGAACCGCGAGCGCCTGCACGTGCAGCAGGTCTATTCCTGGTACAGCGAACAGGAAGGCAGCTCCACCGTGGTCACCCTGGACGAGAAGTACGCCAAGGACATCAAGGCGCTGCAGGAGGAACTGCGCAAGGGCCTGCCGAAGTCCGCGCGCACCGACTACTTCGTCGGCAACCAGGGCGGTGATGGCGGCGGTGGCGGCAACCAGGGCGTGCAGGTGCAGCTGGTCGGCGACTCCAGCGCGATGCTGCAGGAGATCGGCCAGGAAGTGCTGCCGCTGCTGGCACAGCGCGCCGAGCTTCGCGATGTGCGCATCGACAACGGCGAGAAGGGCGGCGAGCTGAAAGTGCACGTCGACCGTGAGCGTGCAGCGGCGTTCGGATTCAATGCCGAGCAGGTTGCCAGTTTCGTTGGCCTGGCGCTGCGTGGTGCACCGATGCGCGAGTTCCGTCGGGGCGACAACGAAGTGCCGGTATGGGTACGCTTCGCCGGTGCCGAACAGAGCAGCCCTGAAGACCTGGCCGGTTTCAGCGTGCGCACCGGTGATGGCCGCAGCGTACCGCTGTTGAGCCTGGTCAGTGTCGACGTGGGTTCCTCGGCGACCCAGATCGGCCGCACCAACCGCCAGACCACGTTGACCATCAAGGCCAACCTGGCCGAGAAGATCACCGCGCCGGACGGCCGCAAGGCCATGGAAGCAGTGCTCAAGCCGATGAACTTCCCGGCCGGCTACGGCTTCACCTTCGATGGCGGTGACTACGGCGATGACAACGAGGCGATGCAGCAGATGGTGTTCAACCTGCTGATCGCGCTGGTGATGATCTACGTGGTGATGGCTGCGGTGTTCGAATCGTTGCTGTTCCCGGCGGCGATCATGAGCGGCGTGCTGTTCTCGATCTTCGGCGTGTTCTGGCTGTTCTGGATCACCGGCACCTCGTTCGGGATCATGTCCTTCATCGGCATCCTGGTGCTGATGGGCGTGGTGGTGAACAACGGCATCGTGATGATCGAGCACATCAACAATCTGCGCCGGGGCGGGATGGGCCGTACCCAGGCGCTGGTGGAGGGCTCACGCGAGCGTCTACGCCCGATCATGATGACCATGGGCACGGCGATCCTGGCGATGGTGCCGATCTCGCTGACCGATACACAGATGTTCGGCAACGGGCCGGAGTACTCGCCGATGGCGCGTGCGATTGCCGGTGGCCTGGCGTTCTCTACCGTGGTCAGCCTGCTGTTCCTGCCGACGATCTACGCGGTGCTTGATGACCTGCGCAATGCGGTGGTGCGGCTGATCCAGCGCGCTCGCGGCCGCGAGGTCGTGGCGGGAACCCCGGTGTAGGTGTAGCGGTCGAGCTTGCTCGACCGTAGGGGCGAAAACGTGTTGTGGTGGGGGGAGACCGGTCGTAGTGGGGCGGTCTCCCCTTTTTTTCGCCGGGCATGGCCCGGCGCTACCATCGCCGCGCGTGTAAACGACGTGCCAACCAAGGTTGGCACCTACCGGTAGCGCCGGGCTATGCCCGGCGAGGCAGCGATCAGCTCGCCACCTTGCTCCACACCTTTGGCACCTACCGGTAGCGCCGGGCCATGCCCGGCGGGGCAGCGATCAGCTCGCCACCTTGCTCCACACTTTGCCTGCGGTCAGCCACAGGCCCAGCATGCTGCCCAGGTTGGTCAGCATGAAGGTCAGCACCACGCGGGTGACACGGTTGCGGTACCAGCCCTTCAACGACTGTGCATCGTCACGCAGCTTGAGGAAATCCTCGTAGGTCGGCTTGCGCAGGCGCGCTTCCACCAGTGCCGCGAATGCGCCGGTGGGGATGCTCAGGCGGAACGGTTTGAACGGCGCCACCACGATCGCGGTGAGGATGCTCAGCGGGTGGCTGCCGGCCACCAGGCAGCCCAGGCCAGCCAGGCCGCCGGTATACATCGCCCAGGTCGCCAGCAGTTCGGTGCCCACGCCCAGTCCGCCACGATAGAAGCCGACACCGATGCCGGTGGCCACGATGGCGAGGATCGCCAGGGTGAACCATGGGATGTTGCGCTTCTTCGGCACCGCTTCCAGCTGCTCGCGCAACGGCGCAGGCGCCTCGGTATCGGTTTCCAGGTAACGCGCCAGGCCCGCCAGATGGCCGGCGCCGACCACCGCAAGCACTTCGCGCTGCTGCGGATCATGCGCTTCACGCAGGCGCGTGGCCATGTAGCGGTCGCGCTCGCCGATGATCGTTTCGTACAACGCCGGGCTCTCGCTGGCGAATTCGCCGAAGCTCGATTCCAGCATGTCGCCCTGCTTCAGCTTCTCGATCTCGTCTTCGCCGACATCCTCGGACGAGAACAGGCCGGCGCCGAGCCCGGCCACCAGCTTCAGCTTGCCGAAGAAGCCCAGTCGCTGCGAAGCACGACGGAATGTCAGGCCGACTTCGCGGTCGATCAGGTGCACCGGCAGGTTGCGCTCGCGCGCCAGGTCCACCGCACGCTTGAGTTCGGCGCCCGGCTCGATGCCGAGCTGTTCGGCCAGTCGGCGCTGGTAGGCCGACAACGCGAGGTTGGCCGCGAACAACGCGACGCGGCCCTTGCGGATCACTTCCACCAGGTCCAGTTTGGCCAGCGTGTCCGGGTCGCTCAGCGCCTGCAGGCGCTGTGGGTCCAGCTCGACGGCCACCGCATCGAAACGTCCGCTGTCGATGGCTTTCTCCACCGCCTCGACGCTGGCATGGGAGACGTGGGCAGTGCCCAGCAGGGTGTAACGCACACCATCGCGCTCGACGACGCGCACTGGCTGGCCGGCGAACAGATCATCGCCGGTTTCGGGAAGGGTTTCGGTCATGGAATCATTCATTGGAAGGAGCGGAATCGGCGCCATCGCCGAGCGCGCGCTGCATCTGTACGGTGTCCAGCCAGCGGCCATGCTTGCGGCCGAGGCCACGGAACACGCCCACCAGCTGGAAACCGAAGCGTTCGTGCAGCTTGATGGAGGCCGTGTTGGTCGGCTCGCCGATCACCGCCACCATCTGTCGATGGCCGCGCGCGGTGCAGGCATCGATCAGTGCCTGCAGCAGGCTGGTGCCGACGCCACGGCCCTGGAAGCGGGCATCGACATAGACCGAGTTCTCAACGGTCCACTGGTAGGCGATGCGCGTGCGGTAGGTATTGGCATACGCATAGCCGGCAACCTGACCGTCGACCTCGGCCACCAGGTAGGGGAAGCCGCGGTCGATGATGTCGCGCATGCGGCGCAGCATCTCGGCCTGGTCGGGAATCTCGTACTCGTAGGTGTTGACGAAGTCGGTCACTTCCACCGCGTAGATCGCGGTGATCGCAGCAATGTCGGCAGGGCCGGCATCACGGATGAGTACGGCCATGCGCGGGCTCCGGGTCAGTCGATGTAGCGCTTGAGCAGGTCGCCGTAGGCGTCGATGCGACGATCACGCAGGAACGGCCAGATGCGGCGCACGTGTTCGCTGCGCTGCAGGTCGACCTCGCACATCAGGATGGTCGCGTCGGTGCCGGCTTCGGCCAGGAACTCGCCCTGCGGGCCCAGCACGTGGCTGTTGCCCCAGAACTGGATGCCCGAGGCGCCCAGCGGCGAAGCCTCGTGGCCGACGCGGTTGCAGCTGAGCACCGGCACGCCGTTGGCTACGGCATGGCCACGGTGGCTCAGTACCCAGGCGTCGCGCTGGCGGGTCTTTTCGTCCTGCACATCATCCGGGTCCCAGCCGATCGCGGTGGGGTACAGCAGCAGCTCAGCACCGGCCAGCGCCATCAGGCGCGCTGCTTCCGGGTACCACTGGTCCCAGCACACCAGCACGCCGAGGCGGCCGACCGAGGTGTCGATCGGCTTGAAGCCGATATCGCCCGGGGTGAAGTAGAACTTCTCGTAGAAGCCCGGGTCATCGGGAATGTGCATCTTGCGGTACTTGCCCAGCAAGGTGCCGTCCTTCTCGAAGACCACGGCGGTGTTGTGGTACAGGCCGGCAGCGCGGCGCTCGAACAGCGAGCCGACCAGCACCACGCCATGCTTCTTGGCCAGCGCGCCCAGGCGCTCGGTGCTCGGGCCCGGAATCGGCTCGGCCAGGTCGAACTCATCGACCGATTCGTGCTGGCAGAAGTAGGGACCGTTGTGCAGTTCCTGCAGCAGCACCAGCTTCGCGCCCTGTGCCGCGGCGTCGGCAACACGCGCTTCGATCACCGCCAGGTTGGCGGCGGCATCACCGTGGTTGCGCTCCTGGATCAGGGCGACGGTAAGGGGGCTGCGCGAGTTCATGCGGGGCGATCCTGCGGGGGAAAACCCGCATGTTAACGCGGATGCGCCACGACAGCGTGTTGGCTGCTGAATGGTGCACGCAACCGGTAGCGCCGGGCCATGCCCGGCGGATTTTCCAGATGCCGCCGCGCTCGCCGGGCATGGCCCGGCGTTACCGCGTGGCTTATGCTTTCAACAGCCCAGCCGGCAGCTGCATGGTGATGCAGTGCAGGCTGCCGTTCTGCCAGATCAGCGAGCGGCAGGGCACCTGCACGATCTCGCGGCCCGGGTGGGCCTGTGCCAGCACGTCGCGGGCCAGGTCGTCGGCCGGGTCGCCATAGGCTGGCATCAGCACCGCGCCGTTGACGATCAGGTAATTGGCATACGAAGCAGCCAGGCGGCGGCCTTCATCGATAACCGGCTGTGCCCACGGCAACGGGAACAGGCGGTACGGCTTTCCGTCAGCCGTGCGCAGCGCGGCCAGCTCGGCGCCCATCGCCTGCAGCTCGGCGTAATGCGAGTCGCTGGCGTCGTCGCAGGCCTGGTAGACGATGCTGTCGGCCGAGGCGAAGCGGGCGAGGGTGTCGATATGGGCGTCGGTGTCGTCGCCTTCCAGATGGCCATGATCCAGCCACAGCACGCGCTTCTGCTGCAGCCAGTCGGCCAGATCGGCGCTCAGGCTGTCGCGGTCGCGGTCGGGATGGCGCTCGTGCAGGCACTTCCAGGTGGTCAGCAGGGTGCCTTCGCCATCGGTCTCGATGCCGCCGCCCTCCAGCGCGAACGGAATGCTGCGCACCGTCGCGTTGTTGAACACGCCGGCCTGGTCGAGCGCGCCGACCAGCTGGTCATCCAGGGTGGCGTCGAACTTGCCGCCCCAGCCGGTGAAGCGGAAGTCCAGCAGCTGGAAGCTGCCGTCGGCGCGGCGCAGGGTGATCGGGCCCGAATCACGCAGCCAGGTATCGTCGTAGGCGGCGGTGGTGAAGTGGACCTTGTCCATGTCGATGCGGTTGGAGCGCAGCCGCATCTCGGCGTAGGTCTCCACGTCATCGTCGGCCACGCAGATCAGCACCGGCTGGAAGCGGGTGATCGCTGCAACCAGGGCGATGTAGGTCTCTTCCACCTGGCCCAGGCGGTCGGCCCAGTCGGTGTCGGCGGTGGGCCAGGCAATCAGGACGCCGCTCTGGGCTTCCCATTCGGCAGGAAAACGAAGGGTCTGGTTCATGGTCTCGCTACACGCGCCCGCCGGGGGCGGGCATGGGGGTCAACGGATCGGCGGCTTGGGGCCGATTTCGTTCGGATCCGCCTGGTTTGCCACCACGTCGATCACCTTCTGCTTCTCGAAGTAGACGGTGAACTGCGGGTACACCCAGCGGTGGATGGTCGGCCATTGCCGTTTCTGCCCGCCGCGCGGCTGCAGCTGCTCTGCCGGCGCGCCGAACTGCGACTGCACCTGCTGCATGCTCTGGCCGCGGACGGGCAGGGCGCCGGCCGGCTTTTCACGGGCGCGGTCGACAAGCAGGGTATCGGCCAGCGCCGGGTTGGCGGCAGCCAGGGTGGCCAGTACGGCCAGGGTGCACAGGTAACGCATCATCTCGATCTACTCCCCAGTGGTCAAGAACAGCGATTACAGCAAAAACGGCAGGAAAAAACCGCATAAACAAAAAACCGCCCGAAGGCGGCTTTTTGCATCGGGTCGGCCCCGCGTGGGGCCAGCCGCGGTCACAAGGACCGTTGGGCTCAGCGCTGACGCGCCTTGAAACGCGGGTTCGACTTGCAGATGACGAAGATCTTGCCACGACGACGCACGACCTTGCAGTCACGGTGACGGGCCTTCGCCGACTTCAGGGAGGACAGAACTTTCATGGCATACCTCGGCGTAAACAGTAGTTGTTCGGGTGGAGCGTGGCCGCGATATGCGAAAGACAATCGGCAGTGGACGCTCGTTCAAGCCCGCCATTCTACCGGGCTTTTCCCCATGGTTTCAAGTGGTTGCACAAAAGGCCCGTTGCGGGGTGTCCGGCAGGGGCTAGAATGCCCCCTTCACACGCGCAAGGACCCCCATGAATCCACTTGTTCCCGTCCTGACCATCGACGGCCCGTCAGGGGCCGGCAAGGGTACCATCAGCCGCATCGTGGCGCGCCGGTTGGGCTGGCACTATCTGGATTCGGGTGCTCTGTACCGCGCTGTCGGCGTGGCGGCCAGCTGGGCCGACATCGACACCTCCGATGCCTCCGCGCTGGTGCGCTGCACGTTTGACACCCATGTCCAGTTCGTCGAGCAGGGCGATGCCATGCGGGTGCTGGTCAATGGCACCGACGCTACCGACGAGCTGCGGCTGGAGACCACCGGGGCGCTGGCGTCGGCAATTGCCGCCATTCCCGAGGTCCGGGCCGCCCTGAAGGAGCGCCAGCGCGCATTCAGGATGGAGCCGGGGCTGGTCGCCGACGGCCGCGACATGGGCACGGTGATCTTCCCGGACGCCCCCTATAAGGTCTTCCTGACCGCCAGTGCCGAGGAGCGCGCCGAGCGCCGGCATAAGCAGTTGAAAGACAAGGGGGTTTCTGTTAACTTTGATGACCTCCTGCGCGAGATCATGGCCCGCGACGCCCGTGATGCTCAGCGTACCGTGGCGCCCCTGAAGCCGGCAGACGATGCTGTCCTCATCGACACCACAGGCATCGGCATCGAAGATGTCGTTGCCAGAGTGATGGATCTGCTTCCGGTTCCGGCTGCCTGATCCGTTCGCGCGGGAGCTCTGCCAGCAGCATCGGTGGAGGTCGCGTATCTGCAGTGCTGTAAAAGCTCCGTCGCGCAATGATGCGTGGCGGTTTTCCTACTTCCACACACGACCTGCATTTCCGGGGTCGACCAACAGGCGGGCGGTAGCCATTCCCTGAAGGGAAGCCAGCCGACCCATGTGTCCAACAGAGTAAATCTAATGACCGAATCATTTGCCGAACTGTTTGAAGCCAGCCAGGCCAACCTGGCCAAGCTGAAGCCGGGCGCCATCGTCAGCGGTACCGTTGTTGAAGTCCGCGGCGACGTCGTGGTGATCAACGCCGGGCTGAAGTCGGAAGGCATCGTGCCGATCGAACAGTTCCGTAACGACGCCGGCGAAATCGATGTTGCCGAAGGCGACATCGTCAAGGTCGCCCTCGACTCGATCGAGAACGGCTTCGGTGAAACCGTCCTGTCGCGCGAGAAGGCCAAGCGCGCGATGGTGTGGGACGAGCTGGAAGAAGCGTTGGAAAAGAACGAAACCATCACCGGTCGCATCAGCGGCAAGGTCAAGGGTGGTTTCACCGTGGACATCAAGGATGTCCGCGCCTTCCTGCCGGGTTCCCTGGTCGATGTGCGCCCCGTGCGCGATCCGGCCTACCTGGAAGGCAAGGAGCTGGAATTCAAGCTCATCAAGCTTGACCGCAAGCGCAACAACGTCGTGGTCTCGCGCCGCGCTGTCGTCGAAAGCGAGCACTCGGAAGAGCGCGAGCAGCTGATGGACAAGCTGCAGGAAGGCGCGATCCTGAAGGGTGTCGTCAAGAACCTGACCGATTACGGCGCATTCGTGGACCTGGGCGGCATCGACGGCCTGCTGCACATCACCGACATGGCATGGAAGCGCGTGCGCCATCCGTCCGAAGTCGTCAATGTCGGCGACGAGCTGGACGTGCGCGTGCTGAAGTTCGACCGCGAGCGCAACCGCGTTTCGCTGGGCCTGAAGCAGCTGGGCGAAGATCCGTGGGATAACATCGCCCGTCGTTACCCGGCCAACAGCCGCGTGTTCGGCAAGGTCTCCAACGTCACCGATTACGGCGCGTTCGTCGAGATCGAGCCGGGCGTCGAAGGCCTGGTGCACGTCTCGGAAATGGATTGGACCAACAAGAACGTCAACCCGTCCAAGGTTGTGCAGGTCGGTGACGAAGTTGAAGTCATGGTCCTGGACGTCGACGAGGAGCGTCGCCGCATCTCGCTGGGCATGAAGCAGGTTGCCGCCAATCCGTGGGAAACCTTCGCTGCCACCCACAAGAAGGGTGACAAGGTGTCGGGCCAGATCAAGTCGATCACCGACTTCGGCATCTTCATCGGCCTGGACGGCGGCATCGACGGCCTGGTTCACCTGTCCGACATCAGCTGGGCGACCACTGGCGAAGACATCGTTCGCAACTTCAAGAAGGGCGACAACCTGGACGCAGTGGTCCTGGCCGTCGATCCGGAGCGCGAGCGCATTTCGCTGGGCGTCAAGCAGCTGGAGCAGGATCCGTTCGGCCAGTACATGGCGACCAATCCGAAGGGCTCCAAGGTCGAAGGCGTGGTGAAGGAAGTCGACGCCAAGGGCGCGATCATCGAGCTGGCCGACGGCATCGAAGGCTATGTTGCAGCTCGCGACATCGCCAACGAGCGTGTTGACGACGCAACCCAGCACCTGAAGGTAGGTGACAAGGTTGAAGCCAAGTTCGTGGGCATGGATCGCAAGGGTCGTACCCTGCAGCTGTCGATCAAGGCCAAGGACGACGCGGAAATGCGCGAAGTGCTGGAGGAATACCAGTCCTCTTCGGCATCCAGCGGCACCACCCAGCTGGGCGCGCTGCTGCGTGCACAGCTGAACGGCAACAAGTCCGAGTAATATCGGCCTTACGCTGTTCGTTGTTTCCTGGACGGCCCGGGCAATGCCCGGGCCGTTTCAGGCTGAGATGCCCCTGATGTGAGCCGGTAATGACCAAATCCGAACTGATCGAAATCCTCGCGCGCCGGCAGGCGCACCTGAAGGCCGATGATGTCGATCTGGCGGTCAAGTCATTGCTGGAAATGATGGGGGGCTCACTGTCGGCCGGTGATCGCATCGAGATCCGCGGCTTCGGCAGCTTCTCGCTGCACTACCGTCCGCCGCGCCTGGGTCGCAACCCGAAGACCGGCGAATCGGTTGCCCTGCCGGGCAAGCATGTCCCTCATTTCAAGCCGGGCAAGGAATTGCGCGAGCGGGTCAGCAGTGTGCTGCCGCTGGACGCAGATCCGGCCTGAGCCATCCGTCGCGCGACTTCGTGCGAATCCCACCACGAGTCGGATAAGCTACGGCCTCCTGCCAATGGAGCTGTCGCATGAAAGTTTTTCGTCTGCTGGTCCTGCTGGCGGTTCTGATCCTTGGTCTGATCATCGGTGCGGTCAACATGACGGCCATGTCGATCAACCTGCTGTTTACCCAGTTGAACACGTCCGTCGGTGTGGCGCTGATCGCCGCCCTGCTGATCGGTGTCGTGGTCGGCGCTGGCCTGGTGCTGGTAAGCGTGGTCATTCCGCTCTACGGCCAGCTGCGCCGAGCCAACAAGTCGGCGGCTGCGCCACCGGCGCCGGTGGCCCCCTCCCAATCTTCTGATGGACGTTGATCGACGATGGAATTCGTTTCCGAGTGGTTCTGGTTCTTCCTGTGCCTGCCGTTGGCGGCCCTGGCCGGCTGGGTGATCGGACGCCGCGGCGGTCAGCGCCACGGTGACAACCAGGTCAGCCACCTGTCGAGCACCTATTTCCGTGGCCTGAACTACCTGCTCAACGAGCAGCCGGACAAGGCCATCGAACTGTTCCTGCACATCGCCGAGCTGGACAAGGAAACCTTCGAGACCCAGGTTGCGCTGGGCCACCTGTTCCGGCGCCGTGGCGAAGTGGACCGCGCCATCCGCCTGCACCAGGGCCTGGTCAACCGCCAGGATCTGAGCGACGCGCAGCGCGTGCAGGCCCTGCTGGCACTGGGCGAGGACTACATGAAGTCCGGCCTGCTGGACCGTGCCGAAACCGTGTTCACCGAACTGGCACAGCTGGACCAGCGCGCACCGCAGGCGCTCAAGCACCTGATCGGCATCTACCAGGCCGAGCGCGACTGGGAAAAGGCGATCGACAACGCCACCCGCTTCGAAGATGTCACCGGCGAGCCGATGGGCAAGCTGATCGGACAGTTCGAATGCGAGCTCGCCGAGCGCTTCCGTGGCGCGGGCAAGCTGGAAGAGGCGAGGGCGGCCATTGCCCGTGCCTACCAGGCCGATGCCATGTCGGTCCGTGCCGGCATCATCGAGGGACGCCTGGAAACCGATGCCGGCAATGCCGAGGCTGCCGTGCGCGCCTTCGAACGTGCCGCCCGCAACGATCCGGAGTACCTGCCGGAAGTGCTGCCGGCGCTGATGGACAACTACCGCAAGGTCGGCGACCTGGGCGGCGCGCGCGCCTTCCTGTCCGAGATGACCGAGCATTACCGCGGCATCGCCCCGGTGCTGGCCCTGACCCGCCTGATGGAAGAGCAGGAGGGGGTCGCGCCCGCCCGTGCCTACCTCGGTCGCCAGCTCAAGGACCGCCCGTCGGTGCGTGGTGAATCGGCACTGATCGACCTCACCCTGGCCGAAGGCGCCGATTCCACCGCGACCCTGCACGACCTCAAGCACATTACCGACCAGCTGCTGGTGCGCAACCCCGCTTACCGCTGCACCCGCTGCGGGTTCGGCGCGCGCACCCACCATTGGCAATGCCCCAGCTGCAAGGAATGGGGTACGGTCAAGCCGCTGCTGAACTACGCGGTGCTCTGAACCATGCCGTGGCTTGTGATGGCCGCGCTGCTGGGCCTGGCCCTGCTCAGCGCGGCATTGACCTGGGCCGCGCGCGTGTATGCGCTGCGCAGGCAGCTGCTGGATCAGCCCGGCGAGCGCCGCAGCCACAGTGTCGCAACCCCTCGTGGTGGTGGCATCGCCATCGTGATCAGTCTGCTGGTCGCGGCTGCCGTGGCCGCTTTCTGCTGGCCGGACGCCGCGCCCAGCCTGGCCGTGGCCAGCCTTGGCCTGCTGCTGGTGGCCGGCATCGGCTGGTGGGATGACCACCGGCCGCTGCCAGCCATGCGCCGGCTGCTGGTGCATTTCCTCGCCGCGGCATTGCTGGCAGGGCTGGTCAGGATGCACGGCGGCAGCTGGCTGTTGAGCCTGCTGGTGCTGTTGTTCACCGCCTCGCTGATCAACATCTGGAACTTCATGGATGGCATCAACGGGATTGCCAGCAGCCAGGCCGTCATCGTTGCGCTGGGCTTTGCCACCGTGCTGCCCTGGCCCTATTCGCTGGTGGCTGTCGTTCTGGGCCTGGCCTGCCTGGGTTTTCTGCCATTCAATTTCCCGCAGGCGCGCATCTTCATGGGCGACGTCGGCAGTGGTGCGCTGGGTTATGCCGTGGCCGTCGTGCTGGCGGTCGCCGCACTGCACACCGACATCAACTGGATCCTGCTGTTGCTGCCGTTGTCTGCATTCCTTGTGGACGCGGGCTTCACGCTGCTGGCGCGCATGCTTTCAGGGCAACGCTGGATGGAACCCCACACCCAGCATGTCTACCAGCGCGCGGTGCAGGCAGGAGCCAGCCATGCGCAGGTGACAGGGACGTATTTTGTTTTGGGCCTGTTCAGCATTACAGTGTTCAATATCTGCACCAATCTGCAGCCGAGGTGGGAGGCTGTCGTAGCGGTCGCGTGGTTTGCCGCGTTGACCCTGCTGTGGCTACTCCTGCGCAATGGATTGCGCCACCGATAAGGAATGACTCGATCTATGTCTTCACCCTGGCGGGACAGAATCCTCGGCCTGATGCCGCGTACGGCCATCGTCTGCCACGACTTGTTCATGGTATGGGCCTGCTGGCAGCTGTTGCATGCAGGTCGTTACTCGATCCTCGCCGACGCTCCCGCATTGCCGTTGTGGAACGTAGATACGACGCTGGTGCTGGCGCTGCAGGGAATGGTGTTCTGGCGCATCGGCCTTTATCGCGGGCTGTGGCGCTTTGCCAGCGTCAGCGACCTGTTGAACATCTTCAAGGCCAGCTTCATCGGCCTGATCGCCATTGTCCTCGTACTGGCCTGGAAGCGCTTCGACGGCGTGCCGATGTCGGTGCTGGTGATCTATCCGTTCGCACTGTCGGCACTGCTGGGCGCACCGCGCCTGCTGTACCGGGCATGGAAGGACTATCAGTCGCTGCAGTCCGACTCGACCGCGCGCCGCGTGCTGATCCTCGGTGCCGGCCAGGCCGCTGAGACCCTGGTGCGCGACCTGCGCCGGTCCGGCAATTTCGAGCCGGTCGGCCTGCTCGATGATGCACCGCACCTGCGCGGCGCCAAGCTGCAGAGTCTGCCGATCCTGGGGACGCTGGACGACGCACCGGCGGTGGCCCGCGAGACGGCGGCCAAGCTGCTGGTGATCGCCATGCCCTCGCTGGATGCGGTGGGCATGCAGCGGGTGGTGGCCATCTGCGAGAGCACCGGTATTCCGTTCCGGACCGTGCCCAAGCTCAGCGACATCCTGCAGGGACAGTCGCTGCCGGGCCAGTTGAAGGAAGTGGCGATCGAAGATCTGCTCGGCCGCAAGCCGATCATGCCGGACTGGAACCTCATCCGTGGCTGGTTGGGCGGCCGCACGGTGATGGTGACCGGTGCCGGTGGCTCGATCGGGTCCGAACTGTGCCGCCAGTGTGCGCGCCATGGCGCCGGTCGCATCGTGCTGCTGGAGATCAGCGAGCTGCTGCTGTTGACCATCGAGGGCGAGCTGCGCCGCAGCTTCCCTGATGTCGAGATCGAGGCCGTGCTCGGTGACTGTGGCGATCCTGCGGTGATCCGCCATGCGCTGTCGCTGCACCCGGTCGACACCGCCTTCCATGCGGCTGCCTACAAGCATGTGCCGGTGCTGGAGCGTCAGTTGCGCGAAGCCGTACGCAACAACATCCTGGCGACGGAGAATGTGGCCCGCGCCTGCCTGGAAGCCCGTGTCGAGCACTTTGTGTTCATCTCGACCGACAAGGCGGTGGACCCGGTCAATGCGCTGGGCGCCAGCAAGCGGTATGCGGAGATGATCTGCCAGAGCCTGGACCAGAAGTCCACGCACACCCGTTTCGTGACCGTCCGCTTCGGCAACGTGCTGGCGTCGGCCGGCAGCGTGGTGCCGCTGTTCCGCGAGCAGATCCTCAAGGGTGGTCCGGTCACGGTGACAGACCCTGAGGTCAGCCGCTATTTCATGACCATTCCCGAGGCCTGCCAGCTGATCCTGCAGGCGGCCGCGTCGGCCTCGCATGGCGCGATCTATACCCTGGACATGGGCGAGCCGGTGCCGATCCGGGTGTTGGCCGAGCAGATGATCCGCCTGGCGGGAAAACAGCCCTACAAGGAAATTCCGATCATCTATACCGGTCTGCGCCCGGGCGAGAAGCTGCACGAGACGCTGTTCTACTCCGACGAGGACTACCGGCCAACCGCGCACCCGAAGATCCTCGAGGCCGGCGTCCGTACCTTCTCGCGCGACATCGTGCTGGGCAATGTGCCGAAGCTGCGCGAGGCCATTGCCCGGTACGACATCGATACGATCCAGGAAATCCTGTTCGCGACCATGCCGGAATTTTCGCCAATCGAACAGGATGCTTACATTTCATCGGCTAAGGTTGTGCCCTTTCCGGCACGTGAGGCCAACAGGCACCAATGAGCAAGCGCATTCGCAAGGCGGTATTCCCGGTAGCAGGTCTGGGCACGCGTTTTCTTCCGGCAACCAAGACGGTGCCGAAGGAGATGCTGCCGATCATCGATCGGCCGCTGATCCAGTACGCTGTGGATGAGGCGATCGAAGCAGGCTGTGACACGCTGGTGTTCATCACCAATCGCTACAAGCACGCCGTCGCCGACTATTTCGACAAGGCCTACGAGCTGGAGCAGAAGCTCGAGCGGGCGGGCAAGCACGAACAGCTCGAGTTGATCCGCCATGTACTGCCGGAAGGCGTGCGCGCGGTCTTCGTCACCCAGGCCGAGGCCCTGGGCCTGGGCCATGCGGTGCTGTGCGCCAAGGCGGTCATCGGTGACGAACCGTTCGCCGTGCTGCTGCCCGATGACCTTATCTGGAACCGTGGCGCCGGTGCGCTGAAGCAGATGGCTGACCTCAACGAGGCCAGTGGTGCCAGCGTCATCGCGGTGGAAGACGTGCCCCACGACAAGACGGCCAGTTACGGCATCGTCGCCACCGAGGCGTTCGATGGCCGCAAGGGGCGTATCTCGCAGATCGTGGAGAAGCCCAAGCCGGAAGACGCACCGAGTGACCTGGCGGTGGTGGGGCGCTACGTGCTGAGCCCGAAGATCTTCGAGCTGCTCGAGCAGACCCGCACCGGTGCCGGCGGCGAGATCCAGCTGACCGATGCGATCGCCGAACTGCTGAAGACCGACGAGGTCGATGCCTATCGTTTCGAGGGCACCCGTTTCGACTGCGGCACCCATCTGGGGCTGGTCGAGGCGACGATCCGCTTCGCGCTGGACAACCCGAAGCTGGCCGGCCCGGCGCGGGAGAAGCTGGCGGCGATGCTGGCGGAATAAGGTTTATCAAGCGCTCCGTCAGCGCCTTCCTGCCAAAGTGGGGGAGGCGCGGGCAGGCCGCTGCAGGACACGCCGTAAACCCATCCCTGGGGGCTCGATGGCGCCATCCATGGCGCCAACGGTCCTGCAGCGGCCTGCCCACGCCTCTCGACAGTTTCCTGCGGTCGCGGCCGGGAAGGGCGGAATCAAGGGCAGAAGCAAAAGCAAAAAGGCAGCCACTGGCTGCCTTTTTTCGTAGGCCGGGGTCAGATCCCTTTGCGCAGCAAGGGATCTGACCCGGCCTGACCCTGCCTTTGCTCATCCCTCCGCCGCGGGGAGGCTGGAAGGGCCGGGTTGGCAGGGCTGCCCGGGACCGTTGGCGCCATGGATGGCGCCATCGAGCCCCCATGGATGGGTTCACGGCGTGTCCCGGGTAGCCCTGCCAACCCGGCCCACGCCTTGAAGCCCAACGAGGCAACGCTTTGAACCTTACAGCGCCTCGAAAATGCCCGCCGCACCCATGCCGGTGCCGATACACATCGTCACCATGCCGTACTTCTGCTGGCGACGGCGCAGGCCGTGCAGCAGGGTCGCGGTACGGATCGCGCCGGTCGCACCCAGCGGATGGCCCAGCG
This sequence comes from Stenotrophomonas sp. SI-NJAU-1, assembly GCF_020883215.1. Taxonomy (NCBI): domain Bacteria; kingdom Pseudomonadati; phylum Pseudomonadota; class Gammaproteobacteria; order Lysobacterales; family Lysobacteraceae; genus Stenotrophomonas; species Stenotrophomonas sp. SI-NJAU-1. The sequence continues at coordinate 1,815,172 of NZ_CP086598.1, forward strand.
CGATCGCGCCGCCCAGCGGGTTGACCTTGCTCGGGTCCAGACCGCAATCACGGATGACGGCCAGCGACTGCGCGGCGAAGGCCTCGTTGAGCTCGATCCAGTCCAGCTGGTCCTGGCTCAGGCCGGCCTGCTTCAGCGCCTTCGGAATCGCGGCGATCGGGCCGATGCCCATCACTTCCGGGCGCACGCCGGCCACCGAGAAACTGACGAAGCGGGCCAGCGGGGTCAGGCCGTAATCCTTGATCGCCTGTTCCGATGCCAGCAGTACCGCACCGGCGCCATCGCTCATCTGCGAGGAGTTGCCGGCAGTGACGGTGCCGCCGAACTGGCCGTTGCGGAACACCGGGCGCAGCTTGGCCAGGCCTTCAGCGGAGGAATCCGGGCGCGGGCCTTCGTCGGTGTCGGCCACCTTGTTGCGGGTGATGATGCGCTTGCCGTCGGCCAGATCGGGCTGGTGCGAGACGATCTCGTACGGGCTGATCTCGTCCTTGAAGTCGCCGTTCTGGATGGCGGCCATGGCCTTCTGGTGCGAGGCCAGGGCGAACGCGTCCTGTTCTTCGCGCGAGACCTTCCACTCTTCAGCGACCTTCTCGGCGGTGATGCCCATGCCGTAGGCGATGGCGACGTGGTCGTTGTCGAACACGCTCGGGGCCATCGCGATCTTGTTGCCCATCATCGGCACCATCGACATCGATTCGGTGCCGCCGGCCAGCATCAGGTCGGCGTTGCCAAGGCGGATCGCGTCGGCCGCCTGCGCCACGGCCTGCAGGCCGGAGGAGCAGAAGCGGTTCACGGTCTGCGCGGCGATGGTGTTCGGCAGGCCGGCCAGCAGCACGCCGATGCGGGCCACGTTCATGCCCTGCTCGGCTTCGGGCATCGCGCAGCCGATGATCGCGTCATCGATGCGGTTGACGTCCACGCCCGGCGCCTGTGCCACGACGCTGCGCAGCACGTGGGCGAGCATGTCGTCGGGGCGGGTGTTGCGGAACATGCCCTTGGGCGCCTTGCCAACCGGGGTGCGGGTGGCGGCGACGATGTAGGCGTCCTGGATTTGCTTGGTCATTGCAGTGATCTCTTGAATAGGGGTTGGAAGAGGTTGCCGGCCAGCGGCCGGCACTACCGATGTCTTCCGTCAGTTCCGCAGCGGCTTGCCGGTCTTGAGCATGTGCGCGATGCGGGCCTGGGTCTTTTCCTGCTGGGCCAGTTCGACGAAGTGCTTGCGCTCCAGGGTCAGCAGCCACTCTTCGTCGACCAGGGTGCCGCGGTCGACCTTGCCGCCGCACAGCACGGTGGCGATGCGCTCGGCGATCTCGTAGTCGTACGGGCTGATGAAGCGGCCTTCCAGCATGTTGACCAGCATCATCTTGAAGGTGGCGATGCCGACGTCACCGGCCACCTGGATGCGGCGTGCCGGCAGCGGCGGACGGTAGCCCGCTTCGGCCAGGGCGCGTGCTTCGGCCTTGGCGATGTACAGGGCCTCGTAGCTGTTGAACACCACCTTGTCGGTGCTGCGCAGCAGGCCCAGTTCCTGGGCGTTGACCGCCGAGTTGGACACCTTGGCCATCGCCACGGTCTCGAAGGTCTTCTTCAGTTCGGCGAACACGTCACCGCCCGGGCCAGCGGCCTGCGAGGCGCGCACGGCCAGTTCCTTCAGGCCGCCGCCTGCCGGCAGCAGGCCGACGCCGGCCTCGACCAGGCCGATGTAGCTTTCCAGGAAGGCCACGGTCTTGGCGCTGTGCATCTGGAACTCGCAACCGCCACCCAGCGCCAGGCCGCGCACGGCAGCCACCACCGGCACCAGCGAGTACTTGATGCGCTGGCTGGTGCGCTGGAAGTTGTGCACCATCGCTTCGAACTGGTCGACCTTGCCGGCCTGCAGCAGGCCGAGGGCGCCGGCCAGGTCGGCACCGGCGGAGAAGGGCTCCTTCTGCTGCCAGATCACCAGGCCCTGGAAGTCCTTCTCGGCGCGGGTGACGCATTCCTGCAGGCCATCCAGCACATGGTCGGACACGGTGTTCATCTTGGTCTTGAAGCTGACCACGGCGATGCCATCGCCGTCGTGCCACATGCGCAGGCCGTCGTTCTCGAACACGGTCTCGCCCGGCGCGAACTTCTCACCCAGCAGCGGATCGGGGAAGCGCTGGCGCTGGTACACCGGCAGCGACGAACGCGGCAGCTTGGCGTTGCGCGACGGGCTGTAGCTGCCCTCGGCGGCATGCACGCCGTCACGGCCGTCAAATACCCAATCCGGCAGCGGGGCGTTGCTCATGCTCTTGCCAGCCACGATGTCATCGGCGATCCACTGCGCGACCTGCTTCCAGCCGGCGGCCTGCCAGGTTTCGAACGGGCCCAGCGACCAGCCGTAGCCCCAGCGGATGGCCAGGTCGACGTCGCGCGCGGTCTCGGCGATGTCGGCCAGGTGGTAGGCGCTGTAATGGAACAGATCGCGGAAGGTCGCCCACAGGAACTGCGCCTGCGGGTGCTGGCTCTCGCGCAGCTTGGCGAACTTCTCGGCCGGGTTCTTGATCTTCAGGATCTCGACCACTTCCGGTGCGGCGGCGCGGTCGGCCGGACGGTAGTCCTGCTTTTCCAGGTCCAGCACCACGATGTCCTTGCCGACCTTGCGGAAGATGCCGGCGCCGGTCTTCTGGCCCAGTGCGCCCTTGGCGATCAGCGCATCCAGCCACTTCGGCGACTTGAAGAATTCATGCCACGGGTCGTTGGGCAGGGTATCGCCCATGGTCTTGATCACGTGGGCCATGGTGTCCAGGCCGACCACGTCGGAGGTGCGGTAGGTCGCCGACTTCGGTCGGCCGACCAGCGGGCCGGTCAGGCCGTCCACTTCGTCGAAGCCCAGGCCGAATTCCTGGGTGTGGTGGATGGTGGACAGGATCGAGAACACGCCGATGCGGTTGCCGATGAAGTTCGGGGTGTCCTTGGCGTACACCACGCCCTTGCCCAGGGTGGTGACCAGGAACGCTTCCAGGCCTTCCAGCACGCTGGCGTCGGTGGTGGTGGCCGGGATCAGCTCGGCCAGGTGCATGTAGCGCGGCGGGTTGAAGAAATGCACGCCGCAGAAGCGGTGGCGCAGCTGTTCGGGCAGCACGTCGGCCAGCTTGTTGATGCCCAGGCCCGAGGTGTTGGAGGCCAGCACGGCGTGGTCGGCCACGAACGGGGCGATCTTCCTGTACAGGTCCTGCTTCCAGTCCATGCGCTCGGCGATGGCCTCGATGATCAGATCGCAGTCCTTCAGCTGTTCCAGGCCGGTCTCGTAGTTGGCCGGGGTGATGGCTTCGGCCAGCGACTTGCTGGCCAGCGGCGCCGGGCTCAGCTTGCCGAGGTTGGCGATCGACTTCAGCACGATGCCATCGGCCGGACCTTCCTTGGCAGGCAGGTCGAACAGCACGGTGTCGACGCCGGCATTGGTGAGGTGGGCGGCGATCTGGGCACCCATGACGCCGGCACCCAGCACGGCGGCGCGGCGGACTAGCAGGGAATTGGACATGGTGTAGGGCCTTTGTTGGTCAGCAGTTACTGGGTGGAATCAATGGAGGCGGGCAGGGCGCTGCCGCTGCGGGCGGCGGCACGGAATCCGGCCTCGGCGAAATGGATCAGTTCATGGGCGGCATGGGCACGATGCGCCGTTTCGGTGACACCGGCAGGTCGCTTGATCAGCCCGAAATCGGCCATGGCATAGGTCAGCGAGCCAGCGAGGAAATCCAGGCGCCAATAGAGCTCTTCCTTGCTCAGGCCGGGCACGCAGGTGGCGATCGCCTTGCCGAACTCACGCAGCACGTGGCCGTAGTGGTCGGACAGGAACTTGCGCAGGTTGTCGTTCTTTTCAGCGTAGGCACGGGCGATCACGCGGACGAAGGCGCCGCCGTTCTGGCGGTCTTGGGCCAGCGCCAGGGCCGGCTCGACGAAGGCGGCGAGCACCGGCCGCAGTTGCCCGGGGTGTTCGTTGCGGGCACGCTCAAGTTGAGCCAGACGAGCGCCGGTCATCTCGTCCATGCGGCGGCGGAACACCTCGTTGACCAGGTTTTCCTTGGAGCCGAAGTGGTAGTTGACCGCAGCGATGTTGACGTCGGCCTGGCTGGTGACCTGACGCAGCGAGGTGCCGGCAAAGCCGTGCTGGGCGAACAGCTCCTCGGCGGCGCCGAGGATCCGGTCCTTGGTCGAGAAGTGGGCGGGCTTGGCCATCGGGCGGGCGGACCTTAATCAAACGATTGTTTGATACTAGAACCAGACGGTAGCGTATGGCATTTTGCAATGCAGCAAAAATGCCTCGGCTGGTCAGAATCCGCTCAGGTGGGTGAATGGGGTAGTGCCGGCCGCTGGCCGGCAGCCCCCCGAGGTTGAATGGCGCCCACTGCCGGCCGGCGGCCGGCACTACCACCCTGCCGCTTTATCTTTTACAATCCGCGCACGTTTATCAGGCTAAGCCCGCGTTTCGACGCGGCTTTTTTTTTGTTACCCTTCGGGCCATCAGCGGCCCGATTCCATTGGAGACATCCCATGGCGCTGGAGCGCACCCTTTCGATCATCAAGCCGGACGCCGTTGCCAAGAACGTCATCGGCGAAATCTACGCCCGTTTCGAAAAGGCCGGCCTGAAGGTCGTGGCCGCCAAGTACAAGCAGCTGTCGCGCCGTGAAGCCGAAGGCTTCTACGCTGTGCACCGCGAGCGTCCGTTCTTCAACGCACTGGTCGAGTTCATGATCTCCGGCCCGGTGATGATCCAGGCCCTGGAAGGCGAGAACGCCGTCCTGGCCCACCGCGACCTGCTGGGCGCCACCAACCCGAAGGAAGCCGCTGCGGGCACCATCCGCGCCGACTTCGCCGAATCCATCGATGCCAATGCCGCCCACGGCTCGGACTCGGTCGAGAATGCCGCGATTGAAATCGCGTACTTCTTCGCCGCCACCGAAGTCGTCTCGCGCTGAGAGTAATGCCGTGAACGAGGTCGTACAGAAAATCGCCATCCAGCCGCTGCCGAAGTCGGCACCCACGGCTGGCAAGCAGAACCTGCTCGACCTCGATCGCGCGGGCCTGGAGAAGTTTTTCGTCGAGGTTCTCGGCGAGAAGAAGTTCCGCGCCCATCAGGTGATGAAGTGGATCCATCATCGCTACGTCACCGAGTTCGATGAGATGACCGACCTCGGCAAGGTCCTGCGCGCCAAGCTGCAGGAGCATGCCGAGGTCCTCGTCCCGAACATCATCTTCGACAAGCCCTCCGCCGACGGCACCCACAAGTGGCTGCTGGCGATGGGCGTGGATGGCAAGAACGCCATCGAGACCGTGTACATCCCCGACAAGACCCGCGGCACGCTGTGCGTGTCCTCGCAGGTCGGTTGTGGCCTGAACTGCACGTTCTGCTCCACCGCCACCCAGGGCTTCAACCGCAACCTGACCACCGCCGAGATCATCGGCCAGGTGTGGATCGCGGCGCGCCACCTGGGCAACGTGCCGCACCAGATGCGCCGTCTCACCAACGTGGTGATGATGGGCATGGGCGAGCCGCTGATGAATTTCGACAACGTCGTGCGTGCCATGAGCGTGATGCGCGACGATCTGGGCTATGGCCTGGCCAACAAGCGCGTGACCCTGTCGACCTCCGGCCTGGTGCCGCAGATCGACCGCCTGTCCGCCGAAAGCGACGTGTCGCTGGCGGTGTCGCTGCATGCGCCGAACGATGAGCTGCGCGAGACCCTCGTGCCGCTCAACAAGAAGTACCCGATCGCCGAGCTGATGGCTTCGTGCGCACGCTATCTGCGTGCCAACAAGCGCCGCGAATCGGTCACCTTCGAATACACCCTGATGAAGGGCATCAACGACCAGCCCGAGCACGCCCGCCAGCTGGCGCGGCTGATGCACCAGTTCGACAACGCGGTGCAGGCCAGGGACTCGGGCAAGGTCAACCTGATCCCGTTCAACCCGTTCCCGGGTACCCGCTACGAGCGCTCGGAAGAAGCGCATATCCGCGCCTTCCAGAAGATCCTGCTCGACAGCAACGTGCTGACCATGGTGCGCCGCACCCGTGGCGACGATATCGACGCCGCCTGTGGCCAGCTCAAAGGCCAGGTGATGGATCGCACCCGCCGCCAAGCCGAGTTCAACAAGACGCTGCAGGCGGGGAAGGGGAGCGATGCGGCGGCCTGACCGCTTCTGGCTGGCGCTGCTTGCAGGCGTGCTGGCCCTCTCGGTCACTGCTTGCAAGTCGCAGCCCAAAGCCAAGCTGGGCCCCAGCCAGGCGACGGTCTATTCGGTCCGCGACCCCGAAGGTGTTCGCCGGCAGGTCCGCGCCGCGGATCTGCTGGCCCTGGCTGTCCGCGACATGCAGAGCGGCAACCTGGACGCGGCCGAGCGCAAGACGCGCGATGCGATCAAGCTGGCGCCTGCCGACCCCGATGCACTGGTGCTGCTGGCCGGCATCGATGATCAGCGTGGCCGCACCCGACAGGCCGGGGAAGGTTTCCGCAGGGCTGCCGAGCTGGCGCCGCAGCGCGGCGATGTACTCAATAATTATGGTGCCTGGCTGTGCCAGAACGGGCAGGCTGCCGAGTCGTTGGCCTGGTTCGATCGTGCGCTGCAATCGCCCAACTACACCACGCCGGCCCAGGCGCAGGCCAATGGTGGCAGCTGTGCGTTGGACGCTGGCCAGCTTGAACGCGCCGAGCGCAACCTGCGTGCCGCTCTGGCGCAGGTGCCTGGCAACCCGGTCGCGCTGGAGGCGATGGCCCAGCTGAGCTTCCGTCGCGGCCAGTTCATGGAGGCCCGGGCCTTCGCCGAACGTAGGATTGCGGCTGCACCGGCCACGCGTTCCGTGTTACAACTTGCGTCTCAAATCGAGGCGCGGCTGGGTGATCAGGCAGCATCTGATCGCTATCTTCAGCGGATTCGACAGGAATTTCCGCAGGACGCGGGCTCCTAACTCCAGGGTTGATGCATTGTGATTGATGACCAGACTGTGAGCGATCTCGAGACCGTGGCCGGCTGCGGCACCCGCCTGCGCCAGGCCCGCGAGGCCGCCGGACTGACTCTCGAAGATGTCGGCCAGCGCCTGCGCATGCCGGTTCAAGTGGTCAAGTCGCTCGAGCAGGAGCAGTGGCAGAAGCTGGGGGCGCCGGTGTTCGTGCGCGGCCAGCTGCGCAGCTATGCCCGCCTGCTCGGCGTGGACGTCAGCGAACTGCTGGAACAGGCCCAGGTGGGCCCGGTGGTTCCGCCCACCCTGGTCAGCCACACCCATACCCCGCGTGCGCGCCGGATCGCCGAGAACCTCGGCCGCCGTGCGCTGTATGTCGGTATTACCGCTGTGCTGGCGGTCCCGGTCTGGTTCGCCACCCGTGGCCACTTCGATGGCGCCGCGCCTTCGCCGAGCACCGCCTCGCTGGACGTGATCCCGGCCGCCGTACCGGTTGCCCCGGCCGGCCCCGGGTCCGCCGCGGCGGCGCCCGCCGTGGTGGCGGCCGCGCCCGTCGCCAAGCCGGCCGCCACCCCGTACGTCGCCTCGCTGGCCCCGGTGCCGCGCGCTGCGCCGGCCCCTGCCGCCAATCTGGACATGCAGTTCAGCGGTGACAGCTGGGTCGATATCGCCGGCCCTGGGGGCGGTACCGTCGAGAAGGCGCTGATCAAGGCCGGCGAGAGCCGCAGCTTCACCCCGGGCCAGGTGACCCGCGTGACCCTGGGCAACGCCTCGGCGGTCCAGGTTCAGCAGAACGGCGCTATCGTCGATCTGACGCCCTACCAGCGAGCCAACGTGGCACGCTTTCAGGTATCCTCTGAAGGCTCCGTTGTCCCGGTTTCGCACTGAGACACGGTTTCACCACCTTCGATAATCCCAATGGTCCCTCCCGATGGGCGGGGCGAGAGTACGCATGGCGATCGACGATCTGCTCGACGAGCACGAACAAAGTGAACGCGTCCGCAGCTGGCTGCGGAAGAATGGCGCCAGCATCCTCGGTGGCGTAGTCATCGCCATCGGTGCCATTGCCGGCTGGCAGTGGTACCAGAAGGATCAGGGCGGCAAGCTGGCCTCGGCCAATGTCGAGTACCAGAAGGCCCTGGTCGGCCTGCAGCAGAACAAGCTCGATGACGCCGCCAAGGCGGTCAAGGCGCTGGAAGCTGGCCCGTCCAGCATCTACGGCGACCTGGCCGCGCTGCAGCTGGCCAAGGCCCAGGTCGATGCGGGCAAGAATGAAGAAGCGCTGGCCACCCTGCGTGCGGTGAAGGTCGACAGCGACCTGCAGCGCGTGGTCGACCAGCGCGTGGCACGCCTGCTGGTGGCGACCGGCAAGGGCGATGAGGCGATCAAGCTGCTGGGCAGCGCCACCGACAGCAGCAGCCTGGAAATCCATGGCGATGCGCTGATGGCGCAGGGCAAGCGCGACGCCGCCCGCGAACAGTATGAGAAGGCGCTGAAAACGCTGGACGTGGCAGCGCCGCAGCGGCGCCTGCTGGAAACCAAGGTTATGGACGCCGGCGGCACCGTCGCCGCCCCTGCGGAGTCGGTTTGATGAGTCAGAAGGTCATGATCACCCGCGTCGCCTCCGTGCTCCTGCTCGGCATGGCACTGTCCGGCTGCAGTACCATGAAGGGCTGGTTCGCCGGCAAGGACGCTGAAGCCAAGAAGGCGCAGGAGCCGGCCGAACTGGTCAAGTTCGAGCCGACCCTGAAGGTCAACAAGGCCTGGTCGGTCGATCTGGGCAAGGGCGAGCGCCGCATCGGCGTGCGCCAGGGCCCGGCGGTGGCCAATGGCCACGTGTTCGCTGCGGCCATCACCGGTGGCGTGCACGCCATCGACCTGCAGACCGGCAAGAAGGTCTGGACCTGGGAGCCGAAGAAGGAAAAGAAGAAGGCCAAGCTGCGGCTGTCCGGTGGTCCGGGCGTCGGCGAGAACCTGGTGGTCATCGGTACCCTCGATGGCCAGGTGATCGCGCTGGACATCAACGATGGCAGCGAGAAGTGGCGCGCACGCGTGCCCAACGAAGTGATCGCCGCGCCGGCCATTGCCCAGGGCATGGTCTTCGTGCGCAGCAATGACGGTCGCGTCACCGCGTTCGACGCCGGCAACGGCACCCAGAAGTGGTTCAACCCCAGCGAGCTGCCGGCACTGACCGTGCGTGGCAACGCGGCGGTGGTGACCGGTCCGGGCGTGCTGTTCATCGGCAAGGACGAGGGCAGCGTCGCTGCGCTGGCCATGCAGGACGGCCGCACGTTGTGGGACCAGAACGTGGGTACCGGCGAAGGCCGTACCGAGCTGGACCGCATGGCCGACGTCGATGGCGCCCCGGTGCTCGACGGTAACACTTTGTTCGTGAGCAGCTTCAAGAACCAGACCATGGCCATCGAAGGCCCGACCGGTCGCCCCCTGTGGGCGCGCGACCACGGCGGTGCCGGCGGCGTGGCGGTGTCTTCGGGCAATGTTTTCGTTACCGACAACAAGGGCGGCGTGTTCGGCCTGGACAAGGCCAGCGGCGCGGCGATGTGGTCGCAGACCGCACTGGCCCGGCGCTCGCTGACTGGTCCGGCGCTGCACGGCGACTACGTCGTGGTCGGTGACTACAAGGGATACCTGCATTGGCTGCAGGCCTCCGATGGCGCGATGGCGGCGCGGGCGAAAAGCGGCGGTGATGCGCTTCTGGCCCAGCCAATCGTCGTCGATGGGGTGCTGCTGGTGCAGAACGTTGATGGCAAGCTGACCGCATTCCGGTTGGCAAATTAATACGGAGTAATCGCGATGCTGCCTTTGGTCGCCCTGGTTGGACGGCCGAATGTCGGCAAGTCGACCATATTCAATGCACTGACCCGAACACGTGACGCCCTGGTCCATGACCAGCCCGGCGTCACCCGGGACCGCAACTATGGCGTCTGCCGGCTTGACGAGGACAACCATTTCCTCGTCGTCGATACCGGCGGCATCGCAGAGGAAGAAGAAGGCCTGGCTGGCGCTACCACGCGCCAGGCCCGTGCTGCCGCTGGCGAAGCTGACCTGATCCTGTTCGTCGTCGATGCCCGCGAGGGCACCTCGGCGATGGACGATGAGATCCTGGCCTGGCTGCGCAAGCTGTCGCGCCCGACGCTGCTGCTGATCAACAAGATCGACGGCACCGACGAGGACACCGTGCGTTCGGAGTTCGCCCGCTACGGCTTCAGCGAGATGCTGACCGTGTCGGCTGCCCACCGCCAGGGCCTGGACGACCTGTTGGACGAGGTCATCCAGCGCCTGCCGGAAGAGGGCAGCGGCGAAGAGCTGGACAACGATCCGAACCGCATCCGCATCGCCTTCGTCGGCCGCCCCAACGTGGGCAAGTCGACCCTGGTCAACCGCATCCTCGGCGAAGAGCGCATGATCGCTTCGGACGTGCCGGGCACCACCCGCGATTCGATCTCGGTGGACCTGGAGCGCGACGGCCGCGAGTACCGCCTGATCGACACCGCCGGCCTGCGTCGCCGTTCGCGCGTGGACGAGGTCGTCGAGAAGTTCTCGGTGGTCAAGACCATGCAGTCGATCGAGCAGTGCCAGGTGGCCGTGCTGATGCTCGATGCCACCGAAGGTGTGACCGACCAGGACGCCACCGTGCTCGGCGCCGTGCTGGATGCCGGCCGCGCGCTGGTGATCGCGATCAACAAGTGGGATGGCCTGACCGACTACCAGCGTGAGCAGGCCGAAACGATGCTGTCGCTGCGCCTGGGCTTCGTGCCGTGGGCCGAATCGGTGCGCATCTCGGCCAAGCATGGCTCGGGCCTGCGCGAGCTGTTCCGTGCGGTGCACCGCGCGCACGAATCGGCGAACAAGACCTTCACCACCAGCGAGGTGAACAAGGCGCTGGAAGTGGCCTACGAGACCAACCCGCCGCCGACCATCCGCGGCCACGTCTCCAAGCTGCGTTACGTGCACCCGGCTGGCGCCAACCCGCCGACCTTCATCGTGCACGGCACCCGCCTGAAGGAACTGCAGGAGTCGTACAAGCGCTACCTGGAGAACTTCTTCCGCAAGCGCTTCAAGCTGATCGGAACGCCGGTGCAGTTCATCTTCCGCGAGGGTGCCAACCCGTACGAAGGCAAGAAGAACGTGCTGACCGAACGGCAGGTCAAGGCCAAGCGGCGCTTGATGAAGCACGTCAAGGGCAAGTGATCCACGAGAAGGCGGCCGCAGGGCCGCCTTTTTCGTTGCATCGGCGGCGACGCCGCGCTCCTGGAATCTGTCGTCTCACACCAGCATCGATTGCTGCGCGGAAATACCTGCCGTCGCGCCTTGCCATATCGCGGTGGTGACGGAGGCCATGGCCGGGTTTGCAAGATCGCCAGCGGCGTAGATGCCCGGTACGCTGGTTTCCCGGCGCTCGTCGACCTTGATGGCAGTGCCGAGGGGCGTAGTGACCGTGCCCAGGCCCAAAGATTCATGCAGGCTTGCGGAGGGCCTGTTGCGCGGGTGCGCAAACAGCATATCGATCACTACATCGCCGGCGGTATCGAGCTTGATGGCGGTTCCATGTCCCGTGCGATGGTGGATCTCCGTGATCCGGCCATCGACCACCGGTATGTTGCGACGTGCCAGGTCTGCCCGTACATCGGGTGCGATGTCGTGACCATCGGCAAAGACCGTCAACGTGCCGGTCCAATCGTGGTAAAGCCTGACATAGGTATGCGACTGCGGGCCCGACCAGACCAGGCCCCAACGCTGGTCGGCGACTTCAAAGCCGTCGCAGTATGGGCACGGCACGATGGATGAGCCCCAGTTCTCGGCAAAGCCCGGGACATCCGGCATCTGGTCGACAACGCCATAACTCAGGATCAGTCGGCGCGCGCCAAGGGACGCGCCATCGCCAGTAAGGACGGAGAAGTTGTCGATGGCGCCGGAAATGCTGTCGGCCCGCGCGTTCACCAGCCTGATCGTCGGATAGCGCGCGAGTTGTTGGCGTGCGTCGGTCAGGATGTTCTGTGGTGGCTTGTGATCGTGGCCGAGTACACCATGGGAGTGGCTGGCGAAGCGATTGCGCTGTAGACCGGTATCGAGAACGGTGACCCTGCGGCGGGCACGGCCGAGCTGCAGCGCGGCGGCGAGGCCGGCAAAGCTGCCGCCGATGATGATGACGTCATCCATGGTGTTCTGCTCTATGTCGTGGAAGGGAGCGGGACCGGGTCGGGCGCGTAACATTGATCAGTTGGCGCGATTTATGGTACTGTCGGGTACCGTAATGTGTGCACCGGGATACTGTCAAGTAGTGCAATCATGACCAGCAGAATCAGCCAGGCTCGCCGTGGTCGGCCGGCCAACGAGGCGCTCGGCCAATCAATAATTGATGCCGCAAGCGAACTCTTCGTGGAACTGGGCTTTCAAGCCACGACAATGGAAAAGGTCGCCCAGCGGGCGAAGATATCCAAGCTGAGCATCTATCGGAAATTCGAGAACAAGGAGGCGCTGTTCAGCGCAGCCATTGCGGCCCACTGCCATCAGTTCGCACCCCAGGCCCTTGTTGAAGGCGGCGACGGTTCGGCTGAAGATCAGCTGGTGGCAGTGGCTTCATCCCTGCTTCGTACCCTGTTGAGCCCGGACGTTCGAAGTGTCGAAGCCATGATCATGGCCGACAAGACCAATCAACAATCGTTGAGCAGGCTCCATTACCAAGCCGGCCCGGCCTACGTCATCGTCCAGATCGAGGCCCTGTTGCGACAGTTGCACGCCAAGGCGGCCCTGAACGTGCCCGATCCTCTCCTGTCTGCCCGCTTGTTTGGCGCGCTCATCAGAGGATCCGATCTCTTGGCAATCGCTCGCTTCGATGAAGCGATAGCAGGGAGCGACGACCAGATCGAATCCTACTGCCGGTCGGCTGTCGCTCTGTTCATCGCCGCACACGGTGGCAACACCTACGCCGTCGCATAGCTGTTTCGGGCGCGGCCTGGTCCAGGTGCGTGACGTCTGCGCGATAATGGCGGCATGAGCATTCCAGAGCTTTCCCCCGCCCAGGCACGTGAGCGCCTGGCCCACGGTGCCATGCTGATTGATGTGCGCGAGGCGCACGAACGGGCCGGGGGCATGGCCGAGGGCGCGCGCGGCGTGGCCAAGGATGAGCTGCTGACCGGCCCCGCGGCGTACCTGCCACGGCAGGAACAGGAAATCCTGCTGATCTGCCAGAGCGGCAAGCGCTCGGCCGATGCGACGCAGGCGCTGCTGGATGCGGGCTATACCAACGTGAGCTCCGTGACCGGCGGCACCGTGGCCTGGCGCGAGCAGGCGCTGCCGCTGGTGCAGCCACTGACCAGCGCCGCTGACCGCGATTTCTACGACCGCTATTCGCGCCACCTGCTGCTGCCGCAGGTGGGCGAGGCTGGCCAACGCCGCCTGCAGCAGTCGCGGGTGCTGGTGCTGGGCGCGGGCGGCCTGGGCGCGCCGGCCGGGTTCTACCTGGCGGCCGCCGGGGTAGGGCACCTGCGTTTTGCCGACCACGATCGTGTCGAGCGCAGCAACCTGCATCGGCAGATCGTGCATACCGAGGCCAGCGTCGGTCAGCTGAAGGTTGATTCGGCACGTGAGCGGCTGCTGGCGTTGAACCCGTCCATCGCGGTCGAGGCCGTGCCCGAGCGGGTCACCTCGGAGAACGTGGACCGCCTGCTGCAGGACGTTGACGTGGTGCTGGACGGTTCGGACAACTTCCCTTTGCGCTACCTGCTCAACGACGCCTGCATCAAGCACGCCACGCCGATGGTCTACGCCGCCATCGAGCGCTTCGACGGCCAGGTGAGCGTGTTCGATGCCGGCCGCCAGCGTGGCGTGGCGCCGTGCTATCGCTGCCTGTTCCCGGAGCCGCCGCCGCCGGAGTTCGCGCCGAACTGTTCCGAGGCCGGCGTGCTGGGCGTGCTGCCTGGGCTGGCGGGTGTGCTGCAGGCCACCGAGGTGCTGAAGCTGCTGCTGGGCATCGGCGAACCGTTGGTGGGCCGCCTGCTGCGCTTCGATGCGCTGGGCATGCACTTCCGCGAGACCCGCATCAGCCCTGACCCGCAGTGCCCGGTGTGCGCACCCGGCGTGCCGTTCCCGGGGTATATCGATTACGCCGCGTTCTGCCGGGGCGGGTGAACCCGGTAGCGCCGGGCCATGCCCGGCGGATGTGCCTGCGCGCGCCGCTGCGCTCGCCGGGCATGGCCCGGCGCTACCATTTATGGTTTCGGGATGATGCGCTTCCGCGAGACCCGCATCGAGCCGGACCCGCAGTGCCCGCTGTGCGCGCCGGGCGTGCCGTTCCCGGGGTATATCGATTACGCCGCGTTCTGCCGGGGCGGGTGAACCCGGTAGCGCCGGGCCATGCCCGGCGGATGTACCTGCGCGCGCCGCTGCGCTCGCCGGGCATGGCCCGGCGCTACCGTTTATGGTTTCGGGATGATGCCCGGGGCCACTCCCGCTATCGTTCCATCTCCAAGACAATAAAACGCAACACACGTGCTATTGCCGTCATCGGTGTTGCTCTATCGTTGAGGCCGATTTCGATTTCCGGGGAACCCACCGCATGGCGGTAGAAGCAGCGACCAGCGAGCTGGTCAAGGTCGTCGCCCTGTTGGGCGCAGCAGTGGTGATGGTGCCGCTGTTCCGTCGGCTCGGCCTGGGCTCGGTGCTGGGCTACTTCGCCGCCGGCCTGGCGATCGGCCCGTTCGGGCTGGGCTGGTTCTCCGACCCGCAGGCGATCCTGCATACCGCCGAACTCGGCGTGGTCATGTTCCTGTTCGTCATCGGCCTGGAAATGCGGCCCTCGCACCTGTGGAGCCTGCGCAAGGAGATCTTCGGGCTGGGCACGCTGCAGATCGTCACCTGCGCGCTGGTGCTGACCAGCATCGCCAAGCTGTTCGGGCTGCCGTGGCAGATCGCCTTCATCGGCGCCACCGGTTTCGTGCTGACCTCCACCGCGGTGGTGATGCAGCTGCTGGCCGAGCGCGGCGACATCGCGCTGCCATCGGGGCAGAAGATCGTCTCGATCCTGCTGTTCGAAGACCTGCTGATCGTGCCGTTGCTGGCACTTGTCGCGTGGATGGCGCCGGCTGCGGGCAGTGCCGATGGCGAGGGCTCGCGCTGGATGTCGGTGGCGATCGGCGTGGGTGCCATCGTCGGCCTGGTGCTGGTGGGCCGCTTCCTGCTCAATCCGCTGTTCCGCGTGCTGGCCGAATCGAAAGCGCGCGAAGTGATGACCGCTGCCGCACTGCTGGTGGTGCTGGGCGCGGCGCTGCTGATGCAGCTGTCCGGGTTGTCGATGGCGATGGGCGCGTTCCTGGCCGGCGTGCTGCTGAGCGAATCGACCTTCCGCCACCAGATCGAAGCAGACATCGAACCGTTCCGCGGCATCCTGCTGGGCCTGTTCTTCCTCAGCGTGGGCATGGCGCTGGACCTGGGCGTGGTGGCCGGCAACTGGCCGATGATCCTCGGCCTGGTGGTGGCGCTGATGGCGGCCAAGGCGTTGTGCATCTACGTGGTTGCGCGGTTGATGGGCAGCGACCATGCGCAGGCACTGGACCGTGGCGTGCTGATGGCGCAGGGCGGCGAGTTCGCCTTCGTGCTGTTCTCGGCAGCGGCGAGTGCCGGGGTGATCAGCCTGGACATCAATGCCAACTTCACGGCCGTGGTGGTGCTGTCGATGGCGCTGACGCCGCTGGTGGTGCTGGTCTACAAGCGCGTGGCGCCGACGCCGACCGTCAGCCTGGAAGGCGTGGACACCGCCGATGGCCTGTCCGGCAGCGTGCTGCTGATCGGCTTCGGCCGCTTCGGCCAGGTGGCCAGCCAGTCGCTGCTGGCCCGCGACGTGGACGTGACCATCATCGACAACGATGTGGAGATGATCCACAACGCCGAGCGCTTCGGTTTCAAGATCTATTACGGCGACGGCACCCGGCTGGACGTGCTGCATGCCTCCGGCGCGGGCAGTGCGCGGGCGATTGCGGTGTGCGTGAACAATGCCGAGGATGCTGACCGCATCGTCGAACTGGTGGCCCATCAGTTCCCGCAGGCCAAGCTGCTGGTGCGCTCGTTCGACCGCGAACATTCGCTGCGGTTGATCCATGCCGGCGTGGATTTCCAGATCCGCGAAACTTTCGAGTCGGCGCTGCTGTTCGGGCAGGCGGCACTGGTGGAACTGGGCGCGGACGAAGACGATGCGCGCGAGATCGCCGAGCAGATCCGCGAGCGCGATGCCGAGCGCTTCGAACTGGAAATGGCCGGTGGCAGCCTGAGGGCCGGCGCGCACATGGTGTTCGGCAGCGCGCTGCCGGGTGTGCCGACGCCGACGCCGTTTACCGCGCCCAAGCGCAAGGCACGCACGCTCAATGCGGATGAAGTGCCGGAAGAAGAAGAGGAATGATCTGAAGCCTTGGTGGTGCCGGCCGCTGGCCGGCAGCTGCACGGTGCTTCCTGCGTTCATGAGGTTGCCGGCCAGCGGCCGGCACTACCGAAGCGGCGGCGGCCCGCATTCCCGGTGGGCGAGGGGGCGTGAATCGGGGACAATAGCGTCCCCGCCGCCCCACGCCCGCACCCGATGACCGACTCCGCCCCCCAGCTTCCTGCCCGCATCCTCGATGGCCGCCGTATCGCCGAGGACCTGCTCGACAGCCTGAAGGTGCGGGTCGACGCCCGTGTCGCCGCCGGTGGCAGCCGCCCCGGCCTGGCCGTGGTGCTGGTGGGGGGCGACCCGGCCTCGACCGTGTACGTGCGCAACAAGCGCCGCGCCGCCGAGAAGGTGGGCATCGAAGCGTATGACTACGACCTGCCGGCCGGCACCACCGAGGCCGAGCTGCTCGACCTGATCGACCAGCTCAACGCGGACCCGAAGATCAACGGCATCCTGATCCAGCTGCCGCTGCCAGGCATTCCCGACGCGCGCCGGCTGATCCAGCGCATCGACCCGCGCAAGGACGTGGACGGCTTCCATCCGGAAAACGTCGGCCACCTGGCCCTGCGCGAGTTCGGCCTGCGCCCGTGCACCCCGCGTGGCATCACCACGTTGCTGGGCCACACCGACCAGCCCGTGCGCGGCCGCAACGCCACCATCGTCGGTGTCAGCAACCACGTCGGCCGGCCGATGGGCCTGGAGCTGCTGATTGCCGGCTGCACCGTGACCAGCTGCCACAAGTTCACCCCCAAGGACGTGCTGGAACAGGCCGTGCGCAACGCCGACATCCTGGTGGTGGCGGTGGGCCGCCCGGGCATCGTGCCGGGCGAGTGGGTGAAGCCGGGTGCGGTGGTGATCGACGTGGGCATCAACCGCTTGGATGACGGCCGGTTGGTGGGCGATGTCGGGTTCGAGGCCGCAGCGCAGCGGGCGAGCTGGATCACCCCGGTGCCGGGTGGGGTAGGCCCGATGACCGTGGCCACGCTGATGCAGAACACGTTGGAAGCGGCGGAAGCCGGGAACTGACCGCACCTGGGCTGCTTGCGGTGGGGCTTGGTAGCGCCGGGCCATGCCCGGCGGATTGCTGCGGCGCCGCTGCGCTCGCCGGGCATGGCCCGGCGCTACCGGGGGCGCGTCGATGCCCCGTAGTTCCCGCCGGTCCGCATGACCCGCTCTTGGTAGGTGCCAACCTTGGTTGGCACGAAAAATCAGGCGCCAGCTCCCCATATGGGGCAAGGGCCTTCCGGTTGTGTGCCAACCAAGGTTGGCCGCTACCAAGGGCGGTGCGCCGGCGTCTGAACCAATTGCCGCCCGCGCGACACTGCGTCGCATCTACCCCCTGCCACAGGCAGCGAAAACAGGGTAAAATGTCGCGCTTCCCCACATCTCGGGTATGCCGATGCTGCGCATCCAGGCTGAAGCACTCACTTACGACGACGTCTCGCTCGTCCCCGCTCATTCGACCATCCTGCCCAAGGACGTCAACCTCGAAACGCGGTTGACGCGCGACCTGAAGCTCAAGCTTCCGATCCTGTCCGCCGCCATGGATACCGTCACCGAAGCACGCCTGGCCATCGCCATGGCACAGCTGGGTGGCATGGGCATCATCCACAAGAACCTGAGCGTGGAGCAGCAGGCCGCGGAAGTGGCCAAGGTCAAGAAGTTCGAGGCCGGCGTCATCCGCGACCCGATCACCGTCGGCCCGGAAACCACCATCCGCGACGTGCTGGCCCTGACCCAGGCGCACAACATCTCCGGCGTGCCGGTGGTGGGCAGCGACGGCCTGCTGGCCGGCATCGTGACCCATCGCGACATGCGCTTCGAGACCGAGCTGGACGATCCGGTCCGCCACATCATGACCAAGAAGGATCGCCTGATCACGGTCAAGGAAGGCGCCGCGTCTGATGAAGTGCTGCAGCTGCTGCACCGCAACCGCATCGAAAAGGTGCTGGTGGTCAACGATGATTTCGCCCTGCGTGGCCTGATCACCGTCAAGGACATCCAGAAGAACACCGACTTCCCGAACGCTGCCAAGGACATCGCCACCCGCCTGCTGGTCGGCGCGGCTGTCGGCGTGGGCGGCGATACCGACCGCCGCGTGGAAGCGCTGGTGGCTGCCGGCGTGGACGTGATCGTGGTCGATACCGCGCACGGCCATTCGCAGGGCGTGCTGGACCGCGTCAGCTGGGTCAAGAAGAACTTCCCGAACGTGCAGGTCATCGGTGGCAACATCTGCACCGGTGAAGCCGCGCTGGCGCTGCTGGACAGCGGCGCGGACGCAGTGAAGGTCGGCATCGGCCCGGGCTCGATCTGCACCACCCGCGTGGTGGCAGGCGTGGGCGTGCCGCAGATCACCGCGATCGACCTGGTGGCCGAAGCGCTGCAGGACCGCATCCCGCTGATCGCCGACGGTGGCATCCGCTACTCCGGCGACATCGGCAAGGCACTGGCCGCCGGTGCTTCGACCATCATGATTGGTGGCCTGCTGGCCGGTACCGAGGAATCGCCGGGCGAAACCGAGCTGTTCCAGGGCCGTTCGTACAAGAGCTACCGCGGCATGGGCTCGCTGGCTGCGATGGAGAAGGGGTCCAAGGACCGCTACTTCCAGGACGCCGCCACCGCCGACAAGCTGGTGCCCGAAGGCATTGAAGGCCGCGTGCCGTACCGCGGCCCGGTGGGCGGCATCATCCACCAGCTGATGGGCGGCCTGCGCGCCACCATGGGCTACGTGGGTTGCGCCACCGTCGAGGACATGCGCAGCAAGCCCAAGTTCGTAAAGATCAGCGGCGCCGGCCAGCGCGAGAGCCACGTCCACGATGTGACGATCACCAAAGAGCCGCCGAACTACCGCTCCTGATGCGGGACGAGCAAAGAGGAACGAGGAAGCTGATTCCCGTTCCTCTTTCTCCATCTGCCGCTGAAAAATCTGACGTTTTCGTTTTCCCTACTGCATTGCCGGGGCGCCATGACCAACATCCATAACGACAAGATCCTCATCCTCGATTTCGGCGCGCAGTACACGCAGCTGATTGCCCGCCGCATCCGCGAGCTGGGCGTCTACTGCGAAATCTGGGCGTGGGACCACAACCCGGCCGAGATCGCCGCGTTCGGCGCCAAGGGCATCATCCTGTCCGGCGGCCCGGAATCGACCACGCTGCCGGGCGCGCCCGCCGCACCGCAGGAAGTATTCGACAGCGGCCTGCCGATCTTCGGCATCTGCTACGGCATGCAGACCCTGGCCGCGCAGCTGGGCGGTGCCACCGAAGCGGCGGACCAGCGCGAATTCGGCCACGCCGAAGTGAACGTGATCAACCCCGATGCACTGTTCAAGGGCCTGAGCGACCACGGCGGCGAGCCGAAGCTGAATGTCTGGATGAGCCACGGCGACCACGTCTCCGTTGCACCGCCGGGCTTCACCATCACCGCCACCACCGACCGCATTCCGGTGGCCGCCATGGCCAACGAAGAAAAGCGCTGGTACGGCGTGCAGTTCCACCCGGAAGTGACCCACACCCTGCAGGGCCAGGCGCTGCTGCGCCGCTTCGTGGTGGACGTGTGCGGCTGCCAGACCCTGTGGACCGCTGCCAACATCATCGACGACCAGATCGCCCGCGTGCGCGAACAGGTGGGCGATGACGAAGTGATCCTGGGCCTGTCCGGTGGCGTCGATTCGTCGGTTGTGGCCGCGCTGCTGCACAAGGCGATCGGCGACAAGCTGACCTGCGTGTTCGTGGATACCGGCCTGCTGCGCTGGCAGGAAGGCGACCAGGTGATGGCGATGTTTGCCGAGCACATGGGCGTGAAGGTGGTGCGCGTGAATGCCGCCGACCGTTACTTCGCCGCGCTGGAAGGCGTGAGCGACCCGGAAGCCAAGCGCAAGATCATCGGCAACCTGTTCGTTGAGATCTTCGATGAAGAGTCGAACAAGCTGAAGAACGCCAAGTGGCTGGCGCAGGGCACCATCTATCCGGACGTGATCGAGTCGGCCGGCAGCAAGACCGGCAAGGCGCATGTGATCAAGAGCCACCACAACGTGGGCGGCCTGCCGGAGCACATGAAGCTGGGCCTGGTGGAGCCGCTGCGCGAGCTGTTCAAGGACGAAGTGCGCCGCCTGGGCGTCGAGCTGGGCCTGCCACGCAGCATGGTCTACCGCCACCCGTTCCCGGGCCCGGGCCTGGGCGTGCGTATCCTGGGCGAAGTGAAGCGCGAATACGCCGAACTGCTGGCCAAGGCCGATGCCATCTTCATCGACGAGCTGCGCAAGGCGGATCTGTACGACAAGACCAGCCAGGCGTTTGCCGTGTTCCTGCCGGTGAAATCGGTGGGCGTGGTGGGTGATGCGCGGGCTTACGAGTGGGTGATTGCGCTGAGGGCGGTGGAGACGATCGACTTCATGACGGCGCACTGGGCGCATCTGCCGTATGAGTTCCTGGGGACGGTGAGCAACCGGATCATCAATGAGCTGCGGGGGGTGTCGCGGGTGGTTTATGACATCTCGGGGAAGCCGCCGGCGACTATTGAGTGGGAATGATCCTGCTGGTTGATAGAGCTAAATGAAAAGAGCGCTTCGGCGCTCTTTTCATTTCTGGCAGCACGCTTTGTCGTCTCGTCTTATCGAGTCGGCACAGGGATGCTGCCGTTCAAGGCTGGAATCCTTGAAAACACGTCAGCCATGAAATCCATGAACACGATAGCCCGCGTGGGAAGCAGCCTATTGGCGACGTAGACCATCTGCACGGGGACAGGGGGAGCCGTATGGTTGCTGAGAATGAACTGCAATCTGCCGCTGTTCAGTCCGTCCTGAAAGAGCCACGCAGGTCCATGTGCCACACCCAGGCCCGCCGCGACCGCTGCACTCACGGCGTCGGGCGAGTTGACCCTGAGCCTGCCGCTGATCGGAATTTCCGCATCCCGGAATCGCCAAGTCGCCCCGGACGACAGCAAGGTGTAGATGATGCAATCGTGGTCGCGTAGATCATCCGGGGTCTGCGGAACTCCACGTTTGGCCAAGTAGTCCTTGCTGGCGACGAACACCCGTTCATACCTTCCAAGAGGCCGCGCGCGCAGGGCGCTGTCCTCCAGCTGTCCTATGCGGATCGCGAGTTCGGTGCCTTCATTGACCAGGTCTACGTATCGATCGTTGAGTTGGAGATCCAGGTTCAATTGAGGGTAGCGCTCCAGAAAGGCCGGCACATGCGGCAGCACAAACGCATGTGCGAGAGCTGTCGGACAGGCTACGCGCAAGAGCCCTGATGGGTCGACGTTGCTCCTGAAGGACGATTCGGATTCATCCACCGCATCCAGGATGCGCCGGATGTCCGCGTAGTAGCGTCCGCCCTCCGGCGTCAAGGACAACTTCCGCGTAGACCGGTGGAGCAAGCGCGTCTGCAGATGATCCTCCAGAGCTGCTACATAGCGGCTCACATTGGGTTGCCCCAACCCTAGATCCCGCCCTGCTGCCGAAAAGCTCCCGGTTTCCACAGCACGCGCAAAGCATGTCATCAAAAGAAATCGGTCCACGGCGCCGCCTCTATTCATGCCTGATCTGCATGAATTATATGCGAACAGGCAGTCTTATCTGATGTGAGGCATGAGCGCATATTTCTCCATGTCGACCACGGTGGTCGTCATTCACCGGAGAATTCAAATGGCGCGCTTGCAAGGTAAACGTACTCTCATCACCGGCGGCACCAGTGGCATCGGGCTGGAAACGGCAAAGCAGTTCCTGGCGGAGGGCGCTCGCGTGATCGTAACGGGCGTCAACCCCGATTCGATTGCAAGGGCCCAGGCCGAACTGGGCCCGGACGTGCCGGTGCTGCGCGCCGACTCGGCCAGCGTTGCCGCACAAAAGGAGCTGGCACAAGCCATCAAGGAACACTACGGCCAACTCGACGTTGCCTTCCTCAATGCCGGCGTATCCGTCTGGCGGCCCATTGAGGAATGGACGGAAGACATGTTCGACCGCATTTTCGACATCAACGTCAAAGGGCCGTACTTCCTGATGCAGGCGCTTTTGCCGGTCTTCGCAAATCCCGCTTCCGTCGTGTTGACCACTTCCGTCAGCGCGCATGCGGGTGCAGATCGCTCGTCCGTATATGCCGCAACGAAGGCCGCATTGCTGAACATGTCGAAGACGCTCTCGACCGAACTGCTGGGCCGCGGCATCCGTGTCAACGCAGTGAGCCCTGGCCCCGTCGAGACTCCGCTTTACGACAAGGCCGGTATTCCGGAAGCTTATCGCGAGCAGGTTAACAAAGCGATCGCGGCAACCATTCCGCTTGGCCGCTTCGGTACCTCCGACGAGGTGGCCAAAGCAGTGCTGTATCTGGCGTCCGACGAGTCGCGCTGGACGATCGGCTCTGAAATCGTCTTGGACGGCGGCCGTCTGCTGAACGGCTAAGCGCGCCGCTCAACAATTGCGTGAACGCCACATCGCCTGGGATGAGCCAATCGGGTACTGAGCGCCAGCCTCAGCACCTGGCGGCGAACCAGTCCAATCCGGGCTGTGCAAACAGCGGCGCTCGGGAAACCTCTGCCGCTGTTTCCACTTGATAAACCATCCAGAGCCACTAAAAGCAATGAACGCTCTTACGCTGATAAGCCACCCACTGTGCCCATTCGTACAGCGCGCCGCGATTGTGCTTCTTGAAAAGGCCGTCCAGTTTGATCGGATAAATGTCGATTTGGCAGCCAAGCCAAGCTGGTTCCTGGCAGTTTCGCCAACCGGCAAGGTCCCCGTGCTCAAGGTGCGCCGGGACGATGCGGAAGATGCGATGCTGTTCGAAAGCATGGTCATCTGCGAGTACCTGGAAGAAACCCAGGGTGGCGCGCCGATGTACCCCGTCGATGCGCTATCCCGTGCCCGTCAGCGGGGTTGGATCGAGTTTGCGACATCCGCCCTTGCCGACGCCTGGCAGTTTCTCAACGCTACCGACCGTTCGACGGCGGATGCGAAGCAGGCGGCATTGAGGGGCGCGCTTGAGCGACTGGAGGCGGAGCTGGAATCCGGACCCTATTTCGCTGGCACTGCCTTCACGATGGTCGACGCGGTGTTCGCTCCACTCTTCAGATATTTCGACGTCCTTGACCCGATGGTTTCGCAGGCGATCTTCGAAAACCTTCCGCGTGTGTCGGCATGGCGATCGGCGTTGGCGGCCAGGCAAAGCGTCATCGCCGCCGTGGGGGAGGACTACGCCGAGCGGTTCCGGCAACACCTTCGTCTGCACCAGTCGATCCACGCGGGTTGATCGACCGCCTGCGAGGCCAAGCAGGTCAACGAACGTCATTGGGGCCGAATCTCCCGACAAGCCCACTCAGCCAACCCCCGGCAAGCCAGAAAGAGCCCATCAACAGTTCCCTCATCCAAATGCCGCTCCGGCTCCGCTGCCACCCGGCAGCGGTCCGCCGAATGCAGGACCTCCAGCACCGTCAGCAGCCCCACCAACGCGCGCTCGGTTCTTGCCAGGCTCACGCGGCGGCCGGGTGACACATCGTTCTCCGGCCAGGGCAGCCCATCAGCCCCCTCGCATCCGCGCATCCGCTTGAGAATGCCCAAGAAGGTGCTCAGGTCCGGCAGTGGAGTGTCGTCGTTGATGGGCTCAACTGCGGCGTACGAAGAGAAGGTCTCGGATTCGCTCATGGCGTCGGTTTCCTTGGCTGTACTTAACAGCGCCACCGCGTAGGCGGGGTGGCGGACGATGCGTGGCTGCAAACCGGTTGATGCAGCGCTATTGGCCGGTGAGTCCGAAGACTCCCACGCACCGCCCGCCAGAAAGGCCGACGGATTGCCCGCCGGCACCGGTTAAGGACGGTGCCGACGGGCAAGCGTAAACAACTTGCGCGTGCATCAAACGGGTTTGCAGACCCGCTGCCACCCGTTGTCGGTGGCGCGCCATGGTGTTTACGCTGCCGCTTCGAATGCAAATTGAAATTCGCGAAGAAATCGCGCGATTCGAAAGCGAAAAACTATTGTTGCACGCGCCCTTCGTGCAGCCCGCGACGCCACAAGACGCATTCGTGCAGATGCTCTGCTTATTGCGAACCAAAGTGGCGCAATCGCCCGTGCCGCAAGCGAATAGTGCGATGGCCTTCTTTGCAACAGTTCTTAGTCCGCATGGGGTGGCCACGCCGCCCGATCAGCCGCACACTCCAAAAATCGGTTCAAACCCGACACCGCAAGAAGGCATCGCATCCTTAGCCGACGCCGTCCTCAACCACCGCCGCATTCCCCACCAGCAACTCAATCATCGCCCGAGCGGCGGCTGACTGCCGCCGATGCGGCGCATAGATCACCGAGAACGGCCTTGACCGCCCCCGCAGCTGCGGCAGCACTTCCACCAGCTCCCCACGCTGCAATCGCTCACGCACGATGAACTCATAGCTCTGGCAGATGCCGATGCCCTGTTCGGCCAGCGACACCACGCCCAGCACATCGTCGGAGGTCTCGATGGACGACCGCGGGAGCCAGTCCACGTCGCGCCCGCCGTCGCGGAAGATCCAAGGCGCCAGCCGCCCGGTGCGCGGCATCACGAAGGGCAGGCACAGGTGCTGCTGCAGGTCGTCCAGCGTCTGCGGCCTGCCGCGGCGTTGCAGGTAGTCCGGCGCCGCCACCAGCAGCAGCGGCGCGTCTTCCAGCTTGCGTGCCACCAGCCCGCTGTCCGGCAGCTGGCCCAGGCGAATGGCCAGGTCGAAGCCCTCGGCCACCAGGTCCACGTTGCGGTTGGTGATGTTCAGTTCCACCTGCACCTGCGGGTACTGCTGCGCAAAGCGCGCCAGCACGGGCGGCAGCCGGTAGTGGCCATAGGTGGTGGGCACGCTCAGGCGCACGCGGCCGGCCAGCGCACCGTCCTGGGCCAGTACGTCGCGCTCGGCGTCGTCCAGCAGGCCGAAGGCGGTGCGCACCTGTTCCCGGTAGAGCCGCCCGGCGTCGGTCAGGCCCACGCGGCGGGTGGTCCGCTGCAGCAGCTGCCGGCCCAGCCGCGCTTCCAGGCGGGTAACCGCGCGGCTCAGCACCGAGGGCGTGGTGGACAGCGCCACCGCTCCGGCCGTGAACGAGCCGTGCTCGACCACCGCCAGGAACACCTCCACATCGCCCAGGTAGTCGAACTTGCGGCTCATTTGGCTCTCCCGGGAACAGATGTTTTGCGATGGGGCCAATTTATCGCCGCTGGGGCGATGAATAAAGTGGCGGCCATTCCCCGATAGGAGTTCCCCATGAACCTGATGACCCGGCTGGCCGCAGCGCTGGCCCTGACCCTGGCCGCCAGCGGCGCGCATGCCGCCAACGTGCTGGTGGTGCTGTCCGACGAAAACCACTTGGATCTGAAGGACGGCAAGGTGCTGTCCACCGGCTTCTATCTCAACGAGTTGATGCAGCCGGTCAAGCTGCTGCTGGACGCGGGCCACGAGGTGACTTTCGCCACGCCGCAGGGGCGGGCGCCGACGGTGGATGCGTCCTCGGTGACGCCGGCGTACTTCGGCAACGACGCTGCGCAGCTGACGCTGCACAAGGACCTGCTGGAGAAACTGGCGCTGACCTCACCGACCGCCTCGCCGGTGGTCAGCCTGGCGCGCATCGAGCAACAGGGCTACGCGCGTTTCGATGCGGTCTACATTCCCGGTGGCCACGCGCCGATGCAGGACCTGCTGAAGAGCCCGGCGCTGGGCCGGCTGCTGGCCGACTTCCACCAGCGCAACAAGACCACCGCGCTGGTCTGCCATGGGCCGATCGCGCTGCTGTCCACGCTGCCGGATGCTGCGGGTTTCGTGGCGAAGTTGGAGGCGGGTGCGACGCCGGCTACGCCGAAGTGGATCTACAGCGGCTACCAGATGACGGTGATCAGCAACCAGGAAGAAGAGCAGGCCAAGCCGCTGCTGGGCGGCGGTGAGATGAAGTTCTACCCGCAGACCGCGTTGCAGCGGGCGGGTGCGCGGTTCAGTAGCAACAGCACGCCGTGGACGGGGCATGTGGTGGTGGATCGCGAGCTGATTACCGGGCAGAACCCGGCTTCGGCGTTGGAGGTGGGGCAGCGGTTGGTGGAGCGGTTGAAGTAAGGCAGACACCAACGCATCGGCTTTTCGGCGAATCCCGCGCGTGGTGCGCGGGACGCCCCCTGCAACTACTCAAAGGACAACCCACGTGGATCTTCAATTGGCGGGCAAGACCGCACTCGTGACCGGCGCGACCGCCGGTATCGGCCTGGCCATCGCGCGCACGTTGGCACGCGAAGGCGTACGCGTGACCCTCACCGGGCGTGACCCGGGAAAGCTGCAGGCAGCCATGGCCGAGATCAGCGCTGGGGCGCCGGGCGCGCAACTGGTGACGGTGGTGGCTGATCTGGCCAGCGCCGAGGGCGCGGCCACCGTGATCGCGGCACAGCCTGACACCGATATCCTGGTCAACAACCTGGGCTACTACGAAGCCAAGGCCTTCGCCGACATCAGCGACGATGACTGGATGCGCATGCTGGAGGTCAACGTGCTGTCCGGCGTGCGCCTGTCGCGGCACTACTTCCCGCGCATGCTGGAACGCAACTGGGGCCGCGTGATCTTCATGTCCAGCGAGGTAGGCGCGTTCACGCCGCCGGACATGGTGCACTACGGGGTGAGCAAGTCGGCGCAGCTGGCGGTATCGCGTGGTATGGCCGAGCTGACCCAGGGCACCGGGGTGACGGTCAACAGCGTGCTGCCCTCAGCCACGCGCTCGGACGGCATCGTCGAGTACCTGCGCCAGACCGCGCCGCGACCAGGCATGACCGATGCGCAGATTGAAGCGCACTTCTTCCAGACCTACCGGCCCAGTTCGCTGATCGCGCGGATGATCGAGGCCGACGAGATCGCGGCGATGGTGGCGCTGCTGGCCAGCCCGCTGGGCGCGGCCTCCAATGGTGCCGCGGTGCGCGTAGAGGGCGGGACGTACCGATCCATTCTGTGATGCTGCGGTTGGGCCGGTTTGGCACCTGACGGGGTGCGTGGCACCATGGCGGACCGGCTCCGCCCTATGCGCGGGGCCGTTTTTCCAGGCAAGCGCTTCAACACGATATGCGAACGTCCATCCTCTTGATCTTCTCTGCTCTGTGCCTGGCGCTGCTGTCCGGCTGCGCCAGTGGCCCGGAAGAGCACACCTCAGGCCGCGAGATCACCGGTGCGTTCGTGGCCGACGACGGCCAGCTGTACCTGCTGCCGCGCTATGACGAGCCGATGCGCTTCGACGCTGCGCCGTTCCGTGATTACCGCGCGCTGATGGCCAGCCCGCTGCGCGAGGCGGTGGCCTGCGCACAGATGTACTTCCATGAGGATTGGCGCGACCCGGTCAACAAGGCAAAGGTGCACGGCAGCTACGCCCTGCTGCTGCGGCCGGAGCAGGTGACGGCGGAGCAGGCCGCGCAGTTCAAGCTGGAGCGGATTGAGGTTACGCCGCGTGAGGCCAAGGTGGTGGACGAGCGAGCGCGCTACTACCTGCCGCTTGAGCGGAGCCGTTATTCTCTGGCGTTTGATCGCGCCTGCAATCTACCGAAGAAGGGCGGCAGCTATTACAGCGCGCTGTTCGAGGGTGATGGTGAGCGGGTGCAGTTGCCGGACGCTGCCGCGCTGGCCGAGAAGGCGAAGCTGGCGCAGCCGATCAGTGCGCGGGCGGTGCGCATCCTGCCGGAGCGGGAGGATACGCCGGGTGTGGGTTCGGCGGCCGGCAAGGTGTTGGGCGCGGCGTTGGTGCCTGTGGCGGTTCCGGTGTTTGTGTTGAGCCTGCCGTTCCTGGGGCCGGATCATTGGAAGTGATGGGGCGTTGAAGCCAGAGCATCCACGCGTGGCGTGGATCTACTGAGACTGCGGGGTAAGTTGAGGAAAGACCGTCGGTCGGGGCCATGACAGCCGCTACACTGGCTGCCTGTGCCCGATGGAAGCTCGCCGATGTTCAACGGAAAAGTCGCGGTGGTCACCGGCTCCACCAGCGGTATCGGTCTTGGCATTGCCACTGCGCTGGCGCGGCAGGGTGCCGACATCGTGCTGAATGGCTTCGGCGATGCGGCGGAGATCGAACGCATCCGTTCCCGCCTGGAAACCGAATTCGGTGTGCGGGTGGCGCACGATGGCGCCGACCTGTCTCGCGGCGACGCCGTTCGGGACATGATCGACCACGCTGTGGCGACGATAGGGCGCATCGACATTCTGGTGAACAACGCGGGCATCCAGCACACCGCGTCGATCGAGGAATTTCCCGTCGAGAAGTGGGATGCGATCCTCGCGCTGAATCTGTCGGCGGTGTTCCACTCAACGGCGGCGGCGTTGCCCTATATGAAGCAGCAGGGGGCCGGTCGCATCATCAACATCGCGTCGGTGCATGGGCTGGTTGGGTCGGTGAACAAGTCGGCCTATGTGGCGGCCAAGCATGGCGTGGTGGGATTCACCAAGGTGACCGCGCTGGAGAACGCCGGCACGGGCATTACCGCCAATGCCATCTGCCCGGGGTGGGTGCGCACGGCGCTGGTCGAGCAGCAGATCACGGCCTTGGCCGAGCGCGAGGGGACGGACCAGGAGTCTGCCGCCCGTGCGCTGCTGGCCGAGAAACAGCCGTCGTTGCAGTTCGTGACGCCCGAGCAGCTGGGCGAGATGGTGGTGTTCCTGGCCTCGGATGCCGCGGCGCAGATCACGGGCACGGCGCTGCCGGTGGACGGGGGTTGGACGGCGCGGTAGCCACAGGTCATGTGCGTGTTTCTCTGCATTACCTGCCATCGCTTCGTGCCTGACGCCGGCGCGGCACACCGCTTGATGGGGCTGATGCAAATGCCCGGATTAACGAGCGGACGCGAAGAGACGGCCTGCTGGGTGCCCAGTTCAGTCCCGCTGGATTCGGCGCAACCAGGTGTCCCACGATTCAAGCCGCACTTGTGGTGACGTTCCGCGTTCGTAATCGTGGCGTTTGCGGCTCTCTTGCAGATCGTTCTGGGTTCGCCCGCCGATGATCACAGAGCGGATATTGATGTCCTTATCGGGATCTACCTCAAGAGGGGCGTTTGGGCCCAGGAATGCGTTATGGAGCGGGCTGCCGCGCTCGGCCTCGGCACGGATACGGTGCAGCTCGCGGCGCGTGGCTTCCGGATTGCGACAGAACAATCCGAGTCGCTTGCGGAGCTGGCCTGCGGCTTCCAGTACCTTGTGGTTGAACTCTTGGTAGTGGTTGACATTGACGAGGTTGAATTCGGCTCCCTTGACCTCGATCAGAATGATATCCATCCGCGACCGGCCGGTGAACACGGCAAAATCCACCGAGCCGTCGCCGAAGGGCAGTTCCGAAAAGCAGATGTACTCGCCGTCTGGCGACGCGAATGCTTCGGCGATGATGGAAAGATCGCTCTTGAGCAGACGTTGGAGCTCGCGTTCTCCACTTCCGGCTTCGACAAGTGCGCGTACGGAAGAGCGTGAGATCATCCCTTCCGCGATCTCGAGCTTGCGCTTGGTGATCTCGGGAGACTCGGGCCAGGGCGAACCATCAAAACGGCTTGTGGAGAGTCTGAGCGTTTCGGCTCTGCCGACGATCCGCTTGTTGGTCTCAGTGCGGTCTTCAAGCTCGTCCGGATCGCATCCGAGCAGGGCAATCGCTGCCTCTTTCGAGATCGAATGCCAGTTGACGCTGGGCGACACCCGTACCTGATCAAATGTGTCGCGTTCCGGGTCAGGATTTTCGTAGTGCTCGATGAAGATCGTTGCACCGAGGGCCAACCCGCTGTCCTCGATTCGGTCCACGATCATTTCAATGGCATTGGTGACGGAACGCCCATTATTGCAAGCGCCAAGATCTGTGATGAGAACGCGCGGGCCGCCCTCGCCAGAGAAAACCCGAAGACGGCACATGCCCTTGGATTGCGGATGATAGTCGCCTGCATAGCTGAGCACTGTATCTACAACTTTCATTCTGCGCTTGCCTTCGTTCCTTCTTGGAGTGGACAACAATGTGCGTCGAGCGTTTCACACGCAATCGGGATAATCCCTACAGTCTTCATAGGGCGAGCGACGGTTGAAGTTCAGCGGCCAAGGCTGCTCATATCGGACATTCATTGAGCCGGCTGTACCCGCTGCTGCAGAATCTGCGGCGCCGACAGGGTAGCGGGGAGAGTGAACAGCGCCAAGGATGGCTGCGAGCGATGCTGGAGTGGCCGGCGTCAGAACGCGGTCGGAAATGGTTTGGCGCGAATGAGTGGGGGCCGGTGTTCAATCGGTGCTGGCCGCACGCGTGGCAGCGGGACGTGATGGCTTGGGTCGAAGGCTGTGCTCAGCATGTCGGCTTCTGCATCTTTCGCTGACGCAAAGCACCCTATCTGCGGCGTGATCCGTGCGTCGATGCTGAGAAGGTTTCCTTTTCCTTCAGGCGCTTATCGAACCGGGGCGTTTCGCCAGGCGCGGTGCCTCTGGATACAGTCTTGGAAGCGCCGTTAGTTTCGTGTTGCTGGCGTTCGCGCCGGCGCTCGCCTCGCACGGAACGCAGATATGGGTCGATTGATCGTAGTGGTAGGAGACAGCACCAGTGGCGGTGGACGGGTCATTACCGGTTCGGCTTTCACCGATATCCATGGCAGCGCCGTCGCCCGCATCTCGGACAAGGCGACGTGCCCGAAGCATCAGGGCATCTTCCCGATCATTACGGGCGACGGCTCGTGGCTAGTGGACGGGCAGCCGGTCGCCCGCGATGGCGATCGCCTGTCATGTGGGTGCAGCTTGTTGGCAGGCACGCAGTTGACGACGCATATTGCAGCGGGGGGCGCGCCGGTGCCCGACCAGCCGAATGCGGTTGAGGCGGCTCAGTCGCCACCGAGGGCTGCCCCTGCGGTGACCAGTAAGCCGATCTGTAAGGCCTGTCTTCTGGCTGCAGCCGGACACGGCACGGCTTTCCTGCGGAGGTGATCATGGACTATGCCATCGTTGATGCCGCTCATTCTGCCGATACGGCCGCTGTTCTGCGTCGTTATGCGGCGACCGGCAGGGCGTGGTCGTTGTTTGCACGACAGCCAGAGAGCCCTCACGCGGATGCGGGGCCCTGGCTGATCCAGTTGAATGAGGATCAGGCACTACATCAGTGATTGTTCAACCTTGAAGTGCTTCCCGGCGTAGTCTGCCGCTTTATCTGCGCGGAAGACGCCGACGATGTCGTTGCACATCTTCAGTCCCGTATGGAGCTGCAGTTGCAGGACGGAAACAGGGCCCTGTTCCGGTTCTGGGACGGGCGCGCGTTGTACCGGATGTGGGGCGTGATGACCTGGGCGCAGAGAGCGGCGTTCATCGCACCGTTCACGCGCTGGTCGGCGAGGTTGCAGGACCGGAACTGGGAGTTGGATCACGCGACTATGGAGAAACTTTGGTGCTGACACTGGATGCACGACAGGAGGCGCTGTTGCGCTTGCCGGATCCGTTCTCTTTCCTGCCCCGGCTTGCGGCTGAGATCCGGCGTGACCTGCCGGAACGGGTCATGGGGCTGGATGACGCTGCACTGCTGGCGGAGACTGATCGCTGCTACACCTATGCGGCCTATGAACTTGGCATCACCCACCTGCCTGTACTTGTGGCATGGACCAAGACGGATGTCGGCAGCGGCGGAGAGCTTCATCGCAATGCCGAGGTCGACATCGCCCTGCGTCACGCGGGCAAACCCAACATCCAGGCCGCAGATCTGCTGGGGGCCTTGGTCGCCCTGCATCGCTGGCCGAAGGGAAGTGTGTAATGGCCGCCATTCCGATTCGCTGGGGACTGGGAAAGCTGGCCGAGCGGGCTGCGGCTGCAGCGGCGGCCGCCGCTGCGGCGAATGCGGCGAAGGATGTGGTGAAGGACACACCTGGCGTGAGGGCTCGCGAGGCGGAGTGTGCCGATGCCCAGGACGCCAGTGACTGCAACGAGTGCCAGCTCGCCAATGGCAGGGTAGGGCAGCCGCCTACGCCCAGGTATCTGACCGCGCGTACACGCATCAACTATGACTACCAACTCCAGATTGCGAATATGCATGCCGACCCAGAGCGGTTTGGCTATGTGAGACGTGGCGATGGCTCGGACACTATCGTGAACATCGATCTTGAAACCGCCAAGAGCTTCTTCGGGCGAGGTGGCGAGTACACGACGCTGGAATGGCTGTATGCGGGCATCTCGTTTGATGGCTTCTGGAGGAGCCGATGCACGGTGGTGGAGGCGAAGGCGAACTTTGGTAGCTTCTTCAATGAATATGGTGATCCGGCGAAACCGTTCACCCCGATCATTGTCGGTGGATGGGTGGCAGGTTACATAGAGCAACTTGCAATAATTCAGCCAACCTCGCCGCGGGGCAGGTTGGAGTGGCATTTCATGGATGTAGCTGCCTACGAGGCGGCGTTGGCGGCCGGTATCCCCGCCACTAGCGCATTCCATACGCCGTACCTGCTCGGGAGATTTCCATGAATAGCACGCTGGTCTTCAGCTTCAGGCCATCCACCTTGAGCACAGTAGCGTTCCTGGATGAGACCAATTCATGGCTGGCACTACTGGGGCGTGCACACCCTGACTTTTCCGAGTGGTGGATTCCGCCGCAGGGGCCGGGCGGTGATTTTGTTTCCTTCCGAAACCGCAACAATATCATCGAGAGAATGGGGAGCGATGCGAAGCGCTTGGACGCAGAGTACGGTGTCGGTGCGGGGGGAGGGCGGACCTCGGTTGCAAGCATGGTCTTGACGAATGCGGGCTGTGAGAAAGATTGGCATCGGAAAGGCAGAGTCGCGCTCTATGTCAATCTGGGCATGGGGCAGCTGCGCCTTGCAATAAGCGTGATCGATGGGGCGTATCGCGATCCAGGGGCGTTGCTGTGGAGCTTGCTTTCATGCACTGCGGAAGACAGTCGAGTGCAGTTTGCGCAAACAAATGTTCGTCAGAAGGTAGGGAGTGAGCTGGTGCTGTACAGCAGGGACCGTGCACCGTTTCCTCACCGTGATTACCTCGGCTGGATGGGCTATGTGAACGTTGCGCTGACACAGGACCAGCTTCCTGAGGCTGCTCGATTGGAACGGAGAGGCCAAGGGACGCTGATTCTCTCGACCGAAGTTCTTGATCTTTCAGATCCCCATGCGGTCATGCAGGCCAACCAGGTGGAGATGCGCCTGGTTGATCTGGAGCTGCTGCCGGTCATTGATCCTGCACTGAAATAGCAGCGCCAGCTGCTTGAACGGTTGGTATGAACATCTCTCTGATATGCCGGTTTCCCCCGATGGCTCGAATCCCCGGACAGGTATGGGAGGATATCTCGAGAATCACCTCCAATCTGTCGAAGGTGGATCCGAGTTTCGGGCTTTGGTGGGTTAATCCTCGGTCCGCAAAGGACCGCTACATCCCTGCTTGCGATCGTGAAGAATTTGCCGCGCGCATTGCAGGAGATGACACCAGGATTGCCCGGAAGTATCCCAGTCAGCCTTCGATAGGAAGCAACGGTGCAATTCTCACAAAATGCCGGAAATGATAAGGATTGGCTGAGGCGAGGGGGTGTAGGGCTGAGCTATCAGCCAGCGCTTGGGGTGCTTCGACTTCACGTGGATCGCATCGAGGAGGTATTCGCATCGCCATCCAGTCTTCTGCGATCCACTATTTCGGCGCTGCTGGATAGTCTCCCCATCACGTTTGCGCAGACAAACGTTCAGCAGCTCGTGGAGGGTGAACTGCTGCTCTACAGCGTTGATCGCGCGCCCTTCCCGCACCGCGAGTTCCTGGGTTGGATGGGCTACGTAGACGTCCCGTTGACCCGAGACCAGGTTCCTGCCGCGGCAAGGCTTGAGCGACGGGGCGGTGGCACCCTCATCCTCGCCACGGAGGTACTCGATCTTGCTGATGCGCATGCCATCAAACAGGCCAACCAGGTCGAGATGAGCCTGGTTGACCAGGGGCTGCTGCCGGTTACGGATCCCTTGCTGGGGTAGCGCGATCCATGCTGGCCGGTGAATCAACTCGGCTTTGCAAATACATCCAATCCTTTGCCCGTCTCCAACAACGACTTCAGGCTCGACAGCACGATCGGCCAGCCCTGGCGGATGCCGGTGTCCATGCCGCTGCCCGGTTCCAGCTCGTCGTGGGTAACGGTCAGCCGCACCATGTCCTGGTAGGGCACGATCTCGAACGTCACCCGGCTGTAGGCGGCCGGATCATCGGCCTGCGAGGCGCCGGCCCAGGTGATCACCAGCCGCGAGGGTGGGGTGCTTTCCACCACGTCGCCAACCAGTTCGACCTTGCGCTCGTCGTTGGCGCGCACATGCTGCCAGCGCGAGCCGGGTTTCCAGTCCGAAACGTTCTCGTGGCCCCAGTAGGTGCGGGCAATCTCCGGGCGGGTGATGGCCTCGAACACCTTCTGCGGTGTGGAGGCGATATAGATCACGTGGATGAAGCGGGTGGATTCAGCGCTCATCGTCATTGTCCTTCCAGTTCCTGTTTGAGGTCATGCAGCAGGCTCAGGCGCTGCTGCTCGAACTTGCTTACCCAGCGCGTATAGACATCGTGCAGCGGCACCGGGTTGATGAAGTGCAGCTTCTCGCGGCCACGCCTGACGGTACTGATCAGGTTGGCGTCTTCCAGCAGGCCCAGGTGCTGGGTGACCGATTGCCGGGCCATGTCCAGGTGTTCGCAGAGCTGGCCCAGGGTCTGGCCGTTGTCTTCGCAGAGCAGGTCCAGCAGCGTGCGGCGCGTGGGGTCGGCCAGTGCCTTGAACACCTTGTCTGCATCCATGGGGGCTTCAGTTCCAGTTGTCGATCTTGACGTCGTGCGGGCTGGGCTGGCCGCGCCCGGTGTCCAGCACAGTGCCGTCGGGGTGGCGGTCGCCGGTGGTGTCCTCGGCCCACCAGGCGGCGACGCTTTCGGCGGTGGCCAGGGCCTGGTAGACCTGGGCTGATGGGGCGTTGATGCCGACTCTGTGTGCGATATCCACCATGACTGCGGCTCCACGGTGGGCGGCGGGGTGCCGTCCGTGGGAGAACAATAGGCAGGTAGATGCCTGCATGTCAACTGTGTCCGATGGATTTTCAAGCGGGGTAGTGCCGGCCGCTGGCCGGCAGCCTGGGCGGAGTTGGGTGACTGCAGTTGCCGGCCAGCGGCCGGCACTACCGGTCAATGCAGCGGCGTGGATCAACGGCATGACGCTGATCGGCGATGCTGGACGCGTCGGATGTGGCGCTGGCGGTACGCCATCGACAGATTCCAGCGCTGGTTCACTGCCGTGGCGACGGCTGACGGCGGTTGAGGCCGTTGGAATCGCGGGGACAGCAAGCACCTGCGTCACTGCGTCGCAGCCTTCCTGCAGGATGCGGTACATCGGTTCGGCGCTAGAGTGGGGGCTACCCCATCCAGGAAGGAGACGCGCATGTACTACAGCAGTGGCAACTACGAGGCCTTCGCGCGCCCGCGCAAGCCGGCGGGCGTGGACAACAAGACGGCCTGGTTCGTGGGTTCGGGCCTGGCCTCGCTGGCCGGTGCGGCGTTCCTGGTGCGCGATGGACGCATGCCCGGCGAGCGCATCGCCATCCTGGAACAGCAGCAGATTGCCGGTGGCGCGCTGGATGGCCTGAAGGTGCCGGAGAAGGGTTTCGTGATCCGCGGCGGCCGCGAGATGGAAGACCACTTCGAGTGCCTGTGGGATCTGTTTCGTTCAATTCCCTCGCTGGAAATCGACGATGCCAGTGTGCTGGACGAGTTCTACTGGTTGAACAAGGACGACCCGAACTATTCGCTGCAGCGTGCCACGATCAATCGCGGCGAAGATGCGCATACCGATGGCTTGTTCACCCTGAGCGAGCAGGCGCAGAAGGACGTGATCGCGCTGTTCCTGGCCACCCGGCAGGAGATGGAGAACAAGCGCATCAACGAAGTGCTTGGCCGCGATTTCCTCGACAGCAATTTCTGGCTGTACTGGCGCACGATGTTCGCGTTCGAGGAATGGCACTCGGCGCTGGAGATGAAGCTGTACCTGCATCGTTTCATCCACCATATCGGCGGGCTGCCGGATTTCTCGGCGCTGAAGTTCACCAAGTACAACCAGTACGAATCGCTGGTGCTGCCGCTGGTGAAGTGGCTGCAGGAGCGCGGCGTGCGGTTCCAGTACGGCACTGAAGTGACCGATGTGGACTTCGCGCTGCAGGCGGGCCGCAAGCAGGCCACGCGCATCCACTGGATGCAGGATGGACAGGCCGGTGGCGTGGACCTGGGCGCGGACGATCTGGTGTTCATGACGATCGGCTCGCTGACCGAGAATTCCGACAACGGTGACCACCACACCGCTGCGCGCTTGAATGAAGGCCCGGCACCGGCGTGGGACCTGTGGCGGCGCATCGCGGCCAAGGATGCGGCGTTCGGGCGTCCGGATGTATTCGGTGCGCATATACCGGAAACCAAGTGGGAATCGGCGACGGTGACCACGCTGGACGCGCGCATTCCGGCGTACATCGAGAAGATTGCCAAGCGCGATCCGTTCAGCGGCAAGGTGGTGACCGGCGGCATCGTCAGTGTGCGCGACTCGCGCTGGCTGATGAGCTGGACGGTAAACCGCCAG
Organism: Stenotrophomonas sp. SI-NJAU-1; assembly: GCF_020883215.1. Lineage (NCBI taxonomy): Bacteria > Pseudomonadati > Pseudomonadota > Gammaproteobacteria > Lysobacterales > Lysobacteraceae > Stenotrophomonas > Stenotrophomonas sp. SI-NJAU-1. The sequence goes on from NZ_CP086598.1 coordinate 1,852,064, forward strand.
CCGCATTTCAAGAACCAGCCGAAGGACCAGATCGTGGTGTGGGTGTATTCGCTGTTCGTGGATACGCCCGGAGATTACGTGAACAAGCCGATGCAGGACTGCACGGGCGAGGAGATCACCCGCGAGTGGCTGTACCACCTGGGTGTGCCGGTGGAGGAGATCGACGCGCTGGCGGCGACCGGGGCGAAGACAGTGCCGGTGATGATGCCGTACATCACCGCGTTCTTCATGCCGCGCCAGGCCGGTGACCGCCCGGACGTGGTGCCGGAAGGCGCGGTGAACTTCGCCTTCATCGGCCAGTTCGCCGAATCGAAGCAGCGCGACTGCATCTTCACCACCGAGTATTCGGTGCGCACGCCGATGGAAGCGGTGTACACGCTGCTGGGCATCGAGCGCGGCGTGCCGGAGGTGTTCAATTCGACCTACGACGTGCGCACGCTGCTGGCAGCGACCGGGCGTCTTCGCGATGGCAAGGAACTGGACATTCCGGGGCCGGCGTTCCTGCGCAACCTGCTGATGAACAAGCTGGACAAGACCCAGATTGGTGGGTTGCTGCGTGAGTTCAAGCTGGTGCAGGAGGACTGAGCGAGCGGGTGCAGGTAGCGCCGGGCCATGCCCGGCGTCTCGCGCCGCAGTGGCCGCTTCGCTCGCCGGGCATGGCCCGGCGCTACCGGGACTCAGCAACCCACCAGCCGGTCGGCGCTGAGGCCACTGCGGTGCTGGTTGCGGTATTCGATGGGGCTGGCGTCGACCATGCCGCGGAAGTGTCGGCGGAACGATTCCTGCGAGCCGAAACCCGCCTGTTCGGCCACCCATTGCAGCGGGCGGTCGGTGGTTTCCAGCAGTTCGCGTGCGTAGGCCACGCGTTCGCGGATGAGCCAGTCGATGGGCGACAGGCCGGTGGCTTCGAGGAACTGCCGCTGCAGGGTGCGCTGGCTGAGTGCGGCCTGTTCGGCCAGGCTGCCCAGCGAATGCGGCTCGCGCAGGTTGCGGCGCATCCATTCCATCAGTTTCGCCAGCCGCGTGGGCTCGCCCAGCGGGATCGCGCGGCTGACCCGCTGGCTGCGTTCGGCATCACGCCAGGGTGCCAGCACCAGCCGTTCGGCCACCAGATTGGCCACGCGCGCGCCGTAATCCTTGCGCACCATGTGCAGCATCATGTCCATGCCGGTGGCCGAGCCGGCCGAGGTGATGATGCTGCCGGCGTCCACGTACAGCACATCGTCGCGCACGTGGATGCGCGGAAATTCGCGCGCCAGCGTTTCGGTGAGGCGCCAGTGGGTGGTGGCCTGGCGGCCATCGAGCAAACCGGCCCAGGCGAGCACGAATGCACCGGAGCAGATGGACGTGATGCGTGCGCCGCGCGCATGGGCGCGGGTGAGGGCATCAAGCAACGCCTGCGGCGGGCGCTCGCTGGGTTCGCGCCAACCGGGAATGACGATGATGTCGGCGTCGTCGACGGCGCTCAGATCGTAGGGCAGCTGCACCTGCGCACTGCCGAGCATGCGCAGTGCACCGGGTTCGCCAGCGCAGAGCTGGGTGCGGTACCAGGCCACGCCCAGTTCAGGGCGGATGGGGGCGAACAGGCCGACCGCGCAGCCGAATTCGAACAGGCCCTGGCCGTGGCAGGCCACGATGGCGACGGTGGGCGCGGTCGGATCGGCAGGCAGGGTGGGCATGGCTTGATGCTACCGATGAAGGTGCCTGCGCCAGCGTGTCGTGGCGGCATGAGGTGATGCCCGTGCGGCATATGGCCGGTGGCCGGTTTCCGTTGGCATCGGACGCGCGCGCGTTGCTGCGTAAGGTCATTACCAGCAGTCATGTGGCTGGCGCGATGTGACGGTCACATGACGCGATATCCGCTGTTACGTGTAGGGCGTGGGCTCTTGAATGGAGGCGTGTCTCCGGCCCACCCCCACGAGCCCCCATGCCTGCTGCCCACACTCCTGCGCTGTCCACGCTCTCCCTGCTGATTGCCGCCACGCTTGCCGCCGCCCCGGCGTACGCGGCTGAGGCCGATGCACCGTCGGCGACCACTGCTACATCTGCCAACCTTGCTGCGTCCACGCTGGATGCGGTGGTGGTGACCGGTTCACGCACCAGCACGCGCACGGTGAAGAACAGCTCGACACCGATCGACGTGATCTCCGCCGAGGATCTGGCCGCGACCGGCCAGGCCAATCTGCTGGAAGCGCTGCAGCGCAGCCTGCCATCGCTGAGCCAGATCGGCGGTTACCAGAGCGACCAGGAAAGCCTGATCCGCGGTTACCAGTTGCGCAACCTGTCGCCGGGTTACACGCTGGTGCTGGTGAACGGCAAGCGCCGCAACGCCAGCGCGTATGTCAGTGGCGCCAACGGTGGCGGCTACCCGGGCCATGCCTGGGCCGATCTGGCGCTGATTCCGGTGTCGGCCATCGACCATGTGGAGGTGCTGCGCGACGGCGCTTCGGCCATCTATGGTTCGGACGCGATCACCGGAGTGATCAACGTGATCCTGAAATCGCAGGCGCACGGTGGCGATGTGTCGGTGGAGAGCGGGCAGAGCACCGATGGCGACGGCAGCCGCACCAGCGTGCGCGCCAACATCGGCCTGCCGTGGGGCGAGGATGGCTTCATCAACCTGTCCGGCGAGAGCACGCGCCAGCACCATGCGATCCGCACGCGGCGCTACATCGACGGCTACCTGAGTTATCCCGCCGTGGATGGCAACGGCAACCTGGTGGCGCTGCGTCCAAACAACCGCTTGCCGGCTGGAGCGACGCCGAACCCGGCCGAGGCCGGGCGCGATGCCGAGGCCAACATCATCCTCAGCTCGCCGTCGTATGCGCTGAAGGCCTTCGCGGTGAACGTGGGCCATGGCCTGGGCGAGAACGCCCAGTTCTATGCGAATGCGACCGCCAGCGACCGCACCGCGCAGGCGATCCAGAACTTCCGCCTGCCGGCAACGATCTTCACCACCTACAAGGCGCCGGGCGTGCTGAGCGTGTTTCCCGATGGCTTCCTGCCGGTGCTGGAAACCAAGGAGAAGCAGTACACCGGCACGGCCGGGGTGAAGGGCCAGGTTGCGGGGTGGGACTACGACTTCAGCCTGACCGGCAACCGCAACACGGTGCGCACCTACACCCGCAATTCGGTGAACTACTCGCTGCCGTACCCCGGCTCGCCGACCGACTTCTATGACGGCAAGCTGGATTACCAGCAGGGCATCGCCAACCTTGATCTGCGTCGCGGCTTCGAGGTGGCGGCTTTCGCATCGCCGCTGGAAGTGAGTGCCGGTGCCGAGTACCAGCACGAACAATACGAACGCGGGGCAGGGCAGTGGGAGTCGTTCACCGGCTTCGGTGCGGCCGCCTTCGTGGGCTATTCGACCGCCGATGCGGTGAAGGCCACCCGCAACAGCAAGGCGGTGTACGCAGGTGCAGCCACCAACATCACGTCGCGCTGGTACCTGGATGCCGCCGCGCGCTGGGAAGACCACTCGGACTTCGGCACGGTGTCGACCGGTCGGTTGACCACGCGCTTCGACTTCACCGATGCGCTGGGCGTACGAGCCACGGTCAGCAATGGCTTCCACGCGCCGAGCCTGGGCGCGCAGTTCTACCAGGCCACCGGCAGCTGCCCGTGCGGTACCACGCTGGTGGCGCAGGTCGCTTCGCCGGCAGCAGTGGCGCTGGGCGCTACGCCGCTGAAGCCGGAGAAGGCCACCAACTACAGCCTCGGCGTGACCTGGGACCCGAGCCCGGCCTTCCATCTGGCGGTGGATGCGTACCAGATCGACATCCGTGGCCAGCTGGGCCAGTCCAGCCAGATCGGCTACAACGCGCAGGACCCGGCGCGGGTGACCGACAACAGTGGCACCGTGCTGACCGCCGCGCAGAAGAACACCATCGACGCGCTGCTGGGCACGGCCGGCATCAGCATCCTGCCCGGTGATGCGTTCTACGCCAGCTACTTCACCAACGTGGGCGACACCCGCACGCGCGGCGTGGAGCTGACCCTGGAGGCGAACCAGGAAACGCAGTGGGGCAAGCTGCGCTGGAGCTACGCGGCCAACGTGGGCCGCACCATCATCCAGAAAGTGAGTGCGATTCCGCAGGCGTTGCAGGGGCTGCCGAATATCAACCTGCTGACCAAGTCGAGCGAGTACGCGCTGCGCTTCCGCACGCCGTCGTACACGCAGGTGGCGGGGCTGGGTTGGCAGAACGGGCGCTGGCGTTCGAACGTGGACTTCACCTACTACGGCCCGATCAAGCGCCTGAACAACGGCGTGCAGTACAAGCAGCCGCCGGTGCTGGTGACCAACCTGTCCGGTGGCGTCGAGCTGGGTGCCGGTTGGAGCGCGGCGCTGGGCATCAACAACGTGTTCGACAAGCGCACCCGCAAGGTGCCTGCGTACGCACGCAGCGCCACCGATGTGGCCAGCATCGAGACCACCTGGGACAGCGGTGATGTGCTGAGCAACGTCGGGACGTTCTGGTACGGGCGCGTCAATTACCGGTTCTGAGGTTCATGTGAAACGTCGCCGGGCATGGCCCGGCGCTACCGAGGAGGGGGTTATGTCTTCTGCATTGAAGGTGGTTGCATTGGTGGGGTCGCCGACCAGTTCGGCGACGTCGCGCACGTTGCTGCTGGTGCGGCATCTGCTGGAAGAACTGCGCGAGCGGGTCAACATCAACGTGGAGCTGGTCGAGCTGGCGCCGATAGCGCGCTCGCTGGGGCAGGCGTTGCAGCGCAGCGAAGTGGAGCCGCAGGTGGAGCGCGCGCTGGCCACGATTGAATCGGCGCAGCTGCTGGTGGCGGCCACGCCCGTGTATCGCGGGTCCTATCCGGGCCTGTTCAAGCACCTGATCGACTTCATCGGGCTGGACGCGCTGGTGGATACGCCGGTGCTGCTGGCGGCTACCGGTGGCAGTGAGCGCCACGCGCTGGTGATCGATCATCAGCTGCGTCCACTCTTCAGCTTCCTGCAGGCGCATACGCTGCCGATCGGGGTGTATGCCACGCCGGCCGACTTCGACGGCGACCGGATCAACAGCGCCGCACTGCAGGCGCGCATCCAACTGGCGGCCGAGCGTGCAGCGGGACACGTGGCGACGCTGGCGGCATCCGCAGCACCGCCACTGCGCCGGATTGCCTAGCGCCGCGCCATGACCTTATTGCCAACCTGCATCTGCATGGCCGGATCCGACCGTGGATTGTCGAGTTCCGGCGCTGGCATCGGGCCGTGCTTCTCTAGCATCGATATCGAAGCGGCAGTGCATTGCCGGCCCCTACGAGGACGATCCCGTGGCTGTAGACGCAACCCACAAACCCATCCTGTTCCTGCTGGACCGCGAGTTCGAAGACGGCCAGCTGCCCGGCCAACGCTTCTTCTGCCGGCACAGCCTGCTGCTGGAAGGTGCGCTGTCGAGCATCGAGGGCCTGGACGCACAGCTGGATGTGCGCCGCATCGGCTTCAGCCGGCCGCGCCGCGAGGTGATCGCCGAGATCGGTGAGCAGGACCAGTCGCTGCCGAAGCTGGTGCTGCCGCAGGGCGTGGTCAACGAGCACGCCAGTGGTGAGTACCAGCAGCGCCAGTACATCTCCGGTGCTGAGCCGATCCTGGCGGCACTGAATGGCTTGCTCGGCATTCCCGTGGCCCATCCCTGAGTGAGGACGTGACGATGAGCTACCTCACCAGCGTGTTGGACAAGAGCCCGGTGGCCGACGGCGGCACGCCCGAACAGGCGCTGCGCAACAGCCTGCAGTTGGCGCAGCGCGCCGAGCAGTTGGGTTATCACCGCTACTGGTTTGCCGAACACCATGCCGCGCCGACGCTGGCCAGCCCGGCACCGGAAGTGCTGGCGGCGTGGGTGCTGGCGCAGACCCGGCGCATCCGCATCGGCAGTGGCGGGGTGATGCTGCGCCACTACGCCCCCTACAAGGTGGCCGAGAATTTCAATCTGCTGGCCGCCCTTGCGCCCGGACGCGTGGATCTGGGCGTGGGCAAGGCGCCGGGTGGTCTGCCGGCATCGACCGCCGCACTGGCCGCCGGGCGCCCGGCGTTCGCCGATTTCGACCAGCAGTTGCGCGACCTGGAAGGCTATCTGTCGGATGCGCAGGCAGACGCTCAGGCGCGACCGATTCCGCAGACGCCGCCAGAGCGCTTCCTGCTGGGCGCGAGTCCACAGAGTGCGCGGCAGGCCGCAGAGCTTGGCTGGCGCTTCGTCTACGCCGCGCACTTCGATGGCGACCCGAAGCACATCGAGGCCGCCTTCGAGGCCTATCGCGCGGTGTCCGCGCACGCCCCGTTGCTGGCAACGGTGGCCTTCGCCGCGCCCACCAGCGAGGCCGCCGCCCGCCACATCGGCGCGCTGTGGGTCTACAAGCTGCACCTGGGCCCAGGGCAGACGGTAAACCTGCCCAGTCCCGAGGCCGCTGCCGAATACGCGCGGCAGGTCGGGGTTGCTGATTTCCGCATCGAAGAGACACGCCCCAGCGTGCTCTCTGGCGATGCACAACAAGTACGCAGCGAGCTGGATGCGCTGCACCGCCGCTTCGGCGTCGGTGAATTCATCCTCGACGCGCCGGTGGCCGACCTCGACGCACGCCTGACGTCCCTTGAACTGCTGTCGCCCGCGCCCCGCGCGGCGGTGGCCTGACTGCTGGAGCCACTCCATGAGCACGACCCCGCGTCCCATCCCGTTCGGCATCATGCTGCAGGGCCCCGGCAGCCACATGCATGCGTGGAAGCATCCGTCCAACGTGCCCGATGCCAGCGTCAACCTGGGCTACTACATCGACATCGCGCGTACCGCCGAGGACAACGGCATTGCCTTCGGCTTCGTTGCCGATGGGCTGTACATCAACGAGAAGTCGATTCCGCATTTCCTCAACCGCTTCGAGCCGATCTCGCTGCTGTCGGCGCTGGCGACGGCGACGAAGAAGATCGGCCTGGCCGGCACGCTCTCCACCTCCTACAGCGATCCGTTCACCGTGGCGCGCCAGTTCGCTTCGCTGGATCTGCTCAGCGGTGGCCGTGCAGGGTGGAACGTGGTGACCTCGCCGCTGGAAGGCTCGGGCCGCAATTACGGGCGTCCGCATCCGGAACACGCGCTGCGCTACCAGATTGCTGATGAGTACCTGGAGGTGGTGCAGGGGCTGTGGGATTCGTGGGATGACGATGCGTTCGTGCGTGACCGCGACAGCGGCACGTTCTTCGCGCCGGAGAAGTTCCGCCGCCTCGACCACAAGGGCCGCTTCTTCCAGGTGGAAGGCCCGCTCAACATCCAGCGCTCGCCGCAGGGGCAGCCGGTAATTTTCCAGGCCGGATCGTCGGACGATGGCATTGCGCTGGCCGGCAAGTACGCCGATGCGGTGTTCACCCACGCGCCGTCGCTGGAGGAGACCCGTACGTTCACCCAGAAGGTGAAGAACTCGGCGATCGCCCATGGCCGCAGCGCTGGTGACGTCAAGATCTTCCCGGGCATCGGCCCGATCGTTGGCCGTACGGCGGAAGACGCCGAGGCCAAGTACCAGGCGATTGCCGCGCTGGCCGGGCTGGACGATGCCCTGGCGTATCTCGGCCGCTTCTTCGACCACCATGATTTCAGCCAGTACGACCCGGATGCACCGTTCCCGGAGCTGGGTGACATCGGCGCCAATTCCTTCCGCTCCACCACCGACCGCATCAAGCAGGACGCGCGCGAGCAGGGCCTGAGCCTGCGCCAGGTGGCACTGCAGGCGGTGAGCCCGCGGCCGAACTTCATCGGCACGCCGGAACATGTGGCCGACGAACTGATCCGCTGGTTCGACGCCGGCGCCAGCGATGGCTTCATCCTCGGCTTCGCCGCGCAGCGCGAAGGCCTGGATGATTTCGTAACGCTGGTGCTGCCCCTGCTGGAAGCACGCGGTTACCACCGCAGCGCGCTGGAAGGACAGACCCTGCGCGACCACCTGGGCCTGCCACGCAAGGCAAGCCGTTACAGCACCGATGCCGAGCCGGCGCGGAAGGCGGGGTAGGGCGATGAGCGGAGAAAACGCGGTAGCGCCGGGCCATCCCCGGCGGAGTTCCCCAACGACTGGCGTGCTGCCCGAAATCGCGGCACGTGCCGAACAGGCCATCGCGATCCGCCACGACCTGCACCAGCACCCGGAACTGGCCTTCGAAGAGCACCGCACCAGCGCCCGCGTGGCCGAGCTGCTGCAGCAATGGGGCTACTCGGTCAGCACCGGCATCGGTGGCACCGGCGTGGTCGGAACGCTGCAGCGCGGGCAGGGGCGTCGCCGGTTGGGTCTGCGCGCCGACATCGATGCGCTGCCGATCCACGAAGAATCCGGGCTGGCCTATGCCAGCCAGCGCGAAGGCCTGATGCACGCCTGCGGCCACGATGGCCACACCGCCATCCTGCTCTCGGCTGCCCACTACCTTGCGCACCACGGGCGTTTCGATGGCACGTTGCAGCTGGTGTTCCAGCCGGCCGAGGAAACCGGCTCGGGTGCTTCGAAGATGATCGCCGATGGCTTGTTCGAGCGCTTTCCGGTCGATGCCATCTATGGCCTGCACAACTGGCCGGGCGTGCCGGTGGGGCACTTCGGCTTCGTCGACGGACCGGCGATGGCCTCGGTGGACTGGGCGCGTCTACGGGTGATCGGCAAGGGCGGCCACGGCGCCGAGCCGCAGGGCAGCGTCGATCCGATCCTGGCTGCCGCGCACATCATCACCGCGCTGCAGAGCGTGGTGTCGCGCAATGTCGATCCGCGGCAGATGGGCGTTGTCACCGTCGGCTCGATCCACGGTGGGCAGGCGGCCAATGTCATCCCCGATGTGGTGGAGCTGAAGCTGACCGTGCGCGCCTACCTGCCGGAGGTGCGCGATACGCTGCGCCGACGGGTGACCGAACTTGCCGAGCAGACCGCCGCTGCCTTCGGTGCGCGTGCCGAGATCGAATTCCCGCGTGGCTTCCCCAGCGTGATCAACCACCCTGAGCAGACGGCCTACATCCGCGAGGTGGCGGTACAGGGGTTCGGTGCGGGGCAGGTGGTGGAGGCCTTCGCACCGCGTACCGCCAGCGAGGACTTCGCCTTCCTGCTGCAGGCGCGGCCAGGCAGCTTCGTGTTCGTCGGCAACGGCGACAGCGCGCCGCTGCACAGCCCGCGCTATGTGTTCAACGACGCGGCCATCGCCCCGGCGGCCAGCCTGTGGGCGCGTCTGGCCGAGCACTATCTGGTGGAGGACGTGGCATGAGCGTGCGGTACGACAACGATCGGTTCCTGTACACCTCGGTGGACGACCCGCTGGCGCGTCCGTTGTTCGACGGCCTGGAGCAGGAGTACGACCACCGCTATGCGGACGTGCGCCGGCGTATCGGTGGCAGTGCCCGCGAGGAGCTGCAGCGCTATCCGGCCGAAGCCTTCGCTGCCCCGGTCGGTGCATTCGTGCTGCTGCTGCGCGACGGCGTGGCGATTTCCGGTGGCGCGTTCATGCCGCATCGCGATGAGGACACCGCCGAGTTCAAACGCATCTGGACGCTGCCTGGCCTGCGTCGGCAGGGCATCGCCCGGCGCGTGCTGCAGGAACTGGAAGACCAGGCTGCACGGCAGGGCTATCGGCGTGTGTTCCTGACCACCGGCTTCCGCCAGCCCGAGGCGGTCGGCCTGTACCTCAGCCGCGGCTACACCGCGTTGTTCGATCTGCATGCGGACCCGGAAACCATCGCGCATCTGCCGTTCGAGAAACACCTGGTGCCACAGCCACAGGCGGGCGACGCAGCCGCCCTCGCACTGCATGGAGCGGCGGCATGAGTACGCCTTCCACTGCCATCGTGGGCATTGTCCGCCAGCCGGCCACGGCGCTGAAGATCGTGCCGGCGCGGCATCCGTTGCAGGTGATCGGCACGGTGTTGGCACTCGCGCTGATCCTGATCGGGCTGCAGTCGGTGCTGGGCAATCCGCGCTGGGGCTGGGGCACGTTCGCCGAGTGGTTCTTTGCCCGGCCGGTACTGGAAGGGTTGGGGCGAACCCTGCTGCTGACCGCACTCGGTACCGGCCTCGGCTTCGCGCTGGGCACTTTGCTGGCCCTGGCCCGCGTCTCGGGCTCACCGCTGTTGTCGGCGGTGTCGTGGGGCTACGTGTGGCTGTTCCGTTCGATTCCGCTGCTGGTGCTGTTGCTGCTGCTGAACAACCTGGGTTACCTGTACAGCACCATCGAACTGGGCGTTCCATTCACCGGCATCAGCCTGTTCTCGTACCCGACCACGCAGCTGATCGGCGTGTTCACTGCCGCCGTGCTCGGCCTCACCTTGAACCAGGCGGCGTTCTCGGCCGAGGTGATCCGTGGTGGCATCCTGTCGGTCGACCATGGCCAGTACGAGGCGGCCGCCGCGTTGGGCCTGCCGCGTGGGCGCCAGGTGCGCCGCATCATCCTGCCGCAGGCGATGCGGTCGATCCTGCCCGCAGCGTTCAATGATGTGATCGGCCTGGCCAAGAGCACCTCGGTGGTCTACGTGCTGGCGTTGCCGGAGCTGTTCTACACCGTGCAGGTGATCTACCGGCGCAACCTGGAGGTGGTGCCGCTGCTGATGGTGGCCACGGTCTGGTACCTGGTGATCCTGACGGTGCTGTCGCTGCTGCAACGGCGGGTGGAGCAGCGCTTTGCCCGCGGCCAGCTGCAGCATGAGCGCAACGTGTCGCGGGTATCGTCTGCAGCACCGCGGGCGGCGGCGACCGCTGCGCGCGTGCCCAGCCGCGCGGCATTTGCCGTGCCGATCGAGGCCGGAACGGGCGCGGCTGTGTCCCTGCAGGGCGTGGGCAAGGCCTTCGGCGAGCAGACGGTGCTGGATGACGTGCATCTGGAACTGAGGGCCGGCAGCGTGACCGTGCTGATTGGTCCGTCCGGTGCGGGCAAGTCCACGCTGCTGCGGCTGATCAATCACCTGGAGCGCGCTGACAGCGGCTTTGTCACCGTGGGCGGCCAGCTGATCGGTTACCGCCGCGACGGCGACACCCTGTACGAGCTGCCGGAAGGTGAGATCCGCCGTCGCCGCGCGGAAGTCGGCATGGTATTCCAGGGCTTCAACCTGTTCCCGCACATGACCGCACTGGAGAACATCATCGAAGCGCCGATCGCGGTGCGCGGCATTTCGCGGGCCCAGGCCGAGCAGCAGGCACGCATCCTGCTGGAGCGGGTGGGGCTGGCCGACAAGGCCGATGCCTTCCCGCGCCAGCTGTCTGGCGGCCAGCAGCAGCGTGTGGCCATCGCCCGCGCGCTGGCCCTGCAGCCGAAGGTACTGCTGTTCGACGAGCCGACCTCCGCGTTGGACCCGGAACTGGTGTCGGAGGTGCTGAGCGTGATCGAGGAACTGGCCAGTTCCGGCACCACGCTGGTGATCGTCACCCACGAACTGGGCTTCGCCCGCCGCGTGGCCGACCACGTGGTGATGATGGACCAGGGCCGGGTGATCGAGCAGGGCACGCCGGACGCGCTGTTTGAACACCCGCGCCAGCAACGCACCGCCGATTTCCTGGCCAAGACCCTGTAACCCCATTTCGAGAACCGCCATGAGCCCAGCATCGCAGCGACGTCCCGCCCGCAGCACCCTGTTGATCGTCGGTGTGCTGGTCATCGGCATTGCCGGCATCGTCTATTCGCGCGTGCGCCAGGGCCCCGACGGCGTGCCCGTTGCGGCGACCTCGCTGGCGGCCAGCAACGCACAGTTACTGAAGGGCACGCCCGATCCGAAGGCGCAGGCGCTGATTCCGGCCGGCTATCGCTTCGTCACCCCGGGCGCGTTCACCATCGCCACCCATCCCGGCCAGCTGCCGTTGGCCGACTACGGTGCCGACAGCAAGGAAGTGGTGGGCGTGGAGCCGGACATCGCGCGATTGATCGCCGATGGCCTGGGCCTGAAGCTGGTGGTGGTGCCGGTGGCCTGGGCCGACTGGCCGCTGGGGCTGGAATCGGGCAAGTACGATGCGGTGCTGTCGAACGTGACGGTCACTGAAGAACGCAAGAAGAAGTTCGATTTCTCCAGCTATCGTTTCGACCTGCTGGGCATCTACACCCGCACCGATGGACCGATCCAGAAGATCGCCACACCGGCCGACGTGGCAGGGCTAAAAGTGGTGGTGGGGGCCAGCACCAACCAGGACCAGATCCTGCGCCAATGGGACAAGCAGAACATCGCCGCAGGCCTGAAACCGGTGGAGTACCAGTACTTCGATGATGCGGTGATCGGGCGGTTGGCAGTGATCACCGGCCGCGCCGACGTGTCGTTCGAGCCGAATGCCACCGGCGCCTATTCGGCGCGTGATGGCAAGGTGCGCCGGGTCGGCCTGTTCCCGGGTGGCTGGCCGGACGCAGCGGCGATTTCGGTGACCACGCGCAAGGGCAGTGGCCTGGCCGATGCGGTGACCCAGGCCTTGAACACCCAGATCAGCAGCGGTACCTACGCGAAGGTGCTGGCGCGCTGGAACGTAGCCGAAGAAGCGGTGCCGCAGTCGCAGACCAATCCACCGGGGTTGCCAGGGTTCTAGCGATGCCGCTTGGTAGGCGTCGAGCTTGCTCGACGGAAGGCGTGCCGACCAAGGTCGGCATCTACCGGATGGCGTGCCAACCAAGGGTTGGCACCCACCGGAATGCGAGGCGGGGCATGCCGACCAAGGTCGGCCTCTACCGGGGTCAGCGCTGCCATCGAGTAGAAGTTCGATCACTTCGCTTCCTGCATCGGCATTACTGCCAACGTGCCTCCAGGGTGCGGAACGGGCCATCGAGCAGCACGCCGTCCTTGTCGAAGTTCCGTACCGGTCGCCCATCCACGCGCACGTCCTTGGGCAGGGTACGGCTGGGCCACCACACGCGTACCGGCGTGCCCTTGCGCAGCCCCTTGCCGAGCGACACGGTCAGGTTGCCGTCGCGCTGCCGCGCCTGCATCTGCAGGGTGCCATAGGCGGTGGGCAGGCGGTCCACGGCCAGGCCCTCGCCAGCGACCCAGGAAGGGGGCGTGCCCGGCAGCAGCGACAACGCGTCGTCGTCCTCGCGCATCAGCATGCCGAACAGGGTGCGGCCGTATTCGGCGCCGATCCAGGTGTGTGGCATGTCGCCCAGGTAGCGCGGGAAGCGCAACCGCGAGTGCACGACCTCGGCCAGCACCTGCCATTCCAGCGGCCTGCGATCGTGCAGCAGGCCCTGCAGCAGTTCGTCGGCCGCTTCGGGCTGGCCCAGGTGCACGTAGCTCAGCACGTTGCGGATTTCATACGGCGTGTAGGCATACAGCGCACCGGGCTGGTTGCGCTTGCGCACATCGTCCAGGTAGCGGGAGAAGGTGGTGCGCAGGGCCTCGGCCGGCAGCACGCTCTGCGCACCGGTGGGATCCAGCGCGATCGATACACCGGTCGGGTCGCCATCGCCGAGGTCAGCCGATGACGGAATGAAGTCGATGCCCTTCCATGCCATCGTCGCGCGGATCGAGGCATGCAGCGCGTCATACAGCGCCTTGTACTGTTCGCGCGCCCACGTGGCGGTTTCGTGGTCGCCCAGCGATTCGGCCAGCCACGCGCCGTCATGCCAGCCCTTCAGGCCCCAGTAGTCATCCCAGTAGCTGTGTGTGGGTGAGGGATAGCCCTCGTGGCTGATCGACGGCGCAAGGATGCCGGCGAAGCGCTCCGGCGATGGCTGGTCGGCCATGTAGCCCGGCACCAGCGTGCGTTCGCGCAGTTCCTGCAGGAAGCGCAGCGCGGCCTTCACCTTGGGCAGGTAGGCACGCACGCTTTCCGGCCCGCCATCGAGCCGGGCGACGTCGGCAACGAGGGTGACGTACTGGCCCTGGCTGTCGTACTCGATGTCCGAGCCGAAGCCGGTATTGACGCTGCCATCGTCGTTGAGGATGGGCGACACCAGGCCATTGCCGTGCACGCCGTGTTCGCTGTACCAGGCCAGGTAGTCGCGTGCCACTTTGGCTTCGCCCATGCGCAGCAGCATGGCCGAGGTGGCCATGCCATCGCGGATGAAGGAGCGGTTGTAGTTGCGCGGACCGGGCTGCATGGCCGGGCCGGTCTGGTTGATCAGCATGTAGGCGGCCTGTGCGCGCAGCATGTCCACCAGTGAAGGGTCGGGCAGGCGCAGGCCGACCTGGCCCAGCCGCGCCTGCCAATCAGCGGAGGCGCGGCTGGCCAGCGTGTCGAACGCCTTGTCGCCGTCGCGCGGCAGCGACGCGAGGTTGAGGGCTGGTGCTTCCGGCAGCACGCCATTGGCATCGGCGGTGGAGGTGCCGAGCGGGAAGGCCACCACCACCGCGTCGCTGGCACCGGGTGCCAGGGTGACCCGGTAGCTCAATGCCGCCGCTGCCAGGCCTGCGGCATCGCTGGATTGCTGTGCGGCGGGCAGTTGCCCGCTGGCGATGGCCGTGGTGATCTCGGTGTCGCCTTCGTTGCCGAAGGGGGCGGTGCCAGCGGCATCCACCGCGCTGAGCGACTGCAGCAGCGTGCGGCCATTGACGCGCACGCGGTTGCCTTCGACGGCCACCTGGCGGATCGGCGACAGGCCGCCGTTCTGCCACGGCGGGTTCATCTGCATCGGTCGCACTGCGAGGGTCAGCGTGCCTTCGATGGCCGCGCTGCCGGTGTTGCGCAGGCGATGGCGCACGAAGGTGACCGGTTGCCCGTCGCGCTCGATGGCGAAGGCTTCGCTGCGCAGTTCCAGCCCGGGCTGCGGTGACCACGTGGCAGACGGCATCGGCTTCCAGCCATCGCGCAGTGCGTGCTGCACCGGTTGTTCCGCAGCACCGGTCGCGCGGCCATCGGCACTGCGCCAGATCGGCTGCACCAGCGGTGCGCCCTTGTAGGCTTCGATGTTGCCGTATTCGTCGAAGATCGATTTCTGCCGGCCCGCATGCACGCCCACTGCGGTCCAGTAGGTCTGCTGCATGTGCAGCGAGGCCGGGAACAACGCGCGCTGCGCGCCGCTGGCGGCGATCTGGTACCGCTTCATCGGCGTCATCACCGCCTTCGGGCCGAGCAGGCGGATGCGTTTGACCTGGGGGGCATCGCCTTCCACGGTCAGCCGCAGTGCCTGGATGTCCAGTGGCGCGTCGGCCGCCAGCCAGCTCTGCTGCCGGGTCGCCGCCTGCGCATCGCGCGCCAGTTCGTGCCAGCGGCCCAGCGCGTCCTGCGCCTGCAGGCGTGCAGCGCCGTGCACGTTGGCCCAATCCACCGCCAGCCCGGTGCTGGGCTGGGCGCGGGGCAGGGTGATGTCGAGCGTGTGGATGCCACCTTTGCCTGCGGGGATGGCAACCGTGCCGCCGCCCTGCCACAGCGCGGCGGACTGGGTGGCGTCCAGCCCGGTCACCCGTGCGCTGAGCGTGGTGTCGAGCGGTTCCATTTCGAAGATGGATACGCCCCAGTCGGAAGTGCGCTGCGGGCTGGCCAAGCGCAGGTAGCGGGCCTGTCGCGGCGCGAAGTACAGGGTTTCGATGCCGCCCAGCGAATCGCCCATGACGTAGGCGCTCTGCCACTGCTCGCCGTCGAGCGAGGTCTGCAGCGAATAGCCCTCGGGGTTGGAGACATCCCAGGTGAGGCGTGCACCGGCCAGCATCGCAGGCTTGCCGAGATCGACCTGGAACCAGTGGCCGGGACTGAACGCGCCGCCGGTCACCGTCTTCGGATCGTTGTCGATCAGGTGGCTGATCGCCATCGCTGGAACCTGCTGCGACGACGCGCTGGCCTGCCATTGCGCGCGCGGTGGCAGGTTCTGTGCGGTGGCGGTGGCGGCCAGTGACAGGCCGAGCAGCAGGGCCGCGGCAAGGCGCCGGTTCGGCAGGCGGGCAGCGGTCCAGCGGTCAGCGCACAACGTCATTGCGAAGGCCTCACATCGGCAGGGCCCGGGAACGGGCGGGCCTACGCTAGCAAGGGATGTAACCGGTTACATGACGCGTCGCAATATTTCCCGGGCGGGTCCTGGCACGAGGTTTCATGAATGCGCACAGATCCGCTCGCGCAGCCAGCGATGTGCCGGATCGCGATGCACGCGTTCGTGCCAGAGCATCACCATCTCGAACCCGGGCACATCAATGGGCGCGGCAACCGCCTTCAAGGCCGGGTCCTGCGCGACCAGGCGCGAGGGCATCATCGCCACCAGGTCCGTGCGCAGCAGCACGCTGCGCAGGAACAGGAAGTGCGGCACCGACAGCACCACGTTGCGACGCGCACCAACATGCGCCAACGCGCTGTCGGTGCCGCCATGGAAACCGCCGCCATCCGGTGACACGATCACGTGGTCCAACGCGCAGAACTGCTTGAGCGTCGGCCGCCGCTTCAGTCGTGGATGGTCGCGACGCCCGGCCAGCACGTAGCGTTCCTGGAACAGCGGACGATGGTGCAGGGAGGGAGGCGCGTCGGAGGTGATGTGGAGGGCGAGATCGATCTCGCCGCGTTCGCTCTGCGCCACCATCTGCGCCGGCGCCAGGCTGACCACGGCCAGGCGCGTGCCGGGTGCGCGCACGCGCAGGTCGGCCAATGCCGGCAGGACGATCGTGGTTTCACCGAAGTCCGACGCCATGATCCGCCAGGTCTGCGTGGCCTGGGCCGGATCGAACGCCTGCACCGGTGCGACCGCACGCTGCAGTGCAGCCAGTGCGTCGGCCAATGGTTCGCGCAGCGCATCGGCACGTGCGGTGGCACGCATGCCGCGTGGCCCCGGCAGCAGCAGCGGATCATCGAACAGGTGGCGCAGGCGCGCCAGCTGCACGCTGACCGTGGGCTGGGCCAGATGCAGGCGTTCGGCCGCGCGGGTGACGTTCTGCTCCTCCAGCAAGGCCTGCAGGGTTACCAGCAGGTTGAGGTCGATGCGACGCAGGGTATTGTCCATGGCAATGCCGGGGATTGAAGGAATTCATTTCAACTATAGCGTGGCGGCACCCAACATGGCTGGCATTCCCTCCCTGGTACCACCATGAACGTTCTGCTTGTCTACGCCCACCCCGAACCCGCCTCCCTCAATGGCACCCTGAAGGCCTTCACGGTCGAGCGCCTGCAACGCGCCGGCCACACCGTGCAGGTGTCCGACCTGCATGCCATGCAGTGGAAGGCGCAGATCGATGCCGACGATCACCCCGGGCGGGATCCTTCGGTGCCGTTCCACGCGTCACTGGATTCGCGCGACGCCTTCAGGACCGGCCGGCAGAGCGCCGACATCGCCGCCGAGCAGGAAAAACTGCGCTGGGCCGACGCGGTGATCCTGCAGTTCCCGCTGTGGTGGTTCTCGATGCCGGCCATCCTGAAGGGTTGGGTGGATCGCGTGTACGCCTATGGCTTTGCCTATGGCGTGGGCGAACATTCCGACCGGCATTGGGGCGACCGCTATGGCGAGGGTGCGATGTCCGGCAAGCGCGCGATGCTGGTGGTCACCACCGGTGGTTGGGAGTCGCATTACGGTCCGCGCGGCATCAATGGGCCGATCGACGATGTGCTGTTCCCGATCCAGCACGGCATCCTGTTCTATCCCGGCTTTGACGTGCTGCCCGCGCATGTGATCTACCGCAGCAGCGGTATCGATGAGGCGTCGTTGCCTGGCGTGCTGGAGGGGCTGGGCGCGCGGCTGGATGGGCTGGCGAGCGATCCGGTGATTGCCTACCGGCGGCAGAACGGCGGTGATTATCTGATCCCATCGCTTGAGCTGCGACCTGGGTTGGCCGAGGGTGAGGCAGGGTTTGGAGTTCACCTCGAACTGTGAGTGGCGCATTCGCCTCTGGAAACGCGACGGAGATTCTGTACTTTCGGCAGTCTAGCGGCGCTCGCGGTAGCCGCCCTTGCTGACTCAGGGAGACGCAGGTCCTTTGAAGACGGAATTCAACTTCACCCTGAGATACCGCCTGCTCGATACCTCGGGTGATCCTGGCGTCCTCGAACGGCACCTGCACGATGCTGGATGTGGAGATGCACTGCTGGGCGTAGGGAGCCCGGCGAGTCTGGCGCTGGAATTCTGTCGTGAGGCGAGCAGTGCCGCTGAGGCGATGTGCTCCGCGCTGGGAGATGTCCAGCGTGCCGTACCCGGTGCCGAGCTGATCGAAGTCAGTCCCGATCTGGTTGGGCTGACGGATGTCGCTGATCTGCTGGGCATGTCACGGCAGAACATACGCAAGTTGCGGCTCGCGCACCCGCAGACGTTTCCGGCACCGGTGCACGAAGGCAGCGCGTCGATCTGGCATCTGGCCGATATTCTTTCGTGGATGCAGGCGCGCGGCAGCCAGAAGGTCAGCAGCGAGCTGGTGGAGCTCGCTGCTGCGGCGCTGCAGATCAATGTAGCGAAGGAGCAGGAACGGCAGGTTCAGCATCCCGGCTGAGGGTCGCTGCGCGACAGGCCGTTACAGTTGCACACGCTCCCACCAGCGCGTACCAGCGGTCGGTGATTGCATGTCCAGCACCTCGCCCATCATCGGCGTGGCCACCGGCACGTTCTTTGCGGCAGCCAATGCGCTGATGCGTTCGAACGGTTGCTGCCACTCGTGCAGGGCCAGGTCGAAGGTGCCGTTGTGGATCGGCAGCAGCCACTTGCCACGCAGGTCCAGGTGCGCCTGCAGGGTCTGTTCGGGCTGCATGTGCACGAACGCCCAGCGCTGATCGTAGGCACCGGTTTCGATCATCGTCAGGTCGAACGGGCCGTACTTTTCGCCGATGGCCTTGAAGCCGTCGAAATAGCCGGTGTCGCCGCTGAAGAAGATGCGGAAGTCACCGTCCTGGATCACCCACGACGCCCACAGGCTGCGATCGCTGTCACCCAGGCCGCGGCCGGAGAAATGTTGGCCGGGGGTTGCGGTCAGGCGCAGGCCAGCGGCTTCGGTGGACTGCCACCAGTCCAGTTGCTCGACCTTCGCTGCATCCACGCCCCAGGCGATCAGCTGGTCGCCCACGCCCAGCGGTGCGATGAAGCGCGCGGTCTTGCCGGCCAGCTTCATTACCGCCGCGTGGTCGAGGTGGTCGTAATGATTGTGCGAGAGGATGACGCCGGCGATCGGCGGCAGTTCGTCGATGCTGATCGGCGGTGCATGGAAGCGCGCCGGGCCCATCCATTGCACCGGTGAGGCGCGCTCGGAGAACACCGGATCGGTCAGCCAGTACTGGCCGCGCAGCTTCAGCAGGATCGTCGAATGCCCCAGCCGGAACAGGCTGCGGTCGGGCGCCGCGTCCAGGGTGGCGCGGTCCAGCACCCGCACCGGGATGGGGTGGTCGGGCACGGTGCCCTTGGGCTTGTTGAACAGGAAGGTCCACCAGATCTCCAGGCCATTACGGAAGCCCATTGCCGGTTTCGGCAGGGCATTGCGGAACTTGCCTTCGCGGTACTGCGGCGAATCGGGGAAGTCGGGGAGGGACCAGGATTTGCAGAAGGTATAGGCGGTCACGGCGAGGATTCCGAGCAGGAGGACAAGGAGCAGGCGCTTCATGGGTGACGTCCGCAGGGTACACTGCACAGTGTAGTTTCCGCATTTCAAAAAGTACACTGCCGGGTGTAAAATGGCGGCATCCGTTCAGCTGTCTGGTTCCGCCATGCCCCGTACCCCGCAACGCCTTACCGATCGCAAACGCGAGGCCATCGTCCGCGCGGCGGTGGAAGAGTTCCGTGCGGCCGGCTACGAGGCGACCAGCATGGATCGCATCGCGGCGGTGGCTGGCGTGTCCAAGCGCACCGTCTACAACCACTTCCCGAGCAAGGAAGAACTGTTCGCGCTGATCCTGGAAGAGCTGTGGCAGAGCAGCGTGGCCAGCGTCGAGCTGCCGTACCGCGCCGACCAGCCGCTGGATGTGCAGCTGCTGCAGCTGCTGCGGCAGAAGCTGGACCTGTTGGGCGACGCCAACTTCATCGACCTGGCACGGGTGGCGATGGCCGAGATCATCCATTCGCCCGAGCGTGCGCAGGCGATCGTCTGCCGCATGGGCGAGAAGGAGAGCGGCGTCAGCGCATGGATCCGTGCGGCGATTGCCGATGGGCGGCTGCGCCAGGTCGATCCGGAATTCGCCGGCCATCAGCTGCAGGGCCTGGTGAAGAGCTTCGCGTTCTGGCCGCAGGTGACGATGGGCCAGGCGCCGCTGGCACAGGCCGAACGCACGCGCGTGGCCGAGTCGGCGGTGGCGATGTTCCTGGGCTTCTACGCGGTGTAAGCCGCGTGGCGCAACAGTGTACGGTTCGGAGACAATCCAGGCCGCCGGCGCAACGGGAGCAGGGGGGATGGGAACAGCAGCGAATGTGGATGGGGCCATGCCCTTGCCGTCGCAGTGGCGGAACACGTGGCACGATGCCGACATCGAGATGCAGGGCATCGGCGTGTCGCGCGCCGATGTGGCGCGGGTGCGACGTCAAGGGTTGCCGGATGCGTTCCTGAAATCGGAAGTGATCGATGCCTTCAGCGAACTGGAGGGCGAAATCCTGCGTCTGCGCTGGCTGCGGGCACAGGGACAGCCGGTGCCAACGGTCCTGGATACGGCAGAAGAGGGCGGGCGGCGTTGGCTGCTGATGAGCGCGTTGCCGGCCATGACCTGGCATCGTCGCCGACGCTGGCACCCGCCCAGGTGGTCGTGCTGCTGGCTGACGCGCTGCGCGCCCTGCATGCGCTGCCGGTTGCCGGTTGTCCGTTCGATCATCGCCTCGCATCGCGCTTGCCGGAGGTCGCTGCGCGCGTTGCCGCAGGGTTGATCGATGCGGATGATTTCGACGATGAGCGCCTGGGCCAGAGCGCCGAGCAGGTGTATGCCGAACTGATCGCAACGTGTCCGGCGGATGAGGATCTGGTGGTGACGCACGGCGATGCCTGCCTGCCGAATCTGATGGCGGTCGACGGCCGCTTCAGCGGTTTCATCGATTGCGGCCGGCTGGGTGTGGCTGATCGTTGCCAGGACCTGGCGTTGGCCGCACGCAGCCTGGTCCACAACTATGGCGACACCCGTTGGGTTGCACCCTTGCTGGCCCGCTATGGCATCGGTGCCGATGAGCGCCGGCTCGCGTTCTACCGCCTGCTGGACGAGTTCTTCTAGGTGCATGCAGGATCCGCAGTTGCAGCAGGGCGCGGCACGATCGGTCTTCGACTCGGGACGCCGATGTTGTGACCGGATTGCCTGTGCGGATGCAAGGCCATCTGCGATAGTAGGTGTCGTCACCAAAGCACGCCTGCATCCATGTCATTCGCTTCGGCGCAGCAGATCGTTGAAGTCCTGCAGCAGTCCTACGACATCAACGCGACGGCGGTGGTGCCGCGTCCGGTGGGCGCCGACGCCAATGCGTGCGTGTTCCGCATCGATGCCCGCCACGACCATTGGTGGTTGAAGTGCCGCAACTTCCAGGTGGCACCCGCGGTGTGGGACAGCCTGCATTGGCTGCGTGGCACCTTGGGCATCGAAGAGATTGTTGCGCCGTGGCCGGCATTGACCGGCGGCGCATCGGTGCAGCGCTGGGGCCTGCAGTTCACGCTGTTCCCCTACATCGAAGGGCAGTCGGGCTTCGAGGCACCGCTGAGCCGTGCGCAATGGCGCCAGCTGGGCGAAGTGCTGCGTCGCCTGCATGAGGCCGAGATTCCGCCGGCGCTGCGCCAGGCCCTGCCGACGTTGCGGCTTGAAACCGCAGCGGTCGACACGGTGGGGGCATGGTTGCGGGATCCGTCTACGCTGGCGCAGGCGCAGGATCGATCCGGCAGTGCGTTCCTGGCGCTGTGGCAGCAGCAGCGGCCGCGCATCGCCGAACTTCACCAGCGTGCCGAAGCGCTGCATCGCCAATTGCAGGGTGAAGCACCGGCGCTGCGGCTGTGCCACACCGACCTGCACGCGGGCAACCTGCTGATGGGGCAGGACGATGCGCTGCACCTGATTGACTGGGACGGCCTGGCACTGGCCCCACGCGAGCGTGACCTGATGTTTGTCGGCGCCGCGGTAGGTGGTCGCTGGGGGCGCGAGCATCCGCTGGGCTTCGCCGAAGGCTATGGCAGCGACCTGGGCGATCCGCGCTGGATTGCGTGGTATCGGCATTGGCGCATCCTGCAGGACCTGATCGAATTCGAGCAGATGCTGCTGGGCCCCGGCGCGGCGCAGCGCTCGTTGCAGCAGCACCGGCAAGCACTGCATTACCTGGGCGAGCAGTTCGCGCCGGGCAATGTGTTCGATGCGGCCGAGCGCGCGTACCAGGTGCTGTAGGGGGGGGCGGCCGGGCTGCGCCCGGCACCTGCAGAGGCCGAAGCAACTGCAACAGCCGAAGCAACAGCAACAGCAACAGCAAAAGCAAAAGCTGGCCTCCTGTGGGATGGCGGGGTGGGTCCGGTTGCGGGGGACGCCGTAAATCCATCCATGGAGGCTCGGTCGCGCCATCCATGGCGCTCACGCCCCCGCAACCGGACCCACCCCGCCTTCGACAGAGCTCCGTAATCTGTCGGGATGGCATGGCCTGCTCTTGGTGGGTGTCGACCTTGGTCGACACGGTAGATCCACGCCATGCGTGGATGCTCTTCGATCATTTGATCAATTGTCGAAATATTCGATTTCGATGGAGATTCATCCACGCATGGCGTGGATCTACCAGACACCTGGAAACTGTCAGAGGTGGGGTGGTGTCGGATTGCGGGGTGTCAGCCGCATGGATGCGGCTGCCAAGCCTACAGGGACGTATTTACGGCGTCCCCGCAATCCGACACCACCCCGCCATCCCCAGTCAATGCGGCTGTTGCTGTTGCTTCGGCTGTTGCTGTTGAGGTTGCCGGCCAGCGGCCGGCACTACCACGGGTGCCGGGCGCAGCCCGGCCGGACCTCTTACTCTGCCGGCTTGGCCGCTGCGCTCGCGGCGACGCTCGCTGCACGCCGTGACAGCACCGCTTCGCGATGGGCGATGTAGGCGTTGGCGGCGAGGATGATGCCGGCGCCGATGATCGTCCAGCGATCCACCGTCTCTGCGAACAACAGCCAGCCACACAAGGTCACCAGCGGCAGCTGCAGGAAGCTGATCGGGGTCAACGCGGAGACTTCGCCCAGGCGCAGTGCGCGTGTCCACAGCAACTGGCCGATGGTGCCCAGCACGCCAGTGGCCAGCAGCCAGAGCCAGGCGATACCGGTGGGCCAGACCCACACGAACAAGGCCGGTATCAGCGACAGCGGCACCCAGAACACGTAGGTGTAAAGCACCACGGTGTCGGCGCTGTCGATCCGGGTGAGCTGCTTGATCTGGATCGCCACCAGCGAGCTGAGCACGGCGGCGGCCACGGCGATCAGGCTGCCGGACGTGAAGCCGGCGGTGCCCGGCCGCACGATCACCAGTACGCCGATGAAGCCGACCACCACCGCTGCCCAGCGCCGTACGCGTACCGTTTCGCCCAGCCACAGCACCGCCGCGATGGTGACGAACAACGGGGTGGAGTAGGACAGCGAAACGGCCTGTGCCAGGGGCAGGTGGCCCAATGCCCAGAACGCGCACAGCATCGAGCCCAGGCCGATCGCGCTGCGCAGGAAATAGCGCGGCAGCTGCTGGGTCTTCAACGGTGCATGGCCTGGGCGCAGCAGCATCGGCAGCAGGGCGAGCAGGCCGAAGGCATTGCGGAAGAACGCCACTTCCTGGGTCGGCACGTAGCGGGTGGCGTAGCGGATCGCCACCGCCATCAGGCCGAACGCCATGGTGCTGCCGAGCATCAGCAGCGCCGCCCGCAATGGGGTGGCGCTGGCGGGTAGGGCGGGTGTGCTCACCACTGTGCGCCGAGCAGGCGGGGCTCCGGTTCGATCGGCACGCCGAACTTCTCCAGTACCGAGGCAGAGATCCGCCGTGCCAGCGCCAGCAGTTCAGTGCCGGTGGCGCTGCCGTGGTTGACCAGCACCAGCGCATGGCTGGGCGCAACACCGGCATCACCCTCGCGGAAGCCCTTCCAGCCACAGGATTCGATCATCCAGGCCGCCGAGACCTTGCGGCGGTCGTCGCGGTCCGCCGGAAACACCGGCAGCTCGGGGAAGTGCTGCAGCAGCACCTCCACCTGTTCCAGTGGCAGCACCGGGTTCTTGAAGAAGCTGCCTGCGTTGCCCAGTACGTCGGGGTCGGGCAGCTTGCGGCGACGGATCGCGATTACTGCATTGGCCACGTCCACCGCGCTCGGCAGTTCCACGCCCTGTGCCTGCAGTTCTTCGCGGATGCCGGCGTAGCCCATGCGCAGGTCGTGCAGCAGCGGCAGTTTCAGTTCAATGGCGGTGATCAGGTAGCGGTCCGGCTGCTGCTTGAACACGCTGTCGCGGTAGGCGAAGCCACATTGTTCGTTGTCCAGCCGTACCCAGGTTCTTTCCTGGCAGTCCCAGGCCTCTACGGTCTGGATGAACTCGCCGACCTGCGCGCCATAGGCACCGATGTTCTGGATCGGCGAGGCGCCGGCGGTGCCGGGAATCAGTGCCAGGTTTTCCAGGCCGGACAGGCCTTCCTGCAGCGACCACATCACCAGCCCGTGCCAGGACACGCCGGCACCGGCGCGGATCACGGCGTGGTCCGCACGGTGTTCGAGGAAACTGATTTCGCGGTTGCCGAACACCAGCACGGTGCCGGGCAGGTCCTCGGCGATCAGCACATTGCTGCCGCTGCCGAGCACCAGCAGCGGGCCATTGGCCACTTCCGGCAATGCCAGAACCTCCGGTAGCAGCGCGGCATCGTGCAGTTCCAGCAACTGCGCTGCGCTGGCCTGCACGTGGAACGTGTTCAGGGCCTGCAGCGGCGCGTTGTGGGTGAGGGTCCATCGCAGCGGTGCTGCAGCGTTGTTGGAGTCGTCCATGGGCGTGCTCACAGGGGGGCCACCGCGCCGCGGCTGGGCGCCTCGCGTCGGCGGCGGATCGCCTCCACGCAGTCGGCGACCAATGCCGGGCCCTTGAAGATCAGGCCGCTGTAGCACTGCACCAGTGCCGCACCGGCGGCCATCTTGGCCACCGCGTCGGCGCCGGACAGGATGCCGCCGACACCGACCAGCGGCACCGATTCGGGCAGGCGTGCACGCAGGCGGCGCAGTACCAGGGTGGACTGTTCCAGCACCGGTGCGCCGGACAGCCCACCGGCTTCATTGGCCAGCGGATCGCCGGCAACCCGGCTGTGGTCGATGGTGGTGTTGGTGGCGATCACGCCGTCCACCTGAAGTTCGCCAAGTACGCGCGCGGCGGCGTCGATGTCGCGCTCGCTGAGGTCCGGGGCCACCTTCACCAGCATCGGCACGCGCCGGCCATGCTGCGCGGCCAGCGCTTCCTGGCGTTCACGCAGCTGGCTGACCAGCTGCCGCAGCGCGGTCTCTTCCTGCAGCTCGCGCAGGCCGGCCGTGTTGGGCGAGGAAATGTTGACGGTGATGTAGTCGGCCAGCGGGTACACCTTGTCCATGCAGGCGATGTAGTCATCGGCCGCCTGTTCGTTGGGGGTGTCCTTGTTCTTGCCGATGTTGATGCCGAGCAGGCCGCGCCGGTCGCGCGCGCGTTCGACGTTGCGTACCAGCGCATCCACGCCGGCGTTGTTGAAGCCCATGCGGTTGATGATCGCGTTGTGCGCCGGCAGCCGGAACAGGCGCGGCTTGGGGTTGCCGGCCTGCGGTCGCGGCGTGATCGTGCCGATCTCCACAAAGCCGAAGCCCAGCGCGAACAGTGCATCGATGTGCTCGCCATTCTTGTCCAGGCCGGCAGCAAGGCCGACCGGATTGGGGAACGTCAGCCCGAACACCGTGCTGGGCATCGGCGCGATGCGTGCGGCCACCAGCGGCGTGGTGCCGGTGCGATAGGCCAGGTCCAGGGCGGACAGGCCAAGACCGTGGGCGCGTTCGGCGTCGAGCGAGAACAGGAAGGGGCGGGCAAGCGAATACATGCGTTGGTTTCAGTCCAGCGTGCCGAGGAAGGCTCGGGTTCGATATTCAAAAGCGACCTGGCCGTCGACCGCGTGGGCGGCGAACAGGTCCTGCAGCGCAGCCAGCATCGGCGCGTGGCGCGGATGGCCGGGCTGCGGCGCGTACGAAGAAGACAGCAGGCGCCCGCGCAGGGCGTCCAGGTCCAGGTGCTGCACGTTCGGCAGCTGCACCATGCCGCGCAGGCCGGAGCCGAACCAGGCCTGCATGGTGGCGTCGTCCTGGTAGCGTTCGGCCACGGCGGTGTAGTCGGTGCCGTAGTCCAGCAGCAGTTGTTCGTAGCCGACCAGGAACGGGCTGGCATCGAGCAGGCGCGAATTCCAGTAGATCAGCGCCAGGCCGCCCGGGCGCAGGATGCGCTGCCACTCGGCGCGCACGGCCACGGTGTCGAACCAGTGGAAGGCCTGCGCGGCGCCGACCAGATCAACGCTGGCATCGGCCAGCCCGGTGGCCTCGGCGCGGCCATCGACGGCGGAGAACTGCCGATACTGCGGCGCCAGCCAGTGCTCGGCGGCGGCGCGCATCGCCGCGTTGGGTTCGACGGCGACCAGTGGATGGCCGGCGGCCAGGAACTGCCGGCTGGAGATGCCGGTTCCGGCGCCGATGTCAGCGACCTGTGCGCTGGTTGCCACGGCCATGGGGCCATGCAGCCAGTCCATCAGGGCAGGCGGATAGTCCGGGCGGTAGCGGACATAGTCCGCCACGCGGCTGCTGAAGCGTTCAGTGCTGTCGGAGGCAGTCATGGCGTCAGTTCGACACCGCCGCCAGCCACGCCAGGCCACCGAAGAACAGGATGATGATGAGAATGGCGGCAAGCACGGCGCCGACCATCACCCAGCCCAGTACCAGGCCGGTGACGGCCATGCCGTCGCCTTCCATTTCGTACGGGCGGCGGCGGATCTCGGCGCGGGCCATGTGGCCGGTGATGATGGCGACGATGCTGGCCACGAAAGGCAGGACGGTCCAGCTGGCGATGCCCATGACCAGGCTGACCACGGCCAGGGTGCTTGTCTGTCGGGGTGCCACGCTCATCGGGGTCCTCCTTGGCAGTGTGCACATGATAGTGCGTCTGCCCGGGCAATCCCATGCCTGGCGGATACGAAGGTAGACGTCGACCTTGGTCGACGAACGGCATTTCAGCCAGGTAGACGTCGACCTTGGTCGACGAACGGCATGCCAACCGAGGTTGGCAGTCCCCGGGGTGCCGGTATCAGCCCATCAGCACCTGGCCGCCATCGACATTGAGCACGTGGCCGGTGATCCAGCGCGCCAGCGGCGAACACAGGAACAGCGCAGCATCGGCGATCTCGCGCGGCTGCCCGAAGCGGCCGAACGGAATCTTCGCCAGGGTGCCGTGGTACAGGGCGGGATCTTCGACACGACGTCGATCCCAGAGGCCATCGGCAAATTCGATCGAGCCCGGTGCGATGGCGTTGACCCGGATCCGGTCCGGTGCCAGCGCCAGGGCCTGCGACGTCGTGTAGTGCGACAGCGCGGCCTTGGCCGCCGCATACGGTGCGCCGCCGGGACGTGGTTGCTGCGCGGCGATCGAGGACAGGTTGAGGATGCAGGCATCGGACGAGGCGCGCAGCCACGGCAGCGCAAGGCGCGAGGCGCGGACCGCCGCCATCAGGTCGATCTGCAGGCTGGCGGCCCAGCCGTCTTCGTCATCGGCCATGCCGTAGCCGGTGGCGTTGTTGACCAGCACATCGATGCCGCCGAGTGCGTCGGCAGCGGCCTGCAGCCAAGCGCCGATGCGGCCGAGGTCGCCCAGATCGGTAGCGAAGGTGTGCAGCTGCGTGCCCTGGGCCTGCGCATCGGCCTGCAGGGCGTCAAGTCCGGCCTGGCCGCGGGCGCAGGCCGAGACCTGCGCACCGGCGCGGGCGAAGGCCAGCGCCACTTCGCGGCCGATGCCCTTGCTGCCGCCGGCGATCAGCACCCGGCGGCCGGTGAAATCGATCACCGGCTTGCCGTCGCGCAGGGGCGCGCGCTCTGCCATCACAGGTCGAACTTGATGCCCTGGGCCAGCGGCAGCGAATCCGAATAGTTGATGGTGTTGGTCTGGCGGCGCATGTAGACCTTCCATGCATCCGAGCCGGACTCGCGACCACCGCCGGTGTCCTTCTCGCCACCGAAGGCGCCACCGATTTCCGCGCCCGAGGTGCCGATGTTGACGTTGGCGATGCCGCAATCCGAGCCGGCCGCCGACAGGAAGCGCTCGGCGGTCTTCAGGTTGGTGGTGAAGATCGACGAGGACAGGCCCTGCGGCACGCCGTTCTGCATGTCGATGGCTTCCTCCAGCGTGCTGTACTTCATCACGTACAGGATCGGCGCGAAGGTCTCGTGCTGCACCACTTCATCGCTGTTCTTCAGGCCGGTGACGATGGCCGGCAGCACGAAGTTGCCGGGGCGGTCGATGCGCGTGCCGCCGGTTTCGATGGTGCCGCCGCTGGCCTTGGCCTTTTCGATGGACGCCAGGAACTGCTGCACGGCGCCGTCGCTGTTGAGCGGGCCCATCAGGTTGGCCGGGTCGGTCGGATCGCCGATCTTGCCTTCCACCTGCTTGTACGCCTTGACCAGCGTGGCCAGCACGTCGTCATGGATGGATTCGTGCACGATCAGGCGGCGGGTAGTGGTGCAGCGCTGGCCGGCGGTGCCGACCGCGCCGAACACGATGCCGGGGATCGCCAGCTTCAGGTCGGCGGTTTCGTCGAGGATGATCGCGTTGTTGCCGCCCAGTTCCAGCAGGCAGCGGCCAAGGCGGTGGGCGACCTTCTCGGCGACCGTGCGGCCGACCTGGGTCGAGCCGGTGAAGCTGATCAGCGGCACGCGCTTGTCGGCCACCATCTTCTCCGACAGTGCCGTGCCGGCGTCGTTGATCAGGAAGAACAGGTCCGGGAAACCGGCATCGCGCAGCGCTTCATTGCAGATGCGCATCGAGGCGATGGCGGTCAGCGGGGTCTTGTTGGACGGCTTCCACAGGCAGATGTCGCCGCAGATCGTGGCCAGGAACGAGTTCCATGCCCACACCGCCACCGGGAAGTTGAACGCGCTGATGATGCCGACCAGGCCGAGCGGCTGGTACTGCTCGTACATGCGGTGGCCCGGGCGTTCGGAGTGCATGGTGTAGCCGTACAGCATGCGGCTCTGGCCCACGGCGAAGTCGGCGATGTCGATCATCTCCTGCACTTCACCATCGCCTTCGGGCTTGCTCTTGCCCATTTCCAGCGCGACCAGCGACCCGAGGGCGTCCTTGTTCCTGCGCAGCGCTTCGCCGCACAGGCGCACGGCCTCACCGCGGCGCGGAGCCGGGGTGGTGCGCCAGACCTTGAAGGCGTCCTGGGCGCGCGCGATGACCGTTTCGTACTCGGCTTCGGTGGTGGCGCGGACCTGCGCGATCGGCTCGCCGGTGGTCGGATTGATCGGGGTGATCAGTTCACCGCCGCTAGCGCTCGACCACTCCCCGTTGCCCAGGTAGGTGCCAGCGTTGATCGCGTCCAGACCAAGGGACTTGAGCAGCTCGGAAGACATGCAGACTCCTGTGTTTCGTTACGTTGTGTTTGGTGCCGTCGCGGGCAGGTGGGGGCGCGACGGACTGAGCCGGCGATGGTAGCAGAGGGGAGGGGCGACCCTTGGTGCAGTGCGGGGTGGTGCGCGCCAAAGGCTTGACGCGATCCGTCACGATTTGCAGGTGGGCGGTGCCGGAAAAGTGATAACTATCAGTGCGCTGCGTCTCGCTTTCCGGTCGCCCGCGCCGGAAGAACGTCGGGCTGTGTCTATCTTTTGTGACGGAGTTCGGACACAATCCCCCGGTAGTCAATCGAACCGCAACGAATTGCATGCGCCGGCAGGGGAGCCCAGCGCTGCTTTGGATCTTGCCCGGATCTGCGGAACTGTCAGAGGAGAAGTCGCGTGCTACATGGATCCGTAGAAGGGCTTTCCGGCCAACCCAGCAGAGCGCGGCGCCGCGTTGAGGCCCGTGCAGCACTCGAGCTGGCGTTGCGGCTGGGGGATATGTGCGTCATCCCCATCATGGCCATGGTCTCCCATGTGCTGTATTACGGTACGGCAGTCCCGGATCCGTCGCAGCGTGTCGTATTCGGTGCCGTCCTGCTGAGCGCAATGGTCTGCTTCATGATCGGCCCGGTGTACCGCGGCTGGCGCGCGCGCGGCCTGGTGGTGGACCTCTGGGTGCTGCTGCTGGCCTGGTCATGCAGCTTCGGCCTGTTCTCCTTCTATGCCGTGCTGGTGGACATGGCGGGCGCCGTGCCTACCCGTTGGCTGCTCACCTGGTATGGTTCCGGGCTGCTCGGCATGGTCGGCCTGCGCGTGCTGCTGCGCGTGCAGCTGCACCGCCTGCGCTCGCGAGGCCTGGACCGCGAACGGGTGCTGCTGGTGGGTCTTCGCGCATCCGGGCTGAAGCTGCACCGGCTGCTGCGCGGCAAGCCTGAGCTGGGCAAGGAAGTGATCGGTTACTTCTCCGCCCAGGGCGACCTGGCCACGCGTCGCCGTGGCGATGCGCCGCGTTGCCTGGGCGCGCTGGAGGACCTGCCGCGCTACATGGACCTGCACCGCGGTGAGTTCGATCAACTGTGGGTGTCGATGGCGCCCGGCGATGCCGCCGATGTCAAGGCCATGCTCAAGCAGATCGAACGCTTCCCGGTGCCGGTGCGGCTGATCCCCGATACCACGGGCTGGGGTGCCCTGAATCCGGGGGTGTACCAGGTCGGCAACGTGCCGATGATCGGGGTCCGGCAGGGCTTGGCCGATCACAACTTCCGCCTGGCCAAGCGTGTGGAAGACATTCTGGTGGCCGGCGTGGCGGTGATCCTGCTGGCACCGCTGTTTGTGGTGCTGGCGCTCGGCGTAAAGCTGAGTTCGCCGGGCCCGGTGCTGTTCCGCCAGCGTCGCCATGGCCTGGGCGGCAAAGAATTCTCGATGCTGAAGTTCCGCTCCATGCGGGTCCACGCCGAGGGCAGTTCGGACAAGATCACCCAGGCCACCCGCAATGACCCGCGCGTCACCCGGTTTGGTGCATTCCTGCGCCGCAGCAGCCTGGATGAACTGCCGCAGTTCTTCAATGTCCTGGGCGGAAGCATGTCCGTGGTCGGGCCGCGGCCACATGCGGTGCAGCACAACAACCACTATGAACGGCTGATCGACCGCTACATGCACCGGCACTACGTGAAGCCGGGCATCACCGGCTGGGCGCAGGTGCACGGGCTGCGTGGGGAAACCCCGGAACTGCGCCTGATGAAGAAGCGTGTCCAGTACGACATCGACTACATTCGCCGCTGGAGCCCGACCCTGGATGTGCGGATCATCGTGATGACCGCATTCAAGGTGCTGGGGCAGAAGTCGGCATATTGACGCGGCGCGATGCGGGTGCCGTGCGTAATGTGATGAATTCCCTGACAATTTCGTCGATTGTCATGTGCATGTAAGGTATCCTGTAGGGCTGTCACCCTCCCGTTTCGGGTGGTGCCGCACGGAATGCCACAGGATCCGAGTCAGTGTTCAAGAACGTTCTCTTTGTTTGCGTCGGCAACATCTGCCGCAGTCCTTCAGCTGAAGTCATGCTCCGCCAGTCCCTGGAGGGCAAGGGCATTCAGGTGTCCTCCGCCGGCTTGGGGGCACTTGTGGGTCATGGCATCGACGCCACGGCACAGGCGTTGTTGATCGAACATGGCCTCAACGGTGATTCGCATCGTGCTCGTCAGATCGACGACGCCATTCTCGGCTCGGCCGATCTGGTGCTCACCATGGAGCGCAAGCATATCCATCGCATTGCCGAGGTCGCGCCGCAGGCCTCCGGTAAGACCTTCCTGCTGGGCAAATGGCAGCAGGACCGGGAAATTCCCGATCCGTACCGCCAGCAGCGCCCGGCGTTCGAGCATGTTTACAGGCTGATGGCCGAGGGTGTTGAGAGCTGGGCACGGCATCTCTGACTGCTGCTGCATGCTTCCCTGAGTCGACTAACTATTTTTCTTATCTGAACCTTACTGCACATGACCACTGACTCGCGCTCCATCATTCAGGACGATGCTGAAGAGATCGATCTCCGCCAGTTCTTAGGCACTTTGGTCGATCACAAGTGGTGGATCCTCATCATCACAGGCGTATTCCTGATTGCATCTGCTGCATATGCGTTTCTGGCAACGCCGATCTACCGTGCGGATGCCATTGTACAGGTCGAGCCGAAGACGCCTTCGCTACCGGGCTTGACCGATCTGAGCCAGTCGTTGGGTATCAATGCGGGCACCGCAGAAGCAGCAACCGAAATTGCGTTGATCAAGTCCCGAGCGGTGGTTGGTAGCGCCGTGAGTGCGCTGCGTCTGGACATCGAAGTTGTTCCGAGACGTTTTCCTGTGCTTGGTAGCTACTTTGCTCGTCGCGCGGAAAAGCAAGCTCCGGGTGAGCTGGCGCCGCCACTCCTGGGTCTGACCGGCTTTGGCTGGGGCGGAGAAGAGTTGCAGATCTTTCAGCTGGATGTTCCTGTCGCTTTGCTGGCTACAGAGTTGGAGCTGGTCGCCGGTGAGGGGGGGCGCTTTGAGCTCTTCAACGAAGACGGTGAACTGCTGCTGGCGGGTACGGCAGGCAAGCCGGCGACTGGCAATGGGGTGAAAATTCAGGTCGAGTCTCTTAAAGCTCACCCCGGCATGCAATTCAGCGTGATCCGCCATCGTCGGCTCAGTGTTGTAAGCGACCTTCAGCTGGAAGTTGGGGTTGGCGAGGCAGGAAAAGACTCCGGCATCCTTGCGCTTACCTACGAGAACGCGAATCCCGATCTCGCTCGCGACTTTCTGCAGCAGGTTGCGCAGGCCTATGTTAGGCAGAACGTCGAGCGGAACTCCGCCGAGGCGTCGGCGCAGCTGGTCTTCGTCAAAGAGCAGCTCCCCAATGTCCGCAATCAGGTCGACACTGCGCAGAAGGCATTGAGTGCCTATCAGATGCGCGCCAATTCCGTTGATCTGACCCTTCAAACAAAAGGGTTGCTGGATCAGGAAGTCGCGGTTGAAACCAGTATCCAGCAGCTACGCTTGCAGCAGGCGGAAATGGATCGCAAGTTCACTCGTGACCATCCTGCATATCAGGCATTGATGCGCCAGATCGGGGATCTGGAGTCACGCAAGAGTGGCTTCCAGGGCCAGGTAAAACAACTGCCGGAAGCACAGCAGGAGCTTCTGGGGCTGACCCGCGATCTGCAGGTCAGCAACGAGATGTATACCGCGATGCTTAACCAAGCGCAGCAATTGGATGTCGCGCGGGCTGGCACTGTCGGCAACGTGCGCATCGTGGATGCCGCAGAGGTGGATGCTACCGAGCCGGTGAGGCCCCGCAAGGTGATGGTGGTGCTGGTGGGCACGCTGTTGGGCGCGTTTCTTTCCATCGGCTTGATCCTTCTGCGCCAGTTGCTTAACCGTGGGGTCGAGGACCCGTCCCAGATCGAGGAGATCGGCTTGCCGGTCTATGCTTCGATCCCGGTCAGTCCTGGGCAACGTTCCGATTCGGTGCGTGGCAAGTTCCGTGCTGACGGCAAACTGCATCTGCTTGCGGTGAAGGATCCTGCCGACCTGGCCATCGAAGCGGTGCGCAGTCTGCGTACCAGTCTGCACTTCGCACGCCTGGAGGCAAAGAACAACATCGTCCTGATCTCCGGTTCCAGCCCGAACGCCGGCAAGACCTTTGTCTCCTCCAATCTGGCGGCGGTGATCGCGCAGGCTGGCCAACGTGTGCTGATCATAGACGCGGACATGCGCAAGGGCACGTTGCACAAAGCCCTCGGCGCGACCCAGACCCCCGGCCTGTCCGATGTGCTTGTTGGCAAGACCTCATTGGATGACGCCATTCGTACGGTTCCGGGCCTGGATAACCTGAGCTTCATTTCCCGAGGCGATGTGCCTCCCAATCCTTCGGAATTGCTGATGCACCGCAATTTCACGGAGCTTCTGGAACAGGTGGAGAAGCGCTTTGATCTCGTCATCATCGATACACCGCCGATTCTTGCGGTGACCGATGCGGCGGTCATCGCCCATCATGCAGGCACCTGTCTGCTGGTCGCGCGCTTTGGCTTGAACCAGCCTAAGGAACTGATGCTTGCCCGCAAGCGTTTCGAACAGAACAACGTTCAGTTGAAGGGTGCGATCTTCAATGCGGTCGAGCGTCGGGCAACCGGCTACTACAGTTACGGCTATTACGAGTACAAGTCGACCCGCTGAATGGGTCGAGGGGGGGGGGCTCTAACCTATGCCCTCACCGACAGGGAAGTCTCGGCAGCTGCAGTGTGCAGGTCCGCGACGCAATTTGAGAGACTGCGGAGAAATACATGAAAGTTCTGATCACCGGTGGTGCGGGTTTCATTGGCAGTGCATTGGCACGCGCGCTTGTCGCGCGTGGAGACCAGGTTACTGTCCTGGACAATCTCTCGCCCCAGATCCATGGCGATAGCCCGGAAAACTCCGCGCTTCTGGCATCTCTGCCCACCGATGTCGTGGTGGTAAAGGGCGATGTCCGCCTGCGTGAGGATTGGTTGCAGGTGCTGCCCGGCCAGGACGTGGTGGTGCACTTGGCGGCCGAAACCGGCACCGGGCAGTCGATGTATGAGATCGATCGCTATGTCGATGTCAATGTGCGCGGTACCTCACTGTTTCTTGATCTGATCGGCAACAAAGTGCAGGGCTGCGAATCGGTCAAGCGCGTGGTGGTCGCGTCTTCCCGCTCGATCTACGGCGAAGGCAAGTACAAGGGCGCAAACGGCCCGGTGTACCCCGGCGCACGCGTCGATGCCGATCTGCGCGATGGCGTGTTCGAATGCCGCGACCCGCAGTCTGGCGAGCTGGTGGTGCCACTGCCGACGGATGAAGAGTCCCGCATCCATCCCAGCTCGATCTACGGCATCACCAAGCAGGTCCAGGAGCAGCTGGTACTGGTCGGCGCCTCCGCCATCGGCATCCAGGGTATCGCGCTGCGCTACCAGAACGTCTATGGGCCGGGCCAGTCGCTGAAGAATCCGTACACGGGCATTCTGTCGATCTTCTCTACCCTGCTGTTGCAAGGCAAGGGCATCAATATCTTCGAGGACGGCAAGGAGACCCGCGATTTCGTCTTCATCGACGACGTGGTGGCGGCAACGGTTGCGGCCATTGACGCCGATGTCAGCGGCCAGGCTTTCAACGTGGGTACCGGTGAAGCTACCGATGTGATCACCGTCGCCAGCGCGCTGAAGGAAGCGTATGGAAGGGGCGGAGAGATCAGCATCTCCGGCAACTACCGTATCGGTGATATCCGACACAATTTTGCCGACTTGAGCCGTGTCGAGGCTGCCCTGGGTTATCACCCGCGTGTCACCTTCGCCGAAGGTGTGAAGCGCTTCGCGGCCTGGGTTCTGACCCAGCAGATCGAAGACTCGGGCTACCAGCGCTCGGTAGACGAAATGCGTGCGAAGGGGCTGTTGAAGTGAATCCTCAGTGCGGCCTGGGCGAGCAGCATGAGTGAGTCACTCGCGGGAAAGCGCGTACTTTTCATTGCACCGATGTTCTTTGGCTATGAAAAGCTGATCAAAGCGGAGCTTGAAAGGCAGGGTGCGCACGTTGACTTTCAGCCTGATCGTCCCGGCGTGGACTTTCTTACCAAGGCGCTCATCCGTATTGATCGCCGTCTGCTAGCGAGGCGCATCGCGAAGCATTACTCCGACATCGTCGAGGCAAGTGCGGGCACATGCTATGACCATGTTCTGGTCATCCGCGGCGAAGCCATTTCGCCTCAGATCATCGCGCGTATTCGCGAGACGCAACCGGCGGCGAAGCTCACGCTGTATCTCTGGGATTCCATGCACTACAACCCGAATGCGCGCTTGATCAAGCGTCATTTCGATTCGGTGCTGTCGTTTGATCGCGCCGATGTAGCAGAGAATCCCGACATTGAGTTCCTGCCACTATTCTTCGCCAATGATTACGCGCGCGCCGCAGAGTGGACGGGAGGGTACATCTATGACGCCTGCTTCATCGGCACCATTCATACGGATCGTTACCGGATTCTGGAAAAACTGCTGGACTCGCTCGAGCGTGATGGACGCAGAACATTCGTTTACTGCTACTACCCATCGAAGGTCCTCCATCGCCTGCGCTCCCTCGTGGATCCTGGCTTCCGCAGGTTCTCAAGGAAGTATGTCAAGTTTGATGGCCTGCCGTTGCCAAAGGTTGTCGATTACATCTGCGCTTCGCGTTGCGTGATTGATATCAATCGTCCTGGCCAGAAGGGCCTGACGATGCGAACTATCGAAGCGCTGGGTTCGCAGCGGAAGCTGATAACCACAAACGAGGATGTCAGTTCGTATGATCTTTACGACGCATCCGGAGTGCAGATCGTGGATCGGAATGCACCTGTGGTGCCGGCAGAGTTCCTGGCGTCCAGTGACAGGCCTTTTGACGATGCTGTTCGAGAACGGTACTCGGTCGGGAATTGGGTGAGACAGGCGCTGTTGGGTCGGCATGTTGTGAAAGGTGTCTGAGAGCGCAGCTTGGAATGAGTACTTCAATGGCACCGACATCGATCCAGAAAGAGCTGAAGTCCGAGAGGCAGTGGATATCCCTGTTTGCCCTGTCCACGATCTTTATATCGGGGATCTATGTGCCGACGCCCGTCGGAAACTTGTACTTGTCCTATCTATGCATGATTGCAGCATACGTGTTGCTTGTGCTGAAAACCGGTAGTCTAGGCCTCCGGCAGGAGTATCTGGGGCTGGCTGCCGCGCTGACGCTCCTTTCCCTGCTGGGGGCGCTCATCAATGATGCAGCGGCGGGAGCTCGTGCATCCGTATTTCTCATCTCAGTCGCGAAGATCATGCTCTTCATGTTCTTCGTCGTGTTTTTTACGTCCATCTACAATCTACTTGGACGTTCAGTCAATCGGCTCTTCTCTGTCTATCTGAGGGTGGCCTACCTATTTGCGGTTCTCGGCGTGCTGCAGCAGGTGATCTTCGTTGCGACCGGAGTCGACATCCTGGCATCCCTGTCGCCCGGCTCGAAGAAGATGGGGGCGTACCTGGGCGTCGCTGGACTCAGTGTTGAGCCGGCGTTCTACGCATGTGCACTGTTGCCAGCCGGTGCATATCACGTATCAAAGTTCGTACAGAGTCTTCGCTTATCATTCCGAGGCGCGGTCACCGTACTTGCCATTGTTCTGTCAACTTCCGCACTAGGCTATATCGGTCTTTTCGTTGCGGCCGTAGCGACATTCGTTATCGGTTTCAGTGTTCGCCGATTCTGGATCCTGTTCTTCTCAGTGCCGATCGTCTTCGCTCTCGCCATCACGGTCAGCAATCTGGAGTTCTTCCAGTTGAGATGGAACGATACCGTTTCGGTGCTGCAGGGTGGGGAGCTGACCATGGAGGATGGCATGAATCTCAGCACCTACTCCAATGCGGTGAATTCGTTGATCTCGCTGCGTTCCTTTGCGGACAACTATGGCGTCGGCGTTGGCCTGGGAATGTACAGCTCCGTATTTGATCACTACATCTCCGGTTTTGAACTGCCCGCATATCGGGATGATATTCCCGGCCGCGGCTCCGCGACTTCACTGTTTGCACGCGTGACAGCTGAGCTTGGATTGGCAGGGTGGCTGCTTCTATTGATGGTGCTGTACTGGGCGTGGAAGAACATGCGGGCGGTTGGTGACAGGGCTATGGCAGTTGCATACCTGGCTACACTCTCGATTATCCTGCTTCGAATGGGAGAGTACTACGCCAACGGTGTGGTCCTGGTGTTCGTGATGATCTATCTCTCCCGTAACGCCAGCGCAGCGGATGCGCGGGCCCGGAAGGTTGGGGTGGATGTATCTCGATGAGTATCGGGCGCTTGATTTCCGTTCTCCGGACGTTGCTTCTGCGAGGCCTCGGTTCTGGCGTCTCCGTGCTCTTTACGGTACTGGTTTCTCGCTACCTGGTGACTTCTGAAGCTGCATTGTTCTTCATCCTGTTCAATGCCAGCGTCATTGGCGCCGTCTGCTTTCGTTGGGGCATCGATGAAGTTGTTATTCGACGAGTTGCGGCAGCGAAGGTAGAGGACCGCGAATCAATTGCCGGGGCGCTTGTGTTTGGAGCGCATCGCCGTGTGTTGTTTTGGGTGGGCGCTGCGTTGCTGCTTGGACTTGCGCTGCTATTGCCATGGGTGGGGCACCATTTTGGCGACATGAACTATCTGGACTTCAGTCTGATGGTCATTGCATCCGGACTGATTGCGTGTGCGGCAGTAGCTGCGCGAGTACTCCAAGGCGAAGGGAGGACCGATGCAGCAACCTTCTATCTGAACATCTGTGTGCCTATCCTGGCTCTGGTTGGGCTTCTGTGCCTGACCTTCATTAGTGAAAGGATCAGTGCCCGGCAACTGCTCTGGTGCTACCTGCTTGCTGCCGTGGCGATGTATGCCGTCGTGGTTCCAGTGCGTTACGGACGCGAACTCAGTCTGTTGTTCTCGTCGAACTGGAAAGGGGTGAGTGCCGAAGCCGCCGATCTTGTCGCCGCCAATCGCTTGGGTATGGTGGTCTTGGCGCAACAGGCGCTTGGATGGAGCGCTGTAGCGATCATTCCAATCTTCTATGGAGATTCCGCATATGCCGGCTTCGTAGTCTCTCAGAAGCTCGCAACCCTTGTCAGCCTGCTGATGCTCGCGATCAACTTCACCTTTTCCTCCCGTTTTGCGGCGCTCCATGCCAAGGGAGAGCTGCAGGAGTTATGGCGATTGGTCCGCCTTTCAGTCGGCGCGATCCTGATTGCCAGCGCTGCAATCCTCGCCGCGACTTGGCTATTCATGGCGTCGATTCTGGAGTACGCCCGAGTTCCTCGGAATTTCGGCAGCATTGTCATCATCATGATGATCGGTCAGATCGCATTCTCGATGGCTGCATTGTTCGCGGTGGTGCTCAGTATGTGTCAACGTGAAAAGTTCCTGCTAAGGGTGCAGGGTTTGACTGCTTCGATCTCAGTTGTCGCGCTGGCGATTGCCTGCAATTTTGTGAGCATTAACTCAGCTGCCTGGGTCTTCGTAGGAAGCTACTGTATTCTTGCATTGCTGCTCTATTTCGAGGTGGCGCGCGTAGCTGGAGATGAGAACGAAAAGCAGCAGCGCTCGTTGGTGAACAGGGCGAACAATCAAACGAGGTTCGCTGAAGTTCAGAAATTCAAGAATGATCCTTCCTGTACCATTGATGGCATCAACTACGGGAAGGTCGTTGCTCCTTATCTCTACGATCTATCGTT
This sequence comes from Stenotrophomonas sp. SI-NJAU-1, assembly GCF_020883215.1. NCBI lineage: Bacteria > Pseudomonadati > Pseudomonadota > Gammaproteobacteria > Lysobacterales > Lysobacteraceae > Stenotrophomonas > Stenotrophomonas sp. SI-NJAU-1. The sequence goes on from NZ_CP086598.1 coordinate 1,891,160, forward strand.
CAAGGCAGTTCTGAAGCGAGTCACTTTCGCGACGCTGTTTTCGATGAGACTGCAGTTGGATGGAACGAAAGGGGATGGAAGAATTATGGTCTATTCTTGCCGTTCGAAAAGGCGCAGCGACTACGATTACATTGTCGATCAGAACAGAGCGGGGATGGGGCCGGGCCATCTTTTTGCAGAGGTCATCGAAACGTTCAATCCAATGCAGTGTTTCCGTACCGCCATGGCGTTCTCAAGCTCATTTAGAATGGCTGCTGCTTGGAGCGGTGGGCTTTTGGAGAAAATTACGGTTGCCCTTCTCATCGCAAAATTCCGTTCCTCATCCAGTCCAGTTCTCAAGGAGGCAATTCGAGATGCGCGTCAATTGGTCACATTTTGTGACGCGCAACCGACTGAGAATCTCGCGAGTCAGCTTGCGAGAATGGCTGGTGCAGTGACATTAACCAATCAGCATGGTCAGTACCGGTACTTGGATGATCATAATCTAAGCGAAGATGCTGAGGTCTATGCGAACTTCGTAAGCGATTACCTGCTGTGTTGGGGGGAGGCTACCGTAGCCGAGTTCGCGAAAGCTGGGATCTCTGCTGGACGCATGATCATAGTTGGGTGGCTGCGTAGTTGGCCCCTGCAAGGTTCCGCCAAGAACATGGCGGCGGCTCAGGGAACGTTTGGCGTTATGCTGAATGGCGAGAACGCGCGCGAATCCAATACTGCCATGCTTGCCATTGCCGAAGGTCTAGCCGAACAGATGGGTATGCGGTACCTGGTGAGGCTGCATCCTTGGAGCGAGGCGAGCAGCTACAGTGCGCTTTGTGGGCCGAGATGCAGTGGCTTGGAAAAGCTCCCGCTCTCTTTCTATCAGGGCCGTGTTGAATTCAGCATTGGTCACATGTCCGGAGCGGTCGTTGAATTGCTGTGCTCGGATCAGCCGATATATCTATTGGATGATGGCAAGTTGGCCGGAGCATTCAGAATTTCTGGTCTCGCAAAGAAGTCGCTCATGGATTTTCGACTGGCTTTGGAGGCAGACAAGGCTGATCCCGAGGCGGCCCGGCTCCGACGCGCCAGACTTGCTGCATGGTACAACGATGATTCAAATCAAGAAGAACGTTTGCGAATGGCCCTTTCTGTGGAGTGAAGCGTGCATCTTCTATTCAAGATGGCTTGGGTGCTGAGAGCCTTGATCTATTCCCCATTCTTCAAGGCGTTTCCAATGCCTGGATACCTTGGCGGGCCATGCTTCCTAATGGGAGTGAATAGGATGAAGTTTGGGCGAAAGGTCAGAATTTTCCCTGGTCTTCGTGCTGAATGTCTTGGGGCTGGAACGCTGACTATTGGGGATAACGTTTCAATCGGACAGGGGTTTCATGTCATTGCTAAAGGTGATTTGAAGATAGGTTCGAATGTTCTCATTTCTTCCAGTGTGCTGGTAACGGATACCGAGCACTCCTATTTGGACGTGACGCGCCCGGTGTTGGATCAGGAGGATGCTGTGTCTCGGACGGAGATCGGGGATAGGTGTTTCATTGGGGTAGGAGCGTGCATTCAGGCCGGGACGATCCTCGGGGAGGGTTGTGTCATTGGCTCGCATGCGGTAGTTCGAGGCGTGTTTCCGCCCAATTCGGTTATTGTCGGGTCTCCGGCAAAGGTCGTTCGTCGGTATGACGAGCCAACGGGAAAATGGGAACGCACCGCGCACTAGTGCAGCGGATCACTATTTCAGTTCTATTGTTCTTTGGAGTAACAAAAATGAATGTTGATATTTCGAATGATGTGCGGGTCGGCAACGACCTCCCCTTCGTTCTGTTCGGCGGCCTCAATGTCCTCGAGGACCTGGACTCCACCCTTTTCGCTGCTGAAAAGTACGTCGAGGTCACCAGCAAGCTCAGCATTCCCTACGTCTTCAAGGCCTCGTTCGACAAGGCGAACCGCTCGTCGATCAATTCCTTCCGCGGGGTGGGCCTGGAAGAGGGGCTGCGCATTTTCCAGGAAGTGAAGAGCCGTTTCGGCGTGCCGGTGATTACCGACGTCCATGAAGTGGAGCAGGCGGCCCCTGTCGCCGAAGTGGTTGACGTGCTGCAGATTCCCGCGTTCCTGGCGCGCCAGACTGATCTGGTGACGGCCATCGCGCGTACCGGCCGGGCCATCAACATCAAGAAGCCGCAGTTCCTCAGCCCGACGCAGATGAAGAACATCGCCAGCAAGATCCGTGAGGCCGGCAATGAGAAGATCATCCTGTGCGAGCGTGGCGCTCAGTTCGGCTACGACAACCTGGTAGTCGACATGCTGGGCTTCCGCGAGATGATCGAGGCCACCGGTGGTCTGCCGGCCATCTTCGACGTGACCCACAGCCTGCAGCGCCGCGAATCGGGTAGCGAGGCCTCGGGCGGCCGCCGTCGCCAGGTGGTCGAGCTCGCGCGGTCCGGCATGGCGGTTGGTCTGGCCGGCCTGTTTTTGGAGGCGCACCCGGACCCGGACAATGCGCGTTGCGATGGCCCGAGCGCGTTGCCGCTGAGCGCTCTGGAGCCGTTCCTGGCACAGATCAAGGCCATCGATGATCTGGTCAAGTCGTTCCCCAAGCTCGATATTGCCTGACATGGCATCGGCGGAGTACCAGGGACCGATCAGGCTGGTCCTGTTCGACGTGGACGGCGTCTTGACCGACGGCGGCTTGCATATCGATGGCAAGGGGGAGCAGTTCAAGACCTTCAACGTCCGCGATGGCCTGGCGGTCGCGCTGCTGCGGGTGCATGGCATCCGTTGTGGCGTGCTGTCGGGTAAGGCGAGCCCGTCGCTTGACTTCCGCGTCCAACAGTTGGGCATGGATGTAGCAGTGACCGGACGCCTCGAGAAGCTCGACGCCCTGGCCGCCATCTGTGACGATCTTGGTGTCCGCGAAGCCGAGATCGCCTACGTGGGAGATGATGTGGTGGACCTGCCACTGGCAGGAAGGGTGGGGCGCTTCTATGCGCCTGCCGACGCACATCCCCTGGTGTTGGCAGCCGCAGACGTGGTGGCAGATGCGCGCGGCGGGCGTGGTGTCGGTCGGGAAGTGGCCGAGCGCGTGCTTGCTGAAGGCGGTGTGGACCTGCAGAAAGCGTATGCGCCGCTCATTGCAGGATGGAGTGCCGCTGGCGCGGTGCAGTAGCCGGCGCAGGATTGCGCAGGTAAGCGTGGCGCACTCAGGTGCGGCGCGAATTGTCATCAGAAGGAAACAAGGTATGTCCTCCGTCGTATCAGTCGCCGATCACATCGCATCGGCCAAACGGGTCCTGCAAATTGAGGCTTCGGCTGTCGGCGCGCTTGCCGGCAGGCTAGATGGGCAGTTCACGCGCGCCGTCGAGCAGGTGCTGGGCTCGCAGGGCCGCGTCATCGTCTGTGGCATGGGCAAGTCCGGCATCATCGGGCGCAAGATCGCGGCGACGCTTGCAAGTACCGGTACGCCCAGTTTCTTCATGCACCCGGGCGAAGCCTTCCATGGCGACCTGGGCATGGTGACCGCTGCCGATGTATTCGTTGCGATTTCCTACTCTGGTGAAACCGAAGAAGTAGTGAAGCTGCTGCCGTTCCTGAAGGACAGCGGCAATTTCCTGGTGGCCATTACTGGCCGCCCGATGTCGACGCTGGCCCAGGCCGCCGATTGCCATCTGGACGTTGGGGTGTCACAGGAGGCCTGTCCGTTGGCTTTGGCGCCGACCGCATCGACTACGGCGACGTTGGCGATGGGGGACGCGCTGGCAGTGGCATTGATGGAGGCACGAGGCTTCCAACCGGAGAACTTCGCGCGCTTCCATCCGGGCGGTTCATTGGGGCGGCGCCTGCTTTCCCGCGTGGAGCATGAGATGGTGGCCGGTGAACTGCCTTTGGTCGACGCGTCCGCGTCGATGATGGACGTCCTGCAGGTGATCACCCGCTCGAGTTTGGGCTTGGCGATCGTGCCGACCGGATCGGGGCACGCCATCATCACCGATGGTGACATCCGTCGGGCGCTCGGGCTTCACGGGCGCGAGGTGTTTGACAAGTCTGCTGCCGAGCTGATGACCGTGTCGCCAGCGCAGGTCAGCGTGGGGACACGCGTGGAAGATGCATTGGTGCTGATGGAGCGGCGCAGGATTTCGTCGCTGTTGGTGCTCGACGGCAACCGACTTGTCGGCGTTTTCAAGAAGTAAAGAAAGAAGGCGCCTGATGAGGGCGCCTTCTTTGCCTGGGTTACTTCCCGATCGCGTCGAAGTTCCTGAAGAAGATCTCTGAATCGCGTTCGGACGTCAGCTGATACAGGCTGTGCGAGTGCGCAACGCGTGCGCCGCCGTCCCTGTACAGGGGATTCCACAGGAAGTCGGCACGTGCGCGGGTCGAGCGCGGCAGCATGAAATCGAACGGCACCGAGAAATAGATGCCCTTGTCGAAGCTGCCTTCACCGAAGTCCTTGGACGAGACATCGGTCTTGGTCGCGTATGCGCCCATCGTCACGCCGTTGTCGAATGCGCGGGCTACCGACACGGTGGCGCCCCAATCCTTGGCCAGGTATCGGCCCGCACTGACCGCGCTGATGATGCGGCGCTTGTCACCCCAGAGGTAATAGAGCGTAGCGTGACCGGTAGTGACACTGTAGTCGCGGAAGCTGAAGCGCTGGTCGAAATCGCGTTGCTTGACCCAGTTCAGTTCTGCGCCCAACGCCCATCGCTGGTCCATCGGGCGGTACAGGATCTCGCCACCCACGCCGCCGTACATGTATTCGAGCAAGCCGGCGTAGGCCATGCCGTACAGGTCGCGACCGAGCTGCCGGGTGCCGGTCAGCTGCAGATTGGGCAGGGTAAAGTCCGACGTGGTGAGGTACTGACGCACATACGTACGCACCCGGGGCAGGCGGCTGGGGGCGTCGTACCTGAATTTGTCGTAGTTGTTGTAGGCGTTGTAGCTGGCGGTGCCGCTCAACCACAGATTGTCGTTGAAGCGGAAGGTGGCGCCATACATGGCCGCGACCTGGAAGAGGATGAATCCATCCGGCCCGCCTACAGACTGGCGGTAGCCGACGTTGAATCCGCCGTCGAAATGCTTCAGCGGTGCCTCGTACAGGTTCTCCGACCGCCGTGCATAAGGCGCCGTCATTTCAACATGACGGCTGAGAGTTGCCTGGTCGATACGATCATCCAGGTAGTCGTTGAACGTCTTGCGCTCGAGGCTGGTCTCGACAACAGGCAGACCCTGGCGGACGTTGCGCAGGGTCCACCAGCTGACATCCGCTGGCGTGTGCGGATCGAGGATGCGGGCGGCGCGGCCTATGCCTTGGGCGGGGTAGATGTAGCGGCGCTGTTCGGCACTGACGATCAGCTCCTGTCCATTGCGATCAATGCGCTTCACCCGCAACCCTGCGTTCTCCTCCAGCTCATCGGCGATGGCTGGCCAGTCAGCCGTGGCCAGGTCCGGGGCTGCCGGAAGGGCGGTGTCCGCATTGTCCTGCGCGCGGTGGCGTGCTGCTGGTGGCGGGTCCATGAGCTTGGGCATGGGTTTGGCCTGGGCCAGGTTCGAGCGCAGCGTGATGCCGACCATGGCGGTATTGCCGCGCTCCCAGCCCACATGCAGCAGCACGCTGTTGTTGACCGTGAACACCGCACCGAGGTTGATCGGTGAAGATTGTTTCTGGTTGTTCCGCTGCGGCTCGTGGCGATAATCGTTGCCATCGTACTCAAGCTTCAACTGCAGACGGTCCCACGGAGTCTGATAGCTGATGCCACCAAACACGCCGAGACGACCACGGAACATCGCGCTGGTGTTGAAGTCGCCCGGTGTATTGACGCCTGGCCGTTCCTTGAATCGATCGTCAAGGGCGCCCAGGGGGTTGGCGAGGTCGCCGCGGTTGCCGATGTAACCGGTGGCCACGCCAAGGCTGGCGTCCACGGGTCCAAAGCGCTTGTTGGCGACAATGTACTCGCTGGAAAACAGGCCGGTGCCGCCCAGGTCGCGCGCGCCCACGGAGACTTCGGGCAGCCACCGCCCTTCCTGCCATAGGCGCAGCTTGAGATCGATGGATTTGTCTTTGTAGTTCTGGTCCCCGCTGAGCCATTCGGAGCCATAGCGGCGATTGGCGACCGAGATGTAACGGAACGAGCCCTCGACCCACGGCAACGGCTGCATCACAACTGTATAGCGGCTATACGGCGAGGTGTGACTCGCGGTGAGGCTCAGCTCCCCCTCTTCGCTCATGCGTGCGCTGGGCGTCTGCAGCAGGCCGATGCCGCCCCAGTCGCTGGCGGTGGGGGTCGGGCCTTCCTGGGCGTGCAGGGCTGCGCTGATGCTCAGGCTCAGCAGTGCGGCGCCGGCGCGGGCCAGCGGCAATCGGTTACGGCACATCAATCTGGGACTCCCGGCGCATCCAGCACCTGGGTGGCGAGGAAGCGCGCGGCCTCATCGTTGACATCGGGGGTGAGTGAACGCACGGCAGCCCCAGCAATGGGGACGTGGATGACCGCACCCGGTGCCAGCGTGGTGAGTGGACTGCGGTTCCACAGGGCAATGCCGATCTTCGTGACCCGTCCATCGGGTTGGATCACATACAGGTCGTCAGGGCTGGCGGCGGGCAGTGCCTCACACTGGTTGCGGTAGAGGCGCGCGTCCTGCATGGCCACGTGTGGCAGTACGCACGGGTGGGCGACGGCGCCGGTTACGGTTACGGTCTCTGGCCGCGAGGGATAGATCAGGCGATCCCCGGCGTGGGCCGGGCGATCCTGCCTGCGGTCGGCTGCCAGTGAGCGCGGTTCCAGCAGTTGCGGTTCGCGGCCGGTGACGGGCAGATCGCCGAATTCGCGCGCCATCTGCGCGGCTGCGTTGGCGATGTCGGGCGCGGTCTGCAGTGCTGCCAGGGTCTCGAGATCGAACAGAAGTCCTGCCTTCAGGCGGGCTTGCGCCAGCACCGCATCCGAGCGCAGCAATGCTGCGCCAGCCATGAAGGCGCTTTCATCCGGGGCGGCAGCAATCGCCGCATCGCTGAGGCGCGCATCGCTGGCCAGCATGTGCGTCCCCGGTGAACGGACATGGCCGTAGGTCTCCACGGAGATCGGGGAGGACGCGCCGGCGGCACCGGCCAGCGCAACGCCAAGGGCCACGGCGATCAATCGCTTCGTCATCGGGGCTGCAGGTCCGGCGAATAGGGTTTGAGCTGGGTGATGTCCAGATGCGTATCGGGTGCAATGGCCTGCCGGCTCTTCCAGATGAAGCCGTTGGACGGATCCACCCAGTAGTGGTTGTCCTGCTTCCAGCCCTCACCACGGAGCTGCTCGCGGACATGCATCAGCTGGCGCGACCGGCCGAGAATCTCCACGGTTTCCAGGCCTGTCGGATGCAACGTGCCGGTTATCTTCAAGCCGAAACGGTAACCGGGCATGATGTCGTAGGCGCGTTGCACGACATCACCATCACGTGCCTTGCGCAGGTCCAGGAAGGGGTTGTGACCGGTGATACGCATCTGCTGCAGCTCCGGGCTGCCGCCATGGGTGGATTCGATCAGGCCGTTGCGCAGGAAAACAATGCTGCGCTCGCTGCTGTACCACGCCTGGCGGCCGTCATCGATCGCACCCAGCACAAGGATCGCGCCGCCGTTGGGGCCGTCGACCTTGATCTGCGGGTAGCGGTTGCGGGCAACGTCATCTGGAGTGGGGTGGACGTCCGGCTTGCCTTGCACGGCAAGCTGGACGGCTTTGACGCTGCTGCGGCTGACCACGCCGCAGCCGGTCACTGCGGTGACGGTCAGCGTGGCCAGTAATGCGAGGCGAATACCCTGGAGAAAGAGAGGGGCTCGAGCGTTCCTGCTCATGCGCATCCCGTCAGTTGTCCAGATCGTTGCGCGCACTGGCCGCATTGCTGATGATGGCGGTGAACGGAAGCAGCTGGTTCACGAAGCGGCTCCAGCGGGTCACGCCGGCCGCGCCGACGAATACCACATCCCCCGGCTGCAGATTGAACTGGCTCGCCACGGCGAAGGCCGACGGTGACTTCGCCTCCAGGTGGAAGACCTGCGAAGGTGTGTCCTGCAGATCGTTCGAGCCACGAATCACATAGACCGCGTTGCCGTTGGAGGTGGTCTGCAACAGTCCGCGGGCACGCCCCAGCGCTTGGCTCAGAGAGATTTCACTGGTTTTGAAACTCATCGCGCCGGGCTGATTGACTTCGCCGACAACGAAGACTTCCTTGCGGTCGAGGTACGGCACATACAGATGGTCGCCCGCCTTGAGGAAGATGTTTGTTTCGCCCCCGCCACTGCGACCCAGTCGATCAAGATCAATGGTGTAGGTGGTGCCGTCGCGGGTGAGGCGGACTCCTGACAGGTCGGCCTGCGCCGGGTCGAGCCCCGCTTGGCTGATGGCGTCACCCAAGGTCAGTGGGGTGACCGTCAGCGGAACCGTGGCCGCCTGGCGGGATGCACCGGTGACCCACACGCGCTGGCTGGCATAAGTCAACATCGAGACGTCAACCTGCGGCGCTTCGATGTAGCGCGCCAGGCGGGTGGTGATCTCTTCGCGCAGTTCGGCCGGTGTCTTGCCCGCCGCGGCGACCTTGCCGATATAGGGGTAGAACAGCGTGCCATCAGACTGCACAAGGCGGCCTGCCGCGCTGAGCTGCTGCTGGGGACCGGCCGGTACGGTCAATTCGGGATGGTCCCAGACCGTGATGTACAGGATGTCGCCTGCGCCGATCTGGTAGGGGCCGGGCTGGTACTGCATCAGCGTGCTGGGCAGGCCGGGGGCGTTCTGCGTCGCGCGCTCCATGGCAATCAGTTTGGGCGTGATCGGAATCAACTCGATCTGATCATTGCCAACCTGCTGGCTGTTGCCCATCAGCGCATTGGAGCGCATGTGCTGGCCCGGGGCCCACATGCAACCTGACGCTGTGAGGACGAACGCCATGACGGTGACGAGACGCTTGCAGTCCATCGTTAATCATTCCTGGCCCGAACGGGCATAAAAAAGCCCTCGCCGAACTACCGCCCGGCGAGGGCGTGGGTGCTACAACGGCAATCTGATCAGCGGGTGCCGGTGGTGCCGGTGGTGCCGGTCGAACCGGTGGTGCCACCCGGCGGGTTGGTGGTGCCGCCGTTGTCGTTACCTGCGTCATCCTTGCTGCTGTCAGCAGCGACGCTGTACACCACGGCAGCTGCAGCGACGCCGAGGCCGATGGTGGCAGCAGTGTTCAGGGTGCCGGTAGCAGCAGTGCCTGCGGTTTCAGTGCCAGCGACTTCAGCGCTGGTTTCGGTTGAGGCCGGAGCTTCCTGGGCAAACACCGGGGAGGACAGACCCAGCAGGGCCAGGGCAGCAATCATCTTCTTCATACGGGGTCTCCTACTCCGTGAGGGAAATTTTTCCACCCCTATGGTGGCCAATCCTCATTGCCCCTGTCAAGGAAGGTGAAGAATTCATGCTGTCTGATGCGCGGTTTTCAGAATGATTCAACGACCTCGGTCCGGCCTGAGAGCGCCTTTGCCAGCGCGATGACCAGCTGGTGGGTGGGCAGGTGTGGCAGGCTGAGCGGCAGCACCAGGCCAATGACAACTGCGGCCAGCACAGCGGCAGCTGCCGGCCGCTGCGGATGCGTGTCGGCGCGCAGGGTCCATGCGCTGGCGACCAACCCCAGTGTCAGGCCAGCGAAAATCTCCGACAGGCTGTGCGCCTGCAGGGGAATTCGTGACCATGCAATCGCAATCGCGAGCGCGCAACCCGACAGCAGCCCGATCGCACGCCCGTGGCGGCTGGCGCCGCCCAGCATCAGGCCGATGACGGGATAGGCAACGCTGGACATCGCGGCATGGCCGGAAAATCCCGTGAAGTGCAGGCGCTCGATACCTATCCCCCAGCCCATGAAGGCCAGTTTGGATGCCAGCGTTACAGCGGCAGTGGAGCAGATCGCGGTCAACCACCGCCATTTCAGTCGCGCGCGGGAGGAGGGCAGCGCGCACAGCAGCGCCAGGGTCATGGGCAGCAGCCAACGGCTGTCACCGGCTGCGGAGAGGAAAAACCAGGCGTTCTGCATCAAGACACGTGCGGAGATCGGGGTGGGCCAGCTTACGGGTGCTGGCCTGTCGCTGGCCTTTCAACCTCTTGGTCCGTTCAGCCAGACGCGGTATCCTCTACGGCTGCCAATGGCCCCGTAGCTCAGCTGGATAGAGCGTCCCCCTCCTAAGGGGAAGGTCGCCCGTTCGAATCGGGCCGGGGTCACCACACTCAATGAACCGCACCGCCACGCTACGGACACCGCGCGGTGCCTGTGTTTCCGCCAGTGGGCTGAAGTCCAGTTCATTCCATTTGACGCCATGCCGGGACGCCGCCTGCAGCCTGCGCACTTCCTGGCATACGGTCTCCGGCGCAACCGTGTCCTTGGTCAGACGGTCCGTTTTGTAGGACTCCATTTCCATCCGCCGCAGGGTATCGATGGAGCGATGGCCAAACCGGGCAATCAACAACCGAACCTCGCTCTTGGCCTTGCCGTGCGTGGTCGGGTGCTCCGCCTTGTACCAATCCAGGTGAAGTGGCTTCCGGACATGCCGCAGAAGTGCGCGGTCTCGTCCACGGTCAGCAAGCCTTTCCGGCGATGTCCAGCTTTTCGGCAGCACCCATCGGGTGCACGCGGTGCTCGGTGGATCGGCAACCGATTTCACGTCTCATTCATGCCGCGGAGGCAATGTTTGGACCATAGCGGAAGGGGGGGCTGCTGAGTGCTCAATGCCCGAGTGCTCGGCGGTGCTTGCTCCCCATTGGTTTATAGGAATCCGCTTTGAATCTGCTCGTTTCACTAGCTGGCGCTGTGCTGGCCGCAGGCGCGCTGATGGCGCTGATCCATGTCGCCGTCCTCTGCTGCAAGGCTGCCATCAGCTGTCGATCAGCGCGACGACAGGGGCCGCAGTGATGGAGGCGTATCGTTACGCTTACCAGAAGGCGCGCGGCTGGCACGCGTCGGTTCTAACGTCGGCATGGGCTGGACTCAGGTATTCACTCACCGGGGATACCGGCTGTTTCAGGTCGCATGGCGGCTGGCGTCTATCAAGGATCCGAAAAGGCGTGGAGTCCTCCGAGTAGATCAGTCGCCATCAGGGAGGCGCTGAGAAATGGCGCCCGTCGATCCTGTGGCCACCTGCTCAACCCAGATCACCGTCATGTGCTGTTCCGCGCAGGTCGAAGCCGCCTGCCAGAAGCTGATCCGCATGATCGGCGCCACCCTGTCGCTGCAGGAGTTTGCCGTGCTCTACTCCCACGACCCGGACAAGAAGCGCCCGAAGGCAGCGAAGTTATGGATGACGCATTCCGGCGCCAGCGCGGCAGAGCGGGGCGTGTGGGCGGAGATCCACTAGTGGAGCCAGGCCGAGGGCGACATTCTGGAGCAGGAACTTTTCGCCAACCGCAAGCGTTTGGCCGATGGGGCCGAAGTGCCCGCAGGTTGAATCGGCGCGCGGTAGTCATCCCGGCAAAGGCTTTGACCTTCGCGAGGTTGAACGGCTGGGTTTACTCTGAGCGGACACCACATTGGGTGACGGCCTCGATGTAGCGAGCCTGTCGACGCTTCAGGAACCTGCTGTAGAACGTGATATCGCTTCCCCCTCCAGTTCGAGGGGCGGCCTCAACAAACTCCGCCGGGACGCCGCCGCTGGAGGCCGACATGGAGTAGCCATCGGCATGTCGCGGAAGCAGATCCGTCCATTCGGCACCCCGATGACTTCAATGCCAACGATGTCGCGCAGCGTGATTCCCTGCCGAAGATGGTTCACCATGGCCTACGTTCCTTCCGTCGCATGATCATGACCGAGCGCCTGCAGCCCGTGCAGTCATTGCACTACGCCAGCATCGCCAGCTGGCTTGACTCGGTCGTGTCCACCCGGCGCTGGGCAGGGCCCGGTGTCGCATTTCCGTTGGCGCCGGATTGCCTGGCCCATGCCCTGCAGCTGGAGGCCCGTCCAGGCTGGGTATTGCTGGACGCACACGACAACTGCCTGGGATTCGGCCAGTACTGGTTGACCGACGCCGATACAGCCCATCTCGGTCGCATCATTGTGTCTCCGCAGGCGCGGGGGCGCGGCCTCGGGCGTGTGCTGGTGCAGTCCCTGAGCGGGCAGGCGCTGAAAGAGGGCAGGGTGCGGCGCCTGACCCTGCGCGTGTATCGTGACAATGTGGCCGCGATTGCCCTGTATCGCACGCTCGGATTTGTCGCGAGCGAGCGGGACGCTACGGCGGAACTGTTGTTCATGGCGCGTTTCGCAGGCTGAGTGGGGCGGCAGCGCCTGCACTTCCGGTGCACATCGCCTGCACGCGGCGCTGCAAGCGGACTCGGCAGTCTGGTGCTGTCCCCCAACGGTTTGCCCAGGAGCGCCCCCATGAATACCCCCGGCACCCCCAAGCCTTCCTGGCGCCAGCGCAACGTGCTGCTGACTGTCGCTGCCGTCGTGCTGGTGATCGTGCTGATCCTGCTCTTCATCCCCTGGTAGTGCCTATCGGGGCAACCCGCTTGCCATTGATGGCCATCGTGGCCGCTGCCCCGGTAACGAACCAGGTGGTGGCTATCGAAGTGGCGGCAGCCGGGCAACGGGCAAGGCAAGGCCAGGCCATGCCTGGCGAATCACGACGGTCGATACGCGCGGGTAGTGCCCGGCCATGCCAGGCCAAGGCAATGCCGACTCATGCCTGCCTGAGCAGTTCCACCAGCTGCCGCAACCGGTAGGGCTTGGGCAGGAATTCGACCTGCTCCGGCAGCGGTGGCAATTGCGAGCGTGCGTAGCCGGAGGAAAGGATCATCCGCGCCTGCGGCTGGTCGCGTGCCACGTGCTCGCTCAGCTCGATGCCCGACATGCCGTTGGGCATGCTGATGTCACTGAACACCACATCGAAACGCGTATCGCCCTGCAGCAGCGCGACCGCTTCCTGCGCATCGGCCGTGGTAGCCACGTCGATGCCGAAGTCGCGCAGGGCCAGGCCGATCATCTCGCGCAGATCGGTCTGGTCCTCCACCATCAATACGCGGATCGGATCATCGGTCATGGGTTGGGTTCCTCTGTGGCGGGTAGCAGCAGGCTGACCGTGGTGCCAACACCGGGCGTGGTGGACACGTCTACGAAGCCGCCGCTCTGGGTGGTGAATCCGAACACCTGGCTCAGGCCCAGGCCGCTGCCCTTGCCGATGTCCTTGGTGGTGAAGAAAGGCTCGGTCGCGCGTTCGGCGATGTCCGGGGCCATGCCGTGGCCCTCATCGCAGACGCTCAACGTCACATAGGTCCGTTGCCGGGATGTGTCGGCGTCGGGGTCCATGCGGTGCTCCAGCGCGGTGGCGATCAATACCCGGCCGCCACCCACCGTGGCGTCCACAGCATTGCCGACCAGATTGGCGAGCGCCGTCTGCAGCTGCACGGTATCGCTGAGTATCGCAGGCAGGCCAGCGGTCAATGCGGTTTCCAGGGTGACGCCGGCAGGGCAGGTGGCCTGCAGTGCCGGCAGCCAATCGCGGATGCGCGCATTGATATCCAGCGTTTCGCGGATCAGGGTCTGCCCGGTGCTGAAGGCCAGCAGCTGCCGGGTCAGCAGCGCGCCACGATCGCTGGCCGCCTGCGCGGTGGTCAGCAGGGTGTTGGCACGCTCGTCATCGCCCATGCGTGCCGACAGCAGGTCCAGCGCATTGACGATGGTGGTCAGCAGGTTGTTGAACTCATGGGCAAGGCCGCGGCTGAGCTGGCCGACCGTCTCGAACTGCTGGGTCTGGCGCAGCGCCCGCTGCGCATCGCGCAGCAGCCGCTGCGCCTGCCACTGTTCGGTGATGTCGCGGGTGATCTTGACGAAGCCTACGAGCTCGCCGTTCTCGACCACCGACTCGATGACCACGCTGGCACGGAACGGCGACCCGTCACGGCGCACCCGCCAGCCTTCAGCGGCGTGGTGCCCGCATTCCGCCGCCAGCCGCAGCAGGCGCTGCGGCTCTCCAGCATCGCGATCAGCCGGCAGGTAGAAGCGTCCGAAGTGGGTGCCGATGACTTCTTCCGACCGATAGCCCTTGATGCGCTCGGCGCCGGGATTCCAGCTGCAGACGATGCCGTCGGGATCGAGCAGATACAGCGCATGATCGCGCACGCTGTCGATCAGCAATCGCAGCTGTCGGGAAGGGTCCGTCAACACGGACGGCGTCGAAGCGGCAGCGACCACGATGAAATGCGTATTACCTCTGTCAGGCACGAGACCGTAGGCAGTGGAGTGTGAAGAGGGTGTGCATGGGGCGCCTGTGCCATTGGTCGTATGCGGCTGAATGCGACAAGGAGTAACATCAGTCCCCTTTTCCAAACTGGAACCGACCTGCATGCGTCCTGGTGCGACTACGCGTGACCGCTGGATCTGGATGACGTCGGCGGCGCTGGTGGCGGCGACCGCCGCGCTGGAAATGGTGGTGCCCCTCGGCTATGCCGTGTGGCTGGCCTACTTCATGGCCATCGGCGTCACTGTGTTCCAGCGCAGTGCCCGGGTTCCTTTCGTGGTGGCTGCGGCTGCCTGCGTGCTGTTGGCGGTGGGCTACAACGTGGCCCCAGCCAGTTCCAACTCGGCATTCTCGTTCGTCAACCGTACCATCGGTGGCGCTGCCTTCCTGATGATCGCGCTCATCGCCTCGCGCGCCATCCAGGCCCGGCGTGAGGCGATGCGTGCGCTGTGGCTGCAGGAGGCCGAGAACGCAGTGGCGCTCAGCCTGCGCGGCGAGCTCGGGCCGGAACAGATCGCCGAAGCGGCGGTGTCGACGCTGGCGACCCAGCTGGGTGCCGATGTCGGTGCGCTCTACCGGCTGGAAGGCGGGCGCCTGCAGCTGACTGGTGGACTGGCGTTGCCCAACGGCATCCCGGCAACACTGGGCCTGCAGGAAGGGGTGGCAGGGCAGGTGGCCCGCGACCAGCGTGCGCGGCATCTGCAGGGGGACGAAGCGGTCCCGTTGGAGCTGCAGACCAGCCTGGGACGCGTGCCTGTGCGTGAACGGATCCTCGCCCCGGTCAGCAGTGACGGCGCGATCGTAGGCGTGCTCGAGCTGGGCCGAGCGGCTGTCGGTGAGCAGCGCGCGCTGGATGACGAACTGCTGCAGCGCTGCGCCGAGACCATCGGCATGGCCCTGCGTACCTCGATGCTGCGTGCACAGCTGGTGGTGCTGCTGGAAGAGTCGCAGCGCCAAGGCGAAGAACTGCAGGCACAGCAGGAAGAACTGCGGGTTGCCAATGAAGAACTGGAAGAGCAGAGCCGCAGCCTGATGCAGTCGCAGACGCATCTGGAACAGCAGCAGGCCGAGCTGGAGCAGAGCAACGTGCAGCTGGAAGAGCGCACCCACGAGCTGGAAGCGCAGAAGCAGGCACTGCTGGTCGCGCAGGGGCAGCTGGTGCGCAACAGCAATGAACTGGCGGCCACCTCGCGCTATAAGTCCGAGTTCCTGGCCAACATGTCGCACGAGCTGCGCACCCCGCTGAACAGTTCGCTGATCCTGGCCAAGCTGCTGGCCGACAACAAGGACGGCTCGCTCAGCGACGAGCAGGTCAAGTACGCCCGCGCCATCCTGTCGTCGAACAACGACCTGCTGGCGCTGATCAACGACATTCTCGATCTGTCACGCATCGAAGCGGGCCACGTTGAACTGGCCGATGAAGTGGTGGTGGTCGACAGCGTACTGCAGCGACTGCGCGAGACCTTCGAGCCGATGGCGAGGCAGAAGGGCCTGACCCTGCAGATCGAGGCCGATGGCCTGGCCCCCAGTCAACTGGTGGCCGACAACCAGCGCCTGCAGCAGATCCTGAAGAACCTGTTGGCCAATGCGGTCAAGTTCACCGAGCACGGCAAGGTGAGCCTGCATGTCCGCAGCGGCGGCAATGGCCGGATCCGATTCGAAGTGGCCGACAGCGGCATCGGCATTGCACGCGACCAGCTGCAGCTGATCTTCGAAGCGTTCCGCCAGGCCGACGGCAGCACCCGCCGCCGTTACGGCGGCACCGGCCTGGGCCTGTCGATTTCGCGCGACCTTGCGGTGCGCATGGGCGGGGACATCCAGGTGGACAGCGAGCCGGGCCGTGGCAGCTGTTTCATTCTCGAACTGCCGCTGCAGGGGGCGCCGGCGGATGAGAGCGCCGCGGATGCCGTTGTGTCCGTGCAGCCGGCCACTGCCTCGACGGTAGTACCGGCTCCGCCTGCCCAGCGGTCCAGTACCGCGCCGGTGGCAGCGGTGGCCGATGACCGTGGCCGGCGCAGCCATGCTGGGCGATTGATCCTGGCCGTGGAGGATGATGCGGTGTTCGCCGAAGCCCTGGTGACGCTGGCGCACGAACTTGATTTCGACTGCGTGGTGGCCACCACCGCCGAAGAGGCGCTGGCGCTGGCGGCGGACCTGCGTCCCAACGGCATCCTGCTGGACATCGGCCTGCCCGACGTCTCGGGCCTGACCGTGCTCGAGCGGCTCAAGCGCAACCCCGACACCCGGCACATTCCGGTGCATGTGGTCTCGGGCATGGACCGCGGCCAGGTGGCACGCGAACTGGGTGCGATCGGCTTTGCGATCAAGCCGACCACGCGCGAGCGCCTGGTGGCTGCCATCGAACAGCTTGAACAGACCAGCCAGCGCGACGTGCGGCGCCTGCTGATCGTGGAGGACGACAACGATCTGCGCCGCAACCTGGAACTGCTGCTGGGCCGCGATCAGCTGCAGATCGCTGCTGTCGGTACGCTGGCCGCAGCGGTGGAGCAGCTGAGCACGGTCACCTTCGACTGCATGGTGATGGACCTGTCGCTGCCCGACGGCAGTGGCTACGACCTGCTCGAGCACATGGCAGGCAACGACGATGTCGGCTTCCCGCCGGTCATCGTCTACACCGGCCGCGCCCTCAGCCGCGAAGAAGAGCAGCGCCTGCGCCGCTACTCCAAGAGCATCATCATCAAGGGCGCGCGCTCGCCCGAGCGCCTGCTCGACGAGGTGACGCTGTTCCTGCACAGCGTGGAGGCCAACCTGCCCAGCGACCAGCAGCGCCTGCTGCGCGAAGCGCGCCGCCGCGACACCGTGCTCGACGGACGTACCGTGCTGCTGGCCGAGGACGACGTGCGCAACATCTTCGCGCTGTCCAGCGTGCTCGAGCCGCTGGGGGTGACGCTGGAGATCGCCCGCAACGGCCAGGAGGCCGTCGACCGCCTGGCCCAGCGCGAGGTGGACCTGGTGCTGATGGACATCATGATGCCGGAGAAGGATGGCCTGCAGGCGATGCGCGAGATCCGCGCGCAGCGCCACCTGCAGGACCTGCCGATCATCGCGCTGACCGCCAAGGCCATGCCCGATGACCGTGAGCGCTGCCTGCAGGCCGGCGCCAACGACTACATCGCCAAGCCCATCGACGTGGACAAGCTGGTGTCGCTGTGCCGGGTCTGGTGCTCGCGGCAATGAACGAGCAGGCGCTGTTCGACCTGGAGCTGAAGGTGCTGCTGGAAGCGCTGTACCAGCGCTACCACTACGACTTCCGCAGCTATGCGGTGTCCTCGCTGCGCCGTCGCGTCAGCCAGGCCATGCAGCGCTACGAGTGCGAGCGCCTGTCGGACCTGCAGCATCGGCTGCTGCACGAGCCGGAGCTGTTCGCCCAGGCGATGCAGTTCTTCACCGTGCAGGTGTCGGAGATGTTCCGTGACCCGGAGTACTTCCGGCAGATGCGCGAACAGGTGGTACCGGTGCTGCGCACCTATCCCTCGGTGAAGCTGTGGGTGGCCGGCTGCAGTACCGGCGAGGAAGTGTGGTCGCTGGCGATCCTGCTGCACGAGGAGGGGCTGCTTGAGCGCAGCATCGTCTACGCCACCGACATCAACCCCGCTGCACTGGCCACGGCCGAAGCCGGTGCCTATGGCATCGACCGCCTGGCCCAGTTCAGCCGCAATTATCTTGCCGCCGGCGGCACCGCGTCACTGTCGGACTATTACAGCACCGCCTACGACGGCGCGGTCTTCGACCGCCAGCTGCGCCGCAACGTGGTGTTTGCCGACCACAGCCTGGCCACCGACACGGTGTTTTCGGAGGTGCACCTGGTCTCGTGCCGCAACGTGCTGATCTATTTCAACCGTGACCTGCAGGATCGCGCGGTGGGCCTGTTCCGCGAAGCCCTGGTGCATCGTGGCTTCCTCGGCCTGGGCAGCAAGGAGTCGCTGCAGTTCGGTCGCCATCACGATGCCTTCGAAGCCTGTTCGCGGGAGCACCGCCTGTATCGGAAGGTGGCCTGATGGCGGCGATGTTCCGCCCTGACGTGGTGGTGATCGGCGCATCGGCCGGTGGCGTGGCCGCCCTGCAGATCGTGCTGGGTGCGTTGCCGGCCACCCTGCCGGTGCCGGTGCTGGTGGTGCTGCACCTGCCGCGCGACCGTTCCAGCCGCATCGCCGAGGTGCTGGCGCCGTACTGCACGTTGGTCCTGCGCGAAGCGGAGGACAAGCAGCCCCTGCAGGCCGGAACGGTGACGTTCGCGCCGCCGGACTACCACCTGCTGGTGGAGGACACGCAGGCCATCGCATTGTCGATGGACGAACCGGTGCTGTTCTCGCGGCCGGCCATCGATCCGCTGTTCGAATCGGCCGCAGCCGCGTTCGGCACGGGTGTGCTGGCGATCCTGCTGACCGGTGCCAGCAGCGATGGCAGCGATGGCGTGGCCGCGGTGCGCGCCGCGGGCGGCCAGGCCTGGTTGCAATGCCCCGAGGAGGCCGAGGCATCGATGATGCCGGCCTCTGCCCTGCAGCACGCCGGCGCCGATGCCGTGCTGCCCCTTGAACTGATGTGCCGCCGCCTGAAGGAGTTGTTTGCATGAACCTGCTGCCGCCGGACCCTGCCCAGTCGCAGGCGCCGGTCAACCTGCTGATCGTCGACGACGTGCCGCAGAACCTGGTGGCCATGCAGGCGCTGCTGCGCCGCGAGGGCGTCAACCTGTTGCTGGCGGACTCTGGCGCACAGGCGCTGGAACTGCTGCTGGAGCATGAGGTAGCGCTGGCGCTGCTGGACGTGCACATGCCGGAGATCGACGGTTTCATGCTGGCCGAGCTGATGCGCGGCTCGCAGCGCAGCCGGGATGTGCCGATCATCTTCCTGACCGCCTCGCCGGATGATCCGTTGCGGGTG
Source organism: Stenotrophomonas sp. SI-NJAU-1 (assembly GCF_020883215.1). NCBI lineage: Bacteria > Pseudomonadati > Pseudomonadota > Gammaproteobacteria > Lysobacterales > Lysobacteraceae > Stenotrophomonas > Stenotrophomonas sp. SI-NJAU-1. The sequence continues at coordinate 1,910,272 of NZ_CP086598.1, forward strand.
TTCAAGGGCTACGAGACCGGCGCGGTGGATTTCCTGCACAAGCCGGTTGCACCGCAGGTGATCCTCAGCAAGGTCAATGTGTTCATCGAGCTCTACCAGCAGCGGCAGCTGCTGAAGGCGCGCAACGAAGCGCTGGAGCGCGCGTTGAAGCTCAACGAGACCATGGCCGCGGTGCTGACCCACGACCTGCGCACGCCGCTGTCGGCCATCCTGCTGTGTGCCGACAAGCTGTCGCTGGAACTGCCGGACGACAATGCCGGTGCGCAGCAGACACTGAGCTACCTGGAAGCCAGCACGCTGCGGATGGCACGCATGGTCGAGCAGCTGCTGGACTTCTCGCGGATCCGCAGCGGTGGCCTGCGCCTGCAGAGCAGCGTCTGTGACCTGGCCGAGGTAACGCGTGCGGTGCTGGTCGAGGCCGGTGCCGGCCATCGAAGCGATCGGATCGCGCTGGACGTCCGTGGCGATTCGAGCCTGCAGGGCGACATGGATCGCCTTGGGCAGATCGTCGCCAACCTGGTCGGCAACGCACTCACCCACGGCGCTGACGCGACGGTGCAGGTGCAGGTCGATGGTGGCGATGCGCGGGTGGTCGCGCTGCGCGTGCGCAACACCGGCCATGTCGATGAGGCATTGCTGCCGCGCCTGTTCGAACCCTTCAAGGCCAGCTTCCACCAGAGCAACGGGCTAGGGCTGGGGCTGTACATCGTGGACCAGTTCGTGCGTGCCCATGGTGGCCAGTTGAGCGCGCGCAACGAAGCAGGGCACGTGGTGTTGGAGGCGCTGCTGCCTCGTCGTTCCGATTTGCGCAGTCCGGCGGTTTCCTGAATTCTTCAGCTGGCGCGTGAGCGAACTGAGACGGGCTCGTCCGCAACTGCTACCGTGGCACCACTCTTGCAAAGGAAGCTCCATGCCACTGCGTGCCATCGCCTATGTCAGCCAGGCCAAGCCGGATCTGTCTGCCGCACGTCTGCAGACCCTGGTCGATGACGCCGCGCGCTTCAACAAGATGGCAGGGGTGACGGGCGTGCTGCTGCATGACGGCGAGCGCTTCCTGCAGTACATCGAAGGCCCGCCGGATGGCATCGATTCGGTCTATGAGCGCATCCTGCAGGCCGGCAGCCACGTCGACATCGTCGAGCTGGCGCGTGGCCGGCTGGGCCAGCGCCACTTTCCGTACTGGGCAATGCGCGGGCTGCCGGTCGACGCCGCGCTGCTGCGCCAGCTTTCCGCAGGCGACTGGTCGGGATTCGCCCGCTCGGTGAACGGTGACAGCGTCGTGCTTACGGCGGTGGATCTGTTGGCCGAGGTCGTGCGGCCGGTACTCAGCGCGGGCTGACCGCTAACGCTGCGGGGCGCAGTACGCCGCGTGCAGTGCCTGCAGCACGCCCAGCGCCGGACCCTCCAGCAGCCGATAGTGCAGTGACTGTGCCTGCCGCCGCGTTGCCACCACATCCAGATTGCGCAGCACGGCCAAGTGCTGTGACAGCGCCGACGCGCTCAGGCCAGTCAGGGCCTGCAGTTCCGGTACCGGTGCTTCACCCTCCACCAGACGACACAACACGCGCAGTCGCGCCGGGTGTGCCAGCGATTTCAGCAGGGCAGCCGCCTGTGCGGCATGCGTAGCCATCGCGGCACTGTCGGTGGTGATGCTGGGCACGGCTTGACCCGGTAGTTCAGGAAAGTCTAATTTAGAGAAAGCTAAATTGAAGGGCAAGCCGATGCGTGCGATGCAGAGGGGCAGGGCATGAACCTGCCATGGGCGGCAATTGCAGGCGGCGGCCTGATCGGTGCGTCGGCGGTGCTGCTGCTGGCCACGCTCGGTCGTGTGGCGGGCATCAGCGGTATCGCTGCCGGCGCCGCTGCCGCGCCGCGCGGTGATCGTGGTTGGCGCTGGGCTTTCCTGCTCGGACTGATGTTGGCTGCTGCGGCGGTGCTGAGCTGGCAGGCGGGTGCGGGACAACCACCACGCGCCTTGCTGCGCGACGCGCTGCCGGCCTGGCAATTGATCGCTGCCGGTGTCCTGGTGGGCCTGGGTACGCGGCTGGGCAACGGCTGCACCAGCGGCCACGGTGTCTGTGGCCTCGCCCGCGGATCGCGGCGATCGCTGATGGCGGTGCTGGTGTTCATGGCCTGCGCGATGCTCACCACGTTCCTGCTACGTCACGGCGGAGGCCTGGCATGAGCCGCAGGTTGTGGGCGGCAGGTGGGGCCGGCGGCCTGTTCGGTGCCGGCCTCGCGCTGGCCGGCATGACCGATCCGCGTCGCGTGCTGGGGTTCCTCGATGTGGCTGGCGACTTCGATCCCACGCTGGCCTGGGTGCTGGCGTCGGCGCTGCTGGTCAGCGCACTGGGTCAATTCTGGCTGCGGCGGCGGCAGCGGCCATGGTGCGCCGAACGTTTCGAGCTGCCGACGGCGCAGGTTGTCGACACGCGGTTGCTGCTGGGTGCGGCGCTGTTCGGTGTCGGCTGGGGCTGGGTCGGCTATTGCCCAGGACCCGCGCTGGCCGCGTTGGCAGTGGGCGCGCGCGAAGCCCTGTGGTTCGTGCCAGCGATGGCTGCCGGTTTCTGGCTGCATGATCGCTGGCTGCGCTGAGGCTTCACGTTCGTCTCACCGTTGCGGGGTTCAGATCACCTTTCCCGGGGAACGGAGGACGACATGGCACGGATGAAATGGAAAGGCGGCGCGTTGCTGGCGGCGGCACTGGTGACGGCGGCAACGCCGGCGATGGCCTGCACGCGCGCGGTGTATCTGGGCGACAACGGCGATGTCATCACCGCCCGCTCGATGGACTGGAAAGTGGACGTGGCGACCAATCTCTACGTCTTACCGCGTGGCATTGCGCGCACCGGGAAGGCGGGGCCGGGGTCGATCGCCTGGACTGCACGCTACGGCAGCGTGGTGGCCACCGGCTATGACATTTCCACCACCGATGGCATGAACGAGAAGGGCCTGGTCGCCAACCTGCTGTGGCTGGTCGAGTCGGAGTACCCGGCCCAGCGCAGCGGCAAACCCGGCCTGTCGATCTCGTTGTGGGCGCAGTATGTGCTGGACAATTTCGCTACGGTGGAAGAGGCGGTGACCGCGCTGCAGCGCGAGCCGTACTCGATCGTCACCGACAAGGTGCCTGGCGAGGACCGCCAGGCGACGCTGCATCTGTCGCTGTCCGATGCCAGCGGTGACAGCGCGATCGTCGAATACATCGGCGGACGCCAGGTGATCCACCATGATCGGCGCTACCAGGTGATGACCAATTCGCCGATCTTCGAGCAACAGCTGGCGTTGAACAGCTACTGGCAGCAGATCGGTGGCACGGTGATGCTGCCAGGTACAAACCGTTCGGCCGACCGCTTTGCGCGCGCGTCGTTCTACATCAACGCGATTCCGAAAGCGGAAGATCCGGTGGAGGCGCTGGCCAGTGTGTTCAGCGTGATCCGCAACGTGTCGGTACCGTTCGGCATCACCACGCCGGGCGAGCCCAACATCTCGTCCACCCGCTGGCGCACGGTCGCCGACCACAAGCGGCGCCTGTACTTCTTCGAGTCGGCGCTGACCCCGAATACATTCTGGGTCGATCTGAACAAGGTCGATTTCGGCGGCAAGGTGCTCAAGCTCGATCTTGGCCGTGACCAGCGCAATACGTTTGCCGGGGATGCGCTGCAGCACTTCGTGCCCAGCGCACCGTTCACCTTCCTCGGTATCAGCGACTAGTTCGACGCCTGGCTGGAGGCCGGGTAGACCGCCTGGATCGTGCAGGCGCCGCGGGTGTACTGCGGCAATGGCGCCAGCCCGTCGCTTCTCAGGTCGCCGTTTTCAAACCCGGCGGCGAGGACGTGATCGCCGGGATTGCCGCAGATCAGGCCGTTCTGCATGCCCGAGCGGAAGCTCAGCTGCGGCGCGCGGTCGAGCTGGCGGCAGTGGCTGCCCAGTTCGACGCGGTAGTAGCGATGGCCGCCATTGCGATGCGGATTGGTCTCCACCAGCATGCCCTGCGGATCGGACGACCAGGCACGCACGTTGCGGGTGGCGAAGCAGTACGAGGCCGAGCCGCCGAAGCCGCGGCGGACTTCCTTGCGTTGGCGGATCGTCAGGGCAGGCAGGGTGGCCGTGCGCAGGCGATCGCTGTCGCGGGCAACGCTGGCGTAGTCGCGGGCATGAACCGGGGTGACTGCACTGACGGCACAGCTGTGGCCATCGACCACCACGCGCTCGCTGGGACGACCGCAGGCCCAGCCGGCGGGTGCTTCCAGCTTCAACGTGGTGGCTGCGCGGACGCCGGGGCAATCCTCGGCGAAATCGATGCGATAGGCTTGGCCGGAGGCGGCACGCAGCGCGATCGAGCGCGGTGATGCCTGCTCCACTTCCTGGACGCCGACAGCGTCCATGCAGTGCGGGGCCGGTGGTGTGCGTTGCTGGGCCGAAGCCGTGGCGGCGAGGGCCAGGCCGAGGCTGGCGGCCAGCACCATGGATGCGTGCTTGTAAGTCATGTCCTGCACTCCCTGCGTTGGATGACGGATCGACTATAGCAGCGGTTTGCACGGCAAGTGTTACACGCGCACACTGCCGGAATGGGCGCGATTTTCCACATGCGGCACTACGGTCAGGCCACCGGACTGGATCGCCACGACTATGCGCAGTGGGTGCTGCCACTGCAGGGTGAGCTGCAGTTCGAGATGGAGGGCAGGGGCGGTCGCCTTGACCTGCTGCAGGGGGCATTCGTGGCGGCCGGCGAAGCGCACGACCAGATGGCCGAGGGTCCCAATGGTTTCGTGATTGTCGACTGCGGGCCGGGGGTGCTCGATGACGCGACCCAGGAGCACCTGCGCCGGCAGCGCTGGCTGCATCTGCCGCTGTCGCTGCGGCAGCGGCTTGCCCAGGTGCAGCCCGGCCGGCCTGTGCCAGCGCTGCTGCCGGAACTGCTGCGGAGCTTCGCACCTGCCGGTAGTGGTGCGCGCCTGCAGGGCCTGTGCGCTGCGGTCGAGGCGATGCCGGGGCAGGCGTGGTCGGTAGCGCGCATGGCTGCCTTTGTCGGCATCAGCGAAAGCCGCCTGCATGCGGTGTTCCGGCGTGAGTTCGGCCTCAGCCCGCAGGCGTGGCTCAGTGCCAGCCGCCTGCGCTGGGCCAAGCACCAGTTGCGGGTCAGCCCGGCATCGATCAGCGATATCGCACTGGCCGCAGGGTATTCCGAGCAGAGTGCACTGACCCGCGCGCTGCGCCGCGAATGCGGGCAGACGCCGGCGGCATGGCGGCGAGCCGCGCCCGCCGTTATGGAAGCGAACCGGCAGTAGCCTCGGTCAAGACCGGCCAGCAAGGGGCCGCTTACACTGCGCGGCCCGTTCCCGCTGTGAACCTGCAATGCGCAACAACCCGATTGCTCTGGGCATCGCCAATGGCGTCGCCGCCGGTGCGCTGTGGGGCGTGGTCTTCCTCGCGCCGGCCGTGTTAAGCACGTTCAATGCCCTGCAGCTTTCCGCCGGCCGCTATCTGGTCTATGGCCTGATTGCCGTGGTCCTGCTGCTGCCGCGCTGGAAGCGGCTGGCGCCGAGGCTCGGTCGCGCCGAGTGGATCGGCCTGCTGTGGCTCAGCCTGGCCGGCAACCTGGTGTACTTCCTGCTGTTGGCCACGGCGGTGCAGTGGGCCGGTGGCGCCGCTGCTTCGTTGATTGTCGGCCTGATTCCGGTCGTGGTCACCGTGGTGGGGGTACGCGAGAAGGGCGCAGTGCCGTTGCAGCAGCTGCTGCCCGCGCTGGCGCTGTGCGTGCTCGGGGTGGCGATGGTCGGCTGGGAGGCGCTGATGTCCGAGCATCTGGGTACGCCCTGGCGGCAACGCCTGATCGGCCTGCTGTGCGCGTTCGGTGCGCTTTTCTCGTGGGCGCTGTATTCCATCGGCAACAGCCGCTGGCTGTCGCGGCGGCCCGACCTTTCCAGTCACGACTGGTCGCTGCTGACCGGCGTCACCACCGGTGGTCTGTCGCTGCTGCTGGTGCCGATGGCGTTCATCGGCCAAGGTGGGGCGCACACCGCCGCACAGTGGAGTGGCTTCTGGGCCATCAGCGCCGGCGTGGCGGTGGTCGCCTCGATCCTCGGCAATGCGTTCTGGAACCGGGCCAGTCGCCTGCTGCCGCTGACCCTGACCGGGCAGATGATCGTGTTCGAGACACTGTTCGCGCTGCTGTACGCCTTCGCCTGGCAGCGACGCTGGCCGAGTCTGCTGGAAGCGTTGGCGATCATGCTGCTGGTGGGCGGGGTGCTGTTGTGCGCGCACGCGCATCGCACGCCGCGCGCAATCACCGAACATGTCGGCTGAATCGACGCATTGCGGCCGACGTTCACCGGTTTGTCTCATTTGCAACCAAATGCCAGCACGTTGGCCGATGATCGCTGCATGGAAATATTGCGCCGCAACACTTGACAGCGGCCATCGTGGCGGTGTTTTCTGTACGCCATGGTCCTTGATGCCGCCACTGCCTGTCTGATCGACCCCGCTACCGCGGGCCGTTCGACTGCGCCGGTCGCCATCACCACCATTACCACCACCACCGCCACCACTGCCCTGGTGCGGCCCGTCGTCTTCGTGTAACTCCCGAAAACAACGGCCCCGCACCATCCAGGTGACGGGGAAACTCGACCACCTGCATGCGACGGGGCCTCCAACCGAGGTCTGCATGTCCCCTAACGCCCCCAATCATTCGCCTGCTGCGTCCGCTCTGGCCGCGCCGTCCACTGTCGTGCACAAGTTCGGCGGTACCTCGGTGGCCGACGCCGAGCGCTATCGCCATGTCGGCGGCCTGCTGCTGGCCCGCCCCGAGTCGCTGCAGGTCAGCGTGGTCTCGGCCATGAAGGGGGTTACCGATGCGCTGATCGAACTGGCGCACCTGGCAGCCCGGGGCGATGCCGGCTGGCAGGAGGCGTGGCATGCGCTGCGCGCGCGGCATCGTGGTGCCGCGGTAGCGCTGCTGGGTGAGCAGGTGGGCGATACCGTGGACTGGATCGATGCACGCTTCGACCAGTTGGCCGAGGTGCTGGCCGCTCTGGCGGTGATCGGCGAACTGCCACGCGAGGTGCTCGACCGCGTGCAGGGCCTGGGCGAAGTGTTCTCCGCTCAGTTGCTTGGCACCCACCTGCGCGCGCTGGGCGAGGACTGCGCAGTGCTGGATGCACGAGATGTGCTGGTGGTCGGCCACGGCGAACTGGGCGTGGACGTCGACTGGGATGCCAGTGCCGGCCGCCTTGCCGCGTGGCGGCTGCAGCACCCGCAGTCGCGCGTGGTCGCCACCGGTTTCGTCGCCCGCGACCGCCAGGACCGCGTCACCACGCTGGGCCGCAACGGCAGTGACTACTCCGGCGCGATCTTCGCCGCACTGTTCGCCGCCGATGAACTGCATATCTGGACCGACGTCGACGGCGTGCTGTCGGCCGACCCGCGGCTGGTGCCGGAGGCCGTGCAGCTGCACGCGCTGAGCTACGACGAGGCCTGCGAGCTGGCCTATTTCGGGGCGAAAGTGGTGCATCCGCAGACGATGTCACCGGCGATCCGGCTGGGCCTGCCGATCTTCATCCGCAATACCTTCCAGCCCAGCCATCCGGGTACGCGGATCAGCGCCGAGCGCTCGCCACGTGGCCCGGTGAAAGGGCTGACGCTGAGCACGGATCTGGCCCTGCTGAACCTGGAAGGCACCGGCCTGATCGGCGTGCCGGGTACCGCCGAACGGGTGTTCGCCGCGCTGCGCCAGGCACAGGTGTCGGTGGTGATGATTTCGCAGGGCTCTTCCGAACATTCGATCTGCTGCGTTGTCCGCGCAGGCGAAGCGGCGCGTGGTCGCGATGCCGTGGTGCAGGCGTTCTCGCACGAACTGGCTGCCGGCCAGGTGCAGCGGGTGCAGGTCAGCGAGGGCGTCAGCGTACTGGCCGCCGTCGGCGATGGCATGGCGGGCCAGCCGGGCGTGGCCGCACGGCTGTTCGAGTCGCTGGGCCGGGCGCAGGTGAACATCCTGGCGATCGCGCAGGGGTCTTCCGAACGCAACATCTCGGTGGCGGTGGCAAGCGCCGACGCGACCCGCGCGCTGCGGGCGGCGCATGCCGGGTTCTGGCTGTCGCCGCAGACGTTCGCGGTGGGGGTGATCGGTCCGGGCAATGTCGGCGCTGCGCTGCTGGACCAGCTGCTGGCGGCGCGCCCGCAGTTGCTGGCCAAGGCCAATGTCGATCTGCGCCTGCGCGCGCTTGCGTCACGCTCGCGCATGCGCCTGGAGGCTGATGGCCTGCATGAAGACTGGCGCCAGGCGCTGCAGGACGCTGGCCAGGCCAGCGATCTGGACCACTTCACCGAGCACCTGCTGGCCGCGCATCTGCCGCATGCGGTGGTGATCGACTGCAGTGGCAGTGCAGAGGTCGCCGAGCGCTACGAAGGCTGGCTGGCCGCCGGCATCCACGTGGTGACCCCGAACAAGCAGGCTGGCGCCGGTCCGCTGGCACGCTACCAGCGCATCCGCGCGGCGGCGGCTACCAGTGGTGCGCGCTTCCGCTACGAGGCTACGGTGGGTGCCGGCCTGCCGGTGATCACCACGCTGCGTGACCTGGTGGATACCGGAGACGAAGTACTGGCAATCGAAGGCATCTTCTCCGGCACGCTGGCCTGGCTGTTCAATCGTTTCGACGGCAGCCAGCCGTTCTCGGCACTGGTCGCGCAGGCGCGCTCGATGGGCTACACCGAGCCGGATCCGCGCGACGACCTGTCCGGGGTGGATGTTGCGCGCAAGCTGGTGATCCTGGCCCGCGAGGCCGGTCACGCGCTCAGCCTGGAGCAGGTGCAGGTGGAGAGCCTGGTGCCGGCGTTGCTGCGCGAAGGAAGCGTGGACGATTTCATGGCCCGCCTGGGCGCCTCCGATGAGGCGCTGCTGGCCCGGCTGCACGATGCCCGCCAGCGCGGTGCGGTGCTGCGCTATGTCGCGCGGCTGGGGCCGGATGGCGCGTCGGTCGGTCTGCAGGAGCTGCCGGCCGACCACGCGTTCGCCAACCTGCGGCTGACTGACAACGTGGTGCAGTTCCGTACCCGCCGCTACTGCGACAACCCGCTGGTGGTGCAGGGCCCGGGCGCGGGCCCGGAAGTCACCGCTGCCGGCGTGTTCGCCGATCTGCTGCGGGTGGCGGCCGGCGAAGGAGCGCGGCTGTGATCGCACGCGCTTTCGCACCCGCATCGGTGGCCAACGTGGCGGTCGGCTTCGACATCCTCGGCCACGCCATCGCCGGTATCGGCGATACGGTGAGCGTGCGCCGCATCGACGAACCGTTGGTGCGCATCGATGCGATCCGTGGCAGTGCGGTCGAACTGCCGCTGGATGCGGCCGGCAATACCGCCGGCGCCGCGCTGATCGCGCTGCGTGCAGCGCTGGGGCTGGGCTTCGGTTTCGCCATCGAGATCGACAAGGGGATTCCGTTCGGCTCCGGCATGGGCGGATCGGCGGCTTCCTGCGTGGCCGCGCTGGTGGCAGCCAATGCACTGCTGGACGCACCACTGCCGCGCGACGCGCTGTATCCGTTCGCACTGGATGGCGAAGCCGTGGCCAGCGGCGGCCGCCATGGCGACAATGTCGGTCCGCTGCTGTTGGGCGGTGTGGCGCTGTGCACGGCTGATCGCCTGGTGCCGATTCCGGTGCCGGCCAGCTGGCACAGCCTGCTGGTGCATCCGCATGCGGTGCTGGAGACCCGGCGGGCACGACAGGCGCTGCAGGGCAGCTATGCGCTGGGCGAATTCGTCGCCCAGAGTGCCCACCTGGCGCTGGTGTTGAGCGGTTGCCATCGCAGCGATGCCTCGCTGGTGCGCGCCGGCCTGCGCGATGTGCTGGTGGAGCCGCGACGGGCCAGCCTGATCGTGGGCTTCGACGCGGCACGCAACGCTGCACTGGCCGCCGGTGCGATGGGCGCAGGCATTTCCGGCGCCGGGCCCAGCGTCTTTGCCTGGTTCGAAGATGCCGACCAGGCGCGCGCGGCAGCGCAGCCGGTGCGTGCGGCGTTTGCCGCTGCCGGCTTCGACAGTGATGCCTGGATCTCGCCGCTGGATGCACCCGGAGCCTGCTTGTGCTGAATCCTTCCTCCCTACCGGATATCGACCCCATGCAATTCGTTTCGACCCGCGGCCAGTCGCCGGCCGTTGGACTCAGTGCGGCCATCGCTGCCGGCCTTGCCCCCGATGGTGGCCTGTACGTACCGGAGGTGCTGCCGGCGCCGCGCGCGCTGCAGGCCGGCGCGAGCCTGGCCGATACCGCCGCTGACCTGCTGGCGCCGTTCTTCGCGGGCGATGTGCTGGCCGAGGCCTTGCCATCGATCTGCCGTGAGGCCTTCGATTTCCCCGTGCCATTGCGCGGGCTGCGCAACAGCGGTGACCATGTGCTGGAGCTGTTCCATGGGCCGACGGCGGCGTTCAAGGATATCGGCGCGCGCTTCCTCGCCGGTGTACTGTCGCGGCTGCAGACCGGCAAGGGCCGCGATCTGACCATCGTCGTGGCCACCTCCGGTGACACCGGTGCAGCCGTAGCGGCGGCCTTCCATCGGCAGCCCGGTATACGCGTGGTCGTGCTGTATCCCGACGGGCGGGTGTCGCCGCGACAGGCGCACCAGCTCGGCTGCTTTGGCGACAACATCCAGGCGCTGCGGGTGGCCGGTTCGTTCGATGATTGCCAGGCGATGGTGAAGCAGGCGCTGGCCGACCGCGATCTGCAGGCGCAGGTACCGCTGAGCTCCGCGAACAGCATCAGCCTGGGCCGGCTGCTGCCGCAGATGAGCTATTACGCGCACGCGGCGCTGACCCATCATGCGCAGCATCAGCGGCGCTTGAACCTGGTGGTGCCGACCGGCAACCTCGGCAATGCGATGGCGGCAGTGCTGGCGCGCGCGCTGGGCGTGCCGATCGGGCAGATCGTGCTGGCCACCAACGCCAACGCGGTACTGCCGCGCTATTTCAGTGGCGACCCGTACCAGCCAGCGGCCAGCATTGCGACCGTGGCCAACGCCATGGATGTCGGCGCGCCCAGCAACTTCGAGCGGCTGCGCTGGCTGTACCAGGGCGATGATGCCGAGCTGCGGGCGGCGTTCCGCGCCTTCGCGGTGGATGACGTGACCATCCGCGCGACCATCGCCAGCGCCCATGCCAGCGATGGTGCACTGTTCTGCCCGCATACGGCCACGGCGGTGAAGGTGCTGCAGGATCTGCGCGCGGGCGGCGCCAAGGGCGACTGGGCAGTGGTTGCTACCGCGCACCCGGCCAAGTTCGAGGCGGTGGTGGAACCGTTGATCGGCGAAGCAGTGGCGGTGCCGCCGGCCTTGGATGCACTGCTGCAGCGTCCGGCACATGCCGAGCCATTGGCGGCGGACTACGCGGCATTGCGTGAGGTGTTGTTGCGTTGAGCGAAGATCCGGGTGGTTGCCGGCCAGCGGCCGGCACTACCCGTGGTGCGTGCTTCTGGTAGTGCCGGCCGCTGGCCGGCAACCCCATGACCGGCTGGGCGCTCAGCCCTGCACGTCACCGGCCAGCGTGCGCAGGCCATCCTCGTCGAGGATCTCGACCACGTTCAGATGGGGCAGGGCGATCAACCCCTGCTGGCGCAGCTTGGTGAAGGTGCGGCTGACCGTCTCCATCGTCAGGCCCAGATGATCGGCGATGTCGCCGCGGCCCATCGGCAGGGAGACGCGCAGGCCATCTCCGCCCAGCTTGGCCTCGCGCGCGGCCAGGCGAAGCAGGAAATCAGCGAGTTTTTCCGCCGGCTGCAGGCGTGCCAGCGCCAGCGCGGCATCCTGCGCGGCATCCAGCTCCTGGCAGGCGCGCTGCAGCAGCTTGCGCTCCAGGTGCGGATAGCGGGCGCGCAAGCCCTTCATCTGCGGCAGGGCAATGCGGCACACGCGGCTGTCTGCAATCGCCTCGATGTCGTAGCGATGGTGGTCGCTGCCACTCAGGCCCAGGTAATCGCCAGGCAGCACGAAGCCATTGATCTGGCGACGGCCATCGGCAAGCGTGCGCACCAGCCGCAGCGCGCCACCGGTCAATGTATAGACATGCTGGCGCTCTTCGCCGCTGCGGGCGAGGGTGCTGCCCATCGGCACCTGCTGCGACACGGTCACCTGTTCCAGCGCCTGCACCTCATCGGGCGACAGCGCAGAGCACACCGCCAGGTGGCGTACCGAGCAGTGCAGGCAGTCCAGCGTGGCGCAGGACGGCGCGGCGGGGTCGATGGTGGCGGGCGGAGCGCCGGAAGGCCGGGACATGTTGCGTGGGCGTATCGCGGGCGGGGGAGGGCTTTATGATACTTCAAGCGGCCGTTGGACCCCTTATCTGCGGCTGAGCGATGCGGGGCGCTAGAATGTCGCCCCCTCCCACGTCCCCGATTCCGCAGGAGCTCCGCCCGTGATCAAGCCCCGTACCCCGCCCGGCACCCTTGAACTGCTGCCGCGCGAGCAGATTGCGTTCCAGCGCATGCTGGACGTCATCCGCCGCAACTACGAGCGCTTCGGGTTCCTGCCGGTGGAGACGCCGGTGTTCGAGCTGTCCGATGTGCTGCTGACCAAGTCCGGCGGCGAAACCGAGCGCCAGGTGTATTTCGTGCAGTCCACCGGCGCGCTGGCCAACGCTGCTGAGTCCGGCGATCGTTCGCTGCCGGAGATGGCGCTGCGCTTCGACCTGACCGTGCCGCTGGCGCGTTACGTGGCCGAACACGAACACGAGCTGACCTTCCCGTTCCGCCGTTACCAGATGCAGCGCGTGTACCGCGGCGAGCGCGCCCAGCGCGGCCGCTTCCGCGAGTTCTACCAGTGCGACATCGACGTGATCGGCAAGGACAGCCTGAGCGTGCGTTACGACGCCGAAGTGCTGGCGGTCATCCATGCGGTATTTGCCGAACTGCGCATCGGTGACTTCAGCATCCAGTTGAACAACCGCAAGCTGCTGCGCGGCTTCTTCGAAAGCCTGGGCGTGGCCGAGGGCGAACGCCAGCTGGCAGTGCTGCGCGAAGTGGACAAGCTGGACAAGCGTGGCCCCGACTACGTGCGCGAAACGCTGGTGGGCGAAGGCTTCGGCATTCCGGCCGAACAGGTCGAGAAGATCCTGGCCTTCGTCGCCGTGCGTTCGCAGGGTCATGCCGATGCGCTGGCACAGCTGGCAGCACTGGAAGACGGTGCGGGTTCCTCGGAGATCCTGCGTGCCGGCGTGGCCGAGCTGCGCGAAGTACTGCAGCTGGTGCAGGCACTGGGCGTGCCGGAAAGCGCGTACTGCCTGAACTTCTCCATTGCACGTGGCCTGGATTACTACACCGGCACGGTGTACGAGACCACGCTGACCGACCACCCGCAGATCGGGTCGATCTGTTCCGGTGGCCGTTATGAAGACCTGGCCAGCCACTACAGCAAGTCCAAGCTGCCGGGCGTGGGCATTTCCATCGGCCTGTCGCGCCTGTTCTGGCAGTTGCGCGAAGCTGGCCTGATCGAGGGCATCGAGGCCAGCAGCGTGCAGGCGCTGGTGGCGCTGATGGACGAGCAGGGCATGCCGCAGTCGCTGGACATCGCCCGCCGCCTGCGCGCCGGTGGCATCAACACCGAAGTGCAGATGGAGCCGAAGAAGATCGGCAAGCAGTTCCAGTACGCGGCCAAGGCCGGTATCCGTTTCGTGGTGCTGGCTGGCGAGGACGAACTGGCGCGCGGCGTGGTGGCGGTGAAGGACCTGCTGCGCGAGCAGCAGTTCGAGGTCTCCCGTGATGAACTGGCCAGCACCCTGCAGGTGGAACTGGAGCAGTCGCGGGTCATGCCGTGACGCGTGCCGCTGCAGGAACACTGATGCTGTTCCTGCTGGCGGCATGCCAGAGCGATCTGGCGTTGCGCAGCACCCGGATCGGCCCTGCGTATTACCAGCTGGTGGCTGATCGCTGCCATGTGATGGATCGAGCGCAGCTTGAGCAGGATCTGCAGGCCCTTGCCGAGCGGGCGTGCCCGGGCCGGGCAGGAACGCTGCAGAACCTGCAGTCCCGTCCCAGCCGGCAGGGCAGCCTGTTCGGTGAATGCCTGCGGCGCGGCGCGCTGCAGGCAGAGGTCCGCTGCCTGCCCTGATCGAAGCCCGGCCCATTGCCTCATCCGAACGCCCACCGCCCGGTGGGCGTTTTCGTTTCCGCCGCCTGAACGAGCCTGGCGGACCCTGGCAGTCCCTTTGACGCAGCGCGCAAGAATGCGTTAATGTACTAACACGCTATTACATTGATGCAAGAGCCCCGCCCGTGAAAGCCCGCCCCGACATCGCCGCCAAAGACCCGCAAGCCGATCTGGACGCCTTGGCCCAGGCCTTTGCCGCGCTGCGCGAGCCGGAGCAGGTGGTCGCCTTCCTGCGTGACCTGTGCACGCCAGCCGAGCTGGAAGCCATGGCCGACCGCTGGAAGGTGGTGCCGCTGCTGCAGCAGGGCGTGCCCTATCGCGAGATCCACGAGCGCACCGGCGTCAGCGTGACCACCACCGGACGGGTGGCACGCACGCTCGAGCATGGCCATCGAGGCTATGCCGCCGCTGTCGACCGCCTTGCTTCGCGCTGATCCGCGCCCCGTTCCAGACTTCGAGACCTCCCCCATGAGTGCAACCCAGGCAGCGCCGGCGCGAGACCGGCTGCGTATCGCCATCCAGAAGAGTGGCCGGCTGGCCGAGCCCGCCCGCAACCTGCTCAGTGCCTGTGGCCTGAGCTGGCGCGAGAGCCGCGACAAGTTGTTCTGCTACGGCGAATCACTGCCGGTGGACCTGTTGCTGGTACGCGACGACGACATTCCCGGCCTGATCGCCGATGGCGTCTGCGACCTGGGCATCGTCGGCCGCAATGAACTGGACGAACAGGCGGCCGCGCGTCGCCAGATCGGCCTGGCCGATGCCTACCAGGCATTGCGGGGGCTGGGCTTTGGCCAGTGCCGCTTGATGCTGGCGGTGCCGGAAGACTGGCAATGGCAGGGGCCGGCACAACTGGCCGGTACCCGCATCGCCACCAGCTACCCGGCCATCCTCAAGCAGTGGCTGGCCGCGCAGGGCGTGGATGCACAGGTGGTGGAACTGTCCGGCTCGGTGGAGATCGCGCCGCGCCTGGGCACCGCCGACCTGATCTGCGACCTGGTCTCCAGCGGCGCCACGCTGCGTGCCAACCAGCTCACCCCGGTACACAACCTGCTCGACAGCGAAGCCGTGCTGGCCGGTGCGGTACGCGTTCCCGATGATGCGCGCGGCGCGCTGCGCAGCATGCTGCTGCGCCGCCTGGACGGCGTGGTGCAGCGGCAGGACCGCAAGCTGCTGATGTTTCGCGCCAGCGAGGACCGCGTCGACGCGTTGTCGCAGCTGCTGGCCGATGCCGAACCGTTGGTGCGTTTGCCTGCCGATGGCGGTGCATTGCGCCTGCAGACCATGTGCCCCGGTCCATTGACCTGGCAGCGCATGGAAGAACTGGAGCGCGCCGGCGCCCAGGGCCTGATGGTACTGAGCGTGGAGCGGTCGCTGGCATGAATCGTCTGATCTGGTCGCAACTTGACGAGGCCGCACGCAGCGCGGCGCTGACCCGCCCGGTGCAGACCGTGGCGCAGCAGACCCGTGATGCGGTGGCTGCGCTGATCGCGCAGGTGCGCACGCAGGGCGACGCCGCGCTGCGCGCGATCACCGCGCGCTTCGATGGCGTGGATCTGCAGGATTTCGAAGTTTCCGCAGCCGAGTTCGCAGCTGCCGATGCCGCGGTGCCGGCCGAGCTGCGCCAGGCCATGGTGGAAGCGGCCGAACGCATCACCCGCTTCCACGCGGCCGGCATGGGCCAGGGCTATACGGTGGAAACCGCGCCGGGCGTGGTCTGCGAGCGCATGCTGCGGCCGATCGGCCGGGTTGGGCTGTACGTGCCGGCCGGTAGTGCGCCACTGCCGTCCACCGCGCTGATGCTGGGCGTGCCGGCGCAGTTGGCCGCTTGTCCACAGGTGGTGCTGTGCACCCCGCCGCGTGCCGACGGTACGGCCGATCCTGCGGTGCTGGTGGCCGCGCGCCTGACCGGTGTGCAACGCGTGTTCAAGCTGGGTGGTGCGCAGGCGATCGCGGCGATGGCCTATGGCACCGAAAGCATCCCGGCCAGCGACAAGCTGTTCGGGCCGGGCAACAGTTTCGTCACCGAGGCCAAGCAGCAGGTGGCACAGGACGGTGCCGCCGCCATCGACATGCCGGCCGGTCCCTCGGAAGTGCTGGTGATCGCCGATGCCGGTGCCAACCCTGCATTCGTTGCCGCCGATCTGCTGTCGCAGGCCGAGCACGGCCCGGATTCACAGGTGCTGCTGCTGACCGATGATGCGGCGATGCTGGCGGCCGTCGAGGCCGAAGTTGAGCGCCAGGTGGCCCTGCTGCCGCGGCAGGACGTCGCCCGTCAGGCGCTGTCGGCATCGCAGTTGATCCAGGTGGAATCGCTGGCCGATGCGTTTGCGATCAGCAACCGCTACGCCCCCGAACACCTGATCCTGGCCCTGCGCGAACCGCGCGCGTGGCTGGACCAGGTGCAGGCGGCCGGTTCGGTCTTCCTCGGCGACTACACGCCGGAAGCACTGGGTGACTACTGCAGCGGCACCAACCACGTGCTGCCCACCGCCGGTGCCGCGCGCGCTTACAGTGGCGTCAGCGTGGCCAGCTTCCAGAACCTGATCAGCGTACAGAGCGCGACCGCCGCTGGCCTGGCCGCGATCGGTGGCTGCGCGCGCATCATCGCCAGCGCCGAAGGGCTGGACGCGCACGAACGTGCGGTGGCACTGCGCATGGAGGTGGACGCATGAGCGCGGACGTCGACGGCGTGCTGGCACTTGTGCGCCCGGACCTGCTGGCCTTTGCCGGCTACAGTTCGGCGCGCAGCAGCGCGGTGCAGGGCGAGGTGTGGTTGAACGCGAACGAATCGGCGTGGGCCAACCCAGCCGACGCCACGGGGGGCTGCCGCCGCTACCCGGAGCCGCAACCGGCTGCGCTGCGTGATGCGCTGGCGTCGCTGTACGGCGTGCAGCCGCAACAGCTGCTGGTAGGCCGTGGCAGCGACGAGGCGATCGATCTGCTGGTGCGCGCCCTGTGCGTGCCCGGCCGCAATGGCGTGCTGGTGACGCCGCCGGTATTCGGCATGTACGCAGTCTGCGCACGCTTGCAGGGTGCGCCGTTGATCGAGGTGCCACTGATTGACGATGGTGAGGGCCTGCGCACGGACCTGGATGCGGTGATTGCCGCTGCGAAGGGGCAGGGCGCCAAGCTCGTTTTCCTGTGCGCGCCGTCCAATCCCGCCGGCAGCGATATCCCGCTGGCGGAGATCGAACGGGTGGCCCTTGCCCTGCGCGGGCAGGCGCTGGTGGTGGTGGACGAGGCCTATGTCGAGTACGCGCAGCGCGCTTCGGCGACCACGCTGCTTGCCGCGCACGCCAACCTGGCGGTGCTGCGCACGTTGTCCAAGGCGCACGCACTGGCCGCCGCGCGTGTCGGCACCTTGATCGCCGCGCCGGAGCTGATTGCGGTGCTGCGCCGCTGCCAGGCGCCGTACCCGGTGCCGACGCCGTGCGCCGAGCTGGCCGTGCAGGCGCTGCAGCCGGCCGCGCTTGCGCGCACCGCTGAGCGGGTAGCCACGGTAATCACCGAGCGCGAGCGCCTGCACCACGGCCTGCAGGGCCTGCCTGGCATCGGCCGGGTATACGCCTCGGCCGGCAACTACCTGCTGGTCCGCTTTACCGATGCGCAGGCGGCGTTCGACGCGCTGCTTGCTGCCGGCGTGGTGGTGCGCGACCAGCGCGCCGCACCGCAGCTGGGCGACGCACTGCGTATCAGCATCGGCAGCCCCGAAGAGAACGACCGCGTGCTCGCGGCCCTGTCGGCACGGAGGGCCGCGGCATGACGCCGATCCTGTTCATCGACCGCGACGGCACCCTCATCGAGGAGCCGGCGGATTTCCAGATCGACGCCTACGAGAAGCTGCGCTTCGTGCCGCAGGTGATCCCGGCGCTGCTGAAGCTGCGCGATGCCGGCTACCAGTTCGTGATCGTCACCAACCAGGACGGTCTGGGCAGCGAGAGCTACCCGCGCGCCAGCTTCGATGGCCCGAATGACCTGATGCTGCAGATCTTCGAAAGCCAAGGCATTGTTTTCCGTGACGTGCTGGTCGACTGCAGCTGGCCGCACGACAACGCGCCGACGCGCAAGCCGGGCATCGGCCTGATGACGGCCTACCTGCAGGACCGCAGCATCGACTGGGCGCGCTCGGGCATGGTGGGCGACCGCATCACCGACCTGCAGTTCGCCGACAACCTCAACATCCGTGGCTTCCAGCTGCGCACCGAACAGTTCGGCGGCGAGTGGGACTGGCCCGGCATCGCCCACGCACTGGCCGATGCACCACGCACGGCAGTGGTCCAGCGCAATACCAAGGAGACGAAGATCCGCGTCGAGCTGGATCTGGATCGTGCCGGCGATGCGCACATCCACACCGGCCTGCCGTTCTTCGACCACATGCTGGAGCAGATCGGCAAGCACGGCGGTTTCGCCCTGGACATCCGCGCCGAGGGTGACCTGCACATCGACGAGCACCACACCATCGAAGACACCGGCCTTGCACTGGGCCAGGCCCTGCGCGAGGCGCTGGGCGACAAGCGCGGCATCGGCCGTTACGGCTTCACCCTGCCGATGGATGAAACCCTGGCCAGCGCTGCGCTGGATTTCAGTGGCCGCCCGTATTTCGTGTTCGAAGGCGAGTTCAAGCGCGAGCGCGTGGGCGACATGCCGACCGAGCTGGTCCCGCACTTCTTCCGTTCGCTGTGCGACGCCAGCGGGCTGAACCTCAACCTGCAGGTGCGTGGCGACAACGACCACCACAAGGTTGAAGCCTGCTTCAAGGCCCTGGCACGTGCGCTGCGGCCGGCACTGGCGCGGCAGGGTACCGCCTTGCCGACCACCAAGGGGGCGCTGTGAGCGAGGTCGTGCTGATCGATGCCGGCGGTGCCAACTTGGGTTCGGTGCGCTACGCATTGGAACGGCTCGGTGCGACGGTGAAGCTGGTCCGCGATGCCGAAGGCCTGGCCGGCGCGCAACGGGTGATCCTGCCCGGCGTCGGCGCGGCCGGCCCCGGCATGCAGCGCCTGCATGCGCAGGGCCTGGTCGAGCCGCTGCGCCAGCTGCAGGTGCCCTTGATGGGCATCTGCCTGGGCATGCAGCTGTTGTTTGACCGCTCCGAAGAGGCCGGCGTGGATACGCTGGGATTGATCCCCGGCGTGGTACGCAAGCTGGTGCCGGCCTGTGGCATCCGCGTGCCGCACATGGGCTGGAACCGGCTGCTGCCGCTGCGCCCGTCGCTGCTGCTGCAGGGGGTTCCCGAGCGCGCCAGCGCGTACTTCGTGCACAGCTATGCCGCGCCGCTGAACAGCCATACCGTCGCCGCCTGTGATCACGGCGGCCTGTTCACCGCCGTGGTCGAGCAGGGCCGCTACTTCGGCGCCCAGTTCCATCCCGAGCGGTCCGGCGATACCGGTTCGCTGATGCTGCGCAATTTCCTCGAGGGCACCGCTGCATGAGTTTCATCGTCTACCCCGCACTGGATATCCGCGACGGCCGCGTCGTGCGGCTGCGCCAGGGCGACTACGCGCAGGAAACCCACTATGGCGACGACCCGCTGCCGCGTGCGCAGGCGTTCGCCAGGCAGGGCGCACAGTGGATGCACCTGGTCGATCTGGATGCCGCACGTGCCGGTGGCTACACATTGGCGCCGCTGTTGGCCGCGATCCGTGCGCAGACCCCGCTGCAGGTGCAGACCGGTGGCGGCGTGCGTGGCCGTGACGACGTGGCACGCATCCTCGATGCCGGCGCCAGCCGCGTGGTGATCGGCTCACTGGCGGTGCGCGAGCCGGCGCAGGTGATCGGCTGGCTGGGCGAGTTCGGCCCGGAGCGGCTGACCATCGCCCTCGATGCACGGCAGGACGCGCAGGGGCAATGGCAGCTGCCGGTGCATGGCTGGACCGAGAACGCGGGGGTGACCCTGGATGCGCTGGCCGAACGCTATGCACAGGCCGGCATGCGTCACCTGTTGTGCACCGACATCGCCCGCGACGGCATGCTGGCCGGGCCCAACATCAGCCTGTACCAGCACCTCGCAGCGTTGCTGCCGGGCGTGGCGGTACAGGCGTCAGGCGGTATCCGCGATGTGGCCGACGTGGCTGCGGCACAGGCCGCCGGTTGTGGCGGCGCGATCCTCGGCAAGGCATTGCTGGAACAGCGCATGGACCTGGCGGAGGCGCTGGCATGCTGAGCCGCCGCATCATTCCGTGCCTGGACGTGCGCGATGGCCGCGTGGTCAAGGGCGTGCGTTTCCGCGATCACGTCGACATGGGGGACATCGCCGAACTGGCGCAGCGCTATCGCGACCAGGGCGCCGACGAGCTGGTGTTCTATGACATCGGCGCCAGCCCGGAGGCACGGTCGGTGGACGTGGCCTGGATCGAGCGCATCGCGCGCCTGATCGATATCCCGTTCTGCGTGGCCGGCGGCATCGACAGCGTGGAGACCGCGCGTCGTGTGCTGTTCGCCGGTGCGGACAAGATCTCGATCAACTCACCCGCGCTGGGCCGCCCGGAACTGATCACCGAACTGGCCGAAGAATTCGGCGTGCAGTGCGTGGTGGTCGGTGTCGACTCGGTACGCGAGGACGACGGCCAGTGGCGCGTGCGCCGTTTCAGCGGCGACCCGGACAGAACCCAGGCAGTGCCGCTGCGCACGCTGGACTGGATCGTCGAGGCGCAGCGCCGGGGTGCCGGCGAGATCGTGCTGAACTGCATGGACAGCGATGGCGTACGCCGCGGCTATGACGTCGAGCAGCTGCGCCAGGCACGTGCGCTGTGCCAGGTGCCCCTCATCGCATCGGGCGGTGCCGGTACGATGGAGCACTTCGCCCAGGCCTTTGACCAGGCCGACGTTGACGGTGCGCTGGCGGCCAGCGTATTCCACAGTGGCGCCATCGCCATTGCCGACTTGAAGCGCTACCTGCGCGAGCAGCAGATCGAGGTGCGGGATGTCTATTGATGTGCGGCCGTCGCCGCAGGCGCTGGAAACGCTGGACTGGGACAAGGGCGATGGGCTGCTGCCGGCCGTTGTGCAGGACGCCGACACCCTGCAGGTGCTGATGCTGGGCTACGTCAGCGCCGAGTCGCTGGCAGCGACGCTGGCCATCGGCCATATGACCTTCTTCAGCCGCAGCAAGCAGCGTCTCTGGACCAAGGGCGAGCAGTCCGGCAATGTGCTGGCGGTGCAGTCGATCAGCGTCGATTGCGATGCCGATACGCTGCTGGTGCTGGCGCGCCCGGCAGGCCCGACCTGCCACACCGGCGCGGAAAGCTGCTTCGACGGCGCACCGAAGGACTTCCTCGGTGGCCTGGACCAGCTGGTCGCCGTGCGCGAGGCGCTGCGCCCCTCCGGCAGCTATACGACGTCCCTGTTCGAAGGCGGCATCCGCCGCATCGCGCAGAAGGTGGGCGAGGAAGGCGTGGAGACGGCGCTGGCCGCGGTGGCGCAGGACGATGAGGCCTTGCTGGGCGAGGCGTCGGATCTGCTGTACCACCTGCTGGTGCTGCTGCGCGCGCGCAGGCTGTCGCTGCAAGATGCCCGCGACGTGCTGGAAAAGCGCCATCGTTAGAGGTGCGGCAGCGCCGGCCGCTGGCCGGCAACCCGATGATCAAGGGACGCCTGGTGGAATGCCGGCCAGCGGCCGGCACGACAGGAAAAGCGGCAATCGCGTGCGCGATGTCATCGCCGGAATCTACAATAGGCGGTCTCTTTTTCCCGGACCGCCCCCATGAAACTGCCTGCCGCCTGGCTGTGCTGCCTGTTGCTGACCTCGCCGGCCTGGGCCGCCGATACCGTGGTCAGCGGCAAGGTCTATCTGGAGCGTGACGGCAAGCCGGGCCGCGGTGCGACCGATCCGGGCCTGGCCGGCGTGCAGGTGTCCAACGGCGAAACCATCGTCAAGACCGCCGCCGACGGCAGCTACAGCCTGCCGGTGCGTGACGGGCAGACGGTCTTCGTGATCAAGCCCGATGCCTATTCCTTCCCGAAGGCTGCCGACGGCCTGCCGTCGTTCTGGCGGCACTACCGGCCGAATGGTTCTCCGGCGCTGAAGTACGGTGGCATCGCCGCGACCAGTGACGTTGCCCGCAACTGGGACTTCGCCCTGCAGAACGACCGGCATGACAGCCGCCGTGGTTTCCAGATGCTGGTGTTCACCGACTCGCAGACCGCCAGCCTGCAGGACATCGGCTACTACCGGCAGTCGATCGTGGCGCCGCTGGTTGGGCAGACCAAGGCCCGCCTGGGTACCACGCTGGGCGACATCGTCAACGACGACCTGACCCTGTACCCGGCGATCAACAAGGTCACCACCGAGCTGGGCGTGCCGTGGTTCCACGTACCCGGCAACCACGACCTGGATGTTGACGCGGCCAATGATGCGCATTCGCTGGACAGCTGGCGCAACATCTACGGCCCCGATACCTACGCAGTGGAAGAGGGCGGCGCCAGTTTCGTGTTCCTTGACGACGTGGTGTACGACCCCAACGCCAAGCCCAGGTATGTGGGTGGCCTGCGCGAGGATCAGTTCGCTTTCCTTGCTGCCTACCTGAAGGGCCTGCACAGGGACCGTCTGCTGGTGCTGGGCATGCACATCCCGCTGTTCGATGCGGCACCGGGGCGCGAGACCTTCCGCCATGCCGACCGCCAGCGCCTGTTCGACCTGCTGAAGGACTTCCGCAACGTGCTGGTGCTCAGTGGCCACAGCCACACCCAGCAGCATGTCTATTACGGTAAAGCCGACGGCTGGCAGGGCGCCAGGCCGCTGCACGAGTACAACGTCGGTGCCAACTGCGGTGCGTTCTGGTCGGGCGTGAAGAATGCCGCCGGCGTACCGGACAGCACCATGAGCGACGGCACGCCGAAGGGCTATGCGTTGCTGGACGTGGCCGGCAACGGCAGCTATCGCCTGCAGTACCGGGTGGCCGGTGCGGCCGCCAGCGAGCAGATCGGCCTGCATGCACCGAAGGTGCTGCGCAAGGGCGCTTACCCGGCGTGGGGCATCTATGCCAACGTGTACATGGGCGAGGACGCCAGCGTGGTCGAGTACCGCGTCGATGGCGGCGCCTGGCAGCCGATGAAGCAGGTCAGCCAGCCTGATCCGCGCCTGCTGGTGGAGAACGTGGCCGACGACCTGGCCACCACGCTGCGCGGTTACGACCGCTCGCCGGAAGCCACCGCCTCGCCGCACCTGTGGCGTGGCGCGTTGCCGACCGACCTGGCCGTGGGCAGCCACAAGGTCGAGGTGCGCTCCACCCAGCCCGATGGTGCGGTGTTCACCGCCAGCACCAGCTACAGCCTGCAGACCGCGCAGCCCTGAGCGCGGGCCGGGCTGCCATCACCAACTTCCATCGCGAAAGGACGCAGCATGGATATCCGCTTCATGGCCGGCACCACGCCGGTCACCCTCAGCCGCCACTGGTTCACCGGCGCGATGATGCTGCAGAGCGCCAGCGAGAAGGTCTGGGTGCAGCATCCGCTGCATCCGGGCACGCACTTCTCGTTCTCGCTGGTACAGTCGTGGCAGCGCCATATCGCCGGCCATGAAGTGCTGGTGGAGCGGACCCGGCCGCTGCTGTTCGCCGGGTTCCGCCCGCAGCGCCTGCGGGTGCTGGTGGACGGTGTGCAGGTGGCCGAGCAGGAAGGCATGTGACCCCGGGCGGCGCTGTCGCCGCGCTAGGCAAAGGCCGTCCAATGCCTGAGAATCGGCACGATTCAATCGATCCAAGCAGGCCAGCGTGAACGTTGCAGCAGTGTCCCCGGCGCCATCCGAGTCCGCCCGCAGCGGCGTCCCCCGCAGCCTGGTCGTCGCCGATGTCGGCGGTACCTTCGCCCGTCTTGCGCTGGCCGAGACCCTGCCGGGGCAGGCGCCGCGGCTGGGCAGCTACCGCACCTATGCCTGCGCCGACCACCCCAGCCTGGCGGCGATCCTGGCCGATTTCACCGCCAGTCTCGGCCAGCCGATGGCCAGTGCGGTGGTCGCCATCGCCGGCCTGCTCGACGGCGATACCCTGATCAATGCCAATCTGCCGTGGACGGTGTCGCTGTCGGCGACGCGCCGCGAGTCGGGCCTGCCCGACCTGCAGCTGATCAATGATTTCGAAGCAGTGGCGCTGGCCATTCCCTACCTGCAGGCCGACACGCTGGTGCCGCTGAATGGCGATGCCGATCCGGCCAAGACCTTCCCGGCACTGGTGCTGGGGCCGGGCACCGGCCTGGGCGCGGCGTTGCGCTTCGCCGATGGCGAGCGCCCGGTGCTGGCCAGCGAGATCGGCCACGCTGCGTTGGGCGCCGGCAATGCGCTGGAACTGCATGTGCTGGGCCAGCTGCTGCAGCGCTGGCCGCATGTGGACAACGAACGCGTGCTGTCCGGCAGCGGCCTGATGAACCTGTATCCCTGCCTGTGCGAACTGCGCGGCGTGGCTCCGCAATGGACCAGCACCGAGGCGCTGATCGCAGCTGCGCGGCAAGGCGACGACGCGCTGGCGGTGGAAACCCTGCAGGTGTTCTGCGCTTGGCTGGGCAGCCTGGCCGGCGACGCGGCGATCGCCGTGGGCGCGCGCTCGGTGTACCTGGCCGGCGGCATTTCCACCCATGTGCAGGACTTCCTGGCCGACGGCCGTTTCCGTGAGCGCTTCCTCAACAAGGGGGTGCTGACCGACGTGCTGCGCCAGGTGCCGGTGTGGCGGGTCGAACATGGCCAGCTGGGTGTGCTCGGTGCCGCAGCCTGGCACGCAGCGCGGACCCCCGCGCACGATTGATCGGCGCTGCCGGCATCGGGCCGGCGGGCGCAGCATGCAGACGGAGGCGAAGATGGTGGATCGCAGGCAGTTTTTGCAGGCCGGTGCACTGGCCGCAGGCGTGGCAGCGTTGCCGGTGGTGAAGGCGCGTACGCACGGTGGCGCCAAGGTGGTCTCGACCTGGGACTTCGGCGTGCCGGCCAACCAGGCCGCGTGGAAGGTACTGGCGCAGGGCGGCAGTGCGCTGGATGCGGTGGAAGCCGGTGCACGCTGGGCCGAAAGCGAGCTGTGCAATCCCACCGTCGGCCATTGTGGCAACCCGGACCGCGACGGCGTGCTGAGCCTGGACGCCAGCATCATGGATGGTGACGGCCGCTGTGGCGCGGTTGCTGCGCTGGTCGACATCCTGCACCCGGTGTCGGTGGCCCGCAGGGTGATGGAGAACAGCCCGCATGTGCTGCTGGTGGGCGAGGGCGCCCAGCAGTTCGCCGTGCAGCAGGGCTTCCAGCGCCAGCACCTGCTGACGCCGAAGGCCGAAGCGGCCTGGCGTGAGTGGCTGAAGACCGAAAAGTACGCGCCGCAGATCAATGCCGAGCGCCGCGGTCTTCCCGGCAACAGCGATAACCACGACACCATCGGCATGCTGGCACTGGACGCCAAGGGCAACCTGGCCGGTGCCTGCACCACCAGCGGCATGGCCTGGAAACTGCACGGCCGGGTCGGCGACAGCCCGATCATCGGCGCCGGCCTTTACGTGGACAACGACGTGGGCGCGGCCACCGCCTCGGGTGTGGGCGAAGAAATGATCCGCAACGCGGCCTCGTTCCTGGTGGTCGAGCTGATGCGCCAGGGCCGTTCGCCGGCACAGGCCTGCCGCGAAGCGATCGACCGGGTGGTGCGCAAGCGCCCCGAGGCCAGCCGCACACTGCAGGTCTGCTTCCTTGCCATGAACAAGCAGGGCGACGTGGGTGCCTATGCACTGCATCGCGGCTTCGTCTACGCGGTGTGCGATGCGCAGCGCCAGGATGACCTGCGCGACTCACCGTCGATCTATACGAGCAGGCAGGCGTGAGCGCGGGCCTGACGCTGGAGATCGCCAGCAATTCGGTGGCTTCGGCGTTGGCCGCGCAGGCCGGTGGCGCAGATCGCATCGAACTGTTCGACAACCTTGCCGAAGGCGGTACCACGCCGTCGTTTGCCAGCATCGCCATCGCCCGCGAGCGGCTGCAGATTCCGTTGTTCGTGCTGGTGCGACCGCGTCCGGGGGATTTCCACTACGACGCGCTGGAAACCGAGCTGATGCTGCGCGACATCGCCCAGTGCCGCGCACTGGGCTGCGATGGCGTGGTGATCGGTGCGCTGGATGCGCAGGGCGATATCGACCTGCCGCTGTGCCGTGAACTGCTGCACGCGGCCGGCCCGTTGCAGGTGACCTTCCACCGTGCCTTCGACGCCGCGCGCGATCTGCCGGCGGCGCTGGAGCAGGTGATCGGGCTGGGCTGCCAGCGGGTGCTGACGTCCGGCGGCCAGGCCAGCGCCGACGCCGGTGCCGATGTACTGGCCGCGCTGGTCGCGCGGGCCGCCGGCAGGATCAGCGTCATGGCCGGCGCAGGGCTGGGCCCGGGCAACATCGCCGCCGTGGCGCGGAAGACTGGGTGTCTCGAACTGCATGCCTCGGCCAAGGGGCAACGACGTTCGGCCATGCAGTTCCAGAACCCGGCCCTGCGCGGGCTGGACCCGGACTGGAGCCAGACAGACACCGCCACGGTGAGTGCGCTGCGGAAGGCGCTGGACGGCTGAGCGAATCCGCCGGGCATGGCCCGGCGCTACCGGGACGGGTCAGCACCGCGATGGCTGCATCCGCGGTAGCGACGGGCCATGCCCGGCGAACGCGCAAACCCGATCACGGACAAAACTGTTCTGCGCGCGGGTGTAGCGATCGTGTCATCGACTTCTGTGCCGCTTCCATAACGATGTCGTGCAACCCATTGATTCAATTGGAACACCCAAGGCGATAACGACGTGCGTCGGCGGTGTGTTGCGCCGCCGCATGCTGGGCGTGGTTCAGCTGTGCTTTAGTTTGGATCGATCCACAGGGGAGGGCGGTCGAATCGAGCTGGATCGATTCAACGCCCGGGATCGCCATCCGACCGCGCGTCCACCATCCAAGAGCAACCACCCATGGCTCAGTCCGTCCGCAACCGCCGTCATCTGCTGTCCCACGCCCTCGCCCTGGCCCTGCTGCCGTTTGCCGCTGGCGCACAGGAAGCGGCCCCGTCGCCCACCAAGGATCTTGATGCGGTCACCGTCACCGGTTCGCGCATCAAGCGTGCCAGCGTCGAGGGCCCGGCCCCGGTCAATGTGATCAGCGCCGCACAGATCCAGAAGGAAGGCTTCGTCACCGTCTACGACGCACTGAAGACCCTGACCGAGGCGACCGGCACCGTCGAGGCGGCGTCGCAGTGGGGCTCGCACACCCCCAACGCGAGTGGCCTGAACCTGCGCGGCATGGGCCCCAACCGCAGCCTGCTGCTGGTCAATGGCCGCCGCGTGGCCGACTATCCGCTGCCCTATGGCGGCGAGACCAATTTCTCCAACTACAGCAACATTCCGGCGGCGGCGGTCGAACGCATCGAAGTGCTGACTGGCGGCGCTTCGGCGATCTACGGTTCAGACGCCATCGCCGGCGTGGTCAATGTCATCCTCAAGACCAACTACGACGGCGACGAAGTGCGCGTGCGCGGCGGTACCTCCACCGAAGGCGGGCGTGACACCTGGGATCTGTCCTGGGCGGGCGGCAAGACCGGCGACAACTGGAGCGTGACCTACGCCCTGCAGTACACCAAGCGCGATCCGCTGTTCGGCCGCGACCGGCCGCAGATGGACGACGCCGACGATGCGCTGTACCCGTCCTGGAACATGGAGCAGCGCAAAGTCGGTTTCCGTCCCACCGCTGGCCTGGCGTTGATAGACCCCAGCAACGGCCAGCGCCTGGCGCCGCCGGACGGCACCTGCGAGAAGTTCGCTGGCGAGTACTACACCGCCGACCGCCTGGTCTACAACTACAACGCCAATACGGTGAGCAACACCGGCCGCCTCTGCGGCATGAGCGCCGACTACGCCAACTGGCTGTTGACCGGAGGCTCGGAGAACCTGTCGGGCAACCTGTATGCCACCTTCGATTTCGGCAACGATCTGCAGGCCTGGAGCAACCTGGCGGTATACCGTTCCGAAGCGATCTGGGGCACCAATCCGCCGAGCGTGTCGCTGATCGACGATGCCAACGGTTACTACTGGGATGCCAACCGCAATCGCCCGGTGCTCGGCGTGCGCCAGTTCACCCCGAACGAAGTCGGTGGCCTGGACACGCTGCGCAATACCAACCGCGAGTTGTCGTGGGATATCAGCGCGGGCCTGCGCGGGCGCCTGGCCGATCGCTTCGACTGGAGCGCCACGGTCGGCCGTTCCTACTACCGCGTCGAGGAGCGGCAGAACGTGGTCGACGAGCAGAAGTCGTACGACTTCTTCCTCGGCCCACGGCTGGGCACCACCGGCGATGGCGAGGCGATCTACGCATTGAACGAGTCGCGCTGGTGGAACCCGATCACCCCGGACCAGTACTGGCAGATGGGCACGGTAGCGAAGAACCGGGCGTCGTCCTACGTCAACCAGGCCTCGGCCGACATCACCGGTGAACTGTTCCAGGGCTGGGCCGGGCCGATCTCGTTCGCTGCGGTGGCCGAAGTGGCCAAGCAGGGCTATCACCTCAGCCCGGACCCGCGCGCGGGCATCGATTTCGATCTGCAGAACGTCGATCGCGGCGGTGGCGAGCGTACCCGCTACTCGGCCGGTGTCGAATTCAAGATCCCGTTGGCCGACAGCCTGATCGCCACCGCGGCGGCACGCTACGACCGGTACGGCAGCTACAAGGCCGACGGCGGCGGCGAAGCGCTGGATATCGGCAGCCAGAAGGAAACCACCTGGAACGCCGGCCTGGAATGGCGGCCGTTCGAGTCGCTGCTGGTGCGCGGTTCCTACGCGACCAGCTTCCACGCGCCGGACATGCACTACCTGTTGGGCCAGGCCAGCAGTTCCGAAGTGCTGACCTACGATCGGCTGCGCTGCATCGAGAGCGGCGCTTATCTGGTCAACAACTGCGGCGTGGGCAATACCGATGTCTGGTACGCGTTCGACGTGAACCGCCGGGGTACGCCGCTGCTGCGCTCGGAAACCGGCGATTCGTGGACGGTCGGTTTCGTGTGGGACGTGCTGCCGAACCTGTCGATGAGCGCTGACTACTGGGCGATCAAGCTGGAAGACATGATCGTCGACGTCGGTGCCGACGAAGTGCTGGCGAGTGAGGCCGGCTGCCTGACCGGCAAGAACATGGACGGCACGCCGTGGGCGAACCCGGCAGGTGAGGCTTACTGCGCCGGCATCCTGGCCCGGGTGAACCGTGACGGCAGCGGCCGGCTGGTGTCGATCGAGCGCGGGCCGTTCAACCTGGCCAGCCGCGAAGTGCGCGGCATCGACCTGAGCGCGCGCTACCGGCTGGAGACGGCCGCATGGGGCAGCTTCCAGCTGGGGGTGAACTACACCAACCAGATTTCGACGAAAGAACAGCGTTACGCCAACGATCCGAACCCGGAGCGTCGCGACCGTGACCTGCGCAGCAAGCTGCGCGCCAGCCTGGCATGGCAGGGCGGCAACTGGAATGCGAACGTGTATGCCGACCGCATCGGTTCAGTGCCGGGCGTGCGCTACCACTGGGGCACCGACCGCCTGGACAACCCCGGCGGCTGCCTGCCGTTCGCCGATGGCTACGTGCCCAGCGACAGCCCGTCGCTGAACTGCCTGGAACCCGCCACGCGCCCGGATGGATCGGCCAATCCGAACCCGAATGCGGGGCAGCAGACGGCGCGCTATTACGGCCGGGTCGGGCCGTTCATTACCTGGAATTTCAACGTCGGCTACCAGGTGACCGAGTTCATGAAGGTCAATCTGTACGTGAACAACGCGTTCAATGCGACCAGCTGGAACCACAAGGACCCGTACAAGGTCGACTACGATTTCGCCCCGACCCGCCTGCTGGGCGCTGTGGGCCGCGAGTTCGCGCTGGAGTATGTGTTCACGTTCTGAGGGAAGGCGGCGCCGGGCATGGCCCGGCGCCAGCCACGCCATGCGTGGCAGGAACATTGGCGGGGTGGGGTGGATTTGACCTTCCCACGATGGCAAGGTCTAGGCTGGTCACCATCCTCCAGATGGAACCAGGGAAACCAGGCCATGAGCACCTCCAGCCCCACCGCCGTCCACGAGACGGCTTCCACCATCAGCCTGCCGATCGAAGGCATGACCTGCGCCAGCTGTGTTGGCCGCGTTGAAGCGGCCCTGGCCAAGGTCGAGGGGGTCGCCAGCGTGTCGGTCAACCTGGCCACCGAGCGCGCAGACATCCGTTCCTCTGGTCCGGTCGACCGCGATGCGCTGATCCAGGCAGTGGAGAAGGTGGGCTACGAAGTACCCGCCGCGACCACCGAACTGGCCGTGGAAGGGATGACCTGCGCGTCCTGCGTCGGCCGCGTGGAGCGCGCGCTGCTGGCCGTACCGGGCGTCAGCCACGCCAGCGTCAACCTGGCCACCGAGCGTGCGACCGTGCGCGGCGTTGCCGGCATCGATGCACTGGTGGCGGCGATCGACAAGGTTGGATATGCGGCGCGCGCGATCGATGGCGGTACCCAGGTCGACGAGGAAGCGGCGGAAAAGAAGGATGCCGAGCGGGTGGCGCTGAAGCGCGACCTGATCCTGGCCAGCGTGCTGGCGGCCCCGGTGTTCGTATTGGAAATGGGCTCGCACCTGATCCCCGGCATGCACCATTGGGTGATGTCCACAATCGGCATGCAGGCCAGCTGGTACCTGCAGTTCGTGCTGACCACGCTGGTCCTGGCCATTCCCGGCCGGCGTTTCTACCAGAAGGGCTTCCCGGCGCTGCTGCGCCTGGCACCGGACATGAACTCGCTGGTGGCGGTGGGTACCGCGGCGGCGTTCGGCTATTCGGTGGTGGCCACCTTCATCCCGCGCCTGCTGCCGCCGGGCACCGTGAATGTCTACTACGAAGCGGCGGCAGTGATCGTCGCGCTGATCCTGCTCGGCCGGTTCCTGGAGGCGCGCGCGAAAGGCCGCACCTCGGAGGCGATCAAGCGCCTGGTCAACCTGCAGGCCAAGGTGGCGCACGTCAGTCGCGAAGGGCGCATCGTCGATATCCCGATCAACGAGGTGCTGCTGGGCGACCTGCTGGAAGTGCGTCCGGGCGAGCGCGTGCCGGTGGATGCTGAGGTGACCGAGGGTCGCAGCTACGTCGACGAATCGATGATCACTGGCGAGCCGATCCCGGTGGAGAAGTCGGCCGGCAGCAGCGTGGTCGGCGGCACCGTCAACCAGAAGGGCGCGCTGACCCTGCGTGCGACGGCGGTAGGTGGGCAGACCATGCTGGCGCAGATCATCCGTCTGGTTGAACAGGCACAGGGTTCCAAGCTGCCCATCCAGGCCGTGGTCGACAAGGTGACGCTGTGGTTCGTGCCGGCGGTGATGCTGGCGGCGTTGGCCACCTTCCTGGTGTGGCTGATCTTCGGGCCGTCGCCGGCGCTGACCTTCGCGCTGGTCAACGCGGTTGCCGTGCTGATCATCGCCTGCCCCTGCGCGATGGGGCTGGCCACGCCGACCTCGATCATGGTCGGCACCGGCCGTGGCGCCGAGATGGGCGTGCTGTTCCGCAAAGGCGAGGCGCTGCAGCTGTTGAAGGACGCCAAGGTGGTGGCGGTGGACAAGACCGGCACCTTGACCGAAGGCCGCCCGTTGCTGACCGACCTGGAGATCGCCGAGGGCTTCGATCGTGCGCAGGTACTGGCGCGGGTGGCGGCAGTGGAGTCGCGCTCGGAGCATCCGATCGCACGCGCCATTGTCGAGGCGGCGACGGAGGAGGGCATCGCGTTGCCGGTGATGGTCGGTTTCGAGTCGGTGACCGGCATGGGTGTGCGTGCCAGCGTGGACGGTGCGCGGGTGGAAGTGGGTGCCGATCGCTTCATGCGTTCGCTGGGCGTGGACATCGGCATGTTCGCTGCGCTGGCCGACCGCCTCGGCAACGACGGAAAGTCGCCGCTGTATGCCGCCATCGATGGCCGCCTGGCGGCAATCATCGCCGTCTCCGATCCGATCAAGCCGAGTACGCCGGCCGCCATTGCCGCCCTGCACCAGTTGGGCCTGAAGGTGGCCATGATTACCGGTGACAACGCCGCCACCGCGCAGGCCATCGCCCGCCAGCTCGGCATCGATGAAGTGGTGGCCGAGGTGTTGCCCGAAGGCAAGGTGGAGGCGGTGCGCCGGTTGAAGGCGGCCTACGGGCAGATTGCGTTCGTCGGTGATGGCATCAACGATGCGCCTGCGCTGGCCGAAGCTGATGTGGGCCTGGCCATCGGTACCGGCACCGACGTCGCGGTGGAATCGGCCGACGTGGTGCTGATGTCCGGCAACCTGCAGGGCGTGCCCAATGCCATCGCGCTGTCGAAGGCGACCATCGGCAACATCCGCCAGAACCTGTTCTGGGCCTTCGCCTACAACACCGCGTTGATTCCGGTCGCGGCGGGTGCGCTGTACCCGGTATGGGGCGTGCTGCTGTCGCCGGTGTTCGCCGCCGGTGCCATGGCCCTGTCCAGCGTGTTCGTGCTCGGCAATGCGCTGCGCCTGCGGCGCTTCCAGGCGCCGATGGTCGAGGCGTCCCATGCGGCCCAGTAAAGGAGTGATGGCATGAACATCGGTGAAGCATCGAAGGCATCCAGCGTGTCGGCCAAGATGATCCGCTACTACGAGCAGATCGGCCTGATTCCGCCAGCTGACCGTACCGGCGCGGGCTATCGCGCCTATTCGCAGGCCGACGTGCACCGGCTGCGTTTCATCCGTCGCGCGCGTGATCTCGGCTTTTCGGTGGCCGAGATCACCGACCTGCTGGGCCTGTGGAACGACACCTCGCGGCACAGCGCTGACGTCAAGCGCCTGGCCGAGCAGCACATCGATGATCTGGAACAGCGCATCGAGAACATGCGGCAGATGGCCGATACGCTGAAATCACTGATCAGCTGCTGCGCCGGCGATGATCGTCCCGAGTGCCCGATCCTGCAGCGGCTGGGCGAAGGCGAGGAGGGCGCTGCGCCGGTGGCGGCGCCCACCGGGGCGGTACGCAGGCGCGCGCGCACGACCTGAAGACGACATACGGAAAAGAAAATGCCCGCCCCGGCAGTTGCACGGGGCGGGCATCGTTCATGCAGTGGGTCAGGCGATCAAGCCGGGCGCGGCGGGAAGCCCGCTTCGGTCAGCGCTGCAATGATCTGCGCCTCGCTGGCCGAGGTCTGCACCTGCACGCGGCGGCTGGGCGGGTCGGCCGACACCGTCGCCGCCGGGTCGACCAGCTCGATCGCCTTGGTCACGCTGCGCGCGCAGCCGCCGCAGGTCATGCCTTCCACATGGAATTCCATCTGTAGCTCCTTCGATGCACTTGGGGGTGGAGGCAGTGTGCACCTTGCAACGATGGCAGGGTCAAGGGTTCCCGCGGCGCAGGGCCCACGAAAAACGGCAGCCACCTGTACCAGCGCGGCTGCCGTGGAGGATCGTCCCCGCCCGCAGGCGGGGGTACTGCCTTAGAACTTCCAGTTCACGCCGAAGTACAGCTGGCGCCCGGCATACAGGTTGGACAGCAGTCGGGCCTGGCTGTCGTTGCCGATGTAGCTGCGCAGCTCGGACTTGGTGGCGTTCAGCACTGCTGCGGTCACGGTCCAGTCCGCAGTGATGTTGTAGGCCACGTTCAGATCGAGCTGGCTGTACGGCTTGGTGTAGGTGGTCAGGCCGTTGTTGAGGCCGCCCACCACTTCGCCACGACGGTTGTACGAGGCACGGGCCAGGAACTTCTCGTTCTCGTAGAACACGGTGACGTTGGCCTGGTTCTTGGCGCTGCCGACCAGCGGCGACGAACCGATCTCTTCGCCATCAAGCACGATCGAGGCCAGGTTGGTGTCGTTGTAGGTGTAGTTGGCCTGCACGCCCAGACCGAAGTCGAAGGTGTACTGGCCATACAGCTCCACGCCCTGCGACACGCCGTCGCGGCCGTTGGCTTCGGTGCTGTACTTCTGCACCACCACCGTTTCACCACCGACGCTCATCTGCTGGTCGCGCACGACCGGCACGGTGAAGTTGTCCACGTTCTTGCGGAACAACGCCACGCCTGCAACCGAACCCGGCTTGAAGTACCACTCCAGGCCAAGGTCGAACTGCACCGCCTTGAACGGCTCCAGTGCCTTGTTGCTGCCCGAGCCGTACCAGCCGGGGGTGTCGGTGCCGCCAGCGACCCGACGATCATTGCTGTATTCCTGGCTGATGTACTGCAGGCCGCCCGGATAGGCGATGCTGGTGTAGCCCGGGCGCGCGATTACCTTCGACGCGGCACCGCGCAGCACCAGGTTGTCGGTGATGTCCCAGGCGATGTTGAAGCTCGGCAGGAAGTCGGTATAGGTCTTTTCCAGTGAGCTGAGGGTATAGACCTTGTCGCGCACCTGGTTGTCCGGCAGGCGCACGAAGCCGCCCTGGCAACGCAGGTTCGGATCGGCAGCCGGGTCATCGCAGCTCATCGGCGCACCAGCGGCGTTGTCCACGAAGTAGTCGTTGAAACGCTCGACCGAATCGCTGGACTGGGCGAACTGCTTGGTGCGCACCACGCGCACGCCGACGTTGCCGCGCACGCGGTCGGTACGGAAGTTGGCCTGGAAGTAACCCGAGTAGATCTTCTCGTTGACGTCGTAGACGAAGTCTTCCTCGGTACGGTTGTGCGAGCCACCGTAGGTCTGGTTGAGGTAGTCGATGTAGGCCGGGTAGTTGATGCCGGGGAACACGTTGGCATTGAAGCC
Source organism: Stenotrophomonas sp. SI-NJAU-1 (assembly GCF_020883215.1). Lineage (NCBI taxonomy): Bacteria > Pseudomonadati > Pseudomonadota > Gammaproteobacteria > Lysobacterales > Lysobacteraceae > Stenotrophomonas > Stenotrophomonas sp. SI-NJAU-1. The sequence continues at coordinate 1,945,051 of NZ_CP086598.1, forward strand.
ACCGGCGATGTTGCTGATCGGGTTGGACAGGAAGAAGCCCGGCTGCGCATTGCCTGCGGTCGGATCGCAACCGGCCTGGTAACGATTGTTGTCATAGTCGGCCGGGTCCAGGCCCTGGCAGACCCAGTAGGTGTTGCCGGTATTGCGGTGCACCTGGCCGTCGCGGTACTTGGCACCGAACTGGATCGAGTCCAGCCAGCCGGCTTCGAACAGCTTGGTGACGTCGGCCTGGAAGTAGTTCTGCTTGACCTCGGTCTGCATCCACGACGAGTCGGTGGAGCCGGTATCGACCTCGGCGATGCCGGCCATCAGCTGCTGCTGGATGTCCGGCGAGACGGTCAGCGACGGCGTGCCGGTCAGGTCCCACGCGGTGTAGTGGTTGCCCGCCTGCCACTGGTCACCGACCTTGCGGCGGGGCTTGGCCGACATGCGGAAATTCATCGACGGGCCACCCTTGGACCAGGTGCGGCCGCCGGTGAAGCTGGCCTTCCACAGCGGGCTGATGTCCCAGTCGACGGTCAGGTCGGCCGTCTGCGAAAGCGCCTTTTCCTTGCTGTAGCCACCGGTCAGCTGCGGAGTGGGGATGGTGCAGTCATCCGGACCCCAGCCACCCGGCGGCAGGCCAGCTGCGGCGGCCTGGTCTTCGCTGCAGTAATAGGTCTTGCCGGCAAGCTTTTCGTACTGCGCGCCGGTGACGATGCTGCCACTGGGATCGAAGCTCAGCCCGTTGAGCAGGCGCCCACCGGCCCAGTTGCCGTCGCCGTTGTAGCGGGCCAGGTTCCACTCCGGCACCTTCAGCATGTTCTGGGTGTAGTCACCCTGCAGTTCGAAGCGGAAGTAGTTCGCGGTCAGGGTCAGATTGTCGATCGGCTTGAACTGGAAAGTCAGCTGGCCGCCCTTGCGCTCGCGCTTCTCTTCCTTCACCGCGAAGTTCACCGAGGTCGGCATGAAGAACTCGCTGTAGTTCTTGCCGGTCTGGTTGTTGAAGCCGGACTCGCCCCACCAGTAGTGGATGCCGTCCTGTTCCAGCAGGTTGCCGTTGGCATCACGGGCGGTGGTGCCGTTGCCATACCACTGGTAGTCCTCGGTGCTGGCTTCCATGGTGCGGCTGGTGCGCTTCTGCTGGGTCACGCCGACCAGCACGCCGAAGCGCTCGTCCTTGCTGTGCCAGGAGTACAGCGCCGACACCTGCGGATCGACGTCGTGGCTGGTGTCCGACGAGGTGCCTTCCAGGTTGACGTAGCCTGAGTTGGCTTCCATCTCCAGCGGGCGGCGGGTATGCAGGATCACCGTACCGCCGATACCGCCTTCGTCGATACGTGCTTCCGGCGACTTGAACAGCTCGGCGCTGGACAGCATGTTCGACGGCAGCAGGGTGTAGTTGAACGAGCGGGTGGCTTCGTTGTTGGTTTCCGAAGACGCGACGAAGTTGCCATTCAACTGGGTCAGGGTCAGGTCGGGCGCGAGGCCGCGCACGCTGACCGACTTGCCTTCGCCACCGCTGCGGGTGATGACCACGCCGGGCACGCGCTGCAGCGCGTCGGCCACGTTCTTGTCGGGGAACTTGCCAACGTCCTCGGCGGTGATCACTTCGACCACGGCATTGGCGTCGCGCTTCTGCTGCAGGCTCTTTTCGATCGCGTAGCGGTAGCCGGTGACCTGGACGCTGTCCAGCGTGGTGGCGTCCTGCGCGCCGGTCGTTGCTGTCGCCTGCTGCGCGGAGGCGCCAAGCGGGGCGACGGCGGCGGCCAGGGCCAGCGCGATGGCCAGCGACAACGCGTCGTGGCCCTGCGTACGTGTTGAATGCTTCATTGCCATCTCTCCCTCTCTCCTGGATTGATCCGGTGACTGACTGACGCGGAAACTTGAATCGATCTAATTCGTGATGCCGATCTTGCCTTCGCCCTGCAGATGCAACAGCGCCTGGCAGATGGCCTGACACGTCCTGTCCTGCTCCCCAACTCCCGGGCCATCGCGATGTCGGCTTGGATCGATCTAAGCGATGGGCGGGGCGATTTTTAGCACGGCCAACGCGCCGACGCATGTTGCTGCGCAATATGGCAGCGACGTGTCGTGCAAATGACCCTTCGCGGAAAAATGCTGTAAGCGTTTACATGCGCAGACGGGGTGGACCGGCCGGGCTGCGCCCGGCACCCGCAGAGGCCTTCAGGCCAGGGCAACAGCACAGCAACAGCTGGTTTCCTGCGGGATGGCGGGGTGGATCCGGTTGCGGGGGACGCTGCAAGTACGTCCCTGTAAGCTCGGTCGCGCCATCCATGGCGCTCACGCCCCCGCAACCGGACCCACCCCACCTTCGACAGATTCCCGCTGCTGTTGGTAGGTGTCGACCTTGGTCGACACGTGGATCCATGCCATGCATGGATGAAAGCCATTCGATGATTTCGAAATCGGTAGGAACATCCATCCGCGCACGGCGTGGATCTACCAGATCTCGGGAAACTGTCAGGGGTGGGGCGGTATGGGCAGGCAGGACCGTTGGCGCCATGGATGGCGCCATCGAGCCCCCATGGATGGGTCTACGGCGTGTCCTGCCTGCCCATACCGCCCCGCCCAGCTCGGTAGCCCGCCGTTGCTGTTGCTGTTTTCTTGGCTTGAAGGCCTCTGCAGGTGCCGGGCGCAGCCCGGCCGAGCCCCCCGCTCATGCTGCGCCGCAGAATGCATTGGGCGAAATTCCCATGCTCTACTTGAATCGATCTAAATCCGCCGGGGTGCGGATTTGTACCGATGGAAACGAGGGCTCGGCCTGTGCGGCCGGTTCTTCGCTGCCGCCCTGCCGCCAAGGAGTCCTGCCCGTGACCAGGTTGTCCCACCGTCGTCCCGCCCGCCGCCTGTCGGCATTGTCCCATCGGCCCCTGGCCCGCATCGCCTGCCTGCTGGCACTGGCGGTGACGCCCTGGCTGCAGGCCGCACCGGCCGCGCTGGAACGCGAGGTCAATACCTTCATCGGCAGCAAGGATGACGGCAACACCTTCCCCGGTGCCTCGGCACCGTTCGGCCTGATCCAGGTCAGCCCGATCGGCAGCCACTATTCGGGCTGGCGCTACGACGACGACAAGATCCGCGGCTTCGGCCATTCCTTCCTGTCCGGCGCCGGTTGCTGGGAGCAGGGTGGGCAGGTCTCGGTGCTGCCGGTGACCGGTTCGATCGGCCCGGGCGGCGACTTCGATACCGCCGATGCGAAAGCCTTCAATCACAAGACCTATGCGTCGGCCTACAGCCACGACGGTGAGATCGGCCAGGCCGGCTACTACAAGGTGCGCCTGACCAGCTACGGCGGCATCGACGCCGAAGCCACCGCACGCACTCGCGCAGCTGCCGAGCGTTACACCTTCAGCCAGCGCCAGGGCGATGGCCACGTGCTGGTCAATGTCGGTCAGGCCAACGAGCGCCACTCGGTGATCGGCAGCGTGGTCGATGTGGTGGGTGACCGCGTGGTGGAAGGCAAGCTGGTCACCAAGAGCTTCTGCGGTGGGCACCAGTACACCACCTGGTTCCGCATCGAGTTCGACCGCCCGTTCAAGGCGCATGGCACCTGGGGCGAGGGCGGCGGCCTGCCGGGCGCGCGCCACAGCATGGAAGGCGAACAGAAGCCCAACGGCGCGTGGCTCAGCTTCGACCTGGCCAAGGGCCAGTCGGTCACCGCCGTCAGCGCGATTTCGCATGTGGATGCCGAAGGTGCGCGCACCAATCTGCGCGCCGAGGGCATGCAGGGCGGGGAGCTGCTGGGCTTCGAGCGCATGCGCGCGCTGTCGCAGCAATCGTGGCGTGAGCAGCTGGCACGCGTGCGCGTGCAGGGCGGCAATGGCGATGACCGCACCGTGTTCTACAGCGCGCTGTACCACGCGCTGCTGCAGCCGCTCACCGGCAGCGATGCCGATGGCCGTTACCGCGGTTACGACGACGGCATCCATCGCGCCGATGGCTGGACCTACTACGAGTACTTCTCGCTGTGGGACACCTACCGTGCACAGAACCAGTGGCTGGCACTGACGCGCCCGGACGTGGCGCGCGATATCGGCCGCAGCCTGCTGGCGATCGATGAGCAGGGCGGCTGGCTGCCGCGCTGGGGCTATGCCAACTTCGAGACCAACATCATGACCGGCGATCCGGTCACCCCCTTCATGGTCGACCTGTGGCGCTTCGGTGCGCTCAAGGGCCGCGAAGGGCAGGCATGGGATGCGCTGCGCCGCAATGCGTTCGGTACGCCGCCGCTGAACTCGCGTGCTGCCGGTCGCTCCGGCAACCCGACCTACCTGGACAAGGGCTACGTGGTCTACGACCGCGCGTTCCCCTCCAAGGGCATGGATGTCGATCCCCATCATGGTGGTTCGGCAACGCTGGAGTACGCACTGGCCGACTGCGCGCTTTCGCAGATGGCCGATGGCCTCGGCCATGCCCAGGACGCGGCGACGCTGCGTGAGCGCGGCCGCAACTGGCGCAAGGTGTGGGACCCGCAGGTGCGCGACGCCGAGACCGGCTTCACCGGCTTCCCGCGCCCGCGCACCGAAGATGGCCAGTGGTATACCCCGGCTGACGGCCATTACAGCCCGCGCTCGCATCACGGTTTCCATGAAGGCACGGCGTGGCAGTACCAGTGGCTGGCGCAGCAGGACGTGCCGGGCCTGGTCGAAGCGATGGACGGCCGCGAACAGGCCGGCCGCCGCCTGGATGCTTTCTTCGCCATGGACGCTCTGCAGGCCGACCCCCTCAATGCCGCCCGCAAGGAGTGGGTGGTCGGGCCGTACAGCTATTACAACCAGTTCCGCTACAACCCGAACAACGAACCGGACCTGCACTCGCCGTGGCTGTACACGCTGATCGGCCAGCCGTGGAAGACCGCAGCGGTGGTGCGTGCAGCGCAGCAGCTGTTCACCAATGCACCCAACGGCGTGACCGGCAACGATGACCTCGGCACGATGTCGGCCTGGTACCTGTTCAGTGCGATCGGCGTGTACCCGGCGGTGCCGGGCAGCGGCGAGTTCCTGCTGCATACGCCGCGCTTTGCCAAGGTCGAGGTCGAGCTGGGCAATGGCCGCACCCTGCGCATCGAGGCACCTGGCGCCGATGGCCGCCGCCTGCAGTACGTGCAGGGCGTGCAGGTCGACGGCCAGGCACATGCCCCGGTATGGCTGGGCTGGAGCCAGCTGCAGCAGGGCCCGAAGCTGCGCTTCGCGCTGGACGGGCGGGCGCCGACCGAGGGTTGGGGCACCGCGGTCAAGGACCTGCCGGTGTCCTGGTGCGCGGCACCGGGCAGCCAGCTGCACTGAGCCGGGCTGTGCCGTTCGAGGCAACCCAGCGAACGGCACGGCACGACAGGGCCGCGATCCATTAGGCTTGAGCATCCATCGGAGTGCGGGAAGACGATGAACGACAACAGCGACAGTTCCAGCAAGCGTTCTGGCAAGGCGGTGACGGTGACCGACATCGCCCGTGCCATCGGCGTTTCGCGCGCGACCGTGTCGCTGGTGCTGCGCGGCAGCCCGCTGGTCAACGTCGATACCCGCGCCCGGGTCGAGGCTGAGCTGCGCCGCCAGCGTTACGTCTACAACCGCGCTGCAGCGAACCTGCGGCGGCGCACGTCTTCCAGCATCGCCCTGGTCATCAACGATCTGTCCAACCCGTTCTTCGCCGAATTCGCCTCCGGTGTGGACGAGGCACTGGGCGGACGCGGCTACGTGACCCTGCTCGGCAGTACAGGCGAGTCGCCCGAGCGGCAGCAGGCGGTGCTGTCGACATTGATGGAACACACGCCTGCGGGCCTGATCCTGTCGCCGGCCGAAGGCAGCGATGCCATGCTGCTGCGGCAGGTGCTGGGCGCCAACGCCAACGTACTGCTGTTCAACCGCGAACTGGAAGGCGCCGACTGGGACTTCCTGACCCTGGACAACCAGCATGGCGCCTACCTGGCCACCCGCCACCTGATCGAGCGCGGTCATCGCCAGATTGCGTTCTTCGGTGGCCACGCGGCATCGAGTTCCTGCCACCAGCGTCGTGCCGGTTTCCAGCAGGCCTTGGCCGAGGCCGGGCTGGCATTGCCGCCGGGCTGGATGATCGAATCTGCACCCAACCGCCTGGAAGCGGCCGCGCGCACCGATGAACTGTTCGTCGACGGCCATCGGCCGAGCGCAGCGGTCTGCTACAACGATACCGTCGCGCTGGGCCTGATGCTGGGCCTGAACTCGCGCGGCATCCGTCCCGGCGGTGACTTCGCGGTGACCGGCTTCGACGATATTTCCGAAGCGTCGGTTGCCGTGCCGCCGTTGACCACCCTGACGGCCGACCCGCGCGAACGCGGGCGGCAGGCGGCCTCGCTGCTGCTGCAGCGGCTGGAGGAACCGGATGCGCCACCACGGCGCACGGTCGCCCCGGTACAGTTGCGCATCCGCGAAAGCAGCGCCGCACGTCCGAATTGAATTGATGCTTCGCTCCTGAACTGATTGCACCCTTCCACGCACCAACGACCTTTCGCGCATCGAGGCGCGTACCGCATGCCGATCTCCGCAACGCCCCGCCCATCGGGTTCCCCGGGCAACCAGCCTGCCGTCACCAACGGCAAGGCGCTGGCCGTGGTCACCACCATCTTCTTCATGTGGGGCTTCCTGACCTGCCTCAACGACATCCTGATTCCGCATCTGAAGGCGGTGTTCGAGCTGAACTACGCCAAAGCAATGCTGGTGCAGTTCACCTTCTTCGGCACCTACTTCCTGATGTCGCTGCCGGCCGGGCGGCTGGTTGCAGCGCTGGGTTACAAGAAGGGCATCGTCGCCGGCCTGGTGATCGCCGGCATCGGTGCGCTGGGCTTCTGGCCGGCCGCTGAGCTGCGCGTCTATGGCGCCTTCCTCGGTGCATTGTTCGTGCTGGCCACCGGCATCACCGTGCTGCAGGTGGCGGCCAACCCGTATGTCGCGCTGCTTGGTCCGGAGCAGACCAGTTCCAGCCGCCTGACCCTGGCGCAGGCGCTGAACTCGCTGGGTACGGCCATCGCGCCGATCTTCGGCGGCATGCTGATCCTGTCCAACACGGCCATGAGCGGCGAGCAGATCGCCGCGCTGCCGGCCGCCGAGCAGCTCGCCTACCGTACCGCCGAGGCACACGCAGTGCAGGGCCCCTACGTCGGCCTGGCCGTGGCGCTGGTGCTGCTGGCCCTGTTCGTGTTCCTGTTCCGCCTGCCGGCGCTGAACGACACCACCGAGCAGGCTGACCAGGGGCATCAGCACAGCTATCTGGATGCGCTGCGCAAGCGCCACCTGCTGCTGGGCGTGCTTGGCATCTTCTTCTACGTCGGTGCTGAAGTATCGATCGGCAGCTTCCTGGTCAACTACCTGTCGATGCCCACCATCGGCGGTTTCAGCGAGCAGGAAGCCACCCACTATGTGTCGGCCTACTGGACGATGGCGATGATCGGTCGCTTTGCCGGTTCGGCGCTGCTGGCGCGCTTCTCGCCGAGCCGCCTGCTGGCGATCTTCGCGCTGGTCAACGTGGGCCTGCTGACGCTGACCATGATGACCTCCGGCAATGTCGCGCTGTACTCGGTGGTGGCGATCGGCCTGTTCAATTCGATCATGTTCCCGACCATCTTCGCGCTCAGCATCGAGCGCCTGGGGCCGCTGACCAGCAAGGGTTCGAGCCTGCTGATCATGGCCATCGTCGGTGGCGCGGTGGTGCCTTACCTGCAGGGCGTCCTGGCTGACCACATCGGTGTGCAGGCCAGCTTCATCCTGCCGCTGCTGTGCTACGGCTACATCATTTTCTACGGACTGGTCGGCGCGCGCGCGCCGGCTGCCGGCACGCAGGGAGGCTGAGTCGAAAATGGGTTCCATCGTCTGCTTCGGCGAAATTTTGATCGATCTACTAGCGCAACCGCCGGCCTCGGCCGATACCCCGCGCGCGTTCCTGCAGTACGCCGGAGGTGCACCGGCCAACGTCGCGGTGGCCGCCGCGCGGCTGGGCGCGAAGACCCAGTTCGTCGGCATGCTCGGCCGCGACATGTTCGGCGACTTCCTGGCGGAGAGCCTGAGCGAATACGGCGTCGGCACCGACTACATCGTGCGTACCGACGCGGCCAAAACCGCGCTGGCCTTCGTTGCACTGGACGCGGGCGGCGAACGCAGCTTCAGCTTCTACCGTCCGCCTGCCGCCGACCTGCTGTTCCGTGACAGCGATTTCCAGGCGGGCTGCTTCGATGGCGCGCAGTGTTTCCACGTCTGTTCCAACAGCCTGACCGAAGCGGACATCGCCGAAGCGACGTTCGCCGGCATGGACCGTGCGCGTGCGGCCGGCGCGGTGGTCAGCCTGGATCTCAACCTGCGTCCGGCGCTGTGGCCGGCCGATGTCGACCCGACACCGCGCCTGTGGCAGGCGCTGGAGCGCGCCGACCTGGTCAAGCTGTCGCGCGAGGAACTGGACTACCTGGCCGCCCCGCTGGGCGATGACGGCGAGGCGCTGGTGCTGCGCCGCCTGCTGGCCGCGCAGGCACGCTGGGTGATCATCACCGACGGCGCCGCCACGCTGCATTGGTATACCCGTGAAACGCAGGGCAAGGTCAGCAGTTTCCGCGTCGCCACCGTGGACACCACCGCTGCCGGTGATGCCTTCGTCGGCGGCGTGCTGGTTGGCCTGCTGGAGCGGGGTGGGGCAGGTGCGGGCTTTGCCGCGTTCTGCCAGGACCCGCAGGCGATCGCCGCCACGCTGCGCTTCGGCGCCGCCGTTGGCGCACTGGCGGTGACCCGCAAGGGCGCGTTCGCTGCAATGCCCTCGTTCGATGAAGTGCAGCAGCTGCTGCAGCTACAGGATCTCCCCGCATGAGCACCTCGCCCGATTTCCGTTCCCCCGCGTTCCTGCGCGCCCACATCGCCGACACGATGGCGTTCTACCATCCGCGCTGCATCGACCCGAAAGGCGGCTTCTTCCATTACTTCCGTGACGACGGCAGCATCTACGATGCCAGCCATCGTCATCTGGTGAGCAGCACCCGCTTCGTCTTCAACTACGCCATGGCCTACCGCGAATTCGGCAACGCCGAGTATCGCGACGCGGTCGAGCACGGCGTGCGCTACCTGCGCGAGGTTCACCGCAACCCGGCCACCGGCGGCTACGCCTGGACCCTGCGCGATGGTGTGGTAGAGGACGACATGAACCACTGCTATGGCGTGGCCTTCGTGCTGCTCGCCTACAGCTGTGCGTTGAAGGCAGGCATCGAAGAAGCCCGCACGTGGATGGACGAAACCTGGCAGCTGCTGCAGGCGCGCTTCTGGGAGGCCGAGCACGGCCTGTACAGGGACGAGGCCGACGGCCAGTGGAACTTCACCGGCTACCGCGGCCAGAATGCCAACATGCACATGTGCGAGGCGATGCTGGCCGCGTTCGAGGCCAGTGGCGAGCAGCGCTATGTCGAGCGCGCGCTGCAGCTGGCCGACAACATGACCCGCCGCCAGGCGGCAAAGGCCGGCGGTCTGGTCTGGGAACACTACGACGTCAACTGGAACATCGACTGGGACTACAACCTGGACGATCCCAAGCACCTGTTCCGGCCGTGGGGCTTCCAGCCGGGGCACCAGACCGAGTGGGCCAAGCTGTTGCTGATCCTGGACCGTCACGTGCAGGCCGACTGGCTGGTGCCGACCGCGCAGCATCTGTTCGATGTGGCCGTGGAGCGCAGCTGGGACGAGGTGCGCGGTGGCCTGTACTACGGCTTCGCCCCGGAGTCGCGCCGGCAGCCGGGCATGGACGGCGCGCCGATCGGCGGCGACAGTTTCGTCTGCGATGACGACAAGTATTTCTGGGTGCAGGCCGAGACCCTGGCCACCGCTGCGCTGATGGCCGCGCGCACCGGCGACGACCGCTATTGGCAGTGGTATGACCGTATCTGGGCGTACTCGTGGGAGCACTTCGTCGACCATCGATACGGCGCATGGTTCCGCATCCTCGACGCCGACAACCGCAAGTACAGCGATGAGAAGAGCCCGGCCGGCAAGGTGGATTACCACACCATGGGTGCGTGCTACGAAGTGCTGAACGTCGTGCGTTGAGGTCTGCCGCGCTGCGCGCTCGCCGGACGTGGTCCGGCGCTGCCGTGGCGTGTGGCATTGGTAGCGCCGGGTCATAGCCGGCGGAAAAACAGGAGCACCACGTGCATCGCCTTCCCCTCGCTGTCCGTCTGCTGCTGTTGATGATCGCCCTTGGCGCCTTCCCGGCAGGCGCCGCACCGCTGCAGGCGCAATGGGAGTTCCGGCTGCTGCCCGGTGACGCGCAGGGCGCGGCCCATCCTGGCCTGCAGCAGTGGCGCGCAGCCACGGTGCCAGGCAGCGTGCACACCGATCTGCTGGCGCATGAGCTGATCCGCGATCCCTACGTTGGCGCGCCAGAAGCCGAGCTGCAGTGGATCGGTCTGGCCGACTGGGAGTACCGCGCCCGTTTCGATGTGGACGCTGCCAGCTTGGCCAAGGCCCACGCCGAGCTGCGCTTCGACGGTCTGGACACCTATGCCGAGGTGACGCTCAACGGCAAGCCGCTGCTGCGCGCCGACAATGCCCACCGCACCTGGCGCGCCCGCGTCGAAGGTCGCCTGCGTGCGAAGGGCAATGAGCTGCAGATCGTGTTCCGTTCGCCGATCCGCACGCTGCTGCCCGGCGTGCAGGCGATGCCGCACAGGATTGCCGGCAATTATCCTTCGCCCTACGGTGATGAACCCAAGGACGCGATGATTGGCAACTTCGCGCGCAAGCCGGCGTACCACTTCGGGTGGGACTGGGGCCCGCGCTATGTCACTGCCGGCGTCTGGCGGGGCGTTGACCTGCAGGCATGGGGTGCGCATCGGTTGACCGACCTGGCCGTACGCACTGATGCGCTTGATGCAGAAAAGGCAAAACTGGCCGTAGTGCTGCAGGTGGAGCAGGACGCGGTCGCCGGTCCGGTGGCGGTGGACGTGGAGGTGCGGGATCCCGACGGCCGCAGCGTCGCACGGGTGCAGCGCACGATCGAACTGAAGGCCGGCCGGAACAGCGTGGACGTGCCGGTTGAACTGGCCAAGCCGCGGCGCTGGTGGCCGGTCGGCCATGGTGCGCAGGACCGCTACACCGTGCAGGCGCGCCTGGACGGCAGTGCCGATCCGGTGCTGGCACGCGAACAGCGCATTGGCCTGCGCACCGTCGAACTGCGCCGCGAGCAGGACGACAAGGGAGGGCAGGGCTTCGCCTTCGTCATCAACGGGATGCCGATCTTCGCCAAGGGCGCGAACGTGATCCCCTTCGACGCCTTTCCCGCGCGCGTTGATGCTGCGCGCCTGCGCCAGGTGCTGGTCGCCGCGCGCGATGCCAACATGAACATGCTGCGCAACTGGGGCGGCGGCTACTACGAAGACGATGCGTTCTTCGACATCGCCGACGAACTGGGCCTGCTGGTCTGGCAGGACTTCATGTTCGGCGGTGGCATGCAACCGGGTTACGACCCGGCATTCCGCGCCAGCGTGGTGGCCGAGGCGCGCGACAACGTGCGCCGGCTGCGCCACCATCCCAGCATCGTGCTGTGGTGTGGCAACAACGAGGAAGAGACGGCGTGGAAGGACTGGGGCCATGGCCGCGACCTGAAGGCAGCTGATCCGGCGTTCGCAGCGAAGGTCTGGCAGGGCTACGTCGACCTGTTCGGCAACGACCTGCGCCAGGTGGTGAGCGAAGATGGGTTGGGCGTGCCTTACTGGTCCAGTTCGCCCAGCAACGACCTGGACGAGAAGGCCAACGACTCCACCCGTGGCGACAAGCATTACTGGCAGGTGTGGGGCAATCCGGCATTGCCGGTGCAGGCGTATCTGCGCGAGACCCCGCGCTTCATGTCCGAGTACGGCCTGCAGGCCTGGCCGGCGGTGGCGACGGTGGACCAGATTGCCACCCGTGCCGAACAGCGCATAGACAGCCCGGTGATCCGTGCGCACCAGAAGTTCATGGCCGGCGAGGGCAATACACGCCTGCTGCATTACATCGAGCTGGGCTATGGCACGCCGAAGGACTTCGAGGACTTCGTCTACCTGAGCCAGGTGATGCAGGCCGATGGCATCGCCCTGGCGGCGCTGCACCATCGCGCTTCGCGGCCCTACACGATGGGCTCGCTGTACTGGCAGCTCAACGATGTCTGGCCGGGAGCATCGTGGTCGAGCGTGGACTACTTCGGTCGCTGGAAGGCGCTGCACTATGCCGCGCGGCGCTTCTTCGCGCCGGTTGCGGTGGCCGCACTGCGCGATGAAGGCAGTACCCGCGTGCGCCTGATCAACGATGGTGCCGCACTGGATGCACGTTGGCGCCTGCGGGTGATGGACGTTGAGGGCAAGGTGCTGCGCCGTCGCGAGCAGGCGATGACCCTGACCGCCGCCGGGGTGACCGATATCGGCACCTACGCGGATGCCGAGCTGCTGGCCGGTGCCGATCCGGCGCGGACGGTGGCGGTGTTCGAGCTGCTGCAGGATGGCAAGGTGACGGCGCGGCAGGTGGTCGGCTTCGTTGAAGCCAAGGACCAGGTGCTGCCACGCCAGCAGTTGACGTCAACGCTGGCGATCGACGGTGACCACTATCGCCTGCGGCTGCACAGCGCTGCGCTGGTGCGCGCGGCCTGGATCGATTTCGGCGCGCTCGACGTGCAGGTGGAAGACAACCTGCTGGACCTGCTGCCGGGCGAAACCCGCGACATCGCCGTGCGTGGCCCGGTGGACTTGGCTGCGCTGCGCGAGGCGTTGAAGGTGAAGACCCTCAACGATCGATGAGCAGCGCCGTCTACCCGCCTTGGCAGGTGCCAACCTTGGTTGGCACGCTTCTGGCGCGGGGCCCCAATCGCCAACCAAGGTTGGCCTCTACCGGAGCCGGTGCCCGGTAGCGCCGGGCCATGCCCGGCGGGCGCAGCGGGGCGGCGCTTTACAGCTGGATCTGCTGGAAGTTCTCGACGCGATCATGGCCGTTGGCGGCGTCGCCGATGCGCGGCATCGGGTAGTCGTCCAGGCGATCGATCAGGCGTGTCTGCAGCCCGGCTTCGCGGGCGGCGTCCAGTTCCTCGACCACGTCGGACAGGAACAGGATCTCGCCAGCGGGAACGCCGATGGCCTGCACGATGTGGCGGTAGCTGTCGGCCTCGCGCTTGCCACCGACTTCGGTATCGAACCAGCCCGACACCAGCGGACTGAGGTCACCCGCGTCGCTGAAGCCGAAGAACAGCTTCTGTGCCGGCACCGAGCCGGAGGAGTACACATACAGCGGCAGGCCCGAGGCGTGCCACCCCTTCAACACCGGCGCTACCTCCGGGTAGAAGTGCGCGGTGTAGTCGCCACGACGGTAGCCTGCGTCCCAGATCAGCCCCTGCAGGGCCTTCAGTGCGGTGTGCTTGCGGTCCTGGTCGATCCAGCCCTGCAGCGTCTCGGCCACCAGGCTGTCCTGGCAGGCGCCGCCGATCTCGGTGGCGACCGCGTCCAGCCAGCGACGCACCTCCGGTTGCTGGCCATGGTCGGCGACGAAGCCGGGCAGCGCCTGGCGTGCGTACGGGAACAGCACGTTCTTGACGAACGAGATGCTGCTGGTGGTGCCTTCGATGTCGGTCAGGATGACGCGGGGCTGCATTGATCAGGACGCCTGGGTCGGAATGTAACGGGGGAATTTCTGCGCGATGTCGGTGCCGGTGAAGTGACCGACCCAGCCATCCGGCTCGGTGAAGAAGCGGATCGCCACGAAGCTGGGCTCATCGCCCATGTCGAACCAGTGGGTGGTGCCGTCGGGCACGGCGATCAGGTCATCCTTCACGCACTCGATCTCGTAGACCTTGTCGCCCACGTGCAGGGTGAACAGGCCCGAGCCGGCGACGAAGAAGCGTACTTCGTCTTCCTTGTGGAAGTGTTCGTCGAGGAATTTCTTCCTCAGCTCGGCACGGTTCGGGTTGTCCGGGGCGATCGAGGCCACGTCCACGCTCTTGAAGCCACGTTCGGCAACCAGGCGGTCGATGTCGGCGCGGTAGGCGGCGAACACTTCGTCCTGGCTTGCGCCCGGGGCGACCGGCGCGGTGGCCTGCCAGCGTTCAAAGGTGACGCCGATCTTCTGCAGTTCGGCAGCGATGATCGCGCCGTCCTGGGTGTCCAGCAGCGGCGATTCGGGATGGGTATCGTCGTAGATGCGCAGTCGGCTCATGGCGGCAGCTTGAACGTCTCGGGGAAGGACAGGGTAGCAGGGTGGCATTGATGGCCTGATTCCGGATCGGCATCTGGCCGTGCCGGAAACTTCAGCTGCGCAGCTTGCGCAGCTCCAGCTCGCAGTGCAGCAGGAATTCGAACGCTTCCATGTGCCGCCGCGCCTCGGCCATGTCGCGGCCCCAGGCGTACAGGCCATGGCCGTCGATCAGGTAGCCCCAGAGGTTCTGCGTGTCGAGCAGGGCGTCGACCTGGGCCGAGAGCACGTCCATGTCCTGGGTGTTGGCAAACACCGGGATGTCGATGGCCATCTCGTGGGTGCTGTTGCCCGCGAAGGCCTTCAGCAGTTCGTAGCCTTCCACCCGGATATGGCCCTGCGGTGCATACAGGCGCGAGGCGATGGTCTGCACCGGCGAATGCGTATGCAGCACGCAGCCGATCTCCGGGAAGCGGCGATACAGCCGGGTATGCAGCAGGGTTTCGGCAGACGGGCGCAGCGGGCGGCCGACGGCCTTGCCGTCGAAGTCCACGACCATGATGTCGTCTTCGATCAGGCGGCCCTTGTCCTTGCCGGAGACGGTGATCGCGGCGTGGCGGTCATCCAGGCGGTGGGAGAAGTTGCTGCTGGTGGCCGGGGTCCAGCCGGCCTGGGCCAGTTCGCGGACGTTGTCGATCAGCAGCTGGGCCAGTTCGCTCAGGCGCGCGGTGTCGTAGGGGAAGGTGGGGGCGTTCATGGAGGCGATTTTACTGGATTCGGCCAACGGCTGAGCCCCTCGTGGCTGGTCGCGTAGAGCGGTTCATGGGGTGGGCGGGTCGGGTGGGCCGTGCAGGGG
The DNA here is from genome assembly GCF_020883215.1 of Stenotrophomonas sp. SI-NJAU-1. Lineage (NCBI taxonomy): Bacteria > Pseudomonadati > Pseudomonadota > Gammaproteobacteria > Lysobacterales > Lysobacteraceae > Stenotrophomonas > Stenotrophomonas sp. SI-NJAU-1. The sequence continues at coordinate 1,960,057 of NZ_CP086598.1, forward strand.
ACGCTGCAAGTACGTCCCTGTAAGCTCGATGGCGCCATCCATGGCGCCAACGCCCCTGCACGGCCCACCCGACCCGCCCCTGACAGGTTCCTGCGGGCGGCCAGCCACGGAGTGGAGAAGGAAAAGCGAAAGCGAAAGCGGGTCGCTTCGCTGCGCGTGCTCGGAGCGGAGCATGGCTCCGCTCTACAGTAGACTCGTCCCAGAACATTCATTTCCCGGAACGCTTCATCCACGCATGGTGTGGATCTACCGGACGGGGCAGGAGACTGTCGGAGGTGGGGCGGGTTGGGTTCGCGGGGGTGTCCGCGGCATGGATGCCGCGGCCAAGCCTCCAGGGACGGATTCACGGCGTCCCCCGCGAATCCAACCCGCCCCGCCAAACCCTCAGCCCAGCTGTTGCCGTTGCTTCGGCTTCAACGGCGGGTGCAGGGCCGCAGGCCCTGCGATGCAGAAAACCCTACTTCCCGCGCAGGCGGCTGTGTTTGAACCCGTAGAAGAAGTAGATCACGAAGCCGACAAACGTCCACACGCCCATCAGCATCCAGTTGTGCAGCGTCATCGCCGACAGCAGCGCCAGGCAGCTGATCACGCCCAGGCTGCAGACCAGCCATGCACCCGGAATGCGGAACGGGCGCGGCAGGTCCGGCTGCGTGCGGCGCAGGATCAGTACGCCGGCACAGACCGCCGCGAAGGCGATCAGCGTGCCCATCGAGGTCAGTTCACCGAGGATGTCCAGCGGGAACAGCGCCGCCAGCAGGGCGATGCCGATGCCGGTGATGACGGTGTTGATATGCGGCGTGCGGTACGTCGGGTGGATCTTGGTGAACACCGGCGGCAACAGGCCGTCGCGGCCCATGATCATGAAGATGCGCGGCTGGCCGATGATCATCACCAGCACCACCGAGGACAGGCCGATCAACGCACCGATTTCCACCACCACCCGCAACCAGCCCAGCTGCGGATGCGCGGCCACGGCGGTGACCACCGGCTCATCGGTGCCCAGCAGCTGGTAGGGCACCAGGCCGGTCATGACTGCGGCCATCGCGATGTACAGCACCGTGCAGATCACCAGCGACAGCATCATGCCGATCGGCATGTCACGCTGTGGCTTGTGTGATTCCTGCGCGGCCACCGATACCGCTTCGAAGCCGATGTAGGCGAAGAACACCATCGCCGCGCCACGCAGCACGCCTTCCATGCCGTACTTGCCGGGGCCTTCGTTGGCCGGGATGAACGGGGTCCAGTTGCTGGTGTCCACGTACTTCCAGCCGACCACGATCACCAGCACGATCAGCCCGGTCTTGAGGATGACCATGGCCATGTTCATCGCCGAGGATTTGCTGATGCCGACGTAGCACAGCCAGGTCAGCAGCAGCACAAGGATCGCAGCGGGAATGTTGGCGATGGCGCCGGTGGGCCGCAGCTGCGCGTCCAAAGGGGCGCTGACCAGCGCCGCCGGTAGATGGATGTCGAAATGGCTGAGCAGGCTGAGGAAATACCCGGTCCAGCTGACCGCCACCGCCGAGGCGGAGACGCCGTACTCGAGCACCAGCATCCAGCCGATGAACCAGGCCGAGAGCTCGCCGAAGGTGGCATAGGTATAGGTATAGGCGCTGCCGGACACCGGCACCATCGCCGCGAACTCGGCATAGGCCAGGGCGCAGAAGGCGCAGCAGATCGCGGCCAGCACGAACGAGAGCATGATGGCCGGACCGGCGTGGTTGGCGGCGGCCTGGCCGGTGATGACGAAGATGCCGCCGCCGATCACCGCGCCGATGCCGAGCGCGGTCAGGCCCCAGGGGCCGAGGTGGCGACGCAGGCTCAGGCCGTTGGCGTCTTCATGGGCGGCATGCGGATGCTTGGTGGCCCACAGTTGCTTGAACATGTGTGGTGGTCTTGTGCGATGCGCCCGGTGACCGGGCGCGGGCGGAAATGCTTGCGGATATCGACGGGCCGGCGCAGGGGCCGGCCCGTCGCGAGGATCAGGGCGACTTGGCCAGCTTGCTGTGGCGCATGCCGTAGCCGAAGTAGATCAGCAGGCCCAGCACGGTCCAGCCTACGAACAGGTGCCAGTGCACCACGAACGCCTGCCAGAACAGGAACAGGCACGACAGCGCGCCCAGCGGGCAGATCACCCACACCAGCGGCACGCGGAACGGGCGGTGCAGCTCCGGGCGGGTGTAGCGCAGGATCAGCACGCCGATGCAGACCGTGGCGAAGGCCAGCAGGGTGCCCATGGAAACCAGTTCGCCCAGCACGTTCAGCGGCACCAGGCCGGCCAGCGACGCGGCGATGACGCCGACCACGATCGTGGCCCAGTACGGCGTGCGGAAGCGCTTGTGGACCTTGCCGAACACTTTCGGCAGCAGGCCATCGCGCGAGATGGTGTAGGCGATGCGGGTCTGGCCCATCATCATCACCAGCACCACCGAGGACAGGCCGGCGATCGCGCCGATTTCCACTGCGGTCTTCAGCCAGGACAGGCTCGGGTAGGCTTCCAGCGCGGTGGCCACCGGCTTGTCCGTGCCCAGCAGGTGGTAGGGCAGCATGCCGGTCAGCACCGCGCAGACAATGATGTAGACCAGCGTGCACACCGCCAGCGAGCCGAGCAGGCCGATCGGCATGTTGCGCTGGGGGTCCTTGGTTTCACCGGCCGCGGTGGAGACCGCATCGAAGCCGATGTAGGCGAAGAACACGATGGTGGCCGCGCGGAATACGCCGCTCCAGCCGAACTCGCCGGACACGCCGGTGTTTTCCGGGATGAACGGGTGCCAGTTGGCTGGGTCCACGTGGGCCGCGCCGATGCCCACGAACAGGCAGATCACGAAGACCTTGATGGCGACGATGATCGCGTTGACGAACGCGGACTGGGTCACGCCGACGTACAGCAGGCCGGTCACCGCCGCCACGATCAGTACCGCCGGCAGATTGAAGAGCTTGCCGGAGGCGGCGAACTCGTGCCCGTTCCAGGCGATCGGCGCCGCGCTCAGCGCGTCCGGGAACGGCATGTGCAGCGTGGTGGTGATGAAGCTGATCAGGTACGCCGACCAGCCCACCGCGACCGAGGCCGAGGCGAACAGGTACTCCAGCACCAGGCACCAGCCGATGAACCAGGCCATGCCCTCGCCAAGCGTGGCGTAGGAGTAGGAGTAGGCGCTGCCGGAGACCGGCATCATCGCTGCAAACTCGGCGTAGCACAGGCCGGCCAGCGCGCAGGCGATGCCGGCGAACACGAACGACAGCATGACCGCCGGGCCGGCGTGGTTGGCCGCGGCCTGGCCAGTGAGGACGAAAATGCCTGCGCCGATCACCGCACCAATGCCAAGCATGATGAGGTGTTTCGCCGTGAGGGTCCGTTTCAACGTGGCTTCGCCATCCAGGCTGCCTTCGATGGGTTCGCCGGCATCGACGTGCCCGGCCGGTTCGACCGGCTTGACCCTCAACAGAGCTTTCAGCATGCAGTACTTCCTGATGATCGGATTGGGAGGGCCGCCAGTACATTGCCGGCGGCCTGGAATCGTGAAAGCCGTGCGAACGGCCCGCTGTACCTTAGCCAATGCTGAAGGCACCGCACAAGCGCAAACGCAACAATGAACGGCGATAATGGCAGGTATTTTTCCAGGCACCCCGCATTCATGAGCGAAACCACCGAATCCCTTGCCGCACTTGACGATCGCTTGCGCGGCCTGCTGCATGACTATGCGCGCAAAGAACCCGCCCACGACGCCCTTGCTGCCGAATTCGGCACATTGATCGACGATGCGGAAGATGCATTCCGCCGCGAACGCCTGGCCGGCCATTTCACCGCCAGCTGCTGGCTGGTCAGCGCCGATGGCCAACGGCTGCTGCTGACCCACCACCGCAAGCTGCAGCGCTGGCTGCAGCTGGGTGGCCACGCCGACGGCGACCGCGATCTGGCCCGGGTAGCGTTGAAGGAAGCCGAGGAGGAATCAGGCCTGACCGGCCTGGTGCTGGATGATCCGGCCATCTTCGATATCGACAAGCACTGGATTCCCGAGCGCAAGGAGGTGCCGGGGCACTGGCACTACGACGTGCGTTTCGTGATCCGTGCGCTGGGAGGGGAGGATTTCGTGCTCAGCGAGGAGTCGCTGGAGCTGGCCTGGCGCCCGGTGGGCGAGGTCGCCAGCGATCCGCAGTCGGACGAATCGATGCAGCGCATGGCGCGCCGGTGGCTGGCACGTTGATGCATTGCGCCGGGCATGGCCCGGCGCTACCGGTAGATCCACGCCATGCGTGGATGGCGCGGTGCCAGGGTCAATACAGAATGCGCGTCCTCAACGTGCCCGCGATCGCCGCCAGCTCGTCACGCACCGCGCTGGCCTGTTCCTCGCTGGCGGTGATGTCGATCACCACGTAGCCCACCTTCGGGTCGGTGCGCAGGAACTGGCCGTCGATGTTGACGTTGTGCCGCGAGAAGATCTCGTTGACCTTGGACAGCACGCCCGGCACGTTCTGGTGGATGTGCAGCAGGCGCAGGCTGTCGGCGTGCTCGGGCAGGGTCACTTCCGGGAAATTGACCGCCGACAGGGTGCTGCCGTTGTCGCTGTAGCGCACCAGCTTGGCCGCCACTTCGATGCCGATGTTGTCCTGCGCTTCCAGCGTGCTGCCGCCCACGTGCGGGGTCAGGATCACGTTGTCGTGGCGGGTCAGCGGCGATTCGAAGATATCGCCGTTGCCCTTCGGCTCGACCGGGAACACGTCCAGTGCGGCGCCACCGATGTGGCCGCTGGCCAATGCAGCATCCAGCGCATCGATGTCGACCACGGTGCCGCGCGCGGCGTTGATCAGGTGTGCGCCGCGGCGCATCTTCGCCAGCTCGGTGCTGCCGATCATCCACTGCGTGGACGGCGTCTCCGGCACGTGCAGGGTCACGATGTCAGCACGCGCCAGCAGGTCGTCCAGGCTGGCCGCCGCACGGGTATTGCCCAGCGACAGCTTGGTTTCCACATCGTGGAAGATCACCTGCATGCCCAGCGATTCGGCCAGTACGCCGACCTGGGTGCCGATGTGCCCGTAGCCGATGATGCCCAGGACCTTGCCGCGCACCTCATGGCTGCCGCTGGCCGATTTCGACCAGCCGCCGCGATGGCATTCGGCGTTCTTCTGCGGGATGCCGCGGGTCAGCATGATCGCTTCGGCGATCACCAGTTCGGCCACGCTGCGGGTATTGGAGTAGGGCGCGTTGAATACCGGAATGCCGGCCAGCTCGGCCGCATCCAGGTCGACCTGGTTGGTGCCGATGCAGAAGCAGCCGACCGCGATCAGGCGCTTGGCCTCGGCCAGCACCTCGGCACTGAGCTGGGTGCGCGAGCGGATGCCGACGATGTGGGCTTCGGCGATGCGCGCCTTCAGCTCGTCCTCGGGAAGAGCCTTGGTGTGCGCCTCGATCTGGCTGTAGCCGGCGGCGCTGAACACCTCCACGGCGGTCTGGCTGACCCCCTCCAGCAACAGCACGCGGATATCCTGCTTCGGGAACGAGGTCTTCTTCGGCGACATGGGGCGGCACGGCCAGTGGGACAGGGGCTGACCACTATGCCAGATCGCAACGCCCATGGTGCAGTGCGCAATTGGTTGCAACTGCAGCTATTGAAGGCTCTGCAGGGCTGGACGCTGGGCCCGGCCACTGGCACGCTTGCCCGTTCTTCACGCCCCGCGCTGGACCGTCATGACCGATTCCCGCATCGCCTCGTTGCAGCAGGCCTGTCCCGGCCTGAAGCTGAAGACCGACCCTGCCGACCTGGAGCATTACGGCCGCGACTGGACCCGGCGCTGGACACCGGCGCCGCTGGCGATCGCCTTGCCGGCCACGGTTGACGAAGTGCAGGCGGTGATGCGCTGGACCGCGGCCGAGGGCGTGGCGGTGGTTCCCTCCGGCGGTCGCACCGGCCTTTCCGGCGGTGCGGTAGCGGCCAATGGCGAGCTGGTGCTGAGCCTGGAGCGGATGAACAAGGCGCTGGACTACGATGCGGTCGACCGCACCCTGGTGGTGCAGGCCGGCATGCCGCTGGAGGCGCTGCACAACGCGGCCCTTGAACATGGCCTCATCTATCCGGTGGACTTCGCGGCGCGCGGGTCGTGCTCGATCGGCGGCAACATCGCCACCAATGCCGGTGGCATCCGGGTGATCCGCTACGGCAATACCCGTGAATGGATCGCCGGACTGAAAGTGGTTACCGCCACGGGCGAACTGCTCGAGCTCAACAAGGGCCTGATCAAGAACTCCAGCGGCTACGATTTCCGCCAGCTGCTGATCGGATCGGAGGGCACGCTGGGCGTGATCGTCGAAGCCACGGTGAAGCTCACCGACCCGCCGCCGGCCAGCAACGTGATGCTGCTGGCGCTGCCCAGCTTCGACGTGCTGATGCAGGTGTTCGCCGCCTTCCGTGCGCGGCTGCAGCTGCAGGCCTTTGAATTCTTCACCGACCGGGCGCTGGAACATGTTCTGGCCCATGGCGCGCAGGCGCCGTTCGATGAAGTGCACCCCTATTACGTGGTGACCGAGTTTGCTGCCGGTGACGAGGCGCAGGAGGCGGCGGCGATGGCGGCCTTCGAGGACTGCATGGGCAACGGCTGGGTCAGCGACGGCGTGATCAGTGCCAGCGATGCCCAGGCGGCGCAGCTGTGGCGCCTGCGCGAGGGCATCACCGAGGCGCTGGCGCGCTACAAGCCCTACAAGAACGATGTCTCGGTGCGGATCTCGTCGATGCCGGCGTTCCTGGCCGAGACCCAGGCGCTGATCGGCGAGGCCTACCCGCATTTCGACGTGGTCTGGTTCGGCCACATCGGCGACGGCAATCTGCACATCAACGTGCTCAAGCCGGACGGCACCCGCGATGCGGACTTCGTAAGCCAGTGCGAGCATGTCACCAAGCTGCTGGCGCAGGTGCTGACGCGCTTCAATGGCAGCATTTCGGCCGAGCACGGTATCGGCCTGGTCAAGAAGGGCTACCTGGACAGCACCCGTGGACCGGCCGAGATCGCACTGATGAAGGCGGTCAAGCGCGCGTTCGATCCCGAAGGGCGGCTGAATCCCGGCAAATTGTTCGACCTTTGACACGGGCAAAGTCTTCACCCAGCCGTTACGCTCCACCCACCCAATCGATGAACTCCCTGACCATGATCCGTCCGTTCCTGCTGCTTGCCCTGTTGTCCCTGCCGCTGGCCGGCATCGCTTCGAGTTTTGCCGGAACCTCGGCCGGTTCGGCGACGGGCGCCTCTTCGGGTTCCTCGGGCAGCAGTTCCGGCGATGACAAGGTGGTGCTGGCTGCCCGTGATGATGCGGCTGCGTTTGTCGCCAGCGATGGCCAGATCCGTGGCGCGCGCCTGCAGGCGGCACTGGTGCACCTGCGTGAGCAGGATGCAGCTGCACAGCAGCAGAGCGATCTGCAGCTGGCTCGCGCCCTGCTGGCGCGTTGATCCAGCGCCCGGGTAGTGCCGGCCGCTGGCCGGCAACCTCATGACATCTGCGTGGAACGCTGCCGGCCATGGCCCAACGCGACGGAGGCGGATGGGCTGGCTCGCTGCGTTGGCGTGGCTGGCCATTCCAGCAGCCCATGCCGCCGACCGCCTGCAGCTGGACCCGGCCGGGCTGAGCCCGGCGCAGGAGCAGGTCGCAATGCAGACACTGGCGGATGTGCAGTCGTTGCTGCCCGACGGCCTGCTGCGAGCCTTGCCCGCGCAGGTGCAGGTCGGCTGGCGTGACGACCTGCCCGCCAACGTGCATGGCCGTGCCTTCGCCGGGGGCATCGCGCTGCGCCGCGACCTGCTGGATGACGATGTGGCCGGTGCCCGACGCGCCCGGCGCAGTGCGCTGGTGCACGAACTGACCCATGTTGCCGACCGCACGTGGGCGCACTGGTCACGCAGCGCCCGTTGGCGTGATCTTGCAGGTTGGCAGCGAAAGCCCTGGCATCTGGGCCGCGGTGACAACGCCTTCCGCGACCGCATTCCCGATGCCTACGAACTGACCGACCCGGCCGAGTACCTGGCGGTGAACGCCGAACACTTTCTGCTCGATGCAGTGTTCGCCTGCCGTCGTCCGGCCTTGGCGCAGTGGTACCAGGCGCATTTCGGTACGCCGCCGTCGCTGCCCGCGCCGCACTGTGCGGGCACCGTTCCGCTGCTGCAGGCCGATGCGGAAGAGGGCGCTGCATCGCTGCTCGCACTGGACCCGGCGCGGGTGTATGCCGTGGACTACCTGTTCGCCGAAGGCAGTGCGCAGCCGATGAGCCGCTGGGGCCACAGCATGCTGCGGCTGGTGATCTGCCGTCCCGGCCGCGCGCCGGGCCCGGACTGCAGGCTGGACCTGGAGCATCATCGGGTGCTGTCCTTCCGCGCCTTCGTCGGCGATGTGCAGATTTCCAACTGGCGGGGCCTGACCGGTGGCTATCCTTCGCGCCTGTTCGTGCTGCCGCTGCAGCAGGTGGTGGACGAATACACCAAGGTCGAACTGCGCGGACTGGCCTCGCTGCCGCTGCAGCTGGACCGCAGCGAGATCGCCAGCCTGCTCGAGCGCACCGCCCAGGTGCACTGGAGCTATGACGGTCGCTATTACTTCGTCAGCAACAACTGCGCGGTGGAGACGGCGAAGCTGTTGCAGGCCGGTGTTCCGCGCCTGGGCGAAGCCGGCCTGGCACAGCTGAGCCCGCGCGGGCTGCGCCGCCGCCTGGCGCGCCTGCATGCGCTGGACGAGCAGGTGCTGGCCGATCCCGTGCGGGCCCAGGCGCAGGGCTACTACTTTGCTTCCGCGCGCGACCACTACCAGCAGTTGTTCACGGTTGCCGCCGCGCAGATGGCGTTGCCGGCGCGCGATGTGCGCGCATGGCTGGCGCTGCCGGCGCAACAGCGCGCCCCGTGGCTGCTGCGCGGTGATGTGCGTGCCAGTGCCGGCCTGCTGCTGTTGGAACAGGCGGCGCAGCGGCGCGCGGAGCTGCGTGCGCGCGATGCACTGAAGCGACGGTTGCTGGCCAACCCGGACAGCAGCGCTACCCGCTCGCTGCGCGCGTTGCTGGAACAGAGCGGGCAGTGGTTGCGGCCGGGCCAGTTGCTGGCCGACGCTGGCTACGGCCTGCCGCAGGCGGACGAGCAGGCGGAGGTGGCACGGGCCGCGGCCGCTGCCAGCGCACAGGCGGTACCCGCCTGGCAGGCACTGCGCGTGCAGCTGCGCGCGCAGTTGCCGCAATCGCAGCGACGTGAGCTGGATGAGATCGACCGCAATCTCGCTGCGCTGGGCGCGCACGTGCGCGAGCAGGCGGCCGCAGTGCCGCCTACTGGCGCGGCAGCTCGATGATGAAACGACTGCCGCCGCTGGTGCCCGGGGTGCAGTAGACCTGGCCGCCGTGCGCATCGGCGATGGCCTTGACCACCGCCAGGCCGAGGCCACTGCCACCGCCCAGGCGCGATCGTGAGCCGTCACCGCGCATGAATGGATTGAAGATGTCCGCATGCAGGGCCGGGTCGATGCCCGGGCCTTCGTCTTCGATCGCCACCTGTACATGGGCCACGGTGTCATGCACGGCGATGCGTACCTTGCCCGGGTTGGCATAGCGGCGCGCGTTTTCCAGCAAGGCCAGCAGCGCTTGCCGCAACCGCGTCGGGTCGCAATGGGCGGGGTGTTCCTCGCGGCTGGTTTCCAGCTCCAGCACGAAGCCGGCGCTGCGGAACGCGGGATCCACCAGGGTCATCACCGAATGCACCTCGGCCACCACATCGGTACGGGCGCGGCGCACGTCGAGGCGGGCGTTGTCGGCCAGGCTCAACACCCGCAGGTCCTCGATCAGCCGTGACAGGCCCTCGACCTGCGCCAGCAGGCTGCGGAACTGCGACTCATCGGGCTGGAACACGCCTTCGGCCAGGCCCTGCAGGCGGCCGCGCAGGATCGTCACCGGTGTGCGCAGTTCATGGGCGATGGCCGCGTGCCACATCACCCGTTCGCTTTCCATATGCTGCAGGCGGCGTGCCATTGCGTTGAAATCGTCCACCAGCGCTGCGACCTCGCCGGGCGAGTTGGCCTCGGCCGTGGCGCGCGCGCCGAGATCGCCGCCAGCCAGCGCGCGCACGCTGCCCACCAATGAATTGAGCGGCGACAGGATGCGGTGGGCCAGTCGGAACGAGGCAGCGATCGCCAGCGCCAGACCGGTCAGGATCACCCCGACCATCCACGCCAGCTCCGGTCCACTTGGCAGCCAACCTTCCGGCTCTTCGGCGCTGGCCGGGAAGAACTCGATCAGTACGGCGTACAGCAGCCAGGAAGAGAGGATCACCATCACGATGACGCCAACGACCATCAGCGACATCGACACGATGATGTGCCGGCTGAGCCCGGAGCGGCGCATCAGCGGTCGGCCATCAATCGGTAGCCGACACCGCGCACGCTGGCCGGAATCTGGGTGAGGCCCACTTCGTCCAGCTTGCGCCGCAGCTTGCTGACATGGCTGTCCACGGTGCGCTCCAGCGCTTCGCTTTCCGGCAGGCATTCGTGCATCAGCTCGCTGCGGCTGAAGATCCGTGACGGGGCCAATGCCATGCAATGCAGCAGCTTGAACTCGGTGAGGGTCAGCAGCAGCTCGTGGCTGTAGCCGTCGCCTTCCACATGCACCGCGTGGGTGGCGGTATCGATCAGCAGCGGGCCCACGCGCAGGGCGCTGGGGGCATCGGCACGCGAGCTGCGCAGCGTACGCCGTAGTACTGCACGGACGCGTGCCGCCACCTCCGCCGGGTTGAACGGTTTGACCACATAGTCATCGGCGCCCATCCGCAGCGCGGTCAGCTTGTCCAGATCCTGGTCCAGCGCGGTCAGCATGATCACCGGCGTTTCGCCGCGCTGGCGCAGCTGGGTCAGCACGCTCCAGCCATCCAGTCGCGGCAGCTGCACGTCCAGCAGCACAAGGTCCGGGCGCATGCTGCGATGCAGGTCCAGGGCGATCTGGCCATCGGCCGCACGCAGGGTGCGCAGGCCTTCGCGTTCAAGATAGGCAGTGAGGATGTCGGCGATCTCGGCTTCGTCCTCGACGATCAGGACCAGCGCCGCGAGGGCAGGGGAGGCGTGCATGGCAAGGCGAGGCCGGAAGGTGCTTGTCCTCCATCGTATCTCCACACTTCCTCCATCGAAACCCCATCATCGCCACGCACACTGCGCGCTTCATGATTCCTCAGCCGCGTCTGCGGCACTGTGCACAGCAATGAGAACCTTCAGGACTCCGGTCGCGCTGGTCGCGGCCTTCGCCTTGGCCATGACGGCCTGTTCCCGCCCCGAACCCGCCGTCGAAGCCGCGCCGCGTGTCAGCGTGGTCACCGTTGGCCCGCAGGTGGTGCAGCGCGATGATGAGCTGCCTGGCCGGGTGGCGGCGGTGCGCACCGCGCAGATCCGTGCGCAGGTCGGCGGCATCGTGCAGCGCCGGATGTTCGAGCAGGGGGCGGAAGTACATGCAGGTCAACCGCTGTTCCAGATCGACCCGGCGGCGTTCCGCGCCGACGTCGATTCGGCGCTGGCGGCCCTGCAGCGCACCGAGGCGGCGCTGGGTCGCAGCCGCGTGCAGTCACAGCGGCTGCAGGCATTGGCGGCCGCGCAGGCGGTCAGCCAGCAGCACCGCGACGATGCCAGTGCCGAGCATGAGCAGGCCCGGGCAGCGGTCAACGAGGCGCGCGCGATCCTTGCGCGGCGCCAGCTTGACCTGCGCTACGCCACGGTCAGTGCACCGATCGATGGCCGCATCGATCAGGCACTGGTGACCGAAGGTGCACTGGTCGGCGTCGCCGACGCCGAACCGATGGCGGTGGTGCAGCAGATCGACCAGGTCTACGTGGACGTGCGCCAGCCTGCTTCGCAGCTGCAGTCCCTGCAGCGCAGCGCGGTGGACGGCGAGTTGCCGGTGACGATCATCGCCGCGGCGGGTACGCCGCTGCCCGAGCGCGGCCGGCTGCTGTTCTCCGGTGTCAATGTCGATGCCCGCACCGGCGACGTGATCCTGCGCATCCTGGTCGACAACCCGGAGCGGCAGTTGTTGCCGGGCATGTACGTACGTGCCCGGGTGCCGCGTGGTGCGCCGGCCAGCGCGTTGCTGCTGCCGCAGCAGGCAGTGCTGCGCAGCGCCGGTGGCCAGGCCTATGCCTGGGTCATCGCCGCCGATGGCAAGGCGGTGATCCGCACGCTGGAGGTGGACGGCAGCGTCAACCGGCAATGGCTGGTGCGGCACGGCCTGAAGGCCGGCGAGAAGGTGGTGGTGGAAGGCCAGGAGCGCCTGCAGGAAGGCGTGCTGGTCGATCCGCGCGACTGGCAGGCGCCGGTCGCCAGTGCCAGCGCACCGCCGACATCCGAACGCCAGGGCTGAGCCCTTCCAGGAACCTACGACATGGCTCGCTTCTTCATCGATCGCCCGGTATTTGCCTGGGTGCTGGCGATCTTCGTCATCCTGTCCGGCGTGCTGGCCATTCCGCGGCTGGCGGTCGAGCGCTACCCGGCGGTCGCACCGCCCAGCGTCAGCATCTATGCCAGCTATCCCGGCGCCAGCCCGCAGACATTGAATGATGCGGTGGTCGGCCTGATCGAGCGCGAGCTGTCCAGCGTCAAGCATCTGCTGTACTTCGAATCGTCGGTGGACACCTCCGGTGAAGCGTCGATCACCGCCACCTTCAAGCCAGGCACCGACCCTGAGCTGGCGCAGGTGGACGTGCAGAACCGGATCAAGGCGATCGAGCCGCGCCTGCCGCGCAGCGTGCGCCAGAATGGCCTGTTCGTGGAGGCGGCCGACTCCGGGTTCCTGATGCTGGTGGGCCTGCGCTCACCCGATGGCAGTGTCAGCGAAGCGGCGCTGGGCGATTTCATGGCGCGCAACATCATCGAGGAGCTGCGGCGCATCGACGGCGTCGGCCGCGTGCAGCTGTTCGGCGCCGAACAGGCGATGCGGATCTGGCTGGACCCGACCCGCCTGACCGGCTACGGCCTGACCATGGGCGATGTCGCCAGCGCGATCGAGCAGCAGAACCTGGAGATCTCGCCGGGCCGCATCGGCGATTCGCCCGGTGTTCCCGGCCAGCGCATCACCGTGCCCTTGAGTGCCGAAGGCCAGCTGTCCACGCCCGGGCAGTTCGCGGCGATCGTGCTGCGCGCCGGTGCCGATGGTTCGCGCGTGCTGCTTGGCGATGTCGCCCGGGTCGAACTGGGCGCGCAGAGCTACGCTTGGGGCACGCGCGAAGATGGCTATCCGGCGACGGCCGCCGGCGTGCAGCTGCGCCCCGGTGCGAATGCGGTGCGTACCGCCACGGCGGTGCGCGAACGCATGGCCGACCTTCAGCCGCTGCTGCCGCACGGTGTCGAATCCAGCATTCCGTTCGATACCGCGCCCTTCGTGAAAGTATCGATCCAGAAGGTGCTGCAGACCCTGATCGAGGCGATGCTGCTGGTGTTTGCAGTGATGTACCTGTTCCTGCAGAACTGGCGCTACACGCTGATCCCCGCCCTGGTCGCGCCGATCGCGCTGCTGGGCACCTTCGCGGTGATGCTGGCGCTGGGTTTCTCGATCAACGTATTGACCATGTTCGGCATGGTGCTGGCGATCGGCGTCATTGTTGACGACGCGATCGTGGTGGTCGAGGGCGTGGAGCGGATCATGGCCGAAGAGGGACTGCCGCCGCGCGAGGCCACGATCAAGGCGATGCGTGAGCTGACCGGTGCGGTGATCGGCATCACCCTGGTGCTGACGGCGGTGTTCATCCCGATGGCGCTGGCCAGTGGTTCGGTTGGTGCGATCTACCGCCAGTTCAGCGTGGCGATGTCGGTGTCCATCCTGTTCTCGGCACTGCTGGCGCTGAGCCTGACCCCGGCGCTCTGCGCGACGCTGCTGCGGCAGGGCACACGTGGTCACCATGGCCGCGGCGGCGTGTTCGGTGCGTTCAACCGCGGCTTCGAGCGGATGACCGGGCGTTACCAGCAGGGCGTGGCGGCCGTACTGCGGCGCAGTGGCCGGGTGATGGGCCTGTTCGCGGCCTTGCTGGTGGCGCTGCTGATCGGCCTGCATTGGTTGCCGGGTGCGTTCCTGCCGGAAGAGGACCAGGGCTATTTCATGACTTCCATCCAGCTGCCGGCCGAAGCAACCGCCGAGCGTACGCTGGCGGTGGTCGAAGCCTACGAACAGCATGTCGCGTCGCGGCCGGCGATCGCGTCCAACCAGGCCATCCTCGGCTACAGCTTTTCCGGTTCCGGCCCCAGTGCGGCGCTGACCTACACCATGTTGAAGGACTGGGGTGAACGCGGCGGCAGCACCGCATCGGACGAGGTGAAGGCGGCGCAGCAGGCCATGGCAACGGTCCCGGAAGGCGAGGTGATGAGCGTGATGCCGCCGGCCATCGACAGCCTTGGCCGTTCCTCCGGCTTCTCGCTGGCGCTGCAGGCGCGTACCGGACAGGGCCAGGCCGAGCTGCGCGCTGCCCTGCAGCAGCTGCTGAAACTGGCAGAGGCAAGTCCGTTGCTGGCCGAAGTGAATGCCGATGGACTGCCGGCGGGCAGCAATGTCCGGCTGGACATCGATCGCGCCAAGGCCGAAGCGATGGGCGTGGCGTTCACCGACATCAGTGCCACGTTGTCGGCGGCAATGGGCTCGCAGTACGTCAACGATTTTCCCAATCGCGGGCGCATGCAGCAGGTGATCATGCAGGCCGATGCGCCGTACCGGATGCAGCTGGAGGACGTGTTGAAGCTGTATGTCCGCAACAGCCAGGGCGGCATGGTGGCGCTCTCCGAGCTGGTCACCCCGCACTGGACCGAGGCGCCGCTGCAGCTGCAACGTTACCTGGGGTTCCCGGCATTGAACCTGTCCGGCGCACCCGCAGGCGGGGTGTCCACCGGCCAGGCGATGGTCGAGATGGAGCGCCTTGCCCAGCAGCTGCCACCGGGCTTCGCCCTGCAGTGGACCAGCCAGTCGCTGCAGGAGCGTGAGTCCGGCGCGCAGGCGCCGTGGTTGCTGCTGCTGTCGATGCTGGTGGTGTTCCTGGTGCTGGCGGCACTGTACGAGAGCTGGTCGATCCCGCTGGCGGTGATGCTGGTGGTGCCGTTGGGCCTGCTCGGCGCTGTTGCTGCGGTGTTGCTGCGCGGGATGCCCAATGACGTGTTCTTCAAGGTCGGCATGATCACGGTGATCGGACTTTCGGCGAAGAACGCGATCCTGATCGTCGAGTTCGCCCGCCAACTGCAACAGCAGGGACGCGGTCTGGTCGAGGCGACCATCGAAGCAGCACGCCTGCGATTGCGACCGATCGTGATGACCTCGCTGGCGTTCGCGCTGGGCGTGGTGCCGCTGATGCTGGCGCAGGGGGCTTCAAAGGAAACGCAACAGGCCATCGGTACCGGTGTGTTCGGCGGCATGGTCAGTGCGACCGTGTTGGCCGTGTTCTTCGTGCCGGTGTTCTATGTGGTGGTGCAGGGGGCGCAGCAGTGGCTTGGGCAGCGCCTGCGCCGACGCCGGCCGGCGCCGGGAGGGAGCGTAGATGGAAGGCAGGTGGATGGAAAGCAGGAACCCTGAGGGCCTGTACGAGGCGCAGCTGCGCGTGTTGGAGCAGCAGCTGCGCGATGCGCTGCTGGACGGCGACCATGGCGCAGCCACTGCGCTGCTGTCACCGGTGTTGTTCATGATGGACGGGCAGGGCGGGCGGGTGCTCGACCTGCCCTGGTTGAGGGACTGGCAGCAAGGGCATCTGCAGATTCATGCGCTGCAGGCCCATGCGGTGGAGACGCTGCTGTGTGGTCGGCTGGCGTTGTTGTCCAGTGATGTTCAGCTGCATGTGCATTGGCGGGGACGCGAACACGTGCAGCGCCTGCGCCTGCTGCGCGTCTGGACAAGCGCTTCCGGTGTCAGCGGCGCGCAGCTGCTGTCGATGGCGGTGCTGGCAGGCTGAACAGGGTCATGCAGCTTTCAGGCCCCCTTCTGCATGCAGGTGGTACGTTTCCCGGTTCCTGAAGTGTCGACAAGGAGTCGAGCCATGCGTGTACTTCCCAGCCTGATGGCGGCTTCCCTGGGCCTGGTGTTGAGTGCCTGTCAACCGGCACAGACGCCGGCCGCCAGCAATGCAGGCGATGCGGCCGCAACGCCGGCGCCGGTGGCCGCCGCTGCTGATGGCGGCGGCGATGGCGCCGGCAACCAAACCCTCTATCGCTGCGGCGACCTTGATGCGCGCGCGACCTTCAACGGAGAGGAGGCAGCGACGGTTGTGATTGGCGGGCGCAGTTTCGCGATGTCCTCCGAACGTGCAGCCTCCGGTGCAAAGTATGCCGACGGCAAGGGCAACAGCTTCTGGACCCGCGGCAATGACGACGCGCTGCTCAGCCTGAAGGGCGAGGCGGACCGCGAATGCACCGCGGTGGAGGCAACCGAGGGCGATGGCAGTGCCGGTAACGCGGCGTTCCGTGCCACCGGCAACGAGCCGGGCTGGCTGGCCGTCGTCGACGGCGATACGCCGGGCCTGCAGGTGGATGTGGATTACGGCGAGCGCCGCTTCACCGTCGCCAAACCGACCGAGGGTGCGGATGGCTGGGTGGGCAAGGCGGCGGATGGCACCGACATCAAGCTGAGCTTCCAGCGCACCACCTGCCAGGACGACATGAGTGGCGAGACATTCGAGGCCAAGGCGATGCTGGCCGTGGGCACGCGCCAGTACCACGGCTGCGGCAACTTCGGCGGCAAATAAGAAAAAGGGGACGGAGGGGATGACGTCGTTTGTGCCATGAACGATGTAATCCCCTCCGTCCCCTTTTTTTCCGTCAGCCCTCGCAGGGCTTCAGACCCAGATCCGGAGACAGGTCGTAGCGCAGGTTCACGCCGATCAACGCCTGCCGGATCGCGCAGTCATCGCGATGGCGGGCCACCAGGCCGGCAAAGATCTTCTTTCGATCGTCGCAGAACCTGGCAGTTGCGGCCTCCAGCTCGCGACGGCGGGCGTCGTCGTAGGGTTCTTCGCCGGCAAAATGCTGGCAGCTGTTCTCCCGTGCGATGAAGGCCTGCACATCGGCGGGCATGTCGCAGTAGATGCGGATGTCCTGCAGGAAAGCGACGTCGTTGGGGACGCTGCAACCGGCCGCAGCCCGCGCCTGTTGCTCCTCCTCGGGGCTACCTGCCAGCGTCGCCGCAGCATCTGCTTCATCTGCAGCCGGTGCAACCGCAGCGGCAGGGGTGTCCGCTGCGGCGGGCTGCGTCACCGCGTCCGCGGCGACGTCACCGGTGCTGTCCGCTGCCTGCGGCGAGCACGCCACGAGCAGGGACAGGCAGGCGATCAGCGCAGCGCGGTTAATCGGCGCGGCCGGCAAATTCGCCGGTGGCGGTGTTCACCAGCACACGCTCACCGTTGACGATGTACTCCGGCACCATGATCTCGATGCCGGTGTTGAGTTTGGCCGGCTTCGGGCGCTTGGTGGCGGTGCCGCCCTTCAGTTCCGGCGGCGTCTCGATCACTTCCAGCACCACCGAGGCCGGCAGCTGGATGGCCACCGGCTGCTCGTCGATCACCTGCACGTAGATGCCGGTCAGGCCGTCGGTGATGTAGCCGGCGTCATCGCCGATCACGTCCGCGTCCAGGGTGTAGGGGGTGTAGTCCTCGTCGTCCAGGAACACGAATGCATCGCCGTCCTTGTACGAGTAGGTGGACTGGCGGCGCAGCAGTTCGACTTCGACCAGGTTGTCGTCGGCATCGAAGCTGGCGTCGAGCTTGTTGCCGCCCGGCACGCTGTACATGATGAAGCGGAAGCGGACGTTGCCGCCGCGACCCTGCGGCGAGCTGCGCTCGATGTCGCGGATCTGGTAGACGCCGTTGTTGAACTCGACGACGTTGCCCTTCTTGATGTCGTTGGCTTTCATGATGATGTTGGTCGTTGGGGGAGGGCGCCGTCCCGGCGCCCGGGGGGAATCACTTCGGAGCGAGCCGGGTGGCGCCGTCCAGGCGGATGGTCTCGCCGTTGATGTAGGTGTTGCCCAGGATGTGGCCGACCAGGCTGGCGAAGTCTTCCGGCTTGCCCAGGCGCGACGGGAACGGGATCGATGCGGCCAGCGATTCCTGCACGGCTTCGGGCATGCCATCGACCATTGGTGTCCAGAACACGCCCGGCGCGATGGTGTTGACGCGGATGCCGAAGCGCGACAGCTCGCGGGCCATCGGCAGGGTCATCGCCACCACGCCGCCCTTGGAGGCGGAGTAG
Source organism: Stenotrophomonas sp. SI-NJAU-1 (assembly GCF_020883215.1). Taxonomy (NCBI): domain Bacteria; kingdom Pseudomonadati; phylum Pseudomonadota; class Gammaproteobacteria; order Lysobacterales; family Lysobacteraceae; genus Stenotrophomonas; species Stenotrophomonas sp. SI-NJAU-1. The sequence goes on from NZ_CP086598.1 coordinate 1,978,256, forward strand.
GCGGCCTGGCCGATCTGGCCTTCGTAGGCAGCAACGCTGGCGGTATTGATGATGACGCCGCGCTCGCCGTCCACGCCGGCCTCGTTGTGCTGCATGCGGTTGGCTGCGGCCTTGGCGACATTGAAGCTGCCGACCAGGTTGACCATCACCGTGCCCTGGAACCCGGCCAGCGGCATCGGGCCTTCCTTGCCCAGCACGCGGCCAGCGCCGAGGATGCCGGCGCAGTTCATGGCGACATTCAGGCCGCCGAGGAAATCGCAGGCCTGGTCGATGGCCGCCGACACGGACGCTTCATCACTGACGTTGACGTTGAAATAGCGGGCGTTGTCCTGCCCCAGGCCGGCAACAGCGGCCGCGCCCTTGGCGTCGTTGAGGTCGAACAGGGCGACCTTGCCGCCCTCGGCAACCAGGTGCTGGGCCACGGCCAGGCCGAGGCCGGAGACGCCGCCAGTGATCACGGCACGTACGGAAGACAGCTGCATTGCACGGTCCTGCAGGTTCAAGAACCGCCGATTCTAACGGAACCGACGGCAGCCGCTGTTGTGCACTGCGCCGCCGGCCTCAGCCCAGTTCGCGGGCGCGGCGCAGGCGACGCTCGAAGTCGGCGGCGGGGAGGCCATGGGCGAACAGGAAACCCTGGCCGACGGTCACCCCCAGGTCGAGCAGGCACTGCCGTTGTGGCTCGGTCTCCACGCCTTCGGCGACCACGCCCAGCCCCAGGCTGCGCGCGATCGCGCAGACCGCCTCGCACACCGCCACATCCGAACGGTTGCGGGGAATGCCTTCGACAAACAGCTGGCTCAGCTTCAGCCCATGGATGGGCAGGCGCCGCAGGTAGTTCAGGGCGCTGTAGCCTTCGCCGAAGTCGTCGATGGTCAGCATCACCCCCATTTCGCGCAGGCGGGCGAAGGTGCGCAGGGTGTCCGGCGCATCCTCGATCAGCACCCGCTCGGTGAACTCCAGCTCCAGCACGCTGCCGGGCAGGCCGAACTCATCCAGCACCTGCCGCACCCAGCGGGCGAGATCCTCGCCGACGAATTGCCGCCAGGACACGTTGACCGCCACCCGCACCAGCCCGAGCCCGTCGTCCTGCCACTGCCGCACCTGCCGGCACGCTTCGCGCAGCGCCCATTGGCCGATGCGCACGATGTCGCCGGTGTGCTCGGCGTGGCGGATGAACAGGTCCGGGCGCATCGGTCCCAGCTGGGTATTGTGCCAGCGCATCAGCGCCTCGCAGGCGATGGTGGCGCCGCTGCGCAGGTTGACCTGTGGCTGGTACACCAGGTGGAACTCGTCGCCATCGAGGGCCTTGTGCAGCCGGCTTTCGATCTGCAGGCGGTCATGCTGGCGTTGTGCCAGTTCCGGGGAAAACACCTGCCAACCGTTGCGGGTGCGGCGCTTGCACTCGTACATCGCCGTGTCGGCGTTCTGGATCAGCTGCTGCGGCCGGTCGCCATCGCGCGGTGCGCGGGCGATGCCGATGCTGGCGGTCACCGGGAACTCGTCGCTGCCCAGCTGGAACGGTGCCGAGAACGCCGCCGTGATGCGCTCGGCCAGCTGTTCGGCCTGGTCCGGCTGGTCGCGCAGGTCGCAGATCACCAGGAATTCGTCGCCGCCAAAGCGTGCAAGCAGGCCTTCGGTGCCGATCGCGGTGGCGATGCGCCGGGTCGCTTCGATCAGCAGTTCATCACCGGCGTTGTGGCCGAGCAGGTCGTTGACCACCTTGAAGCGGTCCAGGTCGATATACAGCACCGCCACACGGTCGTGGCCGGGGCTGTGCATGCGCACGCCGAGGTCGCTCAGCACCGCATCGCGGTTCATGATTCCGGTCAGCGGGTCGGTGCGGGCCTGCACGCGCAGGGTTTCCTCGGCCTGCTTGCGCTCGGTGATGTCCTGCACGGTGCCGGTGATGCGGGCGGCATCGACATCGCCGGCCGGGACCTCGCCGATCATCCGTATCCAGAACGAGTGGCCATCGCGGCGCTGGCCCTGCAGCTCCAGGCCGAAGCTGCTGCGGTGTTCGATGGTGTCGGCCAGCGCCTGCTGCAGGGCGGCGCGGTCGTCGCTGCGCAGGCAGTCCAGCAGGTCGGGCATGTCCTCCAGGTCGGCCGGCTGGCCGACGATGCGCCGCGCTTCATCGGTGAGGTACAGGCGCTGCAGGCCGCGATCCCACTCCCAGCCGCCGATATGGGCCAGCGACTGCGCGCGCGCGAACAGGGTGTTGTTGCGCTTCAGTTCGGTGATGTCACTGAACATTGCATAGACATGGTCCGCCCGGTCGCAGCCGTTGCCGAACACCGGCACGTTGGTGGTGGACAACCACAGCATGCGTCCGCGCGGGCGGTGGTACAGGCCGATGATGGTGCTGCGGATCACCCGCCCGGCCTGGAAGCAGCGGCTGGTCGGCCACTGTGACTGGGTCAACGGGTGGCCATGTTCGTCGACGATGATCCACGCTTCGGGATCGAGCATCGCGTTCAAGCCCACGCCGCCACCGGTGAGGCCGAGGATGCGATGTGCGGCCGGGTTGGCCGACAGCACGCGCAGGTCGCGGTCGAACAGGATCACGCCCTTGTCGATCGATTCCATCAACAGGCGATAGCGCGACTCGGCGCGCCAGCGCCCGCTCAAGTCGCGGGCGACGGCGACGATGCAGGGTTGGCCGCGGTCCTGGAAGCCGGCCGAGTGCACCTCCACCGGAAAGCGGCTGCCATCACCGCGCATGTTGGTTACTTCGATGACGTAGGTGTCGCCGCGGTTCAGCGCTTCCCACACCGGTTGCAGATGGTCGCTGGGCAGGTCGGGATTGAGCAGTTCGATCGGCTGGCCGACGATGTCCTCGCGCGGGCGGTCGTAGGCGACGATGCCGGCGCGGTTGACGTCCAGCACCACGCCTTCGGCGCTGAGGATGCTGACCGGGTCGGGCACGGCGTCGAACAACGCGGCATAGCGTGCCTGGGTATCCAGTTCGCGCTGCTGCGCATCGGCCAACGCCTGCCGTGCCTGGCGCAGCAGCCTGGCCTGGGCCGGCGGCGGCGAAGCAGCCAGCGCCGCGTCCAGAGCGGCCAGCGCGACGTCGGTTGCGGCGGGTGTATCGCCGATGGCCGGACGGTCGCGCGGGCCGCTGTCGTTCATGTCGCTGCCAGCGCCTGCCCGACGCGGCTGGCGGTCGCGCGGCCGAGCAGTCCGGCCAGCCAGCGGCCGGTCTCGGCCAGCGACGGCAGGTCGACCCCGCACTCCAGGCCCAGGCCCTGCAGCAGGTACACCACGTCCTCGCTGGCCACGTTGCCGCTGGCGCCCTTCGCGTACGGGCAGCCGCCGGCACCGGACACCGCACTGTCGACCACGCGCACGCCTTCTTCCAGGCAGGCGGCGATGTTGGCGATGGCCTGGCCGTAGGTATCGTGGAAGTGCACGGCCAGTGCGCTCATCGGGATCTCGGCAGTCACCGCCTGCAGCATGGCGCGGGCCTTGCGCGGCGTGCCGACGCCGATGGTGTCGCCCAGCGAAATCTCATAGCACCCCATCTGGTGCAGGGCGCGGGCCACGCGCACCACATCGGCCAGCAACACTTCGCCCTGGTAGGGGCAGCCGAGCACGGTGGACACGTAGCCGCGCACGCGCACGCCATCCGCCGCCGCACGACGCAGGATCGGCTCGAAGCGGGCCAGCGATTCATCGATGCCGGCGTTGGTGTTGGTGCGGTTGAAGGCTTCCGATGCAGCGGTGAACACCGCGATTTCCTGCACGCCGACGGCGCGCGCACGGTCGTAGCCCTGTTCGTTCGGCACCAGCACCGGATAGGCGATGCCCGCGCGGCGCTGGATGCCAGCATAGACCTCGGCAGCATCGGCCAACTGCGGGACCCAGCGCGGGCTGACGAAGCTGGTCGCCTCGATCGTACGCAGGCCGGTGGCCGACAGGCGATCGATCAGGGCGATCTTGTCGGTGGTGGCCACGGCCTGCTTTTCGTTCTGCAGCCCATCGCGCGGGCCAACCTCGACGATACGGACGAAATCGCTCACCGGGGCACCCCTGCGGCGGGCGGGACGGGAAGGGCAGGGCGGATGGGATCGGTTGGGGTCACGGCGGTTCCTGGGAAACGGGGGGCGGCCCGGTCTTCGCCAGGCTGCCAGATGAGATACGCAGGCGGGTCGCACAAGCGGCCACGCCTGCGCCTGGTGGCCACGCAGGGGTCTACCCGGGCAGGTGGCAGACCGCCTCGATGTTGTTGCCGTCGGGGTCGATCACGAAGGCGGCGTAATAGTCCGGGTGGTACCAGGGACGCAGGCCGGGCGCACCATTGTCGCGTGCCCCTGCGGCCAGCGCGGCGGCGTGGAAGGCATCAACCTGGGCGCGCTCGGCGCAGACAAAGGCCACGTGCACGCCCTGGCTGAGCGGCGTTGCATTGCCCAGCCAGAAGAACGGCTTGCCGTGGTTGCCGAAACCCACGTGGTCGTGGGCGCCGGTCTGTTCGGCGCTGACCTCCATCACCACGCCGATCTGCAACGGTGCCAGCGCCTGCAGGAAGAAGGCCCTGCTGCGCGGCAGGTTGCTGCTGTTCAAGCCGATATGGTCCAGCATGTCAGGCCTCCGTGACCCAGTGCGGCGCGCGTTTGTCGAGGAAGGCACCCAGGCCCTCCTGGCCTTCGGCCGATACCCGCAGGCGGGCGATCAGGGCGGCATTGTCACGGTCCAGGCTGTCGCGATCATGAGCGTCGCGAACCTGCCGGACCAGCAGTTTGGCCGAAGCCGAGGCGATCGGTCCGGCCTTGTCGAGCAGGGCCAGCTGTCGCTGCACCGCCTCGTCCAGGCGTTCGGGCTCCACCAGCTGGTGGATCAGGCCGATGCGCAGGGCGGTGTCGGCGTCGAAGTGCTCGCCGGTGGCGAACCAGCGGCGGGACTGGCGACTGCCGATGGCCTCGATCACATAGGGCGAGATCACTGCCGGCAGCAGGCCCAGGCGGCTTTCGGTGAGGCCGAAACGGGCGGCGGTGGTAGCGATGGCGATATCGCAGCAGGCCACCAGGCCGACGCCACCACCGAAGGCAGCGCCGTGGACGCGGGCGAGGGTGGGCTTGGGCAGCTCGTCCAGGGTGCGCATCAGGCGGGCCAGGGCCAGGGCGTCGTCACGGTTGTCCGCCTCGCTGGCAGAGGCCATGCCGCGCATCCACTGCATGTCGGCACCGGCGGAGAAGGAGGCACCGTGGCCGGCCACCACCACCGTGCGCACGGTGTCATCGTGGCCGGCCGCTTCCAGGGCTGCGGTCAGCCGGGCGATCAGGCCGGCGTCAAAGGCGTTGTGCAGCTCCGGCCGGTTCAGCCAGAGGGTCAGGACAGCGCCGTTGCGCTCGATCTGCAAAGCATCGTTCATGGGATTCCGGGGGTTGCTCCATACCTGTATGGATCATAGCGGGCCATTGGTCATGGGCCATGACGCGACGCGGGAATGTTAGAATCGAGAACCATTTACATCCAGCAGAGAACACGCTAGATGACGCTGTCCGAACTGCCCCTGCACGCCTCGGCCGTGGTCGATTCCGTGCAGGACCTGCATGCCAACGATGCCATCGCCCGGCGCCTGCGCGAGCTGGGCTTCGTCAAGGGCGAGGAAGTGCGCCTGGTGGCGCGAGGCCCGGTTGGTGGCGAGCCGCTGCTGGTGCAGGTCGGGTTCACCCGTTTCGCGCTGCGTATCAGTGAGGCCCGGCGCGTGGTCATCGACCCGGCCAGCCAGGAGGGACGTGCATGAGCGCCACCGCAACCGCCGCCCCGCTGCGCATCGCGCTGGTCGGCAACCCCAACAGTGGCAAGACCGCGCTGTTCAACCAGCTGACCGGCAGCCGGCAGAAGGTCGCCAATTACACCGGCGTCACCGTTGAGCGCAAGGAAGGCCGCCTGCGTGCGCCGTCCGGCCGCGAGTTCGCCGTGCTCGACCTGCCGGGCGCCTACAGCCTGCAGCCGGCCAGCCTGGACGAGGCGATCACCCGCGACCTGTGCCGGGGGTTCTACCCGGGTGAGGCCGCGCCGGACGTCCTTCTGTGCGTGATCGACGCCACCAACCTGCGCCTGCACCTGCGCTTCGCCCTGGAACTGCGCGAGCTGGGCAAGCCGATGATCGTCGCCCTGAACATGGTCGACGCCGCGCAGCGCCGCGGCATCCAGATCGATGTGGCCGCGCTGGAGCGCGAGATCGGTGTGCCGGTGGTGGAAACCGTGGCGGTACGCAAGCAGGGCGCGCGTGCACTGGTGGAACGCCTGGATACGATGGTGCCGCACCTGGATGCGCCGCTGGCCGGCGTTGAGAGTGGCGCGGACTACCACGCGCAGGTGCGCGCGATCCTGGCCGCAGCCGTACGCATGCCGGCACGGACGGCGAAGATCGACGACACGCTGGACCGCTGGCTGCTGCATCCGGTGTTCGGCCTGATCACGCTGGTGGTGGTGATGTTCCTGATCTTCCAGGCGGTGTTCGCCTGGGCCACGCCGCTGATGGATGGCATCGAGGCCGGCTTTGCCTGGCTGGGTGAGCTGGCCGCCAGCGTGCTGCCGGCAGGTCCGCTGACCAGCCTGCTGACCGACGGCATCATCGCCGGCCTGGGCGGCGTGGTGGTGTTCCTGCCGCAGATCCTGATCCTGTTCGCCTTCATCCTGGCGCTGGAAGAGTCCGGTTACCTGCCACGCGCCGCGTTCCTGCTGGACCGCATGATGGCGGCGGCCGGCCTGTCGGGGCGGTCGTTCATCCCGCTGCTGTCCAGCTTTGCCTGCGCGGTGCCGGGCATCATGGCCACCCGCAGCATCCAGGACCCGCGTGACCGCCTGGCCACGATCCTGGTGGCACCGTTGATGACCTGCTCGGCAAGGCTGCCGGTGTATGCGCTGCTGATCGGTGCGTTCATACCGGCCGGCAGGATCGGCATCTTCAACCAGCAGGGCCTGGTGCTGTTCGGCCTGTACGTGGCCGGCATCCTCAGCGCGCTGGTGATGTCGTGGGTGATGAAGAAGTGGCGCCGCGACAAGAGCGAGCACCCGCTGATGCTGGAGCTGCCGTCATACCGCATTCCGCATCCGCGCGACCTCGCCGTCGGCCTGTACGAGCGCGGCATGATCTTCCTCAAGCGTGTCGGCGGCATCATCCTGGCGCTGACCATCCTGCTGTGGTTCCTGCTGTCGTTCCCGGGCGCGCCCGCCGACGCGACGATGCCGGCCATCGACTACAGCTACGCCGGCCAGATCGGCCACGCGATGACCGCGATCTTCGCGCCGCTGGGCTTCAACTGGCAGATCTGCATCGCGCTGATCCCGGGCCTCGCTGCGCGCGAAGTTGCGGTGTCCTCGCTGGCGACGGTGTACGCGCTGTCGGCCGCCGATGACGATGCGGCGATCTCCGCACTGTCGCCGGTGGTGGCTGATGGCTGGTCGCTGGCTACCGGCCTGGCCCTGCTGGTGTGGTTCATCTACGCGCCGATGTGCATTTCGACGCTGGCCACCATCAAGCGCGAGACCAACTCGTGGAAGCAGATGGGCTTTGCGGCGTTCTACCTGTTCGCCGCGGCGTACGTGGCCGCGCTGATCACCTACCAGGTGACCGTGGCGCTGGGAGGCGGCTGATGGACGCCGGCCTGCTGGTGCAGTACCTGATCATCGCGCTGGCCGTGCTGGTCAGTGCGTGGGTGGTGTTGAAGAAGCAAGCGCCCGGCACCGTGCGCAAGCTGCGCGGCGCGCTGGCACTGGCGCTGCTGAGGCCGGGCCGTGCGGCCTGGCTGCAGGCGCTGGGCCGGAAGATCGCGCCGCCGGCCACTGGCGGTGGCGGGGCGTGCGGCGGCTGCGACAGCTGCGGACCGACGCCGCCGAAGCAGCACTGAGCCCGGCTGGGTGAGAGCGAACTCCGGTCCGCTAGACGTCCTTGAGGATGATGGCGGAAAATCTGCGCTGCTGATAAAGGCGCCTCACCGATTCACGGGTCACTTGGGAGGTAACGAAGTCCAGCGTGTCGGCCAAGGCTTCGTTCAGTAGGTCTTCTATCCCAATTGCATCCTCCGCCTTGAGCAAAGCGTCGAGATCTTCCTGCGTGAACGGTCGACGGAGGTCGGGCGTATTCTCTATCCGCCAGCTTACGTGGGGGTGCGGAGTGATCGCGCGGTGCTTGAATGCATTTTCCACTTCATCGGGAGAAGGCGGTTGCGCTAGGAGGTCTGGGAAATACAAGCCGAGATTCACGTAGAAGCCTCGGCCCAAGCGGGACCCTTGGTGATTCAGGACGAGTAAGACGTCACCCAATTGCCGGTAGCGGGTTGCTGTAGTGCCGGCGAAGCCTGCCTGCTTTGCGCATCTGCCGAAAATGGTCGCGGATCTGATGTTCACTGGGATCTTCTGGATCGGGAAAGCTGCGCACAGCTTCGCGTGGCGGTCTCTTGCCAACAATGGGCAGATGCGACACCTGGGACGTCGGCTGAGAATTCCTCCACGCGCGGCGTGGATCTACCGCGCCTGCCTGCCCAGCTCCGCCACCCGCGCCAACCAGCGCTCCCGCTGTGCGGGCGTGCTGCTGCGCACCGGGCCCAGCCGGCTGACCCGCACCGGGCGGATGCCGCAGAACTCAAGGATGGTGGCGCGGATCTGGGTGATGCCCGGATCGCGGTAGATCCAGCGGTAGTACCAGGGCGGCGTATCCAGCGTGGTGATGACCCGCGCGCTGCGCCCCGCCAGCAGCCGGTCCCACCACACCGAATCGCGACGGTAGCGGAAGGCGAAGCCCGGCAGCAGCACGCGATCGAAGAAGCCCTTCAGCAGTGCCGGCATCGCGCCCCACCACGTCGGGTAGACCAGCACCAGATGGTCGCAGGCCTGGATCGCGTCTGCTGCATCCTGCAGGTCGGTTTCCAACGGCTGGATCTGGCGATAACCGTGGCGCAGCACCGGGTCGAACTGAAGGTCGCCCAAGGCGATCATGCGCACGTGGTGGCCGGCGTTGCGGGCGGCGGTCGCGTAGCGCTGGGCGAGGGCGCCGCACAGGCTGTCGCGGTCGGGATGGCCAAGCAGGATCAGGATGGAGCGGGGCACGGCAGTCTCGGGGGCTGGAAAGCATCCGACGTTGCGCTATGCCCCAAGGGCAGAGTCAAACCCCGCCAGGGCAGCCAGCGGGAGCCAGCACGCAGGGACCATCGCCCTGCTGCAGCCATTGCCGCAGCTCGTCACCCACCTGCTGCAGTTCGACCTCGACGCGGGCAAGCCGCTCGCGCTCGGCGGCAATCGCAGTGCGCTGGCGTTCCAACAGGGCGAGCACGGCTGGCCAGTCCAGCTGGCCGTCGCCGCGCTGCAGGCGGGTGATGGCGGCCAATCCGATGCCCAGCCCCAGTGCCTGCCGGATCAGCTGCACCCAGGCCACGTCCTGCTCGCTGTAGTCGCGATAGCGGTTCAGGCGCGGCACTGGCGGCAGCAGGCCGCGTGCCTCGTACAGGCGGATGGCCTTGGCGCTGGCGCCGGTACGGCGGGCGACTTCGGAAATGCGCACCGTTTCAGCCCTGCATCCGCGCAGGTGGCATGATGGCGTCAGCGCTTGGCGCGGGCGGTTTGCAAAGGTGCATGAGGTGCGGGCCAGCGCTTGAAGGGGCACGCAGCGTAGCAACGACAGTGCTTGCCGGACCATGCGTGCTGCCGCTAGCCTGCGTGCATGAACCAGACTCCCCTGCGATTGCTTATTCACGGCGCCTCCGGGCGCATGGGCCAGGCCCTGTTGCGACTGGCCGCCGAACATCCTGATTCCCTGCAGATCGTCGCTGCGGTGACCGGCCGCGCGCCGGCGCAGCGGGTGATCGACGGCGTGCCGTTCTTCGCGGCCAGCGAGTTGCCGGGGGCGCCGGTGTTCGATGTGGCGATCGACTTCAGCCTGCCCGAGGGCTTCGATGCGCTGCTGGCACTGTGCGTGGAGCGCGGTGCGGGACTGGTATCGGGCACCACCGGTATTTCCAGTGTGCAGCGCCAGGCACTGGAAGCAGCGGCGGCGAAGATCCCGCTGGTGTGGGCGTCGAACTTCAGCCTGGGCGTGGCGGTGCTCGATGAGCTGGTGGAACGTGCAGCGCAGGCGCTGGCCGGCTGGAACTGCGACATCGTCGAATCGCACCATACGCAGAAGAAGGACGCTCCCTCGGGTACGGCGTTGACCCTGGGGGCCGCGGCGCAGCGGGGCGGGGCCGAGCCGCAGTACGCCAGCCTGCGCGCCGGAGACATCGTCGGCGAGCATCTGGTGCAGTTCACCGGCCTGGGCGAGCGCATCGAGCTGGTGCACCGGGCCACCAACCGCGACATCTTTGCCCGCGGGGCGCTGTTTGCCGCTCGCCAGCTGCAGGGCCGGGCGGCAGGCAGCTACCGGGTAAGGGATCTGCTGGACGGCCCCCTGTAAACGGTAGCGCCGGGCCGTGCCCGGCGTCGGTGGCAGATCCGCCGGGCATGGCCCGGCGCTACCCTTGGGGGCCTGCATACGGCCCCGGATTGAAATGAATGCGCAATCGCCTGTTCATGAATGGCGATAACCGCTGGCGCGAGCGCCCCGGCACCGCTACAATTCGCACTCGCCGAATCACGAAAGCCGGACCGGTCCCAGACCGTACGTCCGCGCTTTTTTGCAACCGGATTTCCGTGAAGCGCAGGCGTGACTTCGGCACCCCCTCGGTAGCCAAAGTGAGAATTCCGTGACCCAAGCCGCAATCCTCGTCCTCGAAGACGGCACCGTATTCGAGGGCGAATCCGTAGGCGCGCCCGGCCTGTCCGTCGGTGAAGTGGTGTTCAACACCGCCATGACCGGCTACCAGGAAGTGTTGACCGACCCGTCCTACGCCCGGCAGATGGTCACGCTGACCTATCCGCACATTGGCAACACCGGCATGACCGACCAGGACGATGAAGCGTCCAAGGTGTGGTCGGCCGGCCTGATCGTGCGCGACGTGCCGCGCCGCCCGAGCAGCTGGCGCAGCCAGGTGTCGCTGCAGGACTGGCTGATCCAGCGGGGCGTGGTCGCCATCGCTGGCATCGACACCCGCAAGCTGACCCGCATCCTGCGCGAGAAGGGCGCCCAGAATGGCGCGCTGATGGCCGGCGACGGCATCGATGTGGAAAAGGCGCTGGAAGCGGCCCGCAAGTTCCCGGGCCTGAAGGGCATGGATCTGGCCAAGGTCGTGACTACCGACAAGACCTACGTCTGGACCGAGGGCCAGCTGGACCTGGACGCCAACGCCTTCGTCAGCGTGCCGGCCAAGTACAAGGTCGTGGCGTACGACTTCGGCGTGAAGACCAACATCCTGCGCATGCTGGCCGAGCGCGGCTGCGAGGTCACCGTGGTGCCGGCGCAGACCCCGGCCGCTGAAGTGCTGGCGCTGAAGCCGGACGGCGTGTTCCTGTCCAACGGCCCGGGTGACCCGGAACCGTGCGACTACGCGATCGCCGCGATCAAGACCTTCATCGACGTGAAGATCCCGACCTTCGGCATCTGCCTGGGCCATCAGCTGCTGGGCCTGGCCTCGGGCGCGAAGACGATCAAGATGGGCCATGGCCACCACGGCGCGAACCATCCGGTGCAGGACCTGGACAGCGGCCGGGTGATGATCACCTCGCAGAACCACGGCTTCGCGGTGGATGAAGCGACCCTGCCGGCCACCCTGCGGGTGACCCACCGTTCGCTGTTCGACGGCACCAACCAGGGCATCGCCCGCACCGACGTGCCGGCGTTCTCGTTCCAGGGCCACCCGGAAGCCTCGCCGGGCCCGCATGACGTCGGTCCGCTGTTCGATCGTTTCGTGACCCTGATGGCCGAGGCCAAGGCTTGATGCGCAGCGCCGCTCTGCTGCTGTCGCTGTGCTGCGCCGCGGGTGCTGCACAGGCTGCGCCGGCGTCCGACGTCGACGTGGCTGCGGTAGTGAAGACGCTGGGCATGGGCTCGCTTGGCGCCACCATGGCCAGCCTGGTGATCGACAGCACGCCGGCGTTGAAGGCGTTGCCGGATGCCGAGCAGGCATGCGTGCAGGCACCCGTGCGCGATCTGCTGGATGCGCAGTTCCGCCGTTCGATCATCCAGGGTCTGGGCAGCGATGGCGATGTAGTGATCGCCGAATGGTCGCGCTTCCTTGCCACGCCCGCGGGCCGGGCCCTTTCGACCACGTTCGCCAATTCCACCCCGGACAACACCGAGGCCAAGGCTGGCGCCGGTCTGGCGGGTGCCGACCGCGCACAGCTTGCCGCCTTCATGGCCAGCCCGACGTACCGTCGCATGGTGGCGTCGTTCGAAAGTGGGCCGGCGATTCCAGAGGATCTGGACGCGCAGTTGGCCAAGCCGTTGCAGGACCAGTGCGGGATTGCGCTGAAACCCGAAGAGATTTCCTGATCGACAGCGTGCGATCACTCCCCCTTGTCACGCTGTACTGACCTAGAGAAGAAAATGCCCAAGCGCACTGACCTCAAGACCATCCTCATCATCGGTGCCGGCCCGATCGTCATCGGCCAGGCCTGTGAGTTCGATTACTCCGGCGCCCAGGCCTGCAAGGCCCTGCGTGACGAGGGCTATCGCGTGGTGCTGGTCAACAGCAATCCGGCCACGATCATGACCGACCCGGAGATGGCCGACGCCGTCTACATCGAGCCGATCAACTGGCAGACCGTCGAGAAGATCATCGCCAAGGAAAAGCCCGACGCGCTGCTGCCGACCATGGGTGGCCAGACCGCGCTGAACTGCGCGCTGGACCTGGCCGACCACGGCGTGCTGGAGAAGTACAACGTCGAGCTGATCGGCGCCAAGCGCGATGCGATCCGCATGGCCGAAGACCGCGAACTGTTCCGCGTGGCGATGAGCGAGATCGGCCTGGAGTGCCCGACCGCTGCCGTTGCCCACACCCTGGACGAAGCGCTGGAGATCCAGACCCGCGTCGGCTATCCGACCATCATCCGCCCCAGCTTCACCCTGGGCGGCAGTGGCGGCGGCATCGCCTACAACCGCGAAGAGCTGATCGAGATCGTCAACCGCGGCCTGGAACTGTCGCCGACCACCGAAGTGCTGGTTGAAGAGTCGGTGCTGGGCTGGAAGGAATTCGAGATGGAAGTGGTCCGCGATACCGCGGACAACTGCATCATCGTCTGCTCGATCGAGAACCTGGACCCGATGGGTGTGCACACCGGTGACTCGATCACCGTGGCCCCGGCGCAGACCCTGACCGACAAGGAATACCAGCGCCTGCGCGATGCCTCCATCGCCGTGCTGCGCAAGATCGGCGTGGATACCGGTGGTTCGAACGTGCAGTTCGGCATCAACCCGGACACCGGCCGCGTGGTGGTGATCGAGATGAACCCGCGCGTGTCGCGTTCCTCGGCGCTGGCGTCCAAGGCCACCGGCTTCCCGATCGCCAAGGTCGCCGCCAAGCTGGCCGTGGGCTACACCCTGGACGAACTGAAGAACGAGATCACCGGCGGCCTGACCCCGGCCTCGTTCGAGCCGTCCATCGACTACGTCGTCACCAAGATTCCGCGCTTTGCTTTCGAGAAGTTCCCGGCCGCCGATGCACGCCTGACCACCCAGATGAAGTCGGTGGGCGAGGTGATGGCGATGGGCCGCACCTTCCAGGAATCGATGCAGAAGGCCCTGCGTGGCCTGGAAACCGGCAAGGTCGGCTTCGACCCGACCGGCCTGGACCTGGCCAGCGAAGACGACCTGCAGACCCTGCGCCGCGAGCTGAAGGCGCCGGGTCCGGAGCGCCTGTTCTTCGTCGCCGACGCGTTCCGCGCCGGCATGAGCGTGGAGGACATCTTCAAGCTGTCCTACATCGATCCGTGGTTCCTGGACCAGATCGAAGAAATCATCGCCGCCGAGACCCAGGTCGCGGCCGATGGCATCGACGCCCTGGATGCGGCGCGCCTGCGCAAGCTCAAGCGCGCCGGCTTCTCCGACGCCCGCCTGGCCCAGCTGACCGGCACCAACGAAGCCGCGGTGCGTGCGCTGCGTCGCGCGCACAAGGTGCGCCCGGTGTACAAGCGCGTGGACTCCTGTGCCGCCGAGTTCTCCACCAGCACTGCCTACCTGTACTCGACCTACGAGGACGAGTGTGAAGCCGCGCCGAGCAACCGCGACAAGATCATGATCCTCGGCGGTGGCCCCAACCGCATCGGCCAGGGCATCGAGTTCGATTACTGCTGCGTGCACGCGGCACTGGCGCTGCGCGAGGATGGCTATGAAACCATCATGGTCAACTGCAACCCGGAAACCGTGTCGACCGACTACGACACCTCCGACCGCCTGTACTTCGAACCGCTGACCCTGGAAGACGTGCTGGAAATCGTCGAGCTGGAGCAGCCCAAGGGCGTGATCGTGCAGTACGGCGGCCAGACCCCGCTGAAGCTGGCACGCGCGCTGGAAGCCAACGGCGTGCCGGTGATCGGCACCAGCCCGGACTCGATCGACCTGGCCGAAGACCGCGAGCGCTTCCAGCAGCTGGTGGACAACCTGGGCCTGAAGCAGCCGCCGAACCGCATTGCCCGCAACGACCAGGAAGCCCTGCTGCTGGCGCGTGAGATCGGCTACCCGCTGGTGGTGCGCCCGAGCTACGTGCTGGGTGGCCGCGCGATGGAAATCGTCTATGGCGAATCCGACCTGGCCCGCTATGTGCGTGACGCGGTGAAGGTGTCCAACGATTCGCCGGTGCTGCTGGACCGCTTCCTCGACAACGCCGTCGAGTGCGACGTGGACATCATCGCCGACGCCCAGGGCAACGTCCTGATCGGTGGCGTGATGGAGCACATCGAAGAGGCTGGCGTGCACTCGGGCGATTCCTCCTGCTCGCTGCCGCCTTACTCGCTGTCGGCTGAAACCCAGGCCGAGCTGCGTCGCCAGGTGGTCGAGCTGGCCAAGGCCCTGAACGTGGTGGGCCTGATGAACACCCAGTTCGCGATCCAGACCGATGAGGAAGGCAACGACACCATCTTCCTGCTGGAAGTGAACCCGCGTGCCTCGCGCACCGTGCCGTTCGTGTCCAAGGCCACCGGCATGCCGCTGGCCAAGATCGCGGCCCGCTGCATGGCCGGCAAGACCCTGGAAGAGCAGGGCGCCACCAAGGAAATCGTGCCGGACTACTACTCGGTGAAGGAAGCGATCTTCCCGTTCGCCAAGTTCCAGGGCGTCGACCCGATCCTCGGGCCGGAGATGCGCTCCACCGGTGAGGTGATGGGCGTGGGCCGCAGCTTCAACGCCGCCTTCGCGCGCGCGCAGGAAGCCGGTGGCATCAAGGCGCCGCCAGTGGGCAAGGCATTCGTGTCGGTGCGCGACCCGGACAAGAAGCGCGTGCTGCCGGTGGCCAAGGCCCTGCTGGCGCGTGGCTACAGCCTGGTTGCCACCCGTGGCACCGCAGCGTGGCTGCAGCAGCACGGCATGGACTGCGAGATCATCAACAAGGTGGTCGAGGGTCGCCCGCACATCGTCGATTCGATCAAGAACGGCGAGATCGTCTATATCGTCAACACGACCGAAGGCCGTGCCGCGATCAACGACTCGTTCTCGATCCGTCGCGAGGCACTGCAGCACCGTGTCACCTATTCGACCACCATTGCCGGTGCCAAGGCGCTGGTGGATTCACTGGAATTCCGCGGTACCGGCCCGGTCTGGTCGCTGCAGGAACTGCACAAGGAGTTGAACGCATGAGAGCACCCATTACGATGAAGGGCGCGCAGCGTCTGCGCGACGAACTGGATCACCTGAAGTCGGTCAAGCGTCCGAAGGTGATCGCCGCGATCGCCGAAGCGCGCGAGCACGGCGACCTGAAGGAGAACGCCGAGTACCACGCCGCGCGCGAGGAACAGGGCTTCATCGAAGGCCGCATCAAGCAGCTGGAAGGCGAGCTGTCGCACGCCGAGATCATCGACGTGAGCAAGCTCAATGCAGGCTCCAAGGTGGTGTTCGGCGCCAGCGTGACCCTGGCCGACGTGGAAACCGACGAAGAGAAGAAGTACCAGATCGTTGGCGACCTGGAAGCGGACATCAAGCAGGGCCTGATCGCCATTTCCTCGCCGGTCGCCCGCGCGATGATCGGCAAGCTGGAAGGTGACTCGATCGTGATCGATGCGCCGGCCGGCCAGCGCGAGTACGAGATCGTCAGCGTCAGCTACCAGGACTGATCCGTGGCGACGGCGACCCTGCTGTTGCCGGCACGCAGCCGCTTTGCGGTGGCTGCACTGCCGGATGACGTGGCGCGCGCCCTGGGCCGCGCCACCACTTCGCAGGGCGATGCCGGCGAACGCGCGCAGCTGCTGCGCCACTTCACGGTGGCCGCGCCGCACTGGCCGGTCGCTGCGTTGACCCGCCAGCGTGACGTCGGCGATGCCGCCGGCGCCTGCTGGCTGCGTGCCGATCCGGCCTGCATGGTGCCGGACATGCATGGCGCGCGGATGATGGGCCACGGCGAAACGCTGCGGCCCGGCCTGGCCGATACGCTGGCGTTGCTGCCCGTGCTGCAGCCGCTGTTTGCGGATGCAGGTTTCGTGCTGGATGCGCCCGATCCGTCACGCTGGTACCTGCGCCTGCCCATCGGTACAGAACTGCCGGAGTTCGACAGCCCCGACGAGGTGCTGGGTGATGACCTGTTCGCGCACCTGCCGCCGGGCGAGGCGGGCCGTCGCTGGCGCGCACTGATGACCGAAGCGCAGGTGCTGCTGCACACCCACTCGTGGAACCAGCAGCGCGCCGCGCAGGGCCAGCAGCCGATCAATTCGCTGTGGTTCTGGGGTGGTGGCGTGATGCCCGTATCGGTGGCTACGCCGCACGCGCAGGTTCGCAGCCGCGATGCGCTGCTGCAGGGCCTGGCCCAGGCCGCAGGTGTCGCGGTGGATGGTGAGCAGTCGGTCGATGCACTGGTCGACCTGCGCCAGCTGCGCTCGCTGCAGCAGCTGGGCAACGACGCGATCCAGCCGCTGCTTGCCGCGCTCAAGCGTGGCGAGCTGCAGCGGCTGGTGCTGGATTTCGAGGACGGCCTGCAGTTCCAGCTGGATCGCGGCCAGCGCTGGCAGTTCTGGAAGAAGCCTCGGCAGCTGCACGACGCCTGAGGTGGTGGTGGCGCCGAGCCATGCCCGGCGGATGCTAGCGCGATTCCGTAACGTAGGTCGGCAGTAGCCAGTGGCGCTGACCGGCGCCCAGGCAGTGCCAGCCGACGAAGGTTGCCGCCAGCACCAGGCGGGTTCCATCCCAGGCCCAATGCCGGTCTGTCCCGCAGCGGTCGGTAGGGCTTGCAAGGCCTTCTTCAAGGAACACGGCATGCGGGTAGAGCGGAAACAGCGTGGATGCGGTGATCGGCACGGGCGTGAAGGGCGGTCGGTCGCGGATCACCCAGCTGCCGGCTGGCCGGATGTAGCGGCCGGTCGTGCAGTTCAACATCGCCAGCACATGCGTTGCATCGATCCTTTCGATGCGTACGTGGCCGGAAGAGGCCGCAGCGCAACCCGCGCCGGCCTCGGCGCGCGGCAGCAGCGCTTGCAGCAGATCGTCACGTTCGGCCAGCGCGGCATCCTCGTCGTGGGCTTCAACCAGCAGTGGTGGCGGCACCAGGCGAGGTGCCACCCGTGCGACCGGCACCTGCGATTCCGGCCGCAAACCCTTGCCCACCAACGCCCCGGGGGTGTGCAAGCGGCCCTGTACCTCGTCCATCTTCAGCAGCAGTGCGGCATTACCGCTCTCTGCCAATGGCCATGCCTGGCCGGCCGTGTCGGTCATCCTGACCGGCCGTCCGCGCCCCAGTGCATCCAGCAGCGCCTGCGCATGTGGTGGTGCCAGAACCAGGCCGGCCTCAAGCGCATCCACCGGGCCGAGATCACCCAGGTCCGCGCCATCCACATGCAGCCGCAGCCGGCCCTCTGGATGCACCCGCGGGCTGCGGGGCGCGCCGTCACTGCCATCAGCCAGCGACAATCGCGCCGTCACGGGGGTGTCTGGTCCAGCGGCACGCTCGATGAGCACGCCCAGCATCAACGCGGCCGGTGGGCCGAACGCCACCATCCGGCAGGTGCCGGTGTTGTCGCATGCCAGGTGCCCGTTCTGTTCAAGGAACGTGACCTGCGCGGGCGTGCCGGCGAAGCTGACAGGCGCCAGCGTCAGTGACGCCAGCGCCAGCAGAGGAAATCGAAGCGTAGCCATGTTGCAGGTTTCCGGGTCAGCGGACCGTGCTGACAAGCGTCGGCAGCGTCCAGTGCCCACCGGCCACGCCGCGGCATTGTCCGGTAGTGAAGTCGCTGCTGTTGACGAAGCGTTGGCCATCCCACACCCAGTCGTGGCCAGAGAAGCAGTCGCCGATGCCGCGACCACGGAAGCGACCTGACAGGGTTGCCTCCTGGCGCTCGAAATCTTCAGCGTCGGAGGTCACGAAACGCGCCTGGTAAGGGGCCTTGTCCTGCACGATCCAGTAGCCGCTGCTGAAGTTGTAGGCCCCCATGAAGCACGTCGTGCTCACCAGCAAGTGCTGCCCGTCCAGCCGTTCGACCTCGATCTCATCGTTGCCGTCTTCGCTCAGGCGCGTGCATTCGTCGGGCTTCGGAAGGCTGGCGATCAGGGCCTTACGCAGGCCGGGAGCCGTCGCCAGTGCCGCGTCGCCATTTCGTGTCGCCAGCAGCTTTCCGCGCACGATCACCGGCACCGGCAGGGCGGGCAGTACGCCGCTCTCGGCCTTGTCGCCGCGCCGCACCAGTGCACCCGGTGTACCCAGCCGACCTTGTGCTTCGTCCATCTTCAACAGTACCGCGGCCGCACCACTGTCCGACAGCGGCCACGCCTTGCCTTTGCCATCAACGATCTCGATGCGTGCCTGACGGGGGAGGGCGGCCACCAGCGCGTCGGTCTGTGCTTGTTTCAGCAGGATCTTTTCCTCGGCGCCGGTGTCCTGCACAGGTCCCAGGTCCTTGCCGTTCAGGCGCAGGCGCAGCGCGCCCTGCGGCGCCGGGCTGTCGCCTTCGCCGTTGCGCAGCCGCGCCACCACGTGGGTGCCCGGTCCGGCGGCGCGTTCGAGCATCAAGCTGAGCAGGTTGCCCGGCTGTTCGGGACTGTAGCCGGCGGCACGGCAGGTACGGGTGTTGTCGCAGGCCAACGACCAGTCGTTGTGCTGGAACTGCACACCGGGCTGCGGTGTGGGAGCGGCCGCCTGGGCTGCTGCGCTGGCGAGCGAGGTTGCCAGCAAGGCCGGCAGGAGGGTGCGATGCATGCGCTGACATCCATTTCAAAGACCGCCAAGCATGGAAGATGTTGCCGTGAAAACCAATGGGCTGCGGTCGGGCGCTCGCCCCCGCGCTATCATTGCCCGGTCTTCCGCAACCCGGCGATGCCGATGTCCCTTGCCGCCGATGCTGCGCTGCCGCCCTCTGATACACCGCTGATCCGCCGCCGCGATGCGGTCGTGCCCGGCAGCTGGCCAGAGGGCACGCTGCCATTGCTGGCGCGACTCTATGCCAGCCGCGGCGCGGGAACGCCAGAGCTGGCGCTGCCGAAACTGGGCAGCCTCCACGCGCCCGAGCTGCTGACCGGCATCGATGATGCGGTGGGCCTGCTGATCGAAGCCATCGCCGCCGACAAGCGCATCCTGGTAGTCGGTGATTTCGACTGCGACGGCGCCACCGCCTGTGCGGTCGGTGTGCGCGGTCTGCGCATGCTCGGCGCGCAGCACGTGTTCCACGCAGTCCCCAACCGCATGGTGCACGGCTATGGTCTGTCGCCGTCACTGGTGGACGAGCTGGCTGCGCTGCAGCCGGATCTGCTGGTCACCGTCGATCACGGCATTGCCTGCCATGCCGGCGTGACCGCGGCCAAGGCGCGTGGCTGGCAGGTGCTGGTGACCGATCACCATCTGCCCGGCCCGCAGCTGCCACCGGCCGATGTCATCGTGGACCCGAACCTGGACGGCGACGCCTTCCCCAGCAAGGCGCTGGCCGGCGTCGGCGTGATCTTCTACGTGCTGATGGCGCTGCGCCGGCGGATGCGCGAAGCGGGGGTATTTGCCGATGGCAAAGGACCGGACCTGACCACGCTGCTGGACCTGGTGGCGGTGGGCACAGTGGCCGACCTGGTGGTGCTCGATGCCAACAACCGCGCTCTGGTCAGCGCGGGATTGCGCCGGCTGCGCAATGGCCAGGGCTGCGTCGGCCTGAAGGCGCTGATCGAAGCCAGTGGTCGCGACGCCGCACGCCTGACCGCCACCGACATCGGCTTCGGGCTCGGCCCGCGCTTGAACGCGGCCGGTCGGTTGGAAGACATGGCATTGGGTATCGCCCTGCTGCTCACCGAAGATCCGCGGCAGGCCCGCGACATCGCGCAGACGCTGGAACAGATCAACGCCGAGCGGCGTGCGGTCCAGCAGTCGATGACCGATGACGCCGAACACGCGCTGTCGCGGGTGGTGCTCGACACCGCAGGGCAGCGCCCGGTGGCGGCCTGTCTGTTCGATGCTGACTGGCACCCCGGCGTGGTTGGCCTGGTTGCGTCGAAGATGAAGGATCGCCTGCATCGGCCGGTGATCGCGTTCGCCCCGTCCGAGCCGGGCGCCGACACCCTGCGCGGCTCGGCGCGTTCGATCGCCGGCCTGCATATCCGTGATGCGCTGGCGCTGGTCGATGCGCGCCATCCCGGCTTGATCGAACGCTTCGGCGGTCACGCGATGGCTGCCGGGTTGAGCATGCGACTGGATCATCTGGCCGCCTTCGAAGCCACCTTCGTTGCCACCGTGCTGGAAATGCTCGACCCGGCTGCACTGCAGCAGCAGGTGCTCAGCGACGGCGAACTGGCCGCGGACGAACTCGATCATCGCCATGCCGATGCGCTGCGCCTGGCCGGGCCATGGGGGCAGGGCTTTCCCGAGCCGCTGTTCGACGGCCATTTCGAAGTGGCCAACTGGCGCGTGCTGAAGGAGCGGCATCTGAAGCTGGAACTGCGCCTGCCCGGCGTGCCGGGCACAATCAATGCGATCCACTTCGGTGGCTGGCACGGTAATGCGCCAGGCAAGCATGTTCATCTGGCCTATCGCCTGGCCTGCGATGACTACCGTGGTGGCGCGGCGATCCAGCTGATCGTCGAGCACCGCCTGCCGGCCTGAGCGATCGCCTCGCGCAGTCGCAGGCGCGAGGCAGTCATCGCTCCCAGCGCTGGATCCTGCTGACGATGGGCATCTCCCATGCACCGCCGGGGATCAGCGGCCGGCACAGGCCGGAGGTAGCGTCATTTCCTCGCCGTACTGGCCCAGAATCAGTTCCGCCTCGACGCGTTAGCCGGGCCCGGCCGCGCGGGTCAGCAGCACGGACAGTGGCGCTGTGTCCCCTTCATCCTGCTGTAGCCGGCTGCGCGGCAGGTGCGGGTGCTGTCAGAGGCCAGTGTCCAGTCGTGATGGGTGAACGGAAAGGCCGCCGCGGTGGCGGCACCGGCTGGCATTGACGCGGCCAGCAGGGTCAGCAGATACGACGGGCGCCTACAGGTCCTTCGAGAGCGGAGGCACAGGGTGCCCTGCTGCCGCGCGCCTGAACAGCCCGGCGCAAAACCGGCCAATCTGTGACAGGATTTGCACTATATTCAATTTTCTTAATGAATTCATCTCCTTATCCATGGGCAGGTGCGTCAAAAAGCTGGCGCATGTCACACGGCAATGGCAAAGTCGGCCCACGACCAACATGGGACGACGGAACGCCCGATGTACGCCGAATCACTGCTCCCTGGCGCCGCCCTGCAGCGCCTGCACCAGGACCGACGCCTGATCCGCGTCGAAACCGCTTTGGATCCGGACACGTTCCTGGTCAAGCGCTTCGATGGCAACGAGGCGGTGTCGAACCCGTTCACCTACCGCATCGACCTGCTCTCGATCCAGCCACGGCTGGAACTGAAGCAACTGGTCGGCCAGCCGCTGCGCCTGCAGCTGGGCGATGAGTTCGGCAACCGCAGCGTGCACGGCTACGTGCGCGAGTTCGCCAGTACCGGGCAGCAGGCCCAGTTCAGCGCCTATCGCGCCGAGCTGGCGCCCTGGTTCGCCTTCCTCGACTACACCTGCAACTGCCGCATCTTCCAGGACCGGAGCGTGCTGCAGATCATCGAGGAGGTGTTCGGCAGCTACGCGCAGCTGGCGAAGTTCCGCTACGACCTCAACGCCGGCAAGCTGCCGCCGTTGCCGTACTGCGTGCAGTACAACGAATCGGATTTCGCCTTCGTCAGCCGTCTGCTGGAGGACGCCGGGCTGTACTACAGCTTCGTGCACGATGACGAAGGCCACACGATGGTGATCAGCGATGATTCGACGCTGAGTACCGTGCACGGTGAACCACGGCCGATCGCCTTCGTGTCCGACCAGGGCACGCTGGCCAGCACCGGGTTGCACCGCTGGGGCGCACGCCGCCGGGTCGGGCCCAGCGTGCAGACCCTGCGCAGCTTCGACTTCAAGCAGCCCAGCCAGGCGTTGGATGGCAACCAAGGCAACCAGGTGCCGCTGGGCCTGCTGCCGCCGCTGGAGCAGTACCGTTACGATGGCGCGGCCCGCTTCACCAACAGTCGCATCGGCCAGGCCTTGGCGGCGGTGCGCAATGAAGAGGTGGCCTGGCCGACCAAGTTGTTTGAATGCGCCGGCAATGCCGGTGAGCTCGACGCGGGCTCCTGCTTCGAACTGGAGCGGCACCCGGATTTCATCGGCCGTGATGATACTGATCGCAGCTTCTTCGTGGTCAGCGTGCAGCGCGAAGGGCACAACAATTTCGCTGCCGATTTCGGCAGCGCTGAAGCCCCCAGCGTGGAGGTGCAGGCCGAAGTGCTGCGCCGACGCATTCCGTACCGCCCACTGCGACGCACGCCGTGGCCGCGCATGCCGGGCCCGCAGACCGCCACCGTGGTCGGTCCGCCGGGGGAAGAGCTGCATGCCGACCGCTACGGCCGGGTGAAAGTGCAGTTCCATTGGGACCGCCAGCTCGATCGCCGCGAGAATGCCTCGTGCTGGATCCGCAGCGCGAGTCCGTGGGCAGGCGCCGACATGGGCGGCGTGTCGCCGCCGCGCGTCGGCCAGGAAGTGATCGTCGATTTCCTCGATGGTGACCCGGACCGCCCGATCATCACCGGCCGCGTCTACAACGAAGACAACATGCCGCCGTTCGGCATGGAGGTCAGCGGCCTGAAGTCGAAGACGGTCAAGGGCGCTGGCTGGAACGAGATCACCATGCACGACGGCGCTGGCGGCGAGCTGCTGAACATGCGCGCGCAGCGTGACATGGTCACCACCGTGCTCAACGACCAGAACGCCAGCGTCAAGAACAACAAGTCCACATCGGTGTCGGTCAACCATCGAATGGACGTCGGCGCCAACCAGGACATCAGCGTCGGCGGCAACCGTGGCATCACGGTCACCGGCACCGACACGCTCGGCGTCACCGGCACCCGCACCACCAATGTGACCGGCGCGGTGACCGAGAAGTACGAAGCAGGGGAGACCAAGACGATCTCCGCGGCCGGCTATACCGAAACCATCACCGGCGACTTCAAGACCACCCTGACCGGCAACTTCACCAGTCAGCGCACCGGCACGTGGACCGAGACCATCACCTCCACCTCCAGCCGCACCGTGGGTGGCCTGGTCACCGAAACGCTGCAGGCCGCGCGCGAAGTGACCATCACCGGCCAGGACAAGCGCAAGGTGCAGGGCAAGGTGGACGACAGCAATGTCGGCGAGCGGGTGATCGATGTCACTGGCAATTTCAGCCAGGACGTGACCGGTACACACAGCCAGGGCTCGGACGGCGCGATGAGCCTGGAGTCGGCGGTCAAGCTGTCCACCAAGGTCGGTGGCTCGGTCATCGAGATCACCGACAGCGCCATCAAGATCACCGCCGGTGGTTCGGAGGTGGTGATCGATGCCGGTGGTGTCTCGGTCAATGGCAGCGAGATCAAGCTCAACTGCTGAGCCGCACGGGAGAAACACGATGCAGGATACCCCCATGCTGCGCGGCCTGAATGCATTGCGCGATGCCTGGCTGGAAGCCACCGCCGACAGCAGCCGGCGCCTGCTGGTCTGGCGCTTGCCGGCTGCGGCCAGCCGGCTGCTGGCCGCATTCTTCGAGATGCAGCGCCACGATGCCGGCCGCGATACGCCGGACTACTTCCTGCGTATCGACAGCGCCTATGAACTAGGCTTCCGCTACAGCCGCCAGGTAAAGCAGGACCTGCTGGACCGCTACCTCGCCAGCCAGGATGAACTGCGCGCGCAGCAGGTGCCGCTCGGCTGGCGCGGCCCGCATGAAGGGCACCCGGACAGCGCCCAAGGCGTGGTCGAGGTGCTGGAGAGCTTCATCGATCACCACGGCGAGCACCTGCGCCTGCTGGCGGCGGTGCTGGAGCCCGAGCGCTGCGTGCCCGGCGAAGGTTTCGAGCGCTGGATGGATACCGCGCTGGCCGCCGGCCCCGGCCCACGCCTGCGCCTGGTGCTGGTCGACACCGAGGAAGATCCGCGCTGGCAGCCGTTGCTGGAGCGTCATGGCGAGGCCGCACGGATCGTCACCGCGCCGATCGACATGTTCGGCATTGCCCGCGATACCGCCGCGCAGTCTGGCGGCCGTGGCCCGGAAGTGCTGTACCGGCAGCTGCTGGCCGACCTGATGCTGCTGCTCGAACGCGGCAGCCCCTCCCAGGTTGTTGCCCGTGCCGAACGTGCACAGGGACTGGCGATGCGGCACGGCTGGCAGGACCAGCAGTCGGTGGTGCAGATGATGGTGGCCGGTGCATGGTTGAAGCACGGCGATCACGGCCAGGCGATCAACAGCTACCGGCAGGCCCGCAGTGCGGCCGAGGGCGCACGGCTGGGCGGAAACCCGGCCGCGCCGGAACTGGTGATGCAGAGCTGGTTCGGCGAGGCCGGCTGCTGGTTGGCGGCCAAACAGCCCCAGCGCGCCGCGCAGACCTACCTTCAGGCCTCGGCGTCGGCAGCCAGCATTCCGCACCCGATGTTCGCGCTGGAGGGCCAGCGCATGGCCGGCTGGTGCCAGCTGCAGGCGGGCCAGCGCGAGGCCGCGCGCACGCAGCTGCTGGAAGCGATCCGCATCGCCAAGCCGCTGGCGCCGGCTGACCGCAAGGCCACGACGCTGCCCCAGGCATTGTGGGATCTGCTGCAGCTTCAGGACGCACGACGCTGCGAACAACTGCAGCAGGTCGCCACCGACTACCTGCAGGCCAGCACCGGCCTGCTGGAGAAAGCCGACGCGCAGGGGCGCGCCCTCGGCCCGCGTCCCCCGCGTCCGGCGCTGGATGCCATCGACGCCGAGCTCGATTCCACGCTGGAGCGTGGTTTCCACCGCGCCCAGCAGGAGCGCGAGCGCCTGATCCAGGGCGGCGACGAATTCTTCCGCAAGATCGTGGCCGTCGGCCGCGACTTTCTCGACCCGGGCTGGAACGGCCTGCCGGCCATCGAACACCCGCTCGATCATGAGATACCGGTGTGGAGCGAGCCACCGGCGATGCAGCCGTTGCCCGACCCCAGTGGCCTGCTGCAGCCGCCCGTGGTGGCGCCAGCCGGGCCCGCCGTTACAGGAGTGGCTGTTGCATGAAGTCGAAGAAGACCGTGTTGATGCTGGTGGCCATCGTGCTGGGCATCATCGTCGTGACCTGGATCAGCGCCGAATACCGTGACGAAGTAAAGGCGTTCCTGCGCGCGTTGTTCCGCGCTTTGTGAAGCAACAGGGAGTGTTGCCGTGAGCATCGCCGCCAAGCATTTCGATCCGCAGCTGGGCATCGACATCCACATGTACGCGGTGCCGCCGTGCCCGTTGCCGACCCCGCACATCGGCCTGGTGCTGGATCCGTTCGACTACATTCCGTTCATCGGCTCGACCATCAAGGTCAACGGTGTGCATCGCGGCACCGCCGGGACCGGCGGCCTGGACATCCACATCCCGCTGGGGGTGTGGGGCCCGCCACTGGCGGCGCCGATGGGCCCGCAGTTCGACGGCGAAGAAATCTTCATGGGCAGCCGTACCGTGTCGGCCGATGGCGAGCCGTTCTCGCGGCTGGCCATGCCAGTGCTGGACTGCAATCTGGCCGGCATGATCAACCCGTTCCGGATGAAGAAGCCGAAGAAGCCACTTCGGGCGATGTCACTGCCGACCGGCCTCAACGTGGCCATTCCCACCAGCGTCAAGGTGGGAGGGCCGCCGACAGTGTCATGGACCGCGCTGGCGTTCCGCGCGGCGTTCGCCGGTCTGGGCAAGCTGCGCAAGAGTGCGTTCTTCCGCAAGAAGATGGATGCCTTTGCCAATTGGCGGCGCGGCAAATGGGGGCATCTGCCGTCGGGCTTCCTGAAGTGCAAGGTGCTACGTGCCGAGCCGGTGGATATCCGCGATGGCAGCGTGGTGGTCAGCCACCAGGACTTCGATATTCCGGGGCGGCTTTCATTCGTCTGGCAGCGCAGCTACGGTTCGCGGCGGGCGGGCGAACCCGGCCAATGCGGCGCGGGCTGGCAGACGCCGGCCGACATCCGTCTGGAGCTGCTGGAAGACGGCAGCGTCTGGCTGTCCGGGCCGGACCAGGCCGCCTTCTTCCCGGAGCTGCCGCCGGCCGATGGCGAGGCCGGAGCGATCCTCGATTTCGTCGACGGCGCGCGCCTGCTGCGACGCCGGGGACAGTGGCAGGTCCGGTTCAAGAGCGGGCTGCGGTATGTGTTCGGCGGTGAACTGCCTGCGGGCGTGAGCGCGCTGCCGAACCCACAGTCCTGGCCGATCGAGCGCATCGAGGACGCGCACGGCAACCACTGGCGGTTCGAGCGTCGCGACGGCCATCTGGTGCGCATCGTCGAGAGTGGCATCGGTGACCTGCAGGGTCGCTTCATCGACGTGGAGGCGCGGCACGGTCGCATCGACCGCATGGCGCTGCATGACCCGGCCACCGGCCTGGTGCATCCGCTGGTGAGCTACCGCTACAGTGGCGAGGGTGATCTGTTGGCGGCGGTGGATGCGCTCGGGGCGCCGCGCACCTTTGCCTACGAACAGCACCGCCTGGTGCGGCACACTGACCGTGTTGGCCTGTCCTTCCACTACGCGTTCGACGCGCAGGGCAGGGTGGTGCATTCGTGGGGCGATGGTGGTCTCTACGATTATCACTTCGAGTACGACGAGCTGCTGCGCGAGACCCGGGTGACCGACTCGCTCGGGCACCTGAGCGTGGTCAAGTTCGACGAGAACCAGCTGCCGCTGTGCGAGATCGATCCGCTCGATGGCGTGACGCTGTTCGAGTACGACGATTTCGGGCGGACCGTGGCGGTGACCGATCCGGAAGGACTGCGAACGGCGTTTGCCTATGATGCGCATGGCAACCTGGTCTGCCTGACCCGCGCCGACGGCACCTCGATCCAGATGGAGTACGACCTGGACGACCACATGGTGTCGCTGCGTACGCCGGATGGCGTCGACTGGCAGCAGGCGTACGATGGCCAAGGCCTGCTGGTCAGCCAGACCGACCCGTTGGGTGCGATCACCCGGTTCGACTACGACAAGCAGGGCCAGTTGCAGTCGCAGACCAATGCCCGCCAGGCAGTGACACGCCTGCGCTATGACCGCCATGGGCTGGTGGCAGCGGTCATCGATGCCCTCGGCCATGAGAGCCGCTTTGAGCATGATCCGCTCGGCAATCTGCTGTGCCAGGTGGATCCGTTGGGACAGGCCAGCCGCTACGAGTACGACGCCAAGGGGCGACTGCTGGCCACTGCTGGCCCGGACGGCAATGGTGTGCGCTGCGAGTACGATGCTGAAGACCAGCTGGTGCGCTATACCGATGAGGCCGGCGCGCAGACGCGGCTGCAGTACGTGGGCATCGGCCAGATCGGCAAGCGCCTGCAGGCTGATGGCCACAGCGTGGAATACCGCTACGACACCGAAGAGCAGCTGGTCGCGGTCATCAACCAGCGCGGCGAAACCTACCAGCTGGTGCGCGAT
Organism: Stenotrophomonas sp. SI-NJAU-1; assembly: GCF_020883215.1. Taxonomy (NCBI): domain Bacteria; kingdom Pseudomonadati; phylum Pseudomonadota; class Gammaproteobacteria; order Lysobacterales; family Lysobacteraceae; genus Stenotrophomonas; species Stenotrophomonas sp. SI-NJAU-1. The sequence continues at coordinate 2,006,192 of NZ_CP086598.1, forward strand.
GCGCTGGGACGCATCGTCGAGGAGGTCGACTACTGGGGCCAGTCGCGGCGCTACACCTATGATGCGGCCGGACGACTGACGGCCACCGTGGATCCGCTTGGGCAGCGCATCGCCTTCAGCACCGACAAGCTCGGGCGCATCACCCGCAAGACGTTGCCCGACGTGCGTCATCCTGGACGACAGGTGCAGGAGCATTTCGTCTACGACGTGCAGGGACAGATTGTCGAGCTGCGCAATCCGGCGCGTACGGTGAAGCGCCGTTATGACCCGCTTGGCCGGCTGCTGGAAGAACTGCAGGACGGCTTCCGCGTGGGCTACGCCTATGATGAAGTCGGCAACCGCGTACTGCGCGAGACCTCGGCCGGCAACCGCGTAGCGTTTGGCTATGACCTGCGCGACCAGACCGTATCGGTGGCCATCAATGACGAATCGCCGATCTCGATGGAGCGCGATGCGCTGGGTCGTACCACGCGTGAGCAGTTGAGCCCGCAGTTGCAGCGCGAGTTCACCTACGACAGCCGAAACCTGCTGACCTCGCAGTCGATACTGAAGGACGCTGCGCCGCTGTTCGAGACCCGCTACGACTACGACCGCAGTGGCAACCTGACCCGGCGCAGCGACAGCGCGCAAGGCGTGGACGAGTACCGCTACGACGCGATCGGGCGCCTGCTGCAGCACATCGACCCGAAGGGGAAGGTGGAGCGCTACTTCAACGACCCGGCGGGCGACCGGCTGCGCACCGAGGTGAAGCAGGTGCAGGCGCGCAAGGTGGTGGGCGGCGACGACGATGACCTGACCACCTGGACGCGCGAGGGAACGTACCAGGGCGTGCACTACGTGTTTGATCGGGCGGGCGATCTGGTGCGCAAGGGCGCGCCCCATGGGGATGCGCCGGATGACCTGGCGCTGATCTGGGATGCCAACCATCGGTTGGCGGAGAGCCGCCGCAACGGACTGTCAACGTACTATGGCTATGACCCGCTGGGACGGCGCGTGTTCAAGCGCAACCCGACGCAGACGACGTGGTTCTTCTGGGATGGCAATGCGCTGCTGGGTGAAGTGCAGCAGGCCAACGATGCCGAAGAGGCGGCGCCGGTGTGGGTGGGGAATGTGGCCAGCCTGGTGGAGATGAGGCGGCGGCAGCGGCGGCTGGAGCGGTTGCATGAGCGGGTGCGGGAGTATGTGTACTACCCGGGGACGTTTGTGCCGTTGGCGCTGTTCAGTCAGTGCGGTCACGATGTGACCGGCCTGATGTCTATAGGTCCGCATAGTGCTGTGGGCGGGGAATCTTCAGACTCAGCTCCGCCCCGCCTGTCACCGCCTGCCGTAGTGGAGGGCCCTGTCATTCAGACGAGCCGTTCTGTCCAGCCTGTCAGCGAACTTCGAATTGGGGGCCTTTCAGGTGGCGCATTGGGAGCTGTGGTGCTTGGTGGATCTGCTGCAAGATCTCCAAGGTCAGCGCAACTCCCACTGCATCCTGGTAGCGAACAGTCCGTGGAAACCGGCAGCGCAGCGCGGACTGCAGGCTCCGGTCAGCATGCTGGGTGGTCGCAGCTCTATTTCTATCACAACGAACCCAACGGCGCGCCGACAAGGATCACTGATCGATACGGCATGGTCCTTTGGGCGGCGCGCTACAACGCATCAGGCGGAGTGGAGGCGACTGAGCCTGGGCCACTATGTAACCCGCTTCGTCTTCAAGGGCAGTACTTCGACGAAGAAACCGGACTGCACTACAACCGTTTCCGGTACTTCGATGCGACGTCGGCCAGCTACACCAGCCGAGATCCACTAGGTACGATACCGGGCGTAAACCTTCATGCGTTCGGGCCGAACACAACCAGCTGGATCGATCCATTGGGATTGACAGCACTGGACCACACCGGTGCAGATGGTCAGGGCTACACCATCTATGCTTTGGTTGATCGAAAAAGCGGCCAAGTGAAGTACGTTGGACTCACCGAGCACTCACGCTATTTCGAGCGAATGAATGAACATCAGACCAGCGGCCGCTTGCATGGTGCATTGGAAAGTATCGAGCTGGATGCTGCTGCAAACTATGCTGAGGCACGAGGCAAAGAGCAGTTCTACATAGACACGCATGGCACGATCAAGACATCGCAACGAGGCCAGCCATTCGGTCCAGGCGCGGAGGGCAATCGGCAAGTGGGGTTTGATATCAATCGTACGGATGATCGTGGCAAGGCATTTCGTGCGTACTACGATACCCTCAGTGCCGACTCGCCAGGGTCAAGTGTGAATTTGCCAGCATGCCGAGGGTAATTGAATGCCAAAGAAGTTCAAAGTTGAGGTTGGTGACGTGTTTGCCGTTCCGCTGCCCAAGGGCGGCTATGGAGTGGGTCGGATCATTCATATTTCCGATCGATGGAGGCTGGCGCAGTTCATTGACCTGCAATTGGGCGTCCCGGAAATGACGGATTCGGTTGTTGATTTTGATGAAGTGATGCCCGTTCACAATATCGTGACGCTTCGTATCGAGGATGGCAGTTGGCCTATTCTGCAGAAGGGCGTGATGGATGCATTGCCGGATCTGAAATCGCTGGTCTTCTATCGGGGACTTCCCGCAAAGCGTACTTACGTCAATCTCAGTGGAGAGGTTGTACCTGAATGCCACAGAAGAGATTGTGCCTCGTCCATGCCGCAGTTTGCGGAATACATCGCTGAAGTCCTTGAGGAAGCACTTGCAGGCCGGGTTTAGGCTTGTGTGTATGACTGACGAAGATGTGGAGTTTGTCGGTAGAAAGTCTCAGAGCTGGTGCAGCTCTGGCCTATTGATCTGTTTCCCTCCCGCCAGGTCTAACCTCGTGCTCTGTACGGACTGCTGGCGATTAGTTCGCGGTCTTGCTATCCGCGATGGTGGAAAGCTTCAACGGCCGACTGCGGCAGAAGTGTCTGAACGAGCATTGGTTCCGATCGCTGGCCGATGCAAGGAGCAAAACCGAAGCGTGGCGGCGCTCCTATAACGAGGAACGTCCCCACAGTGCACTAGGATGGAAAACCCCGGAGGAATTCGCCCTGAAACACGGGTCCCATGCGAACTCCAGGGTGCTGTAGCGTAAGCTCCCCCGTCAATTTGACACCTTCAGGGAGTCATATTGGAAGGCGAGAGCACAATCAATAATCGCCGGCTGTCGACAATGAGGTGTATTCATGTTCGATAATCTGGAAAGGTTGGTGGCACAACACCCGCGAGTCAAGGTATTTCCTGGGCGCCAGGTTGAACCTGGCCTTATCCGGGAGGCCGAAGCTGAGCTGGGGATTCCATTGCCTGATTCGTACAAGGAGTGGTTGCTCAAGTATGGGAATCTGAGGGTCGGCGCTTATCCTGTTCTGACCCTTGCGCCTCGGGATGTGCGTGACATTTCCGATAGTGATCTGATCTACAATTTCAGGTTGGATTCCCACGATGGTGAGCTGCCGGTCGGGTATATCTCAATTCATCTGCCGGATACGGATGAATCATTCTATTTCGATACCAGCAAGGGACTGGTTGGCGGAGAGTATCCCATTGTCAGGCGGGATTGGTCTGACGGATCATATGAGCCGTTTGCCAACAGTTTTGTGGGTTTTCTAGAGGAGATTGTCCGGCAGGCTTGATGTGACCTGATTAGCATGAACTTTCAGCACAGATTAGGCTCAACTTCCAAGCGCAATACCCCCATATCCTGATGTTGCCATGTCAACGACAAGAACCTATCACCACCTCAGTGCAGAAAAACGTGCTGTGATCATGATCGAGCGCCAAGATGGTGCCAGTATGCGCAGCATCGTCCGATGTCTCGGGCGCTCGCCGGCAACCATCATCCGTGAGTTACGCCGCCTGTAGATGCCGGCCTGCGACGCGACTGCGACTGGTCACAGGTATCGGCGCTGACGTGAACGATGCTGGCGCAGGCGTCTGCTGGCAGAGGGCACTGCGCTGTATCGGCACGTTTATGATCACTTGGTGCTCCTGCGCTGGTCGCAACGGTGGCAAAGCCGGGCGCGGCTCGGAGAATAAGCGCCCTTTCGTGATCGCCGTGGAGACCACTGAAGACGGTCGCCCACGGCATGCGGCGATCGACCCGGCGCCAGGCCTCACCAAGGCGGCCTTCTCGGACGGGATTCATCCGGGCAAGCGAAGGTAATCCTGCTGTACGTCAATGACACCAATGGGTGTGTTTGACTACATCGATTGACGCCACAACCCGAGGATGCGGCGAAGGGGCGTCAGGCAGGATCAGAAGGTTGCAGCTCTTTTAGAGCCGTCCGTGATTTCGGGGTAGAACCCATGCGCGCATGACAAATCACGTGCTGCGGGGGTACGAACAGGGAATTATGGATGCAGCAGACAACGTGCCCAAGGAGGGCGGATCACTGAATCAGATCCGCGCAGCCCGGGTGACCCGGGTGGATGAATTCGCCGGGGATGCGCTGCGGCATGGAGCAAGCCGCGGGGCTGGTACAGTGAGCACGCCTGCTTCAAGGGCCGCTGTTTCTGCGGCGAGAAACGCCTGCTGATTCAAAGAAGAGAGTATGAATAACAAAGTTGTTCTGATGCATGGCAGACACGAAGCAGCATTCCCGACTCCCGGTGCTGAGCTGGTGTTCTTCAACGCCCCTTTCAACACTGAGAGGCTCGCCCGGATCGAGCAGGTTCATCTCTGGTCACCTCCCGGCGACAAGCTCGAAGCGCTTCCAGAGATCCTCAAGGAAATGCGAGGTCTCAAGACGCTCAGCATAGGGCCGGGATCAATCGCACCGTCGATCATGGATGCGACGTCCCCCCAAGATTGAGTAGCGAAGCGGTTTGGAGTCCAATCCTCAATAACAAGGAGATTGGACGTGAAGAAGCGCTTTTCCGAAGAGCAAATCATCGGCTTCCTACGCGAGGCTGAGGCCGGCATGCCCATCAAGGACCTCTGCCGCCAGCATGGCTTCAGCGAGGCCTCGTATTACCTGTGGCGCAGCAGGTTCGGTGGCATGAGCGTGCCCGACGCAAAGCGGCTCAAGGACCTGGAGGCGGAGAACACACGCCTGAAGAAACTGCTGGCAGAACAGGTCTTCGAGAACGACGTCATCAAGGATGCGTTGCGAAAAAGTGGTGACCGCGCCGGCGCGCAGGCTGCTGGTGCGGAGCATGGTCGAGAAGGGGCTGAGCGAGCGGCGAGCGCTCACGGTCGTACGGATGAGCGCGAGCGCACTGCGGTATGAGCCTCGGCCCGACCTCAACGTTGAGCTGCGCGAGCAGATCGCTGCGCTGGCGCACCGGCACAGACGCTACGGGGTGGGCATGATCCATCTGAAGCTGCGGCGGAAAGGACTTGTAGTGAACTACAAGCGAGTGGAGCGCTTGTATCAGGAAGCGGGCCTGCAGGTGCGTCGCAGAAAGCGTAAGAAGGTGCCGGCAGGCGAGCGCCAGTCCCTTCTGCGGCCGTCCGCCGCCAATGAGGTGTGGTCGATGGACTTCGTGTTCGACCGTACCGCCGAAGGCCGGGTGATCAAGTGCCTGACCATCGTCGACGACGCCACCCACGAGGCTGTGGCCACGAGTGATCAGGACAGACAACGGCAAGGAGTTTTGCGGTAAGGCGATGGTGGCCTGGGCTCACGAAAAGGGAGTTGCCCTGCGTCTGATCGAACCGGGCAAACCGAACCAAAATGCTTACGTCGAGTCCTTCAACGGACGGCTGCGCGACGAATGCCTCAACGAGCACTGGTTCCCGACATTGCTTCATGCCCGCACCAGCATCGAAAGCTGGCGGCGCGACTACAACGAAGAAAGACCCAAGCGAGCGCTTGGCGGGCTAACCCCCGCCCAGTACGCCGCGCAGTTGGCGGCGAAGAACGATAACATCAGCACCGGACTCTAAACCCGCCCACTACTCAAACCGGGGGGACGTCGGTCATACCAAAAACGGTTGGAAACGTGTTCAAGGGAAATATTGAAATACAGTCTACGGAGTTTGAGAGAATGAGTAGGGAGATCGGATCGATCTATCGAGGGGCGGGGACAAACAAGCAGAAATCAGATCGAGCATGGGCCTTGTTGGAGGGCGCATGCAGAAGCTGATTTCTCCCTGTTCGTCTGTCTTCTCATACGATCCCCGATGGGCAGAGGTGCGCCTTGGGGCTGAGCCCGCGCTCTACTACATGGGCGCCAGTTCAAGCTTCTTTGTCGATCAGAATCCAATGGGAGATCGCATTTTGGCTCCTGCTGCAGGTATTGGGGTTGATCAGTCGGTCGGCGCTCTGAGATTGACGTCGACCGATAGGGGCGAGCCCGTCGAGTACGTGGTGTCTGCGGGGTGTGACTTCGACCGTCTCATCTTTGAGCTTGTGCATGCGCTGAAGGATTCAGGTCTAGCGGCAGGCGAGACCGATGACAAAATTGATGTGGCCTGTGAGGGCGGTCTGATCAAAACGTGCTACATCACTCGCGTGTTCGAGGGGGATGCGCCTAGATCGCTTCGTATCGTTCGTAAAGATGAGGGCATTCATGTCGTCATTCCTAGCCCACGATATCAAGCTCGCGTCACTTCCTTGGTGATGAGCGGCGCTGAGCTGCTCATTGGGACCGATGACGGAGCAACCATAAAGCGTAAACTCACTCTTCCTCAGTCCATTCTGATGTTCTTCGCAGGTGTGGCTGAAGAATTGCGAGAAGCTTCCGAGGGTGACTGCAGTTGACAGGATTGTTGATCGCGCTTTGTCGCAATTGGACCTATGGAGTGCAGATGGAAGTGACGTTGAGTGGAAGGATGGGCGGGCCAGAGGTGGGGGTGAAGTATCAAGCTGAAATCGTCCAGGCGCGAGCTAGTTTGAAGTCCGCGTTCGCAGAGCTGTCAATTGATGGTCTGGAAACGATCGATGTCGAACTGTGGATCAGTGGCAGTTTGACGGGATACTGCCCGGAACGGATTTCATCGTCGGCTAGATTCTCTGCCAAGAAAAAAAGTGGTCTGCTTGTTGTCTGTGTTGCAAAGGACGAGGCCTCGTCCATCGACGATGGTATCGCTGCATCGGCAATTGGAGATTGGCTGATCCGCGGTTTCTCAAGTGCGAAGCTGCCTCGAAGTGCCGGTATGATTGATTTCTCGGGTGCTGCTGGCGCCGTGAATCTCTGTTTCGCTTGATTGGTCCGGGAGGCCTGGTGTGTCCTGATTGGGGTTCCTGTTTTGAGCGCCTCGATGAGGTGATCGCTCGATCAGCGCGGGTAAGGGTGTTTCCTGGCCGTGCTGCTTCTCCGGAGCTTATGGAGGATGCAGAGAAGGAGCTTGGGTTGGCTCTGCCCGTTTCCTACAAGGCTTGGCTTGGTGAGTTTGGCAACCTTTTTGTAGGTCCAGATCCCGTTTTCGGTCTCGCAGATGCGGAGAACCGTGACGTGGCTGATGACGACCTTGTCTACAACGCTCGCTTGGTCGAGGAGAACGGCTTTCCCCCAGAAGGCCTGATTCCGATTTTCGTTCCGGAATCGGACGAAGCCTTCTACTTCGATACACGTGAAGGATTGAGGGATGGAGAGTATCCAATTCTGCGGTACGACTACAGTGCCGGGGAGTTCGAGTTCTCTTCGCCATCATTCTTTGACTTTCTGATGGAACTCGTGCGTCACTCAGGTTAAACACGTTCTTGCCTTCTAGTTCCTGGCCTTGCCCTGCCTGCTATGGTGTGGCTGTAGCGCTGTGCTCATACGTCCTGGGTAGCGTGGTAGCTCGGTTGGCGACCTCTCGCGTTGCGCAATCCGGTGCTGACGTTGAAGCGCCACTACGAGCGTGCATTAATTTACTTCATGTGCAGTGTCTTCATTGGTCTCTGTGGTGGTCTTGGATATGCGAAACATTGATGATCAAGAATTCAAGATGGTGTTTGATCGCGGTGGTAGCGTCTTCGAGGCGCTGCGAATAGCGAACAGTAGTTTTGACAATTGTGGAATGTCGTTGTCCAAGCGCCCTTCAAGGATGAGTTCCGTCCGCGATGTCAGAGTCTCGAACTGCAGGGTGATCAACTCTGAGATCGGGCCGACAGTGTTCGAGGATGTCCAGGTCGAAGGGTTGGATGTGAATCCAATTCTCCTTCTCTGGTCCTGCTTCTATAAGAGGGTATGCCTTGCCGGAAAAATTGGGAAACTCAGAGTCAATATCGAGCCCTTCGCGTTCTGCACAGATGCCGGAGTTCTCGCAGAATTTGCGGAACGGCGCGCGGCGTTCTATGCAGGCGTGAACTGGGCTCTGGACATCAGTCGGGCAAGGTTCGTCGACTTTGCCTGCAAAGGTGTCCCTCTCGCTTTGATCCGGAGAGACCCGGAGACTCAGGTGATAGTCCGGAAGCAGGACTTCTCCGGAGTCGATATGCTGGGATCTCAGTTCGCGAGTGCGTTCCCTGAGACGCACACGAGACTGGCCATCTTCGGTGAGTCGATTGCTGAGGAGGTGTTGCTTGTGGTGCCTTTGGCCGCACCAAGGAAGCGACGTGAAGACTGGGCAGGTGGGATCGCAGAGTTGAGGCGTTTGGGTATTGTCTCGGGTTAGGCGAGTTTCCGCTCATGCTCGGCGCTCCTCCCATTGGCTTGTAAAGAGTCTTGGGTGAGTGCCTGTTTCGACGGCATCTCCCCATCCAACCCCATTTGCCCCAGCCACGCGTTGAACCGTCCAACCTCCCGCTGGAGCAGTCCGATGCCCTTCGTCCGCCGCGTGATTTCATCCGTACTGGCCCTGCTGCTCTGCGCTGTCGCCGGGGTTGCCCAAGCGCAGTCCACCAAGGCCGTCCGGCCCGTCCGGTCGGTGCCGTTGCTGCAGGTTGCCGGCGCGGAGCAGCCCGTCGCACTGCGCCAGGCCAGCATCGAGGGCGACGTCCAAGCCGGCATCGCCCAGACCCGCATCACCCTGGAGTTCCACAATCCAAACCGCCGCGTGCTGGAGGGTGAGCTGCAGTTCCCATTGGCCGAAGGCCAGCAGATCACCGGGTTCGCCCTGGATATCGGTGGCGAACTGCGCGATGCGGTGCCGGTGCCGAAGGATCGCGGCCGTCAGGTCTTCGAGGAGATCGCCCGCCGTGGCGTCGACCCCGGCCTGCTGGAGCAGACGGCGGGCAACCAGTTCCGCCTGCGCATCTACCCGCTGCCGGCCGGTGGCAGTCGCCGCGTGCAGCTGGTGCTGCGCGAGCCGCTGGCCTTCTCGGGCCAAGGCTGGCGTTGGACGCTGCCACTGCAGTTCGCCGCCGGAGCTGACTCGATTGAGCTGAGATTGCACGCGCCGGGCACGGTCACTGCTGGTACCGCGCCGTTCCAGATCACGGCGGGGCAGTTGCAGTGGCAGGGCCGGGGCGCGCAGCTGCCGGCACAGCTGCAATGGACCCTGCCGGCCGAACGCAAGCCGCAGGTGCAGGTGGCGCCGTGGCAGGACGGCCACTATCTGCTGGCGCAGCTGCCGGTGCCGATCAGTAGCGCTCCCCGCACGCTGCCCAGCGAGGTCGGCCTGCTGTGGGACGGTTCGGGGTCCTCCGGCCTGCGCGATCGCGCTCGCGAGTTCGCGCTGCTGGACCGCTACTTTGCCGCGATGGGCAATGGCACTGTCGCGCTGACCGTGCTGCGCGACCGCGCCGAGCCGGTCCGCCGATTCCGCATCCGCGGCGGAAACTGGAGCGGGCTCCGCGCGGCGCTGCAGGCGGTGCGCCCGGACGGTGCCAGTGCGCTGGCGCAATGGCAGTCGCAGCCGACGGTAAAGGAATACCTGCTGGTCAGCGACGGCCTGCTGACCTATGGACCGGAAACACTGCCGGCCTTGGCGCCCGACCAGCGCCTGTTCGCGGTCAGCAGCGCCGGTGCCCGCACGGACAGCACGCGCCTGCGCGGATGGAGTGAATCGCACAGCGGCCGCTTCGTCGCCCTGGGGCCGGACGTTGACGCGTCGGCTCGCGAACTGCTGTCTTCGCCACTGGACGTACAGGTTGATGCGGGGCGCGGGGTACAGGACGTGGTGATCGACCGCCGCAGCGAAACCGAAGGCTGGCTGTGGCTGCACGCCCGGTTGGCAGCGGACGGTGTGCCAATGCGGGTGCGCGTCGGCGGCGGCCAGTGGCAGGCGCTGCCGCCAACGCAGAAGGGCAGCGATGGAGCGCTGCTGGCTGGCTTGTGGGCTCAGGCACGCCAGCAGCAGCTGGCGACCGACCGCCGTGGCAACCGCGAGGCGATGCAGCGCCTGTCGCAGCAGTTCAGCCTGGTCGGCCCTGACACCTCGCTGATCGTGCTGGAAACCCTGGACGACTACCTGCGCTACGCAATCCGGCCAGCGGGCGCGTTGCGCGCTCAGTACGACCAGCGGTTCGCACGGCAGGTTGCAGACCGCGACGCCGCCGACCGTCAGCGCCTGGACGATATTGCTTCGCGCTGGAAGGAGCGGCAGCAATGGTGGAGCCGCCGTTGGCCCAAAGGCATGCGCGTGCAGGCGAAGGCGCTGGAGGTGGTCGGTCAGGACGCGCACGCGGCTGCGCCGGTGGCGATGCTCGCAGCGCCTCCACCCGCGCCAGCGCCGATGGCCGTTGCCGCCGGGCAACGGGCAGAGTCCAGCAGCGCGCGCGCCCGTCGGTCGCCACCGCGGCAGGCCCCTGCAGGCCTGGAGGCCGCGATGGATGCCGTTACCGTCGAACCCACGGCGTCCAATGCGCCGGCCGCTGCCAACGACGGTCAGCTCGGCATCCGGCTGGCGGCGTGGCAATCCGATTCACCGGTTGCTCGCCGTCTGCGCCAGGGGCCGTCGTCGCAGCTGTACGACCGCTATCTGGCCGAGCGCGCCGCGAACGCCGACAGCAGTGCGTTCTTCCTCGACGTGGCCGATCTGTTGCTTGAACAGGGGCAGCGCGATCTGGCCCTGCGCGTGCTGTCCAACCTGGCCGAGATGGAGCTGGACAACCGCCATCTGCTGCGCGTTCTCGGCTATCGCCTGCTGCAGGCCGATGCACCGGCACTGGCGGTGCCGGTGTTCGAGCAGGTGCTGGCGATGGGCCAGGAAGAACCGCAGAGCTTCCGTGATCTGGGCCTGGCGCTGGCCGCAGCGGGCAAGCCGCAGCAGGCGCTGGCGCCGCTGTACCAGGTGGTGGTGCGGCCTTGGGATGGTCGCTTCGACGGCATCGCGCTGATCGCCCTGGATGAACTGACCAACCTGGTTGCCGGTAGCACGCCGCGCCTGGATACCACCGGCATCGACCCGCGCCTGCTGCAGGCGATGCCGCTGGACCTGCGCGTGGTGCTGGCCTGGGATGCCGACAACAGCGACATGGACTTGTGGGTGACCGACCCGAACGGCGAGCGTGCGTACTACGGCAACCGCCTGACCTACCAGGGTGGGCAGATGTCGCAGGACTTCACCGGTGGCTATGGTCCGGAACAGTTCTCGCTGCGCAACGCCAAGCCGGGCAAGTACAAGGTGGAGGCGAACTACTTCGGCAGCCGCCAGCAGCTGGTAACCGGTGCGACGACGCTGATGCTGCGCCTGACTACCCATTGGGGCACGCCGAAGCAGAAGGACCGGATGATCACGATGCGGCTGAAGGATCGTGCCGAGACGGTGCTGGTTGGCGAGTTCGAGGTGCGGTAGCGCCGGGCCATGCCCGGCGGCCGGCGCTGTGATCCTGCGTGACGCTCACTGCGCCGTTGCGATCGGCACGCAGCCCGAACAGCGGCCGCAGCCAGCGCACACGGCGCACCAGCAGTTCGTGGATCAGCAGGCAGCCGGCGACGGTGCCGACAATCACCAGCGTCGGCTCCAGCCACGCGCCCAGCTGCAACGGCCGCAACCAGTACAGAAGCACGATCAGCACGGTCTGGTGCAGGATGTACCAGCTGAACACCGCTTCGCGGCAGTAGCCCAGGCCACGCCATGGCCGCGCCAGCAGGACCTGCGCCCAGCCGAAGAGGGTCAGCAGGGCGCACCAGGTGTACAGCGCTCGGCCAACGCGCTCGGTCTGCGCCCACGGCAGCGACAGCACCCACTGCGGCAGATCGCCAACATCGGGCATCCGCGCCAGTGCACGGATGCCCAGTTCGACAGTCAGCCCGGCAACGGCCAGCATCAGGGTCAACCGCCGGCCACGCACCAGCAGATCCCAACCGCGCTGCCACTGCGCGGCGATGAAGCCGCCGAGGAACAGGGGCAGTGATTCGGCGTGGACATACAGGTCATCGACCAGCGCGTGGGTTGGCGGGTGGGCGGGCAGGATCACCAGCAGCGCCCATGCCAGCCATAGCACCGGCAGCAGCAGGCCCAGCGTGGCCACCCAACGGTCGCCCGGATGCAGGCCCGGCAGGCGCTGGCGCAGCGGCCGCACTACGCTGGCCAACAGGATCGCCAACAGCGTGTAGGGGATCAGATAGGCCAGGTACCACAGGTGGTTCCAGGTGAATCCATACGCTGCACCGGTGAAGCTGGCACCCGGCCACGGCCGGAACTGCCAGTAGCGCCACAGGAATGCGCCGAGCCCTGGCGTGACGTCGCCCTTGTCCACCGCTTCACAGTAGGCCTGCAGCGAAACGACCGCGACGATGCCGAACACCAGCGGCAACAACAGCCGCCAGCCGCGCCGCAACGCGAACCGCCACCGGCCGTGCCCGGGCAGGCCCAGGCCCAGTGCAACGCCGGAGATGGCGAACAGCAGCGGCATGCGCCAACGATTCAACGCGATCATCGGCCACTGCAGCCACTCTGCCGTGTGCGCGCTCTTGAGGTGGAAGTCCCATCCGGCCACGTAGGCCATGGCCACGTGGTAGAGGATCAACAGGCCGAAGGCACCGATGCGCAGGGAGTCGAGGTCGTGGCGGCGAGTCATGGCGGTATCCGTGTTGGCGTCCTCGCAGAGTGGAAGTCCTTGCGGGTTGTCGCCAGCAGGAGGGGGCGGCTGGATGCCCTGCAGGGCCCAATGGCGGGGCGAGGGGACGAATGGCGTGCGTCAACAGGGCTGTGGTTGGCGATAATCCAGCAATGGATGAGCACAACCAGCAGGGCCCGCGCGTGCGTGGCGAATCGGTGGGCAGCAGCAGGCAAGGACGGCAGGCAGCCGTGTTCTGGGTCGTACTGTTCCTGGGGACGGCGACGGCCAATGTGCTGGCCAAGGCCATGATCGCGGCGCGCGATGGTCTGCCCTCCCAATGGATGGCGGCCACGATTGACGAGTTCAGCAGCGCGCTGGTGTCGCTGCTGCTGCTGGTGGTGCTGATCCGCGCGGCTTCACGCTGGCCGCTGCACACCGATACCTGGCGACAGCGCTTGGCACCGTACCTGTTGGGCGCGGTCGCGTGGTGGCTGTTGCACGTGAGCGCGATGGTCCTGCTGCGGAAGGCCGCACATGCCGTGCTTGGCAGCAGCTACACCTTTGGTGGCTGGCCGGCGCAATGGTTCTACGAATTCTTCAAGGACATCCAGACCTATGCGCTGCTGGTCTCGGCAGTCCATGCGCTGGCCTGGTTCGGCCGGCGCCGCCAGGGCGAAGCGACCCTGCTGGCCGCGCCCGACGACGGCCCTCCGGTCGAGCCGGTCGAGCGTCCGCAGCATTTCCTGGTGCGCAAGCTGGGCAAGGAGTTCCTGGTCGCCACCGGCGACGTGGAATATGCCCAGGCCGCCGGCAACTATGTGAACCTGCGCGTGCGCGGGCATGACTACCCGCTGCGGATCACCATGGCGGTGCTGGAGGCGCGGCTGGACCCGGCCCTGTTCCTGCGCAGCCACCGCAGCTGGCTGGTCAACAGGGACCAGCTGCGCTCGATCGAGCCGCTGGATGGGGGCGAGGCCTTGCTGCACATGGCCGATGGGGCCAAGGTACCCTGCAGTCGACGACAACTGCCGCTGCTGCGCCAGGCGCTGGCGGGCGGGTGAGCGGACGGACCATACGGTCCGCCCGCCGCCAGCTTACTTCTTGTCCTTCTTGATCATCGCGTCAATGCGCGCTGCGCGGGCTTCCGAGCCCGGGTGCGAGGACATCAGGCCGCCGTCGCTGGACAGCTTGCGGAACATGCTGGCCAGGGCGGCCGGGTCGTAGCTGTGGCGCTTCATGAACTGGTAGCCGTACTCATCGGCCGCGCTCTCTTCCTTCTGCGAGAACTGGGCATTGATGAAGCCTTCGGCCAGTTCGCCGAGCTGGCCCTGGCTGAGCTGGGTCAGGTTGCCGTTGCCGGAGGCGGCAAGGCCTTCGCGGCCGGCAGAGGCGAGCAGGGAGGTGCGCATCTTGGTCTTGCTGTGACCCAGCTTCACGTGGCCGATTTCGTGGCCGATCACGCCACGCACTTCGTCATCGCTGGCCATGTCCATCAGGCCGGTGTAGACGCGGACGCAGCCGTTGGCCATCGCCCAGGCGTTGACGTCGTCGGTGCGGTAGACCTTGAAATTCAGGTTCAGTCCGTCCTCGTTGGCCAGGCCCTGGGTGATCTTGGCCAGGCGCTGGGCGTACGGATCGTTGCCTGCCACCACCTGGTTTTCCTTGTCCATGTAGGCGCAAGCCTGGTCGGCAGCGGCCGAGACTTCCGCGTCGGACAGGGTCAGCGCCTTGCCGGCCTTCAGGCCGGTGCTGGTCAGGCCCTTCAGGTCGAGGGCAGACGCATTGGCGGCCAGCAGGCAGGCGGCCAGGCACAGGGTGGATCGCATGATCGTCATTGAATTGGTGCTCCTTGAATGGGAATGGGCCGCGCGTCCCCCTGTTGCCGCGGCGGTGGGGAAGTCTACCGGTATCGCGTGGCTGCGTGTCCAGACCGGTACGGGCGTGTCTCGCCGCCGGGTGGACGCCTGCGGTATCATTGCCAGTCATCTTTTGAATGCACAACCGCCGACATGATCGAACTGAATCCTGTCCGCCAGCGCATCACCGATCTGACCGATCGCGTGTTGTCGCTCCGGGGGTATCTTTGACTACGACGCCAAGAAAGAGCGTCTTGAGGAAGTAACGCGGGAGCTGGAAAGCCCCGACGTCTGGAACAACGCCGAGTACGCCCAGAACCTGGGGCGCGAGCGCTCGAGCCTGGAAAAGACCGTCGGCGGCATCGCCACGGTGCTGGAGGGCCTGAGCGACGCCACCGAGCTGCTGGAGCTGGCCGAGTCCGAGCAGGACGAGGACACCGCGCTGGCCGTGGTGGCCGACCTGGACAAGCACCAGGCGCACGTGGAGAAGCTGGAGTTCCAGCGCATGTTCTCCGGCGAGATGGACAATGCTGCAGCGTTCGTCGACATCCAGGCTGGCGCTGGTGGCACCGAAGCCCAGGACTGGGCCGAGATCCTGCTGCGCATGTACCTGCGCTGGTGCGAATCGCGTGGCTGGAAGACCGAACTGATGGAAGTATCCGGTGGCGACGTTGCCGGCATCAAGTCGGCCACCCTGCGCGTTGAGGGCGACTACGCCTATGGCTGGCTGAAGACCGAGACCGGCGTGCACCGCCTGGTGCGCAAGTCGCCGTTCGACTCGGACAACCGCCGCCACACCAGCTTCACTTCGGTGTTCGTGTCGCCGGAGATCGACGACAACATCGACATCACCATCAACCCGGCCGACCTGCGCACCGACGTGTACCGGTCGTCCGGTGCCGGTGGCCAGCACGTCAACAAGACCGAGTCGGCGGTGCGCATCACCCATATCCCGACCAACATCGTGGTGGCCTGCCAGACCGGCCGCAGCCAGCACCAGAACCGCGACAACGCGATGAAGATGCTGGCCGCCAAGCTGTACGAACTGGAAATCCAGAAGCGCAATGCCGAGAAGGACGCGGTGGAAGCCACCAAGTCCGATATCGGCTGGGGCAGCCAGATCCGCAACTACGTGCTCGACCAGAGCCGTATCAAGGACCTGCGCACCGGCATCGAGCGTTCGGATACGCAGAAGGTGCTGGACGGTGACCTGGACGAGTTCGTCGAGGCCAGCCTGAAGGCCGGTCTGGCGGTCGGCTCCAAGCGCATCGATGCCTGATGCGTGCCCGGGCGACAGCGGTACCGTCCGCTGCCCGGGCCCTGCGTTGCGGGACGTCTTCGGCGTCCCGCAACGCCGTTGACACCTGCAGGGCAGGGCGATGATGCGCAGTGAAGCCGAACGCAAGGAACTGGGAGGCTTTCTCAAGGCCTGCCGTGCCCGGGTCGACCCCGCAACGCTGGGGCTGCCCGCCGGTCGCCGACGCACGCCGGGCCTGAAGCGCGAGGAAGTCGCGCTGGCGATCGGGGTCAGCGTCAGCTGGTACACCTGGATCGAGCAGGGCCGCGAAGTGCGCGCCTCGCCCGAGGTGCTCGAGCGCCTGGCGCAGGTACTGCGGTTGAGCGACGACGAGCGCGCCTACGCGTTCGCGCTGTCCGGCTATGGCGTGCCGCTGGAATCGCCCGACGAGACGGTGACCGATGGCCTGCGACAGCTGGTGGAGGCGATGCAGCCGATCCCGGCCTACGTGCGCAATACCCGTTTCGACATACTGGCCTGGAACCCGGCCATCGCCGATCTGTTTGTCGACTACGGTCAGTTGGCGCCGCATGAGCGCAATACGCTGCGGCTGATGTTCCTGTATCCGCCGTACAGAACGTTGATTCTCAACTGGGAAGAAATGACCCGCGGGCTGCTGGCCAGCTTCCGCGCGGCGATGGCGCAGGCGCCGGACAAGGCGCCGTTCCTGGCGCTGGCCGAGGACATCGGCGCGCACAGCGAGCAGTTCCGCCAGTGGTGGCCGGAGCATGACGTGCGACGTTTCGACGAGGGTGCGAAGAAACTGAACCATCCCACGCGCGGGCTGCTGGACCTGCAGTACGTGGCGCTGGTGCCGGAGAGCCGGCATGACCTGTCACTGGTGACCTACCTGCCGCGAAGGTAAGGGGTTGTTTGGCAGGGCTTGCAGCCCTGCACCTGCTGTAGTGCCGGCCGCTGGCCGGCAACATCAACATCAACAGCAACAGCAACAGCGGGCATTCCGTGGGATGGCGGGGCGGTGTCGGATTGCGGGGACGCCGCAAGTACGTCCGTGTAGGCTTGGCCGCGGCATCCATGCCGCGGACACCCCGCACTCCGACACCGCCCCACCTCTGACAGATCTCCGCGGCTGTTGGTAGGTGTCGACCTTGGTCGACACGTTGATCCACGCCATGCGTGGATGCTTTTCGGTTTCAATTCGAGATAGTCGATCTCGATGGAAATTCATCCACGCATGGCGTGGATCTACTGGAGGCGCCGGGTTGGGTCTGGAGAAGAGCCCCCTGAGTCAGGGGGCGGCCGCGAAGCGGCGGGGGTATGGGGGCTGGTAAGTGGGGCCCGCGGTTCGCGTAGCGAAGCGTGGGAGCGGCAGCGCGCATGCGATGGCGCGTACCCGGGCGCAGCCCTGCCGGGAACTCCCAACCCCATTCAGGCAGGTAAGTACAGGTCACAGGATACGCAGACGCCTTGTTGCTGCCATCGATCGGGTCCACATTCGTTGTCAGGAAACGGGCAGCCGCCCGTTGTCGAGACAACAGGAGACCTGCATGTCCGCTTCCCCCGCAGCCCCCGCTGCCATTTCCCGCGATCCGGCCACCGGCCAGCAGATTGCCAGCCACCCCTTCGCCACCGACGCCGAGCTGGACGCCATCCTTGACCGCGGCCAGGCCGGTTTTGCAGCCTGGAGCGCGCAGTCACTGGAACAACGCGCCAGCGTGCTGCGTGCGATGGCTGCCGTGCTGCGCCGCGACCGTGGACCGCTGGCCGCGATGGCCACTGCCGAAATGGGCAAGGTCCAGGCCGAGTCGCTGGCCGAGATCGAGAAGTGCGCGGTGCTGTGCGATTGGTACGCCGACAACGGTGCGGCGTTCCTGCGCGATGAACCCACCCCGGTGGCCGACAACAAGGCCTATGTCTCCTACCTGCCGCTGGGCGTTGTGCTGGGCATCATGCCGTGGAATTTCCCGTACTGGCAGGTGATGCGCGCGGCCGTGCCGATCCTCATGGGCGGCAACGGCTTTCTGCTGAAGCCGGCCGAGAACATCGTCGGCACCGCCGGGCTGCTCGCCGCTGCGTGGCGCGATGCGGGCCTGCCGGACGGCACCTTCATCGCCGCCAACATCAGCCGCGAGGGCACCAGTGCCGCCATCGCCGATGACCGCATCGCGGCCGTGACTCTCACCGGGAGCGTCGCCGCGGGGCGCAGCATCGCCGCGCAGGCCGGGCAAGCGCTGAAGAAGGTGGTGCTTGAGTTGGGTGGCTCGGATCCGTTCATCGTGCTGGCCGACGCCGATCTCGATGCCGCGGTCGATGCGGCTGTTGCCTCGCGCTTCCAGAACACCGGGCAGGTGTGCATTGCCGGCAAGCGCATCATCGTCGAAGACGCCGTGTACGAGCGTTTCGTGGCGTTGTTCTGCGAGCGCGTACAGGCGCTGACCGTCGGCGATGGCCGCGAGGCCGGCAACCGGATCGGACCGATGGCCCGGCAGGACCTGCTGGAACAGCTTGATGCACAGGTACGCGCCTCGGTCGAGGCCGGTGCGCAGTTGCTGGTGGGCGGCAAGCAGCTCGATCGCCCCGGCAGCTTCTATGCCCCCACCGTGCTGGCCGGCGTCGAGCCGGGCATGCAGGCCTTCGACACCGAGACCTTCGGGCCGGTGGCGTCGATCAGCCGCGCGCGCGATGCCGACCATGCGGTGGAACTGGCCAACCAGAGCGAGTTCGGCCTGAGCGGCAATCTGTGGACGGGCGACCACGCCCGTGCGATGCAGCTGGCGCGCCGGCTGCAGACCGGTGGCGTGTTCGTCAACGGCTTCTCGGCCTCCGATCCGCGCGTGCCGATCGGCGGCGTGAAGAAGAGCGGCTTCGGCCGCGAGCTGTCGCACTTCGGCATCCGCGAATTCGTCAACGCGCAGACGGTGTGGTTCGACCGCCGTTGACGCGGGCCATCCAACCTTCCTGTCAGCATCCCTGCAACGTTCCATCATCACGCATTGCGAGAAGGACGTCATTCCATGTCCAAGGGTTCCGATCTGCTCGTCGCCGCACTCGAGAACGAGGGCGTCGAGCGCATTTTTGGCATTCCCGGTGAAGAGAACCTCGATGTCGTCGAGTCGCTTCGCCACTCCAGCATCGAGCTGGTCATCACCCGCCATGAACAGGCTGCCGTGTTCATGGCCGCCACCTACGGCCGCCTGACCGGCAAGCCCGGCGTGTGCCTGGCCACGCTCGGCCCGGGCGCGCTGAACTTCACCACCGGTGCCGCCTATGCGCTGCTCGGCGCGTGGCCGGTCATCATGATCACCGGGCAGAAGGGCATCGTGGCCAGCAAGCAGGCGCGCTTCCAGATCGTCGACATCGTCAGCACGATGAAGCCGCTGACCAAGTCGGCACGGCAGATCGTTTCGGCGCGCACCATCCCCACCATCGTCCGCGAGGCCTTCCGCACGGCGTTGGAGGAGCGCCCCGGGCCGGTGCTGCTGGAACTGCCCGAGGACATCGCGGCGATGGAGGTCGAGGACGTTGCACTGATCCCGCCACACCCGGTGGATCGGCCGATCGCCAGTCCCGAGGCGCTGGACCGTGCGGCGCAGATCATCCGCCAGGCCAAGCGGCCGCTGCTGGTGATCGCGTCGGCGGCGTCGCGACCGCAGTCCAGCGAGGCGCTGTCGGCCTTCGTGCTGCGGGCCGGCATCCCGTTCGTCACCACGCAGATGGGCAAGGGCGCGGTGGCCGGTGGCTCGGGCCTGTACATGGGCACGGCGGCACTGAGCGAGCGCGACTACGTGCACATGGCCATCGATCAGGCCGATGTGATCGTGACCATTGGCCACGAGGTGACGGAGAAGCCGCCCTTCGTGATGCGCCCGGGTGGCCGCACGGTCATCCACATCGGCTACTCGCAGGCTGCGGTGGAGCAGGTGTACTTCCCGCAGGTGGAGGTGATCGGCGATATCGGCCGCTCGCTGACCCTGCTGGCCGACCGTATCGAGGGCAAGGTGGACAACGCCGCTGCACTGCTGCCGCTGCGCGCGACGATCCTGGAGCACATCGCCGACCGCGCCGAAGAGGCTGGTTTCACGCCGCAGCGGCTGGTGCATGACGTGCGCCAGGTGATGCCGCCGGATGGCATCGTGGCGCTGGACAACGGCATGTACAAGATCTGGTTCGCGCGCAACTACCGTACCCAGGTGGCCAATACGCTGCTGCTGGACAACGCATTGGCAACGATGGGCGCGGGGCTGCCGTCGGCGATCATGGCCTCGATCCTGTACCCGCAGCGCCGCGTGCTGGCGGTGTGTGGCGATGGCGGTTTCATGATGAACAGCCAGGAGCTGGAGACCGCAAGGCGGTTGGGCCTGAATCTGGTGGTGCTGATCCTCAACGACGGCGCCTACGGCATGATCCGCTGGAAGCAGGCGGTGGATGGTTTTGCCGACTACGGCATGACCTTCGGCAATCCGGATTTCGTCAAGTACGCCGAGGCCTATGGCTGCCAGGGGCACGAGGTGACGGCGATCGAGCAGTTCATTCCGACCCTGGAAGCGGCCTTCACCGCGGGCGGCGTGCATCTGGTGTCGGTGCCGGTGGACTATTCGGAGAACCAGCGGGTGCTGGTGGATGAGCTGCGGCAGGCATTCCCGGGAAACGGGTAGGTGTCGCCCCCCCGAGCCCGGTAGGTGTCGACCCCCGAGCCCGGTAGGTGTCGACCTTGGTCGACACAGTAGATCCAGACCATGCGTGGATGCCTCCCCATGCCCGGCGCGGTAGAGCGCCAACCAAGGTCGGCGGCTACCAGGGCGGTGGATCGAGGTTGACCGACTGCGGCAGGCATTCCTGGGAGCCCGGTAGGTGTCGACCTTGGTCGACACGGTGGGCGCCAACCAAGGTTGGCGGCTACCGGAGCAGGGGCGGCCCGAGGCCGGGGCAGGGCGCTTTTGGTATGCTGGGCGACCGGCTGCGCCGGGCGCAACACTCCCCTCACTACACGATTCCCGCAGATCCATGAGCGAAGCTACCGATACCCCCCCCGTCGACGAAAACAAGTTGATCGCCGAGCGCCGTGAGAAACTCAAAGCGCTGCGCGGGCAGGGGATCGCGTATCCGAACGACTTCCGTCGCGAGGACTTTGCCGGCCAGCTGCAGGACGAGTTCGCCGATGCGGAGCAGTGGACCGCCGAAACCCTGGAAGGCAACGGCCGCCAGGTGAAGATGGCCGGTCGCCTGATGGCCAAGCGGGTCATGGGCAAGGCCAGCTTCGCCCAGATCCAGGACGAATCGGGCCGCATCCAGCTGTTCCTGCAGGGCAGCGTGCTGGGTGATGCCTACACCGCCTTCAAGGGCTGGGACGTGGGCGACATCATCGCTGTCGAAGGTGGCCTCACCCGCACGAAGACCGGCGAGCTGTCGGTCAAGGCCGAGTCGATCCGCCTGCTGACCAAGTCGTTGCGCCCGCTGCCGGACAAGTGGCATGGCCTGGCCGACGTCGAGCAGCGCTACCGCCAGCGTTACGTCGACCTGATCGTGACCCCGGAGTCGCGTGCGGTCTTCATCAAGCGCTCGAAGATCATCCGGGCGATGCGTGCGTGGCTGGACAACCGCGACTTCCTCGAAGTTGAAACGCCGATGATGCATTACATCCCCGGCGGCGCCGCGGCCAAGCCCTTCACCACCCACCACAACGCGCTGGACCTTGACCTGTACCTGCGCGTGGCGCCGGAGCTGTACCTCAAGCGCCTGACCGTCGGTGGCCTGGAACGCGTCTACGAAATCAACCGCAACTTCCGCAACGAAGGCGTCAGCACCCGCCACAACCCGGAATTCACCATGATGGAACTGTACGAGGCCTATGCCACGTACAACGAGATCATGGACCTTACCGAGGGCGTGATCCGTGACGTGGCGCTGTCGGTGAACGGCACCACCGTGGTGGAGTGGGACGGCGCCAACATCGACCTGGGTCCGGCGTTCCGCCGCTGGCGCATGGACGAGGCGGTGCGTCACCACAACCCGGAAATCTCCGCGGCCGACTGCACCGACCGTGACGCGCTGCTGCGTCATTGCGAGCGCCTGAAGATCCGCGTCAAGCCGTCCTACGGTTGGGGCAAGCTGCTGCTGGAGATCTTCGAAGCCACCGTCGAGCACACCCTGATCCAGCCGACCTTCATCACCGATCACCCGGTGGAGGTCTCGCCGCTGGCCCGCGCCAACGACAACGATCCCGGCTATACCGACCGCTTCGAACTGTTCGTCAACGGCAAGGAACTGGCCAACGGCTTCTCCGAACTGAACGACCCGGAGGACCAGGCCCAGCGCTTCCAGGCGCAGGTGGCGGCGAAGGAAGGCGGCGACGACGAGGCCATGCACTACGACGCCGACTACATCCGTGCGCTGGAGTACGGAATGGCGCCGACCGGCGGCCTTGGCATCGGCGTCGATCGGCTGGTGATGCTGCTGACCGGCAGCAGCTCGATCCGCGACGTGCTGCTGTTCCCGTACATGCGTCCGGAGCAGTAACCGTCGTTTTTGGCGTCCGTTTGTGCGCGTCGTCTCGGTTTGAGACGGCGCCATTGACGCGCCCCGCACTCGGCGTATCGTTGTTGCACAACCTTGACACTGGCTATGGCTTGATGGCGTCAGGGGAGGCCGCGATGTGGAGAATCCGCTTCACATTGTGACGACGATCATGAATCGGGGGGCTTGTGACGGGAGTCGAGCCGATGCAGGGTGCCAGCGTGCACAGCGGCGGGGTATCCTCGCCCGCTGACCTTTCAGCATGGTCGAGAAAGCAGGCAGAGAACGCCTTGAACATCGTCATCGTCGATGACCAGACTTCCGCACGGACGATGCTTCGTCACGTCATCGAGGACATCGCACCGGAACTGAGCGTGCATGACTTCGGCGATCCGTTGACGGCGTTGGCATGGTGCGAATCGTACCCGGTCGACCTGCTGCTTCTCGATTACCGCATGCCGGAGATGGATGGGCTGGAGTTCGCCCGCCGCTTCCGCCGGCTGCCCAAGCATCGCGATATTCCGGTGATCCTGATCACCGTGGTGGGTGACGAGCCGATCCGCCAGGCAGCACTGGAAGCCGGCGTGATCGATTTCCTGGTCAAGCCGATCCGCCCGCGCGAACTGCGCGCACGCTGCTACAACCTGTTGCAGTTGCGCCAGCAGACCGAGAACGTGAAGCAGCGCGCGCTGTCGCTGGAGCAGCGGCTGCTGGCCAGCATGCACGAGGTGGAGGAGCGCGAGCGCGAGACGCTTTCGCGGCTGGCGCGTGCGATCGAATTCCGTGATGCCGGCACCAGTGCCTACCTTGAGCGGATGGCGCGCGTGGCTGGCCTGATTGCCGAGCAGCTGGGCCTGCCGGAAGAGGACGTCAAGCTGATCGAGATGGCCGCACCGCTGCACGACATGGGCAAGATCGCCATTCCCGATGCGGTGCTGCTCAAGCAGGGCAAGCTCAATGATGAGGAGCTGGCGATCATGCGCCGGCATCCGCGAATCGGCCATGAACTGCTCAGCGGCAGCCAGAACCGTTTCATCCAGGTCGGTGCATTGATCGCGCTGCGTCACCACGAGCGCTACGACGGCAGTGGCTATCCCGATGGCCTGGTGGGCGATGCGATTCCGCTGGAAGCGCGCATCGTCGCGGTGGCCGACGTGTTCGATGCGTTGATCTCGCCGCGCCCCTACAAGGAAGCGTGGACGATGGAAGCCACCTTGGCCTACCTGTATGCCCAGCGTGGGCGCCTGTTCGATCCGCGCTGCGTGGATGCATTGCTGCGCGGCCGCGAGCAGCTGGAACAGATCTGTGCCGACCACTCCACCGCCTCTGCACGGCCGGGACTGGGCGCGTGAAACGACTGCTGTCGCGATTGCGATTGCGCCTGTCCCAGCGGCAGGACAGCGAGCACGGGCAGCAGATCGTCCGCATCGTCCTGATCAGCCTGATCATGGCTTACGTGCTGCTGCCTTCGGCGCGGCATGATCTGCCGCACACCCAGTATGTCGGTGTGCTGGCGATCGTGCTGACCGGCCTGAGCCTGTCGCTGCTGTTGTTCGGTTGGCTGCTGTGGCGGCCGGGGCGTTCCGATGCGCGCCGTGTACTGGGCATGCTGGCCGACTACGGCCTGATTGCTGCCGGCATGATCCAGATGGGCGAGCCGCTGTCGTGGGTCTACATCGTGGTGATGTGGGTGACGGTGGGCAATGGCATGCGCTTTGGCAACCACTACCTCTATGTGGCCGTGGCGATGGCGATGGTCAGCTTCGGCATTACCGCGCTGTCCACCCCCTATTGGCAGCAGAACGCACGCTTGGCCATTGGCCTGTGGCTTGGCCTTGCGGCGGTACCCCTGTATTTCTCCACGCTGCTGCGGCAGTTGACCGAGGCGATGGCCGAGGCGCGGCGCGCCAGCGAAGCCAAGAGTCGATTCCTGGCCAACATGAGCCACGAGTTCCGCACCCCACTCAATGGATTGAATGGCATGACGGAAGTGTTGGCGACCACGCGCCTGGACGACGAGCAGCGTGAGTGCGTGAGTACCATCCAGGCGTCGTCGCGCAGCCTGCTGGCGCTGGTCGAGGAAGTGCTGGACATCTCGGCGATCGAGGCCGGCAAGCTGCGCGTGGTCGCCGAGGATTTCGTGCTTTCCGACGTGATGCAGGCGATCGGCCTGATCCTGTTGCCGCAGGCCAAGGCCAAGCGCCTGGATTACAGGGTGAAGGTAGCCGAGACCGTGCCGCCGACCCTGCGCGGCGACGTCGGTCATCTGCGGCAGATCCTGCTCAACCTGGCCGGCAACGCGGTCAAGTTCACCGATCACGGCCGGGTCGAGATCCGTGTCAGTGTTGTCCACGCCGACACCCAGGGGGGAGTGCGGCTGCGCTTCGACATTCTCGATACCGGCATCGGCGTCGCTCCAGCCATGCGCCCACGCCTGTTCGAGGCCTTCGAGCAGGCCGACGTCAGCATGGCCCGCCGTCATGAAGGTACCGGCCTGGGCACGACCATCGCCAAGGGATTGGTCGAAGCGATGGACGGTGAGATCGGTTACCTGGACAACCCGCCGCAGGGCAGCCACTTCTGGGTGGAACTGCCGTTCGCGCCGCCGCAGCCGGTGGTCCCGGGCGCGGTGCCGACCCTCGCTGCTGGCGACGAAACCGGCGCCGGCGGCAACGTCATCGCCTTCGCCGA
Source organism: Stenotrophomonas sp. SI-NJAU-1 (assembly GCF_020883215.1). Classification (NCBI taxonomy): domain Bacteria; kingdom Pseudomonadati; phylum Pseudomonadota; class Gammaproteobacteria; order Lysobacterales; family Lysobacteraceae; genus Stenotrophomonas; species Stenotrophomonas sp. SI-NJAU-1. The sequence continues at coordinate 2,031,314 of NZ_CP086598.1, forward strand.
TCCGTTCCTGCGCCATCGCGCGCGGGTGCGCAGCATGCAGATCCTGGTCGCCGACGACCACGAGGCCAACCGCATGGTGCTGCAACGGCTGCTGCAGAAGGCCGGACACAAGGTGCTGTGCGTCGATGGGGGCGAAGCGGTGCTGGATGCACTGGCTGAAAGTGAGTTCGATGCGGCCATTGTCGATCTGCACATGCCCGGCATGAGTGGCCTGGACATGCTGAAGGAGCTGCGGGTGATGCAGGCTGGTGGCGGCCCGCGCACGCCGGTGCTGGTGCTCAGCGCCGACGTCACTCCCGAAGCCATCCAGCGCTGTACCCAGGCCGGTGCGCATGCGTTCCTGGCCAAGCCGGTGGTGGCCGTGCGCCTGCTGGACACCCTGGCCGAGATCGCCAACAACGCCCAGCTCAAGGCCAGTGCTCCGCCGATCGTGCGCACCGTCACCAACCTCGATGGCGTGCTCGACACCGGCGTGCTTGATGAGCTGGCGTCGCTGGGAATGGGCGAAGGCTTCGAGCGCGAGTTCATCCGCCAGTGCCTGGACGATGCCGAGTCATGCCTGCGCAAGGCCGAAGGTGACGGTGAAGCGGCACGCTGGGGGGCTTTCCGCGAGCAGTCGCACGCGATCAAGGGCGTGGCCAGCAATCTGGGCCTGGTGCGTGCGTCCAACCGCGCCGGTGAGTTGATGCGGATGGCCGACTGGCAGCTCAAGGCCGAATGGCGGCAGCGTCTTGCGGTGCTGCAGGGGGCTATCAAGGAAGGCCGGCAGGCGCTGGATGCACGCGCCCAACGCAAGGCGCGTGGCGTGGCCGATGACAGCGAGCGATAGAACGGGGGCCAGCCTGGCCTGTAATACCGGTTGTCGATGCTCGCACGCCCCATAAAAAAAGCCCGGCGGCCAGCCGGGCTTGAACCCTGCGGGGGAGGGGGAAATATCAGGCCACGTCCAGATTGGCGCGTCGGGTCTGGGCCTTGATCAAACGGTCCATGGTGCGCAGCGAACGATCACCCAGGGCCAGTGCCGAATCGACCCAGACCTTGGTGATTTCCAGCAGTTCGTCGTAGCTGACCGCCTGCGCCAGGTTGCGCGCGGCATTCATTGCCAGGTACGACTGCGGCAGGCGCTGCTGCTGGCGGATCATCTCTTCGACCGCGCCGCGGCCTTCACCTTTCCTGACCAGCACGTCGACCACGCCCATCGCGTGCATCTCCTCGGCGCTGTAGATACGGCCGTCGAGGATGATCTTCTCGGCCAGCTGCGGCGACACCCGGCGGCACAGGAACGAGTAGGCGCCCATGCCCGGAAACAGGCCGAACAGCACTTCGGGCAGGCCCATGCCGCTGCCTTCCTCGGCAACGATGGTGTGGCAGGCCAGGGCCATTTCCAGGCCGCCCCCCAGCGCATCGCCCTGGATCAGGGCGATCGAGCGGACGTCGCCGCCGAAACCGGTGTGCAGATGGTGAACGCCTTCCACGCATCGCTGGGCGTAGGTCAGCAGCAGGTCGCGGTTACCTTCCCGGATCAGGCGGGTGAACAGGTCCAGGTCCCCGCCCAGGTTGTAGGCGGCGGCGTCGGAGGCCAGCACGAAATGGCGCAGCTGGCCGCTGTGGCGCTGCGCCGGCCCGCGGGTGATGGCGTTCATGTAACTCCACATCTCGTCCAGCATGTCCTTGCGGCAGCAGGGACGCACGCCGGTGGAGGCATCGGCGTGCATGAACAGCCAGTGTGCGGCGCCGTCAGCGCTGTCCTGGGTGCGGATGGTGGCATAGGGGGAGCTGCTGCTGGGCAGCTTTTCGATGGTGCTCATGGAAGGGTCCTCGGCGGTGCGGCCCGCAGTTGAAGGTGGTGGCCGGCGGGCCGAACGGTCCACTCACGCGGCGATGCTACACCGGGCCCGGCCCCGCGCATGCGAAAAGGCCCGGGTCGTTGCCGACCCGGGCCCGAGCGCGTTCAACTTTCCGCAAACCCTTACTGAGCGGGTGTGTCGCGCAGTTCGCGACGCAGGATCTTGCCGACGTTGGTCTTCGGCAGCTCTTTTCGGAATTCAACGATTCTGGGGTGCTTGTAGCCGGTCAGGTTGGCCCGGGCGTGCTCCTTGACCATCTCGGCGGTCAGGTTCGGGTCCTTCTTGACGATGACCACCTTGACCACCTCGCCGGACTTCTCGTCCGGGACGCCGACCGCGGCCACTTCCAGCACGCCCGGCATCATCGCGATCACGTCTTCGACCTCATTGGGGTACACGTTGAAGCCGGACACCAGGATCATGTCCTTCTTGCGGTCGACGATGTAGAAGAAGCCGTGCTCGTCCATCTTCGCCATGTCGCCGGTGTGCAGCCAGTCGTCGGCGTCGATGGCCTTGGCCGTTTCCTCCGGGCGCTGCCAGTAGCCCTTCATCACCTGCGGGCCGCGGATGCACAGCTCGCCCACTTCGCCCAGCGGCAGGATGTTGCCGTTGTCGTCCTTGATGCAGGCATCGGTGGAAGGGATGGGCAGGCCGATCGAGCCGTTGTACTCGGCCAGGGTAAGCGGGTTGATGCAGGCCGCCGGCGAGGTCTCGGTCAGGCCGTAGGCCTCGACCAGGGTGACGCCGGTGGTCTTCTTCCAGCGCTCGGCGACTGCACGTTGCACGGCCATGCCGCCGCCCAGGGTCACCTTCAGCGAGGAAAAATCGACGGTGTCGAAGCCGGGGGTGTTGAGCAGGCCGTTGAACAGCGTGTTGACGCCGGTGATCGCAGTGAAGCGCACCGACTTGAGCTCCTTGACGAAGCCCTTCATGTCACGCGGGTTGGTGATCAGGTGGTTGCAGCCACCGAACTTCATGAAGACCAGGCCGTTCGCCGTCAACGCGAAGATGTGGTAGAGCGGCAGGGCGGTGATGATCCATTCCTTGCCCATCTCGATGCCCGATGCGCTGATCCAGGCCGAGGCCTGCTGCATGTTGGCAATCAGGTTGCGGTTGGTCAGCATCGCGCCCTTGGCCACACCGGTGGTGCCGCCGGTGTACTGCAGGAACGCCACGTCGTCATGGTCGATCTCGACCTTCGGCAGGGTGTGGCGGCTGCCCAGCCTGAGCGCCTGCTTGAAGCGGATCGCGCCGTTCAGATGGTAGTTGGGCACCATCTTCTTGACGTACTTGAGCACGAAGTTGACGATCGTGCCCTTGGCGCCGAGCAGGTCGCCCAGGCCGGTGGTGATGACCTGCTTGACCTGGGTATCGGCGATGACCTGTTCGACGGTGTCGCCGAAGTTGTCCACCACCACCAGCGCGGTCACGCCGGCGTCGACCAGCTGATGCTTCAGCTCGCGCGCGGTGTACAGCGGGTTGACGTTGACCACGGTCAGGCCGGCACGCAGCACGCCGAAGGTGGCGATCGGGTACTGCAGGCAGTTGGGCATCATCAGGGCGACGCGGTCGCCCTTCTTGAGCTTCAGCTCGCCCAGCAGGTAAGCGGCGAACTGTTCGACCAGGGCGTCGGTCTCACCGTAGGTGAGGGTCTTGCCGAAACTGGAGTAGGCCGGTCGGTCGCGGTACTTCGCGACGGAGGCGTCGAAGACCGAAACTACCGAATGGAACTCGTTGACGTCGATTTCGGCGGGAACGCCTTTCGGATAGCTCTGCAGCCAGGGACGATCCAGACTCATATTCCCCCTCCAGGAATCGTAATGATGGGTGCGGCGCGGACAGTATCCGCCAGAACCGCTCTCCGCAGCATACCGCCCCGTAGGGAAAACGCGAAGAGGGTGGACACTGCGCGGCCGTATGCGCCAAAAGCCGCCGGGCATGGCCCGGTGCTACCGAAGGCAAAGCCCGCCTGGTAGCGCCGGGCCATGCCCGGCGTCCGAAGGCAAAGCTCGCTTGGTAGCGCCGGGCCATGCCCGGCGGATGATTCCGATGGCCGGAGGCTCAGCCCTTGTTGCGCACCGGCGCGCCGTTGGCCTTGTAGTACGCAGCCGTGCTGCGCGGCAGCGGCGCGCGGCCACGGATCACATCGGCCAGCTTCTCGGCGATCATGATGGTCGGTGCGTTGAGGTTGCCGGTGACCACCTGCGGCATGATCGAGGCATCGACGATGCGCAGGGCTTCCAGGCCATGCACGCGGCCCTGGCCGTCGACCACCGCCATCGGATCATCGGCGTGGCCCATCTTGTTCGAGCATGACGGGTGGTAGGCAGTCTCGGCATGCTCGCGCACGAACGCATCGATCTGCGCGTCGGTCTGCAGCGCGCTGCCCGGCGAGATCTCGCGGCCGCTGTACGGTGCCAGCGCCGGCTGCGCGAAGATCTCGCGGGTGATCCGGATCGCCGAGCGGAACTCGCGCCAGTCCTGATCGTGCGACATGTAGTTGAACAGGATGCTGGGATCTTCGCGCGGGTCCTTCGAGCGCACGTGGATGCGGCCACGGCTGGGCGAGCGCATCGAGCCGACATGCATCTGGAAGCTGTGCGCCTTGATCGGGTTGGAGCCGTTGTAGTTGATCGCCACCGGCAGGAAGTGATACTGCAGGTTGGGCCAGTCGAATTCGGCATCGCTGCGGATGAAGCCGCCAGCTTCGAACTGGTTGCTGGCGCCGATGCCGGTGCCCAGGAACAGCCATTCGGCGCCGATTGCCGGCTGGTTGTACAGCTTCAGTGCCGGGGCCAGCGAGACCGGCTTCCTGCACTCGTACTGCAGGTACATCTCAAGATGGTCCTGCAGGTTGGCGCCGACGCCGGGCAGGTGGTGCACCAGGTCGATGTCCAGGCTGCGCAGCAGGTCGGCCGGGCCGACGCCGGAGCGCTGCAGGATCTGCGGCGAGGCGATGGCGCCGCCGCAGAGCAGTACTTCGCGGCGTGCGGTGGCGCGCTGCGGCTGGTCGTTGTGCAGCCACTGCACGCCCACCGCGCGCTTGCCCGAGAACAGGATGCGGTCGGTCAGCGCGTGGGTGACGATGGTCAGGTTCGGGCGCGGCTTGGCCAGATCCAGGTAGCCACGGGCGGTGCTGGAGCGGCGTCCCTTCGGCGTGACGGTGCGGTCCATCGGGCCGAAGCCTTCCTGCTGGTAGCCATTGAGGTCGTCGGTGCGCGGGTAACCGGCCTGCACGCCGGCCTCGACCATCGCCGCGAACAGTTCGTTGTTGCCGGCCTTGGGCGTGGTGACGCGCAGCGGGCCGTCGCCGCCGTGGTAGTCGTTCGGGCCGATGTCACGGGTTTCGGCCTTGCGGAAGTAGGGCAGGCAGTCCAGGTAGGTCCAGTCCTCCAGGCCCGGCATGCCGGCCCAGTTGTCGTAGTCCATCGCGTTGCCGCGGATGTAGCACATGCCGTTGATCAGCGACGAACCGCCCAGGCCCTTGCCACGACCGCAATCCATCCGGCGGTTGTTCATGAAGGGCTCGGGATCGGTCTTGTACGCCCAGTTGTAGCGGCGGCCCTGCAGCGGGAAGGCCAGAGCGGCGGGCATCTGGGTACGGAAATCGAGCCGGTAGTCCGGGCCACCGGCTTCCAGCAGCAGCACGCTGACATCGGCATCTTCGGTGAGGCGGGTGGCCAGCACGTTGCCGGCCGAACCGGCGCCGATGATGATGTAGTCGTACTCGTTATGGGTGCTCATGGTTGATCTCCTGCAGGCCGGACGCGCTGCATGCAGGCGTCCCGGCGGAATGTCGGATCGGCGCGGTGGCCGGACGATGGGCGGTGCTCAGGCCGTGGCGATCAGAACACGCTGGCGTAGTCGCCCAGTTCGACCTGCACCGACTTGATGCGGGTGTAGTGGCCGAGGGTGGAGATGCCGTTCTCGCGGCCAACGCCGGACTGCTTGTAGCCACCGACCGGCATTTCCGCCGGCGACTCGCCCCAGGTGTTGATCCAGCAGATGCCGGCTTCCAGGCGATGGATGATGCGATGTGCGCGGCTGATGTCCTTGCTGACCACGCCTGCGGCCAGGCCGAAGGTGGTGTCGTTGGCGCGACGGACTACTTCATCCTCATCGTCGTAGGCGAGGATGCTCATCACCGGCCCGAAGATCTCTTCGCGGACAATCGTCATGTCGTCGCGGCAGTCGGAGAACACGGTCGGCAGGACATAGGCGCCGTCGGCCAGGGCACCGTCGGTGGCACGACCGCCGCCGGTCAGCAGGCGCGCGCCTTCGCTCTTGCCGCTTTCGATGAAGCGCAACACGTTTTCCATGTGCGGGAAGCTGGTCAGCGGGCCGAAGTTGGTCTGTTCAGCCATCGGGTCGCCGATGCGGATGCGCTTGACGCGCTCCACCACGGCGGCTTCGAACGCGGCCAGCATGCTGCGCGGCACGAACACGCGGGTGCCGTTGGTGCAGACCTGGCCGGAACTGAAGAAGTTGGCCATCACCGCGATGTCGGCGGCACGGTCCAGATCGGCGTCGTCACAGATCACCAGCGGCGACTTGCCGCCCAGTTCCATCGTCACTTCCTTCAGCGACGAGGACGCGGCGCTGGCCATGACCTTCTTGCCGGTGGCCACGCCGCCGGTGAAGGAGATCTTCTCGATCACCGGGTGCTCGGTCAGCCAGTTGCCGATCTCGCGGCCCGGGCCCTGCACGACGTTGAACACGCCGTCCGGCACGCCGGCTTCGGTGTAGATCTCGGCGAGTTTGATCGCGGTCAGCGGGGTCACTTCGGACGGCTTGAACACCATTGCATTGCCGGCGGCCAGGGCCGGGGCCGACTTCCACATGGCGATCTGGATCGGGTAGTTCCACGCGCCGATGCCGGCGACCACGCCCAGCGGCTCGCGGCGGGTATAGAAGAAGCTCGATTCGCGCAGCGGCAGCTGGATGCCTTCGATGGCGGTGGCCAGGCCGGCGTAGTACTCCAGCACGTCGGCACCGGTGACGATGTCCACCGTGGTGGTTTCGGCCAGCGCCTTGCCGGTATCCAGGGTTTCCAGGTGGGCCAGCTCGTCGTTGCGCTCGCGCAGGATCTCCACGGCACGGCGCAGGATGCGCGAGCGCTCCATGGCGGTCATCGCTGCCCACACCTTCTGGCCTTCGCTGGCGCTTTCAACGGCGCGTTCGACATCGGCCTGGCTGGCGATCTGCACGTCGGCCAGCACCTGGCCATTGGCAGGGTTGACGGTCTGGAAGGTCTTGCCGCTGGTGGCGTCGACGCGGCGGCCGTGGATGTACAGCTGTTGCACGGGCAGGGTGGTCATCGGCTTGCTCCTGGAAGGGATGGGGCGGGGTCGTGGCGCGCTCAGGGCGCGTTGGCCTGCAATTGGAAATCGATGTAGCCGTAGGCGATGCGGCGCGCCTTGTCGGCGTTGAAGTCACCACCGACCAGGCTGCCGCGCAGCCACAGGCCGTCGATCATCGCGGCCAGCCCGCGTGCGGACAGGCGTGCCTGTGCATGCGGCAGCTGGCGGTTGAACTGATGGCAGAGGTTGGAGAACAGTCGCTGGTCGTTGGCGCGCTGCAGCCGCGCAAGTTCCGGCTGATGCATGCTGGCGGCCCAGAAGGTCAGCCATACGCGCATGGCGGTTCCGTTGGTCTGGCTGTCGTCGAAGTTGCCATCGACGATGGCGCGAAGCTGTGAACGTGCGTCGCCGGCGGCGGCGTCGCGATAGCGGGCAACGGCTGCCTTCAGCTCGCGCAGGATCTGCCGCATCGCCGCATTGAGCAGGCCGTCCTTGTCGCCGAAGTAATGGGCGACGATGCCGCTGGACAGGCCGGCCTTCCTTGCGATGGTGGCGACGGTGGCATCGGCCATGCCGATCTCGTCGATGGTCTGGAAAGTGGCCCGGATCAGCTGCTCGCGGCGGACCGGTTCCACGCCTTTCTTCGGCATTGTCTCTCCACGGATTGCGACCCGGAATGCCGGGCTGGTGAAGATCATACTTTTTATTGATTGAACGTTCAATCAATAAACCCTACGATGCCCGTCGCGCCCCCACGCCATGGGCCCGGTTTCCGGTCCGGCCCCGCCCATGTGCCCCCTTGGACTGATGAGACGACCCCATGTCTTCCCTGGCTCATCCCAAGCGCTCGCCCCTGCGCTTGAACCGTTTCGTGTTCTTCAGTTCGTCGGTCTCCATCGGCATCCTCGGTGCGTTGACCGTGTTCTTCCCGGAGGCCAGCGAGCACTGGCTGCAATGGGCACAGGCCGAGGTCTCGGCGGCGTTCGGCTGGTGGTACATGCTGCTGATCGTGGCCTGCCTGAGCTTCGTGCTGTGGCTGGCGTTCTCGCCGTATGGGCGCATCCGCCTGGGCCATAACGAGGAATCGCCGGCCTTCGGCTACGTGGCCTGGGTGTCGATGCTGTTCTCGGCCGGCATCGGCATCGCGCTGCTGTACTACGGCGCCTACGAGCCGCTCGACCATTTCCTCAGCCCGCCCGGGCAGCCCGGCGGCACCGTCGCCGCTGGCCGCGAAGCGATGGTGCTGACCTTCCTGCACTGGGGCCTGCATGGCTGGGCGCTGTACGCGCTGGTCGGCGTGGCGCTGGGCTACTTCGCCTACCGCCGCAACCTGCCGCTGGCCCTGCGTTCGGCGCTGTACCCGATCTTCGGCGAGCGCATCCATGGCCGCATCGGCGACATGGTCGATGGCTTCGGCATCCTGGCGACACTGATCTCGATGGTCACCAACCTCGGCATCGGTGCGCTGGTGGTGCAGTCCGGCCTGGTCTACCTGTTCCACATCCCGGATACGCCGCAGGTGCTGGTGGCCATCGTGCTGGTGATGATGGTCGTGGCCACCATCGGCGTGGTTGCCGGCGTGGAGAAGGGCATCGCCTGGCTGTCCAACCTCAACGTGCGCCTGCTGTGCCTGCTGCTGCTGTTCGTGCTGGTGACCGGGCCGACCCTGCACCTGTTCGATGGCCTGGTACAGAACACCGGCGACTACCTGGGCGCGTTCGTGCGCAAGAGCTTCGACATGTACCTCAACGACCCGAAGGGGCGTGAGTGGATGGGCTCGTGGACGTTGTTCTACTGGGCGTGGTGGATTGCCTGGGCGCCGTTCGTGGGCCTGTTCGTGGCGCGCATCTCGCGCGGCCGCACCATCCGCGAAGTGATCATGGGCGTGCTGCTGATCCCGTTGGGTTTCACGCTGGCCTGGCTGTCGATCTTCGGCAACACCGCCATCGACCTGGTGCTGAACCACGGCCAGGCGGTGCTGGGCCAAGTGGCTCAGCACGATGCGGCGATGACCCTGTTCAAGCTGCTGGAGTACTTGCCTGCGGCGCCGTACATCGCTGGTGCGGCAGTGGTCATTGGTTTCGTGTTGTTCCTGACCCCGGTCGATTCGGGCACGCTGATGATCGCCAACCTGTGCACCCGGCGTGTCGATGATGGCGTGGAGGATGGGCATGACGCGCCGATCTGGCTGCGCGTGTTCTGGGCGGCGGGCATCACCGTGGCCAGCGTCGGCCTGCTGCTGGCCGGTAACTTCAGCGCGATGCAGACGGCGGTGGTGCTGTGCGGCCTGCCGTTCTCGTTCACCCTGGCGTTCTACATGTGGGGCCTGCTGAAGGCGCTGCGTACCGATCCGGACGCGCCGCGGCGGTGATGACATTGGATTTCATCGGCTTCGTTTCATTGAATTCCTAGATACCTCGCAGGCCCTGGTGATCGAGCATAGGGGGCTCTGCAATCAGGAGAATCCGATGAAACGCTGTGTCTGTGGTCTGTTGTTGATCGCCTCCGGTTCGGCGGGCGCCGAACCTCTGCCGCCGCCGATGCGCCAGCTGGATTTTCCGGTGCTGGCGATCGGAGATATCGGCCACTTCCGTGTCCAGGTACCTGCCTATGCTGGCGGCCAGGGTCGCGTGTCCTATGCTGCACACGCGCTGATGCCCGGCAGTGACGAGGATCGGGGCTACCGGTTCATTGCGGTGGCCTGCAGCGATGGCGGCTTTACGCCGGTGGTGCACTACGAAGAGCGGGGCGTTGCCTGTTCGCGCGTGGGCCAGTCGCCACATCCGGCGTTCGAGATGGTCATAACGGTGCTCAATACGGGAGCGGCCGAAGGCGAGGTGGTCATGCCCGATGGACTCCGCAGCCTGGTCTATGACGTCGGCCAGAGCCGGGCGCCGTGGCGGATCTACGGGGTCCGCCCATGAAGCGAGGGCCGGATCCCTGCGGGTCCGGCCCTTCGCTGTGTTGCAGCCAGGCATGAATCAAGCCCACTGCCGGGCGGCCGATTCCGCGCGCATGGCGATGCGCTTGCCACGATGGCGCGCACCTTTCATGGGGCGCGGCCTGGCTCTACCTGCGCAGTACGTTCGATCAACGTGCAGCCAGCTGGCGCAGCACGTACTGCAGCAGGCCACCGTGGTGGGCGAGGAGGCGCGCTTGCGAACCACGGGTTCGCGCGCCTCCGCAGCGCCCCCGCGCTGGCGCGGGGGCCGGGCTTCCGCCCATTGGGTCCACGGAAGGGTTCAGCGACCTGCCAGCTGGCGCAGCACGTACTGCAGCAGGCCACCGTGGCGGAAGTACTCCACTTCCTTCGGTGTCAGCAGCATCACCGAGACTTCGAAGGTCTTCTTCGTGCCATCGGCCTTGGTCGCGGTGACCGTGGCGCGCTTGCTGGCGCCATCCTGCAGGCCGGTGACATCGATCACTTCCGAGCCATCCAGGCCCAGCGACTGTGCGTTTTCGCCGTTGCGGAACTGCAGCGGCAGCACGCCCATGCCGACCAGGTTGGAGCGGTGGATGCGTTCGAAGCTCTCGGCGATGACCGCCTTCACCCCCAGCAGCAGGGTGCCCTTGGCGGCCCAGTCACGCGACGAGCCGGTGCCGTATTCCTTGCCGGCCAGCACCACCAGCGGCACCTTGTCGGCCTTGTACTTCATTGCCGCATCGTAAATCGCCAGCTTTTCCGGCTGGCCGCCGTTACCCGGGTAGTACAGGGTGTTGCCACCTTCTTCGCCACCGAACATCAGGTTCTTGATGCGGATGTTGGCGAAGGTGCCGCGGACCATCACGTCATCGTTGCCGCGGCGGCTGCCGTAGCTGTTGAAGTCGGCCGGCTGCACGCCGCGCTCCTGCAGGAAGCGGCCCGCCGGCGAATCCTTCTTGATGTTGCCGGCCGGGGAGATGTGGTCGGTGGTGATCGAATCGCCGAACAGGCCCATCACCCGTGCGCCGTGGACATCATCGATGCTGCCGACCTGCATGGTCATGCCATCGAAGTACGGCGGGTTCTTGATGTAAGTGGATGCATCGCTCCATTCGTACAGGTCACCGTCCGGCGAGGCGATGGTGTTCCAGCGGGTATCGCCCTTGAATACGTCGGCGTAGTTCTGCTTGAACATTTCCGGGCCGACGGTGGCGGCGATGACGTCGCCGATCTCCTTGTTGCTCGGCCAGATGTCGCGCAGGTACACCGGCTGGCCATCGCTACCGGTGCCCAGCGGTTCGGTGGTCAGGTCGATGTCGGTGGTGCCGGCGATGGCGTAGGCCACCACCAGCGGCGGGCTGGCCAGGTAGTTCATCTTCACTTCGGGGTGCACGCGGCCCTCGAAGTTGCGGTTGCCCGACAGCACCGAGGTCACCACCAGGTCGCCACTGGCGATGCCGGCGCTGACTTCGGTCGGCAGCGGACCGGAGTTGCCGATGCAGGTAGTGCAGCCATAGCCCACCACGTAGAAGCCGATCTTCTCCAGCTCGGTGAGAACGCCGGCCTTCTCAAGGTAGTCGGTGACCACGCGCGAGCCTGGGCCGAGCGAGGTCTTGACCCACGGCTTGCGGTCCAGCCCCTTGGCGGCCGCGTTGCGGGCCAGCAGGCCGGCGCCGATCATCACCGCCGGGTTGGAGGTGTTGGTGCACGAGGTGATGGCGGCGATGACCACCGCACCATCCTTCAGCCTCACCTTCCTGCCATCCATCTCGATGTCAGCGTAACCCTTGGCCAGCTGCTCGTTGCCCACTGCGGCGCCGCCGCCTTCATTGACGAAGGTGGAGACATCCTCGCTGCGCTTGTCGCGGTTGGCGGTCATGCCGACCAGCGCGTCGCGGTAGTTCTTCTGCACGTCTTCCAGCAGCACGCGGTCCTGCGGGCGTTTGGGGCCGGCCAGCGAGGGCTTCACCGTACCCATGTCCAGTTCCAGCGTGGTGCTGTACTGCGCATGCGGGCTGTTGGCGTCGTGCCACAGGCCCTGCGCCTTGGCATAGGCTTCGACCAGGGCGATCTGCTCTTCGCTGCGGCCGGACAGGCGCAGGTAGGTCAGCGATTCGTTGTCGATCGGGAAGATGCCGCAGGTGGCGCCGTATTCGGGGGCCATGTTGCCGATGGTCGCGCGGTCGGCCAGTGGCAGATGCTGCAGGCCATCACCGTAGAACTCGACGAACTTGCCGACCACGCCGAGCTTGCGCAGCATCTGGGTGACGGTCAGCACCAGGTCGGTGGCGGTGGCGCCTTCGGGCAGCTTGCCGGTCAGCTTGAAGCCGACCACCTGCGGAATCAGCATCGACGAAGGCTGGCCGAGCATGGCCGCCTCGGCTTCGATGCCGCCCACGCCCCAGCCGAGCACGCCGATGCCGTTGATCATCGTGGTGTGGCTGTCGGTGCCGAACACGGTATCCGGATACGCAACGGCCTTGCCGTCCTTGTCCGCGGTCATCACCACGCGGGCCAGGTTTTCCAGGTTCACCTGGTGGACGATGCCGGTGTTGGGCGGAACCACCTTGAAGTTGTCGAAGGCCTTCTGGCCCCAGCGCAGGAAGCCGTAGCGTTCCTGGTTGCGCTGGAATTCGATCTTGCCGTTGAGGTCCAGGGCGTCGGGCTTGCCGAATACATCCACCTGCACCGAGTGGTCGATGACCAGTTCGGAGGGAATCAGCGGATTGATCTGTTCGGGGCGGCCGCCCAGCTTGACCACCGCATCGCGCATCGCGGCCAGGTCAACCACGCAGGGCACGCCGGTGAAGTCCTGGAGGACCACGCGCGCGGGCATGAAGGCGATTTCGGTGTCCGGTTCGGCGCTGGGCTGCCAGCGGGCGACGGCTTCGATGTGGTCCTTGCCGACGGTGACGCCGCCATCCTCGTGCCGGAGCAGGTTCTCCAGCAGGATCTTCATCGAGTAGGGCAGGTGGGAGATGTCGAAGCGCTGGCCCAGCTTGGGCAGGCTGAAGTAGTCGTAGGTCTTGCCGCCGACGTCCAGCTGGCTGCGGGTGGAGAACGAATCGCTCATGCGGGATGACTCCTCTTGCGGATGGCTTGCAGTGGCCCGCCTGGACGGGCCTGCTTGCGGTCGCCGCGGGCCTGGTGGCCCCGGTCTTCCCAGTATGAACCCCGAACTGAATGGATTCACCCGGGCCGGGTACCGGCCGGCGGCATTGGTTCCAGACTACAGGGGAAGGTGTATGGCGTATGTCACGTTTGTGGCCGGTCCATTGCGAGACAACGGCTGGCAAAGCACCGAGCCGGTTCAGGGTGGAAGTATGCCCGGGGGAGTATGTATAATTTGTGCATACTCTGGAGGGCCTACCGATGGAAGCCACTGTTGCAGAACGCGGACAGATCACCCTGCCCAAGGCGGTGCGTGATGCCCTCGGCCTGACCAAGGGCACCTTGCTGAAGGTCGAACTGGATGGCAGCCGCATCATCCTGCGCAAGAGTGTTGACGATGCCATTTCACGGGCACGCGGCAAGTTCGCGCTGGATGGCTTCGAATCCTCCGACGCCGCCGTGCGTTCGGTGCGCGACGAGGAATAAGCCGTGATGATCGCCGTTGATTCACCGGTGCTGGTCGAGCTGCTCAGCAATGGTCCGCAGGCCGATGCCGTGGAGGCCATCCTCAGGCAGAGCCTGGTGGGTGGCCGCGTGGTGGTCTGCGGCGCGACCCTGGCTGAGGTCTGCGCATCGCTCCGCGGCGGTGCCGAGGTGCTCGAAGCGCTGGAAGAAATGGGCGTGCACTTCAACCCGATGGAAGCCAAGTCGGCGCTGCGCGCTGGCGAGATGCACCGCCGTCACCGCCAGCGCAGCGGCAGCCGCCGCAGCCTGGATGAATTCATGGTTGGCGCCCACGCACTGCTGCAGTGCGATGGCCTGATCACCTGGAACGACACGTTTTACCGCGACTACTTCAAGGGCCTGAAGCTGATCGTGCCGCAAGCCTGAGCCCGTCCAATCCTCAAATCGTATTACCCGGGAGTTGTCATGTTGGAAGCCTACCGCCACCACGTCGCCGAGCGCGCTGCGCTTGGCATCCCGCCCCTGCCGCTGACCGCGCAGCAGACGGCCGATGTCATCGAACTGCTGAAGAACCCGCCGCAGGGCGAGGCCGAGTTCCTGCTCGACCTGCTGACCCACCGCGTACCGGCCGGCGTCGATGACGCGGCCAAGGTCAAGGCCTCGTACCTGGCTGCGATCGCGCTGGGCAGCGAGCAGAACCCGCTGATCAGCCGCGAGCGCGCCACCGAACTGCTGGGCACCATGCTGGGCGGTTACAACGTCGCGCCGCTGGTGCAGCTGCTGGACGATGCCAGCGTTGGCGCCATCGCTGCCGACGCGCTGAAGAAGACCCTGCTGGTGTTCGATGCCTTCCACGACGTGCAGGAAAAGGCCAAGGCGGGCAACGCCAACGCCCAGGCCGTACTGCAGAGCTGGGCCGATGCCGAGTGGTTCACCAGCAATCCGGAAGTGCCGCAGAGCCTGACCGTCACCGTGTTCAAGGTGCCGGGCGAAACCAACACCGACGACCTGTCGCCGGCACCGGACGCGACCACCCGCCCGGACATTCCGATGCACGCCCTGGCGATGCTGAAGAACAAGCGCGACGACGCGCCGTTCACCCCGGAAGAAGATGGCAAGCGCGGCCCGATCCAGCAGATCCTCTCGCTGAAGGACAAGGGCCATCTGGTCGCCTATGTCGGCGACGTGGTCGGCACCGGTTCCTCGCGCAAGTCGGCCACAAACAGCGTGCTGTGGTGGACCGGCGATGACATTCCGTACATCCCGAACAAGCGCGCCGGTGGCGTCTGCCTGGGTTCGAAGATCGCCCCGATCTTCTACAACACCATGGAAGATGCCGGCGCGCTGCCGATCGAGCTGGACGTGTCGAAGATGGAGCACGGCGATGTGGTCGAGCTGCGTCCGTACGAAGGCAAGGCACTGAAGAACGGTGAAGTGATCGCCGAGTTCCAGGTCAAGTCCGAAGTGCTGTTCGACGAAGTGCGTGCCGGTGGCCGCATTCCGCTGATCATCGGCCGTGGCCTGACCGGCAAGGCGCGTGAAGCGCTGGGCCTGGCCCCGACCGACCTGTTCCGCCTGCCGGTGCAGCCGGCCGACACCGGCAAGGGCTTCTCGCTGGCACAGAAGATGGTCGGCCGCGCCTGTGGCCTGCCGGAAGGCAAGGGCATGCGCCCGGGCACCTACTGCGAACCGAAGATGACCTCGGTGGGCTCGCAGGACACCACCGGCCCGATGACCCGCGACGAGCTGAAGGACCTGGCCTGCCTGGGCTTCTCGGCCGACCTGGTGATGCAGTCGTTCTGCCACACCGCGGCCTACCCGAAGCCGGTGGACGTCAAGACCCACCACACCCTGCCGGAGTTCATCTCCACCCGTGGCGGCATTTCGCTGCGCCCGGGCGACGGCGTGATCCACAGCTGGCTCAACCGCATGCTGCTGCCGGACACCGTCGGCACCGGTGGCGACTCGCACACCCGTTTCCCGGTGGGCATTTCGTTCCCGGCCGGTTCGGGCCTGGTCGCCTTCGCCGCTGCCACCGGCGTGATGCCGCTGGACATGCCGGAGTCGGTGCTGGTGCGCTTCAAGGGCAAGATGCAGCCGGGCGTGACCCTGCGTGACCTGGTCAACGCAATCCCGCTGTACGCGATCAAGTCGGGCCTGCTGACCGTGGCCAAGGCTGGCAAGAAGAACATCTTCTCCGGCCGCATCCTGGAAATCGAAGGCCTGCCGGAACTGAAGGTCGAACAGGCTTTCGAACTGTCCGATGCCTCGGCCGAGCGTTCGGCGGCCGGCTGCTCGGTGCGCCTGAACAAGGAGCCGATCATCGAGTACCTGACCAGCAACATCACGCTGCTGAAGTGGATGATTGCCGAGGGTTACCAGGATCCGCGCTCGCTGCAGCGCCGCATCGAGAAGATGGAAGCGTGGCTGGCCAACCCGGAGCTGCTGGAGCCGGATGCCGACGCCGAGTACGCCGCCGTCATCGAGATCGACCTGGCCGACATCCACGAGCCGATCGTGGCGTGCCCGAACGACCCGGACGACGTGAAGACCCTGTCCGACGTCGCTGGCGCCAAGATCGACGAAGTGTTCATCGGTTCGTGCATGACCAACATCGGTCACTTCCGTGCGGCTGCGAAGCTGCTGGAAGGCAAGCGTGACCTGCCGACCCGCCTGTGGGTGGCCCCGCCGACCAAGATGGATGCGTCCGAGCTGACCAAGGAAGGCGTGTACGGCACCTTCGGCGCGACCGGCGCACGCATGGAAATGCCGGGCTGCTCGCTGTGCATGGGCAACCAGGCGCAGATCCGCGAAGGCTCCACCGCGATGTCGACCTCGACCCGCAACTTCCCGAACCGCCTGGGCCGCAACACCAACGTGTACCTGGGTTCGGCGGAACTGGCGGCAATCTGCTCGCGCCTGGGCCGCATCCCGACCAAGGAAGAGTACATGGCCGATGTGGGTGTGATCGCCGCCAGCGGCGCGGAGATCTATCGCTACATGAACTTCGACCAGATCGAGGAATACCAGGACGTGGCCAACACGGTCGCCGCCTGAGGGTAGTGCCGGCCGCTGGCCGGCAGCCCGTTGAAACGAAGAACCCCCGGTGAGAGCCGGGGGTTTTTTGTGGACGGAGCACTTTCGTAGAAGTTGTATTTCTGTGGAGATGCATGGCGCCTACCGTGGATGCCCCCTCTTCGGTCTCGACTGAGATGCGCCGCTCATTTCTGCTGACTTCCTGCCCTACGCATCGCCGTACCGTCACCACCCAGGCTCTGGGCATTCTATTGGCTTCTGTACTTTTGACCATTGCGCCATCGGCAGGCGCAACGCCGGCGCCCGCAATGCCACAGCCCATCGAACCGCCGCCACGTTTCGATAGCACTACACGCCACGGCCTCTGTCATGAGGGTCGCTGCGTGGTGCTGGATGGCACGGGCCGACGACTGGCCGAGCATCGGGGAATGGAGTACATCCGTGGGTTCGAGAATGGGGCAGCGGTCTTCAAAAGTGGCACGAACTGGGGAGTCATCAATTCAGCAGGACGCGTCGTCGTGAAAGGACACTACGATCATGTACAGACGCATGGCAACGGGCTGATTGAGGCTGAGGTGTTGCTGCAGAACGAGCCCGATGTACGTAAACGCATAGATTTCTTTGATGGACGGGGCCGCTTGGTTCGGCGCTTTACGGTAGTGGTAGAAAAGGATCTTCTGCGCTCGACGGCCTGGGCTGGAAGCCCGGCTGTCGAAATCTGCAGCGAGGAAAGGCGACGTTGCAGGACCAGTTTCCTTGATGCGAAGGGCAAGTCCGGTCCAGTCTTCAATGACTTTATTGCCATTGATGATGCGGAAGTTGCCATCGCTTCGCGGGATGGTGTGCACTTCGGCCTGGTCGATCGATCACTGGCAGGCGTAGGCCGCCAGGACTACGACCGGATGACCTTCAACAGGTCGGGTTTCGCGCTCGCCACCCAAGCCGGGAACGACACCGTGTTGGATCCCCACGGGGTGCAAGTGGCGCCGATGGGGCGATATCGGTTCAAGTTTGGAATAGGTGGGTACCTGCTTTCGGCGGTCACCGAGGACGGCGAGTGCCTGCACTTCACGCGCGCGGGTTCGATATTTCCGACGCCTGCAGGCAACTGTATGAAGACCGATGAGTTCGCCGAACGCGTGGGCTATGTAATCTTCAGTTCGGAAGATGATGAATACGTTGTAGGCCTGGATGGATCGCTGCGCTCTGCGCAACACACTGCAGGCCTGTATCCGTTGAACCGCAGGATGGTCCAGTATCAAAAGCCCGGCGAAGCGGGGGTGCGTTTCATGATGCTGGATGATGGCAGCATCTCGTCTTCCCTGTACTACCGACTTGCGCCTTTTCAAACCGCGGCAGGACTGGATGACCAACTGCTGTTGGCCCAAGCCGATGGAGGATGGGGTGTAATAGATGCCAGGGGCGCTTGGCTGATTCCTCCTCGCTACCCACGGATCGAGCCGCTGGGTGCGAATCTGATCGCGGCATTCGAACAGCCGGGGTATGACCCGGGGTATCACATACTCGATCTGCGCGGTAATGCGCTAGCTGATTTCACGCCGAATGATCCCTCACCGGCGCTCTTGGCGGATGGAACGAGGGCCTACGCCCTCTCACTGCATGGTCGCTGGGGGCTTCTGGATGGGTCGGGGCGGTGGAGGCTGGCGCCACGCTACGGCTACGTGAGTGTTTCGAATGGCTTGGTTTTCGTGCGTGAGCGAAACAGTGCCGGTGATGTTACGGTTAATCTTCTTGATCCAGACACAGGAACAATGCTGTTTGAGCAGAGAATCCTATCGATTCATCATCGCGCGGATGGTCTATTTGAGATATTGAAGGCAGACCGGACCTTGGAGCTGATGAAGCCTGACCGATCCGTTCTGGCGAGCTTGCGACCGAGCCCCAGATGACAGTCGGGGCAGGTTGACGCGGATTGAAGATCACGCCGGGCATGGCCCGGCGCTACCCGAGCGGGTGAGAATACTGTTGAGATGAAAGTCCCTGGTGCAAGCCGGGGGCTTTTTGTTACTGGATGGTCCAGTCCGCCGTGCCCTGCAGGCGCTGGCCGGCGAACAGCACGTTGCGGCGCCCGCCGGAGACGTCCATCTCGAACCAGGGCAGGCCGTCGCGGGTGAGCGGGCGGACGTAGGCCCGCCGCTTGGCGCGGTTGAATTCGATGTAGTACCGGCGGCGAACATTCGGTACCTCCGCAATCGATGGGCCCTTCCAGCTGACGTTTACTTCGCCGGGGTCCTCACGGCCGAGCATCATCAGCGTGAAGAATATCTCGCCGTGCTGGGCCTCGAAGTAGAAAGGTCGCCACTGGCGACGGCCGGAACCACGGGCACCGACACCAGTAGGGCCAGCAGGTGGGCTTTCCACCACATCCGTGTCGACACGCGCAGCATCCGTTATGCGTTGCTGCAATGAAAGCACATCCGGCCCATGCCGGCACCGCGGCCGACACGCAGGCGGGATGACATGACCCATCCCGCCCGTGTTGCACGGCCATCAGTACGCGGCGAATTCCTTGATCGGGATGGCCTTGCAGTGGGTCATGGCGGTGGCGAGGTCGACCTGGGCGCCTGCTGCGGCGCTGTGCGACGGAGTGACTGCGGCAGCCTCCAGCCACAGACTGGGCAGCGCCTGTGGCGACTCCAGCACCCGGTTCCAGAGCGCGTCGCGCAGTGGGCTGCTGTAGGTGCTGCCGGGCGTCACGATGCACAACCGCGTACCGGGGGCGCTGCTGGCCTGCTGCAGCACCTGCTGCAGTGCGGCGTTGGCGCTGGCGTCGTCGCTCAGCTGCTGCGGCGCACTGTTCTGCGTGGTGTCCTGGATCTGCAGCCTGCCCGGGGTGAACAGCAGGACCTGCATTTCCTGCCGCGGTTCGATGCGCACCGGCGCGCGGGTGCCCTCGCAGATCGTGGGGGTTGGCCGCGTCTGCTGCGGTGTCATGCTGCCGTCGGCATGCACCTGGCGGATATGCAGCCGACAGATCTTGTCGGCCACTTCAAATTCCACTTCGTAATCCTGACCGGGCCTGGCCACGAACTGACCTGACAGCTTGCCGTCGCAGTACACGCGACTGCTTGCGTCGAAGCGTGCCTCGAAGATCAGCGGCTTGCCACCGGGTACTTCGTATTCCTGGTAGCTGAGCGTGGAAAACCGCTCGTTCTCTTTGCTGCGCAGGGTTTCCGTGACGGGGATGCCGAGCACGCCTTTGTCGCCGGCGTTGTTGTACTTGACGTCGATCCTGTCGCGGTAATCCTCGCGGCAGGCGGCATCGGTGTACAGGGTGGTGGTGCGCCCCAAGGCTGCGTAGACGCGCACCCGTGCCGGGGGAGCGGCGCCGTCAGCATAGGCGCTGACATCTTCAGCGGCCAACGGGCGCGGGTACATTGCGGGGATCCTCTTGACCAGCTTCTCGATGCATTTCATCGTGATCATCTGCGCGGCCCCTTTGAGCCGCGCGTAATCATCGGCCTGCCATGCTTCCAGGGTTGCGCGGTTGTCACTGTCATTGCAGCTGATGATTTCCGCCAGCGTACCGTCGGCACGCCGCTGCTCGATGGTGCTGGAATGGTTGAGGCGGTAGAGGGGATCCTTGCGCGTGTTGCCCTGGTGCACCAGTGCCCACGTGTCTGCACTGAAGCGCAGGGTACTGGTCTGCGCGGGCAGCGCGTCGGGTGCATAGCGGAAGTAGCCGCCCACCAGCGCCTTGGCCACGTTTGGCATCAGCGTGATGGCGGGACTGGCTTGTCCTTCGATGATGCTGCCGGGCAGGTTGTTACGCTGGAAGTAGTCCGGCTCGTTGCCGCTGAAGAGAAGCGCGAGCCCCTTAGGCGTGAGCGCCTCGCTGTCATCGGGAGTGACGATGCGCAGCGCCACGTCGGGTGCGTGCATACGCTTCAGCGCGCCGGCCGGACCGCTCTGGATCTGTACGCGATCAGTCCAGGGGGCAGGGTGGTCGGTGGTGGTAGCGGTGGCGGTGGCAGCGACGGGTGGTGTGTGCGGCGGTGCTGATTGTGCGGCAGACGTGGCCGCCAGCGGGGCCAGCAGCGCGGCAGTCAGCAGCGAGGTTCGGGTGGGGAAGCGGCGCTGGGCCATGGTGAAGCTCCTTGAAGAACGAAACAGCTGGCCCCTCCGGGCCCGGCGTTTGAAAGACGGGATGAAGCGCTGCGGCGCTGTGGTCGGTCAGCCGCGGGCCAGCGCCAGCAGTCGTTCGGCAATGCGCTCCAGCGGCACCTGTTCTTCGGCGGCGCCGAGCTTGAAGGCCGCGCCGGGCATGCCCCAGACCACGCTGGTCGCCTCGTCCTGCACCAGCGTCGGCGCGCCGGCCTGGCGCATTTCCAGCAGGCCGCGTGCACCGTCGTCGCCCATGCCGGTGAGGATCGCGCCGATGGCATTGCCGCCCGCGCTCTGTGCCACCGAGCGGAACAGCACGTCCACCGCCGGCTTGTGCCGGTTCACCGCAGGACCATCGTCGACACGGCAGCGCCAGCGCGCACCGTCGCGGATGATCCGCAGGTGCTTGCCGCCCGGAGGCAGGTAGGCGTGGCCGGGCAGCACCGCTTCACCGTCGCTGGCTTCGCGCACGGCCATTGCCGAGTGACGGTCCAGTCGTTCGGCGAAGGCGGTGCTGAAGCTGGCGGGCAGGTGCTGGGTCATCACCACGGCCGGACCGTCGGCGGGCATGCCTTCCAGCACCACGCGCAATGCTTCGGTACCGCCAGCCGACGAGCCGATGGCGATCAGGCGGTCGGTGGTGCGGAACTGCGTTGCTGCCGGGCGCGCGGCAGGTGCTGCGTCCAGCGTGAGTTTCGGCGTGGCCACGCGTACCAGCGGGCGCACCCGGGAACGCGCAGCCATCTTCACCTTGGCGATGATTTCATCGGCATAGCCCTGCAGGCCGCGGGCCACGTCGAGCTTGGGCTTGGACACGAAGTCCACCGCGCCCAGGCCCAGTGCCTGCAGGGTGGTATCGGCGCCGCGTTCGGTCAGCGAAGAGATCATCACCACCGGCAGCGGGTGCAGGCGCATCAGGTTTTCCAGGAACGCCAGGCCATCCATGCGTGGCATTTCCACGTCCAGGGTGATCACGTCCGGGGCCAGGCGCTTGATCTTCTCGCGGGCCAGCAGCGGGTCGGCGGCGGTGCCGACCACGTCGATGGCCGGATCGCTGGACAGGATCTCGGTAAGCATCTGCCGCACGACGGCGGAGTCGTCGACGATCAGGACCCGGCAGGGGGCGTTGCCGGTCAGGGTCATTCGAACAGCTCCACGCCACCGGTGACCGGGGCCTTGGACAGGCGTGCGCGCACGGCCGATTCGGTCGCGGCGACTTCGGCTTCGTGGGCGTGCGGCAGGCGCTGCACCACCACGCGGCCGGTATCGGCGAAGAACCAGATCTTGCGTGGATGGATGCCGCACAGGTCCTCGGCGAGGATCGGGATGTGTTCGGCCTGCAGGTACTGGCGCACGAATTCGGCGTTGCGGGTACCTACCGGATTGCTGGTGAAGCCTTTCAGCACGTTGGCGCCGCCGAACACCTTCGCCTCGATGCGCTTGCGGTGGGCGCCGCGCTTGAGCATGTCGTTGATCAGCAGTTCCATCGCATAGCTGCCATAACGTGCGGGCGCGCCGTCGCCGGCGTTGCCTTCGGGCAGCAGGAAGTGGTTCATGCCGCCGATCTTCAGTACCGGGTCGCGCAGGCAAGCCGCCACGCAGGAGCCTAGCGTAGTGGTCAGTGCGGTGGTGTCATCCACCACCAGGTACTGGGTTGGCAGCAGCTTGGCGGCGATGGTCTTGAAGCGTGCGTCCTGGTAGCGCATCACATCGTCGGTACGCAGTGATGCGTTCATGCGCCGGCCTTTGCCGCACGACGGTACAGGGTGCGGCCGCAGGGCTGGATCAGATCGGCCGCGTGCAGGTAGTTCTCCGAGTGGCCGGTATAGAGCAGGCCGTCGTCGGCCAGGTGGTTGACCAGGCGGCCAAGAATCGCGCGCTGGGTCGGCTTGTCGAAGTAGATCATCACGTTGCGGCAGAACAGTGCATCGAACGGGCCGCCGACGTCGTAACGCGGTGCCAGCAGGTTCAACGGGCGGAATTCGATCAGCTCGCGCAGCGCCGGCAGCACGCGGCACTGGCCTTCGTTGGGACCACTGCCACGCTGGAAATAGCGGCGACGCAGGTCCGGATCGAGGCCGGCGACACGGTCGATGTTGTAGACGCCGCGCCCGGCGGTGGCCAGCACCTGGGTGTCGACGTCGGTGGCGACGATGCGTACCGGCGGCTTCAGGGTGCCGAACGCTTCGCAGGCGGTGATCGCCATCGAGTAGGGCTCTTCGCCGGTGGAGGCGGCGCACGACCACAACAGCAGCGGACCGCGCCCGTTGCGCTGCTGCAGCTCTTCGCGCAGCTTGTCGAAATGGTGCGGCTCGCGGAAGAACGCAGTGAGGTTGGTGGTCAGCGCATTGGTGAATGCCTGCCACTCGTCACCATCACCCTGTTCCAGGTGGTCCAGGTACTGCTGGAAGCTGCGCATGCCCAGCGTACGCAGGCGGCGCGACAGGCGTCCGTACACCATGTCGCGCTTGGCCGGGGCGAGGGCGATGCCCACGCGCTGGTAGATCAGGTCGCAGACGCGGCGGAAATCACGGTCGGCGAATTCGAATTCGCGCGTACCGCTGACGATGGGGGTAGGGCTCTGCACGGGTGACGTGTCCATCGGCGGGGCGGCGGCCGAAGCCGCCGCGAGGATCAGAATTCCTGCCAGTCACCGTCGTTGGAGACGACGGTGCTGGAGTGGGTACGGCGGATCGGTGCGGGCGTCGACAGCGGCCGCGACGGCGCAGCGCTGGCAGGCGCCGGCGCGACCTTGGCGGTCACCGCCTTCACTGCGACCGCGACCTGGTTGTCGAGACGGAAGATCGCTACGGCGTCGGCCAGCTGTGCGGCCTGGTCCTCCATCGCCCGTGCTGCAGCGGTGGCTTCTTCCACCAGCGCGGCGTTCTGCTGGGTGGTTTCGTCCATCTGCACCACGGTCTGGTTGACCTGCTCGATGCCGGCGGACTGCTCCTGCGAGGCGGCGGAGATCTCGGCCATGATGTCGGTCACGCGCTGCACCGAGGCGACGATCTCGCCCATGGTGGCGCCGGCCTTGTGCACCAGCGCCGAACCATCATTGACTTTGCCGACCGAGTCGTCGATCAGCCCCTTGATTTCCTTGGCGGCGGCGGCCGAGCGCTGGGCGAGGGTACGCACCTCGCTGGCGACCACGGCGAAGCCACGGCCCTGTTCGCCGGCACGGGCCGCTTCCACTGCGGCATTGAGCGCCAGGATGTTGGTCTGGAAGGCGATGCCGTCGATGACCGAGATGATCTCGGCGATCTTCTTCGAGGAGGCTTCAATGGCCGACATGGTGGTGACTACCTGGCCGACCACTTCACCGCCCTGCGAGGCCACGCCATGCGCACCGATGGCGAGCTGGTTGGCCTGGCGCGCATGCTCGGCGTTCTGGCGCACGGTGGAGGTCAGTTCCTCCATCGAGGCGGCGGTTTCTTCCAGATTGGCGGCCTGCTGTTCGGTACGGCGCGACAGGTCGCTGTTGCCCGAGGCGATTTCACCGGCCGACAGGGTGATGCTGGAGGCACTGGCCTGGATCTGGCCGACGATCTGGGTCAGCTGGCTGACCGTGGCGTTTGCATCGTCGCGCATGCGGGCGAACACGCCCTGGTAGTCACCGTGCATGCGTGCCGTCAGGTCGCCGTCGGCAATGGACGACAGCAGCTGCGAGAGCTTGCCGAGGTTGTCATCGCTGACGGCCATCATGGCATTGAGGTTTTCCAGCATGGTGCGGAAATCATGATCGAAGCGCTGTGCGTCGCCGCGCTGGCTGAAGTCGCCTGCGGCGGCGGCACTGGCCAGCTGCTTGATCTCGGCGTTGATGCGGCCGAGGTTGGCCTTGACCGTGTCGACGGTGGTGGTCATCGCCGCCTTTTCGCCCGGATAGCGCGCGATGTCGCTGCTGAGGTCGCCCACGGCGTACTGCTGCACGACGTGCAGTACATCGTGCAGGGTCTGCACGTGGCTGCCGACCAGCGCGTTGGTTTCCTGCACCATCAGCCCGTATTCGCCGGGGAAGCTGCTGGCATCGATGCGGTAGCTGAGTTCACCGCCATCGTGGCGGCGCGCCATCTCGCGCTGGCCGCTGATGACCGCGTGCAGCTGCTGCTGCATGCGCGACATGGCTTCGAGCAGGCGACCGGTTTCGTCATGCGGCTGCGGGCCGATGTGGCTGTCGAGCTTGCCGCCGGCGATGCCTTCGGCCACGGCGGTGGCCTGCTTCAGCGGGCGTGCGATGCGGTTGCCGATGACCCAGCTCAATGCGAGCACGATCAGCACCAGCATGCCGCCGGCCAGGGTCATGATGGCGGTGAAGACCAGTGCCTGCTGCTGCACGTCATCCATGTATACGCCGCTGCTGACCACCCAGTTCCAGGGCTTGAACAGGCCGGCGTAGGACGCCTTGTCGTACAGGCCTTCGCTGTTGGCCTTGGCCCACTTGTAGGAGACCACCCCACCACCCTTGCGAGCCACTTCCACCAGGTCGTGGAACAGCTGCACGCCGTCCTCGGAGCGGAAGTCCTTCATGTCCTTGCCGATCAGGTCCTTGCGGAACGGATGCATCAGCACGCGGTAGTTCGTGTCGTAGACGCTGTAGTAATACGTATCGCTGTCGGCGCGCATGCGCGCCAGCGCGTCGAGCGCGGCCTGGCGGGCGGCGGGTTCGGTGAGTTCGCCGCTGGCGGCCAGCCCGTGGTAGTGGTCGAGGATGCCGTATGTCAGTTCAACTTGGGTCTTCAACGACGACTTGCGGGTTTCATTGAGGTCCAGGTACTGCATGCGGGCAGCGATCACCGAGAGCGCGATCACGCCGAGTGCGATCAGCAGCGTGAGCAGATTGAGCTTGCGTCGGACGGAGAGATTGCTGAAGTAGTGTTGCCAGCGATGCAGGAGATTCATCGAGCAGTACCCGGGTGGTGGTGGGTGGAGGCGCCGGTGCTGGTCGGGAGCAGCGGTGACATGACCGTTATCGGCCGCGGGGGCGGGGGATTGAGATGGGCTGTTCGAACGTATTCAGGTTCGTTTGCAGCGGCGGCTGCGGCGCTGCCTGCGGCAGGCTTTTGAAGCAACAGCAACAGCAACAGCAACAGCAACGGCAACGGCAACGGCAACGGCAACGGCAGGTTGGTCGGCTCTGTGTTGCTGCGTGCTGGGTCGGGCCGGGGTGGGGTGGCAGGACACGCATGAACCCATCCATGGGGCTCGATGGCGCCATCCTTGCCGCCAACGGTCCCGCCACCCCACCCCGGCCCAACCCTCGCGTCGTCCACTGTGTCGGACAGCAAGAGCGTTGGGTTTCCAATTGGAGAGAGGGGTCGGATCCGTTTTCCTGCGGAAACGGATCCGACCCCGGAAGCGGTGCGGCTGTTGCTTCTGCTCTTCTTTCTTCAATCCGGGGTGGACGCGCACGGAAACTGTCCGTGGCCGGGAGGGTGGGTTGCGCAGGGGCGTAAGCGCCATGGATGGCGCGCCCGAGCCTACAAGGACGTATTCACGGCGTCCCCTGCGCAACCCACCCTCACGGCCAACCCTCAGCAGCCCAGCTTTTCGACCGACCACCCCGAGGGGCTTCGCCGTTGGCTGGATATCCAGATGCCCCGTAAACGAAGACGCCCCGGCGCGGGGCCAGGGCGTTCTCGTGCGTCAGATCAGGCAGGCATCAGAATTCCTGCCAGTCTCCATCAGCCAGTTCGGTGGCCATGGAGCGGCCGCCAGTGCTGCGGCGGGCTGGCGCTGCGGCCGCTGCCGGAGCCGGGGCTGCCGGTGCCGGCGCGCGTGGTGCCGGTGCGCGCGTGGCGACCACGGCTTCGGCTTCGTCGACCACGAAGATCGAGACCGCCTCGCTGAGGTGGCTCGCCTGTTCTTCCATCGCACGTGCGGCGGCGGTGGCTTCTTCCACCAGCGCGGCGTTCTGCTGGGTGGTTTCGTCCATCTGCACCACGGTCTGGTTGACCTGCTCGATGCCGGCGGACTGCTCCTGCGAGGCGGCGGAGATCTCGGCCATGATGTCGGTCACGCGCTGCACCGAGGCGACGATCTCGCCCATGGTTGCGCCGGCCTTGTGCACCAGCGCCGAACCATCATTGACCTTGCCGACCGAGTCGTCGATCAGGCCCTTGATCTCCTTGGCGGCGGCGGCCGAACGCTGGGCGAGGGTACGGACTTCGCTGGCGACCACGGCGAAACCACGGCCCTGTTCGCCGGCACGGGCCGCTTCCACCGCCGCGTTCAGCGCCAGGATGTTGGTCTGGAAGGCAATGCCGTCGATGACCGAGATGATTTCCGCGATCTTCTTCGACGAGGCCTGGATGGCCGACATGGTGGTGACCACCTGGCCGACCACTTCGCCGCCCTGCGATGCCACGCCGTGCGCGCCGATGGCGAGCTGGTTGGCCTGGCGTGCGTGCTCAGCGTTCTGGCGCACGGTGGAAGTCAGCTCCTCCATCGAGGCGGCGGTTTCTTCCAGGTTCGCGGCCTGCTGTTCGGTGCGGCGCGACAGGTCGCTGTTGCCGGAGGCGATTTCACCGGCGGCCGAGCTGATCGCACGGCTGGACTGCTTGATGCGGGTGACGATCTCGCTCAGCTGCGCGGCCGTGGCGTTGGCATCGTCACGCATACGGGCGAACACGCCCTGGTAGTCGCCATGCATGCGCACGGTCAGGTCGCCCTGCGACAGTGCGGCCAGCAGGCCGGAGATCTGTTCGATGCTGCCCGAGTTGGCGTCCAGCAGGCCGTTGATCTGCTGGGCCAGCTGCAGGAAGAAGCCTTCCTTGTCGTTGGCATCGATGCGGCCGGACAGGTCGCCGGCAGCGGCCTGGGCGATCACCCGTGCCACTTCCGCCTCGACCTGCGCTTCCTGGGTGCGGTCGCGCCATTCCACCACGTAGCCGACGGTGTCGCCGTCTTCGTTGCGGATGGTCGACACGACCTGGGCGAACTGGGCATCGCCGTACTGCATCGGGCGGCGCGCAACGCCATGCTGCTTGAGGTTGGCCAGCAGGGTGTTGTCCATCTCGCCGCGGTGTTCAAGCACGGTGACCGGCTTGCCGACCAGCGAGGCGTGGACGTCGAAGTCGGGCAGGTCGCGGCGCAGCTCGTCCTGGTACTGGGCCAGGGTCTGCTGCAGGGCGCGGTTGCTGTAGACGATGGTGTTGTTGGGGTCGGTCAGGTAGACGCCGGTCGAGCTGTAATCCAGCGCGGTGCGGATGCGCAGGTTCTCGCGGGCGATGGCCTGGTCGGTTTCGGTGCGCTCGCGCAGGTCGCGCTGCATGCGCTGCATGGCCTGCATCAGTTCGCCCACTTCGTCCTGGCGGCTGACGTCGATATGGCCATCAAGCTTGCCACCGGCAACGTCGTTGGCCACCGAGACGGCGCCACGCACGCTGCCGACCAGTGCACGGGCGAACAGCCACACCAGCACCAGGCCGAGCGCGGCGCCGCCGAGCAGGGCGACGACGGTCAGCACGGCCGAGGCGGAGTAGGTGGAGGCGGCTTCGTCGCGCGAGGCGCGGGCGAGGCGGTTGTCTTCGGCGATCAGCGCTTCAAGCGCGGCGCCGGCCTTGCGGTGTTTGGTGCGGGTCTCGCCGACGAAGGTGTCGATCGCATCGTCGGGCAGGTCCAGCTCCAGCATTTCGGTGACGCTGTCATAGGAGGCCAGCGCGTCCTTCCAGTCCTTGGCGAAGGTGTCGAACAGCTTCTTCTGCTGTGCGTTGTCGACCAGCTTCGGATAGTCCTTGATCGACTTGTCCATGCTGGTGCGCAGTTCCACGGCCTGCTTGCGGGCGTCGGCCTTGACGTCGTCGCTGGCGCGGATCAGCTGCTGGTAGGCGCTGTTGCGGTACTCGCCGAGCATGCCGCGCATCTCGCCGGCCATGCGGATGCTCTCCATCCGTGAACCGGCCAGTTCGGTGGTCACGTTGTTCAGCGAATGCAGGCCACGGTAGGCGACGATGCCCTGCAGCAGCATCACCAGCAAGAGGACACCGAAGGTCAGCATGAGCTTCGGCATCAGTTTCAGGTTGTTGATCCACGGCATGGGCGTTGCGATCTCCTAAGGCAGACGCGGCCGGGCGCGGGGCCCGGTTGCAACAGCCACGCCGGCACGCTGGCCGGCGCGGTCTGACGGACAGCGGATTACTTGATGTTGGCCAGCTTCAGGCTGGACGGCGAGCTGACTTCGATTTCCGCGCGCGAGGCGTCGCGCTGGATCTTGCCGATCACGCACACGGTCTTGCCTTCCAGGGTTTCCAGCGGGAAGGAGAACTTGCCGCGGTTCTCGCCGGCGATGCGTGCCGAGAAGGTGTGGCGCGGGAAGGCGCCGCCCATGTACAGGAAGGTCGGCTGGCCTTCCGAACCTTCTGCGAAGCGGGCCTTTTCAACCTTGCCGCAGACCATGCCGTCCTTGCCGACGGCGCGCGGTGCCATCTCCGGCGGAATCATCTCGGCCGACTGCGCGAAGGCGGAGGAAGCGGTGGTGGCCAGGACGGCAGCCGAAACGAACGCAAGCAGGGACTTCATCGGGGTGATTCTCCGGGGATGGTGATGGTGGATCCGGCCTTGGCGCGTTCCTGCGCGACCGGCTTCTGTCCCCCTATCGGCGTGGATGAGGGGAACTGAAGGGCTGCGTAACAGAAACGTGAAGAGGGTCCGTTTGTTCAGGCAGCAGCGTCTTCGGCGACGTTGGTCTGGCCCATGTCGGCGCTGTCCAGCAGGGTTTCGATATCCAGCAGGATCAGCATGCGGTCGTCGTGGGTGCCGATGCCGGAGATGAAGCGGGTGTCGACGGCTGCGCCGAATTCCGGGGTCGGGCGGATCTGCTCGGCCGACAGCGGGATCACGTCGGAGACGCTGTCGACCACGATGCCGACCACGCGGTCTTCTACGTTGAGCACGATCATCACGGTGAAGGCGTCGTAGCGGGCGTCTTCCAGGCGCAGTTTCAGGCGCAGGTCGATCACCGGCACGATGGTGCCGCGCAGGTTGATGACACCCTTGATGTAGTCGGGCGCATCGGGGACGCGGGTGACGGCGTCGTAGCCGCGGATTTCCTGCACCTTGAGGATATCCACGCCGTAGTGCTCGGCGCCGAGGGTGAAGCTGAGGAATTCGCCATCGGCGCCGGCGGCGGAGCTGTTCTTGTCGTTCATCGAGGGGTCCTGGTTCTGCCGGAAGTGCCGGTGTCAGGCTCGATATCGGCCCCTGGGTGGGGGACTTTAGGCAGTTCCTGCATCCACGCATGGCGTGGATCCACCTGGGCGGGGTAGTGCCGGCCGCTGGCCGGCAATCCTGCATCCACGCATGGCGTGGATCTACCGGGGAGGCATGCATCCACGCATGGCGTGGATCTACCGGGGAGGCATGCATCCACGCATGGCGTGGATCTACCGGGGAGGCATGCATCCACGCATGGCGTGGATCTACTGGCACCGGTATCCACGCGGTTTCGAGGTTGCCGGCCAGCGGCCGGCACTACCCGCCGTGGGGGTGTCAGAGCTCGCCGTTGCGGCGTGCCTTGCGCTGGCGGTCGATGCGGAAGATGTAGCGCTGGATGGCGCTGTCGCCACCGCGAGGCAGGTCGTCGAAGCGCATGCCGACGCGCTTGACTTCGGTGCCGTTGGGCAGGCGTTGCGGCAGCAGGTTGCAGACCACCAGTTCGATCTGCAGGTCCGGGCCATCGGGCATCGACAGCTGCGCCCGGTAGCGCTGCTGCAGGCTGAAGATGGCGCAGTCGGTGGGAACGGTTACCGCCAGGCCGCCGCCACTGATGTCCACCACCCGCATCGAGAAGGCTTCGGCGCGGGCCTCGCCCGGTGGCAGCAGCAATTGCGGTGAGTCGGTGATGGGGGTTTCCAGCCGGTACAGCTCGCGCCGCTGCAGGTGCACCAGTTCATCGGGCAGCGGTGCACGGAACGCAACATGGCCCTCGTTGTCCACGCGCTGCAGGTCATGCAGGCGGAAACGCACCAGTACCCGTTCCAGCTGGGCGAAGCAGAGCAGGTGGTCGGACTGTTCGGCGGCGCGGTTGGAGGCCTCCTGCGGGCTGCCATCGAGCAGCAGGAAATCCTCGTCGTCGTCCAGTTCCAGCAGGGCGGTGGGGAAGGAGCGATCGCGGCCGTCGATATGGGCGTTGATCAGTGATCGCTGCTCGATCAGCGAACGCAGCAGCTGCCGCACCTGGCGCGGGTTGCGGACCAGAAAGCGATCATCCGCGGCGTCGGCCGCATGGACTTCGGGCAGTGCAGTGTCGTGGCCGTCGGACATGGAATCTGTGGTCAGGGGCGGGCGCCGACGCGTGTGGGCACGTGGCTCGAAAGAGGTATCGGCTGCGTTGCGGATTTATGTAGCACCGAACGCACTCGTTTGCTCCGTTGTGCCATGCCCGCGGCGGTCGGGCAAGCGTGGTGCCCGGGCCGGGCATGGCCCGGCGCTGCCTTTCCGCTGACGGGGTGGCGCGCGGCCACCCCGATGCTGCGATCAGAACTCCTGCCAGTCGCCGTCACCGGCCAGGGCCGGCTGCGCAACGGGCTTGCGTACGCGCGCAGGTGCGGCGATGGATGCGGGCGCCGCCTTGCGCGGAGCACTGCCGGCCACGGCCATGGCTGCGCGCGGGATCGCATTGCCCGCGCTCGGTGCGGCCAGGCGGAAGCGTGCGACGGCCTCGCCCAGCTGTGCGGCCTGGTCTTCCATCGCCCGTGCTGCAGCGGTGGCTTCTTCCACCAGCGCGGCGTTCTGCTGGGTGGTTTCGTCCATCTGCACCACGGTCTGGTTGACCTGCTCGATGCCGGCCGACTGTTCCTGCGAGGCGGCGGAGATCTCGGCCATGATGTCGGTCACGCGCTGCACCGACGCGACGATCTCGCCCATGGTGCTGCCGGCCTGGTGGACCAGGCTGGAACCCTCGGCGACCTTGCCGACCGAGTCGTCGATCAGCCCCTTGATCTCCTTGGCGGCGGCGGCCGAGCGCTGGGCGAGAGTGCGCACCTCGCTGGCGACCACGGCAAAGCCACGGCCCTGTTCGCCGGCACGGGCCGCTTCCACTGCGGCATTGAGCGCCAGGATGTTGGTCTGGAAGGCGATGCCGTCGATGACCGAGATGATCTCGGCGATCTTCTTCGAGGACGCTTCGATGGCCGACATGGTGGTGACCACCTGGCCGACCACTTCACCGCCCTGCGAGGCCACGCCATGCGCACCGATGGCGAGCTGGTTGGCCTGGCGCGCATGTTCGGCGTTCTGGCGCACGGTGGAGGTCAGTTCCTCCATCGAGGCGGCGGTTTCTTCCAGGTTGGCCGCCTGCTGTTCGGTACGGCGCGACAGGTCACTGTTGCCCGAGGCGATTTCGCCCGAGGCCAGGGTGATGCTCGAGGTGCTGGCCTGGATCTGGCTGACGATCTGGGTCAACTGGGCGACGGTGGTGTTGGCATCGTCACGCATGCGGGCGAACACGCCGTGGAACTGGCCGTCCATGCGTGCGGTCAGGTCGCCCGCGGCGATGGACTGCAGCAGCTGCGACAGCTGGCCAAGATTGCCGTCGGCGACCTCCATCATGCTGTTGAGCTGCTCGATCATCACGCGGAAATCGTGATCGAAGCGGTGTGCATCGCCGCGCTGGCTGAAGTCGCCGGCGGCGGCGGCCGATGCCAGGTGCTGGATCTGCGTGTTGATGGCCAGCAGGCTGGCCTTGGCCGCATCCATCGATTCGTGCAGGATCGCGCGGCTGCCCGGCAACCGGCGCGCATCGGGGGTGAGGTTGCCGGTGGCGTACTGGTTGAGCACATCGATGGCATCACGGATCGCATCGAGGTGTTCGAAGATCACCGTGTTGATGCCGCCGGCGAGCTGGCCATAGACGCCCGGGAAGTCTTCCGGAATGCGGTGGCTGATATCGGGGCCGGCATGCATCTGTGCCATCAGCTGGGTCTGCTCGGAGAAGCGACGCAGCATCGCGGTCATCTCCGCGGTAGCCGCCAGCATGCGGCCCGCCTCATCCTTGCCGGTGGCCTGGGTGGTGACGCTGAGATCGCCGCGGGCGACGGCTTGGATGGCATGCACGGCTTTGCCCAGCGGGCCGACCACGGCGCGCGAGATGATCACGGCCAGGGTCGCGGCGACCACCACCAGCAGCACGATGGCGGCGATGATGGCCAGCATGCTGTTGCGGTGGGTCGCGTTGGCGTCGTCGATCTTGCCCTGCATCTGGGTACCCAGCAGCGCACCCAGCGCCTTCAGGTCTTCGAACGCCTTGCGACGCAGTGGGCGGGACTGCTCGTCGGAAATCTGCCGGGCCGCTTCGCCATCACCGGCGGTAGCCGCTTCACGCAGCTTGGCATTGGCGGCGAAGTAGCCATCGACGTCGGCCTGCACGGTCTGGTACAGCGCGCGTTCCTTGTCGCCGGCCGGCAGCTTGGCATAGGCCGTCAGCTGCTCGCGCACCACTGCAGCGGTGTCGTTCATGCGCTTGTTGTAGTCGGCGACCTTCTCCGGCTGGTCCAGCATGCTGATCTGGGCCAGCTCATAGGTGCGGAACTCACCCAGCTGCGAGCGCACTTCACCCAGGTACTGCACCGATGGAATGTCGTTGGTCGCCATCGAGGTCAGCTTGGCGTTGGCTTCGGACAGGCGGACCAGGGCGAACGCACCCAGCACGACGGTCATCAGGGTGGTCAGGGTGAATCCCACAGCCAGCTTGCGGGCGATGGGCAGATCGTGGAACCACTTCATGCAGGGTGCTCCAAGGTGGGCAGAATACCGGCGGCGGCGCCGCAGGCAAAAGGTCGTTGCAGGAGGGAACGGTGGTGTCGGGTGAAGGATCGGTGACTGCCGTCAACCCGAGATAGCGGCGCAGCTGCGCCGTACTTTATGGACCGATGTCACATTCGCTGGCGTAGGGGAAACCAACGGAAAGCACGCAGCGGCGGGCCTTCTGCACTGATGGCGCGGTTTCAGGTGAAACCAAGCCGCCGATCGGGTTCACGGTGCAGCAAGACGGAGTTCACGGTTGTCGGCGCCGCCGCGTTGCGCGTGGGTACGATTGTTGCCGTGCCCGCGCGCAAACGAAAACCGCCGCCCCGGAGGGCGGCGGTCAGGTACAACGTGTAGCGCAGCTCAGGCGGCCTGCGGCACCCGCAGCGAACGCACCAGGCCGCCGATGTCGACGATCAGGGCGACGCGGCCATCGCCGAGGATGGTGGCACCGGAGACTCCGCCGATGCGGCGGTAGTTGTTCTCGATGTTCTTCACCACGACCTGCTGCTGGCCGACCAGTTCGTCCACTTCCAGCGCGATCTTCTGGCCATCGCCTTCAACCACCACCACCAGCGATTCACTGCCGGGTGCACGCTGGCCATAGCCGTAGTACTCGCTCAGCGACAGGATCGGCAGGTATTCGCCGCGCACGCGCAGCACGCGGCCTTCGCCGGCCATGCTGCGGATGTCGTCAGGCTGCGGCTGCAGTGCTTCAAGCACGTAGGCCAGCGGCAGGATCAGGGTTTCGCCGGCCACCGCCACGGTCATGCCGTCGAGGATGGCCAGGGTCAACGGCAGCCGGATCAGCGTACGGGTGCCGGTGCCGAGGCCACTTTCAATCTGCACCTCGCCACCGAGCGCCTGGATGTTGCGGCGGACCACGTCCATGCCCACGCCGCGGCCGGACAGGTCGGTGACCGCATCGGCGGTGGAGAAGCCGGGCTGGAAGATCAGGTCCCAGACCTGCGAGTCGGTGGGGTTGTCCGGTACGGCCAGGCCCCGTTCCTGCGCCTTGGCCAGGATCTTCTCGCGGTTCAGGCCGCGGCCATCGTCGCTGACTTCGATGACGATATGACCGCCCTGGTGCGAAGCGGCCAAGGTGATCGTGCCGGTCTCGTCCTTGCCGGCATCGCGACGCACGTCCGGCATTTCCAGGCCGTGGTCGATGGAATTGCGGACCAGATGCACCAGCGGATCGGCGATCTTCTCGATCAGGCCCTTGTCCAGCTCGGTGCCTTCGCCGATGGTGCGCAGGCGCACGTGCTTGCCCAGGCGGCCGGACAGGTCGCGGACCAGGCGTGGGAAGCGGCGGAACACTGCGTCGACCGGCAGCATGCGCACGCCGATCACAGCCTCCTGCAGGTCACGGGTATTGCGTTCAAGCAGGTCGAGGCCGGCGAACAGGCTCTCGGCATGCACCGGGTCCAGCGCGTGCGAAACCTGCTTGAGCATGGCCTGGGTGATGACCAGTTCACCGACCAGGTTGATCAGTGCATCGACCTTGTCGACGCTGACACGGATGGAGGTTTCTGCTTCCTGGCTGGCCCCGGTGCTGGCCGTCGGTGCGGCAGCGGCGGG
This sequence comes from Stenotrophomonas sp. SI-NJAU-1, assembly GCF_020883215.1. Lineage (NCBI taxonomy): Bacteria > Pseudomonadati > Pseudomonadota > Gammaproteobacteria > Lysobacterales > Lysobacteraceae > Stenotrophomonas > Stenotrophomonas sp. SI-NJAU-1. The sequence continues at coordinate 2,066,443 of NZ_CP086598.1, forward strand.
CGCAGGGGCAGCGACCGGCGCGGCGGCCGGTGCCTGGGTGGCCAGGCTTGGCGGTGCGGCCGGACGGATGTCCAGTTCGCAGTCGTCCAGCACCCAGGCGAAGGTGTCTTCGATCTTGCTCCGCGGCACCTTGCCGACCAGGCCCAGGTCCCACGCCAGGTGGGCTTCGAGCGGGTCGAGCTGGGCGAAGCCGGGCAGGCGATCCATGCGCGCGGCCACCTGCAGCGAACCCAGGTGTTCCAGTTCGCGGATGATGCGCAACGGGTCGTTGCCACTCATGAACAGTGACGGCGCCGGGGTGAAGCCGATCTGCCAGGCTTCCGGCGTGTCGTCCACCTTGCTGGCGGCAGCGGGTGCAGCGGCGGCGGGTGCCTGGCCGGACAGCACCGCTTCCAGGCGCGCCTTCACCGCAGCGACCGCTGCAGGATCGGCGGGCTGGCCGTGCTCGGCCTCGCGCAACAGGGCGCGCAGTACGTCCACCGACGACAGCATCGCATCGACGGCGTTGCCTTCCAGTGCGCGCTTGCCGGCCCGCAGCTCATCGAGCAGCGTTTCCAGCACGTGGGTCAGCCCGGCGATGGCATCGAAGCCGAACGTGCCTGCGCCACCCTTGATGGAGTGGGCGGCACGGAACACCGAGTTGATGATCTCCGGGTCCTGTTGTCCCGATTCCAGGGCCAGCAGGCCAGCCTCCATGGCGTCGAGGCCTTCGCGGCTCTCCTCGAAGAAGGTGGCGTGGAAGCGTTGCAGGTCCATGCTCATGGCAGTGGCAATCCGGAAGCGAAGAGGGGGAGCAGTGCGGGGCGATCAGCCCAGCACTTTCTGCACGGTGGCGACCAGCTGTTCGGGATTGAACGGCTTGACCAGCCAGCCGGTGGCACCGGCGGCCTTGCCTTCGGACTTCTTGTCCGCTGCCGACTCGGTGGTCAGCATCAGCATCGGCGTGAACTTGTAGTCCGGCAGCTGGCGCAGTTCGCGGATCAGCGCGATGCCGTCCATGTTCGGCATGTTGACGTCGGTGACCACCGCATTGAAGCGCTGGCCCTTGGCACGTCCGAGCGCGACCGCGCCGTCTTCAGCTTCTTCGACGGCAAAACCGGCCGAGGTGAGGGCGAAGGAAACCATCTGGCGCATCGACGCCGAATCGTCCACCACCAAGATACGTGCGCTCATGCAGCGTTCTCCACAGATTTCAGGTTGTCATGGGGTACGTCCAGGCCCAGGGCCTGGGTGACGCCCAACAGGCGTGCAGCGTCACGGAAGGTTGCAGTGCAACCGTGGAAGCCGGTGCCCAGGCCTGCCTCGCGGCGGGCCTGCACGAAGGCGCACAGCACCTGCACGCTGGCGGTGTGGATGCGGCCGACCTGGCTTGCATCCAGGGTCAGCTCGCCTGCTTCCGCCACCAAGGGCGAAAGGCGGTTCTTGAGCTCGGTGCTGCTCTCGATGCCGAGATCCTCACCCAGTTCGACAGTGCTCATCGTTGCTCCGGACAAACGGTTCCAGCATTCATAACGGCACCGTGGGGCGGTTCTTTAGGGGTATCGGCGCCGTGCACCGATTCAGAGCACGGATTCACCCCAGCAGCTGCGTGGCGTCGAGCAGGATCATCGGCCGCTGGCTGATGCGGGCCACGCCACGGAACAGTTCATTGGAGATCTGGCAGATGCGGGCGGTATCGGGTGGCTCGATCTGCGAGTCGGTCAGGTTGGCCACGTCCTCCACGGCCGACACACGCAGGCCCAGGGTCTCGCCGTTCTCTTCAAGCACGACAATGCGGGTCTGTGCGTCATCCTCGGCGGAGGCCGCACCCAGGTGCAGGCCGAGATCCATCACCGGCACCACCTGGCCACGCAGGTTCATGATGCCGAGCATTGCCGGGGCAGTGCCGCGCAATGGCAGCAACGGCACCGGCAGCACCACTTCCTGCACCTTCAGCAGTTCCAGCGCGTAGGCCTGGGCGCCGCAGCGCAGGCGCAGCCAACGCGACGTGCGTTCAGCGGCGCGGCGGTTCTGCGGATGCGGGCTGCTGGCGGGCTGATGCGCCTGGGCCTGCAGCTCCTGCCAGGAGCCGGGGCGGTTGCTGGAGGGGGTGTCCACCGCGAGCCGTGGTGGCGGTGCGACGGCGGCGCGGGTCATCGATGGCATCGGTGCTGCTGCGGGGCGCGCGACGGCCTTGGCAACGGCCGGCGCAGCGATGTCAGCAACCACTTCGCCGTCGGCGGCGGCTTCGAAGGCGGCCTGCAATCCAGGGCTGTCGGTGTGCGCCAGGCTGTCGGCGGCGTCGGTTTCGTAGATCACTTCGTCCGGCAGGTCATCCCAGGTAGGTTCCGGCGCGGGCGGTGCGACAACGGCAATGGCCACGGGCGCGGCTTCATGGACGACCTCGGCCGGCAGGTCATCCCAGGTGGGCTCGCGGTCGGCGTCGGCGGCAGGTGCGGCAGCAGCATCGAAGGCGGCTTCGAGCGAAGCATCGTCGCTGGCCGGGGCCACTGCGACGGCGTCGGTTTCGTAGATCACTTCGGCCGGCAGATCGTCCCAGGTCGGCTCGCGTTCGGTGTCGACCGCAGGCAGGTTGGCGGCGTCGAAGGCGGCTTCGAGCGAAGCATCGTCGCTGGCCGGGGCGGCTGCGACGGCGTCGGTTTCGTAGATCACTTCTGCCGGCAGATCGTCCCAGGTCGGCTCGCGCTCGCCGTCGGCTGCTGCGCTCGTCGGGCGTGGCGCGGCGTCAGCGGCGACCGGTGCGACGGCAATGTCGCCGAGCAGCTCGTCCAGATAGTCGTCCAGCATGCCGGTGGTGTTCATGCCGCCTGCTCCAGGGCACGTGCGTCCTCACCGAGGATCCAGTTCAACGCACGCCGATAGGCCGCCAGGCCGCGTCCCGGATAGTCCTCGCCGATGCTCGGCAGGGTCAGGCCGGCCGCGTTGCTGATCCGGGTGTCGATCGGAATCGCGTCTTCCCAGACGCGGCTTGCGTGGCGGTCCTGCATGGCGCGCAGCGATTCATTGCCGGTGCGGGTGCGGCGGTCGAACAGCGTCGGCAGGATCGAGATCGGCAGCGGCCGGCGGCGCGAACGCTCGACCATCTCGCCGGTGCGGACCATGCCATCCAGGCCGTGCAGGGCCAACGGCTCGGCCTGGGTGGGAATGATCAGGCGATCGGCCGCGGCCAGCGCATTGATCATCAGCAGGCCCAGGGTCGGTGCGCAGTCCAGCAGGATGTAGTCGTGCTGGCCCTGGTGGCGGGCGAGCGCGTTCTGCAGGGCCAGGCCGAGGCCGGGCTGGTTGGCGCTGCGTCGTTCCAGCGTGGCCAGCGAGGCCTGCGCGCACACGTAATCGAGTCCGCCGATGTTGCTGGCATGGCTGAGCGCGGACAGGTCGGCTGGCGGTGCGCCGAACAGTTCCAGCACGCCGGCCGGTGCCGGCTCGATCGGCACGCCGAAGGCGCGGGTCAGCGAGGCATGCGGATCGAGATCGATCAGCAGCACGCGGTGGCCGAGCGCGGCCAGGCCGCGACCGAGGGCGAGGGTGGTGGTGGTCTTGCCGACTCCGCCCTTCTGGTTGGCGACTGCCCAGATGCGCATCGGATTACTCCTTCATTGCCGGGGGAACGGCGGCGCCGACACGGCTGCCAGCCGGCACCGGTGGCAACTGCACCGGTGCGATGGGGGAAGTGGGGGTGGTGACCGATGCTGCGGCGGCCTGTTCGCTGGCGCCGCCGGCAGCGCCAGTGGCGGCATTCAGGCGTTCGCCGAGCGGGTCCACCGAATGACTGGTGTCGGCCAGGATGATGACCATCACCCGCCGGTTGCGATTGCGGCCCTGTGCGCTGTCGTTGTCTTCGCGTGGGCGGAACTGGCCGTAGCCGACCATCGCCAGCCGCGACGGCTGCAGCCCCTGGTCGGCAAACAGATGCACCACGCTGGCCGCGCGCCCGGCCGACAGTTCCCAGTTGGACGGGAAGGTGGCGGTGGCGATCGGCACGTTGTCGGTGTGGCCTTCCACGCGCACGCTGTTGGGCACGTCGCGCAGCACGCCGGCCAGGCTGGCCAGGGTGTCGCGCGCATGCACGTCCAGCGCCGCCGAGCCGGTCGGGAACAGGATGTCGCTGTTGATCTCCACTTCGATCCACAGTTCGGTACGGCGCACGCTGATCATGCCGCGGTCGATCAGTGGCGCCAGCGCGGCGGTCAGGCGGTCGGCGATGCTGTTGAGCTGGCGCTCGGCGCGCGCGATCTGTTCCTGGTTGTGCACCGACACCGGCATGCGCATCTGCGAGGCCATCGCCGGCAGCAGGGTGGGGTCATGCGAGGGCGCGGGAGCGGACGGCCCGATCCTGGTGCCGGACTTGATCACCGACGGGCTGTCCCAGCCGCCGCCCTGCACCTGCTTGTTGCCCACCTGCACCGGATTGATGGTGCGCGGCGCACCACCGAAGGCGTCGGTGAGGGCGTCGGCCATGATCCGGTACTTGCCCTCGTTGACCGAGGAAATCGCGTACATGACCACGAAGAAGGCGAGCAGCAGCGTCATCAGGTCGGCATAGGGGATGGCCCATGCCTCGTGATTGGCGTGCTCTTCGTGGTGCTTGCGGCGGGCCATGTCAGTGCAGGAAGCCGGAGAGGTTGGTTTCGATGTTGCGCGGGTTCTCGCCCTGGGCAATCGAGATCAGGCCTTCGATGACCATTTCGCGGTCGCGGCTGGAATGGGCGATGACGCCCTTCAGCTTGGCGGCGATGGGCAGGAACAGCAGGTTGGCCGAGGCGATGCCGTAGATGGTGGCGGTGAACGCGGCGGCGATGCCGTGGCCGAGCTTGCTCGGGTCGGCGAGGTTCTTCATCACCGCGATCAGGCCGAGCACGGCGCCGATGATGCCCAGCGTGGGTGCATAGATGCCCATGCTTTCAAACACCTTGGCAGCGGCCTGGTCCTGGTGCTCCTGGCTGCCCAGTTCGATCTCCAGCATGTGCCGGATCGATTCGGGTTCAACGCCGTCCACCAGCAGCTGCAGGCCCTTGCGCAGGAACGGGTCCTGCTGTGCTTCCACCTGCGATTCCAGGCCGAGCAGGCCCTGGCGGCGGGCGATGTTGCTCCACTCCACGATCTGCTGGATCAGTTCACGACGGTCGCTGTGCGGCGGCCGCACGACCCAGCGCACGATCCTGAAGGCGTGCTTGAACACCGCTGGCGAGGTGTGCAGCAGGATGGCGGCGATGGTGCCGACGATGACGATCACGAACGCCGCAGGCGACCACAGCGACGCCAGGCCGGCGCCCTTGAGGATGCTGCCACCGACCAGCGAGGCCAGGGCGAGGAAAAGTCCAATGAGGCTGAGTCTATCCATGGGTCCGGTATCGGCTTGTATGAATGGGACTTGAGACACCGGGAGGTCGTGTACAGACGGTAGTCACAGTTTTCGGGTCGCCGGGCATGGCCCGGCGCTACCCTGCGGGGCCGTTTCCGGTAGCGCCGGGCCATGCCCGGCAGGCTTAGCGCAGTCCGTCCACGTCCAGGATCAGGGCCATGCGACCATCGCCGATCAAGGTTGCACCGGCATAACCACGCAGGCCGCGCAGCGCCTTGGGCAGGGGCTTGATGACCACTTCCTCACGCCCGCGCACCTGGTCCACCACCAGCCCGAAGCGCGCTTCACCGGCCTGCAGCACGACGATGGTCAGCAGGGGCGAGGCGGCCGGCGTCACATCCAGCCATTGCCGCAGGTCCACCAGCGGCAACGTGTGCGAGCGACGGTCCAGCACGGCACGACCATCGAACCAGCCCAAGGAGGTGCGCGGTGCATGCAGCACTTCCATCACACGGGCCAGCGGCAGCGCGTAGACGTCTTCGCCGGCCTGCACCAGCAGGGTCGGCAGGATCGCCAAGGTCAGCGGTACGCGGATCATGAAGCGGCTGCCGCGGCCCAGTTCCGACTGGATCTGTATCTGCCCGCTCAGCTCGCGGATGCGCGACTGCACCACGTCCATGCCGACGCCGCGGCCGGAAATGTCGGTGACCTGCTGCTTGGTCGAGAACCCCGGCAGGAACACCAGGTGCAGGCATTCCTCGCTGCTCAGGCGGGCGGCGGCTTCCGGGTCGATCAGGCCCTTCTCGCGCGCCTTGGCGCGCAGCTTTTCCGGATCGATGCCGGCACCGTCGTCCTGCACTTCGATGCTGACGTAGTCGCCTTCCTGCTGCGCCGACAGGCGCACGTGGCCCATCCGCGGCTTGCCCTGCGCTTCGCGCAGGTCAGGCATTTCCACGCCATGGTCGATGGCGTTGCGGACCAGGTGCACCAGCGGGTCGGCCAGCGCTTCGACCAGGTTGCGGTCGAGCTCGGTTTCGGCGCCGATCAGTTCCAGATCCACTTCCTTCTTCAGCGAACGCGCAACGTCGCGCGCCACCTTCGGGAAGCGCGAGAACACCTTGCCGACCGGCTGCATGCGGGTGCGCATCACCGCCGACTGCAGGCGCGCGGTGGCGATATCCAGCGTGGACACGGCGCGGTCCAGCTCTTCATCGCGCAGGCGTGCGCGCAGCGTCTTCAGCCGGTTTCGTGACAACACCAGTTCGCCGATCAGGTTGACGATGGCATCCAGGCGCTTGGTGTCCACACGCACGGTGTGTTCGGCTTCGGCGACAGGCTTGTTGGGTGCGGGCTTGGCAGCGGGCGGGGCCGGTGAGGGCGCCGGTCGCGGTGCCGGTACGGCGACAACCGCTGCGGTGGGGGTGCTGCCCGGGGCGGCGCCGCCATGCAGCTGGTCGAGCAATGCCTCGAACTCGTCCTCGCTGATCATGTCGTCGGCCTTCTTTGCCGCCGCCACGGTTGTCGGTGCCTTGCCGCCGTGCAGCTGGTCGAGCAGCGCCTCGAATTCGTCGTCGGTGATCAGGTCGCCGCCGCCCGCACTCGGCGTCGCGGCGGCAGGTGCGGCAGCGCCACCGCCATGCACGTCGAACTGGGCGACCAGCTCGGGCGGGGCAAAACCCGGTTCGGTGCCCGAAGATACCGCGTCAAGCATCGACTGCAGATAATCCAGTGACTGCTGGGCGGCATCGAAGTGATGCGCCTGCAGGACGGCCTGGCCGGCACGCGCAGCGCCCAGTGCTTCCTCGGCGGCGTGGCACAGCTCGACCATCGCGGTGATGCCGAGGAAACCTGCGCCGCCTTTCAGCGTGTGGTAGCCACGGAATACGGCGTTGAGCTGTTCATTGTCCTGCGGTGCCTGTTCCAGCGACACCAGCTGTTCGCCGAGGCGATCCAGGATTTCCTGGGCCTCGATGATGAAATCGGCAGTGATGTCGTCGGCTACTGCGCCCATGGTTACAGTCCCAGATCCGACAACAGGTCGTCGGCGTCGTTCTGCGAGACCGCATGGCGGTCCAGCCCCTTCAGTGCCGGCCCAGCCAGTTGCGGATCGGTGCGATGCTGTTCCGGCGGCAGGCCGAGCGCGCCGAAGCCTTCGTGAACGCGGCGGACGATGCCCACCACGCGGCGGATGATCTGCCCGGTCAGGTCCTGGTAGCTCTGGGTCAGGGCTATCTCGGTGAGGTTGTGGCGGATGCGGTCGAGCTGCACGTCCTGGCCCGGTTGCAGGCCATCGGCGCGCAGCTGTTCGGTCAGGCTGCGGCACTCTTCGGCCAGGTCCAGGGTACGGTGGGTGGCCTGTTCGGTCATCGCCACCACGTGGTCCAGGCGCGCGCAGGCATCGTCCAGCTCGCCGGCTTCATCGGGCACGGTCGGCAGTTCGCCCAGCGCCTGGCCCAGCTCGCGGGCCAGCCGCGAAAGGCCGCTCATCATCGGCTGGGTGCGCAGCGCCACCAGGCTGTCGATGCGCTGGCGCCATGCCGCCTCGTCGCCGGATTCCAGTGCATCCAGGGCTTCCTGCAGGCGCAGGGCGAGGGCGCTCTTGTCGACCGTGGTATCCATCAGGCGCTGGCCGCCAGGCGTTCGAAGATCTTGCCGAGCTTCTCTTCCAGCGTCTGTGCGGTGAACGGCTTGATGATGTAACCGTTCACGCCGTTCTGCGCCGCTTCGATGATCTGCTCGCGCTTGGCTTCGGCCGTCACCATCAGCACCGGCAGGGTCTTCAGCTTGGCATCGGCACGGATGGCCTTGAGCAGTTCGATGCCGGTCATCACCGGCATGTTCCAGTCGGTGACCACGAAGTCGAACGGCTGGCTCTGCAGCAGCGACAGCGCGGCATGCCCGTCCTCGGCTTCGGCGGTATTGGTGAAGCCCAGATCGCCCAGCAGGTTCTTGACGATACGACGCATGGTCGAGAAGTCGTCGACGATCAGGATGCGCATGTTCTTGTTCAAAGCAGAGTTCCTTTGTTGATCAGCTCTCGAGGCCGGCGTCGGCCGCCTCGAAAATCTTCAGTCGGCCACGCAGGCGCAGGACCGCCTGGCCGTGGATCTGGCAGACCCGCGACTCGCTCACGCCGAGCACTGCGCCGATCTCTTTCAGGTTCAGTTCCTGCTCGTAGTAGAGCGACAGCACCAGCTGTTCGCGCTCGGGCAGGTGGCCGATGGCATTGCCCAGCTCGCGGCCGAATTCACCGCGCTCCAGCACCTGCTGCGGGGTCGGGCCGCCCTGGGCGACGGTGTCCAGCTCGCCCTGGTCTTCAATGCGCGACTCCAGGCTCAGTACCTGGCCGCGCGAGGCGTCCTCCATCAGGCGCAGGTACTCGGGCAGCGGCATCTCCATCGCCGCGGCCACTTCGGTGGCACTGGCGGCGCGGCCGGTGCTCTGCTCCAGGCGGCGGATGGTGGCCGCAGCGTCACGTGCGCGGCGGTGCACCGAACGCGGTACCCAGTCGCCACGACGGATCTCATCGATCATCGAACCGCGGATGCGGATCGAAGCGTAGGTCTCGAACGAGGCACCCTGGTCGGCGTCGTAGCTGCGCGAGGCTTCGATCAGGCCCATCATGCCGGCCTGGATCAGGTCGTCCACCTCAACGCTGGCCGGCAGGCGTGCGGCCAGATGGTGGGCGATGCGCCGCACCAGGTCCGAGTGCTGGGCGATGACCTCGTTGGCCGCCGTGCGCTGGACCTCTCTGTACTGGGCGGCGCCTTTCATGCGGCCACCCCGCGCTGCTTGATGATGCGTTCGAGGAAGAACTCGACGCCGCCGCGCGGCTCGGTCGGTGCCTGCCAGCGGGCGGTGCGGCGGGCGATCTCGGTGATCGCCAGTGCCGACGGGCTGGACGGATAGGCCTTCACCACCGGCTGCTGGCGCTGCACCGACAGGCGCAGCCAGTCGTCCTGCGGCACGCAGCCGAGGTAGTTCAGCGAGACATCGGCGAGGAATTTCTCGCAGACGCGGGTCAGCTTCTCGTACAGCACGCGGCCTTCGTTGGGGTCGCGCACCATGTTGGCCACCACCTGGATGCGGTCCACGCCACGTTCGCGCGACAGCACCTTGATCAGCGCATAGGCGTCGGTGATCGAGGCCGGTTCATCACAGACCACCACCACGGTGTCCTGCGCGGCCTGGCAGAAGGTCAGCACGCCATCGGTGATGCCGGCGGCGGTGTCCACCACCATGATGTCCAGCTCGCGCTCCAGTTCGGAGAACACGTTGACCAGGCCGACATGCTCGGCCGGGGCCAGCTCGGCCATGTGCCGGCGGCCGGACGCAGCCGGCACCACCAGCACGCCGTTCGGGCCTTCGATGATCACGTCATCGAGGCTGCAGCGGCCAGCGACCAGGTCGGCCAGGGTGTTGGTGGGGCTCAGGCCCAGGATCACGTCGATGTTGGCCAGGCCCAGGTCGGCGTCCAGCAACAGGGTGCGTTTGCCCATTCCCGCAAGCGCCACGGCCAGGTTGGCCGATACGTTGGTCTTGCCGACGCCGCCCTTGCCGCCGGTCACGGCAATCGTGCGCACAGGGCCCAGCGGCTCGCTGCGGGTCGCCGTCAGCGGGAAGGTGGTGGTCAGCTTGGCGTACTCACGCGACGGCATGGTTCAACTCCGGGTTGCAGGGCATATCGGCCGCGCGGCGCAAATCTTCAAGGCGAAGTACAAGATTGGCTGCACTGGCCCGGTGCAGGTCGTCCGGGACGTCCTGGCCATCGGTCACCCAGGTGATCGGCAGCTTGTGGTCCACCGCCACCGACAGGGCGTTGCCGAAGCGGCCGGTCTCGTCCAGCTTGCTCAGCACCAGGCCCTGCAGGTTGGCCGCGCCGAAGCGGCGGACCACCTCGTCCATGTCGCCGAAGCTGGTGTTGGCCGGCAGTACCAGCAGGGTGCGGACCTGGCGGGCGGCGCGCAGCCACTGCAGCTGGGCGGCCAGCGCACGGTCGCGCGGGCCCAGGCCGGCGGTGTCGATCAGCACCAGCTTGTAGTCCTTCAGGCGTTCCAGCAGCTGGTCCAGGTCGGTGCCGCTGTTGGCCTCGTGCACGGCGATGCCGAGCTGGCGGCCGTAGCCGTACAGCTGTTCGCGGGCACCGATTCGCATCGTATCGGTGGTGACCAGGGCGACGTCGCGGGCGGCATGGGCTTCGGCAAAGCGCGAGGCCAGCTTGGCGATGGTGGTGGTCTTGCCGGCGCCGGTCGGGCCGACCAGGGCGATCACACCGCCTTCCTCCATCGGATCGACCGGGGCGATCGGCAGCTTGCGCGAGATCAGCCCCAGCATCAGGCCGCGGCCGCGATGCGCTTCGGTTTCCAGCGGGATCTGCATGGCCACGTCGCGGGCGATGCCGGCATCGAAGCCGTACTCGTCCATCAGGTCCAGTGCCGTAGCGCGCACCGGGCTGCCGCGCAGGCGCTCGTCGGTGAAGCGGTTCATCTCGCGCTCGATCACCTGGCGCATGCCAGCCACTTCCTGGCGCAGGTGGCGGATCTCAGCGTCATCGGCGATCAGGGTCAGCGCCGGTGCTGGCGCCAGCGCCGGCATCGGTGACGGTGCAGCCTCTTTCGGCTGTACGGCAACCGGCGCGTGTGAGGCTTGGTCCTCGGGTGCGGAGGTGGCCTGGACGGCAACCGGCAACGGCGGCGGCGACACGGCCGGCATCTGCGCGCTGTCTTCCAGCGGCGGATCGATCTGGAAGCGGGCGCGGTTCAGCGGCGCGGCTGCCGCAGGCGAGGGCGCCACGATGGCGTCGGCAAACGGGGCGAAGATCTGTTCCGGCAGCGTCGATTCATTGACGGCGGCACGCGCCAGGGTGGTGGCGAAGCCGGTGCTGCCACGCGTCGGCACGATCTCGTCGGCGCTGTCCAGGGTGCGGCCGGTAGCGCCGACGGCGGCGCGGGCGAGGGCGGCAACGGCCGAGGTGGTGGCGGCCACCGGCTCCGGTGCCGGGGTGCTGCTGCGACGGCGGGTGACTGCGGCGATCACTGCGTCGGCGGCGCTGCGCGGCTTCGGCGCGGGCGGCGCTGCCACGTCACGGCGCGATGCTTCCAGGGCGCGCTGCACGGCGCTCTCATCGTAGTTGGCGGCGGCCACGATCTCGATGCCTTCCTCGATCCGGCGGTTGGACAGGATCACGGCATCAGGACCATGTTCCTTGCGCACCAGGTTCATGGCCGAGCGCATGTCGGCGGCAACGAATCGTTTGATTTTCATGCTGTGGTCACGGGACGAAGTCGGCGGAGTGGCGGTCGGAGAACGCGGATGGTCGGTGGTCTGCACGGTTCGGGTTCCCCTTGGAATCTGTCTGTTGCGGGTGTTTGAAAGTGGTGTCTGTTTTCTGGCGCGTTGCAGGGCGGCGTCAGCTGATCGTTCCGACCAGCTTCAGGCGCTTGTCCTCCGGCACCTCGCTGTAGGCCAGGACCGACAGCGACGGAACGCTGTGGCGGACCAGGCGGGCCAGCGCGGCTCGCACCGGGCCAGGTACCAGCACCACCGCGGGCTCGTTGCGGGCTTCCTGCTTGCTGACACATTCGGCCAGGCTCTGGTGCAGTCGCTCAGCGAGTCCGGGTTCCAGCGCGGCGCCGTTGCCCTGCGTGGACTCCTGCAAGACACGTTCCAATTGCGGGTTGAGGGTGAACACCGGCAGCTCCGCCGACATTCCGGCGATCTCCTGCACGATGAAGCGGCCCAGTGCGGTGCGCACTGCGGCGGTCAGCGTGGCCGGGTCCTGGCTGTGCGGGGCGTGTTCGACCAGTGCTTCGGCGATCTTGCGCAGCTGGCGGATCGGAATGCGCTCGACCAGCAGGTTCTGCAGCACGCGCACCACCGCCGACAGCGGCAGCGCCTTCGGCGTCAGATCTTCGACGAGCTTGGGCGCGCTCTTGGCCAGGTTGGCCAGCAGGTGCTGCACTTCCTCGTGGCCGAGCAGTTCCGGTGCGTGCTCGCGGATCAGGTGCGAAAGGTGGGTGGCCACCACCGTGGCCGGGTCGACCACGGTATAGCCCAGGGTTTCGGCCTGGGCGCGCTGGTGTGGCTGGATCCAGGTCGCGTCCAGTCCGAAGGCCGGGTCCTTGCCGGCGATGCCTTCCAGCGGACCGAGGGCACTGCCCGGGTCCAGCGCCAGTTCGCGGTCGGGATGGATCTCGGCAGTGGCCACCGGCACGCCATGTACCAGTACCCGGTAGCCGTTGGCCGGCAGTTCCAGGTTGTCGCGGATGTGCACCGAGGGAATCAGGAAGCCGACGTCCTGGGTCAGCTTGCGGCGCACGCCCTTGATGCGCGGCATCAGCTCGCCGCCCTGGTTGCTGTCCACCAGCGAAATCAAACGATAGCCCACTTCCAGGCCCAGCGGATCGACCGGGCGCAGCTCGTCCCAGCTCAGTTCCGCGGTGGGTGCGGGGGCCGCGGGGCGGCCCAGCGCGTTCAGTGCGTTGGCGTCGCCTGCAGCGGTGTCGGCCTGCGCCGGCACCAGGCCCTTGCGGTACACCTTCCAGGCGATGAAGCCGAGGATCGCCGCCAGCGTCAGGAAAGCGACGTTGGGCATGCCCGGTACCAGGCCGACCACGCCGAGGATGCCGGCGGTGATGGCCAGCGCACGGTACTGGCCGAACACCTGGCCGGTCATCGCCTGCGCCATGTCCTGCGAGCGCGAGGCACGGGTGACCAGCATCGCCACCGCGCTGGAGACCAGCAGCGCCGGCAGCTGCGCCACCAGGCCGTCACCGATCGACAGCAGGGTGTAGGTGGCGGCGGCATCGCCGAACGGCATGCCATGCTGCAGCACGCCCACGGCCAGGCCGCCCAGCATGTTGATGAACAGGATCAGGATGCCGGCGATCGCGTCGCCGCGGATGAACTTGCTGGCACCGTCCATCGCACCGTAGAAGTCGGCTTCCTCGCGTACTTCCTCGCGGCGCAGCTTGGCTTCCTCGCGCGTCAGCAAACCGGCGTTGAGGTCGGCGTCGATGGCCATCTGCTTGCCGGGCATGGCGTCGAGGATGAAGCGCGCAGTCACTTCCGAAACGCGGCCGGCGCCCTTGGTGATGACCACGAAATTGATGATGGTCAGGATCGCGAACACCACGATGCCGACGGCGTAGTTGCCGCCGATCACGAACTCGCCGAATGCGGCGATCACCTTGCCGGCCGCTTCGTGGCCGTTCTGGCCGTTGAGCAGGATCACGCGGGTGGAGGCCACGTTCAGCGCCAGCCGCAGCATGGTGGTGATCAGCAGGACGATCGGGAAGATGGTGAAGTCCAGCGGGCGCTTCACGTAGACCACCGCCAGCAGCACCATCAGCGAGATGGCGATGTTGAAGGTGAACAGCGCATCGAGCACCGGTGCGGCCAGCGGCACCACGACCATGGCCAGCAGGGCCAGCACGATCAGCGGCGCGCCAAGGCCCTGGCGGATCATTTCAAGCGCGCGGCGGGTATTGAAGCTGGATGCCTGGGCGCTCATGGACGGCCCCCGTTGCCGAACTCATCAACCTGGATGTGCGGCGTGGACGGCATCGGGCCGGTCCGCCAGCTGCGCAGCTGGTAGACGTAAGAGAGGACCTGGGCGACGGCTGAATACAGTCTCACGGGGATTTCCTTGCCGAGTTGGCCTTCCCGATACAAGGCGCGTGCCAAAGGCGGGGCAGAGACGATGGCGACCTTGTTGCCGTCGGCCACTTCACGGATGCGCAGGGCGGTTTCATCCACGCCCAGGGCGACCACGGTGGGGGCATTCATGGCCCCGCCTTCGTACTTCAGGGCCACCGCGTAGTGGGTGGGGTTGACCACCACCACGTCGGCAGTGGGGACCGCCTCCATCATCCGGCGGTTGGCCATCTGCTGCTGCAGCTGGCGGATGCGGCCCTTCACTTCCGGGCTGCCTTCGCTTTCCTTCATCTCCCGGCGCAGCTCCTCGCGGGTCATCTTCAGCTTGCGCATCCAGTTCCAGCGCTGGTACGGCGCGTCGATGGCGGCCAGCACCAGCATCGCCCCGGCGGTGGCCAGCAACAGGCGCAGGGTGAAGCCCAGGCCGTCGCCGATGGCCGTTTCCAGCGGCTGGTGGATCAGCCCGCGCAGGGTGTTGAAGCTGGTCCAGACCACCATGCCGGCGGCGACGCCGACGAAGGCCACCCGCAGCAGCGACTTGATGAACTCGGCGATGGCTTCGGGGCCATACAGGCGCTTGAGCCCGCTCATCGGGTTCATGCGGTTGATGTCGGGCATCATCGCCTTGGCCGACCAGCGCAGGCCGCCCATCACCACCGGCGCCAGGAAACTGGCCAGCAGGCAGACCAGCACCAGCGGGGCGATCACCCACATCAGCTGCAGCAGCAGGTCGCCGAAGTGGCCGAACAGCGCCTTCGGGTGCTGGCGCAGGCTCTGTTCGGGGCTGAGCGCATGGCGCATCCAGGCGCTGGCGCCGCTTGCCATCGAGCCGCTCATGGCCATCACCGCGATCACCCCGGCACCGAACACGGCGGCCGTGCCCAGTTCACGCGAGCGCGGCAGGTTGCCCTGTTCACGGGCGTCGCGCAGGCGCTTTTCGGTAGGTTGTTCGGTTTTTTCGCCGGCGGATTCGTTCTCGGACATCACAGGCACTGCAGCAGGGGATGCCGGAGTGCGTGCAAGAATCGTTCCGTTACGGGTGCATGTGCCAACAGAAGTTGGCGCCTGCCGGAGCAGGTACCGGTAGCGCCGGGCCATGCCCGGCGAACGGGCAGCCTGGATCATTGCATCCGCCGGGCATGGCCCGGCGCTACCCCGGGGGCCGGTCCTGCTGGCTCTGCGCCAGTTCCACCCGTGGCCGCGGCAGGAATCGTTCCGTTACGGGTGCATGTGCCAACCGAAGTTGGCGCCTGCCGGAGCAGGTACCGGTAGCGCCGGGCCATGCCCGGCGAGCGGGCAGCCTGGATCATTGCATCCGCCGGGCATGGCCCGGCGCTACCCCGCGGGCCGGTCCTGCGGGCCCTGCGCCAGCTCCACCCGTGGCCGTGGCAGGATTCGTTCCGTTACGGGTGCATGTGCCAACCGAAGTTGGCGCCTGCCGGAGCAGGTACCGGTGGCGCCGGGCCATGCCCGGCGAGCGGGCAGCCTGGATCATTGCATCCGCCGGGCATGGCCCGGCGCTACCCCGCGGGCCGGTCCTGCGGGCCCTGCGCCAGCTCCACCCGTGGCCGTGGCAGGCCGTGCAGCTGCATGAAGCGGGCCGCGTCCACTGGCCGGCCCAGCAGGAAGCCCTGCAGGTAGTCGCAGCCCAGCCGTTCCAGGTAGGCGCGCTGCGCGGCGGTCTCCACGCCCTCGGCCACGATGTCCATGTCCAGCGCATGGCCCAGCGCAACGATGGCCGACACGATCACCACGTCTTCGGCGCTGTGTTCCAGGTCGCGCACGAATGCGTGGTCGATCTTGATTTCGGTGGCCGGCAGGCGCTTGAGGTACAGCAGGCTGGAGTAGCCGGTGCCGAAATCATCGATCGAGATGCCCACGCCCAGGGCGGAGAAGCTCTGCAGCAGGCGCAGGCTGGTATCAGTATCGCGCATCACCGTGCTTTCGGTGATCTCCAGCACCAGGTTGCGCGGGGCGATCGCGTAGCGCTCGATCACCTCGCGCACGTCCTGCAGCAGGTGCGGCGAACTGAACTGCACCGGTGACAGGTTCACCGACATCGTCCAGCTTTCATGGCCGGCATCGTGCCAGTGCCGCAGCTGCTGGCAGGCCTGGTCCAGCGCCCAGCGGCCGATCTCGTTGATCGCGCCACTGCGCTCGGCCAGGCGGATGAAGCGGTCCGGCGGAATCAGGCCCTGTTCCGGATGACGCCAGCGGATGAGTGCTTCGGCGCCAGCCACCTTCTGCGTAGCCACGCGGATCTTCGGCTGGTAATGCAGGAACAGCTGCTCGCTGCCGATTGCCCGGCGCAGGTCGGCCAGCAGGCGGAACTGCTGCTCGGCGCTGTCGTTCATCCAGTCGGCGAACAGCACGAACGCGTTGCGGCCCGACTCCTTGGCCTGGTACATCGCTGCATCGGCGAAGGCCATCAGCTGGCGTTCGCTGGCGGCATGGTCGGGGCAGATCGCGATGCCGATGCTGGCGCTCACCTGCAGCTCGTGGTCCGGCAGCAGCGGGCCGCTGCCCACCGCCTGCAGGATGCGCCGGGCCAGGGTCGGCAGGTCCTCGTCCTGTTCGATGCGCACCACCAGCACGAATTCGTCGCCGCCCAGCCGTGCCAGCATGTCGTGCGGCCGCAGCAGCTGGCGGGTACGTTCTGCCACGGCTACCAGCAGCGCATCGCCGGCCTGGTGGCCATAGGCATCGTTGACCTGCTTGAAGCCATCCAGGTCCATGAACATCACCGCGAAGCGGCTGCCGCCCTGTTCGGCCTCGGCCAGCGCCTGCACGATGCGCCGCTGCAGCAGCAGCCGGTTCGGCAGGCGGGTGAGCGGGTCGTGCAGCGCGGCCTGGGTCAGTTCCTGCTGGGCGTCGGTCAAGGAGGTGCTGAGCAGCGAATTGCGCAGGCGCAACAGTTGCGCTTCCACCCGCTGGTCCAGCCAGGAAACCACCAGCACCACCGCCAGGATCGCCACGGTCAGCACCACCACCAGCATCGCCAGCCAGTTGTTCTGCAGGCCATCGCCCACCGCTGCGCCGCAGACGCTGCCTTCCGGGAAGCGGGCGGCGGCCATGCCGGTGTAGTGCATGCCGACGATGGCCAGGCCGAGCAGGCCGGCGGCGGCCAGGCGGTCGCCGATGCGGGTGTGCTGCGCGCGCAGGCGGAAGGCCACGTACAAGGCAGTCCACGACGCGGCCACCGCGACCAGCAGCGACAGCAGCAGCCACACCGGCTGGTAGTCGATGCCCGGTTGCATGCGCATTGCGGCCATGCCCACGTAGTGCATGCTGGCGATGCCGCTGCCCATCAGCAGCGCTCCGCCGGCCAGGCGGGGATGGGGCAGGGTGCGCAGCGATACCAGCCAGAGCGCGAACACCGACGAGCCGATCGCCAGTGCCAGCGACAGCAGGGTGATGGGCAGGTCGTAGCCCAAGGGAATGGGCAGGTCGAAGGCGAGCATGCCGATGAAGTGCATCGACCAGATGCCCAGCCCCATCGCAAAACCGCCGCCCAGGCGCCACCACCAGGTCGCGCCCTTGCCGGGCGCGGTGACGGTGCGCCCGGCCATCGCCAGTGCGGTGTAGGACGCCATCACGGCAACCAGCAATGAGGTCGCCACCAGCCATGGGTTGTACGTGCCTACCAGCATTCGTCAGTCTCCCGGACCTGCCTGTCAACGGAAAAACTACGGTGGGGCATGCGCAAGGCGGGCGACCAGAGCCGCCGGTTGCAGCGTCCCCCCGGTCGCTGCGCATTCACTCTAACGCGGGCACCGGGGGGGACGGCAAGCAGCAGAACGTGACGGCCACGTCAGCGGGTCACCGCACCGGCCGCCTGGAAGGCAGCATCGAACAGGCGCTGCACCGGCGGCCCCATTTCACCAACCAGCAGGGTCAGCAGGAACAGGCCCAGCAGCAGCGAGACCGGCAGGCCCAGCTGGATCGGATTCAGTGCCGGCGCGGCGCGGGCCAGCACGCCGAAGGCCAGGTTGACCGCCAGCATCGCCACGGTCAGCGGGATGGCCAGGGTCAGCGCGCCACGCAGCACGGTCAGCAGGAAGGTCGGGGCGATGCTGAAGAACGCGTGCGGGTCGGGCAGGGGCGCGCCGATGGGCAGGGCGCGGTAGCTGTCCACCACCAGCGAGATCAACGCCAGGTGGCCGTTGGCGGTGAAGAACAGCAGGCCGAACAACAGATAGAACCACTGGCCGATGACACCGGAGGTGCCGCCGCGCAGCGGGTCGCTCATCTGCGCAAACGCCAGGCCGGTGCCCTGGGCGACCAGTTCGCCTGCCATGGCGCCAGCCTCGAACACCAGCCGCAGCATGAAACCGATGGCCACGCCGATCGCCAGCTCGCGGGCGATGGTCAGCACGGTAGCAGCGTCGAAACCGGTCCAGTCCGGTACCGGCGGCAGCAGCGGCGCCAACGCAATGGCCAGGGTGCCGGCCAGCATCACCCGCACCCGGCCGGGCACCGCGCGGGTACCGATCATCGGCATCGCCATGGCCACTGCGCCGATGCGCAGCATGGTCCACAGCACGGTGCCGATCATGCCGAAGGCGTTCAGGCCGTCGGCAGCCATCTGGGTGGCGGCGTCCATCTGCGTGCGCGTCCGTCTAGCCGATCAGGTGCGGGATGCGCTGGAACAGCAGCGTGGTGAATTCGACCAGATGGCCGATCAGCAGGCTGCCCAGTGCAAACAAAACGGCGGTGAGGGCTGCGGCCTTGGCAACGAAGGCGATGGTCGGCTCGTTGAGCTGGGTCGCCGCCTGCACCACGCCCACCACGACGCCGACCACCAGTACGGTCAGCAGCAGCGGGCCGGCCACCCAGAGCACGGTAATCAGGCCGCCACGCAGTTCGGTCAAGGCAAGTTCGGGGGACATCATGGTTCCATCGGTAGCGCCGGGCCACGCCCGGCGGTGGTCAATGCGGCGGCCGGCACTGCCCGGCGTCGCGTCTTTCAGGCCGGATTGAAGCTGGCCGCCAGCGTGCCGACGGTCAGCACCCAACCATCGACCAGCACGAACAGCAGGATCTTGAACGGCGCAGAGACCAGCATCGGCGACAACATCATCATGCCCATCGACATCAGCACGCTGGCCACGACCAGGTCGATGATCACGAACGGGATGAAGATCAGGAAGCCGATCTCGAAGGCGGTCTTCAGTTCGCTGGTGACGAACGACGCGACCAGCACCGGGAACGGAATCGCATCAGGGCTGGCGTAGGTGCCGTGACCGGCGATGCCGGCGAAGGTCATCAGGTCGGTCTCGCGGATCTGCGCCAGCATGAAGGCACGCAGCGGTGTGGTGGTCAGCGTCCAGGCGGTCTGGAAATCGATCTCGCCATTGAGGTACGGTGCCATGCCGGTGCTCCAGGCCTTGTCCCAGGTCGGCAGCATGATCATCGCGGTGAGGAACAGGGCCAGCCCCAGCAGTACCTGGTTGGACGGCGTCTGGCCGGTGCCCAGCGCCTGCCGCAGCAGGCCCAGCACGATGATGATGCGGGTGAAGGAGGTCAGCACCAGCAGCATCGACGGGATCAGGGTGATCGCCGTCATCAACAGCAGTGTCTGCAACGGCAGGCTGACCGGCGCACCGCCGATCTTGCCGACGTTGATGTCCGGCAGCGGCGTGGTCGGCGCGCCCGGGGCGGCGAACGCCAGTGCAGGCAGCAGGCACAGGGCGATCAGGGTCAGCCACGGCAGCAGGGTGGCAGGACGGGGACGGGTCACACGCATGTCAGGGGTCCTTGCGCAGCCGCTGTTGCAGCAGCTGGGCGAAATTCGGCAGGTTCTTCAGGTCGGGTACGCGTACCGGCGCAGGCGGTGGCAGCGGTTCGGGCAGGGTGTGCAGGGCGTTGATGCCACCGGCGGTGACGCCCAGCAGCAGTTGCTGGCCATTGACCTCGACCACCACCACGCGTTCCTTGGCGCCGACATTCAGGCTCGCCACCAGCTTCATGCCCTCGGCCGGGCGGAAGCCGCTGCCGGGCAGGCGCTTGAGCAGCCAGCCCAGGCCGATGACCAGGGCCAGCACTGCCAGCAGGGCCAGCACCGCACCGAACAGGCTCGGTGCGGCCGGCGCATGCTGGCCGATCTGCGGGGCCGTCCTGGCGACGGCCAGGGTGGTGGCGGCGAGCAGGCTCAACGCAGTCTCCGGATCCGCTCGCTGGGGCTGACCACATCGGTCAGGCGCACGCCGAAGCGGTCGTTGATCACCACCACTTCGCCATGGGCGATCAGCGTGCCGTTGACGAACACGTCCAGCGATTCGCCGGCACCCCGTTCCAGCTCGACCACCGAACCCTGGTTGAGCTGCAGCAGGTTGCGGATCGGCAGGCGAGCGCGGCCGACTTCCAGCGACAGCGTCACCGGCACATCGAGGATCACGTCCAGGTTCAAATCCGGGCCGGTCGCTTCATCGGCCTGCAGGTTGCTGAACTGGGCCGGGGTCGGTTCGAGGGCGTCGATATCGTTCATTGCGGGTCTTCCTGGATGACGGGTACGCGCGGACGGGTGCCCGGCGGATGGGTAGCGGTGATCTTTACGGCGTTCATGCCGTTGGCGACGCCGAACTCACCGGTGAACACCGGGATGTTCTCAACGCACAGCGGCACCTGCGGGCTCAGGTCGATCGGCAGGATGTCGCCGACCTTCAACCGGGTCAGGTCGCGCAGGGTCATGCGCTTGCTGGCCAGCACGCTGGACAGGGTGACTTCGGCCACATTGAGCTGCTCGCGCAGGGTGCGGCCCCAGCTCTCGTCGCGTTCGTTGCGGTCGCTCTGGATGCCGGCATCGAGCAGTTCGCGGATCGGCTCGAGCATCGAGTAGGGCAGGGTCACGTGGATGTCACCACCACCGCCGTCGAGTTCGACATGCAGGCGGCACACCACCACGTATTCGCGCGGCGTCACGATGTTGGCGAAGTGCGGGTTGATCTCCGAGTTGATGTACTCGAATTCCACGTCCATCACCGGTGCCCACGCTTCACGCAGGTCGGCGAAGGTCTGCTTCAGCAGCAGGTGGATCACCCGCATTTCGGTGGCGGTGAACTCGCGGCCTTCGATGCGCGTCGGGTAGCGTCCGTCGCCGCCGAAGAAGTTGTCGACGATGGCAAACACCAGGGTCGGTTCGAACACGATCAGGCCGGTACCGCGCAGTGGCTTGAAGCGGATCAGGTTCAGATTGGTCGGCACATACAGCGAGTGCATGTAGTCGTTGAACTTGATCAGCTCGATGCCGCGCACGGATAGTTCGGCCGAACGCCGGATCAGGTTGAACAGGCCGATCCGCCACAGGCGCGCAAAGCGCTCGTGAACCATTTCCAGGGTCGGCATGCGACCGCGGATGATGCGGTCCTGGCTGGCGAAATCGTAGGAGCGTGCTTCGCCACTGGGGGCGTCCGGCTCGGTTTCGACCGCGCCACTGTCCACGCCATGCAACAGGGCATCGATCTCATCCTGGGACAGCAGGTCATTCATCGGGGAGCCCTTACTGGGTCACGAAGCTGGTGAACAGCAGGTCGTCGGCACCGTTGCTGCCGGTCTCGGCCTTCAGCACCTTCTGCACTTCGGCCAGCGAATCGGCCTGCAGCTTCTGCTTGCCGGCGATGTCGGCGATCTGCTGCGGGCTGACCTGCGAGAACAGCATCAGCAGGCGCGCGCGGATGGCCGGGGCATGGGTCTTGATCGCTTCCAGCGCGGCCGGATCGCGGGTCATCAGCTGCACTTCCACCTGCAGGTAGCGCGGGCCGTCGATCGAGCCGTTGAGGTTGACCACGAATGCCGGTTCCAGCGCGAAGTACTGGGCCGGGGCCGGGGTGGTGGTCTTCTTCGGCGCCTGCGCGGTCTTGTCTTCGTGCTTGGACTGGGTGAAGAACCAGACGCCGCCACCGGCGGCACCGGCGGCCAGTACGGCGACCAGGGCGGTGATCAGGATCGGACTGCGCGGCTTGGCGGTCTTGTCCTTGTCGGCGGTCTTCTTGGTTTTGTCAGCGGCTGCGGCCACGGGGTGAAGCTCCTGAGGGTTGCTTCACCGTGATATGCAAGGGGTGTGCCGGAGTGGCCGGGGAGGGCGGTGACGGAATTCCGTCGGGTGTTCATACCGGCAGCGCCGGGCCATGCCCGGCGGAATGTCGGAAATCCGCCGGGCATGGCCCGCGCTACCCGTGCTCTGCCAGGTGCCGACCTTGGTCGGCACGCGCTGTCAGGCGTACGCGTCCAACAACCCGCGCTGGCGGATCAACTGCGACGCCGACACCGTGGTGTCGCCCAGTGACGGTTCTCCGTCACCACCGCGCCCGCCGCCGCCCGCCGGGCTGCCCGGAGTGCCGTCGCCACTGTGCTGCTGGCCGACATCGGCATGGGCCAGCTGGAAGCCCTGCTCGCCCAGCAGTTCACGCAGGCGCGGCAGGCTGCTTTCCAGCGCCTGGCGTACATCCACATGCGGGCTGCTGAAGCTGGCATGGACCTTGTCACCGTTCATCTGCAGGCGCACGTCCACCGGCCCCAGGTCTTCCGGGTTGAGGCGGATGTGGGCATGGCCGATCTTCTGGTCGGCCAGCCAGCCGATGCGCGCGCCGATGGCCTGGTCGAAACCATCATCGCCCAGCACCGGCTTCGGGGTGGGTTCGCCATTGAAGACGGTATTGCTGGCCAGTGCGGCCTTCAGGTCCTGCAGGGCGGCGGGCAGGGGGGGCTGCAGCGGCGCCGGAGGTGCACGGTCGCCGATCTGCAGGCTGTCTCCGTCGTCGGCACGATCCAATGCCTTGCCACCCATCACCAGCTCCGGCAACGGCAGGCCACTGGCCTCATCATCGCCGGCAGCGGATGCCGGGGCGCCGGTGCTCTGCGCGGCATTGGCGGCAATCGCGGCCGCCGCAGGTGCCAGCGCAGCGGAGGGCAGCGCGCCGCCTTCGGCATCGCCGGCCGCTGGCGGTGGCAGCACAGGCGCCGGATCGACACCGGTTGGCACGGCCAGCACCAGGCCGGCCAAGCCGAGCGGCGGCCAGGGCGGGTCGTCCGCGTTGGCCGGGGTGTCCTTGTCGTCGCTGGCTGCCGACGTTGCCGGTACAGCAGGTGTCGAAGTGCTGGCGTCCGTGGCGGCTGCGTCACCGTCGGTCGGCCGCGGCGTCGCCTTGGCCGGGTTGCCGTCGGGTGTTGATGCGGCCTTGGCCGGTGTTGCCGGATTGCTGGCGGTTGTCGCGGGACCGGTAGTGCCGGTCGAGGCGCTGCCGCCCTGCAGCATCTGGCCGAAATCCTTGCCGGCATCGCTGCGCGAGGCGCGGGTGCTGCCGGCGTTGCCACTGCCGCCGGGCGTCGGTGCGCTGGCGTTGCTGCTCAACGGGGAGGGCATCACGACCGGCCTCCCTGCTCGCCATCATCCTGGTCTCCGGTCTGTGCCAGGCGCGCGCGGCGTGCGCCGATGTCGTCCATCTCGCGCTGGTCGCGGCGGTCGGTCACCACCTTTTCCTGCGCGCGGTAGCTGGCGGCCAGCTGCTCCAGCACGGCCTTGTCACGGCTGGCCAGGATCAGGCGCGCGCGTTCGGCCTCCACTTTTTCGAGGTTGCCGTTGACCGTCTGCTGCTGCTGTTCCACCGCGCTGTCCAGCCGGTCCAGGAATGCGCGCCGGTTCAGCAGCTGCGCCGGGCTGGTCGCGGCCATCTGCGCGTTGGCGTACTCCTCGGCGTAGCGCCGCAGTTCGTCCAGGCGCGACAGATGGGTGTCGAGCACGTTCTGACGTTCGGCCAGGTCGCGGGCGACCGCGTCCTCGTGTTCTTGGGCCCGCTTCAGCAGGGGGTCGATGCGCTTGGACTGGATCATGTCAGCCTCTGGTTCTCTTGTTCCACCAGGCGCTGCAACGCCGCCTGGCTGTGCGGTAGATCTGCGGCCTTGGCCACATCCTGGCCCAGGAATTCCATGATTTCCGGCCAGCGCTCAAGGGCTTCATCGGTCGCCGCGTCGTTGCCGCGCTGATAGGCGCCGATGGCGATCAGGTCGCGGTTGGCCGAGTAGGCCGAGACCAGCCGTTTCAACTTGCGGATGCGCAGGCGCCACGCTTCGTCGGCGATTTCCGTGACCACGCGGCTGACCGACGATTCCACGTCGATGGCCGGGTACAGGCCGCTGTCGGCCACGCGGCGCGAGAGCAGGATGTGGCCGTCAAGAATCGCGCGCGCTGCATCGGCGATCGGATCCTGCGGATCGTCGCCTTCGGTCAGCACGGTGTAGAAGGCGGTGATCGAACCGCGCCCCTTGGCGCCGTTGCCTGCACGTTCCACCAGTGCCGGCAGCTTGGCGAACACCGATGGCGGATAGCCGCGCGTGGTGGGCGGCTCGCCCACCGACAGGCCGATCTCGCGCTGCGCCTGCGCGAAGCGGGTCAGCGAATCCATCAGCAGCAGGACGTTCAGGCCCTGGTCGCGGAACCACTCGGCGATGGCCGTGGCGCGGTAGGCGCCATGCAGGCGGGCCAGCGGCGGCCGGTCGGCCGGGCTGGCCACTACCACCGCGCGGCGCAGGCCTTCCTCGCCCAGCGTGCTTTCAACGAAATCGCGTACTTCGCGACCACGCTCACCGATCAGGCCGACCACGATCACGTCGGCGGCGGTGTAGCGGGTCATCATGCCCAGCAGCGTCGACTTGCCGACGCCGGAGCCGGCGAACAGGCCCACACGCTGGCCGCGGCCGATCGGCAGCAGCGCATTGATCGCGCGCACGCCCACGTCCAGCGGCTGGGTGATCGGTTCGCGCGCCAGCGGATTGATCGACACGCCGGCCATGCCGACGTGGCCTTCAGCGCGGATCGGGCCCTTGCCATCCAGCGGTACGCCATCGCTGTCGATGACACGGCCGAGCAGGCCTTCGCCCACTTCCACGCCGCCGCGACGGGCCGAGGGCACCACCCGCGCATTCGGCAGCAGCCCGTGCAGTTCGGCACTGGGCATCAGGTAGGTGCGTTCGCCGGCGAAGCCGACCACTTCGGCATCGACCCAGCCGCCGTCAACCACTTCCACTTTGCAGCTGGCGCCGAGCGGCGCTTCGCAGCCGACCGCTTCCAGGGTCAGGCCGACCGCCCGCCGCAGCACGCCTTCGCGGATCAGCCCGCGACCGTGCGCGGTGTCGACCTTCAGGCCGTCGAGGCGGTTGGCCAGGCGCAGGTTGCGGGCCACGGCCCAGTCGGCCGGCGGCGACGGCTGCGAAGCGGTATTGGTATTCATGCGATGGCTCCGGTCTGGCGGATCACGGCGTCCAGCGCGCCGCGCAGGCGGGCTTCCAGGGTGCCGTCGATGCGTACCGCTTCGGCATGCACGCGCAGGTCGCCACGGCTCAGGCTGGTGTCAGGCACCAGGCGCTGCTGCGGCGACAGGGTCAGCAACGGGGCGAGGGCGGTGATGTCATCGGGGTGCAGGCGCACTTCCACCTCGCGGTTGCTGCCGCCGACGGCGTCTATCGCCTCGCCGACCAGCTGCCCCAGCAGCGCCGGATCGGCCTCGTAGGCACGCCCTACCAGCGCACCGGCGATGCGCACCGCCAGTTCGCCAAGCGCGCCGACCACTTCATTTTCCAGGCGTGCCAGCGGCCGGCCGAAGTTGTCGAGGATGCCCTCGATCTGCGCGACCAAGCGGCGCACTTCGGCCTGGCCCTGGCTGAAGCCATCGGCATGGCCCTGGTCGAAACCTTCCTTCTCGGCGCTGTCCTGGATGGCCTGGATTTCCTCCAGGGTCGGCAGCTGCAGCGGCGGTTCCGGCTCATGCTCGGGATCCGGCTCGGTGAGCTCGAAGGCCTCGTCGTGGTCCAGCACCGGTTCGGGCTGGGCCAGCAGGTCCGGGGCAAGCCAGCGCACGACGTTGCTCACAGCATCGCCTCCGCGCTGCCACCGATGGTGACAGTGCCCTCATCGGCCATGCGCTTGACGATGGCCAGGATCTCGCGCTGCGCCACTTCCACGTCGGACAGGCGTACCGGGCCGCGCGCTTCCATGTCTTCCAGCAGGATCTCGGCAGCGCGCTGGGACATGTTGCGGGTGATCTTGTCGCGTACCTTGATGTCGGCACCGCGCAGGGCCAGGCCCAGTCGCTCGCCGCTGACTTCGCGCAGCACCAGCTGCATTTCGCGGTCGTCCAGGTCCACCAGGTCGTCGAACACGAACATCAGGTCCTGGATTCGGCCACTCAGTGGTGCGTCGATGCGTGCGATCTCGCCCAGGATCGCCTGGTCCTGGCCGCTGTCCATGAAGTTGAGGATGTTGGCCGCGCACTGCACGCCGCCGATGTTGGACGACTTCAGGTTCTGGTTGCCGGCGAACTGGCGTTCCATGATCTCGTTGAGCTCGTTCAGCGCATTGGGCGGAATGCCGTCGAGGGTGGCGATGCGCAGCAGCACGTCTACGCGGGTGCGGTCGGGCAGCAGCTTCAGCGCGTCGGCAGCCTGGTCGGTTTCCAGGTGCGCCATCACGATCGCGATGATCTGCGGGTGCTCGTTGCGCACCAAGTCGGCCACCGCACGCGGGTCCATCCACTTCAGTGCATCCAGGCCAGTGGTGTTGCGGCCGAGCAGGATGCGGTCGATCAGGTTGCCGGCTTTCTCGCTGCCCAGCGCCTGCACCAGCATGTTGCGGATGTAATCGTCCGAGCCCACGCCCAGCGAGGTCTTCGAGCCCAGTTCCTGGCTGAACTGGTCCATCACCCGTTCCACCTGTTCGCGGGTGATGTCGGACATGGTGGCCATGGCGATGCCGATCTTCTGCACCTCCTTCGGCTCCATGTGGCGCAGCACTTCGGCCGCGTCCAGTTCACCCAGCGACAGCAGCAGGACGGCGGCGCGCTGCACGCCGGTCAGGGGCGCGACGTCAGTCATTGGCCACCCAGCCCTTGACCACCTGGGCCACGCGCTTGGAGTCGGTCTTCACGGCTTCACGGGCCATCCGCAATCGTTCCTCATAAGAATCCACCGGCAGGGCCAGCGCTTCCGGCCCGCCCAGGCTGACCCGGTCGGCGCCCAGTGCCGGCAGCGGGGTGCCATCGTCATCGACCAGCTGCACGTCCGCGGTGTGCGGTTCCAGCGCCAGTTCTTCGTTCTTGCGGTTCTGCCCGGTGATGCCACGCAGTGCCGGGCGCAGCACGCCGAACAGCAATGCCATCACCACCAGTGCACCCAGCAGCATGCGCCCGGCATCGTGCACCCACGGCAGTTCCCACCAGTTCGGGCCCTCTACCGGCGTGGTGTCACGCACGAACGGGGCATTCATCACCGACACGGTGTCGCCGCGCTCGGCACTGAAACCGACAGCCTGCTTGACCAGTGCCTCGACCCGGGTCAGTTCGGCCGCCGACAGCGGTTGCGGCGCAACCTTGCCGTTGGCGCCGGCGCGCGGCACGTTGTCCACCAGCACCGCCACCGACACGCGCTTGATGCGGCCGGCCGGCTGCCGGGTGTGTTGCAGGGTACGGTCCAGCTCGTAGTTGCGGGTCGCGTTCTTGCTGCTTTCGGTCGGCGCCTGCGCGGTGGCCGGTGCAGCGGCCTGGCCCGGCGGGCTGTTGCTGGTGGCACCCGGTACGCCCTGCGGGCCCGGTGTCCTGCTGGTGTTCTCGCTCATCTGCTCGCTGCGCAGCTTCTGCGGTTCGCCGTTGTACAGCTCGCGCGCTTCCTCGGTCACCGAGAAGTCCATGTCGACACTGACTTCGGGGTTGACCCGGCCGGGGCCGGTCATCGGTTCCAGCAGCTCGCGGATACGCTGGTTGAACGAGGTTTCCTGGCGGCGCACCTGTTCGAACTGGGCAGCATTGACGGCCGCTTCGCTGTTCGGGTCGCTGACGCTGAGCATGCGACCGCTCTGGTCGACCACGGTCACCCGTTCCGGTGCCAGATCGGGAATGGCTGCGGCGACCATGTGCACGATCGCATCGACCTGGCTGCGTTCCAGCTGCTGGCCGCCCCGCAGTTCCAGAGTGACCGAGGCACTGGCCACATCACGCTGGCGGGTGAACGCACTGGGCTTGGGAATGGCCAGATGCACGCGCGAATCGCGCACCGGGCGCAGCGTGTTGATGGTGCGCGACAGCTCGGTTTCCAGCGCGTGCTGGTAGCGCGCACTTTCCACGAACTGGCTGACGCCAAAGCCGGGGTCGCGCTCCATCAGCTCGAAGCCGAGCTTGCCGCTGTCGGTCAGGCCCGAGCCCGCCAGTTTCAGGCGGGCATCGTGCAGGTTCTTCTCCGGCACGGTGATGCCACCGGTGGCCGGGTCCAGCTGGAACGGAATCTGTGCGGCACGCAGCAGATCGGTCGCTTCAGCGGTGGCCTTCTGGTCCAGGCCGGTGTACAGCGGCACCATGCCCGGCTTCTGCGACCAGAAGAACACGAACAGCCCGGCCGCGACGGCCACGGCGATCATCGCCATCAGTCCGAGCCGACGGGTGATCTGCAGGCTTTGCAGCCGATCGAACCACTGGCCCGCCTTTTCGGCGTTCAGGGATTCCTTGGAGAGCGACAGGGCCATGCGGTTCTATCCTTACAGCGGCATGTTCATCACGTCCTGGTAGGCCTGGACGAGACGGTTGCGGACTTCCACGGTGGCGCGGAAGGCGATCTGGGACTGCTGCGAGGCGACCATCACCTTGGCCAGGTCGGCACCGGGTTCACCCAGTTCGAAGGCCTTGGCCAGCGCGCCGGATTTCTGTTGCGCATCGTTGACGCCGGCGATGGCGCCGCGCAGGGTTTCGGTGAAGCTGGCAGGCTGGACCTGCGGCGCATCCAGCACCGTGCCCGGCAGGGCATTGCTACGCGGCGCTTCGGCCAGCGGGTTGAGCGCGGGCTGTCCCACCTGGGTCTGGTAGGAGCGGATCTGGGAAAGGATCGAAGTGACGGAGTGGGACATCTGCAACGGTTCCAGAAACAGGGATGGGGGTGTCTGCTGGAGCTAGTGCAAGTGCCGTGCCGAAACCGGTTTTCGATTCAGTGAAGTGAGGAGGTTGGGTGTGCGTGCGGGGTTGCACCCCGCCCCGCAGTAGTGCCGGCCGCTGGCCGGCAACCTCTACAGCAACAGCCAAAGTCAAAGTCGGGTTTCCTGAGGGATGGCGGGGTGGGTCCGGTTGCGGGGGCCGCTGCAAGTACGTCCATGTAAGCTCGGTCGCCGCATCCATGCGGCTCACGCCCCCGCAACCGGACCCACCCCGCCTTCGACAGGTTCCCGCTGCTGTTGGTGGGTACTGACCGTTGGTCGGCACGCTGCTCTTGGTAGGTGTCGACCTTGGTCGACACGCTTGATCCACGCCATGCGTGGATGCTGCTCTCGAGGCGTGTGACGCGTCATTTCACCGGCGTCGGTTTTTTGGCCTATGGCTGCAGGGTCCAGCGGCCGGAATTCTGGCGCTGGCGTGGGGCGATGGGGCCGTCGTGCTGGGTGTAGATGAAGCGGCCCTGGTGGTCGGTCAGGCAGGTCAGCAGCAGGGTGTAGCGGGCGGGGCCGGCGGGGTGGGCTTCTGTCATCTGGATTTCCGCAATGTGCGGAGCCAGTTGCTGGTAACGGTAGCTGCCGCCGATGCGGAGGTCGGTGCCGAGGATGTGCAGCACGTACTGATTGCTGCCGAAGCTGACCTGCACCATGCGCCCGGCATTCGGATTATCTGGCTGGTACAGCGGATCGCTGAGGTTGGTGAACTGGCGCTGGTCGAGGGTAGTGGGCAGTGTGCAGTTGGATGCTGCGGCCAAGGCCGGGCAGAGCAGGGCGGCAAGCAGAGTCAGGCGGTGCATGGCGGAACCTCGTAGGGATGTCCTTGCCATGCTCCGCGGTGCGGTTGCGTTGTCTGTAGGAAAACGTGCAAATGCAGCGAAATATTCTCGGTACCGTCGCCCGTCATCCACGCATGGCGTGGATCTACTGAGCGATCCGGCCGCTGCCATGGAACCGCCGGACCCGCCCGCGCATCAGGCGGACCCCCACAAACACCAACGCCCGGGCAAGCCCAGGCGTTCGTGCCCCCTTCATGCTGGTAACGCGTGTCAGCTGGCCAGTTCGGCCGCTTCGCGTTCGATGCCGTACTTGCGCAGCTTTTCCACCAGGGTGGTGCGGCGCAGGCCGAGCAGCTGGGCGGCGTGGGCAACCACGCCCTGGGTGCGTTCCAGTGCTTCGTTGATCAGGCCCAGTTCGATGTTGGCCATGTGGTTGCGCAGGTCCAGGCCGTCGTCCGGCAACGCGGCCGGCGCTGCGGCGCGGTTGACGGCGATGCCATGCTCGAGCGACGGCTGGTTGCCGCTGCCCGGGGTGTGGAACGAGAAGCTGCGCAGGTCCAGGCGTTCTTCGCTGGCGACTACCGGAGCGGCCGCGACCACCGCGGGCACGGCCAACGCGGCGTCGCCGCGGTAGCGTGCCGGCAGGTCCTGCACGCGCACCGAGCCACCCGGGTGCAGCACGGCCAGGCGCTCGACCAGATTGGTCAGTTCGCGCACGTTGCCCGGCCATTCGTAGCCGGCCAGCGCCTGCAGCGCTTCCGGGGTGAAGCGCACTTCGCCGCGACCGGTGCGCGCCAGCTGGGTGGCGATGGTTTCCACCAGCGCCGGCAGGTCTTCGCGACGTTCGCGCAGGGCCGGCACATCGATCGGGAACACGTTGAGGCGATAGAACAGGTCCTCGCGGAACTTGCCATCGGCAATGCGGCTTTCCAGGTCGCGATGGGTTGCGGCGATCACCCGCACGTTGCAGCGGATGGTCTGGTTGCCGCCGACGCGCTCGAAGCTGCGCTCCTGCAGCACGCGCAGCAGCTTGACCTGCATCGGCAGGCTCATGTCGCCGATCTCATCGAGCAGCAGGGTGCCGCCCTCGGCCATTTCGAAACGCCCTTTGCGCGCGGTCAGCGCGCCGGTGAAGGCGCCCTTTTCGTGGCCGAACAGCTCGCTTTCCAGCAGTTCGGCCGGAATCGCGCCGCAGTTGATCGCCACGAACGGGCCATCGCGGCGCGGCGAGCGCTGGTGGATGCTGCGCGATACCACTTCCTTGCCGGTGCCCGATTCGCCCAGCACCAGCACGGTGGTGTCGAACGCGGCGACCTGCTCGATCATCGTGCGCAGTGCGCTGACCGCCGGACCGTTGCCGGTCGGGCCCTGGTCCTGCACGGCACCGGCCTGGTGTTCGGCATCCAGGCGCTTGAGGCTGGCGCGGCGCAGCAGGGCTTCCATCTGTGCGTGACGCAACGGTGCTTCCAGCGGCCAGATGTTGGCTTCGTGCAGGCCATGCCGCTGCGCGAACGCAGTCGCGTCACCGTCGGCCAGCAGCACCGGCGGCGGCAGGCTGCTGCCCCCCAGCCAGGCGTACAGGGCGGTGCTGGCGGCACTGTCGTCCAGGCTGCCGACGATCACCGCCATCCAGTCGTTCTGGCGCTGGCGCGTCAGGTCGAAATCGGCCGCGTCGGAAACCCAGCGCGGGTTGAAGTCCATGAATTCCAGCAGGGCCACGGTGCGCTCGGCACGCACCGCGTCGTTGTCCAGTACCAGGATGCGCGATTCGCTCACGACCGTTCCTCCCTGAGGCCTTCCAGGATCGGCATGACTTCCTGGATGTAGGACAGCTTGCTGACGAAGTTGTCGGCGCCGGCGCGCAGCGCGTGCTCGCGATGCTCGACGTCATCGAAGTGGCTGGCGATCACGATGTACGGGGCATCATCCTGCGACTTGATCAGGCGGGTGGCCTGCAGGCCGCCCATTTCCGGCATCGCCAGATCCATCAATACCACCTGCGGGCGCAGGCTTTCCGAGCGTTCGATCGCTTCCAGGCCGTTGCCGGCGCTGCCGACGATCTGCAGCCAGTCGATCTTGCGGAAGTGGCGCATGGCCGCGTTGATGAAGCCCTCGTGGTCATCGACCAGCAGAACTGTGAGCTTGTTCATGTCCAACATCCTTTTCAGCCCACCCGGGCCAGCTGCGGTTGCCTGGCGTTGACCCGGCGCCGTTCGCGGGCCGGGGCGATATCCAGTTGTTCGCGGTATTTTGCGACGGTTCGACGGGCAATGTTCACCCCCTGGCGGGACAGCAGGCCAGCGATGGCCTCGTCCGCCAGCGGGCGTCCGGCCGGCTCGGCGTCGATCAGGCGGCGGACCATGGCCTTGACCGCTTGGCCGGACACGCTGGCCCCTTCCAGGCGCACGGCGAAGAAGTGCTTGAGTTCGAAGGTGCCGCGCGGGGTCTGCAGGTACTTGCCGGTGGTGATGCGCGAAACGGTGGATTCGTGCATGCCGATTTCTTCGGCCACTTCCTTCAGTGTCAGCGGTGCCATGGCTTCCTCGCCACGCACCAGGAAGGCTGCCTGGCGCTCGACGATCACCCGCGCCGTGCGCAGCAGGGTGTCGTAACGCATCGACAGGCCGCGGCTGAACCAGCGCGCCTCCTGCAGCATCTCGCGCAGGGCCGGCGCAGCCTCACCGCTGTCAGCCAGAGCCTGTTCGTACTGGCTGTTGATCGACACCCTGCGGCTGGTTGCCGGGTTCAGCGCGACCTTCCATTGTTCGTCGGCGTGCCAGGCGACCACGTCCGGCACCACCACTGCATTGCGCTCGGGCAGCAGGCTGTCGCCCGGGCGCGGCTGCAGCGACAGGATCAGGCGGACGGCCTCGCGCACGTCCTCGATCTCGGCATCGTGCTGGCGGGCGAGGGCGAGGTAGTCGTGCGCGGCCAAGGCATCGAGCGCGCCTTGCAGGATGCGCGCAGCCAGATGCCGGGCCGGCACCACGCCGTGCAGGCTGCACAGCTGGGCCAGCAGCGATTCGCGCAGGTCCTGCGCGGCCATGCCGGCCGGCTCGCCCTGCAGCAGGTGCTGGCGGACAGCTTCAACGCCGTCGGCATCGATGTCGAACTGCGCACTGGCCAGCAGCTGCAGCTGCGCCAGCGGTGCCTGCAGGTAGCCGGCATCGTCGCAGTGTTCCAGCCAGAAGGCGGCCACGGCCAGTTCGTGCTCGTCCAGGTCCAGCGCCAGGCGCTGCAGCACGCGCAGCTGCGGGTCGCTCGACTCGCCCGCGGCGATGCGCGCCATGCGGTCGTCGTCGCCGTCCTGCCAGTTGGCGCCGGACACCTCCCACATCGAGGATTCGGGCAGTTCGTCGAACGCGGCCGTATCCAGCGTGGTGGTGGCCGGATCGGTGGCTTCGGCGGCGGGCGCTTCGGCGTCTTCGATTTCCAGCAGCGGATTGGAGTCCAGCAGGCGCTGGATTTCCTGTTCCAGGTGCAGGCCGTCGAGCTGCAGCAGCCGGATCGACTGCAGCAACTGCGGGGTGAGGTGAAGTTGTTGGCCCAGCTGGGTCGAGAGTGCAGCCTTCATCGTGGTTCCCCGGCGCCGCTCCCCGACGCCTTGTGGAACACATCTTGCTTTTGATCCGGCAAGGGCGGAATCGGGGGGTTCCTGAGGGTGTTGGTGGCGTTCCCGACACCTTGTAGGGAAAACCCCTACACAAGCGCGGGATTTTGACGATCATGCGCGCCAAGTCATTGATTCGTGGTCAGTGGCCATGGCGGCAGGTCGTGCGTTCTGTACGGAATCCCGTCGGGATGCGTGTGGGTGACGGTATTTCGGCGCCGGCCCAGCCAGTGGCGCTGCGGTACTACCGCTGGCGCGGGGACGTCATTCCAGTTCGTGCTGGTGGCGCGCGGCCAGCAGCAGCAGATCATTGGCGCGACGGCAACCCAGCGATTCCATCATGCGTGCGCGATGGGTCTCCACCGTCTTGACGCTGATGCCAAGATCGGCGGCGATTTCCTTGTTGCTCTCGCCCTTGCCGATGCGGCGAAGGATCTCGCGCTGGCGCGGCGACAGTGCGGCAATGCCGGTCGGCTTTTCGCGACCGAGCATCGGCGCCAGCATCTTGGCCGAGATCTGCGGGCTCAGGAATACCTGGCCGGCATGCGCGGCACGCAGCGCCAGTTCCAGCTCCTGCGGTGCGGCATCCTTGACCACGAAACCGACGGCACCCCGATCCAGGGCGTCGCGCACGTGGGCAGCGTCGTCGTGCATGGTCATCATCACGATGCGCGTGCCTGGTGCCCTCAGGCGGATGTCGCTCAGTGCTTCCAGGCCGGTGCGGCCGGGCAGCGACAGGTCCATCAACACCACGTCCGGTGCGTGCTGCAGGGCCATCTGCAGTGCCTGTTCGGCATTGCTGGCCTCGGCGACGAGCTGCACGTCGGCAAACCCCTGCAGCAGCCGCGCCAGGCCGGCGCGAACCAGGGTGTGATCGTCGACGATGAGAACTCGCACAGGCACGCTGGAGGTTGGGGAGGGGGGTCCACCTTAACTTAGCTGAACGGGCGCGCCAAGGGCCGACCGTCCACCGTCATGGTGGCAGATCTCAGCGTGCGCGGCGGGCCTCGGCCACCTGCCGGCGATGCAGCCGGAACAGATGCCGTTCCATCGCCATTTCCAGGCCATCGCCGAGGCGATGGAAGCGCAGCCACAGATAGTGGCCACCACCGCCATCGGCCGCTTCGGCGATGACTTCCACCGGCAGGTCGATATGGTCGGGCAGCCAGTCGCTGGGTTGCAGGCGGACAACGCCGGCCTGGCCGGGCGTGCTGCCGCTGCGTGGGCCCAGCTGCAGGCGGATGCCGCGGCGCGACCAGCGCACCGGGCGCAGCGTCGGCTCCTGGCCCTGCTGGCGGATCAGGCGCCCGAGCAGGACCATGGTCAGGTCCACCTTGGCTTCCAGGCGCTGTAGCTGCAGGCTGGCTTCGCTGCGCTCTTCGTGTTCGTCGATGCGGCTGTCTTCGACCAGCGCCAGGCTGCGCAGCAGGCCTTCGGCACTGCTGGTCCGGCCCACTGCACTGCCGGCCTGGAACTCGGCGGGCAGGGCCAGTTCACAGCTGAGCGTTTCGTCGAACAGCTCGCTTTCAGCCGGGTGGTGCAGGGACGTGGTCGGCAGGAGGGTCATGCCAGTGATTCTGCCTGCAGGTAAGCATGCGCGGCGCGAAGGGAGCGGCGGCCGTCCTGCATCTGCACGGAAACTGCATCGCGACGCTGGCGCAGCAGGCCAAGCAGGCTCTGCTGGCGCTCCAGCAGGGCCGACAGCGGCGCGTGGTCGGCGCTGCCCAGCGGCTGGCTAAGCAGTGCGTGCAGGGTGCTGTCATGGCCATCGAGCAGGCTGTCGGCCTGTTCGAAGGCCTCTTCGTCGAGGGCCTTCTCGAAGGCATCCAGCTGTGCGTTGAGCGCAAGCAGGCTCACGGCGACACCGCCGCAGGACGGCGCTGCTCGTACGGAATGGCATTCCAGGCGCCGTCGATCTCGCCCAGCAGCTGCAGCGATTCGTCCAGTGCGGCGCGGTCGTTGTGCAGGTTGGCTTCGGTCAGGCGCTGCAGCAGGTAGTCGTACAGCGCCGACAGGTTGCCGGCGATTTCGCCGCCGGCTTCATGGTCCAGCGAGCCGTTGAGGTGGGCGACGATCGCGCATGCTTCGCCGATCGCCTTGCCCTTGCCGGCCTGGTCGCCCTGGTCGAGGGTGGCCTGTGCACGGCGCACGCGCTCCAGTGCGCCGGACAGCAGCAGCGCCACCAGTTTGTGCGGATCGGCATCGGCGACCGCACTGGTCACACCCACCTGGCGGTACTGCTCGGCGTACTGACGGCTGGAACCGTACATTCGTGATTCTCCCTTGCGCGGGGTGCCGGGGGGCGGTCGAAGGGACCGTTGACGCCGGCACTGCGATGATTGCTGTTGCGTCCGTTATCGGTGCATGCGGCGCCAAACTTGAGCGCCGTGCGTGTTTCCTCAGCGGTTCAACTGGGCCAGCTGCTGCTGCAGGGCGGTGTTGCTCTGCTGCAGCTTGCCCATCAGGCTGTCCAATGCCACGAACTGCTTCTTGTAACGGGCCTCGACGCCGACCATGCGTGCGTCCAGGTCCTTGCGGCGCTTGTCGATGTTGTCCAGCGTGGTGTTCAGCCCCTTGGTGCGGGCGACGAAGGCGCCTTCCTTGCCCACCGTGGTGCTGACGTAGCCGTCAACCAGCGAATACAGCCGGCCGGCACCACCGGTATCGCCGGTAACTGCCTGGCGGATCTTCTCCGGTTGGGCGGCGAGGGCTGCGGCGAACTTGGTGCTGTCCAGCACCAGGGTGCCGTCGGCATTGGGGTAGCCGCGGGTCTGCAGGCCCAGCGCCTTGGCGTCCAGCTGGTCGCCTGCCAGGTCCTTGAGCACGCCGGACATCGTCGAACGCAGCTGCGCGATCGCGCCCCGCATCTGCGCATCGCCGGTCAGTGCAGCGGCTTCCTTGGTCTTCGCGTCGTACTTGGTTTCGGTGTTGATCGCCGCAATGGCCGCGTTGTAGGCGGTGACGAACTCCTGCATCACCTTGGTCGCGGCGGTGGTGTCGGTGCTGATGGTGACGGTGCTCAGGCCCGGCACTTTCAGGTTCAGGGTCAGGCCTGGCACCGCGTCGGTCACGGTGTTGCTGGCACTCACCACTTCCACGCCGTCAATGGTCAGCAGCGCATCCTTGGCGGGGCTGTTCTCCTTCAGGCTGCCGACCAGCGCGCTCAGCTTCGGATCGCTGCCGGCGTATTCCAGCTTGATCGCGCTGGCCGCGCCGGTCTTTTCCTGGGCGATGGACAGGTACTGGTTGTCGCCGGAGCTGATCAGCGTGGCCTGCACGCCCTCCTTGCGGCCGGCGGCGTCGATCTTGTTGCGGACGGTGGTAAGCGTGTCGCCTTCCTCCACCTGCACGTTCATCGTCTTGGCCTTGTCGCCCACGCCGACGGTCAGCGTCAAGGTTCCGGCACCGAAGGTATCGGTCTTGGGCACCGACGTGTCGGCGATCAGCTTGTGCGCCGACGCCAGGTTCTTCACCTCGATCTTGTGGGTACCGTTGGCTGCGGCCGCCTTGCTGGTGCCGAGGTCGTACAGCGCCACCGATGCGGTCAGCACGTCGTCGGCGTTGTTGGGGCCGGCCTTGCCGGTTGCGCTGACAGTGCGGGTGTCGAAGGCGGTGGTGGCCTTCAATGCGGTCAGGGCAGTCTTCAGCTTGTCGAAGGCCGAGGTGACCGTGCCGAGCGACGACAGCTGCATCTTGGTCTTGGACTGCTGCAGGTTCAGCGCATTGTCGGCCGGCTTGCGGTCCGCTGCGACCAGCTGGTTGACGATGCTGGAGATGTCCAGCCCTGAGCCAATGCCACCGTATCCAAAGTCTGCCACGTCGTTTCTCCTGGTATACGGGCCTGGCCGTCGTGCAGCGGCCCGTCGTCAACGAAAATAGCGGCCTGTGCCGCTGGGTCTTGAGGACTTCGTTGATGCATGCGCCGTGCCACCGGCCGCTGGGGCGGTTCTGGCACGCCGGTTGCAGGAGGTCCGGGGCAGGGTGCGGGTGGGTTCACCGCGGGCTGCCGGGGTCTGTAAAAAGCCCTCCCCCAATGCAGGGGAGGGATCAGGCTACTGACAATCGGGGGGAGACGAAGCCGCCCGGTACGTACAGTCAACATGCACAACGCTGAAAGAGAGGTCCGCAGGGGCGGGCGATGCCAAGCCGGTTCGGGAAGCTTCCCGGGCCGGGCATGGCCGGCACCTGAGTACGCCGTGGCTGTCGGGTTGCCGCTACCGTCGGTTCAACCCGACGGTAGCGGCGCCTTCTTGCCGTGGATCAGCGCAGCAGGCTGAGCACGCCCTGCGGCACCTGGTTGGCCTGGGCCAGCATGGCCGTACCGGCCTGCTGCAGGATCTGGGTGCGGGTCAGCTCAGCGGTTTCCTTGGCGAAGTCGGTGTCCTTGATGCGGCTGCGCGACGAGGACAGGTTCTCCGACGAGGTCTGCAGGTTGGCCACCACCGAGGTGAAGCGGTTCTGGATCGCGCCGAGGTCGGCGCGGGTGCTGTTGATCGCACCCAGGGCCTTGTCGACCACTTCCAGCGACTGCTGGGCGCCGAGCACAGTGCTCACGTCCAGCTTCTGCACGTTGGCCGCGGTGTCGGTACCGGCGGTGTAGGCGCCGGCTGCTGCTGCAGCGCCCCAGGTCTTGCCGGTGGCATCGTAGTCGCTGCGCATCAGGGCGATATCGGCTGCGGCAACGGCCTTGCCTTCCTTCACCGAGCTCAGCTTCAGGGTGCCATCGTCATTGGCTTCGGCGTAGATGCCGGCCTCGCCGATCTTGGCGTTGATGGCGGTGGCCACAGCCTTGGACGCGTCAGCGGTGGTGGCACCGGCCTTCACTTCAACCGTGCCGATGTCCACGCCCATCACGGTGCCGGAGAAGCGGGCGCCGTCGGTGCTGGCGGCCAGGGCAGCGGTCGCGCCGGTGGCGAAGGTCGAGGTACCCAGCGAGCCGGCCTTGGCATCGATGGTCTTGTCGATGGCGATGGCCTGGCCGGCGTTGGCGCCGACCTGGAACAGCTGGCTGGAGAACGAACCGTCCAGCAGCTTGGTGCCGTTGAAGTCCGACTGCTTGGCAACGCGGTCGATTTCCGAAACCAGCTGGGTCACTTCGGCCTGCAGCGCCTTGCGGTCACTGGCCGAGTTGGTGGCGTTGGAAGCCTGCACCGACAGCTCGCGGACGCGCTGCAGGTTGTTGCCGATTTCGGTCAGCGAACCTTCGGCGACCTGGGCCAGCGAGATGCCGTCGTTGGCATTGCGGATGGCCACGTCGGTGCCGCGGATCTGGGTGCCGAAGCGCTCGGAGATCGCCAGGCCGGCCGCATCGTCCTTGGCACTGTTGATGCGCGAACCGGAGGACAGGCGCTGGATGGTGGTGGCCAGCGAGCTGCCGCTGGTGCTCAGGTTGCGCTGAGCATTCAGGGACATGGTGTTGGTGTTGATGACTTGTGCCATGGTGCTTTTTCCTTTGGCGAAGGTGGAACGTAGTTCAGGAGCCGGGCGGCAGCTCAGCCACCGCCCGATGGTCGATCAGGAAGCGGATCAGCGCAGCAGGCTGAGCACGCCCTGCGGCACCTGGTTGGCCTGGGCCAGCATGGCCGTACCGGCCTGCTGCAGGATCTGGGTGCGGGTCAGCTCGGCGGTTTCCTTGGCGAAGTCGGTGTCCTTGATGCGGCTGCGCGACGAGGACAGGTTCTCCGACGAGGTCTGCAGGTTGGCCACCACCGAGGTGAAGCGGTTCTGGATCGCGCCGAGGTCGGCGCGGGTGCTGTTGATCGCACCCAGGGCCTTGTCGACCACTTCCATCGCCTGCTGGGCACCCTTCACGGTGCTGACGTCCAGATCGCTGGCGAACTTCGAGGCCGGCGCCGCCGTATCGGCAGTGGCGGTGAAGGTCGGCGCGGTGGCGCCGGTCCAGGTGCCCGGGGTTGCGGTGATGGCCTTGAACGAGCCGTCAGCGTTGGTGCTGTCCTTGACCGAGGTCAGGGTCACGCCGGTGGTGCCGTTCACTTCGGCATAGACGCCGGTTTCGCCGATCTTGGCGTTGATCGCGGTCACCAGTGCTTCGCGCGAGGCCTTGCCGGTGGCAGCGGCGTCGGCGCCCTGCTTGACCGACACGTCGGCGATGGCCACGCCATTGATGGACAGGCCGGTGGTGCTGAAGTCAGCGTTGGTGCCCGGATCGGCCAGGGCCAGCGCGTTGGTGTCGAACTTGGCGCCGCCCAGGGCATTGGCCTTGGCATCGATGGTCTTGTCGATGGCAATTGCCTGACCGGCATTGGCGCCGACCTGGAACAGCTGGCTGGAGAACGAACCGTCCAGCAGCTTGGTGCCGTTGAAGTCCGACTGCTTGGCAACGCGGTCGATTTCCGAAACCAGCTGGGTCACTTCGGCCTGCAGGGCCTTGCGGTCGCTGGCCGAGTTGGTGGCGTTGGAAGCCTGCACCGACAGCTCGCGGACGCGCTGCAGGTTGTTGCCGATTTCGGTCAGCGAACCTTCGGCGACCTGTGCCAGCGAGATGCCGTCGTTGGCATTGCGGATGGCCACGTCGGTGCCGCGGATCTGGGTGCCGAAGCGCTCGGAGATCGCCAGGCCGGCCGCATCGTCCTTGGCACTGTTGATGCGCGAACCGGAGGACAGGCGCTGGATGGTGGTGGCCAGCGAGCTGCCGCTGGTGCTCAGGTTACGCTGAGCATTCAACGACATCGTGTTGGTGTTGATTACTTGTGCCATGAGGAGAGGTCCTTGAGCGGTTGCACGTGAGTTGGGTCAGACGCCCCTGACGTGCTTCAGGGGCGGCTCATGTCAGCGCTGCAACAGGCTGAGCACGTTCTGCGGTACCTGGTTGGCCTGGGCCAGCATGGCCGTACCGGCCTGCTGCAGGATCTGGGTGCGGGTCAGCTCGGCGGTTTCCTTGGCGAAGTCGGTATCGCGGATGCGGCTGCGCGATGCGGACAGGTTCTCCGAGGAGGTCTGCAGGTTGGCGACCACCGAGGTGAAGCGGTTCTGGATCGCGCCGAGGTCGGCGCGCACGCTGTTGACCGATTCGAGGGCCTTGTCGACGATGGACATCGCCTTCTGTGCGCCTTCGGCCGTGGTGACGTTCAGGTCCTTGACGAAGCTGGCCGTTGCACCGGTCAGCGTGCCGCCGTTGGTGCTGGTCTCGGTCAGGCCCAGGCCGGCGATGGTGGCGGCGGTGGCGCCGGCCGGCGGGGTCGCCGCGCTGACACCCAGAGCGAAGGTCTGGCCGTCCTTGACCGAGGCCAGGCTGACCACGCCGGCGCTGACGGAGGCGACCACACCGGTTTCGCCCAGCTTGTTGTTGATCGCGGCCGCGGTGGCCGAAGTGATCGATTCGCCAGCCTTCACGGTGAAGTCGCTGATGGTGACCGTGGTGGCTGTGCCGCCCGGCGGGGTCACCGAGATCTGCAGGCCGGAGTAGGTGGTATCGGCGGTGGCCTTGTCGACGGCCAGTGCGGTGCCGGTGTAGGCGTTGGCGAAGCTGGCCGCGCCCAGCGAATCGGCCTTGGCGTTGACCACGCTGTTGATGGCGATGGCCTGGCCGGCGTTGGCGCCCACCTGGAACAGCTGGCTGGTGAACGAACCGTCCAGCAGCTTGGTGCCGTTGAAGTCGGCCTGCTTGGCGACGCGGTCGATCTCGCTGACCAGCTGGGTGACTTCAGCCTGCAGCGCCTTGCGGTCACTGGCCGAGTTGGTGGCGTTGGAGGCCTGCACGCCCAGTTCGCGGATGCGCTGCAGGTTGTTGCCCACTTCGTTCAGCGAGCCCTCGGCCACCTGGGCCAGCGAGATGCCGTCGTTGGCGTTGCGGATGGCCACGTCCAGACCACGGATCTGGGTGGTGAAGCGCTCGCTGATGGCCAGGCCGGCGGCGTCGTCCTTCGCGCTGTTGATGCGCAGGCCGGACGACAGACGCTGGATGGTGGTAGCGAGCGAGCTGCCGCTGGTGCTCAGGTTGCGCTGAGCGTTGAGCGACATCGTATTGGTGTTGATTACCTGTGCCATGGGGTCGTCTCCTCTTATGTGGAACCCGTTGGTGAATGGAACGAAGCGCCGCCTGGTTTTTTTGTTTGGCTGTGTGCTTCGCCGTTGCCAAATGAATAACGGCGCTTTGTCAACAACCTTTAGCCGGGAATTTCGTTGCAGCCGAATTTCATCGCTGAAAGCTGTTTTTCCGGGGATTTCCGCCCTGGAGAAGCGTCAAGGCAACTCCTGGTAGGGGCGGTCGGGCATGCCCAACCCACGCTGATGAAGGTATCGGCGGGGGCCGGCTGGGCTTGATGGGCGATCTCGGAACATCCGCCGGACATGGCCCGGCGCTACCAGGGCGAAGCCTTCGGAACATCCGCCGGGCATGGCCCGGCGCTACCAGAGCGAAGCCTTCGGAACATCCGCCGGGCATGGCCCGGCGCTACCAGGGCCGATCCTTCGGTAGCGCCGGGCCATGCCCGGCGAGCGCAGCGGTACATGACCGCAGAAACGAAAAAGGCCGCGATGCAGGGCATCGCGGCCTTGGGCTCCAGTGCTGGCGCGTGGAATCAGCGTATCTTGTTGAACAGCGACATCGACTGCATCTGCGAGAACAGCGTCTGTGCCGCCTGCAGCGCGGTGCTTTCCAGCTGGTACTGGCTCAACGCATCGGCGTAGTCCAGGTCGCGCATCTCCGACAGCGTGGTTTTCAGCGTCACGCCATTGGCCTCACGCATCTCCGCCGCGTTGTCCAGCGCCTTCAGCTGCGCGCCACCGGCAGCGCGCGAATCGATCATCCGTTCCGCCGCGCGGCCGACATCACGCAATGCGCTCTGCAGTTCGTTCTGCTGCGCGGCCATCTTCGCCGGGGTACCGGTATCGGCATCCAGTGCGGCGATCAGCTTGTCCATGGTGCCGAAGATGTCGCGGCTGCTGGCGGCCTGCACGTTGAAGCTGTCACCTGTTGCTGGCGCGCCAGCGATCTGCAGGCGAACGCCGTTGATCTCCAGTTCGCTGCCGGCCTTGTAGGTGCCGGTGCCGGTCACGTTGCCGGCACCGTCGAGCACTTCGTACTGGTCGGCCGCGGTGAAGCGCACGCTGAACGATTGCCCGTTCCAGCTGTCGCTGCCATCACGGGTGATGTTGGTCAGCACGCCGTTGCCGGCGTTGCCTGCCGCTGCGCTGCCATCGACGAAGCCATCGCCGGTGGGGATGCGCAGGAAGATCTCGCTGCCGGGCAGGGCATCGCGCACGTAGGTATCCGGGCCGACTTCCACCTGGCGCTGGGTCTGGTCGCCGCGATAGACGACTTTGCCGTCAATCCTGGCGAACGGCGGATCGCTGTCGTTGGTGCCACCGAACACGTAGCGCCCGGTGCCGTCGCTGCTGTTGGCCAGCGACAGCAGGCCCTCGCGGATCTGGTTCAACTCGGTGATCAGGGTCTTCTTGTCGGTCGCGCCCAGCGCGGGATTGCTGGCCTGGATGGTCAGATCGTTGACGCGCGCCATCAGGTCGTTGACTTGGGCCAGGGTGTTTTCCTGCACACCCAGGCGGTTCTGCACGTTGTTGCCATTGAGCTTCATGCGTTCCAGTGCGGCCAGGCTGCGGTCCAGGCCCACCGCAGCACCTGCGGCGACCGGATCGTCCTTGGCGCTGACGATCTTGCTGCCGGTGGCGATCTGCTGTTCCAGGTGGCTGAGCTTGGCCTGCTTGGCCATCATCAGCGCTACCGACTGGCTGTACATCATTCCGGTGGAGATGCGGTTGCTCATCGGCGCACGGCTCCCAGGATGGTCTGGAACATGGAATCGGCGGTGGAGATCAGCTGCGAGGCGGCTTGGTAGGCCTGCTGCAGGCGCAGCATGTCGGCCGCTTCCTCGTCGAGGTTGACGCCGGACACTTCGTCACGCGCTGCCTGTGCCTGGTCGGCGATCACCTGCTGCGCCCCCAGCGAATACTCTGCCGAACGCGCTGCCGCACCGACCTGGGTGGTCAGCCCGCCCAATGCGCCGCCCAGCGTCACCGTGCCGGCGTTGAACGCCTTGGCCGATTCCACCTTGGACAGCTTGGTGGCATTGCTGTTATCCGACGAGCCGGCCGGGGTCGGGGTGATGTTGAAGGTGTCGCCATTCTTCGGCACGCCATCGAGCACGAAGCTCCAGCCGTTGGCGCTGATGGTCTGCCCGGGCGTATAGGTCTGCGGCGGGCCGCCATCGATGGTGTAGGTGGTGGCCGAGGTGAACACGATCGCAGCCGGATTGCGCAGGTTGGCGTTGGCCGCATCGGTCACGGTCACGCCGCTCAGCTTGCCGGTGCCGGTGTTGGCCAGTGCGGCAGCGCCCTTGATGGCGGCGGCCGCGGCAATGCGCGACGGATCGGTGATCGCCATCTCCAGGCTGCCGGCCACGCCAGCCGTGGGCTGCAGCAGGAAGCGGTCGTTGGCCGCCGGGGTACCGCCCACCACCAGCTTCACGCCGTTGATGATCAACGGGTCGGCAGCGGTACCGGTGCCGGTCAGCGGCACGCTGGCGCCGGTGTCGGCGCGGCTGGCGGCCCAGTTGCTGCCATCGAACCTGAGCACGATGTTCTGTGCTTCCAGCTTGCCGAGGTCGCCGTAGCTGGCGGTGATCGTGCCGGTGCCGGTGTTGCCGGCATTGCCGGAGACACGCGGCGTGCCGATGTTGAAGAAGTCGCCGCCCATCTGTCCGTACAGGTCCACGCCCTGGCGATGGGTGCTGTTGAACGTCTCGGCCAGGCCCACAGCCAGCTTGCCCAGCTCTGCCTGGGCCGGTGTCAGCACGGTGTCGCGGAACTCGAGCAGGCCGCCGA
Source organism: Stenotrophomonas sp. SI-NJAU-1 (assembly GCF_020883215.1). Classification (NCBI taxonomy): domain Bacteria; kingdom Pseudomonadati; phylum Pseudomonadota; class Gammaproteobacteria; order Lysobacterales; family Lysobacteraceae; genus Stenotrophomonas; species Stenotrophomonas sp. SI-NJAU-1. The sequence goes on from NZ_CP086598.1 coordinate 2,110,545, forward strand.
TCTGGCCGCCCACGGCCTTCGGGTCCAGGGTGATGGTGCCGCCCTGGGTCTGCAGCGCCAGCTGCAGGCGCTCGGGCTGGTACGGGTCGGCCACCGTGGTGACCTTCGATGCGGTGGTACCCACCACCAGCGCCTGGCCGCCGGCGGTGTAGACGTTCATGATGCCGCCGTCCTGGATCACTGCGGTGCCGCCGGTGTAGCCCACCAGCTGCGAGATCAGCTGGTCGCGGCGGTCCAGCAGGTCGGGCGCGGCGTTGGCGATGTTGGTGCCGATGGCACCGTTGATCTGCGCGATCTCCGACGCCAGCCGGTTGACTTCGGTGGCACCGGCCATCAATCCATTGTTGACCTCGCCATTGAGGTTGTTCAGGTGGGTGTTGAGCTGGCTGAAGCGGTTGGCCAAGGCCTTGGCGCCATCGAGCATGTTCTGCCGGTCGGCGGTACCCGCTGCGTTGGAGGACAGGCCGCTGACGGTATCGAAGAAGTTCGACCAGACCCCGGCCACGTTGGTGGCCGCGTCGGAGAACAGGGCATTGACCCGGTCGGCCATGCCCGAGAGCTGCTTCAGGCGTGCCAGTTCGCCGCCGCTGTCGAGCAGGCGCGAGATCGCCAGCTGGTCGGCGGCGCGGCGGATGTCGACGATGCGGGTGCCGTTGCCAACGTCACCATAGCCGTAGTTCTGCGGGGTGGCGGTGGCGAAGTCGACCTTCTGCCGGCTGTAGCCGGGAGTGTTGAGGTTGGCCACGTTGTGGCTGGTGGTGGCCAACGCACGCTGGAAGGCGAGCAGGGCACTGGTACCGGTGGAAAGTACGCTGGACATGGGGTTCCTCAACGACGGGTGATACCCAGCGCCGCGGTTGCGGTGCTGGCGAAGGTCTGGCCGATGCGTGAGCCGGCGTCGGCCACGGCGGCCACGGCGCGCTCGATGGTCGGGCCGCCGGCGATCGCGGCGATCTTGGCCGCGTAGCGCGGGTCGGTGGCGTAGCCGGCGCGTTGCAGGCCGCGCGCGAAGCCCTGCACATCGGTGCCGGCCTGCAGTGCCTGCTGGTAGCGCGGGCTGGTCTTCAGCAGGCGCACGTAGTCGGCAAAGCTCTCTGCGGGCGAGGTGTAGGCGCGGAAGCTGGCGGTCTCGCTGCGGCGCACGCCATCGACGTACTCATGGGTGCCGGCGGTAGCGCTCTGGCCCTTCCAGCCGGTGGCCTTGATGCCGAACAGGTTGTGCGAGGTGCTGCCATCGGCATGCTTGATCTGGCGCTTGCCCCAGCCGGTTTCCAGCGCTGCCTGGGCAACCAGGGCGCGGGCGTCCACGCCCAGTTCCTTGGCCGCGCTCTGTGCGTGTTGCCAGATGCTGGCGACGAAGCCTTCCGGGGTGTGTGCGCCCAACTGGGCGACGGCGGTGCGCGTGGCCAGTGCATCGGCCGGGGTGCCGCTGCTGCCACGGTTGCTGGCGGTCGGCGCCCACTGGTCGCTGGCAGCGGCCCAATCGGCGCCACCGATGGCACCGGCATAGGGGTCGTCGGTACCCAGCGAACGGTGCATGCCGCTGCTTTCCCGGCCCGCAATCAGGTCCAGCGCCTGCTCCATCGGGGCGACGGAGGACTGCGCGCCATCCTGCACACCGGCCGCCATCTGCTGCAGCATGCGCACGGCCTGGTCGGCGTCCTGCAGCGGCAGCGACGGCGCCGCCGGCGCATTGAGCTGGTAGGCACGGCTGGCCTTGGCCGGGTCCACCCGGGTGTCCAGCGCCGGGCCGTCGGCCTGCGCGCCGGACAACTGGCGGGTGATCATGCTCGACAGGCCCAGGCCCTTGCCGCGGGTCATCGCCTCGGCGATCTTCTGGTCGTACATCTCCCGGAACATCTTGTTTTCACCCGGGAACAGCGAATCGCCGAAGCTGGCGTCACGCATGCTCTTGACCAGCATCTGCGCGAACTGGCCTTCAAGCTGGCGCGCGACCTTGTCGATCCTGGCCGGGTCGTTCTGCTGGGCCGGGCTGAGTTCGAATGCGGGAGTGATGCGCATGTCAGATCACCTCGAGCTCGGCGCTCAGGGCGCCGGCCTGCTTCAGTGCTTCCAGGATCGCGATCAGGTCACCCGGTGCCGCGCCAACGGCGTTCACCGCATGCACGATCTCGTCCAGGGTGGTGCCGCCGTTGAACTTGAACATGCGGCTGCCATCGTTGGTGGCGGTGATGGTCGACTGCGGCGTGGCCACGGTCTGGCCACCGGCAAAGGCGTTGGGCTGGCTGACGTTGGTGTTTTCCTGGATGGTCACCGTCAACGAGCCATGCGAGATCGCGGCCGGGCCGACACGCACCTGCTGGCCGATGACCACGGTGCCGGTACGCGAGTTGACCACTACCTTGGCCGGTGCAGCGCCCGGGGTCAGTTCCAGGTTTTCGATACGGGCCAGCAGGCCGATGCGCGCACCGGCATCGGTGGGCGCACGCACGGCAACCGTGCCGCCGTCCACGGCACGCGCCGAACCCTCGCCGAAGGCATTGTTGAGCGCACCGACCATCCGCGAGATGGTGGTGAAGTCGCTGTTGTGCAGGTTCAGGGTGATCTCGCCGCTGGCACCGAACACATCGGGCAGGGCGCGTTCAACGGTCGCACCGTTGGGGATGCGGCCGACGCTGGGCACGTTCACCGAGACGCGCGAACCGTCCTTGCCCTGTGCACCGAAGCCGCCCACGATCAGGTTGCCCTGGGCAATCGCGTAGACCTGGCCGTCGGCACCGCGCAGCGGCGCCATCAGCAGCGAGCCACCGCGCAGCGACACGGCGTTGCCGATCGAGGACACGGTGATGTCGATCGGCTGGCCGGGCTTGGCGAACGGCGGCAGCTCGGCGTGGATCGCCACCGCCGCCACGTTCTTCAGCTGCGGGTTGACGTTGGCCGGTACGTTGACGCCCAGCTCGCCCAGCAGGTTCTTCAGGCTCTGCACGGTGAAGGGCGCCTGGCTGGTGCGGTCGCCGCTGCCATCCAGGCCGACCACCAGGCCGTAACCCACCAGTGCATTGCCGCGCACGCCACCCACCTGGGCCAGGTCCTTGATGCGCTCGGCGCTGGCGGGGGCAGCCACTGCGAAGACCATGAACACGGCACAGTAGAGCGACGCTGCGCGTCGCTGCCAGGAAGAAGAGAAGGAGAGTTTCATGGCCATACTCAGAACGGCGTCAGGCCGGAGTTGAAGAAGCGGCTCAGCCAACCCATCGCGTTGGACTGCGCGACAGGGCCGCGGCCGCCATAGACGATGCGCGCTTCAGCCACGCGGCTGGAAGGCACGGTGTTGTCCGCGCTGATGTCGCCGGGGCGCACGATGCCCTGTACCTGCACCAGCTCATCACCCTGGTTCAGGCGCAGGTTCTTCTGCCCCTGCACCACCAGGTTGCCGTTGGGCAGGCGCTGCACCACGGTCACGGTCACGTTGCCCTGCAGGCGGTTGCTCTGCGCGCTGTTGCCCTTGCCGGTGAAGTCGCGTGCGCCCTTGGCCGTTGCACTCAGGATGTCCTTGCCACCCAAAGTGACCGGTGCACCGAGAATCGAAGGCGTGCCGAGGCTCAGGTTCGATTCCTTGTTGGTGGCGGTGTTGGCGCTGGTCTGCGCGGTGGTGTTTTCCAGCAGGGTGATGGTCAACAGGTCGCCGACATCGCGCGCACGGCGGTCCGAGTACAGCTGCAGGGTCGGGCCGGCGGCGTAGATCGCGCCTGCGGTCGGTTCGGCCTGCGGCGGCATGATCGGCTGCAGCGGTGCCATCGCCGGATAGGGGCGCACGTCGCCAGCGATCACGCAGCCACCGAGCAGGGCAGCCACGGCACAGGCGAGGACAGTACGGGCGAAGGAAGAAAGGGGCGACATGGCAGGTTCCCGGTGAGGGCGGTCAGAGCTTGTTGCTGAGGTAGCCCAGCATCGAGTCGGTGGTCGAGATCGCCTTGGCGTTCATTTCGTAGGCACGCTGGGTTTCGATCATCGACACCAGCTCTTCCACCACGTTGACGTTGCTGCCTTCCAGCGCCCCCTGCACCACGGTGCCCAGGCCGTTCAGGCCGGGATTGCCGTTCTGCGCCGGGCCGGAGGCGGTGGTCTCCAGGAACAGGTTTTCACCACGTGCCTGCAGGCCCGCCGGATTGACGAAGTCGGTAAGGGTCAATGCACCGACTTCCACCGATGCCGCACCGTCGGCCATCTTCACGCTGATGGTGCCGTCGGTACCGATGGTCACCGACTGCGCGCCTTCGGGAATCTGGATGCCCGGCTGCACCGGGTAGCCGCTGTTGGTGACCAGCTCGCTGTCCTGGTTGATCTTGAACGAGCCGTCGCGGGTGTAGGCCGAGCTGCCGTCGGGCATCTGCACTTCGAAGAAGCCGCGACCGTTGACCATCACGTCAAGCGCGCGGCCGGTCTGCTGCTGGCTGCCCTGTTCGAAGTTCTTGGCGGTGGCCACCACGCGCACGCCGGTGCCGATCTGCAGGCCGGTGGGCAGCTGGGTCTGTGCCGAAGAGGAACCGCCGGGCTGGCGCACCTGCTGGTACAACAGGTCCTCGAAGCTGGCGCGGTCCTGCTTGAAGCCGGTGGTGTTGGTGTTGGCGAGGTTGTTGGAAACCACCGACATGCGCATCTGCTGCGCATCCAGTCCGGTTTTCGCGATCCACAATGCCTGGTTCATCTTCGGAGTCCTGTCTGGGTGAAGCCGGCCGCGTGGTGCGGCCCATGGGGGAGGGAGTGCAAGCGGCGTGCCAGCACCGGCGCGGGCCGGTGCCGGAATTCCGTCAGCTGCCCAGGCGCAACAGGCTGTTGGCGCTGCGCGCGTTGTCATCGCCGTGCTTGATCACCTGCACCTGCATTTCGTACTGGCGCTGCAGCTGGATCATCTGCACCAGCGCACCGGCGGCATCGACGTTGCTGCCTTCCAACTGGCCGCTGTGCACCGCCGTGCCCTGTGCCTGGGCGAACGGCTGCAGCGGATCGGTATTGCGGAACAGGCCGTCCAGGCCACGTTCGAGGCGATCATCCGGCGCCTGCACCACCTTGATCCGGCCGATCATCGCCATCGTCTGCGGGCCTTCGCCCTGCGGGATGATCGAGATCGTGCCGTCGTTGCCGATCTCCATCGCCTGGTAGGGCGGAATCGCGATCGGGTTGTTGTTGTCGTCCAGCACCGGACGGCCGCTGGAGGTCACCAGTTGGCCGTTCGGGGTCACCGACAGCGCGGCGCCACGGGTGTACGCCTCGCTGCCATCGGTCGACTGCACGGCAAGCCAGGTGCCGGTCTGCAATGCGAGGTCCAGCGGCTTGCCGGTGATGTGCTGCGCGCCGGCCGTGCGGTTGAAGCCCGCATCGACGTGCAGTGCATCCACCCGCGAGGCAAAGCCCGGGCCACGGATCGGGAAGGCTTCGGTGTTGGCCAGCGCTTCCTTGAAGCCGGGGGTGTCGGAGTTGGCGAGGTTGTGGCTGAGCGTTCCCTGCGCCTGCAGGGAGGCGCGGGCACCGGTCATCGCCACGTAAAGGGCTTTATCCATGCGGGGAGTTCCGTGACAGGGTCAGCAGGTCATCAACGGATGTTGATGACGGTCTGGGTGATCTGGTCCTGAGTCGTGATCATCTGCGCGTTGGCCTGGAAGTTGCGCTGCGCGGTGATCATGTTGACCAGCTGTTCGGTCAGGTCGACGGTGGAGGATTCCAGCGAACCGGCCTGGATCTTGCCGAGGTTGGAGGTGTCGGCGGCGCCGGTGCGCGGCGTGCCCGAATCGAAGGTCTCCACCCACAGGTTGTTGCCCTTCTGCTCAAGGCCCTGCGGATTGTTGAAGCTGGTCAGCGCAACCTGGCCCAGCGGCTTGTCGTCGCCGTTGGAGTAGCGCGCGTACACCACGCCGGTTTCCGAGACGGTGATCTCGTTGAGCTTGCCCGCCGCGTAGCCGTCCTGCTGGGTGTTGCGCAGGGCGAATTTCTCGCCGTACTGGGTCGAGCCGTTCACATCCAGGGTCATGTTGAGCACACCCGCGCCGGTGGTCGGGGTGAAGGTGCCCAGGCTGATCTTGCCGTCGGCCGGCGCGGTCAGTTTGCCGGCGTTGTCGAACGCCAGCGGGGTCGGCGTGCCGGCCGGCTGGCCGTCGACGTAGTTGTGCACCGTCCAGGCATTGGTGGCCGCTTCCTTGACGAAGTAGGACACCTGGGTGTGGCTGACGCCCAGCGAGTCATATACGGTGATGCCGCCGCTGGAGTGGCTGTAGCTGTTGGAATTTGTGGGGTCGAAGGGGGTCACCGTCGGTTGCTTGGCGTTGCCGGGCAGGGTGAAGCCGACCTTGACCTCGCTGGTCTGCTTGGGTGGGCTGTCGGTGGTCAGCAGCTGCAGATCGACCAGGCGGCCGGCGTCGAAGTTGGTGCCGTCGGCGTTCGGTGCCAGCACCTGCAGGCGTGCGCCCTGCGGGTTGACCACGTAGCCGCCGGCGTCGGTCTGGAAGTTGCCCGCACGCGAGTACACCCGTGCACCGTTCATGTTCATGGTGAAGAAGCCCTCACCGGAAATGGCCATGTCCAGGCTGCGGCCGGTCTGCTCGTTGTTGCCCTGGATGAACTGCTGGGCCACGTTGGAAACGCGTACGCCCGAACCGATCGCGTTCCTGGACAGGCCGTAGCTGGTGGCGGCGAACAGGTCGGCGAATTCCGCACGCGACTGCTTGAAGCCGGTGGTGTTGACGTTGGCCACGTTGTTGGCAGTGACGCTCAGGTCCGAGTTGGCAGCGTTGATGCCGGACAGGGAAATGTTGAAGCCCATGGGATGCTCCTGTTGGATGCGGTAGGTGCGGCTCAGCTGACGCGGAGCACGTAGTCGAGAGGGGCCGTGCCCAGGCCCTTGAGATTCAGGTAGAGGCCGTCGGAACCGACGGTCACGCTTTCCACCGGTGCCTGCACGAAGGTGGACAGCTTGGTGCTCTTGCCGGTGGTGTCGACGTGGTTGGCGACGATGTTGTACTTGCCCGGCTCCATGCGCTTGCCGTTGGCATCCTTGCCATCCCAGGTGAACGCGGTTTCGCCGGCGGCCTTGGCTTCAACGCTGATCGAGGTGACCTTGGCGCCGTTGGCGTCGGTGACGTCCACGGTGACGATGCCGGCGGCCGGTGCGGCGACCGTGCCCTCCACCGAACCCTCCTTCTCCAGCACCAGCTTTTCCGACGGCACCAGCACCTGGTGGCCGACCAGCGCGGCGCCACGCAGCACCTGGTCGCTGGCCATCGACTCCTGGAAGCCCTTCACCGACGTGTTCAGATCGGTGATGCCCTGCACGGTCGACATCTGCGCCATCTGCGAGACCATCTGCGTGTTGTCCATCGGCTTCAGCGGATCCTGGTGCTGCAGCTGCTCGGTCATCAGGCGCAGGAAATCGGCCTGGTCCAGCGTGTTCTTCTTCTTGGTGGCGTTGCTGTTGGGGGCGTTCAGGCCGAGTGCGGCGTAGACGTCCTGGTTGCTCTGGTTGTTGACGGCAGTGGTCATGGCGGTGTCCGGTGCAGCGGGCCTCAGCGGCCCATGGTCAGGGTGGCCAGGGCCAGTTCCTTGGCGGTGGTCAACATCTCCACGCCGGCCTGGTAATTGCGCGAGGTCGAGATCAGGTTGACCATCTGCGCCACCGGATCGACGTCGGGCTGGTAGATGTAGCCATCGCCGTCGGCCAGCGGATGGCCCGGCTCGTAGCGCTTGATCGGCGCCGCGTTGCTCTGGGTGATCTCCTTGACCTGCACCGAGGTGATGTTCGGATCGGTCTTGCTGGTCACCGCCTGGAAGATCGGTTCCAGCGGCTTGTACACCGCATCGGCCGAGCCGGCGATGCTGTCAGCGTTGGACAGGTTGGAGGCGATGGTGCTCATGCGCACCGACTGCGCCTGCAGCGCGGAGCCGGCGATATCGAAGATCGGCAGGTTGCTCATGGCTTATTGCCCCGTGATCGCGGTGAGCATGGAACGCACCTTGCTTTCGACGAAGCTCAGCGAAGCGCGGTATTCCAGTGCAGCGCGGCCATAGGCGGCGCGTTCGGCATCGGGGTCGACGGTGTTGCCGTCGATGCTGGGCTGTACGCCCTCGCGGGCCACCTGGAACGGGTTGAGGCCACTACCGATTTCGTAGTGCTGCTCGTTGGTGGTGGTCATCAGGCCGTTGGCATCCAGCCCCTGCGCATGGCGAAGGGCCGAATCGAAGTCCAGGTCCTGGGCCTTGTAGCCGGGGGTGTCGGCATTGCCGAGGTTGCTGGCGATCAGCTTCATGCGCTGTTCGCGCAACGGCATTGCCTGGGCATGGACGCCCAGGTAGTCGGTAATCAGGTTGCGCACGGTGCACTCCCACGGGAACGTTGCCCGGGAAGCTGCAAGCGGTGTGCCAGAACCGTGGTGCGCAACATCGCGCTCGCCGGGCATGGCCCGGCGCTACCGTGTGTCGGAGCAGGTGTCTGGTGGCGCCGGGCCATGCCCGGCGGAGACGCGTGCGGCGGCCTTACGCCGCCATCGCCACCTTGCGCAGGCGGTCCAGCACGAAGTCGGCCAGCTCGTGCGGCGAATACTTGGCGACGAAGGCGTTGGCACCCACGCGCTCGACCATCGCATTGTTGAATACGCCCGACAGCGAGGTATGCAGCAGCACGTACAGCCCGGACAGGCCGGCATGGCGCCGGATTTCCGTCGTCAGCGTGTAGCCGTCCATCGCCGGCATCTCGATGTCCGATATCACCATGGCGTAGCGTTCGGCCGGGTTTTCACCCGAGGCATGGATCTGCAGCAGGTGGTCCAGCGCCTGTTTGCCGTCCGAGAGCAGGGTCGCGCCCACCCCCAGCTGGTCCAGCACGCTGCGGATCTGCTGGCGCGCCACCCGCGAATCATCCACCACCAGCACCTGCAGCTGCGGGGCGTCGGCGGGCATCGCCATGGCCGGGTCGAGCACGGCTTCACCGCGCACCTGGGCTATGTCGGCCAGCACGCTTTCCACGTCGATCACCTGGATCAGCTCGCCCTGGAAGCGGGTCACCGCGGTCAGGTAGCTCGACTCCGCCCCCAGCTCCGGCGGTGGGTGGATGTCCTCCACCGCGATGTTGACGATGCGCTCCACGCCGCTGACCAGGAAGCCCTGGATCGAGCGGTTGAACTCGGTCACCACCAGATAGCCGGGTGCGGTGTCAGCGTCGGGCTCGCGCTCGGGGTGGCCGATGGCCAGGCCCAGGTCCAGCACCGGCACCGAGCGGCCGCGTACGTCGGCCACGCCGGCGAACTGGCCGGGCAGGCCGGGCACCTGGAACAGGTCCGGGCGGCGCAGCACTTCCTGCACCTTGAAGACATTGACGCCAAAAAGCTGACGTCCGCCGAGGCGGAACAGCAGCAGCGCCAGGCGATTGTGGCCGGCCAGTCGGGTTCGCTGGTCGATCCGGTTGAGCAGGTCATGGGACATGGCTGCTGTATCGGCGCGGGCAGGGTGGAACTTGAGGGCGAGTGCAGGGCCGGGCCCATTGAGATTTCCGTGGCGCGGCTGTGGCACGCAGCTTGCACGCGTCTGGGCCAGGTCTTACCGACAGGAGGCGCCATGCGCCGCATTGCTCTATTCCTTGCCACTGCCATGGCCGTAGCCGCGCCGTGGGCAACCGCAGCCGACTGGCAGCCGGTGGCCAGCATCCGTGCTGCCGCGCTGTCGACCCTGGCCGCCGGCACTGAAGGTGAGGCCGTGGTTGCCGATGCGCTGCGCCTTCCAAAATGCGGCGGCGCGTTGCAGGTGCAGCCCACGGCCAACACCACCGTGGAAGTGAGTTGTCCCGACGCCGGTGGCTGGCGCCTGTTCGTGCCGGTGAAGGTGCGCCGCAACCAGACCGTGCTGGTGCTGACCCGCGGCATCGGCACTGGAGAATCCATCGCCGCCGCCGATATCAGTACTGCCCAGCGTGACGCGGCACGGATTGCCGGCGCAGTGCTGGCCGATCCTGCCGCAGCGATCGGCCGCATCGCCCGTCGGCCGTTGCCGGCGGGAACACTGTTGTCGAGCAACGATCTGGTTGCACAGCGTCTCATCAGGCGAGGAGACAGTGTGGCGCTGGTATCGCGGCGTGGTTCGGTCGAGGTCCGCATTGCCGGACGCGCACTGGGCGATGCCGGGCAGAACGAGCGCGTCTCGGTGGAAAACCTGTCCTCGCGCCGTATCGTGCAGGGCACGGTGGATGCGACCGGTGACGTAATCGTGGCGCGTTGAAATAATGCAGAATTCCCCTAAAGATCACGGCCCTGCGGCCGTTATCCCTTGTGTACGGCAACTCCAGGACACCCCATGAGCCAGAAAATCGACGGCAACCTGCAGGTCCCCCAGGCACTGCGCAGCGTGACCACCCCGGCCGCCAAGCCCGGCGTCAGCACCGATTCGGCGGCACGTCCAGTCGAGGCGGCCGACAGCCTGCGCCTGACCGGCGAAGCCACCAACCTGCAGGCCATCGAGCGTGAGCTGAGCACCGCCCCGGCGATCGACGCCCAGCGTGTTGCAGCGGTGCGCGAATCGCTGCAGAACGGCACCTACAAGATCAATCCGGACGCGATCGCTTCGCGCATGCTTGAACTGGACCAGCAGCTGCAAGGATGACCGCGGCAATGAGCGAGCCGCTGCAGCGCCTTGCCCAGGCCCTGGACGTTGAGCGCCAGGCCCTGGTCGAGCACGACGTGCACGCCCTGATCCGTGCCACCGGTGCGAAGCTGGAAGCGCTGCGTGCGCTGGAAGGCACGCCGCCGGTGGGCGAGGGCGAGCAGCTGCAGGAACTGGCCGAGCGCAACCGCGCCAACGGCGTGCTGCTGTCGCGGCGCCGGCGCGAGGTCAACTGGGCGCTGCGCCAGATGGGCCGCACCGAAGAGTCCTCGGCATACGATGCCAAGGGCCAGTCACATACCGTCACCGCGCGGCGGCCGCTCGCCGTCGCCTGACAGGACCGGCGGTCGGCTGACCGCCCGATGGCGGCTGTAGGCCGCCGCATGAACGCGTATATTGGGCGCCTGTTTGATCGCCCCGAGCCGCCGTGTCTGCCGCCAACGTTCTGGTTACCGCCCCCCTTCCGCCGCAACCGGTGCTGCAGGCCCTGCTAGAGCGCCTGCGCGAGGGCCTGCTGCTGTTCACCGAAGATGGGCAGGTCGCCCTGGCCAACCCGGCCGCGCAGAGCCTGCTGGGCAGCGATGAAGCCACCTTGCCGCCGCCACAGCGCCTGCGCCAGCTGCTGCCGCCGGATGCGCTGGAACATGCGCGCCAGCACGGTCACTGGAACGGCAGCCTGCCGCTGGGCGAGGGCGTGGTCATCGCCCATCTGTACTTCCATGGCGAACCCGGTTCGGGGCACTACCTGGCCTTGTTCCGCCATATCGAAGGCCAGGAAGACTACGAACGCGAACTGCAGCAGCGCCATGCCGAACTGCGCCAGGCCTACCTGCGCTTGAACGGCACCCAGGAAAAGCTGCTGCAGTCGGAGAAGATGGCGTCCATCGGCCAGCTTGCCGCCGGCGTGGCGCACGAGATCAACAACCCGATCGGCTACGTGCATTCCAACCTGGGCAGCCTGCAGGAATACCTGCGCAGCCTGTTCACGGTGATCGAAGCCTACGAACGCGCCCTGCGCGCGCCCGACCCGAAGGCGCTGATTCCGGAAATCGACGATATCCGTGACCGCCTGGACATCGATTTCATCAGCCGCGACCTGCCGCAGCTGATGGCCGAGTCACGCGAAGGCATCGAGCGCGTCACCCGCATCGTGCGTGACCTGAAGGACTTCTCCTATTCCGGCCGCGACGAATCGTGGAAGCTGGTCGACCTGCATTCCGGCCTTGAATCGACCATCAACATCATCTGGAACGAGCTCAAGTACAAGGTGCACCTGGTGCGCGAGTTCGGCCAGCTGCCGCTGGTGGAATGCCTGCCCTCGGAGTTGAACCAGGTCTACATGAACCTGCTGCTCAACGCCGGCCATGCCATTGCCGAGCGCGGCACGATCACCGTGCGTACCGGCGTGGACGGCGACACGGTGTGGGTCGAGTTCGAAGACACCGGCGGCGGCATTTCGCCGGAACTGCGCCAGCGCATCTTCGATCCGTTCTTCACCACCAAACCGGTGGGCAGCGGTACCGGCCTGGGCCTGTCGATCTCCTACAGCATCATCAACAAGCACCACGGCCGCATCGATCTGGACAGCACCCCAGGCGTCGGCTCGCGCTTCCGCCTGGTGCTGCCGACCAAGCAGCCGCGCTGATCGTGGTCGCCGGGCATGGCCTGGCGCTATCCCTGGTCCCCCGTAGCGCCGGGCCATGCCCGGCGGATGCGGTTACCGCAGCGGCGAACGATCCTCACCGCCGTCGGCCGGCTCGACAGCCGCCAGGCCACCGTTGCTTCGCCGCTGTTCCTCGTAGGTGCGGAAGGCCTGGTGGATGTGCTTGCGCAGCTCGTCGTCGTTCCACGGCTTGGTCAGGAACCGGTAGATCGCACCGCGGTTGATCGCATCGGTCACCGTGTTGAGGTCGGTGTAGCCGGACAGCACCAGCCGGATCGTGTCCGGATACAGCATCTTCACCCGGCCCAGGAACTCGGTGCCGCTCATGTCGCTCATGCGCTGGTCGGACAGGATCACCTGCACATCGTTGATGGCCAGCAGATCGAACGCATCGCGCACGTTGCCTGCCGCCAGGATGCGGTACCCATCGCGGCGGAACAGGCGCACCAGCGAGCGCAGCACGTTTTCCTCGTCATCCAGCAGCAGCAGGGTGCGGTCCGACCGGGTTTCGGCGAACGCTTCGGGGCGCAGGTAGCGGCGGCGCAGGGTCATGCCGGCGGCATCGGCGGACATCGGTTCGCCGAACAGGTAGCCCTGGAACACGTCGCAGTCGTTGCGGCGCAGGAAGCCCAGCTGTGCCTGCGATTCCACGCCGTTGGCGATCACCGTCATGCCCAGCTGGTGGCCCATCGCAATGATCGCGCGTGCGATCGCCGCTTCGCGGTTACCGGCCGGGGCGCTCTTGATGAAGCTGCGGTCGATCTTCAGCTTGTCCACCGGGTAGCGCACCAGCGCACTCAGGCTCGAATCGCCGGTGCCGAAGTTGTCCAGGCTCAGGCTGATGCCTTCGTTGCGCAGGTTGGCCAGGGTTTCGTGGACGAAGTTGACGTTGTTGGTCAGCGCGCTTTCGTTGATTTCCAGTGTCAGCATCTGCGCCGGCACGCCGGACGCCTGGATCACGCCCATCACTTCGGCAAAGAAATTCGGGCGCAGCAGCTGCAGGGTGGACACATTCACCGCGATGGTGAAGTCATCAAAGCCCTGGTCGCGCCACAGCCGGGCCTGCTTCAACGCGCCTTCCAGCACCCACGTACCAATCTGCACGATGATGCCCAGGCGCTCGGCGGTGCGCATGAAACGCTCCGGCACCAGCATGCCCAGGGTCGGCGACTGCCAGCGCAGCAGCGCCTCCATGCCCACCACGTGGCCATCGCGGGCACTGACCAGCGGCTGGTAACGCAGCTTCAGTTCGCCGTTGGGAATGGCATCGACGATCTGCCGCGCGATGATGCTCTCGCTGTGCGCGCTCGGCGGCGTGTCCACCGCATGGATGCGCACCGCATTGCCGCCTTCGCGGGCGGCCTGGTACAGCGCATCCTCGGCATGGTCGAGCAGGCGCGAGGCATTGCTGGCGTGCTCCGGGCACAGGCTCACCCCCAGCTTGCCGGTCATGAACAGCGTATAGGGCAGTACCGAGAGGGGCAGTTCCATCTGCTGGCGGATCTCTTCGGCGAAATCCTCGGCAAGGGGCAGATCCGCGGTGCGCGGCACGGCGATCAGGAACTCATCGCTGCCATGCCGCCACAGCATGCCGCGTCCGCGCAGGTAGGACTGCAGGCGCTGGGCCACCAGCACCAGGGCCTGGTCACCAACCTCCGCACTCATGTTCTCGTTGACCGAGGCGAAGTGGTCGATGTCCACATGCATCAGCATCAGCGGGGTACCTCCGGAGGCGGCTTCGGCGACCATCGCCTGCAGCTCGGGGTTGCCGGCGCCGAGGCGATCAGGCGCATCGTCGATGCTGACCGGGGGCAGGTTGGGGTTCCACATGGGCTCAGTATTCCGCTGACTCGACGGCCGCCGTAACAGCGGCCTGGTAAGGAAGGTGCACATCGACGAGGGTACCGGCGCCATGCGCCGACTCGATCCGCACGTGGCCGCCCACGCTCTGCGCGCGCTCGCGCATCACGATCAGGCCGAGGCCGCGCGGGCCATCCGGATCGAACCCTTCGCCATCGTCACGGATCATCAGGTGCAGCCCGCGCTGGTCGACGTCGCGCAGCTGCAGCACCACCTGGCTGGCGCGCGCGTGGCGCAGCGCATTGGTCAGGCTTTCCTGGGCGATGCGGAAGCAGGCCTGCTCGATGCTGTTGTCCGGGCGCGTGGGCAGCGATTCGATCTCGGCCTGCAGCTCGACGGTGGACGAGCGGAACAGCACGCGTGCCTGCCAGCTCAATGCCGCTTCCAGGCCCAGCGCATCCAGCTGCGGTGGCCGCAGCAGGGTGGAGATGTCGCGCAGCTTGGCAACGGTGGTATCGGCCAGGCTGACGATCTGCGCCAGGTCCTCGCCGCGCCGCTGCGCATCGTCCTCGTCCTGCGCCGCATAGGCCGACAGCTTGATCGCGGTGATCGCCTGGCCGATGTCATCGTGCAGGTCGCGCGAGATCGCCCGGCGCTCGTCCTCCTGCAGCGAGAACAGGCGGCCAGCCATCGCCTGCAGTTCGCGGTTGCTGGTCTCCAGCGCGCTGCGGGTCTGTTCGGATTCACTCAGGTCGCGCACGATCAGCAGCTTGCAGTCGCGCCCGCCGTAGCGCACGTCACCTACCGCAATGCCAGCCTGGAAGCTGCGGCCATCGGCGCGCTGCATGGCCACCACGCTGCTGTGGCCCGGGCTGTGCTGGGGCTGCCCAGCACGCATCTGCGCGCGCATCCGGGCCAGGTCGCCGGCTGCCACCAGGGCTGACAGCGGCTCGCCCAGCAGCGTGTGGCTGCCGTAGCCGAACAGGCCGGCCGCCCACGCATTGGCATACAGCACATGTTCGTCGGACAGGATCACCACGCCATCGGGCAGCACTCGGACCAGCTCGCGGAACTGCTCTTCGCGTTCGCGCAGCAGGCGCCGCGACTGCTCACGCTCGGTCACGTCCTGCAACGTGCCCAGTATCCGGTCACGTCCGGCTTCATCCACGCCGCTGGCGGCGCGCAGGTGCACCATCAGTGCACGGCCATCCATTGCCAGTACCGGCAGCAGCACGTCCACCTGCACCTGCTCACCCGAGCACAGCTCGGCCAGCACCTGGTCGGTCTGTGCGGCCGTGGCCGGGTCGGCTGCCACCAGCAGCTCGTCGAAACGGTGCCAGCGTCGCGCCTCGGGCGGGCGACGGCCCAGCAGGCGATAGACCTGGTTGGAGTAACGGCCCTGGCCGGTGGACGGGTCCAGCTCCCACGCGCCGATCCGGGCCAGCTCGTGGGCTTCTTCCACGCGGGCCAATGCCTGGTCGCGTCGCAGCTGGGCCAGGTCTTCAGCGGTGCGGTCGATGGCGATCAGCAGGCGCGCAGTGTGGCCGTCGTAGTCGATCGCGTTCGAACGCAGTTCCATCTGCCGCAGGCTGCCATCACGCAGCTGCAACTGCGCGCGCAGGATGCACAGCTGCTCGGGCGCGCCGCGGATCTCCTCCAGCTTGGTCTGCAACGCCTGGTCCTGGCCGGGTGGCCAGAGCACGTCGATGGTCCGCGCCAGAAGCGCCTCGCGGTCCCAGCCGAAGGTGCTGCAGGCCGCGGGATTGGCATCAAGGATGGCCAGGCTGTCCAGGTCATACACCAGGATCGGGCCCGGGTTGCCCTCGAACATCTGCCGCAGGCGCAGTTCGGAGGCCTGCAGGCGGGCATGGGTGTGCAGCACGTGTTCGGCCAGCGGCCGCAGCAGCAGGTACAGCAGGCCGGCGCTGGCCAAGGCGAAGAACGCGCCCTTCATGCTCTGCCAGAGCGCCGCCTGCTGCGGGTCGGGCACCAGCGCGGTCACCGCGCCGTCGGTGGCGATCATCCAGGCCAGCGCCATCGCCAGGTAGCTCAGCACGATGCGCCGACGGTCGCGCCCCAGCGCCTGCGCCATCCGCGGGTCGGGAACAGGGGCGGTGCCGGTCGGTTCTACGGGCATGGGCAGGGCAGGGAGGCGGGCAGGGAAGAAGGGGTGCTGGCCATCTTACCGCGCAGGTGTGCCCTGGCCACTCAATTATCCGCCGCAGGCGCCGTTAACCACTGCGTGCCCCGCTGTCGGGCGTTTCATCCGGAGCAAGATCGCGTGGACCAAGGGATCATCGCCAGCCTGCTGCAGCATCCGCTTGCCTCGGCGCTGGTCATCGTCGACCGCAGCGGGCGCCCGCTCGCGGCCAATCCGGCTGCGCGCGAGCATGGCCTGCCGGCCACGGTGGCCGCCTACGCGCCGATGCTGGAAGACCTGCGCCTGCTGGCTGCCGACGGTGGCATCGTCGCCTGCACGCTGCCGGGCGGCCCGCGCGGTCACTACGATGGCCACCTGCGCGCCGTGCACGACGGCAGCGGCAACCTGCTCGCCTTCACCCTCAGCGTGCCCGAGCCGGTACCGGTTGATGGGGGCGGTCGCTGGGAACTTGCACTGGACAGCGCCGGCCACAGCCTGTGGGACTGGGACATCCCCAGCGACCGGGTGGCGCGCACGCCGACACTGGGTGAGGAAACCGCCACGCAGATGCTGGCGCGCGTGCACGCCGACGACATCACCCAGGTGCGTGCCGCGTTGGATGAACACCTGCACGGCGACAGTGATCAGTACAGCGCCCAGTTCCGCTTCCGCCAGGCCGATGGCCAGTGGCGGTGGGTGCTGGACCGCGGCCGGGTGGTGGCCCGTACCGCCGATGGCCAGCCGCTGCGCATGGTCGGCACCCATACCGACATCGAGCAGCAGAAGCAGCTGGAAGCCCTGCTGCAGGAGCAACAACTGCATCTGCGCGAAGCCCAGCGCATCGCCAGCATGGGCAGCTGGTCGTTCGATCCGCACAGCCGCCAGTTCTGGTGGTCGCCGGAACTGCGCTCGCTGCTGGCGCTGCGGCAGGACAGCATCCCGGGGCAGCGACGCTGGCTCAAGCAGCTGCACCCGCGCTCACGTGGTGCACTGCGTGCGGCCTGGCGCCGCCTGTGGCGCGATGGCCGGGCCGCCAACCTGGAACTGGAACTGACCCGCGGCAACGAACCCTCGCAGCATCTGCGGTTGTGGATGCAACCGTTGCTGGACATGGACGGGCAGCCCAGGCGCCTGCTGGGGCAGGTGCAGAACATCACCGAACAGCATCAGACCGATGCCCTCATCCGCTGGCGTACCGAACTGCTCAACCGCGTGTCCGCGCTGGGTCGCATCGGTGGTTGCGAGATCGAAGTGGCGACGCGCAACATGCAATGGACCGAGGAGTGCTATCGCATCCACGGCCTGCGCAAGGAACCGATCACCCTCGACCAGGCGCTCGCGTTGTATGCCGAGGATTCGCGTGCGGCGTTTGAAGCGGCGCTGGGGCGGATCGCCGGTGGCGGCCTGCCGGAGCAGCTGGATCTGTGCTTCTACCGCCAGTCCGGGTTGCGCGTATGGGTGCAGGTGCTGATCGAACTGGACCGTCGTGATGGCCTGCCGCCGCGCTTTGTGGTCCTGTTCCGTGACATCACTCGCGAGCGCGAAGCGAACGAGCGGATTGAACTGCTGGCCCACTACGATCTGCTGACCGGACTGCCCAACCGGGTGCTGCTGGGCGAGCAGACCTCCGAAGCCATCGAGGAGGCGCGCGATCGCGGCACCTCGCTGGCGATGCTGTTCATCGACCTGGACGGCTTCAAGAACATCAACGACAGCTTCGGCCACGCCACCGGCGATGCGCTGCTGAAGGCCGCCGCCACCCGGCTGCACCAGAACCTGCGCAACAACGACCTGTTCGGCCGCTTCAGCGGCGACGAGTTCATCGTGGTGCTGCGCGACCTGGCCGAACCGGAAGATGCCGGGCACGTGGCGCGCAAGCTGATCAATTCGCTGGCCGAGCCGCTGCGCCGTGGCGACACCACCTTGAAAGTGGGCGCCAGCGTGGGCATCGCCATGCTCGGCGAGAGCCAGACCGACTTCGATTCGCTTCTGCGCGCTGCCGACGCAGCGATGTACGCGGCCAAGGAAGCTGGTCGCAATACCTATCAGTATTACAGCCAGGACGCGCTGGCGCGGATCCAGCGCCGGCTGGAGATCGAGCACGGCCTGCACGGCGCCATCGAACGCGACGAGTTCAGCCTGGCCTATCAGCCACTGCTGCACGCCCATCACGGCGAGCCCCCCGCAATCGAGGCGTTGCTGCGCTGGCATCGCCCGGGCATCGGTTACTGCAGCCCGGCAGAATTCATTCCGATCGCCGAGAAGTGCGGCGAAATCGTCCGCATCGGCGACTGGGTATTGTCCGAAGCCTGTCGCCAGGCAGCCGCGTGGGATCGTGCCGGCCTGCAGTTCGAGCGCATCGCCGTAAACGTGTCGGCAGTGCAGTTGCGCGATCGTGGCTTTGCCGAGCGCGTGATCGAGATCTGCCACGCGCACGGCTGGCCGCCGCAGCGGCTGGAGCTGGAGCTGACCGAATCTGCGTTGATCCGTGACACCGACATCCTGCGCCACTGCTTCGATGTGCTGGAACGGCACGGCGTGCCGCTGGCGGTGGACGACTTCGGTACCGGCTTCTCCAACCTCAATTACCTCAACCGTTTCCCGGTCGGCCGCCTGAAGATCGACCGCAGCTTCGTGCAGGGCATGCTGCATGACTCGGGCACCGCCGAGGTGACCCAGGCCATCGTCCATCTTGGCCACGCACTGGGCATGAAGGTGGTGGCCGAGGGCGTGGAAACGCACCAGGAAGAAGACATGCTGCGCCGCCAGGGCTGCGACGAGATCCAGGGCTACCTGTACTCGCGCCCGCTCACGCCGCGCGACCTGGCGCAGTGGCTGCGCCAGCAGCACCTCGCCCCAGGCCGCACCGATGCCGCCAGCGAAGTGATGCTGGCGCGCTGACGCACTCATCCACGCATGGCGTGGATCTACTTCTGGGCCCGCCCTGGTGGGTGCCGACCTTGGGCAAGTTTTGGTGGGTGCCGACCGTTGGTCGGCACTGATGCCTGCGCCCGCGGCCATCCACGCATGGCGTGGATCTACTGCGGCGCGGCAACCAAGCGCTGCGGAAATTCGGAGCGAAGTCGTGCGCGTACCGCTTCGACCACCTCTACATAGCGTCGGCGCTGGATGAAATAGCCCATGTAGAACAGCAGCAGGGCCACCAGCATCGGCCACGCAGCGGGTCGGACGAGGATGACCGGCACCAGCATCAGTGTCAGGCCCAGCGCGAACCAGCTGCACAGCCCGACCACCCGCACCTCCCTGCGCCGTGCGTCGATCATCACCCGCCCGCGCATCAGCGGAAAGTAGCGACGGCCAACGCTCGGCACGAAGCTCTCGCGAAAGGCGATACTGCCGTCCGGCAGCGCGCGGAACACCAGGCAAAGCCAGGTATCGGGCGGCAGGTCATGCTCCAGCCCGGCCAGTGAAAGCTGCGCCAGCTCTGCCGGCGTAGCGGCGATGCGCCGGTTGAACAGCGCGATGCCGGTGCGGAAGAAGAACGGCGCGCAGAGGGCCAGCAGCAGGAGTTCGATCAGCAGCAATGCGATCAGGGCGATGGCCATCGGTCTTCCATGAACGGGGCCGGCGCATCATGCCATGTGGGCAGTTGCATCCACGCATGGCGTGGATCTACTTCAAAGCACTGCCATCCAGCCCCAGGTCCCACGCCAGGCCCAGTACGTCATCGCCGGCTGCCGGTGGGGCAGGGCGCGCGTCGGCCAGCTTCTGCAGCTCCTGGATTTCTTCGCGGGCCACCTCTTCCAGCTGGCGCAGCTGCTCACGTACGCCCGCATTGCGCGGGCGCTCGTTCTCGTTGATCGGGGGCAGGGCGCGGATCAGGGTCATGGTGCGCTTGCAGGATGCATTCAAAGGCGGGTCACACGCAAAGGCCCCGGCAGAACCGGGGCCTCGCACGCTGCCGGACGGGGCAGCGGACATCAGGATCAGAACAGCTCGACCGTACCGGCGCCCATGCTCTGCTGGGCAACCGGCTTGTGCGGCGGGCGCTCCCATTCGCTGCGCAGTTCGCGCAGGCGGTTGCCGGTGCGCTGCAGGGCAGAGGCGATTTCTTCGTCGAACACGCCGCCATTGCGATGCAGCAGTTCCTGCAGGGCCACCGCTTCGCGATTGATCGCGGTCAGGCGGTCCAGGTGGGTATGCACGCCACCCAGGGCCTGGGTGGCGATGTCCTCGAACTGCAGGGCACGCACGGCTTCGGCCACGCTGCCATCGATCGAGCGCGCGCAGTCGGACACTTCGCGCATGCCGTCACCCAGCGAAGCGTTGATCTGCGCCACGTTGTCCAGCATCGCCGCCGCTTCCTGGCGCGCTTCACGGGAGCGGTCCATATCGCGCGAGGCCATGTGCGAAACCGTCTCGCGGACCTTGGCGATGGCATCCTTGGAGCTGTGCGCCAGCTTGCGGATCTGCTCGTTGAAGGTGGTCGAACGCTCGGACAGGTTGCGGACCTCGTCGGCAACCACGGCGAAACCACGACCGGCTTCACCGGCACGCGCAGCTTCGATGGCAGCGTTCAGGGCCAGCAGGTTGGTCTGGTCGGCAATCGACTTGACGTCTTCCAGCAGCGCGAAGATGCCATCCAGGTGCTGCGCCATCTGGTCGATGTGCTGCACGGTGGTGCTGCTCTGGCCGCTGACCTGCTCCAGCGCTTCCACCAGCTGTTCCATGCGGTGGCTGGCGTGCTGGGCGAAACGGGCAACGTCGAGGCCGGCGCCGCCTTCGTCACCGGCGCGGTCGACGATGCGCGACAGGGCCTGGCTCTGCTGGCGCGACTTGCGGTTCATGGCATCGAAGCTGCCGCCGAGGCTGGAGACGGCCTGGCGGATCAGGTCGCGGGCGCGTTCCACTTCACCACGCGAACCGTCGATCTCGTTGCCGACGAAGTTGCGCAGTTCGGTCAGCAGCTGGTCCTGCTCACGCAGGACACGGGCATGTTCCGGGGAACGGTGCGCCTGGGCGCGGGCGGTCCACCACGCAAAGCCGAGCCAGCTCAGCGTCATCGTGGTCAGGATCGCCCAGCGCAGGGCGGCCGGCCATTCGAAACCGATGGCGAAGGGGAGCAGCAGGGTCAGGGCCAGGGGGGCGGCCAGACGGATGAAAATGCGTGAGTACATGGACGTTCTCGGGAGGTGCACGGAGGATGTATCGGCCGTACCCCCTTTCTCTTTAACGTCGATGTGCTCTCTGAATGCGCCGGATTTCCGGCGCCGTCCGCCGGGCCATGCCCGGCGGGCTCCCCGCCCTCAGGCCAGCTGCCGGTCCACGGCCTCGACCATCGCCTTGCGGCTGAGCAGGAAGTCCCAGTAGCTGCCACCCAGCTGCCGCCACAGCACGGCGGCGCGCACGGCGGCCAGCAGCAGCGCGCGGATCTCGGCCACCACGCCGGCCTGGCCCAGGTAATGCGGGTTGCCCTGCACCATGACCCGCGGCTTGAGGTGGCTGATGGTGTCTGCATACAGGCCGCCCAGCGCAGCCAGAACATCCGGGTGGCCGCTGTCGCCG
The DNA here is from genome assembly GCF_020883215.1 of Stenotrophomonas sp. SI-NJAU-1. NCBI lineage: Bacteria > Pseudomonadati > Pseudomonadota > Gammaproteobacteria > Lysobacterales > Lysobacteraceae > Stenotrophomonas > Stenotrophomonas sp. SI-NJAU-1. The sequence goes on from NZ_CP086598.1 coordinate 2,132,273, forward strand.
AGCTCGGCGGCCTGGCGCTGGGCGCGCTCGATGCCTGAGGCGACCTTGTTCACAGTGGCGCCGTCCTGCACGAAGCGGCGCTCCAGCTGCAGTACCGACAGGGCCAGCTTGGGCAGGATCGGGTCCTGGCCCTGGCTGCGGAAATAATTGTGCAGCAGGCGCAGGCCGGATTTCAGGGCGTGCCGATCGCCAAAAACCGCCTGCGGCGAGGCCGCATCGATGCGGAACACGCTGTCCACGGCAGTGCGCACGGCAGCGGCGTCGGAGTGGCCGGTATCGGCGATACGGCGTACCTGCTGCAGGGCCTGGGCAATGCCGGCCAAAGCCAGAACGCGGTCGTCGACAGTGAAACTCATGCAGCGATTACCTCAAAAGGAGAAGGGGTGGTGCGCAGGCGCTGTTCCAGCGGCGCGTCGGTGGCGGCGATCACCGCGCCACCCAGGCAGACCTCACCGTCATACAGCACCAACGATTGCCCGGGGGTGACTGCACGCTGCGGCCGGGCGAAGGTGACCTGCACGCTGCCGTCGTCCAGCACATCCACCGTGCACGGCTCATCGGGCTGGCGGTAGCGGGTCTGCGCGCTGCATTCAAAACGCCGTGCCGGTGGTGCGCCGGCAATCCAGTGCGCGGTCTCCGAGCGCAGCCGGCTGGACAGCATCCACGGGCTGTCACGGTCCTGGTCCACGTACAGCACGTTGCTGGCCACGTCCTTGCCGACCACATACCAGGGCGCGGCAGGGCGGCCGCGCACGCCGCCGATGTTCAGGCCTTCGCGCTGGCCCAGGGTGAAATAGAAGACGCCAGGATGTTCGGCGATCACGCTGCCATCGCTGGGATCGAGGATCTGCCCGGCCTTGGCCGGCAGGTAGCGTCCAAGGAACTCACGGAAATCGCGCTCGCCGATGAAGCAGATGCCGGTGGAATCCTTCTTGGCGTGGGTCGGCAGGCTGACGTCGCGGGCAATCCGGCGCAGGTCGCTCTTTTCCAGGTCACCAATCGGGAACAGGGTGGCCGCCAGCTGCTCCTGCCCCAGCTGGTGCAGGAAGTAGCTCTGGTCCTTGGAACGGTCGGCGCCGCGCAGCAGCAGCCACTGATGGCCGCGCTGGGCAATGCGCGCGTAATGGCCGGTGGCGATCCGCTCGGCGCCCAGTTCGCGGGCCGCATCAAGGAAGTGCTTGAACTTCACTTCGCGGTTGCACAGCACGTCCGGGTTCGGCGTGCGGCCAGCGGCGTACTCGGCCAGGAAGTGCTCGAACACGCCCTGCCAGTATTCGTTGGAGAAGTCGCGGAAATGGAACGGAATGCCCAGCAGTCCGCAGACCGCTACCGCGTCGCGACGGTCGTCCTCGGCGCGGCAGTCACCGCTGCCGTCGTCGGCCCAGTTCTGCATGAACAGACCGGCCACGGCCTCGCCCTGCTGCACCAGGCGCCAGGCAGCCACGGAAGAATCCACGCCGCCAGACACGCCAACCATCACCCGTGGGCTGCTCATGCGACCTCCCGGACCAGTGCAAGCGGATAGCGCTGGCCGGCCAGGTAGTCGGCCAGCACCTGCCAGACCAGCGGGCTGCGCTGGCGTCCGGCGGCGGCCTGCAGTTCGGCCGGGGTCATCCACAGCGCCCGGTCGATGCCGGCATCCAGCGGCCGCGCCGGGTCGTGCGAGACCGGGCGCGCGGCATAACAGAAGCGCAGGAACGGGGTGCCGTCACCGGCGGTCCACTGGTAGCAGCCGATGAAGGCGGTCAGTTCCACCGTCCAGCCGGTTTCCTCGACGGTCTCGCGCAGGGCGGCCTCGGCCAGGCTTTCACCCGGCTCCAGATGCCCGGCCGGCTGGTTCAGCACCTGCCGGCCCTCGATGGTTTCTTCCACCAGCAGCACCCTGCCGCCGTCGACCACCACGGTGGCGACGGTTGCATGCGGTGCCCAGCGCGGGTCCGGCGAGGTGTTCAACTCAGAGATCGTCCTTCTTGGTCAGCTCCAGCTCCATCGCGTCGGCGGTGCGGATGGCCGCATCGATGGCGTCGCTGAGCTGGTCGGCGGTGGCATCGGCATCGATCTTCACCACGAACATCGCGGTCGACTCCTGCTTCACCCAGCCGCCCATCTTGGCGTCCTGCGAATCCTCCAGCAGGCGGTTGGCCACGGCCACCGGGAACTGCTTGGTCTGCGCGGTGTAACCCGGCGACCAGATCTCGCGGATGTTGTGGGTGCCGAAGTCTTCCACCGCCGAGCGCACATAGACGATCTGGGTGCGGTCCCCTTCAACGTCGAACACCATCTGGTAATCGCCGTCTTCATCCACCTCGTAGGTGTAACCCAGCTTTTCCAGGTGACGGGCAATGGCCTTGTCGGCCTTCGCGCTGTCAGTGGTGGTCGCGGCGCCAGCAGTACCTGCGGCAGCCAGGGCGATCAGCAGGGCGGAGAGAAGGGTCCTTTTCATGAAGATCCTGTGAAACCAAGAGTGTGGGAAGGTGCAATTGTGACGGCGGGCGCCCGTGCCGTCCATTCCACGCAGGGCCTGCGCACGGCCGTCGCACCCTTTATAATCGGCAGATGCCTCGCGAGTCCGCCCCCGATTCCCACCACGAGCACGGCGTTGCCGTGGAGCCCGCGCGCCCGGAAGTGGCGCCGCCGCCGTTCTACCAGGTCATGCTGCTCAATGACGACTACTCCCCGATGGATTTCGTCGTGGACGTCCTGCAGCAGTTCTTCAACATGGACCTGGACAAGGCCACCCAGGTGATGCTGCACGTCCACACCCGTGGCCGTGGCGTCTGCGGTGTATTCACCCGCGAAGTGGCCGAAACCAAGGTGGCCCAGGTCAACGAGTACGCGCGGATGAACCAGCACCCGCTGCTGTGCACGATGGAAAAGGCCTGATCTTGGCGCGGTGTGCCCACCAGGGTGGGCGCCTGCCAGGTTCGAGTCACGCCTCCGCCAGCGCCTGCACGGCCATCTCGGCCACCGCCTCATCGATGTCGGCCGGGTCGCCATCATCCCTGAACCACACCGCTGACAGGCCGGCACTGGCCGCGATCCAGCGCAGCAGCCGCATGCGCTCGAGATCGGCCAGCCGGCAGACCTGTTCCACCCGGGCGTGGAAGCGCTCGGGTCGTGTTGCCACATGGATGCCCGGCCCGCACAGGTCCGGATTGCTGAACAGCGTGGTGTAGTCGAACGCGCGGTCGCCCAGCAACCGCTTCGGGTCGATCGCCAGCCAGCCCCGCGCGCCGAAATCCAGCACGTTGTCGTGGTGCAGGTCGCCATGCAGGGGCCGGATCTCCTGCTCGTCCTCCAGCAGTGCCATCGCCAGCGATCTGCACTGTTCCAGCAATGGCGGCAGCGGTGCCCTTGGTTGCAGCAGATCGGCGAACCATCTACGCAGGCAGACCAGATCTTCTGGTGGCGCGCTCCGTGGCCGGTGCAGCTGCTGCAGGACCTGGCACAGGATCATGGTGCAGGCGTCGTCCTCGCCCTTGATCGAGCGTGGCCGCAGCGAATCGCCGTGCGCCCGTTCGATCAGGATCGCCGGCCCCTCGTGGGCCAGCAGGCGTGCGGCACCGTCGCCGTTCCACCAGCGCAGCAGGCGATGGCCGTTCTGTTCCTCTGTCTCCGTGCTCACCTTCAACATGGCCGCCTCGCCAGAGGCGGTCAGTACTGGCCAGAGCCGGGCATGGGGGGTACGGATCGAAGGACCATCACGTCGCAATCGCCAGCGGCTCAGGTAGGGTTCGCTCATGTGGGTGGGCTGTCCTGGAGTGAACGATGATCAAGCGTTTGGTAGTGCTAACGCCATCTGAACGTCGCAATCCGCTAGGGTGATGGAAATCGTGTAGTCAGGCCGCATATTGTCTCCAACTGCCGCCGGAGTAATCCATGTTCAGCAAAGACCTCGAACACACCATCGGCCAGTGCTACAAGCGCGCCCGTGAGGCCCGACATGAGTTCATGACGGTCGAACACCTGCTGTTGGCACTGCTCGACAACCCGTCCGCCCAGGCCGTATTGAAGGCGTGTGGCGCCGACGCCGACCGCCTGCGCCAGGAGCTGGAGCAGGCCATCGAGGCCTCCGTGTCCCGCCTGGCCGAAGATGACGGCCGCGATACCCAGCCAACCCTGGGCTTCCAGCGCGTGCTGCAGCGGGCCGTGTACCACGTGCAGTCCTCCGGCAAGAAGGAGGTCACCGGCGCCAACGTGCTGGTCGCCATCTTCGGCGAGAAGGACTCCCACGCGGTCTATTACCTCAACCAGCAGGATGTCACCCGGCTGGATGTGGTCAATTACCTGTCCCACGGCATCGCCAAGCTGGGCGAGGAAGGCGAGCAGCCGTCCTCCTCCGACGGTGAGGGCCGCATGGAAGGGGGCGAGGGCGAGCCCAAGGGCGATGCCTTGACCGAGTTCGCCAGCAACCTCAACGAGCAGGCGCGTGCCGGTCGCATCGACCCGCTGGTCGGCCGTGCCGACGAGATCGAGCGCACCATCCAGGTCCTGTGCCGCCGCCGCAAGAACAACCCGCTGTACGTGGGCGAAGCCGGCGTCGGCAAGACCGCGATTGCCGAGGGCCTGGCCCGACGCATCGTTGAAGGCTCGGTGCCGGACGTGCTGGCCGATGCGGTCATCTATTCGCTCGACCTCGGCGCGCTGGTGGCCGGTACCAAATACCGTGGCGACTTCGAAAAGCGCCTGAAGGGCGTGCTGACCGCACTGAAGAAGGTGCCCAATGCAGTGCTGTTCATCGACGAGATCCATACCATCATCGGCGCCGGTTCGGCGTCGGGTGGCACCATGGACGCCTCCAACCTGATCAAGCCGGCACTGGCGTCGGGCGAGCTGCGCTGCATCGGCTCGACCACCTTCCAGGAATACCGCGGCATCTTCGAGAAGGACCGGGCGCTGGCCCGTCGCTTCCAGAAGATCGACATCGTCGAGCCGACCGTGGGCGAAACCTACGAGATCCTGCAGGGCCTGAAGTCCAAGTACGAAGCCCACCACGGCGTCACCTATGCCGATGAAGCGCTGCAGGCCGCCGTCGACCTGTCGGTCAAGCACATCGCCGATCGCCTGCTGCCGGACAAGGCCATCGACGTGATCGATGAGGCCGGTGCCCGCCAGCGCCTGATGCCGGAAGACCAGCGCAAGGAGCTGATCGACGTCGAGGAAGTCGAGGCCATCGTCGCCAAGATGGCGCGCATCCCGGCCAAGCAGGTCAGCGCCACCGACAAGGATGTGCTGCAGCACCTGGAGCGCAACCTGAAGATGGTGATCTTCGGCCAGGATCCTGCCATCGGCACCCTGGCGTCGGCCATCAAGCTGGCACGCTCGGGCCTGGGCAATCCGGAAAAGCCGATCGGCAACTTCCTGTTCGCCGGCCCCACCGGTGTCGGCAAGACCGAGGTGACCAAGCAGCTGGCGCTGCAGCTGGGCATCGAACTGGTCCGTTTCGACATGTCCGAATACATGGAGCCGCATTCGATCAGCCGCCTGATCGGTGCGCCCCCGGGCTACGTCGGCTTCGACCAGGGTGGCCTGCTGACCGAGAAGATCGTCAAGACGCCGCACTGCGTGCTGCTGCTGGATGAAATCGAGAAGGCGCACCCGGACATCTTCAACATCCTGTTGCAGGTGATGGACCGCGGCGTGCTGACTGACACCAACGGCCGCGAAGCCAATTTCAAGAACGTGGTGCTGGTGATGACGACCAACGCCGGCGCGGCGCAGGCCTCGCGGCGCTCGATCGGTTTCACCAAGCAGGACCACGCCACCGATGCGATGGAGACCATCCGTCGTGCGTTCACCCCGGAATTCCGCAACCGCCTCGATGCGGTGGTGCAGTTCCAGCCGCTGGGCTTCGAACACATCCTGCGCGTGGTGGACAAGTTCCTGATCGAACTGGAGATGCTGCTGCAGGAGAAGCACGTCAGCCTGTCGGCCACGCCGACTGCGCGCGACTGGCTGGCCCACCACGGTTTCGACCCGCTGATGGGTGCCCGCCCGATGGCGCGGGTGCTGCAGGACAAGGTGAAGCGCCCGCTGGCCGACGAACTGCTGTTCGGCAAGCTGGTCAACGGCGGCAAGGTCAGCATCGACGTGCGCAACGACGAGCTGGTGGTCGAGGCGCAGGCCGAGCCGGAACGGCTGTTGCCGGCCACGGTGGAGTAAGGATGTGCCGGGCATTGCCCGGCACTGGCAGCAACGACAGGGCGGCGCAGGCCGCCCTTGTCGTGTCAGCGCCTTACCGGCTGCGTTGGCGGGCCATGCGCTGGAAGGTGGCAGCTTCGAGGGGTTCGATCCGCTCGACCGTGCAGCTGGCACGGTCGGTCTTCAGTACGCTGCGGGAGCCGGCGCACAGCTGGTTGCCTTCACCCTGGGTTTCAAATGCCAGCCGCCGCGAGGTCACGGCGCTGCTGCAGGAGGCTTTGAACACCACGCGGTAGTGCTGGTCACCATTGCGCAGCAGCACATCGCGATCAGCGCCGGCGCGGACGATCTGCTGGTCTTCGCTCAAGGCAATGCAGCTGTCACCGGCGCTTGCCGACGGCGTGTCGGCGGCCTGGGCGGCGGGTGCGATCAGGGCGGCAGTGCCGAGTACCAGGGCGGCGAAGCCAGCGGGCAGGGAGGTCACGTTCATGGCAGGGGCAGGGGGTGGCGATCCGGACTGGATCGGATGCCACGATGACGCCGCCGCTGCGAATGCGAATCTGCCGCAAGCATGGCTGACCGATGTCACGGTGCATTCGGTCAGGGTGCCGTCCGGCAGGGCCGGATTGCAGGCATGACAAAAGGCCAGCGTCCAGGGCTGGCCTTGTCGAGGTGGCGCAACGCGCCAGCCGCTTACTTCATTCGGTAGGTGATACGACCCTTGGTCAGGTCGTACGGGGTCATTTCAACCTTGACCCGGTCACCGGTGAGGATGCGGATGTAGTTCTTGCGCATGCGGCCGGAGATGTGGGCGATGATTTCGTGCCCATTTTCCAGACGAACGCGGAAAGTGGTGTTCGGCAGCGTCTCGCTGACGGTGCCCTCGAACTCGATGGAATCGTCTTTCGACATGTAGTCCTGTGCGGTTCAGAAAACGGCCACGCTGGGCCTAAGGCGCAGCATTTTACGCGTCAAACGCCCAGCTTGCAAAGATTGTGTTATTCCCCGGCAAAATCCGCTGCCGGCACGCGCCCGACGAGCCGGGTCCAGGCGCCTTCCCGGCCCGGCGCCTGTACCGCGCTGCGGACCTGCTGCAGAAACGGCGCGCGCGGCAGATGCTCGGCGCCCATGCGCAGCAGATGCGGATTTTCCACCTGCGCGTCGATCAGTGGCCAACCCCAGCCGTGCAGCGTGCGTGCCAGTGCGGCCAGCGCCACCTTGGAGCCGCCACTTTCGCCACTGAACATGCTTTCACCAAAGAACATCTCGCCGATGGCCACGCCATAGATGCCGCCGACCAGTGTCTGCCGATCCCACACCTCGAAGGAATGTGCGAAACCCAGGTCGTGCAGCTGGCTGTAGGCATCCACCATCGCCGGGCTGATCCAGGTGCCGTCCTGGCCGGGGCGGGGCGCGCTGGCGCAGGCACGCATCACCTGGCTGAAGGCGGTATCGGCGGTCACTTCCCAGCGGTTGCCGCGCAGTTGCCGGCGGAACCTGCTGCTCAGGTGCACGCCGTCGGTACGGAACACCATGCGCGGGTCCGGCGACCACCACAGGATTGGCTCGCCTTCGCTGAACCACGGAAAGATGCCACCGGCATAGGCGTTGAGCAGGCGCAGCGGATGCAGGTCGCCGCCCACCGCAAGCAGGCCATCGGGTTGGCGCAGCGCTGTCTCGGCCGGCGGGAAGGGGGCATCCGGCGCATCGGCCAGGCGCCAGGGCAACTGACGGGTCATGCCGGCATTGTATTCGTCGTGGCGATGCGCGATGTCTGGCACCATCACGCACTACCGGCAAGGAGCCCCGCATGAGCGATCCGATCACCGCCATCCTCGATGCGCACGATGCGCCGAGCAAACGCAATGACAGCCTGGCCATGCTGTTGACCCTGGCCAGCGAAGACCGTCCCCAGCTTGGCGCGCTGCTGCTGCGGGCGCTGGACCGCCGCTCGCCCAGCTCCACCTTCCTCGACACCGCCCTGGATCTGCTGCCGGACGAGGCTGTCGCCCCGGTCTGTATTGACGCCTGGCGGCGCTATCGTGACGGCGAGCGCGGCGAGCTGCTGACCAGCGTGCTGGAGTTTGCCAGCTACCAGGCGCCGCACACGCTGCAGGACGATTGGGAGGCGCTGCTGGAGGTCGCCATCGAGGATCACATCCAGCTGGCCTCGCAGGTCTGGCAGGCATTGCCACCGTCGGTTGCGACTGACTGGGCGCATCGGTTGACCGAGGCAGACGACGATCGCGAACTGGAGCGGGCCAAGGCAGTGCTGCTGGCCACCCAGCCGGAGACCCATGCCGCCGCCCGTGGCTACCTGGCCGACTGGAACGATCTGGATGCCGAGGTCTGGGCGCACTGGGCGGGCTTGGCCGATGGCCCGCGTCTGCGCCATCTGCATGGCCGGCAACCGCTGCACCTGCGCTTCGGGCGCGAACAGCATCGTGCACAGGTGGCCGAAGAGCCTGCCTGGCGCAAGCGGATCTGGCGGCTGCATCCCACCTGGAATGGCGGCCAGGTGCTTCACGCCGGGCGCGTGGGCGGGCTGCTCGATGCCTTGTGCGGCAGCTGTCATGCGCCGCTGCAGCGTCTGCTGCAGTCCGATGCTGCGGCGCTGCAGCCGGACGCGGAGGGTGAGGTCACGCTCGGGCTGTGCCTGGACTGCTGTGGCTGGGAAGACCCGCCCGTGCGTTTCTATCGGCACGATGCAGAAGGCATGCCGAGCTGCCACCCCAGCCAGCACTGCCAGGTGCCGATCAATCCCACCGACAGCGGCGACCTGCTGCAGGCCGAGGTGGGTCTTGCCGCGATGGACGGCCATCGCTGGCAGCAGCAGGACTGGGGCCAGTCCAATCACCGGCAGAACCTGTCGCGGGTGGGTGGCGCACCGAGCTGGGTGCAGAGCGCGCACTACCCGGCGTGCATCGATTGCGGCGAGCAGATGCCTTTCGTGATGCAGCTGGACTCAACGTTGCCGACCACCAATGAAGGCATGTTGCTGTGGGGTAGTGGCGGCATGCTGTACAGCTTCTGGTGCGCGAAGTGCCGGGTGAGCGGGCACTTCTGGCAGTGCACCTGAGCGCAGCACCCCTGCCGTTGCCGTGGTAGATGCCAACCTTGGTTGGCACGCTTCTCCGAGACTACGGCTCCGCACGAAACGGGCCATGCCCCTGCAGCTCCTGCTGGTAGCGCCGCACATCCCGCCGCTCCTGCCGGCACCAGTCGCGCAGTGCCTCGGCAAATTCCGCATCGGCCACCCAGTGCCGGCTGCGCACGATGGCGGGCAGGAAGCCACGTGCCAGCTTGTGCTCGCCCTGCGCACCCGGCTCGAAGCGGGCCACGCCCTCGCGCAGGCAGTACTCGATGCCCTGGTAGTAGCAGGCCTCGAAGTGCAGGCCGGGCAGGGTGGCACCGCCCCAGTAGCGGCCGTACAGCGTGTCGCCACCGCGCAGGCACAACGCGCCGGCGATGGGGGTGCCGTCCTGTTCGGCCAGGAACAGCACCAGCCCGCGTCCCAGTGAAATCGCCAGATGGCGCAGGAACGCTTCGGTCAGCGCCGGCGCATTGCCGTATTCGAGGAAGGTCTGCAGGTAGAAGCGGTACATCGCCTGCAGATCGGCGCGGGTGGCCTCATCGCCATGCACCACCCGGAAGCTGATGCCCTGGCGGCCGACCTTGGCGCGCTCCTGGCGGATGTTCTTGCGGTGTTTGTGGTCCATCGCACCCAGGAACTGTTCGAACGTCACCCAGTCACCCGGGTTCTGCCACTGGAACTGGATGTCCTCACGCAGCAGCCAGTCGTCGTCGAAGATCGTTTCGTCAGCCGCCGTGTGGAAGTTGATGTGTGCTGATGACACATCCAGCGCGGGCAACTGTTCGCGCAGTGCCGTCAGCAGGGCGGTGCGCTGCGCATCGTCGCGGGCCAGCAACCGCGGGCCGGTCACCGGCGAGTACGGCACCGCGCCGAGCCACTTCGGATAGTAGTCGCGCCCGTGCCGCGCATAGGCATTGGCCCAGGCGTGGTCGAACACGAATTCACCATGGGAATTGGTCTTCAGGTAGCCGGGAATGGCGCCGACCAGGGCATCACCGTCCCACAGGGTGAAGTGCTGCGGCTGCCAGCCCCAGTCCTCGCGCAGGCAACCGTAGGTTTCCAGGCCGGACAGGAAGGCGTGGCTGACGAATGGATTGCGGCCATCGTGCAGGGCGTCCCAGGCCGTGGCGGGAACGGACTGCAGGGAGTCGAGGAAGCGGGCGGTGGGCATGGGAGAAAGGATAGGGCAGGTGGGATGTGAGCTGGGTTTACGTAACCGGTCCGGTTTGTTGCGGGCTCAGTCGTGCTTGCCAGGCATGGCCTGGCACTGCTGAAAGGAAAAGGCCGACGCTTTCGCGTCGGCCTTCCCGGTCAACCACACCTCGACGCTGCAGAAGCCAGCCTCAGCTGGCCTTGCCCTGTGCATCCAGGTAACGCTCTGCGTCCAGTGCGGCCATGCAGCCGAAGCCGGCCGAGGTGATCGCCTGGCGGTAGTGCTGGTCGGCCACGTCGCCGGCGGCGAACACGCCTTCCACCGAGGTCTGGGTGGCGTTGCCGCCCAGGCCCGAACGGATTTCCAGGTAGCCGTTGTTCATCGCCAACTGGCCGTCGAACAGCTGGGTGTTCGGGTGGTGGCCGATGGCCACGAAGAAGCCGTGGGCATCGATGTCGCGGGTGCTGCCGTCCAGGGTCGACTTCACGCGCACGCCGGTCACACCGGCCTCGTTGCCCAGCACTTCCTCCACCTGGTGGTGCCAGACGGTTTCGATCTTGCCGGCTTCAACCTTGGCGAACAGCTTGTCCTGCATGATCTTTTCCGCCTTCAGGGTGTCGCGGCGGTGGACCAGATAGACCTTGCGGGCGATGTTGGACAGGTACAGCGCTTCTTCCACGGCGGTGTTGCCGCCGCCGACCACGACCACGTCCTGGTCGCGGTAGAAGAAGCCGTCGCAGGTGGCGCAGGCGGACACGCCGCGGCCCTTGAACTCGTCTTCGGTCGGAATACCCAGGTACTTGGCGGTTGCACCGGTGGAGATGATCAGGGCGTCACAGGTGTACTCGTGGCTGTCGCCGATCAGCTTGAACGGGCGCTGCGACAGGTCTGCGGTATGGATGTGGTCGAAGATGACCTCGGTCTCGAAGCGCTCGGCGTGGGCCTGCATGCGCGCCATCAGGTCCGGGCCCATCAGGCCATGGGCGTCACCCGGCCAGTTGTCCACTTCGGTGGTGGTCATCAGCTGGCCACCCTGCTGCAGGCCGGTGATGACGACCGGCTTCAGGTTGGCGCGGGCAGCGTAGACGGCGGCAGTCCAGCCGGCCGGGCCGGAACCGAGGATGACAAGACGCTGGTGGCGGGAGGGCAGGCTGGTGCTCATGTAGACTCGCGAAAAGGTAGATGGGACAAGGCGCGGCGATGTTTGCACGGCATCCTTGGCTGGTCATAGAGTGGCGGCTGGGGCAGGGCGATTCAAGCCGATGAACAGAACGCCGTCATCCATGGGCGGTTTTGGGGCTTGTCCCTGCCCATGCGGCAACGGATAACTGAAAACTGACGCCGTCTCGTTTATTATCAAACACTAACAGCGCATTCCAAAGGTATGGTCTAAGGTGGCGAAGCAGGTCCCCGAACGCTCCAGGTCCGACGACAAAAAGGCATCGCGTCGCTCGGCGGCAGCGGCCACGACCGACAACCCACGCCGTCAGCGCCTGTGGCGCGACCTGGGTCTGATCGCCATCGCGCCGGCGCTGCTGTATCTGGCCGCCAGTCTTTTCACCTATTCAGCTACCGATCCGGGCTGGTCGCACACCGGCAGCGTGGTTGCGCCGGTGCACAACATGGGCGGCCGCGCGGGCGCGTGGATCGCCGATGTGCTGCTGCAGCTGTTCGGCTACATCGCCTTCCTGCTGCCGGTGGTGCTGGGCGCGCTGGCCTGGATCGCGATGTTCGGCCTCAAGCGTGAGAGCAAGGGCGAGAACGATCTGGACCCCGCGTTGCGGCTGGTCGGTCTGGTCGGCTTCCTGATCGCCGGCACCGGCTTCCTGCACGTGCGCCTGTTCAGTGGCGATGTTTCCAGTGCCGGCGGCATCCTCGGCAAGCTGGTCGGCAATTCGCTCAGCGTGGGCTTTGGTGCGCTGGGCGCGAACCTGTTCGTGCTGGTGCTGCTGCTGGCCTCGATCACCCTGGCCACGGGCCTGTCCTGGTTCGTGGTGATGGAGAAGATCGGCCGCGGCGTGATGTCGCTGGCGCCATTGCTGGAGCGCAAGAAGGAGCAGGCCACCGAATGGCAGCAGACCCGCGCGCTGCGCGAGGAGCGCCAGGAAGTGCGCAAGGCCGATGCCGAAGTGCGTGCCAAGCGCGAACCGGTGAAGATCGAGCCGCGTCCGGAGCCGGTGATCGAAAAGAGCGACCGGGCCAAGCGCGACAACCAGATCCCGATGTTCCGTGGCGTCAATGGCGACGGCTCGGACCTGCCGCCGTTGGCCCTGCTGGATGATCCCAAGCCGCAGCCGATCGGCTACGACAAGGACACCCTCGACGCGCTGTCGCGGCAGATCGAGTTCAAGCTCAAGGACTTCCGTATCGAAGCGCAGGTGGTCGGCGCCAATCCCGGCCCGGTCATCACCCGCTTCGAGATCGAGCCGGCACCGGGCATCAAGGTCAGCCAGATCAGTTCGCTGGACAAGGACATCGCCCGCGGCCTGTCGGTCAAGTCGGTGCGCGTGGTCGATGTGATTCCGGGCAAGTCGGTGATCGGCCTGGAAATACCCAACGTCACCCGCGAGATGATCTACCTGTCCGAGCTGCTGCGCTCGAAGGAATACGACAAGTCCGCCAGCGTATTGACCCTGGCGCTGGGCAAGGACATCGCCGGCCGCTCGACCGTGGCCGACCTTGCGCGCATGCCGCACCTGCTGGTGGCCGGTACCACCGGTTCGGGCAAGTCGGTGGCGGTCAACGCGATGGTGTTGAGCCTGCTGTTCAAGGCGTCGCCGAAAGATCTGCGCATGCTGATGATCGACCCGAAGATGCTGGAACTGAGCGTCTACCAGGGCATCCCGCATCTGCTGGCGCCGGTGGTCACCGACATGAAGGAGGCCGCCAACGGCCTGCGCTGGTGCGTGGCCGAGATGGAGCGCCGCTACAAGCTGATGAGCGCGGTGGGCGTGCGCAACCTGGCCGGCTTCAACAAGAAGGTGAAGGACGCCCAGGACGCCGGCCAGCCGATGATGGACCCGCTGTTCAAGCCGAACCCGGAGCTGGGCGAGGCGCCGCGCCCGCTGGAGACCCTGCCGTTCATCGTCATCTTCATCGACGAATTCGCCGATATGATGATGATCGTCGGCAAGAAGGTCGAAGAGCTGATCGCGCGACTGGCGCAGAAGGCACGTGCGGCCGGCATCCACCTGATCCTGGCCACCCAGCGCCCGTCGGTGGACGTCATCACCGGCCTGATCAAGGCCAACATCCCCACCCGCATCGCCTTCCAGGTCAGCTCGAAGATCGATTCGCGCACCATCCTCGACCAGTCCGGCGCCGAGACGCTGCTCGGTCACGGCGACATGCTGTACCTGCCGCCGGGCACGGCGATGCCCGAGCGTGTGCACGGCGCCTTCGTGTCCGATGAGGAAGTGCATCGCGTGGTCGAGCACCTCAAGGCAATGGGGCCGGCCGACTATGTCGACGGCGTGCTGGACGAAGTACAGACGATGGGCGATGGCGTGGTGGTCGGTGCGACCGGCCTGCCGGAGACCAGTTCCGGCGGCGGCGATGAGTCCGACCCGCTGTACGACGAAGCGCTGCGCGTGGTCACCGAGACCCGCCGCGCGTCGATTTCCGGTGTGCAGCGTCGCCTGAAGATCGGCTACAACCGCGCGGCGCGACTGATCGAGGCCATGGAAGCGGCCGGTGTGGTCAGTCCGCCCGAGCACAACGGCGACCGCACGGTGCTGGCACCGCCGCCGCCGAAGTAAGCCAAGCCCTGCCGCACTCCCGACGTCCAAGGAACCGACGCATGCTTCAACCCGTTTCCTGCGCGCTGGCGCTGGCCTGCCTGCTGGCAGCCGGCCCGGCGCTGGCCGACGCCGCCGCGACCGCTGTACCCGCAGTCGCGCCGCCATCCACCGGCGGCGATGCCGAGGCCAGCAACAACTTCAGCTTTGTACGTTATCGCGCCGACTACCAGGTGCGCGCCGATGCCGGCAACGTGCAGACCGAAACCTACGAGATCCTGCTCAAGACCAAGGCAGCGGTGGAGCAGTTCAGCCAGGTGCGGCTGAGTTACAGCGAGAAGATGGAAACGCTGGATGTGGTCAACGCCTATACGCTGACCGCCGACGGCCAGCGCCGCGAAGTGCCGGCCGACCGCATCTACACCCAGGAAAGCTATTCCAGTGCCTCGGCGGCGATGTATGCCGACCGCAAGGTGCGGGTGATCGTGTTCCCGAACCTGGCGCCGGGTACGCGGCTGTTCTACCAGGTGCGCCGGACCCAGCTGACGCCCTATTTCCCGGGCTACTTCGGCCTGTGGGAAACCTTCAATGTGTTCACCCAGTACGACGATGCCGAAGTGACCCTCAGCGCGCCGGCCAATCTGCCCATGTTCGTGGACAGCCGTGGCGTGCAGGGCAGTGACCGGCCGGTGGTGAAGAACGGCCAGGCGCAATGGCGCTGGCGCTACCAGCGCCGCGAGCCGATGCAGGCGCAGAACTGGTCGGCGGCGGTGTGGGAGTTCGGGCCGAACATCATGGCCAGCACCTATCGCGACTGGGCGCAGATGGGCCGCGCCTATCAACTCAAAGCAGGGCCGGCCGCACAGGTCACCCCGGAGATCCAGGCGCTGGCTGATGAAGTCACCGCCGGCATCAGCGGCCGTCGCGCGCAGGCCGATGCGCTGTACCGCTGGGTGGCGCAGAACATCCGCTACGTGGCGGTGTACCTGGGCAATGGCGGCCTGGAGCCGAACAGTGCGCAGAGCATCCTCGACAACCACTATGGCGACTGCAAGGACCACGTAACGATCCTCGAGGCCCTGCTGGCGGCCAAGGGCATCACCAGTTCGCCGGTGCTGATCGGTGCCGGTGGCGGCCCGACGCTGCCGAAGATTCCGCTGCTGGGCCGCTTCAACCACGCCATCACCTACGTGCCCGAGTTCGACCTGTACCTGGATTCGACCAGTGCCTGGGCGCGCTTCGGCCAGCTGCCCGACGGTGACCTTGGCGCGCCGGTGCTGCACACCCGTGATGCCACCCTGGCGCGCACGCCGGCCAATGATCCGCAGCGCAACGCCACGGTGATGGATGTGCGCTTCACCTTCGACGCGCAGGGCAACCTGCGTGGCGAGACGGTGCCGCAGTTGAGCGACAACGCCGAGATCGGCATGCGTGCGCAGTTCGCCCAGCTCAACGCACAGAACCGGGCGCGCGCTGAAGAATCGATCATGGCCGCGTCCGGTTTCGATGGCCGCGGCCAGCTGCAGCTGCAGGGTGTGCCGGTCGACCTGACCCGGCCGTTTGGCTATCGCATGGCGTTCCAGGCCGAGGACTACGTGGACTTCGACGTGGCCGGCGGCATGGCCGTGCCCGATCCGCCCGGTGGTGAATCGGTGCGCGGGCTGTATGCCAGCGCCTCGGCGCCGGACAACGAGACGCCGTTCTACTGCAATGCCAGCCTGCGCGAGGAAACCTATCGCCTGCAGTTCCCGGCCAATGCCCCGATCATCGCGATTCCGCGCAGCCAGCGCTTTGCCAATGCGGCCGGCGAGTACCGGGTCGACTGGAGCCGGCAGGGCCAGGAGGTTACCGTGCATCACCGCCTGCAGCAGAACGCGGTGCGCGGCGCCGAGGCGTTGTGCCAGCCGCAGGACTATGCCGCGTTCCGCGCACTGTTCCGCGAGGTACGCCGCGGCTTCCGTGGCCAGGTGCTGTACGGCAAGCTGCCGGCCGCTGGCAGCTGAATCGCCGATCAGCGATCAGGGCGTCATAATGGTGTCCTGATCGCCCATTCATCTTTCGCCGGGCACACTGGCACCCAACTTTCCTGGCCGCGCGCCCACAGGATCCCTGCATGAACCTTCGCCTCCGCCGTTTCCTTGCCACCACCACCCTGGCCGTGGCCTGCGCCGTTGCCGGCAGCGCCTGGGCCGGCGCCCGTGATGACCTGAAAACCTTCACCACCGGCCTGAAGGGCCTGGATGGGCAGTTCAGCCAGCAGGTGTTCGACAGCCGCGGCAAGGTCAAGGAATCCACCAGTGGTCGCGTCGCTTTGTCGGCACCGCGCCTGTTCCGTTGGGAATACGTGCGCCCGCACGAGCAGCTGATCGTGGCTGACGGCAAGAAGGTGTGGATGTTCGAGCCGGATCTGGAGCAGGCGACCGTGCGCGAGCAGGGCAAGGAAGAGCAGAACAGCCCGCTGACCGCGCTGATCAACCCGGCACTGCTGGAGCAGCAGTACGACGTGAGCGAAGAGGCTGCCACCCGCGATGGCCTGCAGTGGCTGTCGCTGTCGCCGAAGCGCGAGACCGAAGCCAGCTTCCAGTACGCCGCGCTGGGCTTCAACGCGCAGGGCCTGGCGAAGATGGAGATCACCGATGCCGTGGGCCAGCGCACTGTGATCAGCTTCAGCGGCTGGAAGCGCAACCCCAGCTTCGCCGCCAACACCTTCCGCTTCACCCCGCCGGCCGGTACCGACGTCATCGGCAACTGATCGCGGTCGCCGGGCATGGCCCGGCGCTACCGCTTTTGGCAGGTGTCAACCTTGGTTGACATGCTTTTGATCTGCCGGCCAGCGGCCGGCACTACCGATTGCCGCAGATTTCCGATCCGCCGAGCATGGCCCGGCGCTACCGCCCTTGGTAGGTGTCAACCTTGGTTGACATGCTTTTGATCTGCCGGCCAGCGGCCGGCACTACCGATTGCCGCAGATCTCCGGTCCGCCGGGCATGGCCCGGCGCTACCTGCTCTGGTGGGTGCCAACCTTGGTTGGCACGCTCTCGCGGTACAATGAGCACGTGCCAAGACATCGCTCCACTTCATTCCCCGGCCCTGATCTGCTGAGTGTCGATCGGGAACACATGCGCCCGCTGGCCGAGCGCATGCGCCCCCGCACCCTGGATGAGATGGTCGGGCAGAAGCGTCTGCTCGCGCCAGAGAGCGCGTTGCGCCGTGCCGTCGAATCCGGGCGCGTGCATTCGATGATCCTGTGGGGGCCGCCCGGCTGCGGCAAGACCACGCTGGCGCTGTTGCTGGCTGAATACTCCGACGCCGAATTCCGTGCCATTTCCGCCGTGCTGTCCGGCCTGCCGGAGGTGCGCCAGGTGCTGGCAGAGGCCGCGCAGCGCTTCGCCGAAGGTCGCCGCACCGTGCTGTTCGTCGATGAAGTGCACCGCTTCAACAAGGCGCAGCAGGATGCGTTCCTGCCGCACATCGAGCGCGGCACCATCCTGTTTGTTGGTGCAACCACCGAGAACCCGTCGTTCGAGTTGAATTCGGCGCTGCTGTCGCGTTGCCGCGTGCACGTGCTGGAAGGTGTTTCGCCAACCGACATCGTCGAAGCGCTGGAACGTGCGCTCGGTGATCGCGAGCGCGGGCTGGGCGAGGAACGCATTGAAGTCGCGCCCGAGCTGCTGCTGGAGATCGCCACCGCCGCTGATGGCGACGTCCGCCGTGCGCTGACCCTGCTGGAAATCGCCGCCGAGCTGGCGGGCGGGGAGGGTGGTCGCATCACCCCGCAGACACTGACCCAGGTGCTGGCCGACCGTACCCGCCGCTTCGACAAGGGCGGCGAGCAGTTCTACGACCAGATCTCGGCGTTGCACAAGTCCGTGCGCAGCTCCAATCCCGACGCCGCCTTGTACTGGCTCACGCGCATGCTCGACGGCGGCTGTGATCCCTCGTATCTGGCGCGCCGGCTCACCCGCATGGCCATCGAGGACATCGGCCTGGCCGATCCCCGCGCGCAGAGCATGGCGCTGGAAGCGTGGGACATCTACGAGCGGCTGGGCAGCCCGGAAGGCGAGCTCGCCTTCGCGCAGCTGGTGCTGTACTTGGCCAGCACCGCCAAGTCGAATGCCGGCTATGCCGCCTTCAACCAGGCCAAGGCCGATGTGCGCCACAGTGGTACCGAAGAAGTGCCACTGCACCTGCGCAATGCACCGACCAAGCTGATGAAGGAGCTGGGCTACGGCGCCGAGTACCAGTACGACCACGATGCCGAGGGCGGCATCGCGCTGGACCAGACCGGTTTCCCCGACGCGATGGGCGAGCGGGTGTATTACAACCCGGTGCCGCGCGGGCTGGAGATCAAGCTGAAGGAAAAACTGGATCGCCTGCGCGCCGAGCGCGAGGCGGCGAGGGCGGCCAAGGGCGCGTAGTCGTCTGCGTGTGGCAAGGCGGCGCATTGCTCCGCTCGCATGCATTTGGCAGACTGCGCGGCTTGTTTTTCAAGGAACGATGCCGTGCAGGAAATGATTCTGCCGTTGAAGCGCTACGCCCAGTTCGAAGGCCGCGCCAACCGCCGCGAGTACTGGATGTTCCAGCTGTTCCTGCTGCTTGCGGGAGCCGCGGTATGCGTGATTGCGCTGACAGTGGCGCTCGTTGCCGGCCTCGTGCTGGACGCCGATTCCAGCTGGATGGCCGGGATCACGATCGGCGCGGTGGCACTGGTGGGTGCGCTCTGGCTGGCCACGATCGTGCCGCTGATCGCGGTGACCGTGCGCCGCCTGCATGACTGCAACCAGTCAGGGTGGCTGTACCTGCTGGCGCTGGTGCCGGGCGGTGGCGTGGTGATCCTGATCTTTGCGCTGCTGCCGGGTACGCCGCAGGACAACCCGTACGGTCCGGTGCCCGCCGGCCCCTGAGTCAACGGGTTTCGGCCCGATGCAACGAAGCCGGCCCAGGGCCGGCTTCGTCGTTTCTGCGTTGCTGTCAGCAGTGCCAAGCTGATTACTGCAGAACGCAGTCGCCCAACGCCAGATAGTCCGATCCCGAACTGAACTGCAGCGTGCAGCTGGCGGTGAAGGTGACGCCGTCCTCCATCGCTGCAAGCTTGGCGTTCTGCTCGTCGTCGGAGGCGGTCAGGCGGGCCAGCACCTGGCCATCCTCATCGCCTGCCTCAAGGACCGGCTCGCCCTGCAGGTTGCTGGAGGCGCCCAAGCTCACTGCCGTGAACTGTACGGTCTGGTTGAGTTCTTCCAGCCCGAGGGAGGAATAGCCGGCCTCTTCATAGGCCGAATACAGCCCGGCCAGGCTCGGCGCGGCATGGCCGGCCAGCGGGGCGAGAAGGCCGGCGACGAGTGGGATCAGTGCTTTGTGCTTCAAGGGGTTCTCACAATCATGGGATCCGATCCCATGGCGGTTGTGGAGCTGATGGGCAGGGACCAGGCTGGCACCCGCAAGGGCGGGGCGATTCCTGCGCCCCGATGGCAGGCAAAGTAGATGAACCCGGACTCCTGGTGCAAGCGCTGGCGTACGCACTGTCGCGCGCGTGATACACAGCGTGACGTTTGATCGATGTGATAATCATTCGCGTTTGAGGTAGACTGCGGTCCCTTGTGAACCGGTGGCCGTGTGCCGCTTTCGCCGTCACTGATGAAGTCTTCCGTCCTGCCTCCGCGCCGTGGCCCGCTGTTGTCCGGCCTGGCCGCCTTGATGATGGGCCTGCTCCTGGCTACCCCGTACGCATACGCGCAGCAACGCAATCCGCTGCAGAAGATGGGCCAGACCGCGCTCGATGCACCGGCGGCCAGCTATCGCTTCGAGCGTTTCGTGATCGACAGCCCCGACCAGCAGCGCCGCTGGCGGGTGAATGTGGCGATTCCGGCCAAGGTCCCCAGGGCGCCATCGCCGGTGCTGTACGCACTGGACGGCAACGCCGTGGCGATGGTGCTGGACCAGCCGCTGCTGGCCGAGCTGGCCGCACGCAAGGCGCCGCCGGTGCTGGTGCTGATCGGCTACGACAACGACCTGCGCATCGATTCGGCGTCGCGCACCCGCGACTACACCGCATGGATCGATCGCGCCGATGACGAAAGCGGCAGGACGCAGGCTGTCGGCGGCGGCGCAGCGGCCTTCCTGGACATGATCGAGCGTCGCATCAAGCCGGAAGTGGAACGCCGCGCCAACATCGATCGCCAGCAGCAGGCCCTGTGGGGCCATTCGCTGGGCGGCCTGTTCGTGCTCAGCAGCCTGTACACCCGTCCGGCCGCCTTCCAGTACTACCTCAGTGCCAGTCCGTCATTGTGGTGGAGCCAGGGTGCGCCGCTGGGTGATATCGAGCAGCAGTTCGTGCAGAACGTGCATGGCCAGCCAGCAAAGGTGTGGCTGATGCTGGGCGGTGCCGAGCGCGTCGGCGACCGTGGCAAGCGCGACATGAGCAATCCGCGCGTGGTCGCGCATCTGCGCCGCATTGGTGGCGCCACCCCGGATGCGGCGATGCAGCTGTCCGAGCGCCTGGGCAAGGTGCCGGGGCTGAGCGTGCGGTACCGCGAGTTCCCGGGCCTGGGCCATGGCCCGATGCTGCCCGCGTCCTTCCACGCGGCGCTGCACGAGCTGTACGGCGTGAGCGACCGCAGCGCCGCCGACGGCCCGCCGGCCGGTGGAGACAACGCCGCCGAATGACCCCCTCGCACGGCAGTGCCGTGCGACCCCACTACCCAGGCGGACTGTCGATGTGCAGCGGCCAAGGCAACCGATGAATCCCGCGCCACCAGGCGCGGCCTACGTGTGCAAGGAGCCTTCCATGTCATTCCGTCCGTCTTTCCGCCTCACTTCCCTGGCCGCCGGCCTGCTGCTGGCAGTGACCGCCAGCGCACAGCCGGTGTTCGACCAGCCGGCCAGCGCTACCTTCAAGGGCCAGGTCATCTCACGCGGTGAGAACGTGGTTCCCGGCAGCACCGCCGATGTCACCGGCCGCGGGTTCGTACCGGGCCAGCAGGTCAGCCTGCTGCGTGGCGATACCGTGCTCAACAGCCAGCCGGTGGTGGTCGATGCCGATGGCAACTTCAAGACCCAGCTGGCCATTCCGGCCGACGCCGTGCCGGGCACCCATCCGGTGGTGGTGCGCGCCAGCCAGCCGGCCGCCGCAGCCGTGCTGAAGCTGCGTGTGTCGCCGCAGCTGCCGCTGTCGGGCCAGGCGAAGTTCGCCACCCAGTCCAACAAGCTGGTACCCGGCCTGTACCAGTCGGCCTACAGTGCTGCCAGCAATGCCGTGTTCGTGACCTCGGCCGTCGGCCGCCCGCCGGTCACCCAGTCGCAGCTGCTGAAACTCGACCCGAAGTCGCTGAAGGTGACCAAGGCCATCACCCCGGCGCAGGTGCCGGGCAGCACCAACGGTGCGGTGTTCGCGGTGTATGGCGTGGGCGTCGATGATGCCAATGGCAATGTCTGGGTCAGCAACACCCGCCAGGACACCGTGGCTGTCTATCGCCAGGCGGATCTGTCGCTGGTCCACCAGTTCCCGGTCGGCGCCGTGCCGCACGCCCGCGACGTGGTGGTCGACAGCACGCACGGCAAGGTGTTCGCCTCGGCCGCCGGTGAAGACCATTTGTCGGTGTTCGATGCGAAGACGCTGAAGGCACTGGAGCCGATCACCCTGGCCTCCGGCGTGGACGACGAGAAGTTCGTGCCGATGAGCCTGGTGCTGGATGAGCCCAGCGGCAAGCTGTTCACGGTCAGCATCGGTACGCCGGAAGCGGCGGTGATCGATGTGGCCAGCGGCAAGGTCGACAAGGTCATCGACCTGGGCAATGCGATCAGCGCTTCGGGCGTTGCCTTCGATGCCGAGCGCAACCGCCTCTACGTAGCCTCGCAGGGCACCGACAACCTGCTGATCGTCGACGTGGCCAGCGGCAAGGTCGTGCACGACGTGCCGGTCGGCGCCGGCGCACTGAACGTGGCCTTCGATGCGAAGAGTGGCCTGGCCTACGTCACCAATCGCGGTGCCGGCACTGTCACTGCCGTCGACCGTGATGGCAAGGTGGTCGGCAACCTCGATGGCGGCACCTTCCCCAATCACGTCCGCGCCGATGGCAAGGGCAATGTCTTCGCCGTGAACAAGTCGCGTGGCGCTGAAGATCCGAAGGGTGACCGCATCACCCGCATCAGCCTGCGTCAGCTGTAAGCCACAGGGCAGGGCGGCACCCCGCCGCCCTGCCAGCAAGGAGAATCTGCATGAACATCGCTTCCCGCCTGCGCCAGTGCGCGCTCCCGATTGCCGTTTCATTGATGCTGGCCGCCTGTGGCGACAAAGCGCCGCCGTCTGCCGGCAACCCAGACGCAGCAGCACCGGCGGCCGCCACCGCCAAGGCGGGAGCACTTCCCGCAGGTTGGCAGCGGGTGGCAGGCAACGATGTGCCGACACTGCCGGGGCAGCAGGCGGTGCTGCCGAGCAAGGTGCACTCCGACGATGGCGCCGATGTGGAGGTGGATGACAGCAGCCGGATCATTGCCGGCGGTGACGACATCATCGCGGTGATCGAGGCGCTGGGCTTGGGCAAGCAGGTGTTCGCCGCGCCGACCAACACCACCACCGAGGCAGGCCTGGCCGCACCGCACCAGTTCCTGTTCAACCGCACGACCGGCGTGGAGGGGGTTCTCAGCCTGCAGGGGTCGCTGTTCATCGGCAACAGCCTGCGTCGCCACACCGAACTGGCAAAGAAGCTGCGCGAAGTGGGCGAGCCTGCAGTGGTGATCGATGACCTGCAGCCGGCGCCGGACAAGGTGCGCAAGATCGCCGCCGTGCTCGGCGTGGCCGACGCAGGGCAGACCCTGGCCACGCAGGTGCAGCGCCAGCTGGATGAGGCCGCCGCGATCGGTAAGGGCCTGGCGCATGCGCCGCGGGTGATCCATGTGTCGGCGACGGGAGCGGGCGGTGCGCCCACCGTGGCCGGTGCCGACAGCGCATCGGCCAAGCTGATCGCCCTGGCCGGCGGCCTCAACATCGGCACCGAGGCCGGCGTGGCCAACTATTCGCAGCTGAGCAATGAAGGTGTGGTCGCGGCGGCACCGGACGTGATCCTGGTGACCGAGCACGACCTGCAGCTGTTTGGTGGTGCCGAAGGCCTGTGGAAGGCCTACCCGACGCTGAAGCAGACCCCGGCCGGACAGGCCAACCGGGTCTGGGTGATGCCGGATGCGCAGTTGAAGTACGCCAGCATCGGTTCCGGTGCCGGTGCATTGGCCCTGGCGCAGGCGCTGGCGGCGCTGCCGAAGGCATGAGCCCTGCGGATCGACGCCGCCGTCGCGGGCGGACGATGTTGTTGATTGCGCTGCTCGCGCTGCTGGGCGCGGTGCTGGCATCGTTCGCCGTGGGGCCGCTGCGCTTGCCGCCGCTGGAAGTGATGCAGGCACTGGCGGTGAAGCTGGGCCTGCTGGATCCGCAATCGGTCAGCAGCCGTGACCTGGCCGTGGTCTGGCAGCTGCGCATTCCGCGTGCGTTGCTGGGGGCGATGGTTGGCGCCGCGCTGGCGATGGCCGGTGCCAGCCTGCAGGGACTGTTCGGCAATCCGCTGGCCGATCCGGGCATCGTCGGTGTCAGCCAGGGCGCCGCGCTGGGTGCCGTGGCGGCGATCGTGCTGGGCGCTGCGGGTGCAGCCGGCTGGCTGGTGCCGGTGGCGGCCTTCGGCGGCGGTGCCGCCGCGATCGGGCTGACCTACGCGCTGGCGCGGCCGGGCAAGGGCAGTGGCAATGCCACGCTGTTGCTGGTGGGCATTGCGATGGCCGCGTTCTGTTCGGCACTGATCGGCTTCCTGACCTACATCGCCAACGAAAGCGAGCTGCAATCGCTGGTGTTCTGGCAGATGGGCTCGCTGGCGCGCGCGAACTGGGCCGACGTGGTGGCGGTGCTGCCGCTGTTCGCCATCGGCGCGTTCGCACTGCATCGGCTGGCCACGCCGCTGGACATGCTGGCGCTCGGCGAGCGCCAGGCACAGCATCTGGGGCTGGACGTGGCGCGTACACGGCGCCTGCTGGTGGCCTTCAGTGCGCTGCTGGTCGGCGCGGCGGTGGCATTCGCCGGCTCGATCAGTTTCGTCGGCCTGGTGGTGCCGCACGTGGCGCGCCTGCTGGTTGGGCCTGGCCACCGCTGGCTGCTGCCGTTGTCGGGGCTGCTGGGTGCACTGCTGATCGTGGTGGCCGACACTGCGGCGCGCACCCTGGACCCGCCTGCCGAGATTCCGCTGGGCCTGTTCTCCGCCGCACTGGGCGCGCCGTTCTTCCTGTGGCTGGTGCTGCAGCAGCGCCGCAAGGCGGCGGCATGAGCGCCTTCCTGCAACTGCGCGACGTGGTGGTGCGTCGCCAGCAGCGCGAGATCCTGCATGGCATCACCCTCGCATTCGAGCCGGGCACGGTGACGGCGCTGGTGGGGCCCAACGGTGCTGGCAAGTCGACCCTGCTGGGGGTGGCGGCTGGCGATCTGCGTGCCGACGGTGGCGATGTGCAGCTGCATGGACGTCCGCTGCGCGACTACAGGGCCGGACCGCTTGCGCGCGAACGTGCGGTGATGCCGCAGGAGCACGGCGTGCGCTTCGCCTTCAGCGTGGAGGAAGTGGTGGCGATGGGGCGCCTGCCGCACCCGCCGGATCCGCAGGTGGATGAGGCTCAGGTGGAGCGGGCGATCGATGCTGCCGAGCTGCAGGCGCTGCGCCTGCGCGAAGTGCAGCAGTTGTCCGGCGGCGAATCGGCGCGCACCACGTTCGCGCGCGTGCTGGCACAGGACACGCCGTTGCTGCTGCTGGATGAGCCTACGGCAGCCTTGGATCTGCGCCACCAGGAGCGCACCCTGCGCAGCGTGCGTGCCTGCGCCGAGGGCGGTGCGTGCGTGATCGTGGTGCTGCACGACCTCAACCTGGCGGCCGGCTACTCCGATCGCATCGTATTGCTGGAGCAGGGCAGGGTGGCCGCTGACGGCACGCCTTCGGACGTACTGACCGAGGCCCACCTGCAGCGCGTCTACCAGCAGGACGTGGTGGTGCTGCAGCATCCGCGCCGAGGTGTGCCGTTGGTGGTGGTGACCTGATTGCTGGGCTTTGTCGCAAATGGCCTCCGATGGTTCAGGGTGACGTATGAATTCGATGATTCTCCTCTGCAGGAGAAGTGCGGCTGAGCTCGCTCGAGCCGGGCCTCGCCCGGTGCACCCCCTTTGCGCCATCGCTGGTGGGCGGCGCTCCGGGTTGCGCTGAAAGTCATAGTCACTTGAACATTAGCTGTTCCAGACGCAGGCGCCTATATGTTCACATTTGGCAGGGAACACGAAATCAAGCATGCGGCTCAGTGCCACACCAAAGAAGGTGAGCTGCAGATTGTGGTTGACATCATCAACGCCATCCACGATTTCAAGGAAGGTGTCGTGCCGATCGAGACAGTGATCAAATTCATTAGCAGAGGTTTGGTGGAGGGGACTGCTGGGACTTGGGAGACGGCCGGCAGTTGGCTCTGTAAGCTGAATCATGCGTACCCAATCACAGAGTGCGCTTGGATTGAACTCGCTTCCCACTCCGCAGCCGCAGTTCGTTTCCGCGTGGCGTGCCATCTGATTGACATGCCAAAGCCGCTCGCCGCTCGCTTGCATTCGGTATTCGTACAGGACAGGAGTGCTCGGGTCAGGGCGCACGCCGAGGAGAACTGGGACTATCGGCAGCACCCGGAGAAGTATTCCTGATCCCGGCGAAACCGATCGGCAGCGACCTGGTGAGGCCTTACTTTCAGACTAGTTGCATGGAGTCGGGTTCAAGGTGAATGGATAGTTTCTGGATCTCTACAGAAATCTCCTCCCGCCATGAAAGTTCTAGTCGCCGTAATCCTGCCGGCCATCCTGATCTGCTTGCCCGGCTGCGATCTGGAGCCGGCTGAGCGTAAGCGGGCACAGCACTCCTGCAGAAGCCAACTGGATAGTGAGCGTGACGCATGTGCGGACGTTGCCTCGGAGGCGTTGCTGCAGGTCAGGGTGAGGCGAGAGAAGCGATTCCAAGCACGGGATGACTGCTCCATGACGGCAACCCGAGGCGCGGAGGTCGACATTTCGTTCTTCTCCGCATTGCTGAATCCACTGGATTACCCGACTTCCCAACGCACGGGAGGTGTAGCTCGATTGCGGATGCACGTGGATGCCTCTGGTCAACTGCAAACTGTGGATATTGTTCAGTCCAGTGGCGACGCAGCGCAGGATGCGGCCGCAGTCGAACGCGTGTGGGACTGGTGCTATGTGCCCGCACATCGCGATGGCTTTGATGCGGGGGGCTCGGTTGAGCATGTCTTTTCCTTCGAGACGGATGAGTCATAGGCGCCTCTCCGCAGATATGGAGCGCCCGCAGTCGGCGTATCATTGCCAGCTCGTTTTTTTCAATGGAATGGCTGATGAATCTCTCCCGCCCGCGCTGCGCTCTGTTTGTCGCCTTGATCGGCGTTGTTGGCGCCGCAAGCGCCGCTGCGACCACCAAGGTCTCGCTGATGACAGCGTCCGAAGAGGCGTCGCTGATTGAGACCCGCCATTCAACCGGCGAGGGCGCAGCGGTTTCATCGTTCACCACCGAGTACTTCGCCAATGGTGAGATCTCGATGGCCTGGGAGGACAAGCGCGTGCTGCTGTTGTGCAAGAAGGCGGCCTATCTCAACCTGCCCGGCATGAAACCGGACGCCAGCAAGCTGTCGGTCGAGCAGCGGCAGATGGTGGCCTACGAGGCGATGATGGCCGGCTTCGGCGGCATTGCTGCGCTGGGCTCGGTCACCGGCGAGTCGGTCGAGGTTGCCGTTGACGGCACTGAGACGCGTCGCCCCGGCGAATCAAAGTGGGCCTACGGCGTGGAGCGCTACGAGGTGGCCACCCAGCGCATGCCGGATGGCGCCCTGCGTGTGCGCGTACGCAAGCAGGCGACGGTCAACAACGCAAAACCCTCCTCGCCTGACGACACCTTCAGTACCGACGAGGACCAGGCCGCACGCCTGGCCGAACTGGCACCGACCGGCAGCTGGACCGAAGTGCTGATCCATGGTGGTCCGCGCAAGCCGCGCACCGACCCGGCGATGTCGCTGAAGGGCTGGGTGTCGACCGTCGAGCAGCACGCGGCGACCGTGGGCGATGCCCGCCGGCTGCACGACTGCAAGTAATTCGCCTGACGACCTGGGTTGCAGCCACCCATGGGGTGGCTCTACTTCGGGGCTCATCGTTCCATCCATGTGTGCAATATGCACTTGCGCGCCAGACTGACAGGTCTAGAATGCGCCACATGAACCGGATGCCGCTCCTGAAGTTTTTCACCCTGACCCGCGCAAGCGCGGAACGGGCGTGTCTGCCTGGAGCCCTACGAGTCCGCTGATCGCGGCCTTCGCTGGACCATCCACAGAGCGCCCTCCGGGGCGCTCTTTTCGTTTCCGTCCCCATCCCTCAACCCGCTCCACCGCAAGGAGAACGTGCCATGCACCAGATCGCCGAGACCGAACGCTAGCCGCACACGCCGTTGCCAACCGGCGTGTGCGGCCCCCGAAGTTGGCCCAGCAGGAACCCCTCTCATGAACACCAACACCCAGACGCTGTCGCGTCTTCGCAACCTCGGCATCATTGCCCACATCGACGCGGGCAAAACCACCCTTACCGAACGCCTTCTGTGGAAGACCGGCGAGATCCACCGCGTCGGCGAAGTGCATGACGGCAACGCGACCACCGACTTCTCGGCGATCGAGCGCGAACGTGGCATCACCATCGGTGCGGCCGCCGTGCACGCACAGTGGGCGCCACGCGATCTGCCGCTGCACCAGCTGACCCTGATCGACACGCCCGGCCACATCGACTTCGCCATCGAGGTCGAGCGCTCGCTGCGCGTGCTCGACGGTGCCGTGGCCGTGTTTTCGGCCGTGGACGGCGTGCAGCCGCAATCGGAAACCGTGTGGCGCCAGGCGCGCCGGCATGGCGTGCCGTTGATTGCGTTCGTCAACAAGATGGATCGCATCGGCGCTTCTTTCGAGCGCGTGCTGGAGCAGCTGCAGGACAAGCTGCGCGCGCGACCGTGGGCGCTGGGCGTGCCGTTGGGCAGTGAGGGCGACTTCCACGGCTGGGTCGACCTGGTCGATGGCCGCGTACTGCAGTGGCAGGACGCAGGCGCGGCGACGGTGACGGCATGGAGCGAAGCCGAGCGCGCGCGTTGGCAACCGCAGCGCAATGCGCTGGTCGAAGCCGTGGCCGACCATGATGATGTGCTGGCAACGGCATGGCTGGAAGGCCGTGACATCGACGCGGTGACGCTGCGCGCAGCGATCCGTCGCGCGACGCTGGCGGGCGCCGGCGTACCGGTGCTGGCGGGTGCTGCCTTCAAGGACAAGGGCATCGAAACGCTGCTGGATGCGGTGGTCGATTACCTGCCGTCGCCGCTGGATCGTCCTGCGGTCACTGCCGAAGGCGAGGGCGGCGACGTCCTGCTGCCGCCGGACCCGGACGGCCCGTTGGCCGGCCTGCTGTTCAAGATCACCCACCAGCAGCACGGTGCGTTGAGCTTCGTGCGGCTGTACTCGGGCACCTTGAAGGTAGGCGACAACGTGGCCAGCTCGCAGCACCCGCAAGGGCGTCGCATCAGCCGGCTGGTGCGCGTGCAGGCCGACCAGACCCAGGACATCGGGCAGGCCGTGGCCGGCGACATCGTGGCGGTGCTGGGCTGGAAGGATGCGGTCAGCGGTGAAACGCTGAGCGGGCGAGGGCAGCCGCTGCGCCTGGAGAGCATCCAGGCACAGGCCCCGGTACTGGCCTGGCGGTTGGAGCCGGCACGTGCGGCCGACCTGATCCGGCTGGCGCAGGGCCTGGCAAGCCTGGCCCAGGAAGATCCCTCGTTCCGGGTGGAAACCGATCGCGAGACCGGTGAAACCCTGGCCTGGGGCATGGGCGAGCTGCATCTGGAGGTGATGGTCGAGCGGCTGCGCAGCGAATGGAAGCTGGACATCGGCATTGGCGCGCCGCGCGTGGCTTACCAGGAAACGCCGCAGCGTGCCGTGGAAGGCGTGGTGGGCCGTCTGGTCAAGCAGACCGGTGGCCAGGGCCAGTTCGCGCACGTGGTGCTGGATGTGGTGCCGCGCGACGACGGTGAGGTTGTGTTCAATGACCGCATCGTCGGTGGCGTGGTGCCGCGCAACTTCATCGCTGCGGTGGAAAAAGGCGTTCGTGCCGCGCTGTCGGAAGGGCCGCAGGGCCACCCGGTAGTCGGCATCGAAGTCAGCCTGGTGGATGGCCAGACCCACGCAAAGGATTCGTCGGAGATGGCGTTCCATCGGGCCGGAAGCGAGGGCATCAAGGCCGCGTTGGCGGCCAGCGGTACGCAGCTGCTGGAGCCGGTGATGGCGGTGACGGTGCATTCGCCGTCGGCCTCGGTGGGGGACGTGGTGGGTGATCTGAATCGCCGCCATGGGCGCGTTGCCCGCATCGACGACCAGGACGGTCGCGCCGAAGTCAGCGGATTCGCGCCGCTGGCGCAGCTGGTCGGGTATACGACTTCGTTGCGCTCGCTGAGCCAGGGACGGGCCAGCAGCGAATCGCACCTGCATGGCTACGAGCCGGTGCGTGCAACGTAAGGTGGATGCAGGGAGCCCGTTCGCGGGCTCCCTTTTTTGTATTGGCGAGGGGGGCATCCACGCATGGCGTGGATGGGTGCCATCCGTGCGCCGCGCACCTGCATTGCGTTGCAACAAAACTGCAGAAAAAGCTGGATTAAAGTGATGCCTCACGATAAATTGCGCACCCCCCGTTGCTTGCCGCCGCCCGCCCCCATGCGTGATGACAATGATCCCGGAACCCTGGAGCTGACCCTGCCGCGCAAACGCGGTCGGCCGCCCAAGTTCGGGTACGCAATGAGCGATGCACAGCGGGCTGCACGCTATCGGGCACGGCGCGCTGGCCAGGCCAACCACGCCGATGTGCGGCATTGCAGCGACATGGTCCTGCTGGACAAGATCCGCGCGGCGGTCAGTGCACGCGATACCGAACTGGCCGGCTTCCTGGTTCACGTACTGTGGCAACGCTACCCGTTGCAGCTGAAATAAGTCGGTGGCGGGGTGGCCGTTGTCACCTGCCTTGTTGATAATGCGGGATTCAGGTTGTTCCCGCTGGCGCGCCCGGGATGGCAGGCGCGCATGATCGACATGGTTTCCACGATGACCACCACCAGCGACACCACCACCGAAGCTGCGCCGAGCAGCGCGCCCCTGTTCTACACCCGCCCGGTGCCGCTGCAGGCAGACCTGCACGCCGATCTGCGCATCCTGCCGGGCAAGCTCGAGTTCGCTGCCGCCAGCAACTCCATCCCGCTGGTGCTGGGTGAATTCTCGCTGGCGCTGCATCACTTCCCGATCCTGTTTGCAGGCCCGAGTGCGGTACCGATGGCCGCCGTGGGTGTGACCACCGACAACCTGTTCATCACCGATGGCCTGTGGGACGACGAGACCTACATCCCGGCCTACCTGCGCCGCCATCCCTTCATCTTCATCGACACCGGCGCGGACAATGACTTCCTGCTCGGCATCGACGAAGACAGCCCGCGCATCGTCCGTGGCGGCGAAGAAGGCCAGCCGCTGTTCGTCGATGGCAAGGCCACCGACATGGTGCAGCAGGCGCTTGAGTTCTGCGGCCAGTTCACCCGCGAGCACGAACAGACCCAGGCGTTCTCCAAGGCACTGATCGACAACGGCCTGCTGGTCGAGCGCAACGCAACCGTGCGCCTGCCCGATGGTCGCGAGTTCAACCTCAACGGCTTCTTCGTCGTCGACGTCGAGAAGTTCATTGCACTGCCGGATGCGACCGTCATCGAATGGCACCGCAACGGCTGGTTGGCGCTGATCCACCAGCACCTGATGTCGCTGGGTCGCTTCAACGACCTGACCCGCCGCCAGGCAGGCCGCAACGCCGCCTGATTCAGGGCGACGGCGCGGTTCCCGCACTCCGGGAGCCGCGCCACGTCTGCAGCTCGGCCAGCAGCTGGCGCGCATCGTCCCAGCCGGGCGGTACGCGATCGCCCAGCTCCCATAGCTCGCCGGCGCGTGCATCCATGCCGCCCGCGTTGAGCATCTGCAGCACGCCCTGCAGGCGATGCGCGTGATGGCGCAGCTGCGCGGCATCGCAACGCGCGATCGCTTCGTGCAGGCATTGCAGCTCGCGATCGATATCTTCTTCGTAGGCGGCCATCAGTTCGGGGGCAGTGCTTTGGACAGCACTGACGGAAACAGGCTCGTCCAGCGCCTGCAGCAGCGCATCGGCCTGCAATGGCTTGAGCAACACCGCGTCGATGCCGGCCGTCTGGCAGCGCAGCGCATGGTCGCCACCGGTGAACGCGGAAAGCGCAATCAGCCGGGCGCGAGGCGTGCCCTCTGCTTCAAGCAACCGCAATTGCCGGGCCAGCGCGCAGCCATCCATTCCTGGTAGACCAATGTCCAGCATCACCAGCGGGCAGGGCGCCTGCATCTGGACCGTCAATGCATCGTCGGCAGTTGCAGCCTCCTGCACCGTCGCGCCCCAGCGCCGCAGCTGGGCGGCAATGACCTGCCGGGTCAGCGCGTGATCCTCCACCAACAGGATGCGCGTGCCGGCCAGCCGGGGCAGGGCGGACGCAGCGGCAGTGGCAGGCGCATCTTCCTGCACCTGCTGCACGGGCAGGCGAAGAATGAAGCGGCTGCCACGGCCATGCACGCTATGGACGTCCAGGGTGCCGTCCATGGCCTCGGCCAACGTGCGACAGATGGAAAGGCCCAGGCCGCTGCCACCGCGCTGCCTGCCTGCATCGGCCTGCCGGAAGGGCTCGAACAGGGCGCTCATCTGCGCTGCCGCGATGCCGATGCCACTGTCGATGACCTCTACCAACAGTGATGCGTTCTTCGTGGGCGCATCCAGCTGCAGGCGCAGTTCAACGCCGCCCAGGTCGGTAAACTTGACGGCATTGCCGAGCAGGTTGTCGAGCAGCTGGCGCAGGCAGTCCGGGTCCGTTGCCAGCATCGGGAACGGCACCTGCGGTGCGCAGAGCTGCAGGCTGAGCGCCTTCTTCTGCGCGAGGGGTGCAATGGCCTGCAGCGCCTGCGTGCAGATCGCAGGGACGTCGCAGGGCACCCGCTTTGGCCGGAACGTGCCGCTGGCCAGGCGGGAGAAGTCCAGCGTGCGGTTGAGCAACCCGCGCAATGCCTGGCTGGCGGTGGCCGCAGCGGCTACCAGTTCGCGTTGCCCGGCTGGCAGTGGTGCCTGGCCCAGCAGGTCGATCGACGCCATGACGGCCTGGGCGGAATTGCGCACCTCATGGCTGATCATGCCCGTCATCTGCGCCTGCTTCTGATCAAGACCCTTCTGCCGCCGCAGTCTGCGTGCAGCCAGCAACGGGAATGCCAGCAGCACGGCGAGGACTGGCAACATCCAGAGCACGGTGCCATCGAGGCCTTGGCGCACTTTCTGGTCGAGCGCGGCCGGCAGCGTCTGCCGGGCCCAGCGTTGCAGCAGCTGGGCATGCTCTTCAATGGTGATGTCATCCAGTGCCGCCTCGATACGATCGAGCAGCGCCTGGTCTTCGCTGCGGGCAAGCAGATGCAGCTGGGTCGAAAGATCGGCGTCCACTGTCTGCAGCCGCAGACTGTGGGAGAAGTGGCGCCGTGCTATCGCACCTGCAGTGGATTCCAGGCCGATCGCCGCGTCGGCAATGCCGGCATCCACGGCGGCCAATGCCGCGCGCATGCTGGGGTGCGGCAGCACAGGCACTTCAGGGTAGTGCTGTGCCAACCATTCCGGATAGGGGCCTCCTGCAACAGCAGCGATCCGCAGCGTGCCCAGATCGGCAACCCGCCTCGGCAAGCGCTCGCCAATGCGGCCGGCAAGCACGCTGGCACCGCCAGGAAAACTGCGCGAGGGCGCCACGCTGGGGCAGGGCAGGCGTGCTCCAGCGCCAGCACCCATCGCCAGCACAAGATCAGCCTGCCCCTCACAGACCGCGGTCATCGCTGCGAGCGTGCTGGGAAAAGGGACTTCGACGAAGGTCAGGCCGGAGTGGCGGGCCACGAGCGCGGCATAGCCATGCGCCAGGGTCTGCAGTACCTCGGGGTCGGCAGCATCTTCGGGCACAGGATGCAGCGTGGGGGCCGCGGCCACCCGGACAACGCGGCCCGCTGTCCACTTTCCGTGCGGGATGTCCCCCGCGGACGTACAGGGAAGCAGGGTAAACAGCGCCAGCAGCATGACTCTGCGAACGCGCTTCAATCGCACGGTCACAGCGCCTCCAGCTGCTGCCGCATCGCGAAGATCTCGGCATCATTGCGCAGCCCCAGCTTGCGCTGCGCGGCGATCTTCTGCGTGCTGACGGTCTTGACGCTGCGGTGTCGATGCAGGGCGATCTCGGAAACGGTCAGCCCATCCAGGACCAGCCGGATGACCTCGCGCTCGTTGCGGCTCAGGGCATCGCAGGGCGTCAGCAGCCTGCACGACGGCGGAATGCGGCAGAGCCCCTGGGCCACGCGTACGATCGCATCGGACAGTTCCGCCAACGGCTCGGATTTGCCGACAAAGCCACTGATTCCTGCATCCAACAGGTGATTGATGATCGCTACCGATGACTGCCCGGCAAAACCAAGCAGCGTTACCTGCGGCAACGCTTGCCGCAGGTGCTCCACGAGCGTGGTGCCGCTGATATCTCCTGGCGCCAGAGTGATGTCGATGATGGCTACATCGGCATGACGCTGCTGCACAGCCTGCACGAACGCCTGGCTGTTGCTGTGGCTGGCGATGATCTCGAAGCGGCTGTCGTTGCCCAGATGGAAGGCCGTGCCGCGGCGGACGACGTCATGGTCGTCAAGCAGCGCCAGGCGAAGCCGGCGCGGTGCAGGGAATCCGTTCATGCGCAGGAGTGTTGTCAGCGCGAGTAGCGTGGTGCTCATTCTGGCGCCGCTGTCGCGTCGAGCATCGAAAACGTTCGATTTTTGAGACTTTTCCTAGGGCGGAATCAGGGGAAGTTGGTGGATGGTGTCGAGATCTGCGCGGTGTGGGCGCAGCGAAGTAGTCTGTTGCGTCTGGCAATTCTTGAATCGTGCATGCATCGAGTGCGCGGACTGCGTGTGCCGCGCTGGCCGGGTGCGCGTTCCACTGGCGAGAGGCCAGCTTCGACGCCCGGTCAAGGACTGTTCCCGGCACAAGGCCTTCAAAATCAGTGCGATCGAGGGGTCGGCGGACCCGATTAACGTGACGCGTCACGGTGGTTGTGGGGCTGCCTGGCGTTGAATTCTACGGGGTTGAGGGCTTGGGGTTCCCTTAGAATTTGAACGTTGGTTCGGCGAGATGGCCGGTGTCGTAGACCGTGATGATGTCCGGAGGGTTGCCAGTCGGGCTTGTTGGCGGAGTCGACGCCCCTCCTGTTGCGAACATAATATACATTATGCGAAATGATGTATCGGTCGGCCGTTGGCTTCGTCGGCTCTGCGTGGCAATGGCTGGGCCTCTGGCTCGGCTCTTGCCTGCGCCCTCAATCCTCGGCCAAGGATGAGATCGCGGCATGATTGAGTTCGACCCGCACCACCGTATCGACCTGACCGGCCCTTGGGTCGGCTTTTCTTTCCTCGGTGATCGCCTGATCACACCCGAAGGCCGCGAGCTGCTTCCCGAAGATCTGGCCTGGCTGTCGCTCACGGCCTGCCAAACGCAGGAACGGCGTCGGGAACGCCGCGAGCGCATGTAAGGCGCTTCCGTAGGGGGCGCCGCCCCTACACCCCGTGACGCATCACGCTATTGGCCGCCGTAGTGGTTCTGAACGGACTCCGGGAATGTCGACATAGGCCGTTGGCCGACTTGAATGAGCGCATGCGCAGATCGTTCAAGAGCGACGGTAGACGAATCATTACCCGCGGGAATTGCCGAACGATCGACACCTGCGGGCACCGCGGCAGATGCCTGGGCGACGAAGGCGGCTTCCTTGGCACGCTGGATGGCGGCACAGTCACGCCGGTCGAGCAACCACGAAATGATTTTTGCGCCACCAACCGACCCGGCCGCGATGGCCGCCAGCAGAGCTAGGGCAAAGAGGGACTCGGTCATGCCAGAATCTCCCACACAATCCGAACAGAGTGGGCATTGACATGGAAGTTCCGGCCGATTGCATTACAAGACGCGACGCGGTCATCGCTGCCTTCATCGCTGGGGTTTTTGGCGCAGGTATGGCTCTGTTCGCCTCGGGCTTTCTTCTTCTTGTATGGAAAGAGACTGGGAACCCTGCCGATTGGGTGGCTGCGATAGGTACTTGGGTGATCGGCTACGGAGCGTGGCGTATCGCCCGGGATGGCCACGACCACCGAATCAGAGAATCAAACCAGCGGGAGAGCAGGGAAAGCGATTTGCGTAACGCTGCGCTTTGGCAAATGGTGGTCAAGGCCACGGAGACGAAGGTATGGGGCTCGCGGGTGGCCGATTTCGCAGCCAAACCGCCAGAAGAGCAAACTGTTAGGGCGCTGCTCTTGATGGTCCACGTGGCTATTGCGGTGCTGGCGCGCACGCGCTGGTCTGATGGCGATCGGGCAATGCTCTCGCAGGACGGCATTAACGCCCTTTCGTCGCTCGATTTTGAAGTAATGGCTCATTTGGATACGCTCAACTCGCTGCATAAGCGGTTGAGTGCAGATGCGAGTGACTACGCTAATGAGCGAGAAGGAATCGTCGCGTTGATCGTGCAGATGAGCGAAGAGTTGACTGTCGATGCCAATCGGTTCATTGACTGCGTTAAGGCGCTGATGACACCGTGGAAGCCTGGTGACGCAAACCATTGACGTGCCCCTCCTTATGTGAAAGGACATATCTGCCGTGGTTGGGTTCGTCGGCTCCGCATGGCAATGGCTCCGGCGCTGGATCGGCTCTTGCCTCCCTGTTCGTTCCCCCGACAAGGACGAACTTGCAGCTTTCGGCTTTCAAGGCGGCCACATGTTCCCCCCCCGAAGGTCACCAGCTGGATCCCGGCGGCATGGCCTGGTGGTCGCTGACCTGCAACTCTGCAGTGGCGGTCGCTGGCCCCGGCGCCGAGCCGCCTGCGGCAGTCGATGTAGAAACGGGGCCGAAGCCCCGTGTGCGCGTGTGAGGCGTTTTCCGTAGGGGCATAGCCCCCTTACACCCCCAGATTCCGCCCAAATACCCTAGAGCGACGCCGCCCTGATGAGGCTGTCGAGAACCCTTGTATAGGCAACATGCGAGTCGTTGCCTCGCTTATGACCCAGAAGACTGCTGGCAAGCCGCGACTTTTGATCGGGCGTGAGCTCTCGAATGAGAGATTCAAGGGCAACACGAAGCGCCAAGTTCTCTTGGCCGACCTCAAGAAGGCTCGTGCTCTGACCTTGCATTGGTGTGTTCGACATCTCGGTTTCCTAGCTTCCATGTAGAAGATTGAGAGGATGTCAGGCGTCGCCCGACCCTCTTACCATACGCCACCCGGCTAGAATGCGCGTGGGACGCTTTAAGGGGGATCATGGATAAGGCTGGCTGGCAGGTGGCGAGCGGCGTACTGGCGATGGCTCTGGTGGGCACAAGCTTCGCCCTGATGGCCATGTAGGACGACGTCTGGTGCTGAGGAGACTCCGGGAAGCTCCCCGACGCCCGGTCCCTACGCTGCACCGCCACGCCTTGTACAGCGACGGTGGCTTGCGGCGGCGCCACGCGATCACGCCGCCCTTCCCCGCCACTCTCTGCGGGCTTTGGGCTGGCATCAACATTGCGAGCCTGCTGCGGATCCTTGAACGGGTTGTATGCCTCACCCCAACGCGCAATATCACGGCACACGTCATCGCGAACCGGCACCACTGGTCGCGTGCTCTGTTCCGTCTTGCCGATGCCCTCAGAATTCGCCGAGAACGGCGGGTGGGCGCCGGTGTATCCGGTTCCGACGCCGAACCGTCCAATGTGGTCTATATGAGCCGTGGGCCGAGGCCGCAGATAGAGCGCGCCTTGAATCAAGCCAAACGTGACGAGAACCGAACCCCAGCCAGCCACATCGGCCATCGTTATTTTTTTGCGTACCTTCCATGTACTCCCCCTTTCAAGCGCCCCTGACGCATTCCGAATAGTGCCATGGCGTGGAGCGCGGCGTCAGCGCGGACCAGGGTTCGACCCGTTTATCCATCTGTCGCATCCGCCCTACTCATAGTCAGAGCATGTCGGTACCGGCACGAAATATGCGGGCCAATCGGCACCGCCGGCAGCCCTTGCAGGCCAAGCCTCCAGCGCCCTTCCCTGCCATACAACGATTCTGAAAACGTCGAAAACAGTGACGGCATTGCCCTTACTGTATTGGCATCGCGCACGACCGGGCGTATTCCTTGCCGTGCCACCTAACACCGGTGGTCGGGGCTCGAAATCCCGGTTCTATGCTGATGTTTACGCTTGCCAGTCGGCACCACCTCGGCGTGGTGCCGGCTGGCAATCCGTCTGCCGGCTATGGCGGGCGGTGCGTGGGGGCCTCGCGCCCACCGGTTCCAGCGTAGACCGGATTTCGAGCCACGCATCGTCCGCCACCTTTATCGGTGGCGGCTTCTGCCTGCACGCAAGGAGCCCTGCCATGACCACGCCCTACTCCCCTGCCCCACAGCGCATCCACGAGGCGCCCTCGGCCGGGCCTACCGTGGATCCCAATACCCTCATCGCGCTGCTGCACAGCATCGGCTCGGGCGTGGCCGCCAACGGCCAGCCCTGGCCAGAGCGGCATCAGCTGCGTGGCCGGCAGATGGCGCTGGCCGATGCCGACTGCTCGCTGACAGGCCTGCGCGTGGTGCTGGAAGTGCTGCTGGCCGCAGAACGCACCCGCCAGAACGGCGAGCCGGAGCAATACGTCGGCGACCGGGTGATGGAAGGGCTGATCATGGCCGGGCTTGGGCTCGCAGCCCACGCGAGCGAACGGCTGCAGCCGGCAGACTGAAGGATCACTTCGGTGGGACCTGAAATGAAGGTGCGCCACGGGGTGATGTGGGTGCTCTTTCTGGCGCTGGTCGTTGCCTTACAGATGCACTTGCCAGAACCCGTTGAACCCGAAGTACTCGCGTACCGTGATGTACCCGATGAGACATTCTGGACGCTGCGCCGCCACGCGCTTCGATTCGCAGAGGCACGGGCGCGGGACGGTTTCGAGTTCCTGGAGGGGACGCCCGCTTCGGCTTCCTTCCAGATCCTGTGCAAGGGTGTGCCGGTGCTGCACGTGGACAGGCAGCCGCCGCTTCTGCTGATCCGGGTTGCGCTGGGTACCGAGCAACGGGCGCCTGCGATCTACCCCCTGCAGGCTACGCTGCAGTGGTCACTGGTGCCGTTGAGCTATCTGGAGCAGGTCCTGTCTGGCGTGCAGGAGCCTACGCTGCAGGATCGGCTGCTACTGACGCTCGCTGGCGATGTGCCTGAGGATGAGCGCTGTGGCGTGCGGAAGTAGGAGTACAACCCCCGGCGACGCCCCGCCTCACCCACCCTGCCCCAGCTCGCGCGCAAGGAACGGCGCCGTCCTGCTGCCCTTGGCGCGGGCCACCTGCTGCGGCGTTCCCTTCGCCACGATGGTGCCGCCCGCAGCGCCTGCGCCAGGTCCGACGTCAATCACCCAGTCCGCCTGCATGACCGCGCGCATGTCATGTTCAATCATCACCACCGTATTGCCCGCGTCCACCAGCCGCTGCAGTTGCACAAGCAGCCTGTCCGCGTCCGATGCATGCAGGCCGGTGGTGGGTTCGTCCAGTACGTAGAGCGTGCGCCCGCGCTGGCTGCGCTGCAGCTCGGTCGCCAGCTTGATGCGCTGTGCTTCGCCGCCTGAAAGCTCTGTGGCCGGCTGGCCCAGCCTCAGATAGCCCAGGCCGATCTCCTGCAGCAGCTGCAGCGGACGGGCAATGGCCTCTTCCTCGATGAAGAACGCGTGCGCCTGGTCCACCGTCATCTGCAGGACTTCGGCGATGTTGCGGTCATTCCACAGCACCTTCAGCGTGGCCTCGTTGTAACGCGCGCCGTGGCAGGTGGGGCACGGCGCATAGACGCTGGGCATGAACAGCAGTTCGACGCTGACGAAACCTTCGCCTTCGCAGGTCTCGCATCGGCCCTTGGCCACGTTGAACGAGAAACGGCCGGCATCGAAACGCCGACGGCGCGCGGCGGGCGTAGCGGCGAACAGCTTGCGCACGTGGTCGAACAGCCCGGTATAGGTGGCCAGGTTGGAGCGTGGGGTGCGGCCGATGGGCTTCTGGTCCACCTGCACTACCCGCTGGATGGCGTCCACATCGCCAGCCAGCCGGCCTCGGGTCGCTTCGATCACGGTCGGCGCGTCGGTGGGCGCACTCTCGGCGCTGTTGTCTTCGGGCTCATGCCCTAGGTGCAGCAGCACCAGCTCGGGCAGTGCCTGCGCCATCAGGCTGGATTTGCCAGACCCTGAAATGCCGGTCACTGCGGTCAGCAACCCCAGCGGCACCTGCGCGTCCACACCCTGTAGGTTGTGGCGGTGGATGCCCTTCAGTTCCAGCCAGCTGCTGGCGGTGCGCTGCCGGCTGGCGGCCGCAGGCACTTGGTCGAACAGATACCGGGCGGTGCGCGATTCCTGGACCTTGCGCAGGCCGTCGGGCTCGCCACTGTAGAGAACGCGCCCGCCGTGCTCACCCGCCTCCGGGCCAACATCCACCAGCCACTGTGCGCGGCGCATCAGCTCCAGGTCGTGCTCGACAACGAACACCGAGTTTCCGCCGTCGCGCAACCGGTCCAGCGCGTCGTACAGCGCCTGGCTGTCGGCGGGGTGCAGGCCGGCCGAGGGTTCATCAAGCACGTACAACACGCCAAACAGCAACGAGCTGAGCTGCGTGGCCAGCCGCAGGCGCTGCAGTTCGCCGGCCGACAATGTTGGCGTGGCGCGATCCAGCGAGAGATATCCCAGGCCCAAGCCTCGCAGCTGGTGTACGCGCGCCATGACGCCGCCTGCGAGCCGCTGCGCGGCCAAGCGTTTCTCTTCCGACAGGGCCGAGGTCAGCCGCACGTCGGGGGCTCCAGCATGGACAGGTCGGCCGCTTGCAGCCCGCTGCGTGCGATCGCGTTTCGTGGCGCTACCGCTGGTACGCGCGCCGCGGCTGTGCGCGCTGAAATCGCCCTGAGCGATGGGCTCCAGCAGGTCCGCCAACTGGTCCAGTGGCAGCCGCATGAACTCGCCGATATCCACACCGGCAAAGGTGACCGAAAGCGCTTCCGGCTTCAGGCGCTTTCCGTGGCAGGCCGGGCACAACCTGCCTTCCATGTAGCGCGAAACGCGCTTGCGCATCAGCGCGCTCTGGGTGTTGGCAAAGGTGTGCAGCACGTAGCGGCGCGCACCGGTATAGGTGCCCATGTAGCTGGGTTCCAGCTTGCGCTTCAGTGCGGCACGGGTCTCTGCGGGCGTGAAGCCGGCATAGACCGACACGGTTGGCGTTTCCTCGGTGAACAGGATCCAGTCGCGGTCCTTCTTCGGCAGCTTCTTCCACGGCACGTCGATGTCGTAGCCCAGCGTGACCAGGATGTCGCGCAGGTTCTGGCCATGCCATGCCGGCGGCCAGGAGGCGATGGCGCGCTCACGGATGCTCAGCGACGGGTCCGGCACCATCAGCGCTTCGGTCACCTCGTACACATGCCCCAGGCCGTGGCAGGTGCTGCAGGCGCCCTGCGGCGTGTTGGGCGAGAAGTCCTCGGCGTACAGCATGGGCTGGTTGGCCGGGTACGCACCCGCACGCGAGTACATCATGCGCACCAGGCTGGACAGGGTGGTCACGCTACCCACCGACGACCGTGCATTGCTGGCGCCGCGCTGCTGCTGCAGGGCAACCGCCGGCGGCAGCCCGTCGATGGCGTCCACATCGGGCACGCCCGCCTGGTCGATCAGGCGCCGCGCGTACGGCGCTACGGATTCGAAGTAACGCCGCTGCGCCTCGGCGAAGACGGTACCGAAGGCCAACGACGACTTGCCCGACCCCGACACCCCGGAGAACACCACCAGTGCATTGCGCGGGATCGAGACATCGACATTCTTGAGGTTGTGCTCGCGCGCGCCGCGCACCTCCACGCACCCGCTGGCTGCGGCCGCGCATGAGGATTCACCGAAAGGGTTGTTGGACATCGTTGCGTTCCTGCAGGCAGTGATCGGTGCGCCCTGGAGCGCGCCCAAGGACGCATTTTCGCTGCTGCGAGGTGAATGTGGTGAGGGCACGGCCGAAGCGCGTGCACCGCCCCCTCATCCTGGGCTGGACTCAGCCCGCAGGCTGCATCCCGCTGGGCGTTGCCCCGCGCGATGCCGCCAGATACCGGCAGTACTTGCCGATGAAGATGCCGGTGAATCCGCCAGACAGCAGGAGATAGGCGGCGCTGAAGCCTGCGTTGCTGCTCAGGCCGGGCGCCACGGCGAGCGCCGTTTCAAAACCGTACTTGATGACGAACGTGACCAGCAGCAGTGGCAGCAGGCTGTAGTCGGCACTGCGCCACAGCATGCCGGTGGAGGCGTCTACGGTCAGCGTTGCCCGGCGCAGCAGCAGCCAGCCCACTGCTGCGCCCGCGCAGATGCCGGCCAGCCATTCGCCCCACGCCAACGGCGAGCCGCCATAGCGGTGGCTGATCGACCAGATGCCCCAGGCGCTGAACAGCGCCGGCACGATGGCCAACTTCCGCAGCGAGGTCTGCCCCGGCCGCATGGCCGCGATGCCGCGCGAGACCAGGAACGCCAGAAGCACCCAGACCCAGATGGGGGTCTGCCAGAGAAGTTGCTGCAGCAGGTTCACGGGAGGTCCTTTCGGTGAGTGCCGGCCAGGCAGGCGGCGGTGGCGCTCACTATTGGCGGTACGCATTGCCCGGACAAGTGACAGGTGTCAGCGATGCAGCCTGCACCCTGTCCTCTGCGCGGCGCTCGGCGATGTACGCGTGTCCTATCGTGTCACCGTGACCAGCGAACGGAGGTCTTTGCCGCTCACCGAATCGTAGCCGAGGCGGCACCACTTGGCGTCTTGCCGGCCAGCGGCCGGCACTACCCTTGCGATGCGGATGTTCGGAATCGATATTACCGTGACGCGTCACGGTCAATGGCATGCGCCTTCAATCGGGCGCACGCCGGGTTCTGATACAGCCCTTTGCTGGCGGGGCCGGCACTGCAGCCGGCACGGTATGATGCCGACTTTCTCGCACTTGCCATCGCTCTAGCGCGCGTTGCTGTTGGCTCGCGCCGGTGCAGCTGAGACCCCACCCACTCCATGCTCGCTTCCTGTTCCCCCTTCATCATCTGGGCGGCCGTGGCCGTTGCCACCGTCGGCCTGCTGTTCCGGCCGTTCCGCATTCCGGAGTACGTGTGGGCGCTGGGCGCGGCAGCGCTGCTTCCGCTGCTTGGGGCGGTGTCGCTCGGCACGACCTGGCACGCGGTTGCTGAAGGCCGGGATGTCTACCTGTTCCTGGTCGGCATGATGGTGCTGGCCGAGCTGGCGCGGCGCGAGGGCCTGTTCGACTGGCTGGCCTTGTATGCGGTGCGGCATGCGGGCGGCTCGGGGCGGCGGTTGTTCGATCTGGTGTTCCTGGTCGGCACGGTGGTGACGGTGTTCCTGTCCAACGATGCCACGGCGGTGGTGCTGACGCCCGCGGTCTATGCCGCGTGCAAGGCGGCCCGCGCCAACCCCCTGCCCTATCTGTTTGTCTGTGCGTTCATCGCCAATGCGGCGAGCTTCGTGCTGCCTATTTCCAACCCGGCCAACCTGGTGGTGTACGGCAACCACATGCCACCGCTGCTGCAGTGGCTGACGCAGTTCGCGCTGCCGTCGCTGGCCGCGATCGGTGCCACGTATCTGGTGCTGCGCTGGGTGCATCGCCGCGAGATCGCACAGCCGTTGGCAGCATCGCCCGAGCATCGCCCGCTTACCGAGGGTGGCCGGCTGAGTGCGCTGGGCGTGTTGTTCACCGGCACCGTGCTGCTGGTGACCTCCGCACTGAACGGCCCATTGGGCCTGACTACGTTCTGTGCGGGCGCGCTGAGCGTAGCGGTGGTGGCGATCCGCCAGCGCCGCAGCCCGCTGCCGCTGTTGCGCCACGTCTCCTGGGGCGTGCTGCCGCTGGTGGCCGGCCTGTTCGTGCTGGTTGAAGCGGTTTCGCAGACCGGTGTCATCCAGACAGCGGCCAGCAACCTGCAGGCGCTGGCGCAGACCTCGCCGCACCAGGCGGGCTGGCTGGCCGGAGGCGCTGCCGCACTGCTCAGCAACGTGGCCAACAATCTGCCGGTGGGCCTGGCGGCGGGCTCGCTGGGCCAGATGGCCGAGCTGCCGGCGCAGACGCGCGCGGCGTTGCTGATCGGCGTGGACCTGGGCCCGAACCTGTCAGTGACCGGCTCGCTGGCCACCATGCTGTGGCTGGTGGCGCTGCGCCGCGAAGGCGAACATGTCAGCGCGCTCGACTTCCTGCGTGTCGGCGCGCTGGTGATGCCGCCCGCGCTGATCGGGGCGTTGCTGCTGCTCTGATCAGGCGCGGGCGCAGCATTTGCCTAGAACGCCACCTGCAAACGGGTGTTGAAGGTGGTGCCTTCGTCCCTGCCCGGCCCGGTACCGCTGCGGTTGTGGGTCTGCCAGCGGATGGCCTCGAACATCACGCGGCTGAAATCGTTGAGGTACCAGTTCGTGCCCAGCGTCCACGCATGGCCGGTACCGCCGCTGGGCAGTTCGGCGTAATCCACGTCTTCATAGCGCGCCTTCAGCTCCCACGCGCCCCTGCCGCCGCGTGTGACCGGGTCGGCCACCTTCACCCGGCTCCAGGTGCCGGCCTTGCCCGAATAGGCTGGCATGGCACCGGCCAGGAACCAGCCGGCCGAGACAGCCCAAGCCTGGTGGTCGAGGTCGTAGCGACCGCTGGCATCGGCACCGCGCAGGTTGCGGGTGCCCCATTCGCCCGTCGCCCATGCCGGGCCGAA
Source organism: Stenotrophomonas sp. SI-NJAU-1 (assembly GCF_020883215.1). Taxonomy (NCBI): domain Bacteria; kingdom Pseudomonadati; phylum Pseudomonadota; class Gammaproteobacteria; order Lysobacterales; family Lysobacteraceae; genus Stenotrophomonas; species Stenotrophomonas sp. SI-NJAU-1. Next base: position 2,176,316 of record NZ_CP086598.1, read on the forward strand.
GAAGCCCGCCAGCTCCGCGCCATAGGCGGTGCTGCGCTCGGCGCCGAGCAGCGTGCCCGGCGTGATCTTGACGAGATCGTTGAAATGCCCGGCGATGGCCGAGCTGCGCACCACGCTGCTGGCGCCGGCGGCGATCTCCTCGTGGAAGGCCCATGCGCCCAGGTGCACCGTCGCAGCGGAACTTTCGATGGGATTCCAGTGCACGCGCGTGGCCCAGGTCTGGCTGTCGTTGTCGGTACCGGCGTTGTTGAGGTCATTGCCCGCCACCGAGAGGCTGGCGTGCCAGCCCTTGCCATACACCCGCTCGGTAAGGCCGACACCGAACAGCCCGCGCTGCGGCAGCATCAAGGTGCCCACGACATTTCGGTCCTGGAAGGGCGTGTTGGAGGTGCTGCTGGAACCGTCGATGCCGCGGTCATTGAGGCGGTTGCCGACGGTAAGATCGGCAGGCAGGCCGAACAGGCGGTGATCGACAGTGGCGTAGACCGACTTCCAGGCCACGTCGTTGTCGGCGAAATCGCCTTCGACGGCCCAGCCCAGAATCCCGTAACGCCCTTCGGCGCCCAGGCGCACCGAACGGATTTCGGTACCGGACAGGTTGCGGTCGCTCACCGAGGATCCGTCGGTACTGGATGCGTCGACGAACAGGCGTCCGCGCGGCCGGAAGGCTGCGTTGCCGTCGGCGCTGCTGAACTCCGGCGCCCCCTTGGACCAGGACACCTTGGGCTGTTTGGACTGGCCCGATTCCAGCGCGGCGACCCGGGTTTCCAGCGCAGCGGCGGGCGTTGCCGCCGGTACCGCTGCAGGGCCCTGCCCGCCTTCGACAGCGCGCAGGCGCGCCTCCAACTGCTGGATCTGCACGGCCTGCTGCTGCACCAGTTGCGAGAGCTCGGCCTGGCTCAATGGTGCAGGCGGTGACGAAGTGGACTGAGCGTCGGCATGGCCACTGGCCAACAGCAGGCCGAGCGCGATCGACAGCGCTGCCGGCGGCAGCACGGTGGAATGGTTCATGGTCTCTCTCTCTCCGGCCAGCCGGCCCCCTGGCCTGGCGCTGGCCTGTTGCGGTGGTGCGGGGGAAGATCGGGGAAGGAGGCGCGCGCCGCCGGATCAGTCCGGCGGCGCGGCAAGCGGGCTCAGGCGGCCGCGCTCAGCTGGTGGCCTGCGTCTGCGCGTTCGGGCGCCAGGTGATCAGCTTGTTCTCGACCACATCCAGCAGTGCGTCGATGACCAGCACGAAGGCGGCCAGGATGATGATGCCGGCGAACACGCCCACCGCATTGAAGTTGCCCTCGGCCTGGGCAATCAGGTAGCCCAGCCCTGCCGAGGCACCGAGGTACTCGCCGATGATCGCTCCGACCACCGCGAAACCGACGGACGTGCGCAGCGAGGACAGGATCCAGCTGGCCGCCGCCGGGAAGTACACGTGACGCAGCAGATCGCTGCGGCCCGCCCCCAGGATGCGTGCGTTGGCCAGCACCACCGGGTTCACTTCACGCACGCCCTGCATGGCGTTGAAGAACGTGGTGAAAAACACCAGCGTGACCGCCAGCGCCACCTTCGACCACAGCCCAAGGCCCAGCCACAGCACGAAGATCGGTGCCAGCACCACACGCGGAATCGCGTTGAAGCCCTTGATGAACGGGTCCAGGATGCGTGCCGAGCGTCGGCTCAGGCCAAGCCACACGCCACCGGCCACGCCCAGCCCGGTGCCGATGATGTAGCCCAGCGCGGTTTCGGTCAGGGTGATGTAGACGTGCTGGTAGAACGAGGTGTCGGACAGCCAGGTCCACGCCTGCTGCACGATTGCCGTTGGCGAGGGGAAGAAGAACGGATCGATCACGCCCAGCGCGATGCCGCCTTCCCAGCCGCCGAATACGGCGACCACCAGGGCCAGCTGGATGAATTTGTCAGTCTTGGCGTGCATAGCTCTTCTCCACTTCGCCGCGCAGGCAGGCCCAGATGTCGCGGTACAGGTCGGTGAATCGTTCGTCCAGCTTGATTTCGGCCACGTTGCGCGGCCGTTCCAGGTCCACGTCGAAGCTGCGCACGACGCGGCTGGCGGGGCCGGAGGACAGCACCACCACGCGGTCACCCAGCGCGATGGCCTCTTCCAGGTCATGGGTGATGAGGATCACCGAGCGCCGGTCCTCCTGCCACAGCCGCAGCAGTTCGTTCTGCATCAGGTGGCGGGTGTGGATGTCCAGCGCCGAGAACGGCTCATCCATCAGGATCACCTTCGGTTCGACGATCAACGCCTGTGCCATCTGCACGCGCTTGCGCTGTCCGCCGGACAGCTGGTGCGGGTAGCGATGCTCGAAGCCGGCAAGGCCGACCTTGGCCAGCCAGGCATTGGCCTTGGCCTTGCGCTCGGCTTCGGGCACGCCACGAAAGCGCAGGCCCAGCTCGACGTTCTGGTACGCGGTCTTCCATGGCAGCAGCGCATCCTGCTGGAACAGATAGCCGACAGATTCCTGCACGCCGCTGACCTTGCGGCCGTCGATGGCCACCTCGCCGGACGATGGCGTGAGCAGACCCGCCACGGAATTGAGGATGGTGCTCTTGCCGCAGCCGGTGGGGCCGACGATGGCGAGGAACTCGCCGTCGCCCACCTGGATGTCGACGTCACGCACGGCGGTGAATTCGCCGAAGGACATGGTCACCTTGTTGATGGCGACCATGGTCTGTGCAGGCTCCAGCTGTGGCGCGCCATTGAGCTGGCGCACGGTGGCATTGAGGGCCATGGGGTTACCTCCGCTTAACGTTGGGCTGCCGGCGCCGCAGCGTGGGCACGCTCGACGAAGGCATTGGTGTAGGTCCTGGACAGATCGATGTTGGCCTTGGCCACATCCGTGTTGAACTCGCGCAGCACCTTCAGCGGCGTTTCCAGGTCGGCCGCGGTGAAGTGGCCATCGGTGGTGAAGATCGCGCGGGCGTTCTCCACGGCGCGGGCATAGGTGGCGCGGTCGCCGGAGACATAGCTGTCAGGCAGGGCTGCGACGATGTCCTCGGCGCTGTTGTCGGCGATGAACTTCAGCGCCATCTGCTCGGCACGGGCGATCTTTTCGGCCGCTTCCGGGCGCTTGTCCAGGAAGCTCTGGTTGGCGTACATCACCGAAGTCGGGTACAGGCCGCCATAGACCTGTCGTGCGCCGTCATCACTGCGTGCGTCGAGAATGATCTTCCCTACCTTGCGTTCGGTGATCAGGGTGGCGGCAGGATCGTAGTTCACCAGCAGGTCGATCTTGCCCTGCTCCAGCGCGGCGACCGCAGCGGCACCGGAACCCACGCCGATCAGCGAGATGCTGTCGACCGGGATGTCATGCTGGGCCAGGAAATGGCGAACGAAGAAGTCGGACGAGGAGCCCGGTGCGGTGATGCCGACCTTCTGGCCCTTGATGGTCTGCGGGCGCGCCGGATCGAACGTGGCGTCTTCGCGGCCGGCCATCACCAGGCCGGAATTGCGCGAGAGCAGTACGAAGGCGACCACGTCCTTGCCCTTGGCCTGCATCTGGATGGTGTGGTCGTAGAAGCCGACGGCCACGTCGGTGGAGTTGGCAACCAGCGCCTGCAGTACCTTGGAGCCGCCCTGGGCGAAGTTCTCGGTCTTCACTTCCAGGCCGACGTCCTTGAAATAGCCCTTGGCGTCGGCGATGAAGAACGGCAGGTTGTTGAGGTTGTAGGAACCGACGCTGATGCGTACCGGGGCATTGTCGCCGCCGCGCGCGGAACCACCGGCCGCACCGGCGTCCGGCTTGCTGCATCCGGCCGCGGCCAGGCCGACCGCGCACAGCGCGGCCATGAAGAACTGCTTGTACATCATCCCTCCCAGGAGTGAAGCATCTACGTTGTGGTGGCGGGCAAGCACAGCCGTGCCGGCCCGACCGGTTTCAGATCATGCCGCTGACGTCCATTGGCGGGCTTGGGTAGCACTGGCCCTGGCGGGCGCGGGCGAAGTGGCGAACACACGACCTTCAAACAGACGACGTGCGGTGCGCACCACGCTGGCGATCACCGGCGCGTCGTCCGCGCTGCGACTGAGGCCCACCTCCAGGGCCCCACTCGGATGTTCGAGGGTAATGCTGCCGGGCAGCGGCAGGCACCCGACCAAAGTGTGGGCCAACGTGCCCGAGGTGACGGCGGCGGTCGCGATGCCCACCGCGCCGGTAATGGCCAGCGCGGTGTGGCACTGGTGTGGCATGAAATAGCGCACCTGCAGCTGCCCGCCATGTTGCGGTGCGGACAGCAGCACCGGCTTGGGAATGACCTTGCTGCCGGCGTCGGCGATGCCCATTCGGGCGCCGGCCTCGATACGCAACGCCTCCAGCCGCGCCATGAACGCGGCATCCGCATTCAGTTCGCCAGGTGACGCATCACCGCGTACGCCCAGGTCCTCAGCGTGCACCAGCATCATCGGCATCGCGCAGTCGATCAGGCTGACCGGCACGCCGTCGATGGTTTCCTGCGCATGGCCACTGGGCAGCAACTTGCCGGTCCGTGCGCCTGCCGCATCCAGGAAGGACAACCGGACCGGAGAGGCCGAGCCCGGCGCTCCGGCAATGCGGGTGTCGCCACGGTAGACCACGTTGCCGCCCGGCGTTTCCACCGTGGCGATGATCAGCTTGCCGGTGTTGACGTTGTGGACGCGCACTTCGGTCCGCGGGTCCTGGGCCTGCACCAGCCCGCGCTCGATTGCATACGGGCCCACCGCCGCCAGCATGTTGCCGCAGTTGGGCGAGGTATCCACCACCTGCTGTTCCACCCGCACCTGGGCGAACAGATAGTCCACGTCGGCATCGGGGTGGCTGGAGCGGTCGATGATGGCCACCTTGCTGGTCAGTGCGTTGCCGCCGCCGATGCCGTCGATCTGCAGCGGGTGGCCCGAACCCATCACCTCCAGCAGCAGGCGGTCGCGTTCGGCGGTGTCCGCCGGCAGGTCGCTGGCCAGGAAGAAGGGGCCCTTGGAGGTGCCGCCACGCATGAGCACGCAGGGAATGCTGAGCAGATCGTTGGACATACGTGTGTTAGATTGATGCGTATAGGGGATGAATGACCCCTCTGTGATTCGATACTGGCATGACCCCAATTGATCTGTGAATTGCTGATTTTTGGATGATTGATACCTGATGAGCATCAATTGCGAGATTCTCGATCTGCGCGCCTTCCTGCTGGTATCGGAAACCCGCAGCTTCCATCGCGCGGCAGAGATCCTGCACGTCTCCCAGCCGGCGCTGAGCCGTCGCATCCAGAAGCTTGAGCAGGCCGTGGGTTCACCGTTGCTCGAGCGCACCACGCGCAGTGTCAGCACTACGGCCGTGGGCGAGAACCTGCTGCCGCTGGTGCGGCGCATGCTGGAGGAATTCGATGGCTCGCTGTTCTCGCTGCGCGGCCGCGAAGACACCCGCGGCGCCACGGTGACCATCGCCTGCCTGCCCACGGCGGCGTTCTACTTCCTGCCGAGCGTGATGGCGCGCTTCCACGAGGCGCATCCGAACGTGCGTTTCCGCATCCTGGATATTCCGGCCACCGAGGGCCTGCAGGCGGTGGAACGCGGCGAAGTCGAATTCGGCATCAACTTCATGGGCGCCAATGATCCCAACCTCGATTTCGACGTGCTGGCCGAGGATCCGTTCGTGCTGGCATGCCGGCGTGATCATCCGCTGGCCCGCAAGCGCACGGTGGAATGGGCTGATCTGGCCGAGCACCAGCTGATCACCGTGCATCGCACCAGTGGCAACCGCACACTGCTGGACGGCGCATTGGCGCGCGAGAACCTCAAGCTGAGCTGGCATTACGAAGTGACTCACCTGTCCACTTCGCTGGGCATGGTCGAGGCCGGTATCGGAGTATCGGTGCTGCCGAAAATGGCAACCCCTGATGGCGATCATCCGACGCTGGTGACGCGCTCGATCGGCAACCCGGTGGTGTCGCGCACCATTGGCATCGTGCGCCGTCGGGGTGCCCTGCTCTCGCCCACCGCAGAGCGGTTCCTGCAGATGCTGATGAGCCAGTGGCGCGTGGAGAACTGAGCGCGCCCTGGTGCGTATGGGGTGTAATGGCAGCCTGCTCTCCAGCCATATGAGCAGTGCAGCGGCCCCGGTGCAGATTACTCGGCGTAGCTGGCGGTGTTCTTGCCGTGCCGTTTGGCGTGATAGAGCGCCTTGTCCGCCTTCGCCAGCCAATCCTCTGCGCTGCCCGTGCCAGCCGCTGCGGCGATGCCGATACTGACGCTGAACTGGATATGGGCTGTTTCAGGGGCGCCCGGCTCCTGCAGGTAGTGCCTTATCTGATCGGCCACATCCATGGCCTCTGCCGGTATCCGCTGGCGCAGCAGGACGGCGAACTCATCACCGCCCAGACGCGCCGGCATGTCGCCCGGCTGGGCCAGTTGGCGTAGCACCACGGCGATGCGGCGAAGCACCTCATCGCCGGCACGATGGCCATGCGAATCATTGATCCGCTTGAAATCATCAACATCGATCATCAGCAGGCACGCGTCGCCGCCGTGGTGCTGCCCCGTCTGCAGCACCTGCTGGGCGCGCTGGATCAGGAAGCCGCGGTTGGCCAGCTCGACCAGCGGATCCATCCGGCTCAGGCGCTGCAGTTGGCGGTTCTGTGACTTCACCCGGCGCGCCAGCCGCCAGCTCAGCACGCTCAACCCGATGCCGTAGACGAACAGGAAAGGCAGGCTGAGGACAACCGTGCGCTGCGAGGTGATGGGTTGATAAGGCAGGCCCAGGGCAAGCCAGGTGGCGGCGAATCCGATCACCAGGGCCAGGGTTGCCCTCGTTGCCAGGCGGATGCCGCCGGCGGCGATCTTGTCGGCCACCAGCAGCGCGGCAAACAACGCACTGGGCACCGTGCTGAGGGCCATGAAGGCGACCCATGCGCCTCCAAAGAGAGAGTCGACGATCATGCAGCGGAACTGCGCTGCTGCAGGTTCGCGGGCGCGACGTGTCAGGAGCATCGCCAGCGCCGGCCATGCGAGGGCGTTGAGCAACAGCAGCACCCAGGGGGCAGCATCCGTCTGACGCTCCAGAATGATCGAGGCAATCGGAAGCGCGCCCAAGCCGTTTCCCACGAAGCGCATCCAGCTGATGCGCCGGGCTGCACCGACGCCCTCGACGGCGACTTCTGTTGAGTCAGTGAAGAACGGCATTGCCAGCTCTCCTGATGATCACTCCCCTGCAATGCACCCGGACACCCCTTTGTGCGCGAGTCTGACATCTATGCGTCAACGACAGGTCAATGACGCAAGGAGTGCTGCCATCGCAGCCGCATGCCGAGGCTGCGCACATGGGTTGATGGGCCGTGCGGCAGCCCTTCATCCGCCTGTGTTGCAGCGTTAACGCCCCGTGGCAGAGGCTGGTCAACACGCCCGAGGAGCACTCCAGTGAACGAGAAGAAGCTGCAGGATGACCTGCCTTTCAACCCTGGCGCCGACGTGGACGATGCGTCGAAGAGCCATACCCCGGACAGGCTCAGGAATGACAAGGCGACATGGAAGGAGCACGACATGCCCGATGATGGTGATGACCCCAAAGCTACGCCCGACGACTACGAACGGCCTGATCCCGATCCGACCGGGTAGGCACGGCCAATTGAAGCCAACGGTGCGTGCCACGCGACATGGCGGGCCTCCTTGCTGAAGGTGCGCCCGCAGAGCGCGCTGTAAGCGCGCGCCGGATCGCGTGTTGCCGGCCAGCGGCCGGCACTACCGGACGCGACGCATGGGTAGCGCCGGGCCATGCGCGGCGGACGCGAAGATGGGTTGCGCCGGGCCATGCCCGGCTGACGCAAAGATGGGTAGCGCCGGGCCATGCCCGGCGGACGCGAAAAGCAGAATGGCCGGCAGGCATTCGATACGGCAGAGCTGCCGCGGACGATTGCATGGCGCTGCGAGGAAGCGATGATCAGCTGGCGTCGACGCCAGCCGGATCGCCATCGCTGCCGATCTCCCAACGCAGCTCGAAGTTCAGTTCCAGCTGTTGTCCCGGCTGCAACCGGGTTGGCGCCAGCGTGAATCCGTCGGGTGGGCCGGTCTGCGGCTCCACGCAGGTGGCGTGCGCTGCCCCGTCGTAGACCACCCAGTGATCGGTGTCGGCGCTCAGCCGCAGCCGCTGGCCGGCGGCAACCAGCATCACTTCGGCCGGGTTGATGAAGCAGTCATCCCACGGCCCCTGCGTTGGATGCACGCAGGGCAAGGTGGCGATGCCCTCCCCGTCGCGCGGGTACATAGCGCTGGGTGCGAACAGCAGTCGATCCGGCTTGCGGAACCAGGGATGCCAGCCAAGCACGGCTGGCATTGCCATGGCGCCGGCCTGCACCGCGAGGCGCAGCTTCAGGCGGTCGGGCTGCACGAGGAGGTGCTGTGATGCCCTGCCCCCGAAGGGCCAATAGGCATCCTCAGGGAGGTCCAGCGACAGCGAGGCGCCGTCCGGTTCAAGGCGGTCGATGCGCCAGGGCCGTGAGAAGCCGACGCCATGAATGGCGTGCATTCCGAAGTTCACCGGCAGCTGATAGGGCCTGCCTTCGAAGGCGAAGCGCCCCTGCCGGATGCGCCCGGCCCAGGGCAGCATGGGATAGCACCCCCACGCAATGCTTGCCTGCCCTACTTCATGTTCGTCGACGAGCCAGTCCACACCGTCGCAGCGTAGTTGGGCGATGCGCCCACCAGCTTCCGGTGCGAGCGCGACCTCCAGCCTGCCTGCGCGCAACCAGTGCAGTGGGCCGGCAGGCAGCGCCGCCTGCGCATCATCCATGGGCGAAGTCGGCTCAGGTGCCATAGGGATGGATCGTCCGGATGCTGCCGTCTGCTTCCATGTGCAGCGGTGTGCACTTGACCGAACGCAGGTGGGTGACCCCGCCGGACAACAACGCGTCGTGATAGAACAGGTACCACCGCCCCTGGAACGCACAGATGGAGTGATGGGTGGTCCAGCCCACCACGGGGGTGAGAATCACGCCGCGATAGGTGAACGGCCCGTACGGGCTGTCGCTGGTGGCATAGCACAGCAGGTGCGTATCACCCGTGGAGTACGACAGGTAATACCGGCCCTGGTGCTTGTGCAGCCACGGTCCTTCGAAGAAGCGACGGGCATGGTCGTCGGCGCGCAGCGGCTGCCCGTGCTCGTCCAGGATGATGATCTCCCGGGTGGGTTCGGCAAGCCGGGTCATGCAGGCGTCCAGTCGCCCGATACGCGGGCCCAGTGCCTGCGCGTCGCCGGCAGGTTCTTCATGCGCCGGGTCGTAGCGGTTGTCGCGATACTTCTGCAGCTGGCCACCCCAGATGCCACCGAAACAGAGGTAGTGCGTGCCGTCGTCGTCCTCGAACACGGCCGGGTCGATCGAGTACGCGCCCTTGATGGGTTCGGGCTCTGGAGTGAACGGGCCCTCCGGCCGATCCGCCGCCGCAACGCCGATACGGAACATGCCGTGGGCGTCCTTGGCCGGGAAGTACAGGTAATAGCGGCCATCGCGGGAGGCGGCATCCGGTGCCCACATCTGCTGGCTGGCCCAGGGCACGTCGCGCACATGCAGCGCCACGCCGCAGTCGGTGGCCTCGCCCTCGGGTGTGTCCATCCGCAGCACGTGGTAGTCCTGCATGCCGAAGTGGCCGCCCTCATCGTCGAAGGGTGTGCCGCTGTCGATGTCGTGCGATGGATAGATGTACAGCCGCCCCTCGAACACATGGGCCGAAGGGTCGGCCGTGTAGATGTGGCTTACCAGGGGCTGGGAGATGGCGTGCGCTGCCAGTTGCTGCAGATCGCTGCCCTGGCGCCGCGACTGCAGGTCCTGCTCGATGCGGGTCTCCATGCGCTTGTTGATCTCGTAGAGGAAGAGCAGCGCTACTGCAGCCAGGAACGGCAGGGAGCAGTACACGCTTACCGTCAGGCGGATGCCATCCACCACGGCTTCGGGCTGTTGCGGTGCGCCTGCCTGGTAGCCGTGATGGGCAAGGATGCCAGCTACCAGCGCGCCACCGATGCTGAGCCCGATCTTCAGGCCACACAGCATCGCCGAGAAGACGATGGCGGTGGCACGGCGATGGTTCTTCCATTCGGAGTAGTCGGCGACGTCGGCGATCATCGCCCACAGCAGCGGGATGGTGATGCCGTAGCAGAACCCGTGCAGCATGAAGGCAGCGAAGGCCACGGCGACCGCCGTGGGCGGGAAGAAATAGAACGCCAGCAGGAACACGGTGGACACCAGCAAGGCACCGCCAAAGACATCACGCTTGCCGAAACGGTCGGCCAGGCGGCGCGATACGCCGATGCCCAGGATCATGCAGACGATGCCGCAGGCGTTGAACAGGCTGAAGGCCGATGTTGCCGGATCCTTCGGCCAGGCGAAGCCGGCCAGGCCCAGACCGCTGAGTGCCGCATTGATGGCGCCGATGCAGCGGTTGAAGCCGGAGCTGTCGAGGAAGCCCGCCAGGGCGGTCTCGCTCATGTAGTACTGGAAGTAGTAGACGTAGGTGCCGCCCTTCAGCGACAGGTTGATGAAGACCAGGATGGTCAGCGCCAGCATCACCTTCCACGGGCGGTTGCGCAGCAGGTCGGACAGGTCCTGCAGCACCCCGGCAGTCTGTTCCTTCGCCGGTACGATGCGCTCGCGCGTGGTGGCGAAGGTGATCAGGAAGAACACCGTTCCCACCACCGCAAATACCGTCATGACCCGCTCGAAGCCCAGCACCCGGTCGCCGTCGCCGAGGATCAGCACCAGCGGCAGCAGCAGGACCTGGATGATGAACTGCGCGATCATCACCGCCACGAAGCGGTAGGCCGACAGGCTGTTGCGCTGGGCCATGCTGCCGGTGAGCACGCCACTGAGTGCCGAGTACGGCAGATTGTTGGCCGCATACACGAGCATCAACAGGCCGTACGTGGCCAGGGCGTAGACGACCTTCGCGCGCGGCGCCAGGTCGGGGGTGCTGAAGGCCAGCAGTGACAGCACCCCGAAGGGAATGGCCGTCCACAGGATCCACGGCCGGAACTTGCCCCAGCGGCTGACCGTGCGATCGGCGGCGATGCCGATCAACGGCGTGAACACGAAGGCACCGAGCACGCCGATCACGAAGATGATCGTGGCGGCCGTGGCGGGCGGCAGCCGGTACACATCGGTGTAGAAGAACGCGAGGTAGGTGATCAGCGTCTGGAAGATCAGGTTGGCGGCCAGGTCGCCCAGGCTGTAGCCGAGTTTCTCCCGGATGGACAGCGTGTGCCCGGTGCTTTCCATGCGGCGCGCATCAGTCACGGTTGGTCTCCACGGTGAACCCGGCCTTCGCGCGGATGTCGGCGCTGGAGCTGCCCACCCATGCCTCGTACGCGCCCGCCGGCACGGCATAACCCCCGCGCGCGTCGTCATAGTGGCGCAGGGCCTGCTGCGCTTCCAGGTTGAACACCACGGTGCGCCGCTCGCCTGCGGCCAGGTGCACACGCTGGAAGCCGCGCAGTGTCTGGCGTGCGTCGCCGGGGCCGGCCTGCAGCCGTCGCACATACAGCTGGACCACTTCGTCGCCGGCGCGCTTGCCCGTGTTGGCGATCTCGACCTGCACCTTGAGTGTCCCGTCGTTGGCGATGCGCGTTGAATCGAGCTGCAGCCTGCCGTAGTCGAAGCGGGTGTACGACAGCCCGTGCCCGAACGGATACAGCGGGGTACCGCGGAAGTAGCGGTAGGTGCGTCCTTCCATCGTGTAGTCGTCAAAGGCCGGCATCGCCTCGTCCGCCTTGTAGAAGGTCACCGGCAGGCGCCCGCCCGGATTGACGTCGCCGAACAGCGCCTGGCCGACGGCAGTGCCGCCGCGTTGCCCGGGATACCAGCTCATCAGGATGGCGGACAGATTCTGCTGCGCCCAGTCCACCGCCATGGCCGAGCCGCCGGTGAGGACCATCACCACCGGTTTGCCGGTGGCATGCAGCGCTTCCAGCAGCGAGCGCTGGGGCGCGGGCAGGCGCAGGTCGGTACGGTCACCGCCGGCGAAGCCCGGGTAGTTGACCTTCATTTCTTCGCCTTCGACGTCCCCGGTGAGGCCGCCCACGAACACCACCACATCGGCGTTGCGCGCGGCCTCCAGTGCCGCTTCGAACGGCGGCTTGGCGCCGGGCATGCGCCACCCCAGGCGGACGCCGGCATCGCGCTCGGCGTCGAAGTACTCAAGCCTCAGGTCATAGGCGCGGCCGGCCTGCAGGTCCAGTTCCACGCCATCGCCGTGCAGGCGATCACTGTTGGCCCAGTGGTCCAGCACACGCTTGCCGTCCACGTAGAGGCGGAAACCATCGTCGGCGGCCGCCTCGATCCGGTAGCGCCCCGAGACGGGCGGCAGCAACTGGCCAGTCCAGCGGATGCTGAAACCATCGCTGGGGATGCCCTGCCCCGGCGCGGCTTCACCACGGGCCAGCAGGTTGTCGGTCGGGGAACCTCGGTCCCAGCGGAATCCGATCTGGGCATCGGTGCGGACCAGGGCCGGAGTGCCGGAAAGATCGGCGGTACGGAAATACTCGCCGCGCAGCCCGCGCTCCGGCGAGTCAGCCGACGGGCGCAGGTAGGTCGCTTCGATCAAGGGTGTGGCGCTGGGATCGTCGCGCCCTTCAACCAAGTCCACGCCGCGTGCGTAGCTCACCTCGATTCCCTTGGCGGCATCGCGGATGCCCTGCAGGAGGGTGACCGGCGCGGCCGGGGTGCCGAAGTAGTTGCCGAGCAGTGCCATGGTGTCATCGGCCGTGGGGCCGATCACGGCGATGCGCTTGAGGTTGCGCGACAGCGGCAGCACGCCATCGTTCTTCAGCAGCACCAGCGATTCCTGGGCGGCCTTCAGGGCCAGCGCATCATGCGCCGGAGCCTGGTTGACCGACGCGGGAATCTGCGCCCAGCGCACGCGCTCGGGTGGGTCGAACATGCCCAGCCGCATCCGCGCGGCAAACAGGCGGGTCACCGCATCGTCGATCTCCGCCTCGCTGATCAGGCCCTGCCGCACCGCCGCCGGCAGCGTGGCGTATTCCTGGCCGCACTCCAGTTCGGTGCCGTTCTTCACTGCCAACGCGGCAGCCGCCTCGCGGCTGGGAACGATCCGGTGATGTTTCCAGATGTCGACGATGGCCCAGCAGTCGGACACCACATAGCCCTTGAAGCCCCAGTCGCGGCGCAGCACGTCGCGCAGCAGGAACCGGCTGGCGCTGGCGGACTCGCCGTACACCCTGTTGTAGGCGCCCATCACCGCGTCCACCTGCCCCTCTTTCACCAGCGCCTCGAACGCGGGCAGGTAGGTGTCGTACAGGTCGCGCTTGCTCGGGCGCGCATCGAAGTGGTGGCGGTCGGCCTCGGGGCCACTGTGCACGGCCAGGTGCTTGGCGGTGGCGTCGAGCTTGCGGTACACCGGGTCATCGCCCTGCAGGCCGTGCACGAAGGCCACGCCCATGCGGGCGGTGAGGTACGGGTCCTCGCCGTAGGTTTCCTGGCCGCGGCCCCATCGCGGGTCGCGGAAGATGTTGATGTTCGGCGACCAGTAGGTCAGCCCCTGGTAGCGGCCATGCGAGCCCTCACGGAGGAACTGGTGATGCTTGGCACGGGCTTCGTCGCTGATGGTGCTGGCCACCTGCCCCATCAGCGGCACATCGAAGGTGGCCGCCAGGCCGATGGCCTGCGGAAACACGGTGGCCTGCCCTGCCCGCGCCACGCCATGCAGGCCTTCGTTCCACCAGTCGTAGGCGGGAACGCCCAGGCGCTCGATCGCGGGCGCGGCGTTCTGCATCTGCGCTGCCTTCTCCTCCAGGGTCATCCGGGCGACCAGGGCAGCGGCGCGGTTTTCGAAGCTGGCCGAGGTGTCGAGCCAGGGCGCGGGCTCGGCTGCATAACCCGTGCCCGCCAGCGCGATGGCAGCGCCCAGGGCCAGCGTGCGGAAGATGGGAGTGCGCGTCATCATTTGCTCCTCAATGCACGCTCGTCGCGCGCGAATGGTCCCAGCAGGGCGCCGACGAAGCCGCCTGCACGATCCGTACTCAACACCGTTCCGTCCACGTCATCGGCCAGTGTCTGCCAGCCACGCCCGTCGCCGCTGTCGAAGGCGAACGCATAGCGGCCTTCGTCACCGGCGATCTTCAGGCGCAGCGATGTCGCTGCCGTTGCCTGGCGCGTTGCCAGGGTGCGGGTGACACCGCCGCCGTCGCGCGCTTCCAGGAAGACCGCCACGCGGTCACCGCCGAGGCTGCGCACGCCAAGGAAATACCAGTGGGTCTCGCTCTGGAACGCTGCCAGGCCTGCGGCCACGCCCGCCGCCGGCCGGGTCATGGCCGTGCTGGATTCGAAGCGCAGGTGCTGCTGGCGCCGGCCGAGGAACGCGGGGTTGCGCAGCGTATCCAGGTTCTCCGCCAGCGGATGCACGGCCAACGCCCCCGGTCGCTCGCGCAGGTCCGCCCACGGCTGCCTGGGGACGCGCACGCGCAGCCAGCCGCTGCCGAGTGTGGGCGCATCGAATTCGTCGCGTTCGGTGAAATTACCGGTGGACGGCGCCTGCGCCGCTTCGCCCTGCATCCAGGAGGGCGCTCTGGCCGCATACGGAATGGCCTGGTTGGCCGGCAGGATCACCGGCCAGCCGTCACGCCATTGCACCGGCAGCAGATAGGTCTCACGACCGGTGTTGTAGTGGCGCGTGTCGTAGTTGCGGCTGGCAAGGAACACCGCCCACCATGAGCCGTCCGGCCCCTCCACCAGATCCGCATGCCCGGCATTGGTGATCGGCAACGGCCTGTCGGCGGGCAGGTCGCGCTGGGTGAGAATCGGATTGCCCGCATACGGCACGTAGGGCCCCCACACATCACGGCTGCGCAGCACCACCTGCGAATGTTGCGGCCCGGTGCCGCCTTCCGCGTCGGAGAGGTAGTACCAGCCATCGCGTTGGTAGATGTGCGGCCCCTCGATCCAGATCGGGTTGCTGGCCGGCTCCACCCCGCCGTCGATCAACACCTTGCGGGGGCCTACCGGGGTGAATGTCGCCAGATCCATCTGCTGCATCCAGATGGCACGGTGGCCCTCGTAACGTGGCGGGCCGGGCGGTACATCGTTGTTGAGCAGATACACGGTGCCGTCGCTGTCGAAGAACAATGATGGATCGATCCCATCGATGCCAGGCAGCCAGTGCGGATCGGACCAGGGACCGGCAGGATCACGGGCGGTAGCGATGAAGTTGCCGCCGCTGTCGACGGCCGTGGTGACCACGTAGAACATGCCGTCGTGGTAACTGATGGCCGGTGCGAAGATGCCGCGCGACACGCCCAGTCCGTCGAAGTCCAGCTGCGACGGTCGGTCGATCACATTGCCGATCTGTTTCCAGTGCACCAGGTCCACGCTTTCGAATACCGGGATGCCCGGGAAGTAGGTGAAGCTGGAATTGACCAGATAGAAGCGCCCGTTTGCGGCGACGATGCTGGGGTCGGCATGGAACCCGGCAAGAATCGGGTTGCGATAGTGCCCGGCCGGCAACGGCGCATCGAAGGCCGCGTCGCGACCGCTGTACTCGAACCAGTCGAAGTAGACCGGCGGCGCGGGCGGCGCTGCCCACGCCTGCGGCAGGAACGACATCAACACGAGTACTGGAGCCAGCAGCAGACGCATCAGGGAACCTCCGCAGGGGTGATGGAAAGCTCGAACGGGCCGGCGGGCGCCCCGTTGCTGTCGCGCAGGGTGCACACCGGGCCATCGGCCCAGCAGTAGCGCACGCGCCCGCCCGCGTCAGCCAGCGGGCTGCGCAGCACGACGTCGTGCCCGTCCAGCACCGCGTCGGCGTAGCGGCAGTGGTGCGCATCGGCGTCGCACAGCTCGAAGCCGATGGGGCCGTTCGCGCCGGTCGTGACCAGGGCGCCGGTGATCCCGTTGAAGCGGATACGCACGCCGGCGCGCGTGGCCGATGCTGTGTGTGCAGTTGGGCCGGCGGGCGCCAGGCTGCGCTCGCCATAGACCACATGGCGCGCTGCCCGCGCCAGCCGCCGGCCCAGTTCCTGCTTGTTCGGCGGGTGGATGTCGTAGGCATCGCCGATGTCGATGGCCACGGCCAGCCCGGTGCGCGGGTCTTCCGCCGCAGCGAGCCGCTGCGCCTCGCGCACCTGCGCCCAGCCACTTTCAACCGGCGCCACGGGCGGCTGGCCATAGCCGGCCAGCTGCACCAGCAGCAGCGGCGTGTGCGCGCCGAATCGCCGCCGCCAGTCGTCACGCAGGCTGCGCAGGCGTGCGAGGTATGCCGGTGCGTCACCGGTGTTGGATTCACCCTGGTACCACAGCATGCCGCGCAGGCCATAGGCACCCAGCGGCGCAATCATGCCGTTGTACAGCGTCGACAGTCCCGTGGCGGCGTGCCACGGTGCCAGCGGCGGCGCCTGTGCGCCGGGTGCCACCCGGTACTGCCAGCGGGCATTCAGCTCGATGCGCGTACCGTCATCCAGGCCGATGGCGTGCGCGCTCGCGGGCCCTGCAAGACCACCCTCGCCGTAGGTGTCCAGCACATTGATCACCACGGTGTTGGCGCCGGCTTTCAGCAAGCCAGCCGGCAGCGCATAGCTTCGCCGCTCGCCCGCACCGTACTGGCTGCCCACGGCCACGCCGTTCACCCAGGTCATGTCCGTCTCGTCGATGGGGCCGAGCTCAAGCTGTGCGCGCTTGGCTGCCTGGTCGGCGCTCAGTGTCACCTGGGTGCGATACCAGACCATGCCGTTGTAGCCGGCCAGCGCTGGCACACCCCAGCGCTCCCACGCCCCGAGCGTAGCGGGTGCGCGTTGCCATCCACGGCTGTCGTTGCCTGGCTGCCAGGGTGCATCGGCGGCGACGGCATCGGCGCGTGTTGTCCACCAGTGTTGCCACTGCTGGCCCCAACGTTCGTTTGCCGCAGCCGGATCACGCGCGTACAGCGCGAGCACGTCAAGCGCTGGGCCCAGGCCACCCTGCGCGCGCAGGGCATTGCTGCTGGTCCAGGCCTCGATACGCGAGCCGCCCCACGCTGCCTGGATCAGCCCCATCGGAACATCGACGCTCTTGCGCAGTTCACGCGCAAAGTAGAAACACGCGGCGGAAAAATCACGTACGGTGTCCGGTGACGCGGGGCGCCAGGCCACAGACGCGGAAAAATCACTCCGTGGTGAAACCGCCGCCGCCCTCGGCACGGTGAACAGGCGGATCCCCGGTTCCGTGGCGGAGGCGATCTCGCTGCCTGCATCGAGCGCGCGCCACACCGGAAGCTCCATGTTCGACTGCCCGGAACACAACCAGACATCGCCGATCTGCACGTCGCGCACGATCTGGCTGGCATGCCCGGACCGGACCGACATTTCGTAAGGTCCGCCGGCTGCGGCAGGCGGCAGCGTTGCATGCCAGCGGCCATCGCCAGCCGCATGCGTGCTGACAGTGCGCCCTGCAAACGCCACGGAAACCGAGTCGCCCGGCGTGGCCTGGCCCCATACCGGAATCGGCCGGTCACGCTGCAGCACGGCGTGATCCTGGAACAGCGGATGCAGCAGCGCCGTCCCTGGTTCCTGTGCCGCTGCACGCGTGGCGCAGCCGCCCATGGCAACCAGCAGCAGCCAGCCCACCCACGACGTCGGCTTCATCGGCCATCTCCTGGCGCGGAGGGAAACTGCAGGGTCTGGTACCAGGCCAGCGGATGCGGCGGCGCGGCTTCGCCTGCGGGCAACGGCCTACCGCTCACCGACTGGAAGTACGCCACGCTGGCATCGCGCCACCACTGTGCTTCGCGCTGCTGGATACGCAGGAAGGCCGTGACCTGCGCATGTCGTTGCGCATCCACCTTGCCCTGCAGCCCCGCCCAGGTGGCCTGCATGCCCTGCACCTGCCGTACCCCCTGCGAGTAGCGCCCGACCAGTTCGTCCCACAACGTCCGCCCAGAGGCCATGCGGTGATCCCACGGCACGTGGTGGAACCACAGCAGCAGCGGCTCCGGAACCCGCGCCAGGTCGCCGTACTGCTCGGCCACGCCGGGGGAATACTGGGCCACGGCGTTGCTGCCGCGCGCGGTGCGGTCGAAGCCGATGCCGTTGCGATCCGCACGGTGGTAGTACACCGACGTCCAGTCCGCGCGCGGGCCACCATCGCCCCAGGGACCGGGACCATGGTGGTGCCCCCGCGCCATCAGGTGGTGCAGGCCCAACGGCGTCATGTAGTTCACCGCGGCCTCGCGCGAGGCCATCATCATCCCGACGATGGGCTGCACCACGCCGGGATCGGCCGAGAACGTCAGCGCCGCCCAGTCCGCCGCGATGTCCTGGGCCGATTGCCGTGGATCCCACGCAAGACGCCCGAAGGCGTACCAGTTGGCCTGGTCGAAGTGCGATCCACTCCAGGTGCGGTCGGTGCCGATGTTGGCGACCCCGGCCATGCCGGCCAGGGACTGCGCCACGATGGCCCCCCTGCCGCGTGTGCGGGTGTCGGCCCGCAGCACTTCCTCGTACAACGGCCCCAGGTAAACCAGATGCGTGGCAAAGCCCAGGTACTCCTTGGTGATCTGCACTTCCATCACCAGCGGCGTGCGCGGCATGGCCCCGAACAGCGGATGGAACGGCTCGCGTGGCTGGAAGTCGATGGGCCCGTTCTTCACCTGCAGCACCACGTTCGGGCGGAACGCGCCATCCAGGCCGGCGAATTCGCTGTAGGCCTGCGTGGCCCGGTCCGCAGGAACGTCGTGCGCATAGACGAAGGCGCGCCACATCACCACGCCGCCGTGCGGGGCCAGCGCATCGGCCAGCAGGTTGGCGCCGTCGGCGTGCGAGCGGCCGTAGTCCTGCGGGCCGGGCTGCCCTTCCGAATTGGCCTTCACCAGGAAACCACCGAAATCGGGAATGCGCGCGTAGATCTGCTCGGCTTTGTCGCGCCACCAGCGTTGCACGGCCGGGTCGAGCGGATCGGCGGTGTCGAGCCCGCCCAGCTCGATGGGTGCGCTGAAGCGTGCACTCAGGTAGACACGGACGCCGTACGGACGGAAAAGATCGGCCAGTGTTGCCGCTTTGTCGAGATAGTCCGGCGCAAGACTCTGTGCGTTTGCATTCACGTTGTTGAGCACGGTGCCGTTGATGCCTACGGATGCGTTGGCGCGTGCATAGTCGGTGTAGCGCGGGTCGCGCCACTCCGGCAACGTCTGCCAGTCCCACAGCGAACGGCCTGCGTAGCCACGTTCGACATGGCCATCCAGGTTGTCCCAGTGATTGAGCATGCGCAGCCGGAGCCGCGGCGATTGACGCACATCGAGGGCGTCCAGTGCCGCGCCCGTCTGCAGCAGCCGCAGCAGGTGGAACACCCCGTACAGCACGCCGATATCCCGCGGTGCGGCGACCAGCAGCACATCGCGTCCGCCCACCTGTGTGCGCTTGAGCAGGTAGCCCTCCTCGCCCAGCGACTGCATCTGCGCACGCAACGGCGCGATCAACGCCGACGACTGCGGCGTACCCAGCACCAGCATGGGGCCGGTGGCTGCCGTACCTGCCAACTGCGGAGCGCTGCCGAGCAGCCCGGCCAGTCCACGCTGCAGTTCATCGCGCGCGGCGCGCTGCGTGGCTGTGTGATCAGGGGCCACCACCTGCCCCAGGCGGGTGCGGTAGCCGGCAGCGAGGGCCGGCTCAAGCGGGACGTAGCGCATCCACAGGGCATGGCCATCCTCTGCGCGCGCGTCGCCGATGCAGGCCAGCAGCACCAGCACAGCAGCAAACATCCAATGACACCGCTCGCCATCCAGACCGGACCGTTGGGCGGCCAGCAAACCTTGTAAGCTCCTGACGTGCGCGGGCTTCGGCAGCGTCACAGAGAAGAACGGGAGCGCGTATTGGACAAGCCGAAGAAATCGGTCCGCCGCAAAACCAGTGGCGTGACGATCGACGAGGTGGCGGCCCTGGCCGGAGTGTCGCCGATGACGGTGTCGCGGGCGATCAACCAGGGCAAGGTGCGCGACGTCACCCGCGAGCGCGTGATGCGCGCAGTGCGTGAGCTGGGCTATACGCCCAACCTCGCCGCCAGTTCGCTGGCCGCCGCGCAGCACACGCGTATTGCACTGATCTACACCGACCCCAGCGGTGCCTATCTGCGCGAACTGCTGGTCGGCCTGCTGCGCGTCGCGTCCAACGCTGCCATCCAGCTGGTCATCGACTACTGGGACGAGCCGGGCCCCGCGGCCCAGCGCAAGGCCGCGCGTGCCCTGGCCGGACGGGTGGACGGCGTCATCCTGCCGCCGCCGCTGTGCGAATCGAAGCCCGTGGTGACCGAGCTGGTCAAGGCCGGCATCCCGGTGGTGGCGATCGCGCCGGGTCACCTCGGCAATGACATTTCCTGTGTGCGCATCGATGACTTCCACGCCGGCAGGGAATTGGCTGAACACCTGATCCAGAACGGCCACCGCCGCATCGGCTTCATCTGCGGGCGCACCGACCTCAGTGCCAGCGCGCGGCGCTATGACGGCTTTGTCAGCGCGCTGCACGACGCCGGGCTGGAGGTCGACCCCGCCCTGGTCGAACAGGGCGACTACACCTACCGCTCCGGGCTGGCCGCTGCCGAGAAACTGCTGTGCCAGCCCAGGCCGCCCACGGCGATCCTGGCCAGCAACGACGATATGGGCGCGGCGGCGATCTCCGTCGCGCACCGGCGTGGCCTGGAGGTGCCCCGCGACCTGTCGGTGGTGGGCTTCGATGACAGCTCCGCCGCCACGACGGTCTGGCCCGAGCTCACCACCATCCATCAGCCCATCGCCTCGATGGCCGATGCCGCCATCGAGATCCTGCTGCGCACCATCCGCCGCCGCAGCGAGGGCGTGCGCGTGTTGACCGACCACGTGGTGCCGCACCGGCTGGTGGTGCGCGATTCGGTCACGCGCCCACCCGGTTCCCGATAGCGCAGGACGCAGCGTCACCGTCACGCGCCTGCGCACCCGATGCTGGTCTCCGCCTCGTTCAGGGCGCCCAGCGCGACCCGAGACACCGACAATGTCATCGCCCCCGCCGTTCCGATCGACCACGGGCGATCCAGCTTGCCGACATCCGCACCTGCGGCTGCAAGGCACTTCAGCGGCACGCCCACGCGCGTCCATTGGCCCACCGGCAGTTTTGCCAGCGTCGGCGTGAGCGCAATGCGGGCCGAGCAGCCCGTGCCGCAGCCCACCGCCAACCAGGCCTCGCCACGGGGTGCAGACTCCACCCGCAGCGTGGTCAGCAGCATCAGATCGCCGTTGCTTTCGCGCTGCAGGTCCAGTGCCGTGTGCGACTGCAGCGCGGCAACTGCCTCAGCCTTGCCCGACCAGGCCAGGCGGCGGCCGTCTTCCTGTGCCAGGTGGTCCACGCCGGTGACCTTGAGCAGATCGCCCTCCAGGGCCTCCGGCACCTTGGTGACCGTAACGCCCTGCCCCGTGCTGTTCTGCAGGCGCAGAGCCATGCCTGAACCGGCTTCGCCGCGCGCGAAGAACACGCCGGCGGCACCTTCATTGCCGGTTACCCCGGAGACTTCCGGCAGCGCCGCCAGATAGCCGTTGTCGGCGTAGGACAGGCCGAAGCCGAAGGCGAACTGCGGGTTGTAATCCTTCTGCCCCACATTGTTGGCGTACTGCGTCGCAGTGCGCGGCCAGCTGAAGCTCAACCTGCCCTTGAAATCGTGCTGCACGCTGCCATCAGGCCCGCGCAGCA
This sequence comes from Stenotrophomonas sp. SI-NJAU-1, assembly GCF_020883215.1. Classification (NCBI taxonomy): domain Bacteria; kingdom Pseudomonadati; phylum Pseudomonadota; class Gammaproteobacteria; order Lysobacterales; family Lysobacteraceae; genus Stenotrophomonas; species Stenotrophomonas sp. SI-NJAU-1. The sequence continues at coordinate 2,197,969 of NZ_CP086598.1, forward strand.
GCACGTCGGCAACACCGGCACCTTCCGAACCGGGCAGCCACGCCGCCACGAACGCATCAGCGGCGTTGATCTCGCGGTTGACCCACAGCGGGCGTCCGCTCAGGAACACGGCCACCACCGGAATGCCGTCGGCCTTCAGCCGCTTGATCAGGTCAAGGTCGGCATCGTCCCCCGGCTTGTAGGCCAGCGTCGGCAGATCGCCCTGGAACTCGGCATACGGGCTCTCGCCGAATACCACCACGGCCACATCCGGCTTCGTTACATATTTCCCATCGACCGCCAGCACTGCCTCGCCACCCGCGGCCGACGCCTGCTGGGCGATGCCCTCGTAGATCGTGTCCGCATTGGGGAAGTCCTTGCGGGTCGTGCCGGTGCCCTGCCAGTTCAGCGTCCAGCCGCCGGCCTGCTTGCTCACGTCGTTGGCGCCGTCACCGGCCACCAGGATCCGTTGCGTGGGCGACAGTGGCAACACGCCCCCCTGGTTCTTCAGCAGTACCAGCGATTCGCGCACCGCCTGCCGTGCCAGCGCACGATGTTCCGGTGCGCCGATGAGGGCGAACTGGCCGCCGACCGCACGTGTGGACGGCTTACCGGCCTCGAACAGACCCAGTCGCATCTTGACGCGCAGGATCCTACGCACCGCCTCGTCCAGCCGTTGCTGGCTGATGGTGCCGTTCTTCACGGCGGCCAGCGTGGTCTCGTAGAAGCCCTTCCAGCTGTCCGAGGCCATGGCCATGTCCAGGCCCGCATTGATGGTGGCCGGGCAATCGGTGGTCGTGCAGCCCTTGACCTGCCCGTGGCCGTTCCAGTCGCCCACCACGAACCCACCGAAGTGCATGCGGCCCTTCAACGCATCGGTCAGGTACTGCCTGTGACCATGCATTTTTTCGCCGTTGACGCTGTTGAAGGAGGCCATGACGGTCTGTGCGCCTGCAGCGATCGCCGGCGGATACCCGGCCGCGTGGATGCGCACCAGGTCCGCTTCGCCGATCCGGGTATCACCCTGGTCCTTGCCATCGGTAGTGCCACCGTCGCCGAGGAAGTGCTTCACCGAGGCGATCACATGACGACCATCGAGGAACGCGGGCGTACCCACTTTGCCCTGCAGGCCTTCGACCATTGCACCGGCATAGCTGGCCACCACCTCGGGCGATTCGGAATAGCCCTCATAGGTGCGCCCCCAGCGGTCGTCCTGCGGTACCGCCACGGTCGGTGCGAACGCCCACTCCATCCCGGTCGCACGGGTCTCCAGCGCGGTCACCTCGCCGATCCGGCGCAGCAGATCCGGGTTGCGGGCCGCGCCCAGGCCGATGTTGTGCGGGAACAGTGTCGCGCCGATGATGTTGCTCTGCCCGTGCACGGCATCGATGCCGAACAGCACCGGGATGGCTTTGCCGCCGGTGGAGGTGTCCATCGACGCTGCGTAGAACGCATCGGCCAGCGCGAGCCATTCGGCCGGCGCGGCATCGTAACGGCCACCGGGATCGGAATTGCCGCCGGCCAGGACCGAGCCCAACCGATAGCGGCGCACGTCGTCGGGGGTGATGCTGGCGATATCGCCCTGCACCAGCTGGCCGACCTTTTCCTCCACCGTCATGGTGTCCATCAGGTCGGTGACGCGCTTCTCCAGCGCGGGGTCCTCGGCCAGTGGCCAGGCGACCTGCGGCCACGGGTCCGGCGTCGCGGCTGCAGTTGCAGCAACGTTTTCATCCTTGCCGCAGGCCGCCAGTGCCAGCAGCAGCGTGGTCAGCAGCACGCCAGCGTGGGCGCGGCCAACGTGTCGATGGGTCATCGCGTTCATCCTTCCATCTGCTCCAGTTCCTTGCCCTTGGTTTCGTGCACGTACCTGAGCACGAAGAACACCGAAATGACCGCCGCCACCAGGTAGATGCTGTACGTGGCCGCCAGCCCGGTGGCGGCCAGCAGAATCGGGAAAGTCACGGTGACGGCGAAATTGGCGGTCCACTGCGCCGCACCGGCCACCGCCAGGCCCGAACCGCGGATCTGGTTGGGGAACATCTCGCCCAGCATCACCCACATCACCGGGCCCCACGAGATGTTGAAGAACACGACATAGGCATTGGCCGCCACCAGCGCCAGCGTGCCCATGCCTGCAGGCAGCTGCAGATGCGTATCGACCAGCGAGCCGCTGGCGAATGCGGCCACCAGCAGTGCCAGTGACACCGCCATGCCGGCCGAGCCCACCCACAGCAATGGCTTGCGCCCGATGCGATCGATCAGCAGCACGGTGACGATGCAGGCGCCGATGCTGAGCGCACCGGACAGCACGTTGATCAGCAGCGCATCGTTCTCGGAGAAGCCGACGGCCTGCCAGAGCACGGCACCGTAGTAGAACACCACGTTGATGCCGACCAGCTGCTGGAAGGTCGCCAGGCCGATGCCGACCCAGACAATCGGGCGGATCCTGCCGGTGGCCTTGTTGCGCAGGTCCGACAGCCGCGGCCGATGGTGGTCGCTCGACAGCGAAGCGTCGATCTCGGCAAGCTTGGCCTGCGCCTCGACACCGCCGTACAACCGCGCAAGCACCTGCAGCGCCTGGTCCTTGCGGCGCTTCACCATCAGGTAGCGCGGGCTTTCCGGAATGGTCAGCAGCAGTGCCAGGAACAGCAGCGAGGGCACGGCCTGCATCCAGAACATCCAGCGCCACGCTGCGTGCCCGCCCCACAGTGCCTCGGTGGATGCACCGGCGGTGGCCGCCAGCAGATAGTTGGACAGGAACGCGACGGTCAGCCCGCTGATGATGGCGATCTGCTGGACCGTGGCGAGTCGGCCACGGTAGCGCGCCGGCGCGACTTCGGCGATGTAGGCCGGGGAGATGACACTGGCGGCCCCCACCGCAAAGCCCCCCAACACCCGCGCGACGATGAACATCGCCGAGGAGGATGCGGCGCCAGCGCCGATCGCCGACAGCAGGAACAGCACTGCCGAAACGATCAGCACGTTGCGGCGGCCGAGACGGTCGGCCAGCCGGCCGGCGCTGAAGGCACCCACGGCGCAGCCCAGCAACATCGAGGCGATCTCGAACCCCTGCATCCACTCGCCGGATCTGAACGCCTGGTGCAGGCCGTCCTGGGTGCCGTTGATCACGCCGCTGTCGAACCCGAACAGGAATCCGCCAATCGTCGCCACCACGCTGATCAATACGATCAGCCGGGTGTTCTCTCCACCGCTCATTGCCTGCTGCATTGCCGTGCCCCTCCCCGGTTCGGTGTCATCGATGCGAGCCGCTGTGCTCAACGCAGCAGGTACTGGTTGATCAGGTTCTCGTAGCGCTCCTGCTTGCCGCTGATCTGCCTGGGCTCGCCGCCCTTGGCACCCAGCGCAGCCAGTTCTGCCAGACTGAGCGCGCCGCGCGCGAAGTCCTTGCCGGCACCACTGTCGAAGCTGGCGTAACGCTCCTTGCGCCACTGCTCCAGCGGCGAGTCGTTCAGCAGCGCATGGGCCACTTCCAGCCCGCGGGCGAAGGCATCCATGCCGCCGACGTGGGCAATGAACAGATCTTCCAGGTCGGTCGATTCACGGCGCACCTTGGCGTCGAAGTTCAAGCCGCCTTCCAGACCGCCCTGGCGCAGCACCACCAGCATCGCGCCCACGGTGTCGTACAGGTCGGTGGGGAACTGGTCGGTATCCCAGCCGTTCTGGGCGTTGCCGCGGTTGGCGTCGATGCTGCCGAGCAGGCCGTGGTCCGAGGCGACCTGCAGATCGTGTTCGAAGGTATGGCCGGACAGTGTCGCGTGGTTGGCCTCGATGTTGAGCTTGAAATCCTTGTCCAGCCCGTGTTCCTTCAGGAACCCCACCACGGTGGCGCTGTCGAAGTCGTACTGGTGCTTCATCGGTTCCATCGGCTTGGGCTCGATCAGGAAGTTGCCCTTCAGGCCGATGCTGCGGCCATGGTCGCGCGCCATGGTCAGGAACCGCGCGAGGTGGTCGACTTCGCGCTTCATCTGGGTATTGGCCAGCGCGGCATAGCCTTCGCGGCCGCCCCAGAACACGTAATGCTCGCCGCCCAGTTCAACGGTGGCCTCCAGCGCCGCCTTTACCTGCACGGCGGCACGCGCCACCACTGCGAAATCCGGGTTGGTGGACGCACCGTTCATGTAGCGCGGGTGCGAGAACAGGTTGGCCGTGCCCCACAGCAGCTTCATGCCGGTTGCATCCTGGCGCGCCTTGGCCAGGCCCACCATGTGCTTCAGGTTCTTTTCGTACTGCCCGACATCCTCGGCGTCCGGCGCCAGGTCGATATCGTGGAAACACCAGTACGGCACGCCCAGCTTGGTGAAGAACTCGAATGCCGCGTCCACCTTCGCCTCGGCGGTCGCCATCGGCGAGCCGGCCTCCCAGGGGAAATGACGGGTACCCGGACCGAACGGATCGTGCCCGGCATTGCAGAAGGTGTGCCAGTAACAGACTGCAAAGCGCAGATGTTCCTGCATGGTCCTGCCGCCGATGACCTTGTCCGCGTCGTAGACCTTGAACGCGAGCGGGTTGTCCGAGCCCCGGCCTTCGAAGGGAATGCGGCCGATGCCGGGGAAGTATTCCTTGGCGCCGATGAAAGGTTGCGTGCTCATGGTGCGTCTTCCTGTCGTTGTGCGAGGTGCGGAAAGGAGATCAGCCGCGGTACAGCGGCGTGATCGCGTCGAGATGTCGGAGGAAACGGGCGTAGGCCGTGGCGTAGGCTTCGGCGCGTGCGGGGTCCGGGCGTGCCGAACGCAGCGGGTCAAGCGCAACGTGGCGGTCGGCGACGTCGGCGATGGAGGCGGCATCGCCACGGTCGTGGCCCAACGCCCACAGGGCCTGCAATGCCGCACCGAATGCCGCGCCTTCGGACTGGGCCGGCACCTCCACCGGCAGGCCGAACACATCGGCCACCAGTTGCCGCCACTGCGCGCTGTTGCTGCCGCCGCCGGTCAGCACGATGCGTTCGAACTGCATGCCCGCGCCGACGAATGCGTCGTAGCCATACTTCAGGACGTAGGTGGCCCCTTCCATGGCCGCGCGGTAGATGTGCGCTGGCGTCATGTTCGTCGTGTCCAGGCCCGCCAGCACCCCCTTGCCCTGCGGCAGGTCCGGCGTGCGTTCGCCGTTGAGGAACGGCAGCATCACCAGGCCGTCGGCACCGGGCGGCGTGGCCTGCAGGTGCCGGTCGCCCTCGCGGCTGCTGAAGCCGAAGGCGTCGGCGACCTGTCCGGTCACCACGGTGCAGTTCATCGTGCAGATCAGCGGCAGCCAGCCGCCGGTCGACGAGCAGAACGCGGCCCATGCTCCGCCCGGGTCGACCACGGGCGTGTCCGAGAAGGCAAACAGGGTGCCGGACGTACCCAGGCTCATCACCAGGCGACCGGGTACGACGCAGCCGGTACCCACAGCCGCCATCATGTTGTCGCCACCGCCGACGGCCACCTTCACCGATGCGGGAAGGCCCAACGCCGCCGCTGCGGCGGGGGTGATGCCGAACATCTCTTCGGGCGCGGCGATGCGCGGCAGGCAGTCGGCGAGATCGCGCTGCGGATCGGTCGCGTGCAGCAGCTCGGCCGACCAGGTTCGGGTGCGCACATCCAGCCAGCCGGTGCCCGACGCATCGCCGTATTCGCAGAAGCGCTCGCCGGTCAACACGAAATTGAGGTAGTCGTGCGGCAGCAGGATGGTGGCAAGCCGCGCGTAGGTGTCGGGCCGGTGCGTTTTCGTCCACGGCAGCTTGGAGGCTGTGTAACCGGCAAGCACCGGGTTGCCGGCCAACGCGATGGTGCGCGCCGTGCCGCCTGCGGCGTCCATGATCTGCACGCATTCGGCCGAGGTGCTGGTGTCGCACCACAGCTTGGCCGGTGCCAGCACCTTCCCGGCCGCATCGACCGGCACGAACCCATGCTGCTGTCCTGAGACTGCCAGCGCGGCAATCCGGGAGCGCACCGCCGGATCGATCTCAGCAAAGCAGGCGTGCAGTGCCGTCACCCAATCGGCCGGCCGCTGTTCCCGGCTGCCGTCTGCAGCACTGGTCAGCTGCAATGGCGCGCTGGCGCTGGCCACGAGACTGCGCCCTTCAGGATCGTAGACAACCACCTTCAGGCTTTGCGTACCAGCGTCGATTCCCGCAACCAATTCCATTCACTGCACCCCGTAGTGGTTTGAAGGTAGCGCTACCAATTCGATGCAACAGCGCGCACTGCGGCTACGCCACGGCCCTGCCCCTTTGCCATGCGTCCGGCGCCGCCCTGCAGTAGTGCTCGATGAACGCTGCCTGCGTCGGCATCTTCGCCACCGTTTCCTGCACCGGCTGCCGGATGCGATGCAACAGGGTGCGCAGGTCCGCATCGCCGATGGCCCGCGCAAGCGGGTGCGGTGGTCCGGGCTGGATGCCCTGGCCCATCAGGACGCTGGTCCAGGAGTCGACCCGGAACAGCTCGCCAGGGTCCTGCCAGGCATGGGCCCGCTCGCGCCACGCGCGCAGGCGGACCTGCAGCGATTCAGGCAGCGCCATCTCGCGGCAGGCCTTCCACATCGGCTCGTCGCGCTGGTTGGCGTGGTAATGCAGGATGATGAAATCGCGCACGTGCTCCATCTCCTGGCGGCTCACGTCGTTGTACAACGCCACCAGCGAAGGGGTGATGCCGTCGGACGGGAACAGCTGGATCAGGCGCACCACGGCGCTGATGGTCAGGTGGATGCTGGTCGATTCCAGCGGCTCGATGAAGCCACTGGCCAGCCCGAGCGCCACCACGTTCCTGTTCCAGGCCTGCAACCGGCGCCCGCTGCGGAACGGCACCAGCCACGGATCGCGCAGGGGCTGCCCGTCGACATCACGCAGCAGTTTGGCCTGCGCCTCGTCATCGGACATGTGGCGGCTGGAGAAGACCAGTCCGCAGCCGACCCGGTGCTGCAGCGCGATGTGCCAGCGCCACCCGGCCTCGTGCGCGATGGCACGGGTGTAGGGCACCGGCGGCGCGGCCGAGTCGGTCTGCACGGCAACGGCGCGATCACTGGGCAACCATTCGTTCCAGTCTTCATAGCCGGTATGCAGGGTCTGCTCGGTCAACAGGCCACGGAAGCCCGTGCAGTCGATGAACAGATCGCCTTCGATGACCTGCCCGTCGTCCAGCACCAGCGACGCAACCGAGCCGTCATGGGGATGCTGGCGGACTTCGCGGATCTTGCCTTCCACCCGCCGCAGGCCGTTTGCTTCGGCCTTGCCGCGCAGGAACCTGGCATAGAGCCCGGCGTCGAAATGGTAGGCGTAGTTGACCTGCGGTTGGGTCTGCAGCGAGAACCTGTCGGCCAGGGACGCGGCGCTTTCCAGGCAGAAGTCGCCCAGCTCGGAGGGCATGCCGCGACGCAGGCTGTCCAGCCAGAAGTGATGGAACGGCGTGGCCCAGGTGCCCTGCCCGATCGTGCCGAAAGGATGGATGAAGCGTTCACCGGGGCGACGCCAGTTCTCGAACGAGATCGACAGCTTGAACGTGCCGGCGACCGCACGCAGGAACTCCTGTTCATCGATCTGCAGGAAGCGGTGGAACGTGCGGATGGGCGGCACGGTGGATTCGCCCACACCCACGGTACCGATCTGCTCGGACTCCACCAGGGTGATGTCCAGCTGTTGGCGGAACTGGTGCGCCAGTGCGCAGCCGGCCAGCCAGCCGGCGGTGCCGCCACCGGCGATCACCACTCTCCGGATCGGCCCTTGTGTAGTGTCCGCAGCGTTCAATGCGATGCTCCCCATCAGCGGTTGAGTCGACCCAGCAGCTGCGCGCGCATGCGCCGCGCCTGCGTCTCGTCGAACGGTGCCAGCTCACCCCGGGCCGCTTCGGGCAGGTGTTGCCCTGCCTGCTCGCCGGGACCAAACACGTAGTACTGGAAGATCTTTGCCCAAGCCTGCTTCTCGCGCGCCGGTAGATCGCGCAGGGCCCACATCGCATGCTGCAGCGCCGGCAGGGGTGAGCCGAGATGGGCAGGCGCACTGCGCCACCAGTAGTTCACCAGCACGTTGAACGGTTCCAGGCTGCGCACGTGGTGCCACCACAGGCCTGGGATGAAGATGGCATCCCCCGGTTCAAGCGTGGCGGTCTGCGCGCTTGCCAATGCATCACGGAAGCGCGGATGGCGGTCGAAGTCCGGCTGGTCGACATCCACCACGCTGACCACCTGCCCACCCGGGGTGGGCTCCATCGGCCCCGGGTAGAGGTTGTCGATCTGCTCCGGCGGAAACAGGGTGAAGCGGCGCCGGCCCACCGCGCAGCACGCCAGGTTGTCCGGAATGTCGTAATGGCAGGAAGCCGTCACCCGGTTGCCGACCCAGATGCTGGCCGAAGCATCGATGCCCTGCCCCGCCAGTCCGGCGTCGTTGTGCTGGGCGAACCCGGGCAGCGCACGCGCGATCAGCAGCGAAGCGACGTAATAGGTGGGCGGGCTCGGCGAATCGAGATGGTCGGCGATTGCGTCCAGCACCTCCGTCAGCAGGCCACGCCGGACCTCGAAGTTCAAGCGGGTGAAGTCCGCGTTGTAGAACGGACGCCCTTCGATCTCGGGGCCGCCGAAGGAATAGGGAACAGGCACGCCTGCTTCGAACCCGCGCAGGTAGGCCATGGCCTCCTGCGGGGAACGCGACCCGGCCTGCACCAGTCCCCAGTCGCGCGCGATGCCGCGCAGCACCACCGGCTCGCCGGCAGCCACCAGTGCCTGCAGCGGCAGCGCCGTGGGATCCAGCCCTTCCAGTGTGCGCATGGCGACGCCGTCCAGCACCGGTCAGTTCCTGCCGGCCGCGACAGCGGTATCCGCTGCGCGCAGGCGTCGCTGCTTCTCGGCGATCAACCGGCGCATGTTGTGCAGCGATGCCAGCATCAGATAGGCACCCTCCAGGTAGCCGGCGCGGTTGAGTTCGGCCAGCGCCGCACCCTCCAGCAGCGCGAGGCGGTCACGATCGACCGCATGCAGGCCGTTGACGCCGATCCGATGCTCAGCGTCGATCCGCACGTCCAGCGTGATCGGTTGGATCAACCCTTTCGCATCGAGCGTGGCGAACATGTCCGCGGCAAAGGCATGGCCGTCGTGGATGCCGCGCAGCACCCCGGCGATATGGTCCAGATAGGGCGAGTTACCCCCCTGTGGCAGGAACACCGGCTCGCCGTGCATCGCGGTCACGCGCGGATGATCCAGATCCACGTGCAGCACCGCTTCCCGGGTAAGCGCACCATCGATGTGGCCTTCCTGGAAGCCGATCAGGAATGGCCCTTTCGCCGCGGCACCGGGCAGGTAGGAGGCGTTCCAGCGACCGTCCTGCAGGAACAGGTTCTCGTGCTGTTCGAACCCAAGCAGGGCCACCGCCTGCCAGCCGCCCGCGGCGGGGTCCTTGCGCAGGAAGATGGGATATTCCCGCTGCAGTTCGGCGAACTCGCTCGGATAGGCCGGCACCATGCCCACCGCGTCGCCGAACTCGGCGCCGAAGCCGGTGGCCACACGCAGGTCCCGATGAGCGATGTTGTTGAGCATTTCGTAACGCGACATGGTGTTGTCCAATCCGCCAGCAGCCTTGAACGGGTGCCGCTGCCGTGGCAGCGGCACCCCACGGTTCAGAACCTGTAACGCACACCCAGCATGTAACGCGGGCTCTGGTCAGCCAGCTTCACGATCATCTGCGAGGTGCGCGAACGCCAGCGCACGTCCTCACCGGTCAGGTTGATCGCCTCCAGGCCGAACGACCAGTGGTCATCCAGGGTGTAGTTCACGCTGAGATCCCACTGTTCGTACGCCTCCACGTAGTACGGATTGCGGCTGGCGCCCTGGTTGGCCAGGATCAGGTACTGGTCACGCCAGTTCCACGCCAGCCGTACCGACCAACCGTATTTTTCGTACATCAGCATCGCATTGGCCGTGTCGCTCAGTCCCGTGAGCGAGAACTGGTCGATGCCCGGGTCACCGCCGTTGTCGTAGCCGACATCGCCATTGACGATGGTGTAGTTGGCCAGGACGCCGAACCCGGTGTCGCCGAAGAAGTACTGCCCGCCGATCTCCCAGCCATTCAGTTTGGCCTTGTTCTGGTTGATGGGGCGGTTCACGTTGAACTGGTATAGCGGGTCAGCGGCGGTACCGTACAGATCATAGGCCGCTTCGGTCGCCAGCACCTGTGCGTCGGTGCCATTGTAGGCACCCAGCCCGGCCGGATTGTTGCGCAGCAGGGCCAGCGCGGTGAACAGGGAGGTGTCGTTGGCCGAGCACGCCGCTGCATTGGCTGCACCGACCTGGGTGAGGCAGGCACCACTTGTGAGGAACGCCAGGGCCGCCTGCGCATCCGGGCCGGAGGTGGGGTCTCTCAGGCCGTACAGGTTCTCCTGGACGATGGTGTTGCCGATGAAATTGTTGACCGACTTGTTCCAGTACGTCAGCGACACGTAGCTGGCATCAGCGAAGTACCACTCCAGCGCAAGGTCCAGGTTGTCCGATTCCAGCGGCTTCAGCTGCGGGTTCTGGGCGGTGCCGCTGGCCCGCGACGACGGATCGATCAGCACCGAGCCGAACGGCTGCTGCGCACCCGGGCCGGCATAGAGATTGCCGATCGGCGCGCGTGCGATGCTCTTGCCGAACGAGACGCGCCCCTTCAGGTCGTCCATCAGGTCGATGCTGAAGTCGAGGTTGGGCAGGATGTAGCTGTAGCTGTTCTTCTCGGTAAACGGCTGTTGCTCGTTGGACAACACCACGCGGAAGTCGTTGTTGGACTGCCACTCGATGGCTTCAGGAATGGCGATGACCGAGGTCGACACCACATCGGTGGTCTCATAGCGCACGCCCAGACGGGTACTGGTGCGTCGGCCACCCAGCTCACCATCCAGCTCGACCTGGAAGTAGGCCGACTTCGTCTTCTCTTCCACCAGGTTGTCGGCGGCGCGCTGCGGGCTCACGCCGAGGTTGGCCCCATAATTGTCCGCCGCCCACTGCGCAAGGCGACCTGCATCGCCGCGCCAGGCCGTGAAGCTGTTGGCATTGAAGTCGTTGAACAGCCCGACGATGTTGACCGGCTGCAGCAGGTCCATCAGGCCGTTGGCAACATCCCCGTCAACATTGGCCACGCCCCAATCGCCCAGGGTGTTGTAGTTCTCTGCTGCCTGGATGCGGTGGGTGGTCTGCTTGCTCGAGTCCACACCAAACTGGAAGCGCCCCTTGTCGAAGCTCCACTCGCCGTCGACACGGCCCTGCTTGATCTCGCTGATCTGGGTCTGCGAGTTGATGCGCAACACCTGCGAACCAATCTCGCCCGGCGCGAAGCCCGGATTGACCACGCCATTGGTGTTGGCGATGGCATCGGCCGTGCTCGGGAACCAGACCTGGGTGCCGATCGGCAGGCCATTGTTGAAGACCATTTCCTGCACCCATGAGCCGCCGCAATGCGGCCCGGTGGTGCAGTTGTTGGTGCCGGCGATGCTGCTGAAGATGGAGCCGCCACCGGTGAGCGGATCGTTCGGGCGGCTTTCGTTCTTCGAGTTGTGCGCATCGAAGCTGAGCTTGAAGCGGTCGGTCACATTCCAGACCGCGTTCAGGCCGAGCGAACCCAGCTTGTACTTCTGCATGCTGCGCTGCTGCTCAAGGCCGAAATCCTTGGTGCCGGCGATTTCACGGATGTAGATCGGCGTGGCAACCGCACCGCTGGTATCGAATTCGACGTCGGTGTAGTTGCTGTTCTGCAGCCACATGCCCTGCTCGCCACGATTCTCAGTGATCTCGTTGGTCGAATAGGTGTAATCCAGGGTCAAGGTCACCGCATCGGTCGGCGCGAACTGCAGCACGGCCTGGCCGTTGATGCGCTCACGCTCGAATTCGGAGAAGGCATAGCGCAGGTCGTTCGGCCGCGCATACAGCGCACCGATGGCCGGTGCATTGACCACCGTCGGGTTGCCCGGCATCGTGCCGGTCCACGGCTGCACGTTCCAGTAGTTGTCGGTGGCCTGCACCGAACCGCCCTTGCGCTTCTGGTAGCTGGCGCTCACGCCAACACCGAGAGTCTTGTCCGGGTTGGTGTAACTGAAGATGCCGGACAGTTCCGGCGTCAGATCGTCGCCGAACGGCTGGCTGCGGTCGGAGACGGCCTTCGCCCCGGCACTGGCGACGATGCCCTCGTGGTCGAACGGCCGCGAGGTCAGGATGTTGATGGTGGCACCGATGCCACCGCTGGGGACATTGGCCTGGCTGGTCTTGTAGACCTCGATGCCATTGATGGCTTCAGCGGCCAGCTGGGCGAAGTTGAAGGCACGGGTGCCGCCGTCGACGCCACCGATGGCGACCTGCCCCGACGCACCGAACGCATCGGCGCCCGGCATCTGGCGGCCGTTGAGCGTCACCATGTTGAACTGAGGGCCGAAACCACGTGCCGTTACCTGTGCACCCTCACCATCACGGCGTTCGATCGAGATGCCGGTGATGCGCTGCAGGGATTCGGCCAGGTTGGTATCGGGGAACTTGCCGATGTCCTCCGCACTGATCGCATCCACCACGCCGGCCGAATCACGCTTGATGTCCATGGCTTGGCTGAGGCTGTTGCGGATGCCGGTGACCTGCACGGTGTCCAGCTGTGTCGGGCTGGGCGGGTTCTGCTGCCCGGCGACGGGTGCCGGCGTTGACGCCTCCTGTGCGAATGCGGGATTGATGACCAGGACGCCACCGACAAAGGTGAACATGGCCCGGGATGTGAACTTCGCCAGCCTCCGGCTCATGGACGAGCCCTCCGGCCAGGGGTACGACGGCAAGCAACTGCGCTCATGACTCTCCCCTCTGACATACGATCGAATGGATGCACCGCCCCTCCTGGGGGCACGTACGGGCGACGCCCGTCTTCCACACCGAACTTCGCAGTGCGCTTTGCACCCACTGCGACTCAAACTCGCTTTCAGACTTGCCGGAACAGCCGCGCGGTAAAGGGGGGGGGCATCCGCTGACCTTACACCGGCTCAGTGGTAGCGCTACCATCGCGTCACGGCGCAGACTACTCATCCGCAATCGCGCTTGTCATCATGCAGCGCAGCAAAGGAATCCAGCCTTGAAAAACGGCCATAAAGCGGTCCGTCGAAAAGCAAGCGCCGTCACCATCGATGACGTCGCTGCCCATGCAGGTGTTTCCGCCATGACGGTGTCACGCGTCATCAACGGCCATGCCGGGGTACGCGAAGGCAACCGCGAACGCGTCCTGCGCAGCGTGCTGGCGCTGGACTACCGGCCCAACCCTGCTGCCTCCGCCCTGGCTGCGGCGCAGCACACCTGCATCGCCCTGATCTACACCAACCCCAGCTCCAGCTACCTGCGCGAACTGCTGGTCGGCGCGCTGCGCGGTTCCACCCGGTCGGCGGCGCAGCTGGTCATCGCTGCATGGGATGAGCTGGGCACCCCGGCGCGTCGCGAGGCGGCACGGCAACTCGCGACCACCGTGGCCGGCGTGATTCTTCCGCCGCCGCTGTGTGAATCGAAGGACATCGTCGAGGTATTCGTCAACGCGGGCGTTCCCGTCGTCTCCATCGCCTCCAGCCGCTTCAGCGACAGGATCTCCTGCGTGCGCATCGACGACCGCCAGGCCAGCCATGACATGGTGTCGCACCTCATCGCCCACGGGCATACCCGCATCGGCTATATCAAGGGCGACCCGAACCAGACTGCCAGCGCACACCGCTGGCAGGGCTACCAGGATGCACTGGCCAACGCCGGCATCGGCTACGACGACGCGCTCGTGCAACCCGGCTGCTTCACCTACCGTTCCGGCCTGGAGGCAGCCGAGCGGCTGCTGGCCCAGGGCCCGCCACCCAGTGCGATCTTCGCCAGCAACGATGACATGGCATCGGCGGTTGTTTCAGTGGCCCACCGCCGCGGCCTGCAGGTGCCGGGGGATCTTTCGGTGGTTGGCTTCGACGACACCTCCGCCGCGACCATGGTGTGGCCGGAACTGACCACCATCCATCAGCCTGTCGCAGAGATGGCGGACAACGCGATAGACATCCTGCTGCGGGAAATGCGCCGCCCCGCGTCTTCAAGGCGCGCCACAGTCAACCACGTGCTTGCGCACCAGTTGATCACGCGGGCCTCGGTATCGACACCGCAGCGGTCCTCTGCACGCCGGGCATCCCGGATCGCAACGCGGCAAGCCCCGGACATCGATGGACAAGGCGGCTGAAGCACCCGCCGGGTCCCGGCCGGCCTACAGCCGACGCATCATCAGCTGGGCCGAGCCTGGGCACAGTTCACTGAACTGCGTCGACGCAGCGATGAATCCCGGTGCTGCATCGCGCGCGACACGCTCATAGCCAAGCTGCTCGAAGAACGGTGCTGCCGTGGTCGTGAGAAGGAACACGGTCCTGCCACCCGCCGCCTTGGCATGCCGCTCCAGCTCCACCACCAGTTGCCGCCCCAGGCCCCTGCCCTGCGACATCGGCTGGATCGCCAACGAGCGCAGGAGCACGACGCCGCGGCTCGACTCATAGCCCACGCAACCGAGCAGCTCTCCGTTCAACGACGCTGCCAGAAAGGTGATCGGCCTGCCTGCGCGCAGATCCTCCGTAGGCAGGCCGCTGGCCTCCAGCAGGGCCAGCACGTCGGCAGACAGCGCTGTCTCCATCACTCGCATGCGGCAGCTCTCGCTTTGTTCCGGTCAGGCGACCTGCAGCGGCGGCAGGGGCTCATCGCCCACTCTGCGCGGCGTGGGCGCGGTCGCCGCTGGACGCCGCCTGCTGGCAGGGAAGCGCAGCCTCCAACGCTTCAATGACCAGAGATGCGGCATCCTGATGCAGTCGTTCGGCGGGTAGCTGCCGGATGTGCGAAGACACACGGTCGACCAGTTCATGGGGAAGAATATGTCCCTGGCCACACCACTGCCCTCGGCCTGTATCCGCAACGCCCTGGATGTAGGCGCCCGCGCGGACGCTCGACAGGTTCCGGCACTGATCGCCGCTGCAGAATCCGTCTTCACCCCTGCCCTGCAGGAGCTTGGCCAACTCTGCTCCGCTCACGAACCAGGTGCGCGTGACCGGCGCTGTCTGCGCCAGCGCAGATCCGGCCAGCATGCAGAAGCAGAGAACGAGGGCGCCGGGCAAGCAGCGTGCTCTCCTGCTGACTGGATCCCTGCGGGTGCCTGTGCTTGTCATCTAGTTCTCCTGGGCCGCATGGCCGCGCTCCTGGATACGGTCGAACTGATTGCGTGGAGTGAACTGCGGGTCGTCCGCTCCGTCCAGCATGAGCTCGACCATTGCATCGAAGGTCGCAGCGGTCTCACCGGACTGCGCCGGCGTCATGAAGCCGGAATCGCCCTTGCCGGCGAGCTGGACCGCAGCAACCGTCTCCCGCTCACCGTCCTCGGCCCATAGGTAGTCGTGCACCAGTGCCACGCCGTGCTCGCCAGGCTCAAGAAAATCGGCGGCGCCCCGCGCCATCGCCAGAAACACGACCAGATCATAGAGGTTCTCGGAATACGTCAGCGATCCTGCCACGAAGTACGCGCCAGCCTGATCGTAGGCCGCAACCTTGATGTTCTCCGCCTGCGCCGATTCCAGGAGGGCGGCCAACGCTGCGCGATTGTCCGCGTGCCGGGCCAGCATTGCAGTGCAATCGGAGAGGAATTCACCGAGCTCCACATCACTGGACGCAGCCAGATCGACGCCGCCGGGCAGGCGCCACCGGCCGGCGATGGATCGCCAGTCATTCCACCTCGATGCTGCAGGCACCGGGGCCGCCAACCAGCGTGCAAGACGCTCGCGCGGCAGCTGCAGCCTGAGCAGGGCCGAATAGGGTTCGGACATGGCTCGCGCCCATTCTCTGATCTTCGACAGCTTGGCTTGTACCAAACAACGTCAGCCAAGCCAACTGCGGCAACCGGGCACGTGCTGTTAACGCTCCCGCATTATGCTGACCGCCTCATTGGACTTCCGCGAGGTGCACCCCTTGACCAAGCTGCATACCCTGATGATCGCCGGCTGCCTGTGTGCCTTCAGCCCCTTGGCCCTGGCTGAAACCGTGAACCTGACCAACAGCGCCGACGGTGCCAACCGCGAGGCCGGCATTGCCGCAGTCAAGAAAAGACTCCACGACGCGTGTACCGATCGCAGGGGCTCGCCCGACGCAGCGTCGTTCGAAGTGGTCTTTGAGAAGACCAGCGACAACCCGAACGTACCCAAGCCGTATTACGTGGACGGCAAGATGAAGTGCGAGTTGCCGGGGTGAGAGCGCGATGCCACCGGCGGTCGTGCCGCCATTACCCCCGCGGCGGCTGCGTGCCGCCCGGGGGCCCGTGCCGGAATCCCTAGCGACGCAAGGCGTCGATGATCACGCCGGTGGCGATCTCCACCAGCAGGTATTCCGTATCCGACTGCCGCACCCAACGCTGACCGCGACCGGGGTCGCGCAGACGGTAATGCGCGTAGTCGTCCACCCAGTAGCGGCGGTCAACCTCGGCCCAGGGCAAGCGGTCACCGCGGCGCCATGCCTTTTTCTGCCAGCCCGGCGGGGGTGCGTCGCGGTTGTGGGGGCCGCCTGCATGGGGCGGCGGTCCGTTGCCCCGTGCATGGTGCGGCGGATCGGCCCAAGCGGGGGCGGCCACCAGGGAGACTGCCGCACCCAGGGCAATGCCAAGCAAACGTCCGGTTTTCATGGGGATACTCCCGGTCCAGCCGCGGTATGCGGCGTCGTGGCTCGGAATATAGAGCAGCGCCTGTGAACGAATCCATGCGCCCGGCCGGTAACGGTTCAGCGTGCCCCCGCCTCGTTCCCTGGTCCGAAAAGGCGCCTGCAATCAGCTACATCGGGACTGTGTATCCTCGGCCCGTGACCGGATCGCCGCCCCCGCCCGAAGCCGATGCCGCTGACGCGATGAAAGGCCGCGGCAATGCTATGGAGGTGTTCTCGGTCTTCCTCAAACTGGGGCTGACATCCTTTGGCGGGCCTATCGCCCATCTCGGCTATTTCCACCGTGAATTCGTGCAGCGCCGTCGCTGGCTCGATGATGCCGGCTTCGCCCAACTGCTGATGGTCTGCCAGTTCCTGCCGGGACCGGCCAGCAGCCAGATGGGCCTCGCCATCGGCCTGTTCCGGGGCGGCTGGCGGGGCGCGTTGGCGGCATTCGCCGCATTCACCCTGCCCTCTGCGCTGCTGATGCTTGGTTTTGCCGCCGCGGTCTCTCGATTGCATCATGGGGTCTACCCGGCGGTCGTCCACGGTCTGAAACTGGTGGCCGTGGCGGTGGTTGCCCACGGTCTGGTAGGCATGGCGCGGCAACTGCTTCCCGATGTGCGGCACGCGTTGATTGCCTGCCTCGCCCTGGCCGTAGCGGTAGTGGCAGGCAATGCATGGGGATCGTTGATCGCCGTCGGACTGGGCGGCCTGCTGGGCATGGGGCTGTGCACGCACGCAAGGGCGCCTGCTGCTGCGGTGTTTCCGGTCCGGTACGGCGCACGTGGTGCCGCCATCAGCCTGGCGCTTTTTGTCGCCGGTTTGGCGGCTTCCCTGGTGCTGCCCTTCTCTACCGTGCCGACGGCACCACGCATTGCAAGCGCGTTCTATCAGGCAGGGGCCTTGGTCTTTGGTGGAGGCCATGTCGTACTGCCGCTGCTGCAGCATGCGGTGGTTGACAGCGGCTGGGTAGGACCAGACACGTTCCTTGCCGGCTACGGTGCCGCGCAGGCGATGCCCGGCCCGATGTTCTCGCTCGCGGCGTTTCTTGGTGCAGAGGCGTCATCGGGTCTGCCAGCGGTGGTAGGCGCAGGGATTGCGTTGCTGGCCATCTTCCTGCCGGGATTCCTGTTGCTGCTGTCGGTACTGCCGATATGGAACCAGTTGGTGTGCCGACCGTGGGCGGCCAGAGCAGTGGCCGGGGCCGGTGCGGCCGTGGTCGGCCTGCTGGCCGCCGCGTTCCATGATCCAGTGTGGACGGAAGGCGTGCGCGCGCCGATCGATCTTGCGATCGCCGCGGTGGGCTTTGCTCTGCTGGCGGTTGCGCGGATCTCGGCGGCGTGGGTGGTGCTGTGGTGCGTCGCTGCTGCGCTGGCCGTACAGCGGCTCATGTAGCACTCTGTGCCTGAGCTTGGCGGGGTCGTGCGGCACCTCCCCGCACTTGGCAAACCACAGGTGATCGTCCAAAGTCCGCTGCTCATGCACGGATGCACGTAGCCCATGACACGACTGCTCATCATTGAAGACAACCCCGAGCTGGTTGCCAACCTTTACGCGTTCTTCGAGCCACTGGGCTACGTACTTGACGATGCACGGGATGGTGCCAGCGGCCTGCGCAGGGCAACGCAGCATGATTACGATGCCATCCTGCTGGACCTGATGCTGCCCCGCCTTGATGGCATGGCACTGTGCCAGACACTCCGCGAGAAGTTCCAGAACCCGGTGCCGATCCTGATGCTGACCGCCCGTGATCCGGTGGAAGACCGCGTGCAGGGGCTCGCGCTGGGTGCGGATGATTACCTGGTCAAACCCTTTTCCCTGAAGGAGCTGGACGCGCGCATCAAGGCGCTGGTCCGCCGTGCCCAGGGCCGGCAGGTGCAGAGCGTGCTGGCCTGGGCGGACCTGCGGGTCGACACCCGTTCGCCACAGGCATGGCGCCAGGGCCAGGCCCTCAACCTGACACCGACCACGCACAAGCTGCTGATGTGCCTGATGCGTGCCGCGCCGGCGGTGGTGCGCAAGCAGGAGATGGAGTACCTGATATGGGGCGACGAGCCGCCGGAGAGCGGCGCGCTACGTACGCATATCCATGAACTGCGCCTTCAGGTGGACAGGCCGTTCGACCCTGCACTCATTGCGACCGTGCACAGCGTCGGCTGGCGCCTGGGCACGCCGGCGCCAGCACACGCGGAATAGTCGCCACCCATGAATGCCCGCTCGCTGAAGTCCCTCTATCGAAGCTTGACCCTGAGAACGCGCATCACCGTTGCCTTCGTGCTGCTGATGGCCGGTGCCATGGGCTTCATCGTACTGGTCGAACTGGTGGACTATGACGAAGTAAGGGCCTCCGTGGTTTCGATGAGTCAGGACCGGGAGGTCCGCAGGCTGCAGGTGGCCTTGGCCCAAGGCGTGCAACCGGACCTGCCGGAAGGCAGCCAGCTGTTTGATCCGCATACGGTTCCGCAGGTGCTGCGCCGGTACGGGCTGGGTTACCACGGTGAAGCCGCACCGAACGAATGGCACCTTCGGGTCTTCGAAAGCAACGGGCAGCGCTACTACCTGCTGCAGCACGGTGATCACTACGCCTACCTCGAGCACCTGATCAACGCCTTTGCTGCGCTGGTGATCCTGACCTGCGTGTTCTGTGCGTTCTGGATTGGTCGCCGGACGTCGGCCCACGTCATCGCGCCCATTACGCGCCTGGCTGATGCCGTGCAGAACAAGCACAAGCCCTTTCCCTTCCAGGACGCGCGCGACGAGATCGGCGTTCTGGCGCGCGCCTTTGCCCAGCACAGCGACGAACTTGAGCAGTTCCTGCAGCGTGAACAATGCTTCGCCGGCGACGCCAGCCATGAACTGCGCACACCACTGGCGATCATCGGTGGCGCCGCCGAAACGCTGCAGCACCAGCTGCCGGCCGACAGCCGGCTGCTGGCCAGTGCCGAGCGCATTGTGCGGACCACGCAGGAAATGCAGCGCCAGCTCACCTGCCTGCTGCTGCTTTCCCGCGACCCCAGGACAGTGCCACGCAGCAACCTGCTGCTGCGCCCGGTGATCGAGGAATGCATGGCGCGATGCGTGCCGTGGCTGGCAGGAAAGCCGGTGCGCCTGACCCTTGACGCTGCGCAGGACGAGCAGCTGCTGACCAATGACGTGCTGGCACAGAGCGTGATCTGGAACCTGCTGCGCAATGCGTGCCAGTACACGGAGGAAGGCGAGGTACGGGTGGAACTGCGTGGCACCACGCTGCGGGTTGCCGATACCGGCCCGGGGCTGCCGTCCAGCATCGACGCGCAGCAGTTCCAGCGCTTCGTGACCAGCGCCCGGCAGAGCGGCGAAGGTCTGGGCCTGTCCATCGTGCAGCGCGTGGTCGAGCATCTTGGCTGGCAGATGACGGTCGAGACCTCGGTGCGAGGCTGCTGCTTCACCCTGCAGATGCGCCCAGCCGCAGCCGATACCTGACAGCTTCCTGACATTGCTCCTTCCACCCTTGCCGGATCTCTTCATGAGGGCAGGTACGAAATGCAGCCAGGGCAACCCAAGGGCAACGGCAAGTACGCGCACGGCAAGACCGGGCTGCGCCGCATCCTGCATACCATGATCCATTCCCGCGACGGTTTCGTCGCGACATTCAAGGGTGAGGCCGCGTTCCGGCAGCTGCTGTTGCTGCATGCCGCGCTGGCAACCGTCGCGCTCCTGCTGGAGGTCAGCCGCAGCGAGCGCGCCCTGATGCTGATGGTCTGCTTCATCAGCCTGCTGGTGGAGCTGCTCAACTCGGCCATCGAAGCGGTGGTCGATCGCATCTCTCTGGAACACCATCCGCTTTCCAAGAACGCCAAGGACATGGGCAGTGCCGCACAGAGCACGGCCCTGCTGATGGTGGCTACGGTGTGGGCCGTGGTCCTGATGGGATGAGCAAGGAACCTGACAACTTCCTGATGAACGCGTCCAGATACTGCGCGCACTTCTGGCTCAGCGGATTCTGCACGTGCGTTCATGCTTCAGGTCTGTCCCGCAACATCCGATCATGCTTGTCTGGTGCACGGCATTGTTCTTCACCACGCTGGGAAACATCGCTCTCTGGAAGACGCTCTGGTCTCTCATCGATATCCATGATCTGCGCAGCGCTTTGTTCTTCTGCAGCCTTCCGGTGCTTCTGCTGTGCCTGTTCAATCTGCTGTTCACGCCCATCGGCATGCTCCCCTATGCGCGCAAACCAGTGCTGGCGTTGCTGGTTGCCGTCAGCGCTGCGTGCACCTACTTCATGCTGCATTACAACGTACTGATCGACCGCGACATGGTGCAGAACGCGCTGGAGACCAACCAGGCTGAGATGACCTCCTACCTGTCGCTGCCGTTGCTGTTGACGGTGCTGTTGCTGGGCGCGCTGCCCACATGCGTTCTGCTGATCATGCGCAGTGGAAACAGCGGACGCCCTTTGCGGGCGGCACTGGTGTGGTTGGGGAACGTGCTGGCGACGCTGATGGTGCTGGCTGCGGTAAGCCTGGCGTTCTACAAGGAGTACTCGTCGCTGCTCCGCAACAACCGCTACATCCGCGAGCAGGTGCTGCCGCTGAACGTCCTGCGTCACACCTATGGCTACCTCCGGAGCAGCTACAGCGCCAAGGCACAGCCGCTGCGCACGATCGGCGAAGACGCCGCGCGCACGCCCGGCGAGCGCCCGCGCCTGGTCATCCTGGTGGCCGGCGAGACGGCACGTGCAAAGAACTTCCAGCTCAACGGCTATCCGCGCCCGACCAACCCGCAGCTGTCACGCAAGGACGGCGTCATCAGCTTCCGGGACGTTGCATCCTGCGGCACATCAACGGCGGTGTCACTGCCGTGCATGTTCTCGCAGATGCCGCGGTCGCAGTACGAGGGCGTCGCTGCGGCATCGGAAGAGAACGTACTGGACATCCTGCAGCGCACCGGCGCCAGCGTGCTCTGGCGCGACAACAACAACGGTGGCTGCAAGGGCGTGTGCAACCGCATTCCCACCGACGACATGCCGCCGCTGAAGGTGCCTGGGTTGTGCGTGAACAAGGACGGCACCTGCCATGACGAGATCCTGCTGCACCAGCTGGACACGCGCATCGCGGCCATGCAGGGTGATGGTCTGATCGTGCTGCACCAGCTGGGCAGCCATGGCCCCACCTACTTTGAACGCTATCCCGCCGACTCCAAGGCATTCAGCCCTACCTGCGACAGCAACCAGATACAGAAGTGCAGCAACGAAGCGCTGACCAACACCTACGACAATACGCTGGTCTATACCGACCGGCTGCTGGGCAAGGCCATCGACCTGCTGCAGACCTATTCGGAGCAGCGTGACGTTGCACTGATCTATGTCTCCGATCACGGCGAGTCGCTTGGCGAGCACGGTCTGTATCTGCACGGAACGCCCTACTTCATTGCGCCACGCGAGCAGACCCGGGTGCCGATGGTGATGTGGTTCTCCCCGGGCTTTGCAACCCATGCCCGCCTTGATCTGGCCTGCCTGAGCCATGCTGCAGGCACCGGCTCCTACAGCCACGACAATCTCTTCCACTCCCTGCTGGGACTGTTCGCCATCAGCAGCGGTATCTACCAGCCGGGACTGGATGTGTTCGCGGGCTGCCGCATTCCCTAGCGTGCTGGCCGGTCACAGCGTCTCTGCCAGCCGCAGTACATCCATGGGAAACGCGGCGTAGTCGTCGAGCGGGGCGCTGTGGCTATCCCGCCGTTGAATCTGCCTTACCGCCACCACGCCCTTGTCGGGAACAATGACCAGGTGCTGGCCGAGATAGCCGTTGGCGGCGTAGGCCGCTACCGGCCCTCGGTCGATGTCGAAGATATCGCCGAGCTTCAGTCCACGCCCGGTGATTTCCGCAGCGTAGCGCTGTGGCCAGCTCGGTCCCAGCCGTTCGGCCAGAAAGCTGATCAGCGCTGACTTGCTGTCAAATACCTGGCCGTCGGCGGCCAGCAGCGCGTCCAGCATCACGGCATCCATGCTGCGAGCGCTCAGAAGCGTGGCTGCACCGGCCTTCAATCGGTAGTGCTCCCATGCGGGGATGCGCCACCACAACAGGCCGACGTCGGGGGAACGCGCGCTTTCGGCGGTCATCAACGCTACCGAGCGTTCGCTCAGCAACCGCTTGCCGTCCGGGGTGACGCCGCCGTCCAGCATCAATCGTCCGATCGCTGCAAGATCAACCGCCGACAACGACAACCCGGCCATGCCCATGGGCGTCCCGGCCTGGTCCTTCATCCATGCATGGCCGGTGATGCCAAGCGGCTTGAACAACCGTTCGTCCAGATAGACATCCAGTGGCTTGCCGGCAAGCCGCTGCACGATGTCTGGCAGAAGATTGGTCGCCTTGTTGTTGTAGGCGAAGGTGGTGCCTGGATCGCTGGAAATTTCGGCCGCCAGCGCCAGCTTCACCAGATCCGGCGCGCCCTCCAGTTCCACCCCCGCGTTGGCCACGTTCTGCAGGCCGGAGGTGTGGTCCATCAACATCCGGATCGTGATGTCCCGCTTCCTGCCCTGGCGCCATTCCGGGTACACCGTGCTGACCGGTTCGTCGATGGATGCGAGCTTGCCGTCATCGAGCAGCAGCCCGATGGCCAGGGCGACGACGGACTTGGTCGCCGACATCAGGTGGATGCGGTCTTCCCCGGCTGCCGGCGCGATCTGCAGCAGCACCCCGCGCCCGCTTTCAATGTAGACCGCGTCGGAATGCGCGTTGCGGGCATTCCGCTCTATCGCTGCCAAGGCATCAGGCGTGTTGGCTGCGGCCACAAACGGGTGTAATACCAGGAAGACTATGCAGGCAAGCAGACATGCTCTCATGGCGGGCTCCTTCAATGGACACAGAGACAATGACTACATTTGTAGTCAATCTGCAGTGCATGAAGTCATGCTTGCTGGACCGGAATCGGGCGTGCGCTGAATGCCTGGTCGGGCCATGGCGAAAGCCGGATGGCCTTGAGGCATCGACTCAATGTTCCCGGGGAGTCTTTCAGGCCTCCGGCAGCGTCATCCCATAGGCGCGCATGAAGAGCGCCACGGTTGCTTCACTCCCGGACACGGGCATCGCCCCATGAGGCAGGCCATGTTCTGTGAGGATGAGCCTGAGGAACTTCTCACTATCACCCGGGTGGCTCGAGCGGACCGGGGCGCTCGCCATCGCTCGTGTCGCAAGGTCCAGATACGGTTCCAGTTTCGTGTTCCAGTGTTCCATGTAGACATCACGCGCATGATCAGAACGCGACAGCGTCCGGCAGAAGGCTTGGCATGCCGGGTCCGCTGCCAACCGTTCGATGCCGTCACTGATGCGCATCAGCACATCACCAAGATCCATTGCTCCGTGCGCGTCGAGCCGGGCATCCGGTATCGATGCCAGATGGCCGTCCATGACCGCCCTGTAGAGCCGCGCCTTGTCACGATAGTGCGCATAGATCGTGACCTTGGTAACGCCACAGACCTCGGCAATGCGCTTCATCGTCGCGTTCTCGAACCCTTCTTCAGCAAACACAGTGCCGGCGGCATCCAGCATCCAGCGCCGGCTCAACGCCCGTGCACCTTCCCAGCGCAGGGCGGTTTTGCTTGGGGAGCCGCTGGAGGCAGCCACGCTCACATGCGCCTGAACAGTGCACTGGCATTGACGCCGCCAAAACCAAATCCATTGGTCAACGCGAACTCGATGCCAGCCTTGCGCGGCACGCCGGCGACGATCGAAAGCCCTTCGGCCAACGGATCGGGGCGGCCGAGGTTGAGTGTCGCTGGTGCGACCTGATCGCGCAAAGCAAGCACGGTAAAGATGGCTTCGATGCCGCCAGCTGCCCCGAGCAGGTGCCCGGTGCTGGACTTGGTGGCAGAGATCAGAAGATCTGGGCGGGCACCGAACAAGGCACGCATGGCCGCAAGCTCTGCCCGATCCCCCACCTGGGTCGAGGTTGCGTGGGCGTTGATGTGGTCGACCTGCCCGGCGGCAATGCCCGCCTGCGCCAGCGCGATCTCCATCGCCCTGCGCGCACCACTGCCATCGTCGGGGCCCGCAGTCAGATGATACGCATCAGAGGTGGTGCCGTAGCCGGCCAGCTCGGCCAGCGGGGTGGCGCCACGCGCCAGCGCATGATCCAGCCGCTCGATCACCAGCAGCCCTGCCCCTTCGGACATGACGAAGCCGTCCCGCTGCTCATCAAACGGGCGGGACGCTGCCTGTGGCGTGTCGTTGAACGACGTGCTCAGTGCCTTGGCCGCCGCAAAGCCGCCCAGGCTGACCCGATGCATCGCAGCTTCCGCGCCGCCACACAGTGCAATGTCCGCCTCGCCGGACCGGATGAGGCGCGCCGCATCACCAATGGCTTGGACGCCCGCCGCGCATGCCGTGACGGGTGCGCTCTGCGGCCCCTTGAACCCGTACCGGATCGACGCCTGCCCTGCCGCCATATTGGCCAGGAAAGTAGGCGCAGTGAAAGGCGACAACCGGCCAGGCCCACGGCTTTCGGTGGTGTGCACCGCATTGACGATGGATCCAAAGCCACCGATCCCCGTCGCAATCACGGTCGCCGTTCGCAGCAGGCCACGCTCATCAGCCTCACGCCACCCGGCCTGCGCAAGCGCTTCGTGGGCGGCTACCAGCGCGAACTCGACAAACCGGTCCATCTTCTTCAGATCTTTCGGCGCGATGATGTCGCTGGAGTCGAAGCCCGCCTCAGGATCCTGCACCCGGTCGGGCACGCGGCCGCCTACGTTGCAGCCCGTTCCGGCGGAAAGCGCATCGCCCAGCGGGCCAATTCCGGAACGTCCCGCCAGCAGGCGGGACCAGACCGTTTCCACGCCGCAGCCCAGCGGGCTCACCACACCCATTCCGGTCACTACGATGCGATCTTTGTCGGCAATGTTCATGACTCACTTCCCATGTAGAAGAGATCCAGGCCACTTTCAGGCAACGCGGGTCCTGTCCGCTCGGACCTTGAACCAGATGGCATACATCGCCGGGAGGAAGACCAGCGTCATCACGGTGCCGGCGATGGTGCCGCCGATCAACGTGTAGGCAAGCGTTCCCCAGAACACCGAATGGGTCAGCGGAATGAAGGCCAGCACCGCTGCCAGGGAGGTCAGGATCACCGGGCGCGCCCGGTGAACCGTCGCTTCGATGATCGCGTGGAATGTTTCCATCCCGGCTTCTTCGTTTTCGTGGATCTGACCGATGAGGATGAGCGTGTTGCGCATCAGGATGCCCGACAATGCAATCAGTCCAACCAGGGCGTTGATGCCAAACGGCTGCTGGAACAGCAGCAGGGTCGGGACCACGCCGATCAGGCCGAGGGGGCTGGTCATGAAGACCATGATCATTGCCGAGATGGAGCGCACCTGCAGGATGATGATCAGCAAGGTGATCGCCAGCATGATCGGGAACAGCGGCAGCATGGCGCTCATCGCCTTGCCGGACTCTTCAATGGCGCCGGCCTGGGCAATGGCATATCCCTCGGGAAGCGAGGCGATGAGTGGCTGAAGCTGCCTGCTGATGGCCGCCGATACGTCCGGTGGCTGCAGGGCATCGTCGATATCACCGCGCACGGTGATGGTCGGCACGCGATCGCGCCGCCGCAGTACCGGCTCTTCCATGCGCACTTCGACAGCGCCGATCTGGGACAACGGCACGCGCTGGCCACCGGCGCCGACCAAAGTGAAATCGGCAATGCGCGCCGGGTCCAGGCGCGTATCCCCGCCAGATCGGGCAACCACTTCGACGGTGCGGATGTCCTCGCGAACGGCAGTGACCGGCACCCCGCTGAGGAAGAACTGCAACTGCTGCGAGACAGACGCAGAGGTCATGCCCATCGCCTGCAGGCGGTCCTGGTCCAACGTGAAGTGCAACGTTGGCGTGCGAACGCCCCAGTCGGTGTTCACGGTGCGCATCATCGGGCTGGCGTGCATGATCTGCTCCACCTTGGCCGCAATGCCGCGGATGACATCCGGATCCGGGCCACTGACCCGATAGGCCACCGGATAAGGCGAGTAAGGCCCGAACACCAGCTGCGTGACGCGCACGCGTGCTTCAGGCGCCAGTCCCTCCGCCACCGCCTGGCGGAGCCTTGCCTTCAGCGCATCGCGCTGTTGCTGGCTGTCGGTGCGGACAACGATCTTGGCAAACGCGGGATCGGGGAGCTCCGGCGAAATGGCGAGGTAGAAGCGCGGCGCGCCCTGGCCGATGTAGGCCGTGACGATCTTCGACTCCTCCTGCGCGGACAGCCACTTCTCCACCTTGCTGGCCGCCAGGCTGGTCTGTTCGATGGCGGTGCCGTAGGGCATCTGTACCTCGACCAGTACCTCCGGGCGATCAGAGATGGGGAAGAACTGCTTCTTCACCAACCCCATGCCTGCCACCGAAAGCACGAACAGGCCGATCACCGAACCGGCGGCCAGCCACTTGCGCGCAATCACGCGCGCCAGGATCGACCGGAAGCGGTTGTAGCGCGGCGTATCGTAGAGACTGCTGTGGCCGCGCTCCACGGCCTTCAGTTCAGGCAGAAGCTTCACGCCGAGATAGGGCGTGAAGAACACCGCGACCACCCACGACACGATCAGCGCGATGCCGACGATCCAGAACATGTTGCTGGTGTATTCGCCGGCAGTTGAGCGGGCAAAGCCATTGGGCATGAAACCCACGGCCGTGACCAGGGTGCCGGCCAGCATCGGCGCCGCGGTATGGCTCCAGGCATAGGCCGATGCCTTGATCCGGCTGTAGCCCTCTTCCATCTTCACCACCATCATTTCGATGGCAATGATCGCGTCATCGACCAGCAAGCCCAGCGCCAGGATCAGCGAACCGAGCGTGATGCGATCAAAGTTCTTTCCGGTGGCGGCCATCACCATGAACACCGCGGCCAGCGTCAACGGTACGGCAGCTGCCACCACGATGCCGACGCGCCAGCCCATGCTGACGAAGCACACCACCATCACCACCAGCAGTGCGACAAAGAACTTCATCATGAACTCGTCGACCGACGCGCTGATGTTCACCGCCTGATCGGTGACTTTCTCCAAGACCATCCCCACCGGCAGGCCGTCGTTGATCTTCCTGACCTCAGCGTCGAGCGAGGCGCCCAGATCCAGGCCGTTCCAGCCGTCGCGCATGACGATCCCGAGCAGCATGGCGGGCTCGCCCCCGTTGCGGATCATGAAGGTCGACGGATCTTCATAGCCGCGCTTGACGGTGGCGATGTCCTGCAGCTTCAGCGTCCTGCCCTGTGCAACGATGGGGGTATCCCGGATCTTCTGCAGCTGATCCAGCGCGCCGTCGAGGCGGATGAAGATCTGCGGGCCCTTGGCCTCCACGGAGCCGGCGGGCGTCAACGCGTTCTGCCCGTTCAGCGCGGCGAACACTGCCTGCGGCGTGATGCCCAGGTTGGCCAGACGTTGGTGGGAAAGCTCCACATAGATCCGCTCGGACTGCTCGCCGATGATGTTGACCTTCTTTACCCCCGGGACATGCAGCAGGCGCTGGCGAAGGGTTTCGGCGTCGCGTGCAAGCGCGCGGAACGGCTCGCCCTTGGCTTTCAACGCGAACAGCGCGAAGGTGACATCGGCGTATTCGTCATTGACCATCGGGCCGATGACACCTGCGGGCAGGTTTGCGGCTTCGTCGGCCATCTTCTTGCGCGCCTGGTAGAACTCTTCCTGCACCTCGGAAGGAGGCGTACCGTCCTGCAGGGTCAGCGTGGTGAAAGACAGGCCGGGACGCGTATATGTTTCGCTGCGGTCATACCAGCGCAGCTCCTGCAGGCGTTTTTCCAGCTTCTCGGCCACCTGGTCCTGCATCTCCGTGGGCGTGGCACCCGGCCACGCCGTGATCACTGTCATCACCTTGACAGTGAACGCCGGGTCCTCTGCGCGGCCCAGCTGGAAGAACGACACGATGCCGGCAACCGAGACCAGGAAGATCAGAAAGACGGTAATCGCGCGCTCGCGCACCGCAAGCGCCGACAGGTTGAACCCACTCACGGGTGGGCTCCCTTGCCAGCGGTAGTCGTGGCGGTATCGGCCAGACGAACCACCTGCCCTTCGCGGAGCAGGTGCGCGCCCAGCGCGGCCACGCGGTCGGATGCACTCAACGCGCCCTCAACCAGGGCCTGGTCGTCACCCAATCGCTTGACCACTACCGGCGTCCAACGGGCTTTGAGTGGCTCGCCCCCGATGACCCAGACACCGGCCCCGTTGCCGGGATCGAACACCGCGCCCAATGGGACCTCAACGCCCCCACCCTGCCTGCAGCTGCGGTGCCTTCAACCGCTACCGCCACGGTGGACCCCAACGGCAATGCCGTGCTGCCGTCCTCCAGGGTGTAGCGGGCTTCAAAGGTGCGGGTTGCGGGGTCTGCCGATTCAGAGAGCACACGCAACCGTGCCGGAATCCTGCCACTTGCCCCGAACAGGGAAGCGGACGCCGCCGAGCCGATCTGCGGCCGAAGTGTCTCGGGCAGCTGGACGACGGCCTCGCGACTGCCTGCACGGGCAAGCCGGGCGACGATCTGCCCCGCTGCAACGACTTGGCCGGGCTCGGCCAGAATGTTCATGACCACCCCATCGGCATCGGCAACAAGCGCCGTGTACTGACTGGCATTGCGCGCGACACGGGCTTGGGCTTCGGCTGCCTTGAGCTGCGCGGACGCCGCGTCTGCGGCAGCCTTGATCTGATCGTAGGCCGACCGGGATACAACGCCCTTGGCCGCCAGGTCGCGATAGCGCGCCTCGTCCGCGGTGGCTTGCACATTCTGCGCACGGGCTGCGATGACGGCCTGCTGCTGGGACGCTGCGGCCAGGTTCAGATCGATGGGATCAATTCGATACAGCACGTCGCCGCGCTTGACCGTCTGCCCCGTCTCGACCAGGCGCTCGGTGATCTTGCCCCCCACCCGGAAGGCCAGATCGCTCTGCACCCGTGCGGCGACGATGCCAGTGAAGGTCCGCGCGTTTCCCGTGTCCGGCTGCACCTGGGCGACCCGGACGATGGGCGGCGCGGTTCGGGGGTCGCTATCACCCGCCCTGCTGCAGGCCACAAGGAGCAACGGAACAACACAGGAAATGGCTGGGAGTACAGAACGGCGACGCATGCGGCCTTCCGGAGTGGGGTGTCCGGCCGCATTGTGTTCCTAGTGACTCATTGCGTCAATAGTCACTACCGGTGTCGCTGCAAGCTCCTGAGGACCAGCTCCTGCAAGGCTTTGGGCGCTTCTTCGTGCAAGGGCGCCAGGTGCGGCAGCGTCACCGGGTTCAGATAAGGAAGCAGGACCTGATAGACCGCGCGGCCGGTCTCTTCAAGTGATGTCCGGCTCTCGAAGGCTCCGCAGGCACGTCCCTCCTTGATGATGTCTTCAACAAGCTGCCCGATCCGGTCTTGATACGCCTTCGCTGATGGCCATTGATCCGTCGCGGCGGCGACGGCGATTTCATACAGGCGCCGATCCTGCAGAAACAGGCGAAGACCGGCCTCCACAATGACGGTGAACAACACACGCAGCCTATCGTCAGGCGCTTGCACCCCCTGCAGGGCCTGACGAACCTCGCTTTCGATCTGACCGAGGCAATTGGCGCAGATCACCTCACCAATGGCCTGCTTGGAGGCAAAAAACTTGTAGATGTAAGCCTTGGAAAAACCGATGGCTTTGGCAAGGTCGGACACCGTGGTCTTGTCGTAGCCGTAATGGCTGAAATGCGCGGTGGCGGCCACGATGATCTGGGTGCGCACGTCGTGCTCGGCGGGGCCGCGCCCGCCGTCGAATGCTGCGGAGGTCGAAGTAGACATCGTGGAAGCGTAGCGCCGCGCCATCACGCCGGCAAATGGTGACCGTTTGGGTATCGGTCCACCAACCACCCGGCGGCTGTTTGATTTTCAGCTTCGGCAGGACGCTCAGGACAGATGACGGCTAGATGTGAAACGCCGGACCCGCCGACAACGTCGCCGAACTCACCCTGACACGGAACGCAATGAGCAGGCTCGCGATGAGCATCACCGCCGCAGCAACGGTGAGCACGGCAACAATGCCCCCGAACCCGAACACCAGGCCGCCCAAAGCGGCACCCGCGGCGATGGAAGACTGCACAGCAGCGACCACCATCCCGCCGGCGCTCTCGGCCTGATCGGGCACCGCACGTGCAACCCAGCTCGACCAGGCCACGGGCACGCCACCAAAGGCCAGGCCCCAGAGCGCGACCAGGACCGACAGCCCGCCAACGCCCACCGGCAACAGGAGCATGCCCAGCGCGGCTGCGCCAACCAAGGCGGGCATGATCACCAACGTGACTTTCAAGCTGCGCTCCATGAGCCAGCCGGCCAGCAGGGTGCCAACGAAATTCGCCACACCGAATCCGAGCAGAATCAGCGCCAGGCCATCCGCGCTCATCTGCCCCAGGCTCTCCAACGTTGGGCGGATGTACGTAAAGAGCGAGTACTGACCGGTGTGCGCCAGAACGCAGCCCAGCATGCCGACCGCAACGCCTGGCCGGCGCAGGAGCCCCACCACCGACTCTGGGACTGCCGCCTTGCGCGGGGCCATTCGGGGCAGCGTGAACCACTGGAACGCAAACGTGAGTCCACCTACCGCCGTCGCAGCCCAGAAGGCGCTGCGCCAGCCCAGCAGACCTCCCAGGTAGCTCCCCAAAGGAACGGAAACCACGGTGCCGACCGCAATGCCGCTGAAGATGATGGAAAGCGCGCGAGGCACGCGCTGCGGCGGCACCAACCGCATGGCCACGGCCGCTGCCATGCTCCAGAAACCGCCCAGCGCGATGCCCAGAAGGACGCGCATCACCAGCAGGACGCCCATGCTGGACGACAATGCCACCAGGGCGTTGGAGAGGATCATCAGACCCGTGAAACTCAACAGCACCAGGCGCCGGTCTATCGAACGGGTCAGCCGCGGCACCAGCAGGCCAGCGAACAGGGCCACTACAGCGGTGACCGTCACTGCTTGACCAGCCAGCGCCTCCGACACCGCCAGGTCCGCCGCCATCGGCGTCAACAGGCTGGCAGGCAGATATTCGGCCGTGAGCAGCCCGAAGACACCCATGGCCAGCGAAAACACCGCTACCCATGCCGACGAAGAAGGTTCCCCGCTACTCCAGGCCACAGAATCAGGTGCGTCTGCGGCATCAGCTACGTCATTACTCATCAAAGATCCCAGTGCAATCGTGCAGCCGAGAGTCTAGGGAGCCACGCCCGGATGATCTATGATTGCCTGACCTGTATTTTTGATCGAAACCCCGGGTCGTCTCATGAGCCACGCTCCATCCCAGCCCACCGATCTGATCAGCGAGCTGCTGACCGGCATGCGGCTGCATGGCGTTCAATACCGACGCATTCAGACCGGGCCGACCTTTGGGCTTGGATTTTCTCCGAAGCCAGGCCATGCCTACTTCCATTACCTGGCAGTGGGCACTGCCATTCTTCGTGGCGCGGACGGTAGCCAACACCGCCTTTCTGCCGGGGATGTCGTGCTTCTTCCCCGCGGAGAAGAACACGCGTTGCTGTCGGGCGACGACCACCCCGTCCAGTGCCTGGAAACGATAGACGCAGCCCCGCTGGGTGACGCGGTGAGCGGCATAGACACGTGCCCGAGCACGCACGCCGTGCCGAGCGCAGTGCTCTTCCACGGCTGCATGGTGTTCGATCTGGGCGGCATGCAAGGGTTGAGCAAGGTGATGCCGGCGGTGATGTTGGCCGATGGCAACGGCACGCAGTTCCCTGGGCTGTTGCCCATGGTCGACGCGATGAAGCGCGAGGTGTGCTCCGGACGTATCGGATATGCAGGAATACTCTCCCGGCTGGCGGATGCAGTGGCCGCCATGATCGTTCGTGACTGGGTCGAGCGCGGTTGCGACGGCGCATCCGGCCTGGTCATGGCCATGCGCGACCCGCGTCTATCGCTGTCGTTGCTTGCCCTGCACAGAGACCCCGGGCGTGACTGGACCGTCGAAGCGCTGGCCGCAGAATCCAACATCTCACGCTCTGTCTTTGCAGACCGGTTCCAGACCGTTGTTGGAACCGCGCCCCTGCGGTACGTGACTGAGCTGCGGATGCAATTGGCAAGTCAATGGCTGACCCACCAGAGCCTACCGATCGAGGTAGTGGCAGAGCGCCTCGGCTACGCGTCGCAGGCCGCTTTCAGTCGCGCCTACAAGCGCGTCATCGGGCACTCGCCTGGCACGACCCGGCGCGGGCGCGCCTTGGCCTCGACATAGAAAGACCTGCCGCCCTGCTTCCGAACAATCGTCTCGCACTGTGCGGTTCATCGCCGCTGCAGCTCTGCAGCGCGCTTCATCATCAATGCGCGCTACGTTCCCGAAGACCAGCAGTGCGCCGGGCAGGCTGACATCCATCGTAGCCGAGGAGCGCGATGGATGGCGCGTTGCCGGCCAGCGGCCGGCACTACCCTTGCCTTGCTGACTCCGGGTCGCCTCAGGATCAGACCGCATTGAGCGGCAAGCACGCCAACCGGGCCCGGCCTTCACAGCTACCACGGCCCCTGCAATGCAACCATGCAGGACGCGCCCTGCCCCCATCGGTAACCTATGCCCCACCTTCGTCGTCTTTTTGGCCGCTGGCTGCGCCTGCGTCGTCGTGTGCGTTGGCGCTGGCGTGAGCACCAGGCCTCGGCCCCGGCCATCGAGGCCACCGAGGGCCCACTGCGTGCCGCGCTGTACAACGTTGAACAGATGGAGGAGTACGGCCGCGCACTTGCGCGACAGCATCGCGTTCGGTTGCGCCCCAGCCCGGAGCGCCTGCTCGAACGGCTGCAGGCCAACGAGCGCGTGCTGGAAGACGCCAACACGCTGCTGAGCAGCGTGGTGCGCGAACAGCGGCCGGTGACCCCGGCGGGGGAATGGCTGCTCGACAACTACTACCTGGTCGAAGAACAGATCCAGACCGCGCGACGCCACCTGCCGCGTGGCTACAGCCGCCAGTTGCCTTCACTTGCCTCCGGCCCATCGGCCGGGTTGCCACGGGTGTATGAGCTGTCGATGCAGGCGATCGCGCACGGTGACGGCCGCATTGACGCCGATACGCTGGGCCGCTTCATCGCCTCGTACCAGTCGCTCGCGCCGCTGAGCCTGGGCGAACTGTGGGCCGTTCCGATCATGCTGCGCCTGGCGCTGCTGGAGAACCTGCGGCGCATGGCCGCGCGGGTGATGCGCGATGGGACCGACCGCCGCCTGGCTGCGCAGTGGGCCGACCAGCTCAATCGCGCGGCGTCCGACACCCCTACTGATGTGGTCCTGGTGGTTGCCGACATGGCGCGGTCCGCGCCGCCGCTGACCGGCGCGTTCATCGCCGAACTGACGCGCTCGCTGCAGGGGCGCGGCGGCGCGTGGGCCATGCCCATCGCGTGGCTGGAACAGTGGGCGGCAGCGGCTGGGCAGCGCATCGACGAACTGGTTGCCGCCGAGGGGCAGCAGCAGGCGGCCGACCAGGTCTCCATCGGCAACAGCATCGGCAGCCTGCGCTTCCTCTCCACCATGGATTGGCGCACCTTTGTCGAAGACATGAGTGTGGTCGAGCAGCGGCTGCGGGAAGACCCCATGGCCGTCTATGCGCAGATGGATTTCGGCACCCGCGATGCCTACCGCCACGTGGTGGAGAAGATTGCCCGCGGCAGCCGCATCGCCGAGGAGCGGGTTGCGACCATCGCGCTGGACCTGGCACGGGCGGCTACGCCGGCGGACGGCCCACGCACGCACGTGGGCTACTGGCTGGTCGGCGAAGGCCTGCAGACCACTGTTGCGGCGGTGGCCGAGGCAGCACCGCGCCACCGCAAGGCACGGCGGCTGGCGCATCGCGTGCCGCTTGCGCTGTACCTGCTGCCGATCGGCCTGCTGGCGGTGCTGGCCACCAGCGGCCTGCTGGCAACCGGCAGCGGCTCGGTACCTGTCTGGCTGGCCGCGCTGCTCGGGCTGCTGGTGTTCAGTGAACTCGGCATCGTGCTGGTGAACTGGACTGCAACGGTGCTGGTCGCGCCCAGGCCGCTTCCCAAGCTTGATTTCAGCGAAGGCATTCCTGCCGCGTGCGCCACCGTGGTCGCAGTCCCCTCGATGCTGTCCAGCGTCGACGGCATCGACGTTCTGGTCGAAGCGCTGGAGGTGCGCTTCCTGGCCAACCGCGATCCCCAGCTGCGCTTCGTGTTGTTGACGGATTTTCTCGACGCGCCAGCCGCACAGGCGCCGATGGACGACGCCCTGCTTGCGCACGCCGTGGCACGGATCGAGGAATTGAACCATCGTTACGCGCCCGAGCGCGGCGACCGCTTCTACCTGCTGCACCGGCCCAGGCAGTGGAACCCGGGCGAAGGTGTGTGGATGGGCCACGAGCGCAAGCGCGGCAAGCTGGCCGCGCTCAACGCCCTGCTCCGCCAAGGCGATGCGGCGGCGTTCATGCGCATCGTTGGAGACGCGGCGGCCCTGATCGGCGTCCGTTACGTCATCACGCTGGACTCGGACACGCAGCTTCCGCGGGATGCGGCACGCGCGTTCGTCGCCACCTTGGCGCACCCGCTCAACCGCCCGCGCTTCGATCCGCAGCTGCAACGCGTGGTGGAGGGCTACGGCATCCTGCAGCCCAGCGTCGGCACCAGCCTGGGCAGGCGCCGCACCTCGCGTTTTGCCAGGATGTTCGGCAGCGAGCCCGGCATCGATCCATACACGCGCATGGTCTCGGACGTCTACCAGGACCTGTTCGACGAAGGCTCGTTCGTGGGCAAGGGCATCTATGACGTCGACGCCTTCGAGCATGCGCTGGAGGGCCGCCTGCCCGAGAACCGCATCCTCAGCCACGATCTGCTGGAAGGCTGCTATGCACGCGCAGGCCTGGTCAGTGATGTGCGCCTGTACGAGGACTATCCCGAGCGCTACGCCGCCGACGCCAAGCGCCGTGCGCGCTGGATCCGTGGCGACTGGCAGCTGCTGCCGTGGTTGTTGCCGTGGACACCGCGCCCGGGCCCGGGGTGGGAACGCAACCGGCTCAGCCTGCTCTCGCGCGGCAAGTTGCTGGACAACCTGCGCCGGAGCGTGGTGCCGATCGCCGCCCTGGCGTTGTTGGTAGCCGGTTGGCTGTACGCGCGCAACCCTGCTGCGTGGACCGCGTGGGTGCTGGCGCTGTGGTTCGCGCCTCCGCTGATAGGCATGCTGCGTGATGGCCTGAGCGTTCCGGAAGACACCCCGCTGGAAGCGCATTACATCAAGGTCGGGCGCGGTACGTTGCAGTCGTTGCTGCGCGCGTCCACCCAGATCGCGTGCCTGCCCTACGAAGCACTGCTGGCCAGTGACGCCGTGCTGCGCACGCTCTGGCGCATGGCCGTCACGCGCCGTCACCTGCTGCAATGGAACCCCTCCAGCGAAGTCGAGCGCCGCCTTGGCAGTGATCGCGGCGCGGAGTGGCGGGTGATGGCGCCGGCCTCGCTGCTGGCGCTCGCGCTGGTGGCTGTGGTGGCCGGCGTGCGTCCGCAGGCACTGCCGATCGCCCTGCCCCTGCTGTTGGCATGGACCTTTGCGCCGGCATTGATGGCGTGGCTGGGCCGCCCGCCGGCGGCAAGCGTGGCCGAGTTGTCCGTCACGCAACGGGCGTTCCTGGGCCGGCTTGCGCGGCGCACCTGGTCCTTCTTCCAGGCCTGGGTGCGCGAGCAGGATCATTGGCTGCCGCCGGACAACATCCAGGAGCATCCGGCGCTGGTGGTCGCGCGACGCACCTCGCCGACCAACATCGGCCTGTCCCTGCTGGCCAATCTGTCTGCGTGGGATTTCGGCTATCTGCAGCAGGGCGCGGTGGCTGAACGTACCGCCCGCACGTTCGATACGCTGGACCAGCTGCCGCGCCATCGCGGCCACTTCCTCAACTGGTACGACACCGAAACCCTGGCGCCGCTGCCGCCGCGCTACGTCTCCACGGTGGACAGCGGCAACCTTGCCGGCCACCTGCTTACCCTGCGCCAAGGCCTGCTCGCGCTGGTGGACGCCCCGGTGCTGGCGCCGCACACGTTCGATGGCCTGGCCGATACGCTGGGCGTGCTGGAAGAGGAGCGGCAGCGTCATCGCGCCGACGATGCGTCGCTGGTCGAGGCGCTCAATCATCTTCGCCAGCGTCTGGCATCTACGCGTGTCGACCGCCCGGTCGGGACGGCGCAGTCGCTGGCCCGCCTGCAGGAGCTGGCCGGCCTGGCCGACGCCGTGCTGCTGGAATGGCCGGCACCGCCCTCGCCCGAGGACGGTGAGCTGCATTGGCCGGCCCTGTTCGCCGCCGAATGCCATGCCGCCCACGCCTCGCTTGCCGATATCCCTGCCGATGCCAGCGCGGCCGTCGACGCACCGGTGCCAAGCCTGCGTCAGTTGGCCGCCCTGCCCGGTACGGCCGGCGCGGACGCGCGCGCGCGCATCGAGCAGCTGCAGGACCTGGCGCACCGCGCGGGGCAGTTCTCGCTGATGGAATACGGGTTCCTGTTCTACCGTACCCGCAACCTGCTTTCGATCGGCTACAACGTAGACGACCACCGCCTCGACAACAGCTTCTACGACCTGCTGGCTTCCGAAGCGCGGCTGGGCGCGTTCGTTGCCATTGCGCAGGGCCAGCTGGCACAGGAAAGCTGGTTCGCGCTCGGCCGCATGCTCACCGAGGTCAACGGCACGCCGACACTGCTGTCATGGAGTGGCTCGATGTTCGAGTACCTCATGCCGCAGCTGGTGATGCCCAGCTATCCGGACACGTTGCTGGACCAGACCGCACGGCACGCGGTCGAGGCGCAGATCGTCTACGGCCGTACGCTGAACCTGCCATGGGGCGTGTCCGAGTCCGGCTACAACGCCGTCGATGCCCGCCTGAACTACCAGTACCGGGCGTTCGGCGTGCCCGGACTGGGGCTCAAGCGCGGCCTTGGGCAGGATCGGGTCATCGCGCCCTATGCCAGCATGATGGCACTGATGGTGGCGCCGGAAGCGGCCTGCCAGAACCTCCAGGTGCTGGAAGGATTGGGGTTCTGCGGGCGTTTCGGCATGTACGAGGCGATCGACTACACGCCCACCCGGGTGCCGCCGGGACAGGATCACGTCCTGTTGCGTTCGTTCATGGCCCACCACCAGGGCATGGGCCTGCTGTCGCTGGATTACCTGTTGCGCGACCAGCCGATGCAGCGCCGCTTCCTTGCCGATGTCGAGTTCCAGGCGACCTTGCTGCTGCTGCAGGAACGTATCCCGCGCGTGGGCGTGTTCCATCCCCATGAGGTCGAAGCGCTTGGCGAGCACTCGGCCCTGGCCGAGCACGAGACGTCCCTGCGCGTCCTGCGCGACCCGGGTGGGCCGCGCCCGGAAGTGCAGCTGCTGTCCAACGGTCGCTACCACGGCATGCTGACCCATGCCGGCGGCGGCTACAGTCGCCACGGCGACCTGTCGCTTACCCGCTGGCGCGAGGACGGTACCACCGATGCATGGGGCACGTTCTGCTATCTGCGCGACGTGGACAGCGGCGAGTTCTGGTCTGCCGCCTACCAGCCCACCTGCGTGGCAGTGGACAATTACGAGGCGATCTTCTCTGACGCCAAGGCGGAATTCCGCGGTGTGCGCCGCGGCTGCGAGAGCCACCTGCAGGTCGCCATCTCCGCCGAGGACGACATCGAGCTCAGGCGCCTGCGCCTGACCAACCGCAGCCGTCGCCCGCGCACGGTGGAGATCACCACCTATGCCGAAGTGGTGCTGGCACCCGCCGCGGCCGACGATGCGCACCCGGCCTTCAGCAACCTCTTCGTGCAGAGCGAGATCCTGGCCGCCAAGCAGGCGGTGCTGTGCACGCGCCGGCCACGTTCGAACGATGAGGTACCGCCGTGGATGTTCCATCTGGTGGCGGTGCACGATGCGGAAGTGGTGGCGATCTCCTATGAAACCGACCGTGCGCGCTTCCTGGGCCGTGGCAACACGCCGCGGACGCCGCAGGCATTGACCACCGATGCCGACCTGTCCGGCACCGATGGCTCGGTGCTGGACCCGATCGTGGCCATCCGCGTCCGCGTGGTGCTTGAGCCCGAGCAGACCGTACAGCTGGACATGGTGTATGGCATCGGCGCCAGTCGCGGCGGTTGCGAAGCACTGGTGGACAAATACCGTGATCGTCGCCTGGCTGACCGCGTCTTCGACCTGGCCTGGACACACAGCCAGGTGGTGCGCCGGCAGATCAACGCAAGCCAGGCCGAGGCATCGCTGTACGAGCGCCTGGCCAGCCACGTCCTGTATGCCGGTCCGCTGCTGCGCGCCGGTGCAGGCGTCCTGCAGCAGAACCAGCGAGGACAATCCGGGTTGTGGGGCCATGCCATCTCCGGTGACCTGCCCATCGTGCTGCTGAAGGTCACCGACGCGGACAACGTGGAACTGGTCCGGCAACTGGTGCAGGCGCATGCCTACTGGCGCCAGAAGGGCCTCAACACCGACCTGGTCATCTGGAACGACAGCAAGGCCGGCTATCGGCAGGAGCTGCAGGACCAGATCCTGGGGATGGTGGCCGCCAGTTCGGAGACCGGCCTGCTCGACCGCCCCGGCGGCATTTTCGTGCGGCCGGTGCAGAACATGACCCACGAGGACCGCATTCTGTTGCAGGCGGTGGCACGGGCAGTCATCAGCGACGAAGACGGTACGTTGGTCGCGCAGGTGGGGCGTCAGCCGTTGCCTCCGCGACGGATCCCGGCCCTGGTGCCGCAAGCGCTGCAGCAGGAGCTGGCCCTGTCGATGGAGGCGACGCCCGGGCTGGCCATCGTTGCCGACCTGGGCCCGGAGCCCGGACTGCCGCCGAGCGCCGAGCACGACGAAGAAGTGGACGACCCGTGGCCTTTCCTTCCCTACCGCGGCACCGGCCGATTCGACAACGGCACCGGCAGTTTCAGCGAGGACGGCCGCGAGTACGTGGTGGTGGTCCGCGAAGGCGCGCCGACGCCGGCGCCATGGGCCAACGTGATCGCCAACGCCCGCTTGGGCACGGTCGTCAGCGAGAGTGCACCGGGCTACACATGGTTCGAGAATGCACACGAATTCCGCCTGACGCCCTGGCTCAATGATCCGGTGTCGGACACTGGCGGCGAAGCCTTCTACGTGCGCGACGAAGACACCGGTCGTGTCTGGTCGCCGATGCCGCTGCCGCGCCGTGGCACCGGCGCGTACCGTACGCGCCATGGCTTCGGCTACACGGTCTACGAGCATGTTGAAGACGGCATCTCCAGCGAATTGTGGGTCTTCGTCGACGTCGCCGCGCCGCTGAAGTTCTCGGTCCTGCGGCTGCACAACCTGTCGGGCCGGCCACGGCGGTTGTCGGCCATCGGCTACGTTGAATGGGTGATGGGTGACCTGCGCGCGAAGTCGCGCATGCACGTACTCACCGAGCGTGACCCGCAGAGTGGCGCGCTGCTGGCGCGCAACACCTACAGCACCGACTTCGGCGGCCGGATGGCCTTCTTCGACACCGATGCCGATGGCTGCGGCTGGACCTGTGACCGACTGGAGTTCATCGGCCGCAACGGCAGCCTGCACGCACCGGCGGCGTTGCGTCGCGAGCGCCTGGATTCGCGGCTGGGTGCGGGCCTGGATCCGTGCGCGGCGATCCAGGTGCCGTTGCTGCTGGCTGCAGGCGACCGCAGCGAAACGACGTTCCGTCTTGGCGCCGGGCGCAACCGCAAGGAAACGCTGGCGTTGGCACGAAGCCGCCAGGGCGCCCATGAAGCCATCGATGCGCTGGACGCTGTGCGCATCCACTGGCGCAACGTGCTGGCCACAGTGCAGGTGCGCACGCCAGACCCGGCGCTGGACGCACTGGCCAATGGTTGGCTGGTCTACCAGACGCTCGGCTGCCGCTACCTGGCGCGCAGTGGCTACTATCAATCCGGCGGTGCGTTCGGTTTCCGCGACCAGCTGCAGGATGCACTCGCCCTTGTACACGCTCGCCCGGACCTGACCCGCGAGCACCTGCTGCTATGCGCTGCACACCAGTTCACCGAAGGCGATGTGATGCACTGGTGGCACCCTCCGCAAGGTCGCGGCGTGCGCACCCGCTGTTCGGACGATTACCTCTGGCTGCCGCAGGGCGCATGCCGCTACCTGGAGGTTACCGGCGACGCCAGCGTGCTGGACGAAGTGGTCGGCTACATCGAGGGGCGCGCGGTGACACCCGAAGAGGAAGGGT
Organism: Stenotrophomonas sp. SI-NJAU-1; assembly: GCF_020883215.1. Classification (NCBI taxonomy): domain Bacteria; kingdom Pseudomonadati; phylum Pseudomonadota; class Gammaproteobacteria; order Lysobacterales; family Lysobacteraceae; genus Stenotrophomonas; species Stenotrophomonas sp. SI-NJAU-1. The sequence goes on from NZ_CP086598.1 coordinate 2,238,791, forward strand.
ATTACGACATGCCCACGCCTTCGACGCAGCGCGGCACGCTGTATGCGCACTGCGTGCTCGCGCTCGAGCGCGGTTGCCGCTTGCTCGGCGAACGTGGCCTGCCACTGATGGGCAGCGGGGATTGGAACGACGGCATGAACCGCGTCGGCGACCAGCAGCGCGGTGAAAGCGTGTGGCTCGGTTTCTTCCTGCATGACACGCTCCGCCGCTTCATCGGGCTGGCCAGTGCGCATGGCGATGCACCGCGTGCGGAGTGGTGCCAACAGCAGGCCGAAAGCCTGCGCCAGAACCTGGAACAGCATGCCTGGGACGGGGCATGGTATCGCCGCGCCTGGTTCGACAACGGCGCCCCGTTGGGCTCGTCACAGAACGAAGAATGCCGCATCGATTCGATTTCGCAGAGCTGGTCGGTGCTGTCAGGCGTCGCCGCGCCTGAGCGTGCCTCGCAAGCGCTGGATTCGCTGTACACGCACTTGGTGCGAAAGGACGCCAAGCTGATCCAGCTGCTCGATCCGCCCTTCGACCAGACCCCGGAAGACCCTGGCTACATTCGTGGCTACGTACCGGGCGTGCGCGAGAATGGCGGCCAGTACACCCACGCGGCCGTCTGGGCGGCCATGGCATTCGCACAGCAGGGCGATGCGGTGCGTGCCTGGGAGCTCGCCGGCATGATCAACCCGCTCAGTCACACGCTGGACCCGGAGGCGATCCAGACCTACCGCGTCGAGCCCTATGTGCTGGCAGCCGACGTCTACGCCGTGCCTCCGCACGTCGGGCGAGGCGGCTGGACGTGGTACACCGGCTCGGCCGGTTGGATGTATCGCCTGCTGGTCGAATCGCTGCTGGGCATACGTCGCCAGGGCGATCGTCTTTCGTTGGCACCGTGCCTGCCCGATCACTGGCCGTCATTCGAACTGAGCTACCGCTTCGGCCGCAGCTTCTACGAGTTCGTGGTGACCCGCACTGCGCAGGACCAGCCCACGCTGCACGTGGATGGCGTGCTGCAGCCGGACCTCACCGTCCTGCTGCGCGACGACGGCCATCACTACCGCGTCGCGCTTGATCTGGGTGCCGCCCCGGGATGAACGTGCGCCCTGAAATACAGGTGCAGCTTGATGCGCTGGCCGAGATGCTGGTGCACTGGTTGGCGCGGTCGCGCCATCCGGCGCAGTTCTGGCCGCAGTTTGAAACGCTGGCTGCGGAGATTCTGGACCAATGCGAGCACGCAGAAAGGGGCCAGGCGCACGCGTGCATCCAGGCCATGCTCAAAAGCCACGCGCTGGAGCTTCCGTCCTGGTACGAACGTGATGACAGCCTGCCACCAGGGACATCAGGAGAGTGATGGCCAGCTCTGTACGGTACGATGCCTGGCCAACTGACCAGAGATTCGCATGCCCGTCTCCACTCGCCTGTTGCTTGCCATCGCCGCTTCCCTGCTGCCGCTTTCCGGGACGATCGCAGCACCGTCCTCACAGCCCGCTTCCACCGCCCCGGCCAGCAGCTGCCAGGACGACGCCTCCCGCTGCCCCGCATGGATGCCCTCACAGGCCGAGGCGCGCAATGCCGTCGCCGATTACTTCTGCGAGCTCGCCGACCAGGGGCGCATCCAGCCTCGGGTAAAGCCGTTGGTCCGCGCCGAATCCTCGCCACTGAACTGTGGCGCGCTGGGAGAGCAGGCCGGTTCGAACTTTGTCTGCGGCGGTGAAATGCGCTTCGTCGGCAAGCGCGGCGAAATGGATACCATCACGTTCAGTCCCACACTTCGCCGCGAGGAGAATGGGCGCATCGCGTTCTACGTGGGCGACGACGAGGATGGTGAACAGGTGTGGCGGGTGCCCGCCCCGCGGGCCACCTCAGCGACATGCGCGGTGCGCTGAGCGCGGCACATCCTGCGCGCCCACCGCTTCGGAACAGTTTGTGCGGGATTTCACGATCGAACCTGTTACGGGCGTCCATTTCCAAGTGAGCCATTGGCGTGTCCGGTTTTACTGGGCGGCAGGCTATCGTCCCCCTGCCGCATGACGGCCTCGATCCAGTCGACGTAGCGTGACACGCGAACGTTGTGGACCATCTGGCCATAGAAGCCCGCTTCAAGGGCATGCTCGGGTACGGCCGTGATCCAGGACCCCAGTCCCACCAATTGCCAGCTGCCGTGGTCGTTGACCACAAGCGGACCACCGCTGTCTCCGCTTCCCAGTACGCCCTCAAGCGGCAGGCCCTGCGGCGGCGGATCGAACCGGTACCAGAGATACCGCTGATTGCCGCCGGTGATCGTGTTGTGGGCCCGCCGCAGGGATGTACGGTGCGGCGCATCCGGCAACTGGCCAACCGCGCCGTTGCCGGTGGCGCCCTTCCCTATCAGGACGGCGACCTGCGTGACCTCTGCTGAACCCCGATACAGCGCCACGGGCGTGGCATCGGTCACCGGCGCGGCAAGCTTGATCAGCGCGATGTCATCCGAGGCCGCCAGGAAGGCATGGATCCGGGAAGGACTTCCTGTTGCCATCGCCTCCTTGCCCAAGGCCTCGGGCATCCTCCGGTAGCCGGGATGCAGGAATACGCGTTCAACGCCATACGCGTTGCCATTGATCGCGATCGTTGCTCCCATCCCTTCCATCGGCGCTGCATGCGCTGCGGTCAGCACCCAACGCGGGGCGATGAGAACGCCGTGCCCCTCTCCTGGCATGTCCGCCAGCGCCGGGAAGTCAGATCGTTCGATGCGGTACCTGCCATCTTCGACATCATCACGGATGACGATGGCCCCGGCAGCGAACGGGAGCGCGGCAAGCAGCAGAAAGAGCCAGCGATTCATCGAGAGCATTCATCCTTGGGGTCGATCGATCCAGCCTAGCAAAGGCATCGACACTGCTGATGGACGCGCGACCAATTCCAGTGGTGGCCGACGAAGGGATGGAAATCACGTCTGAAACCGGGACGCGCCGAGACGTTTGGTGTTCACCGCGCAAGGTGAGCCTTGCATTCCTGCGGATCGAACAGGCCGTACTTGCGCAGGATTTCGAGGTTGGTTCGCGTCCTTGAATCGCTCTGTTCACAGCCCCGGAGCGAAGATCGGGAACCAGGAAGGCCCCCGTCCATGAGAAAACGTCGCGCACTTCACCGGGTGAAGTACAGACACCCGGCCACGGCGATCGGCATCGGGTCGGCCTCGATGCGCTGGGCCACCAGTGCCATCACTTCGATGCCATCGCCGTCGGCTTCCGGTGCTGACTGGACCACCCGCATTCCTCCGGGTTCGCCCTGCGTTCCCGGCCCATCGAGGGAAAGCGCTTTGGTGAGGTCTGCAGCAAGGGCTGCATCGAAGACAGCCACCACGGAACTGCGCGACAGTATCAGCCGCGTGGACGAATGACCGAAGACCAGAGCCGGGGCTGGAAGCTTCATTTCCGCGACGACGCCGGGTATGTCGCCCAATGCATTGCTGTAACCCCCATCCTTGCCGGCGATCGGCTGCCAGCCACCCGATGGCTTCCCGCGGGTTGCGATGTCACGCAATTGATGGGCCAATGCCCGGAATGCGGTGCGATCCGCCTTGCAGGACACGAGTGCCAGCGCCTGATCGATTTCATCCTGCCTGGGAACGGTGTCGCGGATCGATTCTGCTGCCGGGGCGTTCGGCGCAATGACAAGCCACAAGCCTGCGAGCAGTAGAATCCTGTTCAACGTACGGGTGATCAATGCGCAATGCTCCTGCCTGGGGTGCCAACACTGTTCGGCATCACACCGGACAGCTGGGAAATACCCTCATTATGGAGAAAGGTTCCCTAGGTAGCCGATGGCGGGGCCCGATTCACGCTTGATGCCGAACCTTGTCCGTCGCCGAGATCTGCAGGCCGGCGCACGCTCGATGCTGGTCGCCGCCAGCATCCGGGTCAGCCCGGGAATGGAGGATGCGGAGAACAACGTCCACCCCGGGCCATGAGCCACCGCCGGCTGTCTAGGCGATTGTCTCCATTGCTGCGGGCAGAGCGACAACCGAGCCGCCCAGCACCTGCCAGACACCGGCCGTCTTCCCCCAGAAGCGGCAGTACCTGAAGCGGCCAGAGAAGGCTGCGCCATCGAAGGTTCCGGCCAGGTCCGCAGTGGTGAGTGCAACAGCGGTTTGATCATGCAGGGCAATCTCCACCGATTGCCATTCGGCCACGCTCAGCTTCTGGCGCCCTGAACGATGCAGGGCCAGATCATCCTGCTTGCCAAACACTTCGCCCGAAGGCCCCACAAAGATCAGGGCGTCTGCAATCAGGCCATCCAGCGCGGCCACGTCGCTGGTGAGCATCGCGATGCGCAGCGCTTCTTCGAGCTGCCGTATTTCAGTGTCCATGCCGGCTCCATGGTAGTTGGGCGATTGCTGCGTCAGTGACAACCTGCCATCACTGCCGATGGGCTTCGGGCGCCAGGGTATGGATCACCCTGCCCTGCGCGTCCAGGAACTCGATGGCCCCGTAGCCTTCCGGCGTTACGGTCAGGCGCAGCCTGGCGCGGTCCTGTTGATCGTTCAGCGCGATGGCGGGGGTGCCATCGGCTGCCACCGCCATCTCGATGCGTGTTGGCGTCTGCACCCCCGGAATCAGGCGATTGTCCAGCCGCGGCTCGCGAATCAGCGGCGGCGCCTGGTTGATCGAGAACCGCACGTCGCCGTCGGGCGACACACGCCAGCCAATTGCATCCATGGCCGGGTGGTCAAGCGCCAGTACTGCCATGCCGCCCTCGACGTCTGCGGTTCCGAAGCCACCTCGCTCGCTGCCCTTGTGGTCGTACAGCACCATGCCCGCCACATTGAAGGCTCGCTTGTACTGGATGCCATCGATGATGGGCGGTGGCGTCTGGCCCGAGAGCGTCATCCGGATCACCCCGTTCTCGTCGACGATATCGATCCGCCGCGCCGTGATGCGTTCTTTGTCGGGAGCATCCACGCGGGTCTGCGGCGAGGTGCTGACGATCACCTTCTGCAGCTGCTCGACCGAGGGGCGTTTGGGGCTGGTGGTTTCCGCCGCCAAGGCGGCCATGGAAAAAGAAGAGAACGCGATGGCGGTTGCAATGCAGTGTGCTCGATTCATGGGTTCTCCCAGGGCCAGGAATGATTCACGCGCGGATACGGGACTACGCCGGCCATGTCAGCCACGCGCCCGGCTCGACGACCTGCACGGCCACGGCACGGTCACCCGCTGCCTTGCGAAGCCGCCCGAGCGGGTCGTCCACTTCCGCATAGTTGTCCATTCCGCTGATGCCATAGTGAATGGGTACCAGCGTGCGTGCGCCGAGGATTGCCGCCGCTGCCACCGCCTGCTCCGGCGTCAGTACGCCAGGCTGGCCACTTACGGGCTCGCGCCAGCCGAACGTGGCGCCATTGATGGGGAGGAAGGCCGCATCGAACGGTCCGAACTGGCGCCCGATACGCCACCAATGGCCGTGCCATTGGGTGTCGCCGCCATGGAAGATGCGTCGGCCGCCCGCTGCTACCACCCAGGACACCTGCGTATCGCCGTAGCCGTCCGATGCCGGTACTGGCGTTGCAGTGAAGTCGCCCAGCAGTTGGGGCTCCCACAGCGCGCTCGGCCGTGCACGTACGGCTGCGGGTAGCGGCATGGGCTGCAGGCCGGCTGGATATGCGAGTGTTCCCCCTTTGCTGAGCGCCGCCGCAACCGCATCTGCATCGAAGTGATCGGAGTGGGTGTGGGTGACCAGCACGTGGCTTTCGCCCAGCACATCGTTCACCGGCACCAGGCGGTCCGGCAACGCCTTGCCCCACGTTGCGGGATTCACCAGCGGATCAATCAGCAGCGTGCTCTCCGGTAGCTGCAGCCGCACCCCGGCCCACGCCAATCGCTGAGCGCACAGGCTGCGCATCGCCGCCGGTGGCGCAGCGGCACCGGCAGGGACCAGCGCAGCAGCGGCCACACCGGCGCAACGGGCAAGGAAGCGTCTGCGACTGCCCAGCGCCGATGCGCTGACGGAATCGTGTTTCATGCGGCCTGCTCCCTTGCTGCCAGCGCAGCATCCAGGGAGAAGATCGACTGCGCGACGATCGCCGTGAGATTGTGTCCATGCCATTCTCGTTCGAATGCCGTCGGCGTTACCCCCGACGCGATGCAATCCTCCAGTCTGATGGTTGCCATCAGCGCTGTGGTTTCCGTCGGCGCGGCTCGCAGCCGGATATCCACGACGATCTCCTGCATCCGCTGCAGGTAGTGGAGTGCATTGCCCAGCACCGCCGCATCGAAGACCCCGATATGCCCGCCGACCACCCTGCTGCGCCCGAACTGCTGGATACGGCCGATGGCGGCGCGCTGCAGCGCCGGGTCCGACCGGGAGAGATAGACGATGTTGCCGACGATGTTGTCGCCCACGCAGACCAGATCGGCGCTCGGCACATCCACGCTCATGTGGTCCATCGTCTTGCCGGGGTTGTACAGGAAGCGCAGCTGGTGGCGCCCCCAGCGCATGGCGAGATTGTCGAACACGATATCGGGATCGCGGTAGCGTGATGCCACCGGTTGGTTCTGCGAAAGAAAGGCATGCCGGTGATGGCGGTGCGCCAGGGTCAGCGCCTCGGGAAACAGCGTCATGCCACAGATGTGGTCGCTCATGAAATGGGTAGCGGCAACCAGTCGCACCCTCTTGCCCATCTGCCCGTGCAGCACGTCCCGCAACCAGGCGGCATCCTCCTCGCTGCCCAATGCGTCCACCAGCAGCACCTGGTCTCCGTTGACGAAGGCGGTAGCGACCGATTCAACCTGGTCACCGACGAACATCAGCACATCTGGGGCAAGCTCCTGAATTCGCACGGCGGGCTTTCCGGGTGGGAGGATCGGCATCATCACCAACTCATGCGGCACCCGGCAAACGAGTAGTTCTACGCTTCGCGTTAGAAAAATTCATGCGCTACGATGACAGGGCCCCTGCTTTGGATGGTGCCCGTGAAAGCCCGCCCCACTGCCCCACTGAATGCGCTGCGCACGTTCGAAGCGGCTGCCCGCCACCTCAGCTTCAATCAGGCGGCGCGCGAACTGTTCGTCACCCCGGCTGCGGTCAGCCATCAGGTCAAACACCTCGAGGCGTATCTGGGCGTAAGCCTGTTCCAGCGCAATCACCGCGCCGTGGCGCTCACATCAGACGGCGCGGCGCTGGCAACAACGGTCGGCGATCTACTTGGGCAGCTGGACCTGGCGTTGGAGCGCGCCAGGACGCGCGCACCACACGAGCTGCGGGTGACAACCATGGAGTCGTTCGCCGCGAAATGGCTGGCCCCAAGGCTGCACCGCTTTCACCATGCGCACCCCAATGTCCGGGTACGCATCGACACCGGCAATGAACACGCCGACTTTCTGCGCGGAGGATTCGATGTCGGCATCCGCTACGGTGCAGGCAACTACACCGGCGTGCGCGCTGAGCTGCTGTTGAAGGCGCCGGTATTCCCTGTGTGCTCGCCCGCGCTGCTGGCCGGCATTGCTGGCGGGCTGCAGCGGTCTGATGATCTGCGCCACTGCACCTTGTTGCACGATGAAAGTGCCACGGACCGCCCCGGCGTGCCGGCGTGGTCACACTGGCTGGAGGCCGCCGGCGCCATCAACGTCAACGCAAGCGCCGGGCCGGTCTTTCCCAGCATCTATCTTGCGCAGGAAGCGGCGGTGGCCGGCCATGGCGTGGCGCTCGGCGTGGCGCCGCTGGTGGAAGACGATCTCCGCCAAGGCAGGCTGGTGAAACCCTTCAGCCTGGAGCTGGAGAACCGTTACGCATTCTGGGTGATCCGTCGGGAGATGGCTCAGGACCGCCCCGATGTGCAGGCGTTCTGCCAATGGCTGGGTGAGGAGTGCAGCGATCGGCCATGACAGGCCCATGCGTGTCATGACGGTTCATCGGCAACAGGTGGGCGGGTCGTGTGCGCATCGCCTGCGCGCATCCGGTAGTGCTCCACCCATTCCATGGTCGGTGCGATACCGCCGAAGGGAAACAGATGCGGGCTGACCTGCCCATGGGCTTCGGTCAAGCCCTCTACCAAGCGATCCGCGAACACATCCGGCCCGGCTCTTCCCAGCAGGCGGCCGATGGAGATGCCGTAGCGGGACAGCATCGAGGTGCTTGCAGCGACGCCGCACATGGCCGCATAGCGTACAAGCCGCGCGATGCTGGCCGGCCCGGGGACGCCCACCAGCACCGGATGGGTGATGCCACGGGCGCGCAGTTCATTCAACCAGGCCAGCACGATATCGGCGTCGAATGCGAACTGGGTGATGACCAGCGGTGCCATGCCTCGCTCTTCGATACGTCGGCACTTGTCTTCAAGCACGCGCCACGTCTCGGCGCTGGTCATCACCGGATGGCCTTGCGGATGCCCGCCCACACCCACGACCTGGATGCCGGCGCGCTCGAGAATGCCGCTCTCGATGATCGATGTGCTGTCGGCGAACGGCCCGGCAGGCGTGGCAAGATCGCCTGCGATCACGATACAGCGCTCAATGCCGGCGTCGATGACGGCACGCTCGATGAAGTGCTCAAGCGCCGCCCGCGAGCCGATGCGGCGTGCGGAAAGGTGCGGCATCGGCTCGAACCCCAGATCGCGAACCGTGCGTGCCGCGGCCAGCCGCGCAGCATCGTCCTCGCTCGGCAGGTAGGGAATGGAAATCGTCGTCCCCCGTGCAATGCGGTCGGCTTCGGCGCGCAGCGCAGGCATGGCCTTGGCACTGACTTCCAATGAAAAGGCGTTGACGAAGGTCTGCGCCAGTGGCTCCATGCGGCCAACGCCTGCTGACATCAGCCGGCTCCACGCAGGTTGCCGGCGCGTGTGGAGCTGTTCCGTGCCAGTTCGACAAACGCCTGCAGGTAATCGATACCGGTATCGGCCTCACGCGCGCCCAGGTAGATCTGCTTGGGAATACCCCGCGCGCCCAGACGCACCGGTACCACGTCCATGCGGGCGGCATACTCCTCCACCAGCCAACGCGGCATGGCGGCCACGCCGCGACCGCTGGCCACCATCTGCATCATGATGTCGGTGGTTTCGATGGCCTTGTGGCGCCGGGGCGTGACCCCGGCAGGCAGCAGGAACTGGTTGTAGATATCCAGCCGCTCGAACGGCACCGGATAGCTGATGAGTACTTCCTGGCTGAGCTGGCGGGGCTTGACGTGCTCGACCGACGCCAGCGCATGGCCCTTGGCCACCACCAGCACCTGCTCGTAATCGAAGACGGGGACGAACTTCAGGCCCGGCTTCAACAGCGGGTCGGGCGTGACCAGCAGGTCGATCTCATAGCCGAACAAGGCGCCGATGCCACCGAACTGGAACTTCTGCTTGACGTCCACATCGACGTCGGGCCAGCTGGCCAGATAGGGTGAGACGATCTTCAGCAGCCACTGGTAGCAGGGGTGGCATTCCATGCCGATGCGCAGCGCGCCACGCTCGCCCTGCGCGAACTGGCCCAGACGTTCCTCGGCCAGGTCCAGCTGCGGCAGCACCCGGTTGGCCACCGCCAACAGGTACTGGCCCGCCTGGGTCAGGCGCAGGCTGCGGCCTTCGCGCAGCCAGACGTTGGTGCCCAACTGCTGCTCCAGCTTCTTCATGCTGTGGCTCAGGGCTGATTGGGTCAGGTTCAGCACACCGGCGGCGGCGGTCAGCGAGCCTTGCTGTTCGACCTGCTGCACGATGCTGAGATGGATCCGCTCCAACATGACGATGAATCTCACTCATGGATTGGTGAAGTAATACCATTTTACGTCATGGGAAGGGCTGGCTAGCATCGGCTCATGCCTTCGGATCCCTGCCAGCGCGGCTACCCAGCCGGCACGCAGAACTGCGCCCCTGCAGGTCATCCCGAAGCAGCCCCTCCCCTGCTGAAGCGAAGAGATGACCCGCCCCCTCCGTATCGTCGCCGTTTCCGGCGGGCTGCAGCGCCCCTCAAGGGCCGCGACCCTGGCCGAGCACCTGCTGGACCTGATCGGCGAAGGCGTCCCCTGCGATCAGCACCTGATTGAACTGGGTGAACTGGCGCCACAACTGGCCGGTGCGCTCCGGCGCTCGCAGTTGCCCGAAACCGCGGAGCGGCAGTTGGCCGCTGTCGAGCGGGCCGATGTGCTGGTGGTGGTTACGCCGGTCTACCGCGGTTCGTACACCGGCCTGTTCAAGCACTTCTTCGATTTCATCGACCAGGACGCGCTGGTCGATACCCCGATCCTGCTGGCCGCCACCGGCGGCAGCGAACGCCACGCGCTGGTGATCGATCACCAGCTGCGACCGCTTTTCAGCTTCTTCCAGGCGCGAACCCTGCCCTTGGGTGTCTACGCAACCGACAAGGATTTCGCAGACGGCTGCGTGCATAACGAGGCCCTGATGCAGCGGGCGCGGCTGGCGGTGCAGCGAGCGATGCCCCTGCTTGCCCTCTCCCATCGTGCAGCCCCTGCCGCTACCGAGGCCGCTGCAGTCCTCTGAATGCCGAATGCCAGCGACCTGCATTCGGATGTCACCCCGCAACCCGGAACGCCGCCCATGACGACCGAGAACTTCACCTTCAGCATCACCCGTATTCCGTTCAACGAGGACTACCAGCCCGCTGACGGCACGCGAATCACCACCAACTTCGCCAACCTGGCCCGCGGCGAATCCCGCCAGGAAAACCTGCGCAACACGCTCGGCATGATCAACAACCGCTTCAACGATCTGGCGCACTGGGACAACCCCAGCGCGGATCGCTACGCGGTCGAGCTGGACATCATCTCGGTGGAGATGCACATCGATGGCAGCGACGGCAGCGATACGTTCCCGTTGATCGAGGTACTGCGGCCGACCATCGTCGACACGCGTACCGGCGTGCGTACGGAAGGCATCGTCGGCAACAATTTCTCCTCCTACGTCCGCGACTACGATTTCAGCGTCGTGCTGCCCGCCAGCAACGAAGGCAACGCCACCTTCGGCATTCCCGAAGATTTCGGCGATCTTCATGGCAAGCTGTTCAAGCACTTCCTGGCGTCCGACGCCTACCGTGCGCACTTCAGCAAGCCGCCGGTGATCTGCATCAGCGTGTCCAGCAGCAAGACCTATCATCGCACCGAGAACCACCATCCCATCCTGGGCGTCGAGTATCGGCAAGGCGAGTTCTCCACTACCGACCAGTACTTCGACAAGATGGGGCTGCAGGTGCGCTACTTCATGCCGCCAGGCAGCGTCGCGCCACTGGCGTTCTACTTCCAGGGTGACCTGCTGGGCGACTACTCGAACCTGGAACTGATCGGCACCATCAGCACGATGGAGGCCTTCCAGAAGATCTACCGCCCCGAGATCTACAACGCCAATTCCGTAGCGGGCAAGGTCTACCAGCCCAGCCTGAAGCACCAGGACTATTCGTCCACCCGCATCGTCTACGACCGCGAAGAGCGCAGCCAGCTGGCGGTCAAGCAAGGCCGGTTCACCGAAGAACACTTCATCAAGCCGTACCGCGCCGTGCTTGAGCAGTGGGCCGCCCGCTGATCAGTCGACTCCCCCTTTCCCACCTGGACACAAGAAACAGCCCGATGAAGAAACTACTGCCCACCTCGACCGCCGGCAGCCTGCCCAAGCCGTCCTGGCTTGCACAGCCGGAAAAGCTCTGGTCGCCCTGGAAGCTGCAGGATGAAGAGCTGCTGGAGGGCAAGCAGGATGCCCTGCGCCTGTCCCTGCAGGAGCAGCAGCATGCCGGCATCGACATCGTCAGTGATGGTGAGCAGACACGGCAGCATTTCGTCACCACGTTCATCGAGAACCTCAGTGGTGTCGATTTCGAAAAGCGCGAAACCGTCCGCATCCGCGACCGCTACGACGCCAGCGTGCCCACCGTGGTGGGTGCGGTGAGTCGTCCGAAGTCGGTGTTCGTGGAGGACGCGAAGTTCCTGCGCAGGCACACCACGCAGCCGATCAAGTGGGCGCTGCCGGGCCCGATGACCATGATCGACACGCTCTACGATGCGCACTACAAGAGCCGCGAAAAGCTGGCATGGGAGTTCGCCGGGATCCTCAACCAGGAAGCCAGGGAACTGGAGGCGGCCGGCGTCGACATCATCCAGTTCGACGAACCAGCCTTCAATGTGTTCTTCGACGAAGTGAACGATTGGGGTGTCGCTGCACTGGAACGCGCGGTCGAAGGGCTCAAGTGCGAAACCGCAGTGCATATCTGCTACGGCTACGGCATCAAGGCCAACACCGACTGGAAGCAGACGCTGGGTTCGGAATGGCGCCAGTATGAAGAATCGTTCCCGAAGCTGCAGACGTCCAGCATCGACATCATCTCGCTGGAATGCCACAACTCGCACGTGCCGATTGACCTGATCGAGCTGGTGCGCGGCAAGAAGGTGATGGTCGGTGCCATCGATGTGGCGTCCAGCACGGTCGAAACGCCGGAAGAAGTGGCCAACACGCTGCGCAAGGCCCTGCAGTTCGTGGATGCCGACAAGCTCTACCCCAGCACCAACTGCGGCATGGCGCCGCTGTCGCGTGACGTGGCGCGAGGCAAGCTGCGCGCGCTCAGCGCGGGCGCACAGATCATCCGCGACGAGATTCTGGCCCGCGGCTGAGCAGGACGGCGCGCCTGCGGGCGCCCTGCCCAGCGCGTGATCTCTAGTCAATGCAGGTGGGGGGTGCCCCCACCTTATTGCAATTCATCTTCAACTCGGCTGCCGGCGAGCGTGCACCACTGACGTGCAACCGTACCCCCGCCTCACCTGCGCCCACGATAGGGCTCACACCCCACCCCATCATTGTCACGATCAAGGTGGGGCCCATATCCAGGATCTCCACGGCGCACAGGTGCCGCACCGGCTGCGCGGGCTTCGGCGCAGTTTGCGAATGCACCTGATCTGCGCGCACGCCCTGGAGTGAAATTGTTGCGGGGTGCGTCGAAGTTGCGAGGTGCAACCGGGCCACCTCGATGGCAATGGTAGTCGCCCGTTGTGCGATTGGTATGGCAGCCGTTCTTGTCGAGACCGCCGCTGTGCGCTAACGCCCCGACAGGTAACGCCAATGCGATCACGACCGCAAAAGTGAGATTCGCGTGGATGACAATGCCCCCCTGTCAGGCGTGTTTCCCGCTGACAAGGCTAGCACGCGGCCTAGCCGTCCCGTCGGCTCGACGCTACAAGGCAAAGGCCGCACGCCAGTGCGGGAGCCCACCGCTCCCACACTGGCGCCGCCTCCCCTGCTCCTGTGCCTCCACACTCAGCGCTGCTGATCCTTCAGGAACAGCCAGGTAATCAACGTGGCATCCGGCCCCTCGGGATCGGTGAACGGCAGCCCGGACTGGCTGCCGCTCCAGGCATGCCCCATCCCCTGCACCACGTAATGCTGGACCAGCGTCCTGCCGCCATAGGTGTAGGAGTCAACCGTGTAGGCACGCCCACCCGGCACCTGGCCGTGGAAGGTGCTGGTCGGCACGTACTTCACCGAGTCGTTGTCCACGCCATCGTCGGCCAGGTCGTTGGTCTGCAGGAACTGGCGCACGGCCTGCTGCCCGTTGATCGGGTTCACCGTGGCGTCGGCGGTGCCATGGAAGACCAGCACCGGGATCGGCCGCGGCGACGGCGAGCCCGAGCACTGCCAGGCCAGCCGCCCGTTGCTGTCCGGTGAGTAGATGCTGCCGGCCAACAGCGCATAGGCGCTGCCGGAGATCGTGGTCGCGCCCTTGTACATGCCGCCGGAGTGGATCGCGCCCGCCGCGAACACATCCGAATAGCAGGCCAGCATGATCGAAGTCATCGCCCCGCCGGCGGAAATGCCGGTGACGTACACCCGGTGCGGATCGATGCTGTAGCCCGCCTTCACCTTGTCCACGATGCCGGCCAGGATGGAGGCTTCGCCACTGTCGCGCGCCTGGTTGATCGGCAGCTGCCAGTTCCAGCAGCGTGCGGGGTTGGAGGTCACGTTCTGCCGCGGGTAGACCACGATGAAGCCTTCGGTGTCGGCGACCTCGTTGAAGCCTGAGGCCTCGCCCATCAGGTTCGGCCCGGTCACGCAGCCGTGCAGCACCAGCAACAGGGGCAATGGCCGCGTTTCGTCGTAGCCGGCCGGCACCCACACCTGGTACTCGCGGGCGCCGAACAGATTGCCGTACAGGCCGACGTCCCAATGCCCGGGTGGGGCTGCCGCAGAGGCGGCGCCCGTGGTGGCCAGCCAGGTGCACAGCAGCAGCAACAGCGCCTTGATTGAATCGATTCCAGATTTCATGACCAGATCCTCATGCGTGAGTCGTGGATGAAGTGGTACCGGAAATCCTCGTGGACCGACCTTCCAGAGGGTGCTGCGACGCCGCTGTCAAACCCAGCCGGTGGCGTAGTAGATGCCGATCACCACGAACACCGCGAGGGTCTTGATGATGGTCACTGCGAAAATGTCCTTGTAGGCCTGCCGATGGGTCAGCCCGGTGACCATCAGCAGGGTGATGACCGCACCGTTGTGCGGCAGGCTGTCCATGCCGCCCGATGCCATCGCGGCAACACGATGCAGCACCTCCATCGGGATGCCGGCAGCCTGCGCGTTGGCGATGAAGGTCTCCGACATTGCCGCCAGGGCGATGCTCATGCCGCCCGATGCAGAGCCGGTGACACCGGCCAGACCGGTTACGGTGACCGCTTCATGCAGCAAGGGGTCCTTGATCGCCCCCAGCGCGTTGGCCACCACCATGAAGCCGGGCAACGCGGCGATGACCGCACCGAAGCCATATTCCGAGGCGGTGTTCATCGCTGCCAGCACGGCACCCCCGATCGCCGCCTTGGTGCCCTCGGCGAACTGGGTGACCACCGGGCGCCAGGCCAGCGCCAGCACCGACAGGATGCCAACCAGCAGCGCCCCCAGCACGGCCCAGATTGCGGTGATCTTCGCCACGCCCTGCACCACCGGCGCGGCACTGCCCATGATCGACGGCACGAAGCTGTGTTCGGCGCCGTACCACTGCGGTATGCCCAGGGTGAACAGCTTGTTGGACACAAACACCAGCAGCAGCGGCATCACGGCAATGCCCGCGTGTGCCAGATGGGTGCCTGCGAACGGCGCCGGCTCGTTCACCAGGGTGGCCGGGTCTCCGTAGCCCTCGCCACTGCGCACCGCCGCGCGACGGCGCCACTCCAGGTAGGCCATGCCCACCGCAAGCACGAACACACTGCCCAGCGTACCCAGCACCGGAGCCGCCCAGGTATCGGTGCCGAAGAACGTGGTCGGGATGATGTTCTGGATCTGCGGCGTACCCGGCAACGCGTCCATGGTGAAGCTGAAGCCGCCCACCCCCAGCGTGGCCGGAATCAGGCGCTTGGGGATGTTGCTCTGGCGGAACATCTCGGCCGCGAACGGATAGACCGCGAACACCACCACGAACAATGACACGCCGCCATAGGTCAGCAGGCCCGACACCAGCACGATCGACAGCATCGCCCGCTGCGGTCCGAACAAGCGGATCGCTGCACCCACGATCGAGCGGGAGAAGCCGGAAAGTTCGATCAGCTTGCCGAACACGGCGCCCAGCAGGAACACCGGAAAGTAGAGCTTGAGGAAGCCGACCATCTTGTCCATGAACAAGCCGGTGAACATCGGTGCCACCAGCGAGGGATCGGTGAGCAGCACTGCGCCAAGCGCGGCGATGGGCGCGAACAGGATCACGCTGTAACCGCGGTAGGCCACCAGGATGAGGAAGGCCAGCGCTGCAAGTACGATCAGTAACGACATACGGCGCTTCCGGGTGGGGACGCGCTCAGTATCCGGATCTGGCGACCGCTGCCGACTGGACCTAGGTCCACTCGCCGGTGCGCAACCGCGCCGCTAGCCTAGCGTCCATGGGTGGCAATGGGCCATTCGCCGCGTACATGCCTTGGGGGAGGACCGAATGAAACGGAATTGCTTGAGCCTGATGATCGGCACGCTGCTGGCCACCGGGCCGGTCCTGGCGCAGGACGCACCGCAGGGCGCGCCGGCAGCCGCCCGCACCGCTTCGGCCACCAACCTGGACAGCATCACGGTGACCGCACGCAAGCGCGAGGAAACCCTGCAGGAGGTGCCGGTTGCCGTCACCGCCTTTACGTCCGAAGCCCTGGACAAGATGAACGTCCAGGACATCAGCGACCTTGATGGACAGGTCCCCAACCTGACCATCTACGCGGCGCGCGGCGCCAGCAGCACGGTCACCGCCTACATCCGCGGCATCGGCCAGTCCGATCCCACCTGGGGCGCTGACCCGGGCGTGGGCATCTACCTGGACGACGTCTACATCGCCCGTCCGCAGGGTGCGTTGCTGGACGTGTTCGACGTCTCGCGCATCGAGGTGCTGCGCGGTCCGCAGGGCACGCTGTACGGCAAGAACACCATCGGCGGTGCCATCAAGTACATCTCGCGCGGCCTGCCCACCCAGACCGAAGGCTTCGCCCAGATCACCGTGGGCAATTACAGCCAGCTGGACGCCAAGGCGGCGATCGGCGGCCCGATCGGCGGGGCCGACAGTGGCCTGCGCGCGCGCGTGGCGGTGGCCAGCATGAATCGTGACGGCTTCGGCGAGAACACCTTCACCGACCAGCCGGTCAGTGACAAGCAGATCAATGCTGCGCGCTTCAACCTGGGTGCGTATGCGGGCGATGATTTCGACGTGCAGTTCGCCCTGGACTGGATCGACGACCAGTCGGGCATGCGTGGGTCGAAGATGCTGGCACCCAACCCGTTCGTGCGCGCCTACCCGCCGATGGATGACCGCTACGACATCCGCTCGGGCATGCGCAACCTCAACAGCGTGGAGACCAAGGGCGCCTCGGCCACGGTGAACTGGCGGCCCAGCGAAGACGTTGCGCTGAAATACGTGGTGGCCAAGCGCGAATCGGACAGCGACGCGAACATCGACTTCGACAGCACGCCGGTCAAGCTGGCCGATGTGGGTGGCACTTACCATGACGACCAGGTCAGCAACGAGGTGCAGCTGAACTACGATGCCGGCGGCCGCGTGCGCGGCGTGGTGGGCCTGTACCAGTTCAGTGGCGAGGCCGGTGGACAGATCCGCAACAACTTCTTCAACCTGCAGTTCGGCGACACCCGTGGCAAGGTGCTGACCGACAGCATCGCGCTGTATGCCGACTGGACCTTCGACCTGACCAGCAAGCTGAAGCTGGACGTCGGCGCCCGCTACACCGACGAGGACAAGCGCGCGATCGTGCTCAACCGCTTCTATTCGGATGCGACGTTCACCCGTCCGATCGCGGTCGCCGCCGATTTCGACAAGAAGACCAATTTCAAGAACGTCTCGCCCAAGGTGTCGCTGGACTACCAGATCACTCCGGACATCATGGTCTACGGCCTGGCCACGCGTGGCTTCAAGTCGGGCGGCTACAACATCCGCGCCAATGCCGTTGCCGTGCCACGCTCGGCCGAGCCGTTCGATGACGAGACGGTCGACAGCTTCGAGATCGGCAGCAAGATGGCCTTCCTCGACCAGCGCCTGTTCCTGAACCTGTCGGCGTTCCACAACAAGTACAAGGACATCCAGCTGTCGGTGTTCACCGGCATCGATACCAACGGCGACGGTGTCGACGATGCCTTCTTCGGCGATTTCACCAATGCCGGCGCCGGCACCATCAACGGCCTGGAAATCGAGTACCAGTACCTGCCCAGCCAGCACTGGCTGATCTCCGGCAACCTGGCCTGGCTGGATGCCAAGTATGACGAGTACTTGGACCGCGGCGCCAACGTGGCCAAGCAGATGAAGTTCACCAACGCACCGGACTTCTCGGGCGCGTTGAACGTGGAGTACCGCACCGACCTGGCCAATGGCAGCAACCTGTCCGCACGGGTGAGCTACAGCTACCAGAGTGAAGTGTGGCCGACCACCGATCTGAGCCCGGTGATCCGCCAGGACGGCTACGGGCTGGTCAATGCCGGCGTGACCTGGAAGCTTGACGACGCCTGGACCTTCTCGCTGCAGGGCACCAACCTGGCCGACAAGGAATACCGCACCACCGGTTACAACATTCCGGCGGTCGGCACGCTGATTGGTTTCTATGGGCCGCCGCGCCAATATAGCCTCAGCGTCCGTTACGATTTCTAGGAAGCTTCTGCATGACACCGTCTTACGATGATCTGTACTGGAAAAGTGACGATGGCCTGCGCCTGCATGCGCGTGACCATGCACCTGCAGGCGCGCAGCCGGCGCGCGGCACCGTGGTCTGCATCCCGGGCCTGACCCGCAATGGCGCCGACTTCGATGCGCTGGCCGCATCGCTGACTGCTGCGGGTTGGCGGGTGATCGCGGTTGACCTGCGAGGACGCGCAGGTTCGGAACGCGCATCGGACCCGTCCAGCTACAACCCGCGCACCTATGCCGACGACATGGTGGCGCTGCTGCGGTCGCAGAACATCGACAAGGCGGTATTCGTCGGCACCTCGCTGGGGGTGCTGGTCACCATCACCCTGGCCTCGCGTGCGCCCGGGCTGATCGCCGCGGCAGTCCTGAACGATGCCGGCCCCAAGGTGCCGCGCGACGCGCTGGCGCGGATCGGCAAGTACGCCGGCAAGCCCGTGCCACCGATGGACCTGGCACAGGCCACGACCTATGTGGAGTCCATCGGCAAGGCCGCGTTCCCGCGCTTCACCGCCGACGACTGGCGGGCGATGGCCGTACGCACGTTCCGCCAGCGCAGCGATGCTCTGCTGGAACTGGACTACGACCCGGCGGTGATCCGCACCACGCGGCCGTGGCTGCTGTGGCTGCTGCGCCCGGTGCTGTGGCGTGCGGTGCGTGGGCTGACCGCACGCGTGCCGGTGCTGGTGGTCCGCGGAGCGTTGTCGGACATCCTGCCTGCCGATGTCGCGCAGCAGATGGCCGCCACGTCGCCCAACGCCCGCCTCGTTGAGGTACCGGAGGTAGGCCATGCGCCGATGCTGTCCGAGCCCGAGGCGCGTGACGCGATCCTGGCATTGCTGGAGCGCGTGCGATGAGTTCCGGCGTGTCGAGGGATGCGCTGCCTGCCGCCCTGCAGGCCCTGCACCAATGGGCGGCAAGCGAACGGCTGAGCGGCAGCACGCGCATCGCGCAGTCGCGCATCAATGCCTTCGCCGAGGCCACCGGTGACCACAACTGGATCCACACCGATCCGGCCCGCGCACAGACCGGCCTGCCGGGCGGGCTGACCATCGCCCATGGCTTCCTTCTGCTCTCGCTTACCGTAGAGGACGACGTGGCGGCCCTGGCCGGTTTTCCCGGCATCGCCCACGTACTGAACTACGGCTTGAACAAGGTCCGCTTCCTGGCGCCGGTGCCGAGCGGTTCCGAGGTACGGGTGCGCTCGCAGCTGATGTCCTTGGAAGCGCGCAGGCCCGGGCAGTGGCTGCTGGCCCAGCACAAGACCGTGGAAGTGGTTCCCGCCGGCGAGACAGCCGTGGTCGCCGAACAGCTGTCGCTGATCGTGCTCGCCGACTAGCGCCGCACCGTCCTCCCGCGCGGGGCGGGCCGGCTGCCCGCCGGCCGCGGTTCTCTCTACACTGGAGCGATGTTGACGCCTTCCATCGTCCTGTTCGCCTGCATCGCGTGGACCGTGCTGCTGTTCGGCGTCGCCCTGTGGGGGGAACGCCAGGGGCATCGGCTGTCGAAGGCATGGCCGGGCATCTACGCGCTGTCCCTGGGCGTGCACTGCACGGCGTGGACCTACTACGGGGCTGCCTCGCAGGGCGTGCAATGGGGCTTCCCGATTCCGCCGACACTGATCGGCATGGCCCTCATTTTTGCCTTCGGCCTGCCGTTCCTGGTGCGGCTGGGGCGGCTGGCCAAGCAGCACAACAGCGCCACCATCGCCGACCTGGTGGTCGCGCGACTGCGTGCCGACCAAGGGCTGGGCATCACCATTACCCTGGTCGCGCTGTTCGGCATCATTCCCTACATCGCGCTGCAGCTGAAAGCGGTCAGCCAGGGCCTTGCTGCCCTGCTCGGTGATCAGTTCGCACCCGTTGGCTGGCAGCTGGACATGTCGTTCTGGTTCGCACTGACGATGGCGGCGTTCACCACCCTGTTCGGCGCACGCAAGGCGTCGGCGACCGAACACAACCGCGGCATCGTGGTCGCGCTGGGCCTGGAATCGCTGTTGAAGCTGACGGCACTGCTGGCCATTGGCCTGTATGCCGCGCTATCGGTGCACAAGGCCGGCACGCCGCTGCTTGAGAAGATGGCCCACCTGCCGCCGCCGGCAGTGGTGCCGGATTACCTGACCATGGTGGCGCTCGGTGCCATGGCCGCGTTCACCCTGCCCCATCAGTTCCATGTGGGCGTGGTCGAGCTGCGCCAGTCATCGGACCTGAAGACGGCGCGCTGGCTGTTCCCGGTCTACCTGCTGTTGATCGGCCTGCCGTCGGTGCCGATGGCACTGGCCGGTGCCGCGCAGCTGCCGCCCTCGATGACGCCGGATCTGTACGTGCTGGCCCTGCCGCAGGAGCGCGGCCATCACCTGCTGGCACTGCTGGCATACCTGGGCAGCCTGAGTGCCGCCACCGGCATGATGATCCTGTCCGGGCTGACCCTGTCGATCATGCTCGGCAACCACGGTGTGGGCTCGCGCCTGCTGAGCGGTGTCAATGGCTTCAACACCGGCGCGGATCTACGACCGCGGGTGCTGGCCTTCCGGCGCGCCGGCATCCTCGCCGTGTTCCTGATGTCGTGGCTGTACAGCCGTGCGATGAGCGGCACCGAGGCGCTCAGCGATTTCGGCCTGATGTCGTTCACCGCGCTCTCGCAGCTGGCACCGGCGGTGCTGCTGGCGGTGTACCGTCCGCGCACGCCCTCCCCGGCCATCATCGCCGGCATCGTACTGGGCTCGCTGGTCTGGTTGTGGCTGGTGCTGCTGCCCATGGTGCTCCCTGCCCCGCTGGCGTCGGCCGGTCCCGACGGACTGCACTGGCTGGCGATGTTCTCGCTGCGCATGCAGCCGGGCCATATCGCCATCAGCATGGGCGCCAGCCTGGCCGTCAACCTGGTAACCGTGGTGCTGGTGTCGCGCGCGGTGCGTCCACCGATGCCTCGGCAGCGCGACGCGGTGGCCGCTGCATCGTTGCGCAAGACGGCTGGTCGCTTCCTCGGCCAGGAGCGGGCACGGCAGCTGATGGACGGGCACGCCGGGCAGATGCTGGACGACGACCGGGTGACCGCCATCGAACGCGAACTGACCGCCGTGGTCGGTGCAGGCATGGCGCGACTGCTGGTGGAGGCGGCACGCGATGGGGGCGCTGCGCCGCTGGACGCCGTCACCCGCGCGGTCGGCGAAGCCACCCAGGTGCTGCGCTTCAACCAACGCCTGCTGGAGGCTGCCCTGGAGAACATGAGCCAGGGCATCAGCGTGGTCGATGCGCAGTTGCAGCTGGTGGCCTGGAACAGCCGCTACGCCGCGCTGTTCAAGTTCCCGCCGGAGCTGCTGCAGGTGGGGCAACCGGTGTCGAACCTGACGGCGTGGGCGTTGGGACAGCTGAAGATCGGCGACACCCCTGGTGACTCGCGTGACAAGGCGTTGCAGCGGCGGGTGGTGCACATGCGGCGCGGCACGCCGCACCTTTCCGAGCGGATTTTCCCGGACAACACCATCGTTGAGATCCGAGGCAACCCGATGCCCGGTGGCGGCTATGTGGCCACCTTCACCGATGTCACCGCGTTCCGGCGGGCAGAGGACGCGCTCAAGCGCAGCAACGAAACCCTGGAGCGCCGCGTGCAGGACCGCACCGCCCGGCTTGAACAGGCCGTGCATGAAGCCGAGCGCGCCAACGTGGCCAAGACCCGCTTCCTGACCGCGGTCGGCCATGACCTGATCCAGCCCCTGCATGCGGCGCAGCTGTTGACCGACGCCATGTCGCAGCACATTGAATCGGAATTCCTGGACAGCTTCCTGCGCCAGATTCGCGGCGCGCTGGATTCCACCGACGATCTGCTGTCGGGCCTGCTGGATATTTCGCGACTGGAAGCCGGTGGCCTGGTGGCCGATCCGCGCCCGTTCGCATTGTCGACCGTGCTGGAGCCGCTTGCGCAGGAGTTCGCCGTGCTGGCCGCGGCACGCGGCCTGCAGCTCCGCCATGTGCGCACCCGCGCGTGGGTGCACAGCGACCCGTTGCTGCTGCGCCGCGTACTGCAGAACTTCCTGGCCAACGCCATCCGCTACACCCGCCGTGGCGGCGTACTGCTGGGCGTTCGCCGGCACGGCAAGGCTCTGTCGATCGGCGTACATGACAGCGGCCCCGGCATCGCGCCAGAGCAACAAGCCGTGGTGTTCGAGGAATTCCACCGTGGCGACCGCAGCAATGGCCAGGGCCTCGGTCTTGGCCTGACCATCGCGCACCGCATTGCCGACCTGCTGCATGCACCGTTGGAACTGCAAAGCGAACTGGATCGCGGCTCGGCCTTTTCCATCACCGTGGCGCGGGCAGCGCCGCCTGAGGCGCCACGCACTGAGCCCGCCGCTGGCAACAGCAGCATCAAGGGCATCCGCGTGCTGGTGGTCGACAACGATGCGGAGGCGCTGGAGGCAATGCGGCTGATGCTGCTTGCCTGGGGCTGCGATGTCATCGCGGCGCGTGATGTCGCTGCGCTGGGCGCGTCCGCACATGAGGCGGCACTGTGGCTGTTCGACTACCACCTTGATGAGGGCGATACCGGCGTCGCACTGTGGAAGCGCCTCGTCGCCGTGCATGGTGCGCGGCCGACGGTGATCCTCAGCGCCGATACCGGCAATGACACGCGCGAGGCGGTACGCAGTGTGGGCCTGTCGCTGCTGAACAAACCGTTCAAGCCACTGGCGCTGCGCTGGGCGATCAACCATCTGCTGGCAACGGCCAGCACGGAAAGGACCTGACGAAGGATCAGGCGTCCTGCGCGTCTTCGATCTGCCGGGATGGGTCGGTCAACCCCATCTCGTGCAGCACGCGGATGGCCTGCGCGCGATTGCGCACGCCCAGTCGCCCCATGATGCGGGTCATGTGTGCCTTGACCGTGCGCAACTGCACGCCCAGCCGGTCGGCGATCTGCTTGTTGAGCAGCCCTTCGGCCACCAGGCTCAGCACCTTGTACTGATGCGCGGACAGGCTGGACAAGCGCGCGGCAAGATCGGCGTCCTTGCTGAAGGGGGCCACCCGCGCCACCGGCTCGCGCAGCAGCGCCGGTATCCAGCGCTCACCTTCCAGCACGGTCTGCAGTGCGGACTGCAGGTCAGTCAGGCCGGAGCTCTTGGGCAGGTACCCGGCTGCGCCCAGGTCGATGGCGCGGCGGATCACGTGCGGCTCTTCATTGGCCGAAACGATGATGATCGCCAGCCCCGGTTGCAGCGCACGTATGGTCGCCAGTCCGGCCAGGCCGTGGTTGCCCGGCATGTGCAGGTCCAGCAGCATCAGATCGATCTGCTGGCTCTCGATCGCTTCGAGCACGCCGTGCAGCGAATCGGCCTCGCTGATCTGCAGGTCAGCCACCGCCTCTTCGGCGGCGCGATGCAGCGCCGCGCGGAACAAGGGGTGGTCATCGGCGATGAGCAGGGTCGGCATGTCCAGCCGAGGTTAGCAAATCGCCCGCGCCTGGGCACGGGTACCAAGGTACGCTGGCGTGCGCCGCCCGGATGGTTAGGGTGGAGCAATGAACATCCACCGCCCCGTCATGCTGCTGTGCGCCGCGCTGCCATTGCTTCTGGGCAGCATCTCCAGCACCCACGCCGCCCCGCCCCGCCCCACTACCGCTGTTCCGGTGTTCGAGCAGTGGCGGGAAACCCAGCATCGCGACAGCGACGAACTGCTGACCGCAGGCCTGGGCATCGACGCCCTGCGCTCGGCCACCGCGCCGGCGTTTGCCAACCCGGCCCAGCCCACAGCCGAGGAAGCACGGCGTCGTGCGATCTGGAGCAGCTGGCGCGGCATCGCCGACCTGACACCCGGCGGCGGCTTTGGCGATGTCTACGGCAGCCTGCAGGCGGTACCCGGGCGCGAGTTCTCCGCCTATGCGCACGTTCCCGGCGCCCGCCATCCCCATCGGGTACTGGTGCAGGTGCCCGACAGCTTCGACGCCGCGCGGCGCTGCCTGGTCGTCGCGGCATCTTCCGGCTCGCGTGGCATCCATGGCGCGATCGCGGTTGCCGGCAGCTGGGGCCTGACACATGGCTGCGCGGTCGCCTATACCGACAAGGGCGCCGGCAGTGATTACTACGATCTGGACACCAAGGCCGGCTTCCAGGCAGACGGCACGCCAGCCAGCCAAGGCGCGTTGGCCTTCATTCCTGCGGGTGCGACCGCCACGCAGGGAATCGCCTTCAAACATGCCCATTCCGGTGACAACCCGGAAGCGGACTGGGGCCGCCATCTGCTGCAGGCGCTGCAGTTCGGCCTGCAGGCGCTGGACCGCGCCTATCCGCAAGCGGCCCCGTTCACTGCGGCCAATACACGCACGCTGGGCGTGGGCGTATCCAATGGCGGTGGCGCCGTGCTGCGCGCCGCGGAGATCGAAGGCGACTGGTTCGATGCGATGGTGGCCGGCGAACCCAATGTCTCGGTGGCCGGCGCACCAGCGCTGTATGACTTCGTCACCCAGGCCGCGTTGCTGATGCCCTGTGCCCTGCTGACCGAGGACGATCTACCACAACCGCCGATGCGGGCGCAGGCCGTGCCAGGGTGGACCCAGCGATGTGCCACGCTGAAATCCGCTGGGTTGGTGCAAGGCGATGACACTGCAGCACAGGCACGGTCGGCACGGCAGCAGCTGCTCGACGCGGGTTTGAGCGCCGATGCACTTCGCGCCGGCGCATTCTCCACCGGCTTCGATCTGTGGCGCGCCATCGCAGCGACTTACTCGTCAGCCTATGGACGCTACGCCACGGGCGAACATCCCTGCGCGTACAGCTTCTCGGCCGCCGGCACCGACGGCAGACCCCACGCGGCCACGGCCGAGGTTCGTGCAACCTGGTGGAGCGAGGGCAGTGGCATCCCGCCGGGCAGCGGCGTGGTTCTGGTGGACGGCAATGCCACCGGGGCAGCAGCTGATCCGCTGCGTGGCCTGAACTGCCTGCGTGCACTCGGCGAGGGCGACAGCGCCGACGCCCGACGGGTACGCGCCGGCATCACCGCAGCGACTGCCAAGGCGCCGCGTCGCGGCCTGCCGATCGTGGTGATCCATGGCCTGGACGACGGGCTGGTACCGATCAGCATGACCAGTGATCGCTACGTGCCACTTGCCCGCAAGGCCGGGGCGCAGATCGCCTATTGGCGGGTGAACAAGGCACAGCACTTCGACTCGCTGCTGGCCTTCCCGGACTACCGGAAGCGCTACGTCCCGCTGCTGCCCTACCTGTTCGCGGCGATGGACCAGGTGTGGGAACACCTTGAAGATCCAGCGCGAGCGCTGCCGCAGGATGCACTCATCCAGCCGAGCCCACGCGCGGAGGCGCCGCTGCTGCGCGAGCAGCTGTCCATTCCCGCGCCCCCCGGCCGCTGACGCGCCGCCCCATCAGGAAGATCACATGTCATTCGCCACCGCCGCAGACGCGCCCGCCGCCGAGCCTCAGGCCTACCCCCTGCTGATCAAGCAGCTGCTGCTGACACCTCTGGCAGTGCGTCCACGGCAGGAAATCGTCTACGGCGACAAGGTCCGCTTCGACTACCGCACCCTGCAGGCGCGCATCGGCCAGTTGGCCGGGCTGCTGACCTCGCTCGGGGTAAAGCGCGGCGATACCGTGGCGGTGATGGACTGGGACAGCAACCGCTACCTGGAGAGCTATTTCGCCGTGCCGATGATCGGAGCGGTGCTGATGATGGTGAACATCCGCCTGGCGCCCGAGCAGATTGCCTATACGCTCAATCACAGCGGTGCGCGGGTGATCCTGGCCAACCGCGAGTTCCTGCCGGTGCTGGACGCCATCGAAGAACAGCTGCCGGACATGCGCACACGCATCCTGCTGGATGATGATGAGGGCCCGCTGCCAGCGGGTTTCGCGACCGAGTATGAGGCCGGGCTGCGCGAGGCCACGCCCATCACCCGCTTCCCGGACTTCGACGAGAACACCCGCGCCACCACGTTCTATACGACCGGCACCACGGGCCTGCCCAAAGGCGTGTACTTCAGCCATCGGCAACTGGTACTGCACTCGCTTGCGGCGATGGCAGCCCTCGGCAGCGCGTCCAGCCAGGGCCGCCTGCACCGCGACGATGTCTACATGCCGATCACGCCGATGTTCCATGTCCATGCCTGGGGCATGCCGTACGTGGCCACGCTGCTGGGCATCAAGCAGGTCTACCCCGGTCGCTACCTGCCGGGCGCGTTGCTGGCGTTGATCGCCCGCGAGAAGGTGACGTTCTCGCACTGCGTGCCGACCATCCTGCATATGCTGCTGGGCCATCCCACCGCTGCCGATACCGACCTGCGCAACTGGAAGGTGATCATCGGTGGTGCAGCACTACCGCGGGCACTGGCGCAGCAGGCACTGGCCCGTGGCATCGACATCTTCGGTGGCTACGGCATGTCCGAAACCTGCCCGCTGCTCACCCTCGCGCAGATCGATGCCGACGCCGTGGACGGCCCGGACGAGGAGCTGTCCCTGCGCACCAAGGCCGGCATTCCGGTGCCGCTGGTTGACCTGCGCATCGTCGACGAACGCATGAATGATGTTGCCCACGATGGCATCGCCACCGGGGAAGTGGTGGTGCGCACGCCCTGGCTCACCCAGGGCTATCTGCACAATCCGGACGCTTCGACGGCGTTATGGGCCGGCGGTTACCTGCACACCGGGGACATCGGCAACATCGATGGCAGCGGCTACCTGCGCGTGACCGACCGCATCAAGGATGTGATCAAGACCGGTGGCGAGTGGATCTCCTCGCTCGCCCTGGAGGACATCATCGCCCTGCATCCGGCGGTCAACGAGGTCGCGGTCATCGGCATCAGCGATACGAAATGGGGCGAACGACCGCTGCCGTTGGTGGTCCGGCAGCATGGCAGCGATGTGACCGAGGCGGAGATCATCGAACTGGTCGCAGCACGCAGCCGCTCCGGTGATATCTCCCGCTACGCGATCCCCGACCGCGTCAGCTTCGTCGATTCGCTGGAACGCACCAGCGTGGGCAAGATCAACAAGAAGAAGCTGCGCAGCCTGCATGATGTGGGCGCAGCCACCGACGCAGGTTGACGCTGCGGCCTGCGGCCAACGGAGGGTCACTTCATTCCTCTACGTGGTCGCCCTGCGCGCCCGTCCCGCTGGCGCCGTGGAGGATCCAGCAGATCCATCAGCCTGAGCTGGTTGTCGGTGCAGGAAATGCCCTCAGGGCGTTGGGTGACACCCTCGATGATGCCCAGCAGGCGCGCTTCGTTCTCCTGCAGTTGCAGGATCAAGCGCCGGATCTCGGCCAGGCGCCTGCCCAGCGACTCGACCAGGCCTTGGTGATCGCACGCCTGCGTGCCCCCAGGCAGGAAATGCCGGATCTCATCAAGTGAGAAGCCGACGCGTTGCGCGTTGTCGATGATCTGCAGCACGCCCAATACGTCCGGGGAATAGATCCGGTAGCCGTTGCTCCCCCTGGGCGGCGCGCTGATCAGGCCTTCGGCCTCATAGAATCGGATGCGCGATGGGGCCAGGCCCGTGGCCTTGGCCAGATCCCCGATTTTCATCTTGACACTGCCCCTTGACCTTCAAGTTGACTTTAAACATACACTGCCGCGACCGTCAGCGTGAGAGGTTGCCGACGGCGGTCTGGCGAGCACCCGCGCGGCACTGAAATGCGGGCGCCCTGGGCTGAACTTCCACCCCGAGCGATCAGAGGCCCAGACGCCCAAGGAAAAGAGATGCAGACCATTCTGGGAGCAAACGGCCAGATCGCCCAGGAACTGGCGCGCGCGCTGAAGCGCACCTACACCGACGACCTTCGCCTGGTGAGCCGCACGCCGCGGCCGGTCAACACGGGCGACCAGCTTGTGCCGGCGGACCTGCTGGATGCAGAGCAGACGCTGAAAGCCGTTGAAGGCAGCGACATCGTCTATTTCACCGCAGGGCTGCCGCCGGATTCAGGGCTCTGGGAGCGGCAGTTTCCTTCCATGCTGAAGAACGCGCTGGATGCCGCCGTCGCCACCGGCGCTGCATTTGCGTACTTCGACAATACCTACATGTATCCGCAGACGGCGGCTGCGCAGACCGAGGACACCGTGTTCGCGCCGGCCGGCAGGAAGGCACGCGTGCGCGCAGAGATGGCGCGCATGGTCCTGGATGAGATGGCAGCCGGGCGCATCGCCGTCACCATCGCCCGAGCACCGGAATTCTATGGCCCGGGCAGCACGCAGAGCTTCACCAATGCCCTGATCATCGACAGGCTGAAGGCTGGCAAGTCGCCGCGCGTGCCACTGCGCGACGATACCCTCAGAACGCTGATCTGGACGCCCGACGCCAGTCGCGCGCTCGCACTGCTGGGCAATACGCCCGACGCGCAGAACCAGACGTGGCATCTGCCCTGCAGTGAGCCGAGATTGACCTATGCCCAGTTCGCCACCCTGGCCTGCACTGTGTTCGGCAGGCCGGACACCCATGCCACCCTCGGCAGGACTTCGCTGTACATCGCCGGCCTGTTCTCGAAAGGTGCGCGCGAGATTCGGGAGCTGCTGCCGCGCTATGAGCATGACAATCGCTTCGAATCCGGAAAGTTCAAGCAGCGCTTTCCCGACTTTCCCGTAACCAGCTACGACGCAGGACTGCGGCAGATCAAGCACGAATGGGAAACCCGAAAATGAGCCAGAGGCGTATCCGATGAACCGTCGCATCCTCCATGTTGTCACCAATGTCGCGCATTACGATGAGCCCAACCACAGGACCGGGCTCTGGTTGTCGGAACTGACGCATGCCTACGACCTGTTCGCCGGGCAAGGCCATGAACAGCACCTGGTCAGCCCACGTGGCGGGCACTCACCACTTGAGCCGCGCTCGCTGAAATGGCCGGCGCTGGACCATTCGGCGAAGGCATGGCTGCAGGATCCGGCGCGCATGGCACTGCTGGACAACACGCTCGCCCCCGACAACGTCGACGCTGCCGCGTACGACGCGATCTACTTCACCGGTGGGCATGCGGTGATGTGGGATTTCCCGGACAGCGAGGGCATCCAGAAAATCACCCGGGACATCCATGAGCAGGGCGGAATCGTCTCGGCGGTCTGCCACGGCTATTGCGGCCTGCTCAATACCCGGCTGAGCGATGGGCAGCTGCTGGTGCAGGGCCGGCGGCTAACAGGATTCTCCTGGACCGAGGAAATCCTGGCGGGTGTTTCCAGGCAGATGCCGTACAACGCGCAGGCGGAAATGTCCCGGCGAGGCGCCCTGTACGAGAAGGGACTACTGCCGTTCGTGCCGAAGGTGGTTGTCGATGGCAGGCTGGTCACCGGCCAGAATCCGCAGTCGGCCAAGGCGACGGCAAAGGCGGTTGCGGCGCTGCTGCGCACGTCCGGCTAGCACCGGCCATTGCCTTCCAGCGCAGCGTCTTCCAGCACGTCCTGGCGCTGGAAGGCGCAGCTCAGCGGCTGGACGCAGCTGGCAACCGGGCCAGCAGATCCGCCCGGCATGCATCCAGGATTTCGTCCGCCAGCGGCGATTCGTCCGGGCAGGACCTCGACAGCACCAGCGCGCCGACCGCTTGAGCCATCAGCGCAATCCTGCGCGCACGCGCCGCATCGTCCGGATCGCGCTGCGCCTGCCCCTCCTGCGTGGCCCGTGTTGCCAGCCTGGCCTCGATGCCGGCCGCAAAGGCAGCCTTGACCGCGTCCGTCTGCCGCGCCGCGTCGGTGCACAGCGCCGCCAGCGTGCAACCCTGGCCGGGCCCGTCGCGGTGCGCGCGGGACAGGTACTCGCTCACGAATGCCTGCACATCCAGATCAGCCACCGCTGCGGCCGAGCTGGTCAGGCCGCAGGCGGCTGCTTCGGCCATCAGGTCGGCCTTCGAGCCGAAATGCTTGTAGAAGCCGCCATGGGTGAAGCCAGCGGCGGCCATCAGGTCGGCCACCCCAACGCCGTCGTAGCCGCGCTCGCGGAACAGCGTGGAGGCGGTTTCGACGATGTGTGCACGGTTGGCCTGCGCCTGTGCCTTGGTGACCTTCATGAGCCTTCGCCCTTGGGAGTCCTGTCGCGTGTGGAGGGCACTTTAACACACATAGATTATATTCATCATCAAACTATTGACATCAATGATGATGGTCATCATCATTGATTCAGACCCCTCCTCCGTAGACGAGCCCACCCTCCCATGTCCGACGCCACGCTTTTCCAGCCCTATCCCCTCGGCCCGCTGACGCTGGCCAACCGCATCGTGATGGCACCGCTGACACGCAACCGCGCCGGCGAAGGCCTGGTACCCAGTCCGCTGGCCAGCATCTACTACGCCCAGCGCGCATCGGCAGGCCTGATCATCACCGAAGCCACCCAGGTCTCGGCGCAGGCGCAGGGCTACCAGGACACCCCGGGGCTGTACACGCAGGACCAGATCGACGGCTGGCGCACCGTCACCGATGCGGTGCACGCACGCGGCGGGCACATCTTCGTGCAGCTGTGGCACGTCGGCCGCATCTCGCACGTCGACCTGCAGCCCGGCAACGCCGCGCCGGTTTCCGCCTCGGCCCTCCGCGCGCAGACCAAGACCTTCGTCAACAATGGTTTCGTCGATGTGTCCGAGCCGCGCGCCCTGCACATCGACGAGCTGCCCGCCATCGTCGACGATTTCCGCCAGACCGCTGCCAACGCCATCGCAGCGGGTTTTGACGGCGTGGAGATCCACGGCGCCAACGGCTACCTGCTCGAACAGTTCATCAAGGACGGGGCCAACCAGCGCACCGACGCGTATGGCGGCTCGGTCGAGAACCGTGCCCGCCTCCTGCTTGAGGTGACCGCTGCGGTGGCGCGCGAAATCGGCGCTGACCGCACCGGCGTGCGCATTTCGCCGGTGTCGCCGGCCAACGCCATTTCCACCGTCAGCGATCCGCAGCCCCAGTACGACTACATCGTAGATCAACTCAGCGCGCTGGGCATTGTCTACCTGCATGTGGTCGAGGGCGCCACGGGTGGCCCGCGCGATGTGGCACCGTTCGACTTCGATGGGCTGCGCCGTCGCTTCAACGGCACCTACCTGGCCAACAACGGCTACGACCTGCAGCTGGCCAGCGCCCGTGTATCCGAAGGCAAGGCCGATCTGGTCGCCTTCGGTCGCCCGTTCATCAGCAACCCCGATCTGGTCGAGCGCCTCAAGCGCGGCGCAGCGCTGGCGGCACTGAACCCGGCCACGCTGTATGGCGGTGGCGCCGAAGGCTACACCGACTACCCCACCCTGGCTGAAGCGCACGCGCAGTAACGCGGCCGCCCGCATCCGACACGTCCCCCGTCCAGAGAGTCCATCATGTCCGTCCTCCCTTCCGTCCTCATCACCGGCGCTTCCAGCGGCATCGGTGCCACCTATGCCGACCGCTTCGCGCGGCGCGGGCATGACCTCGTCCTGGTCGCGCGTGACAGCGCCCGACTGGAAGCACTCGCCGCGCGACTGCGCCAAGAGACCGGCGTGGCGGTGGACATACTGCCGGCCGATCTCACTCAGGCTGACGCGCTGGCCACGGTCGAGGCACGGCTGCGCGACGATGCGCGCATCGGCATCCTCATCAACAATGCCGGTATCGCCCAGTCCGGCGACTTCCTCGCACAGTCGGCCGACGCCATCGACCGCCTGGTCACCCTGAACACCACCGCGCTCACGCGCTTGGCCGCCGCCATTGCGCCGCGGCTGGTCGGTGCCGGCAACGGCGCGATCGTCAACATCGGATCGGTGGTTGGCCTTGCACCGGAGTTCGGCATGTCCGTGTACGGCGCGAGCAAGGCGTACGTGCTGTTCCTGTCGCAGGGCCTGAGCCAGGAACTGGCCCCGAAGGGCGTCCATGTGCAGGCCGTGCTGCCCGCTGCGACGCGCACCGAGATCTGGGAACGCGCCGGTATCGACATCACCACGCTTGCTGAAGTGATGGACGTGGGCGAACTGGTCGATGCAGCGCTGGTCGGCTTCGATCGTCGCGAAACGGTGACCATTCCGCCGCTGCACGTGGCCGAACGCTGGGACACGCTGGATGGCGCACGTCAGGCCCTGCTCGGCGACATCCGCCAGGCGCACGCCGCAGAGCGCTACCGCACCGGCGCCTGAGGCCGGCCTCCGTTGCATCCACCCGGCCCCATCACTGCAGGAACCGCCCGCCATGAAAGCCTTCATCATTGACCGCTACAGCAGCAAGGACATCGGCCGCATCGCCGACGTGCCCGAGCCGCATGTGGGCGACGACGATGTCCTGATCCGGGTTCATGCCGCAGGCGTGAATGCACTGGACAGCAAGATCAGGCACGGCGAGTTCAAACAGATCCTGCCCTATCGCTTTCCGTTGATCCTGGGCAACGATGTGGCCGGGACGGTGGTGCGGGTCGGCGATCGCGCAGGCCGGTTCAAGCCGGGCGACCAGGTGTATGCCCGCCCGGACGATGATCGCATCGGCGGATTTGCGGAGTACATCGCGGTCAAGGCCTCCTCGGTCGCACCAATACCGAAGAACCTTGGCATGGTCGAGGCGGCCTCCCTGCCACTGGTGGCACTGACCGCCTGGCAGGTGCTGGTCGAAACCGCAGCATTGAAGAAGGGACAACGGGTCTTCATCCAGGCCGGCTCCGGTGGCGTCGGCACGATTGCGATCCAGCTTGCCAAGCACCTGGGCGCCTTCGTCGCCACCACCACCAGCACGGCCAACGTTGCCTGGGTGAAGGCACTGGGTGCGGACGTCGTCATCGATTACCGGCAGCAGGACTTCGCTGCCGTGCTGCGTGACTACGACGTGGTCCTCAACAGCCTCGGCAGCGAGGAACTCGATCGATCCCTCGGCATCCTCAAGCCCGGCGGGCACCTGATTTCCATTTCCGGGCCACCCACGCCGGCATTCGGTGCGGCAAGAGGATTGGCCTGGCCGCTGCGGCAGGTGCTGCGCCTGTTGAGTCTTCGCATCCGCCGCAAGGCCGCGCGCAGGAACATCCGGTACAGCTTCGTGTTCATGCGTGCTGATGGGCAACAGCTGGAACAGGTCACGGCAATGGTCGAGTCAGGCGCCCTGCGCCCGGTGGTGGACACGGTCTTTCCCTTCGAGGAAACCGGCAGAGCATTGGCCTACATGGACGGCGGCCGCGCCAAGGGCAAGGTGGTGGTGCAGATGGTGCAGACACGGCACGTGCAGCCCTGAGGAGTACGCTGAGCGGACAAGGAGCGTCCCGATACAGGACGGCCGGCAAGCGTTGACTCCAGCACGTGGTGGCGACCGTGCGCACAGGGAGTGCCCGCGCCCGCATCCGCGGGCGCGGCATGGATTCAATGCAACGGCACCTTCAGCACAGATGGTGCGGACGCGGGCGAACTGAAGGTCACCGCCCCGCCCAACTGGCTGATGCCTGCATAGCGCAGGTCCACCGTATCGACCACCAGCGTCAGCCGGCTGCCCGCCGGAATGTTCCAGCTGCTCGCTTCCAGGCGCAGATCGAGGGTGGTCGCCTGGCCCGGCGCAACGCCTCGCAGGGTGTAGGGCTTGTGGCTGATCAGCTGGCCATTGCCCAGCACATCTTCCGCGTACAGATAGGCATACAGCGTGGTGTTGGCGCGGCTGGGGGTAACGGTCACCCGTACTTCCGGCGCGCCGTCCAGGCGGCGTGCGTTCCAGTACACCGGCCCCTGCCAGACACCTGCGGCGTTGCGCCCGATGAAAGGCACGTACGCACCCGGCGGAAGGTTGATCATCTGCAGCGAGCCGGACACCATCGCCACGCCGGAATTGGCGGCGGTAGCCAGGCCACTGCCGATGCGGTAGTTCCAGCCATTGCTGCGCCCATTCTCAACCAGCCCCCCGGTGGGCAGAAGCAGGCCGCCGGGCGCGGTCAACGCGTAGCTGACCGCACCACTGTTGGTGGCCTGCCAGTTCGGGTAGCTGCTCCAGCTGCCGTTCTGCGACTTCAGCTGCACCGCCGGTTCGCGGTCGATGCCGTTGGCCACGCCCTTGAGGTAGTGGTCGAACCAGTCGCCTGCCGAGTCGTAGACCTCGTTGGGAATGCCCAGCGCGCCCAAGGCCTCGTTGAGGGCATGGTCGCCGTGGCGCAGTTGCAGCTGCTTGGGGCCTTTCAGCTGGTTGAAGAAGTCCACCAGCTGACCCGGCGGGAACAGGCTGTCGTTGAAGGCGTTGGCCAGGAACACGGCCGGCTGGTTGGCGTTGATCTCGCTGATGCTCGCAGCGGGGCTGCGGATGGCGGCCACGGGCAGCAGCGATTCCACTGCACCCTGGTAGTTGCCGACCACCACGTTGCGGTTGATCGTGGCCAGCTCTGCCCCGGGTCGGCCGGTGACCAGGCCGGCGGCCACCAGCAGCGCGATTCCCTGTGCGCTGGGGGTGTCGTTGGCGTACAGCGACGCCTGCAGGTCGGCCCATCCGCTGAGGGCGGCCACCGCCTTGATGCGGGGATCGCGTGCCGCCGCCAGCAGGCTGGTGCCGGCGCCGTAGGAGATGCCCGAGACGCCGATCCGCGCCGGGTCGGCCTGGGTGTTGTCCAGCGCCCAGTCGATCAATGCGCTGACATCCTCGACCGTGGCCGGCCCGGCAATATCGATGGCCCCGCCGGACTCCCAGAAGCCGCGCGAGCTGTAACTGATGACCACGTAGCCGCGCTTGGCCAGCGACTGTGCCACCCCCACGTACTCCACGCTGGGAACGGCCCAGCTGCTGGGCATCACCAGCAGCGGGTACTTGCCGCCACCTGCGTCCTGGGGTTCGATGACAAAGACCCCGAGGGGCGTGCCGTCCCAGCTGGGAAGGGTGCGGTGGGTGGTCTTGACCGTGGCAGCCCAGGCGGTGGGCGCTAGTCCGGTCAGCAGGATCAACAGCAGCAATACCTTGCGCATCGTCGTCTCTCCCCGTCGTTGGTGGTGCAACGGGCAGGACCGTACCAGTGCGAATGGTGGCTTACACCTTGCGTTGCAGCATGGGGCGCACGTTCGGCACCCCATGCTGCAGGCCCAGATGCGCCTACAGCGTTGCCTGCGCCTGCAGGGTGAACACCCAGCTGTCGGGTCGGCTGGCATAGGCGCCGGGCCGTGCCACGTACTGCACCGCCGGCCGCAGCACCAGCCACGGGGCGACCTGCACGCCGTAGTTCAGCTCGACGAACTGCTCGTTGCTCTGCACATCCTTTCCGGTCAGCTGCTGATGGCGGGCGAGCCGGTCGGAGATGTCCAGCCGGTTCCAGGCGAGGCTGAGCACATCATCCTCGCGCGATGCGATCACGCCACGCCAGCTCACGCCCGCTTCCCACGAGTAGCGCATGAGCCCTGTTTTTGCGTCGGCACGGGTAGCCACGCCGAACACCGAAATGCCGCGCACCGTGTCACCCTCGGGCTTCCACACCCGCTGTGCGGCCTGCACGTACGAACCGCTGCGATGCGAAGCGCGAGGTGCCGTCGGGTCACCGATGTCATCGGCGTTGGAGGTATCCAGGTAGTAGCCGACCTTGTAGGTACCGCCATAGTCCTCGCCGGACTTGCCATGGCTGTAGCCCAGCTCGACCGGCAGGAACAGGCCGGTCTTTCCCTTCGTCGAAACACGGAAGCCACTGTTGGCCTGCTTGCGCGTCGGGTTGACGTCGTAGATGCCGGTCTGTGCGTACCAGCCCGAGGGATCGTTCCACTTTACCCGCAGGCCCCACTGGCCCGTCGGGTTGTCCAGCCACCCGGAGCTGTAGATCGGGCCCAGCGGATGCCCGCACTGGCCGTTGTTGTTGAAATTGCAGGTGTAGGGCAAGCCACCGAAGTCGTTGCCCATCGAGTAGAAGCCACCCTTCAGGCTCAACCGCTTGCCCAGCAGCAAACGCTCGTAGGAGAGCTCGTTGAAACGCAGGTTCTGGCCCTGGCCATAGAAGGCCTGGTTCTGGATGTAGGAACCGGTGGATCGTTCGTTGATGGCGTTGCCGAAGCGATCGGAGAACACCACGCGCAGGGTGCCGTCGAAGCCGAATGCCTTGCCGGTGTCGATCGTCGCGCCCAGGTCGATGTGCTCGGCGGTGGACCAGCCGCTGCCCTTGTATCCATCGCTGTTGACGCCGCTGCCGATCACGATGCGCGCACTCGGCGTGACACCGCGGTCCTGCAGCCAGAGGCGCGCCGCCCAATCTGCGCTCAGCGGCGTCTGCGCGACGCTGTCGACCGATTTGGGCTTGGCGGTGGCACTGGATTCGGCAGCCGACACCGACCCGTTGACGATGAAGGCAAGCAGCCCGATGCCGGTCAAGGATACGAAATTCATGCGACCGCCCTCCGTGCCTTTCGGGTCTTCCAGGCGCGTCGCACCAGCAGCACGATGCCTACCAACGCCAGCACGGCAAGGATGAGCATCGGCAGCCACAAGCGTGCAATCTTCGCCAGAAGTGGCTTCTCGCCGCCGGCACGGGTCAGCGCAACCTGCGCCTCGGTGACCTGGTCGCCTGGCCCGAACTGCGTGCGCACGTAGGTCGCAACGGCTGCGATATCGGCGTCACTCAGGTCCTGTACGAACGAGCCTTTCGAGAAGTGCGGCATCAACGCGTGTTCGCCGTGCACATCGCGGTCAATGCCGCCGATGATGGTGGCGATCAGGTTCTGCGGGCGGGTCATGCCGACGGTGGTGTTGTGCACCAGGGAGGGGTAGTACCCGTCCCTGCTGCCCTCGCCGCGCGAACCGTGGCAGCTTGCACACAGGCCCGAATACAGCACACCGCCCGAGGCCAATGCAGCACTCGTTCCGCGTACCGGCTGCTCACCCGGCGCCGTGGCGGCGTCTCCCCACGCGAAGGCTGGCCGGGTGGCCTCAGGATCGGCCACGGCCGGCACCGTGCGCAGGTAGTCGACGATGGCGGCGATGTCCTCGTCCTGCAGCTTGGACAGGCTGTTGCTCACCGCTTCGGCCATGCCGCCGCCGGCCTGCGCCTTGCCGTCGACGCGGCCGGTCTTCAGGTACTGGGCCAGCTCGGCATCGCTCCAACCCCCGATACCGCTGGTGGGGTGGGAGGTGATGTTGGGGGCGTACCAGTCACCCAGCGATCCGCCGGCGAAGGCCTTGCCGTCCACCTCCTGCATCATCAGCCCGCGCGGGCTGTGGCAGCTGGAGCAATGCGCCAGGCCCTCCACCAGATAGGCGCCGCGATTCCACTGCGCGCTCCTGCCCGCATCGGGGGTGAACGTTTCCTTGTCCAGGAACAGCAGGTTCCACACCGCCATGGACTGGCGGATGCTGAAGGGGAACGGCAGCTCGGTCGCGTGAGCTTCCTCATCGACCGGCGCCACCTCCTTCATGAAGTAGGTATACAGCGCGTGGATGTCCTCGTCGGTCAGCTTGGCATAGGAGGTATAGGGCATCGCCGGATAAAGATGGGCGCCATCCTTGCGCACGCCTTCACGTACCGCCCTGGCGAAATCACTTTCGCTGTAGAGGCCGATGCCATGGCTTCTGGAGGGCGTGATGTTGCTTGCCCATATCTCACCCAGCGGCGAGGCAATCGCGTAGCCGCCTGCGTAGGGTTTGCCCTGCCTGGGGCTGGTGTGGCATGCCACGCAGTCCGCAGCGACCGAGAGGTAGCGCCCACGTTCGGCAACCTCGTCGGCGCGCGCGGATTGACTGGCTGCGGCCAGCAGCATCAGCAGAGCCGAGGCGAAGGTCTTCATGCGGCACGCTCGATGGCATCTGCCGCCTTCAGCGCAAGCGCGGCCATGGTCAAGGTGCTGTTGACCACGCTGGCCGACACCATCGGGCCGCCGCCCGGGAGCCACAGGTTGGGATGATCGTGTGCGCGGCAATCGCCATCGACCACCGAATCGCGCGGGTCAGCGCCCATGATGGTCGAGCCCATGATGTGGTTGTTGGCGTTGAGCGCCGTGGTGATGACGAATTCCTCGGCGTTGAACAGCGAGCCGATGTGACGCAACTGCTTGCAGGACTCGTCATAGCCCTTGCGGGCGTAGTCGCCCAGCGAGTAGTGGATATCCGGGCAGGCCAGGCCGTGGCCATCCACCCGCGTTTTCGACAGCGTCAACCGGTTGCTGGGATCCGGCAAAGGTTCCAGGCTGATCGAAAGATCCACGCCGAAGACCGCACGGCGGCGGATCTCCGCATCCAGCGCGTCGCCGACCAGGCCTTTCTTCAGCGCCTGGTCGGTGGCGATCGCCACCCGGCTGATGTTGTTGAGGATGATCTTGGTGGCCGAGTACTGCGAGCGGAAAGCGCCGTCTCGCGGGCCAACCATGCAGCTGGACTGCGCCGGTCCACGGCCCAGCCAGATCGGCCTGTCGGCAATGAACGAGCAGTGGAAACCGGAATGGTCGAGCATGTTGCGCCCCACCTGGTCGGAACTGTTGGCGATGCCGTTCGGGTTCTGCTCATTGGCGGCAAGCAGCAGCAGACGCGGCGTCTCCAGTGCGTTGCACGCAATCACGAAACTGCGGCCGGTGGCCTTGTGGCTGACCTTGTTGTTGTCATACCAGTGGATGGCCGTGACCCGGTTCTGCGCGTCGGTATCGATCTTGTAGGCCACTGCTTCGGCCAGCACCTGCGCACCCAGTTTCTCGGCCGCTTCGATGGTATGGATGCCGTTGTACATCGCGCCGATCGGGCAGATCGGCTGGCAGTTGTTGTTGCCGCAGCAGGCGGGCCGGTCATTCCAGGGCG
This sequence comes from Stenotrophomonas sp. SI-NJAU-1, assembly GCF_020883215.1. Taxonomy (NCBI): domain Bacteria; kingdom Pseudomonadati; phylum Pseudomonadota; class Gammaproteobacteria; order Lysobacterales; family Lysobacteraceae; genus Stenotrophomonas; species Stenotrophomonas sp. SI-NJAU-1. Next base: position 2,277,499 of record NZ_CP086598.1, read on the forward strand.
TGACCATGCGACCCTGCGGAATGGGCACCAGGTTGTAGCCGTGCGGATTGACCACCTCGGCGAACACCTTGTCACCGTTGCCCCAGGGAATCATGTCGGCGAGGTAGGGCCTGGATCGCTCGGAGGGGCTCTGCTTGTCCGGATCATTCGGCCCGGAGACGCCCATCGCCTCCTCGGCGCGGCAGTAATAAGGTTCGATGTCGTCGTAGCTGATCGGCCAGTCGCGCCCCACCCCGTAGGTGCTCTGCATCCTGAAGTCCACCGGCAGGTGGCGCCAGCAGGAGGCGGCCCAGTGCCAGGTGGTGCCACCGACGGCCTTGATGAAGCCCTGATGGAAGCTGCTGGCGTCGGGGCCGGTCAGGCCCACGTAGTCGTTGGCCGGGAAGTACAGCGGCGCGGTGGCAAGCGGTGACTGCGGATACGGCCCCTGGAAATCACTGCCGATGCGCCGTTCGAAGCTGACGTTGCGCCAGTTCTCGACCACGTCGGAACGATGCAGGCGGGGGCCCGCCTCCAGCACAAGAACCGATTTCCCGGCACGAACCAACTGGTGGGCGATCAATGCGCCGACGACGCCCGAACCGACGATCACAACATCGGCATCGGCGTCGCCATCACGGAAAACCGGAGCTTTCATGAGGGGAATCCATAACAATTACGGGAAAGAGCTGGAAGCGCAGGCTCAGCCGTGCGCGCGTACCGCCGCCGGCGGTTCGGCCGTCCACCATGCGGGACCGCCTTGTGCGTAGGTGGGCGGGAACAGGCCATCGTCCACCGGGCGCTGCATCAGCGCATCGCGATAGGAAACGGTGATGGCCTGCGGCCCCTTGCCTACGCTGCCGGTGTACCAGGCAGTGATGATGGCCAGCGCTGTCGGCCGTGCATCGCCAACAGCCGCCAGCAGTGCTTCAGCGCCCTGCACCTGTTGCGCCTTCGCCGCGAGTGCGGGGAACTGGGCGTGCATGTCGGGATGCAGCTTGGCGAAGGCCGCTTCGATGCGCGCGGCGGTTGCCGGATCAAGGTCGGACTTGCCGGTCAGTGCCTGGCAGAGCTGCAGAAAGCGCCCGTCCGTCCGTTTCGCTGGCGTGGCACCGGCATGAGTTGCTGGCGCCTTGCCGTTGCAGGCAACCAGCAGCGAAGCGGAGCCAACGGCCAGCAGGAAGGTTCTGCGCGTCAGGCCTTGCCCACTCCCTTCCAATCCCTCGGGAACACTCATGATGTGGACTCCTGATGCGTCACTTCTTCGGCTGCCCCTGACCGCGACGCGGGGGGCACCTACGCGGGCAACTTTAACGCACCTGAACGTCGTCGCGGAGTGAGCAGGAAGCGCCGCTGCGCGGCGAAGCGCCCTTCTTCCCGGCACCAGCAGAGGTAGATTTCAGCCGGTGCGCTGCCGCCCCCGTCACGCCGGCACAACGCGCTCAACGCTAGAAACAAGGGGTTTCCTACTCTGGAGGGTGGCCATGCGGCTACTGCTGCTGTGTGCCGTGGCGACGATGGCATTGTCGGCCTGCAACCAAGGCGAACCGACCGATAAGGCACAACATGCCGATGCGGTTCGGCAAACCCCACCAGCGGCCAGCGCGCCGGCGCGCAACGTGCCCGGCGGCGGCAGCGGCACCGCCGCTTCCGAAGACCAGGCCTCGGGGCCGGAGGCCGAACGTGGGAAAGAAGGCGCGCCCCCGCCGCCCAAGCGCTAGGGGCGGCCAGCCGCGAAGCCCCCGATCCGGGGGCGCCTGCGGAACAAGCGAATCTACTTGGCCCGTTCAAGCACGATGCGGACGAACGGGATCCAGTCATCGCCGACCCGATGCTCCCATTCCCCGGTCAGCAACTGCCGGTCGCTGCTGATCACGCCGTCGAACCGCTGGGACTGGCCCTGGATGGTGTACCTGTCGCCATCAAGTCGTGAAGTGAAATCGCTGGTGCCACCATCAGCGTCGTAGCTGCGGCTGAAGAAACCACCGGATTCAACATCGACGCCGATGATTTCCATGGAGCGCACACGCTGCCCGTCCATCATCGCGTCGACCTCATGCACCAGGAAGTGACCATTGGGCATCCACGTGTAGACGTCCGATGCGAACGACACCCCGCCCGTGCTGCCGTCGGGTTGCAGCGCGATGAGGGTGGTCTCCCACGCTCCGGCAAGAACGTCCAGCCGGCGGTGGTGTCCGCTGTGGAAAGTGGCTTGTGTCATGGCGACTCCGTACGGGGTGAGGTGGAGGGACCGATGCTGGCGGAAGGCTGCAATCGAAGCCTGCCGCTTTCCGTGGCCTCCGGCAATACGGCTGCCACCTCGTCGGGTGCCGTGCCCTCCACCATCCATTGCGTGCCGATGCGGAGTGTACTCACAACGCTGCGGTATAGGGTTCAACCAGGGCGCGCAGCAGCTCCATGCCCGTGGCACTGGTGGACGCGCCGGTGCCTTCGCGCTGGACGAAACCGGTCCAGTCCGCGCCGGCCACCCGCCTCAGCTCCGTCGGTTCCACCGGCAGCCAACGCATGGGCCAGAAAGGTAGCCGCCTCTGCCCCACCCTGCCGCGCTGCAGTTCGATCAGGCCGCTGTGGCTGCTGGCACCCAGCACCCGGGAATATGCCACCTGCAGGCCATCTTCCGGGCCCTCCATGTATTGCACAAAGCGCGCGCCATCGAACAGCAGTACGCCGGTGACGCCGGCATCACGGTTGAAACGTGCTGCGTCATCCACGATTCCGCACAGCCTGCCCCCGGTCTGGCCCAGCCGGCTGGCAGCAATATCCGCTGCCGCCTCGCTGGTATACACAACGGCTCTGATGGGCACGTTCGACCTCCCTGCATTGGGCTCCCAACCCTAGCAGAAGGCCGGTTGAGGCAGCGCAGCAGGCGCAGCCTGAAACAGAACAGTTCAGTGAAATGTGAAAATGAACCCGAAGAGGGTTCACGCCATGCACTGCTGAACCGTGGCATGAATCAGATCCGCCCGCGAGATCGACTTCATGCCTGACACCGGACTCTTCTACGTCTTTTCAGTGGACTACGCGACCGATGCGCGAGGCTGCATCGATCAGGTCACCGCTATCGCCTTCCGCTGCAACCAGTGCCACCACGTGTCCCGCGCCGACGCGGAGCTCAAGCGGATGACGGGAGGTACGCTGCTGGCCTGTGGAAAATGCGGATCGCACCAGGCCGTGAGCAATGCGCGCCTGGTGGACGGCGAACATCTGGCGGCAACCGGCCACTCTGCAGCAGCGGCCGACCCACGCTGAGCCTGGTTCCGACGCGCGCCCAGTGCCCGGCGTGAGGGGAATGCATGCATCTGCGCGCTCGATGCGCATCCGCCGTTCACTGCATCTACCCCGCACCCCAACACTGGCCGGGATAGCCTCGTCGCTCCTTCCCTGCTGGAGCGCACCATGGCCATCAAGACCGCTGAAGACCTTTTCATCCACGAACTGTCCGACATCTACAGTGCCGAGAAGCAGCTGACCAAGGCCCTGCCGCGCCTCGCCCGGGCCGCAGAGAACCCCGCACTTGCCGCCGCGTTCGAGACACACCTTGAGGAGACCCAGGGCCAGATCGAGCGCATCGACCAGGTGGTGGAGGTGCTGGGCATCCGCCTGAAGCGGATCAAGTGCGCGGCGATGGAAGGCCTGGTGGAAGAAGGCAAGGAAGTCATCGAGAGCATTGAAAAGGGCCCGGTGCGCGATGCAGCACTGATTGGCGGCGCGCAGAAAGTCGAGCATTACGAAATCGCTTCCTACGGCACCATCGCCGCGCTGGCCAAGCAGCTCGGATACAAGGACGCTGTGCCGTTGCTGCTGGAAACGCTGGAAGAGGAAAAGGCCACGGACGAGAAGCTGACCCTGCTGGCCAAGAGCGGCGGCAACGCCAAGGCCGCCCAGGCCGCGTGATCGCAGGTGCACCGCAGATCAGCCCACGCGTCGCTCCCCAGGGGGCGGCGCGCTTCTGCACGAGGATGACGTATGCATCCTGATCTACTTGGATGGACCGCCACAGCCGTACTGATGGCCACGCTGGTCAGGCAGATGGTCAAGCAATGGCACTCGCCGCACCCGGAAACCGTCTCGAAGTGGCTTTTCATCGGGCAGATGACCGCGTCTACGCTGTTCACGATCTACAGCGCGCTGCTGGGTGCCACCGTGTTCGTGGTCACCAACCTGCTGTTGCTGGCAACCGCGCTGATCGGACAGCTGCTGGCGTGGCGCCGCAACCGTGCAACGGCTTCGAGCTCATCTGGAAGGACGCCTTGATTGTTGACGCTGCGTCCACGCCGGCTTGATGCGGGCACTCACGCGTTCACGTTTACCGTTGCAATGCCCCCCGGACCATGCGGTCCAATCAATGAGGAAACGTCATGCAGCGCGATCAGAAAGACCTGCCCCATCCGGATGACGACACGGCTGCGGTGCCTGCTGCCAGCGCTGGACAGGCCAAGGCCCACAACAGTGCCAATCATGATCAGGCGTTGACGGAGACGTTCCCGGCCAGCGATCCGATCTCTCCCTTCGTCGCCGCCGCCACGCCGGATGAGCAGGCGCAACGGCTTGGCAAGCGCGTGGCGCCCGCTCGGCACGACAAGGGTGAGGGGGACGACGGAGCTGGCCAGTGATCGGGCCTGCGCTCCCGCCGAGGGGGCCGGGCAGCCCGCGCCCGTCAGGCGGCTCCGGCGCGCTGGTGCGTGGTGCCGAAGACGAACAGGCAGTGGAGGCCTGACACCTCGGAGCCCGCCATGGAACAGCCCACCGCCCTGCTCATCATCGATCTTTTCAGCCTGTTCGACTTTCCACAGGGGCGGCAACTGGCTCCGTACGCCGTACGTGCAGCCCAGCGCACCGTCCGCCTGCGTGCTGCATTCGACGCGCACCGCTGCCCGGTGATCTACGCCAATGACAATTTCGGCAACTGGCAGCGCGACTTCCCGCAGCTGGTCGAGGCCTGCCGGCAGAAGGGCGGAGCCTCGGCGCGGATCGTCGAGTACCTTGCCCCCAGCAAGGAACACTACTTCATCCTCAAGCCGAAGCACTCCGCCTTCCTCGCCACGCCACTGCCGGTGCTGCTGGCCAAGCTCGGCACCCGGCGGTTGGTGCTGGCCGGCATGGCACTGGACGCGTGCGTGCTGGCCACTGCCATCGATGCCAACTCGCGCGAGTACGCGACGGTGGTCGCCCGGGAAGCGGTCGCCGCCCTGCCGGAACGCCGCCAGCCGGCCCTGCAGACCCTACAGCGATCGGGCGCCGTCGAAGTACTCAGCAACCGCCAGATCATCGCTTCGCTGTCATCCACGCCCTCATGTCAACGCACGGGCCTGGCACCACCGCGCTGAACCGGGCCTCTCGCCAGCGTGCGCTTCTTCGCCGGCGGCCGCGGCGTCCCAGCGCGATAATCGACCTGGCATACCGGGCAGAAGAAGGTGCGCCGATGCGTGGTGCCCATGTAGACCTTGCTGACCGGACCACCACAACAGGGACAAGTCCGCCGGGTGTGCACCTGCCAGTGCTTCTTCAGCTCGAACCCGCGCTTCCACCTCAGGAAGTCGAAACTGTATTCGCGGGCCTGCTTGACCAGTTCGGCAAGCTTCCGCGGCGGCAGATCACCAACAGGGTTGGCCGGGTGGACCCGGATGCGGAACAGCACCTCGTTCTTGATGATGTTGCCCACACCGGAGAACAGCGTCTGGTCCAGCAGGGCATCGCAGACCAGGACATCGGGCATCGACTTCAGGCGACGGCGGGCAAGCCGGGGGTCCCACAGGTCGCTCATCACGTCGGTGCGCCAGTCGTAGACCTCGTCCAACGGCTGATCGATCAGCTTCACCGAGCAGGTGTAGAAGTTCAGTTCGCCGTTGTCAAAGCGCAGCGATACCCGCGCTGGCGTCTCCTTGCGTTCGTCGATGCGCCAGCTGCCGAACATCATCAGGTGTATGCGCAGGCTGACGTGGCTGAACTCCAGCAGGAAATGCTTGCCCCAGCTGCGCACGGCCCGCACCCGGCGTCCCTCCAGGCAGGCCAGGTCGAGCGTGCTGTTGCCACTGACGCCACGGACGGTCTTTCCCTTGAACCTGGCGGCGGCCTCGCGCAGCAGCACGATGGAAGGACCTTCAGGCATTGGCGTGCTCCAGCATCGACTGCAGTTGCAGTGCATTGGGCACAGCGTGGCCGTGCGCCGTGTTGTCAAGGATGATCCACGCCTCCCCCGCCTGGGCGGCCTCTACTGCGGCCGCCACCAGACTGGAGAGCTGCGGTTGCTGGTAGGCGCTGTAGTACATGCGCGGCTGCCCGTGCCACCGCCAGTAGCTCCAGTGTCTGGCTCCGCCCGGCTGATCAGCCCCTGCAACCCGGGCGGGATCGGCCGCGACCCGGGCAATGCCGTGGTCATCCAGCAGCGCGTCGGCCTTGTCGTCGAACCAACTCGGGTGGCGTGGTTCGCAGGCGACCCGCACGGCGCTGCGCCGGCGCAGCGCCCGGAAGAAGGCCGAGGCCGTGCGGCCATCGTAGGCCAGGCTCGGCGGCAGCTGCAGCAACAGGGCGCCCAGCCGATCACCCAGATGCGCCGCCGCGTGCAGGAACGTGTCGAGCAACGGCGCAGCACCGCGCAGGCGCGCGTCATGGGAAATGGCCCGCGGCATCTTCACCGAGAAACGGAAACCGTGGGGCACGCTGGCCGCCCAGCGCGCATACGTGGCGGGCTGATGTGGTCTGTAGAACGACGAATTGATCTCCACGATCGGAAAGCGCGATGCATAGCGCTGCAGTGCACTGTCTCCCGCCGCAAACGCGTGGGCGATCTCCGTGGGCAGCGACCACCCTGCGCAGCCCACGGCGACCGGGTGGCCCGGTCGCGGATGACGGAGTTCACGTGCCATGGCGCTACGGTGGCGACAGGCTCGTAGCAACATGGTGAACATACGTTGGCTGCGGCGTGAAGCCTGTGCCGCCGGGCGTGGCGGGCCTGCAGCCGGCCGGTTGCCGTGTATCGGCCATCGCTGCTCAGAGGCTGGCGTTGACCATGCCGCCTGCCCGTTGCTGTGGCATCGGCATGGAATGCCCGTCGCGCGGTGCAACGCGTTCCTGGGTGGCGGCCAAGACCTGGTTCACCCGATGGAGCATGCCACGGCCACCGGGCTCGATACCGATGATGTAGACGAAGCGGCCGTCACAGCGTGACTGCGCCGATTCAAGCCCCTCGGTTTCAGCAATCACGCGCTTCAGCGCCTTCTCCCAGGCCCTGCCGGGGGGCGATGCCAGTTCCACCACCACCGCGGTTTCCCCGCAGTCCAGCGGCATCACTTCCACGCGCAGAATGCGCGGCGCCCTGGTGGTCTCGGTGCTACCCATTTTTCAGTCCTCCTCGGCCAATGACGGCGGAAGTATCCACGTCCGGCGCCAAGGCGCCGTCAAGAATGGATGGCCGTTGCGTGCAGGCACAGCGGGAGGCCCGGTGGCACGCCGTCCGGACCGGCGCGCCCCTTGGCGGCAGGTACGAAACACGCCGCCGCAATCATGGGGTCAGCACGATCTTCCTGCATTCATCATCCTTCGCATCGAACATCGCATAGCCCTGTGCCGCGTCCGCCAGGCGCATCCGGTGGGAGATGATGTTGCCCGGGTCCAGCCTGCCCTCGACGATCGAGGTCAGCAGCTCCGGCATCAGCCCCTGGACGTGGGTCTGGCCCATCTTGAAGGTCAGGCCCTTGTCGAAGGCATCGCCCAGCAGGAATCCGTGGATGAAACCTGCATAGACGCCGGGAATGCTGACCACGCCACCTCGGCGGGCGGCGGCGATGCACTGACGGATCGCGACCCCGCTGCTGCCTTCCAGTTTGACAGCGGTCAACGCGCTTTCCAGTGCGCTGCCTTCCGCTTCAAAGCCGACCGCTTCGATGCAGGCGTCCACGCCGCGGCCGCTGGTCTGACCGACGATGTAGTCGGCCGGATCATCCACCTTGCTGAAATCGATCGGTGTCACGCCGTAGGTGCGCTGGGCGAAGTCCAGGCGATAGGCAAGATGATCGACCATGAAGATCGTCTGGGCGCCCAGCAGGCGGCAGCACGCCGCGCTCATCAGGCCTACCGGGCCTGCGCCGAAGATCGCAACGGTCGAGCCAGGCTTCACCCCGGCATTGAGCGCCGCCTGGTAGCCGGTTGGCAGGATGTCGGACAGGAACAGGACCTGCTCGTCGGCGACGCCATCGGGGATGCGCAGCGGGCCGACGTTGGCCTTGGGCACGCGCACGAACTCGGCCTGGCCACCGGCCACACCGCCGTACAGGTGGCTGTATCCGAACAGCGCTGCCGGCGGCAGCATGCCCTTGGCGTTCATGGCCGCGCCTTTTCCAGGGTTGGTGGTCTCGCAGGCTGCGTACTCCGCCAGGCGGCAGTGGAAGCAGTCGCCACAGGCGATCACGAACGGGATGACCACCCTGTCGCCGGGGCGAACCTGGGTGACACCCGCGCCCACCTCTTCCACCACGCCCATGAACTCATGGCCGAGCACGTCTCCGCTGTGCAGGTCAGGGATCTTGCCTCGGTACAGATGCAGATCCGATCCACAGATGGCCGTGGCGGTCACCCGCAGAATGAGGTCGTCGTCGGCGGCGAGCACGGGGTCGGGAACGGTTTCCACGCGGACGTCCTTGCGGCCGTGATAGGTCAGTGCCTGCATCTTCTGTCTCCTGCCGTTGCGGAGCGTCCAGACTCACACGCGCCGCGCTCGCAGGCGGTGACTGTCCGGTGTGCGTCCTGTCCATATCAATGCAACACCACGTCAAGCGCCGGGCCCCTCACATCCATCAGGCAGATCGTTCACAGTCGTTTCGACGTCTTCCGCGCAGGCTCTCACGCGGCATGTAGGCAAGCGGAGCAAGGGCATGTGGAAACGCAATGGTCTGTCACTGGTGTTGCTGGCGCTCATGCTGCTGTTCCTGGGGGGACAGGTGGCTGCGGGACTGCAGGTCCACAACGAGGAACTGCAGCAGCATGGCAGGACGCCGCTGGATCTGTGGCAGTACCTGCACAGCGGTCACTTCATGAGCGCCACGTTCGAGAACTGGGAAAGCGAATTCCTGCAGATGGGCATGTACGTGCTGTTGACCGTCTCCCTGCGTCAACGGGGCTCTGCCGAGTCGCGCCCGTTTGACCCGGCACAGGAACAGGCGCGCGTGGAAGACGGCCCTACGCCCTGGCCGGTGCGACGTGGCGGAGTGTGGAAGGCGCTGTACGGCCACTCATTGGCCATCGCATTCGGGCTGATGTTCCTGCTCAGCTTCATCCTGCACGCCATCGGCAGCTGGCGCTCGCAGTGCGTTGAGCAGCAATTGCAGGGGCTGCCGGCACCGGGCTTCCTTGAGCATGTGCTGGGCAGCACGTTCTGGTTCGAGTCGATGCAGAACTGGCAGAGTGAATTCCTGGCCGTGCTGTCGCTGGTGGTACTGACCATCTTCCTGCGGCAGAAGGACTCGCCGCAGTCGAAACCGGTGCAGGCCCCGCACGCGCAGACCGGCGACTGAGCCGCGCGCAGGCAGCGATCAGCCGGTGCCGGTCAGCTGACAGACGGCAGGGGCGCTCTGCTGTTCCAGCGTCAGCCCGGCAAGATAGTCGGCGAAACCGCCGCGCGCCCGTCCCAGCAGGCGGGCGCTGGTGGTCACGACCGGGGCCCCGGCCCAGCGCACGCTGGCGCCCGCCGCCGACAGCCGACGTACCAGGTCCACGTCTTCGCCACAGCCCAGCGCGGCGAAACCGCCGACAGCACGGTAGGCCTGCGCCGAAACGCCCAGGTTGGCGCCGTGCACCCGCCCATGGCCATCGCCCCAGCGCTCGCTGCGCCGGAACAGCCTGCGCAGATGGCGGCTGCGGCGGCCGCTGGCGGCCACGTCCACTACGCCACAGAACGCATCACTGCGGGCATCCAGCTGCGCCGCAAGCCACTGCGGCGGCACGGTGCCGTCGGCATCGGTGCTTGCCAGCCACCGCGCTCCCTGCTGCAGCAGCCGCGCAGCTGCAGCAGCGCGGGCAGCGCCGACACAACGCGCCTGCAGCTCGATGGTTTCCACCTGCAGCTCCCTGCAGATGGCCGCCGTCGAATCACTGCAGGCATCCAGTGCCACTACGATGCGTACCTCGCATCCGTTCAGGCCAGGGTGCCGGGCCGCCTTCTGCAGTGAGCGCAGGCAGCGGCCGATCGTGGCGGCCTCGTCATGCGCGGGCACCAGCACGCCGATCATCGCAGCGCCTCTTCCCGGGCCAGCGACAGCGGCCGGCGCATCCAGCCCTGCAATACGAAATCAGCATCGCGATAGCAGAACGCTTCCTGCAGCCCCTGCCCAAGGTGCTGGTGAACCAGTGCCGTGGCGCTGGAGCGTCCGGGGAAGGCAGGCAGCCAGTGGCACGCAACAAGCAGGCCCTCATCCTTCAGCGCCGCGTGGATGCCGCTGCGCAGCGCGGGCAGTGCCTCCGGTGCAAGGTAATAGCCCATTTCACCGCAGACGATCAGGTCGAAGCGCCCAGCGGGCCATTGTTGCGGATGGCTGGCGCAGTGCACCTGGACATGCGGCAGGTGGGCCAGGTTGCGGCGCGCCTGGAACGTGGCACGGGGGCTGATGTCGGTGGCGAGCAGGCGTTCACAGCGAGGCGCCAGCGCCTCGGTCAGCACCCCGTTGGAGCAGCCCAGCTCCCAGCCGCGGTTGAACCTGGCACGCGGCAGGCTGGCAAGCAGCAACGCGCGTTTGCGTTCTTCGTACCACCGGCTGCGGTAGCCGAAGGGATCTTCAGCGGCATGCAGCTGGTCGAAATAGGGTTGCGCACTCATGCCAGGAATACCTCGTTTTTCCGGGAGAATCGGGCAAGGATGTGGGCTGGCAGGATCGGCTCCGCGCGCAGGCGGGGGACGCTCCCGATCTGGGTGCGGAAGCGGGCGATGGCCCGTGCCTTGCAATCAATGGCGTTGGAGATGTCCAGCACTTTCGGCGCCTCCCACGCCATGTGAGCATGCGCAGGCTCCAGCCAATGCCAGCCCCATACGGGATATTCCAGGCGCGCGCAGCCTGCCGCGTGAGCCGCACGACATGCGGCCCGGCCAGCGGCCTCGTGATCGGGGTGGCCATCGAACCGCCACGGCGCAAGCACCAGATCGTCGTCGCGCAGAGTGCGCTGCAACCAGCCTTCCAGTTCCTGTTCGTGTGCGCTTACGGCGCCATCGTCGATGCCGAGATGGCAGATCGCATCGGCGCCGATCGCCAGCTCGGCCAACGCCGCGCGCAGCTCTTCGCGGCGCGCGTTGCGAAGACGTTGGGGCGTCCACCAGCGCTCGTCCGGATAACAGGCCTCGCCATCGGTCACGGCAACGACCTGCACGGCCACACCACGCTCGACGGCACCACACAGCAGCCCCCCACACCCGAGGATCTCGTCGTCGGGATGGGGCGCCACCACGACAATCCGGGCCGCATCCCCGCACAGGTCCGCCAGGCCGATGCTGGGCTGCTTCCACAGCCAGTCGCACTGCTGCCATGCGTGCTCGTCCGACCCGGTGCCGTGGATAGTGGCTACAGGCTCCACGGTCCCTCCTGGAGCGCCCGTTGTGCGCCCAGCCAGGCCCAGTCCTTGTCTGCATGGCTCTGCCGCAGGAAGACGGTCAGATCCGCCCATCGCTGCGCGTGCGTGGCCTCCATGCACATGGGCGCCGGGCCCAATGCACGGCCTGCAAGGTCAAGCACCTCGCTGGCGGCACGTTCCACGACGCTGCGGACACGGACGACGTCCTCGCGATGTGGCAGATCAGGTGCCTGGTCGATCTTCACTGCCAACTCGCGCAGCAGCGCCGCCGCCGGTGCCAATGCCAGGTCCACCTTGCCCAGCAGCCGCGCACGCAGGCCCTCGGCGCAGGCAGGTTGCATGCGTTCGGCCAATGCGGTTGCAGCCCCGAACCAGACGGCCGCGATGCCTGCACCGCCATGCCAGAAGCCGGGCCGCTGCAGATAGGCATCGCGCCCACCCACCACCTGCGCCAGTGCGGCGTTGAAACGGACGGTGGTGGAACGGATTCCGGCCATGCCTGCTGCTGGCCACGGATCGGCATCCAGCGACTGCCAATCCGCAGCGGCAACGCTGTACAGCTGCGCTGCATCGGGCGAGCGAACCGTCACCAGGGCGGCATCGACGAACATGCTGCCCGAACACCACGGCTTGTCGCCATGCAGGCGGTTGAACGCATCGGCGCGCACGGTGCAGGCAGGGCCCTCGGCCGCCCACACCGCCCATAGCGTGCCGTCGGCCGGTGCCGGTGCACCCAGGTCGTGCAGGATGGCGGCGGCATCGTAGTGGGCTTCGAGAACCTTGGCCAGGCACAGATCCTCAGCGCCCAGCCGGGCCAGCGCGCGCCATCGCTGCAACGTGTTGCCGCCGCCGGGCTGTGGCAGCGCAGGTTGCATCAGCAGCGCGTGGCGCGCCCGGTCGGCGAGTGGAGGGGTGGAAACGGTATCGAGCATGTCAGGCCGAACGGAGGGGGCCTGCAGAACGTAGAGCGGAGGCGGTCACGTTGCTGTCTTCGGTGCGTGGCGAGCGCATGAAGCCGCTGCCCCTCCCCCACCGCCTTCTGTCATGCATATACAAAAAGGGCCGGTCGAGGCCTATTAAGTGCGGGGTGGATAAGGTCGTCAGCCTGATTCACCATTCTTGTATTCGACGCTTGTCGTCCGCACCCCCGGGAACATCCATGAAATCACTGCTTGTCGCCGCCACCCTCGCAGCCTCCACCCTTGCCTCGGGATGCAGCACCAGCGGATGGATCAGTGCCGCAGGCGAAGCAATGCAGGCAAGGGATGCCTATGACCGCCAGGCCCGGAACGAGCGCCTGAAACGCGCCAACGCGGCAGCGGCCCGCGTGCGCGACAACTGATGCGGGGACGGAACATGTCACGCTTCCCGTTTGACGCTGTCCTGTTCGACTGTGACGGCGTCCTGGTCGATTCCGAACCTCTGACCTCCCGCGTACTCGCGGAGATGCTGACCGAGCGCGGCTGGCCACTGACGGCCCGCCAGGCCGGTGCAGTGTTCCTCGGCAAGTCCGTGGCTGCCCAGGCCGACCTGATCGAGGCGCGCACGGGAAAGCCGTTTACGCCGGCGTGGCTGGATGAGTTCCGCGCACGCCGCAATATCGCGCTGGAGCGCGATCTGACTGCAATTCCTGGCGCGCCTGCAGCGGTGCGCGACATCCACGCTGCCACTGATGGGCGCATTGCGTGCGCATCCGGCGCGGACCTGCTGAAGGTGGAACTGCAACTGCGCAGGATCGGCCTGCATGAGGTCTTCGCAGGACGCATGTTCAGCGGCCAGGATCTACCGCAGACCAAGCCACACCCGGGTGTGTATCTGGCCGCCGCAGCGTCGCTGGGCGTTGATCCCACACGCTGTGCAGTCATCGAGGACACGGTGACCGGCACCACCGCAGGCGTTGCCGCCGGGGCCACCGTCTTCGGCTTCAGCCCGGGTGGGCCTTTCCACAGCTCGCCAGAGGCACTGCGCGCCGCTGGCGCCCAGGTGATCTTCGAATCCATGCAGCTGCTTCCCGCTCTGCTGGCGGGCCACAGCCCCCACGCCTTCGCTTGATGTGCCAGCGCGCCCCGCGTCAGGGTGCGACGCCGGCGCGAGCGGCATCCGGCCTGCGGCGGTAATGCAACGCAAACAGATACAACCCGCTGAACAGCTGCAGGAACAACGGCGGCAGCGGCGAGTAGGTCAGCCAGTCCGCTGGTTCGCCCTGCCCCATCCAGCGCGCCACGAAGTTGGCGATCACTGTCAGGGTGAAGACGATTGACGTCCAGCGGTGCACCGGACGCGTCCAGCTGCCGACCCTCACTGCCGCGTCCTCGCGGCAGTCTTCGCCGGGCGCTCGATCATCTTCCAGCCATTGCCGGACGGATCACGGAATCCGGCATCCACTGCACCATAGCGCTCCACCGGCTCCTGGGTGAATTCCACCCCACGTGCCAGCAGCCGTTCGTAGCTGGCGCGGCAATCGTCCACCGCCAGCACCAGCGGCGGCATCGCACCCTTGGCCACCATCTGCTGCAGGGTCAGCGCAGTGGCCGCATCGTGTACCGGCGGCCCCGGTTTGAACAGGCCGAGCTGGAAACCGCCCTCGCCGCCCGAATGCACCGTGAGCCAGCGATAGTCGCCGTTGCCGACATCGGTATGCACCTGGAAGCCGAGCGTGTTGACGTAGAAATCGAGTGCCACATCCTGGTCGTGCACATACAGGCCGACCACATTCACCATGCCAGTCATAGGATCCTCCCTCAGGTGCGATCTACGCTAACAAGGCCGGTGCGGCGGCGCTTCTCCAAAACTGCGATCTTCAGGTCCGGGCGCCGTGCGGCACGCGCATGGCACTCCGGCACCGGACCCTGCGCCGGGGCATCGGTCCGCTCGCGGTCGCGGAGGGCACCGGGGCTGTCGCCGGTGATGTCACGAAAGATGCGGCCAAAGGTGCCCAGGCTGGTCCAGCCGGTCTGCAGTGCGATCTCGGTGATCGGCAGGTCGGTATCGCGCAGCAGAGCGACAGCGCGCTCGATGCGGCGGCTGAGCAGATAGCGGTGCGGCGGCACCCCGAAGGCGTCCTTGAAGGAGCGCGCGAAATGGGCCGCGGAAATTGCGCTGATCCCGGCCAGCCGCGCCACCGGCCAGTCTTCATGGCTGGCCCGGTCCATGTGGTCTTTTGCACGCAGCAGGCGGCGCAGCAGTTCCGGGCTCTGGGTCATGGCGTGGCCACCCTGCGCAGCAAGGGTCGTGCAGCATGCCGGGCCGCCGCTGCCTCGGTGCACAGCCACTCACGGAAGTGCGCGACTTTCGGGGCGTTGCTGCGTCCTGCCGGGCTGGCAAACCAGAAGCTGCGGCCATCGCTGGCCACGCCTTCGTGGGCTTGCACCAGGCGCCCCGCATCCAGCTCGGCCTTGAACAGGATCGGCGAGCCGATGGCAATGCCTTGGCCGGCGATCGCTGCGGCTACGTCCAGATGCTCGGCAGCGAAGTTGGTGGCGAAGCGCTCCGCCCCAGGTGCCGGTGTCTGCGCGAATGCCTGGAACCATAGCGCCCACCAGTCCGGACGCCCCAGCAATGGCACATCCGGCAGCCGCGCGCCGCCCAGGCCGGTGGCGGCTTCAAGCAGCGCGGGCGCGCACAGTGGCGTGAACACGCTGGGGAACAGCTCCACCGCGTGCAGCCCCGGCCAGTCGCCGTGACCGTTGCGGATGGCCGCATCGAAGCGCCCGCCTGCCAGGTCCTGCGGCTCCGCCGACAGATCAAGCTCCAGCACCTGTTGCGGATGCCGGGCGCGGAAGCCACCCAGCCGCGGCGTCAGCCAACTGGTGCCCAACGTAGGCAGTGCGGTCAGGCGCAGGCGGGTGGCATCCAGGTCGGCGGCACGCATGAAGCTGGCACGCAGGGCATCGAAGGCGCGGGTAGCCTCCTTTGCGACGCTGGCACCGGCCTCGGTCAGTTCGACGTGCTGGGCGTGGCGCAGGAACAGTCGTGCACCGGTCTGCTCTTCCAGGCGCCGGACGTGATAGCTGACCGATGCCGCCGTGGTGTCCAGTTCTTCCGCGGCCCGCGCAAAGCTGCCCAGCCGCGCCGCGGCCTCGAAGGCACGGATGGCAACGAGCGACGGCAGGTGGCGGTGGGCGACCATAAGTGTGGCTTAGCCTGAGCCTCGATATCCGCGTGGTCAATCCCCCGTGCGGCACCGAGGATGAGACCTCGGACAACGGGGATCAGACATGCAGCGACGTGGATTTCTGGGCGGCCTTGCCGCGTTGTACGGTGCCGGCGCCTTCGGGCTGTGCCTGCCGCTGGGCGCCAGCCCTGCCCATGCCGGCAGAGACCATGCCAATGACTGGCGTTGGCTGCAGGGCAACTGGAACGTGCGTCACCGCCGGCTGCAGGAACGCCTGGTGGCCGACCAGCGTTGGGTGGATTTCACTGGCACCAGTGCGGTCTGGCTGACCCTGGGCGGGCTGGGCACGATCGATGACAACCTGATGCAGCTGCCCGGTGGCGCCTACCGCGGCCTGGGTGTACGTGCCTTCGATCCGGCCTCCGCCACCTGGGCAATCTGGTGGCTGGATGGCCGCGCTCCCAGCCGCTTCGAAGCACCGGTGCGTGGCGGCTTCAGCGGTACAGGCGGCAGCTTCCGTGGCGCGGATTCCTTCAAGGGCCAGCCCATCCAGGTCTGGTTCCGCTGGCACGACATCCACGCTGCGCAGCCGTGGTGGGAGCAGGCCTTCTCCGCGGACAACGGCGTGCACTGGGAAGTGAACTGGCGCAACTGGTTCACCCGCACGGCAGCGATACCCTCGCCGTTGCCGCTGCAGTCGGATGCACCCCGCGACTTCGACTTCCTGGTCGGCCGTTGGAGCGTGCAGCATCAGCGACTGCGCGAACGCCTGTCTGGCAGCAACCGCTGGGACCACTTCGATGGCACGCTGCATAACTGGCCGGTGCTGGGCGGCTTCGGCAACGTTGGCGACAACGTCATGAACTTCCCCGCTGCGACCGTACGCGGCATGGGCATCCGCGCATGGGATGCCAGCAGTGGCCAGTGGTCGAGCTGGTGGTTGGATGGCCGCGATCCCACGCGGATCGGCGCACCGGTCCGCGGCGGTTTCGTCGATGGCGTCGGCACGTTCATGGGAGACGACCAGCTGCGGGGACAACCGATCAGAACGCGGGTGATCTGGTCGCGGATCACCCCGCGTTCCGCACGCTGGGAACAGGCGGCATCCGCAGACGGCGGAGCGACCTGGGAGACCAACTGGATCAGCGATTTCGAGCGGCAGGCATGAACGCGCTTGCCTCACTGGTCGCGCTTGCGGTCGCGGTCGCTGGACTGCCGGGGGGTGATGCCAGCCGGGAGGCGTTGGCACTGGACCCTCACGCAGAGCGTTTCGCACCAGGCATCGCGTCGACCCGATACAGCGAAATCCGCCTGACGCTGAGCCCCGATGGACGCACAGCGCTCTGGTTCAGCCGTGACCGGCCTGGCGGCGAAGGTGGCCATGACATCTGGGTTTCGCATCTGCAGCACGGCCAGTGGAGTGCCGCGCGCCCGGTTCCGTTCAACACACCCGGCCGCGATTTCGACCCTGCGTTCACCGCCGATGGCCGCTTCGTGCTGTTCTGCTCCGATCGCCCCGGTGGCCTGGGCGGCGATGACCTGTACAGGGTGCCCGTGCAGGGCCTGCAGTTCGGTGCCGCCGAGCATCTCGGGTCTGCCGTCAACAGTCCCGCCAACGAGTTTGCGCCGATGCTCGCGCCCGACGGTGGCACCCTGCTGTTCTCCAGCGACCGAGCAGGTGGCGCCGGTGGCCACGATCTGTATGTCGCGCGGGTGGACGACGGCCAACTGCAACCTGCGCAGCCGGTGGCAGGCGCGGTCAACACGGCCGCGCAGGAATTCGACGCCACCTTCCTGGGCGATGGCCGGACCCTCGTTTTCGCACGTGCACAGGACTTCGGCAGTTCGCGGGTCGAGCAGTTCGCGGCACGCGCGTTCGGTGACCGCTACGCGCCCGGCATGCGACTGCCCGCACCCGTCAACGACGGTGCGAGCGACAGCTATGGGGCCATGCTCGACTGGTCCCGCCCTGGCACGCTCACCTATTCAGCGCGTCGCGGCGATGGCGCCAGCCTGGACCTGTACCGGGTGAGCTATCGGCTGCCACCGTCCCTGTCGATTCCGGGGCCCCCGGTTCGTCGATAGAAAAAGAGACCCCGAAGAGAGCATCCACATGCCTTCCGCACAACAGGTTGCCTGCCGCTGTGGCGAAGTGACGTTGAACCTGACCGGCACACCCATCGCCTGCGTCGACTGCTGCTGCAACAGCTGCCGCGCCGCAGGCCTGCGCCTGCAGCGCCTGCCCGGCGCCCAGCGGCTGCTCGGACCGCATGGGACTACCCGGTTCGTCATGTATCGCAAGGACCGGGTGGAGTTCCTGGCAGGAGTGGAGCGCCTGGCCGCGTTCCGCCTCTCAGCCGATGCCGGCACCCGTCGCGTGCTGGCCACCTGCTGCAGCACGCCACTGTTTCTTGAACTGACCGGCGGCCACTGGCTTAGCCTGTATGGCGGGCTGTGGCCGGAGGATGCCCGGCCGCCGCTGCAGATGCGCACCATGGTGGGCGATCTGCCCGATCCCTCCGTGCTGCCCGCCGATGTACCCAACCTCAAGCAACACTCGCTGCGCTTCTATGCCCGGTTGATGAAGGCCTGGATTGCGATGGGCCTGCGCAGCCCGGATATCCGCATTGAAGGAGAGGTCCATGCCTGAGCCAGACAAGATCGAGATCGAGAGCATCACCTCGCCGGGCAGGACCCAGAGGTAGGCCGGCGCCTGTCCAGGCCGGAGCAAGAATCAGCATGGCAGGACCTGCTTTGGCAAAGACACGCTCATTACAGGCGCGGCCCGCGCAGCACGTTCACATCGCGCCACAGCCGCATCTACGATAGTGATGGCCATCCCATTCCATGCCGAGGGTCCATGCCCCACTCCCTCGCCCGCCCGCAGCGATGGCGCCGTCACGGCCGCAAGCTGCTGCCGTACCTGCTGGGCCTGTATCTGCTGTACCTGTTGGCGGGCAATGTTTTCCTCAATACGCCGCTGTTCGATCAGGTCACCAATCGCAAACCGCACAAGTTCGTGATGACCACTGGCCCGGCGTTCACGCTGCTGCCGGGGCATGTCATCGCCTGGAATGTGCAGATGCGCGGCCACGTCAATCACACGGTGTATGTGCTGCGCGCGGACCGCGCCAGTGCACGCTTGGCATTGCTGCCGCTGTTCCAGCGCGAGGTGCGCGTGCCGTCGCTGCACGCGACCGGGGTGGCCGCCGAGATCGCGCGCGTGGAGGAGGCCATTCCCTCACCACCGCGCGGCGATCGCGGCTGGACGTTGCGGTTCGATGCCATTCATAGCGAAACCATCCGCAGCGTCCGCGTGGGCAAGCTGCTGATCGTTGGCCAGGGCAGCGGCACGGTCGGTTTCGTGAAGCAGCTGCGTGGTGGCCCTTCCGAACTGCTGGACTCGGAGGTGGCGTTCGCTGATGCCGACGTCAGCCTTGACGGCACCCAGCTGCTCGGCGACATGCAGTTGAAGACGCAGTTCTCCTACCCACGGCATTACCGCGACCAGGCACCCGGGCTGGCAAAGCTGGGGCTGCTGCATGCCGTGCTGGAGGTGCAGGCACGCAGCCAGGGCCTGCGCCTGGATACGGACACGCAACGTCCTTCCATTGCCAGCGCCGCAGTGCCGGGGCAGCTGCAGGCCTCGATCACCCTGGACCAGGGCGCGCTTCAGCCCGGCAGCCATGCGGTGTGGCGCGTTCCCCTGCAGATGGGAGCTGGCGCCCCCGACCGCGGAACGCTGGCAGTGCAGCTGGATACCGCCCGCGACATCCGCCTGCAGGCGCGGTTGCCGCAGCGCGAGGGCACAGGCGCTGCGCTGGACGCGGATCTGACCATCACCGGGCGGCACATTCCATTCGCCGAACCCAGCGAGATGCTGGGCCGTACCTCCGGAACGGTCAAGGGCGAATGGACCTTCACCTCGCTCAACTGGATTCCCGCACTGTTCGTGCAGAAACCCTGGTTCCAGCTGCAGGGCGGTGGCGTGCTGCGCGCCGACCTGCGCCTGCAGAACGGCGAGCTGGCCGCTGGCAGCAGCGTCGACATTCCTGCAGCGCGGGCGGTGGCCGAAGTGGCCGGCGTGCACATGCAGGGAACGGCCAGCGCCCATGGCCAACTGCAGGCCGGGACGCCGACGCACGCCGTACTGGCAGTGAAGCTTCCCACGTTCAATGCGCGTGCAGGCGGCGCCAAGGGTGCCACGCTGTTCGATGGGCGCGACCTGGCACTGACGCTCACCGGTGACGGTCGCCTGCGCGAGCTGCACAAGGGCGTACGCGCGCAGCTGCGCTTCGATGACGCAAGCATTCCAGACCTCACCGCCTACAACCGCTACCTGGGCAACGGCCAGGTGCGGCTGCTGGGAGGCGCTGGCCAGGTGAGCGGCGACGTTGAACTGGATACCCAGGGCCGGGTTGGCAATGGCAGTGTCCGCCTGCGCAGCCAACGCGCACGCCTGCAGGTGGCCGGGCTTGGCCTGCAGGGCGACGCCCGCGTTGATGGCAGGCTGCGGCGTGGCGATTTCAGCCAGCGCCGCTTCGATCTGGGCGGTAGCGTGATCGAGCTGCGCAACGTGCAGGTGGGTGAGCAGCAGCGTTCACAGCCGTGGTGGGGCCGGGTCACCATCGCCCGCGGTGACATCGATGCGCAGTCACCCTTCCAGGTGGACGCACGCGCGGATCTTGCCATGCGCGACGCGGGCCCGCTGCTGGCGCTGTTTGCCGAGCGCAGCGATTACCCGCGCTGGGCATTGTCGCTGCTCGACTCCGGCCAGGTGGATGCGCATACCCGCCTGCGCTGGCGCGCCGGGCATCTGGTACTGGATGGACTGCAGGCTGAGAACGAGCGCCTTTCGCTGCGTGCGCGGCTGGATCTGCTGGACCAGCGCAAGCGTGGCGACCTCTACCTTCGCTGGGGCCTGCTGGGTGCCGGCATCGAGCTGGATGGGCAGCGCCGGCAGTGGCACCTGGCCGGCGCGCGGGAATGGTTTGACGGTCGGCCCGCTCTGCTGCCGGCCCCGGCACAGGCTGGCGTCGGCGGAACGGCCGACTGAGCCGCAGGTTGCATCCAGTTGCGACGCCTTTACGTACAACGCACTACCGCAGTTGGCGATAGTGCAGGAGGAAAGACACCGTGAATGTCCGCAGGCAAGCAGTTGGCCTTCTGGGCTGGGCCATCGTCACTTTTCTGGCGGCCGCACTGGGCGCGCGTGCCTCGATCTCGGCAGCGGATTTCTACGCCAGCCTGGCGCTGCCGGCATGGGCACCGCCTGGCAGCGTGTTCGGTCCGGTGTGGACGGTGCTGTACGCATTGATGGCGCTGGCGGCGTGGCTGGTATGGCGCCAGGGCGGATGGCGCGCGGCCGCGCCTGCGCTGGCACTCTATCTGCTGCAGCTGGCCCTCAACGTGCTGTGGAGCTGGCTGTTCTTCGGCTGGAAACAGGGGGCGTTGGCGTTCGCTGACATCGCACTGTTGCTGGCGCTGATCGTGGCCACGATCGTCGCCTTCCATCGCGTGCGTCCGGCGGCGGCATGGCTGCTGCTGCCTTACCTGGCATGGGTGACGTTCGCCTGCGCGCTCAACTACGCAGTGTGGCAGGCCAATCCGGCCGTGCTTTAGCCGGGCAATGCCTGAGGGCCTTGCGCTGCGGGCCGCCACTGGCGCAGCGCGCTGCCCCTGAAGGCCTGCTCACCGCAGCCGGTCGGGCAGCGCAGTACACGCGCGGCAGACGTGCTGACAAGCCCATCGCCCTCCTGCGCCTTGAATACGACCTCGCAGCACAGGCAACGCGCCACCAGCGAATACAGATGGACGATGCGGCCGCTGCCGGGATCCTGCAGTGCATTGACATCCAGCAGGTCGAAACGGCCGTTTTCAGGCGCTGGGCGCGATGGGCGAAGCAGGGAAGACGATGGCTGCAGGTTCACGTCGATGCGTCACAGAAGGATGAGCGACGACTGTAGTAGGCGCGATGTGCAGCAGATGTGCACCGCACCCATCAGGTTGCAGCAGCGCCACCCAGCCGATTGATCTGCGCACATTCCAGCACCGGCGGCGGCTCCGGCATCGTCGCCAGCACGATCATCGCGCGGCCGATGGCTTCGTTGCTGGTCACCAGTGAGGGCAGGACGCGGCCCGCCGCCGCCATCAGGGGACCGCCAAAGCGATACAGCGGCTTCAACGCCGCATGACGGGTGCCGGTCCCCGCCACCGGGCGCACCCCGGCGGGACGCAGCATGACGGTGCGCACCGCGAGCTGCGCCAACGCGGCCTCGGTCTCGCCCTTGATGCGCAGGGGCATGATCCGGCTGTGGGGATTGGCATGGGCGCCGGAGACATAGAGGAACCGGCCGTCCGGATTCGCCTCGGCCCATGCTGCAGCCACGGCAAGGGTGGCATCGAGCGTCACCTTCCGATACTCGTCCTCGGCGGTGCCGACCGGCGGTGCTCCGGCACAATAGAAACACGCATCGAATCCGGCCAGCTGCGGGCCCAAACCACGGGCATGCTGGAAATCGGCCAGCACGATCTGCTCGATACGCGCGTCAAGGGGGGCCTTGCCGCGGACCAGGGCGGCGGTGCGCGCCACCTGCGGCGAAGCGAGGCAGGCACGGGCAACACCCTGCCCGACCAGTCCGGTCGCGCCGGTCAGCAGAATCCGCAGCGGGCGTGTTTCGTACATGCGTTGACCTTGAGGAAGCCTAGAGTTTCACGAAGCGCTGGATCCGGCGGGCCAGCCAACCACTGAATACCAGCGGCGCATCCAGCGCGGAAACGCAGATGCACGGTACGCCCGGCGCCGTTACCGGCTGGTGCTCGACGTCCTCGTCCAGGTCCGCAACATCGCCGGGCGCGAAAAGCCCCAGCGCATCATTGTAGGAACCCCGCAGGATCTGTGTCAGTTCGCTGCGTCCATGGCTGTGCATCGGCAGGCATTTGCCCGGCGCGATCTTCAGCATGATCAGCGACGGCATCTGCTCGGCACGGATGCAATGCACTCCCGGCGCCATCCAGCGCCAGTGCAGCCGGCCCAGCGAATCGCCGAAGTACGGATGCAGCGACGTCGGCAGATGATCCGGATCCGCCTCGGGGCGTTCGCGCGGCATCGACCGTAGCGGGCCTGGCACCGCGTCGGTCTGGACCTCGACGAGCTGCGCAAGCATCGCTTCGCGCAGGCCCGCCCGCCGCGCCTCGTCCGCCACGGGCTGGGTCTGCTCCAGCAGTGCGGCTCCGATGGCCTCCGCTTCGCGCAGCCGCTGGCGGCAGTGCGGGCACTGCTCCAGATGGGTGCCGGCGACGATGCTCAACGGTGCCGGCAGAGCACCGGCGGCGTAGCTCATCAGCGTCGACTCATGCAGGTGGTGGTGCGGATTCATGGTGCACCCCCGACCTTGGACTGCAACTGCAGGAACGCTCGTCGCAGGTGTGATTTGACCGTGCCCAGCGGCATCCCAAGCGCCTGCGCGATCTCGCTGTGGCTCTTGGCCTCGAAGTAGGACATGCGAACCAGACGCGCCTGCGTGGCCGGCAGTTCATTGATGCGCTGGCGCAGGCGGGCATGGTCGGCAAACTGCTCGGCGCTGCTGCGCTCGCCGACGTAGGCGGCAGCGGCGTCTTCCACCGCTTCCTGCACCTGCATCCAGCTGCGTTCGCGGCGCACGCGGTCGATGTGCAGGTTGCGGCCGATGCGATACAACCAGGTGCTCAGCGCACCTTGGGCAGGATCGAACTCGGCCGCGCGCAGCCACAGGCGCAGCAGGCATTCCTGGGCCAGCTCCTCGGCAACCGCTGCGGGTGCGCCAAGGCCACGCAGATAAATGCACAGGCGCGGCATGAAATGGTCGTAGATGCGCATGAAGCAGTCACGATCGCGCAGCCGGGCGACGCCATCCATCTCGCCGTTCCAGTTCGTTGGCTCGTTGCTGGGCTGCTGTGAACTGGACACGATCCGCGCGGTGTCGAAGGGATGGGAGGGACTGGCGGGAGGACGGTACATCGGCGGGGGCTGCCGTTGGGTGAAGAGGAGTCCTTCCCTCTACGCACGGTGGCGCCTGTTGGATGCACCCGGGATGGGTGCCAACGTGCATCCAGCCGGCGCCGTCGCGCGTACAGGCCCGCAAGCCTCCCATGGATCGCCCCGATGCGTCTTGCCTGGTTGCTGCTCTGCATGCCCTGCGCCGCTTCGGCCGCCCCTCTTCTGCGTTCGGAGGGCGTGGCCACCCTGGCCAACGGAGTCATTGCCTACCGCGAAGTGCATTGGCAGCGCGGCGCCGGCGATGGCAGCGAACGCTGGGTGGAATACCTTTGCCCTGCGGGCCAACCTTTCGCCCGCAAGCGGATGCCCGCCGCCACCCGGCCGCAGATGCGGGGCTATGTGCTGCAGGACGCCCGCAGCGGCCAAGCGGCCGATGTGAGGGTCGACCCCGGCGTGGTCCGGGTCGACTGGAAGGAGGACACGTCCACGCCTTCCCGAACCAGGCAGCTGCCGCTGCCGGCCGATGCCGTGATCGATGCCGGCTTCGATGCCGCCGTGCGGGCCCACTGGCGCGCGCTGCAGGGTGGAGCACCGGTCAGCCTGCCCTTCCTGGTGCCCGGCCGGCAACGCTTCTACCCCGTGCAGGTGCAGTACCAGGGCCAGGTGCGCTGGCAGGGGCTTTCCGCCCATGCGGTGAACGTCCGCCTTGATACCTGGTTCGGCGCGGTGGCCCCACGTCTGTCGCTGGTCTACGCCGATGCCGATCGCCGCCTGCTGGAGTTCCGTGGTACCAGCAACCTGCGCGATGCACGTGGCGATTATCCGCAGGTGACCGTGCGCTTCGCCGCGCCCGCAAGCGAGCAGCCGGAGCAGCGCTGGCGCACTGAGCTGCAGCGACCACTGGTGGCGAGCTGCGGTGTTACGGCCAGGTGAACATGCAGCCGGTTGCAATCCACTGCATCCAACCTGCACTGCAACGCGTAGAGGTAGGCAATCGACTCCCTCGGGCTTCCGTCCATGGCATCCGCAGCGCCCCGACTCCGCAGACGTTCGCGCCTGTTGCGCACCTTCCAGCGCTGGTTCGACACCGATGCCGGAAGCGAAGCGCCGATCGACGGCAGCCAGGGCGACCGCATCGACTGGCTGCGCGCCCTGCCCTTCGCGTTGCTGCACGTGGCCTGCCTCGGGGTGATCTGGGTGGGCGTATCCTGGACAGCGGTTGCCGTCGCCGTGTTCCTGTACGCGATCAGGATGTTCGCCATCACCGCGTTCTATCACCGCTACTTCTCGCACCGGACGTTCGAGGCATCGCGCACCGTGCAGTTCGTGTTCGCGGTCATCGGCGCCGCCAGCGTGCAGCGTGGCCCCCTCTGGTGGGCAGCGCACCACCGCCACCACCACCGCCACGCCGATCAACCGCAGGACCCGCATTCCCCGCGCCAGGGCGGGTTCTGGCGCAGCCATATGGGTTGGTTCCTCACCCGTAGCGCCTTTGCCACCGATCTGCAGCGCATTCCCGATCTGGTCCGCTACCCCGAGCTGCGCTGGCTGGATCGGTTCGACACCGTGGTTCCGGTGCTGCTGGCCGCTGCGCTGTATGGTGTGGGTGCGGTGCTCGAGCGTGTGGCGCCGGGCCTGCATACCTCCGGCCCGCAGCTGCTGGTCTGGGGCTTCTTCATCTCCACCGTGGTGTTGTTCCACGCCACGGTCACCATCAATTCGCTGGCGCACCGATTCGGCCGGCGCCGCTTCGAGACCCGTGATGACAGCCGCAACAACCTCTGGCTGGCGCTGCTGACCTTCGGCGAAGGCTGGCACAACAACCATCACTTCTTTCCCGGCACCGCCCGCCAGGGCTTCCGCTGGTGGGAGATCGACATCAGCTGGTATGGCCTGCGCGCAATGGCTGCGCTGGGCCTGGTGAAGGGCCTCAAGCCGATCCCGGCCTGGGTACTGGCCAAGGCGAGGCACTGACATGCGTATCGCGGTCATCGGTTCCGGCATCGCGGGTCTGGCCAGCGCGTGGTGGCTGGACGGCGAGCATGACGTCACCCTGTTCGAGGCCAACGACTATCTGGGCGGCCACACCCACACCCACAAGGTGACAGTGGACGGCCGCAGGATGGCGGTCGACACCGGGTTCATCGTCTTCAATCCGCAGCATTACCCGCTGCTGTCGGCGTTGTTCGACGAGCTTGGCGTGGACTCGCAGCCCACCACGATGAGTTTCTCGATGCACAGCGAGCGCAGCGGCGTGGAGTACAACGCCACATCGCTCGATGGCCTGTTCTGCCAGCGCCGCAACCTGCTCTCACCGCGTTTCTGGGGAATGCTGGCCGACCTGCGGCGCTTCTATCGCGACGCGCCCCTGCTGCTGGGCGAGGAGCACGGCCCCACGCTGGGCCAGTACCTGCACAGCCAGCGCTATGGCGAAGCGTTCGTGCAGGAGCATCTGCTGCCGATGGCCTCGGCGTTGTGGTCCTCGCCGACCGCGCAGGTGCTGGACTTCCCGGCGCGTTACCTGGTGCAGTTCATGGCCAACCACCAGATGCTGCAGATGACCGGGCGCGCGCCCTGGCGCGTGGTCAAGGGCGGCTCGGCGCGCTACGTGGACGCCCTGCGTGCGCGCTGGCGGGTGCATGAGCGGCTGGAATGCCCGGTGCATGCGGTCGAGCGCATGCCCTGGGGCGCACGCGTACACACCGCAACCGGCATTGAAGGCTTCGATGAAGTGATCCTGGCCTGCCATAGCGACCAGGCCCTTGCCCTGCTGGCCGACGCCGATCCGATCGAGCATGCGGTGCTCGGCGCGATCCGCTACCAGCCCAACGAGGCCGTGCTGCACACCGACGCCTCCCTGCTGCCCGCCAACCGCAAGGCGTGGGCGGCCTGGAACGCGCATGTACCGCGCGACCCCACCGCACCCTGCACGGTCAGCTACTGCATGAACCTGTTGCAGGGGCTGCCCGGTGAGAAGCCGCTGGTGGTGACCCTCAACCGCAGCGAGGCCATCGATCCGGCCAAGGTGCTGCGCCGTCTGCATTACGCGCATCCGGTGCATGATCCGGCTGCGGTGGACGCGCAGCGGCGCTGGGCCGAACTGCAGGGCCGGCGGCATACCTGGTTTGCGGGTGCGTACTGGGGCTGGGGCTTCCATGAAGATGGAATCCGCAGTGCCCGCCGCGTTGTGGATGCACTGCAGATGCGCGACGCCGGCGCGCCGCCTCCCCTGCAGGTGGAGGTGGCTGCATGAGCGCCAGCGCCCTCTACTTCGGGCAGGTGGTGCACCGCCGGCACCATCCGCATCCGCATGCCTTCCGCTACCCCATCGCGCAGCTGCTGCTGGACCTGGACGAGTTGGACCAGGTATTTGCCGGGCGCTGGCTGTGGTCGGTCGGGCGCCGCAACCTGGCAGAGTTCCGCCGCAGCGACTATCTCGGCGATCCCAAGACATCGCTTGCAGACGCCGTGCGTGACCATGCCGCGACCGTGCTGGGGCGGCGCCCGGACGGCCCGGTGCGGCTGTTGGCGCACCTGCGCTTCGGTGGCCACGTGTTCAATCCGGTCAGCTTCTATTACTGCTACCGGGCCGATGGCAGCACCCTGGACTGCATCGTCGCCGACATCACCAACACACCGTGGAAGGAACGGCACGCCTATGTGCTGCCTGTTGAAAGTGCACAGCCACAGGGGCGCGCCCTGCGCTGGCAGTTCGACAAAGCCTTCCACGTTTCCCCCTTCATGCCGATGGATTGCCGCTACGACTGGCGCTTCACCGCGCCCGGCGATGATCTGCGCGTACATATGCAGGTCTGGCGCGACGGTGTCCGACAGTTCGATGCCACCCAAGCCCTGCAGCGACGCCCGCTCGATGGCCGCGGCCTGGCCCGGGTACTGGCGTTCTACCCGTTGATGACCGTGCAGGTGGTAGCCGCCATCCACTGGCAGGCACTGCGCCTGTGGCTGAAGCGCAATCCCGTGCATGACCACCCCGCTCTTGCCGAGAAACCGCGATGAACGAGCTGAATCCTTCCGTTGCCCTGCCCCGCCCCGGCGCGGTGGACGTATTCCTGCGCCGGAGGCTGCTGGCGGTACTGGCGCCGCTGCGCGAAGGCGGGCTGCGGGTACGCGACCCCTTGGGCGAGGTCATCCTCGGTGATCGTGCGGGCGCACTGCAGGCCACGGTGACCATCAGCGATATGGCGTTCTACCGCAAGGTGGCCGCGCAGGGCAGCGTCGGCGCGGGTGAGAGCTACATCCACGGCGATTGGCGCTGCGATGACCTGGTGGCCCTGGTGCGGCTGCTGGTACGCAACCGCGACCTGCTGGATGGCATGGAACGCGGGCCGGCGCGGATCGGTGGCTGGCTGCTGCGCGGCTGGAACCGCCTGCGGCGCAACAGCCGCGAAGGCAGTCGCCGCAACATCGCCGCTCACTACGATCTGGGCAATGACTTCTTCGCGCTGTTCCTGTCGCCGGACCTGATGTACTCCTCGGCAGTGTTCAGCGGTGCCGACGACTCGCTGGAAACCGCCTCGCGCCGCAAGCTGGACCGCATCTGCCAGCAGCTGCAGCTGCAACCCGGTGATCGCGTCGTCGAGATCGGTACCGGCTGGGGCGGGTTCGCCCTGCATGCCGCCCAGCACTACGGCTGCCATGTGACCACCACCACCATCTCCGCCGAACAGCACGCGCTTGCCGCCCAGCGCGTGGCCGAGGCGGGCCTGCAGGAGCGCGTGACCCTGCTGATGCAGGACTACCGGGATCTGCAGGGCCAGTTCGACAAGCTGGTGTCGATCGAGATGATCGAGGCCATCGGTGCCGAGTATCTGGACACCTACATGGCCACCCTGCAGCGGCTGCTGAAGCCCGATGGTGTGGCCCTGCTGCAGGCCATCACCATCGAGGACCAGCGCTACGAGCAGGCGCGTCGCAGCGTGGACTACATCAAGCGCTTCGTGTTTCCCGGCAGCTTCATTCCCTCGATCAACGCCATCCTGGCCGCCAAGACCCGGGCCTGCGACCTGCAGCTGATCGCCCAGCAGGATTTCGGCCACTCCTATGCCCTCACCCTGCGCGCCTGGCGGCAGCGCTTCCTGGCGCAGTTGCCGGCGGTACGTGCGCAGGGTTTCGATGACCGCTTCTGCAGGCTGTGGGAGTTCTATCTGGCCTACTGCGAGGGTGGCTTCCTGGAGCGCTCGATCGGCGTGTCCCATCTGCTGCTGGCACGGCCGGGCTACCGTCCCGAAACGGACGTCCATGGCCAACGGGACGGCTGACATGCGCCGCACCTGGGTCAACGTGATCGGCAACCAGCTGGTATGGCTGTGCGCCGTTGCCGGTGCCGGCCGCGGCTGGCAATGGCCGGCCCTGCTGTCGGCCACGCTGTATGTAGGCAGCCAGTTGCTTGCCTCACCTCGGCCACGCCTGGAGCTGCGCCTGCTGTTGCTCGCGCTGGGGTGTGCCTGGCTGGTGGATGGCAGCGCTGCAGCCAGCGGTGCTGTGCAGTACGCCGCCGCACCGCTTGGATGGGTGCCGCCACCGTGGATTTTCGCGCTGTGGGCGGCCTTTGCGATGACGCTGACGGCGTCGATGGCGTTCCTGCAGCGGCACTGGCTGCTGCCGGTGGCCCTGGGCCTGCTGGCGCCGCTGGCGTATCTGTCCGCGGCGCGGGGTTTCCAGGCCGTACATTTCACCGCCCCGGCCTGGCTGGGCGTGGCAACGCTGGCGCTGGGCTGGTGCGTGGCGCTGTCGCTGCTGTGCGCCGTCGCCCGTCGCGGAACGCCCAGCAATCGTGACACCCCATTGATCGGAGCCGCCTGATGAACATTCTGTGGTGGGTACTGCTGTACGCCGTGCTGATCATGGCCTGGGGCTGGGCCTGGCAGCGCAGGCACCGCAACATCGGCATCGTCGATGTGCTGTGGGCAAAGGGCGTGGCGGCAGGCGCGCTGCTGCTTGCATGGCTGGGCGATGGCGCGCTGCAGCCACGCATCGCACTGGCGGTACTGGGTGGCCTGTGGGGAAGTCGTCTCGCCCTGCATCTATGGCGCCGCGTACGCAGCGAGGAAGAAGACGGTCGCTACCGCTATCTGCGCGAACACTGGCGCGGCCACCAGGGCAGGATCTTCGGCTTCTTCATGGCACAGGCGCTGCTGGTGGTGCTGTTTGCGCTGCCGTTCACGGCCGTGGCCGGCAATCCCCACAGCGACATGCCTGGCTGGATCGCAGCGGCGGTCGTCGTGTGGCTGCTCAGCGTGGGCGGCGAAGCACTGGCCGACCGTCAACTGGCGCGCTTCCGTGCCGACCCGGCGAACAGAGGCCGGACCTGCCGCCAAGGACTGTGGCGGTACACGCGCCATCCCAATTACTTCTTCGAGTGGCTGCACTGGTTCACCTATGTACTGCTGGCAGCCGGCTCGCCCTTGTGGTGGCTGGCCTGGTCCGGGCCGGTGCTGATGTATGTGTTCCTGCGCTACCTCAGTGGCGTTCCCTTCACCGAGAAACAGGCGCTGCGCAGTCGAGGCGATGACTATCGCGACTACCAGCGCAGCACCCCCATGTTCTTCCCCTGGTTTCCGCGCAGCCCCAAGGAGTGATCCCGATGAACAGCACCCCGTCCCTCGCTCCGGTTGTCGATACCGAAGCCGGCCTTACCGGCTGGGCCGAGCGTGGCTGGCTGCCCGATGCGGCGCTGCGCGCGGGCATACGCCGCCTGTGTGCGCAACGCCTGGCCGAGGAGTCGAGCGGCAGCATGGAGGAGCAGGCGCAGCGCTTCAGCCGCCGTATCGCCGAGCTCGCTGGCAGCCCACTGGCACTGCACGTGGATGCGGCCAACCGCCAACATTACGAAGTGCCTGCCGCCTTCTTCCAGGGCTGCCTGGGGCGTCGCCTGAAGTACAGCAGCTGCTACTACCGCACCGGCCGCGAGACGCTGGACCAGGCCGAGGATGCGATGCTGGAGCTGTACGGGCAGCGCGCCGGATTGGCCGACGGCCAGGGCATTCTTGAGCTGGGCTGCGGCTGGGGCTCGCTGACGCTGTGGATGGCCGAGCGCTACCCGAACGCGCGCATCACCGCGGTGTCCAACTCGCACAGCCAACGCAGCCATATCCTGGCGCAGTGCGAGGCGCGCGGGTTCGGCAACGTCGAGGTACTCACCCGGGACGTCAACCAGCTGGAGCTGCCTGCCGCTGCATTTGATCGCTGCGTGTCGGTGGAGATGTTCGAGCATGTCCGCAACTACGACCGCCTGCTGGGCCGCATTGCCCGCTGGCTGAAGCCGGACGGTGCGCTGTTCGTGCACATTTTCGCCCATCGCACGCTGATGTATCCGTTCGAGACCGAGGGCGACGACAACTGGATGGGCCGGCATTTCTTCACCGGCGGCCTGATGCCGGCAGCGGACACGCTGCTGCACTTCCAGCGCGACCTGGTGCTGGACCAGCGCTGGCTGCTGGACGGCACGCACTACCAGCGCACGGCCAACCATTGGCTGGCCAACCAGGATGCCGCCCGTGAACAGCTGCTGCCGGTGCTGGCACAGACCTATGGCGACGAAGCGGCGGCACGCATCTGGTGGCAGCGCTGGCGCATGTTCTGGATGGCCTGCGCCGAATTGTTCGGCTACGACGACGGCCAGCAATGGCTGGTCGCCCACTACCTGTTCCGCCCGCGTTGAAGGAGACCGCCCTCATGCGTATCGCATCGCTGTTCCCGCTGCTGGCCGTTGCCCTGTTCGGCGCAGGCTGCAGCAGCCACGACACCCGCCCCATCCCGCTGCCTCCGAAGGTGGACGTGCCGCGCTTCATGGGCGACTGGTACGTCATCGCCCATATTCCGTCCCGGCCCGAGCGCGAGGCCTTCGACGCGGTGGAAAGCTACGCGCTGCAGGCCGATGGCCGCATCCAGACCACTTTCACCTATCGCAAGGGCAGCTTCCAGTCGCCACAGAAGTCGATGCACCCGGTGGGCCGTGTGGAAAAACACGGCAATGGTGCGGTCTGGGGAATGCAGTTCATCTGGCCCATCCAGGCCGAATACCTGATTGCCTGGCTGGATGAGGGCTACACCCAGACCATCGTGGCTCGCAGCAAGCGTGACTACGTGTGGTACATGGCGCGCACGCCGCAGGTGAGCGAGGCGGACTACCAGCAGGCGGTCGCCCGCATCAAGGCAATGGGCTACGACACCGGCAAGCTGCGCCGTGTGCCGCAGTCGGTGCGCTGAGCCCGCGCGAGGTGATGTTGCAGAACAGAAAGTCGCAAGCGCCGAATCGGGCCGTTGCCCCATGAATGGGGGAGTATGGGGCTGCCCGGCCTTTCACGGATTATCAATCCTGCTTTATGTGATTAATATCACTTAAAGACATTTACTCCCATGCAATAAAGGCGGCGAAGATTCACCGGCCTCCGGCCACAGGGAGCGTGCCATGCAGGATGTCGCGCCGCATCAGTGCAAGGTTGTATCCGAACGGAAATGGTCGCTCAGCACGTTCATGGAGTTCTATGAGCGCGTACTGAGCCAGCGCATTTTCGGTCCCTACGGAAAGCTGCTGGCCGAGGAGATCGCTGGCGACATCCGGGCCGGTTTCAACGCGTCCGACGTCCTGGAGGTCGCCTGCGGCACCGGGGTCATCACCGCAAACCTTTACCAGCACCTGAGCAGGCCGCTCGGCCTACGGCTGGTCGCCACCGATCTGTCGGCGATCGCCGTGAACGTGGCACGCAGCGTGCTGAGCGATGAGGTGCAGCGCAACGTGCCCCTCCTTGCCGATGTGGACATGGCGGAGCTGCCCTTCGCCGACGCCAGCTTCGACGTCATCGTCTGCGGGTTCGGCCTGATGTTCCCGCCGGACAAGGCGCGCGTCGCCCGTGAGTTCAGGCGTGTGCTCCGCCCTGGCGGACGGGTCTACGCCACGGCATTCCACTACAACCAGCTGTTCGAGCTGGCCCGCGAGCAGTCACGGCAGCACTTCGGCATGCCCTCGCGGCTGATGGATGCAGCCCTGAGCCTGACCGACCCGTCGCCCATCACACGCGCGTTCGCGATCGAAGGACTTTCCCCGCGCGAGGGCGAGATGGCTGAACTGCGGCCCCTCGCGTTTGCCATGGGCGACGCCGATGTGCGCGAGTTCCTGTTCAACGCCTGCATCCTTCTGGAGGAGTTCAACCAGTGCGACGCCCCCAGCAGGGAGCGCTATCTGGACGCGATGCTGGACGCCGTGCATGCAGCAGTGCCAGACCGGCGTTACCAGGTGGAAGCCTGGTTGTTGCGCGGCTGTGTCGATGCTGCACACACCCCTGCGCAGGCCGCCCTCCGGGCGCCGGATTTCTCACCCCTGCTGGCGTTCCACCTGCCGCTGCAGCAGGATGCGCGCGCGATGCGCGGCTTCGAAAGCGCTCGTGCACAGTTCCTCGCAGACCACCCCGATTATCCCCATGATCAGGTCGAGGCCATGCGCCAGCAGGAATATGCGCGGCTGGATGAGCAACAGGTGACCTATCTGGATCACGTGGGCGGAACATTGCCACCCGACAGCCTGCTTGAGCAGGATTACCAGGCACTCAAGCGGACGATTCTCGGCAATCCGCACAGCGGATCGAAAGCATCCCAGGACGCACTTCATGGGGCGTGTGAGCAGATCCACGCCTTCTTCGGAACCACGCCGGAGGAGTACGAGATACTGTTCACCGCCAATGCCAGCAGCGCAATCCGGTTGGTGGCCGAGTCATTCCCGTTCCAGGCCGGGTCGCAGGCACTGCTGACCAAGGACAATCACACCTCGGTACACGGCTTGCGCGAGTACGCCACGGCGAAGGGCGCACAGGTGAAGTACATTCCGCTGGATGACGAGCTGCTGTTGCATGAAGGGCTGATGTGGCGCGCGTTGCAGCGGCTGCAGCCCGGCGCGCCGCATCTGCTCGCCTTTCCCGCGCAATCCAATGCGACCGGCGCCCGGCACGATCTGGCCTGGATCGAGCGGGCCCAGGCGCATGGCGCTACGGTGCTGTGTGACGCGGCGGCCCTGGTGCCGCAATACCGGCTTGACTGCTCCCGTCATCATCCCGATTTCGTGGTGGCGTCGTTCTACAAGATCTTCGGTTACCCCACCGGCGCCGGTTGCCTGCTCGCCCGGCGGGCCGCACTTGACCTGCTGAAACCGCCGTCGTTTGCCGGTGGTGGCGTGTGCTACTACTCCGGGCCATGGTCACCCACCGATCGCCTGCTGTACCGCGATGCGGGCCAGCGATTCGAAGTCGGCACGCCCAACTACGCCGCCTTCCCGGCCATCGCCAGAGGCTTCGAATTCGTGGCCGCGCTGGGCGGAGTGGAAGCGGTCGCGTTGCGCTCGCGTGCGTTGGCCGAGTGGCTGCAGGCGCAGCTGTCATCGCTTCGCCACCACATCGGCGGCGCGTTGCCGCTGTGCCAGATCTATGGTCCGCCGGCTGCGCAGCGGGGCGCGACGCTGATGCTGAACTTCTTCGACTGCTATGGCTCCATCCTGCCGCACGCCCGCATCAAGCGCGCCGCAGACCGGTTCGGCATCACCCTGCGCAATGGCTGCTTCTGCAACCTGGGCGCCGTCCAGCAGGCGACCTACGCTACCGCAGGCGCCGAGCACTGTGAACTGGACAAGACCGGGAAGATTCTCGACTGCACCACATTCGACGAGAAGATCCTGGAGAAGGGTGATTGCGGTGCGGTCAGGATTTCGTTCGGGCTGGGATCGAATTTCACCGATGCGTATCGCTTCCTGCTGTTCGCCACCTGCCTGCTGGACACAGATGCTTCAGGCCTGGAATGTGTGATGGAGCAATCATCGGCACCGGCTCCGGAACCCCGGGTTGCCAGCACTGTGCAGGCTTGAGTCGCTGCGGGGCCGTGCCCAGGCCGGACTGTCGCATTGCGGCGATGGCTCCGGAACGGGTGCCGCTGATCGGCCCAGGCCTGATCAACCGCACCCTGGCCTGTGACGCGAGATGAATGGGGGTCCACCCGGCGGCTAGCCGCATGCAGCCTGCCTCCTCTATAGTCAGCCGAGCACGACAGGCGTGGTGCCTGTCCGGCAACTACAGGGAGTGGGTCATGGGTCTGGTACAAGCGGTGAAGGGTGCAGTCGGCGGTGTGCTGGCCGACCAGTGGAAGGACTTCTACACCGTGCCGACCGGCCTGCCGTCCACGGCAGCCCTGTTCGCGGCGGTGCCGCAGGGCACCAATGCCGGGCGCGGTTCGAACACCAGCGGCTCCTCCAACATCATCAGCAACGGTTCGAAGATCGTCGTACCCGAGGGCTACGGCCTGCTGCTGTTGCAGGATGGCGCGATCACTGCCTTCGTGGCCGAGCCGGGTGGCTACGAGTGGCGTTCGGACGATCTGAACTCGCAGTCGATCTTCGCCGGCGACGGCCTGGTCAGCACCTTCATCAAGCAGAGCTGGGAGCGCTTCAAGTTCGGCGGCCAGCCGGGCTCGCAGCAGGCCGCCTTCTTTGTTTCGCTGAAGGAACTGCCGGACAACCGGTTCGGCACCCAGTCGGAAATCTACTGGGACGACGGTTTCCTCAACACCCAGGTCGGCGCGGTCACCCGTGGTTCGTACACGCTGAAGATCGTCGACCCGATCCTGTTCGTGAAGAACTTCGTTCCGGCCAGCTACCTGCGGCCGGGCCAGGTGTTCGACTTCACCGACCTGGACAATGCTGCTGCCAGCCAGCTGTTCAATGAAGTGGTGGGTTCGCTGGCACCGGCGTTCAGCCTGTACACCAACGATCCGGGCAAGGGCAACCGCATCACCAAGCTGCAGCAGGATTCGCTGGGCTTTGCGCAGAGCCTGTCGGCCGCCGTCGAACAGGGCTACCAGTGGAAGTCCGATCGTGGCCTGGCCATCGTCAAGACCGCCATCGTCTCGATCGAGTACGACGCCAACACCCGCGAGCTGCTGAAGACCGTGCAGCGCGCCGATGCGCTGTCCGGCTCGCGTGGCAATTCCAACCTGCAGGCCAGTGTCGCCCAGGGCATCCAGTCCGCCGGTGAGAACGGCGGTGCCGCCGGGCTTGTCGGCGTCGGCATGGCATCGGGCATGTTCGGCGCGGGCAACCTGCAGCAGCCGGCAACCCCGGCCGCCCCTGCCGCCGACGACCCGGTGGCCAAGCTGAAGAAGGCCAAGGAAATGCTCGACCTGGGCCTGATCACCCAGACCGACTACGACGCGCTGAAGGCCAAGGCGCTGGGACTGTAAGAAGACGCAGGACGCGCAACCGCCATGTCCGATCCCAGAAACACGCCTCCGCCGCTGCCCGGTTCCGCTTCAGCACCCCCGCCCCTGCCGGCGGCGGTGCTGGACGGCCCCGGTTCGCCGCAGGATGTTCCTCCCCTGCCCGGCAGCTTCCCGCTGGATACTTCCAAGCTGCCTGAGGCCATCCGCAACGAAGTCGAGGCGCCCGACCCGGTCGCCATCGACACCGCTGCGGCCGAACTGAAAGACGGCCTCAACCGCTGCCCCAAGTGCGGCGCCACCGACATACGGCCCAAGCTGGGCACCGACATCCTGGTCTGCCTGTACTGCCGTCACCAATGGCATGGCGCGCGGGTGGAGGAGGAATTCGGGCTGGGCGAAGCCATCGACCAGCTGCGTGGCACCGTCATCGCATCGGGCGCACGCGATATCGATGCCGACACCTCGGCACTGATGACCTTCAAGTGCACCGGTTGCGGCGCCGAAGTCACGGTCAACACCGAAAGCACGATGACAGCGCGCTGCCACTGGTGCCGGCATGTGTTCGGCGTGAACGAACAGATCGCCAACGGCGCGGTGCCCGACGCCGTGCTGCCGTTCCATATCAAGAAGGAGGATGCGGTCGCGCGCATCCGCCAGTTCGTCGACAAGCGCCGGATGTTCGCGCTCAAGGCGTTCAAGGAACAGTTCACCCCGGAGAACGTGGTGGGCGTGTACCTGCCCTACATGATCGTCGACGGCAATGTCAGCGCAGCGGTGGCTGGCAAGGGTGAGATCAAGACCCGCGAGTACACCCGTGGCACCGAGAAGAACAAGCAGACCTACTACGACGCGGATGTCTACCAGGTGGAACGCCAGGTCGATTTCACCGTGGACGACCTGCCGCTGGAATCCTCTGCCGAGCGCGGCAACCTGGACACGCGCGCCAACACCAACAACATCATCAACACGATTCTGCCGTTCGACACCAAGAACGCGGTGAAGTGGAACGCATCGTACCTGGCCGGGTTCACTTCGGAAAAGCGCAACCTGGACGTCGAAAAGCTGCGGCCGCGCCTGGAAGACCAGCTGCTGTCGATCGCCCGCGCGCAGGTGGAAGGCACGGTGCGCCGTTACGACCGTGGCGTGCGCTGGGAACAGGAGCAACTGGAAGTGCACGGCACCCGCTGGGTGGCCATGTACCTGCCGGTGTGGCTGTACTCGTACCACCAGCCCGGCAGGAACGGCGGCATGCTGCACTACATCGCGGTGAACGGCCGGACCGGTGAAACCATGGGCAGCGTGCCGGTGCAGCAGTGGAAGATGCTGCTGGCGGCGCTGACCGCAGGTACGATCATCGAAGCCCTCGCAATTGCCTTCCTGGTGGCCAGCACATGAGTGATGACAGTGGTCTTTGGTTGTTGGCCGCAGGCCCGGCCGGCGCAACTGCGCTGTACTGGGCGCTGTACCGCTTCTACCGCAATACCGACAAATCGCATTCGTTCGAGCACGAGACCGAGATCGATGCCAAGCCGGTGACCGGCTCGGATCGCCGGGTCGATTCGATCTCGGGCACGCAGGAAAAGCGGATCCGCGGCGACAACGTGTATGAGTATCGAAAGCGGGTGGCGCGGGTGAGCAGCGGAGACGATTGAACGCTCCGCCAGCGCTTCGGGGCTGGGACCATCCCAGCCTTCGAAGCAGACCGGAACGTCAGGTGGCCGTACGTCCCGATGCCCATGGATTCAGTCCGGCGCCACCTCTCCGTTGATCTGCTGCATCACTGAGCGCTTGTCGTCACCGGCAGGCATCGCCCGCACCAGGTTGCGCAGCAGCCGCAGGTCCTGCTGCCGGCCAAGCTCGTCGCTGAGCCGATGCAGCGCCTTGTAACGATGCCCCGGGGCATGCAGCGACCTGCTGTGCGGCACGTGCAGCTGCAGGTCGCAGGCGATATCCAGTTGCATGCGCAGCCTGCGCACGCGTCGTCGCCAGCGGTGGACCGCCGCGGCACCGCCGTCGCGTTTCGCCCGTGCGGCAGCCTTGTCCACGCGGCGCCAGCTACGCTCGAGATTCTGGCGCAGCGGGCCACGCCGCAGCTGATGCCAGGGTTGCACCGCCAACTGCTGCTGCACCGCTGCCAGGACACGCAGGCGGCGTGCAAACCCCGGGTCACGCTGCAGGGTCGCCTGCAGCAGCCCCTCACGACGCAGGACCAGCATCCGGATGACGCCGCTCCATCGAGGATCGGCAACCCGCTCCTGCAGTTGCCGGGCGACCTCGACCACCACATGCGCATCACGGAGGCGGGACAGGCCATCACCCAGGCGCTTCAATCCCAGGTCGGCAGCCTCGACGTCCAGCGCTGCGTGCTGCAGCAGCGCCAACAGGGACCGCAATCGGCGGATGGCCTTGCGCGCGGAATGGATGGCCGGGTGCGGGTCGGATGCCGACGATAGCGCCGCAGCGATCGCGGCACACTCATGCAGCGCTCTCTGGCGAAAGGCCTCGCCGGCTTCTGCTGCGGACATCGATGTTCCCTGCCGGGATGGGAGCCGCAGTGTAGCCTGCTCCCCGTCGGGCGCCGGCACCACGCAGCCGTGACGCGGCGCTGCCTAGACTTGCGCCCCTTCGCCCGTGCTGATCCTGCCACGCTGGCGCAGCACCCCTCCTCCCGCTCGAGATCAACGTGACGTCCCTGCCCTCATTTGCCACCCGCGACAGCCGGGCCACCGACAGCGTCAACATGGCACTGGCCGCCGGGGCCATCGTCGGCACCTGGTTCTGGGACGTCCAGGCCGACCAGCTCACGGTCGATGAAGCCCTGGCCCGCGCCTTCGGCCTGGACCCGGCAATGGCGCAGCGCAAACTGCAGCTGCAGGACGTACTGGGCGCCGTGCATCCCGATGACCTGCCCGCGCTGTCGGCGGCGATTGAACAGACCGTGCAGACGGGCGGGCGCTTTGCCCACCAGTACCGCGCGCGCGCCACCGATGGCAGCTACCACTGGCTGGAGAGCATCGGCAGGGTCGATCTGGATGGGCAGGGCCGTGCGCTGGGTTTCCCGGGTGTGCTGATCGACATCGATGAACGCCTGCGCGTCGAGGCCGAGCGCGACCAGGCACAGGCGCTGCTGCGCTCGTTCGTGGAGGCGGCACCGGGCGTGATGTATGCCAAGGACCGGCAAGGCCGGCTGCTGATCGGCAACCACGGCACCACCAAGCTGATCGGCCTGCCGCCGGGAGAATATATCGGGCGCACCGATGCCGAGCTGTTGGGCGACCCCGCGCAGGCGGCGTCGGTGATGGCGACCGACGAGCGCATCATGTCCAGCGGCAACAGTGAGCAGCTGGAGGAGGAAGTGAGCTTCCCCGATGGTCGCCGGGCCTGGTGGCTGTCGACCAAATCGCCGCTGCGCGACGCCGATGGCGCCGTGATCGGCCTGGTCGGTACGTCGCTGGACATCACCGACCGCAAGGCCGCCGAAGCCGAGCGTCGCGATATCGAAGAGCGCTACCGGCTGGCCGCACAGGCCACCAACGATGCCATCTGGGATTGGCGCATCGCCGATGGCCAGGTGATCTGGAACGAAGCGCTGGCCAGCCTGTTCGGCCACACGGAGAAGAACACGACCGCGCAATGGTGGCTGCAGCACATCCATCCCGATGACCGCGCGCGCATCGATCACGGCATCCACGCCGTGATCGACGGGAACGGCAGCGGCTGGACGGATGAGTACCGTTTCCAGCGCGCGGATGGCAGTTATGCGTCGGTGCTGGATCGCGGAACGGTCCTGCGCGACGCCGATGGCACCCCGCTGCGGATGATCGGGGCCATGCTGGATCTCTCCGGGCGGAAGGCCGCCGAAGCGGCGCTGGCCGACAGCGAAGAGCGCCTGCGGCTGGCCACCGAAGCAGGCGAGCAAGGGTTCTGGGACGTGGACATGGTGCAGGATGTGCTGATCTGGCCGGCGCGCACCAAGGCCATGTTCGGCATCTCCGCCGGTGCGTCGGTGACCATGGACGACTTCCGTGCTGGGCTGCACCCGGACGACCGCGCGGCAACCCTGGCCGCGTTCGCCGCCGCCTGCGATCCCGAGCAACGCAAGACCTATGACGTGGAATACCGCACCGTCGGCAAGGAGGACGGCATCGTCCGCTGGGTCGCCGCCAAGGGCCGCGGCATCTTCGAGTTCGGCAGGTGCGTGCGCGTGCTGGGCGTGGCCATCGACATCACCGCGCGGAAGGCCGCCGATGCGCGCCTGCAGGAGCTGAACGGGCAGCTGGAGGCACGTGTGCGGGCCGAAGTCGCCGAGCGCCTGCGGGTGGAAGAGGCGCTTCGGCAGAGCCGCAAGATGGAGGCGGTCGGCCAGCTGACCGGTGGTATCGCCCATGACTTCAACAACATGCTGGCGACGGTGATCGGGCCGCTCGACCTGCTGGCGCTGCGCCTCGGCGACAGCGACGCGCGCGCCAGCCGGTACATTGAAATGGCCCTTGATGGCGCGCAGCGCGCCGCCCAGCTGACCCAGCGCCTGCTTGCGTTCTCGCGCCAGCAACCGCTGCAGCCGGTGGCGATGGATGCCAACCGCCTGGTGGCCGGCATGACCGACCTGCTGGTGCATTCCCTTGGCAGCAGCATCATCCTGGAAACCGCACTCGGCGCGGGCCTGTGGTGGACCCATGCCGACGCCAACCAGCTGGAGAACGTGGTCCTGAACCTGGCGGTCAACGCGCGCGATGCGATGCCCTCCGGCGGCCGATTGAAGATCGAGACCCGCAACCAGCGCGTCGACCTCGACACCGCATCGGCGCATGCGGGCGTGCCTGCAGGCGACTACGTCGTGATCGCGGTGACCGACGACGGCAACGGGATGACGCCGGAGGTGATGGCGCGCGCGTTCGATCCGTTCTTCACCACCAAGCAGGTCGGCCAGGGCACCGGGCTCGGGCTGTCGCAGGTGTATGGCTTCGTCCAGCAATCGGCCGGGCATGTGAAACTCGATTCCGCGCCCGGCAAAGGGACGCGGGTACAGGTCTACCTGCCGCGGCTGCTGGCCGACGTCGACATGCCCGCTGCCGCGTCGGATGACGATGCGCCGCCCCTGCACGGTGGGCGCGAGCACATTCTCGTCGTGGACGATGATGCGGCCGTCCGCGCGTTCTCGGTCGATGCCCTCACTGAACTCGGCTACCGGGTACTGGCCGCAGATGGCGCCGCCAGCGCCTTGGCGCTGCTGCAGGCCCATCCAGAGGTCGCGCTGTTGTTTACCGACGTGGTGATGCCCGAGGTCAATGGACGGCAGCTGGCCGAGCAGGCACGCGCGCGCCATCCGCAGCTGAAGGTGCTGTTCGCCACCGGCAACAGCCGCAACGCGCTGGTCGACAACAACGTGCTGGATGCGCAGGTTCACCTGATCGGCAAACCGTTCACCATCGGCGAACTGGCCTCGCGGGTAAGGATCGCGCTGGCCGGCGATGGCTGAAGGCCGCCACGCAGGTTGCGCCGCAGCCGGCAGCGGATGAATGCGCGACCGGGTCATGCTTCACCGCATGCCTACCGCGGCACCGCCATGCTGTCCCGGCATTGAATCCGCCAGCCAGCCTGCCGCAGCCAGCGAGGAGCCACGATGAGCCCACCGTCACACCTTCCCCTTTCGCGCCGGGAACTGCTGAAGTTGAGCGCGGGATCGGCCACCACCATGGCCCTGCCTGCCGTGGTCGCTGCGGCGGAGCCGGACCGGACAGGTGCACGGGCACCGGAACTGATGCAGGTGGACTTCGAGGTCAACGGAACAGCGCGATCGCTGCGGCTGGACACCCGCGTCACCCTGCTCGACGCCCTGCGTGAGCACCTGCATCTGACCGGCAGCAAGAAGGGCTGCGACCACGGCCAGTGCGGTGCCTGCACGGTGCTGGTGGACGGCCGGCGCATCAATGCATGCCTGACCCTGGCGGTGATGCACCAGGGCGCGAAGATCACCACCATCGAAGGCCTCGGCACGCCAGACCGGCTGCATGCGATGCAGGCGGCCTTCGTCAAGCATGACGGTTTCCAGTGCGGCTACTGCACCCCTGGGCAGATCTGCTCGGCCGTCGCCGTGCTGCAGGAAATCAAGGCCGGCATACCGAGCCACGTCAGCGCCGCGTTGGACGAGCCCAGCGCCTTCACTGCCGAAGAACTGCGCGAGCGCATGAGCGGCAACATCTGCCGGTGCGGTGCCTATTCCAACATCATCGAGGCCATCCAGGACGTCGGGGAGGCCAGCGCATGAGAGCTTTCAGCTACGAGCGCGCCCGCTCTCCCGCCGAGGCGGCAGCGGCAGCGGCGCGTACCCAGGGCGCTCGGTTCATTGCCGGCGGCACCAACCTGCTGGACCTGATGAAGCTGGAGATCGAGACGCCCGCCCACCTGATCGACGTCAACGGGCTGGACCTGGACACCATCGAGCCCACCAGCGAGGGTGGCCTGCGCGTCGGCGCGCTGGTACGCAATACCGATCTGGCGGCCGACCGGCGCATCCGGCGCGACTATGCGGTGCTGACCCGCGCACTGGTGTCCGGCGCATCGGGTCAACTGCGCAACAAGGCCACCACCGCCGGCAACCTGCTGCAACGCACCCGCTGCCCCTATTTCTACGACACCGCACAGCCCTGCAACAAGCGGTTGCCCGGCAGTGGCTGCGGCGCGCGCGATGGTTTCAGCCGGCAATTGGCCGTGATCGGCGCCAGCGAGCACTGCATCGCCACCCATCCCAGCGACATGGCGGTGGCGATGATGGCGCTGGATGCATCGGTGGAGACCGTCCGCGCCGACGGATCGCGCCGGAACATCGCGCTGGACGCCCTGTATCGCGCTCCTGGCCGTACGCCGCATATCGACACCGTGCTGGACAAGGGCGAGCTGATCGCCGCCGTGGTCCTGCCGCCGCCCCTGGGTGGCGTGCACGTATACCGGAAGGTGCGCGACCGCGCATCGTATGCGTTCGCCCTGGTGTCGGTGGCGGCGATCCTGCGGCCCGATGGCAGCGGCCGGATCGCCCTTGGCGGTGTCGCGCACAAGCCGTGGCACAGCGCTGCGGCCGATGCAGCCCTGCCGCAGGGCGCCGCCGCCGTGATGTCGGTGCTGCTGCAGGGTGCTGCGCCCACCGCACAGAACGCCTTCAAACTGGCGCTGGCCGAACGCACATTGGCTTCCATCCTGCAGGACGTGAGGGCCGAGGCATGAAATTCGACACCCCCGCAGGCCGCAATCCCATCGATGCGCAGACCGTCATCGGCAAGCCGCACGATCGCATCGACGGCCCGTTGAAGGTCACCGGCAAGGCCACCTACGCACACGAATGGCATGACGCCACGCCTTCCGCCCCCGCCTATGGCGTCGTGGTCGGCGCGGGCATTGCCACCGGCACCGTGACCCGCATGGAGCTGGAGGCGGCGCGGCGCTCGCCCGGCGTTCTGGCCATCGTCACCGCCGACACCGCCGGGCCGCTGCATCCGGTCAAGCGCAACGCCGCGCCGCTGCTGGGTGGTCCGAAGGTGCACCACTATCACCAGGCACTGGCGGTGGTGGTGGCCGAAACGTTCGAACAGGCCCGGGCTGCGGCCGGACAGATCCGCATCCGCTATGCCCCGCAGCGCGGCCACTTCGATCTGGCGGACGCCAAGCAGGCAGGCGCTTCCCTGCAGACACCGGAGCCCGATGCGCGCGTCGGCGATTTCGAGAAGGCCTTCAGCCAGGCGGCGGTTACGCTCGATGCGACCTACCACACCCCGGACCAGTCGCACGCAATGATGGAGCCGCACGCGACGATGGCCGCCTGGGAAGGCGACCAGCTGACGGTGTGGACCTCCAACCAGATGATCGACTGGGGCCGCACCGATCTGGCCCGCACCCTGGGCATCGCCAAGGACAAGGTGCGGCTGGTGTCGCCCTACATCGGCGGCGGCTTTGGCGGAAAGCTGTTCCTGCGCTCCGATGCGCTGCTGGCCGCGCTCGCCGCACGCGCTGCCAAGCGGCCGGTGAAAGTGGCCCTGCAGCGGCCGCTGATCGCCAACAACACCACGCACCGCCCGGCCACGCTGCAGCGCATCCGGCTGGGCGCAACGCCGGAAGGAAGCCTGACCGCCATCGGTCACGAATCATGGTCGGGCAACCTGCCAGGGGGCTCGCCGGAGGAAGCGGTGCAGCAGACGCGCTTGCTGTATGCGGGGCCCAACCGCTTGGCCGCGTTGCGCCTTGCCACCCTCGACCTGCCCGAAGGCAATGCCATGCGCGCGCCGGGCGAAACGCCGGGACTGATGGCGCTGGAAATCGCCATGGACGAAATGGCCATCAAGCTCGGCCTGGATCCGATCGAATTCCGTATCCGCAACGACACCCAGGTCGACCCGTCCAATCCCGAGCGCCCCTTTTCACAGCGGCAGCTGGTGCAGTGCCTGCGCACGGGCGGCGAACGATTCGGCTGGCAGCGGCGCAGCGCCACCCCGGGCGCCGTGCGCGATGGACGCTGGCTGGTCGGCATGGGCGTGGCGGCAGGCTTCCGCAACAACCTGGTGATGAAATCCGGCGCACGCGTCCGCCTGGCCGCTGATGGCCAGGTCACCGTGGAAACCGACATGACCGACATCGGCACCGGCAGCTACACCATCATCGGCCAGACGGCCGCGGAAATGCTCGGCGTTCCGTTGCAGCAGGTCACGGTCAAGCTGGGCGATTCCCGTTATCCCGTGGCTGCCGGTTCCGGTGGCCAGTGGGGCGCCAACAGCTCCACCGCGGGCGTCTACGCCGCATGCATGGCACTGCGTACGAAGGTCGCACAGGCGCTGGGAATGGATCCGGCGGCAGCGCAGTTCGA
Organism: Stenotrophomonas sp. SI-NJAU-1; assembly: GCF_020883215.1. Taxonomy (NCBI): domain Bacteria; kingdom Pseudomonadati; phylum Pseudomonadota; class Gammaproteobacteria; order Lysobacterales; family Lysobacteraceae; genus Stenotrophomonas; species Stenotrophomonas sp. SI-NJAU-1. The sequence continues at coordinate 2,322,211 of NZ_CP086598.1, forward strand.
CGTCGGCAAGGTGACCGCCGGAGGCCACAGCCGCGCCCTTGCCGATGCCGCTCAGGCAGGCGAGCTGGTGGCCGAAGACAGCATCGAGTTCGACACGCTGCAGGAGAAGTACCAGCAGTCCACCTTCGCCGCGCATTTCGTCGAGGTGGGCGTGGATGTGGCCTCGGGCGAAAGCCGGATCCGCCGCATGCTGGCCGTGTGCGCAGCCGGCCGCATCCTCAACCCGAAGACCGCGCGCAGCCAGGTGATCGGCGCGATGACGATGGGCATCGGCGCAGCGCTGTCGGAGGAACTGGTGGTGGATCGGCGGCTGGGGTTCTTCGTCAATCACGACCTGGCCGGCTACGAAGTACCCGTACATGCCGACGTGCCGCACCAGGAGGTGGTGTTCCTCGATGAAAGCGATGCGGTGTCGTCGCCGATGAAGGCCAAGGGCGTTGGCGAGCTGGGCCTGTGCGGCGTAAGCGCGGCAGTGGCCAACGCGGTGTACAACGCGACCGGAATCCGCGTGCGCGACTATCCACTGACCCTGGACAAGCTGCTCGCCGGCCTGCCGGACATCGCATGACCAGTGCGCTCTGCCCTGCCCCGTTGGATCTGGACGGCGGCAACCCGCGCCCGGTGCTGCAGGCCGCCGCCGACGCGGCGCGTACCGGTCGCGCGGCCGCGTTGGCAGTGGTGCTGCAGACGGAAGGGTCCAGCTACAGCCGCGCGGGCACCTGTGCGCTGTTCGAACCGGGTCGACAGGTGGGCTGGCTGAGCGGCGGCTGCCTGGAACCGGAGCTGGCGCGACAGGCCGCCAACGCGGTGGATGCCGAGCGCATCGCATGGATGGAGATCGACAACCGCGACGACGCTGCGCTGTTCTCCGGCAATGCCACCGGATGCCGGGGTCGCCAGTGGCTGGCACTGCTTCCATTGCCGCAGCTCGGCGGCATCGAACAACTTCTCGATGCCTGGCTGCAAGGGCCGCATACGCTGCACCTGGCACTGCAGGCTGATGGACGGCTGGACGCCCGCTGCGCCGACTTCACCTTCACCCGCACGGTGCCCCCGGCCGCCCCGCAGGCGCCGGACGGCAGCCACCGCTGGCGGCTGCAGTGGCACCGGTCGCCTATCGTGCACGTGCACGGAGCAGGCCCGGAGGCGGCGCTTCTGCTGCCCCTGCTGGACCATCTGGGCTGGTGCGCGCATGTCGAAGAACCGAGACTCCGCTGGCGCGAGCATCTGCCCCTTGCCGCGGGTTCGTATTGTTCTTCCGCTGCCGCCGGCGTGGCCGATGCCGCACTCGTGATGCATCACAATTTCGAGCTCGACCGTGACGCGCTCGAACGGCTGGCAGGCTCGCGCGTACCCTTCATCGGGCTGTTGGGGCCACGCCGTCGCAAGGACGATCTTTTCAGCGTGCTGGATAGCCACACGCGCCGTGCGCTGGAACCGCGCCTGCGCTCACCGATCGGCCTGCCACTGGGCGGACGTGGTCCCGAAGCGATTGCCTTGAGCATTGCCGCGCAGCTGCAGGCATGGCGGCACGGAACGCCCCTGGCCACGCCATGACCGGGCATGCGGCCGTGGTGCTCGCAGCCGGGTGCAGCCAGCGCCTGGGGCAGCCCAAGCAGCTGCTGCGCGCGGGCGGAGAGACGCTGTTGCGACGCAGCGTGCGGCTGGCGCTGGAAACATCGCCAGACACGCTGGTGGTGGTACTGCCCCAGCATCCCCGCTTCGAAGAAGAACTGCACGGCCTGCCGGCACAGCGGCTGCGCAATCCCAACCCTGGGCTCGGCATCGGCGGCAGCTTGGCGCTGGCCGCCACCCACGTGCACAGCGCCGCCAGGGTGCTGGTGATGATCTGCGATCAACCGACGCTGCGCGTGGAGCACCTGCGCGCGCTGCTGGGCGCGGCAACCGCTGCACCGTCCGGCTGCGCCGCCACGGTACTGGGCGACACCATCGGCGTGCCGGCGGTGGTGCCGGGCACTTGGTTTGCCGGCACAGGACTGCAACCTGCAGACGGGGGATTTGGCCGGCGGCTGCGGCAGACCGAGGGCATTGCGCGCTGCTCCGGCGCCGGGCGGGAATGCGATATCGATACGCCCGAGGACCTGCGCCGCGCGCGCGCGCTCGGCTGGCTGGATCCTGCGTCCGCCTGAAGGCGGCAGTTGAACTGGCCAGGCCGCGCTGCGCGGGCGCTCGGCATACACGCTGCGCGGACGCTCCGCCGCGCAGGATTGAGCGCCCGCTACCTGCCAGCATTCCCGCACATGGCCGCACCCTCAGGCTCCCGCCTTGTCATCTACGCCGCGCTGGCCGGCAACCTCGCCATCGCCGTTGCCAAGTTCATCGCCGCCGGCCTGTCCGGCAGCTCGGCGATGCTCAGCGAAGGCGTGCATTCGCTGGTCGATACCCTCAACGAGGTGCTGCTGCTGTACGGTCTGCGCCGTGCCGAAAAGGCCCCCGACACCCTGCACCCGTTCGGCTACGGCCGCGAGCTGTACTTCTGGAGCTTCATCGTCGCCCTGCTGGTCTTTGCCGCCGGCGCCGGGGTGTCGGCCTATGAGGGCATCCAGCACATCCGCCGGCCGGAACCGGCCACCAACCACGCCATCAGCTACAGCGTGCTGGGTATTTCCATCCTGTTCGAAGGCGCTTCCTGGTGGGTTGCGCTGCGCGAGTTCCGGCGCAGCAAGGGCACGCTGGGCTATTTCGAGGCGTTCCGCCGCAGCAAGGACCCCTCCACCTTCACCGTGTTGCTGGAGGACAGTGCCGCCCTGCTCGGCCTCGGCTTTGCCCTGGTCGGGTTGCTGGCCGCGCAGCTGCTGGAAATGCCGGTACTGGATGGGGTCGCCTCGTTGTGCATTGCCGGCGTGCTGGCGCTGACCGCATTCCTGCTGGCGCGGGAAACCAAGGGCCTGCTGGTGGGCGAACCTGCGCACCCGGCCGTTGCCCAACGCATCATGGCGGTGGCCGTGACCGATCCGGACCTGCGCCGTGCCAATGGCGTGACCACCATGCAGATGGGCCCGGAACAGGTGGTGGCCATGCTCAGCGCCGAATTCGAGGACGACCGCACCACCCCGCAGATCGAAGCCTGCATCACCCGCATCGAGGGTGCGGTGAAGCAGGAGTTCCCGGAACTGGTGGCGCTGTTCGTGAAGCCACAGACGCCGGAAGTCTTCGCCAGGCGGCGCGCGGCGCTGGCTGACCCGGAGTGAATCGATGGCGGCGGCTTCACCCGCTGCACGCCACACTGAAGCAGGCCTGGGAAGCGAGCACTGCCGCAACATGATGGATTGGCTGCCGGATACCTGGATACCGATACCCCGCACCTTCTACCGGCGCCCGTCGACGGTGGTAGCACCGGACCTGCTCAACAAGCTGCTGGTGCGCAGCGACGGCCGTGCAGCGCGTATCGTCGAAGTCGAAGCCTACGCCGGCAGTGAGGATCCGGCTGCGCATTCGTATCGCGGCAGGACCGCACGCAACGCCAGCATGTTTGGCGAGGCCGGGCACCTGTATGTGTATTTCACCTACGGCATGCACTGGGGCAGCAATGTGGTCTGCGGCGAGGTCGGCGAGGGTGTTGCGGTACTGCTGCGCGCGGCAGAGCCAGTGGCCGGACAGGAACGGATGTACCCGCTGCGGCCAGCTGCCCGCCACGATCACGACCTCGCCAGCGGTCCCGGCAAACTGTCGCAGGCGTTCGGCCTGGACCGGCGCGTTGATGGCGCCGATCTGGTCACCGCCAGCCACGGCATCACCCTCGTCGATGACGGCACGCGGCCACCCGACGATCCGGTGGTGGGCCCACGCATCGGCATCACCCGGGCAGTGGATTTCCCTTGGCGCTGGCATGTTCGCGATCATCGTCACGTTTCAGTGCGCCCTGCCCGCGCCTCAACGCGAAGGAGCCCCCGATGACACCTCTCGACAAACCGCTGCGCCGTGAACTGACCATCGCCGGCCAGGCCTATACGCTGACCTTGGACCCGAGCGGACTTAAGCTGGTCGAGAAGGGACGGCGGAAGGGCCTGGAACTGCGCTGGGAAGACCTCGTCTCCGGTGACGCCGCGTTGGCCAGCGCCCTGCAGGCGTCCCTGCAACAGCCATGAGCCGGCGCATCACGACGGCATCACTCCCGTACGCAGGGCGCTAACAGACCGGGTATTAGCGTGGGCAGCCATGGATGAGGCCACCCGACTTCGCGAAATCGAACGGCTGGACGTGCTGGATACGCCGCCCGAGCCGGTGTTCGATGCCATCGTCGCCGCCGCGCGCGCCGCCACCGGCATGCCCATCGGCCTGGTCTCCATCGTTGCCGAGCACCGGCAATGGTTCAAATCCAGCATCGGCCTGGGCGATGCCAGCGAAACGCCGCGCTCCATCTCGTTCTGTACCTACGCCATCGAACAGGACGCGCTGCTGGAGATTCCGGATGCGCGGCAGGATCCGCGCTTCGCCCACAATCCGCTGGTCACCGCCGGGCCCAGGGTGCGCCACTATGCCGGCATCCCTCTGGCCACTGCCCATGGCGCGCGCATAGGCACGTTGTGCCTGCTGGACACCCTGCCTGGCGTGCTGTCACCGTCGCAACGTGAGCTGATGGTCCATCTTGGCCGTGTTACCACCCAGGTGCTGGAGCAGCGCAGTGCGCTGTTGCGGCAGATCGACCAGGCACAGGCGCTGCATCGCGATCTCAAGCGCAGCGAGGACTTCCTGGAGCGTACCAACACTGCCGCCAAGGTCGGCGGCTGGGAGCTGGAGCTGGCCACCCGCGAAGTGCGCTGGACGCGCGAGACCAAGCAGATCCACGGCGTGCGTTCCAGCTACCAGCCAACATTCGAATCGGCCCTGTCGTTCTATCGTCCGGACAGCCGCAGCATCATCCAGGCGGCGGTGCAGCGCTGCAGCGAACAGGGCACGCCCTGGGAAGTGCAGCTGCCGATGACCACCGCCGATGGCCGCAGCATCTGGACCCGCGTGGTGGGCACCCGGCAACAGGTGGAGGGCCTGCCACGGCTGGTCGGTGCCATCCAGGACATCACCGAAGAACGCGCGGTGGTGGACGCGCTGGAAGCCAGCGAGGTGCGTTATCGCCGTCTCTTCCACTACAGCCTGGGCCTGATCTGCACGCACATGCTGGACGGCACCGTGACATCGGTGAATCCGGCAGCCGTGCAGTCGCTGGGCTACCCGGAAAGCGAGATGGTTGGCCGCAGCCTGTGCGACCTGATGCCGCCGGAAAAGCGCGAGGCGTTCAAGGCCTACCTGCGGCGCATCGAAGCCAACCATACCGACGCGGGCGTGATCGAGCTCCTCGCCGCCGATGGCACCCGCCGCTACTGGGCCTACAACAACGTACTGGACACCGAGACCGATCCCCCGTTCGTGCTCGGCCACGCCCAGGACGTGACCGCGCTGCGCCTGCAGGAAGAGCGCTTGCGCGAACTGTCGCTGAAGGATCCGCTGACCCAGTGCCACAACCGCCGATACCTGCATCGGCTCGACGACGTCGCCTCACGGTCGTGGGCCTGCCTGGTGTTCGACCTGGATCACTTCAAACAGGTCAACGACACCTTGGGGCACCGTCGTGGCGACACGGTGCTGGTCGAGTTCGCCGACTTCCTGCGCGCGCCGCTGCAGGCCAATGAGGCGGCAGTGCGGTTGGGCGGCGACGAGTTCCTGGTGGCGCTGATCGAACCGGCGGCCGGGCGGCTGGCTGCGCTGGAAGCCTGGTATGCGGGCAACGCCGCGCGTGCTCCCACCGCGTTCTCGATGGGCGCCGCCATCAACGTCCCCGGCGAACCCGTGGCCGACACCATTCACAAGGCCGACAGCCGGCTGTATCGCACCCGGGCCCGGGTACGTCGCGAGATGCGTCCGCAGGGCAGCGCCGACTAGCGGGTAACGGTGACCCACGCAGGCGCATGATCGCTGGCCTTTTCCTGCAGCCGCACCCAACGATCGACACCCGCATCCTGAAGCCCTTTGGCCAGTACCTGGTTCAGCAGCAGATGATCGATGCGCAGGCCGCGATCGCGTTCGGCGTGCTGGCGGAAATAGTCCCAGAAGGTGTAGATGCGCTGGTCGCCGTGCACCGTGCGCAGGGCGTCGGTCCACCCCTGGGCCAGCAGCCGCTGGAAGGCATCGCGGACCTCCGGCTGCATGAGCGCATCGCGCCGCCACGAGGCCGGGTCGTACACATCCTCATCGTCTGGAATGACATTGAAATCCCCCAGCAGCAGTGCCGGGTGCGGAAGATCGACCAGGGTGCGCGCATGGCGGATCAACCGCTGCATCCATCGCAACTTGTAGTCGAACTTCGGCCCCGGCTGGGGATTGCCGTTGGGCAGGTACAGCGCCGCAACCACAACGCCATGCACGGCAGCTTCCAGGTACCGGCTCTGCGTATCGGCCGGTTCGCCGGGCAGGCGGCGCCGGCTTTCGATCGGCATGGCATCGCGGGCCAGTATCGCCACCCCGTTCCAGCGCGCCTCACCCAGCCACAGTGCGCCATACCCTGCCCGCTCCAGCGCGTCGACCGGAAAAGCGGCATCGACCGCCTTCAGCTCCTGCAGTGCCACCACGTCGGGCGCTTCACGCTGCAACCAGGACAGCAGATGCGGCAAGCGCGTGCCGATGCCATTGACGTTGAACGTGGCAATGCGCAGTGTCTTGCGGCGAGCCATCGCGGAAGTACCCGAGCGGCGGGCCTGCAGTATCGGCGAGGCGGCATGCAGGCAGCGTGGAGGACGCCGCACGCACGATCACGGCGTTGCCGGGCCCGTCCCTGGCAGGAAGTTCGCCATCCGCTCCAGCTCGTCCTCCAGCGCATTGCTGAATGCCACGCCCCTTGGTGCCCTGCCGTCGACATAACCGAAGCTGGGCTGCAGCTGCCCATCCTTCGCCGCGACATTGGCCCAGCCGATCACCTGGTCGCGCCACAACAGCGGCAGCGCGTAGTAGCCGAAGCGACGCTTGGCCGCCGGGGTGTAGGCCTCGAACCGGTACACCCAGCCCCAGAGCAGTTCGAACCGTCGCCGATCCCAGGCCACCGGATCGAACGGCGCGAGCAGCCGCACCTGTTCATCGGCCTGGTAGCGCCGCGAACGGGGGTTCTCGTCGGCCGGCCAGTACCAGGTGGTTCCATCGATGCTGCAGCCCGCCAGCTGCTCGCGCGCCAACCGCAGTGCCTGCTGGATCTCCTCCGCCAGATGCGGTGCGCCGTAGCCCAGCAGCCGCGCCAGATAGGTGAGGCTTGCCGAAGGCAGCGGCGCATACTTGCGTACCACCAGATCGATCAGTGCGGTGGCGCGCTGCAGGCGTGCAGCCTTGCCGCCATCGGCCGGTGCATGTGCCGCAACAGCATAGATTCGGGTACCGCTGTCACGACGATGGATGCGCAGCATGCCGCGATAGTGCATGCCATCCAGCAGGTGGGTGCTGGCATTGCTGGTGCCGCCCCAGTAGTTCGTCACCCGGCCATGCGCGAACGCCTGGTCGACTTCGCGCGGATGCACCGCACCCCGCTCCTGCACGAATGCCAGCACCTCGGCCGCCTTGCGCCGCGTGCTCGCGTCCCATGGCCTCCGGGACACCCGGGGATGCATCAGGGAGAGGTGTTCGCGCGGCAGGAAGCCGTAGTTGACGAGGAAGTCTTCCTCGATCGGCAGTCGGCTGTAGCGGCGCTCCAGGTCCCCGGCCCGGTAGCCCTTCACCCGGTGCCGCAGGGTCAGGTCCTGGGCACGTGCGGGCGCGCGGATGGGGTCGGCCTGCACGAAGCCCAGCCGACGGATCGCCGTCAGCAGCGTGGTAGGCGTGAACAGCGTGCGGGCTACGGCGTAGCGGCGCAGATCATCGAGGGTCGGCGAGGTCGGCATGGGTCGATTGTAGGACTGCCGGCCGCCCCGCTGCAGGACGTCATCCGCGCAAGGCGCACCGGATCCGCTGGCCCGCCGCTTACAATCTTCCCAGCAGGCCACAGCCAAGGGAATCGCGTGCCACCGTTCAACCTGTTCCAGCGCCTGTCGCAGGCGCCGACCAACCCGCGCACCGACACTGCGCCGCGCACGTTCGACGTGGCCGAGCTGTACGAAGGGCCGGTGCGCCTGCAGGACGACGCAATCGCAGCGCCCCTGCGGCTGGACGAGAAACTGCGCCAGGCCTACTTCTGGATCGTCAACAACGCGATCATCAGCCCGCACTACGACATCGAGTACCACGAAGGCCCCTCCGCCTCGTTCGCGGTGGGTGACACACGGCGGCCGCTGACCCTGCCATCGGCGCAGAGCTATTCCAGTTACGTGCTGCTGCCGCTGCTGACCTTCGCCACCCGCCGCAAGTGCCTGTTCGTGGGTGGGCCAGGGCGCGGCAAGACCGCCAGCGCGATCCTGATGGGCGTCCTGGCCGGCTATCCGGTCCGCGAGGTGCGCCGGGCGATGCAGCACGGGCACCCGCAGATGACCATCGCCGATCTGCTCGGCAACCCCCTGCCCGCCGACCTGGTGGCCGCGCAGGACATGGCGGACATCCGCATTGCCTGGCGGTCGTGGCTGGGCATGCGGGTGAAGATCATCGACGAATACAACCGCATTCCCACCCGCACCCAGAGCGCGCTGCTGACGGTGATGGGCGACAACTACGCCGAGATCCTCAACCACGTCTACGAATGCCCGGAATCGGCGTGGTACCTGACCGCCAACGATGATCGCGGTGGCGGCACCTACCAGGTGATCGAAGCCCTGCGCGATCGCATCGACGTGGTGGTACAGGCACTGGCATTCAACCCGCGGTTCCTGGAAGAGATGCTGCTGCGCATCGAGCAGGACATCCGCCCGGAAGAGGTCGTGCCGCGTGACATCATCTTCAGCGAGGCCGAGGGCGACCAGCTGCTGCAGGAGATCCGCGCGGTCGACGTACCGCAGGACGTACGCCGCCGCATCGAATTCTTCAGCAGCCAGTTCGAGCTGATGGAAACCGCCGGTGCCCAGTTCGAGTACCTGACCAAGGACACCGTGCGCCTGGCCGGCACCGAATGGGCGCAGGCAACCGCTGCCGACAGCGGCCGCGATCGCATGAAGGACCTGGGTTGCCAGACCCGCAACGGCCTGTCGGTGCGCAACCTGATGACCCTGCTGATGTTCGCCAAGGCCATGGCGTACTTCCGCGGCAGCCCTGCCGTTGCCCTGGAGGATGTGCGCCAGGTACTGCCCTTCGTGCTGAACGACAAGCTGCAACCGGACCTTGATGCTCCCTTCTTCGCCCTGCCGGAGAATGCGCCCTATCGCAGCGATCGGCTCAGCTGGCTGCGCTGGCTGCTCGATGCCTCCAATGCCGAATATGACCGGCTGGATCTGGATCGCGACGATCCGGTGGGCGAGCTGTCGGCACAGTTCCAGCGGGGCCTGGATGGGATGACCGAGACGGAAACGCGCAAGCGCCTGACCCGCATCGAGCGTCTGGTGGAGGAACGGGTGAAGGGACGCAAGCTGTACGGCCATCTGTACGACGACCTGCTGAAGCTGAAGTACCTGCACCAGCGCTACACCAACTACCTGCATTGGCTGCGGGCACGCTGATCGTGGTTTCCGCCGTTCTCGCCGAGCTGCTGGCCGCGCGCCGTTCCGTGCTGAACCAGGCCGTGGTCGATGCCCGCCACCGCTGGCCCGGCCTGGACATGGCCGCCTTCAGCGCGTTCGTCACCCAGACCATCGACCCCCTCTGCCAGGCCATCCAGCGCCACCAACCGTCGGCAACGCAGAGCACCTGCGAGGCCGCCTTCGAGATCGGTCTGGAGCTGGTGGCGCAAGGCCATGCCGGCCCCAAGGCGCGTCTCCCGTGGGTCGAGCAGGCCTGGCGCTCGCTGGCCCCGGCCCTCGTCCCGTTGCTGACCCACGCTCCGCGCGAGACCCTCGGCACCATCAGCAATGCGGTAGTGCGGCTGGGCGCCAGTCCGGACATTCGCGTCGCGCAATGGATCGATGCGATGGCCGCGCATGCAGGCGGGTGCACATCCTTGCCGGAACTGCGCGACATCGGGGCGCTCTGTGCCTGGCAGGCGGGGATGGTGCAGCTGCGCCGCCCTGCCCTTGCCCGTATCGATGCCCTGCCCGCGAATACGGTGGCCGCCGTGCTGGGCATCGATGCGGGCGATCTGGCCTCGGTCCGGGTCCAGCTTGAGCAGGACCGCTGGTGGAATCCGCGGCAGGGCAGCGTCGACCTGCGCGGGCATCGTGTCGGCGGCTTCAGCGGCCTGGACGGCGCGTTTCCGGCACCGCCACAGGTGCGTGCAGCAACCGAGGGCTTCGTGGTCGAAAGTGCAGGCGGGTACTTCCTGCTGCTCGCCGATGCCTTCGGTGCTGTCCTGCTGCCTGCCAGCGCCGCCGAGTACGCAGCGGGCAGCAGCAGTGGACCGGCGCCGGATGTGACCGCCCGGTTGGGTGTGCAGTGGATGGCGCCGGCGTTGTCCAAGGACGACCTGTGTGCCGTCTCCGGTGCGTCGGGCATCGCCCTGTTCTCGCCGTGGTCGCACCATGTGCACGTGTTGCCACCCCAATGAGTGCCACGGTCGCTGATCCGCTGCAGCCCTGGCGCGAGGCCTGGCCACAGGCACTGGCCACATGGAGCCGTTTCACCCGGCTGCAGGACCCGAAGCTGTGCCATTCGCGCATGCAGGCGGCTGCCGAGGGCCTGACCGGCAGCTTCGCGGCCATCCGCCTCGCCGACCAGCGCATCGTCATCGACCTGGAAGAAGTACAGCGCCTGCAGCTGCAACCCTACGCGCTGGAGATCCTCGCCCACGAGATCGGCCACCACGTGCTGGCGCCTGCCACCGCCAGCGACCATGCACGTCTGCTGGCGCGCATCCGCCGTGCGCTGCCGACGCTGGAAGCGCATGCACCGATGGTCGCCAACCTCTACACCGACCTGCTCATCAACGATCGCCTGCAGCGCCAGAGCGGGCTGCGCATGGATGCGATCTATCGACGCCTGGCCGCACAACCGGCGCAGGCCAGCTCGCCGGTCTGGCAGCTGTACATGGGCATCTACGAGGAACTGTGGCAGCAGCCACGCGGCACGCTGGGCGGCTCGACCGACGACAGCGCATTGCAGGGCGATGCCTGGCTCGGTGCACGCGTCGTGCGCGTCTACGCCAGCGACTGGATGATCGGCGCTGGCCGCTTCGCCACGCTGCTGCTGCCCTGGCTGCTGGAATCACAGCAGGATGCGCGGGTGGATGCCTTGATGGATACCCGGCACGCCGGCCAGGGAAGCCAACCGGTCGGCCTTGGGCAACTGGAGGACGACGAGCTGGCGCCGGCGCCGCACCCTGCATCCGACCCACGCATCACTGGCGATGAGCACGGCGGCGACGCACAGCAGAAGAGCGATCTGCCTGCGGATGCGCTCGCTGGGGACCCTGCGCACTCGCCAGGACAGATGCGCGAGCCGTTCGAGTACGGGCAGATCCTGCGCGCGGCCGGCCTGGACCTGGATGACCATCAGATCGCCGTGCGTTACTACCGCGAGCGCGCGCTGCCACACCTGATCCGCTACCCGTCGCGGCCGCAGCCGCAGGCCCTGGAGCCACTGCCGGAAGGGCTGCAGCCCTGGGAAGCCGGCGATGCACTGGACGCAGTGGACTGGCTGCAATCGGTGCTGCAGTCCCCCCATGTGATTCCCGGGCTGACGACGGTACAACGTGTACACGGGCTGGCACCCGGCCGTGAACCCGCTGCCGAACCGGTGGACCTGGATCTGTACGTGGACAGTTCCGGTTCGATGCCCAACCCGCAGGCATGGACCTCGTTCCTGACGCTGGCCGGCGCCATCATCGCGCTGTCGGCGCTGCGCGTGGGTGCACGCGTGCAGGCCACGCTGTGGAGCGGCACCGGGCAGCACCTGCACACCGACGGCTTCGTGCGTTCGGAAGACGACATCCTCAAGGTGCTTACCGGCTACTTCGGTGGCGCCACCGCGTTTCCGATCCACCGGTTGCGTGACACCTACGCCGAGCGTCCGCCGCATGCACGGGCGGTGCATATCCTGCACATCTCCGACGACGGCATCACCACGATGTTCGACAAGGATGAGCGCGGCAACAGTGGCTGGGACGTGGCCGCCAGAGCGCTGCGTGTGGCCGGCGGTGGCGGCACCATGGCGCTGAACCTGTTCAGCCCGCTGCCGTCCCGCATCGCCGATGCCGGCAACGCGGGATGGACCGGCGATCTGCTGCGCGCACGCGACGCGGGATGGAACATCCATGTGGTGCGCGACATGGCCGACCTGCTGCAGTTCGCGCGCGCCTTCAGCCAGCAGCACTACGGCCCTGGCGGCATGCGGGTGCAGCGATGATCGTGCTCTGCCTTGCGCCCGCGCACCTCTGACGATTGCCCTTTCACCCAGGTATTTGCCAAGTCTGGACCCTGACCATGCTCTCCGGCCCCTCCCTTGACGTTCTGCTGCGGCGCCTGCTGGACATGCCGCCCGATTTCCTCGAGCCACCGCGCCGCGTCGGCAGCGGTCGGCTGCACGTCGCGGCGGTGGTGGGCGATGTGTTCGCCGCACGCTCGCTGCCCCTGCCCCCTGCACTGCGGGCAACGCTGTCGGGTGATCTGGCCGGCGTGGATGCAAACCAGCTCTCGCTTTCAGCGGTGACCGCATGGCTGATGGCAGATGCGTACTGGAATGCACTGGAGATCGCCCCGGAGGCGTGGATGCCCCTGTTCGCCGAAGCAGTGCCAGCGCTGGCGGCCAGTACCAGCGCAGACCGGTTCGTGTTCGATCCGGAGCGCCGCGAAGAACTGGTGCGCACCGTGGTGGCCCGGCTGGGCCTGCTGCCGCAGGGTGAAACAGCGGCCCAGGCGACCGATCGCCTGGCCCGGGTCAGCGGCGTGGAACGGCAGCGCCTGCTCGATGCCAGCCGCGCCGCTGAAGCGCGCGCGCGTGCCATCCGCGAGGCATTGGCGCGCAAGGCGGCCGAAGAGTCTGCGGACAAGTGGACCCGCGAGTGAGCCGCGAGCCGACCGATGCCGATCGCTATCCCACGCTGAGCGCGGCGGGCCTGGCGATGCTGCAGCAGATGCGCGAGCACCCGGCGGCGCCGATCTTCCGCAATGCCAGCGGCAACCGCCTGCTTGCCGATGAGGTGACGGCATTGCGTGGCTACGAACGGGAGATCACCTGCGCGCGCTTCGAGTGGACGCCAGATCAACCGCCACCGTGGCTGCAGGCGCATGTGACCGAGGTATTCGCGCAGGTGCCGTATTACCGCGCCCAGGCGATGCCAGCCGCCTTCACCGACATTGCACCGGTCCACCGTGGCGACCTCGCAGCGGACATCGCCCGTTTCGTGCCGGACCCGGTACCGCTGGAGCGGATGATCAATTTCCGCACCACCGGCACCACCGGCCATCCACTGGTACTGCCATCGCATCCGGTGGTGGCGGCACGCTATCTGGCCCATCACAAGCGCGCCTTGCAGCGCTTCGGCATCACCCTGGCGCACGGCCGCGGCCAGATGGGGGTGATGCTGCTGGGCATGCAGCAGCGGTGCTTCACCTATGTTTCGGTGACACCGACGATGGACGAATCCGGCCTGGCCAAGATCAACCTGCATCCCGATGACTGGCGCCATCCTGAGGACCGCGCTCGCTACATCGACCAGATGCAGCCGGAAGTGATCGCCGGCGATCCGATTTCCTTCGCAGCGCTGCTGGAATTGCCCGTACGACACCGGCCGCAGGCGCTGCTGTCGGTATCGATGGCACTGTCTCCGGGCCTGCGCCAGGCCCTGGCCGCGCGCTTTGGCTGCGCGGTGCTCGATCTGTATTCGATGAACGAAGCGGGCCCGCTGGCCGTGCATGACGATGCTGCCGACGGCCACGTACTGCTGCAGCCGCGCATGTATGTGGAAATTCTCGGGCCCGACGGGGTGCCGTTGCCGCCCGGGGAGATCGGTGAGATCACGCTCAGCGGCGGATTCAACTTCTGCCTGCCGTTGCTGCGCTACCGCACCGGCGACCGCGGCGCGCTGGCCATGGCCGGCGATACGCCGATGATCGTCGGCCTGCAGGGGCGACGTCCGGTACGCTATCTGACTGCCGACCAGCAGTGGATCAACAACATCGACCTGACCCATGCGCTGGCTGCGCTGCCGTTGTCACGATACGTGGTGCATCAGCACAGCGATGGCCGCGTTGCCTTGTCGTTGCCACCTGCAGAGCTGGGCTACTCCGCCGAGGCGATCCGCTGCCTGCGCGCGGTGTTGCGAGGACAGCCGGTGGATGTCATTGCGCTGCAGCGCGAAGACAAGGTCCTGCAGTACTCCAGCGACGTAGCCGGGAGCAGTTCGCCGCCCCCGTGATCGCCGTCGCTGCTGCGCATCTGCGAGCACACTTCGATCCCCGTGCACGTCAGCGTATCTGCCAAGCAGTCCGTGCGGGCGTATGCTGGCAGGCCCCGCCTGTGAGCGAGCTGTCATGCGTAGCCTGTACCCACCCGTCGAGCCCTACCTTGAGCACACCCTGCCGGTGAGCGAACTGCACACCCTGCATGTCGAGGAGTGCGGCACGCCCGATGGCATTCCGGTGGTGTACCTGCACGGCGGCCCGGGCGCTGGCATCTCGCCCACCCACCGCCGCTTCTTCGACCCCAGGCGCTACCGCATCGTGCTGATCGATCAGCGCGGCAGCGGCCGCTCCACGCCCTTCGGCGAGCTGCGCGACAACACCACGCAGCATCTGGTGGCCGACATCGAGAAGGTCCGCCAACATCTGGGCATCGAGCGCTGGCTGGTCTACGGCGGCTCCTGGGGCTCAACGCTGTCGCTGGCCTATGCACAGGCGTATCCCGACCGCGCCACCGGGCTGATCGTGCGCGGCGTGTTCCTGGGGCGCGAGGAAGAGAACCGCTGGTTCGCCGAGCTCAACGGCGGTGCGCGCTGGATCTTCCCGGAGCGTTGGGATCGCTACCAGGCCCACATCCCGCAGGACGAGCGCGGCAACATGCTCGACGCGTACTGGAAGCGCCTGGACCACGCCGACGAAGCCATCCGCATCGCCGCGGCACAGGCGTGGCTGGGGTGGGAGGACAACGCCGCCACGCTGCGGCATGACGTCGACGCGGTGTCCGCTACCGATCCGCTCGATACACTGGCCAAGGCACGCATCGAGGCCCACTACTTCCGCCACAACACTTTCCTCGAGCACGGCCAGCTGCTGCGCCACATCGATCGCATCCGCCATCTGCCGGGGGTCATCGTGCAGGGGCGCTACGACATCATCTGTCCGCCGCGCAGTGCCTGGGACCTGGCACAGGCGTGGCCGGAAGCCCGACTGGAGATGGTCATCGCCGGCCACAGTGCCAACGAAGCGGCCACGACCGATGCCCTGGTGCGGGCCACCGACGCTTTCGCGGACCGCAGCTGAACAGAAGGGGCCAACGGCCCCTTTTTCTATACCAAGGTATAGCCGGGCTAACCCACGGGCCTCTAGGCCTGCTGAATACGAGCGCGGACAATAGCGCCACTGGCCAGCGACTGGCCGCCCCACGCGGAGACGCAGATGGATCCCGACCCTGCCGGGCGCAACGCGCGCCCCTGCCTGCCTGCTTGTTCACTGCTGGCGACTGACGGCCGGCTCCTGTCCGTGTAAGCGATGGGAGCCCCGGGCAGCGCCTGCCCGGAGGAATCCCATGTCCTACAAGATTCTCTACATCACCGTGCGCCGCCTCATCGGTGAGCGCGATGTTTCCGCCCTGCGCAGCCTGCTGCTGCAGCACGGCCCTGTCCTGTTCGCCCGTTCGCTGGCCCTCGGCTCGCCACGGGTGGTGGCCGACGCACTGTCGCTGCTGCCGATCAGCGAGCGCATCAACGTGCTGCGCCACCTGCCCTACCCGCTGCGCGATGCGATGAAGCCGCTGTGCATCGGCGGCAGCCAACGCTTGCGCATGCAGCCCTGGTCGCCGTCGGTGCTGGCCATGCGGCACGCCTGATACCACCCCTTCCGCTCCACGCGCCGGCTGCGCCCGGCGCCGCTCCAAGAGGACCTTCCCATGAGCCTGCTCAACGCCTGGTTCAACGCCTTCCTGCGCAGCCGTCGCGCGGGCAACCTGTTCGGTCGTCGCGCGATGCCCGAAGCCGGGTACGGCCGTGGCAGCGCACAGGCCGCGCCCACCGCGCTCACTGCTGGACTGCTCGCGCTTGCACAGGGCAGCGAAGCCGATGCGCTGGCCACCCTGCAGTCACATGTCGACGGTCTCAGCCCGCACGAGGCCGAAGAGCGCCTGCTGCGCTTCGGTCCCAACGAGGTCGATCACGAGAAGCCGCTGCCGTGGTGGCGCCATCTGTGGCAGTGCTATCGCAAC
This sequence comes from Stenotrophomonas sp. SI-NJAU-1, assembly GCF_020883215.1. Classification (NCBI taxonomy): domain Bacteria; kingdom Pseudomonadati; phylum Pseudomonadota; class Gammaproteobacteria; order Lysobacterales; family Lysobacteraceae; genus Stenotrophomonas; species Stenotrophomonas sp. SI-NJAU-1. The sequence continues at coordinate 2,338,573 of NZ_CP086598.1, forward strand.
CCGTTCAACCTGCTGCTGACGGTGCTGGCGGCCGTGTCCTGGCTGACCGAAGACGCCAAGGCGACGGTGGTGATCGGTGCGATGGTGGTGCTGTCCACCCTGATCCGCTTCGTGCAGGAGGGGCGTTCCAACCGCGCTGCCGAACGGCTGAAGGCGCTGGTAAGCAACACCGCCCGCGTGCTGCGCCGCGCTGCAGGCACCGAGGCGGCGGAGGTGGCCGACCAGTATTTCGGCGCACAGCTGCACAGCCGTCGGCCGGCACGGCTGCTGGACCTGCCGATCCGCGCTCTGGTACCGGGTGACCATATCGTGCTGTCGGCCGGCGACATGATCCCGGCCGACTGCCGCGTGCTCGCCGCCAAGGACCTGTTTGTCGCACAGGCGGCGATGACCGGCGAATCGCTGCCGGTGGAGAAGTTCGTGCAGCCGGGCTCCGCCGACGCCGGCCTGATAGAACAGGCCAACCTGTTGTTCATGGGTACCAATGTGGTGTCCGGCACGGCAACAGCACTGGTGCTGGCCACCGGCAACGCCAGCTACTTCGGCACCCTCGCCCAGCGCAGCAGTGCCAGCGACCGCGCGCCGACAGCGTTCCAGGCCGGGGTCAACAGTGTCAGCTGGCTGCTGATCCGCTTTGCCCTGGTGATGGTGCCGTTCGTGCTGCTGGTCAATGGCTGGACCAAAGGCGACTGGACCGAAGCATTCCTGTTCGCGCTGTCGGTGGCGGTCGGCCTGACCCCGGAAATGCTGCCGATGATCGTCACCTCCACCCTGGCCAAGGGCGCGGTGCTGCTGTCGCGGCGCAAGGTGATCGTCAAGCGCCTGGACGCGATCCAGAACTTCGGTGCGATGGAAGTGCTGTGCACCGACAAGACCGGCACCCTCACCCAGGACAAGATCGCGCTGGAGCGGCACACCGATGTGTTCGGGCAGGATTCGGAGGATGTGCTGGCCTTCGCCTACCTCAACAGCCACTTCCAGACGGGCCTGATCAACCTGCTGGATCGTGCGGTGCTGGAGCATGTGGAGCTGCAGAGCTCGCTGCGCCTGTCACAGGACTACCGCAAGGTCGATGAGATTCCCTTCGACTTCGAGCGCCGTCGGATGTCGGTGGTGGTCTCCGAGCGCGAGGACCATCACGAATTGATCTGCAAGGGCGCGGTGGAGGAGATGCTCGCGGTGTGCAGCACCGTGCGCGAGAACGGCCGGGACATGCCGCTGGACGGGCAGCGCCTGGACCGGGTGCGGCAGACCACCGAGGAACTGAACGAACAGGGCCTGCGCGTGGTGGCGGTGGCGATGAAAGAAACCGCTGCCAACCAGACGGTCTACTCGCAGGCCGACGAGCGGGATCTGACCCTGGTCGGCTATGTGGCCTTCCTCGATCCGCCGAAGGAATCCGCTGCTCACGCACTGCAGGCACTGGCCGCGCATGGTGTGGAAGTGAAGGTGTTCACCGGCGACAACGAACTGGTCACCGCGCGGATCTGCGCCCAGGTCGGCCTGGACGCCGACACGATCGTGACCGGCCCGCAGATCGAGCGCATGGACGACGCTGCCGTGGCGCGTGCACTGCAGGAGCATCGCGTGTTCGCCCGCCTCACGCCCCTGCACAAGGAACGGCTGGTGCGCGCGCTACGCGCGCAGGGCAAGGTTGTCGGCTTTCTCGGCGATGGCATCAACGATGCTCCCGCACTGCGCGCCGCCGATATCGGCATCAGCGTGGACAGCGCGGTGGACATCGCCAAGGAGGCCGCCGACATCATCCTGCTGGAGAAGAACCTGATGGTGCTGGAGGAAGGTGTCATCCAAGGGCGTCGCACCTTCAGCAACATGCTCAAGTACATCCGCATGACGGCCAGCTCCAACTTCGGCAACGTGTTCTCGGTGCTGGTGGCCTCGGCGTTCCTGCCTTTCCTGCCGATGCTGCCGCTGCAGCTGCTGGTGCAGAACCTGCTGTATGACATCTCGCAGATCGCCATTCCGTTCGACAACGTGGATGAGGAGCTGGTGCGCACGCCGCTGAGGTGGAACCCGACCGACATCGGCCGTTTCATGGTGTTCTTCGGGCCGATCAGCTCGATCTTCGACCTCAGCTGCTTCGCCCTGATGTGGTACGTGTTCGATGCGCGCACGCCGACCGACCAGGGCCTGTTCCAGTCCGGTTGGTTCGTGGTCGGGCTGCTGACCCAGACCCTGATCGTGCACATGATCCGCACGCCCAAGGTACCGTTCCTGCAGAGCATCGCCGCACCGCCGCTGCTGCTGATGACCGGGGCGATCATGGCCATCGGCGTGATCCTGCCGATGAGCCCGCTGGCCGGCTACTTCAAGCTGCAGGCACTGCCTGCCGGTTACTGGCCGTTCCTGGTGGCGATCCTGTTCGGCTATGCGGTGCTGACCACCGCGCTGAAGAAGCTCTACATCCGCCGCTACGGCTGGCAGTAAGCGCGCCGCCGCAGGGAGACGCATCATGGACTTCAACCCACACCTGCCCGCGTTCAACGCGGGCGCCACCCTCAGCTCGCTGATCAGCCTGTCCGTCGCCTTCGTGCTGGGTGCGCTGATCGGCCTGGAGCGGCAGTTCCGCCAGCGCACTGCCGGCCTGCGCACCAATACGCTGGTAGCGGTGGGTGCAGCGGTGTTCGTCGACCTGGCCGTGCGCTTCCACGACCTGTACGGCGGGCCGCCGTCGCCACTGCACGTGGTGGCCTACGTGATCTCCGGCGTCGGCTTCCTCGGTGCCGGCGCGATCATGAAGGATGGCGCCCAGGTGTCGGGCCTGAACACCGCCGCCACGCTGTGGGGTTCGGCGGCGGTCGGCGCCTGTGCCGGCATCAAGCTGCTGCCTGAAGCGGTACTGGCTGCGGTGTTCGTGCTGGCTGCCAATACCCTGCTGCGGCCGGTGGTGAACCGCATCCAGCGGCAACCGCTGCCGGAAGCGTTCAGCGAGGCCATCTATGCCATCAACGTGGTCTGCCAGCGTGAGCAGCAGGCCGAGGTGCTGGACCGGCTGCTGCTGTTGCTGGAGCAGGCGCAGTACCCGGTACGCGCGGTCGACCAGCGGCCGTTCGGCGAGCGCGATGTCGAGATCGAAGCGGTGCTGTACGCCACCACGGTCGATGGCGCAGAACTGGATGCGGTGCTGGCAACGCTGGCCGCCACGCCGGGCGTGCTGCAGGGATTCTGGAACGCCAGCCTGGAGGAGTAGTGCCGGCCGCTGATGGATGCATTCCGCCGGGCATGGCCCGGCGCTACCGTGCACCGCCTTGGTCGGCACAGTCCGTCAGGCGCCATGACCGCGGACAGCGCCTGCCGACCTTGCCCGGCATCCACCGAAGGCGGCTTTGCTATCCTTTCCACCCACGCCAGGGAGCTATCCCGATGCCATCGTTGTCGCCCCGCCGCCCACTGGTCGTGCTGGCCCTGATCATCGTGATGGCGGCCATCTTCCTGGTCGATACGGTTACCGACTACGCCGTTGCTGCTGCCTGCTTCTACGCGGCGGTGATCCTGGCAGCGTCGCGGCGGCTGCCCGCACGCGGGCTCATCGCCCTTGCGGCAGTCTGCATCGGCCTGACCGGCCTCAGCTTCTTCCTGACCCGCTTCGGCACCTACCGTATCGGCCTGGTCAATTCAGCGATCGGCATGCTGGTGATCGGCATCACCACCTACCTGGCATTGAAGATGGAAGCGGCCAAGGCCGCGGTGCAGGATGCACAGGCGCGACTGCTGCGGGTGGCCCGCGCCTCCACCGTCGGCGAGCTAACCACCTCCATCGCACATGAAGTGAACCAGCCGCTGGCGGCCATCGCCAGCAGCGCCGAAGCCAGCCAGCGCTGGTTGGCCCAGGAACCGCCGAACCTGGACAAGGCGCGCCAGACCATCGCCCGCATCGTCGCCGACGCCCATCGCGCCAGTGACGTGATTGCCCGCATCCGCGGCCTGACCCAAGGCGCCGCGCCAGAGCGCCAGGCCTTCGACCTCAATCTGGCCACCGAGGAAATGCTGGCACTCTCGCGCAGCGAACTGGAACAGCATGGTGTGACCGTGGCGCTGGTGCTGGGCAATGAGCTTCCCCCTGCCCTTGCCGATCGCGTACAGGTGCAGCAGGTGATCGGCAACCTCATCCTCAACGCCGTCGATGCGATGTCGGACACGCCCGCGAGCGAGCGCAGGCTGTCCCTGCTGACCGCGTACGATGGCCGCGGCCACGTCAGCCTGAGCGTGCGTGATCGTGGCGTCGGCCTGCCCTCGGAGCACACTGACCGCGTGTTCGATGCATTCTGGACCACCAAGGCGAACGGCCTCGGCCTGGGCCTCAGCCTGAGCCGCTCGATGATCGAGGCCAACGGCGGCCATATCCGCGCCGAACGACCGGCCGGTGGCGGCGCCTGCTTCATCTTCGAGCTGCCCACGGCCACGGAGGCTGCGCATGCGTAAACCCACCACAACACCTGTGGAACCGGCACCGATCGTCTACGTGATCGACGACGACGCCTCGGTGCGCGCCGCACTGGAGGACCTGCTGGCTTCCATGGGCCTGCAGGTGCGGGCCTTCGCCTCCACCAGGGAATTTCTTGCCCACCCGAGGGACGATGCTCCCTCGTGTCTGGTGCTGGACGTGCGCATGCCCGGGCAGAGCGGGCTGGATTTCCATCGCAGCATGGCCAGCCACGATCTGCACCTGCCGGTGGTGTTCATCACCGGCCACGGCGACATCGCCATGGGCGTCAATGCGATCAAGGACGGCGCCATCGAATTCCTGACCAAGCCGTTCCGTGACCAGGAACTGCTGGATGCGATCCACAGGGGCATCGGGATCGATCGCCTGCAACGCCGCGAGGGTGACCTGCTGGCCGCATTGCAACAGCGCTGGGGCACGTTGAGCGCCGGCGAGCGCGAGGTGGTTGGCGGCGTGGCGCGCGGTCGCCTGAACAAGCAGATCGCCGCCGACCTGGGGGTCAGCGAGATCACCGTGAAGGTGCGTCGCGCGCAGGTCATGCGCAAGATGGAAGCACGCACGCTGGTCGATCTGGTGCGCATGTACGACCGGCTGCAGGCCGCTGCGCCATGACCGCCTGCGTGGCCCTGCTGCGCGCGGTCAATGTCGGCGATACCAGCGAGCTGTTCCATCCATTGCGGCGATGGCATGGCCGATTCACGCCTGCGCGCACACCGTGGGCAAGCTGGTGATGATGGCCGCTGCCCTTCACTGAGCCGGGGTCGTTACCCGCGCGCCGCTGCGATGTTCCGTTTCAGCCGTGTATCGGCCAACCCCACCGCCAACAGCACGATGCTGGTCAGCCACCCTGCCGCCAGCAGGTGCATCCATGGCAGCGCGAAGCCGAGCACGACCAGAACCCCTGCCCCCACCAGGTGCGAGCGCGGCACGCGGCCGTAGACCGCCCGCTTGTACAGTGCGCTGCCCAGCAGGTAGATCAACGGCCCCGCTGCCAGCATCGCGGCATACGGCAGGGTCACCCTCGCCTCCGGTTCGTCCATCACCAGGTCGTTGCCGACGGCGGTGGCGATGATGCCGGCGATCAGCAGCGCGTGAACGTAGTGGAAGTAGGCGCCGATGCGGCCCGGGTCGTCGGAACGGGTGATGGTGTCGGTGGCGTCGCGGCTGGAGATGCCGAAGTACAGCCACCACATCGCGATCGTACCGGCAAAGGTCGCCAGCACCGCCGACACCACCGCGCCACTCCAGTGCTCCACCTCGCTCAGCACGCCGCCGGTTGCCAGCAACGTCTCACCCAATGCGACGATCACGAACAACTGGCAGCGCTCGGCCAGGTGCCCGCCTTCGATGGTCCACTCGCGGGTACGCGAACGGCCAAGGCCCGGAAACGCGAAGCCGAACATCGGCGAGATGTACTCGCAGGCGACCGCCACCGCCCACAGTGCCAGCCGCGCATTGCCCTCGACCGCCGCACCGGCCAGCCAGAAACAGGCCGAAACGCTGACCCAGGCCAGCATGCGCCTGAAGTTGGCGGCCAGCGGGTGCGAGCGCCCTACTTCCAGCAGCACAAACAGCGTCCGCCCTACCTGCATCGTGGCGTAGGCACCGGCGAATATCCAGGCGCGACCGGCAAAGGCTTCCGGGATGGACGAAGACATCAGCAACGCCAGCAGCATCGTGACGAACAACAGGCCACGGATACGCGGCGCCTCCGGGTCGAACCAGTTGCTGACCCAGCACGCGTACTGCCAGCCAAGCCAGACCGCAAACCACAGCACCAGCGTCTGCAGCACGCCCAGCAGGCCCAGGTGGTGCAGCAGGTGGTGGCTGAGCTGGGTGACCGCGAACACATAGACCAGGTCGAAGAACAGTTCTTCGTAGGTCACCCGTGCATGATGGCCGTCGCGACGACGCAGGGCAGGAAGACGGGGCATTGCCGGCATCACGGATCCTCGGTTCAGCGGCCCAGCCGCCAGAAGATGACACCGGCCACCAGCGCCGGCACGGCAAACACCAGCAGCAGGATCGGCAACTCCTCGCGCACCGTATAGCCTGCCCGGCTGACCCCCACCCACATGTTGGCCACCGATACCAGAAGCCAGGTGCCGATGAAGGCCAGCAGCGCCGTTGGCAGCTGCGAACCACCTGTGCTCCAGAGCCTGCCGAACAGCGCGAAGACACCCAGCAGCAGGAACCCGCCGACGATCACCAGAAGCACGTGCATGGTCACTCTCCCCGATGGCTGCCATGCAGCCTATCTGCGGCCAAGTGTGCGCTGCAGAGGGTGATCGTGGATTCACCTTCCGGGGACCGCGAACAATCCCGTCGTCGCTCATCCGATAGCAAATGCGAACAATTCCCATTACTATTGAATTCGGCACCGAGGGTGGAATACGGCCCTGCCCATACGGCTGCTGCATGAACCCCTCTGAAGGACCCCGCATGACCCGCATTGCCCTGCCCGCCGCCCTGCGCCTCCTGACACCTGCCCTACTTGCCGTCAGCCTGTGCGCCGTCCTTCCGGCGGCGGCGCAGCCCACCCCCACGGCGGTGGACGTCCATCTTCCGGTCGCCCCGCTGCAACAGTCACTCAATGCGGTGGCCAGGCAGAGCGGCATCCAGCTGCTGTTCGCTGCGGACAGCGTTGCCGGCCGCCAGGCGCCCGCCTTGGACGGCCGCTATGCCCCGCGCGAGGCACTGCAACGGCTGATTGCCGGCCAGGGCCTGAGCGTTGAGGAACGCTCGCCGGGCGTGTTCGTGATCCGCAGCGCGCTCGCTACGGCAGCTGCGGCGGCAAACACGGACCGCCCGCGCACTGCGCCAGCGCCGGCAGCCGCAACCTCGCTTGGCAGAGTGACTGTGTCGGCGTCCACCGCCCGCATGCCGCAGGGCGAGACCGCCATGCCAAACACCATCACCGTGCTCACCCGTGAGGACGTCCAGCAGCAGCTGGCATTGGGCTCGGATGTGTCACGCGTGCTGTCCTCGCAGATCCCGGCCTTCGCTCCGGCACGCGAGAAGATGTCCAACTATGGCGAAAGCATGCGCGGGCGCGGCATCCTGTACATGGTCGACGGCGTGCCGCAGTCAACCCCGTTGCGCGACGGCTCGCGTGATTCGCATACCATCGATGCGGCGATGATCGAACGCATCGAAGTGATCCACGGTGCCAACGCGTTGCAGGGCATCGGCGGCACCGGCGGCATCGTCAACATCATCACCCGCAGTGCGCCGAGCGAACCGGGTGCTTTCCTGCTGGACAGCAGCCTTTCGCTCACCGCCGCCTCGCCGCGCCGGCGCGATGATGACGGCCTGCGCGCTTCGGCACTGGTGGGCATCCGCGGCGAACAGTTCGACCTCGTGGCCGGACTTGCCCATGAACGGCAGGGCCTGTACTACGACGGCGATGGCCGTGCGATCGGCACCAACGCGCAGGGCGAACTGATGGATTCGACCTCGACCAACATCTTCGCCAAGATTGGCTGGAACATCGCCGAAGGCCAGCGCGTGCAGTTGATGGCCAATCGCTACGAACTGCGTGGGCTGGACAACTACCTGCCTGTGGATGGCAACTTCCGCACCGGTCGCCCGGCCACGTCGGTGCCCGGCGATACGCCGCTCGATCCGCCGATGAACCGCTCGCGCTCGCTGACCCTGGACTACAGCAATGCCGATCTGTTCGGTGGCCAGTTCCTGGCGCAGGCCTTCGCGGTCGATTTCGAAGGGCGTTACGGCGCCAGCCAGTGGGACCCATGGGGCAACACGGGTGCCAACGCCGCCTGGGACCAGTCCCAGAATGAATCAGACAAACGCGGCTTCAAACTAACCCAGAGCTGGCGTCGCATCGGCGACACCTCGCTGGACGTGACCCTGGGCCTGGATGGCCTGCGCGACCGCACTCATCAGGTGCTGCTGGCCAGCGGCCTGAACTGGGTGCCGCTGACCACCTATCAAAGCCTGTCGCCGCTGTTGCAACTGCAGTGGTGGCCCACCGACCACGTCATGCTATCCGCAGGCCTGCGTTACGAAAAGGGCGAGCTGGAGGTGGGCGACTACACCACCCTGCCCCGCTACGGCGCACGCAAGGTGGCCGGCGGCAAACCGACGATGAGCGAGACGCTGCCGAACTTCGGCGCGGTCTGGTACATCAATGACCGTCTCAATGCCTACGCGTCGTATTCGGAAGGCTACACCGTGGCCGATGTTGGCCGCGTGTTGCGCGCGATCAATCGCGATGGCCAGCGCGTGGACAACCTGGTGGACCTGTCGCCGGTGGTGACGGACAACCGCGAGATCGGGCTGGAGTATGACGACGGCCGCTTCAGCGGCGATATCGCGTACTACACCTCCGAATCCAAGCTGGGTTCGGTACTGGTCTATGACGCCGGCATCGATGCCTACAATGTGCAGCGCCAGGCCACGCGGGTGGAAGGCTTCGAGACCAACCTGCGCCTGCGCCTGGGTGACAGCCACCTCGGCATGGGCTATGCCCGCGCCAATGGCCGCTATGACGCCGACCTGGATGGTCGTCTGGAAAGCGATCTGGCAGGCGTCAACATCGCCCCGAACCGTCTGACCGCGTTCTGGGAACAGGGCTGGACGTCGCAGCTCAGCACCCGTCTGCAGGCCAGCCATGCCTTCGATCGCGACTTCGACCTGCGCGGCGTGCCGGTGGCCAGCTTCAAGGGCTACACCACGGTCGACCTGGTCGCCCGCTATGCGCTGGGCAAGAGCAGTTTCACCCTGGGCGTGCAGAACCTCGCCAACAAGCAGTACATCACCTACTACTCGCAGACCACGCCATCCAACCCGAGCTATTTCGCCGGGCGTGGGCGAGTGCTTACGCTGGGATGGCAGTACCGCTACTGAGCTGCGGCGCCCTTATGGGTGCCATGAATTCTATGCGTGACGCGACGAAGGAGGCCCATGCTAGTTTCTGGGCCTCCTTCATCGGTGCCCTCCCATGCGCTTGCAGACCCTCGCCATCACGCTCGCTGCCCTGCTTCCCGCTGCGGCCTCTGCCGCCGAACCAGCGCTGCCGCAACTGCGTGCCTACACCGTTGATGCCTCCTGGCTGCAGCCGATGGCGCCGCTGCAGATTGCCGACCACACCTGGCAGATAGGCACCGAAGACCTGACCGCACTGCTGGTGCAGACGCCGCAGGGCGCGGTGCTGCTCGATGGCGGCATGCCGCAGATGGCCGACCACCTGCTGCGCAACATGAAAGCGCGCGGCGTTGCGCCGCAGGATCTGCGCCTGATCCTGCTCAGCCATGCCCACGCCGATCACGCCGGCCCGGTTGCTGCGCTCAAGCGCAGTACCGCTGCGCAGATCGTCGCAAATGCCGAATCTGCGGTGCTGCTGGCACGTGGCGGCAGCAACGACCTGCACTTCGGCGATGACATCACCTATCCGCCGGCAACGGCGGACAGGATCATCATGGATGGCGAGGTGGTCTCGCTCGGTGGCGTCGACTTCACCGCGCACTTCGTGCCCGGCCATACCCCGGGCAGCACCGCCTGGACCTGGACCGACACCCGGGGCGGCAAACCGGTGCGCATGGTCTACGCCGACAGTTTGAGTGCGCCGGGCTATCAGCTGCAGGCCAACCCGCGCTACCCGCACCTGATCGAGGACTATCGCCGCAGCTTCGCCACGGTGCGCGCCCTGCCCTGCGACGTCCTGCTGACCCCGCATCCCGGCGCCAGCGGCTGGAACTACGCAGCGGGCACATCGGCAGGAGCCAAGGCAATGACCTGCCAGGACTACGCCGACACGGCCGAACGCAATTTCGACGCGCAGTTGAAGAAGCAACGCGAAAAGCAGCGCTGATCAGGCGCGGCGGCGATCCGCCGCCGCGCCCGCTACACCTTGTCAGCCACCCTGCCCGTGCTGTGCGAAGGGCTGGGTGCTGCCATCGGCCAGCACCAGCTCCACGGTATACGACTGCACATGGCCATCAGGCATTTCCATGCCCGGTGATCCGGCCGGCATTCCCGGCAGCACCAGGCCACGTGCCGTCGGCCTTTCCTTCAGCAGGCGCTTGATGTCGCTGGCCGGAATATGGCCTTCCACCACATAGCCACCGATCTCGGCGGTATGGCAGGACGCCTTGCCGGCCGGTACGCCAAGCCGTTGCTTGACCGGATGCATGTCATCGGTATCGCGTATCTCAACCGCGAAGCCGGCGGCCCTCAGGTGGTCGGCCCACACGCCACAGCAACCGCAACTGGCCGTCTTGTACACGATGGCCAACGGAAGCTCCCGGTCGATCGTCGCTCCGGCCGTCGCCTCGACCGCCGAGGTGGTTGCGGTTGCGGGCGAGGACACAGCCTCTTCGGAGGCACGCGCGCAGGCGGTGGCCAGCAGAACGGGGGTGAGCAACAGGCTCAGGGAAAGAATGCGGTTCATGGATCAGGTTTTCCTTTGCAATCGCAGGCGCGAGCGCCTGCCATCCACGCGACGGATGCGCGTGGGTCAAGTAGATGAGGGGTACTGCAGGACGGCAGGTACGCAACCTGCGCGCGATCAGGCGATCGGCGGACGAATCAGGTGAGGTAGCGCAGGCGCGGGATGAGCCGGCGGCAGCGCGTCGCCGGGCACTGCACGCAGCGGCCATGCAGCAAGGCTTGCCGCCGACGGCAGCATGGCCACACTCGCCGGCACGCACTCGCACCCCTCGCTGCTGCACGCGGCTGCGTTCCGTTCATCGCAGCAGGCGGGCGTGACAGAGATCGCAGCGTCGGCGATCTCGTGGGAGCCATCGCAATGACCACCGCCGGGCTGACCGTTGATGCCGGCCGAGGCAAGCGCCAGCGCCGGTGCATTGAGCACCAGGGTCAGGAGCAGCATCAGTCGCAGCAGCAGGCCGGATATATCCACGGGCTGATGATAGCCGACGCACGATGCGCCCGTCGCCGCTGCCTGCTGTCATCATGCATGACGTTCATTGGAGCCTTTCCATGCCGGCCCGCTTCGCCCCTGCAGCCCTCCTGCTGTCCGCGTTGCTCAGCCATCCGGTGATGGCAGGCGAACGCCAATGGACCATGTAGTCCAGCGCCGATGATGACGACACCCATGAGCGCTGGAAGGTAAGCGGGACGCGGCTGCGAACGCTTCCCGCCTTCGACCGGCGTCAGCCTCGACTACAACGCCAAGGGCTGGACCCAGATGGTAACGGTGCTGCTGGATGGCAGCATCGTGCTGAACGACAACGGGCAATTGCAGGAACGGGGTTTCATGCGGACACGTCGACCTGCGCGCGCATCCGTACCGGAATGGATTTCGCTGCTGGTGTACCGCTGATCCGATCGTAGTAGTCCAGCGGCAGCAGGGGGTTCAGCTCCGGGTAGTAGCCCGCCAGCGCCCCGCGCGGCATTGGGTAGTCAAGCACGGTCAGGCCTTCGATTCGCCGCGTCACGCCGTCGTCGCTGATGGTTTCCAGGCTTACCAGGGCTTCCTTGCCGAGCCCGCGCGCCAGACGGTCCTCGATGTTCATGAACACCACCATGCGGTCGTTGTACACGCCCCGGTAGCGGTCGTTGTAGCTGTAGATGGTGGTGTTGTACTGGTCGTGCGAGCGCACCGTGGCCAGACGCAGCATCTCCGGGTCATCGACTACCGTGTTCACTTCCAGGCCCGGCATGACGAGGATGTTGGCCTTGCCGTTCGGCGTCGGCCACACGCGCCTGCGCGGCGGAATATCCAGGTGGAAACCGTGCAGTGCCTGGATGCGCTCGTTGAAGCCGGCATAGATGTCCGGGTAGACGGCGGCGATCAGGTCGCGGATCGGGCCGTAATCGTGCATGTACGCGGCCCAGTCCACCTTGCTGTCCGGCAACGTTGCCATCGCCATCCGGCAGACGATCTCCACCTCCGGCAGCACGTGGTCGCTGGCCGGCTCCAGCACGCCGCGCGACGCCGTCACGTTGGACATCGCATCTTCGATGGTGACGAACTGCTCGCCCTTCGGCGTGCGGATCCACTCCGAGCGCGCCACCACCGGCAGGATCAGCGCGTCGCGACCGTGCACAAGATGCCCCCGGTTGAGCTTGGTGGCGATGCCCACAGTCAGTTCCAGTCTGCGCATGGCCTGGTAGGCCCGCTCGGTATCGGGCACGGCATGGATGAAGTTGCCGCCCATGCCGATGAACACCTTGGCGCTGCCATCGAGCATCGCCGCGATCGACTCGACCACATGGTGGCCGTGCTCGCGCGGCGGATCGAAACCAAACACCTGCTGCACGCGATCCAGGTAGCGCGCCGTCGGCTTCTCGTCGATGCCGACGGTGCGGTCGCCCTGCACGTTGGAATGGCCACGGATCGGACCGATACCCGCGCCCGGCTTGCCGAAATTACCGCGCAGCAACAACAGGTTGGCCACCTGCTGCAGCAGCCGCGACCCCTGCTGGTGCTGGGTCAGGCCCATGCCATAGCAGATGACCGTCGCCCGCGAGCGGATGTAGATCTCCGCGCAGCGCCGGATCTGTTCCTGCGCGATGCCCGACACCCGCACGATCTCGTCCCAGTCCTGCGCCAGCACGTCCTCGCGCAGCGCCTCCAGGCCAACGGTGTGTTCGGCCAGGAAGGCATGATCCAGCACCTGCTCACCCTGGGCCTCGCGCTCGAACATCACCTTCATCATGCCCTTGATCAGCGCAAGGTCGCCGCCGATGCGGACGTGCACGAACTCGCTGGTGATCTCGGTGGAACCGAACGTGGCCATCTGCACCACGTCCTGCGGTTCGGTGAAGCGGATCAAGGCACGCTCCGGCATCGGGTTGACCGCCACGATCGGCACGCCGCGCTTGCGCGCTTCCACCAGGTTGCTCATCATCCGCGGCGAGTTGGTGCCGGTGTTCTGGCCCATCACGAAAATCGCCTCGGCGTGTTCGAAGTCATCCAGCACGATGGTGCCCTTGCCCACGCCGATCGCCGGCGGCAGGCCACGGCTGGTCGGCTCGTGGCACATGTTCGAGCAGTCCGGGAAGTTGTTGGTCCCGAACTCGCGCACGAAGATCGAATACAGGAACGCCGCCTCGTTGGGCGTGCGGCCGGATGTGTAGAACTCGGCCTGGTCGGGGTTGTCCAGCGCCTGCAGATGGCGACCGATGAGTGCAAACGCCTCGTCCCATTCGCAGGGCACGTAGTGATCGGTGGCGGCGTCGTAGCGCATCGGCTCGGTCAGCCGGCCCTGCTGCTCCAACCAGTAATCGGTCTTCGCCATCAGCTCGGTGACGGTGTGCTGGGCGAACAGCTCACGGGTCACCCGGTGCTGGGTCGCTTCCCAGGCCAGGGCCTTGGCACCGTTCTCGCAGAATTCCAGCTTCTTGCGGTGGTCGGCATCGGGGAAGGCGCAGCTGGGGCACTTGAATCCGCCCGGCTGGTTCATCGCCAGCAGTGCCTTGGATCCTTTGCCGATCACGCTCTGCTGCAGCAGCACCTTGGCGGTCGCCCCGGCGGCCCCCCAGCCGCCTGCCGGTTGGTTGTAGGGCTTGTAACGCGGCGGCTTCTGTTCGGACATGGTCGGGAACCTGCGTTGGTGGAGTGCCTGCCAGCAGTGCCGGGCCCGCGCCCGGCTGCCGTGGCCAGTCAAGCACACCGGCAACCCCAACGCCATGGCCCAGCCCGGGTACAGCAGGCTGCCATGGCAACGGTTACCCCCGCGTCTTCACTGGATGGCTGCGCTATCCTCCGGGCGTAGCCTGCCCTTCTGCTTTACCCAGGATGTGCCGCATGCCCGGATCGACGTTGCCTTCGCCCCCGCCCGCCGGCACGGCCCTGCGCACGCTGCAGCGCTGGCGCAGCACGGGGCAGGAGCAACGGGTCGATACGATCGCCGAAGAAGTACCGGTGGCGATGCGTTACAACGGCGCGGCCTTCGCGGTGATGATGGCCACGCCATGCGACCTGGAGGATTTCGCGCTGGGCTTCTCGCTCAGCGAAGGGTTGATCGAGCGTCCTGATCAGTTGCTGTCCCTCCAGGTGCAGCCACAACTGGAGGGCATCGAGCTGAATATGAGCGTGTCCACCGACGCCCCCGCCGCCGCACTGGATCCTGACAACGGGCGCCTGCTGCCGGGTCGCGGCGGCTGTGGGTTGTGCGGTGCACGCCAGCTGGAGGACGTGCTGCGTCCGCTGCCTCCGGTAAAGGACCGCCGCACGCATCAGACGGCTGCACTGCAGCGGGCATTGGCTGGGCTGGCCCTACGCCAGCCGATGAATGCAGCCAGTGGTTCGACCCATGCCGCGGCCTGGGCCGATGCCAGTGGCCGCATCGGCTGGGTGCGCGAAGACGTCGGCCGCCACAATGCGCTGGACAAGCTGATCGGTGCACTGCACCACAACGAACACAGCATCGATGGCGGCCTGCTGGTGGTATCCAGCCGTGCCAGCTACGAAATGGTCAGCAAGGCAGCGCGCGCCGGTGCCAGCGTACTGGCCGCCGTCTCGGCCCCCACTGCGCTGGCCATCGACCTGGCCCGCAGTGCCGGCCTGTGCCTGGTGGGCTTCGCCCGCGAAGAGGGCTTCAACGTGTATACCCACCCGGAGCGGCTGCAGGGGAATGGCCTGCACGGGCATCCGCCTGCCTGACGGGCGCCCTCAGCGTTCAGCACCGCCGCCGGCCAGCGCCGCCATCGACGCGCCCTGCCGCTGTGCGTGGCCCTGGCAGGCGCGATCCTGTTGCTGTCCGCCTCGCTGTACCTGCCGTTGAAGGAATCGCTGCTCTGGCACGGCGCTGCCACCGCCTGTGGTGGGGTGATGCTGGCCACCGCACATCTGCGCAACCGGCGGGCGCTGGGGGCTAGCCGCTCAGCTCGAACACAGCCGCCACCCAGTCGATGAACACCCGCAGCCGCGGCGATGGCGTGCGGTTGCGCAGATAGACCAGGCTGACCGGGCTCGGTGTGGGTGGCATCCCGGGCAACAGCTCCAGCAACTGCCCGCGCGCGATGTAAGGATCCATCCGGTAACGCGGTGCCTGGATGATGCCCAACCCGGCCAGCGCGGCACCGAGGAAGGCGTCGGCACCGGACACCCGCACGCGTGCCGGCAGTGGTACGTAGCGAACCTGCCCGCCCTGCTGGAACTCCAGCGGAATGAGCTGGCCGGTGGCGCTGGAACGGTAGCCGACCATCTGGTGTCCCGCCGCCAGCGACGCGATGCTTTCCGGCCGCCCGTGTGCCTGTACGTAAGCGGGCGACGCCACCGTGACCTCGCGCAGCAACGCCAGGCGCCGCGCGGCCAGATCGCTGTCGGCCAGTGTGCCCACGCGGATGGCCCCGTCCACCCCCTCGCGCAGCAGGTCGACATAGCGGTCGCCCTCGCTGACCTCCAGTTCGATGTCCGGGTACCGCTGCAGGAAATCCGGCAGATGCGGAAACAACAGGTGGCGCCCCAGCGTACCGTGCACCTCGATGCGCAGCGGCCCGCGTGGCGGCACGTCACGGAACGCGGCTTCGGCATCGTCCATGTCCGCGATCAGGCGCAGACAGCGGCCGTAGAAGGCCTCGCCTTCCAGCGTCGGCACCACCACGCGCGTGGTCCGGTGCAGCAGACGCACACCCAGACGCTGCTCCAGTGCTTTGATCGCGTCGGTCACCGTGGCCCGCGGCAGCCCCAGGTCTTCGGCGGCACGGCTGAAGCTGCGGCGCTCGACGATCCGCACGAACGCACGCAGGGCGGTGAATCTGTCCATTGTTCGGGCAGCCGGATGATGTTTCCGGATTATCCATGATTATCCGCGACGGCGGAGAGACGAAGATGGCCGTGCGCCATGCCGGCGCGCCCTTCTGGAATCTGCCATGACCTCCTCTGCTTCCCGCTCTGTCGCCCTGGTCACCGGGGGCTCCCGTGGCATCGGCGCGGCCATCTCGCGCCGTCTGGCCGCCGACGGCCATGCCGTGGTGATCAACTATGCCGGGCGCCGTGATGAGGCCGAAGCACTGGCTGCCGAATTGACCGCCAGCGGAGGGCACGCCATCGCCCTGCAGGCCGATGTCGCCGACCCGCAGGCCGTGCACGCGCTGTTCGACGCCATCGAAGCACGCTTCGGTGGCATCGATGTGGTGGTCAACAGTGCCGGCGTGCTGCAATTGGCCGCCCTGGCCGACAGCGATGATGCCCTGTTCGACCGCGTGATCGGCATCAACCTCAAGGGTGCATTCAATGTGCTGCGCGAGGCCGCGCGGCGCGTCCGCGATGGTGGTCGCATCGTCACCCTGTCCACCAGCGTGGTTGGCATCAAGCTGGAAAACTACAGCGTGTATGCCGCCAGCAAGGCCGCGGTGGAGACCATGGGCGCGATTCTCAGCAAGGAACTGCGTGGGCGCGGCATCACCGTGAACGCGGTGGCGCCCGGGCCGACCGCCACCGATCTGTTCCTGGACGGGAAGTCGCCGGAACTGATCGATCGGCTGGCGAAGATGAATCCGTTGGAGCGGCTGGGTACGCCGGAAGACATCGCCGGCGCGGTGGCATTCCTGGCCGGTGCCGATGGCGGCTGGATCAATGGCCAGGTGCTGCGGGCCAATGGTGGGATGGTGTAGCAGCGTGCCAACCAAGGTTGGCATCTACCAGATCACGCCACATTGGTAGTCGCCCACCTTGGTGGGCGCGCGGCATGCCAACCAAGGTTGGCACCTACCAGGGGCGCTTCAATGCGGTGTGCACGGTTCCGGTAGAGACCAACCTTGGTTGGCGCCGCCCCTCAACCGCCGGGCATGGCCCGGCGCTACCGTGGGTGTCACCGGCTCATCGAATACGGTGCCTGCGCGCCCTGCCCCGGCCAGTCCTTGTTCGGTTCGGCCTGCATGGTGAAGTGCAGCTCGCCACCGGCCAGGATCTCATCATGGCGCAGGAACGTGCGCTGCAACGGCGTGCCGTTGAGGGTCACGCTGCCGACATAGGTGTGCTTGTCGTCCAGCCCTTCGGCCACGATGGTGAAGGTCTTGCCGTTGGGCAGCCGCAGTGCGGTCTTCGGCAGGAACGGGCGGCCGAGGATGTACTCGCCCGAGCCCGGCGCTACCGGGTAGAAACCCAGCGCGGTGAACACGTACCACGCCGACATCTGGCCCACGTCATCGTTGCCGGCCAGGCCATCGGGCCGATCGGCATACTGCGTGTCCATGATCTGCTTCAGGCGTGCCTGCGTGCGCCACGGCTGGCCGGCATGCGAGTACAGGTAGGCGACGTGGTGGCTGGGCTCATTGCCATGCGCATACCAGCCGATCAGGCCGGTGATGTCTTCCATGTGCTCGAAGATGGCCGGATCGACCTTCGCGTTGAACACTTCATCCAGGCGCGCCAGAAGTTTGTCACTGCCACCATGCGCTGCGGCAAGGCCGGCCACATCCTGCGGCACGTACCATGAGTACTGCCAGGCATTGCCTTCGGTGTAGTCGGTGCCGTAGCCGCTGGCACTGGGGTCGAACGGCGTACGGAAGCTGCCATCGCGCTTGCGCGCACGCATGAAGCCGGTGTCCTTGTCGAAGGCGTTGCGCCAGTTGCCCGCGCGCTTGTCGAAGGTTGCGGCTACATCGGTCTTGCCCATCGCCTGCGCCATGCGCGCGATGGTCCAGTCATCGAACGCGTATTCCAACGTCTTGCTGGCTGCTTCGCCTTCCTCGTCGATCGGCACGTAGCCCAGCTCACGGTACTGGGCGATGCCATCGTAGGGGCCGTAGTTGGCGGTCTGCACCATCGCCTTCAGGGCCTTGTCCGCGTCGAAGCCACGAATGCCTTTCACGTAGGCATCGGCGATCACCGGCACCGCGTGGTAGCCGATCATGCACCAGTCTTCCAGGCCGTGGAACGACCACACCGGCAGCATGCCGTAAGGGCTGTGCTCGTGATGGGCCAGCATGGAATTGACGAAATCGCTGTTGCGCTTCTCCGGCTGCACCAGGGTCAGCAGCGGATGCAGCGCCCGGTAGGTATCCCACAGCGAGAACGTTGAATAATTCGTGTAGCCCTTGGCCTGGTGCACGGCGTTGTCCGCACCGCGGTACTGGCCGTCGGCATCCATGAACAGCGTCGGCCCCAGCAGCGTGTGGTACAGCGCGGTGTATGCGCTGCGACGCGCGTGTTCCGGTGCGTCGATATCCAGCACCGACAACGCCTGCGTCCATTCCTGCCGCGCCTGCGCGCGCACACGGTCGAAATCGAAGTCGGCCACTTCGGTATCGAGGTTGGCGATGGCGCCCGCCTCGCTGACCGGCGAAATGGCCACCTTCACCACCAGCGGTGCATCCAGCTTGCCGAAGTCGAAGGTGCCCACCAGCTGCCGCCCCTCGATCTGCGCGCGCTGCGCCGGGTCCTTCTCGCCCGGGGGGGCGAAGCCCTTGTAGACGATGTCCTGTTCGGTGTTGTGCAGCGCGTGGCTGGCCAGCGGCCGCGAGAAGCGCATCGCGAAATACAGCTGGCGGCCGGCGGCCCAGCCACGCGTCTCGCGGAAGCCGGTGATGGTGCCATCGCCACGCACGCGTACCCGCGACCAAAGGATCTTGCCCGGGTAGTCATACATGCTGGTACGCATGTCCAGCAGCACCTTGGCTTCGCTGCCCTTCGGGAACGCATAGCGATGCACGCCCACGCGCGCGCTGGTGGTCAGCTCGGCGCGCACCTTGTAGTCGTCCAGGGTGACCGCGTAATAGCCCGGTTCGGCCTTCTCGTCATCGTGGCGGAAACGCGAGGCGTAACCGCTGCGTGGCTTTTCGGGGTCGCCGCGCTCCAGGCCAGGGTTGCCGGTGAACGGCATCAGCAGGATATCGCCCAGGTCGGAATGACCGGTGCCGGAAAAGTGCGTGTGCGAGAAACCGACGATGCTGCTGTCGTCGTAACGGTAGCCCGCCGCCCAGCCGTAGGCCTTCTCGCGCGGCTGGATGCGCGTGTCCGGGCTGAGCTGGACCATGCCGAACGGCACCGTCGCACCGGGGTAGGTGTGCCCCTCGCCGCCGGTGCCGATGAACGGATCGACCGAGGCATAGGCCTTCTCAGCGGCGGTCTTGGCCGGGGCGGCCACGGCCAGGCCGGAGGCGAACATCGCCGTAGCGGCGACAGCGATCAGGAGACGACGGTCCAGCGTGGGCATCGGCATTTGGATCGATTCAGGTGGTGGTCAGATCCTAGCACCGGGGTGGTGGTGTCGCATGCTGCAGTGCGGATGCCGCCTTCAACCCAGCATCTGCAGCGCTATGGATGGATCGACGCTGGCGTTGAAGGGATCCTGCCAAGGCTGGCAGTCCCATTTCGATGCAAACGCGCCAGCGGTTGTCGCAAATGGGCACTACTGAACAAAATCTGCCCGTAACTGGAGACTTCCAGAGGCAGTGCCTGGTGGAACAGACCGGGGTTACGTGTGCAGCATGGCCACGCAGCGGGATGACCGCCGCCGGGATTGGAACCCCGCATCGCCCACCGCGTTGCCGGTGGCCACGTCCCTGAAGGAGGCATCGCATGCTGCATGACCCGCCCATCCTGACCCCGGAAATGGAATCCCTGCTCTTCCGCATCGAGCACGCACTGAACACCGCCGAGTGCCTGGCGGCAATGATCAGCGGGAACGCGCCGGCCGAACCACAGGCCCATCCGCACACGGGCTTCACCGTGCAGAAGATCACCGTCGCCATGATGGCGCTGAGCCAACATGGTCGACGACTGCTGCACGAACTGCGCGGGCCGCATGCGCCGGTGACGCTGCATTGATGAGGGCAGAGCCGAGCATCGACTCGGCTCTTCAGCAACCGGTCAATCGGGCAGCGCGCTCTGTAATGTTGCAAGATCTGCAGCGTCAACCGGCCGCACCACGCGTGCCACTTCCTTACCGTCGCGCAACAGGATCACCGTCGGCCACAGCTTCACCTGGAACGAGCGACCCAGCGGCTTGCCCTTGCCGTCTTCGATCTTCCAGTGCGGCAGATCATGTGCCTCGACGAAGGCCTGCAGCGCCGGTTGCGCGGCCTGGCAGTGGCCGCACCACGGCGCACCGAATTCCAGCAACAGCCAACCGGCCTGCGCCTCGGCCTCCGCGCGGGCTGGCTCGGCTGCCACATGGTCACGCATGAAGGGCATGCCGGTTACGCCTGCAGCGTGCGCTGGATGTCTTCCAGCGGCGCGTTGGTAAGATCCTTGGCGATATCGGCCAGCAAGCGCGCCTGCGTCTCCTTATGCAGCAACGGACGGATGCGGCCCAGCGTGGTGGGATCGGCAATCAGCACCAGATGCGCGTAACGGCTGTTGAGCGCGTCTTCATTGAGCTGCTCGGCCACCTGCTTGGCGAAGGTCGCCTCGTTGAGCTGCGAGATCGACATGTCCTTGGGCACCGCGCCGGATGGCCCCTGACCGGACACACCCTGCTCGCTGATGTCCTGCAGGCGCAGCTCGCCTTCCTGTTTCAGGGTGAGCTTGTGCTCGTTGCCGACGTTGGTGAACACGCGGGCCGAGCCACCATCGGCGACGATAACCAGGGTGCCTTCGGGAATGCGACGGGTCATGCGTTACTCCTTGCGTTGGTTCGTGACCACCGTAAAAGCCGTGGCGTGAGCGAGGCGAGCACAACATGTTCATTCGATGTGCGTGGGTCATGTCATGAACAGGCGCCATGGAACACTGCGTTCGTATGGGCGCGATTCTCGGCACGCTCACACTGTAATCGTTATCATGAAGGCATGATCGACACGACCCACTGCACGTCAGCCGCTGTTGCTGGCCTGCGGGAAGCACTGCCGACCGGCGTTTCGCTTTCCATCATTGCCTCTCCCTCGCCTTTCCATCGCCTCGCGCTGGATCCCGGCGGATGACGCCAGCGGGCCTTGCCCCGCCTGTTGCCTGCGGCTGCCTCTACCGCGCGTGCACTGACACGTAATCGGACCCATTCAAGTGTTCTGCGTTCTGGCAGCGGGCAATGCGTGTTGCGTGCGCGGCGTTTCATCGCACACGCCTTTCGCCCCTTCCGGGCCTTCCATCCGATGCCCCTGCGCCTGCTGCGCCAGCATCGCCGTTTCCGACTTCCGGGACTTCCGTAGCGCCCATCCACATTTCTTTCCTACCAAGGAGTCCCCATGCAGGACAACTCCGATGCCCATGCCCATTTCGGCTGGTTCAAACGCCGCCGCCACCTGAAGGTCGACGAGATCACCGTTGTCGACAAGCCCATGCTCAAGCGCGCCGTAGGCGCCGCTGCACTGGGCAATGCGATGGAATGGTTCGACTTCGGTGTCTATGGCTATCTTGCCGTCACCATCGGCCAGGTATTCTTCCCGTCCAGCAACCCCACCGCGCAGGTGATTGCAGCGTTCGCCACGTTCACCGTGGCCTTCTTGGTACGCCCGCTGGGCGGCATGGTCTTCGGGCCCCTGGGCGACCGCTACGGGCGCCAGAAGGTACTGGCCTTCACCATGATCATGATGGCACTGGGTACGTTCGCCATCGGCCTGATTCCCTCCTACGAACGCATCGGCATCTGGGCGCCGGTGCTGTTGCTGCTCGCACGCGTGGTGCAGGGCTTTTCCACCGGCGGCGAGTACGGCGGCGCGGCGACGTTCATCGCCGAGTACTCCACCGACCGCAATCGCGGCCTGATGGGCAGCTGGCTGGAGTTCGGCACGCTGGGCGGCTATATCGCCGGTGCCGGTACGGTGACCGCACTGCACATGCTGTTGAGCAGCGGGCAGATGCTGGACTGGGGCTGGCGCATTCCGTTCCTGGTGGCCGGTCCACTCGGCCTGCTGGGCCTGTACATGCGCATGCGGCTGGAGGAAACGCCAGCGTTCCGCGCGTTCGCCGAAGAGGCCGAGAAGCGCGACCATGAGCGCCCCGGCCTGGTCGACCTGTTCCGCGTGCACGGCCGCCAGCTGATCGTCTGCATGGGCCTGGTGCTGGTGTTCAACGTGACCGACTACATGCTGCTGACCTACATGCCCAGCTACCTGAGCGTGACCATGGGATATGCCGAGAGCAAGGGCCTGCTGCTGATCATCATCGTGATGCTGGTGATGATGCCGTTGAATATCGTCGGCGGCCTTTTCAGCGACAAGCTGGGCCGGCGGCCGATGATCATCGGTGCCTGCATCGCGCTGCTGGTGCTGGCCGTGCCGAGCCTGCTGCTGGTGGGCAGCGGCAACGACGGACTGATCTTCCTTGGCCTGATGCTGCTGGGCCTGGCGCTGGTGTGCTTCACCAGTTCGATGCCGTCCACGCTGCCGGCGCTGTTCTATACGCCGGTGCGCTACAGCGCGCTGTCCATTGCGTTCAACGTGTCGGTGTCGCTGTTTGGTGGCACCACGCCGCTGGTCACCGCCTGGCTGGTGGAGCGTACCGGGGATCCGCTGGTGCCCGCGTACTACCTGATGGGCGCCGCAGTGATCGGCCTGATCACGATGATCTTCGTGAAGGAGACCGCCGGCCTGCCGCTGCGCGGTTCGCCGCCGGCCGTGGGCTGCGACAAGGAGGCGGCTGCGCTGTTGAAGAGTGATGCACCGGTCACGGTGGACCGCGCCCTGCCTCCGTTGCCCGACGTGGCGGAGCCGGAACCGGTGACCCCGGCCTGAGTCGGCTGAGGCAGCGCCAGCCATTGCCTGGCGCTGCCGTCTGCACGGTCCAACGCAGCGCGGAGGTTACCCACCGCAGTCGAGCATTGTTCGTCGCTGCGACCAGGGCGGCGTGGTGGCGACGTGCACCCTGGCGTCATCGGCGCAGATCAACGCGAAGGTTTCCCGGCCAACGGCGTGCTGTCGGCATGCAGCTCGATCGCACACATGACGATCGGCTTTGCCCAGTCCGGCGTGTGCAGCAGCTCCACCACCGACACCGGATACTGCAGGCCGTGACGGTCAAGCGCCAGCACCGGCAAGGGCGCAACACGTCCGTGGCGATCGGCCGGCGCGCTGTTGTCGTAGACATGCAGTTCGGCCAGGTGCGGCATCAATGCCAACAGGTTTTCGCGCGCGGAATCGAAGCGTGCGCGGATCTTGTCCTGCGGGATGTCGTGGCCTCCAGCGGCAACACGGGCCGCTACGCGCGCCACGTGCAGTTCGACCGTGGCCAGCCCGCAGAACCAGATCGCCACGTGGTGCTGGTTGCAGGCCTCGCGCAACAAGCGCGGGATGGTATTGCCGCCCAGGGTGGTTTCAAAGGCGAAGTCGCTGCCGTCCGCGATCGCCTGGCGCAGCCGGCGGGCGCCTTCCTGCCAGGCTTCAGCGTTGGCCTCGGCAAGCGGCCAGCCGGCCTCCACCAGGCACCGGGTGAAACTGTCCGGGTTGTACCAGCTCAGTCCATCGGCCTCCAGCCAGGTACCGAGCAGCGAACTCTTGCCAGCGCCGTTGACGCCGGCCAACGCCAGGATCCGCCCCATGGTTCAGAGCGGGCGGCCGAGCGCGACCTTGTGGCCGCGGCGGATCGGCTTGCCCATCACCTTGCCCAGCCCTTGGCCCTGCTGCAACCCGGCCAGAGCCTGGTCGAACTCGCTGCGCAGGCGCGACAGCACGTCGCTGCGCTCTTCGATGTCGCCGCCACCGGCCCTGGCCAGCAGCTCCTGGTAGGTCCTGATGTCCACGATCACCGCCTCGGGGTGATTGTGGTTGGTGATGACCAGCGCCTGCTTCTCGCGCACGGTACGCATCAGGCTGGGCCAGCCACGGGTCTTGACCGAGGACGCCGGGGCCTTGTCGAGGCCGGGCAGGTCGAGCGGGAGGGTCATGGCAGGGCTCCAGCGGAAGGATATGGGCCCACTATACCCAATTTGGCCAAATTGGGGATAAATGCACTGTCTGCCGTACATCCCCGTTCTCGCGGATGCCGATCTACGGCTCTTCCAGCGCCTCGAAACGCTCGGCCAGGTAGTCGATCAACGCGCGGACCGCCGGCAGCAGGCCGCGCCGCGACGGGAACACGGCATGCACGATGCCATGCCTGGGCTGCCACTGCGGCAGGATCGGCACCAGCGCGCCGCTGGCCAGTTCGTCGGTGATCATCATCCGCGGCAGCATCAGCACCCCTACACCGGCCACTGCCGCGCTGCGCAGGGCGATCATGTCATCGCTGACCAGCCGCGGGCGGTGGTGCACGCTGGCCTGCACCTGCTCCGGCCCGGCGTATTCCCAGGCATGCCGCTGGGCGGGCGATGCCAGGTCCACGGTCGGCATCATCGCCAGATCGGCCGGCACTTCCGGCGTACCCATGCGCTTGAGCAGGGCCGGGCTGGCAGCGGTACACCAGATGCGGCGGGCCAGCACGCGCACCACCAGATCGCTGTCCTCCAGCGGTGGCGGGCGCACGCGGATGGCCACATCCACGCCCTCGCCCACCACGTCCACGCGCCGGTTGGTGGCATCCAGCTGCAGGGTCACCTGCGGATGCAGGGCCAGGAAGTCAGCCAGCATGGCGCCAACACGCGCGTGCAGCAGTGCGATCGGACAGGCCAGCCGCAGGGTGCCGCGTGGCTCGGCACGCGACAGCGCGATGGCCTCCTCGGCCGCTTCGGCTTCCACCAGCATCGCCTTGCAGTGCCGGTAGTAGTCCTGGCCGATCTCGGTAACCGAGAAGCGGCGGGTGGAACGTTGGATCAGGCGGACACCCAGCCGTTCCTCCAGCAGGGCGATGCGGCGGCTGAGCTTGGACTTGGGCATCGCCAGTGCGCGCCCGGCCTGCGAGAAGCCGCCATGCTCGACCACCATGGCGAAGTAGAACAGGTCGTTCAGATCGCATCGGCGGATGTCGGCGATGAACACGGGACGATCTCCTGCGGCCCTTGCTGGGCCCGCATCGTTCACGAAACAGGACTATGACGGCAAATTCTGCCGACTACCGGGCCCATTGTCACGCCGATATCGTCTCCGCAACGAAAAACAGCGACCGGTTGCCCCGGTCAGGAGATCGCCATGAAGCGTGTCACCGGTACCTACAGCGCCCCCCGCCCGCACTGGGTGGGCGACGGTTTCCCCGCCCGTTCGATGTTTTCCTACAACACCCATGGCCAGCACCTGAGCCCGTTCCTGCTGCTGGACTACGCCGGGCCGTACAGTTTTCCGCCCAGCGAGACCCCGCGCGGGGTCGGCCAGCATCCGCATCGCGGCTTCGAGACGGTCACCATCGTCTACGAAGGCGAAGTCGCCCATCGCGACTCGACCGGCGCCGGCGGCACCATCGGCCCGGGTGACGTGCAGTGGATGACCGCTGCCTCCGGCATCCTCCATGAGGAATTCCACACGCCGGAATTCAGCAAGCGCGGCGGCACCCTGGACATGGTGCAGCTGTGGGTCAACCTGCCGGCCAAGGACAAGATGGGCGCACCGGGCTACCAGACCCTGCTCGATGCGCAGATTCCTTCAGTGGGCTTGCCCGACGGTGCCGGCCGCGTACGCGTCATCGCCGGGACATTCGATGGTCATGCCGGCCCGGCCCGCACGCATACCCCGATGGACGTGTGGGACATCCGCCTGCTGCAGGGCCAGCACGCCGAGCTGCCGGTGGCCGAGGGCCGCACCCTGGCGCTGGTGGTGTTGAAGGGCACGGTGCGGATCAACGGCGGCCAGGCAGTCGGCGAAGCACAGCTGGTGACCTTCGACCGCAGCGGCGAAGACGTGTTCATCGACGCCGACAGCGACGCCACCGTGCTGCTGCTCAGCGGCGAACCCATCGACGAGCCGGTGGTGGGCTATGGCCCGTTCGTGATGAACACCCAGGCCGAGATCAGCCAGGCCGTCAATGATTTCAACCGCGGCCGCTTCGGCCAGATCGCGCACTGATCCACTGCATTGCGGCGGGCAACCGCCCGCCGCATTCCGGGCCTTCGCCCCCTCCCCAGGAGACTGACCATGAGTACCCCCGCCAACTTCAACGGCGCCCGCCCGGTGATCGACCCGGACAACGCCGCGATGCTGCTGATCGACCACCAGAGTGGCCTGTTCCAGACAATCGGTGACATGCCGTTCACTTCAGTACGCGCGCACGCCACCGCCCTGGCGAAGATGGCCACGCTGGCGAAGATGCCGGTGATCACCACCGCGTCGGTACCGCAGGGGCCGAACGGCCCGCTGATCCCGGAGATCCATGACGCCGCACCGCATGCGCAGTACGTAGCGCGACGCGGCGAGATCAACGCCTGGGACAACCCCGAATTCGTCGCCGCGGTGAAGGCCACCGGCCGCAGCCAGCTGATTATTGCCGGCACCATCACCAGCGTCTGCATGGCCTTCCCTTCCATTGCCGCCGTCGCCGACGGCTACCAGGTGTTCGCGGTGGTCGATGCCTCTGGCACCTATTCGAAGATGGCCGAGGAAATCACCCTGGCGCGCGTGGTGCAGGCCGGTGTGGTGCCGATGGATACCGCTGCGGTCGCCTCGGAAATCCAGCGCACCTGGAACCGCGAGGACGCCCAGCAGTGGGCCGCGATCTACACGCAGATCTTCCCCAACTACCAGCTGCTGATCGAGAGCTACCAGAAAGCGCAGGACGTGCAGAAGAACCACGAACAGCTGGATTCGCAGCGTAGCTGAGCCACTGCATCCACGGCGATTTCCGCCTGCCGGCACGCCGCCGGCACCACGCAAGCCAACCCCGACCAGGACACCCCCCATGGCCAGTGAACCGATCCGTGACCCCGTCAGCGACCACCTGCTGACCCCGCAGAATTCCGCCTTCATCATCATCGACTACCAGCCGGTACAGGTGAACTCCATCGCCTCGATGGACCGCCAGCTGCTGGTCAACAACATCGTCGGCACTGCCAAGGCGGCGGTCGCCTACGGCCTGCCGATCGTGCATTCGACCGTGAACGTGCAGACCGGCCTGAACAAGCCGCCGATCGCGCAGCTGCGCAAGGTGCTGGGCGACTACCCGACCTACGACCGCACCACCATCAACTCCTGGGAAGATGTCGAGTTCCGCAAGGCGGTGGAGGCCACCGGCCGCAGGAAACTGATCATGACCGCGCTGTGGACCGAAGCCTGCCTGACCTTCCCCGCGCTGGATGCGCTGAAGGAAGGCTATGAGGTCTACGTGGTGGTCGATGCAGTGGGCGGCACGTCGCTGGCCGCGCATGATGCCGCGCTGCGCCGCATCGAACAGGCCGGCGGCCAGTTGATCAGCGTGACCCAGCTGTTCTGCGAACTGCAGCGCGACTGGGTACGGGCGGAGACCGTGCCGGCCTTCATGAATCTCTTCATCGAAACCGGTGGCACGGCCGGCATCCAGTTCTCGTACGATCGTACCGAGTGATTCCTTGGCGGCTCCGGCTCCGGCTGGCGCCGCCTTTTCCTGCAACCGAGCATGGCTCGGCCCTACCACCGGGGATTTCCATGGCCTACGCACGCATTGTTTCGACCACCGACAACTACCTGCACCACATCAGCAACGGCCATTTCGATGTCGCGGCCGATGAACCCGCTTCGCTCGGCGGCCAGGGCAAGGGCTTCGCCCCGTTCGACCTGTACCTGGCCTCGCTGGCCGCGTGTACCGCCATCACCCTGCGCATGTACGCGCAGCGCAAGGGCTGGGAGCTGGGCGAGTTCCACGCCGAGCTGCGTTCCGAACGTGATGCGGATGGACGCTTCCATGTGCACCGCGTGCTGCATACCACCGCCGAGCTGAGCGATGCGCAGTGGCAGCGGTTGCTGGACGTGGTGGAAAAGACCCCGGTGACACTGGTGATGCGCGAAGGTGCACGGATCACCAGCGAGCGCGGGGCTACTGCCTGATCGCCGCGTATGGCCCGGCGCTACCGGAGGAGCCTGGCGCCATCAGGTAACGCCGGGCCATGCCCGGCGGCCCTGGTTTCAACGCCGCGAATGCAGCACGGTGCGCTGGCGCATGGCGTTGAATTCCTGTTCGACCTGCTGGATGTCTTCGATCTGGAAGCCGGCGGCATCGAGCAACTGATCGGCCGCGGCAGCAGCCAGCGGATCATCCTCGCGCTGGCGCCAGCAGCGTGCCGGCAGGAAATAGCCGACCTCGCTGCGCCCGCGCATGATGACGACCGGCCGCCCCGCATACAGCAGGAATTCGGCCAGGTGCTGGCGCAACCCCTCCACCGAGACATAGGCCGGCCCGATGCCCAGTGCCTGCGCGGCGGGCTCGGAACTCTCGAACAGTTTGCGACGGCTCATCCACTCCTCCTTTGTGCAACGCGTGGTCTCCTTTCCTAGACGGGCGCGTTGCCGCACCCCCGCCACGCGTGTCGTGACTGTGGTCACGCTGTCCGATCAGAAACCGGTATTGAACTCCAGCTGGAACACGTCGATCGACAACGGCGGGCCCGACACTTCCTTGGCCGCCATCCACTTGCCGCTGATCCAGCTGCGCGCGTCCAGCGCATAGGCGCCGCCCACGTAGTAGCCGCGCGCATTGGTGCCGCCCAGGTGGAAGTTCGGATCGTTGTAGGCATCGGGCAGAGCATCGGCCTCGATCCGCTTGTAGCCCAGCAGGGCCTGCCACTGGCCCTTCTCCTTCAGCTCGGTGGCGCCGAAGGTGGCTTGCAGCATCCAGGCGGTGTCGCCGCTGCGGAAGGTGTCGATGCTGGCACTGCCACCGGCACCGTAGTTGTTGACGATGCCGTTGTTGGCCCGCGCGAACATGGCCTGCTTGTCATAGGCCAGGTTGCGGATGTAGTCCGCATCCAGGCGCATGCCGATCTCCTGCGCAAACTGTGTATCCCAGCGCAGGTTGAAGGTCGCCAGGCGGAAGGCGGAAGCCAGGCCCACATACTGCGGCGTGGGCGTGTTGGCCGGATCCAACGGGTTGCGGGCGATGTCGCGGATCAGCATCAGGGTGTTGCCCTTCTGCATGAACGCCGGCCGCGACCAGTCGGTATCGCAACCGACCGCGCCAGCGTACAGCGCGCACGGAGACGACAGGCGACCACTGATGTTCTTGAAATCGTAGTAGCCCAGCGCCGCACGCAGGCTGTTGTCATCGTTGAAGCGCCAGCTCACCCCCACCTGCGCACCGGACAGCCACTTGTTCTCGTTGGGCGTCTTCACCCGGCTCTGGCTGGGCGCGCTGTCGGAGGTGTACTCCAACGGCACCACCGCCAGGTTGCCGAACAGGCCGACCTCCTCGGCGAGGCCGTAGCTGAGATTGGCCGCCAGGCCGTCGAAGTTCAGATCGTTGGAGAACAGCGTGTCGCTGGTCCAGAACGGATTGCCGAAGCGTCCGCCGCGCACCGTCACCCAGTCGGCCGGGCTGTAGGCCAGCCATGCCTGGTCCAGCCACACGTCCTTCTTGCCCAGGCCACCGCCAAGCTGTTCGGTGGTGGACACCGGCCCGTTGCTGCTGCCGCTGGCCAGGCGCACGCCTGCGGTGGTGTGCTGGCCGATCGTCGCCTCGATGCCCAGCCGTGCGCGGATCCGCCACAGGTTGCGGCGGTCCTGGCGGGTGTTGAGCAGCGGCGGCAGCTGCAGGTTGGTGTTGTTGTTGGTATCGAAGCCGTTGCCAGCGTTCACCGAGGCCCAGTTGGTCTCGATGTCGCTGTTGCGCTCGGAGTAGAAGCGCGATTCGCTGCGCACACGCATGTCACCGCTGACCTTGATGCGCTTGGTCCACTCGGCCACCTCGTTCGGCGCGGCCCAGCCCTCGGCTTTGGCCTGCGCCATCACCTCCTGGCGCACCTCATCACGGATGCCATCACGCACGCTCTGCGGCACGTACGGCACACGCACATCACCGGCTTCCAGCGCCACGCCGCCGCTGCTGGCTGCGCTGACCGCGGTACCGCGTTGCGCGGCCGCCGCTTCTGCTTCGGCCTGCACCAACAGGGCTTGGCCGTCTTCGGGCTTGAGCGCGCCACTGGCGATCAATCCCTTGATCAACTTGACCATGGTGGTTTCGGCAGCCATCGCACTGGCCGGCACGGCCAGGCTGAGCAGTACGGCGCAGCACAGCAACGCCCGTCGGGCCGGCCGTGGGCGGCGGGATGCGGTTCGAGCGCGGTCGTGGTCGTTCATCACGGTTCTCATCGGAAGAAGGGAAATCACGGAAGTCATCGGTCACGCGCCGGGACGGCGCCCCTGGATCAGCACGCGCGCGGGGAAATCCAGCGACGCTGGTGGCATCTGGTCGACCCTGCCGATCTGTCGCAGTGCTTCAAGCACGGCCACGTCGGCCTCTTCGTTGCCGCTGCCACGCACCAGCTCGACCTTCTCCAAGCGGCCATCGGGCGCCAGCCAGACATTCACCTGCAGCTGGAACGCCAGGCGCTTGACCCGCGCATCGCGCGAAATCGCTTGCTGCATCAGATAGCCCAGGTAGCGGCCATAGCTCGCGTTGCCGGCACCACCGCGGCCGACGCCGGA
Organism: Stenotrophomonas sp. SI-NJAU-1; assembly: GCF_020883215.1. Lineage (NCBI taxonomy): Bacteria > Pseudomonadati > Pseudomonadota > Gammaproteobacteria > Lysobacterales > Lysobacteraceae > Stenotrophomonas > Stenotrophomonas sp. SI-NJAU-1. The sequence continues at coordinate 2,369,324 of NZ_CP086598.1, forward strand.
CGAACCACCGCCGCTGCCCGACTGGATGCCGAAGTTGTCACCACCGGCCTGTGCATCGGCGTCCATGGTCACCGGGTCGGCGTTGTCCGGCGTCGGCGTCGGTTCTTCGGCCGGCGTGGGCGGGTCCAGCGGTTCCGGCTCGGTCACGGTCTCTTCCGGCGGCGTCTCCGGCTCAGGCGGCTTTTCCGGCGGTGGTGGTGGTGGTGGCGGCGGTGGCAACGCCAACATGGGCGGTTGCACCACCGGCCGGCGGGTGCTGGCGGTGTCCTTGAACAGCAGCCACCACACGGCAACACCCAGTACCAGCAGCGCCGCCAGCACCAGCGCGATCGTCACCAGCAACTGGCGTCCGCGCGTACCGGGCTCCTGCAGGGGTGGTCGATGACCGGCCATGCCTCAGCCCTGCGCCTTGCCGGTGACCAGGCCGACCTGGGCCAGCTCCAGCCGGCGCAGCAGATCCAGCACCTCGACCACGCGCGCGTACTGCACCTGCGCATCACCGCGCACGATCACCGGGAAATCCGGCGAGGTTGCCCGTTCGGTACGCAGGCGGTCCTCCAGCTCGGTCATCGTCACCGGGTAGGCATCCAGGAACACCTGGCCACTGGGGTCGATGGTGATCGCCTTGGTCTTGGGCTTCTCCAGTGCGGTGCTGTTGCTGGCCCTCGGCAGGTTGACCTCGATGCCGGGAATGGAGGCGTTGCTGGTCAGGATGAAGATCACCAGCACCACCAGCAGCACGTCGACGAAGGGCGTCACGTTGATGCCCTTCTCGCGCTTCTTGATGCCGAACTTCGCCTTGTAGCCCATGGCCGGCCCCTCAGCCCTGGACCACGGCCGGGCCGCGCCCGTCCTGCTCTTCGGCCAGGCGGGCGGCGAACTCGTCGATGAACACCGCCATGTCGGCGCCGATCGCTTCGGCGCGTGCCCCCAGCCAGTTGTAGCCGAACAGCGCAGGAATCGCCACGCCCAGGCCGGCGGCGGTACACAGCAGCGCTGCCGCCATGCCCGGGGCCACCGAGTTGATGTCCACCGCACCGGCCATCGCCGCCACCACGAACACCAGCATGATGCCGATCACGGTGCCGAACAGACCGACATACGGTGCGCCCTCGATGGTGGTCGACAGCCAGTTCATGCGCCTCGCCATCGCTTCCTGTTCGCGCACCATCACCGCATCCATCGACGCGCGGATGGCGGCGATGGTGGCCGCGCTCAGGTAGCCGGAGTTGCCATCGCGCTGATGACGCTGCTGCATCTCATCGATGGCCACCTGGTAGATGCGCCACAGCGAGCCGTCGTGCATCGCCGTCGGCACCTTGCCCTGCCGGTCCATCTCGGACAACGTGCGCAGCGGCACGCCGGAGAGCTTGCTGAAGCTCTCGGTGAACACCGCATTGGCCTTGCTGGTGCGGCCGAAATGACGGCTCTTGGCGATCATGATCGCCCACGACAACAGCATCATCAGGCCGAGGATGGCGACCACCACCCAGGCGTCGAACGGCATCGCCTTGAGGATGAAGGCGAAGTGGCTCTGCCCGGCCGACTGCTCGTCGGCGCCGTAGCTGATCAGGCGCGAATCGGCGCCCTGCGCGGTGGCATCGGCCAGCAGCAGCGCCGCCGGGCGTGCTACGCGTGAGATGCGCAGTTCATCCAGCGCGCCATCGAAGTTGGCCAGCGGTTGCGCCGCACCCGGCGCATCGGCCCCCACCACCGCTGCGGTGGTCAGTGCCGGCACCTCACCACTGAGCTGGGCCACCACGCGACCGTTCAGATACAGCTGCAGCGACCCCTTCTCGGCGGTAAGCGCAACATGCGCCCACTGCCCTTCCGGAATCGGCTGCGCCGGCGTGCTGCGTTGACCGTTGAGCTGCACGAACGGCACCCGGTTGTCGATACCCACCACCAGCTCGGCGCTGTCGTCGCGGCGCGCATAGATCGCCTGCGCGGTGGTCAGCGCGCCCGGTTTGATCCAGGCAGAAACGGTAAGCGGCGCACCCGCTTCCTGTGCCAGCGAAGCACTGGCCGGCAGCGGCAGTGGACCAGCGCCCAGCTGCACGCCACGCCCGATCACCGTGCTTTCCGCCGCAGGCACTACCGCACCGGCCGTGTTGCCGTAGGCCGTGGTATCACGCGCCGGCGCATTGGCTTCGGCAAAGTGGTAGACCAGCGTGTAGTCCGGATCGAACACCTGCTGGCCATTGCCGCTGGCCGGTGCCTTCGCATTGCCGTAGTACATCCAGATCGTCTGCGGCGCGCTGGCGGTCAGTGCCGGAACGTCCACCCAGACCAGGGCCAGGCCCAGGTTCGGGTCGAACTGCTCGATCTGATGGGCCAGCACGGTGCGACCGTCGGCAGCAACGAAACGCAGGTCGTTGCCACCCTCCTGGATGCCATCAAAACCGAAGTTGCCGGTATGCAGGCGCAGCAGCAGCGGCGTACGCCCGGGGTTGCCGGCCAACCCCGCGCCCTGTGGGCCGGCGTCGACGGTGATCGGCTTGCGGTACTTCCATTCGGCCTGCCACCAGTTGGCATCGGCCGCGGCCGCGGGCAGCGCGATCAGCGCAGCCAACAGCAGCAACATTCGGGAAAGCAGACGGTCCATGCAAAAGGTCTCCGGAGAACGCATCTCAAGGGAAGGGTCAGTAGCTGGTGCTGATGTTGAAATGCAGGCGCGGGTCGTCCTTGCGCGTGACCGGGCCATCGGCGTAGGGCCAGGCGTAGTCCAGGCGCAGCTGCAGGTGTTCGCCCAGGCGCAGCTGCGCGCCCAGCCCGACCGACGCCAGGTTGTACTTGTCGCGCTGTTCCGGCAGCGGCTGACGCAGGCGCAGGTAGGCCGCGTCGGCGAAGCTGTACAGCCGCAGGTCGGTACCGCTCCACAGCGACCACGCCGGGGTGCGCCATTCCAGGTTGGCCAGGCCACCGTAGTCGCCGATCGCTTCGGCCGACAGGTAGCCGCGTACGGTGTACATGCCGCCGGCGGCGAACTGTTCGGCCGAGACCAGCGGCGCATCGGTCGCCTGCAGCGAGCCACGCGCATACCACTGCCAGTCGTTGCCGAAGATGTGCGTGTTGGAGACATCGGCCTTGAACGCCACGAAACTCGGATCGGCCCAGTAGCGCTTCTGACCGAAATCGGTGGCGTTGCTGCCGTAACCGAACAGACGCCGGGTTCCCGCCACCAGCTGCGTGTTGATGCTCAGCTGATCGTGCTCGCCCTGGCGCACGCCGACGAAGGCCAGCGTGACCGGTGCGTACTTCAAGGGCGTCTTCAGGCTGTCCTTGCCCATCTGCGTGTCTTCTTCGGTGTCCTTGAAGTCCACGCCGAGGCTGAGCTGGCGCCACCAAGCGCTGCTGCCCGGCAGGCGGTAGTTGAGCTTGAGACCAATGGAATAACCGTTGCCGATCACGTTGGTGCCGGTGCCCGCGCCTGCGCCGCCTTGCCCTCCGGCATTGAGTACGCGGCTGTCGGACGTGTAGCCCGATGCTTCCAGGCTCCACGGCGTGCCCTCGAAGGGGACCGTGTAGGACGCGGAGAACACCTTGGCCTGGTCGGTGTCTTCCGGCGCGATGAACACGCCGATGCTCGCGCTGTGGCCGCGCCGCCACAGGTTGTCGTGGGCCAGCGAGGCACTCAGGCGCAGCTTCTCGGTATCGGCGCTGTGGTCGTTGTTGAGCGCCGCACTGGCACGCCAGGGCGACTTCTCTTCCACCTGCAGGTCCACATCCATGGTGCCCGGCACCTGGCCTTCGCGCACCAATGGCATCACCTGGCGGCGGCCCCCTTCGTTCAGCGCCGTCAGTTCCCTCTGTGCCTGGTCGAAATCGGGCACGCGCCCTTCAGCCAACGACGGCACCCGCTCGCGGATGCGCTCGGGTGAGTCATGGCGGGCACCGACCACGCGCAGCTGGCCAATGGGCGTCTGCTGCACCCTCAGCAGCACCACGCCCGCGTTTACCTGCTGCTCGGGCAGCTCCACATAGACCGATTGGTAGCCGGCCTGCTGGTACAGCGCGTTGACTGCATCGCGCGCCTTCTCGACATCGGCGAGCGTTTTGCCGGGGCCAAGGAATGGTTCGACCGCGCGTTCGATCTGGCGCGCATCGAGCACGGTGTTGCCGCGCACGATGTACTCGTTGATGTTCACCGTGGGCGCTGGCGCGGTGTCCTGCGCGAACGCTGGAGACGGCAGCGACGCCAGGGCCAGCAGCAAGGGATGCAGGCGCAGCGGAAGGCGAACGGCACGGCACGGAACGGGAGTCATCGAAGGCATCGCGTCGTATCGAAGGGAATGGCCAGGGAGCGGCGCGTGGGTCTACCAACAGGACGTGCAGGCCGCGTCAAAACCGCCAACAGTTTTGTGACACCTCTGTCATCTGTGGACGATGCCGAAGCACGCGCGGGCGGATACTTCGCCTGGCACACGTCTTCATTGCAAAGCGCTTGCTGCCCCGGGAGATTCAGGATGCACGCCACTCTGCTTACGCCAAGCCGCCCCGCCCTCTGCCTGACGTTGGTTCTGGCTCTGGCTTCGCCCTGGGCGCGGGCCGACCAGGCTGCCAAACAGGCAGATGCAGCGCCATGCATCGAAGTACAGGTCAATGGCGAGCGCATTCCCGCCTGGGACTGCCTGCAACGCAAGCTGGCGCCGGCAGCAGGCACGGCCACCCGCCCCAGCCTTTCCGAGGCCGAACGCCTGATGCGCAAGCCCGGCAACCAGTTGCTGCAGTACAACCTGGAAGGCACGCGGCAACGCATGGGCGATGCGTTCGGGCGTTCGGTGGTGCCACAGCGCCCAGCGCACTGAGCCGTGTTCAGTGCCGCCCCACGGCGGCGGGAACGATGCCATCGGTAGGCATGGGCGGCAGTTCGGGCACGGGCAGCGAGCGCGGCTGTCCTGCCTGTTGCAGTTCAACCGCGTTCGCGCTGATTGCTGCCAGTACCGTGGATGGGCCGAGACGCTGGCCCGGTGCATAGGCCTGGGCAGGCGCCCCATCTACCGACAGCAGTGCCAACGGTGCCTGCTGCCCAGCCATTACACCCAGCACGGTCACGTCGGTCTGCACCGCACCGGGCGAGAGCAGCCGCACCAGCGGTACGCTCGCCCCGTCGTCGAACGCCGGGGCAGCGGGTACGGCGACCGGCACCGGGGTGGCGGCGACGCGAGCCGGCGCCATGAACAGGGCCATGCTCCAGTATCCCGCCACGGTCAGCAGCAGCACGGCCGCCAGCAGGGTCAACGTGCGATTGCGATCCCAACGCCTGCCGTCCATGTTCCGCACCTTCGCCAGGTTCCTGTGCGGCCACGCTAGCAGCTGACGCTGACGCTTTTGTTTCATCATCCGCGCCTACGCTGGCAGGTATCGGCAAGGACGGGAGGCGATGTCCGATGCAACGCAGGCCACGCGGTTTCACGCTGATCGAACTGATGGTGGTGCTGGTCATCATCGGCATCTGCACGGCGGGTATCGGCCTCGGTCTGGGTAGCCTGTTCGACCCTGCGCGGCAGCTACGGCAGGAATCGGAGCGGCTGGCGCAGCGCCTTCAGGTCGCTCGCGATGAAGCACGCATCGATGGTCGGCCGATCCGCTGGCAGGCCACTGCGGAGGGTTACCGTTTCAGCCGCCGCGACAGCCAGGGCTGGGTCGAGCTGCGGCGCGACGACCTGCTGCGGCCCCAGCAGTGGCAGACCCGTGGCATCACCGTGCAACCCACGGCTGCCATCGAGCTGAGCCCCGAATGGATTGGTGTGCCGTGGGAGCTGGCGTTGTCGCTGGACGGTCGTCGACTGCGTCTTCGTGATGATGGCAGTGGACAATTGCAGGTGCTGCAGTGAAGCGGACGCAACACGGATTCACGCTGATCGAGGTGCTGATCGCATTGGCCATCGTGGCCGTCGCATTGGCGGCGGTGATGCGCTCGGTGGCGGTGGCGACCGATGACCAGTCGCGCCTGCGGGACCGTCGGCTGGCCCTGTTGTGCGCGCAGGACCGCTGGCAGGAGCTGCGTCTGTCCGCACAGCCACCCCGCGATGCTCGCCTGCTGTGCCTGCAGGGGCGCACCCGCTTCCTGGTGCAGCAGCACCTGGGCACTGGCACCGACGGACAACCACAGCTGGAGTTGAGCGTGGTGGCCGAAGATGCGCCGAAACAATCGCTGGCGCGCCTGCAGCTGCCGTGGACGGCGGCGCCATGAAACGCGCGGCGGGTGGCTTCACCCTGATCGAGGTGATGATCGCCATCACCATCATGGGCGTGCTGGCGGTGATCTGCTGGCGCGCCCTGGACAGCGTGGCCAACACTGACCAGCGCCTGCGCCAGGCCGATGCCGAGACCAGCACGGCGATACGGGTACTGCAGCAGTTCCAGCGCGATATCGAGATGCGCGCTGACGATGCGCTGATGAACGGCGCGGTGCGACCGGCCGATCAACCCGCGAGGCTGCTGCCGCCGTCGTTGACCAGTGAGCGTCACCCCGATGGTGGCTTCACGCTGGAGATCACCCGCAGCGTCGGCAGTGATGGGCTGCAGTGGCAGCGCGTTCGCTGGTGGCGGCAGGGCAGCACGTTGTGGCGCGCCAGCGGTACGCCGTCGGATCGCTATCCGCTGCCGGCGCCCGAGCCGACCCGCGGGCTGCTGGTGGCGCGTGATGTGCAGCGCTTCGAGGTGCGGGCGTGGCAGCCCGGGGTGGGTTGGGCGATGCTGCCAGGCCAAGGGGACGTTTTGCCGGCGACCGGTCTGGAGTTGCGGTTGGGATTGCGTGATGCGCGCGGGCCGTTGAGTTACCGGCGGGTGCTGGCGCTCTGAGGGGCATCCACGCATGGCGTGGATCTACTGCCGGGCCTGCTTCTGCTGCCAAGCCTGCTCTGGTGGGTGCCGACCGTTGGTCGGCACTGAAGCTGACCCAGCCATCCACGCATGGCGTGGATCTACTGGACTGCATCCACGCATGGCGTGGATCTACTGAGAGGCATCCACGCGTGGCGTGGATCTACTGCCAGGCCTGCTTTGCTGCCAAGCCTGCTCTGGTGGGTGCCGACCGTTGGTCGGCACTGAAAGCTGACCCAGCCATCCACGCATGGCGTGGATCTACTGAGAGGCATCCACGCATGGCGTGGATCTACTGAGAGGCATCCACGCGTGGCGTGGATCTACTGGACGACATCCACGCATGGCGTGGATCTACTGAGATGCGTCCACGCATGCCGTGGATCTATGGCCCGCCTGCCGCCGGGCGCTGTCCCGCGCCCGGCGGCGCCGTGTAGGTGGTCCTCACCGCTGATGGCTGCTCCCTGCCCTCGGTGCCGTCCTGGCTGGGGCCGCCACCGCTCCCTGGCAGCTGGCCCGATCCTGTGTGCTGCGCCCCGTGGGTGCGGACCTTGGTCCGCACCGTTCCTGCATCCACGCATGCCGTGGATCTACTGCACCTGCTGCTTGCCCGCGTCTGCGCGCGCCTGCGGAAACTGGAAGGCGCTGTTGACGTCGTAGCCCGTGGCGGCGGCCGTGTTTCCGCGCGTTGGTGGATCGATGCTGCTGCTGGCACTGCCGAAGCCCAGGATCTGCACGCTGATCACCGACGGCTGGTTGCGCCGCGCATCGTCCTGGCTCTTGCGCATCACGTCCTGTGCGGCCTGGCTGGCGCTGTTGGCCGCAGCGCTTGCCGACGCCAGCGCGTTGACGTTCACCGATGCCAGTACCGGCAGGCCCTTGCTGTCGCCCTGCACCTGGATATTGGCGGCGTTGAGCACCTGCAATGCCGCCAGGTTGATGTTGCCTGACACGCGGATACCCGCCTCGCCGGCATCAATGGTGCCCAGCGGCGCGATCAAGTCGACATCGCCCGGCGCCACTTCGGCGATCGGGTTCAGCGTTGCGATGCCGGCGCCGCTGGCCGGTGCCTGCGGCGACAGGATCACGTTACCCCAGGTGTCATAGACCCGGCGCGGCGGGGTGTACAGCAGCGTGGTCTGCGAACCACGACCGGCATTGATGTCACCCTGCTCCGACCACGCCAGGATGTCACCGCCAAAGGTGGTCATCACCCGAGACAGGCCCAGCAGCACGCTGTCCTGGCTGAACAGACGGATGTCACCCTGCCCCTGGGTGACCAGGCCCGCACTTGCGGGAGGCACCACGCCCTGCACGCCGACCACGATCTGTCCGCCCGGTGCCATCAGTTCGATGTTGCCACCCGCTTCGGTGCGCACGCCGGAACTGCCGTACATCACGATATCGCCAGCGCGGTTGATGGTTGCGCCAGTCCCATCCTTGTCCGGCATCAGCGTGGCGATCGCCTCGCGCCCGCGCAGGTAGGAGCCGAAGCGTGGCCCTTCCGCATCGGTGTACTCACGTCCACCTTCGCGCAGCTCGGCGTAATAGATCTGGCGCAGGAAGATGCGCTGCTGCTCCTTCGGCAATGCGTCGAACACGGCCAGCGCCTCGGCGCCATCGGCAGCCAGAGCGAAGCGCTGCTGCAGCCACTGCTTCAGTTCCTTGTCATAGATCTTCACCGCCTTGCCGGGCTGCGATGCAAGCGATTGCGCGGAATCGGCAAGGTTGACTGGGTCCAGATAGCGGGCACGCAGGGCTGCGAAATCGATCTGCTGGTTGCCGGCCGTCAGCGCGATGCTGGCGCCGGGCCGGGTGTCACCCTGCACGATACCGCCGAGGCTGACGATGCTGCCCGCATCCTCCTGGCGCAGCTGGCGGCCGGCACTGATCTCGGTGTTGCCGGGGCCGGCGATGGTCGCGTCCAGATGCACGATGTCGCGGCCCGCCGCCGCCACCGTGATGTCGGCGGGCGCGGTGTTCAACGCGGTCATCGACACCCCGAGGATATCCCGGCCTGCCCGCAGTTGCACGGCGCCGGCGGCCTCGAACCAGTTCAGCTGCGTGCGCTGCCCCCCGTTGGGATTCAGCGTGCGCCGGGCGCCGGTGGCCAGACCGATGATGTCGCCCTGCACCGCGTAGAAACGGCTCGGCGCCAGGGCCGCAGACACGGTGGACAGCGGAGTATTCGGACCGAACGCGAACAGCGGAAGCGACGCGTCCGGCGATGCAATGTTGCCGTCGACCGACAGGTTGTGCCGCGAGCGGGTCACATTGCCGCTGGAATCCCGCTGCTCGGCCATGAATGCCGGATCGAAGGGTCCCGGCAGGCGCGCGTCGCTGGCGGAGCGCGCGATCTGGGTCGCACCACGCTGGGCGAAGACGCCGCCACCGGCCAGGACGTCCAGCCGTCCTGTCGCCGAGGGTGCCAGCAGGATCACATCCTGCGTCCCCAGCGTGGCGCTGATCCGGTCCAGCTTGATGTCGCCCTGCGCAGCAACGGCACTGAAGCGCGAAGGATAGAGCCAGTAATTCAGCAGATCATCGCCACCGCGCACAACAAGCTGGACCTGTTCGCGCCACAGATTGCTGCCCGTCACGTTTTCCGGCCCGGCGAGGCCCGGCGCGAGGTCACCACCGGCACTGAACAGATCCACGGCCGTGTTGGCGGTCCACAGGGAGAACCACGTGCTGCCTGCAGCGCGCGCGCCATCATCCTGCAACACCGCGCTGTAGTTGGCCAGCGGAACCCGGCCAGCATCGGCGACGCCGCCGAGCACCACATCGCCCCGTGCCTGCAGCTGCGCGGCGGCGTCGCCCAGCACCAGCACCGGCCCGCCCATCGCGCGGGCGGCGTCGGGCGCAAACAGGTCTGCCGCGCGCTGCTGACCCAGCGTCGCGTAGCTTTCCAGGGTGACGCCCATTGCACCGATGCGCCCCGCGTCGAGCTGCAGGCTGCCGCGCAGATTGCTGAAGGTACCGTTGAGGTCGAGATTCTGTCCCGCCCTGGAGGCATTGAGGCTGGAGAACGTCGCCCGCAGATTCGGATTCAGTGCGCCACCGATACGCAGTTGCAGGTCGCCGCCGCCGGTCAGGTGCAGCTGGCCATCGCTGACCCGGCCGGTCGATCCCACCGCCGCGATGATCGCACCCGAGCGCGGTGCGATCATCGAGCCCAGCGCATCACCTATCGCATCGCGCACGCCGGCGTCACGCCCGGCCTCCAGCGTCAGGTTGCCGCCACCCAATGTACCGAAGCCGGTGAAGCCGACCATCCGCGGAGAGGCGCCAGCGGCAGCGGACACGTTGGTGTAGGCGCCAAAGTTCACCCACCAGCTGGTCGGCACCGGCTCCACGCCGGTGGTGCTGCCGGTTCCCTGCCGCCACAGCCAATTGCCGACCGCGGCACTGGAGTACAGCGCCCAGTCGCGCTCGCTGGTGCCCGACTCTGCGCGCCCGGTCCAGACGTCACCGACGATATCGCGCCCGGCTTCGACGCGCAGGTTGCCGCCATGATCGGGATACCAGGCCTGGTAGCCGGCCAACGCGGCGTCATAGCTGCCCGGCACCAGGTTCGGACCCAGCAGTGCCGTGTTCCTGGGGGCTGCTGCGCGGGGCGAATTGAAGGCAGCGTCGCGGCCCTCGCCCAGCGTGGTGGGAGTGCCCGCCGTGTATACACCGAAGCCGGACTTCATCACGACATCACCGGCAGCGAGCAGTTCCAGGTCACCCTTGCCGGTGCGCAGCACGCTCCAGGCCGGCGTGCCCGCGCGCTTGCCGTAGGTGGTCACTTCGGTCTGCGTGCCACCGCCGGCGCAGTAGGTGGGTGCGGTGCTGCAGAACTCGTCTTCGGTCATGCCGAACATCGCCGCGAAGTCCTTCGCAGGGGTGCCCACGTAGGACTCGTCGCCCCAGTAGTCCAGCGAGCCCTGTGCGGCCACCTGGCGGGGTGCCGGGCCGCAGTAGTCGGCCGACATCGCGCAGAACTCGTCTTCGGTGAAGCCGAACATGTCGGCCAGCTCCGCGATCGGACGGCCCGCATAGGAGGTGTCGCCGATCCAGTCCAGCGATGCCTGCTCGGTCAACGCGCGATCGCCCACCCAGATGATTTCGGTCTTGACCGTACCGATCGAGCCCTGGTGGGTATCGGCCAGCACCACGCTGCCTTCGCTGCCCCAGCGTCGGCTGCGTGGATCGGCGGCACCGGCATCGGCACCGGCAACAACGGTCAGGTCCCAGGAGGTGGTGCCCTCGGCCAGCATCGGCGCCAGCGCCCAGTTGCGTCCCTGGTTGCCGTTGGCGTCGGCCGGCCGCAGATTCACCGGCGCGTCGCCGGCCAGCTCCACCTTGGTCAACGATGGGATGTACGCGCCCACCTTGAGCTCGACTTCCCGCGCCAGCCGCAGCGCAACCGGCAGCACCGCGCCGGCGGGCCACTCCTGTGCCGCCATCTGGACCGCGCTGCGCAGGCGGAAGCCGGCGCCCAGCCGCGCACCGGCCGCCAGCACCAGCGGCTCCTGCAGCACGGTGCCCGCCGCCAGCGTCTGCCCGGCGTCGGTGGTCACCGCCGCACCCAGCACCGTGCCCGCGGGCAGGCTCAGGGTCTGCGAGATCACCATCGGCGCGGGCAGCACGGTGCCGACCGGAAGCGTTGCCGATTCGACCGGCACGTCATAGTTCAGGCGGGTGCCGGCCTGGAACTCGGTGCCCGGCTGCAGCTTCACCCCGTCCACCGGCACCACCAGGCCGCCACCGAAGGGGGTGTGCCCCGCGCTGCCATTGCGACCCTCATACAGCTGCCAACCGCCCTCGTCCGGCGTGGACGGCGGCGGTGCGAAACCATCGTTGATGCTGCCATAGACGTTGATGTTGCCTTCGGCGCGCAGCACCAGCGAGGCCGACTCGCCGAAGCCACGCCGCGATGGATCGGCGCGGTTGGCATCGGGCCCGTAACGGTAGCCGGACAGATCGATGTCGCCGGCAATGGTCAGGTCGCCCTCCGGGTTGGCGTCGCTGCGACGCGCCACCACCTGTACGCCGGGACGAAGGCGGACATCGCCCAGCGCGGCCGTGCGCTGCTGCAGGTCCGGATTGGCCAGCGCGCCATCGATCCAGGCCACGCTGTGCGGATCGACCACCTGGCCCAGCCACTGCTGGGTGACCAGCTGCGCGCGGTTGCCGCGCACATCAGCAGTGGTGGCCAGGGGCGCATCGTCGTAGCGGCGGACACCATTGAGCTGGATGTCGGCCGCGCCGTCGATGCGCAGGCCGTTGGCTGCGGCAATCGCCGCGTCGTTGCTGCCCAGCCGCGGCACATCGATCTTCAGCGTGCCGCGCGGCGTGCCATCGTTCTGGCCTGGACCTTCACCGACGGCAACGTCGCTGCCGGCACGCAGGTCCAGCTGCGCCGCGCTGCCCAGGCCGACGGCACCTTCGGCGCTGCCCAGCGTGATCGTAGCCCGGTTGGGACTGTCGATGATCTTGCCATGGCTGTCCACGCGCAGGCCGGTGCCGTGCGCGTCCAGCGTGCCGTCCACCTGCAGCTGATCGCGGGCATACAGGCGGATGCTGCCGACCTGCTCGCCGCTGGCATCGATGCGGCCAGCCACGGTCAGGCTGCCCGCATCGACACTGATGTCGACCCGGCGCGCCTTCACTTCGTCGCCGATCCGCAGATCGCCTTCACCGATCCGGAAGCTGCGACCGCCGACGACGCCGCCGGCGGTCAATCGCTGGTTGAGGCCGGTGAAGTCCTGCAGCTGGCGTGCCCGCACCACCAGTTCGCCACCGTCGTAGGGCACCAGCGTGCCACCGGCATCGTAGCGACCACTGGCGGCACCCTGCAGAACACCGGCCAGATCGGCTTGACCGGCCATTGCGGTGACTGTCAGGCGCCCGCCGCGGTTGTTGCGGGCGGAAACATCGATGCGTGAGGCAGCATCGGCGCGGATGTCACCCGTGTAGGTGGACAGCAGGACATCGCCGCCCCAGCTGAACTTGTCCACGTCGTACAGCGAGACCTTGCGCCCGGCCAGATCCAGCGCGGCCCGGCTGCCAAGCGTGATGCCCTCGCGTGCGTTCGCCGACAGCCGTCCGGACGCCAGCGCGATCGTGCTGTCCAGCGTGATCCGGTTGGCGTCGATGCTCAGCTCACTGCCCAGTGCATCGCCACCCGCCTTGCCGACGCCCCCCTGCAGGCGGAAGTCGCCGCCGGTGTGCACGCGCAGCTGCGCGGAGGGATCGGCGGTCAACAGCGGTGTATCGATACCCAGGCTGCCTCCGCTGTACTGCCAGCCCTTGTCGGCCAGATAGTGGCCGCGCTGCTGGAACACGTCCAGCGTGCCCTGCGCGGAGAACGACAGCTGCTCGGAAGCACTCAGGTTCAGCGCACTGAATCCGAGTACCTGCCGGTTCGCAGGTACTTCAGAGCTGGGACGGCTGAATGGCGCCCGCCCCAGCTGCAGCTGACGGGTGAAGATGTCCAGCTGCCCGGCGCCGAGCCGGTCCACCATCGGATCGGCCGGCGGCACCGACGCGTCGCTGCCCGGCGCCTGGCTCGCCGCCAATGAGCCGTCCCAGACCAGCGTGTCCACCAGGATGCGCGCACGGTCGGTCGCCGCACCGTAGCCGCGGATGGCCTGCGCACCGAGGACAAGCGTCTGCAGGCCACTGCGGCCGGTGGCACTGTCGCGCGCGTCCAGCTCGACGTTGCCGAACACGTTGACAGAATCCCGCGCGACCAGGCTCAGCGTGTCCAGCGCCGGCGCGCCGGAGGCATCATTGCCGCGCAGAAGTTGCTGCAGCACGGACTGGTTCATGGTCATGCCACTGGGCAGCGCCCCTGCCGCAGCGGCCTGGGCGATCGCTTCGGCACTGCCGAGGTTCAGCGCCGCCATGCTCAGGCCGAGCTGGCGGGTGCCATAGCTGGCCGAGTCGCGCATCTGCAGCGTGCCATCGGTCGCTACCGCGATGCTGCCATCGGAAACCAGCAGCGTCTGGCCATCGCACGCCGTCTGGCACCCCCCGATGTCGATCGCTACCGGGCCGGCTTCCACGCCGGTGGTACCGGTGATCAGGTTCAGACGCTGGTTGGACACCGCCAGCAGGCCGCCGGAGACCTGGTAAGGCAGGGTCGCGCTGGCATTCGCGTTGGCGGATGCGAAGGGCAGTGTATCGAGGGTCGCACCGGCCTCGACCAGGACGCCGCTGCCACCGGAGGCCGCTGCCACCAGCACTTCCGGTGCGTTCAAGGTGACGCCGGAACGGATCGCCACGCTGCGCGCCTGGCCGGTCACCGCCACCTGCGAGGCCTCCTGGTTGAACTGCCCGCCGATCATCATCCGCGCCGGCAGGAAGGCATTGAGCGCGTCGTCGCTGAAGGTGGCACCGCGATCATGCGCCTGCGATTGCGCGCCGCCATCAACGATCTCCAGCGAACCGACCGCCGGGCTGGCCAACGTGGCTGACAACGTGCCGCCGCGCCCCTTGTCGGCGGCGGCGCCGAACCGCGCGGTGCCGGCGAAGCGGATGGCAGGCGTTGCTGCACGACCTGCGCCTTCACCCAGCGCAAGGGTCAACCCGAGCGCATCGATGGTCTGCCAGCCACGCGACTCGCCCCGTCGGTCGGCCACCGATTGCGCGAAGCTGTTGTAGGAAGTTTCGTTGTAGCCCGAGTGCCGGCGTACCACTGCGGCGGGGGTCAGCAGGATGTCGGTGAGCAACGGCGAGATTGCCGCGCCGAGCGCCGTTCGCTGCTGCCCGGACACACGCCAGGTGCCGGTGCCGGTCGCGATGGGTTGCACGATGCCCGAGGTGCCGGTGGCGCCCAGCTCCACCCGGAATGCACCGGGCTGCAGCGCATAGCTGGCCGGCATCAGCGTGTAGGTGCCTGCCGCCAGGCCAGGCACGCCCGCCGGCACGGTGATCTGCTGGCCCACCGCCGGTGTGGCGAATCCTTCCTCGCCGCTGGGGGCGAACGTCCCGGCGCGTCCCGGCACGATCGCGTACACCGGGTTGCCCGACGCACTGAATTCATAGCGCGGATTGGCGTCGGCCAACGCCGCGCGCAGCACGTCTACAGAGCCACTGCGCCCCGACACGAAGGCCGCACCAGTCAACTCACCACCGCCGGACATGTCCAGCAGTGCCCCCGGCGCCACCTCGATCTCGTTCGCCTTCAGGGTCACCCCCATCGAGGAGATGCCGGCCGGCGTCAGCGAACTCACGCTGCGCGTGCCGACCCGCCAGTCAACACCATCGACGGTGCCACCGTAGGGCAGCGACAGGCCGGCACCGCTGGTGGAGGTAACGCTCCCCGGCAGCAGTTCCACCCGGCTGCCGACGGTTCCGTTCTGGATCAGGCCGCCCAGCTGCAGCGAGCCCATCGGCGCCTGCACATTACCGCCCTGCTGCACTGTGGCGGCCACCAGGCGAAGCCTGCCCAGCGCCGATTCCGGCACCGGCTGCGTGCCTCCACCGATGCCGTGGATGCGCAGCACGGCGCCCGGATCGGCCCAGTTATCAGCGCTATCCACGGTCTGCGCCGAAGCGCCGGCCACCAGCGTGCCGACCGCCCCCGTGGTGGGGTACAGGCGGGCAGCGGTCACGTCCATCGAACCGGCCGTGATCAACGCGCTGGTGTTGCCACTGCTGGCAATGCCGTTGGTCAGGCGCACATCACTGCGGCTTTCCAGCGCCACGTGTTCGAACCCGGGCAGCCAGGTGACGTCGCGGATGTCGATCAGCTCGGCCTGCACCGCCAGCGCACGCTGGTCCGGCGCTGCCGAGGCACCTTCGGCCGTGACCAGCAGGTTCTCGCCCGGTATCTGGCGCCAGCGTGCCTGCGCCAGGCGGACGTAGGGCGCACTCAGTCGCAGCCCCGAGGACGGCCCGGCATCCACGGCCATGCCCAGGCTCGAAGTACCCTGGCCGTGGATGCGCAGGCTCTGGGCCAGGCGCAGGTCGACATCGCCGACCGCGCGGATGTCACCGAACACCGACAGGTTGTCGAAGCCGCCGGCCTGCAGCTGCTCGACCGACAACGCCGCGTGGCCATACTCCAATGCGGCCGGCAGTGGCTGCGCCGGTGCGTTGTGCTGGCTGAGGCTGATCGCACGCGCCCGCAGTACCTCCTCGCTGGCGCCACGTGCGTGAATGCTGCCGCCAAAGGCCAGGCCAAGCGTGCCACCGCGTGCGCCGGCACCACCGGCGGCCGCGTCCATCCCGCCGTCCAGGTACAGCGCATTGGCCGAGCGCAGCACGATCTGCCCGCCGTCGCTGTCCACGCGCACACGGCCCTGACCGTCGATGTCCAGTTCGGCCGACGCGCCCCGCGCCTGCAGGCGCGCACCGCGTTCGACCACCACGAAGGCTTCCGGTGGTCGATTGTCGACGAATGCTGTGGTCTCCCAGTCCAGCGCCCCGCCAATCTCGATGCGTCCACCCGCGCGCACCTGCCCGCGCAGGTGGCCGCCGGCATCGGGCAGCGAAATCACGTCTGCATCGGCATCCAGCAGCGCGCCTTCGGCGAAACGCCAGGTGCGTTCGGTGCGCTGCCCGGCGTACAGAGCGTTTTCCGGTCGCACATCGTCGATCAGGATGCGGCCGCCCTTGGCGCGCAGCGTGCCTTCAACATCGATGTTGCCTGCCCCAAGCAGCGAGATCGTCTGCCCTGGATCGACCGCCACCAGCGCATCCGTGCCGACCCGCAGGTCACCGCCCACGCTGTTGCGGTCCGAACGCAGGCTGATGCTCGCGCCCGCGCGCTGGCTGACGCGCCCACTCGACGGATCGGCGCTGTACAGCGGCGCATCCCACGCCGCCAGTGCGGACGCCCGATCGGTTGCCATCCGCGCGCCCTGGGTCAAGCGCAGGCCCGGCAGGACCGCGACCAGCCGGGCGCCATCGGCCACCTCCACGCCCTGGTGGCCATTGATGTCGTACTGCGCAAAGCCACTGCCGAACAGGCCGGGGTCCAGTCGCAGCGACGTGCCCGCCGGGTCCGGATCGCCCACCCGAACGTGGCCACCGGTTCCCAGCGAGAAGGAACCACTGCCCTGTCCTCGGCCACTGAACCGGCTCCCCTCGCCCAGCTGCACCCGGCCACTGCCGTCGGTCGCAACCGTGCTGCTGTTCGCCTGCAGGCTGACGCCACCCCCTTTGCCGATGCGGCCCTTGCCGCGCAGGTCCAACGCGGCGCCGGCCTCGACGTCAACCGTTGCCTCGGCGCCCACGACCACGTCATGACTGTTGCTCAGGCTCAGGCGGCCGCCATCCGTCCAGGCACCGCTGGCGTCGAGCGGCATCTCCAGTGACGCATTGCTCCATTCACCGGAGAGATCGATCCGCGTGCCGTCGGCAATGGCGGTGCGGGCGCGGCCATCGTGCAGCAGCGCCGTCGGCCGGCCCTGGACATCCAGCAGGTTGCCCGCCGACAGCTGGCCGCCGGCAATGCCGATGTCGCCTGCCAATTCCACCTCGCTGCCGGTCAGGTTGAGCTGTCCGCCTGCCTGCAGCCGAAGGCTGCCGTCGACGCGGATGCCATCGGCGGTCGCCAGGTCGATCCGTCCCCACTGCTGGGCACTCAGCGCTGCGATATCCAGCCACACCGTGTCACGCCGCTCCTCGTCGACCGGCGCCAGCAGCGACCACGCCGCCTTCGTCGGAGCCTTGTCATCCAGCCGCACCTCCGAGCCGAACACACCGCTGCGGCCCTGGCCGTCGTAGCGCCCCAGGTACAGCTGCGCATTACGCGCGGCCGCCGTCTGCGCCTGCGCATAACCCTCCAGCGCGGAATCCGGCCTGCGGTTCTGCTGCGCGCCCTGGAAGGTGGCAGTCTCAACCTGCCCATCCAGCACCGCGGTCGGTGCGGAGACGATCAGGCGGCCTGCGTCGCGGCCGACCGTATACCCGTTATCGACACGCTGCGCCGCGAATACGATCGGATCACGGAAGGTCTCGGTGACGCCCCAGCGCTCCTGCTTCACTTCATGGCCGCTGTACAGCCCATCGAACAGCATCTCCGCCGGCGCATCATCAAGGCGGTAGACCTGGCCATCGACGCCGCGCACCCAGCTCTGCCGGATCACGCCGCTCTGCACATCCAGACTGCCACCGGCAAGGTTGATGCGTGAGCCGCCATGCGTGACCACTTCCCTGCCGCCCAGCAGGACAGTGCCTCCCTGCGCGGCCCATTCGCCGATCGAGTGCCCCTGGTTGTCGAGGTATCCGCCCACTTCCAGCAGTCCACCCGCCGCGTACCAGCGCTCCCCCTCGTAGCCCCCGGTACCGGCCGGAACGTGGACCAGCCTGCGGCGGTCGATCCAGACCTCGCTGCTGGTCAGCTTGCCGCTATCGCGGTTGTCCAGGGCATCGCGCAGTTCGTTGCCCTGCACCTTGACCTGGACATTGTTGCTCTCCATCGACACCTGTACGCCCACTGCGCCGGACACGTCCACGCGTGCCGCGTCGTCTACGTAGCTGCGGGCTGCCGCATCGGCGATGATCTGGCCGCCCGTGGCAACCGTCAGCGAATCCGCACTGAAATGGATGTTGCCACCGGAGACGATCTCCACCCGCGACTGGTCCCGGCGATCATTGTGCTGGGACAGATTGTCGAAGGTTGCCGAGCGCGCACCGGCGCGGATCGCGTCCTGCTCCGCCGATTCCTTGATGAGGCTGTCGCGCTGCGTATCAAGCACCTTGGCCTTGCCGTCGTCCTCGACCAGCACCGCCGTAGTGGCTCCATCGGCAAGCGTGACGCTGCTGCCGGCATCACTGGCCGAAGCCAGAAGATGCACGGTGCCGCGCTGTGCAAGCGTGGTGCTGGCCACGGCCACGCCGGCCTGCTCGACGCTGCGCCCGGCCAGGGTCACGTCACCCTCGCGGGCGCGCAGCAGGCCGGTGTTGCGCACGCTGCCAGCCGTGCTGCCAGCGATGAAGCGCGGCGCGGTTTCATTGCCGCGGGTGGTGGAGCTGGTATTGGTCGCCGTACCCACGCCGCGCCGGATCACGAAACTGTCGCCGGCAGCGAGCTGCACCTGCCCTTGGCGCGCCTCGATCTGGCCGGCGTTCTCCACGCTGTGCCCGGCCAGCAGCACGTAGCCACCGCCGCGCGTCGCACTGGTCGGCTCATGGGTCGCGATGCGGGCGCCCTGCTCCACCATCACCTTGCCGAACGCATCGCTGAGCGCGCTGCTGCTGGCGTCGGGGCTGTACAGGCCGTTGTCGCGGAACTGCGCATCGCTGATCCGTGTTGCGGCCGCCAGCAGGTTGCGTACATTGACCTGGCTGTTGTTACCGAACACCACCCCGTTGCGGTTGGCCACGAACACCGTGCCGTTGGCGTTGAGCTGCCCCTGGATCTGGCTGGGCCGCGCAGCCGGGTCATTGACCCGGTTCAACACGGCCCAGTCCGGGTTCTGCAGGAAGTTCAGCGTGGTGTTGCCGCCGATGTTGAAGGTCTCCCAGTTCAGGATCGCCTTGTCCGCAGTCTGCTCG
This sequence comes from Stenotrophomonas sp. SI-NJAU-1, assembly GCF_020883215.1. Taxonomy (NCBI): domain Bacteria; kingdom Pseudomonadati; phylum Pseudomonadota; class Gammaproteobacteria; order Lysobacterales; family Lysobacteraceae; genus Stenotrophomonas; species Stenotrophomonas sp. SI-NJAU-1. The sequence continues at coordinate 2,388,650 of NZ_CP086598.1, forward strand.
ACCGTGACCTGCACCCGCCCGTCGCTGCCCTGCGACTGGATCGCCTCGCGCGCATTGAGCCAGCCACGGGTCAGCGGATTCTGGTCGACGCTCAGGCCATCCTTGCCGAGGCCATCGGCAACGATGAAGCCAGCCTCGCGGCGCGCCTGCCTCGCCTGCTCCTGCAGGCGCTGCTGCAGCGTGATCGCCTGCGCCGCGGTGCCGAGATTGTCGATCGACTGCTGCAGCTTCTGCCGTGCTGCGTCCTGCTGCTGGGCCGGCAACTGGAACTGGATCGGCACGCCGTTGGGCATGCGGCCACTCTGTGCCGCGCTGCCCTGGGCCGCGCCGCGGTCGGCGAACCAGCCCGGGCTGAAGGCCTGCTGCGCCTGGCTGGCCGGGGCCACCATGCTGCCCAGGGCGACCGCGATGGCCCACGCCATCGGATGATTGCGGCGCATCGGCGCGGCCGGATGAACAGCGGACGGGAGCGGGTGCGACATCGGAACCTCATCAACCTGGTGGGCCGCGGCTGCGGCGACGATCGGGGAGGCACGCGCAACGCATGCCCTGCCCCTGATAGACGGTTCACGTGACACGAAGCCGACAGCGAGACACTGCGGCGGCAGCACCGTCGCGGAAATGGCGACGCCGGCCCAGCGGCCGGCGTCGGGTCAAACAGGATTCAACCGGTGCCGCGGATTACAGCGGACGGCCGATGCCAGCGCAGGTGCTGGGGTTGTTCAGGCCGGCAGTGCTGCTGGCCAGCACGAAACGGTTGCGGATCGCATCGCGCCAGGCCTTGGTCAGCGGGATGAAGCCGTGGTCGGTGATCGACTTCTCATACGCGACGGTGTAGGTCGCCGGATAGTGGCGGGCCAGGAAGCCGCGCAGGCTGGTGGCGACGCTCGAATCCTTGTAGCACTGGCCGATCACCAGGTTGGTGTAGCCGGCGATCGGATAGCCGGCCGACGGGTTGCCGAACACCGGCACCCAGTTGGCGGGGTTCTCGGCATCGGCGCCGGTCGGCGGAGCGACGGTGTCCAGGGTGGCCTGCACGCTCACCTGGTCCGGCGAGAAGCCCTTGACCTTTGCAACCTTGGTGGCATCGGTCAGGCTCGGGATCACGTCCGGACCCACATAGCCGATGCGGCCGGCCTGCGCGTACACGGCGTTGTACAGCGAGGTGCCACCGGTGGCCGGGGCGGCCACCAGGAATGCCGGCAGGTTGCCGTTGGCATCGCGCTTGTACAGGTCGGCGAAGGTCGACTTGATGGCGAACTTGCCGCCCACCAGGTTCGAGGTGGCAGCGTTCTCAGCCGCACAGGCCGCAGTCAGGAAGCGGCTGAACATTTCGCTGGTGCCGCTGCTTTCCGGGCGGTAGACCACCTGGATCGGGCCGCTGCGGTTGGCATCGATGGCCGACCAGTCGCTGATCGCACCCGAGAACACGCCGCAGATCTGCGCCACGCTCAGGTCCACCGCCGAACCGGCCTTGTTGAACGGGATGGTGACCGAGGTGGCCACCGACGGCACCTGGATCAGCGCGCCGTAGCGGTTGGCATTGGTCGGCTGGTTGAAATTGGTGGTGTAGGTGTTCAGTTCGGTGCTGCTCAGCACCGAATCGCTGCCGGCGAAATGCACGGTGCCGGTGGTCGAGAACAGCGCCGAGTTGTTCTCCAGGAACGCCTTCTTGCCGGTGCCCGAACCGGTCACGGCGTAGCTGAAGTTTGTCGGCAGGATGCTGTCGGCCGAACCCTTGTAGAGGTCGGCCGGCAGCGAGGCACCGCCGCCGGTAACGGTCTGCGCCGAGGCGGCGCCCACGGTAGCGAGCAGCGCGGTGGCAACCAGCGCGGCCAGGGTCTTGTACTTGGTCATGATCTTCTCCTGAAGGGTTTACTGCGAAGGTGAAACACCAAGGGAGGAACGGTCATTGCACGCCTGCTGTCGCCAGGGGCCTCCCAGCCCGCTCTGCGACGACGTGGCTATGCTGGTCCGTGCCGATGACAGGCCGCTTAAGAAACCTGTGGAAGATCGAGAAAAGGTGTGGAGGATTGTGTGGAGAATCGAAGGCCTGCCGCGCTGCGCGCTCGCCGGGCATGGCCCGTCGCTACCCGTGATGCGCTTCGCGCATCACTGCACCAATTGATTCATTTCCATGATCGGCATCAGCACGGCCAGCACGATGGTCAGCACCACGCCGCCCATCACCAGGATCATCGTTGGCTCCAGCAATGCGGTGAGTGCCATTGCACGGCGTTCAATCTCGCGCGAGATGGTCTGTGCAGCGCGGTCGAGCAACGGTGCCAATGATCCGGTCTTCTCGCCACTGGCAACCAGGTGCACCAGGATCGGCGGATAGACTTTCTGCACCTTCAGCGCCGCACCCAGCGCCGTGCCTTCGCGCACACGCGCGGCCACGTCATCGGCACAGTGCGCCAGCAGCGCGTTGCCCAGTGTCTGTCGTGCAGCGTCCAGTGCACGCAGCAAGGGCACGCCGGCATCAAGCAGGATCGCCAGTGTCGATGCGAAGCGTGCGCTGTTCACGCCCAGCACGAAGCGACCCACCATCGGTACGCGCAGCAGCAGGCTGTCCCAACGCAGGCGCAGCTCCGGCCGCCGCAGGGCCAGCCGCCAGCACACCACCAGCGCGCCGATGCCGATCCCCGTCCATACCCCCCACGCGCGCACGAAAGCACTGGCCGCCAGCATCACCTGGGTCAGCACCGGCAACGTCTGCCGCGCCTGCACGAACGCTGTCACCACCTGGGGTACCACGTAGCTGAGCAGGAAGATCACGATCGCCACCGACACCAGGCTGATCGCTGCCGGATAGATGAAAGCCGTCAGCACCTTCGCCTGCAGCGCGTTGCGCTCTTCGATGTAGTCGGCCAGGCGCTCCATCACCCGCGCCAGATCACCGGAGTCCTCGCCGGCCCCCACCAGGGCGCGGTAGATCGCGGGAAAGTCGCGCGGCCGCGCCGCCAGCGCCACGGTCAAACGTTGGCCGGCGCGCACATCGGCGCGCACCGCAGTGAGTGCCTGCGCTACATGGGGCCGTTCGGCCTGTTCGATCACCGCGCTCAATGCGCTTTCCAGCGGCAGGCTGGCGGCCAGCAGGCTGGCAAGTTGTCGGGTGGCCCAGGCCAGTTCGCTGGCCGACAGCCTGCGCGCGCCCCAGCCACCGCCGGCACTGCGTGCGGCCGACACCTGTACCGGTGTCAGCCCACGCCCACGCAGTTGCTGGCGCACGCCGCGTGCGCTGTCCGCGTCCAGCTGCCCCTTCTCCATGCGCCCCTGTGCGTTGGCGGCCTGGTAGTCGAACAGTGCCATGCCCGCCTCAGTCGTCGCCGGTCACGCGCAGGATCTCCTCCAGCGTGGTCACCCCGCTGTCGACCCAGCGCTGCCCGTCCTGGCGCAGGGTGCGCATGCCGGCACGTCGCGCTGCCTCACGCAGCGCGGGCTCGCCCTGCCCTTCATGGATCAAGGCCCGCACGCGCTCATCCACCACGAACAGTTCGTGGATACCGGTGCGCCCGCGGTAGCCGCTGTTCGCGCAGGCGGGGCAGCCTACGGCCCGCCACACGGTGCGGCCCTCGGCATCCACCTCCGCGCGCCGGCACTGCAGGCACAGCCTGCGCACCAGCCGCTGCGCCAGCACGCCACGCAACGATGAGGCCATCAGAAACGGTTCCACGCCCATGTCGGCCAAGCGGGTCACAGCCGAGATCGCATCATTGGTATGCAGCGATGCCAGCACGCCGTGACCGGTCAGCGACGACTGCACCGCGATCTGCGCCGTTTCCAGGTCACGGATCTCGCCGATCATGATGGTGTCCGGATCCTGACGCAGGATCGCGCGCAATGCCGTGCCGAAGCTCATGCCGATGCGCGCGTTGACCTGGATCTGGCCGATGCCGGCGAAGTCGTACTCCACCGGGTCCTCCACGGTGAGGATGTTGCTGGTGCTGCTGTCGAGCTGCCCCAGTGCCGCATACAGCGATGTGGTCTTGCCGCTGCCGGTCGGCCCGGTCACCAGCACGATGCCATGCGGCTGGCGGATCAACCCGGTAAAGGTGGCCAGCGTATCTTCGGCCATGCCGAGGCGTTGCAGCTGCAACCGCCCGGTATCCTTTTCCAACAGGCGCAAAACCGCCCGTTCGCCGTGCCCGGTGGGCACGGTGGAGACGCGGATGTCCAGCGGCCGGCCACCCACGCGGATCGCGATGCGCCCATCCTGCGGCAGGCGTTTCTCGGCGATATCCAGGTGGGCCATGATCTTGATGCGCGAGACCAGCGCCGCGTGCAACGCACGCCGTGGCTGCACCATGTCGCGCAGGGTGCCATCGACGCGGTAGCGCACCACCGAATGGGTTTCGAAAGGTTCGATGTGCAGATCGCTTGCACCGTCACGCGCGGCCTGTGCCAGCAGGGCGTTGATCATGCGGATCACCGGCGCGTCGTCCTGTGCATCCAGCAGATCGGTCACCTCGGGCATGTCCTGCATCAGCCGGTCGAGATCGACTTCACTTTCGGCCGCGCCGACCAGTGCAGCGGCATCGCCACCGTCACGATACTGCTCGCCCAACCGCTGCTGCCAGGCCGCCGCATCCAGCACCTGGAACGGCAGCGGCCCGTGCCGGCGGCGCAGTTCGGCCACCGCCCAGGCGGCGGTCTCGGCAGTTCCCAGCAGGACCGGCGCGCCGCCTGCTTCGGCCAGCATCACGCCGTGGCTGCGCACCCAGGCATACGGCAGCGCTGGCGGTGGCGTGGCCACGCTCATGGGTCGATGACCAGTTCCGGGGTGTAGCCCAGCCCGCGCAGCTGCTGCAGCGCCGGGTCGAGCGTGGCCGGGTCGCGTGCCACCCGCACCCGCAGTCGCTGTCCGGTTTCGCCCGGCGTGGTTTCGGCATAGGCCTGCAGGCCAAGCGCGCGCACCTGTGCCACGGCCTGCGTGGCACGCGCTGCATCCAGCCCCTGCGCGAACTGCACCACCTGCACAGTGCCCTCGCTGGCCGGATACAACGCCGCAAGGCTGCCGTTCTGCAGCGGCTGGCCCTGGCCATCACGTGCATTGCCCTGGCCCAGCACCGACAGATCCTGCGGCGGCAGCTGCGGTGCCGACAGTGCCGGCAACGCCCAGCTCTGTACCGGCTGTGCAGCGGCCTGGGCGTTGCGCATGTAGTCGTAGCGGTCGCGGGTCAGGCGCTGTCCGGCGGCCGGGTCGCGCACCACGTGCGGGCGCAGGAACACCATCAGGTTGGTCTTGGCCCGCTTGCGCGTATCGCTGCGGAACAGCGCGCCCAGCACCGGGATCTTCCCCAGCCCCGGCACGGCATCGCGGCCATGGCTGACGCTGTCTTCCAGCAGGCCGCCCAGCACCATGATCTGGCCGTCATCGAGCAGCACGCTGGTGTCCAGCGCGCGCTTGTTGGTGATGATGCCGGCGCTGCCCGAGCTCTGCGCATCGATGCTGCTGACTTCCTGGTAGATGTCCAGCTTCACCGTGCCGCCCTCGGAAATCTGCGGGCGCACCCGCAGCTTCAGGCCCACGTCCTCGCGTTCGATGGTCTGGAACGGGTTGTTGCTGCCACCACCACCATCGGTGACATAGCGGCCACTGACGAAGGGCACGGTCTGCCCGACCATGATGCTGGCCGCCTCGTTGTCCAGCGTCATCAGGTTCGGCGTGGAGAGGATGTTCGCGCCGCCTTTGCTCTGCAGGGCATTGGCCAGCGCCTTCATGTTTAGGATCTGGCCCACGCCCGGCAGGTTGATCGTGCCGTCGATCACGCCGATGTTCAGTCCGTCTTTCGGCAGCACGTCGAGCGTGGTGCGCGCGGTGGTGTTCAGCCCACTGCCGCCGGTGGTGCCGCCGAAGTGGGTGCCACCGAAGGTGCGACCGTTGCCCAGCATCCATTGCACGCCCAGCTCGGCGGCGTCGGTCTGGTTGACCTCCACGATCAGGCTCTCCACCAGCACCTGCGCCCGACGCTGGTCCAGCTGGTCGATCACCCGCCGCAGGTTGCGGTACACCGGCTCCGGGGCAGAGATCAGCAAGGTGTTGGTGGCGATGTCGGCCTGCACCGAAATGCCGTTCTGGCTGAAGCCGGTGCTGCCGGCATCGATCGGTTCGCGACGGCCGGGATCAAGCCGCGGCGATTCCAGCGCATTGCCTTTGTTCTTGCCCTGTGCAGGCTGCGCCGGCGGGCTGGCATTGCGGCTGGTCTCGCCCGGCAATGCAGTGATGCCGTCGCTGCTGCCCATTGCCGGCGCATCGCTCTGCCCTGCCACCACGCCCCGCAGCACCCCGGCCAGCTGGGTGGCCTGGGCGTTGCGCAGGTACACCACATGCAGGTTGCCGGACTCGTCCTGGGCCTTGTCCAGCTTCTCCACCAGCTGCCGCGCCAGGCGCGTGCGGCCCGGGCTGCTGGAACGCAGCAGCACGCTGTTGCTGCGCGGGTCGGCCATCACCACCACCTTCTGCGCCGGCTCCGCGCCCTGCGCATCCAGCAGCGGTGCGACCATCGCCGCCACGTCCACGGCAATGCCCTGCTGCAGCTTCACCACGTCGGTGTCCATGCCGGCCGGCGTATCCACGCTGGCGATGACCCGCGCGATGCGCTCCAGGTTGTCGGCGTAGTCGGTGATGACCAGCGTGTTGTTGCCGGGGTTGGCGGTGATCGGATTGTCCGCGGTGATCATCGGCCGCAGCACCGCCACCAGCGCCGCGGCACTCTCGTAGCGCAGGGCAAACGTGCGCGTGGCTATTTCGCCGCCCGCGCCACCGGCACCAACGCGGCCGCCCAGCAGCTTGGCATCGGCCTGCGGCACCACCCGGCTGACGCCCCCGCTTTCGACCACGGCAAAACCGCGCATGCGCAATGCACCCAGCAGCAGCTGGTAAGCCTGCACGCGGCTGACCGGCCCATCGGAGACCACGGTCATCTTGCCGCTCACCCGGGGGTCGACCAGGAACTGGCGGCCGGTGAAGCGTGCCGCCATGCGCAGCACCCCACCGATGTCGGTGTCCACCAGGTTCAGCTGCACCGGTTCGCCATTGGCGTCCTGCGCCTGCACCGGCGCCGGAAGATGGGCCAGGCCCACCACCAGTGCCAATGCCGCGCTGCAGCCCAGGCTGCGCATCGCCTTCATGGATGGCCACCGCCCTGGGCGGCCATCACGATGTTTCCGGAAATCCGTGCCGCCGGCATGTTCGCGTCCCCTGTGCGTTGCAGTTGCAGTTGCTGCAGTTCGATGGCCGGATCGGCCAGCAGCGGCAGCAGCCAGTTCCAGAGCGCATCGGCGGGCACACTGCTTACCTGCAGGTGCCAGCGCCCGTCGCGCGTTTCGATATGCAGGCTGCCGGCCAGGCCGGCAGCGGTGATCTGTTGGCGCAGGCCTGCAAGTGTCGGCCGCCGGCCTTGCGCCTGCTGCTGTTGTTCACGGGCGCGCAGCAGCGGTGCAAGTGCTGCCGCCTGCGCCTGCAGCCGTGGAAGCTCAGCCTGCCAATGGCTGCGCTGCTTGAGCAGCGGCTGCAGCCAGCCCAGCCACAGTGCGGCCGCCGCTATCGCCACAGCCATCAACAGCAGCATCGCGCGCTCGCGCGCCGCCAGCCGCTGCCAACGCTGCGACAGTCCGCGCACGAAGCCCGCCGGCCGTAGTTCCGATGCGGTCACGGCGCAGTCCCGCGGCTGATCCGCAAGCGGCCACCGGCTTCGTGCGCAAGCTGCAACCCCTGTGCCTGCATCGCCTGCTGCCAGCGCTCCAGCCGTTGCGCGTCCTCGGCCAAGGCCTGCGCGTCGGCATCCAGCTCCATCTCCAGCTGGCCCGGTTGATAGCGCAGGCTGCGAACCTGACCAGCCAACTCAGGTATGGCCTGCAGCACGCCGGCTACCTGCTGCTGCACGGCAGGAAGTGCCCGCGGCGCTGCCGGCACCGCCAGTGCCCGCCGCGCCTGCACCACCGGATCGACCACATCGTCGATCTCGGGGAAGTGCGTGCTGAACTGCCGCGCCATGTCATGCTGCAGGGCTTCACCCTCGCTGTGCCAGCGCGACACCTGCAGTTGCAGGCCCAGCGCAGCCAGCACCGCGGCCGCCAGCGCAAGACCGATGGCCAGGCGTGGCGCACCTGCACCGGTAGCCGGCAACGGCAGTGACCAGCCAGGCAGCGGACCGCTGCACTGCACCGCCTGCGTCATCACGCTCGCCGGCAGATGCTCGGCCCACGCGGGCGGCACGGCATCGATCCACTGCACTGCCTGCACCCCGGCCTGCTGCAATCGCACGGCCAGCATCTGCATCACCGAGGCCAGGTCACGCCCACCGCACCACTGCACGAAGCCACGATCGCGGCCACAGCGGACCAGCACCTGCTCACCACACAGCTGCAGGGTGGCCTGGCCCACCGCCCACGGCAGCAGCAGCGGCGTTGGGTGCAGCGCCTGCAACTGCAGCCCGCACTCGTGCAACTGCTGCTGTACGCGCGCAATCGCCTGCAGGCCAAGCCACGCCACCGCCACCGTGCCATCGGCCGCCTGGGTGCCATGGCCCAGCGCCACCTCCTGCAGATCATCCAGCAGCATCGCTTCCACTTCACCCTGCAGGGCCGCCTGCAGGCGTCGCCCGGGCAGCGGCGGCAGCTGCAGCTCAAGCAGGATCAGGTCCTGCGGGTCAAGGCCCGCATGCACCCTCGCCTGCGCAAAGCGCTGGCCCAGCGTCGACAGAGGGTCGCTGCCCGTGGCCAGCACGCGGTCCTTGTGCAGCTGCGCCCACTCAACCGCGCTGTCACCATCCAATCGTTCCAACGCCGGCAGGCGCACTCTCAGCTGCAGGCTCATGCACCGATCCTTGTCCATACCCGTTGCACACGCACGCTGTCGTCGCGGTATTCGCGCCAGATCAATGCGCGGAAATCCACCGATGCACCGTCTGCCTGTACCTGGCCTACCGCCAGGAACCACTCGCTGTGGATACCCAGCGGCATCAGCGCCATCTGTTCGTTGCTCAGCTGCAGCCGGTTGGCGATGTCACCGCGGTTGAGCAGCCAGTGGCCACGATCGCGCTCGCCCAGCAGCGCCTGCAGGCGCCCGGCATCCACCCCCGGTGCAACCGCCTGCAGTACGGCGATGTCACCTGTATTGACGTTGACCAGGGTCTGCGCTGGCAGCACCACCGTACGCCGCGCCAGTGCCTGTATCGCCACCGGATCGGCGCCTGCCAGCACCTGCTCGATCAGCGACTCACGCGGCAACGGTGCACGCGCCTGCCGATCGCCATCGCGCAGGCGCGACTGGACCTGCGTTGCGGCGCTGGCACAGGCCGCGCGGGGCAGCCCCTGCCCCACACACAGCGAAGTGAACGCACGCAGTGCCTCTGCGGCAGGCTGGCCGTCAGCCAGCAGCGTGCGCAGGTTGAACCTCGACTGCGCGTCCACCAACTGCAGGTGCACCGGCAGTGGCGCCTGCAGCTGCACCGGCCGCGCCCAGCGCCCGTTGCCAACGGTAGTCAACTGCTCGCGCGCGTCGTCACGCAACTGCTGCGCCGCGCGTTCCAGCGTGGCGTCCACCGCCATGCGTACCTGCATGCGCAGCTGGTCGCTGCGTACCGCACGCAGCTGTGCCGACTGGCGGGACAGCAGCGCAGTGGCGATCACCGCCACCAGTGCCACCACCAGCATCGCCACGATCACCGCCATGCCCTGCTGGCGGGCAAACGCACCTGGAATGTTCCGGCGTGCCATTGTCCGGCCTCACAACTGCCAGGAGCCGATGTCCGCGTTGCCGGCCTCACCGCCGGGCTTGCTGTCTGCACCCAGCGAGAACACGTCGATATCGCCGTGGGTTCCGGGGTTCTGGTACTGGTAGGGGTGCCCCCACGGATCATCCGGCAGGCGGTCGAGGTACGGCGTGACCGGCATCGCGCCGCTGCCCTGCGGCGGTTTCAGCAGCGCCTGCAGCCCCTGCCCGGCACTGGGGTAACGCCCATTGTCCAGCCGGTACAGCTTCATGGCCTGCATCAGTGCGGCGATGTCCTGGCGTGCCGCCACCACGCGGGCCTGGTCGGGGCGATCCATCAACCGGGGCACGATCAGTGCAGCCAGAATGCCGATGATGACCACCACCACCATGATCTCGATCAGGCTGAAGCCCTGCTGCCGAGCCCTGCGACCACCCATCTGCATTGCCATTGTTCCGCCCTCATCATCCTGGAAGAGACCGCCGCCCCATGGTCAGCGGCGCATGTGTCAGTACGATAAACATCCTGCGGAAATCGGCCGTTCCTGCAGCCGATCACCCACACGGCGCGCATTCCCCACGCAGGCAGCGTCCAGCAGTGACGACGGAACGCGCGCAAGCGTTTCCTCCACGCAGTGCTGCAGCAGTGGCGCGGCACACGCCTGCAGCAGGCGCATGCACTGCAGGGGAGACCAGGCCATGCCATGATCGAAGCCGATGAATTGCCGGTACACCTGGTGATAGCGAAGATCGTCGTGCAGGCGCTGCACGCTGCCAGGGGCGCACAGCGCGATCAGCAGCACCGCACGCTGCACCATGCGCACCTCCGCGCTCTCCTGCGCAAGCGTGGCCAAGGCCGCTTCAGGCCACGGCTGCAGGCATGCGTCCAGCGCCTGCCGCAGCAGCATCAACGGATGGCCGCTGACATCCAGCGCTGACCACCTTGCCGCATCGGCCCAGGCATCGCTGGACAGCATCCACACCCACGGCTGCCCATAGCGCTGCACATTCACTGGGGCGTGCCGCGCCTGCTCCAGCGACTGGCTCAGGTGGCGGTCCAGCTCCAGCATGCTGATCCTGCGACTGTCGTTCATCGGCGTCGCCTGCGCTCCGCGACGCGGGAGCGTCGTACTCTGCAGAAGACGTCAGCAAGGCAGCCGAAGCGACAGCACGAATGCGATGTTGAGCAGTGCGTGGCAGCATCGCGGGAATGTCACCGCAACGTCATCCTCCTGCAGGCTTGCAGGTCCAGGCGCGGCGCCTCTCCGCCACACCGCCGGGCCAGCACGACAACGTCGCTGCGCTGCGCGAATGCCGCCAGCGCGTGCATCGCGTCCGCGTCATCCAGCAGCGCCGCCGTCGCCGCCTGCAGCAGTGGCAGCTGCCATCCCTCCATCTGTGCATCGCTGGCGGCCACGAACCAGTGCCACAACCGGTGGTAGCGCACGTGATCGTGAAGTGCCGCCAGACCCTCGATGCCGTGCATGGCCATCAGCAACAAGGCACGTGCCAGTGCAGCGGCAGGCAGCATTCCCGATTCCGAAAGTGGCAGCGCCTGCCGCTGCAACCGCAGCAGCATCGCCAACGGATGGTCCTGTGGCTCGAACTCCAGCAGCACCGCCTGCTGCCGCCACTGCGGGTCGGACACCACGCATACCCACGGCGCGCCATAGCGGTGCACCATCAGCGGCCGCCGCTGGGTGGTTTCCAGCAGCGCCGACAGATTGCGGCGCAGATCCAACACACCGATGGTCTCGTTGCGCATCCTTGGCCTCTCCATGCATGCAGCGGGCGTGCGCGTCGCGCGCAGCCAGGGTCTTACCCCAAGACGGCAATTCCACCGGGAAAGCGACGCAGGCCGAGTGACAGCGTCTGCCCGAGCTGCTCCAGTGCGGCATCCGGATCATCAATGCGGAAGCGACCACTGACCGGCGCCCGCGCCAATGCGGATTCGCCCAGCAGCACCTTGCCGCGCCGGTAGCGGTTGATCTCGGCCACCACCTCACGCAGCGGCGCGCGGCGGAACACCAGCATGCCTTCGGTCCACGCGCTGACTTCGGCCGCCACGGCTTCGGCCACCACGCCACTGAGGCGCTCGTCATACACCGTCTGCTGGCCGGCCTGCAGCTGCAGGCGACCTTGCGGATGCTCGATGCGCACGCTGCCGTGCAGGCAGGTCACGCGCACCTGGCCATCGGTGTTGCGCACATCCAGGCGTGCTGCGCCCTCGTCGGCCACCAGGCAACCCGGCCCGGCGAACAGCGCCAGGCGCGCTCCCGCAGCGGCCTCGATCGCCGCCTGTCCCTGCACCAGCTCGAAGCCTTCACCCTGGGCATCACTGCGCCGGCGCAGGCTGCTCTGCGTATCCAGCTCGATCTTCAGGTGCGGCGTCGGCGCAATCTGCAGCCGCTCGCCGGTACCGGTATGGAAATCGGCGGTCATCGCCGTCACCGAAGGCCACAGGCCCAGTGGCGGGTGCAGCGCAGCCACCACGGCCAGGCCCGCCGGCGCTGCCACGGCCGCACCCAGGAATGCACGCCGGCTCCAGCGTTGTGCCGGGGTTGCAGGCTGCGGCTGGCGCGCAGCGGCAGGCAGCTGCTCACCGGCCAGGCGTACCTGTTCCCATTGCCGCTTCGCGCGCGCAAAGGCGTGCCGATGGCCGGGATCGGCCTCGCACCATTGGCGGAATTTCCTGGCATCGGCCGCAGTGGCTTCGCCCGAGGTCAACCGTACCACCCACGCGTGGGCCTGGCGCTCCACGGCGTCGAGCGGGCGGTGCGGTTGGTCGTCAGCGTCCATGAGGGCTCTTGCCGTCCTCGCACGTTGCGGGGTTCTGCTCGGCGTCAAAGTGTAGACGGATGCCGTGCCTCAGAACCGCACCTGCCGTCCCTGCCCGCTGCGTTCGGCCAGGTAATCCTGTGCGGCTTTCAGCTCACGCTGCACCAGCCGCAACGACACGCCCAGGTGCTCGGCCACATCGCGCTGCTGCAGGCCGTCCACGCGGATCGCCAGCAGTATCCGGCGGCGGCGCTCGGGCATCCGCTGCAGCAGGCCGACCATGTCTTCCAGCGCCATCTCCTGCTCGGCCGCCTGTGCCGGCCCCGGGCCGGGATCGGCCATGTCCATCAACGTATCCACTTCTTCCAGGCTCAGCAGGCGATGGTCGGCGCGCTGGCGGTCGATCACGGTGTTCATCGCCATGCGCAGCAGGTACGCCGCGGGGTTCTGTACCGGGTCCAGGCGATCGCGACGCGTGCTCAGGCGCATCCAGGTGTCCTGCAGCGCGTCGCCGGCCAGCTCTTCCGAGCCCAGCTTGCGCACCAGGCGGCGCTTCAGTTCGTCGTACGCGCCCAGCAGATGGTCCATCAGGTCCACCGCCCCAGCCGTGCTGTTGCTCATGTTCGATTCCTTGACGTCATGGTTGGGGCGGGCGCCGACCACAGTCGTGGCCCGCGCTGGAAGGACGAATCTGCAGGGTCACCGGCTGCGGCAGCGCGGCAGCATCGGCGTCCACCCGCAGCGACTGCATCGCCTGCAGAAGACGCGCATCGCGGCGGGGGCTGCCGCTGCCGGCAAGCAGTTCGGGTTCCTGCACCTGGCCGTCGTTGGCAATGCGGAAGCGCAGCGTCGCCGCATAGGCGCCCGGTGCAAGGTCAGGGTCGCCACAGAACGCAGTGCGCAGCCGTTGCTGCAGGTCGCCGAAGCGGCGACGCTGCCCGAGGTCGTTGGCCACACCGGTCGCAGAGGCCTCGGCAGCGGCGTGTGCGGCGCGGCGCAGGACCACGCGCTGCGCGCCGATCAGCTCGGCCTCGACACCCGTATCCTGCAGCACCACCTGCAGCGCCTGCAGTGGCGGCAGGCTGGCCTGCAGCGGATGGCTGCTGCGGCCCGTGCCGAGATCGCCGGGATACATCACCGACCAGCCACTGACGACGCTGAAGCGCTCGACCGCCTGTTCCAGCGGCTGCGCGGGAATGTCATAGGCGCGGATGTCGTCCTGTGCGGCGGCAGCGAAGGCGAACAGCAACCCGGCGGCGGCCGCCACCCTCCAACGTCTGATCGCATGCTGTCCATTCAGCCCCCTGACGTAGAACACATGACCCTCGGCAGCGACATCAGCTGCAGCGGCGAAGCGCGGTGCGACCAGGCGGGTCGACCTGCGCACGGCCGGCAAGCGGGTCAAACCGTAGCGGCGTCACGTGTCATTGCGATGACGGCGGCGCGCAGGGGACGCGCCGGGCCGTTCAGACCGGCAGTTCAGTGGTCTGCTTGATCCGCTGCATGGGGATTTCGGTCTTGGTGTTCTGCACCCCGGCGATCCGGTTGAGGTGCTGTATCTGGAACTGCCGGTACGCATCAAGGTCGGCCACGGCCACCCGCAGCAGGAAGTCGCAGTCGCCCGCCATCAGATGGCATTCAAGCACTTCCGGGAAGGACTTGATGCTGTTGATGAAGTAGTTGGTGGTGTCTTCGTCCTGGCCACGCAGCCACACGCGGACGAACACCGTGAACCCACGCCCGATCCTGGCCGCGTTGAGCAGGGCCACGTAGCGATCGATGTAGCCGCCCTCTTCCAGCAGGCGGACCCGGCGCAGGCAGGCGGACGGCGACAGCCCCACCTGTCGCGAAAGCTCCAGGTTCTGCAGGCGACCATCGCGCTGCAGGGCGTCGAGGATGCGGCGATCCAGGTTGTCGAGCTGGTACTGCATGAAATTTCACCCATCAGGCCTATGGGCGCATGATATTCCACATTCCGTCGACTCAATGGCATCAACGCAACCCGATTTCGTGATCGGACCGTTAGCATGGGCCACCCCCACCCGTTGTTGATCCATGCACGCCCGAACCACCCTGCCCCTGCCTGATCCCGCGTGCGACACCGCACCGCGCGCCGAATTCCTGCGCGGCCTGCGCGCCGCCGTGCCGGTGATGATCGGCTTCATTCCTTTCGCCCTGGTGCTCGGTGCCCAGGCCGCCCAGAAGGGCCTGTCGGCGCTGGAAGTGCCGCTGATGACCGGCCTCAACTTTGCCGGTGGGTCTGAATTCGCCGCGGTCGAACTGTGGACTTCGCCGCCACACATCGCGCTGATCGTAGCGATCACCGCACTGGTCAACAGCCGCCACCTGTTGATGGGCGCCAGCCTGGCGCCGCTCCTGCAGCACCTGCCGCGCCGTCGCGTGCTGCCGGCGCTGTTCTTCATGTGCGATGAAAGCTGGGCACTGGGCGTGGCCGATGCGCGCCGGCGCGCACTGGGCTTCAGCCTGTCCTACTACCTCGGCGTGTCGGCCGGCCTGTACACCGTGTGGGTACTGTGCACCGCGCTGGGCGCGATCGTCGGCCCACTGCTCGGTGACATCCACGCCTATGGCTTCGACATGGCCTTCCCCGCCGTGTTCCTGGTGTTGCTGCGTGGCATGTGGCAAGGCATGCGCGCCGCCCGGCCATGGCTGGTCAGCCTGGTGGTGGCAGCGGGCACCTACCTGCTGGTGCCCGGCGCCTGGTACGTCGCCAGCGGCGCGCTGGCCGGTCTGGCCGCTGCGTGGCTGCTGGCCGAGGACGCCGCATGATCTTCAACGGCCTGATCCACTGGACCTCGGTGCTGACCATCATCCTGATGGCCGCCGCCACCTATCTCACCCGCATCATCGGTTTCCTCGCGCTGCGCAACCGCACCCTGAGCAAGCGCGCGGTGACGGTGATGGAAGCCGCCCCGGGCTGCGTGCTGATCTCGGTGATCGCCCCGGATTTCGTGGCCGACAAGCCGGCCGATCTGGCCGCACTGGCGATCACGTTGCTTGCGGCCACGCGGCTGTCGATGCTGCCGACGGTGCTGATCGGCGTGGTATCGGCGGGTGTGCTGCGGTATGTGATGGGGTGAGCGCCAGAGGACATTCGTCGCCTGTTTGCAATGGAGTCGTGGACGAAGCACACACCCGCTCAAATTGCGCGATTTGTTGTGCAGGTATCGCAACTCTAGGAGTTTGCAACGATTCCGATTGCCCAACTCTACGCGTGTCGCTATCGATGAGTGGCCGATGCAGGAGCTTGAGCTGGTCGGCCCCTTCAAATAGATATGCGGAGAATACCGATGCAGAATCTGCGAATGATCATGGCAGCGGTTGGAATTGCATTTGGCACAGCTGGATGCGGCCCAGTCGATTGGCAAGTCAGTGCATCCTGCGAAGAAACGAAGAAGTGTCGCATTGAGGGAAAGATCGGTGGAAAGATCGGAGGCGGCGAGCGCTCAGGCGTTCCATGGCACGAGCGTGTTCTGAGATTCTCTAGTTCCGAGATTCCCGATGCAGCACAATTCGATATTGACGTATCAGGCTCATCTGTCGCCTTTCCGGCCAATGGGCTAGTCACTCTTCTGCTGTTTGATAGTCGACTAGGCGCCGCTACCGCAGCCCGACAGTTCCACTGGCAAAGAAGTGGGAACTCACTGAGGTTGAGCAATCCCGATGAAGTGAATGCTTGGGCGGCCAGTGCAGCCGGGACGGCAGACGAGCTGAGATACGACCTTGCAACTTTCGACGTTGGCGCTGTTCCCGGGCCCAACACAATCGCAGCTTCATCACGATATCAGGGAGCAACCAAGGCGGCCTCGGTCTCCGACTTCCAAGTCTGTACAAAGTATCCCTCTCCCTATCAATGCGGAATGACTCCCTGATGCAAAAGCGCTGGCCTGGCTTCACCGCTGCCCGTCGGATGCTATCCGGTGGAGCCGGGCCGGCCGCTCTGGCTCTTTCAATCAGCGCCTGCCAGTCCGTCCAGCTACCGCAACGTGATCTCATAAGCGCAGATGGTGCCTTTGCAACTGTCCTATCGGGCAGAGGACATGGCTTGCAGGTCGGTACGCTATCGGTATTGCCGGGCTCGGAAAGCACAGCAAAAGTGGCGCGATCGTTGGAATGCGCGAACGGGCCGGTAGAAACCCATATAGGTTGGGTTGGGCAGGACCCCGTTTCAGATCAGCTTGCACGGATATGCACTGATGCTACACATGCCGTCCGGCTCGCACTTCAAACAGTGAGGCTGAACGATACACCGGTCCGCTACCAGGTCACGATCGTCAGCGACGGCGGCGGCATCTGGCAACAACCTGCCAGGCCAGTCCGACCAGAACTGGTGGTGGCGTTCTGGTTTCCCGCTGGCGACGACGCTGCTGCACTGCGTGCGCGCGTAATCTCCACCACCGCGCACGAGTTCCACCATATCGCCACCGCGATGGCAGGCCAGCGTCGATGGGGCGCGCACCGGGAACCGGAGGCCTACCTCGCCGGAGCATGTGCGCTGCTGGCGATTGAAGGTGAGCTTCGGCGCGAGCAGCTACCTGGCCGCCATGATCCCCGCGCTGACAGCCTGCTGCCGGCGGCTGCACAGCGCTCTGGAAATGCCGGCAACGCGATGGGCCAGTCGCTGCAGGCATTCTTCAGCGGGGATCGTATCCAACGCGATGACGAAGAAGGGCGCGCACTGCTACGGCACTGCCACCACACCATCGGGTTCCCCGCCATCGCCCACTAGCGCCGCCCCTCCCTGCGACAGCCGGTCGCAGCCCCCTCCGGGCACACGCTTGACCTATATCAATCCGCTCCACGCCACGGGCGCGTATCTCTATGCAGGAACCCAATACGCCGGCGTCACCGGCATCCAAAGGACCTGCGATGAGCTACACCCCCGACAACGCCCAGCTGCTCAACGCCATGCAGAACGTGATGGTGATCTCCACCACCGACCTGCAGGGCAACATCACCTATGCCAACGACCTGTTCTGCACGCTCACCGGGTTCGCGCGCGAGGAACTGATCGGCCAGCCGCACAGCATCGTCCGCCATCCTGACGTACCCAAGGCCGTCTACAAGGACATGTGGGACACCATCAAGGCCGGCAAGACCTGGACCGGCATCGTGCCCAACCTTGGCAAGGGCGGCGTGCTCTACGTGGTCGACACCACCGTGCAGCCGCTGTTCGACGCTGATGGCAACATCACCTCGTACATCAGCATCCGCCGCGTGGTGAACGACCTGATGCAGAACTACGACCTGGTCGAGTTCAGCAAGGAAAAGTTCGACGACTTCTACGAGGCTGCGTGAACGCCATCCCCACACGCAGGCCCATCAGCCGGCTGCTGGTGGGTTTCGCCTCCGAGTCGGGCAACGCCCGCGCCCTGGCCCAGCGCCTGGGTGCGGACCCGGACCTGCAGCCGCATGGACCGCAGGTCCTGACGTTCAATGACATCGATGTGGCCAGCCTCGGCCACGGCGATGTGCTGCTGGCCATCTCCAGCTCGTTCGGCGACGGCGAGCCACCGGCCAATGGCGAGCGCTTCTTCGAATCGCTGCGACAGGCGCCCGCCCTGCCCGGACTGCGCTACGCGGTGTTCGGCCTGGGGGATACCGGCTACCCCAGCTTCTGCGGATTCACCAAGGCGCTGGATGCAGCGTTGAGCGATCGTCAGGCGCAGCCACTACTGCACCGTGTCGACGCCGACCTCGGCTACGAGCAGTTCTTCCAGCAGTGGCGGCCGGTGCTGGGCCAGGTACTGGACGGTGATGCGACCGCCGGCCAGGATCTGCGCCTGCAAGTGACGGCCTACGGCGAAGACAACGCGTTCGCCGCCGGCATTGTCGAACGGCGCCGACTGAATGACAGCACCCCCGCCGCCTGGCACCTGCAGCTGGACATCGCGGGCAGCGGCATGGCCTACCGGGCCGGCGACACCCTGCATCTGGTTCCGGAAAACGATCCTGCGCTGCTGCAGGCCCTGGCCAGCTGGTATGGCGATTCCAGCGCCGTCGACGCGCTGCGCGACCGCGAACTGCGCCTGCTCAGCAAGGGCGTACTGCGCGAACTGGCCAGACTGGGGGGTAGCGACGCACTGAAAAGCCTGCTGAAGATCAGCCAGAAACGCGAACTGGACACCTACCTGCATGGCCTGGACCTGCTGGACGTGCTGCAGGACCACGCCACCCCACAGTCGGTTCCGCTGGCGCGATTGCGCGAGCTGCTCTCACCCTGCCTGCCGCGCGCCTACTCGATTGCCTCGCATCCGCGCGATGACCAGCTGAGCCTGTGCGTGCGCGAAGTGCGCTACACCCTGCGTGGCCGCGAACGCTTCGGCACCGCCACCGGCAGCCTGCTGCACGGCGGCGACACGGCGCGTGTGTACTGCCGCTCCAATCCGGGCTTCCACCTGCCCGAAGGCGGCAACGCACCTCTGCTGCTGGTGGGCACCGGTACCGGCATCGCGCCGCTGATGGGCCTGATGCAGGAACTGCAGGCCACCGGCGATGCGCGGGAGGTCCATCTGGTGTTCGGCGAGAAGCACCGCGAGCATGACTTCCTGTACCGCGAGCAGTTGCAGGACTGGCAGGCGCGTGGCGTACTGGCCAGCCTGCACACCGCGTTCTCGCGCGATGCTGCGCAGAAGGTCTATGTGCAGCATGTGCTGAAGCAGCAGGCCACGCAGATGCGGGATGTGCTGGCCCGTGGCGGCCACATCTACCTGTGTGGCAACAAGAGCCACCTGGAAAGTGCGATGCGCGAAGCCATCGACGCGATCGGCGGCGAAGGCCATTGGGATGCCCTGCGCAGTGAGGGTCGCACCCACTGCGAGCTGTATTGAACCGTCCCTACGACGCTGCCGGCCAGCGGCCGGCACTACCCGCGTGGATACACGGCGCGCCAGGATATGGCCCGGCACGACCGCCGCGCGTCATCCGCCGACGATGCGCCCGTCCACCACGCGCGCCACCTGCTGGCCGAACACTGCCACATCCTGCGGGTCGTGGCTGATCAGCAGCAGCGGAATACCGGTTTCATCCAGCACGGTTTCCAGCTCCTGGCGCAGGTGCTGGCGCAGGTCGTGGTCGAGCGCTGCGAACGGTTCGTCCAGCAGCAGCGCCTGCGGCCGGGTCACCAGTGCACGCGCCAACGCCGTGCGCTGGCGCTGTCCGCCCGATACCTGCGACGGCAGCAGATCCGCCACGTGCTCGATCCGGAATGCCTGCAGCCACTGCTCCACTGCCTCGATACGGGTGCCGCGCGGTGGATTCGACCAGCCCCGCTGCAGCCCGAACGCCACGTTCTGGCGCACGCTAAGGTGCGGAAACAGCGCGTAGTCCTGGAACACATATCCCAGGCGACGACGCTGCGGTGGCAGATCGACCCCTGCTCCCGCATCGAACAGTGTCTGCCCGTGCAGGCGCACATGCCCATGCTCCGGGCGCAGCAGGCCGGCCACCGCTTTCAGCGTCAGGCTCTTGCCGGCACCGGACGGCCCGAACAGCACCACCTGCCGCTGCGTGCACTGCAGTGCAACGTCCAGCTCGAACGTCAGGCCGGACGCCTGCAATCGCCGCTGTACCTGCAGGTCAAGCCACATCGCGCAGCTCCCGACGGCGCCCACCCACCAGCCGCGCGGCCAGCAGCAGGATCACGATGCACACCACCGACGTCAGGATCACCAGCGCATTGGCCTTGCCATCCTGCCCCGCCTGCACCGCTTCATAGATGGCGATCGACAGCGTCTGCGTGCGGCCCGGAATGCTGCCGGCCACCATCAGCGTGGCGCCGAACTCACCCATCGCCCGTGCGAACGCCAGCAGCAGGCCCGCCAGAATCCCGCGCCATGCCAGCGGCAGGGTGACGCGGAAGAACACCGCCGCTTCGGACACACCCAGCGTGCGCGCGGCCTGCTCCAACTGACCGTCCACTTCCTCGAATGCAGCGCGTGCCGGTTTGAACACCAGCGGAAACGACGCCACCGCAGCAGCGATCACCGCCGCCTGCCAGGTAAACACCAGGTTGATGCCGAACCACGACTGCAACCAGGCGCCGATCGGGCCATTGCGCCCGATCAGCACCAGCAGGTAATAGCCCAGCACCGTCGGCGGCAGCACCATCGGCAGGGTCAGTATCGAATCCAGCAGTTCCCGACCCGGAAAGCGCCGCCGCGCCAGCAGCGCGCCAAGTGCCACGCCGGCAACAAGATTGATCGCCGTGGCCCAGCCGGCCACCTTCAACGACAATCCCAGTGCGCTCCAGTCCAGGTCCATCCGTCAGGGCTTGCCGAACCCGTGCTTGCGCAGGATCGCCTGGCCCTGCGCCGAGCGCACGAACGCCGCGAAGCGCCTGGCTTCCACCGGCTGCGTGCTGGCCTGCACCACCGCCAGCGGATAGGCGATGCGTCCGGCAACCGGAACCTGGAACGCGCGCCGCACGCGATCAGGCATTGCCTGCGCGTCGGTGGCGTAGACAAACCCCGCGTCCACCTCGCCCCGCGCCACGTAATCCAGCGACTGCCGCACGTTCTGCGTACTGATCACCTTGCCCTGCACGGCCGGCCACAGCTTGGCGGCCTGCAGCGCTCCCCGCGCGTAGCGGCCCACCGGCACGCTGTCCGGGTTGCCCACTGCGATGCGCTGCACGCCGGCACCCGCCAGATCGGCCAGTGCGCGCGGCGGCGCCTTCGCCTGCGGTGGCACGACCACCCACAACGCGTTCACCGCGAAGACCTCACGCGTACCGGCCGCCAGCAGCTTCTGCTGCGCAGCCTGGTCCATCGTTGCTTCATCGGCCGAGGCGAACACATCCACCGGCGCGCCGCGCGCGATCTGCTGCAGCGGTACGCCGGAAGCGGCGAAATTGAAGTCGACCCTGCTGCCCGGGTTCGCCTTCTCATAGGCTGCGCCCAGCTCGCGGAAGCTTTCGGTAAGGCTCGATGCCGCCGACACCGTGAGGTTGCCAGCCCACGCAGGCAGCGTGGCCAGCAGGCCCAGAAACACCATTGCCCATCGCTTCATCGTCGACTCCCTGGCCGTGTTCAGTCCGGTTCGGAATCCCTGGCCACGGCCAGCGCCGCCAGCCGCTCGGGTTGCAGCAGCAGCATCTCACGTTGGTTGACTGCAATCACACCCTCATCGCTCAGCCGCCGCAGCACGCGACTGGCCGTCTCCGGCGCCATCCGCAGATAATTGGCGATCTCGGTGCGGGCCATGGTCAGGTTGAAGCGGGTCGCGGAAAAACCACGCCGCGCGTAACGCGCCGACATATCCAGCAGGAACGCCGCCATCCGCTCCTCGGTGCGGTGGTTGGCCGCCAGCGTGGCGACCTTGCCGATCTCCGCGCTGAGCAGGCTGAACAGCTTGGCCTGCAGCCCCGGCATGCGGGTGGCCAGCAGGCTCAGCTTGGGAAACGAAATGCGGCACAGGTGCACCGTATCCAGTGCCACCGCATTGCAGGGGAAGCGCGAACCGTGAATCGCATTGAGCCCGATCACCTCGCCCGGCAGAGCAAAGCCCAGCACCTGCTCGTTGCCCTGGCTGTCGTCGACGAAGGTCTTGACCATGCCTGCGCGCACAGCGGCGATGGAATCGAAGGCCTCACCCGCACGGAAGATGTATTCCCCCGCATGGAACGGCCCCACGTGGTCGACCAGCACATGCAGTTCGCCCAGCGCCGTCTTGTCATAGCCCTGCGACATGCATGCATCGGAGAAGGCACAGGTGCTGCAGAAATGCAGCGCGTCGCCATCATCGGCGGCGGCAGGATTCGGCGTGGTCCGGCCGGGCCGGGCCTGTGAGGGCGGAGTTGAAGACATCGGGACAGCACTCAAGCGATGGCGGCCGCCGGCCGGAAACATGCGGCCATCATACGCCACAGCAACCGCCCTTCCTCGGCCAGGCGAAGCACGCGGCCGTCCCAGCGCGCCCAGCCCCGCGCGAGCAGCGGTGCGAGTGCAGGCAGGGTCTCGGCAAAGCATTCATCGAACGGAACATCATTGCGCCATTCGAAGGCAGCAGCATCCAGCGCATGATCGCAGGCGATGCTCTGCGCGACCTCCGCAGCCAGCCGCTCCTCCTCCGACAGGATCAGGCCAGCGGCCACGCCCACATGCCCTGCCCGCAGGCGTGCCTGCCAGCGCTCCAGGTCATCCTCCGTCCGGCAGAACACCTCGCCAATCTGGCTGCACGCCGCCAGGCCGATGCCGATGAAATCGCTGCGATCGCGGCGGGGCACGCCTGCCAGATCGCAATGACGCTGGCCGTCACGCGGGCCGTTCGGGTCCGGCAGGTCCCCGCGTTGGTAATGGTCGCCGCCGATACCCACATAGCCTGCCTCGCGCAGCAATCGCCATGCCTGCAGCCAGCGTTCCGATGAGGGATGCTCTGGCAGCGCACACGGCGCCGGCAACAGCACGCGTTCGGGCGCATCTGCCAGCACGGTCTGCAGGCGCCCGATGAATCCGGCATCCTCCGCAGCGGGCACACGCAGCTGGTAGTAGCGGGCAGTGAAGCCGACGTCGCGCGCCTGCGCAAGCACTGCCGGGCCAGGCGCATCGGCGCGGTCGATCACGTTCAGTCGCGTGCAACCCACTGCACGTAGTTGTGCAGGCGACAAGCCGCTGCCGGCATCCAGCCGTGCCTCCACCTGCGGCCGGGCCACGGTGCGCAGGTACTGCGGCACCGCATCCAGCAGCTGCCCCAGCAGAACCGGCGGCAGTGCCTCGGCCAGACCCAGCTGCAGCACCATCGCCACTACCTCGCGGTCCTCGGCCAAGGCATCTGCCTGCAGGCGCAACGCGGCCAGCAATGTGTCGAGATAGCGTTCGGCCGGCACATCGGTCCCCATGCGCCCGGTCTGGAAGCCCAGCGTCAGGCCACGTGGAATCAGGTGCTCGTTGCTGGCCTGCACGGCAGTACGCCAGCCGCTTTCACCGAAGCCGGCACTGAAATGGCCGGCCGGTGGAAACAGCACATGGCGCGGCTGCCGCAGCAATGCGGCCTGCAGCGCTGTGTCCTCGCTCGCATCAACGTGGAAGCTCATGGCTGTCATCCTCGCGCGATCCTCTTCGCGTAGCCCTGATTGAAATCAAGCGTGACGTATTGCGCTGAGGTGCCGGCCAGCGGCCGGCACTGCCATTCACGTGCCGCGTGCCCGTTCCGCGGCAGCCGCATCGATGGCCTCCGGCAGATCGGTCTCCCGATCGATCTGCGGGAAGTGTCGACGCTCCATCCGGCGGATCGCGAAGTGCATCCACGCCAGGGCAGCGGACACCACCACGAACAGCAACATGAAGCAGCTGCTCCAGATGCCCAGGACATCGTTCAGCGCACCGAACACGATCGGCAGGATGAAGCCACCCAGGCCGCCAATCATGCCCACCACACCGCCCACCGCACCCACGTGCCTGGGGTAATACACCGGGATGTGCTTGTAGACCGCAGCCTTGCCCAGCGACATGAAGAAGCCCAGTACGAACACCAGCACGGTGAACATCACCACGCCGATGGCCAGGTGGAAGTGGATCGGGCCATGGATGCCCTTCACCACGTACTCGGTATCGGGGTAGGCCAGCAGGAAGGTGCAGATGGCCGACACACTGAATGTCCAGTACATCACCCGGCGAGCCCCCATCCTGTCGGACATCCAACCGCCCACCACGCGGAACAGGCTGGCCGGAATCGAATAGCAGGCTGCCAGCATGCCGGCGGTGCCGACGTCCATGCCGTACGCCCCCACCAGGTAATGCGGCAGCCACAACGCCAGTGCCACAAAACCACCAAACACGAAGAAGTAGTACAACGAGAACCGCCACACCTGCAGGTTCCTCAGCGGAGCCATCTGCTCGGAGAACGGCACCGGCTTCACCCCGTCACGGCGGCGCTGTTCCAGCGACGGGTCTTCCTTGCTGAACAGGAAGAACAGCACGGCGGTGACCGCCAGCGCGACCGCCCACACCTTGGCCACCATGGTCCAGCCCGCGGCCACCATCACCAAAGGCGCCAGCAGCTTGGTCACCGCCGAGCCGATGTTGCCGGCGCCGAAGATGCCCAGGGCGGTGCCCTGCCTGCTGGCCGGGAAGAACCTGGACACATAGGCCACGCCCACCGAAAAGTTGCCACCGGCAATACCCACGCACAGCGCGGCGAACAGGAACTGGGGGTAGGTGTGGGCATAGGTCAGCATCCAGGTAGCCACTGCGCCGCACAGCATCACCAGCACCATCACCTTGCGGCCGCCGAACTGGTCGGACCATATGCCGAGGAACACGCGGCTGACCGAGCCGGTCAGCACCGGGGTGGCGATCAGCAGGCCGAACTGGGTGTCGGTCAATCCCAGCTGCTCGCTGATCTGGATACCGATGATGGAAAAGATCATCCACACCGCAAAGCACACGGTGAAGGCGAATGTGCTCAGCCACAGCGCACGCTGCTGCTGCCCGGCACTGGCGGGGGCAAGGGCCTGGTTCATGCAATCTCCTTCCTCAAGAGTGGGTCAGCCGACCTCGGCTTCAGCTTCGATCTCATCCAGTCCGCGCACCGGGTAGCGCTCCTGCAGCTGCAGCAGGTACGCCTGCACCTCGCGTTGGCGCACCTGCAGCTCCAGGTAGTCCCGGATCTGTGGCAGCACTGCTGCAAACGGCAGCGGCTGCCCCTCCTCGCGCCCATCGATGCTGACCACGTGGTAGCCCCAGCGTGATTCCACCGGGAAGCCAGCCAGGCCCTCGCGCAGGCGGAACACCTGGCGATCGAACTCCGGCGTGGTCTGCCCACGCTGCAGCCAGCCCAGGTCACCGCCGTCACTGCTGGACGGGCAGCGCGAATGACGCAGGGCGAAGTCGGCGAACAGGTGCGGCGCTGCTTTCAGTTCATTGGCCAGACGCTCGCCCTCGGTGCGTGCGGCCAGCCGCCCGGCCACATCATCGGCCGGCGCGGCCAGCAGGATATGGCGCAGCCGTACCCGATCCGGTGAGCGGAATCGCTCCGGGTTCTGCTCGAAGTAGCGTTGGCAGTCCTCGTCGGTCGGCACGCGGTCTTCGATCGCGTCTTCCAGCAGTTGCTGGATCAGCACTTCCTCATCGCTGACCCGGCCGCCTGCCGGCGCCAGCAGGCCCAGGCGCTGCGCTTCCAACCGCAGCAGTTCACGCACCACCAGTGCGCGCGCCGCCTCGGCGCGCGACTGTTCCGGGCGCAGTGCCCGATGGTGCTGCATCTCGCGGGCGATGTCGGCCTCGCTTATCGCCGTGTCCTCCACGAACAACCGGCACGGTGCCGGTTGCCCGAGCGAGCGCGGCCCCTCCCCTGCCCCGTCATGCTGGTGCTGGTGGGCCTCGGCCGGGACCGTCTGGGCGAAATCGATCACGGTGATCGGCAGGAACTTCGGCAGGTTGCCCATGGCTTACTCCCGCGGTCCGTAGCGCAGCGCCGCCTGGCGACGGCGCACCACCTGGTACGGCCGCCACAGATAGCTGACCGGAATGCTCCACACATGCACCAGCCGGGTGAAGGGCGCGATCAGGAACAGGGTCAGGCCCAGGAAGATATGCATCTTGTAGACCCAGCTGACGCCCTCGATGTAGTCAGCAGCACCGGCACGGAAGGTCACGATGTGCTGCGCCCATTCGGCCAGCTGCACCATCACCCCACCGTCCAGATGCCCGGACGATATGCGGATGCTGTACAGGCCAAGACAGAGCTGGGCGAACAGCAGCACCAGCACCAGGGTGTCACCGAAGCTGCCGGTGGCGCGCACGCGGGCATTGGTCAGGCGACGCACCAGCAGGATGCTGATGCCGATGAAGCACAGCGCACCGAACACGCCGCCCACCACCATCGCCAGCATCTGCTTCTGCGAGGAGGTGATGAAGTGCTCATACACCGCGTGCGGGGTCAGCAGGCCGACCAGATGGCCGCCAAGGATGGCCAGGATACCGATGTGGAAGCAGTTGCTGCCGATCCGCATGCCCTTGTCCGACAGCATCTGGCTGGAACCGGTGCGCCAGGTGTACATGGCCTTGTCATAGCGCGCCCAGCTGCCGATCAGCAGCACCGCCACGGCAATGTACGGGTAGTACTGGAAGGCGAATTGATGCAGGTAGTAGTTCATGGCTGGACCTCACGATGCACAGGACGGGCCGGCGAGCGCGTCGGTGGCTTGCAGTCTTCAGCGGGCGCTTCGGCACCGAAACGCACCGCTTCCTCTTCCCACAACCGGTCCATCGCCTCGGCCGTATCGTCGCGGGGTTCCTCACTGGCGCGTTGCCGCAGCGCCTCCAGGTTGACCTTGCCGTCACCAGCTTCCACCAGGATCTCCAGCAGCGGCACGTGCGGCAGCTCACGCTCGGTGGCGCGCGCGGCCAGCATCCCGGCGATGTGGCCGATATGGTGCAGCCACTCGCGCGCTTCGGTCTCCGGCTGGTGGGCCAGGAACTCCAGCAGCAGCGGCAGGTAGTCCGGCAGCTCACGGGCATCCAGTTCGAAGCCGTTGCGGCGGTAGGTCTCCACCAGGTCCACCATGGCCTGGCCACGGTCACGCGATTCGCCGTGGATGTGTTCAAACAGCAGCAGGCTCATCGAGCGGCCGCGGTCGAAGGTCGCCAGCCAGGCGGCCTGCGCATCCAACGGATCGCTGTCCAGCAACTGCTGTACGAAACCACGCAACTGCCTGCGCCGCGCCGGTGTCAGTGCCGCCTCATCGCACGCCGCCAGCAGTTCCTCGCCGTGCTGCCACAGTTCGTCGCGGGGGTAGTCCAGCAGCACCCCCACCAGCTTCAGTACGCTCATCACACCACCTCCTTGCGGCGGTGGTTCGGGCCGTTGTTCACCACGAAGCTGGTGCTCTTGCGCTGCCCGAACAGGTCGGCCGGGCTGTCGCCGTTGCAGCCGTTGCCGAATGTGAAACCGCAGCCGCCGCGCTCGCCGAAGGCATCGTTGGCGTACTCGCGGTGTGCGGTCGGAATCACGAAACGGTCCTCGTAGTTGGCAATGGCCAGGTAGCGGTACATCTCTTCAACCTGGGCCACGGTCAGCCCGGTCTGGTCCAGCACCGCCGTGTCTTCCACGCCGTCCACGTTCTTGGCCCGGCGCCAGGCGCGCATCGCCATCAGGCGTTCCAGCGCACGCACCACCGGCGCCTCGTCACCGGCTGTCAGCATGTTGGCCAGGTAGCGCACCGGAATGCGCAGCGAGGCCACGTCCGGCAGCTCGCCACTCATGCCGATGCGGCCCCGCTCGGCCGCCGACTGGATCGGCGACAGCGGCGGTACGTACCAGACCATCGGCAGCGTGCGGTACTCCGGGTGCAGCGGCAGCGCCAGCTTCCAGTCGATCGCCAGCTTGTACACCGGCGACTGCTTGGCCGATTCCAGCCAGCTGTCCGGAATGCCTTCGGCGCGCGCAGCAGCAATCACCGCCGGATCATGCGGGTCCAGGAAAATATCCAGGTGGGCCTGGTACAGATCCTTTTCGGCAGCTACCGACGCGGCCTCGGCAATGCGGTCGGCGTCGTACAGCATCACGCCCAGGTAGCGGATGCGGCCGACACAGGTTTCCGAACATACCGTCGGCTCGCCCATCTCGATGCGCGGGTAGCAGAAGATGCACTTCTCCGACTTGCCGCTCTTCCAGTTGTAATAGATCTTCTTGTATGGGCACGCCGACACGCACATGCGCCAGCCGCGGCACTTGTCCTGGTCGATCAGCACGATGCCATCTTCCTCGCGCTTGTAGATCGCGCCCGACGGGCACGCCGACACGCACGCCGGGTTCAGGCAGTGCTCGCACAGGCGCGGCAGGTACATCATGAAGGTCTTTTCGAAGGCGCCGTAGATCTCCTTCTGCACTTCATTGAAGTTGTAGTCGCGCGAGCGCTTGCTGAATTCCGAGCCCAGGATCTCCTCCCAGTTCGGGCCCCATTCGATCTTCTGCATGCGCTCGCCACTGACCAGGGAGCGCGGCCTTGCGGTCGGCTGGTGCTGGCTGTCCTTGGCGGTGTGCAGGTTCTGGTAGTCGAAATCGAACGGCTCGTAGTAGTCGTCGATCTGCGGCAGGTCCGGGTTGGCGAAGATCTTGGCCAGCATCCGCCAGCGACCACCGGCGCGCGGCACCAGCTTGCCGCTGCCGGTGCGCACCCAGCCACCATTCCACTTCTCCTGGTTTTCCCATTCCTTCGGGTAGCCGATGCCCGGCTTGGTTTCCACGTTGTTGAACCAGGCGTACTCGACGCCCTCGCGCGAGGTCCACACGTTCTTGCAGGTGATCGAGCAGGTGTGGCAGCCGATGCACTTGTCCAGGTTCAATACCATCGCGATCTGTGCACGGACCTTCATCACACCACCTCCTTGCTGGCCGATGCCGAGGCACCAGCGGGCTGTTCATCGTCCAGCCAATCCACCTTGTCCATCTTGCGCACGATCACGAACTCGTCGCGATTGGTGCCGCAGGTGCCGTAGTAGTTGAAACCGTAGGCAAGCTGCGCGTAGCCACCGATCATGTGGGTCGGCTTGAGCACGATGCGGGTCACCGAGTTGTGGATGCCGCCGCGGGTGCCGGAAATCTCCGAACCCGGCACGTTGATGATGCGTTCCTGGGCGTGGTACATCATTGCCATGCCCGGCATCACCCGCTGGCTGACCACCGCTCGCGCGGCGATCGCACCGTTGACGTTGAACAGCTCGATCCAGTCGTTGTCGACGATGCCGGCACTGCGCGCATCGTCCTCGCTGAGCCACACGATCGGGCCACCGCGCGACAGCGTCTGCATGATCAGGTTGTCGCTGTAGGTGCTGTGGATGCCCCACTTCTGGTGCGGGGTGATCCAGTTCAGCACGATCTCCTTGTTGCCGTTCGAACGCTGGTTGAGCAGCGGCTCGATGGTGCGGGTATTGACCGGTGG
This sequence comes from Stenotrophomonas sp. SI-NJAU-1, assembly GCF_020883215.1. Lineage (NCBI taxonomy): Bacteria > Pseudomonadati > Pseudomonadota > Gammaproteobacteria > Lysobacterales > Lysobacteraceae > Stenotrophomonas > Stenotrophomonas sp. SI-NJAU-1. Next base: position 2,418,049 of record NZ_CP086598.1, read on the forward strand.
CCGGTAGCTCATGAAGGCCTCGCCGAAGTCGATCATCCACTCGTGGTCCTGGTAGAACTGCTGGCGGCCGGTCACTGTGCGCCACGGAATCAACTCGTGCACATTGGTGTAACCCGCGTTGTAGCTGACGTTGTCGTCTTCCAGCCCGGACCAGATCGGCGAAGAGATGATCTTGCGCGGCTGCGCCTGGATGTCACGGAAGCGGATCGCCTCGTGCTCCTTGCCCACCGCAAGATGGGTGTGCTCGCGGCCGGTGAAGCCGCCCAGCGACTCCCACGCCTTCACTGCCACATGGCCATTGGTTTCCGGGGCTAGGTGCAGGATCACTTCGGCCGCATCGATCGCCGTCGAGATGGCCGGCCGGCCCTGGCTGACCCCCTCCTCGCGCACGGTATGGTTCAGCTTGCCGAGGAATTCCACCTCATGCTTCGTATCCCAGTTCATGCCCTTGCCGCCATTGCCGTGCTTGTCCAGCAACGGGCCCAGCGAGGTGAACTTGCGATACAGGTTCGGGTAATCGCGCTCCACCACCGTCATCGACGGCATGGTCTGGCCGGGGATGGCCTCACACTCGCCCTTCTTCCAGTCGGCCACGCCGAACGGCATGCCCAGCTCGTTGGGGGTGTCGTGCAGGGTCGGCACCAGCACCAGGTCCTTCTCCACGCCCAGCACGCCGGGCGCCATCTCGCTCACGGTGCGCGCCACCTCCTTGAAGATGTCCCAGTCACTGCGCGATTCCCACGCCGGGTCCACCGCCTTCGACAGCGGGTGGATGAACGGGTGCATGTCCGAGGTGTTGAGATCGTCCTTCTCGTACCAGGTGGCGGTGGGCAGCACGATGTCCGAGTACAGCGCGGTGGTGCACATGCGGAAGTCCAGCGTCACCAGCAGATCCAGCTTGCCTTCCGGCGCCTCGTCGCGCCACTTCACCTCCTCCGGCTTCACTGCGCCCATCTCGCCCAGGTCCTTGCCCTGCAGGCCGTGGCGGGTTCCCAGCAGGTGCCGCAGCATGTACTCATGGCCCTTGCCCGAAGAGCCCAGCAGGTTCGAGCGCCAGATGAACATCATCCGTGGGTGGTTCTGGCTGGCATCCGGGTCGGCGAAGGCGAAGTCCAGCGAACCGTCCTTGAACTTGCCCAGTGCGTAGTCGGCAGGTGCCACGCCCGCCGCTTCGGCTTCGCGCACCAGCTGCAGTGGGTTGCGGTCCAGCTGCGGCGCACTTGGCAGCCAGCCCATGCGCACCGCGCGCAGGTTCAGGTCGGCCAGGCTGCCGCTGTACTTGCTGGCGTCGGCCAGCGGTGACAGCAGTTCGTCCACCTGCAGCTTCTCGTAACGCCACTGCCCGGTGTTGAAATAGAAGAACGACGTACCGTTCATATGGCGTGGCGGCTTGCTCCAGTCCAGGCCGAACGCCAGCGGCTGCCAGCCGGTCTGCGGGCGCAGCTTTTCCTGGCCCACGTAGTGCGCCCAGCCGCCGCCGGTCTGGCCCACGCAACCGCACATGATCAGCATGTTGATCAGGCCGCGGTAGTTCATGTCATTGTGGAACCAGTGGTTCATGCCGGCACCGACGATGATCATCGAGCGGCCATGGGTCTTGTCGGCGGTACGCGCGAACTCGCGGGCGATCTCGATCACTTCCCCGCGCGACACGCCGGTGATGCGTTCCTGCCAGGCGGGCGTGCCCGGCACGTTCTCATCGAAGCTCCTGGCGACATTGGCGCCGCCGAAACCGCGGTCCACGCCGTACTGCGCAAGCAGCAGGTCATACACCGTCGCCACCAGCGTCTGGCTGCCATCATCCAGCGCCAGGCGGCGTACCGGAATGTTGCGATCCAGTACTTCCTCGGCCGGGGCGGCGGTCCAGCCGTCACTCTCGATGCCACCGAAATACGGGAAGCTGACCGCCTCGATGCCATCGTTGGCCTCGGACAGGCTCAGGCGCAGGCGCGTCTCCGCACCGTTGCTGGCCTTCTCCTCGATGTTCCAGCGCCCCTTCTCGCCCCAGCGGAAACCGATCGAACCGTTCGGCACCACGATCTGGCCACTGGTCTCGTCGTAAGCGAGGGTCTTCCAGTCCGGGTTGTTGGCTTCGCCCAACCCTCCCAGCTCACTGGCACGCAGGAAACGGCCGGCCACCAGGCGGCCATCGGCGCGGCGCTCCAGGCGCACCAGCATCGGCATGTCCGAGTACTGGCGGCAGTAGTCCTGGAAGTACTGCGACGGCGAATCCACATGGAACTCGCGCAGGATCACGTGGCCGAAGGCGAACGCCAACGCGGCGTCGGTGCCCTGCTTGGGGTGCAGCCAATGATCGGTCAGCTTGGCCAGCTCGGAATAGTCCGGGCAGATCGAGACCGTCTTGGTACCGTTGTAGCGGGCCTCGGTGAAGAAGTGCGCATCCGGCGTGCGCGTCTGCGGTACGTTCGAGCCCCAGGCGATGATGTAGCGGCTGTTGTACCAGTCGGCCGATTCGGGAACGTCGGTCTGCTCGCCCCAGATCTGCGGCGAGGCCGGCGGCAGATCGCAGTACCAGTCGTAGAAGGACAGGCAGGCGCCGCCCAGCAGCGACAGATAACGCGCGCCGGCGGCGTAGGACACCATCGACATCGCCGGAATCGGCGAGAAACCGACCACGCGGTCCGGCCCATACTGCTTCACCGTGTACAGATTGGAAGCTGCGATGATCTCGTTGGCTTCTTCCCAGTTCAGCCGCACGAAACCGCCCATGCCGCGCCGGGTCTTGTACGAGCGCGCCTTTTCCTTGTCCTCCACGATGCTGGCCCAGGCATCCACCGGCCCCTGGGTCCTGCGTGCTTCGCGCCACAGGCGCAGCAGCGTGCCGCGGATCAGCGGATACTTCAGGCGGTTGGCGCTGTACAGGTACCAGGAATAGCTGGCGCCACGCGGGCAGCCACGCGGCTCGTGGTTGGGCAGGTCCGGGCGCGTGCGCGGGTAGTCGGTCTGCTGGGTTTCCCAGGTAACCAATCCGTTCTTGACGTAGATCTTCCAGCTGCACGAACCGGTGCAGTTCACCCCGTGGGTGGAGCGCACGATCTTGTCGTACTGCCAGCGCTGCCGGTAGCTGTTCTCCCAGTCACGGCCTTCGCTCTTGGCAAACCCATGGCCATCGGCAAAGGGCTGGGGGTCACGCTTGAAGAACTGCAAGCGATCAAGAAAATAACTCATCGAGGGTCTCCCTTTGCGGACATCTGCATCGTGGCTGTGTGTGTCATCTGGCTGCGGTGCGTTTTCATGTCAGCAGGGCGTCTCAGCGCCGCGCCGGTAGTACCACCACCAGGTCACGGCCAGACAGGTGACGTAGAAAACGACGAACCCGTACAGCGCCATATCGGGGCTGCCGGTCAACGTGATCGAAGAGCCATAGCTCTTGGGAATGAAGAAGCCGCCGTAGGCACCGATCGCACCAGAGAAGCCCACCACCGCAGCCGACTCGATGCTGGCCTGGTGCGCCGACGCGGCCTTGCCTTCAGCGTTGGCCCCTGCCGACAGGCGCTCATGCAGCGTGCGGAAGATCACCGGGATCATGCGGAAGGTGGTGCCGTTGCCGATGCCACTGAGCACGAACAGCGCCATGAAGCTGAAGAGGAAGCCGTAGAAGTTGCCGCCCTGGCCGTCGCTGGGCAGGAAATGCAGCACGCCGAACACCGCTGCGATCATCAGCGCGAACACCCAGAACGTCAGCCGCGCACCACCCCAGCGGTCGGCCATGCTGCCGCCCACCGAGCGCATCAGCGCACCCAGCAACGGGCCGATGAAGGCGTAGGCCAGGGGGTTCACGGCGGGGAACTGGCTCTTCACCAGCATCGGGAAGCCAGCAGAGAAGCCGATGTAGGAACCGAAGGTGCCGATGTACAACCAGCACATCAGCCAGTTGTGCTTGCGGCGGAAGATCACCGCCTGCTCGGCGAACGAGGAGCGCGCGCTGGTCAGGTCATTCATGCCGAACCAGGCCGCCACGGCGCAGATCGCAATGGCCGGTACCCAGATGAAGCCGGCATTCTGCAGGTACAGCGGTGCACCGCCCTCCACCACCGGCTGCGGCGCACCACCGAGGGCACCGAATACGCCCACCGTGATCACCAGCGGAATCACCGCCTGGGCCACCGACACCCCGACATTGCCCAGGCCGGCATTCAGGCCCAGCGCCAGGCCCTGCTTCTGCTTGGGATAGAAGAAGGAGATGTTGGACATCGACGAGGAGAAGTTCGCCCCACCAAAGCCGCACAGGATCGCGATCACCACGAACACCCAGTACGGCGTGGCCGGGTTCTGCACCGCAAAGCCCAGCCAGACCGTCGGAGCCAGCAGCGACGCAGTGGACAGCGCCGTCCAGCGGCGACCGCCAAAGATCGGAATCACGAACGAATAGAAGATGCGCAGCGTCGCGCCGGACAGGCTGGGCAGTGCCACCAGCCAGAACAACTGATCGGTGCTGAAGCCGAAGCCGATCTTCGGCAGGCTGATGGTCACCGCCGAGAACAGTACCCAGACCGAGAAGGCCAGCAGCAGCGAGGGAATGGAGATGACCAGGTTGCGCGTGGCGACCCGCTTGCCGGTGCGCTCCCAATAGCCGGGATCTTCCGGCGTCCAGTCGCTGATGACGCGACCGGGACTGGCAGAGCTGCGGACAACAGGATCGCTACCGACGGTCATACATGGCTCCAAGGCTGTGGAATGACGTGGGTACTGCTTTCAAGTTGTAACCCGTCGTCATGCAGCCATTAGGCCGTGCAGCAGCAACGACGGGGTTGATCTGGATCAATCAGGGGCGGGTTTTCAGCCTGCCCCTGACAAATGTCAAACCGGTGACGCGGAACCGCGGCGGGTCACGCCACGCTGGCGCACGCTGTCGCGCACATCCACATCGAACTGCAGTTGCAGCGTGGTGCCGTCGTCCAGATACAGCGCAAAGGCCAGGCCATCGCGGCATGGCAGGCGCCCGGCCAGGTCCTCCACGGAAGACCGGGGCAATACCAGGCGGCAATCGGTGCCGCTGTCGAGCAGCACGGCCGATTCGCCACCATGCAGCGAAACGGCGGTACCCCAACCACCACTGCCGCCGAACCGGGTCAGGTTCTCCACCGTTTCACCGGCCAGCAGCCGGGCCAATTCGGCCTCGTCCAGGCGCAGACGCATTGTCTGTTGTTGCAACTGCACCTTCATGAGGCAACGTCCTCCCATTGGGTGGGGGTATTGCAGTTGATCAGGGCGCTTTCATCAGCGTGGGCCAGGCGCAGCGTCTGCGCGTCCAGCCGGTGTTGCAAGGCCTGCAGGGAACGCGGGCCGAGGGGATCGTGGATCATGTTTTCGAGGATCGTGCGACTTTCATTGTCCACATTAAACAGCATCGGAAGCGGATGCCCGTCAAAGATCGTGCAAGCGCTGCGATGCCCGTCACGCAATTGCTGCAGCAGATCCGGGGTCAAGCGGGGCGTATCCACCGGTACTACCCAAGCCGGGCCATCGGGCATCTGCATCGCCACGCTGAACAGGCCTCCGAGCGGCCCGCAACGCGTGATCTGGTCGGGTATGCCGCCGAAGGCAGGGTAGCGCCCGCTCACCCAGACCCGGTCTGCCCCGGCCAGCCGCAAGGTGCCGCGCATGTGCTCCAGCAGGGTGCGCCCCTGCCAGGGCAGCAATGCCTTGTCGCGGCCCATCCGGCTGGACAGGCCGCCGGCCAGAACGATGCCGGCAATGGGCGTTGTCACGCGGGAAACCCGACCACGCCATACGTGGCCGCTCCTGTCGGGCGCGAGGGGAAGGCGCCATCCACGCATGGAGCAACCGTGCAGGTACGCCTCAGTAGAGCCACGCCATGCGTGGCTGCTTCTGCCAAGCGCGAGGGGAAGGCGCCATCCACGCATGGCGTGGATCTACTGCCGTCAGTGGTGATCATGCGCCGGTTCACCGTCGGCGTGGCACAGCGTGCAGCCTTCGCTCCACTCGCTGTCGCCGTCCTCGTAATGTTCCTGCTTCCAGATCGGGCACTGGTGTTTCACCGCCTCGATCAACTGCCGGCACGCGCGGAACGCTTCATCACGGTGCGGGCTGCCCGCAGCCACCACCACCGCCACATCGCCAATGCCCAAGCGGCCCTTGGCATGCGCCACATACAGCTTCAGCTTCGGCCCGAACGTCGCCTCGATCTCCGCCGCCAAGCGCTGGATCTCGTTCAGCACCAGCGGTTCGAACAGGTCATAGGTGATGCCGGTCACCGGCCGCCCCACATTGAAGTCGCGCACCTTGCCGATGAACACATCGATGCCGCCGAATGCCGGGTCGGACACTGCCGCGATGCCTTCGACCGGGTCGATGGCGCGCTGCGCACGGTCCACCACCTTTGCCGTCACGTTGCTGCTCATGGCTCAGCCCCCGCTCACCGGCGGCAGGATCGCCACCTTGCCATCGGCAGGCAGCGCCTCGTGGTCACGCAGCACGCGCTGCTGGTCGGCAAAGGCCGAATAGTCCAGCAACCCGGCGCGGAAACCGGGAAAGCGCACCGGCAACAGCTCTCGTAGCGCCTGGCGCAGGTCGGCCACGGTGCCACCGGCCACCTCCAGCGCAATCTCGCGGCTGTCATCCAGATCGGAAAACGCACCGAACAACTGCAGATTCACCTGTTTCATCATGACTCCTGGGTTGCCAGCTGCAGCGGGTCCTGGTGGCCCCAGCCCTGCACGCGCACCGGTGTGCCGGCCGCGACGAGGTCCCCCTCGCCCTCCAGCACCACCCAGGCGTTGGCCTGCAGCATGGATTTCAAACGGAACGATTCCTGCCCGGACAGCACGCGCGCGCTCAAGCGCCCCTGCGCGTCCACGTCCACCCGCGCACGCGCGTGGAAGCGCAGGCCCGGCGGTTTGCGCACATCGGCCTGCAACGGCAGCTGCAGCAGCGGCTCTGCGGCCAGGCCCAGCAGGCGACGCAGCACCGGTTCAACGAAGAAACGCTGCCCCACCGCCGCCGACACCGGGTTGCCCGGCAGGCCGAAATACAACGCGCCATCGGGCAGCACTGCAAACAGCAGCGGCTTGCCCGGGCGGATCGCCACCTTGTGGAACACGATGCGGGCGCCGCGGGCGCGCAGCGCATCGGGGATGAAGTCGTAGCGGCCGGCCGACACCGCGCCGGTGCTGATCAGCACCTTCGCACCCGCAGCCAGCGCGTCGTCAAGCACCGCATCGAAGGCAGCCACGTCATCGCCTACCGTGCCCTGCCACACCACCTCGGCACCGGCAGCCTGCAGGCGGCCGATCAGGTAGGGCCGGTTGCTGTCACGGATCTGTCCGGAGTCCAGCGCCTGCGCCGCTTCGGTCACCAGCTCCTTGCCGGTGGCAATGACCGCGACCTTCGGCCGTGCCACCACCGCCACCTCGGCCACGCCGATGGCGTGCAGCAGGGTGCGTGCATTGATGTCCAGCGCCTGCCCTGCCTGCAGCACGCGCTCGCCTTCTTCCACGTCCTGTCCGCGCAGGCGCACGTGCTGGCCAGGTTTCACCCCGCTCTTCAACGCAATGCGGGTCGGGCGGCCCTGCTCGCTGGCAAGGATCTCCACGTTCTCGATCGGCACCACCGTATCCAGCCCAACCGGCATGCGCGCGCCAGTCATGATTTCCCAGGCACCGTCGCCGCCCTCGGCACCGGCGTCGCCCGCCGCCTGCCAGCCCTGCACCACAAATTCCGTATCGCTTTCGAACGGCGTGCCATTGGCGCGCAACGCGAAGCCGTCCATCGCCGAGTTGTCGAACGGCGGCAACGACTGCCCACTGATGATGTCCGTGGCCAGGATGCGACCCGCAGCCTCATGCAATGCCAGCCGCTCGGCCGGCAGCGGTGCAGCCGCTTCCATCAGGTGCTGCAGCGCTTCGCTGTAGGCAATCATGCGTGGCCACCGCCGTCGACCATCGCCACCGCGTGGCCCAGCACCGGCGCCAGAATGTCCAGGCACTGCGCGGCCGCACGCGGGCTGCCCGGCAGCGCAAACACCAGCATGTCATCGAGCTGCACCACCTCGGCCCGGCTCAGCCAGGCCGTCGGCGTGTGCTGCGCACTCAACGCGCGCACCATCTGCGCCAGGCCGTGCACCGGTCGCGCACTCAACGAACGCAGCGCCTCCGGGGTCAGGTCACGCGGGCCAAGCCCGGTGCCGCCGGTACACAGGCACAGGCGTACGCCCTCGCCCGCCAGCGCACGCAGCCGGCCCGCCAGCGGCTCGATGCCATCGGGCAGTACCTCGGCAGCCACCACCTCGCCACCGAGCGTCTGCAGCCCGCTCACCAGCTTCGGGCCGGACTCGTCGGCATAGCTACCCTCGCTGGCGCGATCGCTCAGGGTGATCACCGCGCAGGCCGCGCCGTTCAGGCCCTTGGGCGGGCGCGGCCTGAAGCGCGCGCGCTCGCCCTCGTCCATGCCGTCGGGATGCAGCCACAGGCCACGCTTGCCGCCCTCCTTGAACAACAGGCGGATGCCCTCGATGCGCAGCGCCGGCTCCACCGGCTTGCTCAGGTCGTACAGGGTCAGCAGTGCGGCGTTGACGCCGGCCAGTGCTTCCATCTCCACACCGGTGCGGGCCTCGCTGGCGCACTCGCACCACACGCGTATCGCCTGCCGCTCCGGCACCGGCGCGCAGTACACCTGCACCAGTTCCAGCGGCAACGGGTGGCACAGCGGCATCAGCATCGAGGCCATCTTGGCGCCCTGCAGCCCGGCAATCTCGGCCATCACCAGCGCATCGCCCTTGGGCAACCGGCGCTCGACAATCAGCGGGTAGGCCACTGGCCCGGCATGCAGCTCGCCCACCGCTACCGCGCGGCGGCGGGTAATACGCTTGTCGCGCACATCGGCCATGTGGAAGGCCGCAGTCAATTCACCACTCATCGTGTTCCTCATCCTCCAATCGAAGCCAGATGCGGGGTCAACCCGGTCTGGCCCTGGTGCAATCCATGCCCGGCCGCTTTCAGGCCAAGCTGTGTGGTGATGCGTGCCAGCAGCGCGTCCTGGTCGTCGTCGCTCTGCAACAGCGGGCGCAGCGGCACGCCGAATTCGCCGAACAGGCACAGCCGCAGGTCACCCTTGGCGGTCACCCGCAGGCGGTTGCAGCCCTTGCAGAAGTCACGCGAGTACGGGGCGATGATGCCCACCGTGCCGCGATGCTGCGGGTGGCTGAACTCGCGTGCCGGGCCGGCATCGGCCGCGCGCGGGCGCTCGTGCCAGCCAGCGGCCAGCAGCTGCTCGATCACCACGTCGGCGCGCAGATGGTGGCGCTGGAAATAAGCTTCGTTGTCGCCGGTACGCATCAGTTCGATGAAGCGCACGCTGAAGGGACGGTCGCGCAGGAAGTCCATCCACTGCGGCAGCTCGTCGTCGTTCAGGCCGCGCAGCAGCACCGCGTTGAGCTTGATGGCCGGCAGGCCAAGTGCCTGCGCCATCTCCAGCCCCTGCTGGATTTCCGGCAGGCGGTCGTGGCCGGTGATGGTCCTGAAGCGCTCGCGCTGCAGGCTGTCCATGCTTACGTTCAGCGCGGTCAGGCCGGCGCGGTGCCAGCCCGGCAGGCGACGCGGCAGCAGCGTGCCGTTGGTAGTGATGGCCACCTTGCGGATGCCCGGCACGGCCGCCACCGTGGCGATGATCTCGTCCAGGTCCTTGCGCAGACTGGGCTCGCCACCGGTCAGGCGGATCTTGGTCATCCCCAGCATGGCAAAGGCGCGCACCAGGCGCGCGATCTCGTCCACCGCCAGGAAGCGCGGGCGGCCGTCGGCCCGGTAGCCATCGGGCAGGCAGTAGCTGCAACGGAAGTTGCAGGCCTCGGTCAACGACAGGCGCAGGTAAGGAAAGCTGCGCCCGAATCCGTCGGTGAGTTGGCTCATGGCTGGTCCACCTTGTTGTTCCACCGTCTTGCCTGTGCCCGGAACGGCCCGGATACCCTCGCCTGCTGAGACTGACGCCAGCCTACGCGGCAGGCATTGGCAGCGGGATGACTTAAATCAATCGCCGCCGGCCACGCCGCCCGGACGTTATGGCAGCATGCGGCTTTCCGTGCAGCGTGCGTGTGACAGCCATCATGATGATGAATGATTTCCAGCAATTGCTGCAGGCCGCCAGCGAACAGGCCGAACCGCAACGCCTGCTGTTCGTATTCGCCCGCGCCGACCTGCCCGAATCGCCCACCGACGACCAGCGCGACCGGCATGACCGGCGTGAGGGCGGCACCCTGTCGCCTGTGCTGTGCGTGGACAAGCTGCCGGCCGAGGTGCCGAGCTTCCAGGCACTGGCCAGCGAGTCCACCACCACCGGCGTGGAGTGGGACATGGTGTTCGTGGCGGCGATGGATGGGCGTGCAGGCTTCGCCCCCAGCACCGACGAGGCCACCCGCCCGCTGCGGCTGATGGTCAACGCCATCAACGACGGCCAGATCGGCCGCTTCGCCGCCTTCGACCGCAGCGGTGAGCCGATCCAGTTCTATTGAGTCACCAGCTGCAGGGTCAGGAAGAAGATCACCAGCACCGTATTCAGGCCCCAGGCTACGGTCAGCCCGCGCGCGGCAACACCCAGGTTCGGGGTCCGCGCGGTGGGCGCCGCGCGCCAGACTGCGGGGATGATCCAACCGGTATAGAGCAGCAGCACGGCAAACATCGCCAGCACCAGTGTGGTGCGCTGGTTGGCGAGGGCCCAGAGGGCAACGGCCCATAGCATGTTGCTGGGGATGACCCCTTGCAGCCAGAAGACGTTCCAGAGGCGTGAACGGCCTTGGGTGTCGGGCGTGGGATGCAGAGACGCGGTAGCTGTCATAAGTCTCCTTCTGGTTAGGAAACGTGCTGGGCAAGCCTGCGCTTGGTGGCTGGGAACGTCAAGGCGCGACGGAATCGGTAGCGCCGGGCCGTTCCCGGCGGAGTGCATCCGTGCGCCACACCACGTTGCTGGCCGGGCATGGTCCAGCGCTACCCATGGCTTGTCGCCATCAACCCGCTCACACATCCCGCGCATCCCCTACAACCACGACCCCTGTCGCAGATTGCCTGATCGGGGTGGATCATCGCGGCAGCCAGCAGTGCCGGTACTTAACAGCGTGGTTCAATGCCGAAAGCGTCTCCAATCGTGAGCTATTTGCAACTCTTCTGATTGGCATTGCATAGCGACGCGGGCTCAGATGGCGTGCCACCGAAAACGGGTGGCCGGGCGTCGAACACCCGTGTTGTTCCTGAGTGATTACGCTTGCCAGTCGGCGTCACCTTGCGTGGCGCCGGCTGGCAATCCGTCTGCCGGCTATGGCGGGCGGTACGTGGGGGCCCTGTGCCCGCCGGCTTGGGATCAACCCGGTGTTCGAACCTCGTACCGTCCGCCACCTCTGTGTGGCGGCTACCGATTGCCTTGCACGGAGCCTCGCCATGAACGGATCTGACCTGCCCCACCTGCACGCCTACAGTGACCCGGCCAACGCCGATGACCTGGCAGAGGCTGTGCCCACTGCGGGTACGAATACCCTGATTGCCAACCTGAAGCGCATCGGCAAAGGCGCCGCCGCCGACGGGCAGCCCTGGCCGGAGCGGCATCAGCTGCCCGGGCGCTGCATGGCGCTTGCCGATTCGGATTGCGCATTGGCCGGCTTGCGGGTGGTACAGGAAGTGCTGCTGGCGGCGGAGCGAACCCGGCAGAACGGCGAGCCCGAGGACTATGTGGGCGACCGGGTGATGGAGGGGCTGATGCTGGCGTGCCTGGCGTTGAGTGCGCAGGCTGTGGGGCGGTTGCAGGTGAGCGATCAGTAGCCGCTGAGAGCTGGGCCAGACACCACATTGGCGCCACACCCACCGCGCACCCGTTCCATTGCTCCGACTGCTGGCATGGCAGAAGATGCGTGCCGTGTGGGGCTGCGCGAAGGGGTGTTCAGCGCCTTCGCGCCGCCGCCCGGACGCTGGAGTTCCCCCCCTTCAACCAGGCACTACAGATGCACACTCCACGAACGGTCGTCACCACCCTCGCCCTTTGCCTGTTGCCCAGCCTTCCGGCTTGCGCAGAGCAAAGCACGCCCGCCGATGTGAAGGCGATCGAACAGGTGATCGAGTCCTTCCGCACCTCGCTGTTCAACAAGGACAAACCGACCTACATGAGCTTGTTCTTCTCGGACAGGCCTGAAGACATCGGCTGGCAGTTCGTGTCCGAGGACCGGCGATTGGCAGACATCCGCAGGGTCAAGACCGATGCGATCAAGGCACGCAATATTCCGTCGAACAACTTCATCTCGCTCATCGATGAGGCAGTGGCCACGGCAGAGCCACGGGAGGAGAAGTTCTTCAACACCAGAATCGATACAGATGGCGATGTGGCATCGGTGTCGTTCGACTACAGCTTCCATGCCAACGGCGTGAAGGCAAACTGGGGCCGGGAAATGTGGCAGCTGGTCCGCACCGAGCGGGGCTGGAAGATCTTTTCAGTAATCTATTCGATACGTGACAAACGCAGTCCCGCAGAGAGCTGATGCTCCGCTTCAGCCAAGCAACGTCAGCCAGTCACCATCAACCACCACGCATAGCTGAATCCTGTCCACGCAACCGCGCCGCAAAATACCGCGTAGGCGATTGCCCCAGCGCTTTCTTGAACATCGTGATGAACGCCGTCACCGATTCATAGCCCAGGGTTTCAGAAACCCGCTGCACCGCCGCGCCGCCTGCAAGCTCGCGAATGGCAACCAGCAGATGCAGCTGCTGCCGCCAGCGCCCGAACGACAGTCCGGTTTCCCGATCAATCAGCCGCGTCAACGTACGCTCACCCAACGCCAGGCGTTTGGCCCATTCACTGATGGTGCTGCGATCGGCCGGATTGGCCGACAGCGCCGCAGCCAGCGCACGGATCTTGGGGTGGTCACTCACCGGCAGGTACAACCGCTCGGCCGGCATCTGCACCAGTTCGTCCAGCAGCACACGCGCCAGTCGATCGGTGTGCCCGCCGCGCGGGTAGTCCTGCGGTGCATCGGCCAGGTGCAGGATCATCTCGCGCACCATCGGCGAGATCGACAGCGTCACGCAATGCAGTGGCAGGTCGACAACGCCCGGCTCGACGAACAGATAGCACAGGCGGGCGTTGGCGGTGGCCCGGTTGCTGTGCGGCATGCTGCCGGGAATCCACACGCCGCACTGTGGCGGCACGATCCACAGCGCATTGGCCACTTCGCAGGTCACCGCGCCATGAAGTGCCAGGATCAGCTGTCCCTTGCGGTGGTCATGCACTGGAATCTCGGCATCGTGGTCGGCCACCTGCAGGCGGCTGGCCACTGCCGGCCGATCCGTCGCGTCCGGGTCCAGATCAAAGCCAGGCAGTGAAATGCGAGTCATTCTCAATGACCGGATTCAGCGATAGGCTGACATTCTAGCGAAATTCGGCGACGGGGCTCGCTGAATACGATGGCGGCATGCAGATCCTCACCCCCACCCGCTCTTGGCTTTCGCGCCCCATCGAGCTGTTGACGTCGCCCGCATGGAAGGTCGACCGCGAAGCGATGCTGTTCTCGCTCAAATGCCTGCTCGCCGCGATCCTCGGGCTGTATGTCTCGCTACGCATCGGCCTGACCCGCCCGTTCTGGGTGATCGGCACGGTCTACCTGGTGTCGCAGCCGATGTCCGGCGCGACACTCAGCCGTGGCCTGTTCCGCCTGCTGGGAACGGTCGGCGGTGCGGTTGCTACGGTGCTGCTGGTGCCGCGGTTCGTCAACGCGCCGATGGTGTTGAGCGTGGTACTGGCCGCCTGGATGGGCCTGTGCCTGTATTTGGCCATGCTCGACCGCACACCGCGTGCGTACGCCTTCCTGCTGGCCGGGTACACCACCAGCCTGATTGGTTTCCCGGCGGTGATGGCGCCCGATGACGTCTTCACCATCGCCGTCACCCGCGTGCAGGAAATCTCCATCGGCATTCTTGCGGCGACGCTGGTCCATGGCCTGCTGTGGCCACGCCGGGTCTCACCGCGTGTGCACGCGCGCGTGGCATCGGTCCTCTCCGATGCGGAGCGCTGGACGCGGGACATGCGCGCTGGCGCAAACGAAACGGTACTGGCTGCGGATCGCTCCAAGGTAGCCGCAGATCTCCTCGAACTGCACACGCTGTCCATCCACCTGCCGTTCGACAGTGTGCACGGCGTCGCCCAGGTGCAGATCCTGCGCGCACTGCATGACCGGATGCTCGATGTGCTGATGCTGTCCAGCGCCGTGGACGAATCACTGGCCCAGTTGCGCGCGCAGCCCGCTGGCACGGCACACACCACATGGCAGGAATTGATGCGTGCAGATCTCTGCGCACGTCAGGCCGAACTCGATGCTGCGCATCACGACTGCCGGTTGCTGGAAGCGCAGCTGCACGCTGCCCGCCCGGACTGGCGCCGGCATGTGCCCGCGCACCTTGCCAGGAAGGCGAACGGTCATGTGCTGCATCGCGACCACCGGATCGCCCTGCGCAGCGCCTTGGGTGCCTTCGTTGGCATCGCACTGGCCTGCGCGCTGTGGATCATTACCGCGTGGTCCGATGGTGCAACCGCCGTCTCCATCATCGGCACGGCCTGCGTGTTGTTCGGGACCACCGAGGCACCTGCCGGGCATGTCATGCGCTATCTGATCGGGTCGACCATCGGCGTGGTCATCGGGCTGTTCTACGCGCTGGTTATCTTTCCGGGTCTGTCCGATTTCGTCGGCCTGGCCATGGCACTGGCGCCGGCACTGCTGGTGTGTGGCTCGTTCCTCTCCCGCCCGCCGTTCATCATGGGCGCATTGGGGGTAGTGCTCACCTTCCCCCTCATCGCCGGGTTGGGCGCCACCAATGCCACCCACATCGCGGGCGCGCTCAACAGCAGCGTAGCGCTGTTCGTGGGTACGGCGGCGGCGCTGTGCAGCATGTCGCTGTTGCAGACGCTGGACAGCAACCGCAGCCGCGCGCGTCTGCAGGATGTGATCCAGCGGGACATCGCACGCCGCGCCGCCGGGCAGGTGCGAAATGCCAGCGACTGGACAAGCCGCATGGTGGATCGGCTTGCGCTGCTTGCCCCTCGCCTGCGCGGCCATCCGGATGCAGCCCCCACGTTGCGGACGCTGTTTGCGGACATGCGCGCGGCCAGTGTGGTGGCCGAACTGCGCGTAATTGGCGGGGCGTTCACTGACCGCCGCAGCCACGACTGCCTGGCCCAGTTGCTGCACAGCGCGTCCGCCCACTTCCGTATCCGTACCTCCACATGCCGCACAGTGGATACGCCGCTGCTGGAATCACTCGAGCGCACACGCGAGGTGATCATCGCTGGCAACAACGGCGCATCCGAACGTGTTCTTCCGCTGCTCTGCGGCCTGCGCCGCGACCTGATCGCTCCGTTGATCGTACATGGGGACTGAGTCGATGTTCTCCGATATCTCCATTGACGGCGTCTTCGTTCCCGGCCTGCTGGCGGTGGCACTCATCGCGCTGGCGCTGTCGATGATGGCCTCGCGGCTGTTGGCAAGCCTCGGCCTGTACCGGCTGTTCGCCTATCGCCCGCTGGTGGGCCTTTCGCTGTTCGTGATCCTGGCGGAGCTGCTGATCCAGCTCGCGCCCCTGCTTGAGAAACTGAAATGAAGCACCTGTTGAGTGTCATTGGCCGCTGGAGCGCAACGCTCTGCCTGTTCGCCGTTGCCGTGATCGCGGCGCTGTCCCTGTGGAACCGCTACGAAGCGCAGCCGTGGACGCGCGACGGCCGCGTGCGCGCCGATGTGATCCGCGTGGCGTCGGACATGGGCGGGCTGGTCACCCAGGTGCTGGTGCACGACAACCAGCGGGTGAAAGCCGGGCAGCTGTTGCTGGTGCTGGACCAGCCGCGCTACGCCGCCGCGCTGGACAAGGCCGATGCCGCAGTGAACAGCGCGCAGGCCACGCTTGCCCTTGCCCGCCGTGAATCGAAGCGGGACATCGCGCTGGGCAACCTGGTGGCTTCGGAAACGCGGGAGCGCAATGCCGCCAAGGTCGATACCGAAGTGGCCAGCCTTGCACAGGCCCGAGCGGAGAGGCGGGTGGCGCTGCTGAACGTGCAGCGCACCGAAGTGCGCGCCAGCGCCGACGGCATCGTCACCAACCTCGACCTGCACCCGGGCGATTTCCTGCAACCGGGTGCCCAGGCGCTGGCGCTGATCGACAGCGCCAGCCTCAGGGTCGAAGGCTATTTCGAAGAAACCAAGCTCAACTGCATCAACGAAGGCGATGCCGCTGTCGCCCGCCTGATGGGCGATGGCCGCGGCGTGCATGGGCATGTGGAGAGCATCGCCGCCGGCATTGCCGACGATCAGCGCGCGAGCACCCACAACCTGCTGCCATCGGTTGCGTCAACGTATACCTGGGTGCGGCTGGCGCAGCGGATACCGGTGCGCATCCACTTGGACGACGTGGCACCGGATACACGCCTGATCGTCGGCAGAACCGCCAGCGTGACCATCACGCCGCGCGCGCAGGGAGCCTGCAAGTGATCGGCACCGTATCACGCGTGGGTGTACTCGCCTGTGCGCTGTCGCTGGCCGGCTGCGTGTCCGGCCCGGACTACACGCTGCCGGCCAACGCGGTTGCCGCCGCGCCGGCAGCCCGCCGCGCATTCGTATCGAGCCACCAGGCGGCCTACGCACAGACCGAGCTGCCGGACCGCTGGTGGCAGCTGTATGACGATCCACGGCTCGATGCCTACGTCAGCGAAGCGCTGCGGGCCAATACCGATCTGCGCGCGGCCGATGCCAACCTGCGCCGCGCCACGGCGATGGTGCTGCAGTACCGGGCCGAGGGCTCGGCAAGCACCGACGCAGATGCATCGGCCACGCTGGCCCATGCCGGGGGATATACCTCACCCACCTCACCACCGCAGGTGTATGCGCTCGGCATCCACCTGGCCTACCCACTGGATCTGGCAGGTGGCATCCGCCGCGGTATCGAAGCAGCCAGCGCCGATGCAGAGGCTGTCGCTGCAGCACGTGACCAGGTGCGGGTGGTGGTCGCCGCCGCTGTCACCCGCGCTTATGTCGGCATCTGTTCGACCAACCTCACCCTGGCGGCGACGCAGCGGGTGCTCGCTACGCAGCGCGCTACGTTGGACGCCACCACCCGCTTGGCGGCCGGCGGACGCGGAACCGAGTTCGACGTCAGCCGGGCACGCGCGGCGGCCAACCGCAGTGCGGCGGCGGTGCCGCATCTGGTTGCCGAACGGCAGGCGGCCCTGTTCGCGCTGGCGGCGCTGATGGGACGCGTACCAGCCGACTATCCGCAGGACGTCGCCAACTGCCAACAACCGCCGCGCCTGCAGCAACCGGTTCCGGTCGGCGACGGTGGCCAGCTGATCCAGCGCCGCCCGGATATCCGCGCGGCCGAGCGCAGCCTCGCGGCGGCCACCGCGATGATCGGCGTGGAAACGGCAGGCCTGTACCCACAGGTGAGCATCGGCGCGTCCACCGGCACGGCAGGGTCATTCAAGCAGCTGCTGAGCAGCGACAGCGTCGGCGCGTCCATCGGACCGCTGCTGTCCTGGCGCTGGCCGAACCGGCGCGCAACCCGGGCGCGGATCGATGCGGCCGGCGCCAACGCCGATGCCACGCTGGCATCGTTCGATGGCGTGGTGCTGGACGCGCTGCGGCAGACCGAAACCGTGCTGTCGGCCTACGCACAGGAGATCGATCGCGAGCACAGCCTTTCCCTCGCCCGCGACGACGCGGCACATGCCAGCGATCAGGCCGGGCAGTTGTACCGGTTCGGCAGGATCGACTTCATCGACGTGCTGTCTGCCGAGGCCGCGCTGGCCGATGCAGAGTCCGCGCTGGCAGCATCGCGCGCGCAGCTGGGGGATCGTCAGGTGGATCTGTTCCTGGCGCTGGGTGGGGGCTGGGCGGCAGGCACAACGCCCGACGCGCTTGATCGCTGAACCGCGCTCAATCGTGAGCGGCTGGCCTGTGAAACCAGCCGCTCCCGCACTGCCATCGATGTTGCGGCCCTGGGCTTACTTCGGCATCAGCACCGAATCGACCACATGCACCACGCCGTTGGACTGCCTTACGTCGGCCGTGGTTACTGCAGACTTGCCGCCTTTGGCGTCGACCACCCAGACCTTGCCATCCTGCAGCTTCACCGTCAGCGCTTCACCCTGCACTGTTTTCAGCGTGCTGCTGCCGCCGTGGCTGCGCGCTGCTGTGGTCAGCTGGGTGGAGGTGTAGGTGCCCGGTACCACGTGATAGGTCAGGACCTGGGTCAGCTTGGCCTTGTTTTCAGGCTTCAGCAGCGTTTCCACGGTGCCTGCGGGCAGCTTGGCGAACGCCTGGTTGTCGGGAGCAAATACGGTGAAAGGACCCTTGCCGCTGAGCGTGTCAACGAGCCCGGCCGCCTTCACCGCAGTCACCAGGGTGCTCAGGTTCTGGGCGGTGGAGGCGTTTTCGACAATGGTCTTGTTCGCGTACATCGGCACGCCACCCACCATCGGGTTGTCGGCGGCAAAGGCGGCCGGGGCAGTTGCGCAGGCAACCGCGACGGTGGCGGCAAGGGTCAGGCGCTGGATCTGGGTACGCATGTTCGTGTCCTCGTTGATAGCCCAACCGGGCTGGGAAATACGCAGCGTTCGCTGCCGTCACTGCACCACCTTGCAGCCATGCGGGAATGCAGGGCATCCGTAGCAGCAGGGAAGAAGCGTTGCGTGCATGAGGGCATACGCCGCAAGCCGATGGCCGGATGCATCGCCTGGCGCTGGGGCAGTGAACGGTTCAACAAGGTGCGTGCCGCGTCGTGAGGATGTTCACAGAATCATGATGCGCTGAAGAGCGGAGAGTTGCCGCGATCGGGTCTCCAGGCGGAGGGGCGCTGCTTCAGCTTTCGCCGCTGGCCCTGAGCTGGGCACTCAACAGACGTGTCAGGGTCCTGCGTGCCAACCAGCCCTGCAGTTGCTTGGCCTTGATGGTCTTGGCCATGAGGCAGGGCGCGCCTTCCACGGTGTGGTCGATGTGGTAGCAGCGCGAGGCGCCACAGAGCTCGGCCTGGCTGGCGGTCACGATGACGACGGTCACCTCCAGGCTGGTGAAGGCGATATCCGCCTTGATGTCCGGGTTCTCAGTGCCGGCACGGTCGATGAGCGTGCGGAAGCGGCCCAGGTCGCGTTCTCCGCCGCTGCTGAGCGGCCCCACGTTGGTGGCGCGCCGGATGTCCTCCTCCTCTCCGGGGACAGCGTTGTTCCAATGTTCAGTGCGCTCGGGAATGACTGCGCGGACGACCTTGCCGCCCGGCTCGATCAGATCGATGACCACATCCAGCAGATACACCGGCTCCAACCCAAGGTTGGTCACAAAACAGTGCGCATCCAGATGCTTGCCCGCACCGGAGGTGATCAGAATGGATGGCCGTTGCTGGCGGCGGTAGCTGCGCAGGAACACGCTCAGATAGACCACCCAGATCAGCGCCGTTACGCAGGTCATGGCAGCGGTGATCAGAGGTGCAAGGTGAAGCAGATTCTGGAGCATTCCCAATGGTGTCTCACGCAGCTTCGCTGGAGAGAACATCATCGCGATTGCATCGCTCGCGGGCCGTGAAGCCTGCCGTGGCGAAGACCGCACCTCTGCGCGGTTGCCCGCTGGCGTCGGTGCCCGGCTTGGTCGACGCGTCCAACAGTCGTCGTCAGCGGGCAGAAGGACCTGACCGGCCCGGCTGCGCACCGCAGCGGCCGAGCAAAGGCCCGGCGCCGCAATGCGGTACTCGATCAGTTGGCCAGAGCGAAATCCAACCCCGCGCACACCGCCGCCACCTGGGCGTCGTTGCATTCCTGCGGATTGGTGCGCGGGCTGTCCGGGTACACCTCGGTGGTGGTGGCATACAGCGCATCGGTGAAGCCGGCACATGCACCAATGGAACGCGACTCACCCCACACCACGCCCAGCGACTGCAGCGGCATGCCCACCAGATTGCCTTCGGCGTCGGCCGGGGCAATGTGGGTGATCGGCGCCACGGCGGCGATCAGCGCCTTCTGGAATTCGTGCTGCGGGTCTTCGCTGTTGCCGATCACATAGAAGCCATCGGGAATGGTGTCGCGCTCGAACGGCTTGCCATCGCGGGCGCAGCGGGCCGGGTCGAACTCGTGCAGATCGCTGTCGGTGGTCTCGTGCAGGTCCAGGTGCACCCGGATGTTGGCCTTGCGTTCGGCCACCCAGCGCATCAGCGAGGCGGCTTCCTCGATCAGGCCGGCGTCACGGAAACTACGGTTGGGATCGATGGCATTGGGGTTCCAGCGCTGGATGCGCTCGTAGCCCCACGGGCTGATGCACGGGGCCACGATCAGGTTGAAGCGGCCCAGGTAACGCTCGGCGTGCTGCTCCAGGAACTGCAGGGCGCCATGCACGCCGCTGGTTTCGTAGCCATGCACGCCGCCGGTGACCAGCGCGGTCGGCAGGGCCGGGTTCCAGTCGTGGTTCACCACCGCAAACAGCGGGTAGTGGTCCGGGGCGTAGTCCAACTGGCCGTACTGCACCACGTCGAAGCGCTCGTCCAGCCGCTCCAGCGCGGTCACCACGTCTTCGTGGTAGCTGCGCTGCCGCTGCTGGCGGGCCCGCCACTGCGCGCGTTCGGCGTCGCCCCAGGGCTGTCCGGGGGTGCCGATCGGGTAGAACTGCGCAACGGTCATCTCAAGCTCCAGAAGTCGGGGTGCGGTGGTACAGCCGACCATTTTAAGCCTTGTGGCCCGATCGGTGCTGCCCCTCGCCCCCGCCTTCATACGGCCGGCCTCATCTGGTTGTAAAATCAACGGTTTTTGGCCCCCACCCCCTTGATGGCGAACGCAGCGCAGCCGGTCGTGGATGGACCGGACTTCCTCCGCCTGCTCGCCCGTCTCAGCGACGGCGCGATGCCGGCCTCCAGTCCCGCCCTGACCGATCGCCTCGGCCAGTGGGTGGACTGGAGCCGTGCCGTGGCCCTTGCCGGGGCGCTGGATGGCCGCCTGGCTGAACCGGCCGAGGCCGCCGAAGCGCTGGATGACCTGCTCGCCGATTGCGCCCAGGCCGAAGCGAGCCTGTTGGCTTCGCTGAGCGAGGATGCCGAGGCCGAGCGCCTGCTGGACCTGGCCGAGGCCGCCGCCGCGCCGAACTTCGCTTCGTTGCGGCAGCGCTACCGGGTGCTGCAGCAGGCCATCCAGACCGCTACCGGCCGCCTGCGCGGCCGCCTGCGCGACCAGCTGGTGCAGGCGTCACCGGAGCTGGCGCGGCTGGCCGAGGTCGATGCGGTGATGGAGCAGACCTTGAGCCCGCGCGAGCACAGCCTGCTTGCCACCGCCCCGGCGGTGCTGGGTGCCCGATTCGAACGCGTGCACGGCCAGCCCGGCTGGCGCGCGTCCTTCCGCCACGACATGCGCACGCTGCTGCTCGCCGAGCTGCAACTGCGCTTCCACCCGATCCAGGGGCTGCTTGCCGCCCTGCGCTCACACTGACCGGAACACCATGTCCAGAACTGTTTTCCACGTCCTTGTCTTCCTTGCTGGCCTGCTGGCCGTGTGCTGGATCGGCGTCGGCTATGTCTCGGTGCACCCGCTGGGTGCAGCCGTGGCAGCGATCATCGCAGCCTGCTACATCGCCGGTGGCGTGGAGCTGTACCGCTACCGCCAGGCCAGCAATGGCCTGCGCGCCGCACTGGCTGACCTTTCGCTGGCCAAGGAAAGCCTGGCACCGTGGCTGGAGCGTGTGCCGCTGGGCCTGCGCAATGCCGTGCGCCTGCGCGTGGAAGGCGAACGCACCGCCCTGCCCTCGCCGGTGCTGACGCCCTATCTGGTAGGCCTGCTGGTGCTGCTGGGCATGCTCGGCACGCTGCTGGGCATGATGGACACCCTGCGCGGCACCGGCCTGGCGCTGCAGAGCGCCACCGACATGGCGGCCATCCGCGGCTCGCTGGCCTCGCCGGTGCAGGGCCTGGCGGTGGCCTTCGGCACGTCCATCGCCGGCGTGGCCAGCTCGGCCATGCTGGGCCTGCTGTCGGCACTGCTGCGCCGCGACCGCCTGCAGGTGGTGCAGCAGCTGGACCGCGCCATCGCCACTGAGCTGCATCCGTATTCGCAAGCCTGGCAGCGTGCCGAGTCGCTGCGCCTGCTGCAGTCGCAGTCTGCGGCGCTGCCTGCGCTGATCGATCGCCTGCAGGCGATGACCAGCACCTTCGAACAGCACAGCGCGGCCGCCAATGAGCGCCTGCTGGCCGGTCAGTCCGAGTTCCTGACGCAGAGCCAGGCGTTGCAGGAACGCCTGGCCACCTCGCTGCAGCAGTCGCTGCGCGAGGGGGCCGAAGCCAGTGCTGCGGCCATTGGTGGCGCGCTGCAACCGATGGCCGAAACCACCCTGGCCGGCCTGGCCAGCCACGGCCAGGCGCTGCATTCGCGTGTCGAACAGGCCGTGCAGCAGCAGTTGAATGGTCTGGCCGAGGGCTTCGAGCGCAGCCGCGTGGCGACCGAAGCGAGCTGGGCCAAGGTAGTGGCCGAGCAGACCGGCGCGCAGCAGGCGCTGGTTGCCGAACTGCGCCAGCATCTGCAGTCCTTCAGCGAAGGCCAGAGCACGCAGGCTGAAGCCCTGGTGGCACGCATCGGCGAGCGCCTGCAGGCCGATGCCAGCAGCAACGCCGAGGCCTGGCGCGCTGCTGCCGAACAGCAGCATGCATTGAACAGTGAACTGCTCGAGCGCCAGCAGCAGGCGCTGCAGCATGCCAGCAGCCACCTGGATGACCGTGGGCAGGCGCTGCTGCAGGCACTGGATGAGCGCCACGCCGCCGGCCAGTCGCTGCTGCAGGAACACGAGCAACAGCGCCTGCAGGATTGGCAGGCCGCACAGGCCGCCACCGCCACGGCGCATGCCGAACTGCAGGCGGGCCTGGATGCACGCGAACAGCAGCGCCAGCTGCGTTGGGACGCGGCAAGTACCGAGCTGCAGCAGGCGCACGCGGCGTTGCAGGCCCAGCTGCTGGCAGGCGACGAACAGCGCCTGCAGCGCTGGAGCGATGCGTTGCAGCGCGTTTCGGCCGATCTGGCCGAGCGCCTGCAGGCCAATGGCCAGCGCCTTGCCGAACAGCAGCAGCAGGTCTGCGACACGTTGGCACAGACCGCGCAGCAGATCGGCGAGAACGGCCGTGCCCAGGCCAGCGCCACGCTGGCCGAAGTGTCCACCCTGCTGCAGACTGCGGCCGCGGCACCGAAGGCCGCCGCCGAGGTCATCAACGAACTGCGCAGCACCCTGTCCGAAAGCCTGGTGCGCGACAACAAGATGCTGGAAGAACGCGGCCACCTGCTGGCCACCGTGCAGACCCTGCTGGACGCGATCAACCACGCCTCGCACGAGCAGCGCACCGCTGTGGATGCACTGGTCGGAGGCTCGGCCGAACTGCTTGAACGCGTCGGTAACCGTTTCAGCGACCATATCGCGGCCGAGACCGGCAAGCTCGATGGCATCGCCACGTTGCTCAATGGCAGTGCCGGTGAAGTGGGCCAGCTGGCCGGCACCTTCGGTTCTGCCGTCGAGCAGTTCGGCACCGCTTCGGCAGAGCTCTCCGGGCGCCTGGAGCAGATTGGCGGTGCGCTGGATGCCTCGCTGGCGCGCAGCGATGAGCAGTTGGCGTACTACGTGGCGCAGGCGCGCGAGGTGGTCGACCTCAGCCTGCTGTCGCAGAAGCAGGTGATGGAAGAACTGCAGCAACTGGCCGCGCGCCGCGGCAAGGCCGGCAGCGCATGAGCGACGAGCTGGAGGTCGACGGCGGCTCACACGCCCCGATCTGGGCGGCATTCGGCGATCTGATGTCGGTGCTGCTGGGCGCGTTCGTGCTGATCCTGGTCGGCGTGGTCGCCGTGCAGCTGGAGCTGTCGCAGCGCCTGGACCAGGAGGTCAAGCAGCGCCAGGCCGAAGCCAAGCGCCTGCAGACGCTGGAGCAGGCGCTGGCCGGCCCGCTCGCCGCCGGCCGGGTGACGCTGGTGAATGGCCGCATCGGCATCAGCGGCAGCGTACTGTTCGCGCTGAACTCCGACCAGCTGCAGCCGGAAGGCCAGGAGCTGCTGCGCAGCCTGGCCGCGCCGCTGGCGGCCTATCTCGGCACGCGCGAAGAGATCCTGATGGTCAGCGGTTTCACCGATGACGCACCGGTGCGGGAAGGCAACCGCCGTTTTGCCGACAACTGGGAGCTGTCCGCGCAGCGCTCGCTGACGGTGACCCGTACCCTGATCGCCGACGGCGTACCGGCCGATGCGGTGTTCGCCGCCGCGTTCGGCAGCGAGCAGCCGGTCAGCTCCAATGCCAACGAAGATGGCCGCGCGCGCAACCGCCGTGTGGAGATCGCGCCGATTCCCAAGCCCAAGGCTGCTGCGCCGGGCGAGAAGAACGGCAATGGCAGCTGAGTCCTCGCCTTTGGAGGGATTGCGTGCCCTGGTGCGCGACCTCGACACCGGGTCGCGATCGCTGCTGCACTACCCGCAGGTGCCGATGCTGGACGACGTGCGCCGCGAGTGGTCCGAGCTGCGCAGCGAACTGCAGGTGCGCCGCTCGCTGCGCACCGAAGCCCCGGCCGACGGCGGCCCGCTGAACTCGGCGGTGCTGGTGCAGCGCATGCTGGACACGATGCAGGCGACCAGCCCCGGGTATCTGCGCCACTTCATCGACTATGTCGATACGCTGTCGTGGCTGCAGGCGTTGCAGGATGGTGCCGCCAGCGGCGGTGATGCAGCAAAACCCAAACGCACACGCAAGCCGCGCAACGCAGGTTGACGGATAACGGTAGTGCCGGCCGCTGGCCGGCAGCCTCATGAGCCCTCCGCGGCATCCCGCAGTTGCCGGCCAGCGGCCGGCACTACCCGCCCGTATGTCCGCAGATGAAGCTGCGGGCATTGCAGGATGCGACGCTAACGTGCACACGCAGCAACGCGGGTTGACCGATACCGGTAGTGCCGGCCGCTGGCCGGCAGCCTCATGAACCCTCCGCAGCATCCCGCAGTTGCCGGCCAGCGGCCGGCACTACCCGCGCGTGATGTCCGCAGATGACCATGTCACCAGACAGTCATCTGTCCAGTGCACCCTATTCACGTTGATCGCGCGGCGCCCAAGGCGCCCGAGACCGCATCGCATGTCTGCCCTTTCATCTGCTCGAACAGCTGCTGGCCACCGAAATCACCTGGCGCGACAACGGCTGGGCCAGCCTGCACGGCAAGTACACCGGCGAACGCTTCCAGGCCTGTACCGACCACAGGGGTTTTGGGGCTACACCGTGTTCGACCTGGCCGGTGGCTACGATCTGGGTCAGGTTGGCTTCGCCAGCAAGCTGGACTCGAGCGTGTTGGCACCCAGCGACCCACCGGGCAAGCTGCATGTGTTCCATGCGTCGGCACCCCGCCAGGTGTTCGGTACCATCGACGTCCGCTTCTGATCGCCGGCCGAGGAGTCCATTGATGTCCGTTACTGCCCTGCTGTTGGCTGCGCTTGCTGTCAGCGGCTACAACGCACCGCATGAAGCCACCGGCGCACCACCCCGCATCGTGCAGATGGCCGGCTTTACCTACGTGGACAAGGGATTGGTCGCCGCCGGTCGTTTGCCGGCCGGCACCGTAGACTTCCTCGGCGATACGCTGGGTTCGTTCTCGTCATTGGCGGTGCAGCCGGGCACGTGGCGGCGTACCGCGCATGGCTATGAAGGGGTGGTGTGGACCCTGCCCGACCGCGGGCGCAACGATCCGGAAGCCGGCCTGTTCTACGACTACGCTGGCCGCCTGGAGCGCATGCAGCTGCGCATCGACTGGCCCGCGGACAAGCCAGAGAGCTTCGGCACGCTGACGATGAAGCCGGAAAAGGGGCTGGTGCTGAAGGACTACAACGGCCAGCCATTCACCGGTGCCGACCCAGGTGATCACACCATCATCCAGCGTGACGTGGTGCTGCCCTCACCCGCCGTGGGCGCGGGGGCCGGCAAGGTCGCACTTGATGCCGAATCGCTGCAGTTCGCGGCGGACGGCCACTTCTACATCGGCGACGAGTACACCGCCAACGTCTATTACTTCAACGCACAGGGGCAGCTGCAGGGCGTGATCGTGCCGCCGCGGGCGATCCAGCCACAACGTGATGGCAAGCCTGCCTTTGGATCGTTGGCCCCGCCGCAGACCGGGCGCCGCAACAACCAGGGCGTGGAAGGCATGGGCCTGTCGCCCGACGGCACACGGCTGTTCGTTGCCCTGCAGAGCGCGCTGATGCAGGACAGCGCGGCGGGCAATGCCGCCGGCCGCATCAACACCCGCGTGCTGGTCTACGACGTGTCTGCCAACCCGACGCCGACGCAACCGGTGGGCCACCATGTGATGATCCTGCCCGCCTACGCCCACGACGGCAAAGGCAAGCTCGACCGTACCGCTGCACAGAGCGAGCTGCGTGCGCTGGACAACGAGCGTTTCCTGATGCTGGCGCGCGATGGCAATGGACTGGGCAAGGAGGGCGACGACCCGATCGTCTATAAGTCGGTGCTGCTGGTGAACGTGGCGCAGGCCTCCAATCTGGTGGATACGGCCTATGAGACCGGCACGGCATCGGTGCTGGCCGATCCCGCTGACGCCATGTTGAAGACCGGCATCGTGCCCGCCAAGGTCAATGAGGTGCTGAACCTGCTCGACCGGCCGCAGCTGGCCCGGGCCGGGCTGGACCTGGACACAGGGCGTGGCCCTCACCCGGGATTGCTGTCGGAGAAGTGGGAAGCAATGGACGTGTTGCCGGCGCTTGATCCAGAGCACCCGAACGACGTACTGCTGCTGATCGGCAACGACAACGACTTCACCGCCCGCAACTGCCGCATGCAGGGCGAGCACTGCGACAGTGCGTACGACAACGACAACCGGGTGCTGGTGTATCGGCTCACCCTGCCGTAGTGCCGGCCGCTGGCCGGCAACTTCATGAACCTCCCGACGCACCGCCTGGTTGCCGGCCAGCGGCCGGCACTACCCGACAGGAAAGTCCCGCGCGCCTGCCCCATGGTAGTGCCGGCCGCTGGCCGGCAGCCTCATGAATCTCCGGAAACACCGCCTGGTTGCCGGCCAGCGGCCGGCACTACCAGATCGACCACGCATAGGGATACTGGCCAATCTCCCTGGCCAGGCCCGCCCGAATGGGATTTCCCAGGATATACAGGGCCTGGCGATGCAACGATTCCTCTGCCCTGACCGCATGATCGAAGTACCCGGACTGCCAGACCACGCCGCGACGACCGACCAGCCGATTCAAGGCCAACGCGCTGGATGACTTGAACCGACGGGCGATGCCCGACAGCTCCGACGCACGCAGTTGCAACATCCAATGCACATGATCCGGCATCACCACCCATGCCAGTGACTGGACCAGGCCTTGTCGCTCCAGTTCCTCAAACTGGCTGGAGACGCAGCCTGCGGTAGCGCCGCATTCAAAGCGTCGGCGGCGCTGGCATGTTGTCGTGGTCAGCACATATACCTGACCGATGATGGAGCGCCGCCCGTGGCGCAGGAGATCGCTGCTCATGGCCCATCGTGGATCAGGCAGACATCGCTGGCTGTCGGAGAACAGCGCGAGATTCCATGAGGATGTTGCTGACAGTCTGCTGGGGTTGCCGGCCAGCGGCCGGCACTACCCAACGCAGAGCCCGTCACGTCCGCCCCGTGGTAGTGCCGGCCGCTGGCCGGCAACCCATGAACCCCGCCCGGCGGTGTGCCCGGCCCCGTCACCCGCGCAGCGTGGCGCCACCGTCCACATACAGGTCACTCATCGCCACGTGCCCGGCCTGCTCGGACAGCAGGAACATCACCGCCTGCGCGATGTCCTCCGGCGTGGCCAGCTTGCGCAAGGGGATGCCCGCCTTGTAGGTGGCCGGATTGCCGGCAATCACCCGTGCCGCGCCCTGCTCGTCTTCCCACATGCCGGTCTGCATCGGGGTCAGCGTGGAGCCCGGCGCAACGATGTTGCAGCGGATGCCCAGCGGCGCCAGCTCCAGGCCCAGGCAGCGGGTGAACATCGTCGCCGCCGCCTTCGAGGCGGCATAGGCGGCCATGCCATGCCGTGGCACGCCCGCCGCGTTGGAACTGACGGTCACGATGGCACCTTGCCGGCGCGGCGACATCACCCGTGCCAATGCGCGGCCGACATGGAACACACCATCGGCATTGACCGCGAACACCCTGCGCCAATCCTCGTCACGGGTGTCCACGACCTCGCCGACATGCAGCACGCCCGCCACGCTGGCCGCCAACATGATCGGTCCCACCGTGGCTTCCACCTGGTTTACCAGTGCGTCCACGGCTGCGCCGTCGGTGACATCCAGTGCGAAAGCCTGCACGCGCCCATCGTCGGTCACCAGCGCAGGTCGCTCGCGATCGGTTGCCACGACCCGGCACCCTGCGTCCAGCAGTTGCCCGACCAGCGCCGCACCGATACCGCCCGCTGCGCCGGTCACCAGCGCCACATTTCCTTCAAAACCCGTCAGCTGCATGTTGCACTCTCCTGTTGCCTGTCCCACTGCTGCAGCCGCGCCGACAACCACGGTGCCAGCTGCGCCACCGCATCGCGCCCGGTCAGTTCGGCGTGCAGGAACGGCAGCTCGATGGCATCCACCTGCAGCGCATGTGCCTTCCACAGCGCGGACTGCAACTGCGGCCGTGCCTGATGATCGCGTCCGGCCCGCACATGCGCCAGCGTTCCGACGAAGGGTCGGTGCTGGTGTTCGCGGATCAGTCGATTGGTCCCGGTCACCGCCCGTACCACGCCGTCGAGCACCACCTCGGGCAGGCTGCCCAGCGCGCTGCCGCCGCGCCGCAGGAAGGCGAGGATGCGCTCGCGATCGTCCAGTTCCGGATGCGCGTCCGGGTCATGCCCGGCGATGGCCAACAGCGCCCGCAGCGCCGCGATCGGGTCGGGCTCCGGTTCGGCACGCCAGCATTCGCTGGGATAGGCATCGAGCAGCACCAGTTCGCCGACCTCGCGGCCGATGTCATGCAGGCGCACGGCCATCGCCTGCGCGAGGATGCCCCCCACCGACCAGCCGAGCAGATGGATCGGCCCCTGTGGCTGCAGCGTGATCACCCGCTGCACATAGTCATTGGCCATGGCCTCGATGCTGCCTGGCAGCGGTTGCGTGGCATCGAGCGCGGGTGACTGAAGCCCGTACACCGCGCGCGTTGGCTGCAGCGCCCGGGCCAGTGCGCGATAGTTCCAGGCAATGCCGCCTGCCGGGTGCAGCACGAACAGGGGGGCTGCGGTTGCCTCGTCGGATGCCGACAGCGCAATCACCGGCCCCAGCGCGTGATCGGCGCGTGCGGGCGGCTCGGCGATGCGTGCCGCCAGCGCGGCTACGGTCGGCTGCGCGAACAGCGCGCCCAGGCCCAGCTCGCAACGCCAGCGCTGCTCGATGGCCAACAGCAGGTGCACGGCCGACAGGGAGTCGCCACCGATGCTGAAGAAATCCACGTCGACGGCCACCGGCGATTCGCGCCCCAGCGCCTGCGCGAACAGCCCGGCCAGTTCCTGCTCCAGCGGCGTGCGCGGCGCCCGCCCCACAACGTCCTGCTGCGGCGGTTTCGGCAGCGCAGACCGGTCCAGCTTGCCATTGGCGGTCACCGGCCACTGATCCACGCCCACGAACGCAGACGGCACCATGTAGTCCGGCACCCGCGTCAGCAGATGGCTGCGCAGCGCCGCTGCATCGAGCAGCGCCGTCGGCACATAGGCGACCAGCCGCGCCTCGCCGGGTAGATCATCGCGCAACAGTACTTCCACCCGGTCCATTCCAGGCAGCTCGCGCAACGCTGCTTCAATCTCGCCAAGTTCGATGCGCAGGCCGCGCAGCTTTACCTGATGGTCGCTGCGCCCCAGGTACTCGACAGCACCGTCGCCCCGCCAGCGTGCCACGTCGCCGGTGCGGTAGATGCGCTCACCCGGCAGGAACGGATCCGCCAGGAAGCGCTCGGCCGTCAGGTCGTCGCGGCCGAGATAGCCGCGCGCCAACTGCACACCGCCGAGGTACAGGTCACCGGCCACGCCCACCGGCACGGGCTGCATCCGTGCGTCCAGCACATACAGGCGGGTGTTCCAGACCGGGAAACCGATCGGCACCGGGCGCGAGCGGTCATCGGCCGAGGCTGGCCACCAGCTCACATCCACTGCCGCTTCGGTCGGCCCATACAGGTTGTGCAGTTCGGCATGCACCTGCGCATGGAAGCGGTCGCGCAGCGCGGCATCCAGCGCCTCGCCACTGGTGAACACGCGCCGCAGCCGCAGGTTCTGTGAGGCCGGTGCAGCCAGGAACGCATCCAGCATCGACGGTACGAAATGTGCGGTGGTGACACCATGGACGCGGATCAACCGCGCCAGCTCGGTCGGGTCGCGGTGTGCGTCCGGCCCCGCCAACACCAGCGTCGCGCCACACAGCAGTGGCAGGAAGAATTCCCAGACCGATACGTCGAACGTTGCCGGGGTCTTCTGCAGAATCCGGTCGTCGGCACCCATGCCATAGTGCTCGCGCATCCACAGCAGGCGATTGACGATGGCGCGGTGTTCGATCACCACGCCCTTGGGCTCACCGGTCGAACCGGAGGTATAGATCACATAGGCCGCATCGCCACCCATCGGGCCCGGCCAGGGTGCGGCAAAGCTTACGTCGGTCCACTGCTCCGGTGGCAGCACCGGCACATCTGAAAGACGGGATTGCACGCTGGCCTCTGCCAGCACACAGACCGGCTGCGCCGACGCCAGGATGCGCGCCAGGCGCTCCGCGGGATGGGCAAGGTCCAGTGGCAGGTACGCGCCGCCTGCACGCAGTACCGCCAGCAACGCAATCACCAGTTCCAGCGAACGCGGCAGCGCCACGGCAACGACCGTGCCCGGGCCCACGCCCAGCGAGCGCAGCTGCGCGGCCAGGGCGAAGCTGCGGGCCTCCAGCGCAGCATGGTCCAGCGTCGTATCGCCGAACACCAGCGCCGCTGCCGACGGATCGCGGTCCATGCCCTGCTGCAGCAGTTCGACCAGGGTGGTGTCAGGCAGCGCATGCGTGGTGGCATTGAAACCATGCACGACCTGCTTCGATTCTTCCGGCGTGGCCAGTGGCACCGTCGCGATGTCTTCGGCCAGCAGCGCGGCCGACACGAAATGCAGCAGCCGCCGGGCATGCGCCTTCATGTCATCCAGCCCATACAGGGCCGGGTTTGCTTCAATCTCCAGATCCAGCAGGGTCTGTCCATCGCCACGGAAGCCCAGTGTCAGGTCGTCAACCGGGCCGGTGCTCAGCACTTCCAGTGAGGCCTGCACACCTGGCAGCGCCAGCGGCTTGTAGAACGGCTGTACGTTGATCAACGGCCCATGCAGACGGTGCTGTGCACCGACCAGGCCAAGGTCACGACGCAGCTGTTCGCCACGGTAGCGCCCATGCTTGCGGCTCTGGCTGAGCTGGCGCCCGATGCGCCGGCAGAATTCCTCGACGCCGCCCTCGCCGCCCGCTACCCGCAGCGGCAGCACGTTCATCACCATCGCCGGTACCCGCGCCGCCGCGTTGCCCAGCCGCGCCATGTACGGCACGCCGAGCACGACTTCCTCGGACGCGCTCATGCGACGCACATACTCGGCGGCCAACGCGGCAAGCACATCCGGCCACGGCTGCAGCCACGATGCCGAGACCTGCAGCAGGCGCTCGCGCAAGGCGGGGTCCACCGGCTGCACCCAGCGCAGTGCATCGTCACTGGCCGCGGCGGTGCCGGCCAGGCCGGTGGAGGCCGGGGCGCCCTGCAATGCCTGCAACCACCACTGCCGGTCGACGTCGCGGCGCGCATCACTGCGGTAGCTGGCATCATCGGCCAGCACGCCCGCCAACCCTGGCAGCGCACTACCGGTGCGGCCCGCATACAGGGCGCAGACGCGGTCAGTGAACAGCGCCATGCCATAGCCATCGGTGGCCAGGTGATGCACGCGCAGGTACCAGGCCCAGCGCTGGTCACCCAGGTCGAACAGCACCTGCTGGCTCAGCCGGTCGCGGGTCGGGTCGACCGCGCTGGAGCGATCAGCCAGCATCGCCGCACGCGCCGTCTGCTGGGGATCGTCGGCCGCGGCGACATCGCGAAGCTGCAGCAATGGCACCCCCGCGGGCTCGTGCCATTGCACGGGCTGGCCGTCCTCGGCTTCGGCGAAACGCAACGCCAGCGCCTCGGCCTCGACGGCGGCCTGGTTGGCGGCAGCGGTGAACGCCGGCACATCCAGCGAACCCTCGATCCACACCGCGTGTGCGGTATTGAATGCGGGATTCTGCGGTGCCAGCCGCTGGGCAAACCACAGCCCTGCCTGCGCCTCGGTCAGCGGCAGCGGCGATCCGTTCATGCCGTCTGCGCGGCCTGCAGCTGCTGCACCACCGCCCACCACTGGCGCAGCGTAGTGTGCTCAGCCAGCTGCGCGAACTCCAGTGGCAGCCCGGTGTTGCCCCAGGCCAGCACCAGCCCCAGCATGCGCATCGAATCCAGATCCAGATCGATCAGGTTGTCATCATCGCCGATGTCCGCCGCGTGGCAATCCAGCACGCGGGCGACGTCGGCGCGCATGCGCTCCAGGGTCAAGGTTTCGGTCGTCGCGTTCATCACATTGCCTCCAGCAGCTGGTCGGTGGTCATCGGTACGCCACAGGTGCGGGCGATCCAGTGCAGCGCCTGGTCATGCTCGGCACGCGAGAAATCGGCTACGGCATCGGCAGCGATGAACGTCTCGATGTCACGCTGGAATGCCTCCACCGCCGTCGCGGTGCATCCGATATGCGCGTAGACGCCGGTGATCAGCAGCTGGTCGCGGCCGCGCACGCGCATCAGCGTTTCCAGATTGCTGCGCTGGAACGCGCTGTAGCGGTGCTTGACCAGCACATGCTCGCCCGGCTGCGGCGCGAGTGCGTCGATGATCGGCTCGTGGTCGGCACGCCGGCCCATGCCCGGGCCCCACAGGTCTGCCTGCAGGCCGCGGTCGCGGCGGTCCTGGTCGCCGTGCTGGGCGGTGTAGAACACCGGAATGCCGTGCCTACGGCAATGTCCCAGCAGGCGCGCGATGTTGTCCACCGCCGGCTGCAGCGGCGCGTTGCCGGCGTCGAATGCGGCGAGGAAATAGCGCTGCATGTCGTGTACCAGCAAGGCAACACGATCACGCCGGGGGCGCCAGGCGCCTCGCGCCTGCGGCAGTTCCGCAGCGGTCGGCAGGGAATACGGGGTAATGCGGGGCAGCGCCATCAGCGCGTTCCTCCTGTCTGTTGCAGATGACGCGCGCGCAGCTGCGCGCGCAGTTCGCGGCGGCTGATCTTGCCAACCGCCGTAGTGTCGAAACTGTCCACGAAAACAATCTGATCGGGCACCTTGAACGCGGCCAGGCCACGCCCGCGCATCCACGCCTTCAGCGCCGGCGCCTTGATGGCCTCGCCCTGCCGGATCACGAAGGCACAGCTGCGCTCGCCCAGGTAGTCGTCAGGAATGGAGACCACGGCGGCGTCGAATACGCCGGGATGGGCCAGCAGATGGTCTTCGATCTCCTCGGCGGAGATCTTCTCGCCCGCCCGGTTGATGTGGTCGCCGGCACGGCCCTGCACCACCAGATAGCCGCCGGGCAGCTGCTGCACGCGGTCGCCGGTGCGGTAGAAGCCGTCGTCGGTGAACGAGCGCGCGTTGGCCGCCGCGTCATTGTGGTAACTGCGGATGGTGTACGGACCGCGCGTGAGCAGATGACCAACCTCGCCTTCGGCAACGGGCTGGTCGTGGTCGTCGACCACGCGCACTTCATCATCCTCGCTGATCGGCCTGCCCTGGCAAGCGACAATCAGCTCCTGCGGGTCATCCAGCCGGGTGTAGTTGACCAGGCCTTCGGCCATGCCGAACACCTGCTGCAACGTGCAACCGAGGCCATCGATGACCCGCCGCGCGGCTTCCGGCACCAGCTTCGCTCCCCCGACCTGCAGCACCCGCAGGCTGGACAGATCGTGCCTGCTGGTCGCCGCCGCCTGCGCCCACAGCAGCGCCAGGGGCGGCACCAGACCACAGCAGGTCACCTTCTCGCGCGCGATCAACGGAAATGCCGCATCCGGGCCAGGGCCCGGGCTGAGCACCACGCGGGCGCCGGCGTACAGCGCACCGAAGAAACCCGGCGAGCTCATCGGGAAGTTGTGTGCTGCCGGCAGCGCAATCAGGTACACGCTGTCGCGGTCGATGCCACAGATTTCGTTGCTGGCGCGGAACGAGTAGATGTAATCGTCGTGCGTGCGCGGAATGAGCTTTGACAGCCCGGTGCTGCCACCGGAGATCTGCAGGAACGCCACCGACTGCGGATCAGGATCGGCCGGCAGCTGGCTGCGATCGCCCTGCAGCGATTCCAGCGCGACGAACTCGGCCGCATCGCCGTCGATCAGTACGTGGCGTACCGCCGGCACTTCCGCCTGCAGCGCGCGCGCCAGGACACGATGATCGAAGCCTTCATGGACATCGGTACTGATGTAGGCACTGGCCTCGGCCTTGCGCGCAAAGTGGGCCAGCTCGGTGATGCGATGTGCCGGCAGCGCGTACACCGGCACCAGCCCGGCGCGGAACAGGCCACAGACCGTTGCGATGAAACCGGCCGTATTGCCCAGCTGCACCAGCACGCGCTCGCCGGGTTGCAGGCCCAGCGCCAGCAGCCCGGCGCCGATGCGCCCGGCTTCATGCCAGAGCTGCGCATAGCTCAGGCGCACATCGCCAGCCACCACCGCAATGTCATCGGCATGGCGCTCGGCGCGTTCGCGCAGGAAACCCGGGAAGGTTTCGCCACGCCAATGACCTGCGGCCCGATAGCGCGCGACCAGCGCTTCAGGCCATTGCTGCTGCAGCGGCAGGCGCGAATCAACGGTGGACGGCGTCATGCGGATACCTCGATCAGGGACAGCGGGTCCTGCACACCCAATGCGTTGAGCAGGGCAGCAAACTTGGCGGCGGTTTCGGCCACTTCGGCCTCGGGCTGCGAGTCGGCGACGATGCCGGCGCCGGCATACAGGCGCAGCTGGGTGCCCTGCAGGCGCGCGCAGCGGATCGCCACATACCAGTCGCCGTCCCCCTGTGCATCCAGCCAGCCCACCGCGCCGGCATAGAAGCCGCGCGGCACCGGTTCCAGCGCACGGATGCGCTGCAGTGCCTGCAGCCGCGGGGTACCGCAGACGGCCGGGGTGGGATGCAGCTCGGCCAGCAGGGTCGCCGCCGACGTAGCATCGTCCTTCAGCGTGGCGTGGATGCGCGTACCCAGATGCCACATGCTGGCGGTGGCGTGCAGCACCGGGCGCGGCTGCGCTTCGATGTGGCTGCACCAGGGCGAGAGGCCATCGACAATGGCGTCGACCACATGCCGGTGTTCGTCATGATCCTTCGCCGATGCCAGCAACGCCTGCGCGGCGCGCTCGTCCGCAACCGGATCGGCACTGCGCCTGGCCGAACCGGCCAGCGGATGCGACAGCACCTGCGCACCGCGTTTGCGCAGCAGCAGCTCCGGTGTCGCCCCCACCAGCCATGCCGGCGCCTGGCCAACGTCCACCGGCAGCGGCACGGCGTAGGTCGCCACCGAAGGATCGGTGCCGAGGCGGGCCAGCAGCATTTCCGGTGACAGCGCCTGCTGCGTGTGCGCCAACAGGCTGCGCGCCAGTACCACCTTGTGCAGCTCCGGGTCCGGCGCGCGCATCGCGCTGACCGCGTCGGCCACGGCCGCTGCATACGCCTGCGCCGAGGGCTCGGCAGTCAGCGCTCCGGACAGCGTCGGCGCCGCCTGCGACTGCACGGGCAACGCCGGCAGCAGGCGCTCGGGCTGGTACAACGCATCATCGGCGCGCGGCTCGAACGGCACCGCGCCGACCAGCAGGCCCGGCCCACCGCGCTGCTGCGCGAAGAACGTCGCCACGCGCTCGGCCAGCGTCGCCAGCGCACCGGTCGGCAAGGGTGCGCGGCAGCCGCGCGCGTGCATCTGCTGATCGGCCTGCCGCAGCAGGAACAGCGACGCTTCGGCGGTGGGCTCGGGCAGCAACCACGCAGCCTCCGGCCACGCGCCCTGCATCAGGGAATCGTTCATGGGGTCTCCTTCATCCGATACGCTGCTGCCAGCACGCACAGCACCAGCAGCAGCACGCCGACCAGCAGGTAAGGCAGGCTGGCGCCGCCGCGATACAACAGGGTGCCGAGCATCGGCCCGGCCACCATGCCCAGCCCCTGCGTCGCCGCGACGGTGCCGGCCGCCGCGCCCTGTTCGTGCGCCTGCACCGCATCGGCGGCCAACGCCTGGAACGAGGGGAACACGAAGCCCATGCCGAACGCTGCAAGCGCGTAGGCCGCCGGCAACTGCCAGGTCTGCTGGACCGCCGCCACCGACGCAAAGCCGATGCCTGCGATCAGTGCGCCGAGGATGATCCAGCGCCGGGGATGCACCTCCAGTTTCATCACCAGCCCCTGCGCGAGGATCAGGCCCACGCCGACTGCAGTCAGTGCGATGCCGGCCATGCGCGCACCTTCGGCTGCATCCAGGCCGAAACGATCAATGGCGAAGAAGCCGACCGTGACCTGGGCGATGGTCACCGACACCATCGCCACGAACGCGGCCATCTGCGGCAGGCGCAGCCGCGGGTCGAGGCGCGACAGCGGTACGCGGTTACGGCTGTGTGCGGCGGCCACCGGCGGCGTGGCCGGCAGGCGCCAGGCCAGCAGGCCCAGCGCGAGCAGCGGCAACAGCGCAGCCACATACAGCGCCAGCGGCAGGTTCTTGTAGGCAAGCCATCCGGCAGCAGCCGGACCCAGCACCATTCCCAGCGCGTTGGCGCTGCCAAGACGGGCGAGGAATTTCGCACGTTGGCCGGTGGGTGCCTTGTCGGCGATCAGCGCGGCAGCGGTTGGCGGCACAGCCGCGTAGAACAGGCCGATCAGGCCCCGCGCACCGACCAGCACCAGCACCGAGACCAGCACCGGCGGTATCGTCTGCAGCGCGACATCGATGAACACCGCCAGCGCGATGTAGACCACGGTGTAGGCACTCATCGCCAGCATCAGCACGCGCTTGCGGCCGATGCGGTCGCTGAGCTGGCCCCAGGGGCGAGCGGCCAGCATCCACAACACGCCTGCAGCGGTCACCGATAGACCGGCATGCCATTCGGACAGGCCCAGCAGGCGGACCACCGGGCCGATGACGGCGACGAAGGACATCATCGCCATGGTGCCGATCAGGGCAGCCAACACCAGCGCCGGCAAGCCGGGAACCACGGGACGTGCATGCATGGAACACCAACCGTAACCAAGGAGGGAACGCCGGGCGCATCCGCACCCCGCGCGACGTCGCCCTGTCAGGCGGCGACGCCATCCTTAAATGATAACGGCTCGCATTTGCATTTGATACCCATTCGCTTAACGGGCACGCACCTGCGGGTGCATCACTGCCCTGCGCGCACCGACAGCAGGCCGCGACGCTTGAACCACCACTCCAGCGGCAGGGTCACCAGCGGCGGAATCGCAGCCAGCAAGGCCAGCCCCGTTGCCCACCATGGCCAGCGCAGGCGCAGCGCCGCAAACAGAGTCACCGCCACGTAGACCAGGAACGCCACGCCATGCAGCGGCCCGAACAGCTTCACCAGCGCCACGTTGGCCTGCGGGCCGTACTTGAGCCACATGCCGGCCAGCAGACCGGCCCAGGTGATGGCCTCGATGAAGGCGACGACGGCGAAAAGGCGCCCGGTCGGGTGCAGCGGGTTACGGTGGGTCACGCAGGGCTCCAGCGCTGGATATCAAATGCGAATGATACGCAGATGCGAACATGCCGGATACCTGCGGCGTGTCCACCAAGGTGGACACCTACCGAAGCATATCGGGCAGGACGTGCTCGCCGATCTCGCCCAGTACGTCGTCCACCGGCCGGCCGTTGTCCACCAGGTTGAACATCACATGCGCCACACCCTGCGCGTGTACGCGTTGCAGGTACGCGAGCAGGCCATCGCGGCCCACCTTCAGGCCCAGCGGCAGCGGCTCCGCCGGCGCAGTTGGATCGGCCTGCAGGTCCAGCAGCATCGACTGCACGAATGGCTTGGGCGCGCCGCCGCTCTGGGCCAGCGCCTGCTGCCACAGACCGATGCGCCCTTCCTGCGCGGTCTCTTCGCGATGATAGGTCGCCCAGCCTTCGGCCTCGCGTGCGATCCACTGCAGGCTCTGCCGCGCAGTACCGACCACCAGCATCGGAATGCGCCTTGCCGGCGCGGGAAGTACGTCGTATCCACCGGTTGCCTGCAACACCGGCGCGCGCTCGGAGGGTTCGGGGGACAGCGCCGCACGCAGCAGCGACCAGCGCTCGCGGAAGGTGCCCGCCCTGCCCTGTAGATCTTCGCCGAAGGCCGCGAACTCTTCTGGTCGATCACCCGAGCCCAGCCCCAGCACGAAGCGTCCACCGCTGATCCGGTCCAGCGTCAGCGCCGATTTCGCCACCTGCAGCGGTTGCCGCAACGGCAGCACGATGGCCGCAGTGCCGATCGCGATGCGCTCGGTCGCCGCGGCCAGCATCCCCAGCCACAGGAACGGATCATCCAACGCACTGGCGGTTGCATCCGGCCCCTGCGGCACCATCAACGGCACATCGCGGGTCCACAACGCGGCAAAACCCAGATCGTCGGCCAGCCGCGCGACGCGGCGCGCCTCATGCGGATCGGCCAGGCCATGTGCGGCCACCGGCGTCATCAGGCCAAGGCTCAAGCCCTGCTCTGGAAACAGACGTGCATGGGCAGGATTGAAATCAGTCATGCCGCCAGCTTAGCGTGGGGCATTGATGGCGTCCCACAACAGGAAGTACAGCGCATGCCCAAGATCCGTCCCGCCCACGTCGATGACCTGCCCGCGATCAGCGCGGTGTGCATGGCCGCCTTCACTGCAGCCGTTGCGCCCATGCTTACCGCCGAGGGCATCGCCACCTTCGGCAACGTGGCCGCAGCCAGCGCGTTCGCCGAGCGCCTGCAGGGCGACAACCACATCCTGGTGGCCGAACAGGAGGGCCGTGTGGTCGGCGTGGTGGAACTGAAGGCGGGCCAGCACCTGGCGATGCTGTTCGTCGCGCCGGAGCTGCAGGGGCAAGGCATCGGTCGTGCCCTGCTGCAGGCGGTGCTGCCGCAGGTACGCGGCCCGCAGATGACCGTGCGCGCCTCGCTCAACGCGGTGCCGGCCTACGAACACTATGGGTTCGTGTTGGATGGCGACGTCGGCGAGTACCACGGCCTGATCTACCAGCCGTTGGTGTTGGCGGTGCCCGCTGAGGTGGCTGCGCCCCCTAGTCCGCACTGATACCCCGCCCACATGCCGTGCTGCGCGTGCGACATAAGCAAACTGCATCAGCCAGCACCCCGACCGTTCCTACAATGGCCCACCACCCTGTCCTTCGAGATGCTGCCGATGCGCGTCGCGCTTTCCCT
The DNA here is from genome assembly GCF_020883215.1 of Stenotrophomonas sp. SI-NJAU-1. NCBI lineage: Bacteria > Pseudomonadati > Pseudomonadota > Gammaproteobacteria > Lysobacterales > Lysobacteraceae > Stenotrophomonas > Stenotrophomonas sp. SI-NJAU-1. The sequence continues at coordinate 2,457,476 of NZ_CP086598.1, forward strand.
GTTGCTGTTGGCCTCGGCCCTGAGCGCCTGCTCCCCCGCGTCCGCGCCGGTACCGACGGCGAAGGCGGCATCGACCGCCCCGGCCTCCGCCATCGCCTGGCGCCAGGGCGATGTGGATGATGCGTTCAACGAAGCCGCCGAGAGTGGCAAGCCGGTGCTGCTGTACTGGGGCGCGGTGTGGTGCCCGCCGTGCAACCAGCTCAAGGCGGGGCTGTTCAAGGATCCTGCCTTCATCGCACTGACCGGCAAATTCGTGCCGGTCTACCTGGACGGCGACGAAGAAGGCGCGCAGGCATGGGGCGAACGCTTCGGCGTGCGCGGCTATCCAACCCTGATCGTGCTCGACCCGCAGCGCAACGAAATCACCCGCGTGGCCGGCGGCAACGACGCGGCCGAACTGACCCGGGCCCTGACCGTCGCCGCCAGCCGCCGCAGCGCTGTCGCCGAAACACTTGCGACCGCGCTGGCGACGCCGGCCACGCTCGGCGCCGAAGACTGGCAGGTGTTGGGCGATTACGGCTGGGAGGTGGATGCCAACCGCCTGGCTGGCAAGCGCAGCGCCCAGGACGTGCTGCAGCAGCTGGCCAAGGCCGCACCCGAGCCTGGGCTGCAGCGTCGCTTCGCGCTGCTCGCGTTGGCTACCGCCGAGAAGCCGACGGCAGCGCCCACCCAGGTACGCGAACTGTTGCAGGCGGTGCTGGCACAACCGGCGGAGGTACGTCGCAACCGCGAACTGCTGGGGTATGCCGGCGCCGGGCTGGTCAAGCAGGCCAGCGCTGGTCCGGCCAGCAGCAATGCCCTCGGCCAGCAGTTGCTGGTCGCGCTGGAACGTGCCGACGCCGCGCGTGGTGATCGCGCAGACGATGCCTTGTCACGTGTGTTGACCGAGTTGGCGCTGGCACGCCAGCAGCAGCCTGAAGGCGCGCTGCCGGCAGCATTGGTGCAGCGCGTAAAGCAGCGCGTGGCCGCCGCCGATGCCGCAGCCACCGATGCACACGCGCGCCAGGCCACCATCAGCAGTGCCGTCTACGCGCTGCGTCAGGTCGATGATGATGCAGGCGCCGAGGCCTTGCTGCTGGCAGAGCTGAAGCGCAGCGAGCAGCCTTATTACTACATGCCGGAGCTGGCCGAGCTGGCCGAGCAGCGTGGTGATACCGCCGGCGCCCTGGAATGGCTGAAGCGTGCCTATGAAGGCGCGCAGGGCCCTGCCACGCGCGTGCAGTGGGGCGTGCTGTACGTGGAAGGCCTGCTACGGCTGGCGCCCGATGATGCACCGCGTATCGAGCAGGCCACCGAGGCCTTGATCGCCGAGCTGGACAAGCAGCCGTCCGGCTACCACCAGCGCACGCGCCAGCGCTTCGAACGGCTGGCCGGGCAACTGCAGGCGTGGAGCGCCAAGCACAAGGGTGCGGACACGCTGGCGCGGCTGCAGCAGCGGATGCAGGCGGCCTGTGGTGAGCAGGTTGATAGCGGTTGCAGGGAATGGTTGAGCTGACGCCAGACGCAGGATTCGACGGATACAGGTAGTGCCGGCCGCTGGCCGGCAGCCCCGACCATCACCCGCTGCCGGCCAGCGGCCGGCACTACCCTGCTGCTTCTGATGTCGCCTTTGACGTCGCCTCCGCGCCGGCGCGTGGACCTGTCCTGCGTGGGCGGACCTGCATGGGCCCATCCGCCCACGCGATCCCGGGACAGTCAACGCGCCGACAGCGCCCTCTTTTCAACCACCCCGCTTGACCTCAACCAATGTTGAGGTGCGATAACAGTCTCCCCACGGCCATACCCCTGGCCTTCCCCACGGAGACTGTCTCGATGCCGTACTCGCTTCCCGCCCTCCCCTATGCCTACGACGCCCTCGAGCCGCACTTCGATGCGCGCACGATGGAAATCCATCACAGCAAGCATCACCAGGCCTACGTCAACAACCTCAATGCCGCGCTGGAACAGGCGGCCCTGCCGGCACAGCCGGTGGAAATCCTGATCGCCGACCTCGACGCCCTGCCCGAATCGATCCGCGGTGCAGTGCGCAACAACGGCGGCGGCCACGCCAACCACAGCCTGTTCTGGACCGTGCTCAGCGCCAATGGCGGCACCGCCGATGACGAGCTTGCCGCGGCCATCGATCGCGACCTCGGTGGCTACGACGCCTTCAAGGAAACCTTCAGCAAAGCCGCGCAGACCCGTTTCGGCAGCGGCTGGGCGTGGCTCACCGTCGATCACCAGGGCCGCCTGCAGGTCGAGAGCAGCGCCAACCAGGACAGCCCGCTGATGGGCGCGGCGGTGGGCGCCTCCGGCAACACCCCGATCCTTGCCCTGGATGTCTGGGAGCACGCCTACTACCTGCATTACCAGAACCGTCGCCCGGACTACATCGGCGCGTTCTTCAACCTCATCAACTGGGCCGAGGTCGGCCGGCGCTACCGCCAGGCCAGGGCCGCATGAACGCGGACTCCGGTGCATACGCCGGGCCGTGGGCGGGGGTGTTCCCCGCTCCGGCACCGGTGCCATCGGTCAGTCTGCCGCCGCGTGCGCTGCGGCGGTTGCTCGGCCATTTCCCTACCGGCGTGGCGATCGTCTGCGCCCGCGACGCACAGGGAAAACCGCAGGGCCTGACCATCAACTCGTTCGTGCCGATCTCGCTGCAGCCGCCACTGGTGCTGTGGAACCTCGCCCTGCATGCGCAGAGCCTGTCCGCGTTCCAGCGCGCCACCCGCTTTGCGATCAGCGTGCTCGGCGCCGGCCAGGAAGCCCTGGCGCGCCGGTTCGCCGATCCGCAGGTGCGCCATCGATTCACCGATGTGCCCTTGCTGGACGACGGCGAAGACACGCCACCGCGTATCGCCGGCGCCGTGATCCACCTCACCTGCACCCGCCACGCGCAGTGGCCGGTCGGCGATCACCTGTTGCTGGCCGGGCGCATTGTCGATGTGCAGGAAGCAGGCGGTGCACCACTGCTGTTCCATCGCGGCCGCTTCCAGGCGGGACCGGTGGAAACCCTGCTGGAGGTGCGCTGATGGACATCGAAACGCTGGAGAGGATGCTTGCCGCCGGCAAGGACAGCGCACTGCTGCGCTTCGGCCTGGGCAAGAGCTGGCTGGATGCCGGCGACCCGGTGCGCGCAGCCACCCATCTGGGCCGCTGCGTGGTGCTGGACCCGGACTATTCGGCGGCGTGGAAGCTGCTGGGCAAGGCCTGGCTGGCTGGTGGCCAGCCGCAGGCGGCGCGCGAAGCGTGGCAGCGCGGGCTCAGCGTAGCCGGCAGCAAGGGCGACCAGCAGGCCCGCAAGGAAATGCAGGTGTTCCTGCGCAGGCTCGATCGCGATTCACCTGCGCTGTTGGCGAAGGCCGGCTGAAGACTCAGCCGGCGTTGGCCGACGCCGGTGCCGGCATGATGTCCGGCATCGGCAGGCGGCGCGGCTTGCTCGGGAACGCGTGGCGCAGGATGCGCCAGACCACCTGGGTGAACTGCCGCGGCAGCGAGCCGTTGTTGTAGTGCTGGCCGTAGCGCCGGCAGATTTCCTTCACTTCCTTGGCGATGGCCGCATAGCGGTTGGCCGGCAGGTCCGGGTAGAAGTGGTGCTCGATCTGGTGGCTGAGGTTGCCCGACAGCACGTTGATCACGAAACCACCGCTGATGTTGGACGAACCGCGCAGCTGGCGCAGGTACCAGTGGCCACGCGATTCATTGCGCAGGCATTCCTTCGGGAAGGTTTCCGATTCGGCGGTGAAGTGGCCGCAGAAGATGATCACGTAGGTCCAGATGTTGCGCAGGCCGTTGGCCACCATGTTGCCCAGCATCACCGGCAGGAAGAACGGACCGGCCAGCAGCGGGAAGAACACGTAGTCCTTCAGCACCTGGCGGATCATCTTGCGGGCCACCGGACGGGTCTGCAGCCACATCGCACGGCTGCTGATGCGGCCCTTGAACCAGCGCCCAAGGCGCAGGTCCTGCGCCGCCACGCCCCACTGGAACAGCAGCGCGAAGATCGGTGCGATGATCGGCTGCAGCAGGTAGAACGGCTTCCAGCGCTGTTCCGGGAAGATGCGCAGCAGGCCATAGCCGATGTCATCGTCCATGCCACGCACGTTGGTGTAGGTGTGGTGGCGGAAATTATGGGTCTTGCGCCAGTTGTCGGCGGTGGCAACGATGTCCCATTCGTAGGTGTTGCCGTTGAGCTTGGGATCGCCGGTCCAGTCGTACTGGCCGTGCATCACGTTGTGGCCCAGTTCCATGTTTTCCAGGATCTTGGCCAGCGCCAGCAGCAGCGTGCCGGCGATGCAGGCCGGCCACAGCAGCGGCGCCCAGAACAACGGAGAGAACGCGCCCAGGAACAGCAGGCTGCGGCCGAGCACGCCGGACCAGCGCACAGCCGCTGCGACGCGGCGGATGTAACGGGTGTCGGAGGCGCCGAGGCTGCCGATCACACGGTCGCGGATCGCATCGAGTTCCTCACCAAACGTCTGCATCTCGGCAGGGCTCAGGGCACGGTCGGTAGCGCGGGTCATGGCAGCGGAGTCCTCAGAGATCCAGGGTCAGGTCGGTGGTCGGCGCGCTCACGCAGATCCGTACCGGCACGGCCGTTTCGGACTGGGTATCGCCGGTGCGCAGGTGGCGGGTGGTGCCACTGACGCGTTCACAGGTACAGCTGTTGCAGATGCCCATGCGGCAGCCGTGCTTGGGCGCGATGCCCTGCGCCTCCAGGCTTTCCAGCAGCGAGCGGCCACGCGGCACGATCAGCCGCCGGCCGCTGCGGGCCAGGGTCAAGGCGACCTCACCCAGGCTGTCGGCATCACTGAGTGCCGCAGGCGGCGTAAAGGCTTCAGCCTGGAATCCGGCCACCTGCTGCGCCAGCCGCGTGCGCGCAGCGGCAACGAAGCCATCCGGGCCACAGGCCAGCACATGGCGTTGCGCCAGCGGGGTGTCGTCACCGGCAACGGCCAACGTGTGGCTGTCGATGCGCGCGGCCGGCACCTCGCCTTCGCGGGTGGTCAGCAGATGCACGCGCAGGTTCGGGTCCGCTGCGGCCAGCGCCTGCAACTCATCACGGAACTGGAACGCTGCGGCGCTGCGCTCCCAGTAGAACAGGTCGACGGGCGCAGCCAGCGGGCGCTGGCAGGCGTCGCGCAGCAGGCTGCGCATGGGTGTGATGCCGCTGCCGGCGGCCAGTAGAAGCACCGGCGCTGCGGCGGGCATGTGGAAATCACCGAAGGCCGCATCCAGCCGGAACAGGTCGCCCGGCTTGGCATGCGCGACCAGATGCTGGCTGACCTTGCCGCCTTCCACCGCCTTGACGGTAATGGCCAGCTCACGACGGCCCAGGCGGGTCGGGCTGTAGCTGCGGCGCAATACACGCCCCTCAAGCTCGACGCCCAAGGTGACGTGCTGGCCGGCGCGCATCCCGGCCCAGTGCCGGTTGCAGCGCAGGACCAGCGTAGCGGCGCCCTCGCCGGCCGGCTCGCGCCGTACCAGGCGGGCCATCGGCTCACGCAGGGTCCACAACGGATTCAGCTGGCCCGCCCAGAAGTCGAACAGCGACGGCGACAGCCAGCGGTACGGGGAAAACAGGGAAGGACGGACGACAGCGCTCATGGATGCACTATACGGCCGCACACACAGCTGTGTATACATGTGTATATTGCACCGGATTGGGTATGATTCAGCCTTGCCCCTCCGGAAGTACCATGGCCGCCGCCACCGTTCTGTCTCCGCCTGAAGATGCCAGCAGCCCGGCCCGCCGTACGGTGAGCCGCGAAGATCTGCTGGCCGCCGCGTTGAAACTGATCGGCCCGCATCGCAGCCTCTCCACCCTCAGCCTGCGCGAAGTCGCACGCGAGGCGGGCATCGCACCCAACAGCTTCTACCGCCAGTTCCGCGACATGGACGAACTGGCCGTCGCCTTGATCGACGTGGCTGGGCGCTCGCTGCGCACCATCATCGGCGAAGCCCGCCAGCGCGCTACGTCCAGCGCCACCAGCGTGGTACGCGTGTCGGTGGAAACCTTCATGGAACAGCTGCGTGCCGACGACAAGCTGCTGCACGTACTGCTGCGCGAAGGCGCGGTCGGCTCGGACGATTTCAAGCACGCAGTCGAACGCGAACTGCACTACTTCGAAGAAGAACTGCAGCATGACCTGGTGCGCCTGGCCGCACTGGATGGCGCGGTGCTGTACAAGCCGGAACTGGTGTCGATGGCGATCACCCGGCTGGTGTTTGCGATGGGCGCTTCGGCCATGGACCAGCCCCCTGAGAACGATCCGGAACTGGTCGAACAGATCTCCACGATGATCCGCATGATCATCGTCGGCGCGCGCACTCCCGCCGCCTTCCGCCGCGGCTGACCGCTTCCGGTGCATGACCACCGGCACAGTTGTGTGCGCACCGTGTAATGTCGAGTCAGCTGTAACGTAGAGCCAGGCCGCGCCTGGCTGGTCTCCCCAGCAAACCTGGTTCAGCCGCCCTCGGCACTTGCGCACGAATGCGCCGAACAGTGCCAGTGTCTGTTCGCTGACGTGGTGCTCGATGCCCTCGGCATCACGTCGCGCGGTATCCGGGTCCACGCCCAGCGCCAGGCGTTCAACCCTGGTAGCGCCGGGCCATGCCCGGCGAAATGCGTGAGACGGCAACGCCTCCGCCGGGCATGGCCCGGCGCTACCGTTCGGCGGAACCGCCCTCGGCCTTGCGCACGAATGCGTCGAACAGTGCCAGCGTCTGTTCGCTGACGTGGTGCTCGATGCCCTCGGCATCACGTCGCGCGGTATCCGGGTCCACGCCCAGCGCCAGCAGGAAGCGCTCCACGGTCTGGTGGCGCTGGCGGCTGGCATGGGCCAGCGCCTCGCCCTCCGGGGTCAGGAACACGCCGCGGTACGGGCGCTGCACCACCCAGCCATCGCGGGCCAGCCGGCGCAGCATCTTCGCCACGGTCGGCTGGGCCACACCGAGGCGGGTGGCGATGTCGACCTGGCGGGCCTCGCCGCCGTCGGCCAGCAGGTCGGAGATCAGCTCGACATAATCCTCCACCAGCTCCATCCGGTGTGCTTCGCGCACTTGCCGGAAGCTCTCGACCTGGCGCTCGGCCTCGATCAAGGGGGTGCTTTTCAGCGATGTCGAATCGTCCGTCTTGCCCACGCGTGTGCCTGTCCTGCAGTTGTCATCCGGGTGCGAACCTGAATTCTGGACCAGTGACGCAGTAAAGACGATTGTTTCATATTGCTATGCGATATAGCAGTGGCTATATTGGCGGCCATGAACACTGTCGCGCCCACCGACTCTCCGGCCTCCACCGCGGCCAGCCTGGGTGCGCTCAACGCGTCGATCGCCGTACCCGAAAAGGGCCACTGGTGGTTCCGGCTGCTGGCCTTCCTGGGCCCCGGCTACATGGTGTCGGTGGGTTACATGGATCCGGGCAACTGGGCGACCGATCTCGCAGGTGGCTCACGCTTCGGCTATCTGCTGCTGTCGGTCATCCTGATCTCCAACCTGATGGCGGTGATCCTGCAGGCGCTGTCGGCACGGCTGGGCATCGCCACCGGCATGGACCTGGCGCAGGCCTGCCGTGCGCGCTACCCCAAGCCGGTGAACCTGGCGCTGTGGGCGTTGTGCGAAGCGGCGATCATCGCCTGCGACCTGGCCGAAGTGATCGGCACGGCCATCGCGCTGAAACTGTTGTTCGATCTGCCGCTGCTGTGGGGCGCGGTGATCACCGCGCTGGACACGCTGCTGGTGCTGCTGTTGATGAACCGCGGTTTCCGCGCGCTGGAAGCCTTCGTGATCGCACTGCTGCTGGTGATCTTCGGCTGCTTCATGGTGCAGATCGCGCTGGCCGCGCCGCCGGTGATGCAGGTGCTGGGCGGTTTCATTCCGCGCGCGCAGGTGGTCACTGATCCGCACGCGCTGTACATCGCCATCGGCATCATCGGTGCCACGGTGATGCCGCACAACCTGTACCTGCATTCTTCCATCGTGCAGACCCGTGCCTATCCACGCACCGATGAAGGCCGTCGCAGCGCGCTGCGCTGGGCGGTGACCGACAGCACCTTTGCCTTGACCCTGGCGTTGTTCATCAACGCCAGCATCCTGATCCTGGCGGCGGCGGTATTCCATGCCAACGGCCGCTTCGACGTGGAAGACATCGAGCAGGCGCACCAGTTGCTGGCACCGATGCTGGGCGTCGGCCTGGCCTCGACATTGTTCGCAGTGGCACTGCTCGCCTCCGGCCTGAACTCCACGGTGACCGCGACACTGGCCGGGCAGATCGTGATGGAAGGGTTCCTGCGCCTGCGCCTGCCGCCGTGGCTGCGGCGGCTGATCACCCGCGCGCTGGCGATCATTCCGGTGGTGGTGGTCATCATGCTGTTCGGCGACCAGGGCGCGGTGAAGCTGCTGGTCCTGAGCCAGGTGGTGCTGTCCATGCAGCTGCCCTTCGCGATCATCCCGCTGGTACGCATCGTGACCGACAAGGTGACGATGGGCGCGCTGGTGGCACCGCGCTGGCTGGGCGGCATTGCGTGGGTGATCGCGCTGGTGATCGTGGTGCTGAACGTGAAGCTGCTGGTGGATACGTTCGCAGCCGGTTGATCCGCGCGGTGGGAATCCGCCGGGCATGGCCCGGCGCTACCGCTGGCGACCTGCAGTAGATCCACGCCATGCCTGGATTTGGCATTACGGCGCTACAGGAACTCCGCGATGGCCGCTTCGATCTGCTGCGGCGACTGGAAACCCGGCATGCGCATGCGCTCGTCACCGTCCAGGAACAGCGACAACGTAGGGGTCTGCCGCAGGCCCAGCTCGCGGAAGAACGCCTCGCCCACCACCTCCAGCTGCACCCGCAGCAGGGTCGTGCCCTGCCCTGCAGTGCCGCTGGCCACCCGCTGCAGCGACATGTCCAGCATCCGGCAGCCCGGGCACTGGTCCTTGTGGAAGTCCACCAGCACGCGTGGATGGTCGGCCAGCAACTGCTGGAACTGCTCAGGCGTGGTGGCGTCGATGATCTGCATCGGTGGTACTCCAGTAGTGATCCAGGACCGCATCGGTCCAGGTATCGATGGCCGCGGCATGCCGCCGACCATGTGGCATCTGTTCGATCTCCAGCGGCGGGTAGCCACTGTGGAAATAGCGGATCAGCCGGTGCACTGCACCGCAGTAATACTCCTGCCCCCACTGCGTTTCACCGGTGCCGAACACCGCCACCTGCCGCGGCCGCTGGCCGCGCTCGGCGATGCCTGCCACCCAGGCCTTCATCTCCGATGGCGTGCGCCCGGCGTTGTCGGTCCAGCAGCCCAGCAGCACCAGGTCGGCCTCGTCCACCGGCAGCGGCGGGCCCTGGCGCAGGTCGTCGGCCTCCTGCCAGTGCACGGCGTGGCCTGCGGCCCGGCAACGCGCGGCGATGTGGCGGCCGAGCTCACGGGTGTTGCCGCTGAGCGACGCCACCACGATCAGGATGCGCAGCGCCGGGCCGCGCTCAGAGGTCGTCGAAGCCGTTGTCGACGTTGGTCTTCTTGTAGCTTGCATTGCGCATCTCGAAGAAGTCGGTCTTGGTCTCGGTGAAGTTGTCGGCGTAGGCCTTGATCCACGGCATCACGTTGTCGGTGGTGTCGCTGTACAGGCGCTCGATGCCGAGCATGCCGGCCATCTTGTTGGCGCGGTACTTCACGTAGCGCACCATCTCGTCCACGTCGATGCCATCGATGCCATCGAGCACCTCCGCCGACCACTGGGTTTCCAGTTCAATGGCGTGTTCGAACGACTGGTGCACGTAGGCGGTCAGCTCGTTGGTCTGCAGTTCCGGGTTCTCGCCGATGATGGCGCGGATCAGCTCGCTGATGAACTTGGTGTGGGCCAGCTCATCACGGTTGATGAAGCTGATGATCTTGCCGGTGCCGTTCATGCGGTTCTGCCGCACCATGTTGTAGAAGTACGCGAAGCCGGAATAGAAGTTGATGCCTTCCAGGATCGAGGACTGGATCAACGACTTCAGCAGGGTTTCGGCAGTCTTCTCGCGCATGAAATCGTCATAGGCCCCCATGATCGGCGCGTTGCGCTTGATGATGGTGGGATGGGTGCGGGCGATCTCGAAGATGCGGTTCTGGTTGGGCAGGTCGGTGATCGAGGCCAGCACGTAGCTGTAGCTCTCGTTGTGGATCACCTCCTGCTGGCCGATGATCGCCGCGTTGGCGTGCGCGGCCGGATCGGTGATGTACTCGGCGACGTTGTAGATGAAGCGCGTCTGCGGCGAATCCAGCGTGGCCAGCAGGCCGATGATGGAATCGTAGGCGTTCTTCTCGCGCGCGTTGAGCTCGCCGTACTGGCGTGCATCCACCTTCATGTCCACTTCGTCGGGGATCCAGAAGTTGGTCGACAGCTCCTTGTAGGCGCGATAGAACGACGGGTACGGAATGTCGTTCCAGTTCAGGATGCCGCTGGTGCGGCCGTTGATGATGCCGGTGCTGCGGTTGGGGTGGCGCGGTTCGAGGATCTTGATGCGGTCCAGGGGTGTTGCCATGGTCTTCTGCCTTCGTTCTGCTGCTGACGGGTTGCCGGCCAGCGGCCGGCACTACCACCGAGGGGTCGGGCTGGTCAGCTCGAGCACCACTCGCATTCGCTGATGTCGATGTCGTTGGAGCGCACGTAGTAGGTGGTCTTCAACCCTTCCCGCCAGGCGCTCAGGTGCAGCTCCAGCAGGGTGCTGGCGCGGATCGTGCTCGGTACGTACAGGTTGAAGCTGATCGACTGGTCCACATGGCGCTGGCGGCGTGCGTTCTGCCGCACGCTGGCGAACTGGTCGACCTTGTAGGCACCCTTCTCGTAGTACGGCCAGGTGTCCAGCGACAGGCCAGGCGCGGCCACCGGTCGTCGGAAGTCCTTCTTTTCCTCGTAGTAGAACGCGCTGTAGATCGGATCGATCGACGCGGTGGAGCCGGCGATCTGCGCGGTGCTCATGTTCGGCGCCACCGCCAGCAGCCAGCCATTGCGCAGGCCGTTGGTCGCCACCTCGCGCGCAAGACTGTCCCAGGCCGCGCCACTGTAATCGCGGTCACGGAAATAGTTGCCGTTGTGCCAGTCGCTGCCGGCGAACATCGGATAGCTGCCCTTCTCCTTGGCCAGCTGCGCGCTGGCCTGGATGGTCAGGAAGTTGATGCGCTCGAACAGGCGATCGGACAGTTCCTCGGCCTCGGGCGATTCCCAATGGATCGCCTGCTGTGCCAGCAGGTGGTGCCAGCCGAACGTGCCCAGGCCTATGGCGCGGTACTTGCGGTTGGTGATGGTGGCCTGCGGCACCGGCAGCGCATTGAGATCGATCACGTTGTCGAGCATGCGCACCTGGATCGGAATCAACCGTTCCAGCACATCCTTGGCCAGCAGATCCTCGGGGGCGGTGATGGCACGGCCGAGGTTGATCGACGACAGGTTGCAGACCACGAAGTCGCCCGCGCGGCGGGTAGTGACGATCTGGTCGCCGCTGACGATCTCCTGGATCATCCGCGTCGGGCTCATGTTCTGCAGGATCTCGGTGCACAGGTTGCTGGAATAGACCATGCCCGCATGCTTGTTCGGGTTCTTCCGGTTCACTTCGTCGCGGTAGAACAGGAACGGGTTGCCGGTTTCCAGCTGGCTGAGCATGATCCGCTTGAACAGGTCGATCGCCTTCACCGTGCGACGGCTGATGCGCTCGTCGGCCACCAGCTCGGCGTAGCGGTCGCGGAAGCTGCCCTGCCCTCGCTTCTCGTCGTAGAAATCCTGCAGGTACCAGCCCTTGGCCTGCTTCACCTCGTGCGGATCGAACAGGTACCAGTCGGCACGGCGCTCGACGGCCTCCATGAACAGGTCCGGCACGCAGATGGCGGTGAACACATCATGCGCACGCAGGCGCTGGTCGCCGTTGTTCAGGCGCAGGTCCATGAACGCCTCGATGTCGCGGTGCCAGATGTCCAGGTACACCGCCACTGCACCCTTGCGCTGGCCGAGCTGGTCGACCGACACCGCCGTGTTGTTGAGCTGCTTGATCCACGGCACCACGCCGCCGGACGAGTTGGGCACGCCGCGGATCGGCGCGCCACTGCTGCGCACGTACCCCAGGTACGCACCCACACCACCACCGTGCTTGGACACGCGGGCGATATCGGTGTTGGAGTCATAGATGCCCTGCAGGCTGTCGTCCACCGTGTCGATGAAGCAGCTCGACAGCTGGCCGCCGACCTTGCCGGCATTGGCCAGCGTCGGCGTGGCCACGGTCATGTACAGGTTGGACAACGCCCAGTACGCCTCGCCCACCAGCTGCATGCGGCGCACGCGGCCGCTCTCACCAGCCCCGCCCTCGTTCTGCATCAGGTACAGGGCAATGGTCAGCCAACGTTCCTGCGGCAGCTCATACACCTCGCGGCTGCGATCGGTAGCCAGATAGCGCGTGGCCAGCAGGTACAGCCCGTTGTAGGCGAACAGACGATCGCGCTCGGGGTCGATCATCTCGCCGGCCTGCTGCAGCTCTTCCTTCGAATAGCAGCGCAGGATGTCGTTGCTGTAGATGCCGCGGTCGGCCAGGCTTTCCTGCAGGCCCACGTAGGAACCGTACTTCAGGCTGACATCGTAGAAGCGGTTGCGGCTGGCGCGCTTGTAAAGCCGGCGCAGGTACAGGCGTGCAGCGAACTGTTCCCACTGCGGCGCGACAAGGTCGACGCGTGATTCCGCTTCGCGGATCAGCAGGTCCACCAGATCATCGGCACTGATGCTGGGCTTGCGTTCGACCATCGCCAGCACCACGCGGCGATAGTCGGCCACATCCAGCTGCGGCAGCTCGGCGTGGATGGTATCGATGCTGCGCAGCAGGCGCGCCGCATCGAACGGCAGGCGACGATTGCCGGCTTCCTTGGTGATCCAGGTCGGCACGCGCTCGCCGCTGGCGCGCATGGCGTCGCCGGCGCCGGCCAGGTCGGCCACGCGGAAGGTACTGTCGGTCATGGTGGTGGAACTCCAGGCTCGTGCGCGCGTCGGCGCCCGATGCCATGGCGGCCCTGCACGCGATACCGGCGCACGGGGCGAACGGGTGAAGTGCCAAGGGGCGGGAACACAGGTCGTCGGCATCTGCCTGCGCCTGCGGCCGGTATCCGGGCCGTGGGGGCGACCTGCGTCCGCACGGTGGCGGCCGCGTCGACACGGCAAGCCTTCAGGGGCGGGCCGCGGGACGTTTGCTGCATGTCCGGCGGCGGCGGCTGACCGGGAGTGACAGCCACAACATAGTGGGGATATTCCGAGACGTCAACACAAGATGCGGTGATCGCGCGCCAACGCGACCATCGGTCGCAGGATGCCGTGTTGCACGTGCGCGGCCTTGTCGACGCCGGGCGCATCCCCAGTTCGGTACAACGTCAACTTTCATTGGAACACCGCCCATGCGCGCTGCCTTGTACCCCTCCTTCGGCGATCCAGCCCAGGTCCTCGCCGTTGCCGATGCCCCCCTGCCCGAACCCGGTCCCGGCGAAGTACGCATCCGCACCATGCTGGCCTCGATCCACAACCACGATCTGCTGACCGTGCGTGGCCTGTATGGCTACAAGCCGACGCTGCCGGCGATCGGCGGCAGCGAAGCACTGGGCGTGGTCGATGCGCTCGGCGAAGGCGTCGACGGCCTGCAGATCGGCCAGCGGGTTGCCGCCGCCTCGGTGCACGGCACCTGGGCCGAAGCGTTCATCGCACCGGCGCGGATGGTGATCCCGATGCCGGACGCGATCGCCGATGAAACGGCCGCACAGCTGATCGCCATGCCGCTGAGCGCGTTGATGCTGCTGGAATTCCTGCACGTCGAGCCGGGCCAGTGGATCGTGCAGAACACCGCCAACGGTGCCGTCGGCAAATCGCTGGCGATGCTCGCAAAGGCGCGCGGCGTGCACGTGGCCAACCTGGTGCGCAATGCCGAGGCCGTGGCGCAACTGCAGACACTGGGCGTCGATCACGTGTTCGATACCTCGGTGGACGGCTGGAAGGACCGCGTGCGCGAAGCCACCGGCGAAGCGCAGGCCGCTGCTGCAGTCGACTCCATCGGTGGCGATGCCAGCGGCGACCTAGTCGACCTGCTCGGCCACCACGGCACCCTGGTCTCTTTCGGTGTGATGAGCGGCGAACCGATGCGCATTCCCGCCGGTGGCCTGATCTACAAGGAAGCCACGGTGAAGGGCTTTTGGGGCAGCAAGGTCAGCCAGGCAATGGCGGTGGAAGACAAGCGGCGGTTGGTGGGTGAACTGCTGAAGCGTGCGGCCGGGGGTGAACTCACCCTGCCGGTGGAGCAGATCTTCGCATTGGACGACATTGCCCAGGCGGCAGAAGCCGGCGCCGGTTCGGGCCGCAATGGCAAGGTGCTGCTGCGCGCGTGATGCCAACGGGGTCGGATCCCTTTCCGAAAGGGAAGGGCTCTGACCGTGCAGGTGGGTGCGGACCAACGGTCCGCACCCTCCAAAGACAAGGGCCATGCCCGGCGTGGCTGCATCAACGGCTCAAGTGCAGGAACTGCAGGTGCCGTTCGTACTGGCTGATGATGTCGTTGATGATCTGCTTGCGGCTGTAGCCGACCAGGTCGTAGTCCTGGCTACCCTCGTACAGATGCACTTCGGCGCGGTAGTAGCGCTGGTTGCGCAATTGCTGCGCGGCAAAGGACGGGGTCAGGTAGCCACTGAGGATCACCCGATACTGGAAGTCCTGCTGCTCGCCGTGGTTGACCGACAACTCCATGTCGCCCGCTTCGAACCGCGTCTGCACGTCCCAGCCCTGCTCGCGCAGCTGCTCGGCCACCGCCTCCATCGCCGGCTTCACCGTGTCATCCATGAAGCGGTACACCTGGTCGCGTACCGGGAAGTGCATGGCCTGGGTCAGGCGCTGGCGCCAGCCCTGGTGGTGGCGGTCATCGCCGATCAGCGGCGATGGCCTGAACTGCTGCGCGCGCTTGCGGTGCGACTCGTCACTGAAGGCGCGGGTCAGGCCCCACATCATCAACAGCAGCACCGCCGAGAACGGCAACGAGGCCAGCACCACCGCTGATTTCAGCGCATCGATGCTGCCGGCCAGCAGCAGGCCGGCGGTCAGCACCGCGATCACCGTGCCCCAGAACACGCGCAGCCAGCGCGGGCCATCGTCCTCCGGCGCACCACCATGCGAGGACAGCGTGGACAGCACCACCGCCCCGGAATCGGCCGACGTCACGAAGAAGATGAAGCTGACCAGCACGGTCACCCCGATCACCACCTTGCTCCACGGGTAGCCATCCAGCAACGCATACAGCACCGTCGGTGGGTCGTCCACCGCCAGCTGCGCCAACTGCTGCTGGCCATGGTGCAGCACCTGGTCCAGCGCGCTGTTGCCGAAGATCGACAGCCACGCCAGGGTGAAGCCGAGCGGGATCAGCAATACGCCGAACACGAACTCGCGGATGGTGCGGCCGCGCGAGATGCGCGCAATGAACAGGCCGACGAACGGCGCCCAGCCGATCCACCAGGCCCAGTAGAACACCGTCCAGCCGCCCAGCCATTCCGGCCGGCCGCCATAGGCGTATACGTCGAAACTCTTGCCCACCACGCTGCCCAGGTAGTCGCCCAGGTTCTGCATCAGCGTGCTGAGCAGGTACTGGGTGGGGCCGGCGCACAGCATGAACAGCACCAGCGCAATCGCCAGCAGCATGTTGATGTTGGCCATCCAGCGCACGCCCTTCTCCACGCCGGACACGGCCACCGCGACCGCCGCGCCCATCATCGCCACCACCAGCAGGATCTGCACCATGTTCGAGTGCGGCACGTTGAACAGGTGCGACAGCCCAGCGTTGAGGTGCAGCACGCCGAAGCCCATGTCCGCACCGATGCCGAACACGGTGGCAACAATGCCCAGGGCATCGACGGTGTAGCCGATGGGGCCATTGATGCGCTTGCCGATCAATGGATACAGCGCCGAGCGCAGCGCCAGTGGCAGGTTGTGCCGGTAGGCGAAGTAGGCCATCGCCATCGCCGCCAGCGCGAATACGCCCCAGCCATGCAGGCCCCAGTGCAGGAACAGCAGCTGCATTGCCTGGCGCGCACCGGCCTCGCCCGCTGCGCCATCACCCTGTGGCGGCTGCAGGTAGTGGGTCAGTGGTTCGGAAACGCAGAAGAAGAACAGGGTTATGCTGATGCCTGCAGCGAACAGCATGCCGGCCCAGGAGAGGTAGCTGAACTCCGGTTCGTCATGGTCGGCACCGAGCTTGATGCCGCCGTACTTGGACAACGCCACGCCGACCACGAACACCAGGTACAGGGTCATCGCCAGCAGGTAGTACCAGCCGACGTTGAGCGCGGCCCAGTCCTGCGCCTTGACCAGCAGGCGACCGGCGCCGATCGGATACAGGCTGACGAACAGTGCGAAGGCAACGACAACGATCGCCGCGAAGGCGAAGACGGGCCGCAGGGTTCGCACCGGCTGATGTTGAGGCTCCAGTGCTTCCATGGGCAGCCATCTCCGGATCGATCAAAGAGTAAGCCGACCGATTCTGGCTGAATCGCAGTGGACACAGGATGAAGTCGTGGCACCGCGCAGGCTTGAACGGCCGGTGTTCCGTGCTACGCGCGCGCCTGCAGACCGGCGGGCGTGCCGGGCGGCGTTGTCACTTTGGTCCGATTACGACACGCCGCGTCCGGCACCGACGATTCACCCCATCACATGCACGGCGCACAGCTTGTTGCCGTCGGGATCACGCAGGTAGGCCAGGTACAACTGGCGCCCGGCCTTGTGCCGCACGCCGGCCGGGTCTTCCACCGCGGTACCGCCGTGGGCGACCCCCGCTTCCTGCCAGGCATGCACCGCCTGCGGGTCTGCCAGCGCAAAGCCGATGGTGCCGCCGTTGGCATGGCACGCCGCCTCGCCATCGATGGGCGGGATGACCATGAACATCCGTCCATCCTTGATATAGACCAGCTTGCCCTCGTCATCGAACACGCCTGCGCGACCGCCGATGGCAGTGAACAAGGCATCGTAGAAGCGGCGGGAAGCCGCCATGTCGTTGGTTCCGACAGTGACGTGACTGAACATGCGGGCACTCCGTTGCGGGAAAGCCCAAGTGTCGGCCACCTCACTGATCGCCGCAATCAAGCCGGGATCACGCCGTACTGAGCAGCAGCACGGCCGCCGTGACCAGGCCGATGCCGATCCAACCAATCGGGCGCAGGCGGTTGCCGAACAGCAGGCGACCGCAGGTGGCCGTACCGATCACGCCGATCGCGCCCCACATCGCATAGGCGGTCGCCAGGTCCATGTAGCGCACGGCCTGGCCCAGCAGGGCGAAGGCGATCCAGACCAGCACGATGGCGCCGACACCCCAACGCCAGCGACGGAAGCCATCGGACTTGGCCACCATCATGTTGGCGGCCACATCGATCAGCGCCGAGCAGATCACGAAAAACAGGGCCATCATGTTCATCAGTGCGCCTCCCCGAGGGTGACACAGACGATGCCGACCACCGCCAGCACCAGGCCGGCCAGCTGCTGCAGCGACAGGCTCTCACCGAACACGCTGATGCCGACCACGGTCAGCAGGGTCAGGCCGAGGCCTTCCCACACCGCATAGGCCACGCCGACGGCGATGCGGCGCACCGACAGCGCCAGGAAGTAATAGGAAAGCGCCAGCGCGGCGGCCATCACCAGATAGCCGGTCCAGCCGCCATCGCGGGCGGCATGGGCCATGAAGGAAGTGCCGACCACTTCGGCGACGATCGCCACGGTCAGGCAGGCCCAGGCGACGTAGGCGCCACGGGCGGGAACAGGTCGGGACATGTGAAGCTCCTTGCGCAACGGGTACCGCGCCCCGTCGCCAGTAGATCCACGCCGTGCGTGGATGATCCGGAACGCCCCCGCAGACAGGGGCGACGGCGGCCAGTATCATCGTCTTTTACGGTGGTATCAAAATGGATTCCATCGACATGAGCGATGGATCAATGCCCTATTCTCCCGAATCCCTGCAGGCCTTCGTCGAGGCCGCCGCGCTGGGCTCGTTCTCGGCGGCCGCCCGCCGGCTGCGCAAGACCCAGTCCACGGTCAGCACTGCCATTGCCCATCTGGAAGCGGACCTGGGCATGGTTCTGTTCGACCGCAGCGGCCGCTATCCGCAGCTGACCGACGCCGGCCGGCAGGTGCTGGGCCACGCGCAGGAAATCCTTGCCGCCGACGCGCGCCTGCAGCAACTGAGCGTGCGCCTGGCCGCACCCGTGGAGCCACGCCTGACCGTGGTGTTCTCCGATGTCTACCAGCTCGATCCGGCGCAACGTGTGCTGCAGCGGTTTGCCGACGCATTTCCCGAGATCGAGCTGGAATGGCTGGATGCCGAGGGGCGCGACGTGCTGGAACTGGTGGATGCTGGCCGCGCCGGGCTGGGCCTGCTGCCGCGCCAGGCGCAGTACCCCGATGCGCTGGTGGCCCAGCCCCTAGCCCACCACAGCGAACTGGCGGTGTACGTGGCCAGCGATCATCCGCTTGCACAGGCGGGCGTGCGCGCAGCGGCGCAACTGGCCCGGCATCGGCAGGTGCGGCTGAGCGCGCTGGTCGACCACGCGCCGCCGATCAGCGGGCCGGCATGGACCGCGTCGGACTACCTGATGGTGATGGAGATGGCCGAGGACGGCATCGGCTGGGCCGAGCTGCCGCGTGCGCTGGTGCAGCGCTACGACCGGGGCCGCCTGCTGGAACTGCGCGTGCCGGGCTGGCCGCGCCGCATCCACAGCGACCTGGTGTGGCGCCGCGATACGCCACCGGGACCGGCAGCGTTGTGGTGGGCCCAGGCGTTGGGGTGAGGTAGTGCCGGCCGTTGGCCGGCATCCCCTTGCCCCGTGGTTGCCGGCCAGCGGCCGGCACTACCGATCAACGATGGGCGAGCGCGTAATCCAGCGCCGAGCACACCGCCGCCACCTGCGCGTCGTTGCACTGCTGCGGCGTCGCGCGGGGGCTGTCCGGGTAGACCTCGGTGGTGGTGGTGTACTTCGCCCCGGTGATGCCGGCGCACAGGCCCAGCTGCACCAGCGCGTACTCGATCACACCATGCGCGACCACCGGCGAACCGATGATCTCGCCCTTGTCGTCGGCCGGTGCGATATGGGTCACCTTCTCCACTTCGGCGACCACGGCCTGCTGGAAGGCCGGCTGCGGATTCCCGCTGTCGTCCACCAGGTAGAAGCCATCGGGAATCAGGCCCGGTTCGAACGGCTTGCCATCGCGCGCGGCGAGTGCGGGACGGAACTCGCTCTCGTCGCTGTCGGTGGTTTCGTGCAGGTCGATGTGCAGCACGAACTGGCCCTTCAACGGTGCGATCAGTTCGATCAGCGCCGTCGATTCACGGGCCGGGCCGTCCGCGCGGAAATTGCGGTTCGGGTCGATCGCATCGAAGTTCCAACGGTTGATGCGCTCGAAGCCCCACGGATTCACGCACGGCGCGACCAGAAGGTTGGCCTTGCCGGCGTAGTGGGCGGCATGTTTTTCGAGGAACTCCAGCGCGCCCATTACGCCACTGGTCTCGTAGCCATGCACGCCGCCGGTCACCAGCGCGGCCGGCAACGCCGGGTTCCAGTCGTGGCTGCGCAGGGCGAACAGCGTGTAGGTCTCGCCTGCATAGTCGAGCTGGCCGTAGGCCACCTTGTCGAAGTGCCCGGCCAGTGCATCGATGCGCGGCAGCACCTCCTCGTCGTAACGGCGCAGGCGCTGCTGGCGCGCACGCCACTGCTCCCTTTCCGCAACGCCCCACGGCTGGCCAGGGGTACCGACGGGGTAGAAAGCAGCAGTGGACATGGCAGTTCTCAGCGGGTCAGGAGGCAATCGGCCACTTTACCACCGGGCAAAAGCGCTGAACGGAGGACCGATTCCAATGGCGAATGGAATCAGCAATAATTCTCATTTACGGCCTTCCACACTCTGCACCGATGCCCATTCCTGCCCCGCAACCGGCCCACCTGCCCCTGGCTGCCGCCCTCGCCCTGTGCGTGTTTCCGGTCACCAGCGCGCTCGCGCAGGACAGCGCCACCACGCTCGACAGCATCCAGGTGTCGGGCAGTTGGTTGGGCACCGGCCTGCACGACAGCGTCAAGAGTTTCGCTGGCGCGCGTACCGTGGTCGATCGCCAGCGCATCGAGGCCAGCGGCGCCGCCAGCCTGGGCGATGCCATGCGCCGCATTCCCGGCGTGCAGGTCACCGACAACTCCGGCACCGCTGGCAGCTCGGTCTCGCTCAACATCGGCGTGCGCGGCCTGACCGGCCGTTACTCGCCGCGCTCGACCGTCCTGCTGGACGGGGTACCGCTGGCAGTTGCGCCGTACGGCCAGCCACAGCTCTCCTTCGCCCCGGCCAGCCTGGCCAACATCGAGTCGATCGACGTGGTACGCGGCGGCGGTGCGGTGCGCTACGGGCCGCAGAATGTCGGCGGCATCATCAACTTCAGTACCCGCGCGATTCCGACCGAGGCTGGCCTGCATGGTGAGGCCGGCGTGCGCTACAGCGCTTACGACCACGGCGGCGGCGACAGCACCCAGTACAACGCGTTCCTCGGCGGCACCGCCGACAACGGCCTGGGCATGGCCCTGTTGTATTCGGGGCAGGACGGCCGCGGCTGGCGCCAGGGCAGCGATGACCGCTTCGATGATCTGGCGCTGAAGTTCGCCTATGCCATCGACGCACAGCAGGAACTGCGCGCCAAGCTGTCGTACTACGACGTGCGCTCCCTGACTCCGGGCGGCGTGACCCGTGCCCAGTACCAGGCCGATCCGTTCCAGAACACCCGCCCGTCCGACTTCTGGAAGGGCCATCGCACCGGCATCGACCTGGGCTACACCAACACGCTGTCGGAGAACAGCGAGTTCGAGGTGCTGGCGTATTACAACGAAAGCAACCGGGCCAGTTCGCTGATCAACGCGGCCAACACACAGATCACGGTGCAGCCGCGCGACTACCGTGTGCTCGGCATCGAGCCACGCTACACCCAGCGCCTGCACTGGGGCAGCAGCGCGCACGACATCACCGCCGGCTACCGCTTCCTGCGCGAGCGCGGCAACGACCGCAGCTACACCGTTACCCGCCGTACCGGTGCGACCGGCGCGGCCACCCGCTTCGACAACGCCACCGATGCGCACTCGTTCTACCTTGATGACCGCATCGCCATCGGTCGGTGGCGGATCACGCCCGGCGTGCGCATGGAGTGGATCGACATGGACCGCCGCCAGGCCGGCGGCGGCGCGACCTTCAGCAGCCGCAACGACAAGGCCCTGCCCTCGCTCAACGTCGCCTACCTGTTGACCCCGCAGCTGACCGTGTTCGGCAACTACACCACCTCGTTCGGGCCGGTGCAGAACATCCAGTTGAACTCGCAGAGCGCGACCAATCCGCTGAACCCGGAAATCGCCAGGACCACCGAGCTGGGCGCGCGTTGGCAGGATGGCGCGCTGCGTGCGGAAGTGACCGTGTTCAAGATGCGCTTCGACAACCAGATCCTGCAGGTGCCGGGCATCACCCCGCCCACCTTCCAGAACATCGGCGCCACCGACCACAAGGGCGTGGAAAGCGCGATCGAGTACCGCTTTGCCGAAAGCAGCGCGCTGGCCGGGCTGGAACTGTACGCGAACTACACCTGGACCAAGGCCATCCAGCAGTCCGGCGACAACCGCGGCCTGGATGTGCCGTTCTATGCGCGCGATACCGACAGCGTCGGCGCCCGTTATGCGCTGGCCGGCTGGACCTTCAACGTGTCCAGCACCCACCAGAGCGGCCAGTTCTCCGATGCCGCCAACACCTGGGAAGAAGCCGCCGACGCGCGCGTAGGCCGTGTACCCGGCGTACGCCTGTGGAACGCGCAGGCCGCCTGGCAGCTGCCCTGGCTGGCCGACAGCGAGGTCGCGGTGGGCGTGAACAACCTGGCCGACAAGCGCTGGTACACCCGCAACGTGGATGGCAACGCCGGGCGCATGGTGGCCGCGCCGCGCACGTTCTACGTGCAGGGCCGCTACCGCTTCTGAGCATGGCAACCGCCCGATGCGGTGACGGTAGCGCTCACGGTGGCGGCGTATCATGCCGCCACCATGTCCTCCACCGCTTCGCCATCGCGCCTGCATCTGGCCTTCCAGGGCCTGCGCCTGCGCCTGCGCGGCAGCGACCTGTGGTTCATCGCCCTGGCGCTGGTGGTCGGGCTGATCGCCGGCGGCCTGACCCTGTTGCAGGCTGGGCTGGCACGCACCCTGCAGACGGCGTTGTATGGGCTGGACGAGGGCATGCGCCTGAGCTCGCTGCCCGCTTTGACCTGGACTGCCCTGCTGGTGCTGCCGCTGGGTGGCCTGGTGGTGGGCCTGGTCAGCCTGGCTGCCACGCGCCTGAAACGCCCCCTGCTGGATGCCGTGGAAGCCAATGCACTGCATGGCGGCCGCATGTCGATGCGCGACAACCTGATCGTGTTGACCCAGACCCTGGTCTCCAATGGCTGCGGTGCTTCGGTCGGACTGGAGGCGTCGTATACGCAGATGGGCGCCGGCAGCGGTTCGCAGCTCGGGCGGGTGATGCGCCTGCGCCGCAACGACGTGCGCATCCTGGTCGGTGCTGGTGCCGCCGGTGCGATCGCCGCGGCCTTCGGTGCACCGCTGGCCGGGGCGTTCTACGCCTTCGAGATCGTCATCGGTGCCTATACGCCGGCGGCACTGGCGCCGGTTGCGGTGGCCGCGCTGGCCGGCGCCTTCGTTGCCGACCAGGCCGGCGTGGAGGCCTATCTGTTGCCGGCGGCATCGACCATCGACGTGCGCGCTGCCGACTATGCGATCTACGGCCTGCTCGGCTGCTGCTGTGCGATGGTCGGCATCGTGGTGATGCGCCTGATCGCCTCCATCGAAGGCACGGTCAAGCGCAGCCCGCTGCCGTTGTGGGGGCGCCCGGTGGTGGGCGGCCTGCTGCTGATTCCCCTGGCGCTGGCCAGCCCGCAGGTACTGTCGTCCGGCCACGGAGCGCTGCACCTGGACCTGACCACCCATCTGCCGCTGATCTGGATCGGCGGGCTGCTGACGCTGAAATGCCTGGCCTCCGGCATTTCGCTGGGCTTCGGTTTCCGCGGCGGCCTGTTCTTCGCCTCGCTGTTCATGGGCACCCTGGTCGGCACGCTGTTTGCCGGGCTGCTGGCGATGGCCACCGGCGTCCCGGTGGTCGACGCCACCTCGGCAGCGCTGGCAGGCATGGCTGCACTGGCCGCGGCGGTGGTTGGCGCACCGATGACCATGGCCATGCTGGTGCTGGAAGGCACCCACGACTTCCTGCTGACCAGCGTGGTGATGAGCGCCGTGCTGGTGTCCAGCACCCTGGTGCGGCAGTGGTTCGGCTATTCCTTCTCGACCTGGCGCATGCACCTGCGCGGGGAAACCATCAAGAGCGCGCGTGACATCGGCTGGGTGCACAACCTCAATGCCGGGCGGATGATGCGCAAGGGCGTGGCCACCGCCCCGGCCGACCTCGATGCCGCCGCCTTCCGCCAGCGCTTCCCGCTGGGCTCGGGCAGCCGGGCGATCCTGATCGACAGTGAAGGCCACTACGCCGGCATCGTGCAGATTCCGCGCCTGTTCGGCGACGGCGTGAAGCCCGAGGACGTCGTGGGTACGTTCGCCGAGAACCGCGACGTGGCCCTTGCCGCCAGCGCGGACGTGGTGAGCGTGATGCAGCGGTTTGACCAGACCCAGGCCGACGAGCTGGCGGTGGTGGCCGATGATGGCCAGGTGCTGGGCGTGGTGTCTGAAGCATTCGTGCGCAAGCGCTATGCGGAGGAGCTGGACAAGCGCCAGCGCGAAATGATGGGCGAGCGCGTCGACGAGTAGATCCACGCCATGCGCGGATGAGGTCCCCTGCCCCTCCACGCGTGTCGTGGATCTACTGTCACCTGCGGGAGGTAGACTGCGGCCATGCGCTTCATTGAAACCTTCCAGCCCGGCCCCTTCGCCGACACCGTGGTCAGCCTGCTGGCGGCGTTCGTGCTCGGCACCCTGATCGGCGCCGAACGCCAGTACCGGCAACGCACCGCTGGCCTGCGCACCAACGTGCTGGTGGCGGTCGGCGCTGCCGCCTTCGTTGACCTGGGCATGCGCATCGCCGGCAGCGCCGAGGCCGTGCGGGTCATCTCCTACGTCGTCTCGGGCGTCGGCTTCCTCGGCGCCGGCGTGATCATGAAGGAAGGCATGAACGTGCGCGGCCTGAACACCGCCGCGACGCTGTGGTGCTCGGCTGCCGTGGGCAGCTGCACCGGCGCGGACATGCTGGCCGAAGGCGTGCTGCTGACCGTACTGATCATCGCCGGCAACACCCTGCTGCGGCCACTGGTGAACGCGATCAACCGCATCCCGATCAACGAAGCCGCCAGCGAAGCGACCTACGAAGTGCGCCTGAGCGTGGATGCCGACGCGGTGCCGCGCGTGCGCGAGCGCCTGGTCGATGCGCTGGAAGCCGCGCAGTACCCCGTTGGCGACGTGCAACTGGTGGAGCACGCCGATGCCCCCACTGATGTGATCGCAGTGCTGGTCAGCACCGCGGTCAGCGCCGACGAACTGGACGTGGTGCTGGCGCGGATGGAACAGGTGCCGGGCGTGCTGCATGCCACCTGGGAAGTCAGCACCCGCGATTGAGCGGGTGTCGGCAGTTCATCCGCGCGCTACGCGCTGCTGCGCTCGCAGCAACCTGCGGAACGACACGCAGCGCCGAGCATCCTCGGCGTGTGGACAGGCGGCAGCCCGCCGCAGCCGATCCTGCGCCCGCTGCAATCTGCGGATCTGCTGCTGCAGCGCATCGGCCCGGGCCAGCAATGCCGTGCGATCCAGTGCAAGCCCTGCCCCCTGCGGCATCGCTGCGCCGATCTGCTGCAGCGACAGGCCTGCCGATTGCCCCAGGCCGATCAGTGCCAGCCGTTCCAGCACCTGCTCGTGGTACTGCCGGCGCAGGCCGCGACGCCCCAGTACCTGCAACAGGCCGAGCTGCTCGTAGTAGCGCAGCGTCGAGGCCGGCACGCCACTGCGGCGGACCACCTCACCGATATCCAGTTCCTGCATCGCGCTTGACCTCAAGTGGGCTTCAAGCGCCACCATGGCCGCACTCCCCGCGCAAGGCAAGCCCATGGACGATTCACTCCCGCTCGATCAGAACACGCTCTGGAACGGCGCCGCCGGCGAGAACTGGGTCGCGCAGCAGACCCTGCTGGACGGCCTGTTCCAACCGATGGCCGATGCCCTGCGCGACGAGCTGCCGGTTGCCGTCACGGAACTGCTGGACGTGGGCTGCGGCACCGGCGCCAGTACGCTGAGCGCCGCCGCAGCACGCACTGACGCCCATTGCACGGGCGTGGACATCTCCGCACCGATGCTTGACCTGGCCCGCCAGCGCGCCGCAGCGATCGGGCGCGGGATCGACTTCATCGTTGCCGATGCCCAGCGCCATCCCTTCGCAACGGCGCGCTACGATTGGATCCAGTCGCGTTTCGGGGTGATGTTCTTCGAGGACACGCAGGCCGCCTTCGCCAACCTGCACCGTGCCGCCCGAACGGGCGCGGGCCTGCGCTGCATCGCCTGGCGCAGCGCGCAGGAGAATCCGTTCATGACCACCGCCGAGCGCGCCCTTGCAGACCAGCTGGTGCTGCCGGCGCGGGTACCGGGTGCACCGGGGCAGTTCGCTTTCGCCGATGGCAAACGGGTGCGCCAGCTGCTGCAGCGTGCCGGATGGCAGGACGTGGACATCGCGCCGCTGGACCTGACCTGTTTCCTCAGCCGTGATGCGCTGGCCAGCTACGTCGGCCAGCTCGGACCTGTGGGTCTGGCCCTGCGTGCGTTGCCGGCCGCACGCGCCGAAGCGCTGCTGCAGCAGGCGCTGACCGCGTTCGCACCGTTCATCGACGGTGATCGTGTGCGGGTGGAAACCGCCTGCTGGATGATCCGCGCCCGCGCATAGCAACAGAAAAGGGGACGGAGGGGATCAAGTCGTTCATGCCCCGGTTGTGCGGGAAACGACCTGATCCCCTCCGTCCCCTCTTTTCTCTACAAGGCCTCGCCGGCATCAGCCAGGCGCGATTCGATGAGCGCGTACCACTGCTCGAGCATGTCGACCAGCATGTCCAGCTCGGCGTCGGCACGCTGCGCGCGGCCGCTGCGCAGGGACGCCTGTGCTTCCTGCAGCTGGGTGAGGAAGCCGGCAACGGTGTCGGCCTGCAGGATGAGGCCCGGCAGCCGGCGCCCGGGAATGCGCACGACCGCATGGTTGCCGAGCTGGCCGTACACGCTGAGAGTGGCTTCCGTCTTCATGGACAGGGGCAGGAATTGGGCATTCATCAGGTGCACCAGGGAACAGACCTGCCCACCGGCAGGCGTGGAAAACGGGGGAGACGTTTCCACGTCCTGCCGGCAGAACAGGGGGGACTCGGGATGCCGGGGCACGCCCCGGCGCGGGGATTCAGTGTGATCGGGCTACGCCCGCGATCTGCACCCGGCGGTTGGGCGCCAGGCAGGCGATCAGCTCGCGGCGGTTGCGCTGGTCGCATTGCACCAGCGGTTCGGCCGCGCCCCGCCCTTCAGCGCTGATGCTCGCTGCGGATACGCCGCCCTGTACCAGCGCCATGCGCACCGCCTCGGCACGTCGCTGCGACAGCGTCTGGTTGTAGGCAGCGCTGCCGATGCGGTCGGTGTAGCCGACCACCTGGATCGACTGCACCTGGCTGGCCTCACGCACCTGCGCCAGTACACCCTGCACGGCCTGCTGGCCGCTGGCACTGAGTACGGCACTGTCGAAGCCGAACAGTGCATCGGCAGCCAGCCGCAGCGGCTGCTCCGGCAAGGGCGCCGGCGGTGGCGGCGGACGCGGCGGGTCGAGGACCGCTGCGCACGATTCAGGCTTCCAGTAGCCGCCCTGGGCGATGCCCTTGTTGTCGAAGCGCACCTGGAACTGGCAGGTGAAGTACTCCGCGCCCTGTGCGGTGCGGAAGTTGAACAGGTAGTTCCACTCGCGCACGCCCCACATGCCTTCGTTGAAGTGCGGGGTGCCGAGCAACGTGTACAGCTGGCGCTTGCTCATGCCCGGTGCGAACCGGCGCAGGTCGGCGATATCCGGATAGATGCCTTCCTTCAGCGATGCCTTGCTGGCCTCCGGGAAGGTGACGGCGGTGCTGTCGGCGGGGCCGTCGGCGGCCGGTGCGTGGCTGCGGCAGGCAACCAGCAGCCCCGCGGCCAGGATCAGGCCCAGCGTGGCGGCGACGCGGCCACTGCGAGCGATGCGATGCGGTTTCATGTCATTCCCCCTGTAGACGTTGCCCGCTGCGCCGGGCCGCGAATGCGACCCGGCGCAGGCGATCACCACTGGATGCCGGCACCGACGGCCACACCGGCCTCGCCGCGGCTGTTGGTGGAACCACTGAACTTGTAGATCCAGCGACCGCCCTCGGAGACACCGGAGATGCCCAGGGCCACGCCGGATTCGCCGTTGTAGCTGCCGGCGGCGATCGAGGCCATGTTGCGGCCAGCCTCGCTGGGCTGCGGCAGCGATGCGGTTGCCATCGCCGAGGCGATACCGGCCGAGGCGCGGTTGTCGGTCTTGCGCAGGTCGCGTTCGAAGCCGCCCATGCGCTCATCGGTGTAGGCCTTGGACCAGTCCAGGGTCTGCGCCATGCCCGACTTCAGCTGGTCGACGTTGACCGCGTCGGTACCGGCGGTGCCGGCAGCGACGTTGCGCACCGTGGTCGGGCCGCTGCTGGTGCTGCCCAGGGTCACGCTGTTGTAATTGGTGGTGCCGTTGGTGGTGGTGTCATAGCGGATCGTGCCCTGCTGCGAAGCTTGCAGCTGGCGCACGTTGACCGCATCGGTCGCCTGCGAACCATCGGCCACGTTGACCACCTGGCGTTCGGCACCGGCTGCACCCACCGACACCGTATTGGCGCGGTTGGCGACCGAGCCCGCACCCAGCGCCACCGAGTTGTCTGCCTGCGCCTGCGAGCCGTTGCCCAATGCGGTCGAGTTGGCCCCGGCCGCAGTGGAGCCGGCACCGCCCGCGGCGGAGTTGGCGCCGGTGGCGGCCGGATCGGCCAGGTTGTTGCTGTTGTTGGCGCGGAAGCTGCCGGCAACGTTGGTGATGTTCTGGATCTTCTGGTCGGTGTAGGCCTTGGACTGGTCGATGGCGTAGTTCACGCCGTTCTTCAGCTGGCCGACGTTGGTCGCATCGTGGTCGTCGGAGCCATCGGCCACGTGGGTGATCTTGCGCTCGCTGCCACTGCTGCCCACCGCCACTTCACCGGACGAGTTGCTGGCGCCAGCCTGGCCATAGGCACCGGTATAGCCGGTCTGCGCACCGACGCTGGCCACCGAACCGGCACCCAGCGCAACACTGTTGCCCGCGCTGGCATTGGCACCGTTGCCGACTGCTACGCTGCCCGCACCGGCTGCGCTGGCCTGCGGGCCGACCGCCAGTGCTTCGGCACCGGTGGCCGTGGCTGCGGCAGCCGTGGAGTTGACCGCCAGGTACGGGCTGCCGCCGCCGCTGCTGATGCGCTGGTTGAGCACCCGCAGCGAGCCGTCCACTGCAGAGAACGCAGCGGTGACGTTGCTGTAGTCGTTGCCGGTGATGGTGCCATCGGTGGCGATGGTGGAGATGTTGAAGGTCGGCGCGGTCCACAGCCCGGTGCTGCCGTTGTACACGGTGCTGCCACCGAAGTAGCTGGCCACCGTCTGGTGCGTGCTGAACAGCTGGTCGCCGGTGATGGCATCGCTGCTGCCCGCCAGGATGCTGCCGGCGGCCACGTTGGTGACTTTCACCGGTGCACCGCCGGTGCCGCTGAGGGTCACGGTATCGACCACGTTGCCACTCCCGTCCACGTCGTACTTCACGGCGCGTGCGTCCAGGTCATCGGTCTGCTCGGCCACATTGGCCAGCGAATTGCTGACCGCATCGAAAGCCGTGCCGACGTCGTTGTAGCTGCCCTGGCTGACCGTGCCATTGGCGGCGACGTTGTTGAGCGTGTAGGTCGGCGCGGTGACCACGCCACTGGCATCCACTGCAGCGCCGCCGCCGAGGTGGGTGGCCACCGTCTGGTTGGCCGCGAACAACTGTGCACCGTTGATCGCTTCGCTGCTGGCCGCGCTGATCTGGCCCGGGCCGAGGTTGCGCAGCGTGGTGGCGGTGCCGGACTGGCCGAGCGTCGCACTTGCGTAGTTGACGCTGCCGTCGCCGTTGAGGTCGTAGCGCAGCGCGCCCTCTTCTGAAGCCTGCAACTGACCCAGGTTGACCGCATCGGTGCTGGCGGTGCCGGCGGCGACGTTGGTGACCTGGCGCTCGGCGCCCGCGGCACCGATCGACACGCTGTTGGCACGGTCGGCCAGGCTGCCGGCACCGACCGCGATGCTGTTGGCGGCGGTTGCGCTGGCACCGGCACCGACGGCGATCGCTTCGGCGCCGCTGGCCACGGCGTCGGCACCGGTCGAATTCACCCGCAGGTAGCGGGTGCCGGTGTTGCGGATGTCGTTGATCTGGGTGTTGAGGTTGACCAGCGAACCATCCACCGCATCGAAGGCGTCGGTGACGTTGTCATACAGCCCCGGGGCCACGGCGCCACCGGTGGAGATGGTGCTGATCTCGAACAGCGGTGCGGTGAAAGTGCTGGTGAGCGGATCGAACGCTGCGCGTCCGCCGAAGAACTTTGCCATCGTGTCGTTGCTGGCGAACAACTGCGCACCATTGACCGCCTCGCTGCTGGTGGCGCTGACCGCGCCGGCGGCCAGGTTGCCGATGGTGGTGGTGCCGGTGCCATTGCCGAGGGTGACACGGCGGTAGTCGGGGTCGCCTGCACCATCCAGGTCATAGGTGACCGCCGCCGCGCCGACCGCATCGATCTGGCTGATCGCACCCTTCAGCTGGGCCACGTTGACGGCATCGGTGTTGGCGCTGCCGGCCGCCAGGTTGGTGATCTGCCGCTCGCCACCGCCTGCGGTGCCCACCGACACTTCGCCCGCCGACACCTGTGCGGTGGTCAGGCCGTAAGCGCTGTAGCTGGCCTGCGCGCCGCGCAGTGCAGCCGAGCGATAGCCCAGCGCCACCGAGTTGGCCTGGTTGGAGGTGCTCTCTGCGCCGAGCAGGGTCTGCCCGTTGGCAGTGCCGCTGGCACTGTCGCCGACCACCACCGAGTGCCCCATGCGTGCTGCATAGTCGGCGGTGGGAACGCCGGTCGGATCGCTCGGATCATTGGCGCCCGCGCCCGGGAAGGCGACGTTGGCATCGACCTTGGGCAGTTCATGGCGGGCGTTGGCACCGATCACCACTTCCTTGGAGCCGTTGGCATAGGCGCCATCGCCCATCAGCACCTGGTAGTCCTGAGCTGCGTTGACCGCCCAGCAGGAGATGTCCGCCAGCGCGATGTCCAGGCACTTGGCCGCCCAGGCCGGCGAGTCCGTCGGCAGCAGCAGGCCGAGCAGGCCACCGGGGTTGCCGTTGTTGATGTTGTAGATGTAGCTGTCGGAGGTGACGCCACCGATCAGGGTCAGGTGCGAGCTGCCACCGGTGACCGCGCCACCCAGTCCGTTGAGCGTGGTGCCGACCGGCGTTGCATTGACCACCGGCAGGCCGAGCACGTTGACCGTGGAATAGGTCTGCATGACGTTGGCGGTGCTGAGCTTCAGGTTGCCGTTGGACAGGTAGCCGGTGCCGCCGAACAGGCTGGCGGTGGTCGGGCCGAGCAGTTCGGTGACACCGCCCACCAGGCCACCGGTACCGATCACCAGGCCCGCGTTCGGGTCGGCAGCGGCGGGCGCCTTCGGGCTGGTCGGCGGAATGGCCGACGGCGAGGTCAGCCCGAGGCTGCCCAGGGTATTGCCGACCAGGCCACCGACGGCGCCGGTCAGGTTGCCGACGGTGCCGTTGAGGTCACCATTGAGCAGGCTGCCGACCGCGCTGCCAACGCCGTTGAGCGCAGTGCCGACGCCGTTGAGCAGGCCGCCCAGGCCAAGCGCGCTGTTCTGCGCGGCGACGGCTGCGGTGCTGGCCAGCTTGAGATTGCGATCGGCGACGATTTCCTCGCCGTCCTTGCCCTGCACCCGTACCTTGCCTGCCACGCCGGTATCGAACGCTGCGGTGATCGCGCGGTCATCGGTGTCACCCGGCAGCTCTTCCTTGGCCGGTAGTGTGACCGCTGCGGTGGCCCCGGC
Organism: Stenotrophomonas sp. SI-NJAU-1; assembly: GCF_020883215.1. Taxonomy (NCBI): domain Bacteria; kingdom Pseudomonadati; phylum Pseudomonadota; class Gammaproteobacteria; order Lysobacterales; family Lysobacteraceae; genus Stenotrophomonas; species Stenotrophomonas sp. SI-NJAU-1. The sequence continues at coordinate 2,488,636 of NZ_CP086598.1, forward strand.
CTGGCCTTGGCCTTCAATGTGATTGCCGGCCACGACCAGCTGCGCATCGACCTTGCCATCCACGGCCGCCTTCAAGCCGGACGGCGTTACACCCGCTGCCGCGGCAACCTGGGTGCCGGCGTCAACGCTGGCAACCGGCTTGCCGGCGATGCCGGCATCGGCCTTTGCTGCCGCGTTGGCGGCCAGACCCAACGGCGCCTGTGCGGCCGGTGCGACGTTCGCCGCAAGCGCGGCATCGACACGGGTAGCGGCTGCAGTGCCAACACCTATGTTGGCGCGCACGTCTGCGCCCAGCGCCGGTGCAGGCACCTGGCGCGGCGCGGCGCCGGCCGCCAGCTTGACCTGCACGGTGGCCGGCAGCACGTCTCGCACCACCGGCAATGACGTTGTGCTCAGCTGCAGGCCGACGCGTGCGTTGGCACTGATCGCCGGGTTCGCCTGGGCCTGTCGTGCAGCTGCGGCCAGCGCCACTTCAGCATCGACCTTCACCGGCATCGGCTGGGTGTACTTGGCCGCCAGCGCCTGCAGGTCGCGCAGCGATTGATTGGCCTCTGTCGCCGCCGCAGGTCCGCTGGCCAGCACGCACAGCAGTGCCATGGCCAGGGTGCTGGGCACCAGAAGGCTGGCACGACGGTCGCGCGGTGCGGTACCACCGCCATCGCCGGTGGCCAGTTCCGAGGCCACAACCAGAGCATTGAGCTGGCGGTTCCATACACGCCGGTAGATGCGGTTCATGAGCATTTCCCCCGTAGGCGGACAACTTGAATGTCAGTGGACTTGCCGTTAGGCAGGTGACTGACATTTCGCGCCTTTCAGCGAGGGCTGAGCACTTCATTCCGGCAGGGCAATCGCGCATTCCGGCAAATCCACGGCCGGATTCGGCAGCCACATATGCAAATCCGGCAGGGAGGGCTGGCCGGGCTGCCGCCCGGCACCCGCAGAGGCAACGGCAACGGCAACAGCCGAAAGCAAAAGCGGGTTTCCTGCGGGATGGCGGGGTGGGTCCGGTTGCGGGGGACGCCGTAAACCCATCCTTGGGGGCTTGGCCGCGGCATCCATGCCGCGGACACCCCCGCAACCGGACCCACCCCGCCTTCGACAGTTTCCCGCGCACTTTAGATGTAGCGCCCGGCCAGGCCCGACCGGGGAAAGTCGGATCATCAATTTCGATTTAGATCGAAATAATCACTGAAAATCGAAGTTTCACTACGCTCAGGGTGAATGCATGACGCCCAATCCCACCGCCCTCGGGAAACTGTCAGGGGTGGGGCGGTGTGGGCTTGCAGGACCGTTGGCGCCATGGATGGCGCCATCGAGCCCCCATGGAGGGGTTTACGGCGTGTCCTGCAAGCCCACACCGCCCCGCCAACCCACAGAAAGCCCAGCGCCGGCTGTTGCTTTGGCTTTGGCTTTGGCTTTGGCTTTGGCGGGCGCCGGGCGGCAGCCCGGCCGACACCCCTCAGGCTGGCTGGCCGAGCTGTGCCGGCGCGCGCATCAGCGTGTCACGCGGCAGTTCGCCGAACACTTTCCGGTAGTTGTCGGCAAAGCGGGAAAGATCCCACAGCCCGCAACTGAGGGCGATGGCCTTGACCGAGCGCCGGTTGGAATCGGCCATCGACAGGCTGCGGCAGGCCGCGCACAGCCGCAGCATCGACAGGTAGCGATTGGGCGAGGTGCCGAACAGATCCTCGAACGCATAGCGCAGGCCACGCTCGCTGACGCCGGCGGCGTCGCAGATTTCATTCATGTAGATATTGCGGCGAAGATTGAGGCGCATGAAGTTCTCCGCCCGCTGCGCGATCAGGTAATGCGTGCGGCGGGCGCGGCTGCAACTGGGCCGATCGGCTGGGCCGGCACCGAGCAGCGCCTGGACATGCTCGTGCAGCAGGCGCTCGGTTTCTTCCGGCTGCAGCCCACCACCCTGCCCCAGCTGCGCGTGCAGTTGCTGGTAATGGCGTACCAGCGGCATCGCATCATCGCCAAGGTTGAACAGTGAAAGCGCCTGCCCCGCCGGTGGCGTGCTGCGCAGGCTCAGCTCGGTCAACTTGCGCTGCACGCGCGCGACCGGCACCAGCATCAGCGTCATCTGGGTACCAGGGCTGAGAGTGAATTCACTGATGCCTTCGGGCATCACGGTCAAGGCCATGCTCGGCGTCAGCGGCACGCCATGGCACCAGCTCAATGCATCATCGGTGGTGTGCAGGTAGCCGAGCATTGCCCAGTCCGGCGGCAGCATGAAACGGCCGCGGCAGTGGAAGCCACAGGTGATGCTGCAGAACAGGGCTTCCTCGTGAACGCGCGAAGCGAATGCCGCGCGCGGACCATTGCCATCCAACAACAACAGTTCCACGTCGCACACGCGGAGCACGCCGCTCAGCGTGGCCAGGTCGATCGACCTGAGATCGCCGTCGTCGCTGTCTTCCACCCCACCATCGACCATGACAGTGTCGTCCCCCGTTTGGTCTGCCACACGACCCCGCCCCCACTGCCTGACAGGGCGCACGCCGCTTCCAAGAGCATCGTCCATTGCCGTGATGGCCGCTGCAAAGCACGCGCCCACCCCTGAAATGCAAAACCTTGAATGCGAGTATGCCCGATAATCTGCAGTCGTAAACAGGATGTTTCGACGCTGTCGAATTATCAACCGCGTGAAGAAAGTGTTCGCATGAATGGCACGGTTTTCGCATGCGCGCAGAACGATCTCACATTATCTGCACGACCATGAATCGTTTTGTGCAGGAACGGATTTTGGTCACAGATCAGCATTGGAATATTCAGGAATTGATCGAATCTGCCGAATTTGCATATAGGTTCCGGTTGCAGGGAACCGCCATTCAGGCAAAGTCGGGATACGCGGTGATCGGGCGCGCAGGTGGCGGCCACACCCCAGGGGGACAGCATGAGCATGCACTTACGGGATACCGTTTCGGCCACCGGCATGGCGCCAAGTGGTCGTGGTTGCGCGGCCTCTGTCCTGCCCGGGAATGATCACCCTGCTTGAGCGCAGCGGGATTGCCCGCCGTGCCTCCTCCGCCAGGATGGCGGGGGCCTACGGACGGTCCCGGCGGAGCCGGGCCACCGGCCATGCAGGTTTACTGCAGCAACTGACAGGTACAGGGAGACAACCGTCATGAACGCATCGATCCGCAAGTTCCTGAAAGAAGAAGATGGCGTGACCGCGCTCGAGTACGGGCTGCTGGCCGCCGTGATCGCCGGCATCCTGATCGTGGTGGGCAGAACCCAGATCACCGCGTTCTTCACCACGTTGTTCACCCGCCTGCAGGCCATTGCCACCGACGCCACCACCACCTAGGCAGCGCGCAGGGTGCAGCACCTGCGGTCGCTTCGATGGCGGCCGCGGTGGCTGATGAGGGGTTCTGCAACTGTCCAGTGACGGACAACGAGGGTGTGCGATGACACTGCTGGGATTGCTGGCCATGGGAGTGTGCCTGCGGATTGCGATCAGCGATCTGTATGCCCGCCGCGTGCCCAACTCCTGGCTGCTGGCTGCGTGCGCAATCGCCCTGCCCCTGATCATCGCCAGCCAGTTCAATGCCACGCGCATGGCCTGGGCGGCACACCTGCTGGGCGCAACCCTTGGCCTGCTGGCATTGCTGCCGTTCTATGCGGTGCGCTGGATGGGCGCCGGCGATGTGAAGTTCTTCGCCGTGCTCGGCCTGCTGCTGGGCTGGAAGGCATTGTTGCCGGCCTGGGTGCTGGCCAGCCTGGCCGCAGGCGCCCACGCCGTGCTGGTGCTGGCTGGACGGCAGTTGGCCGGCCACCTGCCGCTGCGCCTGCAGATGCAGGTAAACCGCGCCAGCGCGCACTTGAATGGTCACCCCGCCCTGCGCGAACTGCATGCCGCGCGCGAGGGGCGACAGGGCATTCCCTACGCAGCCTACCTGGCCTTCGCGGCGATCGGCTGGGTGTTGGCAACCACCTATGGAGGCGTCGCATGAAAGCGTTCGCGCGCCAACGCCAACGCGGCGTGGCCAGCATCGAATTCGCGTTGATGCTGCTGCTCGGCTTGGTACCGCTGCTGCTGCTCACCTTTTCCGGCGTGCTGATCATGGCCGCGCAGCAGACGCTGGCGACGGCGTCGGCCGAGGGCGCGCGTGCTTCGCTGCGCTTTGGCAACGCCGGCGAGCGGCGCACCGCCGCCTGCCTGGCGGCCCGCCGCTCCATGCAATGGCTGTTGCAGTTTTCCGGGCAGAACCCGGACTGCAGCGGCGGCGGCACCGGCGCCATCGTGGTCTCGCCGCAGGCGCCCTGCGCCGGCCTGGCGACAGTGCAATGCATGACCGTGACGGTGAGCTACGACTATGCGTCCCATCCCTTCCTGCCCGGCACCGCCACGCTCTATGGCTGGGTGATGCAGGCCCCCATCCGCAGCGTCGCGGTCGCCCAGCTGGACCTCGGCAGCAACTGACGATCGGTACAGGAGACGATTTTCATGCTCAAGTTGACCCGCATCGCCGCCATCGCGCTGATCGCGCTCGCCGTGCTGCTGGCCGTGGTCGCCTTCGTGATCGGGCGGAAGCCTGCGGCCTCGGCGGACAACCCGAGCACGATCGTGAAGGCCGATGCGCAGACCTTCAGTGTCGTTGAAGCCACCGCGCGGCTACCCGCCGGCGAGCCGATCAGCGCCAATGGCGTGCGGCTGACACAACGCACCGCAGAAGTGCCGGGGGCCGTTGCCGACCTGGCAGCGGTGGTCGGCAAGGTGCCGGTGCAGGACATCAGCGAAGGCAGCGCGATTGCTGCCAGCCTGCTGGCACAGGGCTTCTCGCTGCAGCTGCGGCCGGGTGAACGGGCATTGGCGGTGCCGGTCGATGAGCTGGTCGCGGCAGGCAACCGCATCCTGCCCGGTGATTTCGTCGACGTCTTCCTCAACCTGCGCAGCGCCGCTACCAGCTACAACGGCCAGCAGGACATCGCACAGACGCGGTTGCTGCTGTCACGCCTGCGCGTGCTCAGCTACGGACAGCAGGACATCGCGGCAGCCCCGACGAGCAGCCAGGGCCAGGCCCCGGCCACGGCAGGCAACGACTCACGTGCAGCCGATATCACCAGCGGTTCCAGCAGCGCCCCCAGCAACGCAAACGGTAGCGATGCCACGCAGCCGGCGCGCACCGCGGTGCTGGCGGTGCCGGTGGCCGACGCCAACCGCCTGCTGCTCGGCGCACAGCAGGGCAAGCTGTTCCTCGCCCTGCGCAATCCCGCCGATACCGGCCTGCCGGATGTGGCGCTGTTCCCACAGGCGCGCGGCGTGCTGGACCCGGTGCGCGGCCTGGACAATGAGCAACAGCAGGCCCTGCAGCGACCGGAGAACAACGCCTACGCCGGCCTGGATGGCGATGCGCTGGCTGGCCGCAGCCGCAGCGTGCAGCGCAGCGTTCACGAAACGCCGGCGCGTGCACCGGTGCAGCGTCGCTCGACGCCGCGACCGGCGGGCATCGAAATCATCCGCGGTGACACTGCTGCCCCCCGTGGCTCCCTTTGACCCTTGCCGAGAGCGCACATGACTGAACGTCGCCACCGCCTACGCTCCACTGTCCGCCAGCGCTGGCTGGCCCTGCTGCTGGTGCTGCTGGCACCCGGTGCGAGCGTGGCTGCCGACGATCTGCTGCTGCAGACCCGCGAACAGCGGCCGTGGACGCTGCCAGCCGACCTGGAACGGGTTGCCATCGCCGACCCCGGCGTAGCTGACATCGTGATGCTGCGCGGCGCACGCCAGGCGCTGCTGGTAGGCAAGGCCCCCGGCACCACCACCCTGCTGCTCTGGCATCGCAAGCAGAGCGAACCGCAGCGCGTGCAGGTGCGGGTGCAGAGTGCCGTGCAGGGCGCCGCCGATGCCGGCTCCAGCGGACTGGTGTTCACCCAGCAGGACCAGCAGGGGCTGCTGCAGGGAAGCAGCGACAGCGTGCTGGCGCACATGCAGGAGCAGAAGACCGCGGTGATGGCGCTTGGCAAGGACGGCAGCCTGGCCGATGCCTCCACCATCAGCAGCGGCGGCGTGGTGCAGGTCGAGGTGAAGGTGGTCGAGTTCAACAAGACCGCGCTGAAGCAGATCGGCATCAGCTTCCAGAACCGCAACGGTGGTTTCGCCTATGGATTCGCGCGGCCGGGCGGGCAGCTGCCCGGCAACACCGGCATCCTGCCTGGCATGAAGGAAGGTGAGTCGAGCAACGAAAGCGAGTCACCGATCTCCTCGGCGTTCAGGCTGGTGTTCGGTTCGACCAAGGGCTTGTGGAACGCCGATGTCGACCTGCTGCAGGCCAACGGCATGGCGCGCGTGCTGGCCGAGCCCACTCTCGTCGCGCTGTCCGGGCAGAGCGCCAGCTTCCTGGCCGGTGGCGAACTGCCGATCCTGGAGCCGCAGGGGCTCGGCACGACCACGGTCACCTACAAGCCCTTCGGCATCGGCCTCACCGTTACCCCCACGGTGCTCTCACCGAACCGCATTGCGTTGAAGGTTGCCCCGGAAGCCAGCGACCTGGACTACACCAATGCGATCGCGCTCAACGGCGTGCAGATCCCTTCGATCACCACCCGCCGCGCCGACACCACCGTCGAGCTAGGCGATGGTGAGAGTTTCGTCATCGGCGGTCTGGTCAGCTCCACCGTGGCCTCGACGGTCAACAAGATTCCGCTGCTCGGCGATCTGCCGATCATCGGTACGTTCTTCCGCAACTTCGACTACAAGCGCCAGGACAAGGAACTGGTGATCATCGTCACCCCGCGGTTGGTACAGCCGATTGCCCGCAATACCGAACTGCCGCTGCCCGGCGATCGCGAAGCCAAGCCGAACATGCCCGAATGGGGCGCGTGGCTGCTTGGCCCGATCAGCCGCGATCCGGTTCCCGGTTTCTCGCGCTGACCTGCATGACGTCTCCGGTACTACGCCCATGCCCTACGCCACTGCCCTGCCGCTGCACCCGCAAGGACCACCGATGAACCTGGTCCTGTACGGGATCGACCGTGAACTGCTGCCGCGCCTGGCTGCCAAGCTGCCGCCGGCCACGGCACTGCACTGGCAGGACAGCAGCGAGCCGACCTCGGCCCAGGACCTGCAGCGTGGCCCGCAGAACCTGGTACTGCTGGACTTCCGCCCGGAGCATGCCTCGGCATCGACGGTACTGGCGCAGCAGCTGCAGCAGACCCAACCCGAATTGACCCTGGTGGCCGTGGGCGCCACCAGCGCCGGTCAGGTGGAAGGCGTAGTGATGGCGCTGCGCGCCGGCCTGCGCGATGTCCTGGACCTGGACAGTGACAACACCGGCATCGAAGCCGCCCTGCGTCGCGCCCTCTCACCGCGCCCGGCCGCAAGCGCACAGCAGGCGCACAAGGCGCGCCTGATCGTGCTGCTGGGCGTGCGCGCCGGCGTGGGCACCAGCACGATGGCCGCGCACCTGTCGGTGCTCGCACAGCAGACCCGCACCCTGGCCCAGGGCGATGCCGCCGTGCAGGACGGGCTGCTGATGGAGCTGGCGCAGCCGGCCGGCGACCTCGCCCTGTACCTCAACCTGGACAGCCGCTTCCACTACGAAGACGCGCTGCGCAATGCCAGCCGCATCGATGCCACCCTGGCCCGCACGGCGATGGCCCGGCACACCAGCGGGCTGGTCCTGCTCGACCGTGCCAGCGGCAGCGACGCCCTGCCGCCGTCCGATCCTGGTGCGCTGCTGCAACGACTGCGCGGCGTGTTTTCCAGCGTACTGTGCGATGCCGGTGGCTGCCCGCTGCGGCAGCTGCCGCCGCTGCTGCTGGACCAGGCTGATGAAATCTGGCTGGTGGCCGACGCATCGATCGCCACCCTGGTGTCGCTGGACCACGCCCTGAAGCACCTTTCCGGCCAGCGCGACCGCGAGAAGCGACTGCAGCTGGTGATCAACCGCCACGACGACAACAGTGGCATGAGCCCCGAACAGATCGCGCGCCGCTTCGAGCTGCCGCTGCTGGCCACCCTGCCCGAGCGGTCGCGGGTACGCGCCTCCGCCAGCCATGGCCATCTGCTGCTGCAGGATGCGCCGCGCGACCCGTACCTGCGTGCCCTCGCCCCGCTGGTGCAACGCCTGGATCCGGCTGCCTGCCCGGTCCAGGCGCACGGCCTGCGGGAAAGACTTGCCCTTGCCCTGGGTGGATCGCAATGGAAGACAAAGTGACCCCGTTCCCGCACGTTGTCGCCCGCAGCACGGTGCCGGAGCATGCACCGGGCAGCCTGCCGTTCGCACAGACCGAGCAGTACCAGAAGGTGCTGTCGGCCGCGCACGAGCATCTGCTCAACAGCATCGAAGACGAGCGCATCGACATCGATTCCTGGGCCCCCGACACCATCGCCCGCTGGGTGGAAGTGCAGACGGTCAGTTTCATCCAGGAATGGCGCATTCCCATCAACGAAGAAGAAATGCAGGTGGTGGCCGAAGGCCTGATCAAGGAGCTGACCGGGTTCGGCCCGCTCGATGACCTGCTGCATGACCCCACCATCGAAGACATCCTGATCAATGGCTTCAAGGATGTGCATGTCTCCCAGGGCGGGCAGCTCAAACGCGCGCCACAGCGCTTCACCGACGACACCCACCTGCTGCGCATCCTGCGCCGCATCATCGCCCCGCTGGGCCGCCGCCTGGATGATTCCAATCCGATGGTCGATGCACGCCTGCCCAATGGTGGCCGCCTCAACGCGATCATCTCGCCACTGGCGGTGGACGGGCCGATGGTGTCCATCCGCAAGTTCCGCAAGGATCCGTTCACCCCCGACGAACTGCTGGCCAAGGGCACCTTCGATGCGCCGATGCAGGCGCTGCTGAAGGCGATGGTGCTGGGCCGCTGCAACATCCTGGTGTCGGGTGGCACCAGCTCGGGCAAGACCTCGCTGCTCAATGCGCTGGCCAGCTATGTGCCGGCCAACGAACGCGTCATCACCGTGGAAGACACCGCTGAGCTCTCGCTCAACCACCCGCATGTGGTGCGCCTGGAGAGCCGCATCGGTGGCGCCGAAGGCCAGGGCGCGGTCAGCATCCGCGACCTGGTGCGCAACAGCCTGCGCATGCGCCCGGACCGCATCGTGGTCGGCGAAGTGCGTGGCGCCGAGGTGCTGGAGATGCTGCAGGCGATGAACACCGGCCATGACGGATCGATGGCCACCATCCACGCCAATTCGCCGCGCGACTGCCTGTACCGCATTGAGATGCTGGCCGGCTTCGCCGGCTTCCAGGGCAGCGAAGACAGCCTGCGCCGGCAGATCGCCAGTGCCATCGACTTCATCGTGCAGATCTCGCGCCTGGGCAGCGGCCGCCGGGTGCTGGTGTCCATCACTGAAATCACCGGCGTCAGCGACAACCTGATCACCACCCAGGAGATGTTCCGCCACGAAGTGCAGATCGATGGCAGCGGCAAGGAAATCGACCGTTGGATCGGCCTCGGCTTCCAGCCACATTCGCACAAGCTGGAGCCGTTCCGGCAGTTGCTGCGCGAATCCCTGTACGGAGACTTCTGAGCATGGGTACCGGCCTGCTGCTGGGTGTGCTGAGCATCGTGTCGGTGCTGCTGGCGCTGGCGGTGTGGCTGTGGGGGACGGCCGGCAGCCGAGAACAGCGCCAGGCTTCGCTGCAGCATGCCGAGCAGCAGCTGGCGCGCGGCACCGGCGCTGCCGCCACGCCGGCCGATACGGCACGGCAGGCGCCGCTGCCTGCGCCAGATCGCCGCACCCTGCCCTGGAACGGGCTGCTGCAGCGTGCCGGCCTGGCACCGGGCTGGAAGCTGCCGCTGCTGATGCTGCTGCCGGGAATCGCCCTGTCCGCGTTCGCGGTGTTGCGCCTGGGCACCTTCTGGATGTTCCCGTTGACCCTGCTGCTGTACGTGCTGGGCTGCTGGCTGTGGCTTATGCGCCGTATCGGCAAGCTGCAGGCGCAGCTGCTGCACCAGCTGCCGGACTTCCTCGACAACCTGGTGCGCCTTACCGCGCTCGGCAACAGCCTGCAGGCCGCCTTCCAGGTCGCGTCGACGCAGACCAACGCGCCGCTGCGCGGCCTGCTCGACACCACGGTGCGCTATGCACGTGGCGGCATGGACCTTGACCGTGCGCTCAACCTGGCCGCACAGCCCTACCGCATGGAGGTGCTGAAGGTGCTGGCGGTGGTGATGGGCGTGAGCGTGCGCATCGGTGGCCGTGCCGACCAGATCCTGCAGCGCATGGGCGACTTCATGCGTGACCTGGAACAGGCGCAGCAGGAACTGGCCGCAACCACTTCTGAAACCCGCATGTCGGCGTGGGTACTGGGCCTTCTGCCACCGGCCAGCGCCGTGCTGATGGCGATCTCCAGCCCCGAATTCTTCCAGCCGGTGCTGCACGACCCACTGGGCCACAAGATCCTGCTGATCGCGCTGGCGCTGGAGTTGACCGGCGCCTTCCTGCTGTACCGCCTGGCCAAATCACTATGAACATCCCCGTCCACGCAGGAGGCATCCAATGAGCGCCAGCATCTGGTTCGTGGCTGCCCTGCTGGTGTTGGCCGCCGGCGTGGCCCTGCTGGGACTTGGCAGCTGGGTGCGCAGCCATCGCGAGGATCGCAGCGAGGCCACGTTGAAAACAGCGCTACGTCCGCGCGAAAGCGAAGACACAGCGGCCGACGCACGCAAGGACTCACTCGGCTGGCTGGAGCAGTTCGGCCGCGGACTGAGTGGCGGACGCCTGGAAGCGGCGCTGCTGGCCGGTGAGGATCGCCTGCTGCTGGACCTGGCCGGCTGGAACACCCGCCGCGGCACCTCCATCTACCTCGGCCTGCGGCTGCTGCTGGCGGTGCTGGTACTGGGTATTGCGCTGACGCTGAGTGACGTCACGGGGTTGTCGAGGATCATGGTGGTGATCGGCGCGCTGGCTGCTGGCCTGCTGCTGCCGAAGTTCGCGCTCAGTGCGTGGGTCAAGCGGCGGCGACGCGCGGTGAACAATGAGCTGCCGCTGCTGATCGACCTGCTGCGCCTGCTGCAGGGCGTGGGCTACAGCATGGATCAGAGCCTGCAGACACTGGGCGACAAGCTGCGCGACGCACTGCCGGTGCTGGGTGGGGAAATCCAGGAAGCGAATGTGTCCTACACCCATGGGCGCACGCGCGCGCAGTCGCTGCGACGGCTGAGCGATGTGTACGGAGATGACGATCTGTCCAGCCTTGTGCAGTTGATCCTGCAGGTGCACGCCCACGGCGGTGCCGTGCAGGAACCGCTGCGCCAGTTCAGCGTCCGCCTGCGCGAGCAGCGCCGCAACGCGCTGAAGGAAAAGGTCGGCAAGCTCTCGGTGAAGATGACCGTGGTGATGATGCTGACCCTGCTGCCGGCACTGATGCTGGTGCTGGCCGGACCGGCGCTGGTCGCGCTGGCCACTACCTTGTCGAAAATGGGATGACCTTCATGCCTGTCCTGCGCCCTGCCTGCCTGTTGCTTGCCCTGGTTGCCGCCGCTGCCGGCTGCAGCTCCACCACGCCGAAGTACCTGCGTGCGCCGAGCCTGGCCGAGCCGACGCCGGCCCCGCAGGACAGCCGCAACGCCTACCTGGAACTGATCCAGCGGATGCAGCAGCAGGGCGCCTGGTACGCGTCGCTGGCGCACGTGGATGCGTTCCGCCAACGCTACGGCGATACCCCGGCACTGCGCCTGCTGCAGGCCGACGCACTGCGCCAGACCGGCCAGATCGATGCGGCGCTGGCGCTGTACCGCGAACTCGGCAATGGCCCGCAGGCCGCGGCCGCTGCACACGGCATGGGCCTGATCGCTGCCCTCCGCGACGACGACCAGGGCGGCGAACAGGCGCTGGCACGTGCCACCCAGTTGAGCCCGCTGAACACCGATTACCTCGGCGACCTGGGCTATGCACGGCTTCGTGCCGGCCGCTTCGAACAGGCACGCGAGCCACTGGCCAAGGCGCTGGAACTGTCGCCAGGCAATGCCAAGGCCACCGCCAATCTTGCCCTGTGGGCGCTGTTGCGTGGCGACACTGCCACCGTCGAACGGCTGGCCCAGCAGGCCAGCTTCAGCGAGGAGACCCGCCGCAGCGTGGAACAGCAGGCGCAGCAGATCCGCGCGCGGCTGCAGCAACGCCAGGCCGCTGCCACTGCTGCAGCGGCGGCAGCGGCACGGCCAGTTGCTTCGGTAGCTGCCACCCCCGCCAACGCAGGCCCACGCTTGGCCGCCGAACCGCGCCGCGATGGCCGCGACCAACGCGACCCACCACGACTGCCGCCCTCGATGCTGGAACGCTTTGGCTCCACCGACCATCCCACCGGGAACACGCCATGACCTCGACGCCGCTGATCCGCTGCCTGCTGCCGGTGCTTGCCGGCTTGTCTTTCGCTGCGGTTGTGCAGGCGCAAACGCCGCAGCAACCGTTGACCGGGCAGATGCTGGGTGGTGCCGCGCCCGCGCCGGCAGCCGCTCCCCTGCACAGCGGGCCGGTGGCTACCGTGGACGTATCGCCGCCACCAGCCGCAGCGCCCATCGCAGCCCCCGCAGCCCCTGAAACCAGGCCTGATTCCGGTGGCACTCCGCTGCGACCCAACACCTCGCAGATCGGCGACACCACTCGCAGCCTGTTCCGCCTGCAGGCGTCCGGCGAGGTGGCCGGTGCCCGCCTGCCGATCCTCGGCGACCAGGCCACATCCAGCTACGCGCGTTACCTGAAGAGCTTCCAGTACGACATTCCGCAATTCTTCGAAACCGACGTCGCCAAGTCCGCAGGATCCTCCCGATCCGGACGCTGAGGCCCGCCATGAACCGAGCACGCCACATCAGCTTCAGTCGCCCGCGCGGCGGTATGTCGGTCACCATGATGCTGGTGATGATCGCGCTGCTGGCCATGCTCGGCCTGATCGAGATCGGCTTCCTGTTCTGGGCCAAGCGCGATGCGCAGAAGGTGGTCGATCTGGCTGCGCTGGCAGGCGCACAACGGCTGGACCTGTGCCGGCCCGACAACGCCGACAACAGCGCGGCCCGGCAGAACGCGCTCGCACAGAACACCTTCCCTGGGCAGGTGCAGATCCAGTGCGGCAACTGGAATGCCACCCGCGGAACGGCTGACCACTTCAGCCCAAGCGTGGACGCAGGCAATCCACGCAACGCGGTGCGGGTCATTGCCGAACGCGGCGTGCTGCCGTTCTTCGGCCAGAACAGCACGCTGCCCACGTTGCGCGTGCAGGCGGTGGCCAAGCGTTCGGAACCCAGCGCCGTGTTTGCAGTGGGTTCGCAGCTGCTGCGCACCAATGGCAACTCCCCCTTGATGGCGACCCTTCGGCTGGTCGGCCTGGACGTCACCAACGCAACCGTGCTGTCCTACGACGGCCTGGCACAGGCCACCGTCACCCCGTCGGGGCTGCTGGCGGCACTGGGCATCCCGGTCACCGCCGACCTCAGCGTGGCCGACTTCAACCGGCTGCTGTCGGTCAACCGCATATCACTGGCACAGCTGGTCAATGCCACTGCCACGGTGGTGGGCCGCGAGACCGCCGTCGGCGTACAGCTGCAGGCGCTGTCCAACCTGGTCGGCACCCGGCTGGACATCAACCAGCTGAACATTCTGCTGGGCAGCCAGAACGGCGGCGGCGGGCTGTTCGCGCAGGTGATCTCACCGGACGGCACCATCGGCAGCGCACTGGAATCGAGGGTCAACGTGCTGGATCTTGTCACCGCCGCGATCTCCATCGCCAACGATGGCAATGGTGTGCAGGTGCAGGGTTTGAACCTGCTGGGCATCGACGTCACGGCCGGCGTGGTGGAGCCGCCGTCGATCGCCATCGGTGGCGTCGGCGCACGCGCATACAACGCGCAGGTGCGGCTGATGCTGGACGTCGACAGCGACCGCCTGTTCGCGATTGGTCCGCTGCTGAACCTGCTCGGCACCCGCCTGCATCTGCCACTGCACGTGGATGTGGCCAATGCGATGGGGACACTGACCAGCATCCAGTGCGGTGCGGCGCCGCCGACGGCCACCGTCCAGGTCGATTCCTCGGTACTGCGCGCCTGCGTCGGCAAGGTCAACGCGGCCGATCGCTTCTCCAAGAGCAACGTCTGTGACGCGACCCTGCAGAACGAGCAGCTGTTGAAGCTGCTGGGGCAGCCCCTGATCAACGACAAGGTCACCCTGCCGGCGCTGACCAGCACGCAGAGCCTGACCCTGGCCGCAGGCGAGACCGGCTCGACCCGGATCAACCCGTTGGCCGTCGGCACCGCCGTGTCGGACCTGGTCAACGAACTGCTGCGGGTGCTGTCAGGCATGCTCAGTTCACCCAAGCAGGGCATGAGCGCCAATGACACCGCCAAAGCTCTGGCAGACCGTTACCTGCAGGCGGCCTTCCCCAGCGGCGGGCGTTACAACGTGGACCAGGTGATTCCATTGCTGCGCGATGGCGATCCGTCACGCAACCTCGCACCGCTGGGCAACTGGACCGTTACCAAAGGCGTACCCAAGCCCTGCCTGCTTGGCCTGACCACCTGCTGGGAAGATGGCTCGGTGTGGACGGGCTATCGCACCACCGTGACCGGCCAGGGCCTGGGCCTGCTCGATGGCCTGCTCGGCTCGCTGGTCGGCGGCCTGCTGATCAACCGCTGCGACAGCCTGCTGGGCAACCTGATCGACTACAACGGCTGCGTGCGCAACAACCTGGCCTCCTACATCCAGACCGCCCCGGACGGATTCCTTGATGGCCAGAACGGCGGCGGCGTGACCACCCCCGGCAGCAACGTCACCTGCAGCGGGCTGCTGTGTGCGCTGCTGGACCCGGTGCTGGCGGCGCTCAAGCCCGTGCTCAACAGCGTCGGCACCCTGCTGACCAACACCCTGGCCAGCCTGCTCGGGCTGGAACTGGGCCGCACCGATGTCAGCATGCAGTCGATCCAGTGCAGCTCGGCGCAGCTGGTCTTCTGACCCGCGCGGGCGCCGCTTGGCGGCGTCCGTGCCCATGCTAGACTCGCGGCGGGGAACCACTTTCAACTCAACCCACACTACATCCGTGGATGGTCTAGACATGCGAGAAACTTCAGGGGGCACCGTCTTCGCCCGGTATCGCCGCGGCGCAGCATTGCTGGCCGTGGCCATGATGGCGGTGGCGCCGTCGGCGCTGGCCGCACGTGGTGATCGCACTGCCGCGGTCGAACCGGCCAAGGGCGCACCGGTGGTACGCAACACCGTCGACGAACTCAAGCAGTTGATGGATGCGCAGCAGCTCACCGAGCTGCGTACCACTTACAACGGCAACTACGGTGCCAGCCTGCTGTTCAATGCCAATACCCTGACCTACTACGTGGCGCTGTTCCAGGAGAAGAACTTCTGGCGGGTGATCAAGACCGATGCCGTCGACAACGCCGAGCGTGTCTACCGCACCTTCGCCCAGCAGTCCGAACAGCTGGCGCAGGTCTACATCGACACCACCCGGCTGGAAGCCGGCAAGCGCTACACCGAGCGCCTGGTGGCCTACAACGAAGAACGCCTGCGCACCCTGCAGCAGGAAATGGAACAGCAGCAGGCGCAGTCGGCGCAGGTCAGCGCAGCGCTGCAGCAGGCACAGCAGCAGGCGGTCAGTCTGAGCACCGATGTGCAGAGCACCAACAGCCAGCTCGATGCGCTGCAGCGACGGATCCAGATCCTGCAGGCCGAACAGGGCAACCCGGAGCTGAGCCTGCCCAAGCCGGATGCGGCGACGGCACCGGCGGCCGCCAGCGACGGCCGCTGAGGTCTTCCGGGCCTGTAGACCAGAACGGCACCTTCGGGTGCCGTTTTTCGTTGTGCTCAACGACAGGCCTCGCGTACCGCGTCATCCAGCTGCCTGCGCTGCAGGTAGTCGAGCCTGCGCGGCCTGGCCAGCGTTGCCACCTGCCGCTGCCGCGCCCGCTCGCAGCCACGCGGGTCAGCCGTGATCGATATCAGCGCGCCCTGTGCGCGCCCGCGCCGTGGCGTCCGCCTGCTACCGTTGCGGGCAGGCTGCACGACTGCAGGTGTGGGTCCGCGTGCCTCCGACTCGGCACCGGGCACTTCCCAGCGCCACTCCGCACGCCCCTGGCAGGGCGTCTGCTGGTAGACCGGATTCTCACCTCCGGTGCACTTGTAGACGTTGGTCTGTGCCGTCGCCACAGCAGCCAACAGCAGTGCAGGCAGCACTCCCCATCCCGGCATCTTCATGACTGGCCCTCGCGCGTCCGATGGCCATGGTTGCCATCGGCACGGGCTCCCCGCCAGAGCGAGTCGCGTCAGCGCGACGACCACGCCAATCCGGCACAGCCGTGCAATGCACATGGCCCATCGTGCGCTGTACTGCCGCAGGCGCCGGCCAACCCGCAGGCGTCTTCCCTCCCTTCCGCCAAGGAACCTGCAATGAGCAATTTCGTGACCGTCAATGATGGCGCCCGCATCTTCTACAAGGACTGGGGCACCGGCCAGCCTGTCGTATTCGCCCATGGCTGGCCGCTGTCGTCCGATGCCTGGGACCCGCAGATGCTGTTCATGGGCCAGAACGGCTACCGCGTGATCGCCCATGACCGCCGCAGCCATGGCCGCTCCAGCCAGACCTGGGACGGCAACAACATGGACACCTACGCCGATGACCTGGCTGCCGTTCTGGATGCGCTGGACGTGAAGGACGCGATCCTGGTCGGCCATTCCACCGGCGGTGGCGAAGTGGCGCACTACATCGGCCGCCATGGCAGCAAGCGCGTGGCCAAGGTGGTGCTGGTCGGCGCGGTGCCGCCCCTGATGCTGAAGACCGAAGGCAATCCGGCCGGCACCCCGCTGGAAGTGTTCGACGGCATCCGCAAGGGCACCGGTGGCGATCGTTCGCAGTTCTTCAAGGATCTGGCCACGCCGTTCTTCGGCGCCAATCGTGATGGCAACAACGTCACCGAAGGCATGCGTGATTCGTTCTGGCTGCAGGGCATGCTGGGCGGCGTGAAGGGCCAGTACGACTGCATCCACGAATTCTCGGAGGTGGACTACACCAACGACCTGAAGAAGATCGACGTGCCGGCTCTGGTGGTGCATGGCGATGACGACCAGATCGTGCCGTTCGACGCCTCGGCCAAGCTGTCCTCGCAGATCATCCGCAACGCAGAACTGAAGGTGTACGCCGGTGCACCGCACGGCCTCACCCTGACCCATGCCGATCAGTTCAACGCCGACCTGCTGGCATTCGCACGCAGATGACGTATCGCGGCGGCGCCCCGGCGCCGCCGCTCCTGCCTGGAGCCGGCCAGCGGCCGGCTCCATCACAGGACCATCAGATATCGCTGTGGTGATGCGGCGCCGCCGCCGGCAGTGGATCGTGCCCACCGACGAAATGACGCACCACCGGCGCGCGCTCGCCGCGATGCAGCGCGCGCAGCGCCTCCTGGATCGCCTTGTCGTCAGCGGTGATGCGTTCATGCTGGCGCAGGTGCTCCAACCACGATGCTGCGACGAAATACTCCAGATGGATGCCCGGGGTTGCCACATCTTCGACCACGCCCCAGACCACGGCGCCATCGCGCCGACGGATCGTTCCCAGCGTGCGCATCTGCGCCTGGAACGCGGCGCGGTCGGCGGCATCGATGCGATATTCGATGGTCACCAGCACCGGTCCGCGATCATTCGACACCGGCACCGACAGTTCCGGTGCGGGCCAGTGCCCGGCCGGGCTCAGGTTCAGATCTTCGGCGCCTGCAATGCGTACCCGCCACACCAGCAGGCCGCCGATGACCGCACCTGCAGCAGCCACCAGCAGTGCCAGCTCGGGCGATGTGCGCTGCGCCAGTGCACCCCAGCTCAGGCCACCGGCCGCCATGCCGGCAGAGAACACCATGATGTACAGGGCAAGCGCACGCGCCCTCACCCAGGCCGGCACCGCCGTCTGTGCTGCAATCTGCAGCGAAGACAGTACGGTGATCCAGGCAAAGCCATTGACCAGCATCACCAGCGGCAACACGTACCAGCTGCGGGTCAGCGCCAGGCCGGCCAGGCTTGCTGCCAGCGACAGGGTGGCCAGCAGCACCAGCAGGTCGCGATCAAGCCTGGCCCGCAGCTTCGGCAGCAGCAACGCACCACCTACCGCACCGATGCCGATGCAACCCAGCAGCACGCCGTACTGCCCCGCTCCGCCCTGCATCTGCCCGCGCACCACCACCGGCAGCATCGCGTTCATCGCCGCGGCGAAGAAGAAGAAGCCGGCCGATTTGATCAGTACCGCCTGCAGGCGACCGGCACGGCTGGCATAGCGCAGACCCGCCTTCAGGCCAGCGCCGAACCCTTCGGGCGGCAGGCTGGACGCCTTCGGATCACGCTTCCAGCCCCACACCACGAACAGCATGGCGGCAAAGGTGATGGCGTTGAACCCGAAGGCCCACACCGCACCCAGCTGGGCCACGATCACCCCGCCGATGGCCGGCCCGATGGAACGGGCAATGTTGATGCCGATGGAGTTGAGTGCCACGGCCGAGGCCAGCATCGGCTGCGGAACCAGCTCGGAGACGATCGCGGCCTGTGCCGGCATCGCCATCGCCGCACCGCAGCCCATGCAGAAGGTCAGCAGTACCAGCAGCTGCGGGGTCAGCAGGTCCAATGCCGTGAGCACGGCGGTCGCTGCCGCCACCAGCAGCATCCAGCCCTGGGTGAACAGCAGGTATTTGCGGCGGTCGACGATGTCGGCGAGGGTGCCGGCCGCCAGCGCCAGCAGCACGATCGGCACGGTGGTGGCCGACTGCACCAGCGCCACCATCAACGCCGAACCGGTGCGTTCGGCCATCACCCAGGCCGCAGCCACGTCGTTGACCCAGGTACCGATGTTGCTGGCCAGGATCGCCAGCCAGATCGAGCGGAACATGCGGATCTTCAGAGGGGACCAGGCACCTGCGGCCTGGGATGCGTGCTGTGACGCGGATGCGTTCACCATTGCCATGCTCCAACGATCGAGGCGAAAAACGTGTCCTGGCCGCCAGCCTGCTTCAGTGCAGGACCCGCGTCGACCCAGGCCAGCTGCAGCTGCCATTGCCAGTGGTCATTGACCTGCCAGCGGGTTTCGGATTTGTACTGGGTACCGATGCGGCGTGCGCCTCCGGCACTGCCGGGCAACGCTGCCAACGGTGCCGGCGTGGTATAGACCGCATCGGCGCGCCGATGCTTCCACGCCAGTTGCACACCCAGCTCGGTCGTCACCGCCTGATGCAGGCGCAGTGCCAGTGTCGGTTGCAGATCCATCAGGTTGGCCGGTGCCAACAGGCTGGCTTCGCTGAAATAGGCGGACTTGGGAAACAACGCATTGAACGTACCCAGCCGACCATCACCTGGTTCTGCGTCGCCGCTGGCAATGTCGGCCTTCAGGCCAAGCCGCGGTTGCAGCGGCAGCGCACTCCAGCGCCAACCGGTATCGGTGGCGAGGGTCCAGGCGCGGATGTCCAGATCGCCGGTCACAGCCCGCAGTTCACCGCCCTGCGCCACCATTTCGGTATTCCAGTCCAGCGCACCCGACTGGCCGAACCAGCGCGCGCCCAGGGTCTGCCGCCGCTCGGTGCCGCTGCCCGCGGCGAAGCGCGCGCCCTCGCGACGATAGTCGAGCAGGTAAAGGTCCCACTGGCTGATGCCCGCGCCCTTGGCCGTGGTCGCATACGCGCCGAGCAGGTGTGCACCGCGCTCACCGCGGTCATCGAAAGCACCCGGGCGGTTCTCGACCGGGCGCAGCGCCATCAGGTCCAGTGCGCCCAGCCTGCCCTGCCACCCCACCCGCGCACCATCGAAGGCCAGGCGGATGTTCGGCCCGTCGCGCACCGACAACAGGCGCGAGCTGCCATAGCCCGCTTCCTGCCGGCCCAGCTGCACGTGCATGCCAGCGCCGGCCCAGCGCCAGTACGCCTGCTGCACGTCCAGCGCGCCGCGATCGGTACGACCTGGGCCACCGGCCTTGCCGCGCTCGGCATGCGTACCCAGCTGCAGCTTCGCCTGCCAGTCACCTTGCGCGAAGGAGGCAGAAGCCAGCGCACGCAGCAGGCCGTAGCCATCGTCGCCAGCACCGACGCCAAACCGGGTCGGTGCGTAGTACATGCCACGCAGGCGCAGCGATGCATCCCACTGCAACTGGCCGTCGCCGACCGTGGTACAGGCGCCACCGTCGCAGGCCAGCGCCAACGACGGCAACACCAGCGATGCCAAGGTCAGAACGCGAAGCACGAACACCCCATCGCGCCCCAGAACGCGGTCAGGTCATCGGTTGGCGCCGGATGACGGACTGCGTGGCCATGCGCACCGTGGGTGCTGCAGGCCACACCATGGTGGTGATGACGGTGCGCCGCAGCCAATCCGGTCGCCGCTCCTCCGACGTGGTAACCACCGAAGCGGTTCACCGGCGACCAGTCCGGCATCGCCGGAGGCAGCTGCGGCGCCAACCCGGCGTAGTCGCCGTCGCCATGCACGATGCGGCCACCCACCACGGTCAGCAGGCTGGTGATGTCGGCGATCTGCTGCTCATCGACACGGAAGAAGTCGGCCGACAGCAGGATGAAGTCGGCCAGCTGGCCCACCTTCAGCGTGCCCTTCACCGCTTCGTCGCCGGAGAACCAGGCGCTGCCCTGTGTCCACAGGCGCAGGGCCTGCTCGCGCTCCAGCAGGTTCTCATCACCGTACAGGGCCAGGCCGCCGACGGTGCGTCCCGTCACCAGCCACGACAGCGCCACCCACGGGTTGTAGCTGGCCACGCGGGTAGCATCGGTGCCGGCGCCGACCGGCACGCCCTCGGCCAGCATCCGCTTCACCGGTGGCGTGTGCCGCGCCGCCTGCACGCCATAGCGCTGCACGAATGCCTCGCCCTGGTAGGCCATGCGGTGCTGCACGGCGATGCCGCCGTTGAGTGCGCGGATACGCTCGATGTTGCGCGGGGTGATGGTCTCGGCATGGTCGATGAACCAGTGCAGGCCATCGAACGGCACCTCACGGTTGACCTGCTCGTAGACGTCGAGGATGCGGCTGATGCTTTCGTCGTAGGTCGCATGGATGCGGAACGGCCAGCGCTTCTCCACCAGCAGCTTCACCACATCGTGCAGCTCCGGCTCGAGTTCCGGTGGCAGTTCCGGGCGCGGCTCGTTGAACAGTTCAAAGTCGGCTGCAGAGAACACCAGCATCTCGCCGGCACCATTGTGGCGCAGCAGGTCATCGCCCTGGCGCGGTTGCAGCATCTCGCTCCAGCCGCGGAAATCGCTGACCTCGCTGCCCTTGTTCTGGGTGAACAGGTTGTAGGCAATGCGCACGGTCAGCTGATCATCGCGATGCAGCTGCTCGATGACCTGGTAGTCCTCGGGGTAGTTCTGGAAACCGCCTCCGGCGTCGATCACCGAGGTGATGCCCAGGCGGTTCAGCTCGCGCATGAAATGGCGGGTTGAATTGGCCTGGTACTCGACCGGCAGCTTCGGCCCCTTGGCCAGGGTCGCATACAGGATCAATGCATTCGGCTTGGCCAGCAGCAGGCCGGTCGGGTTGCCCAGCGAATCGCGCACGATCTGTCCGCCGGGCGGGTCCGGCGTTTCCTTGGTATAGCCACAGGCACGCAGCGCGGCGCGATTGAGCAGCGCGCGGTCGTACAGGTGCAGCAGGAACACCGGCGTATCCGGAGCGATGTCGTTCAGCTCCTGCAGGCTCGGCAGGCGCTTTTCGGTGAACTGGGTCGCGGTGAATCCACCGACCACACGCACCCACTGCGGCGCGGGCGTGCGGTCAACCTGCGCCTTCAGCATGGCCATCGCATCGGCCAGTGAACGCAGGCCATCCCAGCGCAGTTCCAGGTTGTAGTTCAGGCCACCGCGGATCAGGTGGGTGTGGCTGTCGTTGAGTCCGGGCACGATGCGCCGCCCCTGCGCATCGACGATCGTGGCTTCGCTGCCCCAACCGCGCATGATGTCCTCGTCGCTTCCCACGGCAACGATACGGCCGTTCTGCACGGCCAGTGCCTGCGCATGCGGCTGCTGCGGATCAAGCGTGGTGATGCGTGCGTTGCGGATGACCAGTGTGCTCATGCGACGCTCCTTGGAAGGGGATTGGATGGCCGCGGCGGTACCGCCAGCCAGGCCCAGCGCCAGCGCGGCACCGGTGGCCAGCACCACATTGCGGCGGCCAGGATCGAGAGGTTCGTTGTTCACGCGATGTCTCCAGAAAGAAGCAGACCATCCACCGCCCATGCACCGGGCCCGGCCAGGGCGATGGCCAGCAGTGCCAGCGTCCACAACAACGGATACTCGGCACCGCCGCGCATCCAGAACCACCCGTTGCGCAGCGCAAGCAGGGCGGTGAAGGCGATGAAGGCGGCGGCGACAAGCGCAGCGATCCGGGCCTGCCAGCCCAGCATCACAGCGCTACCGGCCACCACCTGCAGCAGCGCCAGCAGCAGTGGCAGCGGCGCCGACGACGGCAGACCGAAGCCACGCAGTTCGCCGGCAAAACCTGCCAGGCCCGGCCCGTTGAACCAGCCGAACAACTTGCCCAGCGCATGCGGCAGCAGGAATCCTCCCGCCGCCACACGCAGGATCAACAAGGCCAGGTCGAGACCATGGCCATCGCGCACGCTCAGTGCCCGCCTTCCTGCGCGCCGAACATGGTCTTGGCGTACTGGATGCCGACGCCATAGCCACCCGCATGGTCACGGGCGATGCCGGTGGTCAGGTCGTAGGTTTCAGAACGCGCCCAGTCGCGCTGCAGTTCCAGCAGGTACTGCACGCTGGTGATCGGCACGGCACCGGCCTGCACCATGCGGGCGATCGCACGTTCGTGCGCCTCTTCGCTCACATCGCCGCAGGCATCGGTGATCACGTAGACCTCAAACCCCTGCTCCAGCGCCGACAGCGCCGGGCCGACGATGCACACACTGGTCCACAAACCGGCGAGCACCAGCCGACGCTTGCCGATGCGGTTCACCTCATCGATCACCGGCTGGTCTTCCCAGGTGTTCATCGACGTGCGATCGAACACCGCCTGGCCGGGGAAGATCGCCGGCAGCTCCGGGAACATCGGGCCGGAGAACGACTTCTCGGCCACCGTGGTCAGCAGCACCGGCACCTTGAAACCCTTGGCGCCCTTGCTGATCAACGACACGTTGTTGCGCAGCGCGGAGATGTCGATGGTGTGGGTGGCGAATGCCATCTGCGACTGGTAGTCAATCAGTATCAGGGCGTGGTCGGCCGGTGACAGCAGTGCTTTGGCGGGGGTGGCGTTGGCGAGGCTCATGGGTGGACTCCGGTGGAGGAAACAACAGGGGGCTGGGAACGGGCCGCGCCATCGGCCAGATACTGGCCGGGACTGCAGCCGGTCTCGGCGCGGAAGCTGCGGACGAAGTGGCTCTGGTCAAAGAAGCCAAGGTGCTGGGCCAGGCAGGTCATCGACTGCGCGGCCGCCGGCAGCAACTGCCGGGCACGCTCGATACGCCGACGGCGCACGTAGCGCAGGGGGCTGGCACCGGTGCCACTACGGAACAGCCGCACCAGATGGAAACGGCTCACGCAGGCGACCTCGGCCAGCTCGGTCACCCGCAGCGGCTGCGACAGGTGCTCGTCGATATAGCGCAGTGCACGCTGCAGGGCGGCCCGCTGGTGCGGTGCCAACGAGGTTGCGGACAGGGCAGGAGGCTGGACGGTAGCCATGAAGGAGCGCCGCGACGGGAGCCCCCATGGTGTGCCGCCGGCTGCGATCGCCGTACCCCCGTCGGTCGAGGCCGGCGCTCACCCGTTCGGGGGAGGCCGGCGCTGCAGCAGGCGGCGGCCGAACAACCGCGCATCCAGCGAATACGCGCCCGGCCCCAGCATGAGCAGTGCCAACGGCAGCAGCAGCCAGGGCAGCGCCGCGCCCTGCCCGTACAGACCCGACACTGCCAGCAGCACTGCCAGCGGGGTCAGCAGGCCTGGCAGCAGCAGGCCGATTGCCGCCAGGCACAACAGTCCGGGCGCAGCGGCCGGGCTTGCGCCCGCCAACAGCCCCCCTGCCACGCACAGGCGCAGCCACAGCAGTCCCAGGCCGGGGCCGCGGTCAGGGAACATCACATACAAGCGCTGCATCGCCGGGCTCCGTCATCCATCACGGCGTGATAGCGGACACCGAACCGGTACGCCTACCCCGAACGGGTCACCCAGGCCTGCCCCGCACCTGCCAGAATGACCGCATGCGTGGCCGCCCCTTCCCCTTCCTGCGTCGCCTGCCGGCGCTGCTGTCGTGCCTGCTGCTGTTGACTGCCCTGCCCGTCTTCGCCGTGCAGCAGCCGGCAGTGAGCGATGGCATGCCCGGCTATCAGCACACCGCCTGGCGCGTCGGCCAGGGCGCCCCGGGGGATATCTGGGATATCGCCCAGGACCGCCAAGGCATGTTGTGGCTGGCGACGGGTTCGGGCCTGTATCGCTTCGACGGCCGGCGTTTCGAGCGGCAGGCCGCACCGGCAGGCGCCCGTTTTCCCTCCACCAACATGGTCACCCTCGGCCTCGATGGCGACAACGGTGGCCTGTGGATCGGCTACTTCCAGGCAGGCATCAGCCAGTTCACGCAGGAACGGCTGCGCAGCTTCGGCCGCCCGCAGGGCGTGCCGGTGGGGGTGGTCCCACGCTTCGCGCATGACCGCAACGGCCGCCTGTGGGCTGCCGTCAATGGCGGCCTGCGCTGGTTCGATGGACATCGCTGGCAGGAGCCGCCGGCTTCCTTCGGCCTGCCGCAGAGACGCGTGCAATGGGTACTGCAGGACCGCCACGGCACATTCTGGGTGCTGGCGGACCTGCAGATATGGCGTCGCCCTCCTGGCGCGACCCGCTTCGAAGCCACCGGCATCGCGGTCTCGCAGATGGCCTCGCTGGTGGAGAGCCCGCGCGGCGAAATCTGGCTGGCCGACCGCGTGCGCGGCACGTCGCCGCTGGCCAACGCGCATGGCCTGTTGCCCGCCGAGGAACGTGAAGCACGGCGGCTGCCCGGGCTGGTCGCCTCGCGCCTGCAGTTCACGGCCGACGGGGCCCTGTGGGCCACGCTCAGCCCGCACGGTGGCGTGGCCCGGGTCACCTTCGACGGCCAACAGGCTGTGCGCATGGAGCGCTTCGATGCCGCGCAGGGCCTGACCGCGACGTCGGCAGTGCCGGTCCTTGCCGATCGCGAAGGCAACATCTGGGTAGGCACCAACCTCGGCCTCAACCGCTTCCGCGCGCACAGTGTGCAGACCTTGGCCGTGGGCCCTACCGATCCGTACCGATCATTGGTACGCGCCAGTGATGGCCGGGTGTATGGCTATGGCGAAGACCTGAAGCTGTTCGACCTGCGGCGTCTGCTGCTGGACGGCAGTGCTGCGCAGCTGCAGGCCGCGGCACGGCAGGCACCCACGCCGGTGTGGCAGTTCGACTGGATCAATCTGGCGCGTACCGTCAGCGGCCACACCACCCTCATACCACTGCCGGCACCGTTCACCGGGCAGCCACTGCACGCCCTGCTGTTTGCCGATGCGGACCAGGCCTGGGCCTGCGCCGGCGAGCGCGCGGTGCTGCACTACACGGACAACCGCTGGCGACGCGAAACCCGGCTTCCCGAGCAGGCCTGTTCGTCGCTGGCGCGTACCGATGACGGTGCGCTGCTGCTGGGCTACGCCGATGGCACCCTGCGCCGCCTGCACGGCGGCACGGTCAACACCTTCGGCGCCGCCGAAGGACTGTCGGTAGGCCCGGTAACCGCGTTGCTGCAGCACAAGGACCTGCTGCTGGTCGCCGGCGAGGCCGGCCTGGCCGCGCGTTCCGGCAACGGCCGCTTCCTGCCGGTGCGCACCGACATGGCCGGCGTACTGGAAGGCATCACCGGCATGGTCGCCGATGCGAACGGGCTGCTCTGGCTCAATGGCAGCCGCGGCCTGGTGCGGTTGCAGGTTGCCACCCTGCGCAGCGCGCTGCGCAACGACCAGGCGATAGCCCCCCGCCTGTTCGACGCGGTTGACGGCATGCCGGGCATCGCCCTGCAGAGCGGCCCCATCCCCACTGCGGTACTGGCGGCTGATGGCCTGCTGTGGCTTGCCACCAATCAAGGCCTGGCGTGGCTGGACACGCGGCAGTCGCACATCAACACCATGGCGCCTGGCGTGCGCATCGGTGACGTGCTGTATGGCAGTACCCAGGCCCCGTTGCAGGAGGGACTGCGCCTTCCGGCCGGCACTACCCAGCTGCAGATCGACTATGTCGCGCTGTCGCTGGCGCGGCCGGAGCGCAACCGCTACCGCTATCGACTGTCCGGCGTGGACGACGCTTGGCAGGAGGCCGGCGCGAGCACGCGCGCCTATTACACCAACCTCGCACCGGGCCATTACCGCTTCGAGGTGGAAGCAGCCAACGAAGATGGCATCTGGAGCAGCACGCCAGCCAGCCGCAGCTTCCACATCGCACCGACGTTCCTGCAGACCGCCTGGTTCAAACTGTTGTGCGTCTGCCTGGTGATGGCTGCGCTGGCGCTGGCCGTGCGGGTCCGCAGCCGGCAGCTGGCGGCATTGTTCCGCGCCCGCCTGCAGGAACGCAACGGCGAGCGCGAGCGCATTGCGCGCGATCTGCACGACACCCTGCTGCAGGGCAGCCAGGGACTCATCCTGCGCCTGCACGCCATCAGCCAATCGGCACAGACACCAGAGCCGGTACGCACCCAGCTGGAGTCGGCGATGCTGCTGGCCGAGCGCAATCTGGCCGAAGGCCGTGAACGGGTCAACGCGCTGCGCGACGCACCGTTTGCCGGCCGCGATCTCGCCTCTGCGCTGGCCGACGTGCATGCCGAATATGCAGGCCAAGGCACCAATCCACTGCGCTTGACCATGGAAGGCACACCGCCGCCGCTGCAGGCCGAAGCCGCCGAGGAAGTGTTCCTGATCGGGCGTGAAGCGATCCGCAATGCGCTGCGGCATGCGCAGGCCAGTGCCATCGAAGTGGAGCTGTCCTACGGTGCCCGCGGCTTCCTGCTGCATGTGCGCGACGATGGCGTCGGCATCGCCAATGACAACGCCGGCGGCGGACACTGGGGCATGCAGGGCATGCGCGAGCGCGCACACCGGCTGGGTGCGGAGCTGCAGGTGTGGACTCGCCCCGGCCTGGGTACCGAAGTCGCGCTGTCCGTGCCGGCCCGTCGCTTGTATCACCGACATCCACCGCGCTGGCGCTGGCCCTGGAGCAGAACCGCCCATGACTGAATCCCTTCCTCCCATCGGCGTGCTGGTGGTTGATGACCATCCGCTGTTGCGCGATGGCCTGGCCGCACTGCTCGG
Source organism: Stenotrophomonas sp. SI-NJAU-1 (assembly GCF_020883215.1). Classification (NCBI taxonomy): domain Bacteria; kingdom Pseudomonadati; phylum Pseudomonadota; class Gammaproteobacteria; order Lysobacterales; family Lysobacteraceae; genus Stenotrophomonas; species Stenotrophomonas sp. SI-NJAU-1. The sequence goes on from NZ_CP086598.1 coordinate 2,515,872, forward strand.
CGCACATGCCGACCTGCGCCTGCTCGGCGAAGCCGCCGACGGCGAGGAAGCCCTTGCCCGCTACCAGCAGCTGCGCCCGGATGTGGTGCTGATGGACCTGCAGATGCCACGCATGGATGGCGTGGAAGCAATCGTGCGGATCCGCGCGCTCGATCCCCGCGCGCGCATCATCGTGCTGACGACCTACCGCGGCGACGTGCGCGCCGTGCGCGCGCTGCAGGCCGGTGCCAGCGCCTACCTGCTGAAGGACATGCTGCGCCACGAACTGGTGGCCACCATCCGCACCGTGGCCAGTGGCCGCCGCGCACCGATACCGGCGGAAGTGGCGGCCAGCATCGCCGCGCACGTGGTGGAAGACCGGCTGTCGCCACGCGAAACCGAAGTGCTGCGCTATGTGGCCGGCGGCCTGTCGAACAAGCGCATCGGCGAACGCTTGCAGATTTCCGAGCAGACGGTGAAGGCCCACATGAAGAGCCTGATGGAAAAACTGGGTGTTGGCGACCGGACGCACGCGGTAACCCAGGCGCTGCGCCGCGGAATCATCAGCCTGGAAGACACCGGTCAGGAGTGAAGGGTTTCGGCCGGGCTGCGCCCGGCACCCGCCGAATCAACGGCCGAAGCAACGGCAACTGCAACAGCAACAGCGGGTTTTCTGCGGGATGGCGGGGTGGGTCCGGTGGCCGGGGCCGCTACAAGTACGTCCATGTAAGCTCGGTCGCCGCATCCATGCGGCTCACGCCCCTGCCACCGGACCCACCCCGCCTTCGACAGATCTCCGCAATCTGTCTGGATGACATGGCCTGCTTTTGGTAGGTGTCGACCTTGGTCGACACGTAGATCCACGCCATGCGTGGATGCTCTACGTTCAATTGTCGAAATATTGGACTTTGATGGAGATTCATCCAGCATGGGATGGATCCATCAGACACCGGAAAACTGTCGAAGGCGGGGCGGTGTCGGATTGCGGGGCATCCGCGCCATGGATGGCGCGGCTGAACCTACAAGGACGTACTTGCGGCGTCCCCGCAATCCGACACCGCCCCGCCCCCCACGGAATACCCGCTGTAGCTGTTGCTGTTGCGGTTGCCGGCCAGCGGGCCGGCACTACGGCAGGTGCAGGGCGCAGCCCTGCCGAACCACCCTCAACGCAGACGGATCAGCAGGCTGCCACCGGCACAGATCGTCGCCAGCCACGCCACGCCGTGCCACCCCCACTGCGCCAGCGCCATACTGCCCAAGGCACCGCCGCCGGCCATGCCGATGAACATGCCGGTGAACAGCAGTGCATTGAGGCGGCTGCGCGCCGGCGGCACCAGGCCGTAGACCAGCGTCTGGTGCGCAACCAGCGCCGATTGGAAACCGAAGTCGAACAGCAGTGCGCTGATCACCAGCAGCGGAAGCAGCGCCACGGCCGGCAGCCACGAATCGACCAGCAACAGCGCAAAGCCAACCAGAGCGACAGCAATCGCCAACCGCGCGACCGCAGGGCTGCCCAACCGGTCTGCAAAACGACCGGCAACCGGTGCTGCCAATGCACCCGCAGCACCGGCAATACCGAACGCACCCGCGGCGGCACTGCCCAGGCCCAGCCGGGCGTGCAGCATCAGCGCCAGGGTCGACCAGAACGCGCTGAAACCCACCGCCAGCAGCGACTGGCTGGCCACGGCGCGACGCAGCTGCGGCTGCTCGCGCCAGAGCGCCAGCAACGAACCCAGCAGCGCCGGATAACGCAGCGTACTGGTCGCAGCGAAGTGCGGCAGTGCGCGCGCCATCACCGCCCCCATCGCCAGCACCGAAAATGCTGCGAGGCCGAACTGCACGCGCCAGCCCCAGGCTTCGGCCACCACGCCGCTGACCACGCGCGACAGCAGGATGCCCAGCAGCAGGCCGGTCATCACCCTGCCCACTACTTGCCCACGCTGCGCATCCGGTGCCAGCACCGCGGCGGCCGGCACGATGTCCTGCGCCAGCGTGGCCATCAGCCCCACCAGCAGGCTTGCAACAAGAAGCCCCGGCAACTGGCCGACCAGGGCCGCCGCCCCCAGGCCCAACGCCAGCAGCACCGACTTCAGCAGGATCAGGTTGCGCCGGTCGAAGCGGTCGCCCAGTGGAGCCAGCAGCAGGATGCCCAGCGCATAACCCAGCTGGGTCAGGGTCGGCACCAGGCCCACGGCACGCTCGCCCGCAGCCAGATCCTGCGCGATCAGGCCCAGCATCGGCTGGCTGTAATAGAGCGAGGCCACCGAAAAGCCCGCGCCAGCGGCCATGGCCAGCACCAGGGATGGGGCGGGCGCAGCGCTGGGCGCAGAGACGACGGTTGAGAGCGAGGGAGTGGGCATGGAGGGCACCAGGGAGGGAATTGAAGCGTAGCGTGCCCGCATTCGCCAGACGTCTGTAGTAGGCTCACCTACATACTTTACATACGCCATTCGCATGAACGATCCTGCATCGGGCGGCGACCGCCTGGACCTGCTGCGTACCTTCCTGCGCATCGTCGACAGCGGCAGCCTTTCTGCTGCCGCTGTGCAGCTGGGCACGACCCAGCCCACCGTCAGCCGTCGGCTTCAAGCCCTGGAACGGCAGCTGGGCCTGCGCCTGCTGCAGCGGTCTACCCACGGCCTGCTGCTGACCGAGGACGGCCAGCGCTGCCAACGACATGCGCAGCGGGTGGTGGACGAATGGGAAGCGCTGCAGGCCGAGCTGCATGGGCAGACACAGAGGCTCAGCGGCCGCCTGCGGGTGATGGTGCCGCATGCGTTCGGCCAGGCGCAGCTGCTGCCCACCATGCTCGACTTCCTGGCCCAGCATCCACAACTGAGCCTGGAGTGGATTCTCGAGGACCGCCGCCCGGACTTCATCGCCGAAGGCATCGACTGCGCGGTGCGGGTCGGCCCGGTCGATGAACCGCGCGTGGTCGCCCTGCCGCTGGCCGAAGTGCCGCGCATTGTAGTGGCCGCACCGTCACTGGCCCATGCGGAGTCGGTCACCACGCCCGAGCAGGCGCAGGCATTGCCGTGGATCTCGCTGGTCACCTACTACCGCGAACGTCTGCTGCTGCACGACGCGCGGGGCCGTGCGCACACGCTGTCGATCACGCCACGCCTGCTGAGTGACAACCTGTTCGTGGTGCAGCAGGCCGCACGTGCGGGATTGGGGGCCGCAGTGGTGTCGGCCTGGCTGGTAGCCGAGGACCTGGCCGAAGGTCGGTTGGTGCAGCTTTTGCCGGACTGGCAGGCACCACCACTGCCGGTGCATCTGGTGTTCCCGGCTGCGCGCCAGCAACCGTTGCGCCTGCGCGCCTTCATCGACGCGATGAAAACCACGCTGCCGCAGCTGCATGGGATGCGGCCGGCAGCAAAGTGACAGCCTGCCGGCGCATGAAGCTGCCGCCTAGTTCAGCCTTGCCTTGATCAGCGGTCGCAGCAGGTAGTTCAGCACACTGCGCTTGCCGGTCAGGATATCCACGTCGGCCACCATGCCGGGAATGATCGGAAGGACCTCGCCATGCCGCCGCAACTGGCTGCCGTCGGTGCGGATGAGCACCTGGTAGAAGGACTCCTTGCCGCGTGGCGTGTCCTCCTCGATCGTATCGGCGCTGATCTGCTCGACAGTGCCACTGAGCTCGCCATAGATGGTGTAGTCGTAGGCGGTGATCTTGACCTTCGCCTGCATGCCCGGGACCAGGAAGGCCACATCGCGCGGCTTGATGCGCGCCTCCACCAACAGCCGCTCCTCCACCGGAATCACCTCCATGATGGGCTCTCCCGGCGGGATGACACCTCCGCGGGTGTTGATCAGCACCGTGTTCACCCGCCCACGCACCGGGGACAGGATCTCGGTGCGCCGCAACTGGTCCTGGCGCTGGTGCACGATGGGCTCCAGCGATGACAGCTCCGCTTTCAGCTTGGACCTTTCGGTATAAGCATCCTGGAAATAGGTGTTGCGCAGCTCACTGAGCTTGCCGGTGAGCGTAGCAATCTCCTGCGCAAGCTTGAGTTCCTCCATCTGGCTGACCGCGTTGCGTGCAACCAGGGGACGGACGATGCGTAGCTGGTCGCGGGCAATGGCCAGCTGCTGGCCGATGGCGGCCGAGCTCTGGTGCAGTGTGGCGCGACGCGACTGGAACAGCTCCTGTTCGGATCTTGCAAGCGCGCTGTCGCCTGGGATGTCAGCCGGAAACGCGATGGTACCCTTGCCCAGCACCTCGGCCTCAAGGCGGGCGATGGCCGCGCGCAGCACCTGCGACTGATTGGCCGACTCTTCGTAATTGGTGCGGAAGTGGGTTTCTTCCAGCCGCACCAGCGGTTGTCCCACCACCACCAGATCGCCTTCCTTCACCAGCAAGCGATCGAGGATGCCGCCCTCAAGGCTCTGGATCTTCTGCATGCGGCTGAACGGCACGATACGTCCTTCGCCACGGGTGACCTGGTCCAGCTGGGCCAGCGCCGCCCACAGCACGGCGATCGCCACGGTCGCGAGCAGCACCCACAGCAGTGGCCGATACACCGGATGGGTGGCCGCCAGCAGCGGGTCGGCAAGGTCACGGCGCAGCCGTTGCGCGTTCTTCGCGTGATCAGCCATGGTGTCCTCCGGCGACGGCGGCGATCGGCTGAACCTGGTTGCCCTGCACTACCTGGTCCAACGGCCCGTCCATGACGATCCTGCCATCACGCATCACCACTGCCCGTTCCACCAGCGCCAGCATGCTGCGCTTGTGCGTGGTCAGCACCAGCGTGCGCTGACCAAGCCAGCGCTGCAGGAACTGCACGACGTGCGTTTCGCTTTGCTGGTCGAACGCGGCGGTGGGTTCGTCCAGCAACACGATGGGAGGGTCCTGCAGGATCACCCGGGCCAGGCCGATCGCCTGGCGCTGGCCACCGGAGAGGCTGCCGTTGCCCAGCACCATCTGGTCAAGGCCCAACGGGTTGCCGCGCACGAACGGCCCGATGCCAACCGCGTCCAGCGCCTCGAGCAGCTCTTCGTCGCGCCAGGCAGCCCCCTCCAGATTGAGGTTTTCGCGCAACGTGCCATGGAACAGCGCCACATCCTGCGGCAGGTAGCCGATGTTGCGTGCACGGTCGCCCGGATCGATCTGAGACAACGCCACGTCATCGAGCAGCATCCGCCCCTGCTGCGGCGTGACCAGGCCCGACAACAGACGCAACAGGCTGGACTTGCCGGCGCCGTTTCCGCCGAGCAACGCCACCCGCTGCCCCGGCGCGATGGAGAGCCCGTGAACGTCCACCACCCAGGCCCCCTCGCCGAACGCCAGCCGCACCTCGTGCAACTGGTAGGCCCCCTGCAACCTTGGCTTGTGCACGAAGCGGGCACCCTGTGGCCGTTCCTGTTCAGCGCCCATCAACTGGTCCAGCCCCTCCATGGCCACCTTGGTGTGCTGCCAGCGGCCGAGCACGGCCGCCACCTGCGACAGCGGCGCGATGGCGCGCGAAGCCAGGATCGAGCATGCCACCAGTGCACCCACCGTCATCGCACCGTCGTTGATGCGGTATACGCCGAAGGCAACCACGCCCACATAGCACAGCTGCTGCACCACCGCAGCGCCATGACTGATGCTGGCCGTGAGCGTGCTGGACTTCAGCGCCGTACCGGCCAACTGTGCGGTGAGGGATTCCCAGTGCTTCAGGCTGCGGCCTTCCGCCCGCGTGGCCTTGACCGTCTCCAGGTGCTCGAAGGCCTCCAGCAGCACGCTGTTCTTCATCGCGCCCTCGCGCAGGTTCTGCCGGGAAAGTTCGCCAAGCCGCCGCTGCGCCAGCAAACCCGGCAACACCATCAGCACGCAGGCCACGATCGGCACCCAGACCACGTGGCCGCCGATCAGGGCGATCAGCAGCAGGAACACGAACACGAACGGCAGATCGCTCAGCAAGGCCGCCGTGGACGAGGTGAAGAAGTCGCGCACGCCCTCGAACTCGCGCACCTGGGTGCTGAACGCACCCATCGAAGCGGGCTTGGCAGCCACACGGGTACCCAGAACGCGGGCAAACAACAGCGTGCCCAGTTGCAGGTCCATGCGTTTGCCCAGCACATGCAGCAACTGGCCGCGCAGTACCCGCAGCACGCCTTCGATCACCACGGCCACGGCAACGCCACTGGCCAGCACCCACAGCGTGTCGAATGCTGCCACGGGTACCACGCGGTCGTAGACCTGCATGGCGAAAATGGCCGTGGCGATGGCCAGCAGGTTGGCGACGAACGCGGCAGCACCCACTTCCGCATAGGAGCGCCACAACTGCCGCAACGGGCCATAGAACCAGTGCTGGTCATCACCGGCGGCAAAACCGCCGACCCGTCCGTCGGAGCGGAAGCGCGGCTTGGCGAACACGGCCGTACCGCTGTAGAGCGATTGCAGCGCGGGCATTGCCATTGCCTGCGCACCGCCGTCGGCCTGTGGTACCTCCACTCGCGCCTGGCCGCCTTCCAGCGCAGTCAGCAGCACGGTGTTGCCGTTGTTCAACAGCAGCAGTGCCGGCAGCAGGTAATCGTCAATGTCGGCCAGGTCGAACGCCTCGACGCGGGCATTCAGATCGGCGCGACGCAGCGCACGCGGCACCCGCGGCAGCGGCAGGCGCCCCTGTTCCAGGGCAATGCCATCGACCAGTTCTGCGGCCCCCAGCGGTCGTCCGAGCCGCGCGCACAGCAGCAACAGGCCATCCTGTAGCGGGTCGCGTGGCAGGTTGCTGCTGCCACCAGCCACCTCAATGCGCGGCGTCTGCATGGGTCCTCCCTCCTAGCAGTTCGCCCAGCTGCCCGACCTGGGCCGCCGCGCGGTAATCGATGCGGACGCGCTCCATGCGCAGTGTGGCCAGCTGGCGTTCGGCTTCCATCCGCTCACGCTGCACGCTGAGCAGATCGATGATGTCGCGACGCCCGACCTGGAATTGATCGTGGTAAAGGGTTCCAATACGGCTGGACTCGTCCACCTGCTGCTGCAGTGCCTGCTCACGCAGCCCCAGCGCATCTGCGTTGTCGAACAACGTGCGCATCTTGCGGCGAAGGTCGCGACGGGTGGCATCGGCCGACCAGCGCGCCGCTTCCAGGCGCTGCCGCGCCGCCGCCGGCCGCTGGAAATTGCTGAATCCTCTCACCACGTCCATCCGCAGCCGCAGCGAGACCACCGAGTCGTTCTCCATCTGGCCGCCGATCTCCCTGCGCAGCGCCGACGCCTCGACGTTCAACTGCGGCTTCAGCGCGGCGCGCGATTCTGCCAGTTCCGCCTCGGCCGCGGCGGCGTCCTCGCTGGACTCGCGCAGCAGTGGCGCCGCATCGATCGCCGCTTCCAGTTCCTGCTGCCAGGGGCGAGCGCCTGCCGGCAGCACCGGCACCTGCAGCTGCCCCGGGGGCTGCCCCAGCAGCAACGCCAGCTGGTTGTCGGCATCGCGCAGTGCGCCCTCTTCCAGCGCGAGCTGGTCCTGGCCACGCGCGAATTCCAGCTGGGCCCTGTCCAGCTCGGTGCGGTCAGCATAGCCGCTGCCGCTGCGATCCCGGGCCATGCCACGCACGCCCTCGATGCGCTGCAGGAAACCGCGCACCGCCGCTACCCGTTCACGTGCGACCAGGACGTCCAGATACGTTTCTATGATGTCCAGCGCCGCGTCGTCGCGGGCAACCTCCAGCGCCGCCAGATGGCGCCGCTCGGTGGCCGAAGCTGCAGCAACCTGGCTGCGGGTGCGTCCCCAATCGAACAGCATCTGCGACAGCGTCACGTCATACACCATTTCCGACATGTGCCCGGCCTGCGGGCCGCCCGACACCTGCAGGGCGGGAAAATAGCCGCCACGCGCGATCTTGACATCGGTCCCGGCACGCTCGGCCTCGCTCAGCGCTGCGCGAACCCTGGGATGGATCGCCAGCCCCACCTGTACTGCCTGCTCCACGCTCATTGCACAGGTTCCTGCGGGAACCCCCGCCAGCAGGAGGAGCGCGAACGCTCCTCCCACCCACCGCCTCCCACACCGGCGTTGCTGCATCAGGCCACCACCTGCACCGTGTTGTCTTCAACCAGCAGCGTCGTGCTGCCAAAGGTGTACACGTCGTAGGTAATGCCGTTGATGAGCTGTGTGGTACCGGTGTCCACTGCGCCGGCCACGTTCAGGGTGTCATTGCTCTCGCCGGTGATCTGCAGGGTGTTGTTGCCGTCGGTAATGGCGTCCACCTCTGCAGCCGTCAGGGTCAGCACGCTGCCCGGATCGCCCGTGCCCAGATCGATGCGCTCGATGTTGCTGAGCGTGCCGACGCCGACCGCGTTGTAGTCCAGGTCGATGCCGTTGGCCAGCAGCAGCGTATCGAACCCGTCGCCGCCGTCGATGCTGACGAAGTTGGTCGCGGTGATCTGGACCGTGTCGTTGCCCGTGCCCGCCACTACTTGGTCACCGGTACCCACGTTGAAGACCAGGTCACTGCCGGCGCCGCCATTGATCTGCTCCGAACTGCCGTCCGCACCGGACAGCACATCGTCGCCGGAGGTGCCATTGACGTCGATTTCGCCGATGTTCAACGACAGCCCGTTCGGGCTCAGGGTGATGCCATAGGCGGCACTGTCGTTGCCATTGGTATCGGTGGACACCAGATTGAACGAAATCTGCGAGCCGAGGTTGAGGATGTCGGTGATGTTCAACCCAAGCTGGGTCAGCACGGTCGGGCTGAGCAGGTTCAACGAGAAGTTCCCGCTCGCGTCGGCCTGGATCGGCAGCAGCTCCACATTCAACGCTGGCGTGATCACGCGGATCACCACGCTGGAGTTGGGTTCGGTGGTTCCGCTGAAGCCGAACCGCGGGTTGAGCGGGTTGAGGCTGACATCAACACCGAAGTTGCCGATCGTGACCGGCTGCTCGATGCTGGTACCCACGCCGATGCTGGCGACATTGCTCGGGTTGCCGGCCGGATCGCGGCCAACCACGCCGACCTGGGCATTGAGCAGCTGGTCCCAACCGAAGTCGATGTCCAGGTCGGTGAGCAGATTGAGCGACGCCAATCCGCTGTTGTCGGCGGTGACCGTGGCGGTTGCGGTCACCCCGCCCACGTTCACGGTGACGGTCAGCTCGGTACCGGGCTCTGCGGAGATGGTCAGCAGGTTGCCCACCAGCGACAGCACCGGCGTGGCCGGCGGCACGGTGTCGATGGTGAACGCCACCGGCGTGGAGTCGGCACCGCCATTGATATCGGCGGTGATCGTCGATGCCCCTTGCGGGAACGGCCCTTGCCCGCCGGGCGGGGTCAGGGTCAGGGTCACCGTCCCGGCCGCGATATCACCGGCGGTCAGGGTGTGACTGACCTCGGCCTCGTAGCCGTTCTGGCCAGCGAACCTGACCGTCACGACCTGCCCGGCCTGCATCGTCGGGCGCACCGTGACATCCACCTGGATCCCGTCGCCGATTTCAGCGGCGTTGATCCAGGTGTCGACGGACTCGGGCACGCTGATGACCGGCGGTGCGAGGTCCGGGGCATTGAGGGTTGCCGGACCACTGATGTTGCCGGCAGCATCCACCGCGACACCGACGATCAGTTCGCCGGTGACCAGCGCTGGCGTGAACGGCAGGGTGAAGTTGCCGCTGCCGTCGACGTTCACCGTGACCGCGTTGGCGGTGTCGCCATTCACAACGATGCGTACCTGGCTGTTGGGTTCGGCGGTGCCGGTCAGCAGTGCGCCATCGGCACTGATGCTCAACAGCGGTGCCGTTGGCGCCACCGTGTCGACCGTGGTGCTGACCGGGCCGCTGGTATTACCGGCCGGATCCTGGGCCACTGCGTTGATCACCGTGCCATCGGCCAGCGGTGCGCCTGGCGTGAAGCTCCAGTTGCCACTGCCATCGGCAGTTGCCTGGCCGATCGGGTTGCCGCTGCCATCGGTGAGCAGCACCGTCGCACCGGCTTCAGCGGTACCACTGATGACCACGCCATTGCTGGGATTGATGGTCGGTGCCGCAGGTGCGAGCGCGTCAACGGTGACGCTGGCCGGGCCGCTGGTGTTGCCGGCCGGGTCCTGGGCCACCGCGTTGATCACTGTGCCATCGGCCAACGGCGTACCCGGCGTGAAGCTCCAGTTGCCCGTGCCATCGGCGACGGCCTGACCGATCGGGTTGCCGCCGCCGTCGGTCAGGATCACGGTGGCACCCGCTTCAGCGGTACCGCTGATCACTGTGCCGTTGCTCGGGTCGATCACCGGCGTAGCGGGTGCCAGCGCGTCGACCGTGGTGCTGACCGGGCCACTGGTATTACCGGCCGGATCCTGGGCCACCGCGTTGATCACCGTGCCATCGGCCAGCGGCGTGCCTGGGCTGAAGCTCCAGTTGCCGCTGCCGTCGGCCGTCACCTGGCCGATCGGGTTGCCGCCGCCGTCGGTCAGGATCACGGTGGCACCCGCTTCGGCGGTACCGCTGATCACCACGCCGTTGCTCGGGTCGATCACCGGCGCGGCCGGCGCAACCGAATCCACCGTAGTGCTGACCGGGCCGCTGGTATTACCGGCCGGATCCTGGGCCACTGCGTTGATCACCGTGCCGTTGGCCAGCGGCGTGCCTGGCGTGAAGCTCCAGTTGCCACTGCCATCGGCAGTTGCCTGGCCGATCGGGTTGCCGCTGCCATCGGTGAGCAGCACCGTCGCACCGGCTTCAGCGGTACCACTGATGACCACGCCATTGCTGGGATTGATGGTCGGTGCCGCAGGTGCGAGCGCGTCAACGGTGACGCTGGCCGGGCCGCTGGTGTTGCCGGCCGGGTCCTGGGCCACCGCGTTGATCACTGTGCCATCGGCCAACGGCGTACCCGGCGTGAAGCTCCAGTTGCCCGTGCCATCGGCGACGGCCTGACCGATCGGGTTGCCGCCGCCGTCGGTCAGGACCACGGTGGCACCCGCTTCAGCGGTGCCGCTGATCACTGTGCCGTTGCTCGGGTCGATCACCGGCGTAGCGGGTGCCAGCGCGTCGACCGTGGTGCTGACCGGGCCACTGGTATTACCGGCCGGATCCTGGGCCACCGCGTTGATCACCGTGCCATCGGCCAGCGGCGTGCCTGGGCTGAAGCTCCAGTTGCCGCTGCCGTCGGCCGTCACCTGGCCGATCGGGTTGCCGCCGCCGTCGGTCAGGATCACGGTGGCACCCGCTTCGGCGGTACCGCTGATCACCGCGCCGTTGCTCGGGTCGATCACCGGCGCGGCCGGCGCAACCGAATCCACCGTAGTGCTGACCGGGCCGCTGGTATTACCGGCCGGATCCTGGGCCACTGCGTTGATCACCGTGCCATCGGCCAGCGGCGTGCCTGGCGTGAAGCTCCAGTTGCCACTGCCATCGGCAGTTGCCTGGCCGATCGGGTTGCCGCTGCCATCGGTGAGCAGCACCGTCGCACCGGCTTCAGCGGTACCACTGATGACCACGCCATTGCTGGGATTGATGGTCGGTGCCGCAGGTGCGAGCGCGTCAACGGTGACGCTGGCCGGGCCGCTGGTGTTGCCGGCCGGGTCCTGGGCCACCGCGTTGATCACCGTGCCATCGGCCAACGGCGTACCCGGCGTGAAGCTCCAGTTGCCAGTGCCATCGGCGACGGCCTGGCCGATCGGGTTGCCGCCGCCGTCGGTCAGGATCACGGTGGCACCCGCTTCAGCGGTGCCGCTGATCTCCGCGCCGTTGCTCGGGTCGATCACCGGCGCGGCCGGAGCCAGACCATCGACCGTGATCACCGCCGGCGCACTGTCAGTGCCGCCGGGGCTGCGCGCCACCACGTTGACCACCGTGCCGTCCGGCAGCGGTACTCCCGGGGTGAACGACCAGTTGCCGCTGCCATCGGCGGTAACCTGCCCGATCGGATTGCCACCGCCATCAGTGATGATGATCGTATTGCCGGCGTCGGCCGTGCCACTGATGACCGCGCCATTGCTCGGATCGACCTGCGGGATCGACGGCAACGAAGCATCGACCGTAGTGCTGCCGGGAGGGCTGGTGTTGCCGGCTGCGTCGGTCGCGGTGGCGTTGACCACCGTGCCGTCGGCCAGCTGCGTCGCCGGAGTGAACGTCCAGTTGCCACTGCCATCAGCGATGACCTGGCCGATCGGGTTGCCGCTGCCGTCGGTCAAGGTGACGCTGCTGTTCGCCTCCGCAGTGCCGGTGAGCACATTGCCGTTGGTCGGGTTGACCACCGGCGCGGCGGGCGGAAGGGAATCCACTGTGGTGCTGCCCGGCCCGCTGGCATTGCCAGCCGCATCGGTCGCGGTGGCGTTGACCACCGTGCCGTCGGCCAGCGGCGTGCCCGGCGTGAAGCTCCAGTTGCCACTGCCATCGGCGGTGACCTGGCCAATCGGGTTGCCGCCGCCGTCTGTCAGCGTCACGGTTGCGCCGGCTTCGGCCGTACCGCTGATGGTCACGCCGTTGCTCGGATCAACCACCGGCGCAGCGGGTGCCAGCGCGTCCACCGTGGTGGCAGCCTGAGGGCCGGTGTTGCCGGTGGGATCGGTGGCCGTGGCGACGACCACGGTGCCATTGGCCAGCGGCGTGCCCGGCGTGAAGCTCCAGTTGCCGCTGCCGTCGGCCGTCACCTGGCCGATCGGATTGCCGCTGCCGTCGGTCAGGGTCACGGTACTGCCCGCTTCGGCAGTGCCGCTGATCGTAGTGCCATTGCTCGCGTTGAGCACCGGTGCCGCCGGCGCGCTGGCGTCGACCGTCACGGTTGCTGGCGGGCTGGTGTTGCCGGCCGCATCCTCGGCCACCACGTTCACCACCGTGCCATCGGCCAACGGTGTGGAGGGTGAACGACCAGTTGCCGCTGCCATCAGCGGTCACCTGCCCGATCGGGTTGCCGCTGCCGTCGGTCAGGGTCACTGTGCTGCCCGGTTCGGCGGTACCGCTCAGGCTGCTGCCGTTGCTCAGGTTGACGGTCGGCAAGGTCGGCGCCACCGCATCCACGGTAGCGCTGCCCGGCCCGCTGGTATTGCCAGCCGCATCGGTCGCGGTGGCGTTGACCACCGTGCCGTCGGCCAGCGGCGTACCCGGCGTGAAACTCCAGTTGCCACTGCCATCGGCGGTGACCTGGCCAATCGGGTTGCCGCCGCCGTCTGTCAGGGTCACGGTTGCGCCGGCTTCGGCCGTACCGCTGATGGTCACGCCGTTGCTCGGATCAACCACCGGCGCAGCGGGTGCCAGCGCGTCCACCGTGGTGGCAGCCTGAGGGCCGGTGTTGCCGGTGGGATCGGTGGCCGTGGCGACGACCACGGTGCCATTGGCCAGCGGCGTGCCTGGCGTGAAGCTCCAGTTGCCGCTGCCGTCGGCCGTCACCTGGCCGATCGGATTGCCGCTGCCGTCGGTCAGGGTCACGGTACTGCCCGCTTCGGCAGTGCCGCTGATCGTAGTGCCATTGCTCGCGTTGAGCACCGGTGCCGCCGGCGCGCTGGCGTCGACCGTCACGGTTGCTGGCGGGCTGGTGTTGCCGGCCGCATCCTCGGCCACCACGTTCACCACCGTGCCATCGGCCAACGGTGTGGAGGGTGAACGACCAGTTGCCGCTGCCATCAGCGGTCACCTGCCCGATCGGGTTGCCGCTGCCGTCGGTCAGGGTCACGGTGCTGCCCGGTTCGGCGGTACCGCTCAGGCTGCTGCCGTTGCTCAGGTTGACGGTCGGCAAGGTCGGCGCCACCGCATCCACGGTAGCGCTGCCCGGCCCGCTGGTATTGCCAGCCGCATCGGTCGCGGTGGCGTTGACCACCGTGCCGTCGGCCAGCGGCGTGCCCGGCGTGAAGCTCCAGTTGCCACTGCCATCGGCGGTGACTTGGCCAATCGGGTTGCCGCTGCCGTCTGTCAGCGTCACGGTTGCGCCGGCTTCGGCCGTACCGCTGATGGTCACGCCGTTGCTCGGATCAACCACCGGCGCAGCGGGTGCCAGCGCGTCCACCGTGGTGGCAGCCTGAGGGCCGGTGTTGCCGGTGGGATCGGTGGCCGTGGCGACGACCACGGTGCCATTGGCCAGCGGCGTGCCTGGCGTGAAGCTCCAGTTGCCGCTGCCGTCGGCCGTCACCTGGCCGATCGGATTGCCGCTGCCGTCGGTCAGGGTCACGGTACTGCCCGCTTCGGCAGTGCCGCTGATCGTAGTGCCATTGCTCGCGTTGAGCACCGGTGCCGCCGGCGCGCTGGCGTCGACCGTCACGGTTGCTGGCGGGCTGGTGTTGCCGGCCGCATCCTCGGCCACCACGTTCACCACCGTGCCATCGGCCAACGGTGTGGAGGGGGTGAACGACCAGTTGCCGCTGCCATCAGCGGTCACCTGCCCGATCGGGTTGCCGCTGCCGTCGGTCAGGGTCACGGTGCTGCCCGGTTCGGCGGTACCGCTCAGGCTGCTGCCGTTGCTCAGGTTGACGGTCGGCAAGGGCGGCGCCACCGCATCCACGGTAGCGCTGCCCGGCCCGCTGGTATTGCCAGCCGCGTCGGTCGCGGTGGCGTTGACCACCGTGCCGTCGGCCAGCGGCGTGCCCGGCGTGAAGCTCCAGTTGCCACTGCCATCGGCGGTGACCTGGCCAATCGGGTTGCCGCCGCCGTCTGTCAGCGTCACGGTTGCGCCGGCTTCGGCCGTACCGCTGATGGTCACGCCGTTGCTCGGATCTACCACCGGCGCAGCGGGGGCCACGGCGTCCACGGTGATCGAGGCCACCGGACTGCTGTTGCCCGCGCTGTCCTGTGCAACCGCGTTCACAACCGTGCCATCGGCCAGCGGTGTGGACGGCGTGAAGCTCCAGTCGCCATTGGAATCGGCCACGGCCTGACCGATCGGATTTCCATCGCCGTCGGTCAGCACGATGGTCAGCCCAGCGCCGGCCGTACCGGAAATGACGCTGCCGTTGCTGGCGTCCAGCAGCGGGGCGTCCGGGTAGTCCGGCGCCTGCACCGAAACCGGCGGACTGCTGTTGCCGGCCGGGTCGGTAACCACCACGCTGACGGTTTCACCATTGGTCAGCGGTGGGTCCAGCGGAAGCGTGAACTGACCATCGCTGCCCACCACACCGGTGATGTCCGGTTGGCCATCGCCGTTGGTATCCACACCCACAGTCGCGCCGGGCTCGCCATTGCCACTGACGCTGCTGCCGTCGTCGGACACCACCACGTTGGTGGCAGCCGCAGGCGGCGTAGTATCCGGTGCGGTCACCTGCCCGGGTCCGCTCACGTTGCCAGCCGCATCGGCCAAGGTCACGGTGATCTGCTCGCCGTTGGTCAGCGGCGGCGACAGCGTGATGCTGAAGCGGCCATCGGCACCTACGGTGCCGGTCGTATCCGGTCGTCCGTCGCCGTTGCTGTCCACACGCACGGTGGTGCCCGCCTCACCGCGCCCGGTCAAGGTGCGGCCATCCGCACTGACTGCCAGTGCGGTCGGTGCCGAAGGTGCAGTGGTGTCCGGCGGCGGTGGCGCGGGCGGAGGAGGTGATGTTTCGCCGCCACCGCCGCCATCGCCGCCGCTGCTGGCCAGAGCGACCGCCGCACCCACCGCCGCAAGCCCGCCCAGGATCATCGCGCCACTGACACCGCCAGCGGTCGTGGCAGCGCCAGCAGCGGTCATCGAATCGAATCCGGCAAGGGTGTCCTGCGGCAGGTAGCTCGCGGCCAACGGGCCGTCACTGGCTGCTGCTGGAAGGTCAACGGCGACGAGCTTTTCCTTGTCGACCAGGAACAGTTGGCTCGGGGCCTGGCCATCGACATAGAAATTTGCGATGCGCACGTTGTCGCCGTTCTTGAGCTGGACCACCAGATCCTGGCCATCCTTCACGTAGCCGGCCACCTGGTCCGGGTCGATGTCCAGTGCGACGTCACTGCTCTGTTGCAACACCACCACGTTGTTGGCAACAGTGGTGGCCGGGGTGGTGGCGGTGATGGTTTCACTGACCGGAACAACCTTGACGCGGATAGCCATGGGACGGTCCTCTGATCGATGGGGCCCCGCCATGCGCAGAACAACGACACGCACAGCGATGGCGCTGACACGGCAGTTCGATGAATGTCTGGACGAAGCCGCCCGCAGCCTGCGCAGAGCGCGACTGGTCGAACGGAACTTCAGGAAAGGCTGGGGTCCGGAGGCAGCAACGTGCGCGCCCGGCGAGGCCCCCAAGGTGGATTACGGTCTGGGCGCGTGGTCGAAATGCATGTACGACAATCCTCTTGTCTGGAATCACCGAAGCGCGTGTGTAAACGCGGTCAGGGCTGTCGGACGTCGACCATCATTTCCCCCGCCCGATGAAGTCGATTTACATGGGAGACAGGTGAACGCCGCATGGAAATTCCGTGTAGAGCGCGTGTATCCAGAGCACTTCACATCAGTTGTGTGAATTGCGTCACGCCTTGACTGAGCCCGCCAACGCAAGGTTGCTGCGCGGCCCGGTCGAAATTGCGCAGTGCACAAAAGAGGCGGGCATGCGCGCGTGCCTACACGCCGCATCCCGCCCCCACTGGCGTGCTGCCGGAAACCGGTTATGGCGCGGACGTGGCCGCTGATTCGGCGTTCCATGCAGCGACTCTGGCCTTGGTGTCGGCAAGCATCCTGTCCAGCGCTGCGCGATCGTACACATCACCGCGCAGGATCACGCTGTCGATCTTTTCGGTGGCAGCGATGTCCTGCAACGGGTTGGCGGTCAGCAACACCAGATCGGCCGCCTTGCCCGTGGCGACGCCGCCATAGCGCTGCATCTGGCCGAACCAGGCCGGGCCCGATCGGGTCGCGGCCGACAGCGCCTGCGCTGCGCTCAGGCCCTCCTTCACGAACAGCTGCAGTTCCTGGTGCAGGCCGATGCCCGGGTAGTTGAACGAATTGAGGAAGCCGGCATCGGTACCGGCAATGATCGTCACTCCCGCTTCCTGCAGCAGCGGCAGCACCGCAGCCACCTGGTGGTACTGCGCATGGCGCGCCTCGATCTGGGCCGGGGTGGCCTTGGCCGCGCGCTCGATGCGCCAGGTATAGGTCGCGCGCAGGCCCGGGCCGATATAGGCCAGATACGGATCATCGGCGTGGTCGTTCTGGTCGAGGAAGTCGAGGATGCGGCCACCGTTGAGGGTCGGCGTCACGAATACGCCACGCTTGGCGAAATCACGGTAGGCATGCAGCGCGGTTTCGCGATCGAAGCTGGCGTCGAGCCGGCGGTTGGCTTCGGCTCGATCGATGCGCCCGGCGCCGAAATCGGCCGCGATCTGCGCCTCGTCCTTGCTGCCAGCCTTGAAGGCATAGTCCAGATGCTCGATCGAGGCCAGGCCCGCATCCACGGCCTGCTCCACCGTCAACGCCATCGGAATGTGGCCCGAGGCCTTGAGACCCGCCTTGCGCGCCGCGCTGGCCGAGTACAGGAACAGCTCCGGCGTCAGCGTGCTGTCGGTGATCTTCACGAAGTCGACCTTGTCGTGCTGCAGGCGCTCGATCGCCTTGTCCGCGTCGGCCTTGCTGCCCACTTCGATGGTGCCCTTCCAGACCGGCTTGATGCCTTCGATTTTCGCACCGGAGGTCAGCAGGCGCGGACCGAACAGCGTGCCGTTGGCGATGTCGCCGCGCCACTGCAGTACCTGCTGCGGAAGATCACCTGAGCAATCGCGGATCGTGGTGATGCCATGAGCGATGTACAGCGGCAGCAGCGCCTTGTTCTCTTCCACCAGCGCCGGACCACCACCGAAGTGCACGTGCATGTCCCACAGGCCTGGAATCAGGTACTTGCCCTTGGCGTCGATCTGCTGGCTGGCGCTCCACTGGCTGCGCAGCTGCGCATCGGGACCGACCGCGACGATGTCCTCGCCACGGATGACCACGCTCTGCCCGGGCACGCTGCGTGCGTGCTCGACGTCGACCACCGTGGCGTTGCGGATCAGCAGATCGGCGCGCTCGGCGGCAGACGCCGACAGCGGTGCAACGGCAAGAAGGACGGCAAGGGACAACGGATGGGAACGGAACATGGACGGCATCCTGGTGGGCACGGCAGCGTGCGGGTGGAAGGGGCGGGTGTCAGCGCGTCGCGCCATGCTGGCGCAGCAGGGTTTCGATGTTGGTGTAGCCGCGTTGCTTGGCATGCGCCAGCGGCGTTACGCCGTCGCCATCGGCAAGCTCGGGGTTGGCGCCGGCGTCCAGCAGCAGCTGTACGATCTGCACGTGGCGCGGGCCGCCATCGCCAAGCAGGATCGCCTCCAGCAGTGCAGTCCAGTGCAGGCGGTTGACATGATCCACGGCCACGCCGGCGCGCAGCAGCGTACGCACGGTGGCGACATGGCCGCGTTCGGCGGCAGGAATCAGCGCGGTACCGCCATAGCGGTTGGTGCTGCGCAGGTCTGCACCGTGGGCGAGCGTCAGCGCCAGGATCTCATCCAGGCCGCGCGCGCCGGCATACAGGTACGCGCTGTCCTGCAACGCGTCCTTGGCGTTGACATCGGCACCGGCCTCGATCAGTTCGCGCGCCACATCCACGTTGTTGCCGTGGGTGGCCAGCAGCAGGGCCGTGCGGCCCTGGCCGTCACGCGCCTCCAGATCGGCACCCGCATCCAGTGCCTCGCGCACGGCCCGGGCGTCACCGCGGCTGGCGGCATCGCGCAGCTGCGCATCGGCGCCGCTTCGGGACGTCGCCGTACACGCCGGGATGACCATGGCCAGCAGGCACATCAGCAGCATGCGGGCCAATGCCGAACGGCGCTGCCGGGAGCGAGGGTGGTGCATCGTGACTCTCCTCATGCGCAATGGCGCCGGCCATTGCCGGCCCCTGCCCTGCATGGTAGAAGTCGGCACGGGTATCCAGAAGTGAAATGTTCAAATGCAAGACAGTGCCAAATCGAATAGAACAGTGTTCGAACTGGACCTGCTGCGGGCCCTGGTGATGGTCGCCGACTGTGGCAGCTTCACCACCGCGGCTACCCGCCTGCATTCAACCCAGTCCACGGTCAGCCAGAAGATCCGCCGCCTGGAGGAGCTTGCCGGCCACCGCCTGCTTGAACGCGGCCACCGCGACGTGCATCCCACCGACGCCGGGCACACCCTGCTGGGCTATGCCCGGCGCATGCTGGATCTGAACGAGGAACTGGCCCAGGCCTTGGCCGGCGCCACCGTGGAGACCGCGGTGCGCATCGGTGTGCCGGAGGACTTCGTGAACCCGCAGACCACGCGCATGCTGGCCGCCTTCAGTCGCCGCCACCCGCAGGTCAAGCTGGAAATCAGCAGCGGCCTCAGCCGTGATCTGGCCCATGGCTTCGACCATGGCGAGCTGGACCTGGTGCTGGTCAAGCAGCGTCGCAACACCCGCCAGGCCGTGCACTGCCGGCGCGAACCGATGCATTGGATCGACAGCCTGCGCAGCAGCAGCCTGCAGCAGGACCCGCTGCCACTGGTCACCTTCCCGCCGCGCGGGCTGTACCGCGACGAGATGATCCAGGCCGTCGAGGCCTTGGGCCTGCGCTGGCGCATCGCGTTCACCAGTTCCTCGCTGAGCGGCATCCAGGGCGCGGTGGCCGACGGCATCGGCATCAGCCTGCTGCCACGGCGCGCGGTCAACCGCGAACACCGCATCATCGATGGGCAGCGCGACCTGCCCCTTGTCGACAACTACGAGATCGGCCTGCTGCATCGCGCCGATGCCGATGATGCGGTGCGTGCGCTGGCCAGCGAGTTGTGGCGCCAGGTGCAGCGCGAGCCGGAATAGTCGGCAGGGCTGCGCCCTGCACCGCATTGGTAGTGCCGGCCGCTGGCCGGCAACCTCAACGGCAGCAGCAACAGCAACAGCAGAAGCTGGCATTCCGTTGGACGGCGCTCTGTGATGCTGTTGGTAGGTGTCGACCTTGGTCGACAGGTGGATCCACGCCACGCGTGGATGCTTTTCGAGATATTCGATTTCCAATGGAGATTCATCCACGCATGGCGTGGATCTACTAGTTTCCGGGAAAACTGTCGAAGGCGGTGCGGTGTCGGATTGCGGGGCATCCGCGCCATGGATGGCGCGGCTGAGCCTACAGGGGTGAGGGCGCTTTGTTTGCGAAGCACTGCTTCGCAAGCGCCCGAACGCACAGCCGCCAGCGGCTGGGCCGGGCCCCGGAGGGGTACTTGCGGCGTCCCCGCAATCCGACACCGCACCGCCCTACCTCAGAATGCCCCTGTTGCTTCGGCTGTTGCTGTTGAAGTAGCCGGCCAGCGGCCGGCACTACCAGGTGCTACCGGGCACGGCCCGGCCGCTACAGCCAACGGCCGTCGACCACCACGCGTCGCTCGGCCGGCACTGCGGCCACCGCCGCCGGGCCATGGTCGGCACGCACCGCCACGAAGGTAGCCGGACGACCTTCTGCAATGCCGTACTGCGGCAACCCGATCACCTCCGCCGCATGGGTGGTGACCATGTCCAGCGCCAGCATCAGGTCCGCGTCGGTGTAGAAGCCCGACCGATAGCCCAGCAGCATCGCCCGCTGCAGCAGGTCGCCATTGCCATAGGGCCACCAGCAGTCGCGGATGTTGTCGTTGCCGGCAAACACGCGCACACCAGCGTCGTGCAGAGCACGCAGCGGCGGGAACGGATGGTCGCCCGGCGCATTGCTCATGATCGCTACGCCTGCGGCAGCCAAGGCCTCACCCACCTGCAGCGTCCGCGCCAACGGCACCTCGCCCAGCGCATAGGCGTGACTGACCGCCACCCTGCCCTGCAGGCCCGCCGCGCGTGTGCGCGCGGCGATCCGCAGCAGCTGCGCCAGCCCGGTCTCGCCCGGCTCGTGCAGATGGATGTCCAGACGCACGCCATAGCGCTCGGCCAGCCCGAACAACAGCGCAAGCTGGCCTTCGGCATCCCCGTCCAGCGTGCTCGGGTCGATGCCTCCAAGCACCTCCACCCCGGCAGCGATCGCCTGTTCCAGAATGGCCGCCGTACCCGGGCACGACATCACGCCGGCCTGTGGGAATGCCACCCACTGGATGCGCATGATGTCAGCACAACGCAGCGCCGCTTCACGCACCGCCTCCAGGTGACGCAGGCCGGTGCTGCCATCGATGTCGACGTGGCACCGCATCGCCACCGTACCGAATCCGCTGCACTGGCGGATCAGGGCCTCGGCACGATCGGCCATGGGTGCGGCGGTGGCAATCGCGGCCTTTTCCACCGCCAGACGCTCGCGCAGGCTGTTCACCGGCTGATGCGGATGCCAGCGGTCGCCGACGAAACTCTTGTCCAGATGGATATGGCCGTCGACCAGTCCAGGCAGCACGGTAAAGCCGGTCAGATCGACGCCTTCGGCTCCCTGTACGGCTGCATCGTCGCCATTGATGCCGACAAACCGCCCATCACGGATGTGGAAATGCAGCGGGGCACCGTCGCGATCGACGCCACCATGGACGAACTGCAGGGTCATCAGGTTATCCCGGAAAGCCAACACTGGCGCCATCCTGCCCGCCGCCGCGTCCATCGGCCAACGAAATATCTGCATGCCATGCATTCACCGGCACGATGAATCCCGTCCGCGCCCATGCACCGCAGGGACGCCGGATACACGCCTGAACGGGTAACATGGGCGCCTGTTTCCGCTGTGATGCCGCATGGGCCCGTCCGACCGCCACGATCGTCTTCGCCGCTGGCAGGCCGCGTCCCTGCTGGCCGCTGCCCCGATCGCCAGCCTGTCCGCCACCGATGCCAGCGCCAGCGCGCCCCTGCAGGCGCCGCCGGGCCAGCAGCGGATTGCCTCCGCCGCGCTGGTGGAGGTACTGCACCAGCGCGTGCTGGCCGGCCAGAGCGCCACCGCCACCCTGGAAAGCTGGTGCGCCGAGCACGGCCTGGCCGAGCAGGCCCGGGTCCGTGCCGTGCGTGTGCACGGCCAGGACAAGGCCGCGCCGGCCGACGTGCTGCAGGCCCTGGGCGCCACTGCCTCCACGCCCCTGCGTTACCGGCGCGTGCAGCTGGCCTGCGGCAGCCGCGTGCTGTCCGAGGCCGACAACTGGTACCTGCCCGACCATCTCAGCCCGGCCATGAACCAGGTGCTCGACACCACCGACGAGCCATTCGGCCGCGTGGTCGGTCCGCTCGGCTTCCAGCGCCAGACCGTGACCGACCAGACGTTCTGGCCGCCGCGCGGCGAAGGCGACCATGGTGTGATCCTGGAAGTGCGCGCGCTGCTGCGCGACCGCCAGCAGCAGCCTTTCAGCTATGTCATCGAGTCGTACCTCACACAGGCACTGCCCTGATCCACCCGCAGATAGAGAAAGGCCCGGCAATGCCGGGCCTTTCGTTTTGCATCGCTTAACGGAACCGGTAATCCAGCTGCACCCAGAACTGACGGCCATACGGGTCGTAGTTGCCGACCGGATAGAACGGCCAACCGCCACCGTTCTTGTCTGCCGGCGGGCGGCTGTCGCGCAGGTTGTTGACGATCACGCCCACCGACAGGTTTTCGCCGAACTGGCGAAACACGCTGGCGTTGTAGGTCATGTACGGTGCGATGCGGCCACTGCCATCGGTCTTGGGCAGCGAGCCGAAACGGTTGCCATACAGCGTCGTGGTCCAGTCGCCCTGGTTCCAGGTGATGCTGCCATTGGCCTTGCTGCGCCACTGGTAGTCATCCAGCGAATTGCGGATGTCGCGCACTTCGTCGTCGGCGAACTGCTTGTACTCATGCTCCAGCACCAGGGTGTAGGCAAGGCGCGTGGTGAAGCGGCCATAGCGGCCCGCATCGAAGCGCCAGTTGCCCTTCAGGTCGATGCCGCGCACCGATTCGGACGCCGCATTGATGGGGTTGATCAGTACGCGGGTTACCTGGTCCGGCTGCACAGTGGCAGTGGAGGGGTTGCGGATCACCCGCGACAACGCGTCCTGGCACAGCGACGAGCTGATGTCGCGCGATTCGCCACCGAGGGTGCGGCCCAGTCGGCAATCGGCCTCATCACGCAGGATGCGGCTGGTGTCGAGGCTGGTCACTTCGTTGTCGATGCGGATGTCGTAGTAGTCGGCGCTGAAATCCAGCCCGGACAGTGGCGACCAGACCGCGCCGAAGCCATACGACTTGGCCGACTCGGGCTGCAGCTGCGGGTTGGCGCGGTTGCTGTAGTCGATCGACAGGCCGTTGTAGTCGCAGTTGTCATACGACTGGCCGGCGGTGCGGCAGCGCCAGTAGTCGGTCATGCCGGGGTTGTAGCCTCGGGTCTCGGTGGCGAACACATAGTTCATGTCCGGCGCACGGAAGCTGGTGGCCGCGGTGCCGCGGATCAGCAGGCTTTCGATCGGACGGAATTCGACACCGAAGCTCCAGGTCGCCTTGCCGATATGCTCGCCGCCGGCGCGGTACTGGTCGTAGCGACCTGCCAGGGTGGTGGTCAGCGACTGCAGCAACGGCAGCTGCAGTTCAACACCGGCCGCGTAGCGGTCACGTTCGCCACCGGCACCGATGCCGGCGCTGGTGTTCCAGAATTCGCCGGTGCCCAAGCGCGGGTCCGGGCGGTTGCGGTAGCCCTGGCTGCCCGCCTCGACCACTGCGGCCAATGCGGCATCGCCACCTGGCAACGCGAACAGGCGGCCATTGACCGTCGCGCTGAAGGTCTGCAGCCACGCCGCATTGCGGCTCTCCTGGTAGTCGGACAGGCGGCCGTACTCATCGGGCGTCAACGGCTGGAACAGGCGCGCAGGGTCTGGTGCATAGACCTCCACACCGTTGCGCACGCCCAGCTGCGGGCCCAGCAGGTACTCGTTGATGCCGGCCAGCAGCACCGGGCGGCGCGTGCGGTTCTCGTAGCGCGAGCGGCTGTAGACGGCCTCGTAGTCCCAGCCGCTGTCGCCGATCTGGCCCCGCGCACCGACGTTGAACGACCACGAGCTCTCCAGGAAGCGGTTGGCGTTGCGCGGCAGGCCGCCGATTTCCTCCGGCGCGAAGCGGCGGTACCAGCTCTCCAGGTTGCCCGTGTTCTGGTTGTAGAAGTAGTTGCGTGACGAGGTCCAGGTGGGCGCACGGGTATTGTTGTTGATCCGTGCGCTGCCCAGCGCGACATCCGCAAACAGGTCGGTGGTGTCGTTGACGTGGAAGGTCAGCAGGCCGTAACCGTTGAGGTTGCGCTTCTCGGTCTGCACGGTCCAGTAACTGGCAGCGGCTTCGTTGCTGCCGCAGTACCAGCCCTGGCGCGGGTTGTTGGCGCGCAGCACGCTGCCACCGTAGATGGACGAAGCCGCATCGCAGCCGGCGGTGCCCGGATCGATGTTGCGACCGGTGGCTGCATTGCGACGATAGGCGACGGCCGTCGGCTGCGGCGCCTTGCCGGTGGGGTCATCGTCCAGCGAATCCATGAAATCGCGCTGGCGCGCATGGATCGCCTTGCGCACGTCCAGTTCGAAGCCGAACAGGCCTTCCCAGCGTTCGCCCGAGCTGCCGCCCACTACCTGCACGCGCTGGTTGTCACCACCGCCCTGCTGGGTGCCGCCGGCACGCACATTGACGTCCACACCGTCGAAGCGGTCCTTGAGGATGATGTTGACCACGCCGGCGATGGCATCGGAGCCATACACCGCAGATGCCCCTGCGGCCAGCACCTCGATGCGCTCGATCAGCGCACTGGGGATGTTGGCCAGGTTGACCACGTTCACCGAGCCTTCGTAGGCCAGCGGATAGTCGGCCTGGCGGCGGCCGTTGACCAGCACCAGCGTACGGTTCGGGCCCAGGCCACGCAGGTTGATGGTGTTCGCCGCCGGGGTGAAGGTATTGCCGAAGTCCTCGCCCTGCACGTTGCCGGTGTTCTCGGTGAGCGCGCTCAACGCATCGAATGCATTGCGGTAGCCCTGCGCATCGATCTGCTCGCGGCTGATCACCGTAACCGGCGACGGTCCCTCGACGCTGGCACGCGGGATGCGCGAGCCGGTGACCTTCACTTCCTGCAATGAGGTGGGTGCGCTTTCCTGCGCGAAGGCCGGCGACGAGGCCAGCATCAGGGACGACAAGGCAAGCACCAGCGGACGCGGGCGCAGCGCCAGGGAAGAGGCGGACATGGGCTTCCTGGGGGAGTTGGGCGGGTGGTCCGGGGCGCTGGCGACGGTGTGCGCATAACGATCCCGTAACGAAAGTGTCCTGAACGGATGGTTGCAACGGAAATGACCAGGCTTGATGGCGTTATGCCTGAACCGAATCAGACCGCAGCCAGCGACCGCATCACCTTTGCAACTTCTTTTATTGTTCCACTTCGCCGGCGTGGGTCATCGTCCTCCCCATGCACCTGTACTCCCCGACTCTCCTGCCTCCGCTGCGGCCCGTGCTGCGCCGCCATCTCCTGCTTCTCCAGCACGGCCCCGTCGTGCTCCGCCCTCTGCAGCGGTCGGACCTCGCGCTCTGGCGGCGCCACTATCAGCGGATCGAGCGCGCCTGCAACCTGCCTGCGCATTTCGATGCCGAAGCCAGCTTCCTCTGCGCGGTGCAGCGATCGCAGCTGCAGCACGACAACGATCGTCTGCTGCTGGGCAGCTTCGATGCCGCCGGTGAACTGCTGGACCAGGTGAGCCTGCACCTGCGCTGTTCGCATGCCCGCAGCGTTGAACTGCACTGGCTGCATGCAGCGGGCTGCCCCGAGCAGCGGCTGCTGCGCCCTGCATTGCAGGCGCTGGGCACGTTCCTCTTCGAACAGGTGGGGATCCGTCGCCTGTACGTTCTGCTGCCGTGCGATGCAGGCAGCGGACTTGTCGCTACGCTGCAGTCGGTCGGCTTCGAGCACGAAGGTCTGCTGCGCGATCACCATCTGGATGTCGAGGGCTGGCAGGATCGCCAGCTCTACGCCCTGACAGCCCCTGTCTGGCGGCAGCGGCAGCCAGCGCAGAACTAGCGCACGCGCTCCAGCGAAGCATCCGCGCCGGTCAACACGCTGCAGGCATGGTCCTGCAGCTCCTCGGCGCTGGCATCGTTGTCGCTGCCGGGATCCAGCTGCGTGGCCAGCAGGATGAATCCCGGCGCGCCCTGCACGTCCGCCCGGCCTGCCACCAACAGGCTCCATTGGCCGACCGCCGCCACGCCACTGAGGTCGTAGGCAAGCAGATTGAGCGGATTGGCGGTCAGTTCTGCACCCGGCAGCACGCGCGCCTGGTAACGATGCCCCCGCAACAGTACCGGCAGCGGCGCCCACCTCTGGCCAAGCCCTGCAGTGTTCGCATCCAGCGCCTCCAGCACGTCCGCGCGCAGGCAGTCGACATGGATATGCAGCTGGTGCTGGGAGCGGCCGTGGGGTGAATTGAGCGCCAGGCTGGCGACCTCGCGCGGTAGCGTCTGGCCCAAGGCCTGCTCGGTAAGGCGGCGCGCCTTCCACGCCGCGGCGAAGTAGTTCGGTGCGCCGCGCCGGTACAGACCGGGGTTCTCGATGCCGCTCACCTTGTCGATCGGCATCAGCAGGAACTGGTAGTGGCCGTGCGCGTCCTTGACCAGTACATTGCGCCGGTCCGCCGCCGTCTCCACCTGCAGGCAGGCGCCGCGCGGAGCATCGGGGCCACGGCAGTCACGTTCGATCAACCGCCACAGCGCATCGGAGCGCGCAGGCGGCGCACTGGCGCAGCCGGCCAGAACAGACAGGGACAGTGAAAGACAGAACAACGGCAACAGGCGGGGCACGGTACTCACTTCGATGGCACGGCCAACGGCCGCGCCGCGCAGTGTAGCCTGCCCGCTCAGCCAGGCACCGCCTCCAGCGCTCCGGCCTCTGCCTTGTCCTCCACTTTGCCCGGCGTGTACTTGGTCGCGCCGAAGTACAACACGCGCCACTGGCTCAGGTTGCCGATGAACCAGTGCGCCACCGAGTCATGCCCGTAGCCATCAAAGAAGGTCTCCACTTCCGGCGGCAACAGCGTGGTGTTGTCCCAGGACTCCAGGGTCACCCGCTCGGCCATCGTCAGCGTCGCCCCCCGCTCGCGGCGCCGGCGCAGGCTCACGATCTTGCCGAGCATCGTATCGTTCTCCTTCTCCAGCCCGCGGCGCTGCTTGCGAACGGCCGAGAGCTCGTCGTCACGGGCCTTCAGCTCATCGGAAACCCGGTTCCATTCGGCAGTCTTGTCCGCATTGCCCTGGTCAGCCAGATGCAGGTTGTCATTGTCCCACGGCGACGGCAGCTGCGACTGGCGGCGTCGCAGGGTCCGCACCTGCTCGCGCAGCGCGTCTTCGCGTGCGGCCAGGCGCTGCATCGAGGGCAGCCTGTCGCCGCGCGCAACGCGTACGCGCATCCAGCGATACAGCAGTTCCATATGCGAAGCCTGCACGTCTTCCATGCGCCCGCGCTTGACGCGCACCGCCTGCAGGTAGGCATTGAACACTGCCTGCAGCTCCGGATCCTGCTTGTCGAATTCGGCCTTCACCTGATCTTCCAGGCTGCTGACCGGGTTGAGCAGCACGCCACCGGCCTGCGCCATGTCGTACATCTCGTTCAGGGCAAAGCGCGCGATGCTGTTCCGGCGCCCCTGATGCTGGGGGTCATAGCCTCCCCCCACGTCCGAGTGCACCCCTGGGAACCAGATCTCCACCGTGTTGGCGGGGTACTGGGCGTGCTCGCGGGTTGAATCCAGGGGGAACTGACCGCGCAACTCGTGTGCAGCGGTCATGTGCACCGACTGTTCCACGATCTCCGGCACAGTCATCCCTTCGGCCCAGCCGGTATGCCCATTGCGGTAGTTCACTGCTGCCGCTGCCAGGCTGGGCCACACCGAGCACACCGTATCGAACACCCCCATGAAGCCAATACGTAACGGGATGCGTTCCCGGTACAGCCAGGTGCCATCGGCCTGCCGCCGGCAGCGCGCGGCCAGATCACGGGCGAACCCGCGTGCAGAGGCCGCACCGCGCGAAAAGCCCAGCACCGACACGCTGACCACCAGGATGCGCATCGGCTCGGGCTGGGTATCGATCAGCTCGTCCAGCGCCTGCAGTGCGAAGTCGATGCGCTCGCGCCCGCCCTTGCCGATCGACAGCCCGAGCAGGCCACCGCTGTCACCGACCTCCGGGCATGGCGTTCCCACGCCGGACAGATACTGGCGCTTGCTGTTGCGACGATCCCTTACATGCGCGTCGTACAGCCGGGCGATGTTGGAAAGCGCCCGCTCCCCTTCGCTCTTGGCCAGCTCCTCTTGGCGATTGTTGCCGGTGCCATCGAAGAACACGCTCAGGTGCAGACTTTGCGTACAGCCCGTGGTAGCCGCTTCCTTGTCCGGGACGGTCTTGCACATCGCCTCCTGGCGGCGGCGACGCTCGGCATCACTCAACGGACGCGTGCCCCGTGCCAACCGCGCCGTGCGTGCGGTGCCCTCGGCCCGGGCGATCGGATCGGGGGTGCCCGGTTCGAGATCGACCTGTCCGGGAATCGCGGTCGGATCAGTACTGGTCATGGTCCTTGTGCTCCTTCGGTACCGGCATGCGCCGCACATCCCACTTGTTCACTCCCTTTTCCAGCAGCTCGGCCTCGACGTGACCGTCTGGATAGAAGTGCAGCAGCAAGGTGGCCGGATTGGGCGGATAGGGCGTCTTCAGCGATACCACGGCTTCGCGCGGCACCCGGTGGCCTTCGCTCAGATAACGGTTGGTCGCCAGGTCATAGCGGTTGGCCTCGATCCAGCGCACGCGCACGCTGTCCGGTCCCTTGCCGCGCGGCGCGCGCGGCCCCATTCCGGAGCCACCGTTGGTGTACCCGTCCAGCCCGCCCAGAAACTGCTCATCGACCCGCACATCGGCGAGGTAGTACGGGCTGTAGTTGAACGCGAACAACGACAGGATCGGCGTCTTGCCTCGCGCCAGCGCCCGGCTGCAGCCGACGCCCGTCACCAGCAGCGCGATCACCGCCAGCGCGATCCACCAGAGGTACTTGTTGCTCATCATCACCGCCTCGCTCCGTTCAATCCCAGCTTTCTTCCAATGGCCAGACCTCGTCGCCGATGTCCGCCGCGCTGCGCCTCCCGCTGGCGAACTCCTGCAGGCGCAGTCGCCATGCCGGATCCTCGCCGAGATCCACACCGGCCAGCAGCGACCAGGTTGCCACCATCACCACACGACGGCTGTCTTCAATGCCGGCCGCAGCGGCCGTCGCCACCACGCGCCGGAAGAAGGTGTACCAGCGCGCGCGCGGCAATCGCGCCAACAATTCGGGGTCGGTCAGCTGGAAGTGGTCGATCAGGGTGTAGGGATAGCTGGCGTCGATCAGTCCGCGCCGCTGTGGCGCCGCCAGCACCCAGGGCGGGTCGTGCGGATCCAGCGCGGTGTCCTCAAGCTCCAGGTGCGCCCATTGCAGGTCATGCCGCAGGTACCACCAGCGCTCTCCCAGCGCCAGGAAGGAACGGCACTGTGGCGCATCGAGGACCTGCACCCACCAGGGCAGGACCCGGGCATCGAAGAAGCGCGCCAGGAACTCCTTGCCATTGGGGTAGCTGGCGTCCAGGCGCCGCTGCAGGCGCTGCAGCAGCGCGTCCGCGCTCAATGTCGTGTCGATCAGGCTCAGCAGGCCCGGCGAGCGCGCGTGCGCCGCCGCCCGCTGCAGGAAACGGTCGATATCCGTGTCACGCGGCAGCCGCGCAAGGAACACGCTGGCGTCGTCCGTGCCGTCGCCCAGCAGGCCATCAAACAAACGTAGCGGCGCCCACGGCAGCGTGCGCAGCAACTGCAATGGCTGATCGCACTGCGCACCATCCAGCAACACAAAACGGCCCATGTCCGCTTCCAGTGGCGGCAGCGCGAGGGGAGGAAAATCCCAGTCCCGGATCACGCCGGGCCGCCCTTCGGCGTCAACGGCGCCGCGCGTTGCGCCGCCAGCAGCAGGCACTCCTTGCACACCGACTGCGGGAACACCGGCAGCGGATAGCGGCTGCCACCGCCGGGCAGGAACGATTTTCGCCCTGCGTGCACGGTAATGCGTCCGGGCGCATTGAAGACGATGTTGCCGCCACTGATGGTGACGCTGGATCCCTCCGAGGTCGCCACATGGACAGTGCGGCCCGCCCCCAGTTCAACGCCGGCCTGGGCACTGGCGGCGCGCAGCGATTGCCGCGCCTGCAGGCTTGCCTGATCCTGCTGGGCCTGGATATCCAGCGCCTGCGTTGCGCTGGCCAGCGTCAACGTCGCCGTCGCGGTGTCCGTACCGGTCATGCTCGCAGCAAGCACACCGATCGCCTGCCGGCCGTGCCAGCGTGCGTGCCCCATCACCGTCGCATCGCTGTGCTGTCCGCTGCCCAGCAGCAACGTTTCACCCTGCGCCCAGTGCAGCCCCTGCCCGGCCACCAGCAGGGCGCCTGCAGGTGCGGAAAGTCCGAGCACTGCATCACCGCTATGCGGCACGCGTCGCTCGCCAGCCTCAGGGCTGCGTCGTGCCGCGTCGGCTTTGGCCTCCTCAACGCCGCCGCCTGGCACCGTGCTGCGCAGGCTTGCCAACAACACCGGCAGTGGCGCATGCGCGCCGTCCAGCCGCGAGCGCTGCGGCGACTGCACGCCCAGCTGCGCAGCCGGCCCCACGGTCTGGTGGATTCCCGCTGCCCGGGCCTGGCCTTCGGCCAGCGTCACCAGCTGCTGCAGCAACGCCACCGATTGCGGCGCCGCACCCGCAGGCTCTTCATTGCGATGGGCGTAGGCATCCATCCACAGCCCGCGCTGCCCTCGGACACTGCCCCAGGCGTCGCTGCGCAGCTCGAAACCGATGCCGCGCAGACTGCCGCGATAGTTGTCCGCGCGGTGGCGCAGGTGACCGAGCGCCAAGGCGGTAGCCTGCTGGCTGCTGGCCAGCTGCGCACCCAGCTGCCGGTCGCTGTCGTCGAACATCAGCCGGTTCCAGCCCTCGCCCTGCCACTCGCGCGACTGCACGCCCCACAGCGCCCCGGCGTTCCGATGCGCCGCTTCGCCAGGCGCCGCCGCGTGCCAGGCAGGCGCTTGGCCGCCGCCCAGGTTGGCCTGCGCGCTGCCGCCGCCGTCCCGCGCCTGTGCATAGGCAGACGTGTCCTGTTCCGCGCCGGCTCCGGCCGGCGTTGGTGCGATCCCGGCCTCCCCGCGCCCGTTGTACAGCGCACCCATCACCAGCGGGCGATCAATATCGCCCTCGAGAAATCCGACCAGCACTTCCTGGCCGATGCGCGGAAGGAACTGACTGCCGACGCCGGGCCCGGCATAGCGCTGCGCCACGCGCAACCACGCGCTGCCGGTATCGCCCTGCTCGCCCTGGAAGTGGAAGCGCACCCGGACCCGCCCCAGCGCGTCGGCATGCAGATCGCCGCCGCTGCTCCGTTCACCCGCCACCACCACCGCGGTCTGATAGCCCGGTGCAAGCGGTCGCGGATTGCGTCGTGCACCGGTGCCATCGTCGAGAATCGGCCGCCACCGGCGGTTCCGCTCGAGGGCAATGAAATCCTGCGCGTACCCCTGCTTACGTGCCTGGTCAAGCAAGGTGCCGGACGCATCGAGCGCTGCGTCATCGGTTGCCAACCCGTGGCGCAGGTCCACCGGTAGATTGTTCACCCCCGCATGCTCGACCGCCAGCAGCAGCAGCTCCTTCGGCAATGCTCCCGGGATGCCGGTCAGCACCCATGCCTGCCCCGCGTCGGCGCTGCGGACACTGCCGCGCCCGCGCCACTGCCGCGCCTGCCCCTCCAGCGCTTCCACCACCAGCCGTGCGTGGTGCTGCAGCTCGGCGGCATCGGCGAAGGCGTGTGCGCCCACCGGATCGTAGTCCTCCCTGCCGCCCTGCGAGGCGTCCTGTACCGGCAGCTGGCCGGCGAGCGAGCGTACGCTTCGGTAGTCGCTGCTGTGCAGCTGCACATGCGTACTCTGCAGGCGCAGCAGCTGCCCCAGCTGCTGCACGCCATCACGGCGCTCGGCGGCATCGGCGCGATGGAAGCGGACACCGCCTGCTTCCTGGGACGCAGCAGCTTCCGGCAACAGGGTGGAATCGGCGAACAGCAGCACGCCATGCCCTGCTGTTGCCTCCTCCGCCTCCTGCACGCACCAGCCCAGCCCTTCCTCGGCCAGCAACCGCTGCACGAAGGCCAGATCGGTTTCACGGTACTGCACGCAGTAGCTGCGGGGTCGTGAACCGGCGAGCATCCCGTCCACCTCATCGCTCCAGCGCCAATGGGCATGCTGCGGGTACATCTGGAACACCGCATCCACGATCTCGCGCACGCTCTGTTCCTGGAACACGCGGCTGCGTCGCGCCTGGCCAAGCCACCACGTCCAGTCACGCAGAGTTACCCGATAGCGCACCAGCCCGCCATCACTGCCTGCACACTGCGCGTCGGCAATGACGCCGTGGCGCATCCAGTCCTGGCCATCATCGAGCCGCGCATGCAGACAGGCAGGCTGGCCCGGCCACTCAGCCAGGGGCAGCGACGCATCCAGCGCGAGCACATCGATCTGCAGCTCCCGCCCTTGCGACAGGGCATCATGTCCCTGCCAATGGTCGACAACGACCGCCGGCATGCCGGGCAGGTCCAACCGATACAGGCGGCTGCCGGCATCAAGGCCTGCGGCGTGAACCAAGAGGTTGCGGATTGCTTCCATGGCGTTCCTACCGTTGCTGCCCCCCTGGCCGGAGAGCAGGTCCTTCCCCTGTAGGGCGACGGTAGCAGATGCAAAACCGCGGCGCACGCCCGCGCCGTCACACCGGATTAACTTCCCGGATCAATAGGTTCCGTAGGAGACTTCCACCACTGCGGGCTTGCCCTCGCCCTGTACCGGCTGCAGGATGAAGCGGTCCAGCGCGCTGCTGTCGTCGCCCAGCGACGTGCTGCGGAACTGCAGCCGATAGGTTGCCCCGGCCTGGACGCTGCCATCGGGCAGCAGCCGCGCATCAGCCGGCAGCAGCAGACCGCCCAGATCGCTGTAAGCCTCGGGAGCATCACTGAAACCGTAGTCGATGAGCTCATCGGTGCGACGCATTTCATAGACCCGCGTCTGCCACGGGCGCGCCGCGCTGCGGCCATTGCGCAGATCGGTCACCCACTGCTCCGGCAGCTGGTAGACCTTGCGCAGCGCCGTGTCGTCGAGCTCGGCACTGGCCACCTGCAGGCAACACACCAGGCGCTTGCTCTCGCGGTCGTAGATCGAGAAGCGCGCGTCGCGGGCTGCGGGCGTTGGCAACAATGCGAACGGGACATCACGCAACGCTGGCTCGGCCCCATCACGGGAGCCCAGATTACGCCAGCCGCCGAAGGTCGGTTCGGCGGCCCTTGCCAGCGGTGCCGCCAGGCAGAGCGCCACCGCAAGTCCGGCCGTCGTGCGTCCGATCCAGTTCTGCATCTCGTTCATCCGTCAGTGGCGTCAGGCCAATCAGTTTTGTGAGAATGCCATGAAGGTGACACGGTTGCCATGCATCCCGCTGCCAAGGCCAATCCGGCTGATTCGTCTGCGCCAGCACAGCGGTGAACGCTTCACTGCCCTTCTTCGGCTGCCATGTAGGCAGTCTGGTGCCCAGTGAAGCGCACACCATCGAATCCGAAGCAGAACCGCCCCTCTTCGAACGCCCGGTACACCAGCAATGCACCGCTGACGCAGAACGTATCGCTTTCCGCCGACGTCTCCACCCTGCCGTACGTGCGCGCCTCATTCCTGTCCTCCAAGGGACCGGAGAACGCGTCGATCGGCAATGGATACACCGTCCCGTCGCGGCTGTCGATCAGAACGATGGAGCGCTGGAAGTACTCTTTGCGCTCATCCAGCTGGGCCAGGATGAAGTGCTTGTTGAAGTTCGGCGCCTGGGTGCGGATCGCCTGATCGATCTGCGCGCGATGCCCGGCGTCACAGAAGTCCACGGGGCTGTACTGGTAAGCGCATCCGGAGTGTGGGTAGCTCATCACAACGCCGGCATAGGGTGCATTACCGGCAGTTGCAGTTGCCGTGGCCGCTGATGCTGCGGCGGGAACCGGCGCAGCAGTTCCAACGGTCGGTGCAGCCGCTTCAGCAACGGCGCTGGCTGAGCCGGAGCCGGTACACGCTGCCAACAGGCTCATCATGCCCGCGCAGACGGCCATATGCACGTTCCAGACCATGTTCGGACGGCTCACTTCCGGCTCTCCGCAATTTCCATCAATAGCTCCCTCAACCCACGCGTCGAACCTGCATTGGCGCTGTTGGCGGCACCCTCATGGTAGGACAGGTTGCCATCGGACACGTTGTCCTTCTTGGTCTTGTAACCCTTGGGTGCAGCGATCGACGCCCATTCCTTTGCCGCCGCGTACTGTGCATCATCCACGGTCCCGACTCCATCGCGCACGAAGCTCGCAAGAGCACCGCCACCGGCCTTCTCCAGCAGGTACTCGGCAAACACCCGCTCCTGCAGTTCCTCATCATATTTTTCAGCGCCGGTCAGGCCCATCGCGTCCTTGGCCGCGCGCAGCGTCTTGATGATGGTCTGGTACTTGCCGGTCGCGAACATGCGGTTCCGATCGGTACCATCCAACGCATCGGTCGCGAGGATCTGGTCGATGGTCTTGCCGGTCACCGTGCCCGCAGGAGCACGCACGAAGCTGAAACCAACCTTGTCACCCGGTACGTTCTTGGTACCGGTGTTGTACGACTCGTAGCCACCTTCACCGTGGGCAATGATGTCGCCAAGCCGGCGAATGAAGCCGCCGCCACTGACCTTGGTGCCCAGCCCCATGAAATTGCTGATCATCGCCAGTGGATGGAAATGGAACACCTCAAGCGAGGACGGGAAGTCCTTGACTCCCTTGAGTGCGTCCCACCATTGCAGGTTCCGGATGCGCACCTTTTCGCCGGCCCATTCATTGCCCTGCGCGCGCAGCATCAGGGTATCGAGCTCATCCCACTTCTGCATGCCGCCGCCCCACTCGCTCTCATAGCGCGCGATCAGCCTCTGCAGGTAACGGGCCAGCAATGGGTTCTGCTGCGCCTGCTTCAGCTCGGCCGGGGTCAGGTCGCCATCGTTGTTGGAGTCCAGCAGCTGGTAGATCTTGCGATGAAGCGAACTGCCCCTTACCCGGTCGGCACGCATCCTGTGCTCGGCCCGCTCGGCAGGCTGCGACCGGGCCATCTGGAACAACTTCCAGGCCATCAGATCCATCGGGGTCAGCTGTCCCTCTTCGACATACTCAAAACAAGGCCATGCCCAGGGAGACTCCCATCGAGTCGACGGGTGGTCCTTCTGACAGACCCAGCCGCTCGCCTGGTCGGTGGACACCCACCACCACCGGTTGCCCTTGCTGTCGGTGGCCACCGATTTGCCTTCCAGCGCGTCCAGCTCGACCCGAGCCATTACACGGGGCAGCTTGCTTGCAGCGGTCGTCAGATTGTCGGTCCGCAGGGGATAGGCATTCCACGCGGGCACATCGGCAGGCAGTGCGGTTCCCGCCGCGACCGTGGCCAGGCGCGCGCGCTCGACCCACAACTCGTCGGCAAGCTGGACCAGCACTTCACGATCAGGCCAGCCACCCCCCGTCTTCGCATCCTGCGTGCGCTCGCCTTTGCTGCTGATGTACCACCCGGTGAACTGTTCGCCTCCGGCGTATCGCCGGGTCTTCTCGTTGAACTTTCCCAGTGCCTTGCGTGACGCTTGTTTTGCGATGCACTTGTGCACCTTCGCCCATGGCCCCTTCGGGCTGTCAGCGGCAACCACCACCATCGAGCCTGCGGGGAGCGTGGCATCGCTTGCCACCGGCGTGGCCAGCTTCACGCCGGCCTCCAGCACCAGCATGTTGCGTTCGTTCTCAGGCCGGGTGGCGGCATATGCACGGCTGCGTCCGATGAAACCGGGCACATCGCCGCCGCTGAACATCTCCAGGTGCAGCATGCTGCGCATTCCCGGCGAGGGCGATGCCCGCGCCACGCCAAAGGTCTGGTACTCGCCGATCTGGCCGATAACATCGCCAGCCTTCACCGGGAACGGCTTGTCCAGCACCACCACCTGATCCACCGGATCGGGCTTGTCGAACACAGCCTCCATGCGCGACAGGTAAACCCAGCCAGTCTCCGCCCCGGGCTTGACCTGCCCATCGACGGCTTCGGCAGCAATGATCTCGCCTTCGAGCAGCTCACCGATGTGGCCCCACACGCCCCTGCCCACCGCCTTCGTTTCAGTGAAGCGCACGCGCGCCCCCTGGGCCAGCATGCCGAGCAGCTTTCCGTTCGGCTCGGAACGGATGTTCAAACCCCTGCGTCCCTTGATGGCGGGTGCGGCCGGCACGCTTGCCGCCGTCGCCTTGGCATCGTCGGAGGCCGGCATCGATGCACCCGGCGTCGGCAGGCTACCGTAAGGTACCCGCTGTGGCGTGGCCTGCTCTGCGGCCGCCTCCAGCCCGAAACCACGTTGCTCGATGCTGGCCTGATCGCCCGCGCGCCCCTGGCCCCAACCGCCTCCCAGCGGCGACTCGCCCAGGCCGAAGCCGCGATCACTGGAGAACGGAGAACGCGGCAACGCGAACGGGTCAGCCGCCGGCTCCTCCGGCGGTGGCGGTGGCGGTGGTGGCGGTACCTTCTGCGTATCCTCCGCGGCAGAGGCGGTCACACGATAGGTGCTGTCGCCCTTCCAGTACTTCGCACGGGGAATCTTCTCGTCCTGTCGATACCCTCGCCAATCCATCAGATGCATGTACAGGCTGAAAAGGACCAGCGTTTCCGGCTTGCTCTCGGTCCGCTCCGGCGTGGGCTCGGCTTTGGGAACCTCGATCTTCGTGCCCTTCTTCGCGTTCTTGGCCGCCTCGGCCGCTGCTGCCTTCTGCGCCTCCTTGGCATCTGCTGCAGCCTTCTTGTCTTCGGCCTGCATCTTCACCGCGATCGTCGAACGCATCTGCGCTGCGCGGGTCTGCTCTTCAAGATCCGCC
The DNA here is from genome assembly GCF_020883215.1 of Stenotrophomonas sp. SI-NJAU-1. NCBI lineage: Bacteria > Pseudomonadati > Pseudomonadota > Gammaproteobacteria > Lysobacterales > Lysobacteraceae > Stenotrophomonas > Stenotrophomonas sp. SI-NJAU-1. The sequence goes on from NZ_CP086598.1 coordinate 2,552,590, forward strand.
GCTTCACTCTCTGGCTGACACGCCTTGAGCTGGGTGCTCTCCGGCAGCACAAGTGTATGTCGCACCAGCGTGAAACCGGTGGAATACAGGGCCTTGAGCTGCTTTTCGCGGAACTGCACCGCTGGATAGGTTGAGTCAAGCTTGTAGGCCACCACTTCGCCGTCAGCAATGCAGCGCACACCACTCTTCTCGCCGAGCTGCGTTGGCCCCTGCGCCAGCTCGCTCGCCGTCCCATCGCCGAAATGGATGCCACCGTGCCAGAGGCTGTTGCCACCCACCGGATAGAACCCGTCCTCCGCACCGCGCATCGCGTGCATGTACGCCGCGACACTCCGCGCCGCTTCGCCGTCCTTCAGCAGGAACGGATATCCGAACGCACCGGAAACGGCCTCGCTGCCGGGGAAATCGAAGGTCGATGGATCAACGGTCTTGTGCAGGCCAAGCTTCCCCGACTGGGCGAACGGGTGCACCTCGAAATGCAGGTGATTGCCCGAGCTCACGCCGCCCGTCATCCCGACCGGCCCCAACGGATCACCCTTCTTGACCTTGTCCCCCACCTTCAGCGGCGAAGCAGCCGACATGTGTGCATACATCGTGTGCACCACCTGTCCGCGGATCATGTGCTCGACGGCGATCGTGTTGCCGTAGCCATTCATCCAACCGGCATAGATCACATGTCCGTCGGCGGCGGCTGGAATCGGCGTGCCCGCAGGCGCGGCCCAGTCCTGTCCTTCGTGGCGCTTCACCGTGCCCAGCGTCGGATGCTTGCGGGCCTGCGACCAGTTGCTGCTTACGCGGAACGGCGGGCCAGGGTTATACGTCGGCATCGTGCTTCTCTATCCTTGATCAAGCCCAATCGGGCGTGCATATCAGCTGCGACTTCTGCGCGTTGTCACCCTGTGGGCCGAGCGTCGGCCTTGCGCCGCCCTGGCTGTGCCCATCATCGGGAAAATCGGACCCCAGCGACTTGCGTGCGCGTGCGCGCGCCTGGTCAAGCGGCAGATCGATCAGGATGCCGATGGGTGTGGGCGCGGTCCCCAGATGGGCGACCACCCTCTCCACCGGCAAGCCATGGAAATCAGCCTTGACGCAGAAGTACGCGATCCCGAACTCCTCATCGCGTTCGCATGGCTCCGGAGCGTGCCGGGCCAGGTAAGGATTGGCGGGCCGACCGGATTCAGCGCTGAGGTACCAGCCTTTCGGCTGGCAGTCGAGCAATCCGTCGAAGAGCGTTTCGGTGCTGTCCGGGTCACCCGGCAGAGGCGCCTGCCCCTGCGCGGCGCGCGCGTCGGCCGCGATCTGCGCGTTGATGGCGGCCTGCGCCGAACGCGGGGCGTTCTCCTGCACGGCATCCTGAGGCGTCACTTTCCCGCACGCAGACAGTGGCAACAGCAGCGTCGCCAGCAGCAGTGGATGCAGCGCGATGTGCGGGTGACGGTAGAGCGGCTTGCTCTGATTCATGGTTCGATGCCTTGTCGAAGAATCCCAGGAGTGATAACGGGGCACGCGCTGGATCACCCCGAGAATCCGGTCAGTCTCCAGCTGGATGTATCGCTCTGGCTCCAGGTCGGCAGTTCGGTCTTGAACTGGGCGGGGCCCAGGAAGGATTTCGTTCCTGCGTGCACGGTGATCACGCCGGGGCATGCGAACGTGATGTTGCCGCCTTCAAGGGTGATACTGGCGCCACCACTGGTTGCGACATGCACCACCTTGCCCGCCTCGACCTCGACCACACCCTGAGCACTGGCAGCCTGCAGCGCTTGCCGGGCCTGAACATGGATTGCATCGGCCTGCGCCTGCACATCCAGCTCGCCCACACCGGCGACAGCGGCCAGCGCGGTACCATCCGCGCCCGCCCCGGTGGAGGCGGTGGCCAGCATGCCCAGTGCCTGCGACGCATGAAGGCGCGCCTGCCCCATCACGGTCATGTCACTGTGGCCGCCACTGGACAACAGCAGCCCTTCACCGCTGGACCACTGCAACGATTGTCCGGCGACCTGCACGACGCCATCCGGCGCGGCCATGCCCAGCAGGGGGTCGCCGCTGTGTGGCACGCGCGTCTCACCAGGCGCGGGATCACGCTTCCTGGCTTGTTCCGTTGCCGGGTCGAATGCCTCGCCGGTCAAGGCCGTGCGGACGCTCTTGAGAATGCCCGGCAGAGGAGACTGATCAGTCATCAATGCGGAGCGCTGCTTGGCCTTGGCCCCCTCCTGCATCGCCAGCGGGCTGGTCACATGCGTGCGCGCAGCCTGGGTGAAGCGCTCGCCCAGCGTCTGCAGCTGGGCCAGCAGCGCTGACGGCTGCACCGCTTCGCCCGCAGGTGCGGATGGCTGATGTCCATAGGCGGTGAACCACGCGCCCGCCGTCGCGCGTACCGCGCCCCACGCATCGCTGCGCAGTTCGAAGCCGGTGCCACGCACGCTGCCGACATAGTTGTCGGCCTGGTGCCGCAGATGGCCCAACGTCAGCTGTGACACCTGTTGGCTGCTGGCCAGCTGCGCGCGCAGCTGCTGGTCGGAGTCATCGAACAGCAGATGGTTGCTGCCTTCACCGCCATCCCATTCGCGCGAGCGGATACCCCATAGTGCACCGCCCTGCCGATGGGCCTGCTCGCCCGCGCCAGCGGCGTGCCACGCTGGCGCCTGGCCACCACTGAGATTGGCCTGCGCGCTGTTGCGTGCATCGCCGGCCTGGCCGTAGGCAGACACGTCGCCCTCACTGCTGGCGCCGGCGGGCGTCGGCGCTACGCCGGCCTCGCCACGCCCGTTGTACAGCGTCCCCAGCACCAATGGCCGATCGATGTCGCCGTCCAGGAACCCGACCAGCACCTCCTGGCCGATGCGCGGCAGGAACTGGCTGCCGACGCCCGGGCCCGCGTAGCGCTGTGCCACGCGCAACCACGCACTGTCGTTGCCCCCCTCACCCTGTCCCTGCTGGAAATGGAAGCGCACGCGCACGCGGCCGTGGCTGTCGGCATGCAGGTCCCTGCTGGCGCCGCCCTGCCCGGCCACCACCACTGCCGTCTGATAGCCCGGCACGGTCGGGCGGGGATTCAGGCGGGCGCCGGTGCCATCCAGCAGCTGCGGCCGCCATGGCGTGCTGCGCTCCACCGCTTCGAACCGGTTGCCATAGCCGACCGCGTCGGCCTGCTGCCACAGCGTCGCGTCCTCGCTTCCGCCAGGCGCGATGCCGAACGCATCTTCAAGGCTGCGCCGCAGATCGGTAGGCAGGTTGTTGATGCCAGCGTGGTCCACCGAAACCAGCAGCAGCTCCGGCGGAGTCGCCCCCGGAGCCTGCTGCAGCCGCAGCCAGCACCCTGATCGCAGGCCGCGCACGGTGCCGTGGCCGCGCCAGCGTCGACTATGTGCTTCGCGCGCCTGCGCCAGCAGCCGGGCGTGGCGCGAAGCGGCGGCACCATCGCTGAAGGCATAGGCACCGACGGGGTCGAAATCCTCGCGCGCCGAGCCGCTGCCACCGCCGTCCATCGGCGACTGACCGGCCAGCGCACGGACCTGGCGATAGTCATCACTCTGCAGGCTGACCGCAGTACTGGAAAGGCTCCGGCACATGCCGATGGCCTGCACGCTGTCGCTGGCTTCGGTGGCATCGCTGCGATGGAAGCGCACGCCGGTGCCGGCACTGGTTGCATCCTCGGGCAGCGCAACGCTGTCGGCGAAGATCTCCATGACATTGCCGCAGGGCGCCTCTTCGTCGGCGTAAAGCCGCCAGCCCAGCCCCTCTTCGGCGAGCAGGCGCTGCAGGAAGTCCAGATCGCTTTCGCGATACTGCACGCAGTAACTGCGCACGCGCCCGCCAAGGAAGTCGTCGACGCCCTCGCCCCAGCGCCAGCGCGCGATGTCGCTGTGTGCCGCCAGGACTGCGTCGACGATGGCGCGGATGTTCTGCTCCTGGAACACACGGCTGTGGCGCGCATGCTGCAGCCACCAGGTCCACGACACCAGGTGCAGACGGTAGCGCACCAGCCCGCCATCACCCCCGATCCGCGCGGCATCGGCCACCAGGCCACTGCGCTGCGATTGGCCACCGTCAGCGAGCTGCGTGATCAGCGTTGCGCGTGTTGCAGGCACTGCGTCCAGTGCAGCGCCTGCGTCGGTGGAAAGCACGTCCACTTCGGTCCACGCGTGCTCGCCCAGGGCATCGCGTCCACGCCAGCGCTCCACGGTGCATGCCGCGAATGCCTCGGACTGCAAGCGATACAGACGCTGGGCATCGCCGAGGCCAGCGAGCTGCGTCATCAGGTTGTTCAGCTGATCCATGCCATATCCAGAGTGAAAGACGCCCAATTCACAGGCACCTTGCGTCGGTTTCCAGCCGCCAAATCTACCAGATCGGGATGTTCGTCAAAATGACGGCGCGACATGCGGCGATGAACTGTGGCATTTGTCACACAATCGGCGCCATATCGTATTCAGCCAGAGCGGGTGGTCATGATCCAGTAACTGCATTCACGTTCAACGGCTAGAATCGACCTCCAGTCCCCAACGAGACCTGCCATGCTGGATCAGGAAGCCCTGCTGGCCCCGATTTCGGACCACGCCCCGACCGGTGAAGACCTGTCGTTCTCGGCCGAGTTCGATCGGATCATTGAAAACCGTCGTGCCGACGACCCGACCCTGGACCAGGGTGCCTGGCAGACCGACATCAAGTACGCCGACTGGACCAGTGTGCTGCGTGATGCCACCGACCTGCTGCAGGCCCGCACCAAGGACCTGCGCCTGGCCGGCTGGCTCAGCGAAGCCGCCACCCAGCTGGAGGGATTCCAGGGCCTGGCGGCGGGCTACCGGGTCACCGCCGGCCTGTGCGACCGGTTCTGGGACGACGTCCACCCGCAGGCGCCGGACGGCGACTTCGAGGAGCGTATCGGCAACCTCAGCTGGCTGCTGACCAATTCACTGCAGTGGCTGCGCGCAGTACCGATCGTCGCCGCGCCGCAGGGCCGCTTCAGCCTGGCCGACTTCGAGCACGCCCATGCCCGCGCCAACAGTGGCGAGGATGATGACGGCCGGCCGGGCCTGGATATCCTCAATGCCGCCCGCCGCGATACCCAGCACGGGTTCTATCGCCAGTTGGCCGACGACCTGCCGGACTGCAGCCAGGCCCTGGCCGAGCTGCAGGCGGCGGTCGACAACCGGCTCGGCCTGGACGGCCCCAGCTTCAGCGCGGTTCGCGAGCAGCTCGAGCATCTGCAGCGTACCGTGCTGCGCTTCGCGCGCGAGGCAGGGGTACTGCTCGATGGTGAGACCGGGCCGGCAGAGGACACGCTCAGCGGCGCCGGCTTCGCCGAGGACGCACCCGCTTTCGATACCGCCCCGGCCACGTCCGTCCCCCGTGGTGCATCCGGTGCGCCAGGCTCGCGCAAGGAGGCCCTGCAGCAGCTGCGCCAGGTAGCGGAGTTCTTCCGTCGCACCGAGCCGCACAGCCCGGTGGCCTACCTGGCCGAAAAGGCCGCGCGCTGGGGCGAGATGCCGCTGCACGTCTGGCTCAAGCGGGTCATCAAGGACCACGGCACGCTGGAGCAGATGGAAGAGATGCTGGACGTCAATCCGGAAGACTGAGCATTTCCGGGCGCAGGACGGAGAGCGGGCATCGCCCGCTCTCCGCCGTACTTACTGGATCTTGAACTCGATACGACGGTTGCGTGCACGACCATCGTTGCTGGTGTTGTCCGCCACCGGCTCGTCAGGCCCCTTGCCCAGCACATCCATGTGGCTGCCCGGGATCCCCTTGGACATCATGTAGTTCTTCACCGCCAGCGCGCGCGCATGGCTCAGCGTCAGATTGGATTCGCGCTGACCGACATTGTCGGTATGGCCGATGATCAGGAAGCGACTGTCCGGCATCTGCGCCATCTTGGCCACCATCTCATCAAGGATGCTCATGCCGAACGGCGTGAGACGGGCGCTGCCACTCTGGAACTCGATGATGCGGTTGGCCAGGGTCTGGTCCAGCACGTTCTGCTGCGAACCCACCTTCAGTGCGTTGGTGACCGTATAGCTGGTGTTGCTGGCAAGGCTCAGGTCACTGGCGACCTGCTGGCGCAGGGCCTCGTTGCCGACCTCACCACTGATCTTCACTGCCTGGCCGTTCACTTCCAGCTTGCCCGGTGATACCCGTTTCAGGCCGGGATTGATCATGCCGGACACGTAATCGCCCCAGTTCGGCGGGGTGGCGATGGTCTCGACCTGGACGCGGTCTACCACACGGTCGGCACCGTAGACCGCGCGCAGGTTGTTGAGCAGCTTGGCCTTGGTCGCCTGGTCAGGCACCACGCCTTCGATCACCACCGGGCGTTCCGCGGTCGCCTGGGCTGCTGCCGGCGTGTTCTGCGCCGACAGGGGCGCGGCAGCCAGCAGCAGCGGCAGCACGAGAGAGAGAGAATTGCACAGGCGCATCGTCAGGTTCCCAGGAAAGTCTCGCCGAACAGCTTGCGTGCGGTGGCCAGGGCCAGGTCGTCACGATCAAGGAAGCTGCCGAAGCGGTTGAGGTTGTAGTCGCCGCGCATGTAGTCATCCACCCATTCGGAGTGCTGGATGCGGATCAGGAAGTCACCGGCCTCGGCCGGATCCAGCACCGCGCGCAGCACCTGGCGGTCGGCGCCGTTGAAGCCGACGATCATGCTCGGCGCGGCGTCATTGCGGATCAGCACGGCCAGTTCGAAGTCGCCGCGGGCGACGAAACTGGACAGCAGGTCGAGCCAGAACGCCGCCACCAGCGGGCGATAGGCCGGATCGCGCACCAGCGGGAACACCAGTGCCTTGTCGATGTTGACGTCACCGCCACTGAGCACCGGCTGCAACAGCAGGCCCAGTGCCGGCAGCACCTGGCGCAGTGCTACATCGCCGTGGCCGGAATCGCGCAGGCGCTGTTCGAGATCGGCCACCGTGGTGCTTTCCAGGAAATCCTGGAAGCTGCCGTTGTAATCACCGGGGTCGGTGCTGATGCTGAAACGGGCATCGGCCAGCTGCGCCAGTGCCTGTGCGGCGTCACTGTCCTGGTAGGCCTGGCGGGCCAGACGCGCCAGGCCTGACCATGCGTTGGACATCGCCAGCGGACTGCGCCCGATGAAGGGCAGCGGCTCCGGCGCATCCAGGCGCAGCGCCGACAACAGCGGGAAGCGTCGCTCGGACGCGTCGCGACTGGCCAGGAAGTGACCGCACAGCACCATCTTGCTGCGCGAACCGAGGAACGCGTAGTGGATTTCCGGCGCTTCGTCATAGCGCTGTTTCCAGTCAGGGCTCTGGCTCAGCAGTTCCAGACTCTCGCCGGCCCAGCGGTCCAGCCAGCCGAGCAACTGGTGGTTTTCGGCCGCGCGGACGAAATCGCCACGCGACGGCACCTTGCCGAAGTAAGACACCCCGGCGCTGACGACTCGGCTCATCGGGCACCTCCAGTGACCGGTGCCGGTGCCGGTGCTGCAGGCGCGGCTGCCGGTGCCGGAGCGACCGGCGTACCACCGGCCACACGTTCGGGCAGCTGCAGCCCCCGCTGCCAGTCGCCGCCGCCTTCGGCACCACCGCTGCCTGCACGGCGCACGATGCGCATTTCCACCGTCACCCCCACGCCATTGCCGTTCCAGGTGATGCGGCTGGAGTCGTCCAGGCGCTCGTACTCGCCTTCAGCCATCAAGCGGTTGAAGCCGTTGGCGCCAGGTGCACTGAACACCTCCACCGTGCGGCCATCGCCGGTCACCGCGGTGATTTTCACACCCGGTACCTGGCCGGCATTGGGGTACTGCATGGTGGTCCACTGCGGCGGCGTATTGCGGTAGCGCAGGACCTGGCCATCAATCTCGATGGTGTACTCCAGCGCTCCGGCCGCCGGCGCCGGCAGGATCTCGAAGATGGTGGTGTCCTGCGCCGCACCGGCCGCCGAACCACTCACCCAGTTGCCGTAATTTGCCACCAGTTCGGCCGACAGGTTCACCCCCTGCCCGGCCCAGCGGCGGGTCTCCAGCAACGGACCGCGCTGGATCACCAGGGTGCCCAACGCCTCCTTGTTGAAGGCGGCGATGCTGCCGTTGGCGCCGAAGATGCCGGCGATGTCGCTCGGTGCGGCGTCGACATCGGAGTTGAGGTTGAACGGGTACTGCTGGCCGATGCGCGCCTTGAACGGATCGTAGACCTGCGCCTTCCAGGTCTTGTTCACCTCGTCCTCGGTCGGTGCGATCAGCGTGCTGAAGGTCTGGGTCAGCGGCCGCAGCAGCAGCGGACGCAGTGCCTCGCGCTGCTTCTCGTCCAGCCCGGTCAGCACCTGCTCGTCCACCAGTGCAAGGCCTACGCTCAGTTCCGAACCCTCGTTGCTGAAGGTGTCCTGCATCAGCTTGCGGGTACCAACGCCGATTTCGCCCTGGCTCTTGATCGCGTTCAGGCGCGCACGCAGCTTGGCCAGTGTTTCGAAGTAAGCGGTGATGACCGCAGGCTGGTCACCGCGTTCGCTGGTCAGCCGCGCGATCCCCTCGAAGGCCTTGCCGATCGGGCCGACCGGCTGCGCCGCTGCCGCTGCTGCCGGGTCCTTGCGCAGGATGGTGCGCTGGAACCAGGCCACAAAACCCTTGCGCGCCTTGCTGGAGCGCGCCAGCGCCTGCGGGTTGTCCCACACGGTCTCCTCGTTGATGCGCTCCAGCAGCACGCGCAGCGGCGAGTTGCTGGCGTCGCCCAGCTTGTTGATGCGGCCGACAGCCTCATCGAAGGTACTGAACTCGGCCACGCTCAGGCCCTGCAGGAACTTGGTCCACTCGCGGGCGTAGTCGTTCTTGTACATGTTCACCAGCTCGCGCGAGACATGCTCCGGGCTGCCGGCCAGCGACAGGTCGCTCTGCTCGGTCGTACCCAGCACCCAGTCGGTGGTGCTCAGCTGGGTATTGGCGGCCTCCTTGATCGCATCCTGCACGTACTCTTCCCACGCCTTGCGCGAGAAGGCGCCGGAGATGGCGTAGTTGCCGTTGATCATCCGGCCATTGCGCTCGACACCGATCAGGTTGTCGACCGTAGTGGTGGTGAAGCGCGCACCGGCACGGGCCTTGATCTGCGCATACACGCGTTCCATCGCAGGCTGGCCCTTCATCACCTGGCCCAACGCCTGGCGCGTGTCGGAGACCAGGGTCACCTTGTTCTGTACCTGCGGCCAGCTCGGCTTGCCCGCCTGCGCCACGTAGAACGTCATCAGCTTCTCGGCCGCGCGGACCATTTCCTCGCGGCTCATCTGGCCGCGGTTGGCCTCCAGCCAGGTACGCCAGAACAGGGTCAGCTGCTGTGACAGGTGCGCGCCTTCCACGTACTTGGGATTGCCCAGCATCAGGTAGGTCTTGAGCGCGTTGTAGGCATCGTTGGTGCTGGTCGGCGAGGCATTCTGGTACAGCACTTCGCTCTCGGCGGCAGTACTGTTGCCCTGCCCCAGCTTGTCGCGCTCGGCAACCACCTGGCCCAGGTAGTTCTCCAGGTTCGACACGGTGGGCGCCAGCATCACCTGCTGCATGCCGTGGTTGTACTCACGCAGCAGCTTCTCGCGGATCGCCGTGCCCTGGTAGAGGCCCAGATGGGTGGTGATGCCGCCTTCGCTCCCGTACCGGTCCAGCTGCTCCATGCGATCCTGCAGCAGCAGGAGCGCGTCGATGCGCGACTTCAGGTCCATGCGATCCTTCTGTACGCGCACGGCCTGGTCCAGGTCCTTGGTCGCATTGGCTACCAGCTGCGCGTTGGTCGTATACGACCAGGTCCACAGGCCCAGCGCCAACGCCAGCACGCCCACCGCGCCGAGGAACACGCCATAGCGCAGGCGGTTCTGGTGGGGGCTGGAGTACTGCCGCACCAGTTCCTTGTCGGCAAAGATCACCTTGCGGAACAGGTCCTTGAGGAAGAACGCGGTATGGCCGGTCGGCGCCTCATCGACATTGGAGCCGCGCTCCAGGCTGAACTGGCGGCCGACGCGCTCGGAAGCATGGTGTACCGAGCGTCCTTCCTGCAGCGCGCTGGAGAAGTAGAAGCCGCGGAACACCGGCTTGAACTGGTATGGATTGTCTTCAAACAGCGTGGCGATGAACGTGCGCAGCGCCGGCTTGATGCCGACGAACTCCAGCGGCAATGACAGCAGGCCCGGCGACACTTCACGGCCACGCTGCATTGCCATGTGGGTCAGGCTCATCTCCTTGATGCCTTCGGCCAGCTCGTCGAAGTGGCTGTCGAAGGCAGCCAGCGCATCGCCCTGCTGCTGCACGTCGAACGGCAACGTCGCCCCCCACACATGCTCGCGTTCGCCCGGGTCGAGGTTGCGGAAGAACTCGCTGAAACCGGCAATCAGGTCGGCTTTGGTGAACAGCACGTACACCGGCGCGAACACTTCCAGGCGCTCGGTGATCTCCTGCACGCGCTGGCGCAGGTTCTTGGCCAGCTCGATCGCGAACTCCGGCTTGCTGCCCGAGAGCTCGGCCAGGCTGGCGGCGATGATCACGCCGTTGATCGGCGCGCGTGGGCGGTTCTTCTTCAGCAGACCGAGGAAGGTCAGCCATTCCATGCGGTCATCGACACTCACCGAGTAACGGCCGGCGGTATCGAGCACGATGCCGTTGGTGGTGAAGTACCAGTCACAGTTGCGGGTGCCGCCGATGCCCTGCACCACGTTGCCGCGGTTGTCCTCGAAAGGGAACTGCAGCCCGGAGTTGAGGATGGCCGTGCTCTTGCCCGCCGCGGGATTACCGATGATCACGTACCACGGCAGTTCGTAGAGCGCCGCGTTGCCTTTCAGCATGCCCATCCGGGAAGACTTGATCTGCTTGACCGCATCCAGCATGCGGGTCCGCAGCGCCTCGGTGTCGGCCCGCTGCGCCGGCTGCGACGAGGCCACCGCCTTGTCTGCCTCGTCCTTGACCATCGCCTCCACGCGCTTGGCCGCGCGACGGGCGAGAATCCGCTTGATGCCCCAGACCAGCAGCGCCAGCAGCAACAGGCCCGCCAGCACCACGGCCACCCAGATGCCTATCTGCCGCGCCTCGGCTTCACCGTAGTGGGCCAGCGCCGCGGCACCGACCAGGCCGATCACCATCCACAGACGGTAATCGCGCAGGTAGTAGCTGAAATTGCTCAAACTCATGCAGGGATCCAGGGGTCAGGTGGCCGACGGCACGTCGGCCGGCAGCGTCGGGGAAGGAAGAGGGTCGACCAGGCCGAACAAGCGCTGCTGGTTGTCGGCGACGCCGAGCAGCAATACCGGCTCGGCCTGGCGTTGAAGTTGTGCGTGGGCCAATGCCAGCTGGGCAACCGGGAGCACCGGCCCCAGTTCGCCGGCACTGACGGCCAGCGCCAGGCTCTGCGGACTGAAATCGAGATCGGGCGCCAATGTCGCGGCGATGGCTGCGGCATCGACCATCAGATCGCCGCGGTGATCGGCATCGTGCAGCACGAACTGCGGCTGCACCGGGTCCTGGCAAAGCGACGCGTGCCAATTCGTGGCCAACGCCGCCAACTGACGGCGCTGCTCAGCCGGACGCTGGCCTTCGATCTGCTCGGCACGCACCAGCTGCGGGCGCCACAGGCGGCCAGCCCCCTCATGCGCCAGCGCCGCGCTGGACAGCAGCACGCCGGCAGCGCCTTCGCCCGGCACCCGGCCATCGGGATTCTGCGCGGTGGCCAGCACCCCGGACGCCTGCCAGGCCGCGACAACGGCGGAATCGATGGAGGATGAGGCCGCCAGTACCAGATGCCAGCGCGGCTGGTCCGTCGCCAGCGCATCGATCATCCGCTGCAGATGCGGCCATACCTCGCGCGCGCCATCGAGCATGGTGATGCGTGCATCGAAGCGGCGTGCATCCAGGCCCGACCGGCGCGCCTGGTCCAGCAGCCATTCCTGCGCCCAGTGGCGCAACGGATCGGACCAGCTGCCGGACACCAGCAGTTCGATGGTGAGCACGTTCTCCACGCGCTGTTCGTCGCGACGACGCAGGCCGGCCACCACCACTTCTTCAGAGGCCACCACTTCCGGCAGCGTGGTGAACACCGTTTCCAGCAGTTCTTCCAGCACAGGGCGCAGAAGCGCCAGCGCGCGCCGCTCATGCGCCGCCGTATCGATGCCATCCTGCCGCACCTGCACCACCTCGAACTCATCCAGGTCCTTGGCCGCGCTCATCCGTACCGGCAGGTTGTAGTTGTCACGGAAGCGGCCATCCAGCGATGGGCGCGGCGGCACGGCAGCCATGGCCAGCAGTGACGGGGCATCCAGGTCGATGCCCAACCGCAGGGTGCCGGCGAGCAGCGCGACCGAAGGTGGGGCCACGGACGCCGGAGTGCCCGCCTCATGGTTTGCACTTCCTGCCCTGCCGTCATCAGGCGCGGCCCTGTCCAGCGCAGACGCTGCGCCACGTTGCAGCGCACCGCGCAGCATGAAACCGGCGCTGCTCAGCCCAACAGGCAGCAGGCCCAGGTAGGCCAGCATCTGCATGCCGGTCGGTACCGTGCCGCTGTTGCGCCAGTAGAGAATCGTTGCGCCCCAGGTAGCGATGAACACCATCACCACCGACGCTGCCTTGCCCAGCCATCCTGCCATCAGTTGCCCTGCTCCATGCCCTGCTCCCGTCGACCGCGCCGCTCAGCGCAGGCCGGTAGCGGCCTGCGACGCCACCAGTGTCGCACCGCAACCGGTACGATCTCCGTCACGCGCCACCGGCTGGCCGTCGATCAAGACGGTCGCATCGCCGCTGACGATCGTGGTCGCCCCATGCAGAGCGCACACCGCGCGGTCACCGACGCGCGCCACCGGCTTGCCATTGATGTCGGTCTCGCCGGTACCTGCCACCACGCTGCCACCGTGGCTGAGCTTGTCACCGACGACAATAAATGGTCGTGCCATCCATCATGCTCCTTGATCCTGTTTGACCTGGCGCTCCATCGCCTCCTGCTCCCCGGCGACCCAGTTCATCGCCCTAACGATACCAGTACCGCCCTGTGGTTATCACCCTTGGCGTGACAGCTCCTCGCGCTTGGCAGCACGCGCTGCGCGGCAGCGCGACGTCATTTCCACGTGAACGTAGTCCTTGATGCTGCGCCAGTTGCCGCCCCAGTCCAGCCCCGCCTGTTGGGCCAGCTCGCCGTACAGGAAGTAGCCCCGCTTGGTCCATTCGTCATTCATGTCCCACTGCAGCTTGCCATCACGGATCGGGGCGCTGTCCACGCCCAGGCCATACTGGTGGCAGCTCTGCCACGCACCGGCGCGGGTGGCCTTGCCGCCGGCCATCAACTCAGCCTGCCGCTCCGGACTGCGATAGCCCTCGATCAACACCATTTCGTACCCGTACTGGCGCCGCATCACCTCGTAAATGGCCAGCACACGCTGCTGCAGATCGGGATCGATCTGGTTCCACTTGCGGTCCGCCGTCACAATTTCAGGCCGCAGACGGCGCACCTCAGCGGTGGTGAATACCTCCGGCGGCGGCGGCGGTGGCGGCGCCAGGCGTTCGCCCCGCAACAACTGCGCCACCATCGAACTGGATTCGGCCAGATCATCGCCGCGAAAGTCCTCCAGCACCACCGTCTGGCGTGTGACCAATATCACAGTTGGAGGAATCAGCAGGACGGCTGCAGCAATCGCCAGGATCGGCCAATGGCGTCGGATCGCGCCATGCGCCGCACCCGCCTCTTCACGAACCCCACTCCGCACCCGGGTAACGCCGTGACCGACCTTGTCGCCCATCCGCCCCGCCTTGCGGCGGAATCCGCCCAGCCGGCGCGCCAACGCCTGGCGCAACGCCTCGACCGTCTCGGGGAACAACAACACCCAGCACACAAGTGCCACAAGCAGCACGACGGCAATGGCGGCAACCACGATTGGCAACACTGGTCCTCCCTGACACGCGATCTGGTTGACGCCCCCCACCGCTTTCACTAAGAATGCGGAAATTCGCTTCGGCAGTGGTTGCCGACTCAAACCAAGGGCTGGAAGCACTTGAATAATGGCGGAATCAACCGGCCAAGTCTGCTCTCAGGGGGAGCGCAGAACAAAGGCCAGGCCCCCAATGCGGGCCGTATTCTGGCAGACATGGAGGGCCGGCAGGCAACCGCCTCCCCTCGTGCTGCGCGCGTATCGTCTGGCGGCAGCCGTCGCCTCGGGCTGTGGCTGGGCATCGGTGCCGCCGTGGTCGCCATTGCCGGGCTTGCGGCGTGGGGCCTGTCCGGCAGTGCCGGTTATCCCGAGCCCAGCGAGTATTCGCTGACCCCCGATCCGGATCCGGCTCAGGCAACAGGACACCCGGATGTTCCCGCCACGTCGTCGCGCGACGGTGCGGCCATGATCGTGGATGCGCCGCCTGCGGTGGGCGAGCCTGCGCTGCCTGCACCTGCAGAGAACGCAGCGCCCGCTCCGGCTGATGCAGCCGCCGCAACCGCAGCACCCGCCGCAGCAACAACGGGCACCGGTGCACGCAGCACGGCGACGGCATCACGCAGCGCGCGTGACGCGGCGCGGGCCGGCAGCCAGGGCAAGGGAGATGAAAACCTGCTCGGCACCCTGCTCGGCATCATCAAGGAAGAAGACAAGGCCAAGGCCAAGACGAAGGCCAACGCCCAGCCGCAGAGCATGGACGACCTGATCGCGCAGATCGAAGCCGACCAGCGCAAGCGTGCCGAGGACGAGCGTGCCGCCTTCGAGCGCGTGGCCAGCAAGAAGTCCGCGTCGACCGAATCGAACATCCAGGCACAGCTGCGCAGCTGCCCCAGCCCGACCTCACTGAAGGGCGTGGATTGCCGCCGACGGATCTGCGCAGCGGTGAGCGGCAAGGATCCGGCCTGCCCGGCGATGTAAGGTGCTTCTGCAGGGTCGAGCCATGCTCGACCCAGCTTTCCCCGTAGACGCTTCCCGGTCCGCACACGCTGCGGCCGTGCAGCTCCACAACCACCACCTGCTTGGTCAGGTACCGTCCGTTGCCCGCAGCAGCTGCTGCCGCACCTCGTCGTTGCGGGCCTTCGCTGCAGCTATCGAGTCCTTCCAGAAGCGCTCCATCTCCTCCGCGCGCCCTCCTGCATGATCGACCCGCCCGTACACAAGTGGGGCGCGGAGTGGCGGCGCACCAGCAGAAGCCGCCGCCCTGCCCCTGACGATGGATGCCGGCCAGACGGGCTTCCGGCACAGCTTCATCGCCAGGAAGCGGAACAGCGCCCAGGGCAAGGTGAGCGGCATCGCGATCCACATCAGCCCTGAGCCGGCCGAAGACACATGAATGATGAATGCATTGCGGAAGCTCGGTACCACCGAGGTGTATAGCTGCAATGGCGGGAACGGAAGTGCGGAACGGCCCTCTTCCATGAAACGCCGGATCATTTCCCAGTGGGCGAGAACGATGGCGGGGTTCGAGCCGCAATCCGACCCTACTGCGAAAGTGTGGACAACCTGATCGCCGCGGATCACCAGTCCTCTGAGGTCGTACGTGTAGCCCTCGCCGGGCCCCGTCGGCTTGTCCCTTCCGATGATGAAGTGGACATCCGCCCAGGGCGCCGACACCACCTTGTTGCGACCACCCGTGAAGACGTGCACCTGACGCGTAGTGCGATCAAAGCGGATGGGGTAGTACCTGTAACGCAGAACATCTCGTAAGAGCAGCTTCCAGAGAATGAACCCCAAGAACGCAATAACGAGGGTGATCAAGCCTGCGATTGCATACGCCTCACTCGATTCGAGCGGCCCAGCCCGATCAACCAGCGACGTAGTTGCGTGCAGCATCGCAATGACAAACAACAGCCCCAGCGTGATGAAGACGCTCGCCCCCATCAGCGCCCAACCCCGATACAAGAAATGGCGATCAACAAAATCGATGCAATCGTCATCAATGGCGATGATTCCTTTATCGATCGGCGCAAACGTGGATGAGTCGAAATTGCGCACATCGGCAGCCTTTTCGTACCCAGTTAGGGGACGATTGTTGCGATACCGCTGGGCAAGCCAGCCAGCAAACTGGCTCATCGCCTATCTCCCATGTGCATGAAGGCGAAGTCGCAGCTGAACGGCACCCGCTGCTCCGCTCTGTGTTGATCGACAATCATCCTGACGAGCGCTCGATCATGTAGATGATGCATCGGCCTGCTCCTGTGCCATGACGTCCGCCTCGACCAGACTAAATGGGTCATCCGCATCAACCGCACACTCTTCCTCTACCCACTGCGGCCAAACAGGCATGCGGCAGGATCGCAGGACCAGCCACCGGCAGAACACCAGGGGCAACAGCAGCGGCATCAGGATGAATCTGGCACTGAGCATGGCTGGCCCAAGGCTGGCCACCACAAACAGATAGCAGTTGCGCAATGAAGGCACCACGGACAGGTTCATCTGCCGACCGTCGATAGTGTCGACCACTTCCGCAGGACCGTCCTCCATGTAGCGACGAAGGAACTCCCAGATCGCCCGTATCTTCAGCTCGTCATCGAAGTAGTGGCCGACAGCGAAGGTCCGCTTGACGACGTGATCCTCAATGATGCTGCAACGCAGATCACGCAGGAACTCCTCGCTGGTTCCTCGCCCGATGTAGAACACGGCCTCATCCCAGCGAACGGATACGGCCCCCTCCTTCCCGCCGGTGAAGAAGCAGACCGTGCGGTTACGCCGATTGAACCTCGTCGGGTACCAGACGTAGGTGAAGAACTCGTATCGAAGGGTGATTTGCCAGAACAGTACGGGGGCGCCGATCACGCACGCAGCCACCATCGCATACATCACCCAGTCCCAGCCGTCTCCCTCCAGGTTGGGGATGACCAGAGTGAAGAGAAGAAAGAAGCCGAGCAGGAACAGCCCCAACGTGCCAAGCAGAACCACGGTGGTCGACACCATGCCGCGCAGCCGGAAACGACGATCGATCAGATCGATATAGGTCGAGTTGAAGCGGACCAGGCAGGCGCGCTCGGCAGGCGCTACGGGTTGCACTGCATGCACATCCAAACGCGACGCGCTTTCCTTGGCAGAGAGCGCACGCCCCACGGAAAATTCCCGCATCCATCCGGTATACATCCGACCTCCTGTCACGTCACCTTGGGGAGGATGACATGGAATGTGATTACTCGGGGGGTCAGAGCCGTCAGAGCGAGACATATGTCGCATCGCACCGCCGCTCGGTACGGATGCGCCGGCTGGGCGAGCGCGTTAGCATGCGACACTCGGTCAAAGGAATTTCCCATGTCTAGGTTTTTGCCCCCGACTGCGGCGCTCTTGGTCATCCTGCTGTTCGCTACGTCCACATACACCCTGGGGAAAGAACCGTCTCCCGAGGCAAAGCGTGGCTCCGGTGAAGCTACGCAACAAAAGATAATGGCGGACCTGGTGCCAATCAAGGGAGGCTCGTTTCTCATGGGCGATTTCGGCCCCGTGCACAACGAGGACAAGCTGCCCTACAGCGGCGCCATGAATGATGACGTCCTCCGCAAGATCACCTTGGACGATTTTTCGATCATGGCTCACAAGGTATCGATTGAGGACTTTGATGCTTTCACGGACGCGACTGGTCGCCCGAGGGTGGGTACTTCCGATCTCGACGCTAGGCGATATCGCGCCGATTCCAAAGCGGCAGCTGGAGTGAGCTGGCAGGATGCTGTTGACTTCTGCGCTTGGGCTGGAAAGAAGTCAGGCATAAAGCTCACGCTTCCGACCGAGGCTCAGTGGGAGTTTGCGGCTCGATCGGGTGGCAAAATGGTTGTGTTCGCTACTGATACAGGCACCATCGATGATGGTCGCAATGTGGCGACTTATTCCCAGTACCGAAACGGTAGCGGGACCGCTTTGGGGAAGTTCCCTCCCAATCCGGCCGGACTGTACGACATGACAGACCACGGCTATGAGTGGGTACAGGACTGGTACGAGGAAAACTATACTGGCGGAGACACCAAAAACCCTCTTGGCCCGAGGAAAGGAACGGAGAAGGTGATTCGAGGAAGCGATAGTCACGGCGGTGATTCACTTGTGTTCACTGCCATGACGTTTGCGAGAGACCATCGCCCGCCGAATCCTCCAAAGTTTAGAGACACCGATGGGAGTGAGATCGATTCCAATCAAAACGGGAGCCACGGATTCCGCTGCGCCACTCAGGATTGAGAAATTCCGCTGAGCTGATTAGAAGGGCGGCGAAGAATCGCCGCCCTGCGGCTGTCATGCAAGCATTGTTTGATCATGTCGATCCAGCCACAAGCCTTATGGGTCCATCATCGCGAACGTCGGCACCTCGGCGCCGTCTAAGACAGCCAACTGTACCGGATCATCAATCGGGAAATCATTGTTCAACGAGTAGCCATAGTCGAGGAAGCGTACAACATCGCCTTCCGCCTTGCCTGCATCGGGCCTGGGTTTTCCATCGATCGTCATACGCTGCATGACGTTCAACCACTGGAGTTCACACGCCGCGGCCGTCCTCGGTCTGCTGCCGGTAGGTCACCTCGGACGGAATGGCAACGAAGCGATTGTCGTAGGACCCGCTCGCGACCAAAACCGGGTTTGGACCAAGAATCTGTAGTGCACCGAGCGACAGAAAAATCCGCGAGCTACCACGGAGTCGGGCAAAAAAATCGCGTCCACCGCGACATGCGTATCGAACAGATGGGCAGAGTGTCACAAACTGGATAGGACCACCTGTAGCGCGACGAACGAAGTCTTCCTGCCGCGACGGGGCACTCACTTAGCACGTCTCATCCGCTGCTAGTATGCAGTGCTGGGCCAAAGGAAACCTTCATGCCTATGCTTTCACTTCGGACAGCTATCCTGCTAGCCATCCTGCCGCTTACCACCTCCGCCTGCGCCAAGGAGGAAGGAGCTGGCCAGGTGAAGCACGATTCCGGCGCAGCTACGCAGCAAAAGATCATATCGGACCTGGTGCCGATCAGGGGCGGCTCGTTCCTCATGGGCGATTTCGGCCCCGTGCACAACGAGGACAAGCTGCCCTACAGCGGCGCCATGAATGATGACGTCCTCCGCAAGATCACCTTGGACGATTTTTCGATCATGGCTCACAAGGTATCGATTGAGGACTTTGATGCTTTCACGGACGCGACTGGTCGCCCGAGGGTAGGCAGTTCGAAGATTGACGCGACGCTTTATCGCGCCGACTCCAAGGCCGCTGCCGGAGTGAGCTGGCAGGACGCTGTTGATTTCTGCGCTTGGGCTGGAAAGAAGGCAGGCCGGAAGCTGGTGCTGCCCACGGAAGCGCAGTGGGAGTTCGCCGCACGGTCTGGCGGTAAAATGGTTATTTTTGCGACCGATACGGGCATCATTGATGATGGCCGGAACGTAGCAACTTATTCGCAGTACGATGACGGAGTCGGGACCGCTTTAGGCAAATTTCCTCCAAATCCTGCTGGACTTTACGACATGACAGACCATGGCTTCGAATGGGTGCAGGATTGGTATGAGGAGAATTACTCCGGCGGTGACACTCGGAATCCTACAGGCCCCAAGAATGGCGCTGAGAGAGTCTTGCGCGGAAGCAGCAAACGCGGCGGCGATTCTCTCGTGCACACCTCAATGACTTTTGCACGTGATCACCGACCTCCGAATCCTGAGAAGAGCAGAGACCCCAATGGTGAAGTGATCGATGTCAATCAGAATCGAACCTTTGGATTCCGCTGCGCCACTCAGGACTGAGCGCCGAGTACTCTTGTAGCAGGCGGGCGGCAGAGTGCGGCCGCTCGTCTGCATTCATGCAAGCATTGTCTGATCGTCCCGGTCCAGCCAGAGCCCTGGGGGATCCATCATTGCAAACGTCGGCGACTCAGTGCCGTCCAGCGCAGCCAATTGGACTGGATCGTCGATACTCATGATCCGGGCCACTTCATACCCCTTCGGGAACTCACTGAGCAGCTTCGAGCGCTTCTCGAGGAACGATTTCAGATACGAATTCCCCACATCTCCGACCTTGTCACGGGAGTGCTTGTTCATCGTCTCGAACACGTTGCCGCGCCCCTGGTTCGGGCTCTCGGCGCTGGGCTCCACGCCGGCCCAGGCCGCCGGCAACGGCCAGTGTCAGTGAGCCCTGCGTCATCCAGTTCAGCGCCACGCCGCTGGCCAGGGTGGTGTGGGTGCCGCTCACCCAGACCTGGTCGGCTGGGGTCAGGCTCAGCACACCGGCCACGCCACTGCCCAGCAGCACCGGCGCACTCCAGCCGGGCGCTTCGCCATCGCCGCCGGCGATACTGCCTGCGGCACTGCCGCTGTGGGTGGCGCGCAGCGCCTCCTGCAGTTCGGTCAGGGTGGCGTCCACCGGCAGCGCATTGATCCCTCAACCGTGTTGTTGGCGGCTGTCATGCCGGGGACGGTGATCGAGTTCTGGCGACGGCACGCTCTTTTCGGTGTTGTTCCGGAGGCATGTGTGTAGGCTGGCGCTTGCGCGGCCCTGCACAGCCCCCCTCTACATGCCCCCTCTACATGCCCCCGCCCCCGGGCCCCGCCATTGATCGAAGCTCAACGATGGCAAGGCTGAAACAAGGGTTCACTCAAAGATTCGCCCAACGCTGCTAACATCTGCACACACCAAGAAGGAGCTGAATGTGCGTAGTTATCGACTGTGGCC
This sequence comes from Stenotrophomonas sp. SI-NJAU-1, assembly GCF_020883215.1. NCBI lineage: Bacteria > Pseudomonadati > Pseudomonadota > Gammaproteobacteria > Lysobacterales > Lysobacteraceae > Stenotrophomonas > Stenotrophomonas sp. SI-NJAU-1. The sequence goes on from NZ_CP086598.1 coordinate 2,573,129, forward strand.
CATTGGGATTCTCGCCCTCCTTCCCCTTGCCCCTAGCGCATGCGCTGGTAAACCCGCCAACAGCGCCCACCAAGCTCAAGAGCGCGAACATGCAGGCGCAAGTCTTCAGGAGCAGATCATCCAGGACCTGGTTCGAATGAAGGGTGGAACCTTTCTAATGGGTGACTTTGGTCCAGTACACAATGCCGATAAGCTTCCTTACAGCGGTGAGACCAACGACGATGTTCTTCGCAAGATCACGCTGAGTGACTTCTCGATAACTGCTCACAAGATATCGGTTGAACAGTACGATGCGTTCTCCGATAGCACCGGACAACCCCGGATCGGAACTTCCGAGATCGATGCAGGCCTCTATCGAAAGGACGTAAAGGCGTCAGCGGGGGTGAGCTGGACTCAGGCACAAGAATTCTGCGCTTGGCTGGGAAGCAAGACGGGGAAGCGAGCCGCACTTCCAACCGAGGCAGAATGGGAGTATGCCGCACGCTCAGGCGGGAAGATGGAAATTTATGCGACTGACAACGGTCGGATCGACGATGGTCGAAATGTGGCCAGCTTCGATCAGAACATGGATGGAAGTGGTGTTGCTCTGGGCAAGTATCCACCCAATCCCGCAGGACTTTACGACATGATCGATCACGGCCATGAATGGGTTCAGGACTGGTATGAAGCCAGCTATACGGGAAAGGACCTACGCGACCCGCAAGGTCCAAAGAGTGGGAGCGAAAAGGTCATTCGCAGCAGCACCAACCAAGGTGGGGATTCACTCGCACTTGTGTCGATGACGTTCACGCGTGCGTCCCGCGCGCCTGATATGGCCGCGCGGAAGGATCCCAAAGGCAGGGACATTGAGGCCAATCAGAACTATGGATATGGGTTCCGATGCGTAGTTCACGATTGAGCATGCGCCATCGGAGGGAGTACGCGAAGCGCACTCCCTCAGCCATCAGGCAATCATCGTTTTATCATCCCGATCAAGCCACAGCCCCGGCGGATCCATCATCGCGAACGTCGGTGCCTCAGTGCCGTCGAGCGCAGCCAATTGGACCGGGTCATCGATCGTCATGATCTGGGCTACCTCATATCCTTTCGGGAATTCGTTAAGAAGCTTCGATCGCTTCTCGAGGAACGATTGCAGATATGAATTTCCCACATCCCCGATCTTGTCGCGGGAGCGCTTGTTCATCGTTCCGAACACATTCGGGAGATCATTGTTCAACGAGTATCCGTAGTCGAGGAAGCGCACCACATCGCCTTCCGCCTTTCCTGCATCCGCTCGACGCGCACCATCGATCGTCATGTGCTGCATGACATTCATCCACTCTGGCCTGGACGTGACAGGCTGCAGAATGTTCAGCACCGCCTGCTTATGCCCAGGCAAAGCGTGAATCTCAACATCCCCCCAACCCGGAGAGAACTCGGGAAGATTGCGCGCATGTGATTCGGGATAGTGTCGAGTTACGGCGTACAGCAACATGCCCCTGGCCTCTGGTGTCGCGTAGATCAGCCAATCAGGCTTACTATTGATCCGGTTGACCAGAGCATCACGGGCAGCGGCCTTCTTCAGCCGATTCTGAAGTGCGTTGAACTCAAAGTTGACGGCAGCAATGTTCTCGGAGAGAAGCACCCCCATTGGGCTGTCCTCTGCAACGACCATGAACAACAACTTGGAGAGAACGTTAAACGCATCCTGCGCGATGTAGGTGAGCTTGATGAATCCAGAGTGGGCCAACTGATAGAAGACCCACTTCACGAATTCCTTCATGCCACCCGCATCCACCGCAAAATCAACGGCGCCCTTGGCACCGACGCCCCAGCAGAGTCGTGCAGACGCACGAATGCGGAACTTCCCGCTGTTGAAAAAGATGTTCAGCTGCGCACTTGCGCCCGCGCCCGCATTGACCGCGACATCCAATGCAATCTTGGCGAAGCTCACAGGTTCCTTGCGGTCTGGCGGTAACCAGCGCAGATCCCCTGACGGCGTAATTCCGCCTTCAACACCCGCAAAGACTTCCGCGTTGATGTGAACGCCGACACCGCTCTGCTTTCCTGCAGATTCGTTCATGCCGAGCATGCGGACCCGCCTGGGGTCCATCTGCGCCCGCGGCAACCCACGTTGCGTATCGAAATTTTCTGCCAACGAATCAGAGCGATCACGTTGAACCGCAGTGGCGACAGGCTTTTTCTGCACATACTTGATTTCGGCGGAGCCAGCCAAGGTTCCCTTCGCGCCAACGAATCCGTACAGGTCGCAGGACAGGACAAACACAATGGCGCCAAGATCCACATCGCCAAACTGCATCTGCCAGCCTTTGATGCTGGGCACGGAATAGCTATGTGTCCATTTCCCCTCAAAGAGAATCAACTTGGCCGATGCACTGGCCTCGGCCTTTGCCGAAGCAACACCTTTTGAGGGATCCCATGTTGCAGCACTGCTGGCACCGGCACCGGCAACAAAGCGAAGCCACTGCGAAGCACTTGCAACTTCGTAGGAATCGCTCTTCTTCACGTGCTCGACGAACTCATTTCCGCCTGACTCGATGATGTCGAAGACGAACGGATCCATCTTCGTCTCGGCCTTCGCAGAGAGCGTGATCGTACGGAGCGACTTCTTGAAGTCCGCCGCATCGAATGGCTTGGTTCCTGTGACCTCGTGCTTTCCCTCGCTGGAGCCACTGACCGGACCGCCCTTGACCTTGGTACCGACGGAGGTATTCACCGCCGTCGGAATACCCATGATTCGACGCTTTTTGATCTCTTCGTATTTCCTGGCAGGGATGTATCGACGGCGCAGTCCTGAGCGCTCCGCCATGTTACTTCCTGCATGACGCCCCTTGTCGTACGTCTCGAAGGTAACGACTTCCTTGAGGTCGGTCAGCTTCGAGAAATTCTCATTGAGCATCTTCGCCACGTCGTCCTCGGCAATACCCAACGCCTTCTCTGCGGCTGCGACCGCATTTGCATCCCGGCCCTGAAGTGCATTGTCGAGATTGGCACGCGATCGATGCAGGCCAGCCATGGTGTTCTCGATCATGCCGCTGAGCTCTTCAAACTCACTCCAGACATCCGGTGTGAGCAGCAGCAACTCCTGTGCCTCTGCGTTGAGGATCGCTGGCGCGCTGATCTTTCCGTCAACTCTCGCGGTGCGACCTTGTCCGGATTCGCTCATCGCAACCTGGCTCTTCATGCCAAGTACGTACAGGGTAGTAGACTGACCCTTGATCAGCGGCTCCAGCATGTCTGTGCTACGGCCTACTTTGGTCCCCGCGAGATTGAAGTGGAACCGGCGACGACCGTTGCAACTGATGCGTGGCGTCATACCACTCTTGTCGGTGTTCCCCTTGATGGGGCGGCCCGCGGCGTCGTTACCGGCAACTTCACGCCCCTTCGCATCCACGCCATAGGCCAGATAGGGCGCATTCACGAGCGCCTTCTGGTCGGCCTGCATCTGGAACTTCACGCGGAAGTAAGGCTGCAGCTCGAGCGCGCACTGGATCGGCACCATCGTCATGATGGTGCTGTTGAGCTGAAGCTCGATATCATGCGAGACCGCCTTCTTCTGGCGGCCCGCGAAATCCGGCTGCGTCCACCGGCGCTGGTCGAAGTCCCAGACTTCCAGTTGGAAGCGGATGGTCGTGGGTGCGAGGAACGGAACCTGGGTGGCAGGCTTGACGCCCTTGTCCAATGGGTTCAGTAGCGGATTCGGCGTGGTGCTCACGAACTTGGTGAGACCCTGCGCGTCAGTTGTTCCATTGACGACTTCGTTGCGATCAGGCAGCTGCAGGATCCGGTAGCGGACCTTCGAGGCGGGACGCTGCTGGCCGTTGTCGGCCAGGTAGTAGAGTCTGAAATTTCCGGTTGCCATGGTGTCTTCCTTGTCGCGCGGCGGTCGTCTGCGCGCTTACGCTTCGTCGTTGAGGTAATAGCCTTCGTGCTTGGTTTCACCGTCGCCGACGAAGAGATGGATGTTCTGCGGGCCCTTGGTCACTACCTGCTCGGTTTCACCCTGCGCATTGGTGGTTCCTTCCCGCGTGCTGCCATCGGGCATTACCAACACGTACGGTGAGTTCGGCATCGGCTGTCCTGCGAAGTCGCGAAGCACGTACTTGAGCTTGTAGGCGTCAGCTGGATTAGGGATTACCAGCGGTGCGTTGACACTCGCCGGCCCCACCCACTCCCGCTGGCTCGCCTTGAACTCCACTTTCCCCGGCGCGCCCAGCTCGATGTTGTCGCCCTCAATCCGGATGTAGGCCCCGGCCGCGGTCGCCAGCAGGTGCTTGCTCGGTGCCGACAGCTGCACGTCCGCCTCGGTACTGGCGATACGCACCTGGGTCTTGGCCGCCACGATCGCCTGGTTCTTGTGCGCGCGTGCACTCACCTTGCCCTGCGCTGCGTGCAGCGCGATGCCGCGTTCCTGGTTCGGGCTCTCGGCGCTGGGCTGCACGCCGGCGGTGTACAGCACCAGGCCACCGGCCACGGCCATCGTCAGTGAGCCCTGCGTCATCCAGTTCAGCGCCACGCCGCTGGCCAGGGTGGTGTGGGTGCCGCTCACCCAGACCTGGTCGGCCGGGGTCAGGCTCAACACACCGGCCACGCCACTGCCCAGCAGCACCGGCGCACTCCAGCCGGGCGCTTCGCCATCGCCGCCGGCGATGCTGCCCGCGGCACTGCCGCTGTGGGTGGCGCGCAGCGCCTCCTGCAGTTCGGTCAGGGTGGTATCCGCCGGCAGCTCGGTCGGGTCACTGGGTAGCTGCGCCTGCTGGTTGGCTGCGGACTCGGCCAGCTGCTGCAGCAGCTGCTGGCTTTCCTGCAGCTGGCCCAGTGCCTGCGGCGCGGCCAGCTGCGGCGTGCCCTGCTCGGTGGTGAGCAGCAGGCCGCGGCCGGCGCGCAGTGCCCCCTGCGCCTGCGTGGCCAGCTCCACGCCGAAGCCGCGCTCGCCTTCGCGCACGTTGTCCTGGCCGCCCTTGAGGTGGCCCAACGTCAGCGTGGTCTCGTGCTGGGTGGTGGACAGCTGCGCGCGGCCCTGCCCGGGCGTGTCGTCGAACCGCAGCTGCTGGTAACCGCCGGTACCGCCCTGGCTGTCGGCCAGCGCCTGGCTCTTGAAGCCGGTGTACACCGCCGCGTGGTCGTTGCCCTCGAACCAGGCCGCCGCGTTGCCGGTGGCGTTGGCGCCGCCGCCGTTGATCTGGTTGTGCTGCGCATCCTGCTGGCCACGGCCGTTGTAGACCGCACCGACCACCACCGGCCGGTCGATGTCGCCTTCCAGGAACGCCACCAGCACTTCCTGCCCGCGCCGTGGCAGCACCACGCCGCCCCAGTTGTCGCCGGCCCAGGGCGTCATCACCCGCACCCAGGTCCAGGCGCCGCCGTTGGCCGGGGCATTGTCGTCACCACCGGGATGGGCCAGGCCACTGCTGGCGTTGCCGCCACGCTGCCACGGGAACTGCACCTTGATGCGGTGGTCGCGGTCGGACAGCAATGGATCGCCATCGCTGACCACGATCGCGCTGAGTGTGCCGGTGATGGTCGGCCGCGGATGCAGGTGCACGCCGTGGCCGTCCTCGGTCTGCGGCCGGTAGGTCACCTCGGACGGGATGGCCACGAAACGGTTGTCGTAGAACGCGGTGGACACCTCGCCGGGCGCATCGCCGTAGGCCAGCCCGGACAGCGCGCCAGGCAGCGCCGGTGCGGCCACGCTGGCCGGTCCCAGCGTCTGCTCCAGCGCATCGAATACGTCGGCATCCAGGTTGTTGCGGGCCTGGTGCCGCACCGACAGGCACAGGAACTGTGCGTCCTCGCCCACCTGCGGATGCTGCGACAGGCCGAAGCGTGCGCCCGGGGCCAGTGCCCGCCACTGGCCGGCGCCCTCGATGGTGTGCGCGCGCACGCGCAGCGCATCCAGGTGCTGCTGCGCGCGGCGCTGGCCGCGGGCATTGTCCTGCCAACCATACGGGCCACAGGTATCGCGGTCGACGATGCCCAGATCGTTGCCCTGCCCGGCCTCGGCACTGGCCTGGCGGCACTCCAGGGTGCGGTAATCCCAGGTGGCGCGCTCGACCTTGCCCGGCCGCCAGCGGTGCGCGGTGGACCACTGCTGCACGCTGTCGCTGCGCTCGCTCTCGTCGCGGCGATGGAAGCGCACGCTGCCCAGGTCGGCGGTGTCATGGCTGTGGTCGGCCAGCACCAGCGTGTGCGTGCCGAAGTCCGCGCCGCCGGGCTCGCCAGCATGCTCGAACCAGTAATAGATGCCTTCCTCGGCCAGCAGGCGCTGGACGAAGGCCAGGTCGCTTTCCTGGTACTGGGTGGTCAGGCTGCGCCGCGCGTACTGGCTGGCGTCCGCCAGCGACCAGCGCCAGGCCGGCGCCAGCGTGCCGTAGTCGGCGAAGAGGTCCTCGACGATCTCGACCACGGTCTTGTCGTGGAAGACGTAGCTGTCCACCCGCTGCGACAGGAATGCCAGCCACGGCTGCAGGCGCAGCCGGTAGCGGGCCAGGCCGCCGTTGCTGCCCAGCCGCTCGGCGGCGGTGATGCGCCCATGCAAGGGGCGCACACTGCCGTCGGCCTGTTGCAGCTGCAGCAGCGCGCCCTGCCCGATCAGCGGCGCCAGCGCCAGGCCGGCGTCCAGCGACAGGGCGGTGATCGTCCACTGGAAACCGATGCCGTCGATCTGCTCGACGCCATCAAGGGTTTCGGCCACCAGCGCATCGCTCCCCAGCGACGTGTGCAGCCGCAGGAAGCGCTGAGCGTGCGACGGGCCAGCCAGTGCCGCCCGCAGGTTGTTTACCAGTTCCATGGTGGTTCCCCGACGTCCCGAACTTCAAGGTGGTCTGCATGCGACGTGCGCATCGGTGTACTCCGCTTCCCGCTTCCACGCGGCCTGTGCCCCTGCAGGGGCGACAGGCTCGCACGGCCATCAGGCGGCCTGGACAATCTCTTCCAGCTGCAGGCGCACGCCCTCGCTGATCTTCAGTCGGTAATCGCGGCCGCCGGCAGTGATCTGCAGTTCGCGCGCGTTGCTCACCAGCTGTGGCTTGCCGACTACCGGGGCATCCATGTGGATGCGCCAGGAACCGCGGCTGATCTGCGCGGCGATGTTGCGCGCATCCTGGCGAGCGGCCGGCACGGCGGTGTCCAGCAGCTCGATCACGTGCTCAGGGCGCAGCCGGTTCCAGGCACGCACACGGTCCAGTTCACGACCCAGGCCCAGTTCCAGGCTGTCGCAGTGGTTGAGGGCGGCTTCGCGGTCAAATCCATAGAATTCCATAGCGTTCTCCTTTTGCTCAGTGTCAGGACACTTTGTATTTGAAGTCACCCTTCTTGCCAGCGGTGACCTTGATGGCGTTGATCCGGTTCCCCTCGGCCATTGCCGCCAGCACGCTCTCGGCGATTTCCGGCAGCAGGGTTCCGTTGAGGATGTGGTCAACGTTGCGCGCACCCGAGTCCACTTCGGTGCAACGTGCAAGCACGGCCTCCACCAGGCTGTCGTCCCAGCTGAAGGTGGCCTTGTGATTGGCAATGACGCGGTCGCGGATGCGGCCGAGCTTGAGCGTGATGATCTGCGCCAGCACGTCATCGTTGATGGGGTAGTACGGCACCACCTTCAGGCGCCCCAGGAAGGCCGGCTTGAAGGTGCGCATGAGCACCGGGCGCAGCGCCTCCGACAGCGCCTCCGCATCCGGGATCTCTTCGGCTGGCTTGTTCAGGCAGGCCTGCATGATCTGCGAGGAGCCGATGTTGGAGGTGAGGATGATGAGGGTGTTGCGGAAATCGATCTCACGGCCTTCCGCATCGTCCATCATGCCCTTGTCGAACACCTGGAAGAACATCTCCAGTACGTCCGGATGGGCCTTCTCGACTTCGTCCAGCAACACCACGCTGTAGGGATTGCGGCGCACGGCCTCGGTCAACACGCCGCCTTCGCCGTAGCCGACGTAACCCGGTGGCGAGCCCTTCAGGCCGGACACGCTGTGCGCTTCCTGGTACTCGCTCATGTTGATGGTGACCAGCTTGCGCTCGCCGCCATACAGGATGTCGGCCAGCGCCAGCGCGGTCTCGGTCTTGCCGACACCCGAGGGGCCGACGAACATGAACACGCCGCGCGGCTTGTTCGGATCCTCCAGCTTGGCGGTGGCGGTGCGCACGCGCTGGGCGATCGCATCCAGCGCATGGTCCTGGCCGATCACGCGCTCGACCAGCAGGTTGCCGAGCGTGCGCACGGTGCGGATCTCGTCCTTGACCATGCGGCCCAGCGGCACGCCGGTCCAGGCCGAGACGATCTCGGCTACCACGGTGCCATCAACCTGCAGCGGCACCATCGGGGTCTCGCCCTGCAGCTCGCGCAGTTCGGCCTGCAACCGCGCCAGTTCAGCGTGCTGCGGCGAGAGTTCCGGCTTTGCCTTGCCACGCTTGGCGGCCGGCTTGGCCACGGCGACATCGCCGTCCCCCTCGTCAGCAGTCGGCTCGGGATCGCTCGCCGCAGCCTCGCCCTGCTCCATCTGCTGGCGCAGTGCGGCGATGCGGCCGGCCAGGTCACGTTCGCGCCCCAGGCGCTCTTCGTTGCTGGCCAGCACGGCCTGTGCTTCGGCCTGCTGCGCATGCAGTTCCGCCAGGCGTTCGCCGTGCTGGTCGCTGCCGCCGGCGGTCTCGCGCTGCAGTGCGCCGATCTCGGCCTGCAGGCGGTCCAGGTGTTTGCGGGTGTCTTCAATGATGGCCGGCGTGGCGCTCTGCCCCAACGCGACCTTGGCGCAGGCGGTATCGAGCACGCTGACCGCCTTGTCCGGCAGCTGGCGACCGCTGATGTAGCGGTGCGACAGGCGCACCGCCTCGGTCACGGCCTCGTCCAGGACGCGGATGTTGAAGTGCGACTCCATCAGCCCGACCATGCCACGCAGCATGGCCGCGGCCAATGCCTCGCTTGGCTCCTCGACCTTCACCACCTGGAAGCGACGGGCCAGTGCGGCGTCCTTCTCGAAGTACTTCTTGTACTCGCTCCAGGTCGTGGCGGCGATGGTACGCAGTTCACCACGGGCCAGAGCGGGCTTCAGCAGGTTGGCCGCGTCGTTCTGGCCGGCGGTTCCGCCGGCACCGATCATGGTGTGCGCTTCGTCGATGAACAGGATGATCGGATGCGGGCTCTTCTTGACCTCGTCGATCACGTTCTTCAGGCGGTTCTCGAACTCGCCCTTGACGCTGGCGCCGGCCTGCAGCAGGCCCATGTCCAGGGTATGCAGCTCCACGCCCTGCAGCACATCGGGCACATCCTTGTCGGCGATGCGACGGGCCAGGCCCTCGACCACTGCGGTCTTGCCGACGCCGGCTTCGCCGGTGAGGATCGGGTTGTTCTGGCGACGGCGCATCAGGATATCGATCACCTGGCGGATCTCGCCATCGCGGCCGATGACCGGGTCGATCCTGCCCTCGCGTGCACGCTGGGTCAGGTTGGTGGTGAACTGATCCAGCGCCGGCGTCTTCGACAGACCGCCCTTGGCCTCGCCCGGCACTGCGTCGGCGCCCTCGCCGACCTCGTCGCCTGCAGACGCATCGGCGAAACGCAGGGTCTGCACCGCTTCCTGCGAACCCTCGGTGAGCTTGGCGAAGTCGTGCTTGAGCTCATCGCGCTTGAAACGCACGAACAGCTTCGAGCCGCGGTAGGCCAGCTGGGCCAGATCCGGTTCGGTCAGCAGCGCCAGCAGCAGGTGACCACTGCGGATGCGGGTGGTTTCCGAGTCCAGCGAGGCAATCAGCCAAGCGTGCTCGAACAGTTTGGGAATGTGCTGGGAGAACACCGGCGTGCGGCTGTTGCCGGTCTTGAACTGGCTGATCTCGTCATTGAGATCGCGCTCCAGCGATTCGGGCAGGATGCCGCTGCGGCGCGCGATCAACACGAAATCGCTCTGCGGCTGCTCCAGCAGCGCCAGGAACAGATGTTCCAGGTCGACCTCGTAATTGCCGCGCGCCATGCACAGGTTCGCAGCCCGTTCGGCCGCCTGGCGGCAGGTGTCGTCCAGCTTGCTGATCAGGGTTTTGAGGTTGATGCTCATGCGGAAACGCGCACTCCTTGCTGGAACCGTTCGGGAGCCGATGGCAGCAACACCACCGGCACAGTGTCATTGCAGCGTGTGGATGCCATAGGTGGTGTCCTCACGCGGGGTGGATTGGGGCGCGGTGCACAGGTAGCTGTCCCAGCCCAGGCGGACACCGCCGCCCGCACCGAGTGAACTGCCCTGCACATCCTCGCCACGCAGGACCAGGCGTACTTCGTATTCGAGGATGCCGCCGGTCAGCAGCGACAACCACTTGGAGAGCGCTTCGGCAGCACTGCCCCCCGGCAGGAATGCATCGAACTGGTCGCGGCGCAGGGGGCCGATGCGCAGCCGCAGGCGCAGGTCGCGCTGCCATACACGATCACCGGCCAGCGCGCTGGCACCCAGCACGGCATTGGCTTGGCCCAGCCGCGTCGCCTGGCCGGACGGAACCCGGTACCACGCGCCCACGAACTGCTCCAAGTGCAACGGCACCTGGAAGTAATCCGACAGCACGCGCTGCATCAGTGCCGCCGACACCGGCCGCTGCCGTACCGCACCGGCGTAATAGGCCACGGCCTGGTCGAAGATCTCGCCTTCACCTTCATGCAGCCGGTCGCGCAGCTCGCTCATGCCCATGCCAAGCAGGGACAGCACCAGCGGCAGGAAACGCTCGCGCCGATCCAGCTCGTACTGCAATGCGAGGCGATGTTTCTTCCATGCGGCGTAGTGCAGCGATACCGCGCGGGTGGAGAAGATGTCCAGGAACGCGCGCGCCGTGCGGTCGCGCTGGTAAAGCTCGCGCAGCTGCAGCGTCTCGGTGTAGTGCAGCGGCAAGGCGCCAGCGGTACCGAGCAGGCCCATGAACTGCGGTGTCAGGTGGACCTCGGCCAGTTCCTCGCCGTGCAGGGCCTGCTCGATGGCCTCACGGTCCTGCAGCCGCTCACCCTTGAGCGAATACACTCCCGCCTCGGCCGACAACTCGGTGGCCGGGAACCCGAGCGACAGCGAGTTGCGGAACCGCACGCGCATCGGCACCGCCTGGCCGGGCTTGACGCCCTGTCGCTGGAACACCTGCTCAAGCAACCGGACCGCCTGGAAGAACTGGAAGCGGTGCGGTTCGGTGAGCAGCTGCTGGGCTACGCCAGGATCGATTCGCCGCTGCGCGCTGGGCATCGGACGATCTCCTCCCCGCTGTCGCCGGAAACCAGCACCAGTCGGGTAAAGCTGTTGGCATGCACGTAGAGTGCGAAGAAGTGGTCCATCACCTGGGCGAAGGCAGCCACACCGGTACCCACGAAATGGGCTTCATTGATGGTCAGGCGGATCTCCAGGCCGCGAACCACCGAGGCGAACTGGCGGCCATGCATCCAGGTGGTCACGGGCGTCTGCTGCAGCTCGAGGATGCCATCGATCTGGCGCGCCGAGACGTTGCTGCCAGACAGGTCGTAGAGGCGCAGCATCTCCTTCAGTGCGGGCAGGCCACTGGCGGTCAGCGAAAGCTGATTCAACGACAGATGCGAGATCAGCCGCCACTGGGCATTGCGGCCGTGGCGGAAGCGCAGGGGCTTGGTCGGCTTGCGAAGCAGGCTGATCGCCTTGGCCGGGCTGCCACCCTCGATGTTCAGGTCGCCGCCGGCCACGCCGAAGGCGAGCTGGTTGGGCAGGTCCCGGTTGCTGCAGGTCAGTTCCAGGCTGACCGTATCGGTCTGCGGCAGCACCGGATTGAACGACAGGTCGACGAAGCTGATCTCGGTCTCGAAACCCGGGCTCTGCCGCGCAATGTCTTCGTCACGACGCGCCACCCAGTACTGGCCGGTGCGCTCGGGGTCTTCACCGTGGTGCAGCGAATAGAAGGGGCGGAAGGCCTGGATCAGCTCACCCTGCGGTGTCTGCCGGATGCGATGCACCGAATCGATTGAATGCACCTCATAGGCGAACGCGCGACGTGCATCGGCCAGCACCGGATAGTTCACCGTACGATGGGTGACACGGATCGGCTCGCCACTGGTGCGGAACAGGTTGACGATCGGCGTACAACCCAGCCGCACGTTGTGCACGCCCAGTTCGTCCAGCACCATCATGTTGCCGCGATCCTGGCCCTGCGCCTGCAACACCAGATGCAGGGTGAAACGGCGGCTGGCACCGGCAGTTACCGACGGCAGGTGCAGGTCGACGAAGCCGAACTTTTCCGGATAGGCGAACAGCTCGGTCAACAGGCGGTAGGCAGGATGCGAGCGCGCCGGGAAATCGATCAGCGCTTCGTCATCGGCGAACCCGACCGCGCTCAGCGGCACCTTGTCCAGGCGCCGCCAGCGACCGTCACCATCGGACTCGACATACGCCGCTTTCACGCCCAGCAGCAGGGCATCGCGCAGGGCCGCGCGCACTGAAGGCTCGCCGTCGAGGAACAGCCGCAGATGGTCGGTGCCCAACTGGTGGAAGCCCAGCTGGTCGGAGAGCAGCTGGAATCCCATCGAGATCTGGCCGCCGGTCCCTGCCGGCAGCGTCGTGGCCATCGGCGCATCCGCGACGCCGCGGTACACCACCTGCTGCACGCCGACAGGCGCCAGCACGACATCGTAGGCAGTGCGGAAGTCGCACGGCACGCCGCGCACAGGGCGGCTCTGCAGCGCAGTGCCGCGCGGCACCCGCACCGGCGCGCTCAGCTTGGATGCCACGCCATCCAGATCGAAATGGGCAATCGAACAGGACGGAAATGGCCGCAGGTAATGCGGATACAGCACATCCAGCAGCGCGTCGGTGAACTCAGGATAGTCGTCTTCGATGCGCTTGGACACGCGCGCGCTGAGCAGCGCGAAGGCTTCGATCAGGCGCTCGACATGCGGGTCCTGGCTCCCTTCGGCGGAGAGCTGCAGGCGACCGGCGATCTTCGGATAGCGTTCGGCGAACTCGCGCCCGTAACGGCGCAGGTAGCCCAGCTCACGTTCGTAGTAAGGCAGCAGGTCCTGCATCAGGCGCCCTGCGTGCGACGTGCGCGGGTGACCTGGTACTGCAGGGTCGAGGGCTGCAGCATCGCGTCGAAGCTGACCGGCTCACGCGCCGGCTCCAGGTCGAGCAGCGCATGGATGGTGAAATGCAGGCCGCCGGCGAACTGGTTGCCGGCGTCCAGATGTACGTTGACGTTGCGCAGGCGCCGCTCATGGCGGGCCACGGCCTGTTCCAGCGAGCGGCAGATGGCAGCGCGGTCGTAGGCATTGGCCAGGCTCATCGCAGAGAAGTCGGCCAACCCGTAGGTCAGCAGCGATTGCCGGCAATTGGGGAATTCCTTCATGTCACCTTCCTGGAACGCGGCGCGCGAGTTCAGCAACCCCTCCAGGTCACGTGCGATGGATTCCTTGTACTGCTCAAGCGATACGGACTTGAATACCTGCCCGGCCCCTGGCTGCTTGGGGGCGTCGTCGAACAGTTTTTCCAGCAGGCTGGGTTCGAGTCCCTTCATTGATGTTCCACTCAGGTTCGGCATCCGTGCGGGCGGCAGCGGTGCAGCAAAGGCAGGGCCGTTCCTGGCCCCGCCCGGCGATCAGACTGCGATGGCGCACGAGGCGCCATCGCAGTGACACAACATCACACGGTGTAGTTCGGGATGTTCTTGGTTGCGCTCCACTGCGCCACGGTCTTGCCACCAACTCCGCCTTCCGGCTTCTGCTGCTGGTAAGTCCACTTGATGGCGCCGAAGCTCAACTGAACAACTTCCTGCGGCATGCCTTCCTTGTCCACCGTGGTGGTGACGCGGTGGACCAGCACGTTCAGCAGCTCGACCGTGTAGTAATTGATCGCGTTGCCGTCCTTGTCGGCGCGCATGAACTGGATCTGCGCCTTCGGGAAGGTGGTGCCGTTGGAGGCAGCCTGGTTGAGGGCCGTGGAGGCGAGGTCGATCGACTTGGTGATTTCGATCGGGGACAGGTTCACGCGGGCAGCGGTGGTGCCGCCGGAGGTCGACGCGGTGGCCGAACGCGGCTGCAACAGATCCTGCGAGAACGACTGGATTTCAATCCAGTCCTTGTGCTTGTCGTCGTGCGACTCGCCCTTGATGGTGTCAATCGAGAGGAAAGCGTGCTGCATATCTGGTCTCCTAAATTCCGTTCTTCCGTGAGATTTGATGTGCCAGGCGCGGGCCTGGCGGTTAAGGGGGGCTACGCCCTCTTGAAATAAGCGTCACTGCAATCCGGGGAGCGGACTCCCCTGGACGCTTCAGTTACAGCAAATCGTTTACGACTTTTTTGCGGACGCCGGCAGTTCGGCGACCAGACGCAACGAAACAGACAGCTCATCGAGCTGGAAATGCGGCCTGATGAAGGCCACCGCGCGGTAGACACCGGGCTTGCCCGGCACCTCCGAAACCTGCACAGAAGCTTCACGCAGCGGGAATTGCGCCTTGGCTTCCTGCGAAGCGTTGTCGTCCAGCAACACGTACTGGGCAATCCAACGGTTGAGGAATTCCTCGACGTTGCCCGCCGAAGCGAAGCTGCCGATCTTCTCGCGCATCATCGCCTTGAGGTAATGGGCGATACGCGAGACCGCGAAGATGTACTGCAGCTGGGCAGACAGGATCGCGTTGGCATTGGCCGAATCGGTGTTGTACTTCTTCGGCTTCTGTGCCGACTGTGCGCCGAAGAATGCGGCATAGTCGGTATTCTTGCAGTGCACCAGCGGCATGAAGCCGAGGTCACTGAGTTCCTTCTCACGACGGTCGGTGATGGCCACCTCGGTGGGGCACTTCAGCGCCACTTCGCCGTCGTCGGTACGGAAGGTGTGAGTCGGCAGATCCTCGACCAGACCGCCGCCTTCCACGCCACGGATGGCCGCGCACCAGCCGAAGCTTTCGAACGCCTGGGTCAGCCGCGCACCCATCGCATAGGCGGTGTTGCACCACAGGAATTTGCTGTGGTCGGCCGCTTCGATCTCTTCGACGAAGTTGAAACCTTCGACGGTGGTGCCGTCCTTGGGGTTGTACGGCAGGCGCCCCAGGAAGCGTGGCATGGTCAGGCCAACGTAGCGGCTGTCCTCACTCTCGCGGAACGACTTCCACTTGGCGTATTCGACCGTATCGAAGACCTTGGCCAGATCGCGCGGCTTGCCGAGGTCGGTGAACGTCTCCAGGCCGAACATGCCTTCGCTTGCAGCGGAGATGAACGGTGCATGGGCCGCGGCAGCGACGTGCGACATCTGCTCGATGAAGTACATGTCCTCCGGCTGGCGACCGAGGAAATAGTCACCGATCAGGGCGCCGAACGGCGCACCACCGAAGGTGCCGAATTCCTCTTCATAGACCTTCTTGAACAGCGCGCTCTGGTCGAAGTCGATGGCCGACTTGAAATCCTTGACCAGATCCTTCTGCGGCGAATTGAAGACCTTGATCTTCATGTTCGGGCCGGTGGAGGTCTGCTGGCACAGGTAGTGCAGCCCGCGCCAGCTGCCTTCCAGCTTCTGGAACGCCTCTGCATGCATGACCGCGCTGAGCTGCTCGGAAATGATCCGGTCGATCTCAGCGATGCGGGCATCAAGGGTCAGGTTGAGGTTGTCGGAGACCACCACGGTACCGTCCAGGACTTCCTTCGCCAGTTCGGCGATGATGTCCTTGGCACGATCGTGCTCGGTCTGCGACTTGGCGACCTTGCTCTTCTCGACGATCTGGTCGAGCAGGCCCACCTCTTCGGCGACGGCGGCCTGGGGGGCCAGTTGGCTGGCTTCGGCTGACATCGATCAGTCCTCCTTGGTCACGCCGAGCTTCTTGAGCTGCTCGGTGTTGTTGAGCACATCGGTCAACAGATCTTCCAGCTTCTCGTTGCCCGCCAGCTTGTTGCGAAGATCGGCCAGCTTGGTGCGCGACTCAAGCAGGCGCCGCAGCGGCTCGATCTGCTGCACCACCGCCTCGGGGCGGAAGTCGTCCATGGAGTTGAACTTCAACTCGACGCCAAACTCGCCGCCATCGTCGCTGATCTTGTTCGGCACGCGATAGACCGCACGAGGCGCCACGCCTTCCATCACTTCGTCGAAGTTGTCCAGATCGACGTTGACGAACTTGCGATCCTTGACCTTCGGCAGCGGCTGCTCCGGATTTCCACTGAAATCGCCCATCACGCCCACCACGAACGGCAATTCCTTCTGTTCGATCGCGTCACCCTTCTCCACATCGTAGGTGAGCTGGACGCGCGGCGGGCGGATCTTCTGCAGCCGCTTCTGGATGCTTTCCTTCTTGGCCATGAGTGTCTCCTGACTGGGGCCGGTTCCGGATCAGTTGCCGATGTTCTGGAACGGATCGGCGTTGTTCGATCGGGCAGCGGGCTTGGCCGGCTGGGCGGCGGGCTGCGCGGCAGGCTGGGCTGCGGCGCGGCTGCCACGGCTGCGGGTGCGCGGGGCCTTGGGCTTGGGAGTGGGATCGAGAATGGCATCACCCATGGTGTTGCGCAGGGTGGTGGCCAGGGTCTGCGCTTCCTTGCGTGCGGTATCCGAAGCCAGTGCACCGCGCCCCTGCAGACGGGTCAGCGACTGGTTGGCCACACGGAAGCCGGCCACGGTGATCACGCCATCGGCAACGAGATCATTCGGATCACGTTGGAGCACTTCCTCGGCAGCCACGATCGCGCGGGCATACTGGCCCTGGTCGAACTGCAGCTGTGCGATGCGCACCCACGGTTCCTTGCGCGTCGGGTCGGCCTTGGCCGCCAGTTCGAACGCACTGATCGCTGCATCGGCACCGCCAGTGGTGACCTGCGCTTCGGCTTCGCTCAGCGTCGTTTCGAACGGCACGACCTCGGCCTTCTTCGGCGCCGATGAGCAGGCCGCAAGGCCCGACAGCAACATCAGTGCGAACATCGGCCGGTACACAGCCTTCCCCATTGCCTTCACTTCCATAGTGATCCCTCGTCGAAATTGGTTCCTCAAGGAAACAGAATCTCCGCCGCTACAACGCACGGGATTCCTGCCCCTGTCCGGCGGCAGTGTACATTCGCGAATACGCGTCGGTATAGTGGATTTCGTCAAGAAAACGGCGAATCCGATAGACACAGTCTTCACATCCCAATGTGATACCCGCGAGCAGAAAACACTCATACGCTCAATTTTCGCCCCGCCCTCGAGCCGACCGACCGCACATGAATGCGCAACTCTTCTCATTCCAACGCGTGATATCCGTCACGATTTTGTCTCTGATCATGTCCATGTCCCTGGCAGGTTGCGCCAGCGACAGCAAGCTGGGCAAGGCAATGGACAAGACTCTCCAGGCAGTGGGCATCCGCGAGGACAAGCCCGAAGCGCCTCCCGTCATTCCGCTGCGGCTGTATGCCGGCAGCAACCTCAACGCCGGCAACGACAAACGCGCCACGGCTGCCGTGGTCAAGATCTACCATCTGCGCAGCCTGCAACGCTTCGAGCAGGCGCCCTTCAATGCATTCCTCGACCAGGCCGGCGAGCAGGCTGCACTCGGCGCGGACCTGCTTTCGGTCAACGAAGTGGTACTGACCCCCGGTGCCCGCCAGGAATTGTCCGAACAGCTGAGTGAAGGAAGTGCAGTGCTCGGCGTTGTCGCCCTGTTCCGCGCGCCGGCCGAGAACCGCTGGCGGCTGGCGTTCGATACCAAGGGCAAGACGCTGCCACAGGATGGCGTCACCATCGGCGTCCACGCCTGCGCGTTGACCAGCGACAGCAAAGCCCTGTTGACACGCATTTCCGGCGACCCGGGCAGTCTTGCATCCATTCGTTGTGCGGGTTCGAAGTAGTATCGCGCCGGAATTCTGGCACTGGATTTCATCGATGCGATAGTATCCCCCGGTGCAGCGATCGCGCGATGCATTTGAATGTGCGATGAGAATCACATTTTCACATTACTGAAACGGCTTGCGCCGCTGCGATCGCAAGGAGCGCGGAACGGCCTCCAACAGCGACTTTTTCAAGCTATTTCCAAGGATAGAACGTGGCTTATGTAAGCAGGATGTCGAAGGTTCTCTGGGGGGAAGGCCTGTTCCTGCGTCCCCAGCACTTCCAGCGCCAGGACGCCTATCACGAAGCACGGCTGCAGGATCTCTCTCAGACCCTGCACCCCTACGCATGGGGCGCACGCCGGGTGCGTTTCGATCCTCATGCACTGTCTGGTGGCACGCTGCGCCCGCTTGACCTGTCGGCCGTGTTCCCCGACGGCGAGACCTATGACGCGCCCGCACACGACAGCCTCCCCGATGCCGTTTCGCTGCAGGAGCTGCCGCCGGGCGTCCAGTCCACACTGGTCTACCTGGCACTGCCGCTGCTGCGTGATGATGGCGCCAACTGCGCCGACGCCGAAGGCACGGTACTGGCGCGTTATCGTCAGGCCAACCGCGATACGCAGGACCTGTTCACCGATGCGGTCGAAGCCGAGCTCGCGTTCCTCAGCAAGGCGGTGAAGCTGCTCACCGACGACCAGCCGCGCGACGCCTACGCCACGGTGCCGATCGCGCGCGTACGACGCACTTCCAGCGGTGGCTTCGAACTGGACGATGAGTTCATTCCGCCATGTGCCCAGTTGCAGGCCTCACCGTTCCTGCATCGCGAGCTGCGCGCGGTGCTCGATGCGCTGCAGGCCAAAGTGGATGCGTTGTACGGGCTGCACCGGCAGACCTCGCAGAACATCATCGAATTCCGTTCTGGCGACATCGCCTCGTTCTGGCTGCTGCACACCATCAACAGCTCCTTCAGTGCGCTGGCCCATCTGCTGCACCATCCGCAGCTGCACCCCGAGCGCCTGCACCAGGAGCTGCTGCGCATGGCTGGCGCGCTGCTGACCTTCTCCAACGCCTACCAGCTGGGCGACCTGCCGGTGTATCGCCACGATCAACCGGAAGCCTCCTTCCGCAAGCTGCTGGAGATCGTACGCGCCCTGCTGGATACCGTGATCTCCACGCGCTATTTCAAGATCGCGCTGAACGAGATCAAGCCGTCCTACCACCTCGGCCGGCTCGATTCGCAGCGCATCGACGGCAATGCCTCGTTCTACCTGTCCGTGTCCGCGTCGCTGCCGGCGCAGGAGCTGATCCAGAGCGTGCCGGTGCGTTTCAAGGTCGGCGCGCCGGACGACGTGGAAAAGTGCGTACTGTCCGCGTTGCCCGGCGTGAAGCTGACCCACGCCGCGCAGGTGCCGGCAGCAATCCCGGTGCGTCCTGGCAGCCATTACTTCGAGCTCGACGCGCGTGGTGCGCTGTATGAGCGCATGCTCAAGGCGCAGTCGGTGATGATCTACGTGCCGGCCGGCATTGCCGAACTGAAGATGGAACTTGTGGCGGTGACCTCATGATGAACTCTCCCCTGCCCCCGACCCCGGGCCCGATGCCGTCGCTGACCGCCAACGGCGCGATGGTCAACCCGACGCCGCAGGCGGCCAATCCGCAGAGCCTGCAGGACCTGATGTCCGACGGCTTCTACCTGCTGCTGCTGCTCAAGCGCGGCCAGTTGCCGCACGATGCCGAGAGCTTCGTGCAGACGGTGCAGAAGTTCCTCGATGGCGTGGAACGCAATGCGATGCGCCTGGGCGTGGCTTCGGAAGACGTCTACGCGGCCAAGTACGCGTTCTGCGCTGCGGTGGACGAGGCGATCCTGTCGCAGCCTTCGCCGCTGCACGAAACCTGGGAACGCAACCCGCTGCAGCTGCGCCTGTTCGGCGAGCATCTGGCCGGCGAACACTTCTTCGACCGCCTGGAAGAACTCCGCCGCCAGGGTGCCGCGCGCCTGCCCTCGCTGGAGGTCTACCACTACTGCCTGTTGATGGGCTTCGAAGGCAAGTACCGGCTGGAAGGCACCGAGAAGCTGGGCTACCTGACCGCCCGCCTGGGCGATGAGATCGTCTACCTGAAGGGCAAGCGCCATGGGTTCGCACCGCACGCGCTGCCGCCGGACAACGTGCGCCACAGCCTGCGCCGGGTGGTGCCGTTGTGGCTGCCGGCGGTAGTGGTGGGCTGCTTCGGCATCGTGGCCTTCTTCGGCGTGCGGACCTACCTCGGCCACGAAACACGCCAACAGCTGGCCGCCTACAACGACGTGGTGCAGATGCCCGAGCGCACCGCCCACATCACGATCACCCTGCCATGAGCCTGATGATATGGACATCCCAAGCTCCTCACTGCTCGCATCCCTCGCTTCGCTGTCCCATCGCGAACGCCTGATCCAGCTGAAGGGGCCTGATGAAGGCCTGGTGGTCGAGCGCTTCGAAGGCATCGAATCGGTCTGCGGCGACAACCGCCTGCAGATCGACTGCCTGTCCACCGACGCGTTCCTGGACCTGGAGCCGTGGCTGGAACAGCCGCTGACCCTGCAGCTGCGCCAGGCCGACGGTTCACTGCGGCAATGGCACGGACTGTGCACCGAGGCCGCGCAGTTGGGCAGCGATGGCGGCCTGGCCCGCTACCGGCTGATCCTCGAGCCGTGGACGGCGCTGCTGCGCCTGCGCCGCAATGCGGTGATCTTCCAGGATCTGGATACCCGCGCCATCTGCGAACAGATCTTCGCCGACTACCCGCAGGCGGTGTTCCGCTTTGACGTGCAGGCCGATCTGCCGGCACGCGCGATCACCACCCAGTACCGCGAAACCGACTGGGCCTTCGTCACCCGCCTGCTGGCCGAGGCCGGCCTGGCCTGGCGCATCGAGCAGGCACAGGGCGATGAGGCCGGGCATACCCTGGTGGTGTTCGAGCCGGGGGCCGAGCTGCCGGACGCAGGCCGCGTGCGCTTCCACCGCGCCGACATGGCCGAGGCCAGCGATGGCATCACCGCCTTCGCCGAGCGCCAGCAGCTGGTGCCCAACGCCAGCACCGTGGCCAGCTGGCACAGCGAGCAGGTCGGTGCCGTGGCCGCGCAGTCCAGCGCCGAGGCCGGCAGCCTGCCCGCCCTGGAAGTCTACGTGCAGCCGCGCGCCGGCCGTTTCGCCCAGCCGGGCTGGGCCGACGCCGAAGCACAGGCACGGCTGGACGCGCTGCGCGTGGGCCAGGTGCTCTACAGCGGCGGCGGCAGCGAGCGCCAGCTCGGTGCCGGCAACACCTTCACCCTGGCCCAGCACCCGCAGCACGAAGGCCAGGCCTTCCAGCTGCTGGCAGTACAGCATGTGGCCCTGAACAACCTGGACCAGGGCATCGCCGAGCTGCTGGGCAGCACCGGGCTGGAGCGCGGCGCCTACCGCAACCGGTTCCTGGCCACCGGCGCCGGCGTGCCGCTGCGTGCCCTGCCGCAGGACCGGCCAACCCTGCACGGTCCGCAGACCGCGCGCGTGGTCGGCATCGCCGACACCGCGGTGACGCCCAACCGCGAGCACCAGGTGCGCATCCAGTTCGGCTGGCAGCGTGGCAGCAAGCCCAACCCCGGCGGCCTGACCGATACCGGCAGCGCCCAGCACGGCCATGCCCCCGGCGACCACACCAGCGGCAGCTGGGTGCCGGTGGCCGAATGGGTGGCCGGCCCGAACTGGGGTACCGCCTTCCTGCCGCGCGTGGGCAGCGAAGTCCTGGTGGAGTTCCTGCACGGCGACATCGACCAGCCGCGCATCACCGGCCAGTTGTACAACGGCGAGGTCGCCCCGCCCTTCGGCGGCGGCATCGACGAGAACGCCCGCCACCCCGGCGTGCTCAGCGGCCTGCATACCCAGGCCCATGACGGCAGCGGCACGCAGCAATGGGTGATCGACGACACGCCCGGGCAGCTGCGCACCCGCCTGCACAGCTCGCTGGCCGACAGCCGCCTGGAGCTGGGCTACCTGATCGCGCACCAGGACACCGCCCGCGGCGCGCTGCGCGGCGAAGGTTTCGAACTGGCCACCCAGGGCTGGGGCAACGTGCATGCCGGCGAAGGCCTGCTGCTGTCGGCCAGCCTGCAGGCGCGCGCGGCGTCCACGGTGATGGACAACGCCAGCGTGGTGGCGCAGTTGAAAGGCGCCGAGCGCAGCCTGGAACAGATGCAGCAGACCCTGGCCCAGCAGCAGGTGCCGGGGCTGGCCGAGTACCAGCGCACCAAGCAGCTGCGCGAGCAGATCGACCCACAGGCGCAAGGCCGCTTCCAGGGCGAGGTGAACGGGCAGAGTGCGATGAAACCCGGCAGCGATGGCCGCAGCCCCGGTGATCAGCCGGTGGAACGGCTGGGCAAACCGCTGCTGCTGGCCGAGGCGCCGCACCATGTGGTCTGGACCACGCCGGCCAGCGCGGTGGCCTACGCCGGGCAGAACCTGCAGATGACGGTGCAGCAGGACCTGCACGTCAGCGCCGGTGAGACCATTGCGACCGTGTCCGGCGAGCATGTCTCGCTGTTCGCGCAGAGCGGTCCGCTGCGGGTGATCGCCGCCAACGGCCCGGTCAGCCTGCAGGCCAACGACGGCGAACTGGAGCTGCTGAGCGATCAGGCGCTGACCATCACCGCCACTGACGACCGCATCGACGTGCTGGCGCAGACCAAGGTAGTGCTGCAGGCCGGCAGCAGCGCGATCACGCTGGAGGGCGGCAACATCACCTTCAGCTGCCCGGGCGAGTTCAAGGTGAAGGCGGGAGAGCATCCGTTCATGGGGGGAGAGAGCTTCGCCCCGTTCATTCCTCCGCTTCCTGGAGGACTCCAGAGCATTCCCGACTGGATCGCATTGGACTATCGCGACGTGGAGACGCTGCAAGCCATGGCAGGCACCCCTTATGAAATTCACTTCAAGAACGGCTCAGTCATCAAGGGAAAGCTGGACGATGCCGGCAAGGCCCATCACGAGCCCATCCCGAAGCAGGAAGTGGAAAAGGTCGTCTACGAACCTCGCCAACCTGATCCGGAAGACAAGTGGCCCGACCTGGAGCTGATCGCCAATCCCCAACAGGATCCTCGCCATGGGTGATCCACGCGCCGATCTCCCCAACCAGGCAGCCCCCGTTTCACTCCAGCAGCTTCGCGAAGCCCTTGCATTCATCAGCGAGCAGTACAAGAGCGCTGTCGATGGCGGCAAGAATGTCTTCGTATGGCTGTGGGAGTCGATCCAAGGTGACTTCAACCAGGAGCGCACCACCGGGCAGATCGTGTTCGACACTGCCATTTCCATGATTCCCGGTGTAGACCAGGTCTGCGATGTCCGCGACATCATTGCCAACTGCAAAGAGATCAACGAGGACAAGAGCAACTCCTGGGCATGGATCGGACTGGTCCTGACCCTCATCGGCCTGATCCCTACCCTCGGCTCCCTGCTGAAGGGTGTACTGAAGATCTTCTTCCTCTTCGTCCGCCGCTTCGGCCTGAACCACCTTGTGCGTGCTGTCGATGAGGCCATGAGTTGGGTCATCACCCTTCTGCGCCGGCGTGAAGTTGCCAAGTACTGGAAAGCCATGCGCTGGGATCGCGTGTTCCATGAGCTGGCGAAGCAGACCCGCATCGTGCGTGGCTTGGTGACCAAGGCAGAGCTGTTGAAGGCCTTTGATCGTGCAGTGCTGCTGATGCGCAACCTCTTGGGCAAGGTTGCTGACATTCCGCTGGTGGGCAGTCGTGCGCAGGCAACGATCGACCTCGTCGTTGGCATCCGCAAGATCGCCGACAACTACATCGGTGAGGTTCTCGCGCCCGTACAGCGAATCCTTGACACGATCATCAAGCGCCTCGAATTCGAAGACATGGTGCAGCGCCGTGGCATCGTCAACGCGGGCAACTTCCACTTCACCGGTACGCTACCCGAGGCACATGCGGTGACGTTGATGAAGCGGATCGATCCGTCGCCGTCGTGGCTTGGCAAGGGAAAGCCGACAAAGAATATGCCGCTGAAGGTTTCCGACTATCGTTCGCGTGTCGATGCAATGGCAGCAAAGGGCTTCCCGAAATTGTCCAATGGTCAGATCGAGAGCTTCGCCAAAGGCATGCGCGCCGATACGATCAAGGGTCCAGCAAAGCTGTATCGAGTGGTCTCACCGGCGAACTTCAGCGCAGGCGCGGACTGGGTTAGCGAAGAGGTCTTCAATACGATCATGAAGTCAGCCAGCCCGAGGGCCACATGGCGAAAGTACCTGGCCGTCTGGCCTGACTGGAACCCCAACGGACAATTCGTGATCTATGAACTCAAGGCAGGCGAAGAGTTGAAGGTATGGCGTGGCCCGGCCTCTGCGCAGACAAAAGACACTCTGTCGGGCCATTACCTCGAAGGAGGCTACGAACAGATCAAGTTCGATGCTGCCTTTGAATACGATGCCGTCGGCACCCCAGGAAAGAGAACTCTGGCCGACAGCTCGGAGTACTACGCGGTCAATGAAACGACCGGTGCCATGACCAAGAGCAGCATGACCTATGACAAGTGGAAGCTGCTGCCTCCACATGAGCAGGTGAAGTACGTCAGTCTCCGGACCGAGATCAATAATCCTCGCATTCTTGGCCCCCTCGACACAGGTTGGGGCACCACCGATTTTGGCACTCAATTGAACGATGTGAAGCTGGGCCTGCCAAACATCTCTGGTCAGAAACTGAACCGCTGAATATGAAAATCCAATACCTTGAACTGAATCCCTGGCACAAGCGGCAAGCCGCCCTCATCCATCACTTCACCTCGATGGAGTACCTGAAGGCCCTGCTGCCGCAGATCGACAGCCTTTTGGCCCTGACCGACCAGATCCTCGATGAGCGCTCGCATCTGGATACGGCAGGAAGAGCCTTGGCTGGCTGGAGCTCCCAAAATACGGCATCGCACTTTTCCACCTATGCCTACCCTGCACTGATGGAATTTCGAGAGGCTGTTGTCGAGAGCATCGCCCTGCGTTCAATTGAGCGCTACCGCCGGGCCGGCGAGCACCAATGCTCTCGTATGCTGGAGGAGTACGCCTACCAGATGGCATGGGCGACGCCGGAGCAGGAAGCATTGTTCCGCGAAACTGCAGAAAAAGTATTCAGTTATGCCCGCGAACTCTCCGGGCTAGTCGCACGCCCGCCCGTCGCAAATGACTTCTCATTCTGGCTGCTCTGGAACGAGGGCGTGATCAGCTCGCATCGAATTCCAAAATTCCGCATCCGCACCGACATTGTTGTGCGAACCAATCAAGTTCCGCCGCGCACCGGCATCTACGTCGCGAAAGACGATCCCATGGCCTCTCTTCAGTTTGCATGGACAGGGGGATACGGAGAATTGTGCCCGGCCATGGCCCTCAATGATGTTGGACGAGCAGTTCTGAAGCACATCGGTCGCGAGGGACTGTGGGGAGATACCGAGGCCCTGTATCGCTTCCTCGATGCAAACCGGCACATGGACCCCTATGGTTGGTCCGACACCCAAGCCGATGTTGCCGAGGTGGCACCGTCAGTGATCGCCGGTTCCTCCTTCGATCTGCAGGATTGCGAGTGGCATTTCGTCGAACCCGTCCCCGATGAGTTCGAGGACATCGACGGCAGCTACATTGGCACGGGTCGACAGGATCGTCGACCGGATCGAGTCGCGGCTGGCAAACCGGTACCTGTGGCGGGCTGGTGGTACACGCCTGCCCAGGGCAGCCGGCGCTACTTCAAACAAGGTGATGTCTTCCCCACGATCAACGGCGACTGGGGCGATACCTTCTGGATCTGGGCCCAGGACCAGACGCCGCCGACGATGGGCTGAAGCACACCTCATCCCCCACCCTGCTCTTTCTGGAGCTGCCCGATGCGAAGTACGCCCCCCTGTATGGAATTGATGCCCTGGCACAAGTGGACGGAAACGCCCCGAGCGCGGAGATCGCGCTGCTGACTAACGTCCTGACATCCGCTTCTGAAGTGAGACCCCGCATGCAGCTTGAAAGTCCTGATTGGAAGAAGTGGATGGCCCGCAGGGTCAGTGAGGATGGCTTCGAACACCGACGAGAGCCCAATCAGCGCTACGGCACCTATCTTGCTCAGTTCAAGGACACTGTGAGCGGTATTGCCATGGTTACCTTGGATCTGCCAAAACATGCTGCGAAGGCAAGAAAGTCCGGCCTGATGATGTCCACACAGCAACGTCTTTGGGACACGCTGGACTTCATGAGCCTGCAGTACTCAGCAGGTGCGCCAATTGACCAGCTTGCTGAGATCTGGCCATACGCTATGCAATGGGCAGAAGAGTATGGATCCTTTGACAAAGCTTATGATGACTCGCCTGAGAACACTTCAGGTGAGCGTATTCCCCACGCCCCCCTGGTCAGCGAAAGCTACTGGATCGTTGCCCTGCGGATGGTGTGCTTTGGAATTCTTACAGGCAATGCCAACGACCTGCCGCGTGTGATGGCATTCCTGGACTACGTCAACGCCGAACTAGGCATCCACGACGGCCTGCTGGAACGATTGGTCGCGCCGTGGGCTCCAGGTAGACCCATCCCCGATACGGCAACCCGCCATCTGCCCTACCGCAAGCTGTTCAAAGTCTTCGATGCCACGCCCGACAAGCGCCCGGCGCTGATGGCGACCTACCTGGACGAGTGGTACCACGCCAGCCGACGTGAACCCTACATCGACCAGCACGGAGAAGGCGATATCTCCTTCTACGGGTATTGGTCCTGGGAGGCCGCAGCGACCACCATCGTTCTCGGCATCGACGATTCAAGCTATCGCGACATGGCGTTCTATCCCAAGGATCTTGCTGACTACGCCCGACAAGCTACATCAGCGACAGCCGACGAAACGCGCATCAGCCGTGTTGCCGCTGGCGAACTGTGCCCCCAGGATGGCTGGTGGTACACCCCTGCCCAGGGCAGCCGACGTTACTTCAAACAAGGTGATGTCTTCCCCACAATCAACAGCGACTGGGGCGATACCTTCTGGATCTGGGCCCAGGATCAGACGCCGCCGACGATGGGCTGAAGCACACCTCATCCCCCACCCTGCTCTTTCTGGAGCTGCCCGATCAGAAGCATGCCGCCCCCTATGGAACTGAATCCGTGGCACAAGCGCCAGGCCGCCCTCATCCATCATTTCACCTCGATGGATTACCTGAAGGCCCTGCTGCCGCAGATTGACAGCCTTCTGGCCCTGACCGACCAGATGCTCGATGAGCGCTCGCATCTGGATGCGGTAGGCAGAGCATTGGCCGGCTGGAGCTCCCAAAATACGGCATCGCACTTCTCGACGTACGCCTACCCTGCACTGATGGAATTTCGTCAAGGCATCGTCAAGGACATAGCGCTGCGCTCAATCGAGCAGTATAGCGTTGCCGGCGAGCACCAATGCGCTCGTATGCTGGAGGAATACGCCTACCAGATGGTCTGGGCGACGCCGGAGCAGGAATCCGTCTTCCGCGAAGCTACAGAAAGAGTGTTCAATTATGCTCGTCAACTCTCGCGAATCGTTGCTCGTCCGTCGACCATGGACGATTATATTCACTGGTTTCTCTGGAACGAGGGCGTCATAGACACGCATCGAGTTCCAATATTCCGCATCCGCACCGACATTGTCGTGCGAACCAATCAAGTTCCGCCGCGCACTGGAATCTACGTCGCAAAAGACGACCCTATGGCGTCACTTCAGTTTGCATGGACCGGTGGACACGGAGAGCTATGCCCGGCCATGACCCTCAATGACGTTGGAAGAGCGGCTCTGAAGGAGGTTGGACGCGACGGACTGTGGGGAGATACCGAAGCGCTGTATCGCTTCCTTGATGCAAACCGGCATCTGGATCCTTATGGCTGGTCCGATGTCCAGCCCGATCTGGCGAAGCTGGCACCATCACAGATCGCGGTCTCTGCCTTCGATTTTCAGGATTGCGAATGGTATTTCGTCGAACCCGTCCTCGATGAGTTCGAGGACATCGACGGCAGCTACATTGGCACAGGTCGACAGGAGCACCGGCCGGATCTCGACGCCTGCCGAATACCCGCAAGCCCGCATTGCACCCAGTGGAGATGATGGTCCCGCGGCGAGTCTACAGGGAGCTAATCCCAATCAATGGTGTGATAATGAACATCTGCACCAGGGGCGGGACATCGCGTGCACGAGCAGCGATCGGCTAGGCATCGGCTGCAGCCGTGACATGAATCTCTGCATGGATATCCGCATGGATGGCCGATTCATATCTGTCAGCAACTACTTCCGAGTCGATGATCGTCGCTATGAGAGCCTCCCTTATGAGATCGACTCTGGTCCAGGGCGTGATCGCGCATGCTGAGTTCACAGTCAAGCCGACGGCCGCTCTACGCATCACGGTGCTGTTCGTGCTCGTGCTGAATGCAATCGGCTGCGGTTCACAGCACGCACCATCAGCGTTCATGGTCGCCCCCTCGCTGACCAAAGCGGGCGTGAAAGGCCTCTACTCGGGCACGCTGCTGAAGCAGGTGGTGTTCAATGACATCGACGGCGCAGGCCTGCTGCTGCTTTCCCGCAGCGAGAGCACAATGCCTGCCGACGGTGACGAGGATCCGGTGGAGCAGGTCACCCTGCGTGCGGAGCTGTACCGGCGTGCGGACCAAAGGACGCCTTGGACATCGCGCTGGGCCGTGGACGACCCAGTCCAATGCGAAGGCCTGGACCTGGACGCCGGCTATTTCCTGGACCAGGTAACCGCAACCGACCTGGACAACGATGGCCGCGCCGAGCTGACGTTGGCCAGCCACAGTTTCTGTGGCGGCGGGGTGGACCCGCAGCAACTGCGCATCGGCCTTCGCCAGGGCGAGCAGTACTACGAAGTGCGTGGCGAGTCGCTGGTGCAAGTGCAGGGCGACGAACCCTTCGGTGGCGAGCGCCAGGACGATCCCGCATTGGCATCGGCTGCGCCAGCGCTGCGCGCGCACGTGGACAGGGTCTGGGAGGCGATCAAGCGCGGCGACGCCGGCGCGCCGTGAACACCGTGTCTTGATCCAACGCATGCCGCCAGTTCAGAGGCGGTGCTATGGTGGCGCCATCACGCCCCCTGGAGCCTTCCCGATGATCCGACTCGCCCCTGCCCGCCTTGCCCTCGCCGCCCTCGCGTCCCCCCTGCTGCTGGCCGCCTGTGTCAGCACGCCAGGCCCGCAGGTGAAGGGTACCGGCCACTGCGATGCCAGCCAGCTGGGCTGGGCCATCGGCCAGCCCGCCAACGAACCGAACATCCGCCGCCTGTCCAGCGAAAGCGGCGCCGGCATGGTCAACCCCATCGGCCCGGCCACCATCACTACCAAGGACATCCGCCAGGACCGCCTGCGCGTGTTCGTGGACAAGGACAACGTCATCACTGCCACCCGCTGCGAGTAAGCGCGTCACGGCCGTTGCTCAGAGCCGGGCATGCGCCCGGCTCCATGGTTCAGGGCTCGGTGTAGGCCGAGCACTCCGGCAGCGGCCGGTCCGGTTGGTACGCCCCTGACGTGAAGCGGAAGGTACGCGTGTAGCTGCATTGCGCATCCTGTTCGGTGCGCAGGTCCTTCTTCGTCAACCGCCCTTTGGCCAGCGAGTCTCTCTGCGGTGATGCCCCGGCCGGATAGTTGGTGGCCCCGGTCTGGTAGCGCAGTACGGGCATGTCCTGCGCTTCGGTTGCCAGCGCAAGTTCCGCATCGAAGCTGTACTCGTCATGGCAGGCGCCGGCACGCTGATCAAAATCGCGCTCGCTGAAACAGGCCCGGATCATCTTGTTGGCCGACCACGCAACGGACAGCACGTCGGCGTCCACCTGGATGCCATCGTCGAGATGACGGATGCGCGCCAGGTGCAGGGTCGATGCGCTGGCACCGCCGCCGGAATACATCGCACGGGCCTCCACCAGACCGCCGACAAGCACGTTCTGCAATGCGGCCTGTTGTGGATCGGCCACGGCCTGGTCTGCCCCGGCGCCGGGAGCCAGGCGCACGATGAAGGGCCAGACCCGCAGGTCGCCATCGTCAACCACGTCGATGGGCACGTAGCGCATCTGCGGCTCGCCTTCAGCATCCGCGCGCTCGGCAACTTCCAGCGAGGCCGGCTGGTCGTCGCCCGCTGAAGGCAGCGCCTGCACGCACCACTGGCCATCAGCAGTGCAGTAGCGCTCCGTGCGGTCCGGCCCCTGCCCCCCCTGCAGCAGCAGCGTCTCCAGCCGGTTGCCTGCCGCGTCCCGTTGAACGGGTGCAGCGTCCGCCGCTGCAGGCAGCGACGATGCCAGAAGCAGTACAGACAGCACCGCGTAAGCAATTCGCGTGCAAACCATGATCATCCTGTGCGCTCCGGCACGTCCTTGCGAGACGCCGATGGTAGCGCAGGCGCCCCGTTGCGGCTCAATGCCCGTCGCAGTCGCAGCCGCCCCAGCCCCTCGCCTTCGACGTCTGGCCGATGCCGGGGTTGAAGGTATTGCTCGGGTCCAGGGTGCGGTAGAAGCCGGCCAGCGCCGGCTTGGCCGGATACAGGTGGCCGACGTTGTGCTCGGCCGGGTACTCCGCACCTCGCTGGTCCAGCAACGCCCACATCGCATGCTCGATGGCCATCGGGTCCTCCCCCTTGCGCGCGATGTAGTCCTGGTGGAACACATGGCACAGGAAATGACCGTAGTAGAGCTTGTGCAGCAGGCGCCCATCGATATCGGCCGGCAGCTGCTCGAACCAGTCGGCGTCGTCCCGGCGCAGGGCAATGTCCAGCGCCACGATGTCCTGCACCTGGTCGCGATGCACTTCGCGGTAGCGCACCGCCGCACCGGCCACCGCGAACCGATGCAGGAAGGCCTTGCGTCCCTCGTCCGCCGTGCAATGGAAGTAGCCGCCTTCGTGGTCGTTGAAGAAGCCTCGCAGCCAGGCCTCGGTGGCAGCCGCATCCTGTGCGGACACCTTCAGCAGCAGATGATGTTCGTAGCGCTGGCGGAACTCGCCCATGCGCTTGGGCAGGTGCGAGGGCAGCAGGCCGGTCAGCGCCTGCATCATGCGGTCGGTGACACCGCGCAGGCCCAGCCGTTCAAACCAGCCATCAACTCGGCTCTTCAGTGCGAATGCGGCCGGAACGCGCGCGGTACCGAGCTTGTCGATCAGCAGGAAACTGTCCTTGCCGTAGCGCTCGCCGATGTCATAGGCATCACGGTGGATGTACTCGCCGGCGATGGGCAGGCGCTCGAAGCCGGTCAGCAGCTGGCGGCGGATCGCGGTGAGGCTGTCGGTGCGGTTGCTGCCGATATAGAAGACCTCGGCGGCCTCCTTCTCGAAGGTGTCCAGGCGCACGGCGAACACCGCCAGCTTGCCGGCAGATCCGGCCGCCTCGAAATGGCGGCTGGGGTCGGCGTTGAAGCGTGCCGGGGTATCGGCATCGACCTTGCGCACTTCCTCGGCGTAGCGCGGATCGGAGGCGGCGCGGCCATCACCGTCGCTGACATCGGCAGCGCTGTAGTCACCGCTCTGCAGGCGTTGCAGGATCTGCTCGGGCGTATCGCCCAGCGCGATGCCCAGATGGTTGACCAGTTGCAGCCCCCCCCGCGCATCGACCTGCGCATACAGCGCCAGTTCGGTATAGGCCGGGCCACGGCGCACCAGCGCGCCACCGGAGTTGTTGCAGATGCCGCCCAGCACCGAGGCGCCGATGCACGACGAGCCGATCACCGAGTGCGGCTCGCGGCCCAGTGGTGCCAGCGCCTGCTCCAGCCGGTCCAGCGTCGCGCCGGGCAGGCACAGCACCTGGCGGCCTTCGTTCAACAACTGGATGCCGGTCAGCCGCAGGGTGCTGATCAGTACGACCGGCCGGCCGTAGTCATCGCCGTCCGGGGTGGAACCGCCGGTCAGGCCGGTATTGGCTGCCTGCAGGATGATCGCGGCCCCGCCCTGCACTGCGGCCTGCAGCACGTGCCACAGCTGCAGCAGCGTGCCCGGGCGCACCACCGCCAGTACCGGGCCGTCACCGAAGCGGTAGCCGCGACGGAAGCGACGGGTGGCCTTGTCGCCGGTCAGTACGTGGCGGTCCCCCACCGCGGCACGCAACTGTTCCAGCACCTTGTTGCGATCAGTCATGGCAGGCGCACCAGTGAATCACGGCCGATGTCGGCGATGCGGTGCGCGCCGGTCAGGGTCATCGCCACGCGCATTTCCTTGGCGATCAGGTCCAGCAGGTTGGCCACGCCGGCCTCGCCCTGCGCGGCAAGAGCGTAGACGAACGCGCGGCCCAGCAGCACGGTGTCGGCGCCCAGCGCCAGCATGCGCACCACGTCCAGGCCGGTGCGGATGCCCGAATCGGCGAGGATCTTCAGGTCACCCTGTACGGCGTCGGCGATGGCCGGCAACGCCCGTGCGGTGGACAGCACGCCATCGAGCTGGCGGCCGCCATGGTTGGAGACCACGATGCCATCGGCGCCGAACGCGACCGCATCACGCGCATCGTCCGGGTCGAGGATGCCCTTGATCACCATCGGGCCTTTCCAGAACTCACGGATCCACTCCAGGTCCTTCCACGAAATGGACGGATCGAAGTTGCTGCCCAGCCAGCCGATGTAGTCCTCCAGGCCGGTCGGGTTGCCACGGTAGGTGGAGATGTTGCCCAGGTCATGCGGGCGTCCGCGCAGGCCTACGTCCCACGCCCAGCACGGATGGGTGATGGCCTGGCCGATGCGGCGCATTGCAGCGTTCGGACCACTCATGCCGGAGTGTGCATCGCGATAGCGCGCGCCCGGCACCGGCATGTCCACGGTGAACACCAGCGTCGTCACCCCAGCGGCCTGCGCCCGCTCCAGCGCATTGCGCATGAAACCACGGTCGCGCAGCACGTACAGCTGGAACCACATCGGGCGCTGGATCGCCGGGGCGACTTCTTCGATCGGGCACACCGACACCGTGGACAGCGTGAACGGAATGCCGCGGCTGTCGGCTGCGCGCGCGGCCTGCACTTCGCCGCGACGGGCATACATGCCGGTCAGGCCGACCGGTGCCAGTGCCACCGGCATCGCCAGCTTCTCGCCGAACAGCTCGGTTTCCAGGCTCAGGTCGGACATGTTGCGCAGGACGCGCTGGCGCAGCGCGATGTCGGACAGATCGGATACGTTGCGCTTCAGCGTGTGCTCGGCATACGCGCCACCATCGATGTAGTGGAACAGGAACGGCGGCAGCCGGCGTTGCGCTGCGGCACGGTAATCGGTGGAGGCGGAGATGATCATGGGGTCAACCGTGTGGGGAAGGTAGACGCGACGCCCGCGCACGCCGGGCTTCGTTGTCATCGAGGGTGCGCAGCGTGGTGTGCACGAACTCGAGGTGGGCATGGGCGGCGGCGCGCGCACGTTCGGGGTCGCCGGCCAGCACCGCATCCATCATTTCGCGATGCTGGTCGGACAGCGGCGAGAAGGTCCTGGCCGAGGTGTAGAGCTTTTCGCGACTCTGCGAGATATTGGTCTGCAGCAGTTCGAACAGGCCGCGCATCACCTGCAGCAATACCAGGTTGTGCGAGGCCTCGGCGATGGACAGGTGGAAGGCCGCATCGGCCTGCGCCTCACCGGCGGGGTCGTCCTTGCCATGTGCATCCATCATGGTCTGGAACGCCTGGGCGATGCGCGCGCGGTCCTCGTCGGTGGCGCGCAGCGCGGCGTGCCAGGCCGTGGCGCCTTCCAGCGCGTGGCGGATTTCCAGCACATCGAAGCGGTATTCCGGGTCCCCCTGGAACAGCGGCAGGTACGGCACCAGCGGTTCATCCAGCGCCTGCCGCGCACGTGCGGCGGGCTCGCTCACGTAAGTGCCACCGCCTACCCGCGCGGTCAGCAGACCATGGCTGGACAACTGCGCGATGGCCTCGCGCAGCGCGGTGCGCGAGACCCCCAGCTGAACGGCCAGCGTGCGCTCGGCCGGCAGCCTGTCGCCCGGCTGCAACTGCTGTTCCTGCACCAGCGCACGCAGCTGCGCGGCCACCTTGTCCGAAACCCGTTGTGTGCTCATGGCGCCATTGTGGCCCGAAGCACGCCGCTGTTGGTCGGGCTGTACTGCATGGCTCAGGGAATCATCCAGGTCAACCAGTAGGCCTGGGCCAAGGTGATCAGGCCGACCATCGTGGTGAAGATCAGGCTGTGCTTGACGGTGAAGCGGAACAGGTCCGACTCCTTGCCGGCCAGGCCCACCGCCGCGCAGGCAATGGCAATGGACTGCGGCGAGATCATCTTGCCGGTGACACCGCCGGTGGTGTTGGCCGCTACCAGCAGCACGTCGGACACGCCGATCTGCTGCGCGGTGGTCGCCTGCAGCGCCGAGAACAGCGCATTGGACGAGGTATCCGAACCGGTCAGGAACACGCCCAGCCAGCCCAGGAACGGCGAGAAGAACGGGAACGCCTTGCCGGTGTGCGCCAGTGCCAGCGCCAGCGTTGCCGACAGCCCCGAATAGTTGGCGATGAAGGCGAACGCCAGCACCATGCCGATCGAAAAGATCGGCATGCGCAGTTCGCGCACGGTTTCAGCGAAGGTCTGCAGCGCCGAGCGCGCCGGCATGCGCAGGGCGATGATCGCAATGATTGCGGCAAGGATGATCGAGGTACCCGTGGCCGAGAACCAGTCGAACTTGTACACCGCCTCATAGCTCAGCGGCGCATCGACGATCGGCGGCATCTTCTGCACCATCTGGTCCAGGCCCGGCACCGGAATCTTCAGCACCCAGCCTTCAAGCGGGCCACCGGCTGCGAACAGCGACTTGAACGGCTTGATGCTCCACACAGTGACCATCGCAGTGAGGATCAGGAACGGCGACCACGCCTTGGCGATCTGGCCGACGCTGTGGCGCGGCGCCTCCATTGCCTGTGCGGCCGCCTCAGCGCTGGTTTCGGTATCGAAGCGGAAGATCCGTACCGGCTTCCAGCGGCGCAGGAACAGGGTCAGGCAGACCAGCGACGCCAACGAGGCAGTGATGTCCGGCAGTTCCGGGCCGATGAAGTTGGAGGTCAGGTACTGGGCGATGGCGAACGAACCGCCGGCCACCAGCACCGCCGGCCAGGTTTCCTTGATGCCGCGCCAGCCGTCCATGATCGCCATGATCCAGAACAGCACGATGACAGTCAGGAACGGCAGCTGGCGGCCGGCCATCTGGCCGATCTCGAAGGCATCCAGGCCGGTCACCTGCCCCGCCACGATGATCGGGATGCCCATCGCGCCGAACGCCACCGGGGCGGTGTTGACGATCAGGCACAGGCCGGCCGCATACAGCGGCTTGAAGCCCAGCCCGACCAGCAGCGCGGCGGTGATCGCCACCGGCGCACCGAACCCGGCTGCACCTTCCAGGAAGGCGCCGAAGGCAAAGCCGACCATCAGCATCTGCAATCGCTGGTCCTCGGTGACCGACAGGATCGAGGCACGGATGATGTCGAACTGGCCGGTCTTGACCGAAACCTTGTACAGGAACACCGCGCCGATGATGATCCAGGCGATCGGCCACAGGCCATAGACGAAGCCGAAGCCGGCCGCGCCCAGCGCCTGCGCCACCGGCATGCGATAGAACAGCAGCGCCACGGCAAGGGCGATGGCCACCGTGAGGGTGCCGGCGATCCAACCCTTCATGCGCAGCACGGCCAGGGCGATGAAGAAGAAGGCGATCGGCAGCAGCGCGATCAGGCTCGACAACCACAGGTTGCCGGCGGGGTCGTACACGTGTTGCCAGGGCTGCATAGGGCTCTCGACAGGAACAGGAGGTTCCCCACCGGGTGGGGGCGTCGGGCCCGCCATATATTGGTCGTACCACATTGACCAACATGCGGACCGCAGGCGCGAATTGAACCTCCAATCCTGCCGACAGCCTATTAGACCATAGGGCTATACGGAATTATTGGTAGTACCATTTAGCGATTACAGCTTCTTTTCCACCCGCCGTATCAACGCCAGCACGAACACGCACAGCACGCTGACACCGAGCGCGATCACGTACTTGCCGATGCCCACGGCAATACCGATGGCCGCGGCCATCACCAGCGAACTGGCCGTGGTGAGCCCGCTGACCTGGTCTTCGCGATTGCCGCGCAGGATGGTGCCGGCGGCAACGAAGCCCACGCAGGCCACCACCGCTTCGATCAATCGCACCGGGTCGACCTGCAGCAGATCGCGGTAGCGTTCCTGCTGGAAGTGTTCGGCCACCGAATCACCGAGGCCGACGATCAGCGCAGCGGCACCGGCAATCAGCATGTGCGTGCGCAGGCCGGCAGCGTGCTTGCCCATCTCACGTTCAACGCCCAGCACGCCGCCAAAAACCATGGCGGCGGCCACGCGCAGCAGAATGGACATGTCCTGGGTAAGTTCCATGGGGAGGCTCCGGAAGTTTCCCGGAGCGTTGCCCGGCGGCCGTGGGACGGGGGTGAAGGCGATGGAACGCGCTCTTCACCGGGCGATGCCGCCTTGTTCCATGCAACGGCAGTTGCCGGCCAGCGGCCGGCACTACTGCGCCAGATAACCACCGTCGATGGCGTAGTAGGCACCCGTCGCGAACGAGGCATCGTCGCTGGCCAGCCAGGCGACCAGCGCGGCCACTTCCTGCGGCGTTCCCAAGCGCTTGAGTGCATGCCGGCCCTCCAGGGTGGCACGCACGTTGGCGTCCATCTTTTCCAGCAACGGCGTGTTGATGAAGCCCGGGCCCACCGCATTGATGCGGATGCCATCGGCAGCGTGCTCCCATGCAGCCGTCTGGGTCAGGCCGACCACGCCGTGCTTGGCCGCCGCGTAGGCGGTCGAACCGGCATACCCGACCTGGCCCAGGATGGAGGCCATGTTGATGATGCTTCCGCCGCTGCCCGCCGTGCGCATCGCCTGGATCTGCGCCCGCTGGCACAGGAACACGCTGGTCAGGTTCACATCGACCACGCGCTTCCAGCCATCGATGGGATAGTCGCCGCTGCTTGCCGCTGGCCCGCCGATGCCAGCGTTATTCACTGCAACATGCACGCCGCCCAGTTCCTTCACCGTGCGCTGCACCGCCGCTTCCACCGCCGCCTCGTCGGTGACATCCAACGCGACACCGATGGCCTCGGCACCCTGGTTGCGCAGCGTGGCCACCGTGGCATCCACCGCATCCTGCTTCAGGTCCCACACCGAAATGCGCGCACCCGATGCAGCGAACGTTTCCGCTACCGCCAGGCCGATACCGGATACACCGCCGGTGACGATCGCGGTTTTTCCGTTGAGCTGGTAGTCAATCATCTGTGGTCTCCTTGTGGGGTCATTCGATACGGACACTTCCGTCCGAAGAAACAGTACGCCGTCGCCTGTGACGAACACGCGGCGCAACCCGAAAGTTGGCCGTAAATACAAATCGATTGACCCTCTGGACATCGCATTCGTACTGGGGATCGAGAAAATGACAAGGATCTATTTCCAACTCTGAAAGCGCAGGACCGATCCGCGCTGCAGGTGCACGATGGAACGTGCGGGCACTTCGTCGCCGGCACCCATCATCCATGGTTGAGCGCCGAGCGATGTCCCGATATTTCACGTTTGCCGATTACCGCCGTTTTGGCCAGCGACACGGCTATGACTACCGTGCCGATCCAGGCCACCTGCGCGAAGAACAGTGGGCCGGTCACGGCGACCTGCACGAACAGACCCTGCGCGGCGGCATGAGCCTGCTCGCATCGGATGTGCACAACCGCATCGCCTACACCGCCACAGCGCACGAACGGCCCGGCCTGGTCATCCGCGTGATGCTGCAGGGCCAGGTCGACGTGCAGGTTCCCAACCGCAGTGACTTCAGCCTGCGCGCAGGCACCGCAGTGACCACCAGCCACCGCGACCATGTGGCAATGGTCGGCGTCCATCCCGGCAATATGCGCCTGCGTGGCATCAGCCTGATGGTGCCAGCCGATCTGGACCCGGACCTGCTGCGGCAACCGCAATTGCAGCGGGCATTGGGTTCACACATGGAATGCAGGCACTGGGCGATTCCGCACGCGATGCTGCCGCCTCTCGCGCAGCTGTTCGACAGCCCCTGGCAGGACGGCCTGGACGCGCTGTGGCGCGAGGGCATTGCCCTGCAATTGCTGTCCACGGGCCTGCAGGCCGATGATCTGCACGCCGAAGGTGCGCGTGCGCTGCGCAGTGGCCAGCGGGCGCGGCTGGAACGCGTACGGACGTTCCTGCACGACGACCCTGGCCATGCGCACAGCCTGCTGGAACTTGCCCAACTGGCCTGCATGAGCCCCAGCGCACTGCGCCGACACTTCGTCCAGGCGTATGGCTGCTCGGTGTTCGACTACCTGCACGAACAACGCATGCGACATGCCGAGCAGGGCCTTCGCGAATCCGGCTGGAGCGTGGAACAGGCGGCGGCGGATGCCGGCTATCGGCATCCCAGCAACTTCGCTGCCGCATTCCGCAAGCGCTTCGGGCTGGTGCCCAGCCGCTGGCGCACCGGTCCTTCGAAGGTTGGTTGAAGCGCATCTGCCCGGGCAGGTGTCGACCTTGGTCGACACGCTTTCGCACCACCGCGTTGCCGGCCAGCGGCCGGCACTACCACATCGGTCCTGCAGGCGATCTGTTCACGCTTTCGCACCATCGCGTTGCCGGCCAGCGACCGGCACTACCGCATCGGTCCTGCAGGCGATCTGTTCCGGTAGGTGTCGACCTTGGTCGACACGCTTTCGCACCACCGCGTTGCCGGCCAGCGGCCGGCACTACCCCGTCGGTCCTGCAGGCGATCTGTTCCGGTAGGTGTCGACCTTGGTCGACACGCTTTCGCACCACCGCGTTGCCGGCCAGCGACCGGCACTACCGCATCGGTCCTGCAGGCGATCTGTTCCGGTAGCTGTCGACCTTGGTCGACACGCTTTCGCACCATCGCGTTGCCGGCCAGCGGCCGGCACTACCCCATCTGTCCCGGTAGGTGTCGACCTTGGTCGACACGCTTTCGCACCACCGCGTTGCCGGCCAGGGGCCGGCACTACCACATCGGTCCTGCAGGCGATCTGTCCCGGTAGGTGTCGACCTTGGTCGACACGCTTTCGCACCACCGCGTTGCCGGCCAGCGGCCGGCACTACCCCGTCGGTCCTGCAGGCGATCTGTCCCGGTAGGTGTCGACCTTGGTCGACACGCTTTCGCACCACCGCGTTGCCGGCCAGCGGCCGGCACTACCACATCGGTCCTGCAGGCGATCTGTCCCGGTAGGTGTCGACCTTGGTCGACACGCTTTCGCGCCACCGCGTTGCCGGCCAGCGGCCGGCACTACCACGCCCGGCGCTACCGACATCGCGCGACCGGGGTAGCGCCGCGCCGTGCCCGGCGTCATCCCCTCTGTCTCAGTACACCGGCAGTTCGATGTAACTGGCCTGCGCGGCGCTGTGCCATACCCGCTGCGTGGCCTTCTGGTAGTCACCCGGCTTGGCCAGGTAGATGTTCGGCACGTAGGTCTGTGGGTTGCGGTCGTACAGCGGGAACAGGCTGGACTGCACCTGCACCATCACCCGGTGGCCCTTCTGGAAGGTGTGGTTGGCATTGGGCAGGTCGAAACGGTACGGCAGCACCTGGTTGGCCGCGAGCGCCTTGGGGTCGCTGAAGCTCTCGCGGTAGCGGCCACGGAAGATCGCCAGCGACACCGGCAGCTCATAGCCGCCCATCTCCGGTGTCGATGCTTCCTGGTCGGGATACACGTCGATCAGCTTCACTACCCAGTCGCTGTCGGTGCCACTGGTGGACGCCTGCAGGTTCACCACCGGCGTCCCTCCGATGCGCAGCGGTGCGGTCAACGGCTCAGTGATGAAGGTCAGCACGTCGGGGCGGCCATCGACGAAGCGCTGATCCTTGACCAGCCAGGTGGTCCACATGTCGCGGTCGCCAAAGCGCACCGGACGCGGTACGAATGGCACCGGCTTGGACGGATCGGACACGTATTCCTCGAAGTCGCCCTCGCCTGCCGCCGGCGCCTGGAACGCCAGCTTGCCTCCGGCACGCAGGTACAGCGGCTTGCTGTTTGCCGCGCACGCCTTCTCGCAGCTGCGCGGCCAGCCCTGCAGGCGGTCCCAGTGGTTTTCACCGGTGTTGTACACCAGCACTGGTGGCGTATCGGCCTTCGGCGCGCCATCCACCAGGTACTGGTCGAAAAACGGCTTGAGCACGTCGCGACGGAACTGCAGCGCGGTATCGCCATCGAATTTCAGCGCCCCAAGCTGGCTGCCGTCATAGTTCACCTGGCTGTGCCGCCACGGGCCCATCACCAGGTAGTTGTGGGTGTTGCCGGTATCGCGCCCTTCCATCGCCTGGTAGGCGTGGTTGGCACCCCACATATCTTCCTGGTCCCACAGGCCCTGCAGCCACATGGTCGGCACCTTCAGCGGCGTCTTCGCCATCACCGCATCCAGCGCCTGGCCCCGCCAGAACGCATCGTAAGCGGGGTGCTGTACCAGCTTTTTCCACCAGGTCAGCTGGTCCACGCCGGTGAAGCGGGCGTAGTCACCGGCCGAGCCGATGCGCAGGAAAGTGCTGTAATCGTCGTAGCCCAGCGACGGCAGCGGCGTGCCCTTGCCCCGCTTCTCGGTCTGCATCGCGAAGTAGTTGAAATTGACCTGGCGGAAGGCGCCGTAGTTGAGCCAGTCGTCACCCATCCAGCCATCGACCATCGGGCTCTGCGGCGCGGCCACCTTCAGTGCAGGGTGCGGATCGGTCAGCGCCATCACCACGGTGAAGCCTTCGTACGACGAGCCGAGCATGCCGACCTTGCCGTTGCTTTCCGGCAGGTGCTTGACCAGCCAGTCGATGGTGTCCCACGCATCGGTGGAATGATCGACCTTGGTACCGTTCAGTGGCCCACGCAGCGGCCGGGTCATCACGTAATCGCCTTCGGAGCCGTACTTGCCACGGATGTCCTGGAACACGCGGATGTAGCCGCCATCGACGAACACTTCATCGCCCTGCGGCAGCAGATCGCGCATGCGCGGCGAATCGCTGCGGCTGGCGCGGCCGGCGGCGTCGTACGGTGTGCGGGTCAGCAGGATCGGTGCATTGCGGGCGCCCTTGGGCACCACGATCACCGTGTACAGCTTGGTGCCATCACGCATCGGCACCATCACCACGCGCTTGTCATAGTCGCGGCCCACATCGGGGGCGACGAAGGGTTTTCCGCTGATGTCCGGGGTCATCGGCGGCGTGTCGGCGGCCAGCACGGCGCTGGACAGGCTCAGGGCTACGGCAACAGCAACGGCACGCACACGCATGGACATCACCTCCCGGCAGGAAAGGCCCCAGCCTACTCCCACAGCCCCCGGCAAAGCGTGTGCCTGCTTTGCATTCTGCGGCGTTTACAGGCAGGACTGATGGCACATGTGCAGTCTGCTGCCGCTGCGCTCACCGCGCATGGCCCAGTGCTACCCGTTCACGGCCAACCACGGTAGCGCCGGGCCATGCCCGGCGGATCCATCACGCCACCGGTACTTCCTGCAGGGCCAGCCAGCGCCAGTGCCCTCCTTCCTGCCGCAGCACTGCCAGCGATTCCCGCCACGCGGTTTCTCCCGCACCCACGGCATGTCCCTCGCGATAACGCAGCACCGCCAGCGGCGACGACGCTTCCACCGCCTGCACGGCCTCGATGGCGATCCGCAGTCCCGGCCGGGCGCCGTGTCCGCCCACGAACAGCGCCTGCACGGCGGCGCGGTCCAACCTGCGACCGGAGATGCCGACCATGCTGAAGTCCGCGCAGAAATGTTCCATCAGATCAGCCAGTGCATCGGCCTCGATCTCTGCGCGGAACCAGGCCTGCAGCGTGTCGTGCAGCAGGTGGATTTCGTGTTCGGCGGTCATGTCCATCAAGCAGCCTCCGGAGTGGAAAGGGAATGCAGCTGCGACCGGCGCAGCAGCGCCAGCGGCAACAGGGTGAGTACGGCCGCCAGGCCCAGCGCCACGCCGGTGGCATGCGCCGGCCACCACTGCATGGCCAAGGCCAGCAGCAGAGCAATGGCGGCGGTGCCCAGGCAGAAGCTGAGCTGGCGGTTGAGGTTCCACAGTGCACTGGCATCGCCCAGCGCCTCGGCGTCCACACCATTGAACGCCAGCGTCTGCGCGGTGCTGCTGCACAGGCTGCCGCCAGCGCCCATCAGGGCGAACAGCATGGCGGCCAGCGCGAAGGGGGGCTGCGATTGCAGCGCCATCAGCAGCAGACCGCTGGCCTGCAGGACCATGCCCAGCCGCAGCACCGCGCCCGGCCCGAAGCGCGCCAGCAATCGCCGGCTGCCGGTGATTGCCAGTGCCGAGGCCAGCGCCCACGGCAACATCAAGGCGCCGATCTGCGCGGCGCTGTAACCGGCGTGGTTCAACTGCAGGGTACTGGCCAGCTGGCTGCCGATGAACACACCCGGCACCGCCAGATAGACCAGCATCGCCATGCGCAGGCCTCGATGGGACAGCAGCGACCAGCGCAGCAGCGGCTGCGGCTGCCGGCGTGCATTACGCAGGTGGGCGACGGCCAGCACTGCTGCCAGCAGCAGCAACCCTGCGCCGGCGAAGCGATGGCCGGGCTCACCCAGCCAGGTCAATGCCAGCAGCAGCGCGCCCAGCGCAGACATCGCGGTGGCCAGTGCATAGCCCTGAAGGCGTGGCGCACTGCGCAGGCCATCGGCCGGCATCCACGCCAGCAC
Organism: Stenotrophomonas sp. SI-NJAU-1; assembly: GCF_020883215.1. Classification (NCBI taxonomy): domain Bacteria; kingdom Pseudomonadati; phylum Pseudomonadota; class Gammaproteobacteria; order Lysobacterales; family Lysobacteraceae; genus Stenotrophomonas; species Stenotrophomonas sp. SI-NJAU-1. The sequence continues at coordinate 2,615,540 of NZ_CP086598.1, forward strand.
AAGGGCGATCGCCAGCACTGCCAGCGGCAGGCTGGCCCACAGCACGCCGCGCCAGGACAGCCACTGCACCAGCAGGCCGCCAAGAGCCGGTGCCAGTGCCGGCACCAGCAACGCCACCAGCAGGATGCGCCGGGTCAGCGCACCGCGTTGCTCAGGCGTGCACTGCCGGTACGCCGCCGCCTGCGCCACCGGAATCAGCAGCCCGCCAGCCAACCCCTGCAGCAGCCGCCAGCCCAGCAGCCAGCCGATGGACGACGCGGCGCCGGCCAGGCCCGCAGCCACTGCGAACAGCAACAAGGCAGCCAGCAGCAGGCGACGCTCGCCGCAGCGCGCGGCCAGCCACGGGGCCAGCGGAATCACCACGCTCAGGCCCAGCATGTAGGCCGTGCCCACCCAGGCCAGCGTGCCGATGTCCGCATGCAGCTCGGCCGCCAGCGCCGGGTAGGCCACGGTGGCGATGAACATGTTGACCAGGTCCAGGGCGAATACCAGCAGGAAGATCGCCTCATGGCGCAGGCGTGGGGAAGGCATCAGCAGGCTCCAGCAGCGAAGGCGACAGCATCGCGGACCAGCGTTGTTGGAAAAACACGACGGCAGCTGCAACACTGTCAAACCTGTTTTGACAATCAGCCACCATGGTCAGCCTCGATCGCTTCGATATCTTCCGTGCCGTGGTCGAGGCCGGCAGCCTGACCGCCGCCGCCGAGCGCCTGGGCCTGAGCCGGGCCGTGGTCAGCTTCAACCTGAAGCGGCTGGAGCAGGAGTTGGGGGTAACCCTGCTGCTGCGCAGTACCCGCCACCTGGCGCTGACCGAGGCCGGCGAACAGTTCCTGCAGCACTGCGTGCAGGCACTGGATGCCGCGCAGGCCGCCATCGATGCCGCGCGCCGCGACCAGCACCAGCTGCAGGGCGTACTGCGCCTGACCACCACCCCGGAGTACGCGCAGCTGCGGCTGATTCCAGCACTGGAAGCCTTCCGCGCGCAGCATCCAGCGCTGGTGCTGCATCTATCGACCTCGCCGGCACCGGCCGACCTGATTCCCGAGCGCTTCGACCTGGCGATCCGCCTCGGCCGTCTGCCCGATTCGCAACTGCATGCCACCGAGCTGGAACGTCACCCGTTGTGCGCGGTCGCCGCTCCGGCACTGCTGGCGCGCCTGGGGTCCGCCGAGGCGGTGGATGATCCGGTACTGCTGGGCACCCTGCCCCGCCTCGGCTATCCGCGCCTGGCCGATGTGCCAGTGGTCGCGCCGGATGGCAGCGATGCATTGTTCGCCACCAACCCTGGCAACGCGGTGATACGCGTGGATGGGGCCAGCAGCCTGCGCGCGTTCGCCGTGGCCGGTGCAGGAGTGACCGTGCTGCCACGCTGGCTGATCGAGGAAGATCTCGCCCACGACCGCCTGCGGCCGGTGCTGCGCCAGCATCGTTTCCCGCAGCAGAGCGTGTACGCGGTGTACCCGCACAGCAGCCAGCCCTCGCCGAAGGTGCGGCAGCTGATCGATTTCCTGCGCGGGTGGTTTGGTGACGACGCCAGCTGAATCCTTCGCCCGCCGGGCATGGCCCGGCGCTACCGGGATGCCCGTAATCGGGTGGCGCCGGGCCATGCCCGGCCAGCGCAGCGGCACCCCGTAAACAGACACGGCCCCTTGCGGGGCCGTGTCTTCAACCATCAGTACCGCAGCGGATCAGCGCAGCACCTGCTCCACCAGCTGCACGTCCACCGTCTGCAGCGGCTCGGCGGCGTTGCGCGACAACTGCACCTGGTAGGTGCCGCCGGCGATCTTCCACTGGCGTGCCTGCGCATCGTAATGGGCCAGGGTCTTCGGTTCGGCTTCGATGCGGATGCGGCGCTGTTCGCCCGGCTGCAGCTCGACCTTGTCGTAGCCGATCAGGCGGATCGGCGTGGCGCTGCCGGCCGGCAGCTTCAGGTACAGCTGGGCGACGTCGGCACCGGCACGCTTGCCGGTGTTGCGGATGTCGACGCTGGCAACCAGGCGCGAACCCTCCACGCTCACCTTCAGGTTTTCATAGGCGAACGAGGTGTAGGACAGGCCGTGGCCGAAGGCGAAGGTCGGGGTCAGGCCCTTGGCCGCCATCCACTTGTAGCCGACGTTGGCGCCTTCGATATCGAAATCGAACACATCGCCGAACGGCTTGGCCGGCTTGAAGCCAAGGCCATCGATGTGCGGGCGCGGCAACTGCGATTCGTCCACCACCCAGGTCACCGGCAGGCGGCCGGACGGATTGGCCTGGCCGGTCAGCAGTGCGGCAATGCCTTCACCGCCACGGATACCCGGGTACCAGGCCTGCAGCACCGCCGGCACCTGCGCCAGCCACGGCGTACGCACCGGGCCGTTGGTTTCCAGCACCAGCACGGTCTTCGGGTTGGCCTTGGCCACCGCCGAAATCAACGCATCCTGGTTGTCCGGCAGCTGCATGTCCGGCAGGTCCACCGATTCGGCCGCCCACTGGGTGGCGAACACGATGGCCACATCCGCCTGTGCAGCAGCCTTGGCCGCAGCGGCGGCATTGGTGCCGTCAACATAGGTGATGGTGGCGTCCGGACGCGCGGCACGCAGCGATTCCAACGGCGAGGACGGATGGAAGATCACCGGGCCCGGCCAGGTGGTCGGCAGCACGCCCGGCACCGCGTTGGTGCCCTTGGCCGTGACGCCCACCATCGACGAACCACCGCCACCGATCACGCCCTTGTCGGCATGGCCACCGATGATGACGATGCGCTTGGCGCTGTCGGCCAGCGGCAGCAGGCTGCCTTCATTGCGCAGCAGCACGCTGCCTTCTTCCACCGTGCGCTGGGCCACGGCGAAACCGGCTTCAGCGTCGACCTTCTGGTGCTGCGGCGGGTTGTCGAAATTGCCGTGCAGGAACATCGTGCGCAGGATGCGCGCGACCATGTCGTTCAGGCGCGCCTGCGGTACCACGCCGCCGTGCACGGCCAGGCGCAGCGGCTCATCGAAGAACACCGCCGCATCGAACACTTCACCGGCGGACTGCTGGTCCAGGCCGGCCAGCGCCGCCTTCGAACCGCTGTGCACGCCGCCCCAGTCGGACATCACGAAACCGGGGAATTTCCACTCCTGCTTCAGCACCTGGTTCATCAGGTAGCCGTTTTCGCAGCCGTAGGTACCGTTGATCTTGTTGTACGAGCACATCGCCACGCCCGGGCGGCCAGCTTCCAGCGCGATCTCGAACGCCAGCAGATCCGACTCGTGCATGGCCTGCTCGCCAATGCGCACGTCGTGGAAGTTGCGGCGGGTCTCCATGTCGTTCAGCGCGAAGTGCTTCATCGAGGAGATCACGTGCTGGCTCTGCACGCCCTGGATCACTGCGCCGACCATCGAACCGGCCAGCAGCGGGTCTTCACCAGCGTATTCGAAGTTGCGGCCATTACGCGGGTCACGCTGCAGGTTGACGCTGCCGGACAGCAGGATGTTGAAGCGCTGTTGCCAGGCTTCGCGACCCATCGTCGCACCACCGGCAAAGGCAACACCGCGGTTCCAGGTGGACGCCGTGGACGGGCCCGACGGCATGGCGGTGGCGAAATCGCCCGGGCGGATGCCACCGGGATTGGTCACGCCCACGCCGGCGTCGGCCGACTGCTGCGACGGAATGCCCAAGCGCGCTACGCCCGGCACGAAACCGGCCGAACCCACCGCACCTTCCGGCAGCTTGCCACCGTCCTTGCCCAGCCCGAAGTAGCTGTGCAGCATCTGGAACTTCTCGTCCTCGGTCATCGCCTTCAGCAGCAGCGCAGCGCGCACATCGGCGGTGAGCGTGGTATCCATCCACGGCTGCTCGCCGCCCTTGTCAGCCGCATAGGCCAGGGTCAGCAGGGTTGCACGCAGCGCGCTGCCTTCAACCTTGAACGGCGCACTGCTGGCGGCCTGGAAGCCATCGCTGAAATAGCTGGCATCGGCCTCCAGGGCCACGCGTGCCGGATCGAAGCCGGCCGCTTTGGCCGATTCACCGGCCACCGCGCCGAGCAGCACCGCCGGCGCGCCCAGTCGCGAACGCGACACCAGTGCCGGCAACTGGGAAGCACCGGCGCCAGCGTCGGTGTACACCGCCACCGCATGGCGGCCGTCATCCAGGCGCAGGTAGTTCAGGCCCGGCTGGTCGGGGCCGGATTCGGCGGCGATCGGCAGCCGGGTCAACACGGCCTGGCCGTGCTGGGTCTGGCCGTCATCCTTGCCGGCGGCGATGAAGCGGTACTGGTAGCCCAGGCCATCGGCCAGCAGCTGCAGCGGATCGACCTGGCCGATGCCGCGCTGTACCTGGCGAACGCTGACCGCATCCACCTGCAGGGTCTTCAACTGGGCAGCCAGGGCCGGCATCGCGTCCGCGGTCGGCGCCTGTTCCAGCGTCAGCACGGTGAAGGCGGCGGAGTCGGCCCAGGCCGGGGTGGCCAGTGCGGCAGACAGGGCCAGGGACAGGGCGAGCGGCTTTGTAAACGTTTTCATCGGCGGGCGTAATTCCGTTGCCAAGGCAATCGGTCCAGGGAAAGTGCCGCCGAAGGGTGCAGCGTCATGCCGCGCATGCGTTGCCGGGCAACGCCTTGCAGGCCAGAGGACGGGCCGGTCTGCGCGCGGGACCCTCCTCCCGTGCGTGACAACCTGCCTGTCCGGGCCGCGCAGGGCGACCCATCATGTGAAGAGTGTGCGAGGGCGTTCATCGCTGTCAACAGGACCTAAGTCACAGGCGCGTTGTGCGGACTGGTTATCAGCCCATCACCGGCGGTCATCAACGGGCTGCACGGCGCTGCCGATAATGGTTCTCCCCGGCGACGAATCGAGCCCATGACCGTACATCGCGACTTCGACCATCTCTGGCGCGACCGCTGTGACACCTCCAGCCAGCGCAGCCCGCGCGTGCTGATCCGGGTGTTCGTCGCCCCCGGCGAACTGGAACGCAGCGTGGCCTTCTACGAGCAGCTGCAGGGCGTGGTCGCCGATGCCGGCTTTCCGTTTCCCGATGCGGGCCTGCGGCTGGCGATGGTCGGTGCGTTCCTGCTGATCGAAGGCTGCGACGAGGCGCTGGCGCCGTTCACGTCAACCACGGGCACGTTGCTGGTCGACGACGTTCGGCCTTATCACGACAAGCTGGTGGCCGCCGGCGCCGAGATCATCTTTCCGCTGCAGGTGGTACCAACCGGTGCGGCGTTCAATGCGGTGCATCCCGATGGCACCGTGGTCGAGTACGTGCACCACCGGCCGGACCCGCAGGGGCGGTGAGGTGGCGGGGGCTGCGCCCGGCACCCGCAGAGGCAACGGCCAATGCAACAGCAGAAGCAAAAGCTGGGCTCCTATTGGTAGGCGGGATGGGTCCGGTTGCGGGGGACGGCGCAAGTACGTCCATGTAGCCTCGATCGCCGCTTGCTCGTGTGCGCTGTCCTGCGCACACGGCAAGACCGGGGTTGGGCATCCTGCCCAACCCGCCCGAGGCATGCCTCGGGCCCATGGCGCTCACGCCCCCGCAACCGGCCCCACCCCGCCTTCGACAGATTTCCGGCGCGCAGTAGATCCACGCCATGCGTGGATGTTTTTCCCATGAACCTTTGCGGCATAGGTCATCCACGCATGGCGTGGATCTACAATTCCTCCATGTCCTCCCTCGCTCTACCCTGGAATGGCACCCTGCTGCTGGATGCACACGTGGCCGTGCTGCAGGGCCACGCCGGTGACAGCGCCGCGCATGCGCACTACGCCCATCAGCTGCTGCTGAGCGAGGGCGACCCTTGGCAGGTCGAGATCGATGGCGTGCAGCAGCAGGGCCAACGGCTGTGGCTGCGCTCCTTCCAATCGCACGCGATCCTGTCGGCGCCCGCTGACGGCTGCACGGTGTTCCTCGAACCGGCACATGCCGACCTCGAACAGATCCAGCAGCATCTGCAGTCGTTGCCTGGCAATGCCGCGCAGCTGCACGAGTGGCTGCCGCGACTGAGCCGCCCGCAGCCCTTGGACCGCCGGGTGCAGGCGGCGCTGGCCCGCGTCACCCAGCACCTGCCCGGCCCGGTGCCGGCCGCCGATATCGCCAAGGCCGCGCATCTGTCGACCAGCCAGCTGCATCGGCGCTTCCAGTCCGAGCTGGCAGTGACCCTGCGCGGCTGGGTGCTGTTGCAACGGCTGCGCAGTGCGCTGGCGCATCATCTGCGCGGGCACAGCCTGACCGACAGCGCGCATGCCGCCGGTTTCGCCGATCTTCCCCACCTCTCGCGCAGCCTGCGCCGCATGTTCGGCATCGGTGCCGCGCAACTGCAGGGCCTGCAGCTGCACGCGGCCTGACGCATCGATCACCCGCGCCTGCGCAGTCCTTCCGGAAGTTCCGGCACCTCGCCATGGGGCAGCGCACGGAAGGGGGCCAGCAGTTGTGCGGAATACGCCTGCGGATAGTCCGGCTGGCTGCCGATGCCCAGATCGCGCTGCCGCAACCGATAGCCCGGTGCATCAAACGCGGTCCCCAGCAGGTGGTCCCACACGGTGAAGAACAAACCGAAATTGACATCACCTGCAGTGCCATAGCGGATGTGGTGGAAGCGGTGCAGCGGTGCCCATGCCATCACCCGGCCCAACACACCCGGGCGCATGTCCACGTTGGAATGCTGCAGCAGCAGCTGGATCGCGATGGCGAACGCCAGCACCGCGGCCACCGGCATCGGCATGCCCAACAGCAGCAGCGGCAGTACGCCGCCCACCGCTTCGGCGGCCTGGTGCAGTGGGTGTTTCATCAACCCATTGAAGCCATACATGCGGGTCACGCTGTGATGCACCGCATGCAGCCGCCACAACCAGCCGATGCGATGGCTGGCGTAGTGCACCAGGGTGATGCCAAGGTCAGCCGCGATGATCGCCACCAGCACCTGCAGCGCGAATGGCCACTGCCGGCCAGACGTGCCAGGGCACGATTGCCGCCAGCATCGGCACCGTGGCGATCGACAGCAGGTTCAGGCTTTCATTGACCAGCGCATGCAGGACGTCGCGCAGGCGGTCACCCTGGTCGAGGTTGAACGCCGGATCGTACGGCCACAGCCGTTCGGCAGCGAACGACACCGCGATGGCCACAGCCAGCAAGGCAAGCAGCCACAGCGGGTCACCGTGGGAGTGGCCGACCCAGGCGATGGCAGCGGCAACAAAACCCAGCAGGAACAACGGGGCATACAGGCGGAGCATCCAGTGCTTCATGGCTGGCTCTGAACAGTGAGGGGCCTGCATGCTGGCGCGGCATGCGGGCTGCAGGCTTGAACAAACAGCGCAACCCCGCGTCCGCTCACGTTGAATGCCCACCTTGGTGGGCGATCCACGTCTGGCGTGGATCTACTGCGCGAAGGCCGGCTTTCCCGCATCCAGGCCCCCGTTCGCCAGTAGATCCACGCCATGCGTGGATGCTTTACCTCCTTCAGCAAGCTGAAACCCCGCCCTCCGATTTCATTAGTAATATTACTCACAAGCCGAGTAGCATGTCCGGTCTCAGCCCCTGATATCGGCCTGTCGATACTCGCTCCATGCCTGCCGTTTCCGCCCACTTCTGCCGCTTCCCGCCAGCCCGGCGCCTCCCCCGGAGGACCGGCTGATGGGCGCCGTCGTCGCCCTCGACCGCCTGCTGGACGGCCGCCAGGTCTGGCGCGGGCCGGCACGCCAGGGGCAGGCCAGCGACCATCTGGCCAGTGGCCACCCGGCGCTGGACGCGCGCCTGCCCGGCGGTGGCTGGCCAGCCAGCGGGCTGTGCGAAGTACTGCAGGCCGCACCCGGAGTCGGTGAACTGGCCCTGGTCTGGCCGGCGCTGGCAAAGCTGAGCCAGCACCCACGGCCGATCGTGCTGGTCGCCCCACCCTATCGCCCGCACGCCCCGGCATGGGCCGCCGCCGGGCTCGATCTGGCCCAGCTGCAGATCATCCACGCCGCACCGAAGCAGGCGCTGTGGGCGGCCGAGCAGTGCCTGCGCTCTGCCGCCTGCGCCGCCGTGCTGTGCTGGCCGCAGCAGGCCGACGATCGTGCCCTGCGCCGCCTGCAGGTTGCCGCCGACAGCGGCCAGTGTCTGGGTTTCGTGTTCCGCGAGGCCCGCGCCGCCCGCAACCCCTCCCCGGCCAGCCTGCGCCTGCAGCTCGACCATGGCCAGGTGCGGGTGCTGAAGTGCCGCGGCGGGCTGCCACCAGCGCAGCCGTTGCCGCTGGCCATCGCCCACTGAGGCCGCGCCATGCACTGGGCCTGCCTGTTGTTGCCGCAGCTGGCGCTGGACAGCGTGCTGCGCCTGCAGCCCGATCCACAGCGGCCACTGGTACTGCTGCAGGGGCCGGCGCAGCGTCGTGTGCTGCGTGCGGTCAGCCCTGCCGCGCGGGCAGCGGGGCTGCGCCCGGGCATGCTGCTGTCGGCCGCGCAGGTGCTGGTGCAGGACCTGCAGCTGCACGACTACGATCCCAGCGCCGAACAGCACACCCGGCAGTTGCTGGCCAGTTGGCTGTATGCCACCAGTTCGCTGGTCAGCCTTGATTTTCCGCATGCGCTGGTGCTGGAGATCGGTGCCAGCCGTGCCCTGTTCGGCGATTGGCTGACGATCGAACAACGCCTGCGCAACGGCCTGCACGACCTGGGCTTCCGCCATCGCCTGGTCGCTGCCCCCAACCCGCATGCCGCGCGCGTGCTGGCCAATGTGCACGATGGCCTTGGCATCGATGCGCAGCAGCTGCCCGCCGCACTGGCACAGCTGCCGCTGGCGCGTAGTGGCCTGCCCGTTGATGCAGTGACCGTGCTGGCACGCTCCGGCCTGCGCACGCTGGGGGCGGCCTTCGACCTGCCGCGCGAAAGCCTGGCCCGCCGCTTCGCCCCCGAGGTACTGCAGCAGCTGGATGCCGTGCGCGGTTTGGGCAACGCGCCGCTGCGCTATTACCAGCCGCCGGACCGGTTCGATGCCCGCATCGAATTCGAATACGAGATCGAATCCAGCCAGGCCCTGCTGTTCCCGCTGCGCCGCCTGCTGCTGGACCTGGCCGCATTCCTGTGTTCGCGCGATGGCGGCGTGCAGCGCTTCGACCTGCATTTCGAGCACGACCTGCTGCCGGCCAGCGTGCTGACCGTCGGCCTGCTGGCCCCCGAACGCGATGCGGCGCTGCTGTTCGAGATCGCACGCAACCGCATGGAAGCCTTCGCCCTGCCCGCCGGCAGCCGTGCGTTGCGCCTGCAGGCCGAGCAGCTGCCGCCGTTCGTACCGGCCGCACGTGACCTGTTCGATACCCGCCCGGCGCAGGCGATGCCATGGACCCAGCTGCGCGAGCGCCTGCGTGCCCGCCTCGGCGATGACGCCGTGCAGCCACTGGCCGTGCAGGCCGACCACCGCCCCGAACGCGCCAGTGGCACCCAGCCACCGGCCAAGCCACCCGCTTGGTGGCCGCTGCGCCCCGGCTGGCTGCTGGAGACGCCACAGCCGCTGCGCGATCCGCGCCTGCGCATCGTCGCCGGGCCGGAACGGATCGAATCAGGCTGGTGGGACCAGGCCGATGCACGCCGCGACTATTACGTGGTGGAAACCGCGCAGGGCCAGCGGGGCTGGGCCTTCCGCACGCGCAATGATCCGCATGCGCCGTGGATGCTGCACGGCTGGTTCGGTTGAGCCCCATGCACACCGATCTGCCCGGATACGCCGAACTGCACTGCCTGTCGGCCTTCAGCTTCCAGCGTGGCGCGTCCACCGCCGAGGAACTGTTCGCACGCGCCGCCGGCCAGGGTTACCGCGCGTTGGCCATCACCGACGAATGCTCGCTGGCTGGCATCGTGCGCGCATGGCAGGCGGCGAAGACACACGGCGTGGCGCTGATCGTCGGTGCCGAGTTCCAGGTTGAAGACGGGCCCAAGCTGGCCCTGCTGTGCACCAACCAGTCCGCTTACGCCGGGCTGTGCCAGCTGATCACCACCTGCCGCCGGCGGGCAGCCAAGGGCGGATACCGCTGCCTGCGCGAGGATCTGCTGGGACTGCCCGAGGGCCTGCTGTGCCTGTGGCTGGACCGGCAACCGGCGGCCACCGAACTGGAACTGCTGCGCCGTTGTTTTCCGCAGCGCCTGTGGCTGGCGGTGGAGCTGCATCACGAACACGATGATACGCGCCGGCTGCAGCAGCTGCAGGCCTTCGGCGAGCGCCACCAGTTGCCGCTGGTCGCCAGTGGCGACGTGCACATGCACGTGCGCCGGCGTCGTGCCTTGCAGGACACGCTGACCGCGATCCGCCACCGCTGCAGCGTGGCCGAGGCTGGCTGGCGCCTGTTTGCCAACGGCGAGCGTCATCTGCGCCCACGCACTGCACTGGCCCAGCTGTATCCGCCCGAGCTGCTGGCAGAAACCCTGCGCATCGCCGAACGCTGTCACTTCTCCCTGGACCAGCTGAAATACACCTACCCGCGCGAACTGGTGCCCGAAGGCCACGACCCGGACAGTTGGCTGCGCGCCCTGGTCGAGAAGAATATTCCCTGGCGCTGGCCGGAGGGCATCAAGGAAGCCCAGCGCAAACAGATCGAACACGAGCTGGACCTGATCGCAAAGAAGAACTACGCCTCCTATTTTCTCACCGTACAGGACATCGTGCGCTTCGCCCGCGAGCAGAACATTCTTTGCCAGGGCCGTGGCTCGGCCGCCAATTCAACGGTGTGTTTCGTGCTGGGTGTAACCGAGATCGACCCGGCGCGCAGCAACCTGCTGTTCGAGCGCTTCATCTCCGCCGAGCGTGATGAACCACCGGACATCGACATCGACTTCGAGCACGAGCGCCGCGAGGAAGTGCTGCAGTACGTGTTCAACCGCTATGGCCGCGAGCGTGCCGCGCTGACGGCGGTGGCGATCAGCTACCGTGGCCGCAGCGCGATCCGCGATGTCGCCCGCGCGCTGGGCCTACCGATGGACCAGGTCAACGAGCTGGGCGCGGCGATGGACCATTGGGGCGGCAACATTCCGTTGCCGGAAACCCTGCGCGAGCGCGGCTTCGACCCGGAAACACCGTTGATGCGCCGGTTGCTGGCATTGACCGCCGAGCTGATCGATTTTCCGCGCCATCTGTCGCAGCATCCGGGCGGCTTCGTGATTTCCGAGCATCCGCTGTCGACGCTGGTGCCGGTGGAGAACGCGGCGATGGCCGACCGCACCGTCATCCAGTGGGACAAGGACGACCTGGACGCCACCGGCCTGATGAAGGTCGACTGCCTGGCACTGGGCATGCTCACCGCCATCCGCAAATGCCTGGCGATGCTGCAGCAGCACGGCCTGCACGAAGGACGCATGGATGCAATCAAGGACGATGACAAGCCAACCTACGACATGATCTGCGCCGCCGACACCATCGGCGTGTTCCAGATCGAGTCGCGCGCGCAGATGGCGATGCTGCCACGCATGCAGCCGCGTAATTTCTATGACCTGGTGATCGAGGTGGCGATCGTGCGCCCTGGCCCGATCCAGGGCGACATGGTCCATCCCTACCTGGAACGTCGGCGGATCCTGCGTGAACAAGGCCCGGATGCGTTGAACGATCCGGACAACCCACTCTATCCCCCCCAGCTCGACCGCGTGTTCGCGCGCACTCTGGGCGTGCCCTTGTTCCAGGAGCAGGTGATGCAGCTGGCGGTAGATGCGGCCAACTACACCGCAGGCGAAGCCGATGCACTGCGCCGTTCGATGGCCGCCTGGAAGCGTCGTGGCGGCCTGGAACCGCACCGCGAAAAGCTGCTGACGGGCATGTTGAAAAACGGCTTCAGTCTGGAATATGGCGAGCACCTGTTCGAGCAGATCAAGGGCTTCGGCGATTACGGTTTCCCGGAAAGCCACGCGGCCAGCTTCGCCCTGCTCACCTATGCCAGCTGCTGGCTGAAGTGCCACCACCCGGCTGCATTCACCGCCAGCCTGATCAACAGCCAGCCACTGGGCTTCTACAGCCCCGACCAGCTGCTGCAGGATGCGCGCCGGCATGGCATCACGGTACTGCCGGTGGACGTGCGCCACAGCGACTGGGATTGCACGTTGGATTTCAGCAAGGGCGCGGCGGCAATCCGGCTCGGCCTGCGCCTGGTCGATGGCTGCAGCGAACCGGCCGCGCAGATCATCATGCGTGAACGCGCACGGCGCCCCTTCGACGATGTCGGCGATCTCTGCCAGCGCACCGCACTGGATCGCCGCCAGCAGGGCCTGCTCGCCGATGCCGGCGCCCTGCGCGGCCTCAGCGGCCATCGCCACCGCGCACGCTGGGATATCTCCGGCGTGGAGAACCGCCTGCCGTTGTTCGACCAGGCCCGGGCCACCGCCGAAGCGCGCGTGGCCTTGCCCCTGCCCAGCACCTGGGAAGACATGCAGGCCGATTACCGCAGCACCGGCACCACCCTCGGCCGCCATCCGATGTCGTTCCTGCGTGCGCAGCTGCGAACCCGTGGCTGCCTGGATGCCGCGCAGCTGGCCAACCATGGTCATGGCCGGCGCGTACGCATCGCCGGCCTGGTACGCATGCGCCAGCGCCCGCAGACCGCCAGCGGTGTCACCTTCCTTACCCTGGAAGATGAAACCGGCATGGTCAACGCCGTAGTCTGGCGACATCTGGCCGACCGCCAGCACCACGTCCTGGTAGATACGCAGCTGATGCAGATCGACGGCCGGCTGGAACGCGTGGATGGCGTTCAGCATGTGATCGTGCAGCGCATGCACTGCCTGGACGAACTGCTGCAGGGACTGCGCAGCCACAGCCGCGACTTCCATTGACGATACACACCGTCACACACCGAACTGGCCACGGCCGACCGGATTCCGCTATCGTCGGCCACGTCCAAGGAAGGAATACACAATGGCTCGTGCCCTGACCCTGACCACCCTGGTGGTCGCCATGCTCGCGTTGCTCGTTTCCGGCTGGACCGCCTGGAACCTGCATCGCAGCCAGTCACCGCACCGCGTGATCGAAGCGCGCGGCCTGATCATCCACGACGCCAGCGGCCAGCCGCGGGTCATCCTCGGCGCCCCGGTTCCCGACCCCCTCAGCCGGGGCCGCCCGCAGGGGCCACGTGCCACCGCCCTGTCCGGCCTGATCCTGCTCGGCCCCGATGGCTCCGAGCGCGGCGGCTACGGCACCAGCGACCGGGGTGGCGAAGCCCTGCTGACCCTTGACGATGCCACCGGCACCACCGAAGTCTTCAAGGTGGTCGCAAATCCGGACCGCGGCGCCAGCCTGATGGTCAAGCACCAGAACAACACCGGCGCCATGCTGAGTTCCTGGCAGGGCAAGCCGGAGCTGGTGTTCCTCGACGACAGCGGCCAGTCCTACTACGTGCGCCCCGGCGCCAGCGCTGCGCCCTGAGCGCGCACGCTCAGCGCATCACCGCCGCCAGGTCATCGGCCAACCGACGTTGCTGCGGCGGGCCGAGTGCCGCACAGGTGATGCGCAACCCATGCGCCGGTGCAGACACCGCAAAGACTTCACCCCCACGCACATGCCAGCCACGCCCCGCCAGTGCCAGCACCTGCGGCGTGCTGTCGGCCGGCAGTGGCAGCCACAGATTCAAGCCTTCCATCGGCATCGGTGTCGGCAGCCCGCGCGCCTGCAGCAGGGCCTGCAGACCCTGCAGCCGCTGCTGGTAGCGCTCACCGGCGGCAGCCACCTTCGCCCGTTGCTGCGCCGACTCCAATACCGAACTGGCTGCATCCTGCAGCAGATGGCTGACCCAGCCGGTGCCCGCCGCCAGGCGCAGGCGCAGGCGCACCGCGGTCTGCCCATCGCAGGCCAACCAGGCCACGCGCAGGTCCGGGCCCAATGCCTTGGACAACGAACGCAGCAGCGCCCAACGCCGACCGTCCATCGGCAGCACCGAGTGATAGCTCTGCTGCGAGAGCAGCGCGTAGTGATCGTCGATCAGCACCGCCACCTGCGGATAGCCGGCCAGCAACTGGCGTAGCGCACGCGCACGCTTCGCATCCAGGCTGGCACCGGTGGGATTGTGCGCGCGTGGGGTCAGCAGCACCGCGCGTGCACCCGCATCCAACGCCTGCCGTAGTGATTCCACCTGCATGCCGTGCGTATCCACCGCCACCGGCAACGGCACGTGTCCAGCCGCACCGAGGACATTGAGGCTGCCCAGGAAACAGGGATCCTCCACCGCGATGCGGTCCCCCGGCAGCAGCCACGCCGACAGCAGGCGCTCGATGCCATCGACCGCGCCGTGGCTCAGTTCCAGCGCATAGCCCGGCGGGCAATCGGCATCCAGCGAGGCCCGTGCCAGGCGTTGCATGCGTGGATCAACCGTCTCCACCCCATACAGGCGCGAGGACGTCGCAGCCACGCGCAGGCTGGGCAGGCAGCGCGGATCCGGATTGCCGCCGGCCAGATCGTGCAGGGCCAATCCCGGTGCACTGCCCTCGCGCGCCATCGTCGCCGGCAGGCCGCGCACCACAGTGCCGCGACGTCCCGCCGTACTGGCCAGGCCCGCCGCGTCCAGCCGCTTGTAGGCAGCGGCTACGGTATTGCGGTTGACCCCCAGTCGATCGGCCAGATCCCGCACCGGCGGCAGCACGCTGCCGGCCGCCAGATGGCCGCTACCGATGCCCTCGCGGATGCTGTCGAAGATCGCTTCGGCGCTGTTCCCGGTGATTTTCATTTTGTCCTATGCCAAACTATCTCTTGTCCTGTGCCAGTGTATCCCACCCTGGCCTCCCCGCACCGGAGGTGCCCGATGTCCCTCGCCCCCGCCGACTGGCCCGTCGCCCAGTCCGTCGAACAGATCGCCGCCAACCTCACCACCGTGCGCCAGCGCATCGCCAGCGCTTGTGCCCGCGCCGGTCGTGATCCGGCCAGCGTGCGCCTGCTGCCGGTCAGCAAGACCGTCGATGAAGCACGCATCCGCATGGCCGTGGCCGCCGGCTGCCATGAGCTGGGGGAAAACAAGGTGCAGGAAGCGCAGCACAAGGCCGAAGCAATGGTCGACCTTGACGTGCACTGGTCGGTCATTGGCCACCTGCAGACCAACAAGGCCCGCTACGTTGCACGCTTCGCCAGCGAGTTCCAGGCGCTGGACAGTCTGCGCGTGGCCGAAGCACTGCAACAGCGGTTGCTGCTGGAGGACCGCGCGCTGGATGTGTTCGTACAGGTCAACACCTCGGCCGAGCCCAGCAAATACGGCCTGGAGCCGGCGGCGGTGGCCGACTTCGTGCAGCAGCTGCCCGCCTTCGACCGCCTGCGCGTGCGTGGCCTGATGACCCTCGCCATCTTCACCCCCGAGGTGGAACGCGTACGCGCCTGCTTCGTGCGCCTGCGCGAGCTGCGCGACCAGCTGCAGCAGGCGGCGCCGGCGGGCCTGGACCTGTCGCAGCTGTCGATGGGCATGTCCGGTGATTTTGAAGTCGCCATCGAGGAAGGTGCCACCGTCGTCCGCGTTGGCCAGGCGATCTTCGGTGCACGCTCCACGCCCGACAGCTTCTACTGGCCCACCCCGGGAGCACCGGCATGAAGCGCGCCGTTGCCCTGCAGCACGTGGCCTTTGAAGATCTCGGCACCCTGCATCCGCTGCTGCTCGCACAGGGATGGCAGGTCAAGGTCGTGCAGGCAGGCGTGGATACACTCGATGCTGCCGAAGATGCCGATCTGCTGGTGGTGCTGGGTGGCCCGATCAGCGTCAACGATGGAGCGGCCTACCCGTTCCTCGCCGACAGCATCGCGTTGCTGCAGCGTCGCCTGCAGCAACAGCGGCCGACGCTTGGCATCTGCCTGGGCGCCCAGTTGATGGCGCGCGCACTGCATGCTGTCGTTGCTCCCACCGGCGGCAAGGAAATTGGTTTCGCACCGCTGCTGCTCACCGATGAAGGCCAGCGCTCGCCTTTGCAGGCATTACAGGGCATCCCGGTGCTGCACTGGCATGGTGAAGCCTTCGAACTGCCGGAGGGCGCACGCCGCCTCGCCAGTACGCCCGCCTGTCGCCACCAGGCCTTCGCCATCGGCCACCATGCCCTCGCCCTGCAATGCCATCCCGAACTGGATGCGCGCCAGTTCGAGCGCTGGCTGATCGGCCACGCGCTGGAACTGGCCGCGGCCGGCATCGATCCCATCGACCTGCGCGCGCAGGCCCGCCGCTACGGCGGGCCTCTCGCCGCTTCGGCGACCGCGATGTTCCAACAGTGGCTGCACAACCTGCCGGAGACCCGCCCATGCACTACCGCCTGACCATCCAGCACAACGGCATCCATTGGGGCCATTTCGACTGTGACGGTCCCAATGCGCTGCAACGCATCGATGCCATCGCCGCACGCCTGCCCGCCGCCGAAGGCTTCACCCTGCAAAGGCAGAAGGGCATCGGCGAGGAACGCATCCTCTCCAGCACTGCCGATGGCCTGCGCGTGCTGGCTGCGCAGATCCAGTACCGCGATTTCTGACCCTGCAGGGGCGAAGCCTCCATCGCCGCAGTGCGCTGGCGGAGGCGCCGCAGGAATGGGTAGTACCGGTGGAGTACTACCTGCGCTAAGCGCTGTAGGCCTCTGCCTCGATCTCGAACAGCATACCGTCCAACGCCAGCCGCGGCACCGGAATCAACGTGCAGGTCGGCGCTGCGCGATTGGCCCAACGTCGCCGCACCTGGCGGGCGATGATGCCCAGGCGATCCTCGTCGTGGTCGACCACCAGGATCCGCAGTCGTGCAACATCGGCCAGATCCGCATGCGCCGACCGCAGCGCGGTCTGCAGATTGTCCAGTGCCTGCGACACCTGCTCCTCGAAGCTCGGCGACAGGCTTCCCTGGTCGTCCTCGCCTCCCTGTCCGGCGATATGGATAACACGCGCTGGCAGTCGCACCACCGCCACATGCGAGTATCCGTTGGCACTGGGATCGTGCAGGCCGGGCGGATCGAACAGATCCAGCAGGCCATGGCTGAAGTCCGGGGTGGTCAGCAGGTTCATACCGCATGCCTCGTGGGGAATGCGATGCAGTCTGCGACATCAACTGCTGTTGAGGTCAAACCAATTGCATGCAACAGAGCGGTCCAACGCACGCAACGATCGGCAGGATCAGGTCCACGCCGGATCCGCGGTGAAATCGATCGTCAGCCAGAACGTGCTGCTTCGCGCATCCAACCGCACTGCTATCTCATCGCGCATCGCATCCACCTCACCCACCGTGCCAAGCGGCGTCGACGGCGACGTCAGGATGTGGATCTCGATGAAGCGCATCCGCCCCATCTTCGCTACATGGCTGGTGAAGCCGGCATAGCCATGCTCGGCCACGAATGCCTGCATCACCTGCTGCACGCGCTCGTCCAGGTCATCGGGTGCCACCTGCAGCACTTCACGCATGGCCCTCCACGCACTGCGCGCCGGCACTGGCAACACCGCCAGGCTGATCAACGCCAGTACGATCGAATCCAGATAGGGCACCCAGTGGTGCCACTGGCCACCATGCAGCACCAGCGCCAGGATGAAGGCCAGCACCACCGCCAGGCTCATCAAGCCCCCCAGCAGCCAGCCACGTACATCCAGCCACAGCAATGCCGACTGCAGCCTGCGGGCACGCTGGGCCACGAACGCGGCCATGCCCAGGTTGCTGGCACTCAGCAGCGCCGCCCACCACAGCGCCGGCCCGAACTTCACTTCGTGCCCGCCGGTGGTCAAGCCGATCACCGCGTTGGCCAGTGCGTAGACGCAGGCCAGCGACAGGATCACTCCGCCCAGCGCCTCGACCATCGGCTCCAGGTGCCAATAACCGTACTGGAAGCGCGGGCTGTGCTCCCGCGCCACCAGCCGCAGCACCGACAACGACACCAGGGTCAGGGCTACGTCGACCAGGCTGTAGATGCCGTCGAACAGGATGGCCTGCGATCCCACCAGCAGGCCACCGATGAAGCCAACCGCGCTGACCGCCACGGTGACCCCGATCGAGAACTTCAGGATGCGTTGCTCGCGCGCGGTATCCATCGTCCGCCGAAGGGCCGACCGTACCGGCTCAGGCCTTCAGCACCTCCACCTTGTAGGACGGCACGTCGCCATCGCGCTCGATGATAAGGCCATGGACGTCCGACTCGAAGCCCGGGAAGCGCGCGTTCTGCTCGCGGGCGATGCGCAGCGACTGGATGATCGGTTCGTCGCGGTCGCCGAAGCGCTCGCCCGGCATGATCGTCGGGATGCCCGGCGGATACGGCACCAGCATCGTCGCAGCGATGCGGCCGCTGATCTGCTCGATGTCGACCCGCTCGATCTCGCCCTTCACCAGGTGGTTGTAGGCATCGGCCGGGGTCATCACCGGCGTCGGCAGGTCCACGTACATCTCACGCATCACCTTGGCCACCGCGAACTCCTGGTTGAACGCATGCAATGCGTCGCACAGGTCACGCAGGCCCCAGCCGGCATAGGCATGGGGATAGTCGGCGGCCAGCGACGGCAGCGCCTGGGTCAGCGGCGCGTTGCGGTCGTACAGTTCCTTGAACGCCATCAGCTCGGTAACCAGCGTGCTCCACTTGCCCTTGGTGATGCCCATCGAGAACAGGAACAGCACCGAATACAGGTTGGTCTTCTCCACGGTGATGCCGCGGCCCCACAGGAACTTGCTCAGCACCGCAGCCGGGATGCCCAGCTTGCCCATGCTGCCGTCCATCGACAGGCCCGGCGTCAACAGGGTCACCTTGATCGGATCGATCAGCACATAGTCATCGACCAGGTTCTCGAACCCGTGCCAATGCGCATCGGGCTGCAGGTACCACTCCTCGCGCTTGGCGACCAGCGGCGCCGGTGTATCGCCCTTGTCCAGGCTGCGCTCGACCTTTGTCGGTTGCCACACGCTGAACCACCAGTCGTCGCGGCCCAGATCGTCGCGTACGTGCAGCATCGCCCGGCGGAAGGCGATCGCCTCGTCATGCATTTCCTGCACCAGCGAACGCCCCGCATCCCCTTCCATCATCTTCGAGGCAACATCACACGCCGCGATCACGCCGTAATGCGGGCTGGTCGAGGTGTGCATCATGAACGATTCGTTGAAGCGTTCGGCGTCCAGGTCGCGGCTGGCCGAATTGCGCACGTGGATCATCGAGGCCTGCGAGAACGCGGCCAACAGCTTGTGCGTGGAATGAGTGGTGAAGATGATCGCGTCCTGCTCGCGCGGCTTGCCCTTGGCCATGCCATAGTGGTTCTCGTAGAACGGATGGAACGCGGCATAGGCGTACCAGGCCTCATCGAAATGCAGAAAATCGACCGCGCTGCCGATCTCCTCGGCGATTTTCTCGGCGTTGTAGCACAGGCCGTCGTAGGTCGAGTTGGTCACCACCGCGATACGCGGCTTGGAACCGGCCTGGTAGGCCTGGCTGGCCAGCGGATTGGCCGCGATGCTCTGCTGCAGGGCTTCCGGGGTGAACTGATCCAGGCTGATCGGGCCGATGATGCCGTGCGCATTGCGGCTGGGCGTGAAATACACCGGCACCGCGCCGGTCATGATCAGCGAATGCAGCAGCGACTTGTGGCAGTTGCGGTCGACGAACACCACGTCGCCACGGGCCACGGTGCCATGCCACACGATCTTGTTGGCCGTTGACGTACCGTTGGTGACGAAGAAGGTGTGGTCGGCGCCGAAGTTGCGCGCGGCCTCGTCCTCGGCCTCCTTGATCGGGCCGGTGTGGTCCAGCAGCGAGCCCAGCTCCGGCACCGAAATCGACAGATCGCTGCGCAGCGTGTTCTCACCATAGAACTGGTGGAAGGCGCGCCCGACCGGTGACTTGGTGAACGCCACGCCGCCGGCATGGCCCGGCGTATGCCAGGAATAGTTCGACTCGGCCGCGTGGTGGATCAGCGCCTTGAAGAACGGTGGCAGCAGGTTCTGCATGTAGTCTTCGGCCCCACGCATCACCTGGCGCGAGATGAAGCTCTTGGTGTCTTCGAACAGGAAGATGAAGCCGTGGATGTACTTGAGCAGCTTGCTCGGCACCTTCTCGATGGTGCGGCGCTCGCCGTACAGGAACACCGGCAGGTTGGCGCGGCGCGCACTCTGCTCGCGAAGGAAGGCGGTCAGGCGCTGGAACTCGCCATCGACCTCCTCGCTGCCGTCGATCGAGATCAGCACCGCCGAAGCGGCCACATAGGTACGGGCGCCGGCACGGGCATCGTCCAGGTTCAGGCCGCACAGCACGCGCTGGTCATTGCTGCGCAGCTCTTCCACCAGCGCACGGATGAGGATGCCGCCGATGCGCGGTGAGTCGTAGTCACCGTCAATGACGATGACCGGATAATCCAGGGACTTGAAATACACGTTGATTCTCCTTGTCTGACTCAGGAACGCTGGGCGCCGGACGAAATTGCCGCCGCCTCGCGGGAACGCTGCCGCTGCTGGCGACGCTCCTCGCTGAAGAAGGGATAGAACACGGTGATGAACAGCACGAACAGGAAGGCGTACTGCACGATCGTTCCCGACGAGCCGTAGATCGCCCACAGGCAGTACACGACCGTCAGGCTGGTCAGGGTCCAGAACGCACCGGTATGCACCAGCGTGTGCGACCGCTCCACCACGAAGTAACAGGCCACGCATGAATAGATGTACGGCAGCAGCGTCAGCACGACCGCCGCCGAAGTGATCACGTCGAACTGGGCCGAGGCGGTCTTCGAGGTGGAGGTCACCAGCACCGCCAGGGTCATCAGCACGGCCACGATCAGCACGCCCTTGACCGGCACGTCGTCCTTGTTGGTCTTGCTGAAGATGCTCGGGAACAGGCCATCATCGGAGGCCGCCTTGGCGCTCTGCGCGGTCAGCAGGATCCAGCCGCCCAGCGAACCTGCGGCGCCGATGAAGGCGCACAGGCTGACCAGCGCACCACCCCAGCCACCGACGGCCTTGGCCGCCGCCAGTGCGAACGGCGCGTCAGACACCTGCAGCTCGCTGTTGGGCACCATGCCCATGATCACCGACGAGCTGGCGATGTAGGCGATGGCGGCCAGGAACACACCGGCCAGGGTGGCGCGGGCCACGTTCTTCTCCGGGTTTTCAACCACGCCGGCCGTGACCGAGGCCGACTCGACGCCGATGAAGGCCCACAGGGTCAGCGCCGCCGCACTGGAGATGGCACCGAAGTTCGACTCGCCGGAGACGTTGTAGGCGCCCTTGAAGATGTCGGCATCGAAGAAGAACCAGCCGAAGATGGCGATACCCAGGATCGGCACCAGCGCGAAACTGGTGGTGACCGTCTGCACGCGGCTGACGAATGCCGGGCCGATCACGTTGGCAAAGCTCAGCGCCCACACCAGGATCAGCACCGCGATGCAACGCACCAGCGGCTCGGACAGGATCGGGAAGAAGTAGCTGAAGTAGCCCACCGCCGCGATGGGAATGGCGACGTTGCCAATCCAGTTGGCGAACCAGTAGATGGTATTGGTCTGAAAGCCCATGTACGGGCCGAACCAATCGCGCGCATACGCATACGGGCCGCCCGCTTTGGGCGCCAGCTTGCCGAGCTTGGCGAACACGAAGGCCAGCAGCAGCGCACCGGCCGTGGTGATCAGCCACCCCCATATCGAGGCGGTACCGATCTTGGCCAGGCTGGAGGGCAGCAGGAACACCCCTGAGCCCATCATGTTGCCGGCGACGAGGAAGGTGGCTCCGACCACCCCGATTTTCTTTGCTTCTGCCATGACGATCTCCTGAACCTGGCATGGGCCCGGTGAATCCGGGCGTGGGGAATGGCTGCGCTGGCGTACTGCCGCTGGCGCTTACTTGATGAAGTTGTATTGCAGGCTGCCCTGCACCCGGACCGTGTCGCCGCGCGCTCCGCTCTGCTGCTGCAGGCGGCCGTACAGCAGTTCCATGCCCATCGTCCACGACGGTGCCGGGCTCCAGATCAGGTTGAACACGCCATAGCGGCTTTGCCGGAATGCATCGCTCGGCAGTGCCGCATTGCGTTCAAGTGTCAGCTGGCCGTAGATCAGGTTCGAGCGCCACAGATCAGACCAGTAATGCGTGTAGCCGACGAAGCCACCGTGCAGATCCAGCGCATCGAGGCGCCCATCGGCACCTACCACGGCGTCAAGACCGGAACCGGTGAGATCGGCGGTATAGCGGCTCAGGCCGCGGCCGCCCAGCGCGCCGAACAGCAACAGATCGCGTTCCCCCACCGAGGCAGAGCCACTGAGCTGCGCGCCACCGGCAAAGACGCGGTCACGGCGGGCATCGCCGTCGTAGGCCAGATTGCGCGCCACGACGCCAAGTTGCAGGTGGCCCCAGTCACGCTCCGTGCGCGCGATGGCACTCACATCCGGCAGTCGATTGACCGCCGCCATGGCATCGCTGGCGCCGGACAGCTCGGTGTCCGGGTCTTCGGCGGCCAGGGTCAGGGTGTTGCCCTTGCCCAGTGCAAAGCTGTGATGGATGCCCGCCACCAGCAGGTAGCCGGCGCCGCCGGGTCCAGCAAAATCCAGTGTGTCGGGCAGGCTGTCCGGGTCCATGAAGCTGGAATAGCCGTAGCCCGCATAGGTGTTGCCAAGCTGGCCATAGGCGTGGCGCAGGCGGAACTCGTAGCCGTCACTGCTGCCGAAGAAGTCGTTCTCCAGATAGAAGCGCAGGTTGCCATGGGTGGTCGGCCGCCGCGCCTCGAAACTGAAACGCGTCTGCTTGGCATGGAGGTTGAAGTTCGACACGTCGCGATGATTGCCGCCCACCGGCATCGACGAGGGAATGAACTGATCCTCGTCCCCGGCGCCGCGCGAATCCGCAATCGCATCGAGCTTGGCGTAGCCACCGATGCGGATCACGGTGTCGGTGCCGGGAATGGCGAAGAAGCCTTTCAGGTCCGGATCGGTCGGACCGGCGGCGCTGTCCGGGCGCGAGGCCGCCGTTGACGGATCGGCCACCGATTCACGCTGCGGCAGCACGGTCGGCGCCACGCCCGGAACCTGGGTCGGGTGCAGCACGTCGTTGTTCGGCACCACTACAGTTGCCTGCGCCCCGGAAGGCTTCGCCGGCAACGCTGCAACGGGCGCCGCAGCCGCTTGCTCCCCACGTCGTTCAAGCTGGTCCAGACGCTGCTGCATGCCCTGCAGCGTCTGCCGCATCGCATCGATTTCCCGACGCAACGCCTGCGCATCATCCTGTGCGTGCAACGGCATCGCTGTCATCGCCGCCAGACACCCCATACTCAGTACCGCCAAGCGCATTGCATCCTCCCCGGACTGGAACTTCCGCTGCCTGGCCGAGCAGCGCGCGTGCGCCGCCACGGCCTCAACAAGCCATTGCTGGAAATGCGGGTACTGCGTCTACGAGCGGCACCAGCCTGCGCGATGCAGGCAACAGGGCGATGACACCGCCCCAGCTGCCCAGACAGCGCCGGAGTCGCTTGCACTGCGGCAGCGCTGCCGAAGGGGGGGCGACCGCAGCGGACTGGGTAACAAGCGCTGGGTGAGAACGTCGTGAATGGCAATGCGCGCATACCCTCTCGAGGGCATGACGTGTGCGGCATCCATAGCGCAGTGACGCTGTATTCCATGCGCCAAGGCTAGTTCTACTGTCGTTTTTGGCCTTGATTGGGATCAAGGCGAATTGCTTGATGTCAGTCACGATTCAGACGTGACATCTGTTCGTGAGGTGCGCAGCCTTCTTCGCCAGGACTGTCGCAGAAAGCAACAGGCCCACATGTCGCCATGTGGGCCTGTTGCTCGGTTCAGCAGCCGGGCGCCTCAGCGTGGGCCGAGTACCGCCTGCAGATCGTTGCCCTGCGGAAGGCCGGCACGTCGCTGCACCTGGCCCTGCGCATCCTGGAACAGGATGCCGGGCGTACCCTGGAAGCCCATCTCCACCATCAGCACCTGGTTGGCATCCAGTTTGGCTGCGATGTCCCGGCTGATGCTGGGCAGCGGCTTGATGCCACCGCGATCGAACTGATGCTCGTTCTCCAGCAGTGCCGCACTGGGATCACGCGCGGCCATGATCGCCGCTGCCTTGGCCGGACTGTCTTCGCGGATCACGCCGACCATGATGTGGCGCAACTGCACCTTTCCTGCGTCCACCCAGGGCCGTGCCGCCTCCCAGAACTTGTGGCAGTAAGGACAGTTGGCATCACTGAAGGTGTACACCACGCGCGGCGCATCGGCCTTGCCATCGCGTACCCAGGCACTGGCCTCCAGCTTGCTCCACATCTTGGCTGACATCGGCGCGGCCACCAGTTTCTCCAGCGTCTCGGCTGCAACTTCGTTGCCCTCGGCGTCGAACAGGCTGCCCACCAGTACATGCTTGCCATCGGCGGTCACGTAAGCCGCCGCCGGCTGCTGGCCACCAACCATGCCGGCAAAGCCGCGCAGGCCGCCCGGCGCGCCGAATTCGGAGACCACCTCGAAGCCATGCTTCTCGATGCCCTTCAGGACAGCTGGCAACTCACCCTTCCTGGCGGCTGCCGTTGCCGAAGCCGTTGCCGGTGCAGCGGCACCCTTGCCCGGTGGGGTCTGTGCCTGGCTGCAGGCAGCCAGCGCCAGCATGGCCGGCAGCATCAGCGTATGCGCGATGCGCGGGGAAATCGACAACATGGAAACTCCGTAGTGGGATGCCAGCGCAGGCTACCGCAGCCGGCGCAGTTTGTGTTCAAGACCGGCCTGGGTCAGTTCGCCGAGATGCAGTTCCTGCAACCGCCCCTGCGCGTCGAAGAAGAGCGTGGAGGGGAAAGCCCGGACGTCCAGCGAGGTAGAGGCAGCCGATGACTCATCCAGCAGGACGTTGCCCAGCGAGATGTGTTCAGCGGCTAGAAAGGTCTGGACCTCGGCAAGGGTCTCGCCCTGGTTGAGGAAGACGAACTGGATACCGGCATGCTTCTGCTGGGCCGTCGCCAGTACCGGCATCTCCCGGCGACACGGGCCGCACCAGCTGGCCCACAGATTCAGCACCAGCGGCCTGCCGTGAAACTGCTGCAGGTCAATCGCCCTGCCCTGCAGGTCGACCACCTGCAGTGTCGGCAGGGGCATCTGCTTTGCCTGCCAGTACGAGAGCCCCAGGCTTGCACCGCCCCACAGCAGCAGCCCGGCCAGCGCACCTGCCAGCACCGGCGCCCTCAACGAGCGATGCCTGCGCAGTCGCCACAGCGCCCAGGCAAATCCAGCGCCAATTACAACGGGCAGGTGATACCCACCATCGGCAATCTGCAGCACGCTCCAGAGAGCTTCACGATAGAGGCTGAAATGCGCGGCAACAAAGGACAGCCGGCCACACAGCAGGCCAACCAGCAGCATGTCCAGCACCATCCCGGCTGCAGGTGGCCGAGCCTGGCCAGGCTCAGCACGCGACCAGGCCCGCGCGATGGCCATCGCCAGCAACAGGAAGATCAGGATCAACACCACCGGCATCGGCACCGGCCCAACACTCGACATCAGCTCACCCGCTCTCGCCTGCATAGACCCGCATGGTCAAAGCGTCGTGCCCGCGATGCAAGCACGACGCCCCCAACAGCGTTCATCAGGCGGCGTTGCGCCCCAGCTGCGTGACCGGCGGGGCGCGCAGCCCCCGCAGGCTGCCGGCCACGGCGGGCGTCAGCGGACGATCGCGGCGTTTGTTGCAGACCTGCCGACGATAGTTGGCAGGTGTCATGCCAACGATGCGAAGAAACAGCCGGCGGAATGCGCTCTGATCGGCGTACCCCACACCCCAGGCAACTTCATCGATGCTGGCGCCCTGCTGCAGCAACGTCTGCGCCTTGGCCACGCGCAGTCGCTGGCAGTACTCGATGGGCCGCAGCCCGGTCGCCTTCAGGAAGCGACGTTGCAGGGTGCGCGGCTCCAGGCCGGAGATCTCACAGATCGCCCCGAGCGTCGCCCCTCGTGCAGCTGTGGTATGCAGCCAGCGCTGCGCCTTCAGCACGTCACGGTCGCCATGGGCGAAGTTGGCACTGAACCGCTCGAGATCCTGCTGGATCCCCACTGGCACCACTATCCCCAACTGCTGTGCCACCGCACTGGCCACGCCCTGGCCGTGCAGCCGGTACAGCAGGCGCAGACCGAGGAAACGCCAGGCCTGGGCCCCGCCCACGGTGAGCAGATCGCCATCATCGACGAGCGCCCGCTCACTGGGTGCCCAGCCGCCGACCTGCACCTGCAGCGCCGGATGGCGGTTGAGGTCAGGGCCGGACACCGTACGCCCGGTCAGCAGACCGGCCCGTGCCAGCACACTGACCCCGTCTCCTGCGGCGGCCAGCAGGCTGCCGCCGTCGTAGTGGGCCCGCAACCAGTCCAGCAGGACATCCTCGGCGCGCAGCGACGCGCCGCAACTGACCTGGCCCGGCAAGGCGATCACCGCGGGAATTGCCGCGTCCAGCATCTCGGCGCCGGCAATGCGATGCACGCCGGTATTGCTGGCAGGCACAATCCAGCGGGTGACCAGTACCCGTTTGCAGGGCCGCCGCTGCTGCTGGGCCAGACGATTGGCGACGTGCGCCATTTCGGCAAGCACCGATGCAGCCGACGGGTCGCCTCCGGGGTATTCAACCACCGCAACCTCGACGAATCCTTCGTTGCTGATTCCCTCCACTCCCCACCTCCTCTTCCGGTTCAGGCCGTCGAGCGGCCGGTTCAGGCGCAGGGTAGGAACTGCTTTGCCCCGGGGGCTATGAAGAAAGTTGCAAAGTGTGCTGAATGGGCAATGCGACCCGTGCCTTGACTCTGGACCAGAGTCCAGGGATGACTATGCACGGCAGGCCCAGAGGAGTCCGCCGTGAACATTGGTCAGCTGGCACGCCAGGCCGGCGTCCCCATCGACACCGTCCGCTACTACGAGCGTCAGCAGCTTCTGCCCAAGGCGGCACGCTCACCCGGTGGCTACCGCATCTTCGGTGAGCAGGATCTGCGACGCCTGCGCTTCATCCGCCGGGCAAAGGCGCTGGGCTTCAGCCTTGACGAGATCGGTGAACTGCTTTCCCTCAGCGATCATCCTCCGCAGGACATGGGCAGCGTGCGTGACACCGCGCGGATACGACTGCAGGACATCGAACTGCGGATGGCCGAACTGCAGCGCATGCATGGCGCCCTCTCGCAACTGGTCGATGCCTGCCCCGGACATGGCGCGCTCGACCAGTGCCCGATCCTGGCCGCGCTGGCTGGGGAAGATCGCTGAGCGCCTGGCGTCTGCGTCGACACCTGTGCTGCCCGGCACGCGAAAACCGCATCCACGCCATCGCGCGTTGCGTGTAGAAAAGTGCAACAAAGCGCTTGCCAACCCCCGGGGGCACAGCTATTATTTCGCTCCTCAGCGACGTGGGGCCATAGCTCAGCTGGGAGAGCGCCTGCATGGCATGCAGGAGGTCAGCGGTTCGATCCCGCTTGGCTCCACCATACTTTCGGCATTAGGCCGTCGAAAGGTCGCAAAGAACATTGATGAGATCTGCGTCCCCATCGTCTAGAGGCCTAGGACATCACCCTTTCACGGTGGCGACCGGGGTTCGAATCCCCGTGGGGACGCCACTCATCATGAACAACGAGGACCCGGCCGATAACCGGGTCTTTTTTGTTCACCGCCCACCGGCATTCAGGTTGTGGCGTCGGAGCGCTCCTGCCCTTGTGGCGATGAACGATTCGATGAAAAGCTTCAAAAAAAGCTTCCACAAATGTGAACAGGCCGGTATGATAGGCGGCTCGGTAACACGGGGCCATAGCTCAGCTGGGAGAGCGCCTGCATGGCATGCAGGAGGTCAGCGGTTCGATCCCGCTTGGCTCCACCACTTTCGACATTAGGCCGTCGAAAGTTCTACAACTTGAAGTTCTTCGTGCGTCCCCATCGTCTAGAGGCCTAGGACATCACCCTTTCACGGTGGCGACCGGGGTTCGAATCCCCGTGGGGACGCCAGTTTCAAAGAGGACCCTGCTCCCAGCAGGAATCCTGGTTTCATGGGGCCATAGCTCAGCTGGGAGAGCGCCTGCATGGCATGCAGGAGGTCAGCGGTTCGATCCCGCTTGGCTCCACCACTTTCGGCATTAGGCCGTCGAAAGTTCCACAACTTGAAGTTTTTCGTGCGTCCCCATCGTCTAGAGGCCTAGGACATCACCCTTTCACGGTGGCGACCGGGGTTCGAATCCCCGTGGGGACGCCAATCTTTGAAACCCCGGCTTCGGCCGGGGTTTTTCTTTGCCTGCGATTCCCTGGTGACCGCACTTCAGAACCGGCGATACATGCCGATCGACGCTGGCGCGGTCGGCGCAAAGCCAAACTGCGCATACAGCCGATGTGCCTCGCCATCGGCCAACAGACTCACATACGCCGACGGCGGCAGGTTGCCCTGCATCCAGTCGCTCAGACGCTGCATCACCGCCTTGCCCAGACCCTGCCCCTGCAGGCGCGGCAGCACGGCGATATCGCAGACCTGCAGGTGGCAACCACCATCGCCGACGATCCGGCCCATCGCTACCAGCTCGTTACCCTGGTAGGCACAGACTCCGAAGATGGTATTGGGCAGCGCCCGTGTCGCCGCCTCTACTGTCTTGGCACTGAGGCCGGCCAGTGCGCGCAGTTGGCAATAGTCCTCGACCGTCGGCACCGCCTGACGGAACTGGATCGTCTCTGGATCAATCATGCAGCGTCTCCTGTAAGGTCGAGCTATCCTGCCGCATCCACGTCGCAGCTGCTGCGACCCCTCTTCCGGCAGAGTCCCATGTGCTATTCCGCCCTGATCCGCGCCGACTACGCCAAGCTGGTGCGCGAGTTCGGCGCCGTCCTCTCCCTGGAGGAGTTCGCCGAACTCTATGCGCATGATCCCGGCAAGAAACGACCGAAAACGCCGAAAGCGATGGACGACGGATTTGCCGGTGCGCGCACCGAACTGGGCCGCGACATCGTGGCGAAGATCCAGCAATGGCATGCACAGGAGCGGCAGCAGCTGCAGGCCGAGCTGGAGCGGCAGCTTGAGCGTCGCGACATCGCCAATGCGGCCCTGGCCACTCGACCCACGCAGAAGGCGCGCAATGACCTGCGCGTTGCCGGCAACCGCATCGAACGGGCGCAGGCGCGACTGGACGACCTGCACCGGGAACAGCTGCTGCCACGCGACAACCGTATTTTTCCTGGCACCTACGCGCCGGTGATGGTCAGCGAGAATGGCCGGCGCGTGATCAAGCCGATGCGCTATCAATGCCGGCTTCCGGACAAGCCCGCGCGCAACGATGTCCTCTACCCCGGCACCTACAATGCGCGGCGGGACAGCCTGGAAGGCTATTGGCGCGGGGCCTTCGGACTGCGCCACGGCGTGGTGGTGGTACAGGCCTTCTACGAGCACGTCCCTCGCCACGCCATTGCCGGCCGCACCCTGCACAACGACGAGCAGGAACAGGACGTGGTGCTGGAGTTCCGCCCTGATCCGCCGCGCGACTTGTTGCTGGCCTGCCTGTGGGCGGAATGGGAGGGCCCGGAAGGACGCCTGCTGTCGTTCGCCACCATCACCGATGGACCGTCAATCGATGTTGCCACTGCCGGCCATGACCGGGGCGTACTGCCGATCCGCGCCGAGCATCTGGACGCATGGCTCAACCCGGACCCGGACAACCTGGCGGCGCAGTACGCCATCCTCGACGACCGCGAGGAGATCCGTTATGTCTACGCAGAAGCCGCCTGAGCGGTCGGATCAGGCGTTGGCGCTGGAACGCCCCACTGCGCGGACCAATGCCTTGGACAGTTCCGCCGACAGATAGGGCTTGATCAACAGCACACCCGATCGCATCGCGACCGGCAGTTGTTCGGCGGTCATGCCGGTGGCGAGCACGAACGGCACCCCGCGCGCGGCCAGCGCCGCAGCGACCGGTTCACTGGTCTCGTTGTGGGCCAACCGGTAATCCAGCAGGGCCACGTCAGGGCTGGCCTCTTCCAGCAGGCGCAGTGCCTCGGCAACGGACGCGGCAAGACCAACGACCAGAGCACCGGAATGCACCAGCTGCATCTGCAGCAGCGCCGCACTCATCTCGTCGTTCTCCACTACCAGCACCCGCAGGTCCTGCAACGCTGACATAGGCTATCGCTCCGTGCCTGTTAAGCCTTGCCAGTATAGACAGCAGTGGGCCGATCCCGACAATTTGAAGCCATTTCAGCCCCGTTCGCCCGCACCTCTATGAACGCCTGCCCGGCTCGGGTACACTAGCCCGCTGCTGCCGGTGTGGCGGAATGGTATACGCAGCTGACTCAAAATCAGCCGGGGGTGACCCCATGAAGGTTCGAGTCCTTTCACCGGCACCACAAAGCCCTGCAACGCGAGGCTTCCAGAGAGAATGGCGTAATGGAGTCGTGAATCAGCCGACTCCAGCCAATTCTCCTCCTCACTTCCCCTCTCGATCGTCCTGTCACCGCCGCAGTTGCTGCAGCGCCACCCTCCCGTTGGGACGCAGATAGACGTCGATTACTGCGGCGCCCAACGTTCTGCTGGCACCGCCGAGAGCAACCGTGTTGTTCGTACTGTAGTCAACCAACGTCGTGCCGTCCGCGCCGGTGTTTTCGGATTGATCGTCGATTTTCATATCAGCCAGTTCGCTTGTAGCGACCGACACGGCCATACCGTCCGCCCCCGTGTCCACCAGGAAACGGAGGGGGGGCGAATGATTGATCGTGCCTTCGGCATATATTCGATGGTCCTTGCCCAGCTCGAACGGGACCGCGATGGTCTCCGCGGAGATGGCAGGAGCCCCACAAAGGGCAGTCACCGCGAGAAGGGCAAGTAACCGGATACGGCAGATCCTGGACATTGGCAGCTTCCGTTGGGCAAGGCATGGGTCCACGCTCCGCCTTGGATGCGCCATCGGCCAAATGGTTCAATGCGAAGCCTGGCTTGGCTGTGATCGCGAGCCGGCGCATAACGCAAAACTCCAGCATCAAGGAAGTTGTAGACTTCGACTCCATGGAAAACGGGCGTTAAGGATTCGAGCATGGCCGACACCGGATTGTTCCTCCTCAGCGATGTTTTCGGGCAGGAAGACGACAGCGGCCGTCTGCTGCAGGTAACCCAGGTGGTGTGTCGTTGTCTGGAATGCTCGTGCCGGTTCACCGGGCGGCCCAACGAAGGCCTGATCGATCTCCCCGGTGGCGCAATTCTCAGTTGCCCCAAGTGCCCCAATCGGCAGGCTATCAGCCTGGCCAGATTCGCAGACTTTCTGCAGAAGAACGTTTGACGCTCGGGCGTCCAGCGCATTGGCCGGTCCTGGTTGATCAAGCGGCGATTGCACAAGGGTCGACCAGCGCCCTCGGCCTGTCCGTTTAGGCAGAATCCATAGCGCTTCAGCTCCAAGACTCTTGCTGAATCCGCACTCTCGTCACAAGATCAACCCGCTCCACCCTGCAGCATGCTTTGACTCTTCGGTACACGGCCATGCCAGACACAGGTCTTTTCTACGTTCTGAACATCGACCCGATGCGCGATCAGCAGGGGAATATCCAAAGCGTCATCGCCATCAGCGTCCGGTGTAACAGTTGCCAGCACGTCACTCACTCGACAGGCCCCGACCTCCAATCCATACCGGGCGGTACGCTGCTCGCTTGTGCCCAATGCGGAGGGCGCCAAGCTGTCAGCAACGCCCGCTTGGTCGAGTGCGATCACACCTTGGCCGCCAGAGCGGGCTCATGAATCAGTCCGGTGCCTGGGTAGGCCCTTCCCAGCCATCAAGGTACCTGGGTAGATCGTCGAGAATGTCGACCACGCATCGCCGATAGGGACATGGTGACTGAGCAGAGACGGGCGATCCCGGAGTTTGCTGCCGTTCCAGAGCAAGCCACCGCGGCGTTGGCCGGGTCGGCGCCCTACACCACCCGCAGCGCCGGGGCATTCAGGCCATGGCCA
The DNA here is from genome assembly GCF_020883215.1 of Stenotrophomonas sp. SI-NJAU-1. Classification (NCBI taxonomy): domain Bacteria; kingdom Pseudomonadati; phylum Pseudomonadota; class Gammaproteobacteria; order Lysobacterales; family Lysobacteraceae; genus Stenotrophomonas; species Stenotrophomonas sp. SI-NJAU-1. The sequence continues at coordinate 2,647,294 of NZ_CP086598.1, forward strand.
TGCCCTGCTCCAGCCCCCGCGTGCACGCGGAACCCTGCCACCGTCTGCAGCAGCTGCGAAGACTGCTCTTCCATGCTGCGCGCGGCCGCTGAGGCCTCTTCCACCAGCGCTGCATTCTGCTGCGTGCCCTGATCGATCAGATCCACCGCGTGGTTCATCTGCTGGATGTCATCGCTCTGCTGCTGCGCAGCCGCGCTGATCTCGGTCATCAGGTCGCTGACGCGACGCACGTCGACCACGATCTCGTCCATGGTCCGCCCGGCGCTCTCGACCTGCGCCGTTCCGGTACCGACGTTGGCAACCGACGCATCGATCAGCTGCTTGATTTCCTTTGCGGCACCGGCCGAGCGCTGCGAGAGCTCGCGGATCTCGGTAGCGACCACGGCGAAACCACGGCCATGCTCACCGGCGCGCGCCGCTTCCACCGCCGCGTTCAACGCCAGGATGTTGGTCTGGAAGGCAATGCCATCGATCACACCGATGATGTCGACGATGCGACGCGAGGACGCGTTGATCACCGCCATCGTCGAGACCACATCATGCACCACCTGGCCACCGCGTGCGGCCACATCGGCGGCGCCGCCCGCCAGTTGGCTGGCCTGACGCGCGTTGTTCGCGGTGCGCTGCACGGTCTCGGCCAGCCCCTTCATCGACACCGCGGTTTCTTCAAGAGAGGCAGCCTGCTGTTCGGTACGCTGGGAAAGGTCGTTGTTGCCTTGGGCGATCTCGCTCGCACCCATCGCAATGGTATCTGCGGCGAATTTGATCTGACCGATGATCGCGGCCATCGCTTCGACCAGCGCGTTGACGCCACCGCAGAGCTCAGCGATCGGGCCCGTCTTGTCGGCCATGCCGATGCTCCGGGTCAGGTCGCCCTCCTTTGCCGACGCCACCACTTCGCGCGTCTGCGCTACGGCGCGCTGCATGGCCTGGCTCTCATGCACCTGTGCGGTGATGTCGGTGGCGTACTTGACGACCTTGAACGGTCGCCCGCTGGCATCGAGAATCGGGTTGTACGACGCCTGGATCCACACTTCGCGGCCACCTTTACCCAGCCGCCGGTACTGGCCGGCGTCGTACTCGCCGGAGCCGAGCTTTTCCCAGAATCGCCGGTACTCGACGCTGGCCCGGTGATCAGGCTCGACGAACAGCGAATGATGCTGCCCACGCACTTCTTCCAGCGTATAGCCGGTGGCGGCGAGGAAGTTCGCATTGGCCGCCAGGATGCGGCCATCCATGCTGAATTCGATGACTGCCTGCGATTTGTCGATGGCCGCCAGCTGCCCCGCCGATTCGGCCGCCTGCTGCTTCTGCGCGGTGATGTCGGTGGCGAACTTGACCACCTTGTACGGCCGACCGTGCTGATCAAGCACCGGGTTGTAGGAGGCCTGGATCCAGATTTCTCGTCCCCCCTTGCCGAAGCGTCGATACTGCCCTGCATCGAACTCACCGCGGCCCAGCCGCGCCCAGAAGTCGCTGTATCCGGTACTGCGCGCATGCTCGGGGTCGACGAACAGGGAGTGATGCCTGCCCTGGATTTCATCCAGGCGATATCCCACTGCCTGCAGGAAGTTGTCATTGGCCTGCAGGATCGTGCCGTCGAGGGCGAACTCGATGACTGCCTGCACCCGATGCAGTGCGGCAACCTGGGCCTCAAGCTCGACGTGCCGCCGATGTTGTTCGGCCACCTCCGCAGCACGGCGCTGCATGCCCAACACCCCCCGCAGCGCGCGCAGGGGAGACCAACGGGTGAGCACTTCGACCGGCGCATGAGCACCTTCCATGGAGCCTGTGATAAGCATCGTCTGATCCTCGGTGTCCGGGTAGCGGTTGCGACCCGCCGGGCGGGATGCCCGGCGGCAACTTCGATTGCCTGGGACGTGCAGACGCCAAGCGGCGTCACTCGAGCGACTGGCAGAAAACAGTACGGCAGCTGCGATCGTCATCAAACAGCGGCGAGGCACACGGCACGGGCCGCCCATCGGAGGCAGCCTCGGGTCCGGCGGCGGGAGCCTGCAGCGGGTTCCAGAGAAGGTAACGGCGCGACGGCCAACAACTTTAGGGGGCCAGCCCCTGGTCGGCAGCGCGCCGCAGAACCCAGCGCAGCAGCATCGTTGCCAGCACCGCCGGCAGGTAGCCGAGACTGCCGCAGACGACCAGCAGGGACGGCCCCGCCAGCGGCCCGCCGCCGCCCAGGATCCAGCTGCGGGTGGCAAGGATGTACAGCGCGAACGGCAACAGCAGCAACGGTGCCAGCCGCAACAGTTGCCACCGCCATCTGCCCTGCCCGATCCAGCCTGCCAGGGCCCCCAGCACGGCACCTGCAGCTGCGATGGTGGCGATTTCATCCATGACGCGCTTCCGGAAGTCTTCCAGCCACCATTCTGGACCAGCGCCGACGGAAAGGGGATGCGGCAGGCACACAGAAGGTTGCAATGACCATCGGGACATCCCATGCCTGCGCGCTGCCGGCAGCATGCGCCCACTGACTGGACTTTCCCTGGGACGCAACATGCTTCGACGCTTGAGCGCCATCATCATCCTCAGCCTGTGCAGTGCCGGGGCATTGGCCAGCGACGCGGGCTTCCGCCCCAGCTTCCATCCCGACCAGCTGAAGGGGCCACCGGCCGGTCGCCGCAACGAAGTACTTGTGCTTGGTACAGCACATCTGTCGGAACTGCCAAAGACCTTCGAGCCGGCCATGCTGGAGCCGTTGTTGCAGCGCCTGGCACGTTGGCGCCCGGAGGCGATTGCCACCGAAAACCTGTCCGGCCTGCAGTGCGACTTCATGCGTCGCAATCCCAGCCGCTATGCCGAAAGCGTCGAAACCTACTGCTTCGACACCGACGCGGCCCGCGTCGCCACCGGCTTCGACGTGCCCAGCGCGAATGCCGAAATGGGACGCCTGCTGTCGGCATGGCCGGCACGCCCGACAGCCGCGCAGCGTCGACACTTGGCCGCGGTGTTCCTGGCCGCTGGCGAGCGCGGATCGGCGCAGGTGCAATGGCTGCGCCTGCCTGTGCAGGAGCGCGTCGCCGGCGACGGGCTGGATGCTGCGCTGGTCGAGATTCTCGACAAGAGCCTGACCCGTCGCAATGAAACCAACCTGGTGGCGGCCATTCTCGCCGCCCGGCTGGGGCTGGAACGCCTGTGGGCGGTGGACGACCACACCGCCGATTCGCCCACCCCACCCGAACACGAAAAGGCGGCAGGCGAAGCGCTCATGAAGGCGTGGGACAACCCGCAGGCAAACGCACGGCGGGACGCCGACGAGCCGCTGTATGCCAACATCGGCAAGCTGGATGGCGTGCTGGACCTGTACCGCGCCTACAACCGCCCCGGCGTCGGCATGCAGGCCTACCAGGCCGACTTCGGTGCTGCACTGGTCGAACCCTCACCGCAGGGCTTTGGCCGCAACTATGTGGGCTACTGGGAAACCCGCAACCTGCGCATGGTCGCCAACATCCGCGAAGTGCTGGGCCAGCGGCCGGGAACGCGCCTGCTGGCCATCGTTGGCGCTTCGCACAAAGGCTACTACGAGGCCTACCTCAACATGATGCACGACGTGCAGCTGGTGGATGCCGAAGAGGTGCTGCGCTGAGGCCCTGCGGCGCGCGCCTACAATGCTGCGTTTCCTGCACGGGAGTTCCAGCATGCTCAAGGTCATCGCCGAGGACTACATACATCCTGAAGCGGTCGAAATCGTCCTGCCGCTATACCGCGAGCTGGTTGCCTGCACGCGGAGCGAACCGCTGTGCATCGCCTACGACCTGTTCGTCGACCAGAAGGATCCCGGTCACTTCATATTCATTGAACAATGGCCGGATCGCGCAGCGCTGGATACCCACTGCGCAACCGAGCACTTCCGCCGCCTGGTCCCCTTGATCGATGCGCACCAGCGCAGTCCGGGCACGTTCCTGCTGATGGATCCGGCTGCGCTGTAGCCGTCCGCCGCCTGCCTGCGCTGCGTGCAGATCAAGGGCGTTGCCGCGCATCACGACGCGCAGCGCGCCAGAGCACCAGGCTGGTGGCGACGATGCAGCCCAGGGTGACCAGCAGCATCAGCGCCACGCCCCACTGCACCACGGGGACCAGCATCCGGGCCTGCTGGTCGTTGCGCAGCTGCTCCAGCCGGAGCCAGCCGGAGAGAGCCAGGGACCAGCCGACAACGGCCGGCGCATAAGCACGGACTGCACTCAGGTTCCAGGACGTCATGTTGTTTTCCTGCGAAGGTGGGGCGTTGGCGCAGTATTCGCCGCGCCCCTCTCACAGGCTGAGATCAGCCATCGCTGAGGTCGCCGCCGTCCGCCGGCGAGCTAGCGGGCAGTTCACCGGTTTCGCCCTGCACCTGCACATTGTTGCGACCCATCGCCTTGGCCCGGTAGCACTGGGCATCGGCGGCGGCGACGGCCTGGTCCACACTCATGCCGGCGGCAAGCGGTGCGATGCCGATGCTGGCGCCGATCCGCAGCTGGTGCTGGTCCCAGGGAATGGACAGGTTGGCCAGGGTATGCAGCAGCTCGCCGCCAATGCGCGCCGCTCGCCGCGGGCTGCACCCGGACAGGATCACCGCGAATTCGTCACCGCCCAGGCGCGCCACCACATCCGAGTCGCGTACACCATGGCGCAATACGCTGGCCACGGCCCACAGCACGGCGTCGCCGGCCAGATGACCAAAGGTATCGTTGACCGGCTTGAACCGGTCCAGATCGATGTACATCAGTGACGCCGCCTGCCCGGTCCGTTCAACCCGGGTGATCGCCTGCTGCAGATGCACTTCGAAGCCGCGGCGATTGCCCAGTTCGGTCAGCGGGTCCATCTCCGCCAGGTGCCGTGCCTCGCGCTCGCGTGCACGCTGCTGGGTGTCATCGCGCAGGACCCACACCGCACCACGCACCTGGCCCTCGTCGTCGCGAAGCCAGGCCCGGGTCAGGTCGACCGGCACCACGGCGGTGCCCATCTGCAGCAGCAGATCGGCATGCAGATCCACGGCGTTGCTTTCAGGATCCAGCAGCACGCTGACGTCGAGCTGCGATTGCGGTGCGTATTCGGTGGTCAACGACAGCACGTCCTGCACGAGATGCCCGGCCAGCGACAGCGCTCCATCGCCGGCAAGCATTCGCACGGCGGCCGCGTTGGCATATTCGATGCGGCCATCCAGGGCCACGCTGAGTACCAGGTCGGCAACCGCATCCAGGGTGATGCGGCTGCGCTGCTCGCTTTCGAACAGGCGCTGCTCGCTGCTGCGCTGGGCGCTGACATCCTGGATCTGCGACACGAAATGCAACGGTTCACCGCGCTCATTGCGTACCAGCGATACCGACAGCCGTGCCCAGATTGTGTTGCCCTCACGGCCCAGGTAGCGCTTCTCAAGGTGATAGTGCGTGCGTCGCCCCGCCAGCAGATCCTGCACCAGGGCCAGGTCGGTCTGCAGATCGGCCGGATGGGTCAACCGCTGGAAATCGACCTGCAGCAGTTCCTCCCGCGTGTAGCCGAGAATGCGGCACAGCGCATCGTTGACATCCAGCCAGCGCCCTTCCAGCGACACCAGCGCCATGCCCAGTGCCGCCGAGGTGAACGCACCGGCGAACTTTTCCGCCGCAAGACGAGCCTCGGCGCGCGCCTGCAGGATCTCGGTGATGTCGATGGCCATGCCGACATAGCCGATGCGCTCGCCATCGGCGCCATCCATGCGGCTGATTGACAGGCGTACCTGCCGACGCTGGCCATCCTTGCGCAGGAAGGTCCATTGCCGCGAGAACGTCTTGCCCTGTGCCTGCGCCGTCAACGCCTGGAAAACAGTCGGTGCTTTGCCATCGGCATCGACCAGCGGCGCCAGATAGGCAGCCATTTCCGCACGATCATGGAAGATACCGGGATCGCAGTGTCCCAGCACCTCCTCGGCGCGGTAGCCGAGCAGGCGCTCAGCGCCGGTATTGAACAGGGTGATGATGCCGGCGGTGTCGGTGGCGATCACCGCCACTTCGTCGGAGGCGTCGACCACCGCCTGCAGGCGCTGCCGCATCTCTGCCGCATCCTGGCGCGCCTGCTGCAGTTCGGTGACGTCGGCGTGCGCACCGGCCATCCACAGCGGCCGACCCTGCCCGTCCCACTCGAATACCCGCCCGCGATCGTGGATCCAGATCCACTGGCCGTTCTTGTGACGCATCCGCAGCAGGCAGGCGTAGTTTTCGGCGCGGCCGTCGAAGTGCTCCTGCAGGGCCGCATCGGACAGCGCCAGATCATCCGGATGGACCAGCGCGATGAAGGTCTTCTGGCAGATCGGTTCAAGTTCGCCCAACCGGTAGCCGACGATCTCGGCCCACCGTTCATTGACCCGCATCTGTCCGCTCTGGACGTTCCATTCCCAGGTGCCAGCCGCAGTGCCCTCGATGATCATCGCCAGGCGGCGGCGCTGTTCGGCCAGTTCCTGCAGCCGGCGCTCCAGCAGTGCGTTGCCGCTGTTGCCCTGATCGGCCATCAGCCGCCTCCCCTGCCGACGCAGCTGCCCGCAGGCCGTGGCAAGGAGCCACAGCGGTCTCGGAACAGGGCGGATGGTGCTGACGGCATGGCCTCCCCAGCGACAGCAGGGGCCCAGGCGCCCCTTCCGGCGCAAGTGTGCGCATTGCCGGGGAACATCGACAAGTCCCCCGCCCGGATCGCGCCGGGAGGGGGACGGCGGACTCAGCTGCGCTTGGCCCGGGCGAACGCCTCGGCCAGGGCATTGTTGGCTGGCGGCGCGGCCTGTGCCGGGCGTCCGCCGTTGCCCGGGTTGCGCCCCTGGCCACGTCCCTGCCCGGGGTTGCCGGCGTCGCGGCGCGGCGCCTGCCCCTGGCTGCGTTCGTCACGGCTGCCCGGGCGGCTGGTCGCCTGGCCGGGCGTGTCGTCCAGACGCCGGGTCAGGGCAATGCGCTTGCGCGGCACGTCCACCTCCAGCACCTTCACCTTGACGATGTCGCCGGCCTTGACCACGTCACGCGGATCCTTCACGTAAGTATCAGACAGCGCCGAGATGTGGATCAGGCCGTCCTGATGCACGCCGATATCGACGAACGCACCGAACGCGGCCACGTTGCTGACCACGCCTTCCAGCACCATGCCCTCGCGCAGGTCCTTGATGTCCTCCACGCCATCGGCGAACCGGGCCGCCTTGAATTCCGGGCGCGGATCGCGGCCCGGCTTTTCCAGCTCCTTGAGGATGTCGCGCACGGTCGGCACACCGAATGTCTCGTCGGTGAACTGCTCGGCCTTCAAGCCGCGCAGGAAACTGCCGTCGCCGATCAGCGCCTTGATCGGGCGCGCGGTGCTGGCGACGATGCGCTCGACCACTGGATAGGCTTCCGGATGCACCGACGATGCATCCAACGGCTCATCGCCATCGGCGATACGCAGGAAGCCTGCGCATTGCTCGAACGTCTTCTCGCCCAGGCGCGACACCTTCAGCAGGTCCTTGCGACGCTTGAACGGACCGTTGTCATCGCGGTGGCGCACGATGTTCTCGGCTACCGTCGGCGTCAGGCCCGAAACCCGCGACAGCAGTGCAGCCGACGCCGTGTTGACGTACACGCCGACGGCATTCACGCAGTCCTCCACGCGCGCATCCAGCGCACGCGCCAGGCGGTACTGATCCACGTCGTGCTGGTACTGCCCCACGCCGATCGCCTTCGGCTCGATCTTCACCAGTTCGGCAAGCGGATCCTGCAGGCGACGCGCGATCGATACCGCACCACGGATCGACACGTCCAGGTCCGGGAATTCCCTGGCCGCCGTTTCCGACGCCGAATACACCGAAGCCCCGGCTTCACTGACCACGATCTTCTGCGGCGCGTTGTCACCCAGCGCCTTGATGGCTTCACCGGCCAGCTTGTCGGTCTCGCGGCTGGCGGTGCCGTTGCCGATCGCGATCAGCTGCACGTTGTGCTTGGCACACAGCTGCTTGATCGTCTGCAGCGACTGCTCCCACTGCCGGCGGGGCTCGTGCGGGTAGATGGTGTCGGTGGCGACCAGCTTGCCGGTGGCGTCGACCACGGCAATCTTGCAGCCGGTGCGGATACCCGGGTCCAGGCCCAGCACGCTTTTCGGGCCGGCCGGTGCGGCCAGCAGCAGATCCTTGAGGTTGTCACCGAACACCGCGATGGCTTCGGCTTCGGCTTTCTCACGGGCCTGGTTGAACAGGTCCAGCAGCAGGTGCATGTGCAGCTTGGCCCGCCAGGTCAGGCGGCACGCGTCCAGCAGCCAGCGATCAGCGGGGCGCCCCGCATCGCGGATACCGGCGTTGTGCGCCACGCGCCCTTCGGCGTACTGATGTCCGGCCTCGGCATCCTTGCCTGGGTCCAGCTCCAGGAACAGGATCTCCTCGCGGCGTGCACGGAACAACGCCAGCAACCGGTGCGAGGGAATCTTCGCCAACGACTCGGCGTGCTCGAAATAATCGCGGTACTTGGCGCCCTCGGTTTCCTTGCCCTCGGCAACGCGGGCACGGATCACGCCCTGCTCGCTCAACCAGCTGCGCAGCTCGCCAACCAGCGTGGCGTCCTCGCCCCAGCGCTCCATCAGGATCGCGCGGGCCCCTTCCAGCGCGGCCTTGGTATCGGCCACGCCCTTGTTGGCATCCACGAACGTGGCGGCAAAGATCTGCGGGTCCTGTGTCGGGTCGCCCAACAGGCCGTCGGCCAGCGGCTCCAGTCCTGCTTCGCGGGCGATCTGCGCGCGGGTGCGACGCTTGGGCTTGTACGGCAGGTACAGATCTTCCAACCGGCTCTTGGTGTCGGCGGCGAGGATCTCGTTGCGCAGCTCATCGCTGAGCTTGCCCTGCTCACCGATGCTGGCCAGCACCGCCGCACGGCGGTCTTCCAGTTCGCGCAGGTAGGTCAGGCGGGTTTCCAGGTTGCGCAGCTGGGTGTCGTCCAGGCCGCCGGTGACTTCCTTGCGGTAGCGGGCGATGAACGGAACGCTGGCGCCTTCATCGAGCAGGCCGACGGCGGCGCTGACCTGTGCGGTCTGGGCACCGATTTCATCGGCGATGGTCTGGGCGATCTGCTGGGCGAGCTGGCGCTGGGCGTGCTTGGCGTCGTGCATTGTTTCCGGCCTGGGCCGCATTGCGGGAAAGGCCCATTCTTGCAATGCGCGGGCGGCAGGGACAAGGCGTTGACAGAGCGGCGGTTCAGGCGGCGGGTCCGGATGGGACGCCGGCATCCTGGCAAAAAGGGCTCGGACTGGCCCCGGGGCTGGGATGCCGGCGCGGACGCGCGATGGTGGAGCGCGTCCTGCCGCGTACTGCGAAGGTCAGCGGTAGTGGCGGGCGGCACGCTGCATGACGATGTCGTCACGCAGGCTCTCCAGCGCCATCAGGCGGACCTTGCCGACACCCTGCAGTTCCATGAACCGCTCCGTGTAGAACTCCGGCCCCAGCGCGGTATCGGCGCGGGATTTGCTGAAGCCGTAGGGCACCACGCCCTTCTCGCCATCCTTGCTACCACCGACATAAAGAACGATTGCCATGTGATGTCTTCCTCCAAATTGCTACTGCGTACTGCACACGATGAGCGGTACTTGTTGGCTCATCGGGATAGAGCTTACCGCGACCAAGCTGACTGGAACGTCACGAAGACTAATGACGATCAGTTGCATGCAGATGACTGCGGGATAGCAGCAGTATGCTTACGGATCTTTAACTTCCGAATAACGAATGGAAGGGTTTTCAGCCAACGGCGCAGCCCCTCGTGGGTGGGTGTGGTTGGTCGCGGAATGCAAAAGCCGCAGGTGGGTCGGCCGGGTTGGGTTCGCGGGGGACGCCGTGAATCCGTCCCTGGAGGCTTGGCCGCGGCATCCATGCCGCGGACACCCCCGCGAACCCAACCCGACCGCCCTCTGACAGATTTCTGCGGTCTGCCACCCACGGAAAAGAAAAAGAAGATCAAAAGCAAAAGCGGCCTGACCGGCCGTTTCCTGTAGAGCCGAGCCCATGCTCGGCTCTATACGAGCAAGCGCAGCGCGCGACCCGCTCTTGCTGTTCTCTTTCTTCTCCTTGGCTGGATGCGCGCGGAAGCTGTCAGGGGTCGGGCGGGGTGGGTTCGCGGGACCGTTGGCGCCATGGATGGCGCCATCGAGCCCCCAGGGACGGGTTTACGGCGTGTCCCGCGAACCCACCCCGCCCGGCCCAATCACATGAATCGCATTTCGCGCCCCACCCACGAGGGGCTGCGCCGTTGGCTGGAATCTACGGCCACCAGCCGTGCCCGAACCGCGCGTAATGATCGGCCGCACGCTCGAACGGATTACGCGCGCTGACACCACCACACAGCAGATACACCGGCAGGTACAGCGGCCCCAGCACCAGATACTGGTACACATGCGCACGCTCATGGTCATCCAGCCGGATCAACGGCTCCACGCCCCACCCCGCCTGATGCGCGTAGGTACGGCAGCACATGCCCAGATCGTGGCCGGTGTGCAGGATCACGTTGCCCAGGGTGATCGCTCCGCCCGGGCCCCAGGGCCAGTGATCGAAAACCACCGCGCAATCACGACCGCTCCAGCGCATCTTCGCACCACCCAGCAACCCGGCCAGACCGCCAAGCAGGCCGATCAGGGTATTGGGCACGGTCCACAGCGCGCCCAGCACCTGCAGCGCGCGCAGCCAGATCGGCCAGGGCCGGGACGCGGTGTTCAATCCGCCTCGTTGGGGATCAGCAGCCACAGCAGCAGGTAGACCAGGATGCCGGGGAAGGCGGCCGACGCCAGCGAGACCACCACGTACAGCACCCGCACCAGGGTCGGGTTCCAGCCGAAACGATGGGCGATGCCGCCCATCACACCGGCAATCATGCGGTCGTTCAGCGAGCGCGACAGGGTGCGCGGCACAGCGTTCATGGCGAGGTCTCCCGGCTGACTGGCTGCGGCCACTGTAGCGCCTGCCGTGTCTACGGCGTGCGTTGGCGCAACGCCTGCAGGCGGGCGCCGAACCACGCCGCAGAGGTCTGTTCGGGCTGGCCGGGGCAGCGGATCCGGTACGCCTTGCCACTCATGCTGCTCTGGCTCGCCGCACGTTCGATGAACTGCTCGGCAGTGTCGACCATGTCCTTCTTCAGCAGGTAGTCGTACTTGCGCTGCAGGTGGGAACGTGCATCGGCCGGACCGTACCAGCTGCCATTGCGCTGGAACTGGCATTGGGAGCCATCCAGGCTTCCGATCAACTGCGCGATCTCGCGGCGCGCATCGGCGCTCGGTGCAGCGCCGGCAACACCTGGCACCAGGGCCAGAGCTAGCGCGAGCAGAGGGGAGTACTTCATGCTCCGCGTTCCTTCAACCAATTGTCGATGGTCGCCGGCACTTCGCGCTGCGCGCGGCCGGAGACGTAGATGCCGATGTGCCCACCGCGGAAACTGGATTCGGTGTAGTCCTGCGTGCCCAGCCGGCCACGCATCGCGCGCGATGCATCCGGTGGCACCAGATGATCCTGTTCGGCGTAGATGTTCAGCACCGGCAGGGTCACCTGCGACAGATCCACCGCCTCTTCGCCGATGCGCACGGTGCCGTTGACCAGGCCGTTGCCCTGGTAGAACTGCTTGATGAACTCGCGGAAGGCTTCACCCGCGAGGTCCGGCGAGTCGAAGATCCACTTTTCCATGCGCAGGAAATCCTCCAGCGCGGCCTTGTCATCGAGGATGTCGAGCAGGCCCACGTACTTCTGCACGTTCAGGCGGAATGGCTTGAGCATCAGGTAGCTGGCATTCATCAGATCGGCCGGGATGTTGCCCAGCGTATCCACCAGCAGATCCACATCCACCTGCTGTGCCCAGTGCGACAGCATGTTGTCGGCGGTCTGGAAGTCGACCGGGGTGACCATGGTGATCAGGTTGCCCAGCTTCTGCCGCCGCAGTGCGGCGTAGCACAGGGCGAACACGCCGCCCTGGCAGATGCCGAGCATGTTGACCGTTCCACCACAGCGCGCGCGCAGCGCATCCACCGCGCCATCGATGTAGCGCAGCAGATAGTCCTCAAGCGTCTGGTAGCGTTCGGAACGATCCGGATAACCCCAGTCCAGCACATAAACGTCCTGGCCCAATGCCAGCAGCTTCTGCACCAGCGACCGATCGGCCTGCAGGTCCACCATGTACGGGCGGTTGACCAGTGCGTACACGATCAGCAGCGGTGTGCGCCGCACCGGCGCGTTCTCGCCGACGAAGCGATACAGCACCACTTTGCCATCGCGCCAGACTTCTTCGCGGGCGGTGGCGCCATAGTCGACATCCTCCACCTGCGGCAACAGCTTCAACCCTTCCATCAGCTTGCGCTGCATGGCCAAGGTCTCCTGCATCAGGTCATCGGCGTTGAAGCCCAGCGGTCCTTTCATGGCTTACGACTTCCGCGTGGTCGCGCGGGTGGTGGCCTTCTTCGCTGGCGGCTTCTTCGCAGCAGCTTTCTTCGCAGCAGCCTTCTTCGCTGCAGGCTTGCGCGCGACGGGCTTGACCTTGGCAGGCGCTGGCTGGGCAACCGGATCGACGGCATCGGTACCGGCAAGCGCCGCCACCTGTGCCTGCACCCGGCGCAGGCTGCGCTCGAGCTCGGCAATGCGACGGTGGGCGGCATCCATCTCGCTGCGGGTGGGCAGGCCGATGCGTTCACTCATCTGTTCAACCTCGCGCTGCAGGCCTGCGCGCAGGCGCATCTGTGCGTTGCCCAGCGAGGCATACACCTGCTGGAACGGCTCGGACATGGCGACCTTGGCGTAGGCCTCCTCGGCCACTTCGATCCACAGATCGAACATCGCCCGGGCGCTGGTCAGCTGGCTGCCGGGCTGCTCGTGTTCGGCCAGGCGCCGCTCGAACAGGTCGAACGCCTCTTCCAGTGCCTGCTTGATCTGCTCGACATAGGCCTGCGAATGCTGCTGGTACTCCTCCTGCGCGCGCAGCAGGGCCTGCCACCGCGCGTGGTGCTCGCGGCCGGGCCCGAACGCCGGGCTCTGCAGCCAAGGGCCAGCCAGCGTCTGCAACTGCTGGAACCATGCCGTGAACTCGGGCGGCGCAGCGTCCACATGGGTGCTGCCGCGGGCCCCCTGCAGCATCCACTGCAGCATGCCGTCGCCCTGCCCCTTCACCGCTTCACGCCAGGCCTGGGCGACCTCGGCACTGCTGGCATCGCGGCCGGCAAAGCGTGCAGCGACTTCCTGCATGGTGCCGTACCAGCTGCCAGCCTGTTCGCGGAAGCGCCGCACCGCCTCTTCCGGCGCGGCAGCACTGGTCCCGGGCAGCAGTTGACCCCACCAGTCGAACAGGCGCTTCCAGTTGCCCGGGTCATCACCAGCGGGCGTTCCCGACACGGCGGCATGGCGCAGGGCATCCCCCCAGGCGCCGAAGTACTGGCGGGCCAGGGTCTCGAAATCGCTGCTGCCGGGGTCGTTGGCCGAGCTGGTCATCGCGCTCCTCCGCAGGGCTGGGTCATGGCTTGGGAATGCGCAGGGTCTTGCTGATCATCAGCGACCCGGACAGCGCGAACAGCAGCACCAGCGGATGCAGCTGCCAGGGACCGATCTGCCACTGGCCCAGCCACAGGTCGCGGCCGATGGCATCGGTGCCGGCGGCGATCGCCAGCACGATCACCAACGCCAGGCTGGTGGGAATCGGTGTTCCCTCGAAGTACTTCACCTTGCCTTCGTCACCGCTCATCGCCTCGGCGGTCACGTTGTATCGGGCCAGGCGGCTGACGCCGCAGCAGACGAAGTAGCTCAACACCAGCCAGTCCCAGCCCCCCTGCATGCCACAGGCATAGGCCAGCGCTGCGGGTGCGACCCCGAAGGAGATGACGTCCGACAGCGAGTCGAGCTCGCGGCCCAGGGTCGAACTGGATTTGCGCCAGCGCGCGATGCGGCCGTCCAGCGCGTCGAAAATGAAAGCCAGCGGGATCAGCGCCATGCCGAACAGCAGGTAGCCGCGCTCGCCATCCTGCAGGAAACGCATCGCGGCAAACACCGCGCCGGTGCCGCAGAAAGCGTTGGCCAGGGTGAACCAGTCCGCCAGATGGAACTCGCGCAGCATCGAGAAGTGACGTTTCATGAAGTCTCACGGGGCATCAAGGCCCACAGGGTACCGCGAGCGCCGCTACCGGCAACAGCGTGGCCTGCCCACGGCCTTCACCCGTCACTCACCGATCCTCACCGGCGGCGAATTTTTCGCCACCCATCTTGACAGCCTAGGGGGGTGGCGCCTGTCAGGGCTTATCCACAAAGTTGCCCACGCGTAATCCACACCCCCTGTGGACAACTGGTTCTCACTGACTGCGACGCTGGACATTTCCTCATCACCTGAAGCCGGGGTCCCCCTACTTCCCAAGCCCATCGGCTGGCGCTATGGTCTGCGGCGGACCCGCCGCCGCCACGTCCGACTCCTTACCGACGGACGATGTTGATGCTGGATGCACGCACCCTGGCCGCGCAGTTGCGGCAGCCCCATGGCGAGGCCGCGCTGGCCGTGGGCGAATCGATGAACCGCAGCAACGGCGCCCTCAACCAGGCAGCGATCGCATTGCTGGCCGTCGCTGCCGGAGAACAGGTGCTGGAGATCGGCCCAGGTAACGCCGCCTTCGCGCCATTGCTGCTGCAGGCCAGCGGCAGTCGCTACCTGGGCGTTGAGCTGTCCGCTTCCATGGTCGACGCCGGCAACCGGCAGCTTGCCGCCAGAGGACTGGCCGGGCGAGCCGCGTTGTGCGAGGGCGATGCCCATGCCCTGCCCTTGGCTGATGCCTGCGTCGACGCTGCGCTGGCGGTCAACACCCTGTACTTCTGGCCGCACCTGGCTCCGGTACTGGATGAACTGGCGCGCGTGCTGCATCGCGGCGGCCGGCTATGCCTGGCCTTCGGCGATGCCGGATTCATGCGCACCCTGCCCTTTGCCGAGGACTTTGAGCTGCATGAGCTGGATGCGGTGGAGCTGGCGCTGCGGGTGTCCGGTTTCACCGTCACGGCGTGGCGCTCGCATCGCGAATGCAAGGCCGGCAATGACGGCCACCAGCGGGAAAAGCACTTCCATCTGCTGCTGGCGCAGCGGCGCTGAAGCTCTCCCCGCCGGGCATGGCCCGGCGCTACCGAGGCTGCGCCGGATGGGTAGCGCCGGGCCATGCCCGGCGAGCGCAGCGGCCTCCGGAATGCCTCACAGCCGGCTGAAGGACCAGCTCTGCATGCGCCCATCCCGGTAAGGCATCACTCCGTGGAACGGGCGCGGATCGGCATCGAACACCAGCGGCAGGAAGTTGCGGTCGCCCTCCCACATCGGCAGCTGGTCGAGCTTGTCCACGTCCACCCACTCCAGGGTGCCTTCGTGATTGCCGCCGTGCGGGGCACCCTCGAAGCTGTCGATGACGAACACGAAACCGAACCAGTCCTCACCATGCTTGCCGAAACCCGGCCAGCTGATGGTGCCGCGCAGGCGCATGGCCGTGCAGTCGATGCCGGCTTCCTCGGCGATTTCGCGGCGCATGCCGGCGGCAACGTCCTCGGTCGGCTCGACCTTGCCGCCCAGGCCGTTGTACTTGCCCAGGTGGTGGTCGCCCGGCCGGGTATTGCGGTGGATCATCAGCACCTGGCGGCGATCGGGCGAGAGCACATAGCCCAGGGTGGCGACGATCGGGGTATACGGCATGTGCGAATCCGGCGGCGGGTCAGCCGTGGATTATGGCCGATCAACGCACCAGCGACAGGCGACGGTCGCCGGCACCGGCAGTGATGCCGTCGGGATCACGGCGCAGGGTAGCCACGCCATGGCCGCGTTCGGCCAGGTATTCCAGCCATTTGCCGAGGAAGGTGTTCATCCGCATGCGATGGCTGATCAGCTCGGCCGGCGGTGGGTACAGGCCCATCGTGTCCTGCCAGCGGCGGCCGACGTAGCAGTGGGTGGTCTCGGCCTGGCGCGCGTCCCGGTACAGGCGGACGAAGGCCGATGGGTCCGGTTCGCCGGTCACCGGGTCGGCCAGATCATAGGTCAGGCGCAGCTCCACCGTGTAGCGGTGGCATTCGATCACGTCCAGGCGCACGTCCAGGCCATCACCCACCGAAGAGACGTAGCTTCCCGCCACCAGCTCGGCCGGCGCGAACAGGCGCACCAGGTGACGATAGTTCTCTGCGTAGAGCCCCATGAGCCAGCTCAGCCGGCTCAGGCGGGGAATGCGCTCGGTACGGGGCAATGCTCGGGCCATGGGTTGATCCTACACGTTGGCCCTTCAACGTGGGGACAGATCGGTCCCGGCCAAAGGGGCCCCGTATCGACCAACGCTCGATACCCACCGCGCAGGTGGGCCACGACCGTTGGTCGTGGCGCCCCGTCAATACAGTTCGCGCTGCAGCCCCAGCGTGCCGAGCACCTTGCTGGAGATCTCCTCGATCGAGGTGTGGGTGGTGCTGAGGGTCGGGATGCGTTCCATCTGGAACATGACCTCCGCTGCGGCCACCTCGCGCTTGCAGGTGTCCAGGTTGGCGTAGCGCGAATTGGGCCGGCGCTCCTGGCGGATCTGCTGCAGGCGGTCCGGGTCGATGGTCAGGCCGAACAGCTTGCGCCGGTAGTTGCGCAGCCGGGGCGGCAGGCGGTCGCTCTCCAGATCCTCGTCGGTCAACGGGTAGTTGGCCGCGCGCACCCCGTAATGCAGGGCCAGGTAGATGCAGGTAGGCGTCTTGCCCGCCCGCGACACCGCCACCAGGATCACGTCGGCGTCGTCGTAATTCACCGCGATGCCATCATCGTGGGTCAGCGCGAAGTTCATCGCGTTGATGCGCCGGTGGTAGGTATCGAAGTCGACCATGCCGTGGGCCTGGCCGACCCGGTTCAGGCGCGAGCTGGACAGTTCGCGCTCCAGCGGCTCGATGAACGGGGCGAACACATCCAGCATCAGCGCCCCGCTTTCGGCCAGGATCAGGCTCAGGCTCTGGTCCACACAGGAGTTCACCACGATCGGCCGGACCTGGTAGCGCTCCCCCGCCGCCTGGATCCGGGCACAGGCTTCGCGGGCTTTTTCGGGGTCATCGACAAATGACATCCGGTCGGTAATGAAGCTGAACCCGGAGAACTGGGTCAACAGGCTATGCCCAATGGTTTCAGCGGTGATACCGGTTCCATCGGAAACGTAGAACACCGGACGGATGGTCGACATGCGCGCATTTACCCCCTACGAAGCCTAAAAGGGCCGCCAACACAAGCTTGTGCCGACGGTGGTCTGCCCGGCATCATATCGACTTCTTCCTACGGACGCGGCCATTCAGCCCGCCTCGGGCGATGGCCAAACGGAGCATCGCGCTTGAACGAGAACATCCTGTGGTTGCACGAACTGCGTCTGGCCGACCTGGCCCGCGTGGGCGGCAAGAATTCCTCGCTGGGCGAGATGATCGGCAATCTGGCCGGTCTGGGCGTCTCCGTTCCTGGAGGTTATGCGACCACGTCTGAAGCCTTCAAGGACTTCATCGCGCACAACGACCTGTCCAAGCGCATCTTCGACAAGCTGGCCACGCTGGACGTCGAGGACGTCAATGCGCTGACCGCAGCCGGCAAGGAAATCCGCGGCTGGGTGATCGATGCACCGCTGCAGCCGCAGCTGGACCAGGACATCCGCAGCGCCTACGCCAAGCTGAGCGCCGACAACGGCGGCGGCGACGTGGCCGTGGCCGTGCGTTCCTCGGCCACCGCCGAAGATCTGCCCGACGCCTCCTTCGCCGGCCAGCAGGAAACCTTCCTCAACGTCACCGGTGCCGACGATGTCGTGCACAAGGTCAAGGAAGTGTTCGCCTCGCTGTACAACGACCGTGCCATCGCCTACCGCGTGCACCACGGCTTCAAGCACGAAGACGTGTTCCTGTCGGCGGGCGTGCAGCTGATGGTGCGTTCGGGCGTGGGCGCGTCCGGCGTGCTGTTCACCCTGGACACCGAATCCGGCTTCCGCGACGTGGTGTTCGTCACCTCCTCGTTCGGCCTGGGCGAAATGGTCGTGCAGGGCGCGGTCAACCCCGACGAGTTCTACGTCTACAAGCCCACCCTGCAGGCCGGCAAGCCGGCGATCCTGCGCCGCTCGCTCGGCAGCAAGGCGATCCGCATGGTGTACTCGGATGTCCCCGGCGAGCGCGTCAGGATCGAGGACACCCCGGCCGAACTGCGCAGCACCTTCTCGATCAACGATGAAGACGTAGCCGAACTGTCGCGCCAGGCGCTGACCATCGAAAAGCACTACGGCCGCCCGATGGACATCGAGTGGGCCAAGGACGGTGTCAGCGGCAAGCTGTTCATCGTGCAGGCGCGCCCGGAGACCGTGAAGTCGCGCAGCCATGCCACCCAGATCGAGCGTTTCGCGCTGACCGAAAAGGGCGGCAACGTTCTGGCCGAAGGCCGCGCCGTGGGCGCCAAGATCGGTGCCGGCGTGGCGCGCGTGGTGAAGACGCTGGAAGACATGAACCGCGTGCAGCCGGGCGACGTGCTGATCGCCGACATGACCGATCCCGATTGGGAGCCGGTGATGAAGCGTGCATCGGCAATCGTCACCAACCGCGGCGGCCGTACCTGCCACGCGGCGATCATCGCGCGCGAGCTGGGCGTGCCGGCCGTGGTCGGTTCGGGCAACGCCACCAAGGTCATCGAGGATGGCCAGCTGGTCACCGTCAGCTGCGCTGAAGGCGATACCGGCTTCATCTACGAAGGCAAGCTCGGCTTCGAACGCACCACCACCGATCTGGGCAACATGCCGCCGGCACCGTTGAAGATCATGATGAACGTGGCCAACCCGGAACGCGCCTTCGATTTCGGCCAGCTGCCGAACGCGGGCATCGGCCTGGCGCGTCTGGAAATGATCATCGCCAGCCACATCGGCATCCACCCCAACGCGCTGCTGGAATACGACCGCCAGGATGCGGCGACGAAGAAGAAGATCGACGAGAAGATCGCCGGTTATTCCGACCCGGTCGGCTTCTACGTGGACCGTCTGGCTGAAGGCATCGCCACCCTGACCGCCTCGGTCGCGCCGAACCCGGTGATCGTGCGCCTGTCGGACTTCAAGTCCAACGAGTACGCCAACCTGATCGGCGGCAGCAACTACGAGCCGCACGAAGAGAACCCGATGATCGGCTTCCGCGGCGCCAGCCGTTACGTCGATCCGAGCTTCTCGGCCGCCTTCGCGCTGGAGTGCAAGGCCGTGCTGCGCGTGCGCAACGAGATGGGCCTGGACAACCTGTGGGTCATGATCCCGTTCGTGCGCACCCTGGAAGAAGGCCGCAAGGTGGTCGAGGTGCTGGCCCAGAACGGCCTGAAGCAGGGCGAGAACGGCCTGAAGATCATCATGATGTGCGAAGTGCCGTCCAACGCACTGCTCGCCGATGAGTTCCTGGAGATCTTCGACGGCTTCTCGATCGGTTCCAACGACCTGACCCAGCTGACCCTCGGCCTGGACCGCGATTCGTCGATCGTGGCGCACCTGTTCGATGAGCGGAATCCGGCGGTGAAGAAGCTGCTGTCGATGGCGATCAAGTCGGCACGGGCCAAGGGCAAGTACGTCGGCATCTGCGGCCAGGGCCCGTCCGATCATCCGGATCTGGCCGAATGGCTGATGCAGGAAGGCATCGAGTCGGTGTCGTTGAATCCGGACACCGTGGTCGATACCTGGCTGCGCCTGGCCAAGTTGAAGGCCAAGGGTTGACGTGTGACGGCTGACGTCGCTTTCATCGACGCCTGCCCATACTGAAGCTGCACGCAAGCCCCGCCTCTGCGGGGCTTGCTGTTTCTGGCGTCCGCGTACGCCATGTTCCCGTCGCACCTGTTCCCGTTGCAAAGGAGTCCGCATGATCGCCGCTGCCCCACCCTCCCCCGCCACGACCTCCTGGTTCCGCTCACTCGACTGGGAACGCCTGCTGGAGACCTACGGCGTGCCGTTGCTGGCCGCGATCGTGGTGCTGCTGGTCGGCATGTGGCTGGCACGACGGCTGTCCAATGCCATGCCGCGCGCCACCTCGCGCATGGGCGTGGACCCGATGCTGGGCAGCTTCCTGCGCAACGTGGTCTACGCGGCCTCGCTGGTGATCGTGGTGATCCTGGCCATCGGTACGCTGGGCGTGCAGATCACTCCGCTGCTGGCCGTGCTCGGTACCGCCGGCCTCGCCGTTGGCCTGGCGCTGAAGGATTCGCTGTCGAACATTGCTTCGGGCGTGATGCTGGTGACCCTGCGTCCGTTCCGCGTGGGTGATGTGGTGACCATCGCCGGGCAGACCGGCACGGTTCGCGAGGTACGCATTTTCCAGACCGTGATCACCGGCGCGGACAACCAGCACACCACCATTCCGAACACGCTGATCACCGCCGCACCGATCATCAACCTCACCGCAGAGCCCACCCGCCGCGTCGAGCTGGTGGTGGGCATCGGTTACGAAGACAACATCCAGCTGGCGCGTGATACCGCACTGGCCCTGATGAAGGCCGACCCGCGCGTGCTGCAGACGCCGGCGCCGGACGTGGTGGTGTACGAGCTGGGTGCGCACGCGATCAATCTGGGCATCCGCTGCTACGTGAAGTCGGCCGATCACTTCGGCACCAAGGTCACCCTGCTCGAACAGATCAAGCTGGGCTACGACAAGGCCGGCATCAACATCCCGTATCCGCAGCAGGACATGCACCTGTACGTGCATGGCAAGGACGGTGGCGTGGTCGAGGCCGACGCACTGGTGCGTGACAAGCCCTGATCCGTCCCCGGGGATGCCGGCCAACGGCCGGCACTACCCCACCCCGCGCACCCGGGTAGTGCCGGCCGCTGGCCGGCAGCCTCCGGGATCAAACCGCGACGCTTTCTTCCAGCACCGGATAGTCGGTGAATCCCACCGCGCCACCACCGAAGTACGTCGCGCGATCGGGCGAATTCAACACCGCGCCGCTGCGCAGGCGCTCGGGCAGATCGGGATTGGCGATGAACGGCCGACCAAAGCCGATCAGGTCAGCCCAGCCCTCCACAAGCGCCTGCGCGGCACGCTCGGCGGTGTACTTGCCGGCGTAGATCAACGTGCCCGGATAGATCATCCGCAGCGCCTGCTTGAACGCGACCGGCATCAACGGGGCATCGTCCCAGTCGGCCTCGGCGATGTGCAGGTACCCCACACCCAGCTCGCCCAGCAGGTGCGCGGCAGCCAGATAGGTCGCCTGCGGCGTGTCATCCACCGCCCCCTGCAGCGTGGTCAGCGGCGCCAGACGCACGCCGACCCGCTCGCCGCCAGCGACATCAACCACCGCCTGCACCACCTCGCGCAGGAAGCGCAGGCGATTGCGCAGCGCGCCACCATAGCCGTCGGTACGCTGGTTGGCCTGCGAGTCGATGAACTGGTTGATCAGGTAGCCGTTCGCGCCGTGCAGTTCGACGCCATCGAAGCCGGCAGCCAAGGCATTGCGCGTGGCCTGTGCATAGTCGGCCACGATGCCCGGAATCTCGTCCTCGCCCAGTGCGCGCGGCATCGAGTGCTGGATCATTTCGCCCACGCCGGATTCCGGACCGGCGCCGGTCGGGTCAACGAAGACCTTCACACCTTCGGCCAGCAGTGCCGAAGAAGAGACCGGCGCCGCGCCGTCCGGTTGCAGGGCCACATGGGAGACACGGCCAACATGCCAGAGCTGGGCGTAGATGCGCCCACCGGCTGCGTGCACGGCATCGGTGACCCTGCGCCAGCCCTGAACCTGTTCGTCGCTGTGGATGCCCGGGGTCCAAGCATAGCCCTGGCCCTGCGGACTGATCTGGGTGCCCTCGCTGACGATCAGCCCGGCACCAGCGCGCTGGGCGTAGTACTCGGCCATCTGCGCGGTGGCAACATTGCCGGCCGCCGCACGCGAGCGGGTCATCGGCGGCATCACGATACGGTTGGGCAGCGTCAGCGCGCCCAGGCGGTGGGGGGTGAACAACATGGCGGCACTCTCTTGCGGGGGATTGCCGGCAAGGATGGGGATCGCGCTGCGTGCGCAACAGGCGCGTCCGCGCAAAACAGTTGTGCCGCCGAGGCAACGATGCCGCATCCACGCGTGGCGTGGATTACAACGTCGGCTCGATCAACGCCCCGCCGTGGGCGATACGGTCATAGCAGGTGCGCACGACCTCTTCGCCGTACTTCAGCTCCAGCCGGCGCACGATGAAATGGCCACGGGCCATGTCCTGGTAGTAATCGGTGAACATGGTGTTGAGCGTCGCGCCGGCTGCCGCACCGACGATAGGCACCGCCTGCGCGGCAAACTTCTCGGTGACCACTACGCCGAAGCGGGCGGCGACCTTTTCCACCAGCTTGGCCAGCAGCTTGCCGGCTTCCTTCGGCGCCACGCCCAGGGTCAGGTCACGCCCGGTCACCACGCGCCCGGCCAGTTCGGCCGAGAGGTGGCGCATGACATCGGTGGTGAAGCCACGGGCGAGGTAGTAGCCGGTCTCGCTGGCATCGTCGCGCGGCGAATTGCCGCCCAGTGCGAACACCTCCAGGCAGGCCTGGCGGGTGCTGGACTGCGATAGATCGAAGCCTTCACTGCGGGCGACGTCGGCTACCGCGCGCATCATGATCGTGGTCGACACCGGCAGCTCGATGAACAGCGCAGCGAAACCGAACGCCCCACCCACCGCACCGGACGTCGCCGCCGCCAGCTTGTGCCAACGCGTCGAGGCGCCCTTGCCCGGGGTGTTGCCCATGCTCCAAAGCGCGGCCTGCACGGATCTGGACAACGCCGCCTGCACCGCACCGTGGATGCGGTTGGACACCGAGGTGGGAAGTGCCTTCACCGCGAACTCCAGCGGCGTCCCGACCAGGTTGGCCATGCGCGCGGTGATCGTGGGGGCTTCCAGCAGCGCGACCGCCCGCTGCAGGTCAGACCAGTCACCAGCGTCGTGGGCGATATCGCGGGGCAGCAGGATGGGCTCGTTCATGCGGCCGATCTTAGCGCCATGGAGTTGAACGCAGGGTGGTGCCGGCCGCTGCACGACAACCCTGCACCGCCGCTGGGGATCAGGCGATTGCCGGCCAGCGGCCGGCAGTGCCCCTCACGGGGTCGGCAGCCCCGACAGCGCGCCCATGAACTGGCGGTAATGGCGCAGTTCGTTGATCGAATCGTGCACATCGCTCAGTGCGGTGTGGCTGCTGGTCTTGCCCACGCCCGCAGCCACGCTTGGCGCCCAGCGCTTGGCCAGTTCCTTCACCGTGGACACGTCCAGGTTGCGGTAATGGAAGTATTTCTCCAGCCGCGGCATCTGCCGGTGCAGGAAGCGGCGGTCCTGGCAGATCGAATTGCCCGACATCGGTGACACGCCGGCTGGAATCCACTGCGCCAGGAAGGCCACGGTCTGCGCTTCGGCCTGGCCAAGCGTGGTGGTGCTGTCGATGACGCGCTGCCACAGGCCCGAACGACGATGCTGGTTGCGGTTCCACTCGTCCATCGCTTCCAGCGTTTCCAGCGGATGGTGGATGGCGAACTCCGGGCCCTCGGCCAGCACGTTGAGCTGGGCATCGGTGACCACGGTGGCGATCTCGATGATCGAATCGTTGTCGGTATCCAACCCGGTCATTTCCAGGTCGATCCAGATCAGCCGTTCGTTGGCCGCGCCGTTCTCTGCCATCGTGTCGCCTCGTTGCTGGGCAGGCACGAGGCCGGCCGGTAATGGAAAGTGGCGGCCATCATACCCTTTCGCCACTCAGCCCTCGTCAGCGTGGTCCTCCAGCAGCAGCGGCGGCTTGCCACGCTTGGCCCTGAAGTAGTTGGTCAGGCGGTTGCCCGCTTCCTTGGCCAGCACACCGGCATGGACCTCGACCCGATGATTGTGGCGGGCATCACCGACCAGATCGAACACGCTGCCGCAGGCGCCGGTCTTGGGGTCGCTGGCGCCATAGACCAGGCGCGCCACGCGTGCGTGCACGATCGCCATCGCGCACATCGCGCACGGCTCCAGGGTGACATACAGGGTGCTGCCGATCAGGCGGTGATTGGCCAGCATCCGCCCACCCTCGCGCATGGCCACGATCTCGGCATGCGCGCTGGGGTCGTGCGAGGCGATGTTGAGGTTCCAGCCCTCGCCCAGCAGCTGGCCGTCGGCTCCCACCAGCACCGCGCCGACCGGAATCTCGTCAAACTCGCGTTGCGCACGTTCGGCCAATGCCAATGCGTGGCGCATCCAGCTCTCGTCGACGTCGTGCACCGGCACGCCCAAGGTATCAGTCATGGCGTTTCTCGGATTCAAGGAATGAGCGCGCGCGTAGTGTAGCGCAGGCCTTTTGCTGGTTCCGCCGCCTGGATGCGCCGTGCTGCGCCGGGCCAACGCTGCAGCAGCGTTGCCGGGCCGTGGCTGCCAGCCTGGAGCAGGGACGGAAGATCACGCTGGCCTGCACCGGCAATGGCGAAGTCATCGGCTTTCCGGCAGTGTCCGGCAGCAGCGTGCAGTAATGCGCCGCAACAGTGATGCCCAAAGCCCCGCTTCGGCGGGGCTTTCTGTCTGCGGGTGTCACACCGGTACAATCCAGGTATTCCGAAGCACCTTGGCCGATTCCATGACCACCCTGCGCCCCTCCCGCGCCTCTGATGGCGAGGCTCTCGTCGATCTCTGGCGTCGGGCCGTCGATGCCACCCATGACTTCCTCAGTACCGAAGACCGCCAGGCAATCGATACTGAGGTTGCCGGTTTCCTGCCGCAGGCTTCGATGGTCGTGGCTGTTGGCGACCAGGACCAGCCACAGGGCTTCATGCTGATCGAGGGCTCGCACATGGAAGCGTTGTTCATCGATCCGGACGTGCGCGGAACCGGCATCGGCCGCCAGTTGCTGCTGCATGCGCTGGCCCTGCATCCGCAACTGACCACCGACGTCAACGCGCAGAATGCGCAGGCCGTGGGCTTCTATCGGCGCATGGGTTTCGCCGAAACAGGCCACTCACCAATGGACTCGCAGGGCCGTCCGTATCCACTCATCCATCTGCGCCATCAAGGCTGACCAGCGTCCAGCGCGCCGGCCTTACTCCGATCAGCCAACCGCCTCGAACGCCGACGAGTACCGCACCTCGCCCTGCGCCATCGGTGGCTGCAGGCACAAGGCCTGGAAATACTCCGCCGGCACGCCCGGCAACAGCAGGTCCGGCACGGCACGAAAGCCAAAACGCCCGTAAAAGCCCGGCTCGCCCAACAGTACGCATCCGCGCGCCCCCTGCGCGCGCAACGCCTCGATCGCGGCCTGCACCAAGGCGGTTCCCACGCCACGCCCCTGCCGTTCCGGCAGCACCGAAACCGGGCCCAGCCCGAACCAGCCCTCGCTGCCGTCCTGTACGTCGACCGGAGACAACGCGACATGACCGATCAGCTGGCCCGCATCCTCTGCCACCAGCGAGATGCTCAGCTCGCCACGCTCACGCAATGCGTCGACGATGTGATGCTCGGTGTGGCTGCCATGCCTCGCCGCGGCGAAGGCTGCGCGGGTCAGCGCGTGCACGCCGGAGATGTCGCATGGCATTTCACTGCGAATGGTGTAGATCAAAGGGCACCTCGCTCAATGCAGCGCATCCAGGCCATGTGCAGGACCACATTCGGCAGGCACCAGCAGGCCACGGACGGCGCTACGTTAGCCAGCGGCCTGCGCCAGGTCAACGCCCGGCAATGAAGCTGGGCGATAATCAAGCCTCCCACTGCTGGACACATACATGGACTGGGTTGCACAGGCACGCGCATTGGCCACCGAAGCCCACGCCAGTCAACGGGACAAAGCTGGCCGACCCTATATCGAGCATGTGGCGCGGGTTGCAGCGGCGATCCACGACGATGACGCAGCCAAGGCTGCAGCCTGGCTGCATGATGTGGTCGAAGACTGCCCGCAGTTCGCCGACCGGGTACGGGATTTCCCGCAGCCGATCCACGATGCGGTCACCCTGCTCAGCCGCCAGAGCGCGCCGGATGCTGCGCACTACTACGCAAACATCCGCCAGCATCCACTGGCGCTGAAAGTCAAACTGGCCGATATCGCCGACAACGCCGATCCACAGCGTCTGCGGCTGCTTGATCCCGAATTGGCCGGGCGTCTGCAGGAAAAATACAGCGCCGCGCTGGCAGAGCTGGGCGAACGCCGGTCGCCACAGAAGACGGGGTCTCCCGCCTCACCGCAACAGCGCCTGCAGCAGATGATGGAAGCCGCCCGCACACTGGAACAGTTGGTACGTGCGACCACCGGCCGGAGCAGCACCGACTGCGACCTGCCCGCCCACCAAGCTGCCTTGATCAAGGCACGCGATCTTGTATTCGCCGAACTGGAAGCACAGATGGAACCGGAGGCATTCATGATCTGGCGCACCATGCATTCGCGGACCTGAACGGACCTGGAGAGCGGTCGTCGCGGTTTGCCAAACGCTGATTCTTGGCAGCGGGCGCTGATCCCTGCTGCAATGCAACAGTAGAATGGGACGCTTCCCCGCCCCTTTGCCCCCGCATGAGCCCCAATTCCCCCCTGGCCGCTCGGCTGACGCCCCGCCAGCGCAGCCTGATCATCCTCGCCCTCTCATTGGGCGGTTTTGCGATCGGCACCAGCGAGTTCGCCAGCATGGGCCTGATGCTGGAGATCAGCCGTGGCCTTTCCATCAGCGAAACACAGGTCGGCCACCTGATCAGCGCTTACGCCATCGGCGTGGTGGTGGGCGCACCGATTCTGGCCTTCGTCGGCGCCAGCTTCCCGCGCCGCAGGCTGCTGCTGGCGCTGATGGGCTTCTATGCGGTCGGCAATCTGGCCAGTGCATTGGCACCGAACTACGGCACGATGCTGGTGGCGCGCTTCGTCGCTGGCCTGCCGCATGGCGCCTACTTCGGCGTGGCGATGCTGGTGGCAGCTGCGATCAGCCCGGCCGGCCAGCGCGGCCAGGCGATGTCGCGCGTGCTGTTGGGGCTGTCGGTGGCGATCCTGATCGGTAATCCGCTGACCACCTGGCTGGGCCAGCAGCTGAGCTGGCGCACCGCCTTCGCCCTGGTCAGCGTGCTGGCCATCGCCACGGTGGCGATGATCGCGCGCTTCCTGCTGCCCGATCCGGACGAGGTGCGGACCTCGCCGATGCGCGAACTGCGCGCGTTCAACACCACCCAGGTGTGGCTGGCGCTGTCGATCGGCGCGGTGGGCTTTGCCGGCATGTTCTGCGTGTTCACCTACCTGGCACCGACCCTGGTGCAGGTGACCGGCGTGGCCGAGTCGTGGATGCCGCTGGCGGTGGGCGTGTTCGGCATCGGCGCGATCATCGGCAACATCGCAGGCGGCTGGCTGGTCGACAAGTTCCACTTCAAGGCCGCTGCGGTGGTGCTGGGGTGGTCGATCGTGATGCTGCTGCTGTACCCGCTGGCTGCCCAATCGGTGTGGACCATCGGCCCGATGATCATCACCGTGGGTACGATGGGCGCCCTGGCTGCCGTGTTGCAGACGCGCCTGATGGACGTGGCGGGTGAAGCGCAGACCTTGGCCGCTGCCTCAAACCACGCGGCGTTCAACACCGCCAATGCGCTCGGCCCTTGGCTGGGCGGCATGGCGATCAGCGCCGGCTTCAGCCCGGCCAGCACCGGCTACGTAGGTGCGGCGACGGCGGTCGGCGGCCTGCTGCTGTGGTGCCTGTCGGTGATGCTGGAGAAGCGCAGGGTTGCCATCGCTGGCAGCCGCTGAACTGCGCACGGTTCGTCAGCCGTCGCCCAGGCGACGGTGTTGCTCTTGAGGCAACAGGCAGCACCGCGCTGGCACCGGCTGCACGCCGAACCTACCGCAGGCAATAGCTGAAGCGTTCGCCCAGTGCCATGGCCTCATCCTGGCGCTGCGCCCGTTCAAGCACATCGACGATCTGCTGGAAGCGCGCCCCCAGCGCCTCCCTGGAAACCTGATGGCCGCTCCAGGTCAGCTGCAGCGGGCGCTCGACGCTGGCACTCAGCAGATCCCATAGGGCGTCGAGATTGTTCCCATAACCGCGCTCGACACCCAGCGCGAACGCCAGCGTCTCGTGGAATGCCCGCTCGCTGTGGATTCGGTTGCCGTCCAGCTCGATGTCCATTGCGGGCTACTCCGTTGCCAGCGGTGAGGGAAACGCCAACCTGCATGCCATCCCAGCCGCATGCGCAGGCCTGGAGCGTAGCACCGCACCTCGTTGACTTCGCCACCGCGCCGGCCTGACAGCCTCATCACAGTGGGAAAACGAGGATGGAGACACCTGCCTGCAACCGAGAACACCATGCCGGACACCGGCCACTTCGCCATCCACGCCTTCGAGGCCGCGTTCACTATTTCCGGCGACGTGGAGCGCATTATTTCGCTCACCGTGTCATGCCGTCATTGTGCGGAGATCACCTGCGCCCAGGATGCAAACCTGTTGCACCTGCCGGGCGGTACGCTGTTCCGTTGTGATGCCTGTGGCTGCCACCAGGCCATCAGCAATGCGCGCCTTTCGGACTGGCAACTGCCGCCCCTGCTCGGCGTATGAGGACGTACCATGCCGTTGACTGAAGAACAGCTCACCATCCTGCGCGCGATTGCCGATGCGCGCCCTGTAGGAAGCGATGCGGCGACGTGGGCCGTGAAGGAAGGCCTGGCGGTGCAGGCGGAAGATGCGGATATCGACCTGACCCCACGTGGGCGCGACATGTTGGCCTCCCAACCGGCGCGCTGACCTGCAGCCCGCACGTGCCGTGGTGAGCTCATCAAGGCATCTGCGCGCTGGCGGTGCGACGAACACGCGGCGTAGATCTGCGTTGTTGCAGAGTTGCGCACGCCAGCTCCCAAGCGCGATACAGCCCTCATGCACCGCCAGCTTTCCCCCACCTGCCATGATGCGATTGCCTTGCGGGCCGGCGCGCTGGGCAGCGTGCTGGTCGTGGCGCTGTTCAAGGCCTTTGCGCTGTCCGCCGCTGCGGCAGGCTCGATGATGACGGTGGCGCTGTGGTTGCTGGGATGCGGTCTGCTGGCAGCGTGGGCCCTGGCGGCCTGCCTGACCTGCCTGGCCTTGAGCCGGCGCGTGTTCGTGTTGATGCTCGCGCTTTCGACGGTGTTCCTGATCTGTATTGGCTGATGACAGCCCGGCAATCCTCAAGTGCCTCCACAATTGTTACTCAATAACAAGTGGCGCCAGTCCGATTGCGCGTGCGCCAGGTCACGGATTGAATTCGATGGCCAGACCGGCCCTCTCGAGATACCCCATGCGCATCCTGCAACCCCTGCTCCGCTTCGCCCTCTGTGTCCTTGCACTCGCCTCGATCAGCGCCTGCGCCACCTATGATGATTCGGCCATGCACGCTGCCTGCCAGGAGTCGCCGCATGTGAAGGACCTGCCACCTGAGGTTGCCGCCCGCGAAAGCAGCTGCAGCAAGGGCGTCGAAGTCTGGTCGAGCGAGCGCAAAGGCAGTGACCAGCCGCTGGACCTGAGCGGCAAGAAAAAGGGTCTCTGAAAGACGGCGGCGCAGCCCTGCGCGGGTTGCGCCTGACCTCAGGCGGGGCAGCCCGCGGATGATGCCCTGGCGCGGCTGGGCGCCTCGATGCTGATGGCGTCGCTGGTGGCCGCCTACGAACGGGCGCTGCGCGTCCCGTCCCGCGGCAGCGATCCGCAGCAGGCGATGCTGCCGCCGATCGTGCGCGGCGCAACCGGCGTGCGGGTGGCACTGGCCGACACGCCCTGCACGGATCCGTCCGCCCGTCCATAACGCAATCGAGGGATGGGCGCCGACCATTGCAAATGCTAATCTTTCTCATTTGCAATCAAATCGGATACCCCCATGCCCCACGTTCTGCCCTGCCATGGCATTCTGTGCCTGGCGACGACACTGGCCCTGGCTGCCCCGGGATACGCCGCCGACGCCCCGCCCAGCCGCGTACAGGAGCTGGACAAGGTGGAGGTGCGTGGCCGCGCACAGACGCTGTACCGTGTGGATGACGCCGCCGTCGGCACCCGCACCGATACGCCGCTGGAACTGGTACCGCAGTCCATCCAGGTGCTGCCGCGCGAACTGATCGACGACCAGGCCGCACGCCAGGTGACCGACCTGTACCGCAGCATCAGCGGCATCAGTTTCTTCAGCTATGCGGGCGTGACCCTGCGTGGGTTCCGCCAGGAAAACGTGCTCTATGACGGCCTGCGCGGCGATCCGTATGCGGGCTTCGCGGTGCCCCAGCTGTTCAACATCGAGCGGGTGGAGGTGCTGAAGGGGCCGGCCGGCGCACTGTATGGCGGTGGTGATGCCGGCGGCGTCATCAATTATGTGACCCGCAAACCCCGGGCCACGGCTGAGCGCCGCATCGAAGTCCAGCTGGGCAACGAGGATTTCCGCGCCGGCTCGGTCGAGGCCACCGGCCCCCTGGATGCGGCCGGCCGCGTGCGCTACCGCGTCGGTCTGTACGGCGACGCCGAGCAGGGCGTGCGCTGGAACACCGACAGCGAAAGCGTGATCGGCGATGCATCGTTGGCCTTCGATGTGGGCGATAGCGGCGAGCTGACCCTGCAGTTCACCGACATCACCCAGAACCTGGGCGGCAACCGCCTGCGTGGTGTACCGGTGAATGACGCAGGTACGTTCCTGACCGACCGCCGCTGGAACCACAACGAGGCCAGCGACTTCCTCGACATGCGCGCCAAGGTCGCGCTGGCGCAGTATCGCTTCACGCCGGCCTCGAATCTGGATGTGGATTTCGCCGCGCGCTGGTTTACCAACAACGAGCATCAGATGTATCACGAGCCGATGGGGCTGATCGACCGCGATCGCGATGGCGTGGCCGAGTGGATGACGCGCCAGCTGCGCAACCAGATCCGCGACAACGAGGCGTTTACCGTCAACGGGAATGCCGTGTGGCGGGTCAGTACCGGCCGCATCGAGCATAAAGTGCTGTTCGGCGCTGACGTGTACCAGCTCGACGCCGACTTCACCGCACAGACCGCCAACAGCGCCGATCTCGCGCGCGGCGCGGGCCCGGTGCGTGGCATCGACCTGTTCAATCCAGTGTATGGCGCCAGCACCTGGCACGACTACGCTCTGGCTACCCTGCCCTGGCGCAGCACCTCGACGCGCAGCACACGCTACGGCGGCTACCTGCAGGACGAACTTGCGCTGGGCACGCGCTGGCATGTGCTGGCCGGCCTGCGCTGGGATGGCTTCAAGGACGAGGATCGCCTCGGCGGCAGCAGCGTGGATGGTCACGACCTCAGCTGGCGGCTGGGCAGCACTTTCACCGTGCGCGACGGGTTGAACCTGTACGCGAACGTGGCCAGTGGATTCGTGCCACAGAGCGCGGCCAACCAGGACCGTGCTGCCGGCGGCCCGTTCGACGCCGAACGCAGCAGGCAGTGGGAGGTGGGCATGAAGTCGCTGCTGGCCGAGCGTGTGACCCTGAACATGGCGGCCTACCGCATCGATCGCAGCAACATCGTGCAGGCCACCGGCGAAGTGATCGCAGGCGTGAACCAACTCGCCGCTCTGGGCCTGGTGCGCAGCACCGGCATGGAACTGGATCTGCTGGCCGACGTGACCGATCGCTGGGTGGTGAACCTCACCTACGCGTACAACGACGCACGGGTGAAGGATGCCGGCCCGAACGGCATCACCAATGCCTCCGGAGACCGCTTCGCCAATGCACCGCGCAACACGCTCGGCCTGTGGACGCGTTACGACCTGCCTGCACTGAACTCGGCCATCGGTTTCGGTGCCGACCATGTCGGCGAGCGCATCAGCCTGGACGGGCAGAACGTGAAGGCCTACACCGTGTTCGACATGAGCTGGAAGACCACGTGGAAGCAGTGGCAGTTCCAGGCCAACGTCAAGAACGTGTTTGACAAGGTGTATGCCGCCAGCGGGTTCATCGAGCGCAATGGCCATTTCCCGGGCGAGCCGCGCCGGGTTTACGTGCAGGCGGCCTACAGCTTCTGAGCCGGGCAGTCCCGTGCCCACCGGCCTCACCTGCCGGCACGACGTTCCTGATGCGAGGCAGCAGGACTGCAATCCACTGCAATTGCGTTATTCTTGCGCGCAGTCAGCCACGCTCGCAGGCGGCCATCAGCCGCGATTGCAGCACAGCATCAGCGTTGCGGACCAGCACACGATTCACCATGGATGTTCCAACGCAATCACAGGGGAAAATGGATGAAGAAGTTCCTGTTCGCAGCGATCATCGCTGTGTCGCTGGTGGGTTGCACCACCAATCCGCCGCTCAATTTCTCGGTCCCGAACGTCGGGGTCAGCAGCAAGAAGATTGACGGCGAGCTGAAATCACTGACGGTCACGCTGGCACGTCCGGATGAGGCCAAGGGCAAGATTCCCGCACAGGCCCAGCACGAAGTGCCGCAGATGTGGCAGAACGCGCTGACCGAAGCGCTGAACAAGATGGCCGTGTTCCGTGACGACGCGCCAATCAAGTTGAGCCTGTCGGTGAAGATCCTGGCCATCGACATCCCGAACTTCGGTGCTTCGATGACCACCAAGACGATCGCCCGCTACGAACTGATTGACCGCGCAACCGGTGGCATCGTCTATACCCAGGATGTCAGCGCCTCCGGTGAAGTTCCGTTCAACTACGCTTTCGCCGGTGTGATCCGCGCCCGTGAGTCGATCAGCCGGTCGGCACAGAACAACATCGCCCAGTTCCTGCAGGCCCTGGAAACTGTGGATGTGTCCAAGCCGATGTTCCCGAACAAGCAGGAAGCGCCGTGAAGCGCGTGCTGCTGTCCGCATCGGTTGCCGCGATGCTGACGGCCTGCGCGCCCAACGTGCGCACCGACAGCTATTCCATCGGCGCGGTGGGACAGGTCAACCGTACCGTCAGCGGTACGGTCATCAGCGTGCGTGCGGTCAGTATTGACGGTTCACAGGGAGGTGGCGCCGTTGCTGGGGCTGCCGCCGGCGGCGTGGCCGGCTCCACCATCGGTGGCAGCGATCAGGCTGCGGCCATCGGTGCCATCGGTGGCCTGGTGGTGGGTGCCATCGCCGGTGCGGCTTCCGAACGCGCGCTTTCGCAGGCCAAGGGCCTTGAGTACGTGGTGCAGACGGAGAACGGCAATCTGATGACTGTCGTGCAGGGACCCGATCCGGTGTTCAGTACCGGCATGCGGGTCCTGGTGCTGTATGGATCGCCGTCACGGATCATTGCCGATCCACGGCAGGCGAAAGCAGCGCCGTAATCCTCTACGATGCCCCTTTCCAGAAGGGGCATCGTTGTATCCCGGGTTTTGTCCTCAGGTCACCCGCATCGGCAGGGTCCGCGCATGCCGAGGCATCGATCTCCCGCCGCTTCCGCTGTGCTATCGCCTGCCGCTCTCAAGGTTCACCGCTTCAGCTGCTGCAGCGACTGGGCTAGCGGCGACTGGACTGCAACAGCAGCGGCCATTGCAAGGCCCCCAGTGGTGAACTGTCAGCATCCGTTGCTGATGGCATGAGCGCGACAACAGCTGTGGGGCATGCGACGCCTCTCGCAATCCTTCGTGTTGACACCGCCGTCCACGCTGCCCCAGTCATCACGCAATCGAATCATGGAACAAGGCAGCGGCCGACCTGCAACGACAGCGCCTCGCACGCATCGAACAGGCCATCGACCAGCGCCGCCGGCGGATAGCTGCCCGGATCGTCATTCTCCCTTGCCACATGCGCGGCATGCAGCAGTGCGCTGAGGGCGGTGATACCGGATGCGCTGCGCGTGGCCAGCGCCAGATCGAAGGCACGCCCGGGCGTTAACCGGGTCTCGGCCCACGGCTCGCCGTCGGCACGAAGCTGTTTGCCGTGGCGATCCAGGAAGGTGAGGAACGCAGAGCGCGGAATGGACTCTGCGGCCTCGCAGAGCGCGTCCTCCATCTTTTCAGCCAGCGCATTGGGAAGATCGCGCACGGCATCGCCGAGCAGTGCATGCAGGCGGGGATAGTCGGGAAGCAGGTCGGGCATGGCAGCAACCTCACAGATGAGGCCACCTGCAGACGCAAGGTGGCGGACGGTGCGGGTTGGCGTGCCGGATACATTGTCCAATGCCGGCGGATCGAAAGATCCCCACGCACCGTCCGCCATGGACTGGCAGGCGGTGCATTGTCGTGATTGCAATAAGAGCTGCAACCACGACTCGACGGACAACGTATGTTCGGGACGCCAATCCCGGCCAGGGCGGGTGCCTTGGCGAGGTCATCGTTTGCCCTTCAATTCGTGGCGAAAAGAGGCAGATGCGGCATTCCGCGCAGCTCGCGACAGGGCGCCGCAATTGAAACTCCAAGCTGTGACCACCTTCACTCGGCGCTGCTGGCCTGTGCCCCCTGCGCTGCTGCCGATCGCAGCCAAGACCCTCAGCACGCCTGCCGGTCGCGTCACACGCAGCGGTTCGCGACCGGCACGACCGCCTATTCAGCAAAATCGACCTGAACCGGCGCATCATGGCCCTTGGTCTGCAACGGAAGCGAACCATGGGACGGAACTGGATTGTGATGGGGGACCCGACCTCAAGCGGTGGCCGGGTGATTACGGCCTCAACTGAAACCGACATCGGCGGCATCGGCGTCGCGCGGGTCAGCGACAAAGCGACCTGCCCTACCCTGCATAAAGGCGTCTTTCCGATTGTCGAAGGCGATGCCACCTTGATGGTGGATGGCCAGCCGGTGGCGCTGCATGGCAGCGCGCTGGCCTGCGGCTGCCGGGTGTTGTCCAGCCAGCAGGCCGTGGTACACGTCACGGGTGGAGGCGGTGGCGGGGGCGGCGCTGGCAAGGCAGCAATGGTGGCAAGCGCGGCCGCACAGCTCGCCCGCAAACTGCCCGCCGCGTACGACCAGGCCGTCCGTTTCCTCGGTGTGCAGGGCGCACCGTTGGCGGAGGTGCCGTACACGCTGCATCTGGCCGACGGCCAGACCCTTTCCGGCACCACCGATGCGCAGGGCGAGACGGCGCGGGTATCGACCGCGCAGAGCCAGGCCATCGTGCGTGCCGAACTGCGCCCGCCGACACAGCCGGCCGGCTGCTGTGCGCGCACGGCACCGGCCAGCACCGACGAAGCAGAAGTGTTCGATGTGGACGGCGTGGTGACCACCGCCGAGGGCATGGGCACCTCCGTGGTACCGGTGAGTGCGCCTGGCCACGAACGCGCCATGACTGCGGGCGAGATCGAGATGGCACGCCTGGTGTTCGGCGATGCAGTCGACTACAGCACGGTGAAGGTCCACAACCACGGCTACTGGATGTTCTTCGGTTTCCAGGACAAGGACACCGCCGTCACGCCCAACGGGCAGATGTATTTCCCCAAGGGAATCTATCGTGAGGATTACTCCGCCGACGACGTCGATTTCCAGCAGTTCTTCATCCACGAGATGACCCACGTCTGGCAGTATCAGCTCGGCTACAACGTCAAACTGGTGCGGGCGCCCCGGCCGAACATGAGCTACGACTATCTGCTCGATGAAACGCGCCTGTTCCATGAGTACAACATGGAGGCACAGGGCAATATGTTGGCAGATTACTTCCTGGTCACCTTCCGTGACTCCCAGTGGCGCATGAACAATGCCCGTTATCGGGCGACAGCTGACATCGGCGCGCAGCTGGAACGCGCCCTCTCCCAGTTCCTTGCTGACCGCAGCAGCAAGGACAACCTGCCGAGGACGACCCGATGATACGCGTGCGATTGCCAGTAGCCCTGTTTGGCCTGCTGGGTCTGCTGCTGCCGATGATGGCCAGTTGTTCGCAGCCGCGAGGAACCTATCAGCGCGCAACGATCCAGGAGAGAGAAGGCGCACTCTGTTTTGGTGTGCCCGACACGCGTGAAACGCGTGACGCTCCCCCGCTCATCGCCGGCGTGACAGTAACGGAAGTGGGTAAAGGAAATCAGCCTGTATGGCAGCGCATTTTCCTGCGCGAAGGGGCTCCCGAACCTGCGATGCCTCCAGACCAGTGCTTGACGTATGGCGCGGGCAAGACAGCCGCCCCGGCACTGGGGGTGGGCAAGTATTACCAAGTGGTTCTCTCGGGCTACACACCCGGCGCGCCAGGCAGGGAGGGCGAGGCGCAGAAGCGCGTCTTCAACGCCTGCTTCCATGTTGAGGACGTCGCCGGCAAAGGCGCGGTGAAGCCTGTCGTTTCGGACTGCGCAACGGCGCCCTCTTCCGCACCACCATCTGCGCAGCCATCCGGCAAGTAGCGGATACCTCTTTAGAGGACGACGCCATGACGAGACTGCCGCTGACCTTGCTGGGGCTGCTCCTGCCGATGATGGCCAGCTGCTCGTCGCCAGCCGGTCGCTACCAGCAGGCGACGATACAGGGCCGTGATGGCGTGCCCTGCTTCGGCGTGCCCGATACCCATGAAACGCGCGTCAACGCTCCCCTTGTCACCGGCGTGTCCGTGATGGAAGTGGGCACCGGTGGCACCCCGCTATGGGAACACGATTTTCTGCGCGAGGGCACAACCGAACCCGCGCTGCCCCCCAGCCAATGCCTCACCTACGGCGAGGGCACGGCCTCCGCCCCCGCGCTGCGGCCGGGCAAGCGCTACCAGGTGGAGATATGGGGGCGCACACCCGGCACGCCGGGCAAGAAGGATGAAGCACAGGCGCGTGTGTTCAGTGCCTGCTTCCATATGGTGGACGTGGCCGGCAAAAGCATGAAACCCGTCATATCGGACTGCGCGACCGCACTCTCGGCTGGACCGCCACCCGTGCGCGAAGACGGCACGTAGCAGATGCGTCTTCGAGGTGACCCGTTGATGCGACAGACGGTGGCCTTTGTGATCCTGCTGCTGCCAATGATGGCCGAGGGTTCACAGCCACACGGGACCTATCAGCGCGCCACGATCCAGGAGCACGATGGTGTACCGTTGCGAGGATGCTGCGACGATGGACTGCGTTTGACCTTGCTGGGCCTTCTGCTACCCATGAAGACGAGGTGCTGATCACTTCCAGGCGTTTACCAGCAGCCGACGATACAAGATCGCGATGGCGTGCCGTCTTTCGGTGTGCCTGACACGCGCGGACCACGCGCGAACGTACGTCTGATCGCACGCGTTGCGGCGATCGAGGTGGGTACAAGCGGCGTGCCAATATGACAGCACAACTTCCTACGCGCCGGATCGACCGAGCCTGTTCTGGCCCCCGGCCAATGCCTGCGCTACGGCAGGGCGGAACACCCGCTAAGCGCGTTGCGGCGCTAGATCACACCCCGGCCCGGCAGTATGCAGCCCAGTCGATAAAGCCCCAGCCTCCAGGGGCTTTTCAAAAATTCTGGCGAAGAGTGTGGGAGGCAGTTGAGTCTTGCCTGACCGTTTGAGCCACGTGGCGTTCACAAACCGGGGTTGTGCCGTGTTTTGTGCCCCGGCCACCCTAACTGGTTTGGTCATTGGCCGGCTAGGCTGTCACTCGCCATTCTTACCCCATTTTCGCCAGCTGGAATCGCTCGCTGGCTGGCCTGGCGAGGCATCAGGTCTGGTCGCAGCAGCTGGTCGCGGCGGGACAGGCGTGACTGCGGGGGGTGATGGCGCCTGCAGTTCGTGTGCAGGCAACGGTGTCGGCGACGCGGCAACATTGGCAGGCACGAAGATCGCAATCGCTCGGCCAACTTTGCTGAACTGGGCAGCCGAATAGCCCACGCCGGTCGCGTAGGCAGAATTGCCATAGGTGTTCGCCGTGGCGTACCCGCTGTTAACGGAGCCGATGTACTGGTTATCCATGCCTTGTAGGAGGATGCCGTTAGCGCCCAGCGCGGCGGCTTCTCCCTTTAGTCGATTCACAACTTTGTTCATGCGGCTCTGGGCAGAAAAGCCGTTAGCGCCCAAGTCCGAAGCTTCTAGGAGTGCAACAGCCTCGTAGCCTACCGGTGGTTCCGAGTAAACCCTAACCTGCTCCTCAGCAATGGGCGGTCTAGCGTTACCAACCAAAATGGATGACGAGGCACATGCTGCCAATATGGCCGTGGATAGTCCCAAAACCAGCGCCCTGACAATTCCAATGCTCATACCTTTCCCTACGGTGGTCGATTCCCGCGGGCAGTCTACTGCCAAACAGGGCCTGAGCTTCAATCCATCGCCGGGGCGAGCGAAGCCCCTTTGCCAGTGGGTCCAACCGGCTTAGACATGGCCGCCCATGGCGTCGGCGGTGCCAACGTCGCGGCAGGACGGGCGAGTAGCCCCAATGATCTGGCTCCCTGAGAACGGGGGTGAATGATCTGGCTCCCTGAAAACGGACGCCATGAAGCCGTTTCAGGCGGCAGCCCTGAGCTGCCGGGCGTAGGCATTGGGCGATTGATAGCCCAGTGCCGAGTGTAGCCGGGCGGGATTGTAGAAGCCGTGGATGTAGGTGGCGATGGACTGGCTGGCCTGCTCCCGGCTTGAGTAAGGATCAGCGGCCTCTTCGGCCTTGAGCGTGGCAAAAAAGCTCTCGGCTACTGCGTTGTCCCAGCAATTGCCAGGCCGGCTCATGCTTTGGACCACCCCGTGGGATTGCAGGAGCCGGCGAAACTCATTGCCCCAGTATTGCCCGCCCCGATCCGAATGGAAGATCAGGCCAGGCCGTTGTGGATGCAGGGCCCAAGCGTTGGCAAAGGCTTTCACCACCAGGTCCTCGGTCATCCGGTCGGAAGTGCTGTAGCCCAGCACCTGGCGGGTCTGGACGCTGATGACCACCGCCAGATGCAGCCAGCCCTGACGGGTGGCGACATAGGTGATGTCTCCGACCCACGCCGTCGGCCCGGCACCAGGAGCGAATTTTCGATCCAGCAGATTCGGGGCGAGGGTCGAACTTCCGGCCGAAGCGTTGCGCCGCCAGCGCCCCTTGGTCTTACCCTGGATGCGCTCCTCGGCCATCAGCCGCGCCACGCGCTTATGGCCGATGTGATGATTCCGGTCGCGCAGGGCCCTGACCAGCCGATGTCGTCCATAGCTGCGCTTGCTGGCCGCATGGATAGCCCGAAGCCGGCACGGAGTGCTGCATCGGGGTCGGTGGCTGCGCCGGACTGTCGGCGCAGATAGTCATGGAATCCAGAGACGGATACTCCGAGAACACGGCACAGTAACCGGGTCGGGTAGCGAGTCCTATGGCTGGCGACGAAGGCGTACCTCACTTGGACTCTTTGGCAAAGAACGCCGCCGCTTTTTTAGGATTTCCCGCTCCATCCTCAGGTTGGCGTTCTCGGCCCGCAGGCGGCTGATCTCGCTTTCCAGGTCGGTGGCCGGTCTACGGGCCTCCGAGGTCAGCGACCGGCCGGCCCGAACAGCGTCGACCCAATTGGCCAGCGTTTTGACCGACATCTCCAGTTGTCGCGCCGCTGCGGCTGGGCCGAGTGACTCGGCCAGCGCCACAGCCTGGTGCTTGAACTCATCGGTGTAGCTACGGCGGGTGATACGGGACATAAAAGGACCTCCAAGTGCGATCAAAGTATCGCTTCTTGGCGTCCGCTCATGGGGAGCCAGATCAGAATCCCTCGCACACTCCCGCCCCGTCGGCACGTCACCCGTATCTCCACTGCCTGCTCCTGAGTCAGCATCGGCAGCCTCGAAAAGGCCACCATGGCCGCCCGGGTGGGTCAGTTCTACATCGGTGCTAACAGCTGGTCGGATGGGCTAGGGAATTCGGAACTCAGTGCTGATTGTTCAGACCATCTCTAGCGCCACCCCGATCCCTGCCAACCACGCAGTTTCGCGAACTCGAAGCCGACGGCGTTCTGATCCTGCACGTACATGCCGAGGTGCCGCCGTCGGACCGTGAACTATCTGGGTTCGGGCGCACACCGATTCCGGTGCTGCCGTGTCTGCGCGACTGAGGGGCGACACCTACAGGGGGGGGCATCAAGAACACTTCCTGAGGCCACGCGGTTTATCGCGTTTGGCCAGTTGCTGGGGCCGGGGCCGCGTGCCATTTAGGAAATGTTGTACCGGTGAATTCCGTCATTCGATGGGCAGTTCGCCATCCCTTGTCTCATCTGGCGCGAGCACAGATCAACGCGGGTTTTCCCTACTTTCTGGAGCCAACGCATTGCGCCAATGATGGCCGCGCCAAGGTACCCCGCTTTGGCCGGAATCAGGACCCCACACTTGCGTATCACGACGATACAAACGGTCTGCCCGCCAGTGGCGGGCGGTGCGTCCCGCTACTGAGGCCATCATCAGAGATGCATGAAAGATGCTACCAGCAACTCAGCTCTATCCAGGCTGCCTGTTTACACCACTACCGCTGATCAAGGAGGCAGCCGATCCCCGGATCTGGGAAGACCATGCAATCGTTGTCTCCAGCCCTCAACCGCTGTCTGGACACACATTTTCCTCAGTCCCACTTACTGACTGGAGAATGGATGAGGCAGCGTTGCGGCCAATCCTGCTCATCACAGCACGGCTAAATCGTGTCCACAGGCTTCACCCAATAGAAAGCCAATCGCTTGCTCCCAGCTTCGGGGACAGCTTCACCCACAGTCTACGCCCGTTGGCAAACAGCGATGTCCAGGATTGGAGGCGTTTCCTTGAGCAGATCACCCACTGCGCCGGGATCTCGTCGTTCCAACTTCGATCGGATCGCTCCTGGGTTGGTGCCGCATCGCCATTGGAAGCCGGCCTGGTCTGCCCTTCCATAGCAAGAGTTCCGCATCAGATGGAGGATCTGATGTCGTTCCTCGCAGATCATCTCGACAACCGAAATGGGCAGGTGGACGAAGCTGCTGCATTCCAATTTTTGTCGATTCATCCGCTGCATGACGGCAATGGCAGAGCGGTGCGATCCCTGCTGATCAAGATGTCATCCAGGAAGAAAAGCCCATACCCGCTCTACATTGCATGGCGGCTGATGTTCGACAAGATTGGCCTGATCAGATCGTGGCAGGAAGGACCTCGGAGCGGTGGCACGTCATTTGATGAGAACCACTATATGCAGTGGCGCCAGACAGGATCCAGCATCGGAAAAGCCTATCTCGATGCTGCAGCAGCAGGCTGCGACACTCGAGCTCTGGACTGCGTGACAGCCTTCGGAGAGCTTTCTCCAGCTGGGATATGCGCAATGAACGGCACGACAAGCCGAGGGCTCTGCACAAAAATAATTTCCAAACACGAGGACTGTAAATACACCAGGCTCTATAGCGAAACGCTTCTCTCTCTTG
The DNA here is from genome assembly GCF_020883215.1 of Stenotrophomonas sp. SI-NJAU-1. NCBI lineage: Bacteria > Pseudomonadati > Pseudomonadota > Gammaproteobacteria > Lysobacterales > Lysobacteraceae > Stenotrophomonas > Stenotrophomonas sp. SI-NJAU-1. The sequence goes on from NZ_CP086598.1 coordinate 2,688,318, forward strand.
TCCAAAGGATCCGCAAGGACAGCACCTGGGGCGAAGAGATCTCCGTTCAAACGATGCAAATACAAGGACGACCGAGATAATGCGACACGCGCACCACTCAAATCACACCACAGCGCGCCCCTGTGACCTAGGGGCCGCAGTACGGCTTAGCATCAGATTGACCTTGGTGATCGCAGGATGCTTCTTCGCCGTTCAGCCCGGCCTCGCAGACACTTCGACGGATAGAGGGACGACTAATCTTCCCCCGGTGAATGTCCCCCCGCCTCCCTATGTTCCTCCATATACTCCCCCGATGGAGCCGCCAGCTCGCCCCCCTGACCTGGGATACGACCCGGGCGGCTCAAACGGTGGGGGCGGTGGTGGGGCTGGCAGCGATCCACAACAATCCTGCACCCTCTTGATTGCTACCCGGCCTGCCGCCTGCCCTAATCCTATTCCCATGCCAACAAATCCACTACATGGAGATGATCGAATACCTGCTGGCCAACAATCCTCCATGCGAATGGCTCATTCGTTCGTCAACGGCAATGCCTACTGGGAAGGAATGCCGATTCAGATGGACTCCGGAGCCATCTGGTTCCTCCAGGCCGCCCTACAGGACCAGGTGGACAATTTCGCCTCAGGCGCAAGCTTAGTGGATACCAACTCTCGATTGCGTATTCACCTTGGTTTGACATGTGACATGCAGCTCACCGCATCAAGTGAGTATCGGGTAGGGGCAGCGCTGACCAAGCCTGAGCAGTATTGCATCCAGATGCTGAAGGCCTTTGATGCCGAGGCCAACGACAATCAGAACTTCATGTTCTGGTTCATTGAGCATCAACGTGCATTGGGCATCCCTCTCGAAAACTATGTCCCATATGGGATCATCGACCTCATTGACACACGAAACTCGATCGGTGAGAAATGGCGCGCGGTGACGGAGGATGCTTCATGCTCCAAGTGGTGGACCCAGGTTCAGAACAATATGTGTGGGGTACAGTGATGCACATGAGATCGATCTTGCTTACGGCCATCCTGGCGGTCACCGCCACTGCCTGCTCGGAACAACCGACCTCAAACCAGAGCGCAGAATCACCGGCGGCAGAAAGACCCGCGTCATCGTCCGCCGAAGCGGCTCTCCCCCCGCAGGCCAGCACGCCGCGACGCTCAATCACCGGTAGCCCATCGGGTTCCAACGCGGCTGCAATTGCAGAGCGCATGTGCACCGGAGACTGCAATGAAGCTGGCCCCCTGCAAGCAAAATCTCAAGAAGAAGCTGAGTGGCTGATCCGCCACAAGTACCCTTCACAAGCTGAACTCGAGCACCTACAGTCAGAGTCGCTGGACGTACTGCAACAAAAGGCGTCAGCGGGTGACACCACTGCATCCACCGTATTGGGAAAGCGAATCGCCTTGGAGAAGAACTTCATGGACGGCCAGGTCATGCTCCGAAATCAGGTACTCTCGGGCAACTTCTACGCGCTATATGCGATCTCAGAGTCATATCGTGAATCGAGAGTGCCAAACGCAGTGGATGGAGCAGCCTACCTTCGTTTGGCCTACATCATGGGCGATCAAAAGGCAGCGATCGAAATCGCGAGGATGCGACTCAGCTCAGCTGAGCTGGCGGCTGCCGATAGCAGGGCGTCTCTGCTTTACAAGGGATTTGCAGGCGACCAAGTACCTGATCCACGCCCCCAAGGTTAGGCGCATCGCAGGCCTAGGGGTGTTCGTTCAGGGACACTCCCACTCTGCCGTACGTGAATGGTGTGATCTGATGCGGAAGTGTCATCGAGATCGTGCCAGGGCAGGCGCCCTGCCCGCAGCTTCACCACCATCCCAAAAAGCCCCTGCGTAAACAGGGGCTTTTCAAAAATTCTGGCGGAGAGAGTGGGACTAAACGTGCCGACTCTTAAGCCGTTGATATGCCTACAGAACTCAAATCGGACTGTGTCCTGGTGAGTGTCCTTCAAGTCTACGATCTGGGCACCCGCCAAGCAACATTAGCCCCACCGAGTCTTATATCCATGGGCAGCGGGATGATCGCTCTTGGTTCCCATTGTCGAGCGCCGCTAGTCACTCAGCACAAGTCTGCGCGTTCAGTATGGTGCGTTCAGACAGTCGCCTGCGTCCCCCATTTAAGCCTTGGGTCGAGCAGGGCGTGGGCGAAGATCAAGCTGGCCATTGGAAGGAACGCCGTTCCGGGCGTCACCCTCGCCTAGGTTGATGCCTGAGCTCCTTGCACGGGGTCCCTTTATGCCAAATCTTCGCTCAAGGTGGTTGCCCGCTTCCACCATCTGCTCGCGAGCCTGATTGATCGCTTCCGCTTGAAGCGCCCCTGCGCGCTTGGAAATGTGCGCCTTGGCACGGAAGTAGCGCTGCTTGGCACGAGCAGCTTCGCGAGATGTGGGCGTAGCGTCATACTCGGACAGCTTAGCCCGAGCCGATAGGTAGGCCATGCGGGCACGCTGAGGCCTCACGACCGCATGCGCGTAGCTCATCACCGCCAGCGCCAAACGTTCAGTGTCCTCATACAAGAACGAACTGGTCGCATAGGCGTCGACTCGTCGACACATGAGTGTGGTGTAGGCTTTTTGAAACTGTGGTTCGATCTGGATGCCGCCCACGCTTCTAAGCATATCAAGCGAGTCTTGCGCAGCTTGGCGCTGGCTCTCCAACCATTGTTCGACAAGCTCTGCTTCGGCGTTAAGAACCTCCGCGTCTTGCCCAGTCGCCCGTGCCAAACGCATAACCCGGCTGATGCGTCGCGTAATCCCCACTGGAACGGCAGTGGGCATAATCCGTGCACCAGTCGGTCTCGCTATGCCTGCGGTGTTTCCTCTGCCTGGCGTCCCCTCCGGTAGGGCCGCCTGTTCGCGCGCACGGTCCGCCAACGCGGCCTGGTGGGAGTGTCCTTCGGGAACGCCATGCGTCAAGGTGGTTGTTTGCAAGCGCCGGCTAATAATCCGCTCCACGAAGCTCCCTGCTGCAAGCGCGTGTTCCACACCCAACTTACTGACCTGGCGCATCATCTCGGTCCGGGTCTTGCCCATATGCTTCGTTGGAGGACGGCTGAACTCTTTGGCTCGCGCGAAATCTTGCTTCAATGCCGCTTCCCGCGCTTGAGCCCTTAGGGATCGGTGGTCTACTCGATCCGTGCCACCTGCGCGCTCTAAGTGCGCGTTGATGACCCCTTCAATGGCTTTTCGAAGTTCCCGAATAGCCTTGGCGCCGCCGCCCTGGCGCGAGTCAAACGCCATGCCGGCGCGCTCGCCGAGTCCTTTAGAGCCGACCTGTCGCGCCGACATCAACAAGTGCACATGGTGATTACGCTGATCGCCTTCTTTGGAGGGGGCGTGAATGGCAACCAAGACTGCCACTTGATAGCGGTCCACCATGAGCTGCCCCAGATCCAGCGCAAGGGCCTTGCGTTGCGCGTCTGACAGGCTGTGGGGCAAAGCGACCTCGACCTCGACGTCCCCCCGGTTTGAGTAGTGGGCGGGTTTAGAGTCCGGTGCTGATGTTATCGTTCTTCGCCGCCAACTGCGCGGCGTACTGGGCGGGGGTTAGCCCGCCAAGCGCTCGCTTGGGTCTTTCTTCGTTGTAGTCGCGCCGCCAGCTTTCGATGCTGGTGCGGGCATGAAGCAATGTCGGGAACCAGTGCTCGTTGAGGCATTCGTCGCGCAGCCGTCCGTTGAAGGACTCGACGTAAGCATTTTGGTTCGGTTTGCCCGGTTCGATCAGACGCAGGGCAACTCCCTTTTCGTGAGCCCAGGCCACCATCGCCTTACCGCAAAACTCCTTGCCGTTGTCTGTCCTGATCACTCGTGGCAGGCCGCGCTGCATGGCCAGTCTGTCCAGTACCCTGGACACGCCTTGCCCGGATATTGCCCGCTCCACTTCGATGGCCACAGCCTCGTGGGTGGCGTCGTCGACGATGGTCAGGCACTTGATCACCCGGCCTTCGGCGGTACGGTCGAACACGAAGTCCATCGACCACACCTCATTGGCGGCGGACGGCCGCAGAAGGGACTGGCGCTCGCCTGCCGGCACCTTCTTACGCTTTCTGCGACGCACCTGCAGGCCCGCTTCCTGATACAAGCGCTCCACTCGCTTGTAGTTCACTACAAGTCCTTTCCGCCGCAGCTTCAGATGGATCATGCCCACCCCGTAGCGTCTGTGCCGGTGCGCCAGCGCAGCGATCTGCTCGCGCAGCTCAACGTTGAGGTCGGGCCGAGGCTCATACCGCAGTGCGCTCGCGCTCATCCGTACGACCGTGAGCGCTCGCCGCTCGCTCAGCCCCTTCTCGACCATGCTCCGCACCAGCAGCCTGCGCGCCGGCGCGGTCACCACTTTTTCGCAACGCATCCTTGATGACGTCGTTCTCGAAGACCTGTTCTGCCAGCAGTTTCTTCAGGCGTGTGTTCTCCGCCTCCAGGTCCTTGAGCCGCTTTGCGTCGGGCACGCTCATGCCACCGAACCTGCTGCGCCACAGGTAATACGAGGCCTCGCTGAAGCCATGCTGGCGGCAGAGGTCCTTGATGGGCATGCCGGCCTCAGCCTCGCGTAGGAAGCCGATGATTTGCTCTTCGGAAAAGCGCTTCTTCACGTCCAATCTCCTTGTTATTGAGGATTGGACTCCAAACCGCTTCGCTACTCAATCTTGGGGGGACGTCGACCTCACGGCAAACGCGGGCGTTAGCACGTGTTTCGGCTGCTTCGTTGGCGTCCCAGAACTTTTGAGGGTCGTAGCACCAGCTTGGCGCCCCAATTGGCGCGAGCATCTGGTGGTGAGCAACGCCATGACGATGAGAGTAGCGGTGGTAAAGACCAGTGGCGTTGTCGACGAGATCAAACCCGGCACGATAGGCAGCAGCGGCGACAGACGATTCGCCTTTGCCACGCGAGAATGATTTGAGTGTTGCGTGATAAATAGCCATTTTTTTAGGGCTCCTGTGAATGACGCCCCCAACTAAACGCGCGACTTCTCTTCGTCTAGTGCAAACGGTCAACTGCGTGAGCGAGCTCTAGCTCACACTTTCCTCTGCGACTCGATTGGTCTGCCTGCCTGGCCATTTGACCCCGTCAAATGCGAGCGCGTCAGCGATCGGCCAAACCCTGGCAGGCCGCACGGTTTACGCGAAGCGAAAACCATAAGTGCGGTTTTGACTTCCTGTTTTAGGGGTCTTCCACACCCTAAATCCCGCCCCAATTGACGCCCCCAATCGCCAACAAACCTACGCTGAGCGTATCTTTTTGTGAACGCAATATGAATGGAGAGCACCAGTGGTTGACGCTGGCGCCGTTTGCTCTCGCGCTAGACTGAGATGCTGGTCACAGAGAGGGCCCCGTCATGCGGCGCGTCGTCCCAGTCCACATTTGCAAGGAATGCTATGCCGATCACCGGGGTCAAGATCAAGGGTCTGAGCTGTTTCACTACAGAGTTCTGCGGCTTCGACGAGTTCAAGCTGATCAACGTCATCATCGGGCGCAACAACACTGGCAAGTCGCAGCTGTTGAAGATCATCCAGAGCCTCTGCTCGCCCGATCACACCAAGTCGCGACTTCCTGCCTCGTATCGTTTTACAGGCACATTCGACGAGGTGACGCTCCAAGGAATTTTTGCCAACTCTCAGCGCTCTGGCGCCCTCGGCGTTCCAAACACGGACAGCAACTGGACGTTTCATGGCCTGCGCTTCGTTGATACACCAGTGAGCTGGATCGAGAATGCGCACGGATCCGTAAATGACCTGTCACATCAGGCGAAAGAGATGTCTGATGCCTTGGGCAGGATCCTCTCCCATCAGGTTAACGAAGCGACGGAGATGGAGCTTGCTAAGGCAGCAAGTCGACTCAAAAGTCCGTTCACCGACAAGATCTTTCGTCATATGCTGGCTGATCGCGACATACGGAATGAGCCTGCCGCCGCTAAGCTCGCTCTTCGCTCAGATGGACAAGGGGCGACAAATATCATCCGCGATCACTTGATCCGGGCTGACAACATCATGGTGACGCGGCGCCGCATTCAAGATGAACTGCGAGGGGCACTTAACCATATCTTCGGCCCGGACGGGTCCTTTTCTGCAATTTCTGTGCAACAGCATGAGGACGGGGAATGGGAGATCTTCCTTGAAGAGGCGGAAAAAGGGCTGATCCCGCTGAGCAGCTCAGGCAGCGGCTTGAAGACAGTCATCCTCGTTCTGCTCAACCTCCTGGTGATCCCTACGCTTGAGAATAAAGCGGCAAGTGACTATGTGTTTGCGTTCGAAGAGCTTGAGAACAACCTTCATCCTGCGCTTCTCCGACGCCTGCTGCGGTTCATCGACGGGTTCGCCGACGAACACCAATGCCCGATCTTTCTGACTACCCACTCCAGTGCCACGCTCGATCAGTTCAGTCGCTCGGATCACGCCCAGTTTGTGCGCGTTTCACATGATGGGACTGCTGCATCGACCCAGACCATCTCCGCGCATTTTGATCACTCTCAGGTAGTCGGTGACCTAGGTGCCCGCGCGTCAGACATCTTGCAAGCGAACGGAATCATCTGGGTTGAGGGTCCCTCAGATGCCATCTATCTCAACCATTGGATTGAGACCTTCTCCGAAGGCAGTCTCTTGGAAGGCCGTGACTACGCCTGCGCCTTCTACGGCGGATCATTGCTCTCTCGGACCACGCTCAGTGACCCCACGGCAGCCAACCCGGAGTTGATCAAGCTCATCCAACTCAACCGCAACGCAGCAATGGTTTGCGACAGCGATCGGTCATCAAAGAGCAGTTCGCTCAAAAAGCGAGTTCTGAAAGCGCAAGAAGAAATGGCAAAGCTGCGTAATGGATACATGTGGGTGACTGCCGGCAAAGAAATTGAGACTTACCTGCCTGGCTCAGTGATTGGCAAGGCACTCAGCCTGAAAGCCGATCCCGTTGATCCTGCGCAGTTCGAGCTCTTCTTTCCAAGCGCATCTAAGTCGAAGAAGGGTGACTCTTACGTTGAGGCCAAGCTCAATCGGGCCAGCATTGACAAGGTTGAGCTTGCCCTCGCCTCTCGCGAACACACCACATCAGCCATCATGGCGCCACGCTTTGACTGGGCCGAACGCATGCGAGAACTGGTGGCCACAATCCGAACGTGGAACGATTAGTCCGGCTCGGTGAGGCGCTTCAAATGCTTGTTCAGGACCCATCCGAACCGCAACGCGCCCTCGTCGTCCACCGTTTGGACAAAACGCCACTTGCCGGCAGCGCGCAGGACCTGCACTTCCTCACCGTAAGGCAACCAGTGCGTGGCTGGCTCAGAGAGCTCTGCCCGAAATGGAGCGGAACGGACGATGACCTGGTAGGTGTGATCAGCCATCTCTAGATCCAATATGGCTTGATTTAGCGCGACCATCTGACGCCCGCTTCGATTCTGCTCGTCAAGCTTGGCGTTCATCGCCTGACTTTGCGCGTCAATCTTGGCCATGTGCTCAGCGTGGTCTTGATTGCTTCCTATTTCCGTATAGAGGAAGCAAGCGATTGTCAGCGCATATCCATAGAGGACCATTCGATCTGCATGCGGTAGACCGGATGATCGCAACGCAGCCAAACACCCCACCAACCATGAAACCAGAGACGTTGCCGTTGCCGGCATTGCAGCAGGGGGCGTTGCCATGTCTGGTGACGAGGCTGACGTATCCTCCGACGCCTCCTGCAAAAGCTGCTCCATGCGCTCTTGCATCTCGACGCTGGACATCTCCGATAGCCAAGACTGAAATGCCGGCGATTGGCTCAGCTGCGCTGCTACGTGCAACTGCTCGCCGAACTGCTCAGCCAAGCGCCTGACAGGTCCAATGCTTGACTCGAGTCGGCGCATCGCCTCGACGGCAGCGTCGCGTTGGGGCGCATACCGGTCGCGCCAAGCAAGAATGTCATTTGCCGTTCGGCTTGCAGCTATCGCGAGTTCGCTGACAACCGGCTGCCAAGGCATGAGGGACTGGCGCAATGCCATGGCTGATCGCCTGGCCATCTCTGCATATTCGTTCAACTGACCCATGCGGTCGGCCAAGTTCTGTCGTATGCCTGAGGACATACGCAGCACGTCGCTGTTGGCCAGCTCTATCGCAAATCGGGTAGCGGGTGACTCGATATCTCGCATAGCCGCAATCGATGGATGCTGCTGGGCCGCGTGGAGAGCATGAATGGCTGAGTTGCGTTGCATCTGCTCAACAAGCCGCGTTGCCGAGCTTCGGTCAATCACACGCGTGAGCCGCGCACCCGGCGTTTGGTCTGGCTGACACGCGTCTTCCTGGTCCGAAGTCATTGGCAGCTCGCAGATAGGTTGCCCTATCTTAAAAGCAGCCTACCCGCTCGGCCAGCTTCCGCTGCGCAGTTGGGTTCTACGCAGGCAAACCGCTACGGCTGATCCTGCGCTGTGCGATCAATCTGAGCGTGGCGAACCCGGATTTCTTCGGCTAGTGCCCGAAGCTCTTCGGGTTCGTAGTCCTGGACAGCTTTGATCAGCTCGGCTAGTTCCGGCGTCTCGGCAACCAAATACGCCACGGACACGCCCAAGGACTGGGCGATCTTCAAGGTCGTTTCCCAGTCGGTCGCATGGACGCCGCTCTCATAGCGGCTTATGTAGGGCCCCGCCCGCTTTTCATCCAACCCCACGCTTTTCCCCAGGGCCCGCTGAGAGACGCCAGACGCTTTGCGGACCTCCTTCATGCGGGTCGCGATAAGGGTCTGGATCGAGAGGGCGAGCGCGTTCATCTGGGAATGATGAACGTCAGTTACGCCCAACGCAAAGTTACGTTGAACGCATCATACGTTTGACGTAACCTTTTTGGCAAGCCCGCTCCGGATCGGCACCCCTCCATCGCCTGATGCTCGCTCAAGCGCGCTCGTCCAATCGGCCCCTACGGTCTTCGCCCGGGCCGGTCCCACGCCTGCATCGATTGCGCGTTTCAAGGTCTTGGTGCTTCTACCTACATAGATCGCGGCTTCAACTGCATTGAAGTAGGCGTCTTCGGGGCGCTCTTCCAAACGGCGGCGCGCTTCCGCGAGCTGCTCAGCGGTCAGGCGCTTCTGCGCAACTTGGGTCAAACGGAATGGGATGTCACTGCTTTCGTTCATCGGAGCCTCTACTCCTGCCAAGCGTTCATGACTTGACAGATGCGCGCTTTGCCTTAAACACGGAGAACTTCAACTTCTCAACTATTTATGAACATCGAAGAGTTTTGGAACAGTGCATACATCGCCGCGCTTTCTCGCTTACCGGCCAGAGACGCCCGCCGCGAGGCGGACCTTGCCACTGAACTCTGTATTGAGCATTGGCGTTCGCATCGACGTCATTGGGAGCCGGCCTATGTGACGATGTGGAAGGATCAGGATGTGACGAAGGCTGTGCCCAATCGAACGCCAGGCCAGCCTCCGCCTGACAACCTCTAAACCTAGATCCTGCGTATCCCGTTGGTCTGATTATTTTCAAGGCTCAAAGAATTATTAAGTTGTTCAGCCTGTTTCTCGGCTTCGGCAACAGCAAGGGCCGGATCCGCGTAAATACCTACAATCTCGCTCCCCGCGCTGGGCAGCACGACGAATTGAGTCTTAGGGAAGTTCCACTTTCCTCCCTCTAAAAAGCTCACGCGCCTGACGATGTAGCTCCCGTCGGCCGATGCCCACTGATGGGTCACCACCTTGAGTTGCTTCCCACTGACTTGGCCAACTTTAATACCAAATGCATCCCAAGCGTCAGCCACGGACGCATCACCCGGTTGAACCAGCTTACCGTTAACAGCATCTAACAGTTTCTCGAGCACGAGAGGACGACTATCCCAGCCGCTAATAAACTGAAAATCGCAACCATCCCCCTGCTCGGTGCCGTGCGCCCACGTCAGCTCAACAGCAGACAGCTCTTCGCCCGCATCCGGCTCTTCGAGTCTTACGATCACAACCTTGCTTCCCATTAGCTCCCCCTTCACTGGTGTAGTTAGGCATTCAACTCAAAATGGCGAGCAGCACCGGATCCTGACCCTCGCATTACCTTCTTAACCCACGGCATCTTTTCCAGCAGCCGCGCATCGTCCACCATGGTGTAGCTTCCGGCAACGTCTCGGCTGTCGCGCTGATTGATAAGCCGCTCCTCTACCGCACACGCAGCCACTTCCTCGGCCACTGTAGCAAACGTCCGACGAAGACCATGGGTCCGAAGCGACTCAATCTCGCCAGCTTTCTTCAAACCCTCTAAGGCCTCAGTCACATCAACGTCGTTATGCCGCGTTGCTCCGAGCACAGAACGCCCATAGCCCAGCACTACGCCTTTCCTGACGCTCGCAGACGCAACTCGTAGTTCAGTGACGCCAGTCCCGGTGAGTGCTTCCCCATTCCGTTGAGCTTTTCTTTAGCCGTGAAAGCACGGCTGTACGTTGCGTGATGCTCATCGTCCAACTCATGACCGACGATCTGAGCGCGCAGCTCGGAAGCCACGCCGAGCGTTTGCAGCTCTTGAATGAAGGTCTTTCGCAGAGAGTGGAAGCCGCGCTTCGCTTTCGGCCAATCCTTACCAATGGTCGCCAGATGTCGGCTAAACGCTTTCGTGATCCAGTTGCCCTGACCATTGAGCGCGTCACCCTTCGCTTGGGGGAACAAGCGCTTGTGTCCTGCCGCTTTGCGCGTTGCAACCCAATCCATAAAGCCCAGTGCCAAAAGATCCGGATGCAGAGGAACGGTCCTAAGACTGACCTCCGTTTTGACTTTTTGGTTCTCGCCCTCGTCAGAAATTCGAATGCAAGGGAGCTTTCCTTCCAACACGATGTCTGCAATCAAGAGCTGCCCCACTTCCGACGCTCGAGCGCCTGTGTAGAGGCCAAGGAGCGACGCCCATCGAGCGTTCTCAGAGAGCTTCTCGATGTTGCTTGGCGAGAAGATCGTTTGGATCTGATCACGGTCGTAGGCTTTGAAGCCGAGCTTGCGCCGAGCGCGCTTCTCCCGCAGCGAATAGCTCACATGCCCGGTTGCGGGATTGTCGCCTTGGGGGAAGTAACCGGACGCCATGGCCCAGTCGAAGAAGCCCGCTTTCCCACCTACATAACTCTGCTTGTTCGTCAGTGTTGGCGTCGAGGCGCCATTGTCACGAAGATGTTGATACCAGCGTGCCAAGTCGGGCCTCGTGACCGTGTGGAGCTTTGACTTAGGCCCGAGGAACGCTACGAGCGACTCGACTGCGGCTGTCTTGATCGTATAAGTCTTAGGCAAGGTTCGCGGCTTGATGCTCGCCAGCCACGCGTCGCGCGCCTTCTCCAACGAAATTGTCTCGCTGACCTGAGGACGCGGCTCGCGAACAGGCCTAGGCTCGGGATCGAGCATGCCGATCGCATCCACTTCTGCGGCTGTGGCGAAGGTCTGCGCCTGGCGGAATAGACGGACATCGTCTTCGCTGTCGATCTGCCAGCGTTCCGTGATCGTGCCATCTGCCGCTTGCGTTCGATGAAGCGTCAAATCGTGCCGATCTGCACCGCTGCTTAGGCGGTCAACGAGGGCGTCCAAGTCTTTTTTACTAAAGCGGTCCACTCGCTGGTCCCTCAGCAGGTCGTAGGCGTGAGCATAGCCTGATGCCAAGACAATCGCGCGAAGCCTGGCAGAGGCCAAGTTTGTGGTTCGAAGCGTTTGCTTGATGAGCTTACGGCCGATGACGACCTGCAAATCGCTGGGCACGCGCTGACGAAAGGCGTAGGTGCCTGAGGTGGTCCGAATCAGGTGATGGGGGATGCGCATTCGGGAGATGTGTCCCGATCTGTGTCCCGCCGGCAGACCCAGATACTCGAAATAAGTTAAATAAAATCAATAACTTATATGAATATTGGCGGAGAGAGTGGGATTCGAACCCACGGAAGGTTTGACCCTTCGCCGGTTTTCAAGACCGGTGCCTTAAACCGCTCGGCCATCTCTCCGTATCGGCCCAGCCTGCTGGCCGGGCACGCATTCTCGCACGGCCGGGCGATTTGCCCAAGACCGTTGTTCCGTCGTGGGTGAGCCTCAGCCCGCATCCACCGCCAGCGCACCCAGCGCGCTGGCCTTGATGCGCTCCTTGGCCTTCTCGCAGGCGCCACCGCAATCCAGGCGCGAGGCCTCCAGCTGCGGCGGCAGGTGCTCGGCCAGGAAGTCGATGAATACCCGCACCGCCGGCAGCAGGCCGCGACGCGAGGCGAACACGGCATGGCACACGCCCTGCGGCAGCGACCAGTCCGGCAGCACCACTTCCAGCTCGCCGTTGCGCACGGCATCGGCGCAGACGGTTTCCGGCAGCATGGTGATGCCGAAGCCGTCCTTCACCATGCTCTGCAGCAGCGGGAAGTCGAAACCGGCCACGCGCGGCTGCAGGTCCACCCGGCGCACCGCGCCTTCCGGTCCGTGCAGTTCCCAGCGCTGGCGCGCTTCGTCTTCGCTGATGCTGAGGGTTACGTGGTTGGCCAGCTCTTCCGGGTCCTTCGGGCGACCGGCGCGGTCCAGGTATTTCGGGCTGGCCACCAGCAGCTCCTGCACCTGGCCGAAGCTGCGCATCACCAGGCTGCCGTCGTCATCCAAGCGCGAGCGCACGCGCAAGGCCACGTCGTAACCTTCGTTGATGATGTCCACGCGGCGGTTGCTGATGTTCAGCTGCAGCCGCACCTTCGGGTACTGCTCGAGGAACTTGGGCAGCAGCTTGGGCAGCTGCATCTGCGCCAGCGACACCGGCACGCTGGCGCGTACCAGGCCGCGCGGCTCGGCGCTGAGGCGGTCCACCACCTCGCGGGCGGCCTGCGCCTCGGCCAGCATGGTCTGGGCGTGGCGGTGCACGCTGGTGCCGACATCGGTAACCGCAAAGCGGCGCGTGGAACGCTGCAGCAGGCGCACGCCCAGGTCGGTTTCCAGCTGGCTGATACGGCGGCTCAGGCGCGACTTGGGAATGCCCAGTGCGCGCTCGGCGGCGGCGAAACCGCCGTGGTCGACCACCATGGCGAAGTAGTACAGATCATTCAGGTCATGCATACCCGAGTTCCATTGATAGAACAATACGTGGCATTCAACCACCTTTATCCCGTCGATGCAACAACCTATTGTTCTCTCCGTCGGCGGCAAAGCCCGCCACCTCTCCCGAACATAGGTACTGCCATGAAGCTTCTGCACATCGACGCCAGCGTGCTTGGCGACAACTCCGTCTCCCGCCACCTGACCGCCGCCGTGGTGGCCCAGTTCAAGCAGCAGATCGACGGCCTGCAGGTTGATTATCGCGATCTTGACGCCAATCCGGTACCGCATCTGCGCAGCGGCTCGCTGGCCAGGACAGACCCGGCCGAAGCGGCCGATGCTGAACAGGTGCTCGAGCAGTTCCTGGCCGCAGACATCGTGGTGATCGGCGCGCCGATGTACAACTTCAGCGTGCCCTCCACCCTGAAGGCCTGGATCGACCGCGTGGCCGTGGCCGGGCGCACCTTCAAGTACACCGAGAACGGCCCGGTGGGCCTGGCCGGTGGCAAGCGGGTGATCGTGGTCAGCAGCCGTGGCGGCATCTACACCGATTCGCCGGCGGATTTCCAGGAGCCCTTCCTGCGCCAGACGTTTGCCTTCTGGGGCATCAACGACATCGAGTTCGTGCGTGCCGAGGGCATTGCCTATTCGCCGCAGCATCGTGAAGACGCCATTGCCGGTGCGCTGGCATCGTTGCCATCGCATGAGCCGGCAGAAGTGGCAGCGGCGTAACGCGTTCCAGCGTTCGGCGCCTCTCTCCCTCGTCTGGGCGCTGAACGCGGGCCGGGATTCCCTCCCCCATCCCGGCCCACCCTGGCGGCCCTGCTTTTGCGGGGCCGTTTTTTTTTGCCACCATGGGGCGATGGACTACATCGTGACGGCTGCGCACCGCAGCGAATTTCCGCACCCGATCACCCTGCACCGTGGGCAGGCACTGGTGGTTGGCGCGCGATATGAAGGGCCCGAGGGTTGGGAGGACTGGTTCCTGTGCGAAGCCGAAGGACAGCAGCCGGGTTTCGTGCCGGCGCCGGTGATCGGGCACGATGCGCAGGGTGGCGCGTTTGCCACGGAGGATTATTGCGCGCGGGAGCTGGATGTAGACCCGGGCCAGCAGTTGCGCGGCGTGCGCACCCTCAATGGGTGGGCGTGGTGTGTGCCGGCAGCTGGCGAGGCCGGTTGGGTGCCGCTGGAGAAGCTGCGCGTAGCAGGTTGATGGATTGCGTCATCCACGCATGGCGTGGATCTACGGCAAAGCCCAAGCCCCCGGTACGTGGATGCCGCACCGCGTCGGTAGACCCACGCCATGCGTGGATGCGGTGCCGACATGGCCGGCACCCATCAGAAGGCCGCCGGGCATGGCCCGGCGCTACCGGCTGATCAGCCGATGGTTTCGATGCCGCCCATGTACGGGCGCAGGACTTCAGGCACGGTGATGCTGCCGTCGGCGTTCTGGTAGTTCTCCATCACCGCGATCATCGCGCGGCCGACGGCCACGCCCGAGCCGTTCAGGGTGTGCGCCAGCTCCGGCTTGCCGGTGGCCGGGTTGCGCCAGCGGGCCTGCATGCGGCGCGCCTGGAAGTCACCACAGTTCGAGCACGAGGAAATCTCGCGATAGGTCTCCTGCGACGGCAGCCAGACTTCCAGGTCGTAGGTCTTGATGGCCGAGAAGCCCATGTCGCCGGTGCACAGCAGCACCTTGCGGTACGGCAGGCCCAGCTTCTCCAGCACCACTTCGGCGCAGCGGGTCATGCGCTGGTGCTCGGCGTCGCTGTCTTCCGGGCGGCAGATCGAAACCAGCTCGACCTTCTCGAACTGATGCTGGCGGATCATGCCGCGCACATCGCGGCCACCGCTGCCGGCTTCGGAACGGAAGCACAGCGAGTGGGCGGTCATGCGCAGGGGCAGGCGCTCGGCGTCGAGGATCTCGTCGCGGGCGATGTTGGTCAGCGAGATTTCCGAGGTCGAGATGAGGTAACGCTTCTGCTCACCCAGCTGGGTGATGAACATGTCCTCTTCGAACTTGGGCAGCTGGCCGGTGCCGTACAGGCTGTCGGCGTTGACGATCACCGGCACGTTGGTTTCCTGGTACTCGTGCTCGCCGCTGTGCAGGTCGAGCATGAACTGGGCCAGGGCGCGATGCAGGCGGGCGATCGGGCCACGCAGCACGGTGAAGCGCGAACCGGACAGCTTGGCGGCGGTCTCGCCGTCCAGCCACTTGTTGCGTGCGCCCAGTTCGACGTGGTCGAGCACCTTGAAATCGAACTGGCGCGGGGTACCCCAGCGCGACTGCTCGACGTTCTCGCTCTCGTCGGCGCCGGCCGGCACGTCATCGGCGGGAATGTTCGGGATGCCCATGGAGATCGTGTCGATCTTCTCGCGCAGCTCGTCCAGGGCCACTTCCGAGGCCTTCAGCTCATCGGCGAATGCGGCAACCTCGGCCATGATGGCCGAAACGTCCTCGCCCTTGGCCTTGGCCTGGCCGATGGCCTTGGAACGGCTGTTGCGCAGGCTCTGCAGCTCCTGGGTACGCACCTGGATGCGCTTGCGATCGGCCTCCAGTGACTCCAGGGCAGACACGTCGAGCTCGAAGCCGCGGCTGGTGCGCAGGCGTTCGGCGAGGTCGGCGGGCTGGTGGCGGAGCAGGGCTGGATCAAGCATGGCAGGCGTCGTGGTGGGTAACAGGAACGGGATTATCGCCTGTTATACGGAATTCTGCCGCCCAGTTCATTCCGGCCGTGGCAGAATCGAGGCATTCCGTACTGGTCTGGTCCATGTCTGCTCCCCGTCCGTCGCCTGCCAAGTCGTTCACCGTGCATATCCCGCGCAACGCCCTGAAGATCGCCGGCATCGCTTTCGGCGTGGGCATCCTGCTGTTCGTACTGGTCTGGCTGACCGGACGCGACAAGGAATTCTTCCGTGCCGACCCGGCCGCGCAGACGCCGCAGGAAACCGCCCAGGTGGAACCGCTGCCCGAACCCTTGGCCGCAGCGGCCGGTTCCAGCGACATGCCAGACGCCAAGCCGGCCCCGGTGCCGGACGAAGAAGATGCGCCGAAGCTGGTGGAAACCGCCCCGCCCCCGCCACCGGCCACGGTTGAACCCGCTCCGGCCGCCCCGGGCACTGCGGCACCGGCAACCGCCAACGCGCAGCCGATGCCGATTGCCGGCCAGTCGCCGCCACCGGCCTACCCCGCCGCCGCCCTGCGACGCGGCGAGGCGGGCAGCGTGGTGGTGCGGGTAGAGGTGGACGCCACCGGCTACCCGAACAACGTGACGGTGGTCCAGCGCAGCGGTTCCCGCGAGCTGGACCGTGCAGCGACCGACGCGGTGCGTCGCTGGCGCTTCAGCCCGGCAGTCAGCAATGGCCAGCCGGTACCCGGCAGCATTGAAGTGCCGTTCGACTTCAAGCCGCAGTAACTGAACGCTTCCCCGCAGAAAAGCTGAACCCTGCAGGTCGCGTTGACGCAATCCTGACACGCTGCGACGCCGCCTCGGGCAACACTCTGGGCGTCGTTACTGACGTGAGGAGTTTGCGATGACTGCCACCACCCACGAGAACCTTCATTCGCCGCAACTGCAGCAGGACGGCGCGCTCGAGCCGCGCACCGCCTCCCCTTGGCTTTGGCTGGCCCTGATCGTGGCAATGTTCGCCGCGGCACTGGTCTGGCTGCGATTCTCCAGCCATGACGACGTTGCGCCTGCCCCGGTAAGCGAGCGCATGCTGCCGGCCACGGAAACCCCGGTTGCCACCACGCCCGCCCCGGCTGCGCGACAGGCCGTGCCCGCGCAGAGCGAGCGCAAGGCAGCCCCGGCCGTACGCAACCGTGAGGCGCGTCCGCTGGCCAGCAACAGCAAGCCCAGTTATCCGGCTGCTGCGCTGCGCAGTGGCGTGCAGGGCAGCGTGGTTGCCAGCTTGAATGTGGATACGCGTGGCAACGTGACCGACGCTGCGATCGTGTCGCGCAGTGGTGAGCGCAGCCGCGACCTGGACCGTGCTGTGCTGAACACGGTGCAGGGCTGGAAGTTCGAGCCTGCCATGCACCAGGGCCGCGCGGTGGCCAGCGTGGTACGCGTGCCGGTGGATTTCCGTACCGTACAGCGTTGATCACCGGTTGACGCCTGAAATGAAAACGGAGGCCTCGGCCTCCGTTTTTTTTTGCGCGCGCGTTGGGTTTCCGCCGGGCATGGCCCGGCGCTACGGGAACAGGCGCCAAAGGGTAGCGCCGGGCCATGCCCGGCGAGCGCGGCGGCGCCGGGACTACCTCAGGCCAGGTTGAAGCCGGCGCTGCGTGCGAGGCCGTCGAAATCCGGGAAGGACGTTGCGACATTGGCGATGTCGTTGATGCGCACTTCGCCGTGGCTGATCTGGCCGGCAATGGCGAAGGCCATTGCGATGCGATGATCACCGTGGCTTTCAATGGTGCCACTGCCCAGCGATACGCCGCCGTGCAGGGTGGCACCATCTTCGGTTTCGTCCACCTGCATGCCCAGCGCGCGCAGGCCGGTCGCCATCGCGGCCAGGCGATCGGATTCCTTCACCCGCAGTTCGGCGGCGCCGGTCACCACGGTCTGGCCTTCGGCAGCAGCAGCGGCCACGAACAATGCCGGGAACTCGTCGATCATGTCCGGCACCAGCTCCTCGGGAATGCGCGCACCCTTCAGCGGCGCGTAGCGCACCAGCAGATCGGCCACCGGTTCGCCGCCCTGCTCTGCCGGGTTCTGTTCGGTGATGTCCGCGCCCATCAGGCGCAGCGCGTGCAGCAGGCCGGTGCGGCGCGGATTGAGGCCGACCTGCTTCAGGCGCAGTTTGGAGCCGGGAATGATGCTGGCCGCCACCAGGAAAAACGCGGCCGAGGAGAAGTCGGCCGGCACCACGATATCGGTCGCGCGCAGGCGCTGGCCGCCACGCAGGCGGGCCTTGCCCGGCGAGAACGCGATGTCCACGCCGAACGCGGACAGCATGCGCTCGGTGTAGTCGCGGGTCGGGTGCGGCTCAGTGACGCTGGTTTCGCCGTGCGCGTACAGGCCGGCCAGCAGCACGGCGGACTTGATCTGCGCACTGGCCACCGGCGAGGCAAAGTCGATGCCGTGCAGCGTCTGCCCGCCATGCACGTGCAGCGGTGGCGTGCCGTCTTCCTCGGTGTCGATCTTCGCGCCCATCTGCGACAGCGGACCGGTGACGCGGCGCATCGGACGGCCGGACAGCGATTCGTCGCCGACCAGCGTGCAGTCGAATGCCTGACCGGCCAGCAGGCCGGCCAGCAGGCGCATGCCGGTGCCGGCATTGCCACAGTCGAGCGGTGCGCTGGGTGCCTGCAGGCCATCGATGCCGACGCCGTGCACGACGCGCTGCGACGCACTGGGGGTTTCGATGCGCACGCCCAGCTGGCTGAAGATGCGCGCGGTGGCGCGGGTGTCTTCGCCTTCCAGGAAGCCTTCGATATGCGAGGTGCCATCGGCCAGTGCGGCGAACATCACCGAGCGGTGCGAGACCGACTTGTCGCCGGGAATGGTCAGGCTGCCCTGCAGGGGCTGGCCCTTGCGGGCGATCCAGTGCTGCGCGTTGCTCATCGTTGAATGGTTCCGTAAACGCCGGCTCGCCGGCGGTGCATCAGGGGCGGCGGCCGCAGCCGCCGCAGCAGGGATCAGGGCACGGCTACCGGATAGGAGCCAAGCACCTTGATCTGCGCCGAGTGCGCTTCCAGTTCGGCAAGTGCGGCCTGCATCGGCGCGTCGTCGATGTGACCGGCCAGGTCGATGAAGAAGCCGTATTCCCACTTGCCGTGGTGCGAGGGGCGCGACTCGATGCGGTTCATGCTGATGCCATGGCGCGCGAACGGGCTGAGCACATCGAACAGCGCGCCGGGCTTGTCATGGATGAACACCAGCACCGAGGTGCGGTCATGGCCGGAGGTCGGGAAGATGTTGCGACCCACCACCAGGAAACGGGTGGTGTTGTCGGCATCGTTCTGGATCGGCTTGGTGACGACCTTCTTCAGGCCGTACACATGGCCGGCGCTCTCGCCGCCGATGGCCGCTGCATCGTCGGCGTTGCGCGCACGGCGCGCGCCTTCGGCGTTGCTGGCCACCGGGATCTTCTCGGCCTTGGGCAGGTTGGCGCGCATCCATGCCGAGGTCTGCATGAACGACTGCGGATGGCCGTAAACGCGCTCGATGTCCTCGATGCGGCCGCTGCGCGACATCAGGTACTGCTGTACGCGCAGTTCCACTTCGCCGCAGATCTTCAGGTTGGAGGTGAGGAACATGTCCAGGGTGATCTGGATGGTGCCCTGCCCCGAGTTTTCCACCGGCACCACGCCGAAATCGGCGTTGCCCGCTTCCACTTCCTGGAACACTTCTTCGATGCTGGCCATCGGCAGGCCCAGCGCCGAGCGGCCGAAGTGCTTGAGCACGGCCTGCTGGCTGAAGGTACCTTCCGGGCCGAGGTAGCCGATCTTCAACGGCTCCTGCTGGGCCAGGCAGGCCGACATGATTTCGCGGTAGACGTGCACCAGCAGCTCATCGCTGAGCGGGCCTTCGTTGCGATCCACCACCATGCGCAGTACCTGCGCCTCCCGCTCGGGGCGGTAGTAATCGACGGCGGCGGCGAGCTTGCCCTTGGCCTTGCCGACCTGGTGGGCGAACTGTGCGCGCTCGGCAATCAGGCTCTGGATGTCACGGTCGATCTGGTCGATCTTCGAACGCACATCGGCCAGTGCCAGTGGCGCCAGGGTCGGCACCGCGGTTGCCTTCGACTTGCCCTTGGGCTTGGAAGTGGCGCTGTCCTTGGCCGGCTCGGCCTTCTTCGACGCCTTCTTGCTGGGTTTGCTTGCCATCGGAATTCCTTGTTGCGGGGCGCGCACCCGACGATGCGCGCCGTTCATTGCTCAGCCGTGACGCTGCTGGAAATCGGCCATGAAGGCGACCAGCGCCTCCGCCCCGGCCAGCGGCATGGCGTTGTAAAGCGAGGCGCGGATGCCACCGACCACCTTGTGACCCTTCAGCGCCAGCAGGCCGGCGGCCTTGGCATCGGCGACGAAACGGGCATCGAGGTCGGTGTTGGGCAGGAAGAACGGGATGTTCATCCTCGAGCGCGCCGAATGGGCGACCTCGTTGCGATAGAAGCCACCGGAGGCATCGATGGCGCCGTACACCAGCGCGGCCTTGGCGGCGTTGCGCTTGGCGAACTCGACCACGCCACCTTCGGCCAGCATCCACTTGAACACCAGACCGGCCAGGTACCAGTTCCAGGTGGGCGGGGTGTTGAGCATGGAATCGCGGGCGACGTGCGAGCGGTAATCGAAGATGTCCGCGCGTGGCTGGCCACTACGCTCCAGCAGGTCGCGACGGATGATCATCACCGCGATGCCGACCGGGCCCAGGTTCTTCTGCGCACCGGCATAGATGACACCGTAGCGGCGTACATCCAGCGGCTCGCTGGCGATGGACGAACTGAAGTCGGCCACCAGCGGCACGTTGCCGGTCTCGGGAACATCACGGAACTCGACGCCGTGGATGGTCTCGTTGGCAGTGATGTGCACGTAGGCGGCATCGGGAGAGAGCTGCCAACCGGCGCGCTCGGGCAGCTGGCGATACCCTTCGGCCTCGCTGCTGGCGGCGATGTTGACGTCCACGTGGGGGCTGGCCTGCTTGACTGCGGTCTTGCCCCAGTGGCCGGTGACCACGTAGTCGGCACGCTGGCCGGGGCTGGCGAAGTTGAGCGGGATCAACGCCTGCTGGGTGGTGGCACCACCGGGCAGGAACAGCACCGCATAGTCCTCGGGAATGTCGAGCAGGCGACGCAGGTCGGCCTCGGCCTCGGCGGCCACGGACATGAACTCCGGACCGCGATGGCTCATTTCCACGATGGAGGCACCGCTACCGTGCCAGTCCAGCATTTCCGCCTGCGCCTGGCGCAGGACCGATTCCGGCAACGTTGCAGGGCCGGCACTGAAGTTGAACGCGCGCGTCATGGCACACCTGTGGGGCAAGACCCCTAGTATGCCGCACCGCACCAGCCTTGCGGCCTTGTGGCGCAAGGGAAATTTGGTTGCATCCGTATCCATTGCCGCGTGTAGCACCGGTAGCCGCCAACCTTGGTTGGCGTACGCCGGCAGGCGTCATGGGTGCGGATGGAGCCTGCCAACCAAGGTTGGCATCTACCCGAGCGAGGGCCGGTAGCGCCGGGCCATGCCCGGCGGAACGAATTCAGCGCGCGCCGAACCAGAGCAGCAGGCTGAGCACGGCTGCCAGCAGCAACGCACTGCCCAGCAGCCACGGCCACCGCCGCACCCGACGCGGAGCGACCGGCACCACCGGTGCCTGTTCGGCTTCGTCGCTGCCTTCGTCATCGGCCAGTGGCGGTCGCCGGCGCGGGTCATGCGGCACTTCCAGCACGAACCGGTGCTGGCCGTCGAACACGACCTGGTCGCCGGCCTGCAGCCAGCAGTGGCGTACGGCAACGCCGTTGACCCGGGTGCCATCGGCACTGCCCAGGTCGCGCAGCAGTACCCGCTCGCCATGGACTTCCACCCGCGCGTGCTGTTCGGCGAAGGCGGGTTCATCGATCTCGATGTCGACATCGCTGCCACGGCCGATCACCCGCGTGCGCGACAGGGGGTAGCTGCGGCCGTGGTGCAGGCCGCCCACACCGCGCAGCAGGCGCTGCTCGTCACCGCTGCCTTCGACGCTGGCTGCCGGCGCCGGTGCCTGCAGCAGGGTGTCGACCTCGCCCTGCAGGACCATTTCCACGCCATCGACGTAGACCGCGTCGCCCGCCCTCAGCAGGGCCATGCGCCGCACCGGGCGACCATTCACATGGATCCCACGGATACCGTTGCCGACCTGCAGCCAGAGGCCGCGGTCGTCCATGCAGAACTGCGCAAGCAGCAGCGCGCCGTTGCCGGCATCACCGAGGCGCACGCTGCCGTTTGCCTGGCGCACGATGCGCTGCACCCCGGGCCGCAGCGGCTGGTCGGGCTGTTGTTGTTGACTGAAGTGAACTAGCAGGTTCTGCACGCGGCGCAGACTAGCAGGTTGGCCGCCCACGAAGAAGAACCTGCGATGAGCGCTTGGCGTGGGCGCCGTCGATGCGCACAATGCTCGCCCTCTCAATTGATCCCCGCCCTGCGCCAGGAGCCCGCATGTCCACCATCGATGTCCGCCACGCCCACGCCCTGCCCGACACCCAGGCACGTGAAGCGATCGAGCAGGTTGCCGCCAAGCTGGGCGAACGCTTCGGCCTGAAGTCGTCGTGGGCCGCCGACGTGCTGAATTTCTCCGGCAGTGGCGTGGACGGTGCGATCGAACTGCAGCCGGGCGCGGTGCGGGTCACGGCCAAGCTGGGCTTCCTGCTGTCGGCAATGAAGGGCATGGTGGAAAGCGAGATCCAGCGCGTGTTGAAGGAAAAGCTGGGCTGAACCTGCGCTGCGGCCATCACGGCCCAGCAACGGCGCGCCGCGCTACTCTCGGGGATAGGCCCAACTCCCACGGGGAATGCAATGAACCGTTACGAGAATGACGATCGCCGCGACGACGATGCCGGCTTCGGCGACCAGGCAGAGCGCTTTTCGCGCAAGCTGAGCGATTCGGCACAGCAGGTCTGGCTGGCCGGTCTGGGCGCCCTCGGGCGCGCGCAGGCAGAGGGAGGCCGTTTCTTCGATGGCCTGGTGAAGGAAGGCGAAGCCTGGGAAGCCCGCCGCCGTGAACGCAGCGGCGAGCAGGAACCGGGCTGGCGCGACAACGTCGAGCACTCGCTGGACGAAGCCCGCGAGAAGGCATCCGGAACCTGGGACAAGGTCAACAAGGCCTTCGATGACCAGGTGCAGGGCGTACTCAAGCGACTGCACGTGCCGACCGCCGATCAGGTGACCGCGCTGGAAGCCCGCATCGATGCCCTGAGCGCACGCCTGGCCAAGCTCGAACACCGCGCCTCCACCGACGTGGATGCCCCCTCGCCGGGCAGCCACCAGTCGCCGGGCAGCACGCCCTGAACCGCCTTTGTTGCAACGCAATAAATTTTCGTTGACAATCGCGTAGAACCCGCCAATCGCTTCGGCTGCCGTTTGCTCCCTCCCCTCACGGCTTCAGGATTGGCGGGTTTCTTCGTGTCTGGCGCATGCAGATCTGCGGGCTGCATCACGGTTGTTGTCGGGAACACCCTGACGCAATCAACCGGTCGGCCCTTTACACTGTGGGCTTCCGTTTTCGCCCCTTCCGTCGTCGCCCTGCATGCTTCCCTGGATTCTGGCCCTGCTGTCGGCCCTGCTTACCTGCACCCTGGCCACCGTCTACCTGTGGTGGTTCAAGCGTCGACGTACCGAAATGCAACTGGGCCTGCAGGCCTTGGCGGGCATGCACTGGCGCGAGTTTTCCGCCCTGATCAAGCGCATGCTGCGCGAGCAGCGGGGCCTGCGTGAACTGCAGGATCCGAGCGAGGAAAGCCGCGAGCCGAGCAGCGATTTCCTGCTCAGCGATGGACCGAACACCTGGCGGGTGTCGTGCAAGCACGGCCTGGCCTATCGCATCGGCACCGCTGCTGTGAACGAACTGGGTGCTGCCGCGCGGCTGGCAGGCGCCAAGGGCGGCATGCTGATCACCGAAGGCCGGGTTGAACGCGATGGCCTGGGCGCGGCGGAAAAGCAGGCAGTGGAAGTCATCGATGGTCCGCGCCTGTGGCCACTGCTGCAGCCCTACCTGCCGGCCGATGTTGAGACCCGCGTGCGCGCGATCGCCCGCCATGAAGCGCTACGCCGCATTGCCATCGCCGCACTGGCTTCAGTGACGCTGGGCCTGCTGGTCGGGCTTGGCCTGCAGGGCCTGCGCCCGGAACAGGCGGACTCGGTCCCAGCACCTGCCGTTGCACCTGTCGCGCCGCCGGCTGCACGTCCTGTGCCGACGCCCGCCGCGCCGGACAGCGCCGCGAATGCGCCCGCTTCCATGGTCGCCGCAGCCGCGCCGCAGAATGGCGACGACACGCGCAGCAATCCCAACCCGGACGCTGCCACGCTGGACCGCTACCAGGCAGAACTGGCGCGCGCGCTGGCGGGGCAATCCGGCATCGCCAGTGCTGTCTGGCTGACCCGGCAGACGCTGGCGATCAACCGCACCGGTGAACTGGAAACGGTGTGGCCACGCGTGTGCCAGGAAGTGCTGCGCTACCCCGCCCTGCGCAACGTGCGCGTGCAGCTCAACGCCCGCCCCGGTGTGGATGAGCCGGTGCGCTGGCGGCAGTGCGCGACGTATTGATGGGCTGCCGGGTGTAGCGCCGGGCGCGTGCCCGGTCGCCGTATCGTCAGCCCCGTGACGCCAGGTGCGCGATGTAACTGGAGCGCGACTCGCTGGCCGCCTTGGCCTGCGCATCCAGGCGCGCAAGGATACGGCGCGGCAAGCTGATGTTGACGCGCTCAATGGTGTCATCCAGCAACGATGGATCGATGCAGATGTAAGCGAGGATCCATCCTGCTGCAGCTCCGGCCTCGGCTACCACCTTCTGTGGCGATGAAGGGCGTGGAATCGAGCGGCCTGCATCCAGCGCGGCATCGATCCATGCCAGTGCCGCCTCTTCGGCAGACGTCAATGCACCGTCGAGTGTGTCGGCAGCCGAGAAGCAGCCAGGCAGGTCCGGCACGATCACGCTCCACGCGGTGCGTTCATCACCGGCCTCGATCAAGACTGGATATCGCATGAGGGCCTCCTACGTCAGTCCCGCAAGCTTCCGCAGTGCCTGCACCAACCCTTTTCCCAGATCCTTTTTGGGATGAGGAACGGTGATGATGTGAGGCCGGTACGGATGCACGAATACATGATGGGATCCGCGGATCCGGTTGCAGTACCCGCCCGCCGCTTCCAGCTCCCGGATGAGGTCCCTGCTTTTCATGCAGGAACCATACACATCGTACACACGCACCGACAGAGCGCAAGGCGACAGAGCCGGCAACGCCACGGCGAATGGGATGTCCGCCGCTATCGCGCCCCGGGTGCGAATCGGGCGACCAGGTCCCAGGCATCACCCAGGAACATCTGGCGCACGCGGGTGATCGGCTGTTCGCCGCGCCAGGTCAGGCGCTCGATCACCAGGCAGGCGGTACCGGGCTTCACGTCCAGCAGCCTGGCAGTGGGCGCATCGGCGCCCCAGGCGCTGATGCGATGCTGGGCGCGCGTCCACGACACGTTCTGCAGCAGCCAGCTGCCCGGCGCGGTGGTGCTGAAATCCACCTCCAGCACCTCGGGCACGCCGACCGGGCTGATCAGGCGATGCTCCAGCGCCAGCGGCCGGCCATCGGCCAGATGCAGGCAGCGCATCGCCAGCAACTGCTCGCTGCCGGCCAGTTCCACTTCGCCGGCGTTGGCTGCCTCGGCCAGGCGCAGTTCGCGCTGCAGCAGCCGGTAGCCGTACTGATGTCCGCGCGATCCGACCTCCATCGCGATGTCGGGGATCTCCAACGCCACCTGCTCCAGGTGCGGTGGCTGCCGAGCCACGAAGGAGCCCGCCCGGCGGCGGCGCTCGATCATGCCGCTCTCGGCCAGCGCCGTCAGCACCTTGTTCACCGTCATCCGCGAGCAACCGTACTGCTCCATCAGTTCGTGCTCGTACGGGATACGGAAGCCCGGCGCCCACTCTCCGCTGAGGATGCGGCTTTCCAGGTCGCTGCGGATGCGCTGGTTGAGCGTGGCGGACTTGCTGGCCTTCACGTGCTGGGGTCTCGATGGTGGGAGGCGATCAGCCCAGCACGCCACGCAGGGCAGCGGCGAAGGAGGTGGTGATGGCCTCGCGCTGCAGGTGGCGGCCCTCGGCCACGCACTGGCGGCCATGGCGCCAGACCGATCGCAGCGCGCCATTACGTGCGGCGAACACCCAGCTGTCAAGCCATGCGTCACCGTGTCGCGCCTGCAACGCGGGGTGCGCGGCATCCAGTTCAACCATGTCTGCGCTGGCACCCACCTGCAGGCCGGCGGCCACACCGAGCGCCTGGGCACCGCCCTGCAGCGCACCCTCGAACAGGAAGCGCCCGGTGCTGCGGCCGGCATCCGGGGCCAACACGTTGCGACCCCGCAGGGCCAGCCGCTGGCCGTATTCCAGCAGGCGCAGCTCTTCTGTGGCATCGATCAGCACGTTGGAATCGGAGCCGACACCGAAGCGCCCGCCCTCGCGCGCGAAGGCCTGCATCGGGAACAGGCCGTCGCCCAGGTTGGCCTCGGTGATCGGGCACAGCCCGGCCACGGCCTTGCTGGCGACCATCTGCGCGCGCTCGTCGTCGGTGATGTGGGTGGCGTGCACCAGGCACCAGCGCGCATCGACCGGCGCATGCTCGTACAGCCACTGCACCGGTCGCCGGCCACTCCATGCCAGGCAGGCCTCGACCTCGCGTACCTGCTCGGCAATATGGATGTGTATCGGGCCATCGGTCAGCGGCAGCAGTGCGCTCAGCTCGTCGCCGGTCACCGCGCGCAGGCTGTGCGGGGCGATGCCCAGCACCGCATCGGGCAGCGTGGCCAGCGCGGTGCGGGCGCCATCAAGCAGCTGCGCGAACCCGTCTACGTCATGGATGAGGCGGCGCTGTGCCGGGTTCGGCGGCGCGCCACCGAAATCGGCGTGGGCGTAGAACACCGGCAGCAGGGTCAGGCCGATGCCGGTCTGCGCGGCGGCAGCTGCAATCTGCGCGCTCATCTCGGCGCGATCGGCGTAGGGGCGGCCATCGGCATCGTGGTGCAGGTAGTGGAATTCGCCGACGCGGGTGAAGCCGCTTTCCAGCATTTCCATGTAGGCCTGGGCGGCGATGGCCTGCACTGCGTCCGGGCGCAGATGGGCCAGGAAGCGGTACATCAGTTCGCGCCAGCTCCAGAAACTGTCGCCGTCGCCGCCACCGATCTCGGTCAGGCCGGCCATGCCGCGCTGGAAGGCGTGGCTGTGCAGGTTCGGCAGGCCGGGCACCAGGATGCCCACGCGGGTATCACCCTGCTGCGCAGCCTGCCCACGCGTGACCGCGGCGATGCGCCCGTCCTGCACCTGCAGGCGGACGTCGGCGGCCCAGCCGTCGGCCAGCAGGGCATGGGCGGCATGGAAGGAGTGCGCGGGACGCGAATCGGACATGGCTGGACAACCCGAATTGGACGCCTATATTGTATAGACATATAAGCACAGCTGCGTTGTGGATGCCATGCACGTCGATACCCTCTGGTCCAACATCCACCTGATGACCCTCGATGGCGAGGGCCTGGGTGTCCTGCGCGATGGAGTACTGGCCGCCACTGATGGCCGCATCGTGCATGTCGGCCCCGCCGGCAGCGATGCCCAACTGCAGCCGACCACCCGCATCGACGGCGAAGGCCGCTG
The DNA here is from genome assembly GCF_020883215.1 of Stenotrophomonas sp. SI-NJAU-1. Taxonomy (NCBI): domain Bacteria; kingdom Pseudomonadati; phylum Pseudomonadota; class Gammaproteobacteria; order Lysobacterales; family Lysobacteraceae; genus Stenotrophomonas; species Stenotrophomonas sp. SI-NJAU-1. The sequence continues at coordinate 2,715,615 of NZ_CP086598.1, forward strand.
GATGTCGCCCGGTCTGATCGACTGCCACACCCACCTGGTCTACGCCGGCAACCGCGCCAACGAATTCGAGCAGCGCCTGCAGGGCGTGAGCTATGCCGAGATCGCCCGTGCCGGTGGCGGTATCGTCTCTACGGTGCGCGCCACCCGTGCTGCCTCGCCAGAGCAGTTGGCACGCGAGAGCCGGCCGCGCCTGCTGGCAATGCGCGCCGAAGGCGTGACCACCATCGAGATCAAATCCGGTTACGGCCTGACCCTGCAGGACGAGCGCAAGCAGCTGCAGGTGGCCCGCGCGCTGGGCGAGGAATGCCGGGTGAACGTAGTGCCGACCTTCCTCGGTGCGCACGCGGTGCCGCCCGGTCGCGAGGCGCAGGAATACACCGATGAGGTGTGCGAGGTGATGATTCCGGCCATCGCTGCAGAAGGCCTGGCCGAGGCCGTGGACATCTTCTGCGAGAACATCGCGTTCTCGCCGGCGCAAGCCCGCCAGGTATTCGACGCTGCGCGTGCGCATGGTCTGGCGATCAAGATCCACGCCGAACAACTGAGCAACCAGCATGGCGCTGAACTGGCGGCCGGTTTCGGTGCGCTGTCGGCCGACCATATCGAACATCTGGACGACGCTGGCATCGCCGCGATGGCCGCCGCCGGTACCGTCGCCGTGCTGCTGCCGGGCGCGTTCTACTTCACCCGCGATACCACCCTGCCGCCGATCGCCGCGCTGCGTGCGGCCGGCGTGCCGCTGGCACTGGCCACCGACAGCAACCCCGGCACCTCGCCGCTGACCAGCCCGCTGCTGGCAATGAACATGGGCGCCACCCTGTTCCGCCTGACCGTGGACGAGTGCATCGCCGGCTTCACCCGTGAAGCGGCGCGTGCGCTGGGCCATGGCGAGCGCATCGGCCGCCTGGCCGTCGGCATGGACTGCGACCTGGCGATCTGGGACATCGACGCCCCCGCCGACCTGGTCTATCGCATTGGATTCAACCCGCTGCACGCGCGCGTGATGCGCGGACAGCCCGACCTGCCTGCCTCCTGGAGCAACACATGAGCAACACCCTGGTTCTTCGCCCCGGTCATGTCACCCTCGCCCAGTGGCGGCAGGCGTATCGCGGTGCGCCGCTGTCGCTTGACCCGGCCGCGTTGCCGGCGGTGCGTGCCAGTGCCGCAACGGTGGCTGCCATCGTTTCCAAGGGCGCACCGGTGTATGGCATCAACACCGGTTTCGGCAAGCTGGCCAGCGTGCGCATCGAGCGCGAGGACCTGGCCACCCTGCAGCGGAACATCGTGCTCTCGCATGCCGCAGGCGTGGGCGAGCCGATGCCGGCCAATGTGGTGCGGCTGATGATGGCGTTGAAGCTGGTCAGCCTGGCCCAGGGTGCTTCCGGCGTGCGCGAGGAAACGCTGCTGCTGCTGGAAGCAATGCTGGTGAAAGGCGTGCTGCCGGTGGTGCCGGCGCAGGGCTCGGTCGGTGCTTCGGGCGACCTGGCACCGCTCTCGCATCTGGCCAGCGTGATGATCGGCGTCGGCGAGGCCTTCATCGGCGATGAACGCCTGCCCGCCGTGGACGCACTAGCACGCGCCGGCCTGCAGCCGGTGGAACTGGGCGCGAAGGAAGGCCTGGCCCTGCTCAACGGCACCCAGTTCTCCACCGCGTACGCACTGGCCGGCCTGTTTGAAATTGAAACCGTGTTCCAGGCCGCACTGGTCACCGGCGCGCTGTCGGTGGAAGCGGCCAAGGGCTCGGACACGCCGTTCGATCCGCGTATCCATGCGCTGCGTGGCCAGCGTGGGCAGATCGCCACCGCCGCCACCCTGCGCACGCTGATGCAGGATTCGGGCATCCGCGAATCGCACCGTGACAACGACGTGCGCGTGCAGGACCCGTACTGCCTGCGCTGCCAGCCGCAGGTGATGGGCGCGGCGCTGGACATCCTGCGCCAGGCTGCGACCACGCTGGAAATCGAAGCCAACGGCGTGTCCGACAACCCGCTGGTGTTCACCGATACCGGTGAGGCGCTGTCCGGCGGCAACTTCCACGCCGAGCCGGTAGCCTTCGCCGCCGACATGCTGGCGATGGCCGTGTGCGAAATCGGTTCGATCAGCGAGCGCCGCCTGGCGATGCTGGTCGACCCTGCGCTGTCCGGCCTGCCGGCCTTCCTGACCCCGCGTCCGGGTTTGAACTCCGGCTTCATGATTCCGCAGGTGACCGCTGCTGCGCTGGTGTCGGAAAACAAGCAGCGCGCCTACCCGGCCAGCGTCGATTCGATTCCCACCTCGGCCAACCAGGAAGACCACGTGTCGATGGCCGCGCACGGTGCACGCCGCCTGATGCAGATGGCCGAGAACGCGGCCAACGTGATCGGCATCGAGCTGCTGGCCGCTGCGCAGGGCTGCGACTTCCATGCGCCGCTGCGCTCCAGCAAGGCACTGGAAAGCGTGCGCGCCACGCTGCGTGCACAGGTGCCGATGCTGCAGGACGATCGCTATTTCCACCCGGACATGGTGATCGCAACCGATCTGGTCCGCAGCGGCGCATTGGCCAAGGGCCTGGCCGAGCTGTTGCCCACGGTGGAACCGCAGGCATGAACGGCCATCCCGAATGGCTGACCGTGCACGAAGGCGACGCGCCGCTGATCGTCAGCTTCCCGCACACCGGCAGCGAGCTGCCGCATGACCTGATCGGCGATTTCCACTCGCCGTGGCTGGCGCGCCGCGATGCCGACTGGTGGGTGCATGAGCTGTACGACTTCGCACGCGGCATGGGCGCGACCACCGTGCGCTCGGCAATCTCGCGTTCGGTGATCGACCTCAACCGCGACCCCAGCGGCGTGTCGCTGTACCCGGGGCAGAACACCACCGGCCTGTGCCCGCTGACCACCTTCGACAACCAGCCGCTGTACCACGCCGGTCGCGAGCCGGATGACGCCGAGATTGCCCGGCGCCGCGACACGTATTTCGCGCCGTACCACAACGCACTGGCCACGCAGATCGCACGCCTGCGTGCACGCCACGGCACCGTGGTGGTGTACGACGCGCATTCGATCCGTTCGCACATCCCGCACCTGTTCGAGGGCGAGTTGCCGCAGTTCAATCTCGGCACCGCCGGGCCGTCCGGTGCACCGGACACCTCCTGCGACAACGCGCTGAGCGATGTGGTGGAAAACCTGCTGGCGCTCAGCGGCATGAGCCAGGTGCGCAACGGCCGCTTCAAGGGCGGCTGGATCACCCGCCACTACAGCAGCATTGCCGGTGGTGTGCACAGCCTGCAGATGGAACTGGCCTGCCGCGGCTACATGCACGAACCACTACCCGACCAGGTGGACGAGCACAGCTGGCCCACCCCGCTCGACCCCGAACACGCCGCACCGCTGCGCCACACCCTGGCGCAGGTGCTCAATGCCTGCCTTGAATTCGCTACGAACCGGAGCGCCGCATGACCCGCAACGACCCGTCCCGCACCATTGCCGCACCGACCGGCACCACGCTCACCGCCAAGAGCTGGCTCACCGAAGCGCCGCTGCGCATGCTGATGAACAACCTGCACCCGGACGTGGCCGAGCGGCCGCAGGAGCTGGTGGTGTACGGCGGCATCGGCCGTGCCGCACGCGATTGGGAGAGCTTCGACGCCATCGTCGAAACCCTCAAGCGCCTGGACGATGACCAGACGCTGCTGGTGCAGTCGGGCAAGCCGGTGGGCGTGTTCCGCACCCATGCCGATGCACCGCGCGTGCTGATCGCCAACTCCAACCTGGTGCCGCGCTGGGCCAACTGGGATCACTTCAACGAGCTGGATAAGAAAGGTTTGGCGATGTATGGGCAGATGACCGCCGGCAGCTGGATCTACATCGGCGCACAGGGCATCGTCCAGGGCACCTACGAAACCTTCGTGGAAATGGGCCGCCAGCATTACAACGGCAGCCTGGCCGGCAAGTGGCTGTTCACCGGCGGGCTGGGCGGCATGGGTGGCGCGCAGCCGCTGGCCTCGGTGATGGCCGGCGCCTCCTGCCTGGCGGTGGAATGCCGCAAGAGCAGCATCGAGATGCGCCTGCGCACCGGCTACCTGGATACCTGGACCGACGATCTGGATGAGGCCCTGCGCCTGATCGAAGCATCGTGCACCGCCAAGAAGCCGCTGTCGGTGGGCCTGCTCGGTAACGTTGCCGACGTGCTGGACGAACTGCTGGTCCGCGGCGTGAAGCCGGACCTGCTGACCGACCAGACCTCCGCCCACGACCCGGTGAACGGTTACCTGCCGCAGGGCTGGACGGTGGAAGAATGGGATGCCAAGCGCGTGACCGCCCCGAAGGAAGTGGAAAAGGCCGCGCGTGCGTCGATGGCCAACCACATCCGCGCCATGCTCGGTTTCCACTCGCTGGGCGTGCCTACCGTGGATTACGGCAACAACCTGCGGCAGATGGCGCTGGAAGAAGGTGTCGAGGGTGCGTTCGATTTCCCGGGTTTCGTGCCGGCCTACATCCGGCCACTGTTCTGCCGTGGCATCGGCCCGTTCCGTTGGGCGGCGCTGAGCGGCGACCCGGAAGACATCGCCAAGACCGATGCCAAGGTGAAGGAGCTGATTCCGGACAACCCGCACCTGCACCGCTGGCTGGACATGGCCGCCGAGAAGATCAAGTTCCAGGGCCTGCCGGCGCGCATCTGCTGGGTCGGCCTGGGCGATCGTGATCGACTGGGCCTGGCCTTCAACGAGATGGTGGCCAACGGTGAACTGAAGGCGCCGGTGGTGATCGGTCGCGACCATCTGGACAGCGGCAGCGTGGCCTCGCCGAACCGCGAAACCGAAGCGATGGCCGACGGCTCCGATGCTGTGTCCGACTGGCCGCTGCTGAATGCCCTGCTCAACACCGCCAGTGGCGCGACGTGGGTGTCGCTGCACCATGGCGGCGGCGTGGGTATGGGCTTCTCGCAGCACGCCGGCATGGTGATCGTCTGCGATGGCACTGAAGCGGCGGCCAAGCGCATTGCACGCGTGCTGTGGAACGACCCGGCCACCGGCGTGATGCGCCATGCCGATGCGGGGTATGGGATCGCGATTGAGTGCGCGAAGGAGAAGGGTCTGGATCTGCCGGGGATCCTCGGCTGACCCAGCACCCGGGTAGGGCCGGCCGCTGGCCGGCACCGCCCGATGCATTGCCCGGTACCGCCGGGCATGGGCTCTGCTCTACAGGATTCACGCTGGTCGGATCACTTCCGGGCCAGCGGCTTCACATCAATCGCATAGCGTGGAAATGCAGGCGCGGCGAACTCCCTGAGCATATGCAGGTGCGGTTGAAGCTTGACCCTGTGCAAGTTGCCAGCTACGACTTCGCCGCCGCAAACCAGCGCTGGCTCAAAGCCATACACCTCGTCCGCCAGCAAGGGTCCGGACATGTTCACAGCCGTATCGAACAGCAATTCGTCGGTCCCATCCATCAGATCAAAGTCGTCAAGCTCCGCGCAAGCGAAAAACGCCCTGATGCCCCCCTCCTGCCGTGCGAGAGACTTGGGTCTCAAACAGTTCTGAAGAGCAAATACTTCACTGCGGATCGGATCGATGCTCACTCCAACGCCTGATGCTTCGCCGCATAGGTAGAGCCGTCCAAACCCGCTTCTGGCAAACACATGGTAGGTATCGATCAGGGAAAATGGAGTACCAGCCAACCACGAGTGCATCAGGCCTTCGTAGTCCTCGGGATTGACCGTCCACAGCCGTCCATTGCCATAGTTCGCCCATCCATCCCGACGCCAATAGCTCAAGAGCGATTCGGGCAAGATACCCGTCCACTTGGAGAAGCTGGTCTCTGGCACCGGATCGTGTTCAGTTGCCTCTCCGAAGCTCTCGATGAAGAGCGCGAAATCCTCATCCTCTTCCATTGCGCCTCCCATCCAAGGCTATCTCGTCGGTTTGGACTGAGGCGCTCTTATATCTGGTGCTTCATCAGATTCTAAGAGTTGTTTACGACAGGCCATTGGAAATTCACGCATTCACATAGGCGCCCGCCTCCGCTTGACCCGTTGCCCGCCGCTGACCAACATGCGCCATCACCGTTGATGGGACACCGCGATGTACCACACCCTTGCTGCCGCATTGCTCTGCGCCCTCTTCGCCGCTCCGATCGCTTCTGCGCGTGAATCCCCTGGCGATCTTTCCAATCAGCTCAACACCCAGCTGCAGACCAACCGCGAGCGCTACGGCATCGCCGGCCAGGCCGTGCTGGTCGCCCACAACGGCCAGGTGCTGTACAAGGGCGCCAGCGGTGAACGTGATCCCGCTACCCATGCACCGGCCACCGTCGATTCCATTTTCGCCGCGCAGTCGATGGCCAAGCTGCTGACCAGCACGCTGGTGATGCAATTGGTCGATCAGGGCAAGGTGGATCTGGATGCACCAGCCAGCCGCTATGTTCCGTAGCTACCGATTGCATGGCAGGCAATCCACGTGCGCGATTTTCTCAACCACAGCTCCGGCATCGGCGAGTACTACGATCGTGTCGACAACCGCTGGGTGAGCAAAGGCTACGCCGGTGTGGCCCCTGACCTTGGCGCTGCACTGAAGGTGGCCGGCGCGGCGCCGATGCAGTTCGCTACCGGCAGCCGCGTGCAGTACACCCAGGCCAACTACCTGGTGCTGACCGCCTTGCTGGAAGCGCATTACCGCAAGCCCTACCCAGCCATCGCGCGCGAACGCATCCTGCAGCCATTGAAGATGGCCAGCACTTCATGGGGCGTCACCAGCGTGCCAGCCAAGCGCGCGGCGGTGCCTTACATCGGCAAGGACGGCCAACTGCAGCCGGCCAATGAAGACCCCTGGCCGGACTACGGCTGGGGCCATGCCGACCTGCAGACCACCGTGGGCGACATGAACCGTTTACTGCAGGCGCTGGCGACCGGCAAGCTGGTGCGCACGGCGACCCTGGAAAAACTCTGGCAGCCGCAGAAACTGAGCGGTGGCGGCAGCAATTTCTTCTCCACCGGTTGGGATACCACACGCAGTGATGGCTACACCCAGGTTGGCCACGACGGTGGCACCCGCGTGCGTGCACGACTGGCCTACAAGGACAGCCTGGCCAGCGGCTACTGGGTGTTCGTTTACTTCACCAATGGCAGTGCGCGCAATGTGTGGTCGAGCACGCTGGTGGAGAGCACGATGGCGGTGGCGGCACCGCAGGAGTTCCCGCATGCGGTGCTGTCCGCGCGTCTGATCATTTATGCGTCGGATCAGGCGGCCGGCGCGGCCCAGGCAATGCGGGACTGGTTGCAGGACAACAACCGCATCACCGGCAGCGAACGCGAACGCGCGATCAATACCGGCGGCTACGCGATCCGCGAGAGCCTGGGCGCGGGCAAGGCACTGAAGGTATTTACCCTCAACACCGAGCTGTACCCGGATTCGGCCAATGCCTGGGACAGTCTGGCCGAGTGCCACGCCGCGCTGGGCGATGCCGAGACTGCAAAGGCGCTGTATGCGAAGGCGAAGGCGCTGGCGCTGGCGCTGGCGAGCATAGATAACCATCTGAAATGACATCGGGGGCACTTGTCTGGGTGTTATGGCTGCCCGGGACCTCAAAAGGACCTCTTCCAGACGTCTAGCAGAATACAACCACTGAGTGCAACACCGACCATCCGACCCATTGCGAAACCTTCGGTCGCATGTAGTATTCGTCGACCACCGCTGACGGCAAACACCTTGCCTCAGGCAAAATTAACGATGGAATTCATAAAGCAACAGAAACAGGGGATGGCATGGCAAGGAAGAAGATTTCAGAGGTATTTACACCCAGGCGCTCTGACATCAACGAGAAAATGTATGTGGGCCGGCCAAGCTTGGAGAAGTCTCTACTTCGAGCCATAGAAGGATCGCAGCACGTTCTCCTATGCGGTGAGAGTGGCAACGGAAAGACATGGCTTTACAGAAAAGTGCTTCATGGAAATTATTATTACATCGCAGCAAATTGTGCAAATGCGTCACACTGCTCATCGATAACGAGAGAAATCGAACAAATATCATTCAACGATGGCGATTCAAAGAAAATTTCTTATGTGGAAAGCAAAGGTGCTGGCCTAAAAGCTTTTGTTGCAGATGCCAACGTATCCCACACGGGATCGTACGAGTTGCGACAGCAGGACCCCCTACTTGAAGCATTGAAGAACATATCGAAAAGAAGCCCAACTGAATCCTCAATCATTGTCCTTGAGAATCTTGAATCAATATTCAACTCTCCGGAATTGATGGATGAGCTGGCCAGGATAATCCTTCTTCTTGATGACCCTCGATACGCGGCGACAAAAGTAAAATTCCTCATAGTAGGAACGCCGACAGGAGTCATTGAATATTTCTCAAAAACTAAAAATCTCGACTCGGTTTCAAATCGAATATCCGAGCTCCCCAAGGTTGGCGGCCTAAGCGACAAGGAGGTTAAGCAACTCGTCACAAAGGGGTTTGTTCATGAACTCTCGATCAATATAAGCGAGAACGAGATTGTCTTCCTCGCGGATCACATTTTCAACGTGACAATGGGAGTTGCCCAGCGTGTTCATGAGTACTGCGAGCAACTCGCTTTCCAGATTGAAGACAATGACTGGAACTACAACAAGGATCTTATCAAGAACGCAGACTGGGCTTGGCTTACAGGAGGTCTTCGACAGTCATATGCAGTACTTGAAGGGAAACTCAACAGCAGAGACACGTCTGTAGCACGTAGAAATCAGGCTATATTCTCGATTGGCAAGATCAGGGTCCATCAGTTCGATACCGCGATAATCGAAGCGCACATCCGTCGCGAATTCCCTGAAACCGTAAAGGGGAAGAATCTTGGGATCAGCACCATCCTGACTGAGCTAACTGCCGAGCCAGACCCCTTACTAATCAGAAATCAGAAGACGGGGCAATATCGCGTCAAGGATCCTAGGTACGTCATGTGTATCCGCACAGCCCTGTTCAAAGACGTACATTCAGGGAAAGTTCGCAAGCGAAATTTTATCGCGGGCTGATTCTGATGTGCACGGTGAGATGACCCGCCGAGGTAGTGCCAAGGCGCTTTTTGCGAAATTGAAAGCGCTGGCGAAACAACCTATGTAGCGTTGAGCCATCCTCGACTGGCGCACTTGTGGAGCCGAGCCGATGCTCGGCTCCGTAAGAAAAGCAGCCGAGCATGGGCTCGGCTCTACAGGTGCAGCATCCCCCCCCTACGCCGCCGATGGGTGACGTATCGGTGCCGACCTGTTAACTTGCGCGCCACTTTCGTGGTTTACAGCATTCCGGCATGTCGCTCTCGTCGTACCGCCCCACCCCCTCGCTGCTGTTTCTGGCCGTTTCCCTCTGCCTAGCTTCCACCGCCGCTGCCGCCCCACAGGCCACCACGCTGGACGCGGTGCAGGTCACTGCCGCCGATGCCAGCGCGCAGGCGCGCGAGGCGCTGAAGCGCGTGCCGGGCGCCAGCAACGTGATCGACGTGGCCAAGGCGGACAGCCGCCTGTCCAGCAGCGCCGACGTGTTGGCCTACCAGCCCGGCATCAGCGCGCAGTCGCCGGGCAACGAAGGCACCAAGGTGTCGATCCGCGGCTCGGGCATCAACCGCGGCCCGGGGGCACATGCTTCCGGCATCACGGTGTCGATCGACGGCCTACCGCTGACCGGCCCGGGCGGCACGCCTTACGAACTGCTGGAACCGTTGTGGCTGTCACGCGTGGAAGTGCTGCGCGGTGCCAACGGCTTCGAACGCGGGGCGCTGGCACTGGGCGGAGCCATCGACTACATCAGCCGCAGCGGTCGCGACTCGGCTGGCGTGCAGCTGCACTACGAAGCCGGCAGCCGCGGCTATCAGAAGCGCGGGATCAGCTGGGGCGGCGTCAGCGGTGACGTCGATTACTTCCTGGCCTATACAGATACCGAATTCGATGGCTACCAGCGCCATGCGGCCGGCGATGGCAAGGGCGCGATGGCCAACATCGGCTGGCAGATCACCCCCGATCTGCAGACCCGCTTCTTCGTGCGCTACCGCGAAACCAACCACGAGACACCCGGGCGCCTGACCCGCGAGCAGATCCGCAATGATCCGCGCGCGGCGAACGCGGCCAACCTGGCCATCGATGCGCGCCGTCCGCAACCGGGCAGCACCTGGGTGGGCAATGTCACGACCCTGCAGATCGACGAGGTTTCCTCGCTGCAGGCCGGGCTGGTCCATCACAAGTACCCGATGGACTTGAACGAGAGCCTGTACCGCCAGCAGCTGGACTACGCCAATCTCAACGCCACGCTGGACTACCGCCGCCGGCATACGCTGTTCGGCCTGGACAGCGAGACCACCATCGGCCTGCGCGTAACCCATGACCTGGATGCCGATGTGCGCGAGTCGCTGCGCTTTGCCAGCAACGGTTATGCCGCCGGCACCCGCACGCGCGATTTCCGCCACCACGGCACCGACAGCACGCTGCACATCGGCAACAGCCTGGCCGTGAATGATCGCCTGCGTGTACAGACCGGTTTTGCACTGATCAACACCCGCCGCGATGTGCAGGTCACCTGGCCGAGCAGCGGCGGCCGCCTGCGCGACCACGACTGGGATTACGCGCCGCGGCTGGGCTTCACCTGGCAGCAGACGCCGCAGACGCAGTGGTTCGGCAACCTCAGCCGTTCGGTGGAAGCGCCGCACCCGTGGTCGATGATCTGGGGCTCGAACCAGTATTTCGGCGCGGGCAATGGTCCGTCCACCGGCCGCCAGCGCGCGCCGGTGCCGATGCATAACCAGACCGCCACCACGCTGGAACTCGGCGCACGCGGCGAAGCGGCGCTCGGTCGTTGGGAATTGACCGGCTACTACGCGCACGTGAACCACGAGCTGCTGAGCGTGGAACTACAGCCGGTGCCGAACCTGTTCATCGCTGAGAACAACGCCAGCCCCACCGTGCACCGTGGCATCGAGGTCGGTCTGGACAGCACCTTGTGGCAGGCTGCACCGGGCCGTCTGTCGTTGCGCCAGGCGTACACCTTCAGCGATTTCCGCTATCGCCATGACACGCGCTTCGGCAGCAACCGCCTGCCCGGCCTGCCGCGCCACGCCTATCAGGCCGAACTGCGCTTCGACCACGCCTCGGGCCTGTATGCCGCACTGAACACCGAGTACGCCTCACGCATCGCGGTGGACTACGCCAACAGCTATTGGGCCGACAGCCACGTCATCTTCGGTAGTCGCATCGGCTACGACGCACCGGGCGGCCGCTGGCAGCTGTGGGCGGAGATGCGCAACATCGCTGACCGCCACTACGCCGCCACCGTCACCCCCGGCTACAACGATGCCGGCAAGGACGTGGCGCGCTCGACGCCCGGCGAAGGCCGCGGCGTGTATGCGGGCGTGCGCTGGCGCTTCGACTGATTCGCAACTCGAGCGCCGGGGATGGCCCGGCACTGCTGGGATCACGCAATGCGCCAGGTGCTGCGGCCGCTCGACATCGAAACCGGCTTGCGTCCGTCCTTCATGCTGCCGCCTTGGTCACCGCCTCGATGCGATGGCCATCAGGATCGATCAGGAACGCGGCGTAGTAGTGGTCGCCGTAGTCCGGACGCAGGCCGGCAGGCCCGTTGTCCTGGCCTCCGGTGGCCACGCCGGTGCGATGGAACGCATCGACGGCCTCGCGTGTGGGCGCTGCCAACGCCAGGTGGAAACCCGGTCCCGGCGCAGCCGCGTCATTGCGCAGCTTCAGGCACAGCAGATCTTCTTCATCGAACAGGCCATAGCCGATCGCAGTGTCGTCTTCGAAAACGCGGCGGTAACCGAGTGCTGCAAGAACGGCATCGTAAAAGCGACCTGCACGCTCGAGATCGCGGACTCCCAACGAGAGGTGGTGCAGCATGCAGACATCCTTGCCAAGCACGCGCGGGCTGCGCGGGGCGGATTCTACCCTGCCGTGGAGGCGCGTCTACAGGCTGCGCCCGGCCGCATGTCTGGCGGCATCGGTGCCACCGCGCCCGAGCGGATGTGCCTGCATGTTCTGCAAACAGTCGGCGCAACGCTCAAGCCGGCGGTGCAGCCGCCTGCAACAACTGCGCAGCCACCTGGTCGAACGGGGCGATGTCCTGCAATGCGCGGCTCATCGCCACCGCCCCTTCGACGCCGGCAATCACCAGGCTGGCCAGGCCGGCCGCCTGGGCAGGCGCGCGCCCATCGGCGACGAACGCTTCAGCCAGGTGCCCCTGCCAGCGGGCAAACACCTCGGCGGCCGCCGCACGTGGCTGGCTTGGCAGGGCCTCCACCGGCTCCTCGACGGCCGCTGCCAGCACCGGGCAGCCGGCACGAAAACCGGTGCGCAGCAGGCGCTCGCGCCACAGCGCCAGGAACTGCTGCAACCCCTGCACCGCGCCGCCCTTCAGCAGTTCGATCAGCAGCGCCTCCACCTTGTCGCCGGCCATCGTGGTGGCCCGTGCCAACAATTCCTGCTTGCCGCCCGGGAAGTGGTGATACGTGGACCCCAGCGGCGCATCAGCCAGTTTGGTCACCTCGCGGATGCTGGTCGCGTTGAGGCCCACACGCGCGAGCATCTGCGCTGCGGCATCGATCACACGCTGGGGGGCATCGGATGATCGCGGGCTCACGGCCGGCTCCTTGCTAAGACAGTCGTCATAGACTAGCGTATCGGCCGCTCTATAACAGTCGTCATAACCATGAATCTCTGGTTCCGCCTGCTCTACCTGCTGCTGTGCAGCCTGTTCCGGCCGACGCTGGAGGCCCCGTTCGGCGTCTCCCGCCTGCAGTTCCGGGTGCTGCCCAACGACCTGGACAGCAACCTGCACATGACCAACGGCCGCTACTGGAACATCTTCGACCTGGGCCGGCTGGACCTGATCCTGCGCATGGGCCTGGGCAAGGTGGCGCTGCGTGAGAAATGGGCCCCGATCGTTGGCGCCGGCACCATCCAGTTCCGGCGCGAGCTGAAGCCGTTCCAGCGTTTCACCTTGGAAACGCGTCTGGCCGGCTGGGTGGGTACGCGGGTAATCATGGAGCAGCGTGTACTGGTCGGCCCGGATCAGAAAATCGCTACCCGTGCGCTGCTGGTGACCGGCATCTACGACCGTCGTGCGCGGCAGTTCGTCGGCATGCCGCAGATGATGGAATCGATCGGCGAGGTTGCTCCGCCCTCGCCAGCCCTGAGTGCGGCAGCCGACGCTCTGCTGGCTGCCGATCTGGCGTTGAAGCAGGACCAAGATTGACCCCTGCCGCGCAGATCAGGGGGGCAGACACCTCCACCATCATGGGGGTCACGAAGGTGATCTGCGTGCGGCCACCCACATGCAGCACATACTCGAAGGTCTGCCGCATCTGGCTGTACGCGCCACCTTCGGGCGCACCATAGTTGGCGCCGACGCTCACGGTGTGCCGACCGGGCGTCAGTGGCTTGAGCATCAGCCAGTACCCGTCGGCCGCAGCCAATCTCGAGTCGTCGTCATCCGGATCCATGCGGAAGCAACCTTCGCTCTTCACCCGGTGCAGGCGCATGTCACCCAACGGCTGCCCGTCCAGCAGCACCACAGCGCTGACAAGATGGTCGTTGTTGATGGCCGCGCCGGCCTGCAGCCGATAGGGTAGTGCCGGCCGCTGGCCGGCAATCCGTTCGGCATGCAGATCGAGGTTGCCGGCCAGCGGCCGGCACTACCCCAATCTCAGCGCTTGGGCGCGTTCGCCTGCGCACGCTTGATCGCCGTTTCGGCCAACGGTGCCATCAGCGCATAGCCCTTTGCCGTCGGATGCACGCCATCGGTTGCCAACTGCGCATCCAGTCCGCCGGCACGGTTGGCCATGGGCGTGTAGTAGTCCAGATAGACCAGCCCGCGCGCATCGGCCTGCCGCTTCAACGCAGCATTCAATGCACGCACCTTGGGTGCAGGTGCCATGCCCGGCATCCACGGGTACTCGCTGACCGGCAACACCGACGCCAGCACCACCGCAATGCCATGCGCTTTGGCCAGATCCAGCATGGCCTGCAGGTTGTCCTCGATCATCGCCTGAGTGGACGGGCCGGTGTTCCCGGCGATGTCATTGGTGCCGGCCAGGATCACCACCACATCCGGGCGCAGCGCCAGCACATCCTGCGAAAAGCGTACCAGCATCTGTGCGGTGGTCTGCCCGCTGATACCGCGATTGAGGTAACCCTTGCCGGGGAAGAAGGTGCTGCTGCCTTCCTTGCCCCAGCCTTCGGTGATCGAATCGCCGAAGAACACCACGCGTGACTGGCCGGCCCGTGGCGCGGGCAAAGCAGCATTGGCTGCGCGGTACTTCTGCAGCTGCGGCCAATCGGACAGACGCTGCTGCATGAAGCGCACTTCATCTGGCCGAACCTCCTCCACTGGCTTGGTCAGCAATGGATTGCTGGCCGCCTGCACCAACACGGGCGTGGCCAGCCCCGCCATGAGCGATCCGGCCAGCAGCCAAGCCGGTGAAGTCCTCCTGCGCATGAGCATCCTCCGTCGTCGACCCGCGCAGTCTAGCGCAGCCGGCCAATGGTCATTCTTCCGCTGCAGCCGACCTTGCCGCCACACCCGTCACCTTCGCCGGCATCCACATGCCCGGCGTCCAGCCACTGGCCTGCAGGATCGCCTTCGGGTTGTCCTGCTGGATCAGCGCACGCACGGCATCGCGCTTGTTGCCGGCCTGCAGGTAATACGCCTTGGCAATGCGGTAGCCCACCCAGTAACCCAGATCGTAGGGCTCCTGCGAACCCGGCGTGTAGTTGTACAGCCAAGGCGTCAGATCGGTGCTGTCCAGGTCCAGCGCGAACGCACTTTCGATATGCACTTCCCTGCCCCGCGTCCAGCCGGCATGCCGGCCATTGCCAACGTTGCCGGAAATCAGCTCGGCGATGAACTCGGCGATCCCCTCGCCCAGCGACTCGCGCAGCACCGTCGCCCGCGGGTCGCCTGCTTCGTACTCGCTCACGCCGGTCTGCTGGATATGCACGTACTCATGCGCGATCACGTGCACGAAGCGGTCCTGCGCGTTGGCGTTCATGAAATCGGCCGCGCACAGCGCTTCCAGGCCGATCACCACGCCGTCGGGGTACGTCATGCCTACCGGCTTGCCGCGGCCCACCACGATCGCCACCGGCGGAAACTTCGCCTGCGGATAGATCGCCTGCAGATTGGCGAACACCTGCACCAGTCGCTGCCGCACTGCCGGCAGCTCCGCCAGGCAGGCCCGTCCATTGGCGTACAGCGCAGGGTCGCGGGTCATCGCTTCGGCCATGCGCTGGGCGGTCACCCGGCGCAGCTTGGCGAACTGGGCCAGGCTCGGCGTGCCCTGCGCCAGGTACTGCTCAAGCTGGGCCACGCTGGGCTTGCCGCCAGCGGCCTCGTACAGCGCGTAGAAACGGGTGGCATCGGCGGTCAGGATTTCCGGTCCCGGCGCGGCCGCCTGGGTGGCGCCGATCACCCCGCCGAGGGCCAGGGCAAGCAGGCAGCGCAATGACACGAACATGGCTCCGTCCTTGGTGGAGTGCACGCGAAGCGCGCAATCTACCACCGCGTCGGCGCATGCGCTGCCGTATCGTGCAACGCGCTCTGCGGCTGTGCCAGACTCGTGCCGACCGGCTGCAAGGGAAGCGAGGGGAATACAGGATGATGATCGTTCCAGCGTACTGGGCCGAAGCCCGCCTGCAGGACAGGTACAAGGGACGCCCGCTGGTGGTACGCCGGTTCGGCTGGTCCGACGACGATCAGGATGCCGCGCAGGCCCATGCCGATGCACGTGCGCGCGAAGCGCTCGATGCCGTCCTCAGCGGCCAGGCCGTTCCGCGTCGCGAGCGGCGAACCAACTACGGTGTGGAAGGCATCCCGATCCGCGAGCAGATCGTGCAGCGCAGCGATGACGTCATCGTTACCCGCAACAGCTACGGCGCGTTGTGCCTGAACACCCCGGACGTAGTGTTTGCGGATATCGACCACGTATCCACTCCGTCAGGCTGCGCACTGCCGCTGCTCGGAGCGCTGGGGCTGCTGGCGGCTGGTGCGCTGATCGGCGGTGCGCTGGGCAACGTCAACATCGGCCTGGGGGCCGGCGGCATTGCGATGGTGGCGGTCAACCAGATCCTGTCGTGGCGGCGCAAGCGACGGCTGGCCCGGTCCGGCGGCGTCGAAGGCATTGCACTGCAGCGCGTGCAGGCGTTCGTCGAGCACCACCCGGACTGGCACCTGCGCGCTTACCGCACCCCGGCCGGGCTGCGCATACTGGCGATGCATTCCACGTTCGAACCACAGGATGCGCAGGTGCATGCCTTCTTCAAGGCATTGGGCACCGACACGTTGTATGCACGCATGTGCACGCTGCAGCATTGCTTCCGTGCGCGGCTGACACCCAAACCGTGGCGGCTTGGCATCATCGCGCACATCCGTCCGCCGGTGGCGGCCTGGTCGGCCGAGCAGGCCAGCAACCCCGACCGTCTGGCGTGGATCGCCGAGTACGAAAGGGAAAGCGCCGGCTTCGCTGCATGCGCCTATCTCCGCAGCTTCGGCGATGAGCGCCGCGTGGATGCCAAGGCCGAACGCGTGCGCGACCTGCATGATCGGATGTCGCGTGCGCTGGAGAACCTGCCGCTGGGCTGAGTGCCGTCGTGCTCAGCGGCCGCCCTGCACGAAGGGTTGGCCCGCCAGCGTGGTTCCCACCTGCAGAGCGACCTGCTGCCCATCCTTTGCGAAGGTGCTGCTGCAGTTGCTGCGGCCCTTCTGGCAGCCCACTTCCGGGAAGCCATCCAACACTTCGGGTGCATCGCGTGGCGGGCTCGCCTGCCATCCTGCGGCATCAAGCAGGCGCTTGGCCTTGCTGTACGGCATGCCGGCAGTGATGCCCAACGCCGCCAGCTCAGCCGGCAGCGGTTGGGCGGAGGCAATGCCCGGGGCAACGGAAATCGACAGCGATACGGCGAGGATGAAGGCCTTCATGGAGCGAACCCGTAGCGGACATCAGATGCGCAGCGTACCGCAGCTTTGTGGCCGATCCATGCCTGCATCACAGATGGTTACGCAACACCCACAGGGGGATACCTGGACAGGACAGCTGAAACAGAAAGGCCGCCCCGGAGGGCGGCCTTGCCGGATTACTTCGCGTTCTTCACGTAAGTGTCGAACCAATTCAGCATTTCCGACACCAGCTGCTCGTTCGATTCCAGCGCGGTGTACCAGTGCGGCTCGTTGGGCAGCATCACCAGGCGGGTGGTACCACCATTACCGCGGATCGCCTGGTACAGCTTGCGCGACTGGAACGGCTCGGTGCCCGGGTTGGCGTCGTCCTCGCCGTGGACCAGCAGCAGCGGCAGCTTGATCTTGTCGGCGTAGAAGAAGGGCGAGGCCTTCAGGTACACATCCTGCGCCTGCCATACCGAGCGACGCTCGTTCTGGAAGCCGAACGGGGTGAAGGTCTTGTTGTACGAGCCACTGGTCGCCACGCCGGCCTTGAACAGGTTGGTGTGGGCAATCAGGTTGGCGGTCATCAGGCCACCATGGCTGTGGCCGGTCACGCCGATACGGTTGCGGTCGACCACACCCAGCTCCACGGCCTTGTCCACCGCCGCCTTGGCGTCGGCTTCCAGCTGCTCCAGGTAGGTGTCGTAGGCGTTCTTCGGGTCGCCCACGATCGGGAACGAGGCGTTGTCGATGATCGCGTAGCCGGCCAGCAGCATCAGCCGGTACGGCTGCAGACGGGTGAACGTCTGCTGCGAACCGGAGACCTGGCCGGCCTGCGCGGCATTGGCGAAGTCGGCCGGGTAGGCGTACAGGATCGCCGGCACACGCTGGCCTTCCTTGTAGCCCGGCGGCGTGTACAGGGTGAACGACAGGTCCACGCCATCGGCGCGCTTGTAGGTCACCAGGCGTTTCTGGATCTGCCGCACTTCCGGGGTCGGGTCGACCAGCTTGGTCAACGCAGCAGGCTTGGACTGGAACTGTGCCTCGCCGGCCTTGGCATCGTTGATGCGCTCACCGAGCAGACGCACGAATGCGTTCGGCGGGTCCATCACCGACTGGTGCCAGGTCAGGAAGCGACCCGGTGTATTGCTGAACCCCAGGAACTGCTCGTACGCATCGGCATCACTACGGAACAGGCGTTCGCTCTTCAACGTAGCCAGATCGAGCGCATCCAGGAACGGACGGTCGCCCTGCGGCGACGCTCCCTGCCCGCGCAGGAACACGGTGTTGCCCTCCTGGCGCACCACCGGCGCACCGCTGGGCAGGCGCTTGAACACCAGGTTGCCCGGGTTGCCGTACAGCTCATCGCTGGACATGTCCCACAGCAGGCGACCTTCCTTCTTCGGCTGGTCCACATCGACGATGCGGGCCTGCATCCAGTGGCGGTTCTCGTCGTTCTCGAACTGGAACGACACGGCCGGGTCGGCCGACCACGCAAAGCCCTCGAAGCGCTGTGCAGTGCGGGCGATTTCCACCGGCTTGCTGGTGAACGGGGCCTTCAGCATCAGCACGCGATCGCGATGCGGCACGCTCACCTTCCAGTCGCCCTTGTCCAGCGCTTCGGCATAGACCAGGGTGGCCGGATCGGTGGAGCGCCAGTCGTAACCCCGCGGGCCTTCCGGCACGCCGTGTACCGGCACGCGATCGGCCAGCGGCAGGCTGGCCAGAACCGTGTTGCGGCCATTGGCCAGGTCCAGCACCGCCACATCATTGGCGAAGCGCTGGTAGGTCACCGCATGCGAGAACGGCGCCTTCAGGGTTTCGGTCAGCACATGCACGCCATCGGGTGCGGCGTTGACGTCGTTGTACAGCGCCGGCGGGCCAACCGGGCGCACGCTGCCGGCCGCGGCATCGACCACCGCCAGCTGCGAGGCACCGTAATAGGCGAACAGCTTTTCATCGTGCACGCTGGTCAGCGTGTCACGCGCTTCATAGGTGCTGCTCTCGCCACTGCTGCCCAGCGACTCCTGCGCGTCCGGACCGGTGGGCGTGCCGCCGTTGGACGGCGCCGCCCCCTGGTTGGCCGGCACCAGCTTCACCAGCAGGTTCTGGCTGCCGCCCAGCCACTGCACCGTGCTGCCGAAGATGGGGTTCAACTGCACGTTCGGCACCTGCTTCACCTGGCCGGTGGCGGCGTCGCCCACCCACAGCTGCACGCTGGTATCGACGGCATTCTGGAAGGCGAAACGACTGCCATCGGCCGACCACTGTGCGCCACCTGCGCACCCCTCCGGCAGGTTCACCTTGGTGCTCTTGCCGCTGACGATCTCGACCAGGGTGAAGTCGGCCACACAGGCCGGAATGCCATAGCCACCGGGGGTGTCGTGGCGGCTGCGGTTCTTCGGTTCCAGGCGCACGCCAGCCAGCTTCAGGTACGGCTGGGCGACGCGGGTGATGGACGGATAAGTCTGCGCGGTGGTCAGCAGCAGGCGCTGGCCGCTGGGGTCGATGTTCGGTGCCGGCGGCGGCGGCGCCTTGAGCACCTTGAGCAGCTGTTCCGGCGGCTTGGCGTAGTCGGCAAAGGCCGGTCCGGCGGCCAGCAGGCCGAGCGTGGCAACGGCAATGGCCGCCGCCAGAGAGGTACGACGGATGAGCATCCTTTTCCCCTGGGGTGTGAGTTGGGTACCCGCACGGCGGGCATGGGCCGAATCTAACACCCCATGCCCACCGGGAAATGGGCCGGAAGGGCTAGTCGCCCCATCCTGCAAAGGGTGGCCCTGCCTGGCCCGGCCCTTCTCTGGATGCCCTTCGCCTACTGCCGCGCGTGCAACTCCCAGGTGGACAGATAATCGGGATCGATCACCGTCACCCCGCTGGACCGCAACTGGTACTCGCCCGGCGCGGCCGGCAGGTACTGGTCCAGCATGGGCGGCAGGTAGCGCTCATGGCCGTCATCGCCATCGGCCAGCACCAGTCCTTCTTCGGCACTGACTCTCAGCACGGTGCCGGCAAACTGCTCCAGCCCCTGCACCTGGCCATCGCCACCAAAACGGGTCACGCCCACCAGCACCAGCTTGCCAATCATCTGCGCGGCCTTGGCATCATCCAGATCCAGGGGCGGCGGGGCTCCTCTCGATTCGTTGCTCATCGTGCACCTCGGAAGCCTGCGTGGACATCGTGGACGAGATGCGCGCCCAGTGCTGCGGACCAGACAGCGGCGTGGGGCGACTCGCATGCATGTTGAGGCTCTGCGCACTGCGGGATGCAGAGCCAACCATCGTGCTCAACTCACGGAAGAATTCTGTCTGAGGCTGCATGAACCGCAGCAACGTCTGCAGCATGTCTGCCAACACCAGTGCACGCTGCCTGCGCGACAGGCCGGTTGCTGATGCGATCGGTATACGCGTGAACAGGTCTGTGCATCGCGGGCCTCCTTGCCGGGGGAGTGGCCGTGCAGGCCACGTTCAACGCTGCGCAATCTGCAGGAAACGAACTGGCGGTGTCGATCGCGGAAGCGCGGCGGGCCTGCAACCCAAGGCCACGCTCGCCCTTGATCGTCTACACGGTTGAATGCTGCCACCGGCCGCGGAACGACGAAGTGAAGAAGACTCCAAGGCTTGCGGGACGACTGATCGCCGCCGGGGACAGTCCCCGCGCAGGCAACAGAACTTGAGCCGCACAACGGCCGATGCAGGAATGCCTGGGCAGTCCTGCCATCGTCAACCGGCGCATCGGCCACGCTAGAATGCCCTCATGCGTACCGTCCATGCCCTCCGCTACATCACCCCCTTGCGGGAAGGTGGCTCACTGCCTGCCGTGGTCGAGACCGACGACGACGGTATGGCAGTGCTCAAGTTCCGTGGCGCCGGCCAAGGGCCCAAGGCACTGATCGCCGAGCTGATCGCGGGCGAGATGGCACGCGCGGTGGGCCTGCCGATTCCGGAGATCCTGTTCGTCGAGCTGGACAGCGAGTTCGCCCGCACCGAGCCGGACCCGGAGATCCAGGACCTGATCCGCGCCAGCGAAGGCCTGAACCTGGGCCTGGATTACCTGCCCGGCGCGATCAACTACGATCCGGCGGCGATGCCGGTGGACGCCGACCTGGCCTCGCGCATCGTCTGGTTCGATGCATTCACCAGCAACGTCGATCGCACCACGCGCAATCCGAACCTGATGGTCTGGCACCGCAAGCTGTATCTGATCGACCACGGTGCGGCGATGTACTTCCATCACGACTGGGCCAACGCCGGCGATGCCTGCGAGAAGCCCTTCGTACTCATCCGTGACCATGTGCTGCTGTCATTCGCCAGCCGCATCGCCGAGGTGGATGCCGAGCTGGCTGCGCGCCTGCCTGATGCGGAGATCGAGCGCATCGTCGGCCTGGTGCCGGACAGCTGGCTGGTCGATGAGCCGGCCTTCGACAGCCCCCAGGCTTACCGGCAGGGCTACATCAACTACCTGAAGCATCGCCTGAAGGTGCGTGCGGTGTTCGTGCAGGAGGCCATCCGTGCCCACGCTGCACACGTATGACTATGCCGTCATCCGCGTGGTGCCGCGGGTGGAACGCGAGGAGTTCATCAACGTCGGCGTGATCGTGTCCTGCCCGGGTGCACGTCACCTGGAAGCGGCAATCGAGATCGATGCCGCGCGCCTGCACGCCTTCGCGCCGGCGCTGGATATTGAAGCGCTGCAGCCGTGGCTGGATGCCATCGTGGCGATCTGCCGGGGCGATGCCGGCGCCGGCCCGATCGCGCAGCTGCCTGCGCGTGCACGCTTCCATTTCCTGACCGCCAAGCGCAGCTCGGTGGTGCAGATGTCCAGCACACACGTAGGCCGCACGGCGGACCCGGCGGGCGTGGTCGAACACCTGATGGCAAGGATGGTTCGGGTACCTGCCTAGCGCACTACTTGCCACCGCCCCAGCGTGCAGTCATTTCGCTGCGGATCGGCGTGCGCTCGGTGTTGCTGTCCGTTGCCGTGAAGCGCATCGCCTTGACCGCATTCAACGCCCAGCCACTGAAGGCCGTCGACGGCTTGGCCTCCACCACCTTTACGTCATACGTGCGGCCACGCTTGTTGACCGAATAGGCCACGGTCACCTCCTCCGCAAACGGCACACGGCCGGGGTCGACATTGAGTTGTGGGCGGAAGGTGCCCTCCACCGGCTTCCAGTACGTCAGCGCTTCGGCCTGCGGCAGCTGCAGCGGCTCGGGAGATGCGGCGGCGGCGACCTGGCTCAGTGCCAGGGCAAGCGTGATGGCAGCAACACGGAGCAGCATCGGAGGCATGGTTGTCATTCCTTGTACGCCAGTGGTTGGTTTCAAGCGTACGCCATCAGGGGCCTTTGCGGTTCACCGCAACGGTTACCGTGAAGTAGGGAATCGCGCTCCACTGCGTGCGCGGATTCTGCTGTCGGTCGTTGCTGCCGGCGCCGTGCATCACAGGGGCACGCGGCGGGCGATGTAGTTGATCACATTGCCTATTGCATCCGGATCGACGTTGGCCAGGCCGATCAGTACATATCCCTGCTCAGGCATCACCACAATGGCGCTGTTCGAGCCGGGCGCCCCGCCCTCATGGCCGAACTGGCGCTGCCTGCCCTCGCCCTGCACCATGAACCCGTAGCCGTACCAGCCCTTGTTGTTCTGCGGACGCGTGGCCTGCTGTAGCCACGCCGGCGAAACCAGGGTGCCGGCACGCAGGGCCTCGGCGAACTTCAACAGGTCACCCACGGTGCTGTAACCGCCACCGGCCGCAGTCCCGCGCCATGGCAGGGATCTGGTTTCGCTGAGCCACTCTCCTTTCACCCGGGTATAGCCGGGTGCACGATGTGGAACGTGTACCGATTCCGGCTCGAAGCCGGTTGCCGTCATGCCCGCTGCGCGGAGGATATGGTCGTTGACATAGCGGTAGTACGTCTGCCCGGACACCACCTCGATGATACGACCGAGCACAATGAAACCGTAGTTGGAGTAGCCGTCCTGGCTGCCTGCGGCAAACTGCGGGCGATCCCTGGCGAAGTGCTGCACATAATCGTCGTGCGTTCTCAAAGGCGCCGCGTAGTGCTCGAAATCATCACCGAAGAAATCACCGAGCCCACTGGTATGGTTGAGCAGTTGCCGGATCGTCACCGTACCTGCCACCCCTTCGTTGGGATAGTCCGGCAGGCGCTTGCCGATGGTGTCATCCAGGGCAAGACGGCCGGCCTCAGCCAGTTGCAGGATCCCCACTGCGGTGAACATCTTGTTGGAAGAGGCAAGGCGGAACTGCGTCTGCGCATCGACGGGCACGCGCTGCTCGCGGTTGGCGAGCCCTCCCTGCCACTGCATCAGCACCTTGCCATCGTGCGCGACCAGCACGGCGCCAGAGAGCGCGTCGGCCGCCTGCAGCGCGTTGAGCCGTGCCGTGGTTTCGCCCAGAAGTGCCGGCAGTTCCATGCGTGCGGGCTGGAACTGTGGCGGCGTCGGCACACCTTCCAACTGGAACAGCTTCAGGTGGCGTGGAGCGGCAGGGTCCATTTCCGCAGTCAACAGCATCGCCCGTTCACTGTTCTCGCCCAGCACCAGCACTTCGACCTTCTCCGGCGTGCTCGAGCGGACGTCGAGGACCTTCACCGGCCCACTGGACGCACGGAATTCCAGGTAATCCTGCGGGCCGCTGCCCGCCTTCTTTGCGTACCTGTCGGCGAACGCCTGCAATCCATCGAGGCTGCCCGCATTGAAGGCAGCCAACCATTCATCCACGGCATCCTGCGCGCGTGGACCGCTCGATCCGGCAGGTGCTTCGGCCGCACCAACACTGGATGACAATGCCGGCAGCAAGGCGAAAGCCAACAGCAAGGCACGTTGACGGTACACAGGCATGGCGAATCCTTCGCAGGCAGAACGTAGCGCCATCCTAGAGGACAATCGCACAGAGTCCATGCACTGCAGCCGCACTCATACCCTTGGGCTATTCCGGCAACGCATACGCCATCACGTAATCCCCGGCCGGCGTCTCCATGAAGTGGTGCCCGCCAGCCATGATGACCACGTACTGCCGCCCGCCCTGCTCGTACACCATCGGGTTGGCCTGGCCACCTGCTGGCAGCTTGGTGTGCCACAGCTCCTTGCCGGTCTTCAGGTCGATGGCACGCAGCAGGTCGTCGGTCGCTGCGGCGATGAAGATCAGGCCGCTGGCGGTCACCACCGAACCGCCATTGTTCGGCGTGCCGATTTCAATGGGCAGGCCGGAGCGGATGCCGAAGGGGCCGTTGCCACGTGCGCTGCCGAACGGCCGGTCCCACAGCAGCTTGCCGCTGCGCAGGTCGATCGCACGGATACCGCCATAGGGCGGCTGCTTGCACAGCAGGCCGGTGAACGGCAGCCGCCAACCGGCGTTGACGTCGATGCCATAGGGCGTGCCGACCTGCGGATCCCCTGCCCCTTCGGCACCGCCCTTGTCGGCGCGCATCTGCTCACGCGGCAGCCAGCCCTTGCGGTCGGCTTCGGCGCGCGGCACCAGCCGGTTGTAGTTGGGCATGTCGTTGTAGTTGGCCACGATCACGCCACGCCGCGTATCGATGGCCACGCTGCCCCAGTCAGAGCCACCGTTGTAGCCGGGGTACTCGATGGAGTGGTGATCGCTGCTGGGCGGTGTGTAGAACCCTTCGTAATGTGCCTTGCGGAACTGGATTCGGCAGACCAGCTGGTCGATGGGGGTGATACCCCACATGTCACGCTCGGTCAGCGCGTCGTCGCGCCGCAGCGTGTGGTACAGCGAGAACAGCTGGGTGGCGGCGCGCGGGCTCCACGCCGCCCTGTGGCACCTTGCGCTCTTCGGCCGGGGTCAGCAGCTGGCCGTTGCGACGGTCGAGGATGTATATGTCGCCCTGCTTGGTGGGCAGCAGGATCGCCGGCACCTTGCCCGATGCCGTCGGGTAGTCGATCAGGCTGGCCTGCGAACCCAGGTCGTAGTCCCAGACGTCCTTGCGCACCGCCTGGAAATGCCAGACCGGCTTGCCGGTAGCCACATCGATGGCGACCAGCGAGGTCGCGTACCTGTTCTGGTTTTCGGTGCGCGAGCCACTCCAGTAGTCGCCTGCGGAATTGCCCATCGGCAGGTACACCAGGCCCAGTGCTTCATCGCCGGTAGCGGTGGTCCACATGTTCGGTGTGCCACGTGTGTAGGTCTGCTCGCGCGGTGGCAGGCCGCTGCGCTCGGGCTGGTCCATGTCCCACGCCCAGCGCAGCTTGCCGTTGATCGCGTCGTAGGCCTGGATGACCCCGGAGGGCGCGTCGCGGCGCTGGCCGTCCAGTACCTGGTGGCCGGTAACGATGACACCGCGGACGATCGCCGGCGGCGAGGTGATCGATACGTAACCCGGCGGCACCTCGCCCATGCCCAGGGTGATGTCGACCTGGCCGTTGTTGCCGAAATTCGCGCACGGGCGACCGCTGTCGGCGTCCACCGCGATCAGGCGGCCGTCCAGCGTGCCTTCGATGATGCGTGCGCTGCAGGCTGAGCGGCTCCCTGGCGCCGCGCTCTGGTGGGTGCGGGTCGGCGGCGGCGCGGGCAGCGCGAGATCGGCGGCCACGTCAGCCAGTGCAGCATCGGCGATGTTCGGCGCGCTGGGTACCTCATAATAGGACACGCCACGGCAGGCGGCCGTATACGGGATCGATGCATCCTTCACCTTCGGATCGAAACGCCATAGTTCCTTGCCGCTGCCGGCATCGAGCGCGATCAACTGATTGCGTGCGGTGCACAGGTACAACCGATCACCGATCTTCAGTGGCGTGGTTTCCGCACCCCAGCGCTTCTTCGGCAGGTCGCCCGTGCGGAACTGCCACGCCAGTTGCAGGGTTCCCACGTTTTCCGGGGTGACCTGCTGCAGGGGCGAATAGCGGGTGGCGGCATTGCTGCGCCCCCATGCCGGCCAGTCGCCTTCTGCTGGCTGGTCGGCAGGCTGCAGGCCGGTGGTGTCACGGGTGGGATCAAGCCCGGTGCTGACCGCCGGCTCCGGGAACGGCTGATGCCCGTCGACCACGCCATGCGGGGTGAACGCGAGGCCGAAGGCGACCACGAAGACCAGCATCAGTACAGCGGCCACGCTGCGCGACAGGCGCTTGGGTACCGGCGCCTGCAGGGTCGGCGCCAGCAATGCCAGGACGATGCCCAGCGCGGTCACCAGGCCCAGCCGTGGTACCCAGCGCCAGTAATCGCTGCCCGATTCCCACCAGGTCCACAGCAGGCTGCCGATGAACACCAGTGCATACAGCAGCGCACCGCTACGCCGATTGCCCCACAACAGGATGCCGCAGACCAGCAGGCCGAGGCCGGCGATGGCGTAGTACCAGGAACCACCGAGGCTGAGCAGCCACGCACCAAGTCCGCCGATGACCAGGCCGAGCACGATCAGCAACAGGGCCAGCACGGTAACGAGAGGATGGCGGGGCGGAGGCGCGGAAGCAGACTGCGGCGTGGCGGACATCGTCGATCTCCGGGGGCAGCATGCGCCCTTATGCCACCGTCACCGTGAAGTGCGTGCGTATTTTCGCCCGCAGACACGACGACGCCGGCACAAGGCCGGCGTCGTCGGGTACCTCAGCGTCGCGGCAGGATCACTCCTGCGCGGCATCCTCGCTGCTGGCGGCAGCCGGTGCGCCGTCGGTCGTGGCCGGGGCGGCGGCGGCCACCTCGTCCTCGTCCTCGTCGATCGAGGCATCCATGCGCTCCACCGCCTGCAGCTTCTCGTCCTTGGACAGGCGGATCAGGGTCACGCCCTGGGTGTTGCGGCCGACGCGGCTGATTTCCGAGCCACGGGTGCGCACCAGGGTGCCGCCATCGGAGATCAGCAGGACTTCATCGTCGGTACCCATCAGCACCGCAGCAACCAGCTTGCCATTGCGCTCGGTGGTCTGGATGCCGATGACGCCCTGCGTGCCACGACCCTTGCGCGGGTAGTCCGGCAGCGGGGTGCGCTTGCCGTAGCCGTTTTCGGTGGCGGTCAGGATGTAACGCAGGTTGGCGTCGTCGGCACCTTCGATCAGCGCATCGCCATTGGCGACGGCTTCCTCGACACCGTTGTCGTCCTCGTTCTCATCCTCGATGCCGCCCGCACTCTCGGCCACGATCAGGCTGACCACTTCCTCGCCGGGCGGCATCCTGATGCCGCGCACGCCGGTAGCGGTACGCCCCATCGAGCGGACCTTGTCTTCACCGAAGCGCACGGTCTTGCCGTTGGAGGCGAACAGCAGGATGTCGCGCTCGCCATCGGTCAGGCCGACGCCGACCAGGGCATCGCCCTCGTCGAGGTTGATCGCGATCTTGCCGCGGGCCAGACGGAAGGCGAACTCGCCCAGCGGGGTCTTCTTGACCGTACCGTTTTTGGTGGCGAAGAACACGAACTGGCCATCGGCGTACTCGCGCACCGGCAGCACGGCCTGCACGCGCTCGCCCGGCTCCAGCGGGATCCAGTTGATGATCGGACGACCGCGGGCATTGGAACCGGCTTCAGGCAGCTGGTAGACCGGCAGCCAGAACACCTTGCCCGAACTGGTGAAGGTCAACAGCGTGTCGTGCGTGTTGACCAGCCACAGCTGCTCGATGAAATCCTCTTCCTTGGTCGACGCCGCGCTGCGGCCACGGCCGCCTCGACGCTGGGCGCGATAGGCGCTGACCGGCTGGCGCTTCACGTAACCGGCATGCGACAGGGTGACCACCACGTCTTCCGGGGCGATCAGGTCGAGGATGTCCAGGTCTTCTTCGCTGTGGCGGATCTCGGTACGGCGCTCGTCACCGAACTCTGCGCGCACGTTGATCAGCTCTTCGCGGATCACCTGCAGCAGGCGATCGGGATCTTCCAGGATATGGATGAGCCCGGCGATCACTTCCAGCAGCTGCTTGTATTCCTCGGTCAGGCGGTCCTGCTCCAGCCCGGTCAGGCGGTGCAGGCGCATTTCCAGGATCTGGGTCGCCTGGATCTCGGTCAGCTGGTAGCCGCCTTCGATCAGGCCCACGCCCTTGGGCAGGTCATCGGGACGCGAGGCTTCGGCACCGGCGGCGCCGAGCATCGAACCGACCAGGCCCGGTTCCCACAGGCGCGCAAGCATGCGCTCGCGTGCCTCGGTGGGGTTCGGCGAGGTCTTGATCAGTTCGATCATCTCGTCGATGTTGGCCAGCGCAACGGTCAGGCCTTCCAGCACGTGGGCACGGGCGCGCGCCTTGCGCAGTTCGAACACGGTGCGGCGGGTGACCACTTCGCGACGGTGGCGGACGAAGGCCTCCAGCATCTGCTTGAGGTTCATCAACTGCGGGCGGCCGTCGACCAGCGCCACCATGTTGATGCCGAACACCGACTCCATCTGGGTCTGCTGGTAGAGGTTGTTGAGCACAACCTCGGCCGACTCGCCGCGCTTGATTTCGATGTAGATGCGCATGCCGTCCTTGTCGGACTCATCGCGCAGCTCGCTGATGCCTTCGATCTTCTTTTCCTTGACCAGCTCGGCGATCTTCTCGATCAGACGCGCCTTGTTCACCTGGTAAGGAATTTCAGTGACGATGATCGATTCGCGGCCGTTGTCGGCCACTTCGACATCCGCCTTGGCACGGATGCGCACGCGGCCACGGCCGGTGCGGTAACCGGCGATGATGCCGGCGGTGCCGTTGATGATGCCCGCAGTCGGGAAATCCGGGCCCGGGATGAACTCCATCAGTCCGTCGATATCGATTTCCGGATTGTCGATCAGCGCGATGCAGGCATTGATCGATTCGGTGAGGTTGTGCGGCGGAATGTTGGTCGCCATGCCCACCGCGATACCAGCCGAACCATTGACCAGCAGGTTCGGGAACCGGGTCGGCATGACCGTCGGCTCCAGTTCCTTTTCGTCGTAGTTGGGCTGGAAATCGACGGTTTCCTTGTCGATGTCCGCCATCAGCTCATGCGCGAGCCGCGACATGCGCGCCTCGGTGTATCGCATCGCCGCAGCGGAGTCGCCGTCGACCGAACCGAAGTTACCCTGGCCATCGACCAGCATGTAACGCAGCGAGAACGGCTGTGCCAATCGCACCAGCGTGTCGTACACCGACTGGTCGCCATGCGGGTGGTACTTACCGATGACGTCACCGACGATACGTGCCGACTTGAAGTAGGGCTTGTTGCTGTGCGCGTTGAGTTCATTCATCGCAAACAGCACACGACGATGCACCGGCTTGAGGCCATCGCGCGCATCTGGCAGCGCGCGCCCCACGATCACGCTCATGGCGTAATCGAGGTAGCTCTTGCGCATCTCGTCTTCCAGGTTGACCTGGATGATTTCCTTGGCGGTTTCTGCCATTCGGGTTCCGTTGTCTGGTAGCGGTCCAGTCCGGCGCATCCACCCGGGGGTGGTCGTGCCGGAACCTCGATTCAACCGCTGGATTCTACCACACGGGGCCGTTTTCCGCCTGCCTTTACGGTGATTTTACCGGCACAAATCAGGAACTTAGGGGCTTGCCGGCCAGTGGCCGGCACTACCGGACGCTGGCCGGGGCCCTTTCCAGCGGAAAGGCAGCCGCCCCTGCCCGCGTCAGCCGCCAAAGGCGGCGCGCATGTTCTCCGCGGTCGGGTTCAGGATCACCCCCCGCTCAGTCACGATGGCATCGATCAGCTCGCCCGGGGTGACATCGAACACCGGGTTCCAGGCGGCGATGCCCTCGGCCACGGTGCGGGTGCCGCCCACGCCGTACAGTTCGCCCGGGTCGCGCTGCTCGATCTCGATCTGGCTGCCGTCCACGGTATCCATGTCCACCGTCGAGGACGGCGCCACGACCATGAACTTCACCCCGTGGTGGCGGGCCGCGATGGCCAGCTGATAGGTGCCGATCTTGTTGGCGGTATCGCCATTGGCGCAGATGCGGTCGGCGCCCACGATCACCCACTGCACCGCACCGGTCTTCATCAGGTGCGAGGCGGCCGAGTCGGCGATCAGCGTCGCGTCGATGCCATCCTGCTGCAGCTCCCACACAGTCAGGCGCGCTCCCTGCAACCACGGCCGGGTCTCACCTGCGAACACACGGGCGATACGGTCCTGGGCCATGCCGGCGCGGATCACGCCCAGCGCGGTACCGAAGCCGGCGGTGGCCAGCGAACCGGTATTGCAATGGGTCAACACACCGCTACCGGCCTCGATCAGGCCGGCACCGAGTGCGCCCATATGGCGGTTGGCGGCCAGATCCTCTTCGGCGATCGCTTGTGCTTCCGCCTCAAGCAACGTCTTCCAGTCGGCACCGGCAGCGCTCAGGCAACGTCGCATGCGTGCCAGCGCCCACGCCAGGTTGACCGCGGTCGGGCGCGAGGCATTCAGCCGCTGCAGCGCTGGTTCCAGCTGCTGCAGGGCATGCGCGCCGTCGGCGGCCTGCACATCGCGTGCGGCCAGCACCACACCCCAGGCGGCGGCGATGCCGATGGCCGGCGCGCCGCGCACGGTCAGGGCGTGGATGGCGGCGGCCACTTCATCACTGTCATGGCAGGCCACATGCTCGACCACGAACGGCAGCTTGCGCTGGTCGAGCAGTTGCAGGGCATCGCCGGTCCACAGGATCGGGCGGATGTGGTCGTAGCGGGCGTAGTCGAGGTCGGTGGCGGTATTCATGGTCCCATTGTAGGGCCACGCCACGCGCGGATGGACCCCGCCCGGGGTCAGTTCACCGAGAATTCGGCGCGGCAGCCGCCATCGACCCAGATGCCGTTGCGGTTCCAGCCCCAGGTGCTGCCTTCCTCGCACGGGGTGCTGGAAAGCTGGTTGGAGAGGGTGGCGCTGGTGGAGATGCTGGCGCCACAGAAGCGGCGCTTCTTGGACTTGGATTCGCAGGTCAGCCTGCGCGGCACGTCGACGAAACGACCCTGCTCGTCGGCCACCTCGAAGTCACCCTGGCAGCCTCGGGTGGTCCACACCTCATTGCGCTTGTAGCCCCAGCCCTGCCCTTCCCGGCACGGCAGTACCGACAGCTGCCGCAGCAACCGTACCGGCGCACCGTCCAGGCGTACCGGGCAGCTCTGCGGGCGGCCATTGGACTCACAGCGCACTACCCGCCGCACCAGTCGCTTGCGGCCCTCGCTCGGCGGCGCTGCAGCATTTTCTGCCGGGCGCGCACGGAACTCGGCGCGGCAGCCCAGGGTCACCCACACGCCACTGCGGTCGGTGCCCCACTCGCTGCCACGGATGCAGCTGTTGCTGGACAACTGGCGGATCAGGTCAACGCCGTTGCTCACATCGATGTCGCAATGCACCCAACCCATGTCGCGGGATTCGCAGGTCACCACTTCGCTGTCATAGCCAAGCGACTGCGCCGATGCGGTCGACGGAAGCAGGCCACCCCATATCGCCACGGAGTACATCGGTGCCGCTACGACCGCAAACCACTTGACCAAAGCCTTCCCCATGAATGGATGAACCACGACGCAAGTGTGCGGCATCGGCTGTGATAAGAGCATCATCGTGCTTGCTGAATCAAGCGCGCACACGCGTGTTTTCGTTCAGCCTGCCAGGTGCAGGGGAAATCGGCTCATGCGTGGGCGAAATCGAATGCAAGCACGTCGGCGATGCGCGGTGTGCGGTGCATCGCCATCAGCAGGCGATCAATGCCAACGGCAACACCGGCACAGGCGGGCATTGCAGGCAGTGCCTGCAGCAACGCTTCATCCAGCGCGGGCTGCACCTGCCCCCGTGCATGGCGGCGCTGCAGGTCATGCTGGAAACGCGCGCGCTGTTCAGCCGCATCGTTCAGTTCGTGATAGCCATTGGCCAGTTCCACCGCGCCCAGGTACAGCTCGAAACGCTCGGCCAGCGGCGGTGTGCCGGGGCGGATGCGCGCCAGTGCCGCCTGGCTGGCGGGCCAGTCGTGAACCACGGTCATGACCGTGTCATCGAACTGCGGTTGGATACGGTGGGTCATCAACAGATCCAGCCAGTCATCGCGGGTCAGGCCTACCGGATCGATGTGCACCTCGCCCAGCGCGGCGCGCAGTTCGGCCTCATCGGCATCGAACGGGTCCACACCGGCCTGTTGCTGGAACAGTTCGCGATAGCTCAGCACGCGCAGCGTCGCGCTGCGGCCAACCAGCGCCAACGCTTGTCCCACCAGTTCCGCGGTTTCCTGCAGCAACCGATGGTGGTCCCAGCCCACCCGATACCACTCCAGCATGGTGAACTCGGGATTGTGGCGGCCACCGGCTTCGCCATTGCGGAACACCCGGCCAAGCTCATAGCAGTCGCCCACGCCGGCTGCGAGCAGGCGCTTGAGCGGGAACTCCGGCGAGGTGCGCAGCCAGCGTCGGTGTCCGCCCGCATCGACATGGCCGCTGAAATCGGTGTGGAAGCTGTCGATGTTCGGCTCGGTGTTGCCGGCCACGGAAAGGATCGGTGTTTCCACTTCCAGCACGCCACGCTCGGCAAAGAAGCCTCGCACCAGCGCATTGAGGCTGGCACGCTGTTGCAGGCGGCGCAGCAGTGCCTCGCTCACAGGATGCCCTCCGGGCGCGGATGGTCCAGCGGCAGGGTCAGAAGATCGCGCGTGTCGTCGATGTAGCCACTGGCCAGGTACAGGCGGCGCGCCAGTTCGTTGTGATGGTTCACCTCCAGCCGCAGCCGGCTGACCCCGCGCCCGCGCGCGCGTTGTTCGCAGATGGCCAGTGCCCGCTTGCCACGGCCACGGCCACGTGCGCGATGGCTGAGGTAGAGCTCGTCGAGCAGCATGAAATGGCCGCCCTGCTCCAGGCTGAAGCCCATCGCGATGACCGCATAGCCAACGACGGCCGCGGCCTCGTCCAGCCACAGCAGCACTTCCCCGTTGCGCGGATCGGCCAGCAACGCATCGACACCACGGCGCACTCGCGCATCGTCGAATTCGATCTTGTCTTCGGCGTAGAAATCGCGCATCAGCGCGATCAGCAGTTCCTCGTCGGCACGGGTGGCCAGGCGGAAATCCAGCGGAGCGGTCTGCATCAGTGTTCCCTTGCGGTTGCGTGCCGGGTGCCTGCGCACCCGGCCGGTTCATCACTCGTGTTCGGCCAGGTAGGCCAGCAGGCGCTCTTCATCCCACACCGGAACGCCCAGCGATTGCGCCTTGTCCAGCTTTGAACCCGCCTCGGTGCCTGCCACCACGAAACTGGTCTTCTTCGACACGCTGCCCGACACCTTTGCGCCCAGCGCCTCCAGGCGCTCCTTGGCGGCATCGCGGTTGAGCTGGGCCAGCGTGCCGGTAAGCACCACCGTCTGCCCGTCCAGCGGACCGGCCACCACGTCGGCCAGGGCCGGCGCACTGGCCAGGATGTGCTTCATCTCCACTTCGGCGGCCAGCAACATCGCGCCATGGCCCTCGCTGTCCAGCCAGTCAGCGACGCCGCGCGCGGTGTCATCGGGCAGGCCGGCGTTGACGAACTGGCCGTGCTCGGCGTCCAGCACCGCCTGCGCGCTGGGCAGTGCGGCCACCAGCTTCTCCGCGCGCAGGCGGGTAATGCCGGGAATCTCCGCTTCGACCAGCAGCTGGGCAAGGTCCAGCCCCTCGCGCAGCTTTGCACTTGGCGGGTGCACGTCGCTGATGCGCACCTGCCCCACCTGCAGCAGCGCGTCGATGGCCTGTTGGTTGCCTTCCTGTTCGAAGAAGTGGCCCAGCGAGCGCGCCACTTCGCCACCGATATCCGGCACGCGCTTGAACAACGGCCACGGCAGACGGCGGATCAACGCCAGATCGCCAAACCACTGTGCCAGTGCCTTGGCGGTGCTCTCGCCGACGTGCTCGATGCCCAGTGCGAACAGCAGTCGCTCCAGCGTCGCATCACGGCTGGCATCGATCGCAGCGATCAGGTTGTCAGCCCATTTGGTCGCGATCTTCTTTGTGTTCCATTCGAACGCTGCCGGCTGCGCCAGTGCCTGCGCGCGCCACCCTGCGTCGTTGCCATCCAGCTTCAACACCGCGTTGAGCACCGCGCCGCTGCCTTCGGCCGGCAGGTGCAGTTTCAGGCTGGCCGCGAGCGCGGAAGGATCTTCAGCATCCAGCACCAGCTTCAGGTGCAGCAGCTGGTCGCGGGTGAGGCGGTACAGATCAGCCACGCTCCTGACGATGCCGGCGTCCACCAGGGTTTCGATGTACTTGTCGCCGAGACCGTCGATATCCATCGCCCGTCGCGAGGCGAAGTGGGCGATGGCCTCCTTGCGCTGCGCCGGGCAGGACAGCTCGCCCGAGCAGCGCCAGGCAGCAGCCCCTTCCTCGCGCACGATCTCCGAGCCGCACACCGGGCAGGTGGTCGGCATCTGCCAGGGCGTGGTACCGGCGGGACGACGGTCGAGAATGACGCTGACCACTTCCGGAATCACATCGCCGGCACGGCGCACGATCACGCTGTCGCCCACGCGCACATCCAGGCGCGCGATCTGGTCGGCGTTGTGCAGGGTGGCATTGGAGACGATCACACCGGCCACCGCGACCGGCGCAAGGCGCGCCACCGGGGTGGCAGCACCGGTGCGGCCGATCTGGATTTCGATGGCCTCCAGCGTCGTGCTCTGTTCCTGCGCCGGGAACTTGTGCGCGATGGCCCAGCGTGGTGCGCGCGACACGAAGCCCATGGCCTGCTGGCCGGCGCGGTCATCGAGCTTGTAGACCACGCCATCAATGTCGAATGCCAGGCCGTCGCGACGCTCGCCGATGTCACGGTAGTACGCCAGCAGGCCGTCGCTGCCTTCCACCACCTTGCACAGGTCGCTGACCGGGAAACCCCAGTCGCGCAGCTGCGCCAGCGTGCCCGAGTGCGTATCGGGCAGCTCACCGCCCTGCACTTCACCGGTACCGTAGGTGAAGAAACTGAGCCTGCGCTGCGCGCTGATCTTCGGGTCAAGCTGGCGCAGCGAACCGGCCGCGGCATTGCGCGGATTGGCCAGCACCTTGCCACCGTGCAGGCGCGCGCGCTCGTTGTAGGCCTCGAAGTCGGCGCGGGCCATGTAGACCTCACCGCGCACTTCCAGCACATCCGGCCAGTCCCTGCCTTTCAGGCGCTTGGGAATGTCGCCGATCTCGCGCAGGTTGGCAGTCACGTCCTCACCGGTGCTGCCATCGCCCCGGGTGGCGCCCAGCACGAAATGACCGTCCTCATAACGCAGGCTGATCGCCAGGCCGTCCATCTTCGGTTCGGCGGAAAAACGCAGGGTGCCGCGGCGCAGGCGTTCATCGATGCGGCGCACGAAGTCGGCCACTTCCTCATCGCTGAAGGCATTGGACAGCGACAGCATCGGTACCGCGTGGGTGACTTCGGCGAAGCGGCCGGACGGACGTGCCCCGACCTGCTGGGTCGGGCTGTCGGCACGGGCGATATCAGGATGCTCGCGCTCCAGCGCCTCCAGCTCACGCACCAGGCGGTCGTAGTCGACGTCAGGGATCTCCGGCGCATCCAGCTCGTGATAGGCGCGATTGGCCTGGGCGATCTGCCGGCGCAGGTCTTCGGCACGTTCGGCGGGGCGGGGGCTCATCGGAATCCGCGGGTTCTGGGATGGCCGGGAATTCTACCGCGCCTGCGCGCAGCACCTTGTAGAACCGGGCCATGCGGGACTGGCGGCGCGCAACGGTCGCCCATGGTTGGAGACGCTGCACACCCCCTTGCCCACGCTGACCACCAGCGCTAGCGTGCGTCGGTCGCCCTTCCGGAACCGTCCCCTGTGACCTTGCCTGCCTCCCGTCGCCACTTCCTGCAGCTGGCCGGTGCCGGTCTCGCCCTCGCCAGCAGCGGCCTGCCCCGGTCGGCCCAGGCACAGCCGGCGACCGTTGCGCCGCCACCCGCCGATGCGGGCGCGGTGCTGCTGAACTTCAACGAATGCCCCTATGGCCCCTCGCCGGCCGCCCAGCAGGCGGCGCGCGACAGCATCGCCAGCTGCGGCCGTTACCGCTTCGCCCTGGCCGGTGAGGTGCGCGACGCCTTCATCGCCCAGGCCGGCATTCCCGCCAACCACGTGCGCTTGTATCCGGGCTCCAGCGAACCGCTGAACCGTGCGGCGACACTGTGGACCGGCCCGCAGGCGGGCCTGGTGGTGGCCGACCCGACCTTCGAGACGCTGGGCGAGATGGCAGCTGCGCGCGGCGCCCATGTGCAGAAGGTACCGCTGCGCGGCGATGGCGCGCACGACCTGCGCACGATGGCGGCCGCCGCGCATGCGCGGCCGACCGGCCTGCTGTACGTGTGCAATCCCAACAACCCCACCGGCTCGATCAGTCCGGCCAACGAGCTGGCCTGGCTGCTGGCCAACAAGCCCGCAGATACCCGGGTGCTGCTGGACGAGGCCTATCTGCAGTACAGCGAACAGCCCAGCCTGATTGCACAGGTGGCCCAGCGCGATGACCTGATCGTGCTGCGCACCTTCTCCAAGCTGTACGGCATGGCCGGCCTGCGTCTTGGCGTGGCGGCGGCGCATCCGGAGCGCCTGCGCGAGCTGGCGAGCCTGGGCGAGAACCCGCTGCCGGTGCCCGCCCTTGCAGCGGCACTGGCCAGCCTGCGTGACCCGCAGTTGATCCCGCAGCGACGCTTGCAGAACGCCAAGGTCCGGCAGGCCACCATCGCCTGGCTGGGCAAGCGTGGCTTCGACTGCCTGCCGACCGAAGCGAACTGCTTCGTGGTGGATGTGCAGCGCGACGGTGCCGCCTTTGCAAGGGCGATGGCGGACAACGGCGTGGTGATCGGCCGCAGCTGGCCGATCTGGCCGCAGCGCGTGCGCGTGACCGTTGGCACCGAGGAAGAGATGGCGCGCTTCCGCAGCGCGTTCGCGAAGGTGGCCGGCGTACCGGTCTGACCCTATCCACGCATGGCGTGGATCTACTGGTCTGGTGGGGGGCGAACCCTGGTTCGCCGCATCCACGCATGGCGTGGATCTACTGTTGTGGGTGCCGACCGTTGGCCGGCACGCCAGGACCTGCCGCGCTTACCAGCGCGGAGTCTTGGTCAGCGGCGGCGCCTGGTGCTGGCGGTCATAGGCGCGCAGCTCATCACGGATGTGGGCGATGCGCTGGCGGCCGAGCGCGTTGCGGCTGTCATCCAGCACCACGCCATCGAGCAGTTCGGCCATGCGCTGCACGGTCGGCAGCATCTTCTCCCAGGCGTCCAGCGCGGTCAGCGGTGCCGGCAGGGTCAGAAAGAAGGCGATGGCCGGGGTTTCCATGGCGCGGATGTTGCCCATGTCGAAGCTGCCCGGCTTCATGATGCTGGCCATCGAGAAAATCGGGCCTCGCTCGGGATGCCCCTCCACCAGCCGGTGGAAGACATTCATGTGGCCAAACACCAGGCCGGTCTTCTCCGCTGCCACGACGATGTCTTCGCCGCGCAGCTGCTCACCGGCGCGGGCGGCCACGAACAGCGAAACGATCTTGTCGAAATCCTGCGTCGCGCGCTTGCCCAGGTCGCTGGCCGCGCCATCGACATCGGGCAACCCCAGTTCGGCCTGCTCGACCGTCTCGCCCATGCCAGGCTCGACGCGGTCGCCGGCCACAGGCACGCCATCCTCGCCCAGCACCGGCTCGCGACGCTCGCCGCTGCTCGGTTCAGCGCTATCGAGGCGACGACCCTGGGGCTTCTTTTTCGGGCGGCCAAACAGGAAGATCGCAGCGACCAACAGCAGGCCGGCGGCCAGGATGCCGATGCGCAACAGTGCCGTGTCGGACATTCGTTAGGTTCTCCGGCTAGTTCATTCAGGTAACTAGGATGGCACGTCAGGCCGCGCCCGCCAATCGCGCGGCTTCTTCCAGGTCCACGCTGACCAGGCGGCTGACTCCCGGCTCGCGCATCGTCACGCCCGACAACTGGTGCGCCGCTTCCATCGTGGCCTTGTTGTGGCTGACGAACAGGAACTGCACCTTCTCGCTCATTTCCTTGACCATGTTGGCCAAGCGGCCGACGTTGGCTTCATCCAGCGGCGCGTCCACCTCGTCCAGCAGGCAGAACGGTGCCGGGTTGAGCTGGAAGATCGCAAACACCAGCGCCACGGCGGTCATCGCCTTTTCGCCGCCGGACAGCAGCGAGATGCTCGACACGCGCTTGCCCGGGGGACGGGCCATGATGGTCACGCCGGTATCGAGAAGGTCTTCGCCGGTCAGCTCCAGGTAGGCGTGGCCGCCACCGAACAGGCGCGGATACAGCGCCTGCACACCAGCGTTGACACGGTCGAAGGTGTCCTTGAAGCGGCCCCGGGTTTCGCGGTCGATCTTGCGGATCGCATCTTCCAGGGTCTCCAGCGCGGTGGTCAGGTCCACGTGCTGCGCATCCAGATACTCCGAGCGCTGCGAGGCTTCGCCATACTCGTGGATCGCGGCCAGGTTGACCGGCTCCAGCCGGCGCATGCGACCGTCGATCTGGTGCACCGCCTGCTCCCAGTCGCCCAGGCGGGCCTCTTCGGGCAGCGCGTTGATCACATCCTGCAGCACGAAACCGGCCTTCTCCACTGCGCCCTGCAGGGTTTCAGCACTGAGTACCAGCGCCTGCTGGTCCAGCTTGCGCTGCGAGATACGTTCGCGCTGGGACAACGCCTGCTCGTCGCGCTGGTGGCGGGTCTGCTCGTAGTTGCGCAGTTCGGCATCGATGCCATCCAGCAACGTGCGCGCTTCGGTCAGCACGCGATCGGCACGGACACGCTCTTCCAGCGCGTTCTGGTGCTCGGCCTGCAGCGATTCGACCGGGGTATCGCCTTCGTCCAGCTGCGAATGCAGTTCGCCCAGGCGTGCATCAAGCTGGCCGCGCTGGGTGCTCATGCGTTCCAGCGCCTGGCTCAACGACGCCACCTGGGCGCGCTGTGATTCCAGGGTCAGGGCCAACGCGTGCGACCGCTCGCGCACCGCACGGGCGGCGTCGCGGGCCAGATCACGCGCCTCGGTCAACTGACGGCGTTCGCCCTCCAGGCCCTGCCGGTTCGACTCCAGGTCGCCCATGCTGTTGACCGCATTCTCCAACCGCGCACGCGCTTCACGCGCCTGCTCGCGATTGATGTCCAGGGTCTCCAGCAACTGGCTGAGCTCGCCTTCGATACGGTCGATGCGCGTACGTGCCGCCTCCACCTTGCCCTGCTGGCCCTGCAGCTGGCCGGCCAGTTCGGACACCGCGCGGTGCGCCAGGTACAGCGCACGCTGCGCATCCTCGCGCTGCTGTTCGGCGGCCAACAGGTGCTCGCGGAAACCGGCCAGCTGTTCTTCCAGTTCGGCTTCGCGCGATTGCAGCTGCTCGATCTGCTCGCGCAGTTCGTTGATTTCGCGTTCGCGCAGCAGCGCGCCCTGCTTGGCGGCGCCGGAGCGCGACACGCGCACCCAGCCCTCGCCCAGGCGTTCACCGCCCTGGGTGATGATGGAATCGCCCTCGGGCAGGTTGGCCTGCAGTGCATTGGCTTCGGCAAGGTCACGCGCGCCGTGCAGGCGTGCAAGCAGGCGCCGGATCGGCGCCGGGCCACGTACGCGTGCAGCCAGCGAGGTCGGTGCAACCTTCAGGTCCGCACCGTCATTGGCAACCAGCGCGATGCGGCCTTCGCCCAGCTCGCCCAACGCATCGACCAGGCTGGCCGGGTCGTCGACCAGCACGCCTTCGATCAATTGACCGAGCGCGCTTTCCACTGCGTTTTCCCAACCCGCATCAACATCCAGGCGCTCACCCACGCGCGCGGCCGAATCCAGCCCACGCGACTTCAGCCACGCCACGGCCGCGCCCTGCTCCTGGCCGAGTGCAGCCTGCTGCAGGGTTTCCAGCGAAGACAGGCGCCCGCGCAGGCCATTGACCTGCTTGCGCAGCTCGGCCAGCTCGTTCTGCCCGTTGCGCTGCTGCTCCTGCACGGCGGCGACACCGTGCTTGCGCTCCTCGACCTGCTCGGTCAGCTCATCCAGCGCGGTCTTCTGCGTATCGTGCTGCAGGTGCAGCTGCTCGAAGACTTCATCCAGTGCATCCACGTCCAGCCCGGCACGTTCGGCCGCCAGCGCTTCGCGGCGGCGATCGGCATCAAGGATCTGCTTGTCCAGGTAGTCCACGCGGGTGCGCTCGACCTCGCCGGCGCGCGAGGCTTCCGAGCTCTGCGAGGTGTGCTGCTCCCAACGCTGCTGCCAATCGGACAATCGCGCTTCGGCCTCACGCAGGCCTTCCTGCTTGATCTCGTTTTCTTCCTGCAGCGCTTCCAGCTGCGGGGTAGCCGCATCGACCGCTTCGCGCAGCACCATCAGCTTGGCCTCGTCGCCGCTGATGTGCTGGCCCAGTTCGGCCAGTGCCTGGCGGGTTTCATCGCGCGCCTTGTGCAGGCGCTGCGACAGTTCGCGCTGGTGCTGGATCTGCTGTTCGAGGCGGGCCAGCGTGCTGCCCACCTGGTAGACCTCGGCCTGCGCGGCATTGAGCGCGTCGGCAGCCTCCTCGCGGCGCACGCGGGAAGTCTCGATCCGCGCCTCGGCGTCGCGCTGGTCGGCAATCAGCTGCTGCAGCTTGGTTTCTTCCTGCGACAGCCCTTCGCGCAGCTTGGACAGGCGACCATCCAGGCCACGGTATTCCAGCGCCTTCCACTCCGCATCCTTGACCCGGCGTTCTTCCTGCAACGCCTGGTACTGCTCGGCCTGCCTGGCCTGCCGCTTGAGGTGCTCGAGCTGCTTGGTGATTTCCTCGCGCAGGTCGCCAAGGCGGTCCAGGTTCTCGCGGGTGTGGCGGATGCGGGTCTCGGTCTCCTTGCGGCGTTCCTTGTACTTGGAGATGCCGGCGGCCTCTTCCAGGTACACGCGCAGGTCTTCCGGGCGCGCCTCGATGATCTGGCTGATCATGCCCTGCTCGATGATCGAGTAGCTGCGCGGGCCCAGGCCGGTGCCGAGGAACAGGTCGGTGATGTCGCGACGGCGGCACTTGGTGCCGTTGAGGTAATAGTTGCTGCTGCCGTCGCGGCTGACGGTGCGCTTGACCGAGATCTCGTTGAACGAGGCGTACTCGCCGGAGATCGTGTGGTCGGAGTTGTCGAAGATCAGCTCGACGGTGGCCTGCGAGACCGGCTTGCGGGCATTGGAACCGGAGAAGATCACGTCGGTGAGCGAGTCACCACGCAGGCGGCTGGCCGAACTTTCGCCCATGACCCAACGCACCGCGTCGATGATGTTCGACTTGCCACAGCCATTGGGGCCTACCACGCCGGTCATGTTGGTCGGCAGGTGCAGGGTGGTCGGATCGACGAAGGACTTGAAGCCGGACAGCTTGATCGTGGAAAGACGCATGGCGTGATTGGGTTCCGGGCAAGGGCCTTACGGCCGCCACCATAGTGGATGTCAGGTCAACCAGCACCTCAAGCCATTGATTTCAAAAGAATTCAACAAGGCCAAGGGTGACGCAATGGAATGAGTATAGCGGGGCCAATGTTCCACGGGCGGGATGACCGGGCGTGGAGATCCCGTCGAGTTGATCCCGATGTCGCTTTGCGCCCGGCGCGACGGACTACCCTGGCAACCATTAAAGCGCAAGTCATTGATATGTATTGGTTACTGAACCGAGTCGCAGCCCCGCACAACGGAAGCTGTGCAGGATGGTCGGATGTACCGACCGCTTTCATTTACCACCACCTACGACGCGGCGACTGTTCCCGTGCTCGGAGGAAGCGCCTGGCTGGATGCCCGGGCCCCTTGGCCAACCAGCATTCATGGACACGCGTTGCTTCACCTGGCTAGTTTTCCGACCACATTCATTCGAAACCACGTCGCCGGACTGGACCTAGCCCCCGGGCTGATCATTTCGGTCTTCACGCCGTACGTCGCCTCGGGTGAGCAGAGATTCGAAGAAGCCATGAACCACGGTGGTCGCGTGATTGCTCACTGGCTCGGGCGTGAACAGGCAACCTCTTGCTGCGCGCTAATTGGGCCACTCCGCATTTGCGCCGGCACAGCGATGGCTGAGGGCGAAGCACCTCACGGAAGTTCGAAGATTGGTGGGCGGCCGTTTTGGCTGCAGGACGACGAATCGGAGGGCCAGGCGTTCGTCCTTCAGTTCGACGAATTCGATCTTGATAAAGCAGCTCCGACACATCGAGGAATTCTGGCCGGGGGAATGGGCTATCTGTTGCTTGATCGCAACATTCAGTCAGCTTCGACGAGCTGCGGTCGATTCGTCATCCAAACGACTTGAGAACTGGCCATGCAGATACAGATCAGCGGTCAGTATGGTGACCCGCAGTCATGGGACCTTTTCGTGCCCCTCCAGAGACAGCTGAACATATGCTTCGATCGCCATGTGACGGGCAGCTATCTGCGGACCATCACGAAGTTTGCCATCGCGTTTCGCGTCTCTGGAATGGTCCAGGATTTTGAATCGAAAGGACCAGAGCGCATGAAGCTGCTTCGCAAACAACACATATTGACCATGGATATGGTCTATGCCTGTCAGCCTTGGAAGAGCATCGACAGGAACTCACTCGTGCCCGTTGTATCAGCAGATATCGCGACATGCATCGACATGATGATCGGACGTGTGCGTCGCGCGGGAGAACTGCTCCAATGCGAGCAACTGCGGATGGATGCCGCCAGTGCACTCGCGGAGTTTGAACGCCACTTTCTGGGCGAGGTTGTCTAGCAAGAGTTCATGGTGGACGGACAGCAAGTCGAGCATTGCTCGACTCTACATACCCGGCGTTCGCCCAAAACAAAACGGGCACCCTTGCGGGCGCCCGTTCTGGTGATACCAGGCCTTGCGGCGTGGGATCAGGCCTTTTCGGCTTCAACCACGACCTTGACGGTGGTCTCGACGTCCGCGTGCAGGTGCACCAGGACTTCGTACTCGCCAATGTTGCGGAAGGCGCCTTCGCCCAGGATGACTTCGCTCTTGCTCAGCGCCAGGCCGGCAGCGGTGAAGGCATCGGCGATTTCGCGCGCGCCGACCGAGCCGTACAGCTTGCCTTCGGTCGAAGCGTTGGCGGCGACGGTCACGCTCGCGCCTTCCAGCTTGGCCTTGCGGGCTTCGGCTTCAGCGTGGATGGACTGGGCCTTGGCTTCGTATTCGGCGCGCTTGGCTTCGAACTCGGCCTTGTTGCTCTCGGTGGCCGGAACGGCCTTGCCCTGCGGCACGAGGAAGTTACGGCCGTAGCCCGGCTTCACGTCGACCAGGTCGCCCAGGTTGCCGAGGTTGGTGACTTTCTGCAGGAGGATCAGCTGCATGGTATTGCTCCAGATAAGTTATTCGTTAGCGAGGCGCTGGCCCCGCAACAAAGGCTGTCCGAATAGCTGGCACAGCGGGGGCAGCGCGAAGCTGCCCCGCCGGCATCAGACGTCGTGGTTGTCGGTGTACGGAATCAGGGCCAGGAAGCGAGCGCGCTTGACGGCGGTCGCCAGCTGACGCTGGTACTTCGACTTGGTACCGGTGACGCGGCTCGGCACGATCTTGCCGTTCTCGGTCAGGTACTGGCGCAGGGTGTTGAGATCCTTGTAGTCGATCTCCTTGACACCTTCGGCCGTGAACTTGCAGAACTTGCGGCGACGGAAGAACTTGGACATGTCAGTGCTCCTTAGGCGGCCGAAGCGGCGTCGTCGCCGGCATCGTTGTCAGCGGCGGGGGTGGTTTCGCCTTCTTCGTCATCACGACGACGACGCTCACCACGCTCGGGCTTGTCGCCCTTCTCGTCCTTGCTCTTCATGATCAGCGACTGCTCGGTGTCAGCCTCGTCACGCTTGATGACCAGGTTGCGCAGGACGGCGTCGTTGAAGCGGAAGCTCTCGGTCAGTTCGGTCAGCACGGCCTGGTCGACTTCGATGTTCAGCAGCACGTAGTGCGCCTTCACCAGGTTCTGGATCGGGTACGCCAGCTGGCGGCGGCCCCAGTCTTCCAGACGGTGGATGGTGCCGTTGCCGTTCTCGACCAGCGACTTGTAGCGCTCGATCATGGCCGGGACCTGCTCGCTCTGGTCCGGGTGGACCATGAACACGATTTCGTAATGACGACTCATGTTTTTTTCTACCTTTCGGATGTGGCCTTGCGGCCGGACAGCCCCCCGCCGTTGATACCGCGGTGGGGCAAGGGATCCTGCCAGGGAGGCAGGAAGCCGCGCATTATGGCGCAGATGGGGCTGCCGGGCAACCGGCGAGCCGCAGAGCGACCTGAATCTGGTAGCGCCGGGCCATGCCCGGCGAACGCGGAAACCGCCCCGGGCTACCCCAGATCCACATGCAGGCGGTGCTGGCCGCATTGCAGGCACTGGAACAGGCAGCCAACCATCTCCCCGTCCCGGCTCAGGTGTTCCAGCAGCCAGTCGGCGTCGCGCGGGTTGACCTCGGCCACGTCCGGCCGGACCTGGTCGAGGATGGGCAGGAGGTCCTCGCTGCCGGCGAAGCCGAGGAAGGCGCAGGGCCGCTCACAATGGCTAAGCCAGACCGATTGCTGCCAGGACGAGTAGCCCGGGGTGCGCTCGCAGATCTCCAGCAGCAGCTCACGGGCGATGGTTGGCGGCGGGTCGGCGGGATCCGGGGATACCCCCTCGATATCGCTCCAGCCGGTGAATTCACCCTCGTAACTGGCCGCTGCCCTGCCATCGGCGATACACCAGGGGCACAGGTAATCGGGACGCAGAGGTGTGTAGAACGGCCCCCGGTAACGAAGCGTCCGCGACTGACCGCAGCAGTCACAGATTCCGTCGACCTCTTCGAAGGAGAGGGCGTAGGCGTTGGGGTGATAAATGAAAAGCGGTCGTTCCATCCGTGGATCCCTTCCCTGCCGACCAGGGTCGGCATCTACCAGAGCAGGTTCAGATAGCGCCGGACCCGTCCGGCGGGCGCCGGAACCGGCCGTCAGGCCTTGTCGGCGTCGGTGGTGAAGCTTTCGCCGCAGCCACACTCGGCGGTGGCATTCGGGTTGCTGAACGTGAAGGTCTCGCTCAGGCCG
The DNA here is from genome assembly GCF_020883215.1 of Stenotrophomonas sp. SI-NJAU-1. Lineage (NCBI taxonomy): Bacteria > Pseudomonadati > Pseudomonadota > Gammaproteobacteria > Lysobacterales > Lysobacteraceae > Stenotrophomonas > Stenotrophomonas sp. SI-NJAU-1. The sequence continues at coordinate 2,760,350 of NZ_CP086598.1, forward strand.
TGCTTGCCGAAGTCGATCACGGTGCCATCCACCAGCGCCAGGCTCTTGGCGTCGACATAGATTTTCACCCCGTCCTGGTCGAACACGGTATCGCCCTCGCGCTCGTCGCGGGCCAGGTCGGTGATGTGGCCCCAGCCCGAGCAGCCGGTCTTGGTCACGCCAAAACGCAGGCCCAGCGCGCCGGGGGTCTGGGCGACAAAGCGCTGCACGCGCTCGAAGGCAATAGGGGTCAGGCTGACAGCCATGGTGGATCACTCCTGATGTACCGGGACATTATAGGGAGCCGATGACCGCAGAAATGCCTCGCAAGCAGAACGCTGCAACCGGTAAACTCCCGTGTTCATAGATCGAGTCGATCAGCAGAGGATTCAAGTCATGACGGTGGTCAGCGTTGAACATGCGCTTGCCGGGAAGATCCCGGAAGGTGGCGAAGTCACGGTACGCGGTTGGGTGCGCACGGTGCGCGGTTCAGCAAATCTGGCTTTCGTGAATGTGACCGACGGCTCCTGCTTCGCCCCGATCCAGGTCGTGGCCGGCGACGCGCTGGCCAACTTCGACGAGATCAAGCGCCTGACCACCGGCTGCTCGCTGGTGGCCACCGGCACGCTGGTGAAGTCGCAGGGCAAGGGCCAGTCGTTTGAGATCCAGGCCAGCGCGGTCGAGGTGGTCGGCTGGGTCGAAGACCCGCTCACCTACCCGATCCAGCCCAAGCCGATGACGCCGGAGTTCCTGCGTGAAGTGGCGCACCTGCGCCCGCGCACCAACCTGTTCGGCGCGGTCACCCGCATCCGCAACTGCCTGGCCCAGGCCGTGCACCGCTTCTTCCACGAGAACGGCTTCAACTGGATCAGCACCCCGATCATCACCACCTCCGACGCCGAAGGCGCCGGCCAGATGTTCCGCGTGTCCACCCTGGACATGGTGAACCTGCCGCGTGACGCCCAGGGCGGGATCGACTTCAGCCGCGACTTCTTCGGCAAGGAAACCTTCCTGACCGTGTCCGGCCAGCTGAACGTCGAGGCCTACTGCCTGGCGCTGAGCAAGGTATACACCTTCGGCCCGACCTTCCGCGCCGAGAACAGCCACACCACCCGCCACCTGGCGGAGTTCTGGATGATCGAACCGGAAATCGCCTTCGCCGACCTGGCCGAAGACGCACGCCTGGCCGAGGAATTCCTGAAGTACCTGTTCCGCGCGGTGCTCAACGAGCGCGGCGACGACCTGGCCTTCATCGCCGAGCGCGTGGACAAGAACGCGATCACCAAGCTGGAAGACTTCATCAACGCGCCGTTCGAACGCATCGATTACACCGATGCGGTCAGCCTGCTGCAGAAGTCCGGAAAGAAGTTCGACTTCCCGGTCGAATGGGGCCTGGACCTGCAGACCGAGCACGAGCGCTGGCTGACCGAGGAACACGTCGGTCGCCCGGTGGTGGTGACCAACTACCCCGAGCACATCAAGGCCTTCTACATGCGCCTGAACGATGACGGCAAGACCGTCGCGGCGATGGACGTGCTGGCCCCGGGCATCGGCGAGATCATCGGTGGCAGCCAGCGCGAAGAGCGCCTGGACGTGCTGGATGCACGCATGGCGCAGTTCGGCCTGGATCGCGAGCACTACAGCTGGTACCGCGATTTCCGCCGCTACGGCTCGGTACCGCACGCGGGCTTCGGCCTGGGCTTCGAGCGCCTGGTGGTGTACGTCTGCGGCCTGTCCAACATCCGCGATGCGATCCCCTACCCGCGCGCCCCGGGCAGCGCGGACTTCTAAGCCCACACGCACGACCACGGAGGTACTGCCCCCATGACCCTGTTCTTCGCCCTGTGTTTCGTCGGCGTTGCAGTGGCCGGGTTCAGTGCCTTCGTGATTTTCTGGCCGCTGACCCTGGTGCATGTGCGCGATCGCCATCCGGCGCTGGCGCAGCGCTTCGGCAGTGGCGCCTTCCTCAAGCCCGATGCGCTGGGCTGGCTGCTGCGGCGCGAATACCGCACCCAGCCGGACCGCTCGCTGTCCGGGCTGGCGACGCCCGCCTGGGTATCGCTGCTGACCCTGCTGGCCGGACTGGGCATGGCTGCCCTGCTCTGGCTGGCCTCGCTCTGGTAAGACACACATGAACGACCTTTCCCACGTCCGCGACAGCTGGTGGCTGGCCAGCCTCGGCAACACCCTGATCTGGGCACGCCTGCGCATCCGCGAGGCCGGCACTGCCGAAGTGCTGGACAGCGATGGCAATACGCTGAGCTACGACAGCGAAGACACTGCACGCTCGCAGCTGTTCGATGCCGAGTTCGTCGAGTACGACGGCCTGGATGAAGAAGATGCGCTGGTGCGCGGCTTCTCGCTGCATGAAGTGCAGCCACCGCAGGCAGGCAGCGACGAAGGCCTGCGCGGACGCATGGTGCAGTCGCTCGGCAGCCGCGCCTGAGGCCAACCGATGTTCACCCCGCGCGCTTTCGCCGAGACCGACCTGCTGTGGCTGGATCGCCTGCTGGCGCGTGATCCGTTCGTCACCGTGCTGACCACCGGTGGCGATGGCCTGCCGGAACTGACCCGGCTGCCGGTGCTGTACCAGCGCGACGGCGACCACATCGAGCTGCGCGGCCACTGGGCCCGTGCCAACCCGCAGGCGCGCCACACCGGCGCAGCCAAACTGCTGGTGGACGGGCCGCACGGCTATGTGTCGGCCAGCTGGTACCCGGACAAGGAACCGATGGCACGGGTGCCCACCTGGAACTACGCCGCCGCCGAGCTGCGCGGCCAGTTGCAGCCCTTCGACGATACCGATGCCCTGGCCCAGCTGGTCAGCGATACCGGCGACCACTTCGAAGCCAGCGTCGGCCAGGACTGGCGGTTCGAACCCCAGCGTGACGACCACCGCCGCCAGCTGCGCGGCATCGTCGGCTTCCGTTTCACCGTCGAACAGGTGCAGCTGACGCTGAAGCTGAGCCAGAACCACCCCGAGGCCAACCAGCAGGCGGTGATCGCCGAACTGGAACGCCTGGACAATCCCCATTCCACCGAACTGGCGCAGTGGATGCGCCGGTATCGCGACGAAGCCGCCGCAGGCAGCTGAGCGCTCTGTTTCCCGCGACGACGCGACCAGAACGGCCGCGCCTTGCCCCCACCCGACGTCAGGGATATCCGAACATGAAAGACATCCACAAGCTGCTGCAGAACAACCGCGACTGGGCCGACCGGATCGAGAAGGAAGATCCGGATTTCTTCCATCAGCTGGCCAAGCAGCAGCATCCGGAATACCTGTGGATCGGCTGTTCCGACTCGCGCGTGCCGGCCAACCAGATCATCGGCATGGCCCCGGGTGAGGTGTTCGTGCATCGCAACGTGGCCAACGTGGTCGCCCATACCGACCTGAACTGCCTGAGCGTGGTGCAGTACGCGGTGGACCAGCTGAAGGTGAAGCACATCTTGATCGTCGGCCACTACGGCTGTGGTGGCGTACACGCATGCCTGCACAACACCCGGGTCGGCCTGGCTGACAACTGGCTGCGCCACGTCGGTGATGTCATGCAGAAGCACACCGCCATCCTCGATGCGATCGATACCGATGAACTCAAGCACGCACGCCTGTGCGAACTGAATGTGATCGAGCAGGTCGCCAACCTGTGCCGCTCCACGATCGTGCAGGACGCCTGGGCCCGCGGCCAGAAGCTGATGGTGCACGGCTGGGTGTACAGCCTGAAGGACGGCCGCGTGCGCGAGATGGGCATCGACGTCGGCTCCCAGGAAGACCTGCAGCCGGCCTATGAAAAGGCGCTGTCCTATGTTCCGCGCAAGGGCAGGCGCGACTGATTCCCTGGGGAAGACACCATGCTCGCTTCGCCGATAAACCTGCACGCCTGGATCGAGGAAAACCGGCATCTGTTGAAGCCGCCGGTCGGCAACAAGATGATCGACAACGGCGATTTCATCGTGATGGTGGTCGGCGGGCCGAACAGCCGCACCGATTTCCACTACGACGAAGGCCCGGAGTGGTTCTACCAGCTGGAAGGGGAGATGGTGCTGAAGGTGCAGGAGGATGGCGCGGTGCGCGATATCCCGATCCGTGCCGGCGAGATCTTCCTGCTGCCGGGCAAGGTGCCGCACTCACCCCGGCGCCCGCCCGGTGGCATCGGCCTGGTGGTGGAACGCAAGCGACTGCCGCATGAACGCGACGGCGTGATCTGGCATTGCGAACGCTGCAACCACAAGCTGTACGAAGAGTACTTCACGCTGCAGAACATCGAGACCGACCTGCCGAAGGTGTTCGCGCGCTACCAGGCCAGCCTGGAGCTGCGCACCTGCAGCGCGTGCGGCCACGCGGATCCGTTGCCGGCGCCAGTGGCGGCCTGACGGCGCTCCGCCCCCGGTAGATGCCCACCTTGGTGGGCGCTTGTTCGCACGTGCGCCAACCAAGGTTGGCCACTACCGGATCATGCGGCGCTGGCGCTGGGTGCGCAGCTACCGGGTGATGCCCCAGGCGCTACACTGGCAACCCCGTTGCAGCCTGTTGCCCGACCATGTCCGACCTGCTCAGCCGCACCCACGCCATTGCTCTTGATGCCGCCGATCCGCTGCGGCCGCTGCGGCAGGAATTCCTGATTCCGCGCCACGGTGGCGGTGAGCAGACCTACTTCGTCGGCAACTCGCTGGGCCTGCAGCCGCGCGGTGCGCAGGCTGCGGTGCAGGAAGTGATGAAGCAGTGGGGCGAACTGGCGGTGGAAGGCCACTTCACCGGGCCGACCCAATGGCTGTCGTACCACCGCCTGGTCAGCGCACAGCTGGCCCGCGTGGTCGGCGCGCTGCCCAGCGAAGTGGTGGCAATGAACACGCTGAGCGTGAACCTGCACCTGATGATGGTCAGCTTCTACCGGCCCACGGCCGAGCGCCCGGTGATCCTGATGGAGGCCGGCGCGTTCCCGACCGACCGCCATGCGGTGGAGGCGCAGATCCGCTTCCATGGCTTCGACCCGGCCGACTGCCTGGTGGAAGTGCAGCCGGATGAAGCCAACGGCACGATCTCGATGGCTGCGATCGAGCGTGCAATCGCCGCGCACGGTCCGCGCCTGGCGCTGGTGTTGTGGCCCGGCGTGCAGTACCGCAGCGGCCAGGCCTTCGACCTCGATGCGATCACCCGCGCCGCACGCCTGCAGGGCGCGCGCATCGGCTTCGACCTGGCGCACTCGGTCGGCAACCTGCCGCTGCGCCTGCATGACGTCGCCCCGGATTTCGCCGTGTGGTGCCACTACAAGTACCTCAACAGCGGCCCGGGCGCCGTGGCCGGTGCCTTCGTGCACGAGCGCCATCATCGCGACACCACCCTGCCGCGCTTCGCCGGCTGGTGGGGGCACGACGAAGCCACCCGCTTCCAGATGGCACCGCAGTTCACGCCGGCGGTCGGTGCCGAGGGTTGGCAGCTGAGCAACCCGCCGATCCTCGGCCTGGCGCCACTGCGGGCATCGCTGGACCTGTTCGAACGCGCTGGCATGGAATCGCTGCGCAGCAAGTCGCTGGCACTGACCGGCATGCTCGACGCACTGGTACGCGCGCGCCTGCCGCAGGTGCTGGAAATCGTCACCCCGGCCGAGCCGGAGCGCCGCGGCTGCCAGCTGTCGCTGCGGGTGATCGGTGGCCGCGAGCGTGGACGCGCCCTGTTCGAACATCTGCGCGCCATCGGCGTGCTGGGTGACTGGCGCGAACCGGACGTGATCCGCATCTCGCCCACTCCGCTCTACAACCGCTATCTCGACGTGCACCACTTCGTCGAGGAAGTGGAAGCCTGGGCTGGCCTGTAAGCCGCCCTCCCCTACTGCTGGACAGTTCGTTGATCGCACATGCATCCCGCTCGCTGAGCATTGTCGGCGCCGGCCTGGCCGGCTCCCTGCTGGCCATCCTGCTGTCACGGCAGGGCTGGCGCATCACCCTGTACGAACGCCGTGGCGATCCGCGCATCGCCGATTACGAAAGTGGCCGCTCGATCAATCTGGCCCTGGCCGAGCGCGGGCGCAACGCGTTGCGCCAGGCCGGCGTGGAAGACGAAGTGATGGCGCGTGCGGTGATGATGCGCGGGCGCATGGTGCATCCGCGCGAGGGCGAGCCGCAGTTGCAGCGTTATGGTCGCGACGACAGCGAAGTGATCTGGTCGATCCATCGCAGTGACCTGAACACCACGCTGCTGGAACTGGCCGAGCAGGCCGGCGCCACCGTGCATTTCCACCGCCGCCTGCACACCGTCGATTTCGATGCGGGCTACGCACGCTTCATCGATGATCGTGACGACAGCCCGCACGATATCCGCTTCGATACGCTGGTGGGTGCCGATGGCGCCGGCTCGGCGCTGCGTGCGGCGATGAACCGGCGCGAGCCGCTGGGCGAGGACATTGCCTTCCTCGACCATTCCTACAAGGAACTGGAAATTCCGCCGGGCGACGATGGCGGCTTCCGCATCGAGCGCAATGCCCTGCATATCTGGCCGCGCGGCCACTACATGTGCATCGCCCTGCCCAACCACGAGGGCACGTTCACCGTCACCCTGTTCCTGCCCAACCAAGGTGACCCAAGCTTTGCCACGGTCACCAGCGGCGCCCAGGCCGAAGCCCTGTTCGCGCGCGAGTTCGGCGATGCCCTGCCACTGATTCCCAACCTCCGCGCGCACTGGGAGCAGCATCCGCCGGGCCTGCTCGGTACGCTTACCCTGGAACGCTGGCACCAGCAGGACCGTGCCGTGCTGATCGGCGATGCAGCGCACGCGATGGTGCCGTTCCACGGCCAGGGCATGAACTGCGCGTTCGAGGACTGCGTGGCGCTGGCCCGCCATCTGATGGAGGCCGACGACCTGCAGAGTGCATTCGCCGCATTCGAGGCCGAGCGCAAGCCGAACGCGCGTGCGATCCAGCAGATGGCGCTGGAGAACTATCTGGAGATGCGTGACAGGGTGGCCGATCCGGCCTTCCTGCTGCAACGTGAGCTGGAACAGGAACTGCAGCGGCGCTGGCCGACGCGCTTCGTGCCGCACTACACGATGGTGACCTTCCTGCACACGCCCTATGCCGAAGCACTGCGCCGCACCGACCTCCAGCGCGCGATGCTGATCGCCGCCACCGCAGGCCATGACACCCTGGACAACATCGACTGGAACGCACTGGAAGCGCAGATCCATGCGCAGCTGCCGGTGCTGGAGGGCGCGCACTGATGGCCGACAGCTTCCTGTTCTACGACCTGGAAACCTTCGGCCAGGATCCACGTCGTACCCGTATCTCCCAGTACGCGGCAATCCGTACCGACAGCGACCTCAATGAGATCGGCACGCCGGTCAGCTTCTTCGTTCGCCCGGCCGATGATCTGCTGCCCTCGCCGATGGCAACGATGGTCACCGGCATCACGCCGCAGCAGGCGCTGGCTGAAGGCATCAGCGAGTCCGAGGCGTTCGATCGGATCAATGAGCAGCTCTCGCGTCCCGGTACCTGCGCACTGGGCTACAACACCCTGCGCTTCGACGACGAGTTCATCCGCTACGGCCTGTTCCGCAACTTCCACGACCCGTACGAACGCGAGTGGCGCAACGGCAACTCGCGCTGGGACCTGCTGGACATGCTGCGGCTGATGCACGCCATCCGCCCGGACGGCATCCACTGGCCCAAGCGCGAGGACGGCGCCACCTCATTCAAGCTGGAGCATCTGGCCGAGGCCAACGGCGTGCGCGAGGGCGATGCCCACGAAGCGCTGTCGGACGTGCGCGCGACGATCGGCATGGCGCGCCTGTTCAAGCAGTCGCAGCCGCGCCTGTGGGACTACGCACTGAAGCTGCGCGACAAGCGTTTCGTCGGCAGCCTGCTCGACATCACTGCATTGAAGCCGGTGCTGCATATCTCGATGCGCTACCCGGCCAGCCGCCTGTGCGCGGCACCGGTTTTGCCGCTGGCGGTACATCCGACCATCAACAACCGGGTGATCGTGTTCGATCTCGACGGTGACATCGATGACCTGCTGGAACTGCCCGCCGACGTGATCGCCCAGCGCCTGTACCTGCGCGCCAGCGAACTGCCCGAAGGCGTAGCCCGGGTGCCGTTGAAGGAAGTGCACCTGAACAAGGTACCGGCGCTGGTGGCCTGGAACCACCTGCGCGCTGATGACCACGCACGACTCGGGCTGGACGTGGCGGCGATCGAAGCCAAGGCCGAACGCCTGCGCGCGTTCGCGCCGCAGTTGGCCGAGAAGGCGCGCCAGGTCTACAACCAGCCGCGCGCGGCGAGCGTTTCCGATGTGGATGCATCGCTGTACGACGGCTTCCTCGGCGCCGGCGACAAGCCGCTGCTGGCGCTGGCACGGACCACGCCCGCCGAACAGCTGGCCGCACTGGAAGGCCGCTTCCGCGATCCGCGCCTGCCGGAACTGCTGTTCCGCTATCGCGCCCGCAATCATCCCGACAGCCTTGCACCGGAAGAACGCGAGCGCTGGAAAGCCTATCGCCGCCAGCGCCTGTTCGGTGAGGAAGGCATGGGCGAACTCAACCTGGCCCAGTACCAGCAGCAGCTCGACGCGCTGGCAGCCGAAGCGCCCGACGATGCCCGGCGCACCGCGCTGCTGCAATCGCTGCGTGACTGGAGCCAGCACCTGCAGGAGGACCTGTGAGCACCTATTTCTCCGATGCCAGTTTCAAGTTCCTGCGCAGCCTGGCGCTGCACAACGACAAGGCCTGGTTCAACGACCATCGCCAGCAGTACGAAGACCACGTGCGGCAGCCGTTCCTGCGCCTGCTGGGCGACCTGCAGCCGGCCCTGGCCGAGGTCAGCGGACACTTCCGCGCAGACACGCGTGGCGTGGGCGGCTCGTTGTTCCGCATCCACCGCGACGCGCGGTTCTCCAACGATAAATCGCCGTACAAGACCTGGCAGGGTGCGCGCCTGTTCCATGAGCGTCGCCGTGAAGTGGCCGCGCCCTCGTTCTACGTGCACCTGCAGCCGGGCGAGAGCTTCGTCGGCGCCGGGCTGTGGCATCCCGAACCGGAAACCCAGCGCCGCGTCCGCCACTTCATCCTCGACAACCCGGGAAGCTGGAAGGCGGCGGCGCACGCACCGGCGCTGCGCAGGCGTTTCGACTTCGAGGAAACCGAGAAGCTGGTGCGCCCACCGCGCGGCTTCCCGGCTGACTTCGAGTTCATTGATGACCTCAAGCACCGCAACTGGGTGATGTGGCGTTCGCTGGACGATGCCACGATGACCGGCCCGCGCCTGCTGTCCACGCTCGGCAAGGACCTGGCGGCGCTGGGCCCGTTCGTGGACTACCTGTGCGCTGCACTGGATCTGGAGTTCTGACCGGCGCCGGTGGCATCGCTGGGATCACCCGCCGTTCACCACCGGCAACCGTACTTGCGGCAGGCTGTGCAGCATGAAGAAGCTCATTGGCATCCTCGTTCTGCTGATCGCTGTGGTGGCCGCCTGGTGGTTCGGCGGCCCCTACCTGACCGTGCATGGCCTGTCCAAGGCCATCGAACAACGGGACACCGCCCGTCTGGAGCGCCACGTGGATTTCCCGCGCGTGCGTACCAGCCTGCGCGCCCAGCTCAATGACTACCTGGTGCGCCAGGCCGGCCCCGAGGTGGCAGCCAGTCCCTTCGGTGCCCTGCTGTACGGGCTGGGTGACCAGTTGGGTGGCGCCGCGGTGGACACGATGGTCACGCCCACCGGCATCGGCGCGATGTTGCAGGGCCACGTGCTGTGGAAGCGCGGCCGCAATGAACTGCAGGGCGGCGAAGCCTTGGGTGCAACCGAGCCGGCGCGACCGCTGAAGAACGCCGAGCACCACTTCGAAGCCCTGGATCGCTTCGTGGTCGACGTTGATCGCGGCCCCGGCCAGCCACCGTTGAAGGTAGTGCTGGAACCGCAGGGCCTGCGCTGGAAGGTGGTGGACCTGCAGCTGGGGATGTCAGGCAGCCCGTAACGGATCGCCGCTGCGCTCGCCGGGCATGGCCCGGCGCTACCGTCGACCGCCCCAACTGGTAGCGCCGGGCCATGCCCGGCGACGATCACCCTTCGTTGGCGACACCATGCGGCACGTGGCCGGCGGCTACGTGTTCACGCGCACTGTCGATGTTGTGCTGCGAATCGTCAAAGAAGATGTCGGCACCGAACGCCTGCAGGAACGGGCCCTTGTGCCGCCCCCCCAGGAACAGCGCCTCGTCCAGGCGCACGCCCCACTCGCGCAGGGTGCGGATCACCCGCTCGTGGGCCGGTGCAGAACGCGCGGTCACCAGCGCCGTGCGGATGGGCGCGCTGTCGCCGGCGGGGAATACTTCCTGCAACGTGTGCAGTGCAGAGAGGAAGCCGCGGAACGGACCGCCACTGAGTGGCTCGCGTGCACGCTCGCGTTCGTGCCGGCCGAAGGCTTCCACCCCCTGCTCGCGCGAGATGCGCTCGCTCTCGTCCCCGAAGATCACCGCATCACCATCGAAGGCGATGCGCAGCTGCCCGGCCGGGCGGGTGATGTCGATCTGGTCGGCGGCAGCGGCAGCGGTCTCACCCGGCGGCTTGGGCAGGATGGTGGCCGCTGCAATGCCATGGCGAAGCGCGCTGCGCACCGATTCCGGATTGGCCGACAGGAACAGGTCGGTGCCGAACGGCTTCACGTACGGCCAGGTCGGCTCACCGGCGGTGAAGGTCGCGCGGATGATGCCCAGCCCGTAGTGCTGGATGGAATTGAAGATGCGCAGGCCGGTATCGGCCGAGTTGCGTGACAGCAGGATCACTTCCACGCGCGGGTTCTCGGGGCTGGCGCCCTGGTTCAGCGCCAACAGCTTGCGCACCACCGGGAAGGCCACGCCCGGCCCGAGGATGTCGTCCTCGTGCTGGCGCTGGTACTCGGCATAGGCGGCCACGCCATCGCTTTCGAACAGCGCGTGGCTTTCTTCCAGGTCGAACAGCGCACGCGAGGTCACCGCGACGGTCAGCAAACGGGGGGAGTTGTCGCCCATCGGTGGGGTCCTTCAAGCGGTCGGCAGTGCCGGCCGCCTATTGTCGTCAAAAAACGAACTGTTCGCTCAGGATCCGGTCTTCGAGGTTGTGCTCCGGGTCGAACAGCAGGGTCACCCGGTGCTCGCGCGACTCACGGATCGTCACTTCGACCACATCGCGGGTCTCGTGCGAATCGGCAGTGACGCTGACCGGACGCTTGTAGGGATCGAGCACGCGGAAGCGCACTTCGGTGTCGGCCTTGAGGATCGCGCCGCGCCAGCGCCGCGGGCGATAGGGGGCCAGCGGCGTCAGGGCGATGGTGTGCGAGCCCAGCGGCAGCACCGGCCCATGTGCAGAGTAGTTGTAGGCGGTGCTTCCGGCCGGAGTGGCCACCAGCACGCCATCGCCGATCAGTTCGCCCACCCGCTCCTGGCCATTGAGGTCGATGCCGATATGCGCCGCCTGCCGGGTCTGGCGCAGCAGCGAGACATCGTTGTAGGCCAGCGAGCCGGTGGTGGTACCCGATTCGGTCAGCGCCACCATTTCCAGCGGGCGCAGGTTGGCCGGCTCGGCACGGGCGATACGCGCATGCACATCGTCGTCGCCACGGTACTGGTTCATCAGGAAACCCACCGTGCCCAGCTTCATCCCGAATACCGGTCTGCCCAGGTGTCCGTGACGATGCAGGGTCTGCAGCATGAAGCCGTCGCCGCCCAGCGGGCACAGCACGTCAGCCTGGTCCGGGGCGTGGTCGCCATAGCGCGAGACCATCGCTGCGCGGGCCATCTGTGCAGGTTCGGTGGTACTGGCCAGGAAAGCGATGCGGGGGGTGTCGCTCATCGGTGGATCCGGGGGAAGGCTTGGTGGAGAGCATAACCGAGCGCCGCTGCGCTCGCCGGGCATGGCCCGGCGCTACCTGCTCCGCCGTACATCGGTAGCGCCGGGCCATGCCCGGCGGTCGTCCGCAAGAAAAAACGGCCCCGCTTCCGCGGGGCCGTTCCGGTTCACGCATGCCAGGCGTGGCCTGGCACTACATCACTTACGCGCCGTGGGCAGCGAGCTGACCCAGGCGCTGCACCGCGACCGAAACGGTCGGGTAGTCGAGGGTCTTCTGCTCGGCCAGTTCGGCCAGCATCGCCAGCGTGAAGCGCAGGCTGCTGTCGTCACGACCGATCCACGCGGCCACCTTGGCTTCAGCGGTGCTGCCCTTGGTGGCCAGCACCTGGCCGGCCAGGCTGCGGTGGTGTGCGGCCAGTTCGTCGCGCAGCACGCCACGTGCCACCGCGTGCCAGCGGCCGTTGACCTCCAGCGCGTCGATCTGCTCGAACAGCCACGGCAGCTGCAGGGCGTCGCCCAGGCGGAAGTGGATCTTGGAGACATCCACCGGCTTCAGCTTGCGGGTACGGGCCAGTTCGATGATGTCGAACGCCGGTTCCAGGAAGTGCAGTTCGGCCAGCTGCTGTGCCAGCGCCGACGGCAGGCCCTTTTCCTTCCACTCGGCCACCAGGGCTTCGTAGGTCGGACGCTGGGAATCCGGCAGCACACCCGAAGCAACACGGATGTCGTTGAACGGACCCTGGTAGCGGTTGACCGCCTCGGTGATGCCCGGCATCGGGCCCGGGCGCGACAGCAGCCAGCGTACGAACGAACGCTGCAGCTTCCAGATCACTTCCAGCGCGTCGATCTGCACCGACTCCGGCAGCGTGCCGTCGAGGGCATCGATCTGCGCCCACAGCGCGCGTGCGTCCAGCGTTTCGCGGCTGATGGTGTACGCCTTGGCGACCTCGGCAATGGAGCGGCCGGTGTCTTCCTGCATGCGCATCAGGAAGGTGGCGCCCATGCGGTTGATGGTCTGGTTGGTCACGGCCGTGGCGATGATTTCGCGCTTCAGGCGGTGACGCTCCATCGCGTCGGCGTACTTCTTCTGCAGCGGCGTCGGGAAGTAGCGCTGCAGTTCCTTGGACAGGTACGGATCTTCCGGGATGTCCGAATCCAGCAGCTGCGCGAACGCCACCAGCTTGGAATAGGACAGCAGCACCGACAGCTCCGGACGGGTCAGGCCTTGGCCGCGTGCCTTGCGCTGGGACAGCTCGGCGTCGGACGGTAGGAACTCGATCTGGCGATCCAGCAGGCCTTGCTGTTCCAGGGTACGGATGAAGTGCTGCTTGGACCCCAGGCGCTTGACCGCCATCCGCTCCATCAGGCTCAGGGCCTGGTTCTGGCGGTAGTTGTCGTTGAGCACCAGCGCGGCGACTTCGTCGGTCATCGACGCCAGCAGCTTGTTGCGCTGCTCGACGGTCAGCTTCTTGGCCCGCACCACATCGTTGAGCAGGATCTTGATGTTGACTTCGTGGTCGGAGGTATCCACACCGGCCGAGTTGTCGATGAAGTCGGTGTTGAGCAGCACGCCGGCCTGGGCAGCTTCGATGCGGCCCAGCTGGGTCATGCCCAGGTTGCCGCCCTCGCCCACCACCTTGCAGCGCAGCTCGCCACCATTCACGCGCAGGGCATTGTTGGCGCGGTCGCCGACATCGCTGTGCTGCTCGCTGGCGGCCTTGACGTAGGTGCCGATGCCGCCGTTCCACAGCAGGTCGACCGGTGCCTTCAGGATCGCGCTCATCAGATCGTTCGGCGACAGCGCCTTGACGTTCTCGTCCAGGCCCAGCGCTTCACGTACCTGCGGGGTGATCTCGATCGACTTCAGGCTGCGCGGATACACACCGCCGCCCTTGCTGATCAGCTTGGCATCGTAGTCCGCCCAGCTCGAACGCGGCACGGTGAACAGACGCTCACGTTCGACGAACGTGGTCGCTGCATCCGGGTTCGGGTCCAGGAAGATGTGGCGGTGGTCGAACGCAGCGACCAGGCGGATGTGGCGCGACAGCAGCATGCCGTTGCCGAACACGTCGCCGGACATGTCGCCGACGCCGACCGCGGTGAAGTCCTGGGTCTGGCTGTCACGGCCCAGTGCACGGAAGTGGCGCTTGACCGACTCCCATGCGCCGCGCGCGGTGATGCCCATGCCCTTGTGGTCGTAACCGACCGAACCGCCGGAGGCGAACGCATCGCCCATCCAGAAGCCGTGCGCGATGGCCAGGCCGTTGGCGATGTCGGAGAAGGTCGCAGTGCCCTTGTCGGCGGCCACCACCAGGTACGGATCGTCCATGTCATGGCGCACGACATCCACCGGCGGCACGATCTTGTTGTTGACGATGTTGTCGGTGATGTCCAGCAGGCCCTGGATGAACAGCTTGTAGCAGGCCACGCCGTTGGCGAAGATCGCATCGCGATCGCCGTTCACCGGCGGCATCTTGGCGAAGAAGCCGCCCTTCGCGCCGACCGGCACGATGACGGTGTTCTTGACCATCTGCGCCTTGACCAGGCCCAGCACTTCGGTACGGAAGTCCTCGCGGCGATCCGACCAGCGCAGGCCGCCACGGGCGACGGCACCGAAGCGCAGGTGGGTACCTTCCACGCGCGGGCCATACACGAAGATTTCGCGGTACGGGCGCGGCTTGGGCAGGTCCGGCACCAAGGCCGAATCGAACTTGAAGCTGATGACATGGCCGTGCTGGCCATTGGCATCGGTCTGGTAGTAGCTGGTGCGCAGGGTCGCATCGATCACGCCCATGAAGGAACGCAGGATGCGGTCCTCGTCCAGGCTCGACACGCGGTCCATCAGCTTGAGCAGCGCTTCGCGCGCGGCCTGCATCTGCGCTTCGCGGTCACCCTTGCGGGCGTCGACCACGGTCTTGAGCACCTTCAGGGTGGCCTCGTCGCCGGCAGCCAGCACCTCGAGGTGGGCCTTCAGCTGCGCCTGGCCGGCGGCGATGTCTTCCTTGCTCTCATGGCCGGTGGCCGGATCGAAGCGGGCTTCGAACAGTTCCACCAGCAGGCGTGCCAGCAACGGGTAGCGGGTGAAGGTGCCTTCGACGTAAGCCTGCGAGAACGGCACGCCGGTCTGCAGCAGGTACTTGCAGTAGCCACGCAGCATGGCGACCTGGCGCCAGTGCAGGCCGGCAGCCAGCACCAGGCGGTTGAAGCCATCGTTCTCGGCATCGCCGTGCCAGACGCGGGCAAAGGTCTCGCCGAAGGCTTCATCGACGCTGGCCGCATCGATCGCACCGGCGGTCGATTCGACCTCGAAGTCCTGCACGTACACCGGCGCGTTGTCCACCGACAGGCGGTACGGACGCTCGGCGATCACGCGCAGGCCCATGTTTTCCATCATCGGCAGCGCGTCCGACAGCGGAATGTCATCCAGCTGGCGATACAGCTTCAGGCGCAGGCCATCGCCGGATTCGCGCGGCACGGCCTGCAGGCTCAGGCGCAGGTCGTCCGGACCGGTCAGCGCATCGAGCTGGCTGACATCGTTGGCGGCAACGGCGGTGCTGTTGTCTTCGATGTAACCGGCCGGCAGCGCCTTGCCGATGCGCGCAGCAATGCGCAGGCCTTCGGCTTCGCCATGGCGGTTGACCAGCGCTTCGCGCAGGTCGTCCTGCCAGTTGCGCAGCACCTGCGCCAGCTTCTGCTCCAGTTCGGCGGTATCGACGTCGAGCATTTCGCCCGGCTTCGGACGCACGATCAGGTGCACCTGGGCCAACGGCGATTCACCCAGCACCACCGAGCTGTCCACGTACTCGCCGTGCAGCGCTTCCCTGAGCATCGCTTCGATGCGCAGGCGCACGTCGGTGTTGAAACGCTCGCGCGGCAGGTAGACCAGCGCGGAAATGAAACGGCTGTACTTGTCGCGACGCAGGAACAGGCGGCTGCGCACACGCTCCTGCAGGCCCAGCACGCCCATCGCGGTGCGGAACAGTTCGTCCTCGCTGGACTGGAACAGTTCTTCGCGCGGCAGGGTTTCCAGGATGTGGCGCAGGGCCTTGCCGCTATGGCTGGAGCCGGCCAGGCCGGACTGCTTCATCACGTGTTCGTAGCGCTGGCGCACCAGCGGGATCTCCCACGGCCGGCGGTTGTAGGCGCTGGAGGTGAACAGGCCGAGGAAGCGCTGTTCGCCGATGATCCTGCCCTTGGCGTCGAATTCCAGCACGCCGATGTAATCCATGTAACCGGCACGATGCACGCGCGAACGGGCATTGGTCTTGGTCAGGATCAGCGCGTCCTTCAGCCCGGACGTGGTGTTCAGGCCCTGCGCGGCCAGGGTCTTGACCGGGCGTGCAGCGGACTTGTCCTTGCCGCGCATCAGGCCCAGGCCAGTGTCGTTCAGCGGCGCCAGCACGTCTTCCTTGCCCTGCTTCTCGACGCGGTACTCGCGGTAGCCGAAGAAGGTGAAGTGGTTGTCGGCGGCCCAGCGCAGGAATTCCTGTGCTTCCTTGCGCGAGGCAGCGTCGACCGGCAGCTGGCGGCTGCCAAGGTCGTCGGCCAGCGCCAGCGCCTTGTCCTGCATCGGCTGCCAGTCGCGCACGATGGCGCGCACTTCGTCCAGCGCCTTGTTGATGGCCTGCTCGATGTCTGCCATGGCTTCGGCCGGCTGGCGGTCGATCTCCAGCAGCATCACCGATTCCAGCTGGCCCTCGCCCACCTTGGTCAGCTTGCCGGCCTTGTCACGGGTGAAATGCAGCACCGGGTGGCCCAGCACATGCACGCCAACGCCGTGCTCGGCCAGCGACATGGTCACGGTGTCGACCAGGAACGGCATGTCGTCGTTGATGATCTGCAGCACGGTGTGCGGCGATTCCCAACCGTTGGCCTTCGCCGTCGGATTGAACACGCGGACATTGGCCTTGCCGGCCTTGCGGGCACGGGCGAATTCCAGCGTTTCGGCGGCGAGCGCGGCCCACTCCTCAGCGCTGTGGTGGGGGAACTCGTCGGCCTCCATGCGCTTGTAGAAATCGGCGGCGAATGCCACTGCCTCGGCCTGGGCGGCCGCGGGGTAACGCTTGCGCAAGGCCGTGTACACCGGCTCCAGGGAGAAACCAGCGGTCACTGCGACCTCCGACTCAACTGGTTTGCTTTTGTTTTTCACGGTCTTGGCTGCGGTTTTTTGCGGTTTCATGGCAGAGCGGCGCGCTTGCTCAGTTGGGAAAATGAAATTGTAGCCCTACCGCACGAAAAGGCCTTGCTGCAGGACGGAATAACCAGATTCGGGTTTGCTGCGGTTTAGACGCCCTATTCAGTTCGCACCGGTATGGGCATCGCAGTCGCACAGCGTTGCCGACAGGATCGGCAAAACGTGTTACCGGAAGACACATGCGGCAACATCGGCGCGATTCCACAATCCTGAACTGGACGGTATAGTCCACCGCGTGAATCCGGCCTACCTTCCTGTCGCCCTCGACGCGCGTGATGAGCGCGTGTTCGACGCTGTGCGCGAACTGCTTGCCCAACAGGGCATGCAGATGAGCATGGACGCAGTCGCCCAGCATGCAGGCTGCTCGAAGCAGACCCTGTATTCGCGCTATGGCAACAAGCAGGCCCTGCTGCGGCGGGTGATGCAGCGCCACGTCGGCCACGCCACCGGGGCCATGCTGCGTGCACTCCGCGGTGACGACCTGCGTGGCAGCCTGCTGCAGTTCGCCACCGACTTCCTGGAGCACTTCAACCAGCCCCACGTCGGCCAGGCCTGCCGCCTGATCGCCGCCGATGCCGCACAGTTTCCCGAAGAGGCGCGTACGCTGTACCGGCATGGTGCCGGCGCGTTGACACTTCATCTTGCTGAATGGATTGAAACCGTTTGCAGCCGCGGTCTGCTGCGGCATGACGACCCGCACTTCATGGCCGAACTGCTGCTGAGCATGATTGCCGGTCAGGATTTCGACAAACAGCGCTTCCATACCCCCCATCGTGATGACGCAGCCTTGCGTCGGCGCTGGGCAGAGTTCTCCGTCGATGGCTTCCTGCGCGCGTTCGCGCCGCAGCCCTCGCCGGCCCCGTCTTCAAACCAACCCCGGAGTTCCTCCTGATGACCGCCCCACTCCGCACCCTTGCCTTGACGTGCGCCGTCGCTGTCGCCGTAGCTGCCTGCAAGAAGCCGGAACAGCCGACGCCCCCACCGCCGGAGGTGGGCGTGATCGACGCCAAGCCGCAGACCCTGCCGCTGCAGCGCGAGCTGGTCGGTCGCCTGTCGCCGTTCCGCAGCGCCGACGTGCGCGCCCGCGTACCCGGCGTGCTGCTCAAGCGCGTCTATCAGGAAGGCAGCGAGGTCAAGCAGGGCCAGACCCTGTTCCTGATCGACCCGGCGCCGCTGCGCGCTTCGCTCAACGCCTCCGAGGCCCAGCTGGCTTCGGCCCGCGCGACCTACGCCAACGCCAAGGTCGCCGCTGACCGCGCCCGTTCGCTGGCGCCGCAGAAGTTCGTGTCCAAGGCCGACCTGGACAATGCCGAGTCGGCCGAGCGCACCGCGCTGGCCGCGGTCAAGCAGGCCGAAGCTGCGGTGACGTCCTCGCGCATCAGCCTGGGCTACACCGAAGTCACCGCGCCGATCAGTGGCGTGGCCAACAAGCAGCAGGTCACCGAAGGCGCACTGGTGGGCCAGGGCGATGTGACCCTGCTGACCACCGTGGACCAGCTCGACCCGCTGTACGTGAACTTCTCGCTGAGCGTGGATGAACTGACCCAGCTGCGTGCGCAGCAGGCCAAGGGCAACCTGGCCCTGTCCGGCGACGGCAAGGCCACGGTCAACGTCAAGCTGGCCGACGGCAGCACCTACAGCGAGCCGGGCACGCTGGACTTCTCCTCGACCACGGTCGACCCGGCCACCGGCGCGGTGTCGCTGCGCGCGGTGCTGCCGAACCCGCAGAAGATCCTGCTGCCGGGCGCCTTCGTCAGCTTCCAGGCCAACCTGGGCGAGCGCAACAATGCCTACCTGGTGCCGCAGCAGGCCCTGCTGCGTGACACCAACGGCGGCTATGTGATGGTGGTGGGTGCCGACGGCAAGGTCGTCCGCAAGAACGTCAAGACCGACGGCGCGCAGAACGGCAACTGGCTGGTCAGCGAGGGTCTGGCCGCGGGTGACAAGGTGGTCGTCGCCGGCGTGCAGAAGGTCAAGGAAGGCACGCCGGCCACGGCCAAGCCGTGGACCCCGGGCCAGGACGCCAACGGCAAGCCTGCCGCCAGCGGTGCTGCTCCGGGCGCGCCTGCTGCAGCTCCGGCCGACGCCAAGGCACCGGCCAAGGCTGACCAGGCCGACAAGGCCGAGCCGGCCGCCACCGAATCGAACAAGCAGTAACGGGACCTTCCGTCATGCCTAAATTTTTCATCGAACATCCAGTCTTCGCCTGGGTGGTGGCGATCCTGATCTCCCTCAGCGGCGTGATCGCGATCCTCAACCTCGGCGTGGAGTCCTACCCCAACATCGCCCCGCCGCAGGTGACCGTCTCGGCCACCTACCCGGGCGCAAGTGCGGATACCACGGAGAAATCGGTCACCCAGGTGATCGAGCAGCAGCTGACCGGTATCGATCACCTGCTGTACTTCAGCTCCTCGTCCGCCTCCAACGGCCGCGCCTCGATCACCCTGACCTTCGAGACCGGTACCGATCCGGACATCGCCCAGGTGCAGGTGCAGAACAAGGTCTCGCTGGCCACGCCGCGACTGCCTTCGGAAGTCACCCAGCAGGGCGTGGTGGTGGCCAAGGCCAACGCCGGCTTCCTGATGGTGGTGGCGCTGCAGTCCGATACGCCGACCATCAACCGTGACGCACTGAACGACATCGTCGGTTCGCGCGTGCTCGACCAGGTCTCGCGCATCCCCGGCGTCGGCAGCACCCAGCAGTTCGGTTCCGAGTACGCCATGAACATCTGGCTCAACCCGGAAAAGATGCAGGGCTATGGCCTGTCGGCCAGCCAGGTGCTGGCGGCGGTACGCGCGCAGAACGTGCAGTTCGCCGCCGGTGCACTGGGCTCCGACCCGTCGCCGGAAGGCCAGCACTTCACCGCCACGGTGTCGGCCGAAGGCCGCTTCAGCTCGCCGCAGGAGTTCGAGAACATCATCCTGCGCGCCAATGCCGATGGCTCGCGCGTGCTGTTGAAGGACATCGCCCGCGTCGCCTTCGGTGCCAACAACTACGGCTTCGATACCCAGTACAACGGCAAGCCCACCGGTGCCTTCGCCATCCAGCTGCTGCCGGGCGCCAACGCCCTGAACGTGGCCGAGGCGGTGCGCGGCAAGATGGACGAGCTGCAGCCCAGCTTCCCGGCCGGCGTCACCTGGTTCTCGCCGTATGACAGCACCACCTTCGTCAAGATCTCGATCCAGGAAGTGGTCAAGACCCTGTTCGAAGCGGTGTTGCTGGTGTTCCTGGTGATGCTGATCTTCCTGCAGAACTTCCGCGCCACCCTGATCCCGACCCTGGTCATCCCGGTGGCCCTGCTGGGTACGTTCCTGGGCATGTGGATGATCGGCTTCACGATCAACCAGCTGACCCTGTTTGCGATGGTGCTGGCCATCGGCATCGTGGTCGATGACGCGATCGTGGTGATCGAGAACGTCGAACGCATCATGACCGAGGAAGGCCTGGCGCCGAAGCCGGCCACGCAGAAGGCGATGACCCAGATCACCGGCGCGGTGGTGGCCATCACGGTCGTACTGGCGGCGGTGTTCATCCCCTCGGCCCTGCAGGGCGGTGCCGCCGGTGAGATCTACAAGCAGTTTGCCCTGACCATCGCCATCTCGATGGCGTTCTCGGCGTTCCTGGCGCTGGGCTTCACCCCGGCGCTGTGCGCGACGTTCCTCAAGCCGACGCACAACGACAACCCGAACATCGTCTACCGCACCTTCAACAAGTACTACGACAAGATCAGCCACACCTACGTGGGTCACATCACCTCGGCGGTGCGCCACGCACCACGCTGGATGATCCTGTTCGTGGTGCTGACCGTGCTGTGCGGTTTCCTGTTCACCCGCATGCCGGGCAGCTTCCTGCCTGAGGAAGACCAGGGCTATGCACTGGCGATCGTGCAGTTGCCGCCGGGCTCGACCAAGAGCCAGACCAACGAAGCGTTCGCGCAGATGCGCGGCATCCTGGAAAAGCAGGATGGCTATGAAGGCATGCTGCAGGTGGCCGGCTTCAGCTTCGTCGGCTCCGGCGAGAACGTGGGCATGGGCTTCATCCGCCTGAAGCCGTGGGAAGAGCGCAAGTTCACTGCTCCGGAATTCATCCAGAACATGAACGGCGCGTTCTACGGCATCAAGGAAGCGCAGATCTTCGTGGTCAACCTGCCGACCGTGCAGGGTCTTGGCCAGTTCGGCGGCTTCGACATGTGGCTGCAGGACCGTAGTGGTGCCGGTTACGAGCAGCTGACCCAGGCCCGCAACATCCTGCTCGGCCAGGCCGCGCAGAAGCCGGACCACTTGGTGGGCGTGCGCCCGAACGGCCTGGAAAACGCCCCGCAGCTGCAGCTGCACGTGGACCGCGTGCAGGCGCAGTCGATGGGCATGTCGGTGTCGGACGTGTACAGCACCATCCAGCTGATGCTGGCCCCGGTGTACGTCAACGACTTCTTCTACGAAGGCCGCATCAAGCGCGTGACCATGCAGGCTGATGGTCCGTACCGCACTGGCCAGGAATCGCTGAAGAGCTTCTACAGCCCGTCCAGCCTGACCACCAATGCCGATGGCACCAACGCGATGATTCCGTTGAGCACGGTGGTCAAGTCCGAATGGGTCTCGGCACCGCCGTCGCTGAGCCGCTACAACGGCTACTCGGCGATCAACATCGTCGGCTCGCAGGCACCGGGCACCAGCTCGGGCGAAGCGATGCAGACCATGGAAGGCATCGTCAACGACGACCTGCCGGCCGGCTTCGGCTACGACTGGTCCGGCCTGTCCTACCAGGAAATCCTGGCCGGCAACGCCGCGACACTGCTGCTGGTGCTGTCCATCGTGGTGGTGTTCCTGTGCCTGGCCGCGCTGTATGAAAGCTGGTCGATCCCGGTGGCGGTGCTGCTGGTGGTGCCGCTTGGCGTGCTGGGCGCACTCGCCCTGTCGATGATGCGCGGCCTGCCGAACGATCTGTTCTTCAAGATCGGCCTGATCACGGTAATCGGCCTGGCCGCGAAGAACGCGATCCTGATCGTGGAGTTCGCGGTGGAGCAGCGTGCGGCGGGCAAGACCCTGCGCGATGCCACCATCGAAGCGGCGCGCCTGCGATTCCGCCCGATCCTGATGACGTCCTTCGCGTTCATCATGGGCGTCATCCCGATGGCGATCTCCACCGGTGCCGGCGCCAACTCGCGTCACGCCATCGGTACCGGCGTGATCGGCGGCATGCTGTTCGCCACCCTGCTCGGCCTGCTGATGATCCCGGTGTTCTTCGTGGTGGTGCGCCGCATGCTGGGCGACAAGCTGGATGAACCGTCGAAGGAATTCCTCGGCCGCCAGCGTGATGCGGAAAGCGCTCACCGCCCGGATCGTTGATCCGACGGTAAGTTGAAGCGAGAAAGGCCCCGGAGCGATCCGGGGCCTTTCTTCTTTGCTGCTTTTGAATCCATGCCAACCAAGGTTGGCATCCACCAAAGCAGCGGCATGCCCGGTAGTCGCCAACCTTGGTTGGCGCTCTCCAAGGCGACGTGTCAGCGCAGCAGCGAGATCATCACGCACACTGCAACGATCACCAATGCGACCCACTGCATCGGCACGAAGAAGAAATGATGCGGCGCAGCCTCTCCCTCCTGCCGGGGCGCGCGATTGAGCCACAACCCCAGCAGCACGTTCACTGCCGCACCGATGCCACCACCCAGCAGCACCTGCTGCAGCGGGATGTTGCCCTTGGCGCCGTCGTGCGGGAAGAAGTACGCCAGCAACAGGATGCCTGCGATCGGCGTCACCAGCGTCATGAAGCCCCAGCCGCGGTAGATCATGCGGTATCTCCAGAAAAACGATCCGCATTGGAGCAGCATGAATCCTGGCAGGCAAGAGGCGGACACGCCATCTGGACACCTGATTCCCGCAGCAGTCGCTCGGCGCTAGACGTTGCAGCCTGCGCGGGCTACGGCCAGTCGCAGTTGTTCTTGTAGTTGCGCCAGCGAGTGCGCCTGCGCGCTGAACAGCGGGACGTCCCAATCGGTTCCGTCGATCAGCAGGATCCGGAAGCTGCCAGAAGCATCAAACTCGGGATACCAACCGACGTCGAGCACCTTGCCGCCAGGCAACTGCCACTGCAGAAGATCTTCTTTCAACGCGTCCAGCTGTCCCAGCAAGGGCAACCCGGGATCCACATGGAAATCCAGAAACGCACCTGGCGCACTCAGCTGGTCGATGCGTTCGATCAACGCGTCCATGACTCGTTTCCTCTTCCAGTTCCTGGCCGACGGATGGGCAGAAGCACTAGGCAACGACCTCATCCACGCATGGCGTGGATCTACTGCCGCGCCGCCATTGCAGCGGCGCGGCGCAGGAAAATCAACGCAGCCCGGTTTCGTTGCGGGCGATCACCAGGCGCTGGATTTCCGAGGTGCCTTCGTAGATCTCGGTGATCTTGGCATCACGGAAGTAGCGCTCCAGCGGCATTTCCTTGGAGTAGCCCATGCCGCCATGGATCTGTACGGCCTGGTGGGTGATCCACATTGCCGCTTCGGAAGCAGTCAGCTTGGCGATGGCGGCCTCGTTGCTGAAGCGCTTGCCCTCGCCCTTCACCCATGCCGCGCGCAGGGTCAGCAGCAGCGCCGCATCCAGCTTGCACTTCATGTCGGCGATCTTCGCCTGTGTCATCTGGAAGGTGCCGATGGCCGCACCGAAGGCCTTGCGGTCCTTCACGTACTCCAGGGTTGCCTCGTAGGCGGCACGGGCGATGCCGATCGCCTGCGAGGCGATGCCGATACGACCGGCGTCAAGCACGCCCATGGCGATCTTGAAGCCCTCGCCTTCCTGGCCCAGCACGTCTTCGGGCTGCGCCACGTAATCGTTGAACTCGATCTCGCAGGTGGCCGAGGCACGGATGCCCAGCTTCGGTTCGGTCTTGCCACGGCCGAAACCGGCCTTGTCGGTGTCGATCATGAACGCGGTGATGCCTCGCGCGCCCTTGTCCGGCTCGCTCATCGCGAACAGCACGATGTACTTGGCCACCGGGCCGGAAGTGATCCAGCTCTTCTTGCCATTGATGACATAGCTGCCGTCGGCCTGCTTGACCGCGCGGCAACGCATCGCAGTCGCGTCCGAGCCCGACTGCGGCTCGGTCAGCGCGAATGCACCGATGGCCTCGCCTTCGGCGATGGCGCGCACGTACTTCTGCTTCTGCGCTTCGCTGCCATGGTTCAGGATGCCGTTGCAGAACAGCGAATTGTTGACCGACATGATGGTCGAATGCGCAGCATCACCGGCGGCGACCTCCACCATCGCCAGCACGTACGCGATCGGGTCCATGCCCGCGCCACCGTATTCGGTCGGCACTTCGATGCCCATCAGGCCGTTCTCGCCCAGCAGGCGGATGTTGTCCAGCGGGAACTCGCCAGTACGGTCATGGTGCTCCGCACTCGGCGCGATCTTTTCCTGCGCGATCCGGCGCGCAACGTCCTGCAGCATCAACTGCTCTTCGGTAAAGCTGAAATCCACAACACCCTCCCGGGTACATGATGTTATGGGCCGCGCAGCGCGCGCCCAGGTTCGCCGATTGTAACGGGGGCGGCGCATTGGCGGCTGACTCGGCCCTGGCGGCGGCTTGACCGGGCAGTCCTCGTCGGCGAATATATCTCTATATCGCGATAGGTAGATGTTTATGGATCTGGAAGACTGGTCGACCCGCCTGAAGGTGTTCGCCGATGCTACCCGGGTGCGCCTGCTGGCGCTGCTGGAGCAGGAAGAACTGACCGTGGCCGAGCTTTCGGCCATCACCCGGTTGGCGCAGCCGCGGGTATCGACGCATCTGGCGCGCCTGAAGGAAGCCGGCCTGGTGCGCGATCGCCGTGCAGGCGTATCGGCGTACTACCGCTTCGACGAAGCCCAGCTGGATCCGGCGCAGCGTGCATTGTGGCATGCCCTGAGCAACGGAAGCGATGACCCGTTGCTGCGCCAGGATGCTGAACGGGTAGCTGCGGTGCTCGCCCACCGCGCGGCTGACCAGAACTGGGCCGACAGCGTGGCCGGCGACATGGAACGCCACTACTCCCCGGGCCGCACCTGGGAGGCGCTGGCACGTACCGCACTGCCACTGCTGGAAACCGGCGACGTGCTGGATATCGCTTCCGGTGACGGCGTGCTGGCCGAACTGGTCGCACCGCACGCCAGGCGCTATGTCTGCATCGACACCAGCGCACGTGTAGTGGCCGCCGCCAGCGAACGCCTGCGCCGCCTGCCGAACGTGGAAGTCCGCGAGGGCGACATGCATGCCCTGCCCTTCAAGGACCGCAGCTTCGACCTGGTGGTGCTGATGCACGCCCTGACCTACGCCAGCAAACCCGCGCAGGCGGTCACCGAAGCCGCGCGCGTGCTGCGCCCGGGTGGTCGCCTGCTGCTGTGCAGCCTGGCCCGCCACGAGCACAAGGCCGCGGTCGATGCCTATGGCCACGTCAACCTCGGCTTCAGCGACAAGGAGCTGAAGAAGTTCGTCGACAAGGCCGGCCTGCTGGTCTCCAACCTGGAAACGGTCACCCGCGAAAAGCGCCCACCGCATTTCGAAGTGATCTCGCTGATCGCCAACAAGCCCTGAGGTCGCCATGCCCGCCCTGCCCTGGCTGCACCCGCAACGCGTGGAATCACTGCTCGCTGCCCTGCGTGATCGGATCCTGATCATCGACGGCGCGATGGGCACGATGATCCAGCGCCACGGCCTGCAGGAAGCCGATTACCGGGGCGAGCGCTTCGCCGGCGGTTACGACCACGCCCATGGGCCCGGCTGCGACCACGGCGGCACACCCGAAGGCCACGACCTGAAGGGCAACAACGACCTGTTGCTGCTGACCCGGCCAGAGGTCATCGCCGGCATCCACACCGCCTACCTGGAAGCGGGCGCGGACCTGGTGGAAACCAACACCTTCAACGCCACCTCGGTCAGCCAGGCCGACTACCACCTCGAACACCTGGTGTACGAGCTGAACAAGGCGGGTGCCGCCGTCGCACGTGCCTGCTGCGATGCGGTGGCGGCCACCACACCGGACAAGCCGCGCTTCGTCATCGGCGTGCTCGGCCCGACCAGCCGCACTGCTTCGATCAGCCCGGACGTCAACGATCCCGGCTTCCGCAACACCAGTTTCGATGAGCTGCGCGGCACCTACCGCGAAGCCATCGATGGCCTGATCGATGGTGGCGCCGACACGATCATGGTCGAGACCATCTTCGACACGCTCAACGCCAAGGCTGCGCTGTACGCCATCGAGGAGGCCTTCGATGCACGAGGCGCGCGGCTGCCGATCATGATTTCCGGCACCATCACCGATGCTTCCGGGCGCACCCTGTCCGGACAGACCGCCGAGGCGTTCCAGGCGTCACTCGCGCATGCACGGCCGTTGTCGATCGGCCTGAACTGCGCACTTGGCGCCGATGCCATGCGTCCGCACGTGGAAACCCTGTCGCAGGTGTCGGACTGCTACGTCAGTGCCCATCCCAACGCCGGCCTGCCCAATGCATTCGGTGAGTACGACGAAACACCCGAGGAAATGGCCGCCACCCTGCGTGGCTTTGCCGAAGATGGCCTGCTCAACCTGGTCGGCGGCTGCTGTGGCTCCACCCCGGACCACATCCGCGCGATCGCGCTGGCGGTGGCCGGGCTGCCGCCCCGCGCCCTGCCTGCCGCCCAGGTGCAGGCGGCATGAACACCTGCACCCCCTCACGCACGTCCCCCTGTTGCCGCTGAGTTGCCGCCGATCATGACGCCTGTCCGCCCTACCCGCCTGTCCGGCCTGGAACCGCTGGTCATCACCCCGGATCTGCTGTTCGTCAATGTCGGCGAACGCACCAACGTCACCGGCAGCGCGCAGTTCCGCAAGCTGATCAAGGAAGGCCGCTACGAAGAAGCGGTGGACGTGGCCCGGCAGCAGGTAGCCAGCGGCGCACAGATCCTCGACGTCAACATGGACGAGGGCCTGATCGATTCGGAAGCGGCGATGACCCGCTACCTCAACCTGATCATGTCCGAGCCGGACATCGCGCGCATTCCGGTGATGGTCGATTCCTCCAAATGGAGCGTGATCGAGGCTGGCCTGAAGTGCCTGCAGGGCAAGAGCGTGGTCAATTCGATCTCGCTGAAAGAAGGCGAGGACGTGTTCCGCGAGCATGCGCGCAAGGTACTGCGCTACGGCGCGGCCGCGGTGGTGATGGCCTTCGATGAGAGCGGGCAGGCCGACACCTGTGCGCGCAAGGTTGAAATCTGCACCCGCGCCTATCGCCTGCTGGTCGATGAAATCGGCTTCCCGCCGCAGGACATCATCTTCGATCCGAATATCTTCGCCGTCGCCACCGGCATTGAAGAGCATGACAACTACGCGGTCGACTTCATCGAAGCCACCCGCATCATCAAGCAGACGCTGCCGCACTGCCATGTGTCCGGCGGCGTGTCCAACGTTTCGTTCTCGTTCCGTGGCAACGAAACCGTGCGCCAGGCGATCCACTCGGTGTTCCTGTACCACGCGATCGCCGCAGGCATGGACATGGGCATCCTCAACGCCGGCGCCATGCCGATCTACGACGAGCTGGAGCCGGAACTGCGCGAGCGCGTGGAGGACGTGATCCTCAACCGCCGCCGTGATGCCACCGAGCGCCTGCTTGAAATCGCCGAGCGCTACAAGGGCAGCAAGGGCGCGGCGAAGACCGAAGACCTGGCCTGGCGCGAGAAGCCGGTGGACGCCCGGCTGGCCCATGCGCTGGTGCATGGCCTGGATGCCTGGGTCGACGCCGATACCGAAGAAGCCCGGCAACGTTCCAGCCGCCCGCTGGACGTCATTGAAGGCCCGCTGATGGCCGGCATGAACGTGGTCGGCGACCTGTTCGGTGCCGGCAAGATGTTCCTGCCGCAGGTGGTGAAATCGGCACGGGTGATGAAGAAGGCAGTGGCCTACCTGCTGCCCTACATCGAAGCCGAAAAGGCCCGCAGCGGCGACACCGCCAAGAGCAACGGCAAGATCATCATGGCCACGGTGAAGGGCGATGTGCACGACATCGGCAAGAACATCGTCGGCGTGGTCCTGGCCTGCAACAACTTCGAGGTGATCGATCTGGGCGTGATGGTGCCGGCGCAGAAGATCCTCGATGCCGCCCGCGAGCACCAGGCTGACATCATCGGCCTGTCCGGCCTGATCACGCCGTCACTGGAAGAAATGAGCCATGTCGCCCGTGAAATGCAGCGGCAGGGCTTTGACCTGCCACTGATGATCGGCGGCGCGACCACCTCGCGTGCGCACACCGCGCTGAAGATCGACCCGCACTACAAAGCGCCGACGGTCTGGGTGAAGGACGCTTCGCGTGCGGTGGGCGTGGCGCAGTCGCTGATCTCGCGCGAGCTGCGGGATGCATTCGTCGCCGCCAACGAGGCGGACTACGCCGAGATCCGCACCCGCCACCGCAACCGCGGTGACGCCAAGCGCCTGGTCTCGCTGGAACATGCACGTGCCCAGAAGTTCCAGTGCGACTGGCAGGCGTACACGCCACCCGCACCGAAGCAGCCGGGCCTGCATGTATTCGATGACTACCCGCTGGCCGAACTGGTGCCCTACATCGACTGGACGCCGTTCTTCCAGGCCTGGGAGCTGGCCGGCAAGTACCCGGCCATCCTCACCGATGAGATCGTCGGCCCCCAGGCCAGCGAGCTGTACCAGGACGCGCGCGCGATGCTGGAGCGCATCGTCAACGAGAAGTGGCTGCAGGCCAAGGCCGTGTTCGGCCTGTGGCCTGCCAACAGCATCGGCGACGACGTACGTGTGCAGCATCCCGATGGCGAGGCCACCCTGCACTTCCTGCGGCAACAGGTGGACAAGCCGGCCGAACGTCCGGATTTCTGCCTGGCCGATTTCATCGCCCCGGCCGACAGCGGCAAGCAGGACTGGATCGGCGCCTTCGCAGTCACCGCGGGCATCGGCATCGACGCGCACGTGGCCCGTTTCGAGGCCGACCATGATGACTACAACGCGATCCTGCTGAAGGCCCTCGCCGACCGCTTTGCCGAAGCCCTGGCCGAACGCCTGCACCAGCGCGTACGCACCGGGTTCTGGGGCTACGACCACGCCGAAACGCTCGACAACGAAGCGCTGATCGACGAAAAGTACCGCGGCATCCGCCCCGCGCCCGGTTACCCCGCCTGCCCCGAGCACAGCGAAAAACGCCGGTTGTTCGACCTGCTGGGCGCGGAAACCAACGCCGGCATGCAACTGACCGAGAGCTTCGCGATGCTGCCGACCGCGGCGGTATCGGGCTACTACTTCAGCCACCCGCAGAGCCAGTATTTCGTGGTCGGCCGCCTCGGTCGCGAGCAGGTCACCGACTACGCACGCCGCAAGGGCGTGGACCGTGCCCAGGCCGAACGCTGGCTGGCCTCGAACCTGGATTACGATCCGGAATGAAAAAGGGGAGGGAGGGGATCAAGTCGTTTTTGCCATAAACAACTTGACCCCCTACGCCCCCTTTATGTCTGCGACTACCAGACCAGGTCGTCGGGTACCTGGTACTGCGGGTCGGCGTAGGGATCGTCCTCGGCCGGTGCATTCGGGTCGACCTTCAACGCCACCGAAGCGGCGAACACCGCTTCAGACTGGGCCAGGACTTCAGCTGTCACCAGCAGGTAGCGACCGTTGAGCTGGACCACGCCCAGTTCACCGGCATTGAGTGCCTTGAGCTGCGCGGCGGTGACGTAGATTCGCTTGATCTTGCCGCCGTACGGGAAGTGGCGCGCGATATCGGCCGCTTCAGCATTCAGGCTCTTGTCCTTCAGCAGTTCTTCCAGCTTCACCTTGGCCTCGCGGCGCTGGCGGGCTTCTTCCTGCTTCAGGCGCTCGGTCTCGATGCGCTCTTCCTTTTCGCGCTGGGCACGGATCGCGTAGGCCTTGGCCAGATCCATTTCCTCGGCGGTACGCGGCTTGCGCGGCCCCTGCCCGTGGCCCTGGCCACGCTGCTGGCCGGGCTTGCCCGGGCCGCCATTGCCATGCGCCCGTCGCTCGCCGGGTTTGTGTTCGCCCTTGCCAGCGTGCTGCGGCTTTCCATTGCCAGCGCCACCCTTGCCCTGCGGGCGGCCATCACGGCGGGGGGCATCATTCTTGCGCTCGGGCTTGGGCGCGGGCTTGAAGCCCAGGCCCATCAGCTGGTCGCGGAGGGTATCGCTCATAGGATATGGATCAGTAGTGCGGCGGCGGCGGTTCGCTCGCCGGATCAGAAGAATTCAATGCATTGCGGACCTTGCCCAGGTCTTCCAGCAGCACGCGCAGGATGCCGGCATTGCGGCTGCCTTCCATGCGCGCGTCTGCAAGTGCATCGCTCAGTTCGGCCAGCGCGTGCTCCTGGAAGGACACGCGCATCTCCAGCTCGACCAGGCGCGCTTCCAGCGCCTGCTCACGTTCGGTCGGTACTTCAGACATGCAGCGAACGCCCCCGGCCAATGCCGTAATACGCGAGGCCGGCGGCCTCGACTTCGGCAGGCTCGTACAGATTGCGGCCGTCGAACACCACCGCATCCTTCAGCCGCTCGCGCAGCATCTGGAAATCGGGGCTGCGGAACTGCTTCCACTCGGTCACCACGACCAGTGCATCGGCGCCCTGCAGCGCATCGTCGGCGCTGTCACAGAACACCAGATCATCGCGCTCGCCGAAGATCCGCCGCGATTCATGCATCGCCTCCGGATCGTACGCGCGCACTGTCGCACCGGCTTCCCACAACTGGGCCAGCAGGCGGCGGCTGGAGGCCTCGCGCATGTCGTCGGTGTTCGGCTTGAACGCCAGGCCCCACACGGCAAACGTCCTGCCGCGCACGCCTTCATCTTCGCCCTTGTCGTAGTGGCGCTGGATCAGCGCGAACAGATGCCCCTTCTGCGATTCATTGACCGCCTCCACCGCGTTCAGCAGCTTCGGCTCGAGGCCGGCCTGCTGCGCGGTGCGGGCCAGTGCCTGCACATCCTTGGGGAAACACGAACCGCCGTAACCGGCACCCGGGTAGATGAAGTGCCAGCCGATACGCGGGTCCGAACCGATGCCCTGGCGGACCTGCTCGACGTCGGCGCCCACGCGTTCGGCGATGTTGGCGATTTCATTCATGAACGAAATCTTGGTTGCCAGCATTGCATTGGCGGCGTATTTGGTCAGCTCGGCCGAACGCACGTCCATCTCCACCACGCGGTCGTGGTTGCGGTTGAACGGCGCGTACAGGCGTCGCATCACTGCGACCGACTCGGCATTGGTCGCACCGATGATGATGCGGTCTGGCCGCATGCAGTCGGCAACGGCGTCGCCTTCCTTCAGGAATTCAGGGTTGGACACCACATCGAAGGCGATATCCGCCCCACGCGCCGCCAGCTCTTCGGCAATGGCCGCACGCACCTTGTCGGCGGTGCCCACCGGCACCGTCGACTTGTTGACCACCACGGTCGGCACCGAGATGTGCCGACCGATGGTGCGGGCCACGGCCAGCACGTACTGCAGATCGGCGCTGCCATCCTCGTCCGGCGGCGTGCCCACGGCGATGAACACCACCTGGCCGTGGCCGATGGCGGTCGCCGCGTCGGTGGTGAACACCAGCCGCGACGCGGCGTGGTTGGCCTTCACCATCGGCTCCAGGCCGGGCTCGTAGATCGGGATGATGCCCCGGTTGAGGCCATCCACCTTGGCCTGGTCGATATCGACGCAGACCACCTGGTGGCCGACGTCGGCCAGGCAGGTGCCGGTCACCAAACCTACGTAGCCGGTACCAAAAATCGCAACGCGCATATCCGTGCTGACTCCGTGGTGGCTTACGGCAGAACGCCCAGCAACTCGACGTCGAAGGTCAGGGTGGCATTCGGACCGATCGGACCACCCGGGGTGCCGTTCTCGCCGTATGCCAGTTCACCCGGGATCCAGAAGCGGTACTTCGAGCCGACCGGCATCAGGGCCACGCCCTCGGTCCAGCCCTTGATGACCTGGTCCAGACCGAATTCGGCCGGGCCACGGCCCGCGGAACTGTCGAACACCGTGCCGTTGAGCAGCTTGCCTTCGTAGTTCACGCGCACCTTGCTGGAGGGCAACGGACGCTCGCCACTGCCCGGACGGATCACCTGGTACTGCAGGCCCGACGGGGTGGTCACCACGCCCGGCTGGGTCTTGTTCTTGGCCAGGAACGCGTTGCCTTCCTGACGGTTGGTCTGCGCTGCCTGTGCGGCCTTTGCCTGCATCTCGGCCTGCTTGGCACCCATGAACGACTGGATGGTGGCAGTGGCATCGGCTTCGCTCATCTTCGGCTGGCCCTTGCTCAGGCCAGTGTTGATTGCGTCAAACAGCGAAGCGGTATCGATATCGTCCTTCAGCTGTGCCAGCGACGGACCCACCGAATAAGCACCGATCATCTGCGCGACCTTGACCCGATCGACCTTCGCCGGCTGCGAGCCCGGCGCGACGCCCGGCACCTGCTGGCCGCTACGGGCCATCACCACCTGGCGCAGGGCGGCATCGGTCGCCTTGGCCTGTTCCTGGGTGATCTGCGGCTGCAGGCCTTCGAAGGAACGCTCCACGGCAGTGCGCAGCGCGGCTGCATCGATTTCATCGGCGATCGGCGCGAACGACTTGGCCACATCCAGACCAATGGCGTAGCCGAGCTTCTGCTTGGGGGAATTCAAGGGTGCGGTCTCCTTGGCGGCCGAAGGAGCGGCCGGTTGTTGCGACAGGGCGACACCGGAAGTGCCCATCGCCAGAATCAGAACCGACGCCGCGGCGCCGCGCATTCCCATTTTCATTCGCTGCATTCCTGGAAGTGACTGGACGCCGACGTCGGCGCGAAAACACGTATTGTCGCACGCATGCCGTCGATGTCGAGGCATCCGTGCCGGCATTCAATGTGCGGCCGGTGCCGCCAGCGCCTTGTCGATGGCCGCTTTCAGCTGCGGATCATCCGGGGTGACCTTGCTGGCGAACTGGGCAATGACCGTGCCATCGCGTCCGACCAGATACTTGTGGAAATTCCACGCCGGCGCCACGCCGGTGGCGGCGGTCAAGCGCTGATACAGCGGCGTGGCCTGCGCGCCGGTCACGTGCACCTTTTCGAACATCGGGAACTTCACACCATAGGTAAGCGTGCAGAAATCCTGGATCTGCTTTTCGTCACCGGGCTCCTGCCCCTTGAAATCGTTGGACGGGAAGCCGAGCACGGCAAACCCCTTGCCGGCGTACTGCTTCTGCAGCGCTTCCAGACCCTCGTACTGCGGGGTATAGCCGCACTTGCTTGCCGTATTGACCACCAGCAGCACCTGCCCGTGGTAACGCTGCTGCAGGTTGACCTGCTGCTTGCCCGCCAGCGGCCGGTACGACAGATCCAGCAGATCGGCGGCCGAAGCGGCGGCCGACGTGGCCAGGCCCGCGGCCAGCAGGGTCAACAGGGACAGGCCGCGAAGGCGGCGCGAGGAGGCAGTCGACAAAGGCATGGGAGACGGTCCGCGGTAGCCATTCCAGGGGTCCGGCCGTGACCGGCCGGGAATCGGCCGAACTATAGCACCGGGGTCTGCACGTCTCTGGAGCGCATGCGTTGTCGCGCTTTGCACGGCGTGGCGGAAGCAGTCTGCCGCGCATCCCAGCCCGCTGCTGATGACATAGCATGGACATGACTGAATGGGAGGCCGACTGAAAACGCGCCTCCGCAGTTTCTCATTTTCGATGCATATCAAGCGGTTGAACGAATATTGCGGTGCTGTGACCACCCCTGCCATCAGTTGGGTGGGGGCAGGACTTGCACACAGGCGTGCCGGTGTTATAGTTGCATACAACACCAGTCACCTGAGACAGGGGGAACCATGAACAGCCGGATGCGTCGCAGCCTTGCCGCCCCCGCGGTCACCGCGGTATCAACCCTGTTCGTACTGGTCTGGCTGGCCATGCCGGCACCGCCGGCCGCGTCCTCCCCCACCCTCTCCGAAGACAGTACGCAGGACGCAGCAGCACCCACGGCAGGGAATGCCGCTCCTCCCCCTCCCCCGCGTCGGCTGCACAGCTCCCTGTCCATGCCGTATTTCTCGTTCGCACAGCCGCTGACCCCACGGAGCTGAATATGAGCGACATCCAGTGGAGCGACGGCGCTCCCATCTACCGCCAGCTGAAGGAACGCGTGATCGCCATGATGCTTGACGGAATCCTCAAGCCGGGCGATGCCCTTCCTTCGGTGCGCCAGGTGGCCGCCGATTACCAGCTCAACCCCATCACCGTTTCGCGCGCCTACCAGGAGCTGGCCGATGAAGGCCTGGTCGAGAAGCGCCGCGGGCTGGGCATGTTCATGACCGAACAGGCGGCCACGCAGCTGCGCAGCAGCGAGCGCGAACGCTTCCTCAATGAAGAATGGCCGGCCGTACTGGAACGCATCCAGCGACTGGGCCTGAGTCTCGACGAATTGTTGCCCCAGGGGAAATTCTGATGAATGCCAGTCCCACTACCGCTGTGCCAAGCGACGCTGTCATTACCGCCCGTGGCCTTCGCAAGGCTTACAAGAACACGCTCGCGCTCGACAACGCCAGCTTCTCCATTCCGGCAGGCCGCATCATCGGCCTGATCGGCCCCAATGGTGCCGGCAAGACCACCGCGCTGAAGGCGGTGCTCGGCCTGACCTCGGTGGAAGGCGAGCTGAGCGTGCTCGGCCGTGACCCGCGCGTTCACCGCGACGATCTGATGAACGACATCTGCTTCATCGCCGATGTCGCCGTGCTGCCGCGCTGGCTGAAGGTGCGTGAGGCGATCGACTTCGTCGCCGGCGTGCATCCCCGCTTTGATCGCGCCCGTTGCGAACGCTTCCTGGCCAACACCAAGCTGCAGCCGAAGCAGCGCGTGCGTGAACTATCCAAGGGCATGATCGTGCAGCTGCACCTGGCCCTGGTGATGGCCATCGACGCCAAGGTGCTGGTGCTGGACGAACCCACGCTCGGCCTGGACATCCTGTACCGCAAGGAGTTCTACCAGCGCCTGCTGGAGGACTACTTCGACGAGCAGAAGACGATCATCGTCACCACCCACCAGGTGGAAGAAATCGAACACATCCTCACCGACGTGATGTTCATCCGCGATGGTCGCATCGTCCTCAATGCGGAAATGGACGAAGTCGGCGACCGCTATACCGAGCTGCTGGTCGGTGCCGACCAGCTTGAAACCGCCCGCGCACTGAAGCCCATCGACGAGCGCAGCCAGGCCTTCGGCAAGACCGTCCTGCTGTTCGACGGGGTGCCACGCAGCCAGCTGGCCAGCCTGGGTGAAACCCGCAACGCCGGCCTTGCCGATCTGTTCGTCGCTGTCATGAAGGGGACCTACGCATGAATGCCGTCAACCATCCTGTCAGTCCCGCAGGCACCCTGCGCTGGCTGCTCAAGCGCGAATACTGGGAAAACCGCGGTGGTTTCCTGTACGCCCCGGTGATCGCCGGCATCGTCTCGCTGCTGATGAGCGGCATCGGCATCGCCCTGGGCCTGTTCGCCCTGCATCGTGCCGCGCGCGACGGCGGCCTGCACATCGACGGCGAGAGCGTGAACATCAACGGCCTGGATCTGGCCGTGCTGACCCGCGACATCAGCGCCAAGGACATGGCCGACCTGGGCAACGGCCTGGACCTGGCGATGGTACTGACCTCGTCCTGGCCGCTGATCGTGCTGGCCTTCGTGGTGTTCTTCTACTGCCTGGGCGCCCTGTATGACGATCGCCGCGACCGCAGCATCCTGTTCTGGAAGTCGCTGCCGCTGTCGGACACCCAGACCGTGCTGTCCAAGGTACTCAGTGCACTGATCGTCGCACCGCTCATCGCCATCATCGCGTCCAGCCTGACCCTGCTCGTTTTCATGCTGATACTGTGCCTGGTGGTGGTCTCCCACGGCGGCGATGCGATGCAGCTGATCGTGGGCCCTGCCAATCCGATGAGCCTGGTCATGGGCATGTTCGTATCCATTCCGGTGTACGCCCTGTGGGCGCTGCCCACCGCCGGCTGGCTGCTGCTGTGCTCGGCCTGGGCACGGAGCAAGCCGTTCCTGTGGGCGGTGATGCTGCCGCTGTTCGCCGGCATCATCGTCAGCACCACCAAGCTGATGCACCTGTTCGACCTGACCACCGGCTGGTTCTGGCAACACATCGTCGGCCGTCTGCTGCTGGGTGCGATGCCGGGAATGGACCTGCTGTACCGCGCCGGTGGCGGCGAATCCAGGCAGGATCTGGACTCGATCGTGGCGCTGATGGCGCCCTCTGCCCAGCTGAAGTCGCTGGCGATGCCCGACCTGTGGATCGGCGCGGCCTTCGGCGTGGCCTTCATCTTCATCGCCATCCGCCTGCGCAAGCGCGCTGGCGAAATCTGATCGTCAACCTGGAGGCACCACCCATGCGTTCCTTGATTGCCTGTACTGCACTGTTGCTGTTGCCGCTGTCGGCGCTGGCCGCCGATGCACCGAACTGCAAGTTCTCCGCGCCGCGCGCGTTGAAGATCGACGCGGCCGGTGCCAAAGCGGTGGTGTTCGAGATCAACCAGCATGACCTGAAAGTGGTCGCCAGCGCGGGTGGCGGCCAGCTCGAAGGCCGCGCGTGCGCGTCCAACAAGGACTGGCTGGACCAGCTGGTGCTGGACCAGCGCCGCGTGGGCGACAAGCTGGTGGTGAGCCTGCGCCGCGACAGCCGCGACGCGCTGTCGATGGGTAACAGCTACGCCTGGCTGGACATCCGTGGCAGCGTGCCGGACAACCTGCCGCTGCAGTTCAAGATCGGCTCGGGCGATGGCAGCATCGAGAACGCGCAGTCGCTGAGCATGGACGTGGGCTCCGGTGATGGCATCGCCCGCGGCACCCGTGGCAGCGTGCATGCCGCCGTGGGTTCGGGCGACCTGGACGTTGATGGCGCCGCGTCATTCAACCTGCTCTCGCTGGGTTCGGGCGACGTCAACGCCCGCAACATCGGCGGTGATGCCAGCGTCGGCACCGTCGGCTCCGGTGACCTGAAGGTGACCGACGTGCGTGGCAACGCGCGGCTGGATACCGTCGGTTCGGGCGACATCGGCTTCAAGCAGGTGCAGGGCAACGTCGAGGTCGGCGTGGTCGGCTCCGGCAACGTCGATATCGAGCAGGTCGGCGGCAATGTCCGCGTACGCAGCCACGGCTCGGGCGACATCGATGTCGACGGCGTGCGCGGCAACCTCATCGTCGAGCACAGCGGCAGCGGCGATGTCCAGCATCGCAACGTGTCCGGCACCATCACCCTGCCGCGCGGCAAGTAACGTCCAACCATCCGATCCGAGGGGAATGCCATGAGTCTGCTGCGTCTGCTGCCTGCTGCCCTGCTGTGCCTGCCGCTGATCGCCTGTGGCGACACGTCCAGCCCCGACAAGACCGCCGGCAAGGCGGTGGCCGAGACCGCGGGCGGCGTCGGCCAGACCGTCAAGGAAGCGATGGACGACGCCCGCAGGGAAATCGCCGAAGGCAACATCAAGATCTCGGCCGACAACCAGCCACGCGCGGAGATCACCCCGCAGGGACAGCTGCTGATCGGTGGCAAGCCGGTGGCGCTGGACGATGGCCAGCGTCGCCAGCTGCTTGATTACCGTGGCCACGTGGTGGCGGTGGCGATGGACGGCATGGATGTCGGCCTGGCAGGTGCCAAGCTCGGCGCCAACGCTGCCGGTGAAGCACTGAAGGGCATCTTCAGCGGTGACAGCGAAGGCATCGAGAAACGGATCAACGCCGAGGCCGCCAAGATCGAAGCGCAGGCCAAGCGCATCTGCGACCGCATGCCGGCCATGCTGGCCAGCCAGCAGGCCCTGGCTGCCTCGCTGCCGGCGTTCAAGCCCTACGCCACGATGGACCAGAGCGATGTGGACGACTGCGGCAAGGACACCGTCGTCAACCGCTGACCCCTGTGACAGATCAGCGCACCCGGCCGGCCGCGCACCTGCGTTGCCGGCCGCTGCGCCCCGGCGGGCTTACAATGGCAGCCCCGGATGCACTTCATCGAACCGCCATGAAAAAGCTGTTTCTGCTGCTGGCCGCCCTGCTCTGCCTGGGCCTGGTCGGCTGTGACCAGGACTACCGCAACCACCGCGCCGAGCGTGGCAAACCCAAGATATCCGTCAGCGAGAGCATCGTGACCGTTCGCCGCCAGCCGGCACCGAACATCATCATCCTGCCCGACGGGCAGATGAAGATCGACGAGATCCTGATCCCGCTCAACGCCGAACAGAAGCAGATGCTGCAGACGATGTTCGGCAAGCTGCAGGTGCTGCGCCAGAACACGCTGGTGGCCGCACCGGCCGACCCCGACATGCAGCCGGTGAAGATCGTGCCGCCGGAGGGCATGCAGGTGATTCCGCCGGACCTGGTGCAGACCATTCCCGAGTTCAAGGATTACACCGAGACCTTCGGCAACATCGTCGCCGACCGTCGCTGAAACGAACAACGCCGCCCTTCCGGGCGGCGTTCTTCTTTCTCGCCTGTGGTGGCTGCGGACCTCGGCCCGCACACCGTTCGATCAGCCGCCGGCACCACCGCCACCGGCCTGGATGCCGCCGGCCGTCAACGCGGCCGGATCCAGCAGGCGGCGCAGCTCGGCTTCGGCCAGGCCGCTGTCTTCCAGCGCCACGTCCAGCACCGGGCGCTGCTCCTTGTAGGCGCGCTTGGCAATCGCTGCGGCCTTCTCGTAACCGATGATCGGGTTCAGCGCGGTCACCAGGATCGGATTGCGCGCCAGCGCCTCGGCTACACGGTCCTCGCGCACCTTCAGGCCGGCAATGGCGCTGTCGGCCAGCAGGGTCGACACATTGGCCAGCAGGCCGATGCCATCGAGCAGGTTCACCGTGATCAGCGGCAGCGTGACGTTGAGCTGGAAGTTGCCGGTCTGGCCGGCCACGGTGATCGCCGTGTGGTGGCCGATCACCTGCGCGCAGGCCATCACCGTCGCCTCCGGGATCACCGGATTGACCTTGCCCGGCATGATCGAGGACCCCGGCTGCAGTGCCGGCAGTTCGATCTCGCCCAGGCCCGCCAGCGGGCCGGCGTTCATCCAGCGCAGGTCGTTGGCGATCTTGATCAGGGCTACCGCCAGCGCATTGAGCTGGCCCGACAGCTCCACCGCATCGTCCTGCGCGGCCAGGCCTTCGAACTTGTTCTCGGCGCTGTCGAACTTGAAGCCGGTCTGCTGCTTCAGCGCCTTGGCAACCTGTGCACCAAAGCGCGGGTCGGCATTGATGCCGGTGCCGATGGCGGTACCGCCCAGCGGCAGGCGGCGCACGCGCTTGAGGCTGTCCTCGATGCGCTCCTGGGCCGAGGCCAACTGCGCCGACCATGCACCGAATTCCTGTTCGAAGGTCAGCGGCATCGCATCCATCAGATGGGTGCGGCCGGTCTTGACCACCTTGCGCAGGCTGCGGCCCTTCCTGTCCAGCGTCCGGCGCAGGTGCACCAGCGCCGGCAGCAGCTGCTCATGGGTGGCCAGCACGGCCGACACGCGCAGCGCCGTGGGAATCACATCGTTTGAGCTCTGCCCCTGGTTGACGTGATCGTTCGGGTGCACCGTGGTCTTGCCGGCCTTGCCGGCGCGATTGGCCAGGGTGGCGATCACCTCGTTGGCATTCATGTTCGAGGACGTACCCGAGCCGGTCTGGTAGACGTCGATCGGGAACTGCGCGTCCCACGTGCCGTCCGCCACTTCAGCCGCGGCAGACTGGATAGCCTTGGCCACGGTCTTCGGCAGGTGGCCCAGCTCGGCATTGACGCCGGCGGCAGCGCCCTTGACCAGGCCCAGCGCACGGATGAAACCGCGCGGCATGCGCTGGCCCGACACCGGGAAATTCTGTACAGCGCGCTGGGTCTGCGCGCCCCACAGCGCGTCGGCAGGCACCTGCAGCTCACCCATGCTGTCGTGCTCGATCCGGAATCCCTTGGGGGCACTCTTGCTTGCAGCTTTGCTCATTGCATCAACTCCGCACTTCTTCAGTTGGGGAAAGGAAAGCGGCGGCTGGCAGGGTGTCGCTTCCCGGGCTGGCGGCTGCGACAACGATACTCCCTTGTCCGCAGCGTGGGATGGCGAGGACGGGCCAGATCGTTTCATCCGCAGGGCCGATTGAACGGGTAGCGCCGGGCCGCGCCCGGCGAGCGCGCAGCGCGGCCACCATCGGCCGGGCATGGCCCGGCGCTACCGAGCATGCGAAGGCCACGCGTCGTAGAATATCGGCCCCGCCGCTCGTCCCAGCCCTGCCGACATGTCCGAATCCGCCCTGCTCGCCCTGTCCCCGCTCGATGGCCGCTATGCCGGCAAGGTCGACGCCCTGCGCCCGATCTTCTCCGAGTACGGCCTGATCAAGGCCCGTGTCACGGTCGAAGTGGAGTGGCTGCTGGCCCTGGCCGCCGAGCCGGGCATCGTCGAGCTGGCCGCGTTCTCCGACGCTGCCATCGTCCGCCTGCGTGCACTGGCCAGCGGCTTCAGCCCGGCCCAGGCCGCGCGCGTGAAGGAGATCGAGCGCACCACCAACCATGACGTCAAGGCGGTGGAGTACTTCATCAAGGAACAGCTGAAGGACGATGCCGAGCTGGCGCCGGCGCTGGAGTTCGTGCATTTCGCCTGCACCAGCGAAGACATCAACAACCTCAGCTACGGCCTGATGCTGGAACAGGCCCGTCGCGAGGTGCTGCTGCCGACCCTGGACGGCATCGCCACTGCACTGCGCACGCTGGCCCATGCCCAGGCCGGCCAGCCGATGCTGTCGCGCACCCACGGCCAGACCGCCTCGCCGACCACGCTGGGCAAGGAGCTGGCCAACGTGGTCGCCCGCCTGGAGCGCCAGCGCCGGCAGATCGCCGCGGTTGAACTGACCGGCAAGATCAACGGCGCCGTCGGCAACTACAACGCGCACATCGCCAGCTACCCGGATGTGGACTGGCCGGCCTTCGCCGAGCGCTTCGTGACCGGGCTGGGCCTGGTGTTCAACCCGTACACCACCCAGATCGAGCCGCACGACAACATCGCCGAGATCGGTGATGCCGCCCGCCGCGCCAACATCATCCTGATCGACCTGGCCCGCGACATCTGGGGCTACGTCTCGCTGGGCTACTTCAAGCAGCGCCTGAAGGAAGGCGAAGTCGGTTCGTCGACGATGCCGCACAAGGTCAACCCGATCGATTTCGAGAACGCCGAAGGCAACTTCGGCATCGCCAACGCGCTGTTCG
Source organism: Stenotrophomonas sp. SI-NJAU-1 (assembly GCF_020883215.1). Lineage (NCBI taxonomy): Bacteria > Pseudomonadati > Pseudomonadota > Gammaproteobacteria > Lysobacterales > Lysobacteraceae > Stenotrophomonas > Stenotrophomonas sp. SI-NJAU-1. Next base: position 2,801,514 of record NZ_CP086598.1, read on the forward strand.
AGCATTTCAGCGCGAAGCTGCCGATCAGCCGCTGGCAGCGTGACCTGACCGATTCCACCGTGCTGCGCGCGCTGGGCACCGCGTTCGGTCACAGCCAGGTGGCGCTGGATTCGCTGGCCAAGGGCCTGGGCAAGCTGGAAGTGAACCCGCAGCGCCTGGACGCCGATCTGGATGCGGCGTGGGAAGTGCTGGCCGAGGCCGTGCAGACGGTGATGCGCCGCCATGGGCTGCCGAACCCGTACGAGCAGCTGAAGGCGCTGACCCGTGGCCAGGGCATCACGGCCGAGTCGATGCGCACCTTCGTGCAGGGGCTGGAGCTGCCGGCCGATGCCAAGCAGCGCCTGCTGGAGATGACCCCGGGCAGCTACACCGGCCTGGCCGAGTCGCTGGCGAAGAAGATTTAAGGGTTTTCCTTGCGGCGGCGGCCGCGGGCGCTGCCTGCGGCAGGCAACAGCAACAGCAACGGCAACGTCAAAAGCGGCTCTGAATTGCTGCGAGCTGGGCGGGGCGGGTTGGGTTCGCGGGACACGCCGTGAATCCATCCCTGGAGGCTCGATGGCGCCATCCATGGCGCCAACGGTCCCGCGAACCCAACCCGCCCCACCTCTGACAGATTCCCGGTGACGGATCGAAGAGCGTTGGGTTGTCGGGACGGAATTGAGAGAGGGACGCGGCTTCGCCGCGTCCCTCTTTGTTTATGGCGCAGGCAGTTGGAGCAAGCGCAGCGCGCGACCCGCTGTTGCCTTTGATTTTCTTCTTCCATTCCGTGGCGGGCCACGCGGGAAACTGTCAGAGGCCGGGCGGGTGGGCTGCGCGGGGGTGTCCGCGGCATGGATGCCGCGGCCAAGCTTACAGGGACGTACTTGCAGCGTCCCCCGCGCAGCCCACCCGCCCGGCCAATCCCAGCTTTTGCTTTCGACCCCCGCCACGAGGGGCTCAGCCGTTGGCCGGACCCCGCGACAAACCAGCACACGTGCGCAATCCCATCGAACGTCGGACAATGGAGCCCTTGGCGGCCCGCCACGCCGCCCCTCCCGCTTTCCGCTGCAAGGAACTCCCCCATGGCCGCCCGCAAGTCCTCCTCTCCCCTGATCGAAGTCACCGCCCGCCGCGGCCAGCCGCTGGGCATGGCACCGGCCACCTTCCTGCGTGACTTCTGGCAGAAACGCCCGCTGCTGATCCGCAATGCCTTCCCGGATTTCCAGACCCCGGTACAGCCGGAAGACCTGGCCGGCCTGGCCTGCGAAGAGGGCGTGCTGGCCCGCCTGATCGAGCATGACAAGGCCCAGGACAGCTGGCGCGTGCGCAGCGGCCCGTTCCAGGAAGACATCTTCCCCGCCCTGCCCGACCACGACTGGACCCTGCTGGTGCAGGACGTGGACAAATGGGACAAGGACGTGCGCGCCCTGATCGAACACTTCAGCTTCCTGCCGCGCTGGCGCATGGACGATGTGATGATCAGCTTCGCCGCTACCGGTGGCTCGGTCGGTGCCCATGTCGACCAGTACGACGTGTTCCTGCTGCAGGCCCACGGCCACCGCCGCTGGCAGATCGATGCCAGTGAATCGATCAAGGGCAAGCGCCCGCCGCTGGGCTTCCGCCCCGACGTGGAACTGAAGCTGCTGGAAGTATTCAAGCCGACCCACGACTGGGTGCTGGCACCGGGCGACATGCTGTACCTGCCGCCGAACGTGCCGCATCACGGCGTTGCCGAAGACCCGTGCCTGACGTTCTCGTTCGGCATGCGTGCACCGTCTTCGGCCGAGCTGATCAGTGACTATCTGGACACGTTGATCGCCGACGCCGACGAGAACATCCGCTACCAGGACGCCGACCTGAAGGCACCGGCCGACCCGAACGAGATCGACACCGTGGCGATGGCGCGGGTGATCACCGCGCTCAACGCCATCCGCATGAACGATCCGGACAAGCTGGGTGACTGGTTCGGCCGCTTCATCACCACCTACCGCGCCGCCGGCGAGGTGATGGCCCACCAGGCCGCGCCGCCGCAGGAAGAAGTGCTGGAGGCCCTGCAGTCGGGCCTGCTGCTGCAGCGTCACCCGTGGGCGCGCCTGGCCTGGCGCCGGGCCAAGCGCGGTGCCAGCCTGTATGTCAGTGGCCAGGACTTCGCCCTGCCGGTGAAGGACGCGCAGCGCCTGGCAGGTGCCGAGCAGCTCGACGCCGCCGCCTACCGCGGTCTGTCCGACAAGGGCCGTGCGGTGGTCCAGCAGTTGCTGGTCGGCGGCGTGTTCCAGCTGATCGATCCGAACGAGGTGTACGCCGACGAGGAGGAAGAGGTACTGGGTGAAGTGATCGAGGGCCGCGACCTGGTCGAAGCCACCGCCGAAGACGCCATGTCCGACGACGTCCATCTGGTGACCGTGCACGACGACGGTATTGAAGTGATCGTCAACTTCGATGACCACGATGAAGACGACAGCGACGCCGGCCGCGGTTGAGCCATGAGCCCGCTGCGGGTCCAGCAGGTCAGTCACGCCGAGGCCCACGTCGCCATCCACGACGTGCGCCAGCGGGTGTTCGTGCAGGAACAGGGCATCGACGCCGCCCTGGAGCGCGATGCCCTGGACCCGGTCTGTGCCCACGTGCTGGCGCTGGATGCCGACGGGCATCCGGTCGGCACCGGGCGGCTGGCGCCGGATGGCCGTATCGGCCGCATGGCGGTGCTGGCGGCGTATCGCGGCCACGGCATTGGCGAGGCCCTGCTTCAGGCACTGGTACAGGCCGGGCGCCAGCTCGGCCTGGCCGAACTGCACCTGCATGCGCAGCTGCGGGCACGCGACTTCTACGCCCGCCAGGGCTTCCTTCCTGATGGCCCCGAATTCGAAGAAGCCGGCATTGGCCACCAGCAGATGCGGCGCCGGCTACAGGCCGTTTCCGCCATCGACAGCCGCGCTGAAGCGGTGGCGATCACCACGGCGATCATCCACCGCGCCCGCCGTCGGTTGTGGCTGCACAGCCGGCAGCTGGACCCCGGCCTGCTGGACGCGCCACCGGTACAGGCGGCCCTGCGCCGCTTCGTCACCGCCCGCCACGACAAGCAGCTGCGGGTGATCGTGCATGACGCCGCAGCCATCGCCAGCGCCGGTGCGCCGCTGCTGGCGCTGTTCCAGCGCCTGCCCAGTGTGATCCAGTTCCGCGAGGTCGCCGACCCCATCGATCGCGCCCTGGCCTCGGCCTGCCTGCTCAATGATGCAGGCGACTTCTACTTTCGTCTCATCGGCCATCGCCTCGACGGCGAATCGGCAATCGCGCTGCCGGCACGTTCGCAGCCGTTCGAGCAGCAATTGCAGCGTGTCTGGGACCGTTCGCGCGAATGCAGCGAACTGCGCGCACTCGGCATCTGACCGCGACCGGTGCGCTCAACCTGTCTGGGACCGACACCGGGGGACGCCCGATGCCCTCGTCGCTGCCCCTTCGTGTCCGGATGGGGGTACAATTTGGCCGTTTGAACGCGCCCGTGCATGGCTATTCATCTTCGTGCCGGGTCCTTCTGAAGCCATACCCCACAAAGCGAATCAGCACCCTCCATCGTGGACAATCAACTGAAGCAGTTTGCGCAATCTTCGCAACTCGCCGGCGGCAACGCCTCCTATGTCGAGGACCTGTACGAGCAGTACCTGGTCTCCCCGGATAGTGTCGATCCCAAATGGAAAACCTACTTCGACGGCTTCAAGGGCCGCGAAGCGGGCGACATTCCGCACTCGGCCGTCATTTCCCACATTGCGGACGCGGCCAAGGATGCGCTGAAAGCAGGCACCGGCACCGGTGCAGGCGATGAGCGCGAGCGCAATGTCGGTCGTCTGATCACCGCCTACCGTTCGCGTGGTCATCTGGACGCCCGCCTGGATCCGCTGGGCCTGGCCGCGCCGGTCAACACCCCGGACCTCGGCCTGCCCTTCCACAACCTGTCCGATGCTGACCTCAACAGCGAGTTCAGCACCGGCGGCGTGGGTGGCCAGCCGCGCATGAAGCTGCGTGACCTGCTGGCGCGCCTGAAGGCGACCTACACCGGTTCGATCGGTGCGGAGTTCATGCACATCTCCGAAGTCGAGCAGCGCCAGTGGATCTACAAGAAGCTGGAACTGGCCGGTGGCAACTACCAGCTGGACGCTGACACCCAGCGCCGCACGCTGGAGCGCCTGACCGCCGCCGAAGGCCTCGAGCGCTACCTGCACACCAAGTACGTCGGCCAGAAACGCTTCTCGCTGGAAGGCGGCGACTCGCTGATCCCGATGATGGACACCATCATCCGCAGCGCCGGCAAGGACGGCGTCAAGGACGTGGTGATCGGCATGGCCCACCGCGGCCGCCTGAATGTGCTGGTCAACACCCTCGGCAAGAATCCGCGCAAGCTGTTCGACGAATTCGAAGGCAAGTTCGAGCACGACGAGCACGCCTCGGCCGGCGATGTGAAGTACCACATGGGCTTCTCCGCCGACGTGGCCACCGAGGGTGGCCCGGTGCATCTGGCCCTGGCGTTCAACCCGTCGCACCTGGAAATCGCCGACCCGGTGGTTGCCGGCTCGGTGCGTTCGCGCCAGGAACGCCGCAAGGACACCGCACGCAAGCAGGTGATGCCGATCCTGGTCCACGGCGACGCGGCCTTCTCCGGCCAGGGCGTGGTCATGGAGCTGTTCCAGATGTCGCAGGCCCGCGGCTTCGCCGTTGGCGGCACCGTGCACATCGTGGTCAACAACCAGGTCGGCTTCACCACCTCCAATCCGCAGGACACGCGCTCCACGCGCTATGCCACCGACGTGGCGAAGATGATTGCCGCCCCGGTGCTGCACGTGAACGGCGATGATCCCGAAGCGGTGGTGTTCGCCGCGCAGCTGGCGTTCGAGTTCCGCCAGAAGTTCGCCAAGGACGTGGTCATCGACCTGATGTGCTACCGCCGTTGGGGCCACAACGAGGCCGACGAGCCGGCGATCACCCAGCCGCTGATGTACCAGGTGATCCGCAAGCACGCCACCACCCGCGAGATGTACGCCGAGCAGCTGGAAAAGGCAGGCGTGATCGCCGCCGGCGCCGGCAAGGCGATGGTCGATGCGTACCGCGAGAAGCTCGATGCCGGTGAAGTGACCACCGAGCTGGCCAAGGTCGAAAAGACCCCGCCGACCAGCCCGCTGTTCGTTGATTGGCCGAAGCTGCTGGAAGGCAAGCTGTCCGATCCGGTGTCGACGAAGGTCGACAAGGACAAGCTGGTCGCGCTGGCCAAGCTGATCAACACCGTGCCCGAAGAAGTGCAGCTGCACTCGCGCGTGTCCAAGGTGTACGACGACCGCCGCAAGATGGCTGCCGGCGAGATCCCGGGCGACTGGGGCTTTGCCGAGAACCTGGCCTACGCCACCCTGCTGGACGAAGGCAGTGCGCTGCGCCTGGTCGGCCAGGACGTCGGCCGCGGCACGTTCACCCACCGCCACGCGATCCTGCACGACCAGAAGACCGACAACTACTACCTGCCGCTGCGGCAGCTGGTGGATTCGCCGGAGAAGGCCACCGTCATCGATTCGCTGCTCAGCGAAGAAGCAGTGATGGCCTACGAGTACGGTTTCTCGACCACCGATCCGAACACCCTGTGCATCTGGGAAGGCCAGTTCGGCGACTTCGCCAACGGCGCCCAGGTGGTGATCGACCAGTTCATCGCCGCCGGCGAAGCAAAGTGGGGCCGCATCTCCGGCCTGACCCTGCTGCTGCCGCATGGCTATGAAGGTCAGGGCCCGGAACACAGCTCGGCGCGCCTGGAGCGCTTCCTGCAGCTGTGCGCGCTGGAGAACATGCTGGTGGTGGTGCCGTCGACCCCGGCGCAGGCCTTCCACATGCTGCGTCGCCAGCAGCACCTGACCACCCGCAAGCCGCTGGTGGTGATGTCGCCCAAGTCGCTGCTGCGCCACAAGCTGGCCGTGTCGACCCTGGACGAGCTGGCCAATGGCGAGTTCCAGCACCTGATCGGCGATGCCAATGCAGATGCCAAGAAGGTCAAGCGCGTGGTGCTGTGCTCGGGCAAGGTCTACTACGACCTGCTGGAAGACCAGACCAAGCGTGGCCAGGACGACGTGGCGATCATCCGCGTGGAGCAGCTGTACCCGTTCCCGCGTGCGCTGCTGGCTGCCGAACTGAAGAAGTACGGCAAGGCCACCGACGTGGTGTGGACGCAGGAAGAACCGCAGAACCAGGGCGCGTGGTACCAGATCCGCCACCACCTGCAGTTCTGCCTGGCCGATGGCCAGAGCCTGCACTACGCCGGTCGCGCACGTTCGGCTTCGCCGGCTGCCGGTCACATGGCTGACCACGTCCGCGAACAGCAGCAGCTGGTCGCCGATGCACTGGTCAACCCGTTCAACGACTCGTTCGCTGAATAACTCTCCCCCTATTTAGAAGACAAACCAGGAAGCTCCCGCATGGCCACCGAAGTCAAAGCCCCGGTACTGCCCGAATCCGTCGCCGACGGCACCATCGCCACCTGGCACAAGAAGGTGGGCGACGCCGTCAAGCGCGACGAAAACCTGCTTGACCTGGAAACCGACAAGGTCGTCCTGGAAGTGCCGTCGCCGGTCGATGGCGTGATCAAGGAAATCAAGTTCAAGGAAGGCGACACCGTCACTTCCAGCCAGGTCGTGGCGATCATCGAAGAAGGCGCCGTGGCTGCTGCACCGGCCCCGGCTGCCGAAGAGAAGAAGGCTGAGGCCGCTCCGGCCGCTGCTCGGCCGCCGCCGCTGCCCCGGCCCCGGCTGCCAAGTCGGCTGCCGACGCGCTGCCGCCGGGCGCCCGCTTCACCGCCATCACCGAAGGCGTGAACCCGGCCGACGTCGACGGCACCGGCCGTCGTGGCGCCGTCACCAAGGAAGACATCGTCAACTTCGCCCGCAACGGCGGCGCCGGCAAGGCCGGTGGCGCACGTCCGGAAGAACGCGTGCCGATGACACGCATCCGCAAGCGCATCGCCGAGCGCCTGATGGAGTCGAAGAACTCCACCGCCATGCTGACCACCTTCAACGAAGTCGACCTGTCCAAGGTGTCGGCGGCGCGCAAGGAACTGCAGGACGAGTTCGTCAAGGCACACGGCATCAAGCTCGGCTTCATGAGCTTCTTCGTGAAGGCCGCCGCCAACGCGCTGCAGCGCTTCCCGCTGGTCAATGCCTCCATCGACGGCGACGACATCATCTACCACGGCTACTCGGACATCTCGATCGCCGTGTCGACCGAGAAGGGCCTGGTCACGCCGGTGCTGCGCAACGTCGAGCGCATGTCGTTCGCCGACATCGAAAAGACCATCGCCGACTACGCCAAGAAGGCCCGTGACGGCAAGCTGAGCCTGGAAGAACTGCAGGGCGGCACCTTCACCGTGACCAACGGCGGCACCTTCGGTTCGCTGCTGTCGACCCCGATCATCAACCCGCCGCAGAGCGCCATCCTGGGCATGCACGCCATCAAGGAGCGCCCGATCGCCCAGAACGGCCAGGTCGTGATCGCGCCGATGATGTACCTGGCGCTGTCCTACGATCACCGCATCATCGACGGCAAGGACTCGGTGCAGTTCCTGGTGGACATCAAGAACCAGCTGGAAAACCCGGGCCGCATGCTGTTCGGCCTGTAAGAGACCTCCCGCCCCTCCGCGCCTGCGCGGAGGGGTTCTGGTAATGCAACAAGGACTATTTCAATGGCTGAACAATTCGACGTCGTCGTCATCGGTGCCGGCCCGGCCGGTTACCACGCTGCCATCCGCGCGGCCCAGCTTGGCCTGAAGACCGCCTGCATCGACGCAGCGCTGGGCAAGGACGGCAAGCCGGCCCTGGGTGGCACCTGCCTGCGCGTGGGCTGCATCCCGTCCAAGGCACTGCTGGATTCCTCGCGCCAGTTCTGGAACATGGGCCACATCTTTGGCGACCACGGCATCAGCTTCAAGGATGCCAAGATGGACGTCGAAGCGATGGTCGGCCGCAAGGACAAGATCGTCAAGCAGTTCACCGGCGGCATCGCCATGCTGTTCAAGGCCAACAAGGTCGCCGCCTATTACGGCTTCGGCGAACTGCAGCCGGGCAACGTGGTCAAGGTCACCCAGCATGACGGCTCGGTCGTCGAGCTGAAGGGCACCAACGTCATCATCGCCGCCGGTTCGGATTCGATCGAACTGCCGTTCGCCAAGTTCGACGGCGAAACCATCGTCGACAACGTCGGCGGCCTGGACTTCACCGAAGTGCCGGCGCGCCTGGCCGTGATCGGCGCCGGTGTGATCGGCCTGGAACTGGGCAGCGTGTGGAAGCGCCTGGGTTCGGAAGTGACCATCCTGGAAGCGCTGCCGGACTTCCTGGCTGCGGCCGATACCGAAGTGGCCAAGACCGCCGCCAAGGAATTCAAGAAGCAGGGCCTGGACATCCGCCTGGGTGCCAAGGTCTCCAAGGCCGAAGTGACCGGCAAGGGCAAGAAGAAGGAAGTCGCCCTGACCTACACCGACGCCGAAGGCGAGAAGTCGCTGGTCGTGGACAAGCTGCTGGTGGCCGTCGGCCGTCGCGCCGCCACCAAGGGCCTGCTGGCCGAAGGTACCGGCGTCAAGATCAACGAGCGTGGCCAGATCGAAGTCGACGCGCACTGCCACACCGGCGTCAATGGCGTCTGGGCGGTCGGTGACTGCGTGCGCGGCCCGATGCTGGCGCACAAGGGCTTCGAGGAAGGCATCGCGGTTGCCGAACTGATCGCCGGCCTGCCGGGCCACGTCAACTTCGACACCATTCCGTGGGTCATCTACACCGAGCCGGAGCTGGCCTGGGTCGGCAAGACCGAGCAGCAGCTGAAGGCCGAGGGCATCCCGTACAAGGCCGGCAGCTTCCCGTTCGCCGCCAACGGCCGTGCCGTGGCGATGATCGAGCCGGCAGGCTTCGTCAAGGTTCTGGCCCACGCCGAAACCGATCGCATCCTGGGCATGCACCTGGTGGGCGCCAACGTATCCGAACTGGTGCACGAAGGCGTGCTGACCATGGAGTTCAGCGGTTCGGCCGACGACCTGGCGCGGATCTGCCACGCCCACCCGTCGCTGTCGGAAGTGGTGCACGACGCGGCGATGGCCGTGAGCAAGCGCGCGATCCACAAGGCGAACTGAGCCATCGGGTAGTGCCGGCCACTGGCCAGCGTTGCTGGATACGAAAAACCCCGCCTCGGCGGGGTTTTTTGTTGGCCGCTTGACCGCCCGCCTGCAACCCGGCCCAATGCAACCGGCCAGGGAATGCTGTGGCCGCCGCCGATTTCCATGGAGCCGTACGATCATGCACCTGTCCCGCTTCTGCCGCCTGCCGATGCTGCTCGGCTTCGCCTTGGCCGGGTGCAATGCCACCCCACCCAGAACCGACTACCGCGCAGCCGAGGTGCAGCCGGTCGAAGTGATGCCGCAACGCGATGGCGACGTGCTGATCCGCTACCACGTACCTGCCGAGACGCTCTTCCACTCACCCGGCGCGGATGTGCGCACGGCCAGCGATGGCAGCCTGGAAGTATCCCTGCGGCGCTGTGGGATCAAGCAGCCCTGCACGGTGACCCATCCGGCGGCAGCCACCGCTGGGGCGCCGCTGCAGGTTGAATTCGTAGTGCGCCCGCGTGGCCGCATCATCATGGTCTACCGCGATCTGCGGGAACAGGTGTTCCCGGCACCGCCAGCCGCCGCGGCACCTTCATCCTGAAGCCGCCACCGTACCGGTAGATGGCGGATCAGCGCTGCACCGGCCGCGGCTCCGGCTTGGCAGCAGCCCTCTTCGGCGGATCGTCACAGATGCGATGCTGGACGACCGTGTCCCCTGCCTTCCACTCCTTCACCACCCGGCAGGATTCCTTGGGCGCATCCTCTGCAGTCGCGGCGGTGGCGGCCAAAGCAGGATCATGCCCGCGCTCCAGGTAGGCCGACGGCGGCTCCTTGGCGGACGCGGGCGCCGCCACCAGCAGCGCCGCCATCGCAATGACGAGCGGCCTCATGCGGTCACCGGGCCGCCGCCCAGCAGGCGTGCCGGCAGCATGAACAGCGCGCGCAGGAGGGCGAACAGTGCCGAGAAGGTGATGCCGAGCAGGCGGAACGGCAGGCTCAGCAGCCACACGAACGGCCAGGCGACCAGCGCCAGGATCGCCAACGGCCAGCACAGCACGAACAGCAGGCACCAGACACCAAGCGCAAACAAGGTCTTCATCAGAGGCTCCCTCGGCGGCACCCCGCCGCCTGCAACCACGTTGCCGCCCTGCCCTGTCGCCCGCAAACGGTTTGCGACGAAACCCGGTTGGGGGGCGATGAAACCGGAAATTCCGCCAAGCACGGCCCGGCGCTACCGTAACGCCGTCGGCGCTATTCGAACGAACCGACCGAGTCGTGCGCCAGGTTGTCGAACCGGGTGTATTCGCCGAAGAACTTCAGCTTGCACGAACCGGTGGGGCCACCACGGTGCTTGCCGATGATGATCTCGGCCAGCCCCTTGTCCGGTGAATTTTCCTTGTTGTAGTAATCGTCGCGGTAGATGAAGACGATCATGTCCGCATCCTGCTCGATTGCGCCCGATTCGCGAAGGTCGGCCATCACCGGGCGCTTGTCGGTGCGTGTTTCCAGCGAGCGGTTGAGCTGGGACAGGGCAATGACCGGTACGTTCAGTTCCTTGGCCAGGCCCTTAAGCGAACGCGAAATCTCGGAAATTTCGGTCGCGCGGTTCTCGCTGTTGCCCGGCACGCTCATCAGCTGCAGGTAGTCGATCACGATCAGGCCCAGGTCGTGCTCGCGCTTGAGGCGGCGGCACTTAGAACGCAAGATCTCCGGCGACACGCCCGGTGTATCGTCGATGAAGATCTTGGTTTCCTTCAACATCTTGATCGCACCGGTTACCCGGCTCCAGTCCTCGTCCTCCAGCTGGCCGGTACGCAGGCGCTGCGCGTTGATGCGGCCATTGGACGAGATCAGGCGCATCGCCAGCTGCGATGCGGACATTTCCATCGAGAACACCGCCACGCCCTTCTTCGACTTGATCGCCGCGTACTCGGCGATGTTCAGGGCGAAGGTGGTCTTGCCCATCGCAGGACGCGCGGCAAGGATGATCAGGTCGGTCGGCTGCAGGCCGGCGGTCATCGCATCGAAATCGGTATAGCCGGTCGGCAGGCCGGTGATGTTGCCGCCATTCTCGAAGCGGTTGCGCAGCTCTTCGAATGCGTCCTTCAACGCACCGGGCATGGCCACGAAGTCGGTACGGCCGCGCGCGCCCTGCTCGGCGATGGCAAATACGCTCTTTTCCGCAGCGGACAGCAGCTCGCTGCTGTCGCGGCCCTCGGGCTGGAAACCATCGTTGACAATGTCGGTGCCGACCTGGATCAGCTGCCGCAGCACCGCCTTGTCGCGCACGATCTCGGCATAGGCAACGATGTTGGCCGCCGACGGCGTGGTGCTGGCCAGTTCGATCAGATAGGCGCCATCGCCCACCAGCTCCATCTTGCCCTGCGATTCGAACCACTCGCCCAGGGTCACCGCATCGAAGGGGCGTTCGCGCTCGGACAGCTCACGGATCGCCCGGTAGATCATCTGGTGGTCGCGGCGGTAGAAGTCACCCTCGGTCAACTGGTCGTTGACCCGGTCGTAGGCCTCCGGTGCCAGCATCAGGCCACCCAGCACCGCCTGTTCGGCTTCCACCGAATGCGGCGGCACGCGCAACTGGTCAATACGCGATTCATCGCGATCGCGATCAAAGCCATCGCCGCGCTCTCTGCGGTTGGAACGGAAGCCGGAACGGGCGGACATGCTGCGGTGTTTCCTGCAAAGGGGCCAGACGAGTGTAGGCATGCGCCGACCCCGGCGGCCATGGACAAACCTGTGGATAAGCCGTGGAAGAACGGGGGATATCCGCCTGAGCCTGTCCAGACTGGCGCGAGGGCGTCGCATTGCCTGCGACGAGCGTCGTTGCGACGCCCGAAGCGGACCATTATCGCAGATGGGGACCGCGGCTGCTGGCGTCAATCTCCCTTGGCATGCACCGCGATCAGGGCCAGGAACCGGTCCACATAGCCCTGCAGGAACGTCTGCGTGCCCTCGTTGTGGATCGTGCCGTCGGCATCGATCAGGCCATCCTTGAAGTGGATGAACGCCTCGGGCTGGCCAAGCACGTGCATGTCCAGGAAGGCCAGGCTGTTGCGCAGGTGCTGCTGGGCCACCGCCGTGCCGATCTGGCCGATGGAAGCACCGATCACCGCCGCTGGCTTGCCCGCAAAAGCGCTGTCGCCGTAGGGGCGCGAGCCGATGTCGATGGCATTCTTCAACACGCCCGGCACGGAACGGTTGTACTCGGGGGTCACGAACAGCACGGCGTCGGCGGCGCGCACCTGGTCCTTCAGGCGCGTGCCCTGCGCTGGGTAGCTGGCGTCGAAATCCTGGTCGTACAGCGGCAGGTCGCCGATCTGCACGTACTGGAAGCGCGCCTTGTCGCCCGCAAGTTTCTCCAGCGCGCGGGCCAGCTTGCGGTTGCATGAGTCCTTGCGCAGGCTGCCGACGAATACAGCAATGGTGGGGACGGACATCAGGACATACTCCTCACGGTGCGGGAGGGCCAGCCTAGCCGCCGCGCCCTTCCCCGCCGGTGAAGATCAGGCGCGCTTCACGCCTGCACGCACCTGCCGCCAGTGGTCCTGCCAGGCCTGGAACATCAGCACGTTCCACAGGTGCGTGTGCCACTTGCGCTGGCCGCCCAGGAACTGCTGCCACAGTGGCTGCACGGCGGCGGCCGACAGCACGCCTTCGCGTTCCAGTCGCGCCGGCTGCAACAGTTCTTCCGCCCAGGGCTTCAGGTCGCCCTTCAGCCAATCACTGACCGGTGCGCCGAATCCACGCTTGGGCCGGTGCACCATCGACTGCGGCACGTACCGCCCCAGCACGCGCTTGAGCAGCACCTTGCTGATCGACTCACTGCGCTTGAAGCCCAGCGGCAGCGACCAGGCGAACTCGGCCACGCGCCAGTCCAGCAAGGGCGCACGTGCCTCCAGGCTGACCGCCATCGAGGTGCGGTCGACCTTGCACAGCAGATCGTCGGGCAGATAGCTGACGAAGTCGGCCAGCATCATCGCGTCGGCCGGCGTACCGGCACCATGCAGCGGATCGGCCAGATCGTAGAAGCTGCCCGCCTCGCGTGCACCGATCACCGCCGCCGCCGGATCGCGCCAGCGCGAGATGCGGTTGCGGTACACATCGCCGATGCCACGTGCACCGGTTTCGGCCAGCAACGCGGCCAGCCCGCCGGTGCGCGACGCCTCGCCCTGCTGGTGCGCACGCGCGCCCATCCAGCGGCGCAACGGCGCGGGCACCCGTCCCAGCATCTGCCAGTTGCGCAGCGCGCGCACATAGCGGGTGTAGCCGAAAAACAGCTCATCGCCGCCATCGCCGGACAGTGCGACGGTCACGCCCTGGCGGGCGAGGCGGGCGACCAGCGCGGTCGGCACCTGCGAGGCATCGGCAAAGGGTTCGTCGAACATCGCCGGCAGCTGCGGCACCACCGCCAGCGCATCGGCGCCACTGACATACAGCTCGGTGTGATCGCAGCCAAGGTGGGTGGCCAGTTCCCTGGCCAACGGTGCCTCGTCGTGGTGGGAGCCGTTGAAGCCGATGCTGAAGCTGTGCACCGGCTGCCCGCTCTGCGCCTGCATCAGCGCCGCCACCAGCGACGAATCGGTGCCGCCGGACAGGAACACGCCCACCGGCACGTCGGCAACCATGCGCAGCGCCACAGCATCGCGCAGCAGGCCATCCAGCTGCTCCTCGGCCTCCTCGATGCGGCCCTGGAACGGTGCAGCCAATGCTGCCTGCATGCGCGCGCGCGCATCCCAGTACGGACGTTGCGCCTGCTCGGGCCGATGGGCACTGGCCCCTGCCGCCACCGCCGCCGCATCCAGCCGCAGCACGCGGCCGGGCATCAGCTTGTAGCAGCGCTGGTGGATGCTGTGCGGTGCCGGGATGTAATCCAGCCGCAGCAGCAGCGTCAGCGCATCGCGGTCGATATCGTTGTCGAACTCCGGGTGCTGCCACAGCGCCTTCAGCTCCGAGCCGAACACCAGGGCATCGCCGGCCCAACCGTAGTACAGCGGCTTCTTGCCGACCCGGTCGCGGGCCAGCCACAGGCACTGTTCCTGGCGGTCCCACAGGGCGATGGCGAACATGCCGTTGGCGCGCTGCAGGGTGTCCTCGACGCCCCACTGCAGGATCGCGGCCAGCAGCACCTCGGTATCGGAATGGCCACGGAATGCATGCCCCAGCGGCTCCAGTTCGGCGCGCAGCGTGGCGAAGTTGTAGACCTCGCCGTTGTAGGCCATCACATAGCGACCGTCGGCCGAGGCCATCGGCTGGTGGCCCAGCGGTGAAAGATCGAGGATGCTCAGGCGCCGGTGGGCAAGGGCAATGCCAGCGGCGGCATCGACCCAGGTACCACCATCATCCGGCCCGCGATGGTGCAGCGCCTGGCCCATGGCCAGCGCCTGCGCCTGCAGCACCTCGGCCGGCGTCTGCGCCGCCGGCAACAACATACCCGCCAATCCACACATGCATCAGGGTCCCTGCGCCAGGTCGAGGGCGGCGCCAATCACCGCATTGTCGCTTGGAAGCCCGAACATTGCTGCCCCCGCCAGCGGCGTATAGGTATCGGCACCGCAGACCCGGCGCACGGGTAGATGGCCATGGCCGGCCTCGACCAGCGCGGTGATCACGCCTTCGCCGACGCCGCCACTCTGGCGCCCCTCATCCAGCACCAGCACCCGTTGCGCGGTGGCGGCCTGGGCGCCGATGAAGGCCGCATTCAACGGCACCAGCCAGCGCAGGTCGACCACACGCACCTGCCAGCCCAGCTGCTGCTCGATGGCGACCGCTGCGCGCAGCGCCATCGGCACACCGTTGCCATAGGTGAAGATCACCAGATCGCTGGCATCCGGCGCATACACCCTGCCCTCGCCCAGCACCAGCGCCTGCCCGGGTGCAGGGTAGTCGAACAACCACTGGCCGTCGCCGGCCGCGTGCAGATCCTTGGTCATGTAGAGGGCGATCGGTTCAAGGAACACCGCTACCCGGCCATCCACGCGGGCCAATGCCGCCAATGTGCGCAGCATCATCACCGCATCATCGCCACGCGACGGACAGCCCACCACCAGCCCCGGGATATCACGCAGCGCCGTGATCGAATTGTCATTGTGGAAATGGCCGCCGAACCCCTTCTGGTAGCCCAGCCCGGCCACCCGTACCAGCATCGGGTTGCGGAACTGGTCGTTGGAGAAGAACTGCAGCGAGCAGGCCTCGCCACGTACCTGGTCGATGGCGTTGTGAAGGTAGGCCAGGTACTGGATTTCCGGAATCGGCAGCATGCCCATGTTGGCCAGCCCCTGGGCCATGCCCAGGATCATGGTCTCGTCCAGCAGCGTGTTGAACACCCGGCGCGGGCCGAAACGGCGCAGCAGGTCGCGCGTCACCGTGTAGACGCCGCCTTTCTGCGCCACGTCCTCGCCAAACAACAGCGCCTGCGGGTACTTGCCCAGCAGCTCCTGCAGCGCATGGTTGATCTGTATCGCCAGATGCCGCGGCGGTTGCCGTTCGGGCAGCGCATCGGCGCCGCCGTACAGCGCCTGCCGGGCCTCGATGGGCGCCACGCGCTCGGCCTCGGCCTGCACCGCTGCGGGCGTATAGGGTGCCAACGGCGTGATCACTTCCTGCAATGTCTGCAGCTTCGGCCGCGTATCAGCATCGATGGCGGCGGCCATGCAGCGCGCGCGCAGGGTTTCATAGGCGGCCTCGACGCCCGCCGCATCCATCCAGCCCGATTCCAGCGCGATCTGCGCCGAGCGCAGCAGCGGGTCCTGCGCCTCGGCCGCACACAGCTCGGCCAATGCGCGCCATTCCACTTCGAAGTCGGTACCGGCGTGGCCCATCAACCGCGTGGTACGCAGGTGCAGGAAGGTGGGCCGACGCATGCGCCGGCAATGCTCGACCGCCGCCTGCACCTGCGCGTGTCCGGCCGCCAGGTCCAGGCCATCGGCAAAGAAATAGTCCAGGCCCGGTTGCCGGCTGAAACGCTCTGCGATCCAACCTTCAGGGGTCTTCACCGAAATACCCAGGCCATTGTCCTCGCAGACGAACAGGATCGGCACCGGCAGCTTCTGGTAGGCCGACCACATCGCGGTATTGAACGCAGTCTGCGCGGTGGCATGGTTGGCCGAAGCGTCGCCGAAGGAGCACATCACGATGCTGTCGGCGGGAATCGGCAGCGGCTGGCTCAGGCGCCTGCCACTCTCGATCGCCAGCGCGGTACCCACCGCCTTGGGCAGGTGCGAGGCGATGGTCGAGGTCTGCGGCAGCACCCACAGCGGCTTGCTGCCCCACACTTTGTGACGGCCGCCGCTGGCCGGATCATCGGCACTGGCGGCGAAGGACAGCGCGGCGTCGCGCACCGGATCCATGCCGGGCACCAGCCGCGCACGCTCGGCCATGAAGGCGCCGGAACGGTAGTGAAGGAAGGCGGGGTCGGTGTGGCGGCAGGCGCGCGCAAGCAGCGCGTTGCCTTCATGACCGGACGAGCCGATGGTGTAGAAGACCTTGTTCTGCACGCGCAGCACGCGCGCCATCAGGTCCAGCTGGCGACTGAGCAGCTGCGATTCGAACAGTTCGCCGAAGGCAGCGGCGGTGAGGGTGCTGCCCGGCAGGATCGGCGCATCCGGCGCCGGACGCGGACGCGGGATGCCGCGCCAGGCGCGTACGGCCTCGAGGAAATTGACGTCACAGACCTCGGCGCGATTGAGACCGCGCATGCGTGCGGGAATGGGATCAGGAACCACAGCGAACATCGAACACCCTCCGTGTCGTTGTTGCAGTCCGCAACGCCAAGGCTGCCCGACCCTTCCGCTGGTCGAGCACGCCCGACGCTGCAGGGGAATCAATCCGCTGCGTTGAACCGCGCGCGCACCTCGGCGGTCACCGCAGGCATGGGCACGAAGCGAGGCTGCGCTCGCACCCGCTGCAACCAGGCCCGCACCTGCGGGAATGGATCCAGTGCGATGCCACCGTCGGCGGCGACATCGGAATAGGCAAACAAGGCGATATCGGCGATACCGTAGTCCTCGCCGGTGAACCACTGCGCCTGGCGCAGATGTTGCTCCATCACCGCCAGCGCGCTGGCAGCTCGCTCATGCAGGCGCGGTAGCTCAGCACGGCGTGGCGAGTCGGCCGGTGTCCAACCGCGGATGAAGCGTGCCACCGCCACGCAGGGCTCATGCGTGTACTGCTCGAAGAACATCCAGCTCAATGCCTGCGCACGCTGCCAACCGTCGGCGGGAAGATACGGCGTACCTTCGGCCAGCCAGAACAGGATCGCGTTGGATTCGGTCAGTACGCGGCCGTCGTCGCGTACGATCAACGGCACCTTGGCATTGGGGTTGAGGGCGAGAAATTCCGTGGTATGGGTCTGGCCGTGGGCGCTGTCCACCTCCACCCAGCGGTAGCGGCTGCCGAGCTGTTCCAGCAACAGGCGCACCTTGTGGCAATTGCCCGAGACCGACATGCCATGCACCGTCAACGCACTGCGTTCTTCCACCATTGCCTGCTCCCGGGAGGTCCCGGCCTGCAGCCGGCTGCCCGCAGTCTGGCAAGCGGACTGGCGATTGCCAAGCGCGGGTGCAGCATGGCGATACGGTAGTTGGAGCCGCTGGCCGGCAACCTCGATGCCGCTGGATTCGTGCGATTGCCGGCCAGCGGCCGGCACGACCCGGCAGCGCTCAGCGTGCGCGCTGTTGCCACTGCCCGCGCGATTGCCCCCAGATTTCCAGCGGTTTGCCTTGATAGGGCGGTGGCAACTGCCCCATGCGCAGCAGCGTACTGCCGAGCTTGCGTGCAACCACCTTCGAGTTCTCGTTGTCTTCGGCGATGGTGTGGATCACCTCGTCCCAACCCAACGTATCGAACGCCCAGTCGATCGCTGCGGTCGCCGCCTCCGGTGCGTAGCCCTTGCCCCAGCTGGCCCGGCGGATGCTCCAGCCGACCTCGGTGCCGGGCCAGTCCTGCGGCTGCCACGGCCCCATGCGACCGATCCATTCACCGCTGGACTTCTCGATCACGCTGAACATCGAGAAGCCGAACAGCTGCCATGCGCCGGCCAGGCTGCAGAAGCTGCGCCATGCCACCGAGGGCGCCTGCACACCGCCCAGCGTGCGCATCACCTCCTCATCGGCGCAGAACGCCAGATAGGGGGCGTAGTCCTGCCGCTGCGGCGGACGCAGGATCAGGCGTTCGGTTTCGATGCGCAGGTCGAAGATGCTCATGGCGTCATGGTAGAGCCACAGCACGCGTGGATGAACCCCAGCCGCAGAAAAAAACAGGCCAGCAGAGGCTGGCCTATTCGTTACCGTTGCTGCCGGAGAATTACTGACGGTTCGCGGTCGCGTCGCCGGCTGCAGCCGTCTGGGTGACCAGCTGCCCATCCACCACCGGCAGGCGATCGCTGGCCGGCTTGTTGTCCATACGCACGGTCTTCTCTGCGCCGTCGTAGCGGTAGGTCACGTTGTAGCCCTTGACCACGTCACTGGTGCCCATGGCAATGCGGTTGCCCGGCTTGCTGCCCATGCGCATCGTGCCGGTGGTGCCGTCTTCATTGCGGTAGGTCACGTTGTAGCCGGTGACCCGGCTGGACTCGGAGGTCGCCGTTTCGGTGTGGCACTGGCGCTCGGTGCGGTTGACCACGCGGCCACCCACATGGCGCTTGTCGACCTGGTTGCCGATGAAGCCACCGGCCACGGCACCGGCAGCGGTCGCGGCCTTCTTGCCATTGCCGCCGCCCACCTGGTTGCCCAGCAGGCCACCGACCACGGCACCGACCACGGTACCACCGACGTTGCCGTCACGCTCGGGCAGGCGTTCCTGCACCACCACGTCCTGGCAGACCTCATGCGGGGTCTGGGTGGTGGACGTCTCGCGTACCGGATCGGTGCCGATCACGGTGGCATAGGCCTTCTGCTTCTCGGTGATCGGATCGACCTTCAGCACATCGGCGTATTCCAGGCCACGCGGCGCACTGGCGTCCAGTGCGTCGCCACGCGCGCCATCGTCGGTGGCATTGCCATCGACCAGGCGCGATTCACTCGGGTTCCCGGCGCTCAGTTCCGGCGACTTGTCACCGCTCTTCATGAAGGCGGCGGTGGCGATACCACCGACCAGCAGCGCGCCCGCTGCGACCAGGACAGTTGTAGTTGTGCTTTTCATGACCTGCTCCTTGCGGACCGTCCGCAACGTTCTCAGGCCAGATTGCAGCATGCGGTGCCTGAACGGAATCTCCACATTTCCTGCTCACCGCCGTAACCCATTCAGCATCTGGAAATGCTGGGCCCGTGGTAGCGTTTGCACATTCCCCCGGAGGACCTCCGCCATGGCCAACCCGATGCTGCTGCCGGTCCTGCAATGGGCACGCCGGCTGCGCTACCCCACGCTGTTCAAGCTGACCGCGGGCCTGTTCGCGCTGACCCTGTTCATCCCCGACCCGATTCCGTTCGTCGACGAACTGATGCTGGGCTTGGGCACCCTGCTGCTGGCCAACTGGAAGAACCGCAGCGCGACCACGCCACCGCCGCTGGAGCAGCGTTGAACCTGCTGGTCGACAGCCACTGCCACCTGGATGCCAGCGAATTCGATGGCGACCGCGCGGCGGTCATCAACCGCGCGCGCGCTGCCGGCGTGCAGTGGCAGGTGGTTCCGGCGGTCACTGCGGCCAGCTGGCCAAAGCTGCGCGAGGTCTGCCAACAAGCGACGGGGCTCTACCCCGCCTATGGCCTGCACCCGATGTTCCTGGACCAGCACCGGCCAGAACACCTGCCACAGCTGCGTGAATGGATCGAACAGGAGCGGCCCTGCGCGATCGGCGAGTGTGGGCTGGATTTCTTCGTCGAGGGCCTGGATGCCGAGGCCCAGCAGGCCTATTTCCTCGGCCAGCTGACGCTGGCCCGCGAGTTTGACCTGCCGGTGATCGTGCATGCCCGCCGTGCAGTGGATGCGGTGATCACCGCGATCCGCCGCATCGGTGGCCTGCGCGGGGTGGTGCACAGTTTTTCCGGCAGCCCGGAACAGGCCGCACAATTGCACAAGCTGGGATTCCTGCTTGGCCTGGGCGGACCGTTGACCTACGAGCGTGCGCAGCGCCTGCAGCGGCTTGTTCGCGAGATGCCGCTGGAACAGTTGCTGCTGGAGACCGATGCGCCGGACCAGCCCGACGCGGGTATCCGTGGCCAGCGCAACGAGCCGGCGCGGCTGGCGGTCATCGCCCGCCACATCGCCGCACTGCGCGGGATGGAACTGGACGCCGTGGCGCAGGCCACCACGGACAACGCACGGCGGTTGTTCAACCTGCCCGCCTGGCCCGGCGCTACCGATCACGCGTCGGCGTGATCCTCGGCCACTTCGGCCTTCACCTTCTTCGGTTCCAGCAGCATCTCCAGCGCCTTGCCCACGGCCGCGAACGCAAACGCGCCGGTGATGTGGGTGGCCGCGCCCAGGCCGGCGCCGCAATCGAGCTTCAGGGCCGCATCCGCGCCCAGGTTCGGCCGCAGGCCGCAGACACTCCCGTCGGCCTGCGGATATTTCACGTTTTCCAGCGAATACACCGCCGGCACGCCGAAATAGCGCTTGGCATTCTTCGGGAAGTTGAATTCGCTGCGCAGCTTCTTGCGGATCAGCGCAAGCATCGCGTCATGCTCGGTGCGCGAAACATCGCGGATGCGCACCAGGGTGGGATCGGTACGGCCGCCGGCCGCGCCGACGGTCAGCAACGGCAGCTTGCGGCGGCGGCACCAGGCGATGGTTTCCACCTTCACCCGGAAGCTGTCGCAGGCATCGATCACCAGGTCGAAACCGCGGTCCAGCAGTTCGGCCATGTTGGCCGGGGTCAGGAATGCCTGCACGGCGTCGACCTCGATCTGCGGATTGATCGCCCGGCAGCGCTCGGCCATGGCCTCGGCCTTGTTGCGGCCGTAGTTGCCTTCCAGCGCCGGCAGCTGGCGGTTGGTATTGGATACGCAGATGTCATCGGCATCGATCAGGGCCAGATGGCCCACCGCCGAGCGCGCCAGCGCCTCCACCACCCACGAGCCGACGCCGCCCATGCCGACCACGGCAACACGGCTGCCCTGCAGGCGCTCGAGCGCGCCGACGCCATACAGCCGTTCAATACCGGCGAAGCGTTGTTTGACCTGTTCGTTCATCGGGCTATTTTAACGTGCAGGTCCCCTGACTACAGCACGACGACGCCGAACCCACCGTTGCACGCCCGGAGCGCCCGCCATGAGTGCCAGCCCACCCCGCCGCCCGTCCACCGCCTACCGCTATCTGTTCGTGCTCGGCCTGGGCCTGCTGATCGGCCTGATTGCCACGGTGATGGTCGGCCGCGCACTGCAGGCACGCCGCGATCCGTTCCCGGACAGCCTGATGCAGGTGATGCAGCGACAGGCAGATCTGCTGCAGCAGGCTCAGCAGCAGAACCGCTGCAGCCTGGCCGACAGCGTCCCGCGCCTGCAGGTGCTGCGCCTGCTGTCCAACGATCTGGACCAGGCCTTCCCCGGATTGAAGGACAGCCGGCAGTTCCAGCAGCACGCCAGCCAGTACCGGGCCGATCTCAATGCGGCATTGGCCAGCCCGCCGATCGACTGCAACGCGTTGGCGCAGCAGGTCCAGGCACTGCAGGACGATTGCCGGGCCTGCCATCAGGACTTCCGCTGATTCATCTTCGAGTGGGCAAAGGCCGATGTGGTTGGCGCCTTGTTCACGTTGGAAAGAGGAGGATTCGCTCACCCTGCTGCATGACGCAGTACCACCCAACGCACCCGCCTTCACGGCCAGGAGACGCCCCATGAAGATCCAGCTCATCGCCGCCAGTGTCATCGCAACCGTCGGCCTGGCCGGCTGTGCCACCTCGCCGGGCTATGGCGGTGGTGGTTACAACAACAGCGGCTACAACAACGGCGGCTACGGCAACAACTCCGGTTACAACCAGGGCCGCTGCGCTGACTGCGGCATCGTCACCCGCATCAGCGCCGTGCAGTCCGGCCGTACCGCACCCTCCGCCACCGGCGCGATCCTCGGCGGCATCGTCGGCGCGGTTGCCGGCCATGAGATCTCCGACCACACCGGCGGCAGCCGCGGCAACAAGAACATCGCCGCCGCCGCCGGCGCCGTGGGTGGCGCATTGGCGGGCAACCAGATCCAGAAGAACGTCACCAGCGATACCTACGACATCAGCGTGCGCATGGATGATGGCCGCACCATCGTGGTCAACCAGCGCGACCTCGGCGGCATCCGCGAAAACACCTATGTCCGCGTGGTCAACGGCAAGGTCATCCTGCGCTGAACCGCAGCGGGCCCCGGCCGATCAGAACCGGAGTGACAAAAAAAGGCCCGCTTGCGCGGGCCTTTTTCATGCCGGCAAGCGGCAGGTATTACGCCGGCTGGACCTTGTCAGCCTGCAGGCCCTTCTGGCCCTGCACCACTTCAAAGCTCACAGCCTGGCCTTCCTTGAGGCTCTTGAAGCCCTGGGTCTCGATGGCACGGAAGTGCACGAACACGTCCTCGCCATTCTGCCGGCTGATGAAGCCGAAGCCCTTGGCATCATTGAACCACTTCACGGTACCGTTCTCGCGATCAGCCATCTCACTAACTCCCTATGACTCTCTACTTGTTGTTGGATACGCCTGTTGGGCGGCTGACAAGCAAGGGGGAAGCGAGGTGCATCGATGCAGCGGATCGGAACGATCTTGCTTCATCAGGCCACGATCCACGGTGACCTTGCCAAGCTCAGCGACTGCAACTTAACCCGACCAAAACGAAAAAGCAACTGGCAAAAACCTTTCACTGTCAACCCCAAAAAGACAACCATACGGGACAGCATGGACCTCTCATTCATCTTGTATCTGCTAGCGGTCATTTTTGTCCTCATCGGCATCGCCGGCATCGTCCTGCCAGCCCTGCCGGGCATCCCGCTGGTCTTCATCGGGCTGGTGCTGGCGGCCTGGGCAGACGGCTTCGTCCATGTCGGCTGGCCCACCCTGCTGATCCTCGGCGTGCTGACCGCGCTTTCGCTGCTGGTCGACGTGCTGGCGACCGTGGTTGGCGCCAAGCGCGTGGGCGCCAGCCGCAAAGCGCTCTGGGGCACCTTCATCGGCAGCATCGTCGGCCTGTTCTTCATGCCGATCGGATTGTTCGCCGGGCCGTTGCTGGGCGCGCTGCTGGGCGAGTACTGGCATACCCGCGAGCTTGGCCGCTCGACCAAGGTCGGGCTGGCCACCTGGCTGGGCATCCTGCTGGGCCTGGCGCTGAAGCTGGCGCTGGTGATCGCGATGCTGGGCCTGTTCGCCTTCGCCTGGTTCCTGTGAGGCATGCGGCCTTCACGCAGCGCGCACGCACACGCCGGGCATAAACCCGTGGGGCTGGCCGTTACCGGATGCAGCCGCCACACTGTCCCTCTTTCCGCATTCATTCCGAAGGGCCTGCTGCAATGACCCTCTCTCCGTTGTTTCCCCGCCTTGCACCGCTGGCGTTGGCCCTGGCCAGCGCGCCTGTGGCTGCCCAGGAATTCGCGCCCAGCGCCGAAGCCTCGCCGGCCGCCTGCGCGGCCATCACGACCGATGCTGCCCGTCTGGCCTGCTACGATCGCCAGTTCGGGCGCACGCCCCAGGCCACCGCCGAAGCTGATGCCGCCGCCGAAGCCGCCGCACAGGCACGTCGCGAGCAGCGCGACACCACGCGGGTGAGCCAGGGCGAGGAGAAGCTGCGCGAGCGTGTCAGCGATCTGTTCCGGTCCGAAGCGCCGGACAGCGCACTTGCCAATGCCGGCCGCGGTTCGCTGCTGGACAGCCGCTGGGAACTGGCCGAGGACTCCAAGCTGGGCCCGTTCCAGCTGCGCGCGTACAAGCCTGTGTACCTGCTGCCGGCATTCTGGACCAGCGACCGCAACACCATGCCGCACTCGCCGAACCCGGCCAACAGCGTGACCACCCCGCAGGTGCTGGACAGCGCTGAGCTGAAGTTCCAGATCAGCTTCAAGACCAAGATCGCCGAGAACCTGTTCGGCGACAACGGCGACATCTGGGCGGGCTATACCCAGAGTTCGCGCTGGCAGGCCTACAACGGCGAGGACTCGCGCCCGTTCCGCGAGACCAACTACGAGCCGGAAGTGATGATGGTGTTCCGCAACGGCTACTCGATCGGTGGCTGGCGTGGGCGGATGACCGGCATCAGCCTCAACCACCAGTCCAACGGCCGTGCCGATCCGCTGTCGCGCAGCTGGAACCGGGTGATCCTCAACGTCGGCCTGGACCGCGAGAACTGGGCACTGGTGCTGCGCCCCTGGTACCGCATTCCCGAGACCCGCAGCGACGACAACAACCCGGACATCGAGGACTACATGGGCCGCGGCGATGCGACCCTGACCTGGAACCACAAGGGTCACGAAGTCTCGTTGATGGCACGTCATTCGCTGCGCACCGGTGACCGCTCGCATGGCGCGCTGCAGCTGGACTACGGCTTCCCGATCAGCAATCTGCTGCGCGGCCATGTGCAGATCTTCGACGGCTATGGCGAGAGCCTGATCGATTACAACCACAAGGCGACCTACGTCGGCGTCGGCGTGTCCCTGCTGGAGTGGTTCTGATGGATGTGACGATCTGGCACAACCCCGCGTGCAGCAACTCGCGCGGGGCGCTCCAGCTGATCCGCGACGCAGGTTTCGAGCCGGTGGTGATCGACTATCTCGGCAGCCCGCCCGATGTGGCCACGCTGCGCCAGGTGCTGGCCGAATCCGGCCTGGCCGCGACCGGGCTGGTGCGCAGCAAGGAACCCGAGTTTGCCGCACTGGGTCTGCAGGGAAGCGATGACGACGCCCTGCTGGCCGCGATGGCCACCCACCCACGGCTGATCAACCGCCCGGTGGTACGCACCGCGAAAGGTACCCGCCTGTGCCGGCCCCCGGAAACGGTGCTGGAGATCCTGTAACCCGCCCCGCTTTGGTAGAGCCGAGCCATGCTCGGCTGCGGTTCGCGTGCCACCCGTAAATGCAGCCGGGCATGGCCCGGCCCTGCAGAACGGGTTACCGCCAGTCGGTGATGCCTTCGCGGCGATAGACCTCGGCGAACGCCGCGCGCGCCTTCAGTCGGTCCGCATACGCCTTCAACACCGGCCAGTGGTCGCTGGGGGTAGGCATGTTGCGTGACCAGCGCATCAACATCACCAGCATGAAATCGACCACGCCCGGCGCATCGCCGAGCAGGTAGGGACCGCCGTCCTGCAGGTGTGCGGCAACGTGCTGCCACGCCGCCTCCAGCTGTTGCCGTGCCATCGTACGCACCGCCTCGATGCACTCGCCACCCGCTGCTTCATGCGGATAGAACCAGGCGCGGTAGGCCGGCTGCACGGTGTTGGCGCACCAGAACATCCAGCGATAGGCCTCGCCGCGTGCCGGCGTGCCGGCGTGCCGACAGCAGGCAACAATCCTGCCTGTGGATGGCGGTCTGCCAGATACAGCGCGATCGCGGCCGCCTCGGTCAGCACCTGGCCGTCGATCAACAGGGTCGGCACCCTGCCCGCCGGATTGAGCGCCAGGTAGCCAGCTGATTTGTGCTCGCGCGTTTCGAAATCGAGCAGCACCAGTTCGTGCTCGATGCCGAGCTCGATCAGCAGCCAATGCACCACCAACGAGGCGGTGCTGGTGGAACCATACAAGGTGGTGCGCATAGGACCTGTCCTGGGCGGGGAACGGCTGATTATGCGCGCTGTCCCCGGCGTGGTCAGCCGCAGGTGCTCATGCAGGTATCACGACGCTCGCCGCAGCCCATCATCGGTGCGCGCAGGGTGCAGTCGTGCGCCTTCAACTCGCAGGAACGGCGCAGTTCCGGATGCTCGATGTCCTTGCAGCGTTTGTCCGGCGTCGGTGCCACCTGCTGCTCGCAGATGGACTGGCGGCTGCCGATCCCCTGGCCTTCGGCCATGCAACTGCGATAGCTGGCCTGGCACTGCATCTGGCACTGGGCACCGGCGCTGAAGCCGCCGCCACCGCCATACGACGAAGATGACGTACTGCAGCCGGCCATGACCAGCAGGGTGACAAGGGAAAGGCTACGCAACAGGTTCACAGGACGCTCCTTGTTCAATAGACCGGAAGACTGCCAGGCAAGGGCGACTGCGGGGAAAACACTGCGTATTCCTTGACGCACAAGCAGCTTCCCTTGCCTGGCAACGCGCACACCCTAGCAAAGCCGCGCGGTTGCAATCGTTGAACGAAGAACGGCGCCACCCCGGCGCCGTTCTGCAATCGGACGAGCGTGGTCGACGCCGCGCCGATCACTCCACCACGACAGGAATCTTGCCGATGCGGGCCTGCCACTCGCGCGGGCCGGTCTTGTGCACCGACTCGCCGGTGGAATCGACGGCCACGGTCACCGGCATGTCTTCCACGGTGAACTCGTAGATCGCTTCCATGCCCAGGTCCGCAAAGCCGACGACCTTGGCCGCCTTGATCGCCTTGGACACCAGATAGGCCGAACCACCGACGGCCATCAGGTAGGCCGACTTGTGCTTCTTGATGGCCTCGATCGCGGCCGGACCGCGCTCGGCCTTGCCGACCATGCCCAGCAGGCCGGTCTGTGCCAGCACCTGCTCGGTGAACTTGTCCATGCGGGTGGCGGTGGTCGGACCGGCCGGGCCTACCACTTCGTCGCGCACCGGATCGACCGGGCCGACGTAGTAGATGAAGCGCCCCTTCAGATCGACCGGCAGTTCCTCGCCCTTGTTGAGCATGTCGACCATGCGCTTGTGCGCGGCGTCGCGGCCGGTCAGCAGCTTGCCGTTGAGCAGCAGGGTCTGGCCCGGCTTCCAGCTGGCCACGTCTTCCGGGGTGATCGTGTCCAGGTCCACGCGGGTGCCCTTGGACGCGTCGTAGGTCAGCTTCGGCCAGTCTTCCAGCGACGGCGGGTCCAGCATCACCGGGCCGCTGCCATCCAGGGTGAAGTGCGCATGGCGGGTGGCGGCGCAGTTCGGGATCATCGCCACCGGCAGGTTGGCCGCGTGGGTCGGGTAGTCGTTGATCTTGATGTCGAGCACGGTGGTCAGGCCACCCAGGCCCTGCGCACCGATACCCAGTGCGTTGACCTTCTCGTACAGCTCCAGACGCAGTTCCTCGATGCGGTTGGACGCACCACGGGCCTGCAGCTCGGTGATGTCGATCGGCTCCATCAGCGCTTCCTTGGCCAGCAGCATCGCCTTCTCGGCAGTGCCGCCGATGCCGATGCCGAGCATGCCCGGCGGGCACCAGCCCGCGCCCATGGTCGGCACGGTCTTCAGCACCCAGTCGACGATCGAGTCGGACGGGTTGAGCATGGCGAACTTGGTCTTGGCTTCCGAGCCACCGCCCTTGGCGGCAACGATCACCTCCACGGTGTTGCCCGGCACCACCTTGACGTTGACCACGCCCGGGGTGTTGTCCTTGGTATTGATGCGCTTGCCGGCCGGATCGGCCAGCACCGAAGCGCGCAGCTTGTTGTCCGGGTACAGGTAGGCGCGGCGGATGCCTTCGTTGGCCATGTCCTCCACGCCCATGGTGGCGTCATCCCAGCGCACGTCCATGCCGATTTCCAGGAACACGGTAACGATGCCGGTGTCCTGGCAGATCGGCCGGTGGCCTTCGGCGCACATCCGCGAGTTGATCAGGATCTGCGCGATCGCCTCCTTCGCTGCCGGCGACTCCTCGCGCTCATAGGCGGCGGCAAGGTTCTTGATGTAGTCGACCGGGTGGTAGTACGAGATGTACTGCAGCGCGTCGGCGACGGACTGGATGAGGTCTTCCTGCTTGATCGATGTCACGGATTGCTCGCTTGCTGAAGGCTGGCGGGGGTAATCCGCCCATTTTACCCCCTCCCTCGACCGTGGGGTGGTGGTGCCGGCCGCTGGCCGGCAAGATCCGACCCTGCCCTCTGTCACGCCGCGCCCCGCTGGCGCGTCCTTGCCCACATGAACGCCGAAACCGCCTTCCAGACCCACCGCCCACGCCTGATGGCGCTGGCCTACCGCCTTCTTGGCAGCCGCAGCGACGCCGAGGACGTGGTCCAGGACGCTTGGCTGCGCTGGGCCGGCAGCGATACCACCGCCATCGCCGACCCCGGGGCCTGGCTGGTGACCACCACCACCCGGCTGGGGCTGGACCGGCTGCGGGCAGCCAAGCGTGAACGCACCCACTATGTCGGGCCGTGGCTGGCCGAACCGCTGGCGATCACCCTCGAACCCGACCCGGCGCCCGGCCCCGCGCAGCTGCACGCGCTGGCCGACGACGTCTCCGTGGCCTTCCTGACCCTGCTCGAACAGCTCGGACCGGAGGAGCGCGCCGCCTTCCTGCTGAAGGAAGCCTTCGACCACGACTACCGCGAGATTGCCGAGCTGATCGGCCACAGCGAGGCCAATTGCCGCCAGCTGGTGCACCGGGCCCGGCAGCGCCTGCAGTCTGGGCGGCCGCGCTTCAATGCCGATGCCAGCCAGCACCGACAGCTGCTGGCCCGTTTCATGGATGCTTCCCAGCGTGGCGACAGCGAGGCCATCCAGGCGCTGCTGCATGCCAACGCGCTGCTGGTTTCCGATGGCGGTGGCGTGGTCACCGCAGCGGTGCGGCCACTGCTGGGCGCCGAACGCATCGGCCGCCTGTTCTGGGCCATCGCCCGTCGCGGCGCGGCGCATCCGGCACAGCTCGGCTACGTCAATGGGGAACCGGCGATCCTGCGTTTTGAAGGTGACCACCTGCACTCGATCACCACCATCGAGGTGGTCGATGGCCGCATCGCCCATCTCTACAGCGTGCTCAATCCGAACAAATTGCCGTCGGTTGTCACGCGCGGCGATGCTGCGGCGTCCTTGTAATGAAAGGCGGCCACCGTGGCCGCCGTGGAGCCGAAAATGTCCGACCATGCCTCTCCCCGCGTTCCCTACACCCGCCTGGCCGCCGAGGCCTTCAAGGGCCTGCTGGCCACCAGCAAGGCAGTGCATGACAGTTCGATCGATCCGACGTTGATGGAACTGGTGTTCCTGCGCGTTTCGCAGCTCAACGGCTGCGGCTACTGCATGGACATGCACGGCACCACGCTGCGCAAGGGCGGCATCGAGCCGCGCAAGCTGGATACGCTGCCGGCCTGGCACGAAAGCCGCTTCTTCGACGACCGCGAGCGCGCAGCGCTGGGCTGGGCCGAGGCGCTGACCCGGTTGACCGATGGCGCACCGTCGCAGGCGGCGTTCGATGCGCTGGCACCGCACTTTGATGAGAAAGGCATCAGCGACCTGAGCATGGGCATTGCAGTGATCAATGCCTGGAACCGGCTGGGGGCTGGGCTGTTGCCACCGCTGCCGTAAAAGGGGGGGTGACGGCCGGGCTGCCGCCCGGCACCCGCTGTAGTGCCGGCCGCTGGCCGGAAACCCCAGCAGCAACAGCAACAGCGAGGTTACTGAGGAATGGCGGGGTGGGCCAGATCGCAGGGGACGCTGCAGGTACGTTCATGTAGGCACGGTCGCCGCATCCACGCGGCTCACGCCCCTGCGACCTGGCCCACCCCGCCGTCGACAGGTTCCTGCTGCTCTGGGTTGGTAGGTGTCGACCTTGGTCGACACGGTAGATCCACGCCATGCGTGGATGTGGTTGGGTCGGATCCCCTCGCAACGCGAACGGATCCAACCCCGGCGCCCACACGGCTGCCCTGACCCCACCTGCACGTATCAGGCGCGCACAATGGCGGCATGCCCGCCTCTCCCATTGCCGGCGCTGCCGGCGCCAAGAAACCCAGCCTGCGCCAACGCTTCAAGGCGATGCGCAACCTGCCGCCGTTCCTGCGCCAGGTGTGGCAGACCAGCCCCGCGCTCACTCTGGCCAGCCTCGGCCTGCGCCTGATCCGTGCGCTGCTGCCGGTGGCGATGTTGTACGTCGGCAAGCTGATCATCGATACCGCCCTGCACCTTAGCCAGCACGGAGCCGGTTTTCCGCCGCTGGGCGAGGCGCTGTCCAGCGGCCTGCTCAATCCACTGCTCGGCCTGCTGGCACTGGAATTCGGCCTGGCGATCGCCTCGGACCTGCTCGGTCGGCTGGTCAGCTACGCCGATGCGCTGTTGTCGGAGCTGTTCGCCAACGCCACCAGCGTGCGCCTGATGGAACATGCGGCGACCCTGGACCTGGAGGATTTCGAGGACCCGGACCTGCAGGACAAGCTGGACCGCGCACGGCGCCAGACCATGGGCCGGATGAACCTGATGAGCCAACTGTTCGGCCAGGTGCAGGATGCGATCACCGTTGCCAGCCTGGCCGTCGGCCTGCTGGTCTACGCACCGTGGCTGATCCTGCTGCTGGCGCTGGCGCTGGTGCCGGCCTTCATCGGCGAGTCGCACTTCAATGCGGCCGGCTACAGCCTCAACTTCCTGTGGACGCCGGAGCGCCGCCAGCTGGACTACCTGCGCCAGCTCGGTGCCAGCGTGGAGACAGCCAAGGAAGTAAAGATCTTCAACCTGCACCGGTTCCTGGTCGACCGCTACCGCAGCCTGTCGGCGGCACTGTTCCTGGCCAACCGCGCGCTTGCCCGGCGGCGGGCGTTCTGGGGCACGTTGCTGGCCGCGCTGGGCACGCTGGGCTACTACACCGCGTATGCGTATATCGCCTGGCGCACGGTGCGTGGCGATTTCTCGATCGGTGACCTGACCTTTCTCGCCGGCAGCTTCCTGCGCCTGCGCCAGTTGCTGGAAGGCCTGCTGATCGGGTTCTCGCAGGTGGCCAGCCAGGCGCTGTACCTGGACGACCTGTATTCGTTCTTCCAGATCGAACCGGAAATCCATTCGCGCAAGGACGCGGTGCGCGTGCCGCAGCCGATCCGCGAGGGCTTCGTGTTCGAGGACGTGGGCTTCCGCTACCCCGACGCCGAGCAGTGGGCCGTGCGCCACCTGGATTTCCACCTGCACGCGGGCGAAGTACTGGCGCTGGTCGGCGAGAACGGCGCGGGCAAGACCACCCTGGTCAAGCTGCTGGCACGCCTGTACGAACCGGACGAAGGCCGCATCCTGCTGGATGGGCGCGACCTGCGCGAATACGACCTGGACGACCTGCGCGCCAATCTGGGCGTGATCTTCCAGGATTTCGTGCGCTACAACCTCAGCGCCGGCGAGAACATAGGTGTCGGCCAGGTCGAAGCGATGGACGACCGCGCGCGGATCTCCGATGCCGCCCGCCGCGGCATGGCCGAGGAAGTGATCGCTGCCCTGCCCGGCGGCTACGACCAGCAGATCGGCCGCCGCTTCCAGCAGGGCGTGGACCTGTCCGGCGGCCAGTGGCAGAAGATCGCCATCGCCCGTGCGTGGATGCGCGACGCACAGGTGATGATCCTGGACGAGCCCACCGCGGCACTGGACGCCCGCGCCGAGTTCGAGGTGTTCCAGCGGTTCAGGGAATTGGCGGATAATCGTACGGCAGTGCTGATTTCCCACCGCTTTTCTTCAGTACGCATGGCCGACCGCATCCTGGTGCTGGCCGATGGCCGGATCGAAGCCAGCGGCACGCACGAGCAGCTGATGGCACAGGGCGGCCGCTATGCCGAACTGTTCGAACTGCAGGCGGCCGGTTATCGCTGAGAACGCCTCTCGTTCCGCCTAATGAGAACCTGTCTCATTTGAGATAGAATTGTCCCGACGACTTCTGATAGATACGCCCATGTCCTCCGCTTTCGGCGCCGAAACGGTGCTTGAGGTCCGCCACTGGACCGACGCCTACTTCAGCTTCACCCTCACCCGTGACAGCGGTTTCCGCTTCGAGAACGGCCAGTTCGTGATGATCGGCCTGGAGACCGATGCGCGGCCGCTGCTGCGCGCGTACTCCATCGCCAGCGCCAACTGGGAAGAACAGCTGGAATTCTTCAGCATCAAGGTACAGGACGGTCCGCTGACCTCGCGCCTGCAGCACATCAAGCCAGGCGACAAGGTACTGGTCGGCAGGAAGCCCACCGGCACCCTGCTGATCAGCGACCTGCACCCGGGCAAGCACCTGTACCTGCTGGGCACCGGCACCGGCCTGGCGCCGTGGCTGTCGGTGATCAAGGACCCGGAGACCTACGAGCGCTTCGACAAGGTGATCCTGTGCCACGGTGTGCGCTACGAAAAGGACCTGGCCTATCGCGATTATTTCGAGAAGGAACTGCGCGAGCATGAGTTCCTGGGCGAAATGGTCGGCGACAAGCTGCTGTACTACCCGGCGGTGACCCGCGAGCCGTTCCCCAACCAGGGCCGCCTGACCTCGCTGATGGAAAGCGGCGAGATGCAGCGCACGCTCGGCCTGCCCGAGCTGAGCCCGGAAAACGACCGCGCGATGATCTGCGGCAGCCCGCAGATGCTGGCCGACCTGCGCACCGTGCTGGACAGCCGCGGTTTCCAGACCTCGCCGCGCATCGGTACGCCCGGCCACTACGTGTTCGAGCGCGCGTTCGTCGAGAAATAAGCCGCCTCGGTAGCGCCGGGCCATGCCCGGCGGATATCGGTCGCCGGGCATGGCCCGGCGCTACCGGTCACAACATCGCTTCGATGCCGCCGCGCAGCTGCTCCGGCTTGGTGGTCGGCGCATAGCGATCCACCACCTGGCCCTGGCGATCGACCAGGAACTTGCTGAAGTTCCACTTGATGCGGGCGATACCCAGCAACCCGCGCTTCTCATGAGACAGCCATGCCCACAGCGGGTCGGCACCCTCGCCATTGACCTCGATCTTCTGCGACAGCGGGAAGCTGACCGGGTAATCGATCGAACAGAACTGGCGGATCTGCGCGGCATCGCCCGGCTCCTGCGCGCCGAACTGGTTGCAGGGAAATCCGATCACCACCAGGCCGCGATCACGATAGTCCTGCCACAGCTGTTCCAACCCGGTGTACTGCGGGGTAAAGCCACAGCGGCTGGCCACGTTGACCAGCAGCAGCGGACGGCCCTGGTACTGCGCCAACGCCTGCGGCTGGCCTTCAAGGTCACGGAAGCTGAAATCGTAGGCAGTGGTCATGGCGGATGGCCGTGGGCGGTGATTGCATGGTACCCGGGCAGCCACCCATGGGGGTGGCCCTGCTGCGGGGCGGCTTTGCCAACATGCCTTTTGACACAAGTGCGGGCGCGCCGGGCCGGGTTACCCTCGGGCCCTTGTTTGCCTTACCGGAGTATCGACCTTGACCACCCGCCTTGCCCTTGCCGTGGCCATGACCCTCGGCCTTGCCCTGCCCGCCTATTCGGCCAGCGCCGCCGCCCCGGCCACCGCTGCCAATGCCCAGCAGGCCAATCCGTTCTTCGCCGACAGCCCGTTGCCACTGCATTTCCCGCAGTTCGACAAGATCAAGGACAGCGACTTCGCCCCGGCCTTCGACGCCGGCATGGCGCAGCAGCTGAAGGAAGTGGAGGCGATCGCCAACACCAAGGCCAAGCCGACCTTCGACAACACCATCATCGCCCTGGAAAAGAGCGGTGACACCCTGGACCGCGCGACCACCGTGTTCTTCAGCCTGGTCGGCGCCGACACCAACGACACCCGCAAGAAGCTGCAGGCCGACTATTCGGCGAAGTTCGCCGCGCACAGCGATGCGATCGCGCTGAACGGCAAGCTGTTCGCGCGCATCCAGGCGCTGTATGACAGCCGCACCACCCTGGGCCTGGATGCTGAAGGCGTGCGCCTGATCGAGAAGTACTACGACAACTACGTGCGCGCCGGCGCCAAGCTGTCCGAGGCCGACAAGACCAAGCTGAAGGAAATGAACGCCGAGCTGGCCAACCTCGGCACCAGGTTCAGCCAGAACGTGCAGTCGGAAGTGAACGCTTCGGCGATCACCGTCAACGACGTCAAGGAACTGGACGGCCTGTCCAAGGAGCAGATCGCCGCTGCCGCCGAAGCCGCCAAGGCCCGTGGCCTGGACGGCAAGTACGTGATCACCCTGCTCAACACCACCGGCCAGCCGCCGCTGACCAACCTGGCCAACCGTGCCCTGCGCCAGAAGATCTACGAAGCGTCCACCACCCGCGGCAGCCGCGGCGGTGAGTTCGACAACACCGCGCTGGTCGCGCGCATCATGCAGCTGCGCGCCGACAAGGCCAAGCTGATGGGCTTCCCGAACTTCGCCGCCTACAACCTGACCAACCAGACCGCCAAGACCCCCGAAGCGGTCAATGCGATGCTCGGCAAGCTGGCACCGGCAGCGGTGGCCAACGCCAAGCGCGAAGCCGCCGACCTGCAGGCAATGATCGACCAGGAACAGAAGGCCGCCGGCAAGCCGACCTTCAAGCTGGAGCCGTGGGACTGGGCCTTCTACAGCGAGAAGGTGCGCCAGGCCAAGTACAACTTCGACGAATCGCAGCTGAAGCCGTACTTCGAAATGAAGAACGTGCTGGAGAACGGCGTGTTCTTCGCCGCCAACCAGGAATTCGGCCTGACCTTCAAGCAGCGCACCGACCTGCCGGTCTACCACGATGACGTCACCGTCTATGACGTGTTCGATGCCGACGGCAGCCAGCTGGCGATCTTCATCTTCGACCCGTACGCACGCGCCTCCAAGCGCGGCGGTGCGTGGATGAACTCGTACGTCTCGCAGTCCAAGCTGACCGGCTTCAAGCCGGTGGTGGCCAACCACCTGAACATTCCCAAGCCGCCGGCCGGCCAGCCGACCCTGCTGACCTGGGATGAAGTGAGCACCACCTTCCACGAGTTCGGCCATGCCCTGCATGGCATGTTCTCGAATGTGAAGTACCCGTACTTCTCGGGCACCGCGGTGCCGCGCGACTTCGTCGAGTTCCCCTCGCAGGTCAACGAGATGTGGGCCGACAACCCGGTCATCCTGAAGAACTACGCCAAGCACTACCAGAACGGTTCGGCGATGCCGCAGGCACTGCTGGACAAGGTGCTGGCCGCGGCCAAGTTCAACCAGGGCTTTGCCACCACCGAATACCTGGGCGCCGCCATGCTCGACCAGCGCTGGCACCAGATCGGCCCGGACCAGGTACCGGCTGCCAAGGACGTGATGGCCTTCGAGCGCGCCGCGCTGGAGAAGGACGGCATCTACTATGCGCCGGTTCCGCCGCGCTACAGGACCCCGTATTTCAGCCACATCATGGGCGGCTACTCGGCCGGCTACTACGCCTACATCTGGTCGGAAGTGCTCGACGCCAACACCCAGAAGTGGTTCCGCGACAACGGCGGCCTGAGCCGCAAGAACGGCGACCACTTCCGCGCGACCCTGCTGTCCAAGGGTGGCAGCGTGGATGCGATGCAGCTGTTCCGCGATTTCGCCGGGCACGAGCCGCAGATCGAACCGCTGCTGGAAAAGCGTGGCCTGACCGGCACCGGCAACTGATCGCCGGCACCGCATAGCGTGAAACGAAAACCGCCCGGGAGACCGGGCGGTTTTTTCTGGGCCGTCCCTCCCCTGTCCGCTCCCGCCGCTCAATGCGCCAGTGGGTCGAACCACGCTTCCCACGTTTCCGGCGACGCGGTCATCCTGCCTGCCCTGGTGAACGCCGCTTTCGCCTGCGCGCTGCACCCGGTGTTGAACAGCGCCACGCCCAGGTTGAAGACGGTATGCCGATCCCGGCTGCCCACTGCCAGCGCCTGCTCCAGCAGCACCCTTGCCCGCCCATGTTCGCCGCTGTCACAGGCGACCGTACCCAGTCCCGTCAACAGCTGTGGATGCTCCCCGTGAGCTGCTATCGCCGTCTCCAGGGTAGCTGCCGCTGCAGCCAACGCAGCAGCCGCGTCACGCGTTCCGGCAAACGCGGCATCAACCCCGGCGCGCGCACTGCGAAGGGCACGCACCACTGCACTGGGGTCCAAGTCATGCACGGGTGGTTGAGATCGGGAAACCATGGAGGCGTCAGCGCGGGGCCACGTAGCCGCCGGGAACCCCCTCCGGCGACAGCACCAGCTGCCACAGCTGCGCATGCCGGCAGCGGAAGCTGGCCATCGATCCGGCCAGATAGAAGCGCCACATGCGCCGGAAATGCTCGTCATAACGTGCGTCCAGCCGTGGCCACGCCGCTTCCACGTTGCGCCGCCAGGCCTGCAGCGTCAGGTCGTAGTCGGTACCGAAGTTGTGCCAGTCCTCCAGCACGAAGCGCCCTTCGAACGCCCGGCTGATCTGCACCGCAGACGGCAGCATCGAATTGGGGAAGATGTAGCGGGCGATCCACGGATCGGTGCGGTGACGCGAAATGTTGCTGCCGATGGTATGCAACAGCAGCAGTCCACGCGGCGAAAGACAGCGCCGGGCCACGTCGAAGAAGCTGCGGTAGTTCTTGTCGCCCACGTGTTCGAACATGCCGATCGAAAAGATCGCATCGAAAGGTTCGTCAAGTTCGCGATAGTCCTGCAGCCGGATCTCGATCGGCAGGCCAGCGCACAGCCTGCGGGCGAAGTCGGCCTGCTCCTGCGAGATGGTGATGCCCACGCCACTGACACCGTATCGCTCGGCGGCGAACTTCAGCGCCTCGCCCCAACCGCAGCCGATGTCCAGCACGCGTTGCCCCGGCCGCAGCCCCAGCTTGCGGCACACCAGGTCCAGCTTGGCTTCCTGCGCGCCATCCAGATCGTCGGCATTGCGCCAGTAACCACAGCTGTAGACCAGGCGCTGGCCAAGCATCGCCTTGTACAGGTCATTGCCAAGGTCATAGTGGCGGCGCCCCACTTCGTAGCTGCCCGTCCCGGCCTGCAGGTTGAACAGGCGCGCCTTCAGGGCGTCGGCCACCTCGCGCCAGCCGTGCACCCGCTCGTCCAGGTGCGCCTGCATCAGGTGGTACAGGAACTCGTCGAGGACGTTGGCATCCCACCAGCCGTCCATGTAGCTCTCGCCCAGGCCGAGTGAGCCTTGCGCGATGACCCGCGCGAAGAAGCGCGGGTCATGCACCTGGATATCCTGCGGCCGGCTTCCATCGATCTGGACCCCGGCCTCGTGGAGCAGGCCGGCAACCCGCTCCTGCAACCCTGTATCCACGTCACCTCCTCGTCTACGGTTACCCGCGTGCGAACAGTTCCACATACTCCTTGGCCACGTGTGGCAACAACACCGAGGCCGGCACATCGGCGGTCTGGGTGCCGTCCGAGTATGGACCCACCTGGTAGGGCGGGAACACGAAGCGCAGCGCGGTGATCTGTCCCTTGTCGTCGGTCAGCGGCTGGAACTGGCTGAAGTTGTCGGCCTGCGGACCGGTGCCGTCGGCGATCATCCGCGAGGCATTGCGCAGCGATTCCTGCAGCTGCGACGGGTCCATGTCCTCGCCGCTGAGGCGGGTGGCCACACGCTCGCGCAGCTGGTCGGCGACGAAATCGCTGATCGCTTTCCAGCCCTTGGCATCGGCCACCAGCTTGTCGGCGCTCAGCATCTGCTGCTGCGCCGGCAGCCACACGAAACGAGCCACCAGCGGTTCGCCATGGGCGCCGCCGGTGTAGCGGCTGCCGTCGGCACTGACCACCACCAGCTGCGGCGTCTCCAGCAGCTTCTCGAAGCTCAGCGACAGCTCATAGGGCATGGTCGGCTTGTCATTGCCCAGCCCGTCCAGCGCCTGCTGCAGATCGCTGCGGGCCGAGGTTGCATAGGCCTGCAGCGCACGTGCCAGGCCTGGATAACGATCGATGCCCGGCGGATAGCTGATGCCGACCACTTCACGTTCGTTGTTCTCGATCACATCGCGCAGATCCAACGGCGCTTCCGCTGCCGGTGCCTCGGCGGTGCCGGTGGCTTCGGCCGCAGGTGCGGCATCGGTGGCCGGCGCCGCCTCGTTCTCGCGCTGGCAACCGGCCAGCAACAGCACGCCCATAGCGCCGGCCAGCACGCTGGCGTGCAGTGGCCGGTTGTTTCCAATCTTCATCGGGATCCCCTGTTCATGTTCATGCATCATCGCCTGCCCTGGCTGAAGGGTGGCCCGCTGGATTCAGCCCACAAGCAGATCGTGGTACTCCTCGTGCCGCTGCAGGAAGGCCTCGGCATAGGCACATGCCGGCACCACCTTGTACTTCTGTTCACGGGCGAAACGCAGTGCGACCCGGGTCAGCTCACCGGCAATGCCGCGGCCGGCGATCGGCTCGGGCACTTCGGTATGGGTGATGACCATCCGCCTGCGCTTGATCTGGTACTCCAACAGTGCCACCTGCCCACGCACACGGGCGGTGAAACGGTGGTTGACCTGATCGTGTTCGACCTCGTAAGCCAGACCGGGGGGCGTGACCGAAGCCATGGGACTGTCTCCTGCGGCGACTGCGTGGATGGTGCGCACGCGGGCGCCATGATCGCGTGAAGTCTGAACAGGGACAAGTCTGCGCCCGTTGCGTCAGTTGTTGCCCTCAAGCTTCAGGCCAACCGGCCGCTAACCCCTCTGCAGGGGTGCGCCAGCCTGGCATGCCCCTTGCGACAGTTGACCAAGCGATCTGCCGTGGAGGCCCGTGATGCACCCCAGCGATTCCCAATCCGATACCGATCACGCCCTGCTGGAGGGCCTGCTGCAACTGGCCGTGGAGGGACAGACCGAAGACCAGGCGTTCCAGAGCATCGGCGAGGAAGTCTTCTCCCGCCTGCTTGATACCTACGGTCAGCAGACCCGGGCCTGACCCGGAGCGGGGCCGCAGCCCCGGGGGCCGGATCCAGTGGATCCGACCCCGGCCACCCTCAGCCGCCGCCGAGGCGGAAGGTCGGGTTGGACAGTTCGCGCAGGAAGTGACTGAAGATGCCCGGCTGCATGGCCAGCATGAAGATCACGCCGAACGCCGCACCGGCCAGGTGCGCGCTGTGGTTGATGCGATCGCCACCGCGCTTGTCCATCCAGATGCTGTAGCCGACGTAGAACGCGGCATAGACGATCGCCGGCGCCGGGATGAAGAACACCAGGATGATCGACCACGGCTTGATCAGGATGAAGGCGAACAGCACCGCCGACACCGCCCCGGACGCACCGAGGCTGAGGTAGTTCGGGTTCTTCTGGTTCTTCAGGTAGCTGGGCAGGATCGAAACCAGCAGCGCACCGATGTAGAACGCCGGGTAGACCAGGTAGCTGCCGGTCAGCTGCACCATCACGCTCTCGATGAACCCCCCGAAGAAGAACAGGGTGATCATGTTGAAGATCAGGTGCGACCAGTCGGCATGGATGAAGCCGTAGGTGATCAGGCGGTCGTACTGGCGGTGGCGATCCACCGCCGGCGGCCACAGGATCAGGCGGTCGGCCAGCTTGCGGTTGTTGAACGCCATCCACGACAGGATGGCGGTGATGGCGATCAACAGCAGATTGACGGGGGTCATGTCAGGCTCAGGCGGTGCGGTAGTTGTCGACCATACGATAGCGTTTCGCATACCAACCGAAGGCCAACGCCGCGACGAAAGCGAAACCGGCGAAGAAGAACATCAGGAATGCCGCTTCGCTCAGGCCCGTACTGGCGATCTTGTGGGTCACCGCATCGTTGCGTACGGCCGCATTGGACAGCAGCACCCACAGGTTGCCGATGGTGGTGGTCAGGTTCCAGAAGCTCATCACCACGCCCTTCATCGCCTGCGGGGCCTGGCTGTAGGCGAACTCCAGGCCGGTGGCCGAGACCAGCACCTCACCGAAGGTCAGCAGGGCGTACGGCAGCATCTGCCAGAAGATCGACATCGCATTGCCGCCATCCATCACCACCTGGATGCCACCCACCACGATCCAGGCCAGGCCGCTGAAAGCGATGCCCGCAGTCATCCGGCGCAGCGCGGTGGGCTCGAAACCGAAGCGGCGCAGGGCCGGGTACAGCACCAGGTTGTTGAACGGAATCAGGATCATCACCAGCAGCGGGTTCAGCGCCTGCATCTGCGAGGCGGTGAACCAGCTCGGCATCTGCATCTGCTGGCCCTGCAGCACCCAGGTCGAGGCCTTCTGGTCGAACAGCGAGAAGAACGGCGTGGTCAGGGCGAAGATCACCAGCACGCGCAGCACCGAGCGCACGCCTTCCACGGCTTCGGCCGGATGCTGGCCGCGCGCGCGGTCCAGCTGCAGCCAGGTGCCACCACCGATGCCTGCCAGGATCGAGACCAGCGCCAGGCACAGGCAGATCACGATGCCGAGCGAGCCGACCAGGCCGAACGAGGCCACCGCCAGCACCAGGCCGAGCACGGCGATCACCAGGCCCGGACGGCCCTGGCCGGCCACCTGCGTGGTCAGCGCGGTGCGCACCACGTTGGCGAACGAATGCGGGTCCTTCGGCGGCAGCGGCACCAGCACGTAGCGCTTGCGGCCCAGCCAGAACACGAAGGTGGCGATGAACATCAGGATGCCCGGAATGC
Source organism: Stenotrophomonas sp. SI-NJAU-1 (assembly GCF_020883215.1). Lineage (NCBI taxonomy): Bacteria > Pseudomonadati > Pseudomonadota > Gammaproteobacteria > Lysobacterales > Lysobacteraceae > Stenotrophomonas > Stenotrophomonas sp. SI-NJAU-1. Next base: position 2,841,847 of record NZ_CP086598.1, read on the forward strand.
CGAACGCCCACTGCGGGCCCCAGTTCTTCAGCGCCAGCGGGATCAGCAGCGAGGCGAACAACGAGCCGAAGTTGATGATCCAGTAGAAGGCATCGAAGACGATCTTGGCCAGGTGCTTGTTGCTCTGGTCGAACTGGTCACCCATGAACGAGGCCACCAGCGGCTTGATGCCACCGGCACCCAGCGCGATCAGGCCCAGGCCGAGGAAGAAGCCGCCACGGCTGCCCTCGAACAGCGCAAGGCACAGATGGCCCATGCAGTAGACCAGGCTGAACCACAGGATGGTGTGGTACTTGCCGAAGAACCTGTCGGCCAGCCAGCCACCGAGCAGCGGGAAGAAATACACGCCGATCATGAAGCTGTGCATGATGTCCTTGGCTTCACCGGCACGGCCTTCGGCCGTGATTTCCTGCAGCAGCAGGGAGGTGATCAGGAACTGCACCAGGATGTTGCGCATCCCGTAGAAACTGAACCGCTCGCAGGCCTCATTGCCGATGATGTACGGGATCTGGCGCGGCATCTTTCCCTGGCCGGCGATGGGGGCGACTGCGTCGTGGCTCATCCTGTAAGGCATTCCTGCAAAACGAAAGGCGCAAGAGTACCGGAACCTGTGCGTGCGAAGCACGCTGCAGGGCTGCATGACAGGCGCGCCAAAGCATGGCAGGCATGGGCGGCCCTGCCGGAAGTCACGGAACCTGCACGGCAAAAGCGTAAACTTATCGTTATGCGCCCCCTCCCCTTTGCCCGCATCCTGTCCAGCAGCCTTGCCCTCATGCTGGCCGTGCCTGCATTGGCACGACCGCAGGCGCCGCCGGCCGCCGGCCTTGCCACGGAGGTGCGGCAATTGACCGTCGCCGCGCTGGAACTGCCCAGCCGTGATGAAGGGCAATGGAAGCAGCGCCGCGAACAGGTGCTGCAGCTGCTGACCGATCTGCAGCCGGATGTGATCTCGGTGCAGCAGGTCCTGCAGCAGCAAGGGCGCAACCCGGCCTGCTGGCTGGCCAGCCGGCTGCGCTACAGCTGCGATTTCGTCACCGCAGACCCGCCGAGCCAGCCGGTCCGGCATGGCAACGCGATGCTCAGCCGGCTGCCGGTCAGCGAGGACGGCGTCACCCTGCTGCATCCGCCGGGCACCTTCAGTGCCGCCGGCATGATGCGCCTGCGGCTGGGCGACAACGACGTCAACGTTTACGTCGCGCGCCTGCGGCCGGAGCCGGATGAGGCCACGGCCCGGCAGCATCAGACCAGCGACCTGATGACCTGGATCGGCGCCACGGCCGAGGGCATGCCGAGCCTGATCGCCGGGGATTTTTCCGCAAGCACCGTCGAGCTGGTGCGCAGCACGCCCGGCTTCCAGCCGGCCCGGCGCAATCCCGGCGCACCGGCGGCCAGCGGCGGCGGCGCCAGTGGCCATGGGCTGGACGTGCTGTTCCAGGTCAAGCATTTCGGCGGCATCCGCCAGCAGGCGATCATGCTGCCCGCCGATGGCGACCTGCCCGGCCTGCGCCTGGGCGTGATGGCGACGCTGCGGCTGCAGGACGTGGCTGCCACCACCGAATGAGAACCATGAGGTTGCCGGCCAGCGGCCGGCACTACCGATGCGCAAACAGAAAGGCCGGGGTCTCCCCCGGCCTTCTGTTGAAGCCGCCGGGCATGGCCCGGCGCTACCGTTCTCAGGCGATCGCTTCCTGGTAACGGCGCTCGACTTCGTTCCAGTCGATGACGTTGAAGAACGCGCCGATGTATTCCGGACGACGGTTCTGGTACTTCAGGTAGTACGCGTGTTCCCACACGTCCAGGCCGAGGATGGGGGTGTTGCCTTCCATCAGCGGGCTGTCCTGGTTGCCGGTGCTCTCGACCACGACCTTCTTGTCCGGGGTCACGCTCAGCCATGCCCAGCCGCTGCCGAAACGGGTCAGCGCAGCCTTGGTGAAGGCGTCCTTGAACTTGTCGAAGCCGCCCAGGTCCTTGTCGATGGCCTTGGCCACGTCGCCCACGGGGTTGCCGCCAGCATTCGGAGCCATCACGGTCCAGAACAGCGAGTGGTTGGCATGGCCGCCACCGTTGTTGCGCACCGGACCCTGCAGGTTCTCCGGCAGCGACTTCAGCTTCTTCACCAGTTCTTCGACCGGCAGGTCAGCGTACTCGGTGCCTTCCAGCGCCGCGTTGACGTTGTTGATGTAGGTCTGGTGATGCTTGGTGTGATGGATTTCCATCGTCGCCGCATCGATATGCGGTTCCAGCGCGTCGTAGGCGTAGGACAGCTTGGGCAGGGTATAGGCCATGATGCATCTCCTGATTGCGAGGGCACCCGACGGTGTCGGGCGTTGCGCGGTGAATGATGGGGACAGACCGCCAGATTACCAAGGGGGATGTAAAGGAAATTGCGTCCTGCAGGTGAGCATGCCGGCAATTGTTACGCAGCGGTGACGCGGCGCGCGCCCTCATGCAGGGTGCAGCGCGCAGGCGCTACAGTGGGCGCACCACCCTCGCCTGCTCCTGCCCATGCGCAACCCCCGGCTGTTGATCACTGCCATCGTCCTGCTGCTGTTCGGCCTGGTCGCCAATCATTTCCTGCAGCGGCCGCCGCCGCCGCAGTTCGCCCCCGACCTGCAGGGCACTCCGGCGGCCAACGCACCGACGCTGCGCAGCAACAGCGACAGCGACAGCGGCCTGCCCGCCTTCCTTCCGGCCGAGGCCCGCCAGACCATCGCGCTGATCCAGCGCGGCGGTCCGTTCCCGCATCGGCAGGATGGCAGCACCTTCGGCAACCGCGAACAACAGTTGCCACAGCGCCCGCGTGGCTACTACCGCGAGTACACCGTCGACACGCCCGGTGCAGGCAACCGCGGCGCGCGGCGCATCGTCACCGGTGGCAACCCGCCCGATGCCTGGTACTACACCGATGATCACTACGAATCGTTCCGCAGCTTCACCGTACCGGCCTCCGGAGAACGCCCATGAGCCACGATGATTTCGGCCTCGGCCTGCATGACATCAACAATGCCGGCGTCTACGCGATCGACAGCTCCGATATCAGCGCGCTGTCGGCAGCGATGCGCGATGCCGACCTGAAGGTGATCCGGATCGACCTGGATGGCGTGGGCGACAAGCGCACCCTGCTGGCGCGGCTGGCCGCCCAGCTTGATTTCCCTGCCGGCTTCGGCGGCAACTGGGACGCCCTGTCTGACAACCTGCGCGACCTGCAATGGCTGCCGGCCCATGGCTATGCGCTGTTCCTGGCCGACGTCGATGCCCTGCGTGCCGGTGCAGGCAAGGAGTTCGACACGCTGCTGGACATCCTGGATGAAGCGAGCCGTGACTGGGTAGGCCGCGACGTCCCGTTCTGGGTGTTCCTGTCACAGAGCGAATGACCTGGTAGAGGCCGACCTTGGTCGGCGCTTCCGTGCCAACCAAGGTTGGCATCTACCCAGGCGCGCCACGGCCACGACGAGAGCCTGCGATGGCTCCGGCGGAGACAACCGGGGCCGCTACCGGCTGCCGTTATCGTCCTGCAGCTCTTTCTTGAACGGGATATCCGGGGGCGGACGCGCCACTGCCGGCTGGTCCTGCATGTTCGGATCGGTGAGGCCACAACCGCCACCGGCCTGCAGGATCGAGATCACGCAGGAAATCTTCGTGCTGGTACCCGGCAACGGAATCTCCATCGCCTTGACGCCCTTGCGCACCCATTCGGCGAGCAGCGATTCCTGCGGCACCCAATACTTGTCGAACGAGGTAGGCGTGTAGTCGTACGGCGGCCGCTTCAGCCATTTGCCGGACTCGGCGATGCGCTCCTTGCTCCAGCCGTCGTTGGCCCCACCGGGTGCGCCACGCTCGGCCTTGCCGGCCCCGTCCTGGCCGGCCACGCGTACGCTGCCGTCAGCGTTGAACAGACCATCGCCCTTGCCCGCACTGGTTTGCGCTGCGCCCTGGTTGGCGCCGTCGCGATTGCGGCTGGAAGCGCCCCAGTCGTCACCGCGTGCGGGCGTTGCCCAGTTGCCTGGGGTTGGTGCCGGACGGGCGCCCGCCTGTGCGGCGGCGGTGCTGGTCGTCGCAGGGCGCGCCACGCTGGCGCTGTTCTGGGCCGAACTGCCGGCGGGTGCCGGCGTCGGCGTGGTCGCGCTGCCTGCCGCAGTCGACGCGGCAGGTTGCGGAGCGGCAGCAACCTCCCGTTCGCGCACCTGCACCTCGCGCCCGGCAGGCGCACGCACCGTGGGCTCGCGCCCTGCGACGGTGGCCATGCGCACCTGCGGATCGGTCATCGCCCGCACTTCGCGCTCGCGCACCTGCACGTCGCGCTGCGGCACGCGTACCTGGATGTCGGTGGTGCGCATCGGCTGCGGCGCTAGCGGCGCTTCGACCGTGCTGATTTCGCGCTCCTGCACCTGTACATCGCGCACGCGGGGAGCCTGCACTGCCACCTCGGGCGTGCGTACCGGCGTTGCCATCGGCGCAGCCTGTACCGGCTGCACGCTGCGCTCGCGTACCGTCGGAATGGTGTCGCGAGGCACGATGCTGACCTCGGTGCGCGGCAGTGCGACCGGCGGCACCACGAATTCGGCGGTCGCCTCTGCAACTTCGGTGGCCTGTACCGGTGAGGGCGGCGGTGCGGCCACCGGCGCCGGCTCCACCTCGGGCGGCGGCGGCACGCTGGCGGTCGGTGCCGTGGCAGCGGCAGTGGAAGACGGCGCAGGTGCAGACGGTTGCGGCCGGGGCGCTGTCGCCGCTCCGGCATCCTGGCCTGCGGCTGCGGCACCGGCCTCTGCGGCGGCAGCCGCCTCGGTACCGGGCTGGTCGCCGCCGCCTTCCTGTGCAGCACGGCCGACGAATTCAATCTGCACGCGCTCACCCTCGCTGCCCTGCTCGTCCGGCGAAGACGTGCGGATCACCGCCACCCACAGCAGCAGCAGGAAGAACAACAGATGCAGCAACGCGCTGAGCAGCGCCGAGGTCCAGCGCATCCAGCGCTGGTCACGCGGCGCCGGATCCCAGTCCTGCCAGAACAGGCGGCGCAGGGACGCCCATGGCCCCAGCCCCGGCAAGCGCCCCGGAGGCCCGGGCAGCGGCCGCGGCAGCAGCACTGCAATCACCTCGCGCGCGTGGAACGGACGCGGCAGCGGCGTCAGCGTCCGCAGCCAGATCGCCCAGCCGTACGGCAGGCCGGTGCTCTTCTCGAGGATGGGCGGTCGCTGCTGGCGCGCCAGCAGCAGGTCGATGAGTTGCTCGGCTCTGGGCAGAGGCACGCGTTGGCGATCAGGCGGCGTTGCCGCGCGGAATATACGGAGCGTGGCCGCTGTCGTGATCGGTAGCATCACGCACGGCGGTCACCCCCGGCACACGGCCCATCAAGGTCTTCTCGATGCCCTGCTTGAGGGTGACGTCGGCCATGCCGCAGCCCTGGCAGCCACCGCCGAAGCGCAGCAGCACCACGCCGTCGGCCGAGACTTCCTGCACGGCGACCTTGCCACCGTGCGAAGCGAGCTGCGGATTGACTTCGTTTTCCACCACCCAATGCACGCGCTCGACCAGCGAGGCGGCATCGCCGGGCGCTTCGCCCTTGATCCGCGGCGCCTTGATCGTCAGCTGCTGGGTACCAGCGGTACCGGGCACGATGTCGATCTCCGCGCCATCGAGCCAGCCAACGCTGCTTGCGTCGACATAGAGGGTGAAGCCATCACAGTCCACCGCCCACTCGTCGCCGAGCAGATCGGTCAGCTCGGCGAACTCCAGCCGGGCATCGGCACGCGGGGTGCCAGGATCGACCGCACTCAAGCGCACGCCCATGCCGGGCACGCCCTCGCGTTCGATCAGCTTGCGGAAATGGGTCTGGGCAGTGTCGGAGATCTGGATCATCAGGCTATTCTAGCCAAGTAAGCGTCAGCCGCTCATTCGTTTTATACACCGGCCGGCGCATTGTTCAGTCAACACGAGGTGGAGGAACCCATGGCCGACCTGATTCCGCTGGCACAGGCCCGTTGCGTGCCGCGCAAGGGCAGCGACCACAAGCTGGGCGAGGCCCGGCTGGCCGAACTGCTGCCGCAGGTTCCCGGCTGGGAGCTGGCCGAAGCCGGCCAGGCGCTGGTGCGCACGTTCCGCTTCAAGGATTACTACGCCACCATGGCCTTCGTGAACGCGCTGGCCTGGATCGCCCACGGCGAGGACCATCACCCGGACCTCGGCGTCCACTACGACCGTGCCGTCGTCCGCTACTCCACCCACGACGTGGGCGGCCTGAGCGAGAACGACTTCATCTGCGCAGCGAAGACTTCGGCCCTGACGGAGCAACTGAAATGAATGTGCGATTGCTGAGCCTGTCCCTGTTCGCCGCGACCGGCCTGGCCGGCTGTGGTTCTTCCGAGCCGCCGGCACCGCCGGCCGCCCCGCCCACCGAGGTGGCCGCAGTGAAGACCCCGCCGCCGCAGTATCCGCTCGAGCTCGCCTGCACCGGCGTGGGCGGCACCAGCACCTTCAAGGTGGTGATCGGCACCGACGGCAAACCCAGCGAGGTCACCCTGCTGACCGGCGCGGGCAACCCGCAGCTGGACGATCTGGCCAAGACCGCCGTGCAGGGCTGGCAGTTCAAGGCAGCCACCCGCAATGGCGAGGCCGTACCGGCCACGATCCAGGTGCCGGTCAGCTTCAACCCGCCGCAGCCCAAGCCGGACCAGTGCTTCGCCATCGAAGAAAGCCTGCGCCGCGGCGGCTGATCGCGGGCCGATGACGAGGCCAGCCGACGCCCGCCTCGCCTTTGCCGCCCCGGCCCGTGCCGGGGCGATTGCTTGATGACAAGGAACGCGTCGGTACATGCTGCAGATTCCCCCCGAAAACATCTGGATCGCCCTGGCGGTCACCCTCGCTGCGGGCCTTGCCACCGCCATCGGCAGCCTGCTGGTGCTGTTCTCGCGTCGCCCCAATCCGCGCCTGCTGGCCTTCGGCCTGGCCTTTGCCGGCGGCGCGATGGTGTACGTCTCGCTGTCGGAGATCCTCAACAAATCCATCGCCTCGTTCGCGCTGGCCTGTGGTGAGCGCACCGGCTTCACCTACGGCACGCTCGCGTTCCTGCTGGGCGTGGTGGTGATCGTGCTGATCGACCACTTCATTCCCAACCCGCATGACAGCCTGGACAAGCAGGACCCGGCCTTCCGCGAGAACAGCCGCGAATACCTGAAGCGGGTCGCCCTGCTGACCTCGGTAGCGATTACGGCGCACAACTTCCCGGAGGGGCTGGCGACGTTCTTCGCGACGCTGGAGAGCCCGTCGGTGGGCATGCCGCTGGCCTTCGCCATCGCCATCCACAATATTCCCGAGGGCATCGCCATTGCGGTACCGGTGTACTTCGCCACGCAGAACAAGTTCTATGCGTTCGCCGCCAGCCTGCTTTCAGGCCTGGCTGAGCCTGTCGGCGCGGCTATCGGCTATGTACTGCTGTCCGGCTCGCTGTCCCACGCCACGTTCGGCTGGGTGTTCGGCCTGATTGCCGGTGTGATGGTGTTCCTGGCGCTGGACGAGCTGCTGCCGGCGGCCAAGCGCTACGCCAAGGGCCACGAGACCGTCTATGGCCTGGTGGCCGGCATGGGTACGCTGGCGATCAGCCTGGTGCTGTTCAAGTGGTGAGGGATTTCCGGCCAACGGGCTGAGCCCCCTCGCGGCTGGCACCCGAACCTTTCTGAATGGTCCCGGGCGGGGTCAGTTCGCGGGGGACGCCGTTAATCCGTCCCTGGAGGCTTGGCCGCGGCATCCATGCCGCGGACACCCCCGCGAACTGACCCCGCCCGTGCCCCTCATTCTTCCGTGCGTGCCAGCCGCGCGATGAAGGATTAAAAGCGAAGCCCGCGCTGCGCGCGTGAGTCGAGCGTTGCTCGACTCTACAAAGGCTGCGTGCAGCCTGGGGTCTACGCTGCGGCTGTCGGGTCCGCCTTGTAGCGAGCCGAGCACCGCAGGTCCGGCGAGGGCGAAGAGGCGCGGGTGTTTGAGCGCAGCGAGTTCCGCGCCGCCCCTCGGCGGACCGAGGAGCACAGGGCATCGGCGCGCAGCGCTGGCTCGCGGATGGTGGCGTGTTTCTTTGGTTACTTTCTTTGCACGAGCAAAGAAAGTGACAAGCCCCCTTATCGCAGGGAAACGACGGCTCCAGCCAAACGCCCGGCGCCGCCGAACCGCCCTTAGCGAAGTCGATCCAGCGCCTCGACCAGCTCATCGGCCAGCGGCGCGTTCAGCACATACGGGCTCTTGCCCTCGTCCAGCGCGAACTCCAGCGACGCCGCATGCAGGAACAAGCGCTTCAGCCCGATCTGCTCACGAAGCCGCTTGTTGACCGCAGGATCGCCGTATTTGTCGTCACCGGCCACCGGATGCCCCAGATGCTGGGCGTGCACGCGGATCTGGTGGGTGCGGCCGGTTTCGATGCGCACCTCGCAATAGGAATGACCACCCTTGCGCTCCAGCACCCGGAAATGGCTGATCGATTCCTTGCCGATCGCATTGACCTGCACATGACGCTCGCCGCCCTGGCGCAGGCCCACGTGCAGCGGCGCGTCGACCGTCATCACCCCATCCGGCATGCGCCCGGCCAACAGGGTCAGGTAGCGCTTGCGGATGCCCGCACCGTGGTCTTCACGCAGCAGCGCCTGCAGTTCACTCAGCGCCGAGCGCTTCTTGGCCACGATCAGCAGGCCGGAGGTGTCACGGTCCAGCCGGTGGACCAACTCCAGGGTCTGCCCGGGGCGCAGCGCACGCAGGGTCTCGATGGCGCCGAAGCTGATGCCGCTGCCACCGTGGCTGGCGACACCGGTCGGCTTGTTCAGCGCCAGCAGGCGGGCATCTTCGAAGACGATGGCCTGCTCCAGCCGGCGCATGAACGCCTCGGGCGGACCGGCCTTGTCTCCCTCTTCACTGAGACGGACCGGCGGAATCCGCACTTCGTCGCCGGCCTCCAGCTTGCGCTCGGCCTTGGCGCGGCCGCCATTGATGCGCACCTGGCCGCTGCGGACCAGCTTGTAGACCAGGCTGCGTGGGGCACCCTTGAGCTGGCCGAGCAGGAAATTGTCCAGGCGCTGGCCGGCGCGGTCGGCCGGAACGGTGATCATGCGCACGGAAGGCTTGTCGCCGGCCGGCTTGGTGGGGTCTTGTGCAGTCATCAGCCTGTTTATTCTGTTACACTCGGGGGGCGAGATAAGGGATTGATTTCGTTGGAAGTTACTCAGGGCCAGAAGCCCAGCTTCCGACGAATCCGGCACAGTGCGCGACCACCGCCCGCGGGGCGGCCATGTTAGCGGCTCACCGGCGTTCCCGGCCATCGCCGATTGCCTGACACGCAGTCGCGCTGAACATGTCCCGTGCGGCGCTCCAGCCTGGCTGACAGCTGCCGCCGGCCCTGCAACACCCAAAACCAGAAAATTGAAGCGCTCCCGCGGCCTGCCGTGGTGTCGTAGCGCTGGAAACCCAAGCCGCCCTCCCCGCGCTTGCGCGAATGGGCGGCGAGCCGTGTCCAGAGGCGAAACCCCATGGCGTTCCGCGCGGTAGCCGCTTGCGAGGAACGCAACAATGAAGCGAATGCTGATCAACGCCACGCAGGCTGAAGAGCTGCGTGTTGCCATCGTGGATGGCCAGTCGTTGTATGACATCGACATCGAGCAGCCGTCCAAGGAACAGAAGAAGTCCAACATCTACAAGGGCCGGATCTTCCGCATCGAGCCTTCGCTGGAAGCGGCCTTCGTCGAATACGGTGGTGGCCGCCATGGCTTCCTGCCGCTGAAGGAAATCTCCCGCGACTACTTCCAGGCCGGTGTCGACCACAACAAGGCCGGTATCCGCGAGCTGCTGAAGGAAGGCCAGGAAGTGGTCGTCCAGGTCGACAAGGAAGAGCGTGGCAACAAGGGCGCAGCCCTGACCACGTTCATCTCCCTGGCCGGCCGCTACATGGTGCTGATGCCGAACTCACCCAGTGCCGGCGGTGTCTCCCGTCGCATCGAGGGTGAAGACCGGGCCGCCCTGAAGGATGCCCTGGACAAGCTGAACATCCCCGACGAAATGGGCGTCATCATCCGTACCGCCGGCGTCGGCCGCGATGCGGAAGAGCTGCAGTGGGATCTGGACTACCTGCTGAACGTCTGGCGCGCCATCGCCGAAGCGGCGCTGAGCAAGCCGGCCCCGTTCCTGATCTACCAGGAATCGCGCCTAATCGTGCGCGCCCTGCGTGACTACCTGCGCGCCGACATCGGCGAGATCCTGGTGGACACCGAGGAGATGTACGAGCACGCCAAGGAGTTCATGCAGCAGGTGATGCCGCAGACCCTGCGCAAGCTCAAGCATTACAAGGACGACATCCCGCTGTTCAACCGCTTCCAGATCGAATCGCAGATCGAAGGCGCCTACGAGCGCAACGTGCGCCTGCCGTCGGGCGGCTCGATCGTGGTCGACCAGACCGAAGCGCTGACTGCCGTCGACGTCAACTCCTCGCGCGCCACCAAGGGCAGCGACATCGAGGACACCGCGTTCCAGACCAACCTGGAAGCAGCCGAGGAAGTGGCCCGCCAGCTGCGCCTGCGTGACCTCGGTGGCCTGGTGGTGATCGACTTCATCGACATGGCCTCCAACAAGCACCAGCGCGAGGTCGAGAACCGCCTGGCCAACGCACTGAAGTACGACCGTGCACGCGTGCAGGTCGGTCGCATCTCGCGCTTCGGACTGCTGGAAATGAGCCGCCAGCGCCTGCGCCCGAGCCTGGGCGAATCCAGCCAGATCGTCTGCCCGCGCTGCGACGGCCATGGCCGCATGCGCAGCGTCGAGTCGCTGTCGCTGTCGATCATCCGCGTCGCCGAAGAGCATGCGATGAAGGAGAACACCGGGCAGGTGCTGGTACAGGCCCCGGTGGAGATCGCCAATTACCTGCTGAATGAAAAGCGCGGCGCGCTGGGCGAAATCGAGAAGCGCCACGAGGCGCCGATCGTGATCGTTGCCGACGAACAGCTGCACACCCCGCATTACACCGTCACCCGCCTGCGCGACAACGAGCTGGGCGAGGAAAGCGGCAAGCCGAGCTACCAGCGCGGTACCCCGCGCAAGCTGCCGGTGCACGCGCTGACCAAGGGCCAGCTGAACATCCCGCCGCCGATGGTGACCCAGGTCAAGCACAACTCGCCCGCCCCGGTGCGCGAGGAAGTGGAACCGGTCGCCGCCCCGGCACCGGCACCGGTGGCCGCAGCGGCCCCGGCAGCCGCCGCCAGTGGCGGCGTCGTCGGCTGGCTCAAGCGCATCTTTGGCGGCGAGCCGGCACCGGCCCCCGCACCGGCACCGGCCGCACGCCAGCCGCAGCAGGATGGCGGCCGCCGTGACCGCAACAAGGATCGCAACAAGGACCGCAAGGACCGTCGCGAAGACAGCCGCGGCAATGGCGGCAATGGCAATGGCAACGCGCAGCAGCAGAAGGACGGCGGCAACCGCAAGGACCGCGGTGAACAGCGCAAGGATGGCCGCAACGGCGGCAACCAGGCCAATGGCAATGGCAATGGCCAGCAGCAGCCGCAGCAGCAGGGCAAGCCGAAGGATGGGCAGCAGCCGCAGCAGAACAAGCCGCGCAACGAACAGGGCCAGCAGCAGCCGAAGCTGAAGCAGCCGAGGCAGCCGCGCCCGCAGGACGGTGACAAGCCGGCCGAGAAGCCGCAGCGCGCCGCTGCCGAAGCACCGGCCGATGCCGTGACCGCAGCAGCAGCCGTGTCCACCACGACCGCAGTTGCCGCCACCGTCGCGGTGCAGGAAGAAAAGGCACAGGCACCGGCCGTTGCCACTGAAAACGTGGCCGGCACTGTCGCCACCGTGGACACCGTCGCGAAGACCGATGCCGAGGTCGTGGTTGCGACCGGGGCTGCCGAAGATGCTGCTACCGATGCCGCAGGCGACCAGACCGGTGAAGGCGCAACCCGCCGCCGCCGTGGCCGTCGTGGCGGTCGTCGTCGTCGTCGCGGTGGCGCCGAGAACGCCGCTGGCGGCGACGTGCTGGGCGATGACCTGGACGACGGCGATGATGCCGAGGGCGAGGACAACGACAGCGATTCCGTCGAGCCGACGGCCCCGGCTCCGGTCGGCGCACCGGCAGCTGCCGTGCAGCCGTCGCGTTCGCAGCCGGAATTCGATTTCGATGACGACGTCGAGCCGGTCGCTGCAGATGCCGGCAAGCCGGCACGTGCGCCGGTTGCAGTGGCTGCCGCGGTTGCCCCGGTTGCTGCCGTGAGCAGCCCCGTGGTCGAAGCAGCCGCTCCGGTGGCCGCCGCAGTGCAGGCTCCGGCTGCGGTGGAAGCAGTCGCCAAGGCCGAACCGGCCCCGTCGCCGGTGCAGACCAGCATGCTGGATGCCATCGACGCAGCGACGCCGGTGCAGCCGGCGCCTGAAGCGGCTCCGGTGATCGAGGCGAAGTCGCCGCTGGTGGAGACCGCTGCGGCGATCGAAGCAGCTCCGGTCGCTGAACCGGCCGCAGTAGTCGCAACCGCCCCGGTCTCTGAGCCGACCCCGGTAGTCGAAGCTGCGCCGGTGGCCGAGCCGAAGCCGGTGGTGGCCGATGTTGCGCCGGTGGTTGAAGCTGCTCCGGCAGCCGAGCCGAAGGCCGAGGTTGAAGCTGCTCCGGCAGCCGAGCCGAAGGCCGAGGTTGAAGTCGCCCCGGTCGTCGAGCAGCCGGCCGCCCCGGTGGCTGTCGAGGCCGCACCGGTGGACGCCGCTGCGCCGGTCGCCGATGCAGTCGTGCCGGCGCCGGTCGACCCGATCGCCGATGGCCATGCCGACGCTGCCGCCCAGGCCGCCGACGCGCAGGCGTCGGAAGAAGACGAAGACGCCGGCAAGCGCACGCCACCGGTCGCCTGATCGATCCTTGATCGGCAACAACGAAACGGCGGGGATCGATGATCCCCGCCGTTTCTGTTTGTGACGTATCAGATGCCGTAGCGAACGCCTGCCGCGTCGCCACGCGATGCCGTTATCAGGGCTTCGGCGCGAACTGCAGCCGGGTCCACACCCCGTAGTGATCGGAGGCCCAGCGGCCGCCGTCATCAGGCTGGTCGAACAGGATCTTCGCTTCGCGCGCGACCATCTCGTCCTGCTGGAAGAAGATGTGGTCGATCCGCGACGGCGCCTGGTAGTAGTGGCGGTTGAGCGTGCTCACAGCCGCCAGGTCGGTGTTGACGTGCACGCTGCCGTAGCTGTCACCGTAGTGGCTGCGCAGTTCGCTCAGATCGCCGGCATCGACCAGGGCGTTGAAGTCGCCGGCAATCACCACCGGTGCCCCCGCAGAACTGCCGGCGATGAAACGCAGCAGGTCTTCGACCTGGCTGCGGCGGATGCTCTGGCCGGCGTCGTCACTGCGCTCGTTGAGATGGGTGGCATAGACATTGACCGGCCTGCCCTCCACGTTGATGCGCAGATGGGCCACGGTGCGGTAGTCATCCAGCGGCAGCAGCAGGTGCTCGCCATGCGCCAGGATCGGGCGCCGGGTCAGCAGCGCATTGCCATAACGCTTGGGTGCACCCACCGGATCGGTGGACACGAATACGTACCGGTAGCCGAGCTGGCTGGCCAGCCACTGCGCCTGGTTGCGCACGTTGCGCTTCTGGATCACCTCCTGCAGCGCGATGGCATCGGGCTGCAGGCGCTTGAGCTCGGCCACGATCGTGCGACGGCGGCTGGGCCAGTCCTCGCGGTCGTGGTGCAGGTTGAACGTGACCATGCTCATGCCGGGTTCGCCGACCGCCGTGGCCGCGTCAGCCGCGCTGGCCGACTCAGCGGCTGGCGCCAGCCCGGGCAGGGCCAGCGCGATCGCCAGCCCCAGCGCGCAGAAACCGCGACCGATTCCGAGCGGACCTCGCATGCTTACTTTTCCTTGCGTTCGGCGCGGCGCACCGCGCTGGGCACATCGATCTCGACGCGTGCCGGCAACTGGTGCACATGCAGCTCGTTGTTGACCCATTCCGCCGCCTCGCCGTTGACCGTGGCCTGGCCCGGCTCGCCTGCATACGGCCATGGCAGCACCACGCCACCGGCCGGCGGCACCAGCCCGGGCTGCACTTCCAGCACCAGCTGCTTGTCGCTGCGCTGCAGGCGATAGTTGAGCTGCCCCTGCGGAGTGCGCAGGCCCTGCACGGCAATGCCCTCGCCCTGCAGCCACGCCACCGGGATGCCGGCGGCCAGCACCAGCGCCTCATCCGCATCGCGGTTGTAGCCGAACATGTCCAGCGCCGAGCGGACGAAGTCCGAGGCCACCCAGGCATGCGGCAGGTCTCCCACGAAGAACGGCTTGCGCGGCGTGCGCGAGACGACCTCGGCCCACTGGTTCCAGGCCTGCGGCGCGCGATCCTTGAAGAAGAACTCGGTGGCCTGCCACGCACGATCACGCCATCCCAGGCGCACGAACGCGGCGACGTTGCGCCATTCGTACGGCGTGTAGTCCTTCCATTCGCGCTTGCCATCGCGGCGTGCGACGAATTCGTTCCAGTAACGCTGGAAGGTCGCGTCCAGCGCCTGTTGCGGCAACCGCCCCTGCTCGCCGCCCGGCGCCAACGCGATCGTGGTGGAGGTGGCGTCGAAGTCACCCAGCTCGGCCGAGCCCGGCAGGTAATCAATGCGGTGCTGCTGCATGGCCGACAGCAGCGAGGCCTGCAGGTCATCACGGAACTGATCGCGCGATTCGCTGATCTGCATCGCCTCGACCTTGCCCAGCTGCGCCGCCAGTTGCGCGGCGTCCTTGTAACCACGCAGCGCCCAGAAGTTGTCCCAGTACGAATGCATCGGCTTGGCCGAATAGCCCTCGTGGCTGATCGAGGCCGGCATCATCCCGTAGAAGGCAGGATTGCGCGCACGGTTCTCCTCGGTACGCTCGCTGCCGCGCAGTTGTTCCATGTAGCTGTAGGCGCCCAGCACATGCGGCCACATCTTCTCGAGGAAGGCCGTGTCGCCGGTATAGCGGCCGTACTCGGCGATGTTGTAGATCAGCTCGCCGTGGCTGTCGTTCTCCGGCACCGGGTCGCTGCCACGCGCATCGACGCAGCACGGCACCTTGCCGTTTTCAAACTGATAGGGCGCATACCAGGTCACGTAGTCACGCACAGCATCGCTGCGCCCCATCCGCAGCAGGCCTTCGGAGATCATCGCGCCATCGCGGATCCAGCTGCGTGCATAGGAGCGCGTACCGGGCTGCAGGCGCGGGCCGACCCGCGAGATCAGCATGTGCGCCACCGCGGTGCGCAGGGTTTCCACCAGCGGTTGGCCGGCGGCGGGCACCTGCAGGGTCACCACGCCCAGCTTGTCGCGCCACATCGCCGCGACCTGCTGCTGCGCCTTGGCCACGTCCAGTGCCTGCGGCGCCCAGCTGCCGGTCTGCGGCAGCACGATCGCCACCTCGCGGCTCTGCCCGGGTTCGAGCTTGATCGTGTACAGCAGTGCACCGGACGCCATGCCGGTGGTGTCCTTCACCGCGGTAGTGCCGGGCAGCTTGCCGCTGGCCAGGTGCATCGCATCCAGCTTGCCGTCGAAGCTGCTGGCAAAGCGAGCATCCGGTACCTGCAGGGGATACAGCCGCGGTTCGCCATTGATGCGCACCAGCTGCTCGCCCACGTCCAGGCTGTCGATGCGGCTGAAGCCGCCCACCGTGTTGAGGAACTGGGTGGGGGGATTGACCTGCCACGGGCGGATCGCCAGCGCCAGGGTGTATTCGTGGGCGACCTTGTCCGGATTGCTCAGCCGGTAGCGTCCGATCAGCTGGGCACGTTCGGGCGTGCCCTGCACGAAGCTGGTCACCGACAGGCCGGCCTTCTCGTGCACCCAATCGACCGTGGCGATCGGCAGGTACCGATCCTGCAGCGACTGGCTGATGGCAACGTTCGACCAGTCAAGCAGCTTGCCGTCGAGGCGGATGAACGGCTCGACGCTGAAGCTGCCCTTGGCCGGCTCCAGCGCACCGTCCTCACTGATCAGCGCCTGTTCCTGGCCACCGTCCAGGCCAAGCAGCGTCCAGTACGGCTGCTCGCCAACGTAAGCGCGCGGCAATGCGCCACGCGGCAGGTCGGCCGCCACCGAGGACAGGAAGGCATTGGGAGTCGCGGCGAACGCCAGCGGCTTCAGGGTGATGTCACGGATGCCGTAGCGCCAGTTCGGCCCGCCCTGCAGGTCGAAACGTACGTAGCGCGCATCGGTGTCGGGCAGTGCCAGCCAGTCGCGGCCACCGCCACCGGCGGTCACTTCGCGCACCGTACGCCAGTCACGGCCATCCTCGGAGGTCCGCACGGTGTAGCGATTGGCTTCCAGGTCGGGCAGCCAGTCGATTACCGCACCGCCGATCTCGCGGTTCTTGTGCAGGTCCAGGCTGATGGTCTGCTGCTTGACCCCACCGCTGATCCAGAAGGTATCGGACTTGCCGTCGATCATCCGGTCCTGCAGCGCGGTTGCGGTATCGGCGATCACCGAGGGCCGCAGCGCCGAATCATCCTGCGCGGGCAGGCCCTGCAGGGTCAGCTTGTCGAAGCACACGGTACCGCGGCCGCCGACCTTGCTGTAGATCGTGAATTCCATCGACGCGCTGCGCGCCATGTCCTTCTCTGGCGATGGCCCCCACGCCTTGTCGATCTGCCGGCGACGGTACTCCACCGGCGTCCACACCTTGGGGAAGGCATAGCCGGGGCGGTTGACCCACCACACGTTGTCGCCGCTGGCGTCGATCAGCTTGAACTGCAGGTCGTTGGCAGGCGAATCACCGCGCAGCTGGAAGCCGAAGCGGTAGTTGGCCGGGTACTCGATGTTCAGCGGGCGGCGGATGCCGACATAGCCGGAGACCTCGTGGAAGTCGTAATCCAGGCACAGCGCACGGCCACCGCCGGCACCACTGACCGGCCGCAGCGAGCCGCTGACCTGGTCGGACAACACCAGCTTCCAGGCGCTGATGTCGTCGAAATCATCCAGCACCTTCGGCGCGGGCAGCGCCGGTGGTGCGGCGATCGCCAGGGAAGACCACAACAGGCCCAGTCCAACGGCGATCGCACGCATCATCCCTTCACACTCCCCAGCAACAATCCTTGGATGTAGTACCGCTGCAGCACCAGGAACAGCGCCAGCACCGGAACCACGGTGACCACTGCGCCGGCCATCATCATTTCCACGTCCATGATGTGTTCGCGCGAGAGGGTGGCCAGCGCCACCGGCAAAGTGTAGTGCTCCTGGTCGGTCAGCACGATCAAGGGCCACATGAAATCGTTCCAGGCGCCCATGAAAGTGAAGATCGCCAGCGTCACCAGCACCGGCTTCAGCATCGGCAGCACGATCTGGAAGAAGATGCGCATCTCCCCTGCCCCGTCGATGCGCGCCGCTTCCAGCAGCTCATCGGGAATGGAGCGGGCGTACTGGCGCACCAGGAAGATGCCGAACACGCTGGCCAGCGCCGGCACGATCACGCCGCCGAAACTGTTGACCAGGCCCAGCTGCTTCATCAGCAGGAACAGCGGCAGCATCGCCACCTGTGCCGGGATCACCAGCGCCGCCATCAGCACCTGGAACAGGCGCTCACGGCCGGCGAACTGCAGCTTGGCGAAAGCGTAGCCGGCCATCGTGTTGAGCAGCAGCGAACCGAGGGTGATCGCCAGCGACACCAGCAGGCTGTTGGCGAAGTTGCCGCCCATGCCGGTGCGCGCGAACAGCTCGGTGTAATTGTGCGTGGTGATGCTGGACGGCAGCAGCGGCGGCGGGAAATGGGTGGCCTCGCCCTGCGGCATGAACGACACCGACAGCATCCACAGCAACGGTGCCAGGCTGACCAGGGCCAGCACCAGCAGCGCGCCATTGATCATCCACGGGTGCCAGCGTGACTGGCCGATTTCACGACTCATACCAACTGCCTCTTGCGGCCAAAGCGCAGCATCACGGTGGTCACCGCCAGGATGATCAGGAACAGCAGGAACGCCACAGCCGAGGCGCGTCCCAGGTTCCACCACTTGAAGCCTTCCTCGAACATGAAATACAGCACGCTGACGGTGCTCTGCAGTGGGTCGCCGCGGGTCATCACATAGGGTTCGGCGAACAGCTGGAAGTAACCGGATACGGTGATCACTCCGACCACCAGCAGCACCGGGCCGAGCATCGGCAGGGTGATGTGCAGGAACTGCTTCCAGCGCGAGGCGCCGTCGATGCGCGCGGCCTCGTACAGGTCATGCGGGATCGCCTGCAGGCCGGCCAGGAAGATCACCATGTTGTAGCCGAAGTTCTTCCACACCGCGAACAGCATGATGGTCGGCATCGCCCAGTTGGGATCGCCCAGCCAGTCGATCGGGCTGATGCCCAGATGGCCCAGGCCGTAGTTCACCAGGCCATAGCTGGTGTGGAACAGGTAGCGCCAGATCACCGCCACCGCCACCAGCGTGGTCACCACCGGGGCGAACAGCGCGGTGCGGAACAGCGCCTTGAAGCGCGCGGCCGGGGCATTGAGCAGAATGGCCGCGCCCAGCGATACGCCGATCGACAACGGCACGCCGATCACCACGAAATAGGTGGTGTTCCACAGCGACTTCCAGAACATCGGGGTCTGCAGCAGGTCGATGTAGTTGCCCAGACCCACGAAGCGCAGGTTGCTGCTGTCGGCCAGCGCATACAGGTCGAAGTCGGTCACGCTCAGCGCCAGCGCCGAAGCCACCGGCAGGCCGAAGAACACACCAAGCACGATCAGCGAGGGGCCGGCGAAGATCCAGCCGGCAAGCGAAGTACGTTTCATTGCGGGCTCCCGGCCGCGACTGCACTGGTCGAACCCGAGGGGGGTGCGCTGCGCTGCAGGCGTTGTTGTTCATGCATCCAGCGACGCTTGGCCAGCACCTTGTCCACGCGCTGGTCCAGTTCGGCCACGGCCTTGTCCTGCGGCAGGCCACCGCGCACCACCTGTTCGGTGACGATGCGCATTTCCTGCACGATGCGCTCCCATTCGAGCACCTTCGGGGTCGGCTTGACCCGCTCCAGCTGGTCACGGAAGGCCGCGGCAAGCGGATCGTTGGCCAGCGACGGTGCATTCCAGGTGCTGCGACGCGGCGGCAGGTCGCCGATGATCGCGTGGAAGCGCGCCTGGATTGCCGGCCGCGACAGGAATTCGATCAGCTTCCAGGACGCTTCCTTCTGCTGCGACTTGCGGAAGATCACCAAGCTGGTGCCACCGGCGATGCCGGCGCCCGGACCGTCTGGACCCGGCAGCGCGGCCGTGCCCCACTGCCCTTCCAGTTCCTTCGGCTGCAGCTTCTTGAACTCGCGGATGTTCCAGGGGCCGGAAATGTAGAACACGTTGAAGCCGCGGAAGAATTCATCCCAGACGTTGGAGATCTGGGTCTCGGACATCTTCGGCGCCCAGCCCTGCTCGAACATGTTGGCGTAGAACCCCAGCGTGCGGCGGAAGCCGGGGCTGGAGAAGTTGCCACGAGTGTCGTCGTCGCGCAGCAGCGGATCGGGCTGCTGCAGGGCCAGCGACAGCTGCTGCTCGAACTCGTTGATCGGTATCAGCACCGCATAGCGGTTCGGGCCCTGCATGCGCTTGATCGCGGCCATCTGCTCGTCCCATTCGGCCCAGGTGCGCGGCGGATGGTCGAAGCCGGCCTTGGCCAGCAGGTCCTTGCGGTAATAGATGAGGCGGGTATCGACGTACCACGGCACCCCGACCAGCTCGTTGTGGATCACGTTGGTATCCCAGATGCCCTGGAAGTAGTCCTTCGGATCGACCACGGTCGAGCGCTGCACGAACGGCTGCAGCGGCGTGAGCGCGTTGAGTTCGGCGAATTCTGGCACCCAGGTGTTGCCCAGCTGGCACACGTCGGGCAGGCCGTCGGCGGCAAAGGCGGTCAGCAGCTTTTCATGCGCGGCGGTCCAGGGGATGTTCTGCACATCGACCTTGATGCCGGGGTTCTCCGCTTCGAATTCGTGGATCAGCTCGCTGACCACCTCGGCCTCGCGGCCCATCGCCCAGAAGCGCACGGTAGTGGTGCCCTGCTCAGGGCGCGCGCAGCCTGCCATGACCAGCGTGGCCAGTGCAGGCAATGCCCAGCGTCGCAGACGGTGTTTCCAGTCGTGCACCTTGTTACTTCCCCTGGCCGGTGTTGCGGTTGGCATTGTTTTTCTGTTCCTGCGCGGCGGCCGCACGCGATTCGGCGATACCGACCGCACGTGCCGCTGCGGCCTTTTCATCCTTCTGCAGCAGCAGCGGCTGGAACTCGCCTTCCGGCGCCAGCCAGCCACCACTGAAGCCCGCCCGTTCCAGTCCCTTGCGGATGTACGGATTCTTCTTCATCACATCCCAGACGAAGTCGTTGCGGTAGTTGGCGATCATGGTCAGGATCGGGCCCTGGTCGATGGCGATGTAATCGCTGGCGACCCAGCCGCGATCAGGCACCACCCGCCCGGTCTTGATCGGGATGTCGTAGTTGAAGCTGGGATTGAACGAATCCAGGAAGCCATAGCTGGAATAGATGTAGTCGCCGTAGCGCTTGTGCATCTCCAGCGTGGCCGGAATCACTTCCTCGGGCGCGAACACGACCGAGGAGATCGCCGCGGTCGGCGCGATCGTGCCGTCATCGAAATTCTCGCGCAGGCCCGCACCGCGCGAAGAGTAATGGCGGAACTGGCGCTGCTCGCCCCGGTAGTCCTGGGTGGTGTTCTGCGGACCATCGCTGGCGGTCAGGCCCCAGACGTTCTCGCCATATTCCTTCCAGTTCATCGGATTGGCGATGGCGTACTCGCGCTGGGCCAGCGCCGCCGAACGGCTGTTGAGGAAGTAGGTGCTGCCACGCTCGCGCATGTACGCATCCTGGATATCGCGGAAGTCGATCCAGACATGGCTGTACTGGTGGCCGAACAGTGGACCGAAGGACAGGTATTCCTGGCCCTGGTAGACGCCCCAGTCGTTGTCGTAGGTGCGCGTCCACACCGTCCACGCATCCGGGCTGACCGGGTGGCTGGGCGAGCCCAGGGCAAGGATGTAGACCATCATCGCCTCGTTGTAGCCCATCCAGTCATGGTCGATGAAGCCGTTCTCGGGGAACCAGCCCATCGAGATCAGCGGCGCACGCTGCTGCAGCCACGGCCAGTCGACCCGCTTGTAGAGGGTGTCGGCGATCTGCCGGATTTCCTTCTCGCGCGGATCGTCGCCGTCGTAGTACGACTGCGCGAACAGCACGCCCATCATCAGCAGCGCGGTATCCACCGAGGACAGCTCCACCCAGCTGTCGTAGCGGCGCCCTTCCTGCATGTCCAGGAAGTGGTAATAGAAGCCCTTGTAGCCGGCCTTGCCGGTGCGCTGCGGGCCCATCGGCACATCGCGGAAGAACTTCAGGGTGGTCAGGGTGCGGTCGATGGCCTGGTTGCGGCTGATCCAGCCGTTCTCGATGCCGATCGGGTAGGCGGTCAGGGCGAAGCCGACCGAGGCGATGCTGGCAAACGGCCGCGACGGATAGCGGTCCGGGGTCAGGCCGTTGATCTCGTTGGTGGTATCCCAGAAGAACTGGAAGGTGCGGCGCTCGATGTCATCAAACAGCGGCGGCAGTTCCGGCTTCATCGGCCGCGGCGGTGCGTCGGCCTCGATCAGGATCACTGGCGGGCGCGGTTTGGCAGGCTCCTGCTGGGCCGGTTTGCAGGCCGCGATGGCCAGGGTCATCGCAGCGGCGGTCATCAGGTGGCGTGCCTGCATGGCGCGGTTCCTCCGGTGGGCTGATCGATGAAAGAGCATAACGTCCAATGACCTGAAATCGTTTACAAAGTGCGGTCTTAAAAAACCACGGAAACGTGGTTGATGACACCGCGGTCATTGCCCACGCCATTGCCCCCTGCCCGGCAATGGCGTGGGCAATGGACCGGCCCGAAGGCCGGCCATTGCCGTTGAAACCGGAGCCTTCGGCGAACCGATGGCTCCGTACTGCATCAACTTCCCGCGATCAGAAGCGGAAGCCCACTTCGGCCTTGACCTGACGCGGAGTACCGATGATGTCGCCGGTCTCGTTGTAACTGGCCTCCAGCTTGCCGTTGCTCTTGACGTAGTTGTAGGTGGAGAAGTTGTCGAAGTTGAACACGTTGATGATGTCCAGGCGAGCGTACAGCTCGGTATCGCCCGCCAGCTTGAACGTCTTCGTCGCCTGCAGATCGACCGAACGGTAGCCGAAGATCTTGCCACCGACCAGGAACTTGCCGTTGGCGTTGGGCACAGCCGCCTGCGGGGTCGGCAGGTTGTAGCCACTGGCCTGCGGCACCGGGTACCAGTCATTGACGGCGGTCGGGGTAGCCAGGGTGATCTTGCCACCGAAGGTGATGCCCCAGAAGCCCGCGTACGAACCGGTCACCACCAGGCGGTGGCGCGGCGCGCCGTTGGAACGGATGGTCGGGTAATCCTCGATCAGGCCGCGGTCGAAGGCGTACTTCTCGTTGATGTCGCGGTTGTGGCGCGCGGTCGTCCAGGTGTAGGCGATCGAGGTGCCCCAGCCGCTTTCCTTGGTGAACGGCTTCTGCGCCGACAGCAGGATCTGGGTCGCACGGGTCTTGATGCCCTGCTGGCCGATGATCAGGCTGCCGAAGCCCGGCACGTTGCAGCTCCAGGCCTGGCTCAGGCCCGGCTCGGTGCCACCGCACAGGCGCGGGTCATCGAAGAACTGGCCGGTCGGGTAACGGTTGCCCAGGGTGAAGGCGAAGCCGTCGTAGCTCAGGGTACGGGCGATGGTGGCGTCGGTCAGCCAGTCACCGATCTGGTTGCTCATGCCCAGGCTGAACTGATCCGAGTACGGCGCCTTCAGCTTGTTGTTCAGCAGGTCCACTTCCAGGCCTGCATTGCTGGTCGCACCGACCAGGCTCTGCAGGTTGCCGATGCCGTTGAGCAGGTTCGGGTTCCAGTCATAGCAGGCGGCCTGGCCGTTGATGCAGGTGCCGGTGGCCGGGTTGCGGAAGTAGATGGTCGGCTGCGGCAGGGCCAGCTTGGTGGTTTCCAGCTGCAGGTTGTCGAACAGGTCGCGGTCGTACGAACGGCCGGCACCACCGTGGATCACGTGCTGCTCGTCGGCATTGATGTCATACGAGAAGCCCAGGCGCGGCTGCCAGGCATCCTTGAATGCCTTGCGGTTGTGGCCGTTGCTGATGTAGTCGCTGATGTCCAGGCCGCCCAGCGCCAGCGAATCGGCGTAGGTCTGGCCGGCGGCGGCGCGCGGATCCTGCGAATAGATCGCGTCGACCACGGCCTGCGGGGTAACGAAGTCCAGGTAGGTCGGGGTCTTTTCGTAGTCCCAGCGCAGGCCGATGTTCAGCTGCAGATGGTCGTTGACCTGCCAGTCGTCCTGGATGAACACGCCATACTGCTTGGACTTCGAACGCACTTCACCGGACACGCCGTCCACGCCGGTCACCGGCTTGACGAACTGCGCCTTGTACGGAATGGAATCGGGGAAGTCCGGATCGCCCAGGCTGTAGGTGAAGGTCGGATTGATCTGCGCCGCATCGGAGGCGTACAGGTCGATCGCCTTGTACTTCACGCCCATCTTGATGGTGTGGTCGCCGGCCCACTGGATGCCGTCCAGGGTCAGGTTGTCTTCGATCGACCAGCCCTTCTGGCCCTTCACCTGCGAATCCAGTGCCGATGCGCCACCGATCTTCACCACGGTACGGTCTTCGGTGCCGTCCGGTGCGGTGTAGGTGATGCCGTTGGCCAGGGTCAGCGGGGTCGGGTTGTTGAACGAATCTTCATGGGTGACCATCATTTCGTTGTAGTAACGCTCGCCGCTGTGGTTCCAGCGCAGGGCGTAACGACGGTCGGTGTTGACCACTTCACGGCCGGCTTCCGGCGAGGTCTGGCCACTGAACTGCGACTGGGTTTCGTCGCGGTCCTGGAAGGTCAGCTCGATGCGATCGTTGTCGGTCGGCTCGAAGTCGATCTTGCCGAAGATCAGATCCTGCTGGAACGGCTGGCTGGCCGGGCCCAGGCCGGCGGCGCCTGCGGGCGGCAGCAGGCCGGCAGCACCGGTGACCGCGCCGTCCGGCGCGATGGTGACCGGCAGGTCGAAGCGCTTGGCTTCATAGGTCACGAAGAAGTGTGCCTTGTCCTGGATGATCGGGCCGCCCAGAGCGAAGCCGTATTCCTTCTCGGCCGAGACCATCTTGTCCTTGCCGCCCTGGCGTTCTGCCGGGGTCTTGGCGCGCATGTCCTCATCGGTGTAGCGGTAGAACGCCTCACCCTTGAATTCATTGGTACCGGACTTGGTGGCAGCGGTCACTGCGGCGCTCGACACCTGGCCGTACTCGGCCTTGTAGTTGCCGCTGATGACCTTGTATTCGCCGATGGCCAGCTGCGGGAACGGGTTGCCGGCGCTACCGGACTGGCCGGCCACGCCGCCGCCCTTGACGTAGCTCTTCTGGCCCACGCCGTCGATGTAGACGTTGGTGCCGTCGGAGTTGGTGGCACCGCCGCGCAGCGAGGTGTTGCCCTTGGCATCACGGGTGAAGATCAGGCCCGGCACCGCGTCGGCGAACTCCAGGAAGTTGCGCGACACCTGCGGGGTGGTCTGGATCTGCTGCAGGCTGACGGTCTTGCCCACTTCGGAGGTACGCACTTCCTGCAGCAGCGTCGGTGCGACGACGTTGACGGTGTCCAGGTTGGTGGCGGCGGTCGAGCCGGTACCACCGGCAGCCGCCTCGCTGAAGTTCAGCGTCGCGGTCGAGGCGACGGTGACGGTGACCTTCTGCGTCTGGCCGTTGGCGACCACGTTGTAGGTGCCCGGGTCCAGGCCCATCAGCGAGTAGCTGCCGTCGGCGCGCACGGTGCCGCGACGGACGGTACCGGTGGCGACGTTGGTGGCGGTGACTTCGGCACCGGCCTGGGCGCCGGACACCTGGCCGCGCAGACTGGCGTTGGCCGACTGCGCCATGACGTTCGGGGCGGCGGCCAGCATCAGGCAGCTGACCAGTGCGGTGCTCAGCAGCCGGCGGGCCGGCGTGCGGATAGTGGAATGCATCATCAACTCAATCTCCGGGTGGCGGTGACCGCTTGCGCGGCACCTGCGATCAATCAAAAAAGAAGGAACGCCTCTGGCTTCAATGGCCGGATGGCGGAGTGGTGGAATCGCGAACAATCAGGCGCGGGACCAGGGTCTGCTTGTCCCCTGCCCCTTCCGTGGAGGTGCCGTCCATCAACTGCAACAAACGCGACATCGCCCGATCGCCCAGTTCGGCAATGCTGACCTGCATGGTGGTCAGCGACGGGTGAACGAAACGCGCAAGCGGAATGTCATCGAAGCCGGCCAGGGCGACATCGGTCGGGACATGGACACCTGCCTGCGCGAAGGCATACAGGCAACCCAGGGCCATCATGTCGTTGGCGGCGAATACGGCATCGGGCAGCGTGCCGGCTGCCAGCAACTCCTGACCGGCGCGATGGCCGGAAGCTTCGTCGAAATCACCGGGCAGCTCGATGCCTTCGGCGCCGCTGCCAAATGCCGCCAGCGCGTCACGGAAGCCGCGCAGGCGCTCGCGCGCGTCGAAGTTGAGGTCCGGGCCAGAAATGAATGCAATGCGGCGATGGCCAGCATCGAGCAGGTGGCGGGTCATCGCCATCGCCCCTGCATGGTCATCGATGCTCAACACCGGATGGTCCTGCCCAGGCAGGTAGGTGTTGATGAGTACCGTCGGCAATGCCTGCGGCAGGTTGTCGGTCAGGAACCCCGGGCTCTCGGCATAGGGCGAGAGCACCAGCAGACCGTCGACCCGGCCGCGCATGGCACGCAGGGCTGCACCCTGCTGCTCCTGGTCGCCGTGATAGCTCGACACCAGCAGGTGCTGGCGCCGGCTGCGGGCGACGTTGTCGATGCCACGCATCAACTCGGAGAAGAATTCGCCGTACAGGTCCGGAAGCACCACGCCCACCGTATTGGTGCGGCGGCTGCTCAGGCTGCGGGCGGCGGCATGCGGGGTGTAACGCAGCCGTGCGGCCACCTCCAGCACAAGCTGGCGGACCGGTTCGGCGACATTTTCATGCCCGTTGAGCGCGCGCGAAACGGTGGCCACAGAGACCTTGGCTTCACGGGCGACGTCTTTGATTGTTATGGCTGCCTTGTTCACGAAGCCGCCCTCCACGGCTTGGACCTACCAGCATTGGCGCGGAATGTAAGCGTTTCCATCTGCGCTTGTAAACAGTCCGTTAGACGAATGTCCGCAAACGGACACGGAAACCTGTCCCTGGCAGGCCCATCAACGGACCTGCCAGGACAGCGCGGGACAAGGCCTCAGCCCTGTTCTGACGGGGTATGCGCGCGGATGGACAACGCGTGGATGTCGGTTTCCATCAACGTGCCCAAGGCGGCGTAGACCGCGCGATGACGCGCCAGCGGGGCCATTCCCGCGAAGCGCTGGCTGACCACGTGCACGTTGAAATGGCCGCGACCATCGCGCGCTCCGGCATGGCCTGCATGGCGATGGCTGTCGTCTTCGATCTCAAGCACGCTGGGGGACAGCGCCTGCTGCAGCGCATCACGAATCTGCTCGATCCGTTCCGCGTTCACGGCAGCACCTTGCGGAATGGACGGACCTGCACCCGCACGTAGACGCCCGCGGCGACGTAGGGGTCGGCATCGGCCCAAGCCTGGGCCTGCTGCAGCGAGTCGAAGCCGGCGATCACCACCGAGCCACTGAACCCTGCCGGGCCCGGGTCTTCGCTGTCGATCGCCGGACACGGCCCGGCCACAAGCAGGCGGCCTTCATCGCGCAACGCTGCCAGCCGCGCCAGGTGCTCGGGCCGCGCCTGCAGCCGCTGGGCCAGCACATCCTGGCCGTCATATCCTTCAATCACGTACCACACCGGCATGTCCTCGCTTGCGTTGCTGGTGGGCCGATTCTAGCCAATCCCGCCGCCTGCCCGGCCTCGGCTGGACACTGGCGCGGCAAAGGCTTACCCTAGAGGCCATTGCACGTGGCTGGATGCAGCAGCCCGTCGGTTTTTGCGGCCAACGCAGCCCCCGACGACCGACCCGCTGCTTCGAACCGGTCAACCCGACCGGGCCACGTAGACGACCTCCCCGTAGTCCTGTCGCTGCCGTGTCCTGCGGAGCGCCCTGTTGTTTGATGTGTGGAACCGCGCCGAGACAGGCGCGCCTGGTGTCCTGGCGGTCCGTGGCAGTTGCCCGGTGTGTCAGCTACCGCGACTGGTCCGTTGCAATCCTGATCTCCATTAGATGACTTCCGAACTCGCGCTCGACGCGAACACGCCAACCCGGCCGCCCGCCCCCCAGCAGCAGGAAATGCCGCTGGCCGTGGTGCATGGGCAACCGGTCCTGCAGATTCCGCAGGACCTGTACATCCCGCCGGATGCGCTGGAAGTCATCCTGGACGCCTTTGAAGGACCGCTGGACCTGCTGCTGTACCTGATCCGCCGGCAGAACCTGGACGTACTGGACATTCCCGTGGCCGAGATCACCCGGCAGTACGTGGAATACATCACCGTGATGCGCGAGCTGCGTTTCGAGCTTGCCGCCGAGTACCTGGTGATGGCGGCGATCCTGGCGGAAGTGAAGTCGCGCATGCTGCTGCCCCGCCCCCCCAGCGTGGAGGGAGAGGAAGCCGATCCGCGTGCGGAGCTGGTGCGACGGCTGCAGGAGTACGAACGTTTCAAGCAGGCCGCCGAGGATATCGACGCCCTGCCCCGGCAGGACCGTGACACCACCGTGGCACATGCCTTCATGCCCGAGCGCGCCGCAGTGAAGCTGCCGCCGCCGGTGGACCTGAAGGAAATGCTGATGGCGCTGCACGACGTGCTCAAGCGCGCCGAGCTGTTCACCGGCCACGCCATCAAGCGCGAGGCGCTGAGTGTCCGGCAGCGCATGGGTGAAGTGCTGGGGCGGCTTGAAGACGGCAGGTTCTATCGTTTTGAAAACCTGTTCACCGCCGAAGAAGGCAAGCTGGGTGTGCTGGTCACGTTCCTGGCCGTGCTGGAACTGGCCAAGGAGCAGCTGCTGGACCTCGTGCAGGAAGAACCGCTGGCGCCGATCTACGTGAAGTCCCTGGCCGCCGGCAATACCAATGCCCCGCTGCAGTTCAGCAGCGAGTTCGACGACAACGACGCCGCCAATGAAAACGAGTGAGCGCTGACTGCCGATGGATCAAACGCTGATCAACCGCATTGTCGAAGGTGCGCTGCTGGCCTCCAGCCAGCCGCTCACCCTGTCCCAGCTGAAGGACCTGTTCCCGGAAGATGAGCCGGCACCACCGGGCAGCATCGAACGTGCCTTGGAACGGCTGCGCGAGGGCTGCCAGGACCGTGGCGTGGAACTGGTGGAGGTGGCTTCGGGCTTCCGCTACCAGGTGACCGCCGAAGTACATGGCTGGATCAGCCGGCTGTGGACCGAACGCAAGACCCGCTATACCCGCGCCACCCTGGAAACACTGGCCCTGATCGCCTACCGGCAGCCGATCACCCGTGGCGAGATCGAGCAGGTGCGCGGCGTGGCGGTCAGCAGTAACATCATCCAGGCACTGGAAGAGCGCGAGTGGATCCGCGTGGTCGGCCACCGCGACGTGCCTGGCAAGCCCGCCCTGTTCGGCACCACCAAGGGCTTCCTGGACTACTTCGGGCTGAAACGCCTGGACGAACTGCCGCCGCTGTCCGAGCTGAAGGACCTGGGCGACCTGGAACCGCAGCTGGCGCTGGATCGTGACGCCCCCCTCGCCGCCAGTGCCGACGGCCCGGACGTGAGCGACGACCCGGACGCCGCTGCAAATGACGACGCTGGCACGACCGCCGGCGACACCCCCGATTCTGCCGACGCACTTCCTGCGGCGGCCGACGATGAGCAAGCACCTTCGCCCTCCGATGATGGGCACCCCGATTCCGCGCCGGGCGAGCGCGCGGTGACAGTGAACGAACGCGAAGACAACGCCGTCGCGAAGACGACCGTGGCTGTTGACCAAGCCGATTCCGAACCAGAGGCCGACCTCGAAACCGTCGGCCGGAGCAAAACTGATGAGTGACACCCCCCGCAAGCCCTCGTTGAACAAGCTTTCGCTCAAGCGCGAAGCCACGTCCGAACAGTTCAAGCTGGAAGAACGCCTGCACAAGGTCCTGGCCCAGGCCGGCCTCGGCTCGCGTCGTGCGCTGGAACAGCGCATTGCCGAAGGCCTGGTCAAGGTCAACGGTGAAGTCGCCCAGACCGGCATGTCGGTCAAGAGCGGCGACAGGATCGAGCTCGACGGCCGCGGCTTCGTCGCCACCGCGCTGGCAGAGCCGTCGCGCGTGCTGGTCTACAACAAGCCGGAAGGCGAAGTGACCACCCGCGAAGACCCCGAAGGTCGCCCGACCGTGTTCGAATCCCTGCCCGCGCTGAAGGGTGCCCGCTGGATCGCCGTCGGCCGCCTGGACATCAACACCACCGGCCTGCTGCTGGCGACCACCGACGGTGAGCTGGCCAATGCCATGATGCACCCGTCCTTCGAGGTCGAGCGCGAGTACGTGGTGCGCGTGCGCGCCCCGGAAGGCGAGGACAAGGTGGCTGATGCCATCGTCGACCGCCTCACCCGTGGCGTCGCGCTGGAAGATGGCCCGGCCAAGTTCGATGAGATCGAACGCATCGGCGGCACCGATTCGCACGACTGGTTCCGCGTCGTGGTGAAGGAAGGCCGCAACCGCGAAGTGCGCCGCCTGTGGGAATCGCAGGGCTGCCAGGTCAGCCGCCTCAAGCGCACCCGCTACGGCAAGGTCAGCCTGCCGCGCGAACTGGCCCGCGGCCAGTCCGTCGAACTGCCGGGCAGCCAGGTCGAAGCGCTGCGCGCGGAGCTGAAGCTGGAAGAAGGCGCGCCCTCGGCCCTGACCCTGCAGCCGGTGATCGGCCAGCGTCGTGCCGCCAAGACCACCGTGCGCGTGCGCGAAGGTGGCCGCGGCAATGCCTATGTCAACGGTCACAACACCGCCGATGAAGGCCGCGAACTGCGCCGCTTCGACAACGTGCGCGAAGATCGCGGCCGTGGTCGCGGTGGCAAGGGTGGTGGTGGTTTCAAGGGCGGCCTGACCGTCAGCGGTGAAGCTGCTGCCAAGCAGTCGCAGCGTCCGTTCAAGCAGCGCGCACCGAAGAACGACCGCTCGCTGCCGGAAGGCAACCCGGCCGCATTCCGTACCTGGTACGTGCCCGATGGCGTGAGCACCGGCCCGAGCGGCCACCGCAATGCCGGTCCGGGCGCTCGTGGCCCGGGGGCCCGTGGTCCGGGCGCAGGCGGCCAGGGCCGTCCGTACGGCAAGCCGAAGGGGCCGGGCGCAGGCGCCGGTGGCGGCCAGGGTCGCGGCGGGTTTGGGGGTGAAGGACGTGGTGGCGCGGGCGGCCAGGGTCGTCCGGCCGGCGCGGGCAACCGCTCGCAGGGCCAGGGCAACAAGCACCCGTACGGCCATCCGGGCAATGCCCCGAGCTTCCCGTCCGACCATGCCAATCCCGGGTTCAGTCCGTATGGCAGCTCGCGTCTGGCCGGCAACGGTCGTCCGGGCGGCAATGCCAATGCACGTCCGGGCGGCAACCGTGGTCCGGGTGGTCCGGGCGGCAATCGCGGTCCGGGTGGCCCCGGCGGCAACCGTGGTCCCGGCGGCCCGGGTGGCAACCGCGGCCCGGGTGGCCCCGGCGGCAACCGTGGCCCGGGTGGCCCGCGTCGCAGCGGCCCGCGCGGCGGCTGATCTCCACCTTCAATGAAGGACACAGCGATGACACGGATGTTGTCCCTCGGCGCCCGCATCGGCGCCGTGCTGGTGGCTCTGTTGCTGGTCGGCGGCTGCGAACGCGCTGCCGACCGGCTCAAGCAGGAAATCGCCGCCACGCAGAATCCCTGGCCGAAATCTTCGGCCCTGCACGATCCGGCCGACCGCATGCTGCGTCGGCTGATTGTCGATGAGCGCTATCTCACCCGCATCAAGCAGGCCGGCAGCAAGGACAAGGCTGCTGTCGCCGGTGCACAGCTTGCACTGGATGGCATCGGCCGCCTGCCCCGCCCCATGCTGGAGCGGCGTGCGCAGCTGCTGGCCGCAATGCTGCGCGGAATGCCGGTAGAGAAATGCGCACTGATCGCCCGCGCCACCACGGCCTCGGACATTGCGCAGGTAGGCAGGACCTTGTTCAACGAACTGGAAAAGCGACCGTCGCAGGACATCGATTTCTGGTTCGAGATGAGCTACCAGGCCAGCCTCGCCGAGCTCGAACAGCGACCCGCAACCCCTGCCACTGAACAGCAGATTGCCGAGGCGACCGAGGCCCTGCTCGCCTCGATGGCTGACGAAAGCACGCGCGCGCGGGCCATGGCGGTACTGCCGCGGATGGACACCGCACCAGCTGCCGACGTCTGCTGGGCATCGCTGATGCTGCTTGATGCCGCGTCCAGCACCGTGCCCGAACCACATCGCGGCACATTGGCCTGGCTGATGGCCCAGCAGTAGACACGGCGACGGAAGCCGGGCCCGTGCGCCCGCTTCCCCGCGTTCGGCCGCGACCACTCCACTCTCACCCTGCCGCTCGAGCGCTTTCGGCGCGCTGGAACGCCGCAGGCGTGGTCGCGACCATGCTGCGGAAGAAGGCGATGAACGGACTCTCTGCCGAGAATCCAAGCTCCAGCGCCACGTGCGCGACACGATGGCCGAGCAGCAGCAGTTCCATGGCCCGCATCAACCGCCATTGCTGACGCCACGCCTGGTAGCCCATGCCGGTATCGCGTTGCATCAGGCGCCCGATCGTACGCACGCTCAGTCCGCTGCGCTGGGCCAGCTCGCCCAGTTCGGGCGGCAGCTGCTCGGCCACCGGCAGGCAGCGGGCGATGCGCGGGTCGCGCGGTAATGGCAGCTCCATCGGCTCCACCGGCGCAGCGGCAATCTCAAGCACGCACAGCGCCAGTTGATGCCCCGCTCGCGGCGCTTGCCAGTCATGTGCGAACGGCGCCTGCGCGATCGGCTCCAGCAGCGCCTGCAGCAGGGGACCGACACCAATGATTGCTGGCTGCTGCGGCAACTGCGCCGACAGCGTGGCATCGAAGTACAGCGACCGATAGTCCACCGCCTGTCGCATCTGCGCGCGGTGCAGCAGACCACCCGGAATCCACGCCGCGCGCGATGGCGGCAACAGGCTGATGCGATCGCCGAACGTCAGCCGCGTGCAACCGGCGCGCGTGTACAGCAGTTGCGAACGTGCGTGCTGGTGCCAACCGGAGTCATGCTCGGCCAGCGTGGCAGCGATACCGATCACCGGGGCGCTCCAGGCATCGGCATCGAAGCGAGCGTCGGGCTGCAGCCACGCCATGTCCGATTTCATCCATCTACTGTCGTAATCACTAGAGTGCGCCATCGGCATGGCCACGACAATGCGCGCCCCTGTTTCCGGAGCACGCCGATGTCGCCTCGCCTGCTGTCCCTCACCATTGCGCTGCTGATGTTTCCGCAGCTGGCGCAGACCCTGTACAGCCCGGCGCTGGCCGATCTGGCGCAACGCTTCACCCTGCCAGCCAGCGCTGCCAGCCAGGCGATGAGCCTGTACCTGCTGGGCTTTGCGCTGGGCGTGCTGCTGTGGGGAAGGCTGGCCGACCGCGTTGGCCGTCGCCCCGCCCTGCTGGGTGGCCTGTGCGTTTTCGTGCTGGCGGCACTGGGCGGATTGGCGGCCGGCACGTTCGGCCAGGTGCTGGCTGCGCAGATGCTGGCGGCCCTGGGCGCCGCCGCCGCCTCGGTGGTGACCCAGACCGTGCTGCGCGACCACCTTGAAGGGCCCGCGCTGGCGCAGGCGTTCTCCTGGATTGGCATGGCGCTGGCGCTGAGCCCGGCGATCGGGCTGGCACTGGGCTCGCTGCTGGTCGCTGCCGATGGCTATGCCGGCGTGCAGGCCGGCCTGCTGCTGATCGCTGCATTGCTGATGCTCGGCTGCGTGACCGGGCTGCGTGAAAGCCGGCCCGCGCAGATCGCGCCCGTACCGCTGCGGCCCCTGCTGCGGCAACTGCTGGGCGACCGTTGGATCTGGTCGCACGCGCTGCTGGTCATGGCCTTCAACGTGGCCATGTACAGCTGGTACGCGCTGGGGCCGTTCGTGTTCGCACGCCTGCACTGGCCGGCCAGCTGGTTCGGCGCCAGCGGTGCGGTGCTGGCGCTGGGTTCGGCGTTGGGCGCCTGGGCCAATGGCCGCCTGTTGCGTACCGGCGTCCCTGCGTTGACGCGCATCCGCATCGCGGCATCGCTGGTACTGGCTGGTGGTGTCCTGGCCGCGCTGCTGCGCGGGCAACCGGTCATGGTGATGGCGATGCTGCCGGTCGTGGCGGGATTCGGCCTGGCCATCCCCAACGTGCTCGGGCAGGCACTACGCGGCTATGCACACTGCCTGGGCAGTGCCGGCGCCCTGTTCGGCCTGCTCTACTACCTGCTGATCGGCGCGGCGATGGCCGTTGTCAGCGCACTGCAGATGCTGGCGCCATCCATCATCGCCTGTGCAGTGCTGGCGCTGTGGTTGCTGCGTCCGCGGAGCGCGCTGGCCTAGGAATTGCTGCAAACGCCCTGCACTGTGCGCCACTGCCGGAAACCGCGCGGCAGCGCTGGCTATGGTGCGTGTTCTCCGCAACCACGCAGATGTCGATGATCACCATCACCGCAGAACAGGCCCGCGCAAACGCTGACGCCGCCACTCGACCGATCGAGCAGTACTACAGGGATCTGGACAAATCGATCCAGGTCGGCTCGGAAAACGGCCGCCGTTACATCGTGTTCGGCTTCAACAAGGCGCTGGCCAGCGAGCGCCTCGTCGACGGCGTCGTCGAGCAACTGCTGGAGAACCGCTTCAGTGTCGAACGGCTGCCCAGCGACGCCGAGCAGCACTACATCCGCATCAGCTGGGAAGCCGGGGAGCCCTCCCGACTCAACGCCGGCTGATGGTGAACGCCGCGCCGTCCACACCCAGATCCCAGCCCTTGCCGGTACCGGACAGGGCCAGCGAGATATCGCCCTTGGTCATCACCTGCGCGTTGCTGGACTTCACCGCACCGGCATGCGCGCCGACCGAGGCGTAGGTGCCCAGCAGCTCGCCGACGCTGCTGGCGCCGGTGAAGCTGCCACGGCCATCGGTGATCTTCGACTTGCCAACGGTCAGGCCGCCGCCCTTCAGCTGGATCCGCACCGGCATGCTGGAACCGTTGGTGCAGTGGATGGTGCCGTTGCCCGAGGCGGTCTTGTAGATCAGCGACCAGCCGGACAGGCTGTAGCGCAGCTGGCAGTCGAGGTTGCCACCGGCCTGCGCGGTCGGGGCCAGGGACGCTGCGGCGAGCGCCAGCAGCAGGGCAAACGCCTTGGTATTCATCGGCAGAACATCCACATCGGTCGGAATGTGGGCGAATCTAGCAGCGCGCGCGTGCACGTTGGATGCAGGCGCGCGCGGTGGGGCGGGAAGCGTTCAGCCGCCGTATCAGGCCTGCACATCCAGATGGAAGGCATCGGCATCGAGCATGGCCGGGAAGCGTGCACGATGCGAGGCCAGTGCTTCGGCGGAGATGGTGGTGGTCACCACCTGCTCGCGCTCGCGGATCTCCACCTGCGGCTGGCCGAGGAAGTCGATGACCGCGCTGTCGCCAGCGTAATGCAGCTGGTTGCCATCCACGCCTACGCGGTTGACCGCAGCGACGAAACACAGGTTCTCGATCGCGCGCGCGCGCAGCAGGGTCTTCCACGCGTAGGCGCGCGCGGAAGGCCAGTTGGCAACGAAGATCTGCAGGTCGAAGTCCAGCTGGCCGGCACGCTCGACGTTGTAGCGGTTGCGGCAGAACACCGGGAAACGCAGGTCGTAGCAGACCTGCGGATTGATCCGCCAGCCCTTCCATTCCACGCACAACCGGTCGCGGCCGGCGGCATAGCGCTCGTGCTCGCCGCCGTAACGGAACAGGTGGCGCTTGTCGTAGTACTGCAGGCCACCATCGGGGGTGGCGAACAGCAGGCGGTTGTAAACGCCCTCGCCATCGCGCAGCTGCACGCTGCCGATCACCGCCGCATTCAAGGCCTTGGACTGCGCGCGCACCCACGCCACGGTCGGGCCCTCCATGCCTTCGGCCTGGGCGATCGCCTCATTGGAGAAACCACTGGTGAAGGTTTCCGGCAGGATCACCAGATCGGTGGTGCCGGCCAGCGGCGCCAGCAGCGCACCGTAGTACTCGCGGTTGCCGGCCGGGTCGTGCCAGCGGGTGTCGCCCTGGACGAGGGAAATGCGCAGGTCCTGCATGCTGTCTCCTCCGCTCACAGCAGGCGCAGGCGTTCGATCGCCGCGTCCAGGGTGGCTTCGTTCTTGGCGAAGCACAGGCGCACCAGACGCTGGCCGACCGGCGCGGTTTCGTAGAACGGCGACAGCGGAATGGCGGTGACGCCCTTCTCGATGGTCAGCCACTTCACGAACTCATGGTCCGGCAGGTCACTGATGGCTGAATAGTCGACCAGCTGGAAGTAGCCGCCCGGCACCGGCAGCGCCTTCAGGCGGGTACCGGCCAGCTGCTCGCGGAAGCGGTCGCGCTTGGCTTCATAGAACGCGCCCAGTTCCAGATGGTGCTGCGGCTCGTCGCGGATCATCGCAGCGAAACCGTACTGCGCCGGGCCGAAGCTGGTGAAGGTGTTGTACTGGTGCACCTTGCGGAACTCGGCGGTCATCGCGGGTGGCGCCACCGCATAGCCGATCTTCCAGCCGGTGCAGTGATAGGTCTTGCCGAAGCTGGAGATGACGAAGGTGCGCTCGCGCAGTTCCGGGTAGCGCAGCGCCGATTCGTGGCGACGGCCGTCGTAGATGATGTGCTCGTACACCTCATCGGAAATCAGGTAGATCTGCGTGCCGCGCAGTACATCGGCCAGCGCCTGCATGTCGGCCTCGTCCAGCATCGCGCCGGACGGGTTGTGCGGGGTGTTGACCATCAGCAGGCGGGTGCGCGGGGTGATCGCCGCGCGCACGCGGTCCCAGTCCACCGCGAAGGTCTGCGGGTCCAGCGGCACGTGCACGGCGGTGGCGCCGGCCAGTTCGATCGCCGGCTCATAGCAGTCGTAGGCCGGGTCGAGCACGATCACTTCCTCGCCGGCACGCACCACGGCGTGGATGGCGTTGAAGATCGCCTCGGTGGCGCCGCTGGTGACGGTGATCTCGGTGTCCGGATCGATCATCGCGCCGTACAGGTCCAGCGACTTCTGGGCGATGGCCTGGCGCAGCGGTGCCACGCCGGTCATCGGCGGGTACTGGTTCAGGCCGGCGGCCATCGCCTTGCTGGTCTCGTCGATCAGGCGCTGCGGTGCGGAGAAATCCGGGAACCCCTGGCCGAGGTTGACCGCGCCGTGTTCGGCGGCGAGCTGGGACATCACGGTGAAGATCGTGGTACCGACCTTGGGCAGCTTGGTGTTCGGTTGCATCGGCCTGGGGGATGGAGGAGACAGACCCGAAGTTTACGCAATCCGCGCTTCGGTAGTGCCGGCCGCTGGCCGGCAACCTCGACCCACCACACAGGCTGCAGAGGCGGCTGCCGGCCAGCGGCCGGCACTACCCGGCATGGTTTCACCGCTACAATTGCGGCCGCACTCCTGCATGAAGACCCCTGCGCCTTGAACACCCCTGCATTGCTGGCCGCCAGCGGCCTGAGCTTCTCCCGCAATGACGAGCCGGTGTTCGGCCCGCTGGACTTCCACGTGGATGCCGGCGAGGCGCTGCTGGTGCAGGGCGGCAACGGTGCCGGCAAGACCACCCTGCTGCGCGTGCTGTCGGGCTTGGCGCGCCCGGGCGCGGGCCAGGTGCTGATCGACGGCAGGCCGGCCAGCAACGCCGAGCGTGCGCGCTATGTCGCCTACCTCAGCCACCTGCCAGCGCTGAAGCCGGACCTGGACACGCTGGAGAACCTGCATTTCCTCTGCGGCCTGCACGGCCGACGCGCACGGCAGATGCCGGGCAATGCGCTGGCCATCGTCGGCCTGGCCGGCTACGAGGACACCCTGGTGCGGCATCTGTCGGCTGGACAGAAGCGGCGGCTGGCGCTGGCCCGCATCTGGCTGTCGCCGGCACCGCTGTGGCTGCTCGACGAACCCTATGCCAACCTCGACCTGGAAGGCATCAACCTGGTCAACCGGATGATTTCCGCACACCTGCGCAGTGGCGGCGCCGCCCTGGTCACCACGCATGGCGCCTATGCCGCCCCGCCGGTACGCACCCGCCAGCTCGATCTGGGGGGTGAAGCATGATCGCGCCAGGCACCGAACCAGGCCTGTGGCAGACCGCCCGCGCGCTGATTGCGCGCGACCTGCGCCTGCTCTGGCGGCGTCGCGGCGATGCCCTGCAGCCGGTTCTGTTCGCCCTGCTGGTGGTGGTGCTGTTCGCCCTGGCCCAGGGCCGGGACCCGCAGCCGCTGGCCGCCACCGCCGGTGCGGTGCTGTGGTTGGCGGTACTGCTGGCCGGGCAGCTGGCGCTGGATTCGCTGTTCCGCTCCGACGCCGAAGACGGTTCGCTCGAACAATGGCTGCTGGCGCCGGTGCCACTGGCGTGGCTGGTGCTGGTGCGGGTGCTGCTGCATTGGGCGACCACCGCCCTGCCACTGATCCTGCTGAGCCCGTTGCTGGCGGAAATGCTGCATCTGCCGCATGACCAGCTGCCGATGTTGCTGGCATCGTTGCTGCTGGGAACACCGTTGTTGAGCCTGATCGGTGGCGTGGTCGCTGCACTGACCGTCGGCATCCGGCGCTCTGGTATTCTCGTGGCGTTGCTGTCGTTGCCGTTGTACGTACCGGTGCTTGTCTTCGGTGCCGGCAGCCTGGCGGCAGCCAGCCGCGGGCAGGACCCGGTCGGTGCACTGCTGATGCTGGGCGCCGGTCTGGTGATCGCCCTGGTGCTGGCACCGCTGGCCACCGCTGCTGCGATCCGTATTTCTCTGAGTTGACCGAGCTGAGAGCCAATCCACCCCTGCTGGATAGCCGCCACGCATGAATCCGATCGTCCGCTGGTTCCATCAACTCGGTTCGCCCCCGACCTTCGATCGTTTCGCCGCACGCTGGTCCCGCGTGTTCTACGCCGCGGCGGTTCCGGTGCTGCTGATCGGCCTGTGGCAGGGGCTGTTCGTGGCACCGCCGGAACAGAACCAGCACGACGCCTTCCGCATCATCTACATCCATGTACCCAGCGCCTGGATGAGCCTGTTCGTGTTCGCGCTGATGGCCGCCTACGCCGCCATCGCGCTGATCTGGCGCATCAAGATCTGCGAGATCCTGGCGATGGCCTGTGCGCCGATGGGCGCCGGCTTCACCCTGATCACCCTGCTGACCGGCAGCATCTGGGGCAAGGGCACCTGGGGCACCTGGTGGGACTGGGACCCGCGCATGACCAGCGAGCTGATCCTGCTGTTCCTGTACCTGGGCGTGATCGGCCTGTACCACGCCATCGAAGACCGCCGCAGCGCCGCACGCGCGGCCGGCCTGCTGGCCATCGTCGGCGTGGGCCTGCTGCCGATCATCCGCTACTCGGTGGACTGGTGGGGCGCGCTGCACCAGCGCCAGTCGATCAACGTGTTCGGCGAGAACGCCGTGCGGCCGGAACTGATCGCCCCGCTGTGGTGGATGGTGGTGGCCACCAAACTGTGGTTCGTCGGCTCGCTGCTGGCCAAGGCGCGTGCCGACAACATCGCGCGCGAGGCCGGCAAGGCCTGGATCGGCGAGCGCTTCGGCACCGCGGATGGGGAGGCACGGCGATGACCCACCTGCCCTACCTCATCGCCGCCTTCGCGGTGTTCCTGCTGGTGCTGGCCTGCGATGCACTGGGCTCGTGGCTGCGCCTGCGCAGCGCCCGACAGCTGGCGCAACGTCGCCAGCAGCGGCTGCAGGCGCGTGGCAACGCGTCGGCACAGGCGCCGCTTGCCACCGAGCTCAGCCGATGACGCCGGTGCAGCGACGCCGCATGATCTGGGTGCTCCTGCTGTTGCTGGCCTCCGGGCTGGCCACCACGCTGGTGGCCTTCGCCCTGCAGCGCAACATCGCCTACCTGTACACGCCTTCGGAAGTGCTGCGCGGGGACGTGGATGCGCAGTCCCGCTTCCGCCTGGGCGGCATGGTGGTGAAGGG
Source organism: Stenotrophomonas sp. SI-NJAU-1 (assembly GCF_020883215.1). Taxonomy (NCBI): domain Bacteria; kingdom Pseudomonadati; phylum Pseudomonadota; class Gammaproteobacteria; order Lysobacterales; family Lysobacteraceae; genus Stenotrophomonas; species Stenotrophomonas sp. SI-NJAU-1. Next base: position 2,880,908 of record NZ_CP086598.1, read on the forward strand.
GTCCTTCGATCGACCCAGCGGCTCGCTGCAGGCCCACTTCGTGGTCACCGACGGCGATGCGACGCTGCCGGTCAGTACCGACCGCATCCTGCCGGACATGTTCCGCGAGGGGACCGCCGTGGTCGCCAGCGGTCGCCTGCAGGACGGTACCTTCGTCGCCGACGAGGTGCTGGCCAAGCACGATGAGAACTACGTGCCCAAGGAAGTGGCCGACAAGATGGGCGATGCGCATCGCAAGCACGATGTGCCGGTCACGGCGCCCGAGGTGCGCTGAGTGCTTCCCGAATTCGGTCAGATCCTCCTGCTGTGCGCGTTGCTGGCCTCGCTGCTGCAGGCGGTGCTGCCACTGGTGGGCGCGCAGCGCGGCAACGACGCATGGATGGCCGTTGCCCGCCCGGCGGCCTTTGCCCAGCTGCTGCTGCTGGCCGGTGCCTTCGCCGTACTGACGGCGGCCTTCGTGCAACAGGATTTCTCGGTGCGCTACGTGGCCGAGAATTCCAATTCACTGCTGCCGTTGATCTACCGCTATTCGGCGGTGTGGGGGGCGCACGAAGGCTCGCTGCTGATGTGGGCGCTGGTGCTGGCGCTGTGGACCGGTGCAGTGGCGCTGTTTTCGCGCCACCTGCCGGCGCCGGTGCAGGCGCGCGTGCTGGCGGTGATGGGCGTGGTCAGCGTCGGCTTCCTCGCCTTCCTGATCTTCACCTCCAATCCGTTCCTGCGCTTGAACCCGGTACCGCTGGAAGGCCGTGACCTCAATCCGCTGCTGCAGGATCCGGGGCTGATCATCCATCCGCCCATGCTGTACCTGGGCTACGTCGGCTTCGCGGTGCCGTTCGCCTTCGCCGTGGCGGCACTGCTGGAAGGCCGTGTGGATGCACGCTGGCAACGCTGGACGCGGCCCTGGACCAATGTCGCCTGGGGCTTCCTCACGCTGGGCATCGCTTTGGGCAGCTGGTGGGCGTATTACGAGCTGGGCTGGGGCGGCTGGTGGTTCTGGGATCCGGTCGAGAACGCCAGTTTCATGCCGTGGCTGGTCGGCGCGGCGCTGATCCACTCGCAGGCAGTCACCGAAAAGCGCGGCACCTTCGGCAGCTGGACGCTGCTGCTGGCCATCGCGGCGTTCGCGCTGTCGCTGCTGGGCACCTTCCTGGTCCGCTCCGGCGTGCTGACCAGCGTGCATTCGTTCGCGGCCGATCCCTCGCGTGGGCTGTTCATCCTGATCTTCCTGTCGGTGCTGGTGGGCGGCAGCCTGCTGCTGTATGCGCTGCGTGCGCCACGGCTGGCCGTGGATGCCGGTGATCCGCGCCGTGGCTTCACCGCCACCTCGCGCGAAACCCTGCTGCTGGCCAACAACCTGCTGCTGGCCAGCGCCTGCGCGACGGTCCTGCTGGGCACCCTCTACCCACTGCTGGCCGATGCGCTGTCGCTGGGCAAGATCTCGGTCGGCCCACCGTACTTCGGCAGCCTGTTCCTGCTGCTGATGGCACCGATGGTGATGCTGCTGCCGTTCGGTCCGCTGGTGAAGTGGCAGCGCGACCAACCTTCGCGCGCACTGGCATTGCTGCTGCCATGGGCGGGGCTGGCTGTGCTGCTTGGCGCCTGGGCCTGGTGGCAGGCGCCGCAGAATGGCTGGAAAGCCGGCATCGGCGTTGCGGCTGCGGCCTGGGTTGGGCTGGGCACCGCCCGGTTCGTCTGGCAGCGCCTGCGTGGCAATGGCCGCTTCACTGCCGAAATGCTTGGCATGATCGTCGCCCATGCCGGTGTCGCGGTGTTCCTGGCCGGCGCGCTGCTGGTGGAAGCGCTGAACGTGCAGCGCGAAGTGGCGCTGTCGCCAGGCCAGCAGGTGGTGGTTGCCGGACACGAAGTGCGCTTCGAAGGCGTGGACCACCGCGAAGGCCCCAATTTCATCGCTGATCGCGGCCATCTGCGGGTGCTGCGCGACGGTCGCGAACTGGCCCTGCTGCATCCGGAGAAGCGCCAGTACGCCAGCGGCGGCCAGGTGATGACCGAGGCCGGCATCGATGCACGCCTCAGCGGTGATGTCTACGTGGCATTGGGCGAGCCGCTGGGCAACAATGCATGGGCGGTACGGGTGCACATCAAGCCCTTCGTGCGCTGGATCTGGCTGGGCGCGCTGTTGATGGCCCTGGGCGGATTCGTCACCGCTGCCGATCGCCGCTTTCGTCGTCCGTAGGAGTTCCCCATGTCCGAGTCACCCGCCCCACGCCCTTCCCGTCCGCTGCCGCCGGTAGCCATCGTGATCGGCGTCCTGTTCTTCTTCGGCCTGCTTGGCCTGATGATCTACGGGGTGATGAAATCGGGCGATCCGCAGCGCGACGTGCTGCCCTCGGCATTGATCGACAAGCCGGCGCCGGCGTTCGCGCTGCCGGTGCTGCACGACCCGCAGATGATCGTGCGCAGCGAGGAGCTGCGTGGCGCGCCGTACCTGCTCAACGTCTGGGGCAGCTGGTGCGCGGCCTGCCGTGAAGAACATCCGGTGCTGACCCGCTTCGCCGAGAGCAAGCGCGTACGCGTGCTCGGCTACAACTGGAAGGATGAACCCACCGACGCGCTGCACTGGCTGGAACAGCTGGGCAACCCGTTCATGGTCGTGCTGAGCGACATCGAAGGCCGCACCGCCATCGACTGGGGTGTGACGGCAGCACCGGAGACCTTCCTGGTCGACGGCAGTGGCATCGTGCGCTGGAAGTACAGCGGCGCGATGACCCAGCAGGTGGTCGATGAGAAGTTGATTCCGGCGCTGGAAAAGCTTGAAAAGGCCCAGGGCGATGCTGGCAACACCCTGCACGCCTCGCCGTAAGCGCATGCGCTGGCTGCTGCCGCTGCTGCTGGCGATGACCCTGGCGGTGCCACAAGCCGGCCTCGCCCAGCAACCCGTGCATGATGCGCGGCCGCTCGCGTTCCGCGATGCAGCCGAGGAGACGCGCTTCCACGACCTGGCTGCGCAGTTGCGCTGCGTGCAGTGCCAGAACCAGTCACTGGCCGATTCCAACGCGCAGATCGCGCAGGACCTGCGCCGCGAAGTGCTGCAGTTGATGCAGCAGGGCCTGGACGACGCGGCCATCAAGCAGTTCCTGGTCGCCCGCTATGGCGAGTTCGTGCTCTATCAACCGCCACTGCAACCGGGCACCTGGCTGCTGTGGGGCGGCCCGCTGCTGGTACTGGGTGGCGGCGCGCTGGTGGTGATGGGCATCGTCCGTCGCCGCAGCCGGCAGATGGATGCATCCGCTGCAGCGGACCCAACCGAGGGAGAGGACTGGTGATGCACTGGTTGCCGATGGTTGCCGCAGTGGCCGCAGCGCTGATGGCGGCCGTGGTGCTGTGGCCGCTGCGCCGGCAAGGCCGCCGCAGTTTCGTGCTGGGAATGCTGACACTGGGCGTGGCCGGCGCCTGCCTGTACCTGCTGGTCGGCAATCCCCGCGCCGCACAGGTGCAGCCTGCGCCTTCGGTCGCCACGTTGCGCGACGGTGTCGAGGCGCTGCAGCAGGCGCTGCAGCGTGACCCGCAACGTGCGGATGGCTGGGCGCTGCTGGGTCGTTCGCAGGCCGAGCTTGGCAATGCCGCCGCCGCGGCCGACGCCTTCAACCGCGCCGCAGCACTTGCACCGGACGAACCGGGCGTGCTGGTCGAGGCCGCGCAGGCGCGCGCCCAAGCCGATCCCGGCAAGCAGTTCGATGACACCGCACTGGCATGGCTGCAACGCGCGCGCACCTTGTCGCCCGAGGCCGAGCGCGCAAGCTGGCTGCTTGGCATTGCCCTGCGCCAGCGGGGCCGCAATGCCGAGGCCGCCGAACTCTGGAGCACGCTGCTGCCACGCCTGGAGCCGGGTGCCGCGCAGGCGCTGCAGGCGCAGATCGCCATCGCCCGCGAGGCGGCCGGCCAGCCGTCGCACGCACCGGCAGCTGCTCCCGCGCTGCTGCAGGTACGGGTGCAGCTGCCCGCATCATTGAAAGCGGGTGACTGGCCGGCCAGCACCCAGGTCTTCGTGCTGGCACGCGCGGTGGGCGGCCCGCCGATGCCGGTGGCTGCACGCAAGCTGCCCTTGGCCGGCTTCCCTGCAACGGTCGGCCTCGGCGACGGCGACAGCCCGATGCCTACCGCACCGTTGTCGGCACATCGCGAAGTGGAAGTACTGGCGCGCATTTCGCGCAGCGGCAGCGCCAACCGCAGCGAAGACGACCTGCAGACCGCCCCGGTCAAGGTCAGCCTGCCGCATGACGGTGTGGTTGAACTGCAGTTCCCGTAACGTACACGCACCGCTGCGCTCGCCGGGCATGGCCCGGCGCTATCCACGCGCACCACCGGTAGCGCCCGGCCATGCTCGGCGGATTCACGCTCAGCCGGTTGATGGAAACCAGCGTGTCGCCAGCTGCACACGCCGCCCCGCTAGAATGCCCACATGACCGAATTCATTCCGCCCGGCACCCGCTTCCATGCCCTGCCCTCGCCCTTTCCGTGCAAACGCGGCGGCGCCCTGCACGGCGCCCGTGTGGCGTACGAGACCTGGGGCGCGCTGGATGCAGACGCCAGCAACGCGATCCTGATCGTCACCGGCCTGTCGCCGGATGCGCATGCCGCGGCCAACGAAGCCAACCCTGCGCCAGGCTGGTGGGAGGCCATGCTCGGCCCCGGCAAACCGATCGATACCGACCGCTGGTTCGTGGTGTGCGTCAACTCGCTGGGCAGCTGCAAGGGCTCCACCGGCCCGGCCTCGATCAATCCGGCCACCGGCGACCTGTATCGCCTGGATTTCCCGGAACTGTCCATCGAAGACGGCGCACGCGCGGCGATCGACGTGGTGCGCGCACTGGGCATCGGACAACTCGCCTGCGTGATCGGCAATTCAATGGGCGGGATGACGGCGCTGGCGGTGTTGCTGCTGCATCCGGGCATCGCCCGCAGCCATATCAACATTTCCGGCAGCGCGCAGGCCCTGCCGTTCTCGATCGCCATCCGTTCGCTGCAGCGCGAAGCGATCCGCCTGGACCCGCGCTGGAACGGTGGCCACTACGACAATGAGGCGTACCCGGAATCGGGCATGCGCATGGCACGCAAGCTGGGCGTGATCACCTACCGCTCGGCACTGGAATGGGATGGCCGCTTCGGTCGCGTGCGGCTGGATTCGGACCAGACCGACGATGATCCATTCGGCCTGGAATTCCAGGTCGAGAGCTACCTGGAAGGCCATGCACGCCGGTTCGTGCGCTTCTTCGACCCCAACTGCTATCTGTACCTGAGCCGCTCGATGGACTGGTTCGATCTGGCCGAGTATGGCGATGGCGATGTGCTGGCCGGACTGGCCAGCATCCGCGTCGGCAAGGCACTGGCGATCGGCGCCAATACCGACATCCTGTTCCCTGTACAGCAGCAGCAACAGGTCGCCGATGGCCTGCGCGCTGGTGGCGCGGACGCGCGTTTCATCGGCCTGGAATCGCCACAGGGTCATGACGCGTTCCTGGTCGACTTCGAGCGTTTCGGCCCGGCCGTGCGCGGCTTCCTCGACGAACTGTAGTGGCGTGGCGGGGCAATCTCGCACTGGCCGCGTTCGGTGCGTTGATCGGCTTGACCGCAACCGGCGTGTTTCCGCTCTGGCTGGGCGCATGGTGCGTGCTGGCCAGTGCGGTGTCATTTGGCCTGTATGGGCACGACAAGCGCGCCGCGCAGCGAAAACAGCAGAGGACGCCCGAACGCACGCTGCAGCTGCTGGCCTTTGCCGGCGGCTGGCCCGGCGCGCTGCTCGGCCAGGCGCTGTTCCGCCATAAACATCGCAAGGCGCCGTTCCAGTGGGTGTTCTGGTTGTGCGTGCTGGCCAACGTGGCCTCGATCGCGGTGATGCTGCGCGCGTTTTCGCGGTAGCTGCCCTGTAGATCCACGCCACGCGTGGATATGCCGACCAAGGTCGGCATCTACCGAAGCGGTTCGCGGACCAGCACCCCGTCCACCAACCGGTACTGCACATCCACCACACCTGCGGGCAGGTCATCGTGGGTGATCATCAGCAGGCTGCGCCCTTCCAGCAGTGCTGGCAGGTCCTGCAGCAGCGCGCGCGCGGTATCCACGTCCAGGCCTTCGGTGGGCTCATCCACCAGCAGGATCGGCGCATTGCGCAGCAGCGCGCGGGCCAGCGCCAGGCGACGCGCCTGGCCGGCCGACATCGTTGCGCCGTTCTCGCCCACCCACGCCTGCAGGCCGCCGTTGCGCTCGGCCCATTCACCCAGCCGTACCCGTTGCAGCACCGCCCACAACGCTTCGTCGCTGGCCTCGGGATCGCCCAGCAGCAGGTTCGCGGCCACGCTGCCGGCAAACACCGGCGCGTTCTGCGGCAGCCACGCAAGGTGCCGGTGCCAGTCGGCCTGGGCGACATCGCGCAGGTCCTGGCCACCGTAGGTCAGCCGCCCCTGCTGCGGATCCCAAAGCCGCAGCAGCAGGCTCGACAAGGTGGTCTTGCCGCTGCCGCTGTCGCCACGGATGGCGATGCGCTCGCCCGGTGCCAGCGTCAGCTGCAGGCCACGCAGGACCGGCCGTGCGGCGCCCGGCCACTGGAAGTGCACATCGTCCCAATGCACGGTCGCCGCCGGCGCCAGCGGCTGCGGCGACACCGGCTCCTGCACCGAAGGTGCCTGCTCGACGATGCCCTGCAGGCGCGCGGCCGCAATGCGGCCCGATTGCAGCGACTGCCAGGCCAGGCCCATGCCCGCCCACAGTTCGATCATCGCCACGGTCAGGAACACCAGCCCGGCGGCCATTTCCGCCGCGATGCGCTGTTGTTCGGCCGCATGCAGCGCCAGTGCCAGCATCGCCACCAGGCCGAGCCCGGCCAGCACACCATGCAGCGTTGATGCAGCGATCAGCCGCAGGCGTCGACGACGATCGCGCGAGGCCACCTGCTTGGCCGCCACCCGCACCTTCAACTGCCAGGCATTGCCAGCGTTCAGCGCGGCCAGGTCAGCCGCCCCTTCCAGCCCCTCGAATGCCGCCGTGCGCAACGCTGCGCGATGTGCGGCGCGGTCTGCCTCTTCGCTGTCATGGCCCCTCACGCCCAGCCACGGCACGCCAATGCCGATCAGCAACGCCAGTACCGCCAGCAGCACCGCTGCCGATGGCAGGATCACCGCTGCCGCGCCCACGCCCACCAACGTCAACGCGCCCAGCGCCAGCAACGGGCCGATGGCACGCACCAGCAGGCCATCGATTTCACCGATGTCACCCAGCAGCCGCGCCAGCAGATCGCCGGTGCGGGTTGCACCCAGCCGTGCCGGGGCCAGTGGCAGCGCGCGGCGGAAGAACCAGACGCGCAGGTCGCGGGCGATGCGCAGGGTGGCGTCATGCCCCACCAGCTTTTCGAAGTAGCGCGATGCAATGCGCGCCATGGTCAGCCCGCGGATGCCGGCCGACGGAGTGAAGAAATTGAAGCCCTGGCCAAGGCCGGCTGCACCGGCCAGCGCGGCAGCAGTGAGGAAGCCACCAGACAGGCCCAGCAGGGCGGTGCCGGCCAGCATCGTGGTCCACAGCAGCAGCACTGCCAGCAGCAGGCGCGGGCGATGACGCAGGAATACCGTGCGCAGCGAATCGGCGGAGCGGCTCATGCGCGTACCGCCTGTGCCGGTTCCACCAGGCGCCCTTCGGGCAACAGCAGGCAGCGGTCGGCCCAGGCGATCACCGCCGGGCTGTGGGTGGCCACCACCACGCTGCGTCCGCGCGCATAGGCGGCCAGGCTGCGCAGCAGCGCTGCTTCGGTTTCGGCATCGAGAAAAGCGGTCGGCTCGTCCAGCAGCAGCACCTGCGGATCGCGCAGCAGCAGGCGCGCCAGGCCGATGCGACGTGCTTCGCCACCGGACAGGCCAAAGCCGCGCTCGCCGATCAGCGTATCCAGCCCCTGCGGCAGGCGCTGTGCGAACTGCAGCACCTGGGCGGCTTCGGCAACGGCGCGCAGGCGCGCGTCGCTGGCACCGGGATCGGCCAGGCGCAGGTTCTCGGCGATGGTGCCGTGGAACAGATAGGGACGCTGGCTGGCATAGGCCACCTGCAGCCCCGGCCGCAGCTGCACCCGGCCCGCACGCGGCGGCAGCCAACCGGCCAGCGCTTCCAGCAACGTGCTCTTGCCGCTGCCACTGGGGCCGACCAGGGCCAGACGCTGCCCCGCTTCCAGCTGCAGGTCCAGGTTCTGCAGCACATCGTGCGCAGCGCCCAACGGACGCAATACCAGACCGTGCGCCTGCAGCGGTGGCAGGGCGGCCTCGGCCGGCTCCGGCGCCAGCGGCACCGTGCCGTCGATTGTGCTGGCCTCCTCTTCCGGCAGCACCTGCAGCAGCCGCTCCACCTCGGCGGCGGCGGCCAGCGCATTGGCACGGTCGTGATAGTGCGCGGCCAGGCGCCGCAACGGTGCGTAGAACTCCGGTGCCAGCAGCAGGCAGAACAGGCCCGCCCCCAGCGTCGGCACGGTCGCATGCAGCGACATCAGGCCCAGATAGCTCAGGCCCAGATACAACGCGACCATCGCCACGCTGACCGAGGCAAAGAATTCCAGCACGGTGGACGACAGGAAGGCGATGCGCAGCACCTTCATCGTGCGCACGCGCACACCTTCGGCCGCCGCCTCGATGCCGGCCAGTTCGGCTTCCCCACGGCCATACAGGCGCAGCAGGCCCAGGCCCTTGATGCGATCGGCGAAGTGCCCGCTCATCCGCGCCAGCTCGCCCAGCTGCGCGCGCCCGGCGGCTTCGGCGCCCCAGCCCACCAGCATCATGAAAAACGGAACCAGTGGCGCAGTGAACAACAGGATCAGTGCAACCACCCAATCCACCCATGCCACCGCAGCCAGGATCAACAGTGGAACCACCACCACTTCGGTGCGTACCGGCAGGAAACCGCTGTAATAATTTTCGATAGCGTCGCCGTGATGCAGCATCAGCTCGCCCAGTTCGCCGGTGCGGCGCTGCCGCAGCCACAAAGGACCGTGCCCGAGCAGGCGCGCGAAGACACGCTCGCGCAGGGACAGCCGTGCGGCGTCGGCAACATCACCAGCCGCAGCCTGGGTGGCACTGCCCAGCAGGGTACGCACGACAAGGATCACTGCCAGCGCGGCCAGCACCGGCAGGCCCTGGGCCAGCGGCGTGCGCTCGACCAGCACCTGCTGCACCAGCCAGGCGATGGCGGCCGCTTGAGCGATCAACAGCACACCGGACATGCTGATGCACAGCGATGCCAGCCGCTGGCGCCCCTTCGCGGCACGGGCCAGATCGGCCAGCCAGGCGGTCCGTTCACGCCGCAGGCGGCTCGATTCTTCATCCCGATCAGGGGCGTCAGCGGTCGGTTCGGCAGCGCTCAAGGCTCTTCACAGGCAGCAGGGGGATGGACGGCATTGTAGGCGCAGGCAACAGCCTTCCCCTGCGGCCGGCGGTCGCAGTCTTCATCGGGTTGGCATACGATCCTCCTGAACACCTGTTCATACATTGATCTGGATCAAGGCTGTTTGAAGTAGTCGGTCACATCATTCACCCCGTAGACCACCCTTCCCGCCACCTGCAACGGCACTATCCAACGAGGTAGCCAGGCCATGATTGATCAGACAGTCGTAGAACTGTCGCGGCTGCAATTCGCTCTGACCGCGATGTACCACTTCCTATTCGTACCGCTCACCCTTGGCCTGTCCTTCATGGTGGCCATCATGGAAAGCGTGTACGTGATGACCCGCAAGCAGGTCTGGCGGCAGATGACCCTGTTCTGGGGCACCCTGTTCGGCATCAACTTCGCCATCGGCGTGGCCACCGGCCTGGTGATGGAGTTCCAGTTCGGCATGAACTGGTCGTACTACAGCCACTACGTGGGTGACATCTTCGGTGCGCCGCTGGCCATCGAAGGCCTGATGGCGTTCTTCCTGGAAGCGACCTTCATCGGCCTGTTCTTCTTCGGCTGGAAGCGCCTGAGCCCGGTCAAGCACCTCACCGTGACCTGGCTGATGGCGCTGGGCACCAACCTGTCGGCGGTGTGGATCCTGATCGCCAACGGCTGGATGCAGAACCCGACCGGTGCGGTGTTCAACCCGGAAACCATGCGCATGGAAGTGGTCGACTTCGCCGCGGTGCTGCTGAACCCGGTGGCGCAGGCCAAGTTCGTGCACACCGTCAGTGCCGGTTACGTGACCGGTGCGATCTTCGTGATGTCCATCAGCGCCCTGTACCTGCTGCGCAACAAGCACAGGGACATGGCCCGCCGTTCGTTCGCGGTGGCCGCAGCCTTCGGCCTGCTGTCCTCGCTGTCGGTGGTGGTGCTGGGTGACGAGAGCGGTTATGCCGCCAGCGAGCACCAGAAGATGAAGCTGGCGGCGATCGAAGCGATGTGGGAGACCGAGCGTGCGCCGGCCGACTTCACCGCCTTCGGCATTCCCAACCAGGACACCCACACCAACGACTACGCGATCAAGATCCCGTACCTGATGGGCCTGATCGCCACCCGTTCGCTGGACCAGCCGATTCCGGGCATCCTGGAACTGGTGGAGCGTGCCGAGCACCGCATCCGCGGTGGCCAGATCGCCTACGGTGCGCTGGAACGGGTGAAGAAGGACAAGAACGATCTCGAAGCACGCGAGATGTTCGATCGCCATTGGCAGGACCTCGGCCATGGCCTGCTGCTGAAGCGTTACCGCGAGGACATCCTCAACGCAACGCCGGAGGAGATCTCCAAGGCCGCGATGGATACCGTACCGCGCGTGGCGCCGCTGTTCTGGACCTTCCGCATCATGGCCGGGCTGGGCTTCTACCTGATCGCCTTCTTCGCGCTGGCCTTCTACTTCTCGTGCCGCAACAACTTCCAGGACAAGCGCTGGTTCCTGAAGCTGGCCGTGTGGAGCCTGCCGGCGCCGTGGATCGCGATCGAATGCGGTTGGTTCGTGGCCGAGTACGGCCGCCAGCCGTGGGCGGTGGATGGCGTGCTGCCCACGTTCTACGCGGCATCGGGCCTGGCACTGCATGAAATCCTGACCACGCTGGCGGTGTTCACCAGCCTGTACACGGTGCTGCTGATCATCGAAATCAAGCTGATGCTGAAGGCGGTCCGCAAGGGCCCGGACGACATCCTGCCGACGCTGCAGGCCGACATCCGCCCTGTTTCCCCCAATGCCGTTGCCCCCGGCCAGGCCTGAGGCAGGAGAATCCAGATGGAATTCATTGCACTTGATTACACCACGCTCCGCGTGATCTGGTGGCTGCTGCTCGGCATCCTGCTGGTCGGCTGGGCCGTCATGGATGGTTTCGACCTTGGCGTCGGCACGCTGCTGCCGTTCGTGGCAAAGACCGATGAAGAACGCCGGCGAGTGATCAACACCGTCGGCCCGGTCTGGGAAGGCAACCAGGTCTGGTTGGTGCTGGGTGGCGGCGCGATCTTCGCCGCATGGCCGCCGCTGTATGCGGTCAGCTTCTCCGGCTTCTACCTGGCGGTGTTTGCGATGCTGTTCGGGCTGATCCTGCGCCCGGTCGGCTTCAAGTACCGCAGCAAGCTGCCGTCCAAGCGCTGGCGCGACAACTGGGACCGCGTACTGTTCGTCGGTGGCCTGCTGCCGGGCCTGATTGCCGGCGTCGCGGTGGGCAACGTGCTGCTGGGCGTGCCGTTCCACTTCGATGACACCCTGCGCGTAACCTACACCGGTTCGTTCTTCGGCCTGCTCACGCCGTTCGCGCTCATCGCCGGCCTGATCAGCGTGGCCATGCTGGTGTCGCACGGTGCGGCCATGCTGGTGCTGAAGACCGACGGCCCGGTGGCCGAACGTGCAGCGCGCTATGGCAGCATCGCCGCCATCATCAGCTTCGTGTTGTTCGCTGCTGCCGGCGCCTGGGTGGCCTTCGGCCTGCCGGGCTACCAGATCACCTCGCAGGTGGTGACCGACGGGCCGACCAATCCGCTGCTGAAGACCGCCGAACTGGGGTCCGCCGCAGGTGGCTGGCTGCGCAACTACAGCAGCATGCCGGCAACGCTGGTGTTCCCGGTGCTGGGCCTGGTGGGTGCGCTTGCCAGTGCGGTGCTGCTGCGCGCACGTCGTGGCGGCCTGGCCTTCATCGCCTCGGGCGCGTCCATTGCCGGCATCATCCTCACCGTCGGCTTTGCGATCTTCCCGTTCCTGCTGCCGTCCTCCAGCCAGCCCACCTCCAGCCTGACCGTCTGGGACAGTTCGTCCAGCCACCTCACGCTGTGGATCATGCTGCTGGCCACGGCCATCTTCCTGCCGATCGTCCTCGCCTACACCACCTGGGTGTACCGCGTGCTGAAGGGCAAGACGACGGTCGAGGACATGGACGACAACCCCAACGCGTACTGACTGCCCGGGTGCCGGCCCATCGCCGGCACCTCCACCGCACACAGGAGATTGACCATGTGGTATTTCGCTTGGATTCTCGGCGCTGGCCTGGCTTCGGTCGTGGCCATCCTCAACGGGATGTGGTTCGAAGCGCGCGAAAGCGGCCGCGCCGACAAGGAAGTGCGCTGAAATTGTAAAAAAGGGTTGCCGATACGGCCTTCACACCGTATTCTTGGCGGCTCCTTCGGGGTGTAGCTCAGTCTGGTAGAGCGCTACGTTCGGGACGTAGAGGTCGCAGGTTCGAATCCTGTCTCCCCGACCACTTCGGTGGTCGCATTGAAGCCTGGTGAAGTCTTCCAGGCTTTTTTGTTCCCGCAGGAGTCGCTGCCACGGCAGCGAAGCAGAACGCCCCCCCTTGCCGCCATCGGGGGAAATGGCTAGAATAGGCGGCTCCCTTCGGGGTGTAGCTCAGTCTGGTAGAGCGCTACGTTCGGGACGTAGAGGTCGCAGGTTCGAATCCTGTCTCCCCGACCACTTCGGTGGTCACCAAGAAGCCTGGAAGACGACAGTCCTCCGGGTTTTTTTGTGCCTGACGTCCGGGCGCGGGGGAGCATGAAAGGCAGGGACGGGGGTAAGGCACCCGCCCTGCGCTGGCGCCCTACCGCCTCAGCAAGGCTGCACGTTCAGGCGGGTGTATAGCGCCGGGCGTAGCCGCTTACAGCAAGGACCCGGCCGGCTCAAGGCCCCACAGGGCTCCGGGCCTTGGGTCAGCCACACTGCCAAGCGCAGCACTCCCGCTCAGCCCCTGAGGTTCGGGTCCGTTACCGGCAACAGGTCGTAGCTGGCCAGATCCATTTCGACGCGGTGCACCTTGTCCACCTGCGCGTCGTCGGTGGGGTCGAACACGCCCGGCACCGAGACGATCACCGTGCCCAGGCCATCGACCGGGTGGACGGCGTGTGCATCGCGGATCTGCGCATGGGTGATCTGCGCGGGCACGAAGCCCATCCAACCGAAGAACTGCCGGTGTTTATACAGGCGTCGGTCTATTTGATATGTCACAAGGCCTTTCTCGGGCGCTCTGGACTTTACATCAACGCATGCGAAATTCGGCCGTATTGTCTTCACCAGCCCAATTAAAGCGTTGACCATCAGGGAAGGAGTTGCCTCCCCAAAGGGCTCGGGCCTGACAAGACTGAAAGAGTTGAATCCAGTTGTCGGGTCCAACTGGAGCACAACCACTCCCGGTTTACGCCAGTCGCGGTCGTTATCGACATTGGCGAGACTCAAGGACGCGCCGAGTTCCGCATGGTCACCAAATCGTTGGCGACGTTTCTCGACATCCCGTTCCATCCGAGTCAAGAGCTCTTCCGAATCATTCAAGGAGAGAGTCTTCTCTTTCTGACTCGAAGGAAGCGCATACCACCCTTTCATTAAGGGATGCATCCGCGCCAGTTTCTCAGTTATCTCCACAGCCACTCGCAGCACTTCGCGCGGAGATTTCGCGACAGGCGCTGTCCACAGATCGGCTTGAGCTCGGATGATCATATACCACCTCTCCGAAATGGCTCATATCTGCAAATCCACGGGTCAAGTCGAGCAAATTCAATGGCTGCTGCAATTGCCCTTCCCTGCATGAAGCACCACACAAGCCTTCCTTGAGGCTCAGCAATCGCAATCGCCGCGCGCTGCCGAATCATCTGCTCCCTCCATGGCTGAAAGACACTGGGTACCACAAACCTGTACTTCGGCTGTTCTTCTTCATCAAGAAAATGCTCATACCTCCCCTTCGCTTCCACCACCGTGCAGTCCTTCAACCAGAATCCATCAAATTCGCAGGCGTTGAAATGCCATTCCTGCACGGTGCGTGAGAACCCGTCGCGCTCAAGATAGTCAAACAACGTATCCACCGAGAACAACCGCCGATCTGGATCCGCCTTATCCGCGACCATGAAACCAAAGCGCAGCGATGCCGAGCGTAGATTGGCGATGTACAGCTGGTACTCGTAGTTGACCAGATTGCGCTGGGTGACGAAGCGCGGGGTGAGAGGCGGGCCGATGAACCCCTCCTTCAGCAGGCACTCGTTGCACGCAGTTTCGTCGGGCATCTGCGAGCAGTCCACCTCCCGGGCCTTGGTTTGCGGCTCAGCGCGCGCATCCGGCTTGGCTTCACCGCTCACCCGCTGCCCGATACCATCCACCACGCCACGAATGCCCCCCATCACATCGCCGGTGGTCGGCCCGCCGTAGGGATCCACTGGGTTGCCGTGTTCGTCCACGGTGCCGCTGCCACCTGCCATGCCTGGCCCCAGCCAGGGCCGGGGTCCGATGATTCTGGTGCCCATTACTGCTCCTAGTGTCCTGCGTGGATTGAAAGGAGTGCGCACCACCTCTTCATCAACGGGTGCATCCTCGGCAAGTCCTAATCACCTACGCCGCCCACACAGAACCTGCTCCAGTGATCGCACAACAGGTTTTATCCACAAATTGGCTTGGGTGTTGATGATCACATTCCCGCTCAGCCCCTGAGGTTCGGGTCCGTTACCGGCAACAGGTCGTAGCTGGCCAGATCCATCTCGACGCGGTGAACCCTTTCCACCTGCGCGTCGTCGCTGGGGTCGAAAATCCCCGGCACTGAGACGATGACCGTACCCAAGCCATCTACCGGGTGGACGGCATGGGCATCGCGTATCTGCGCGTGGGTGATCTGCGCAGGAATAAACCCCATCCAGCCAAAGAACTGACGGTGCTGATATAGACGCCGGCTGATCCGATAGTAAATAAGTTCACTTTCGAGCGTTCTAGCCTTAACATCTGTACAGGCGAATTCTGGCTGAATCGCCTTCACCGATTCGATCAATGCGTTGAGCATGACCGAGGAAGCAGCTTCTCCAAAAGCTCCGATCCCTTTAAGGCTGAAGCTGTTGCGACCTGTTGTTGGGTTCAAGTCGAGCACAACCACACCGGGCTTGCGCCAATCCCGATCATTGTCAACGTTGGCCACCATCAATGAAGCTCCAAGCTCGTCATAGTGGCCGAAACGGTTACGACTACTCTCAATACGTTTCCTCATTGAAGCCAGCAAAACATCGGCGTCTTGCAGGGGCACATACCTATCTACGGGGCCCGAGGGCAATGCATACCAGTTCTTCATCAATGAGTGCGTCCGCGCCAGGCTCTGGGTGAGTCCCATGGCCTTACTCAGCACCTCCTCCGGTGTACGGGAAGTCGGCTTCGTGCGCAGATTGGCTTGAGCGCTCAGAATCATACATCCCCCCCAGAAAACGGCTCGTATTGACAGAGAAGTGGATCGACAAAATCCATTGCTATCGCCGCCTTCATTACCCGCGACTGCATGAAACACCACAAAAGTTTGGCTGACGCCCCGGCGATGCCAATCGCAGCACGCTGCCTATCCATTTGCTCAGCCCATGGACCGAAGACATTCTGCCGAACGAAGCCATACTTCACATCTCCATCTTCATCTAAAAAATGGTCATACCTCCCCTTCGCTTCCACCACCGTGCAGTCCTTCAACCAGAATCCATCAAATTCGCAGGCGTTGAAATGCCATTCCTGCACGGTGCGTGAGAACCCGTCGCGCTCAAGATAGTCAAACAACGTATCCACCGAGAACAACCGCCGATCAGGATCCGCCTTGTCCGCGACCATGAAACCAAAGCGCAGCGGTGCCGAGCGCAGGTTGGCAATGTACAGCTGGTACTCGTAATTGATCAGGTTGCTTTGGGTAACATAGCGCGGGGTAACGGGTGGGCCGATGAACCCCTTCTTCAGCAGGCATTCGTTGCACGCGGTCTCGTCAGGCATCTGCGAGCAGTCCACCTCCCGCGCCTTGGCCGTCGGCTCAGCGCGCGCATCAGGTTTGGCCTCACCGCTCACGCGCTGCCCGATACCATCCACCACGCCACGAATGCCCTTCACCACATCGCCGGTGGTCGGCCCGCCGTAGGGATCCACTGGGTTGCCGTGTTCGTCCACGCCGCCGCTGCCACCTGTCATGCCTGGCCCAAGCCAGGGCCGGGGTCCGATGATTCTGGTGCCCATTACCGCTCCTAGTGTCCTGCCAGATTCGACAGCAGATCCGCCGCTGCCAGATTCGGGTTCTTCGCGGTGCGCATCCACATGTCCGCCGCAGGGACGGCCCGCAAGCCGCGTGCCCACGCCACATCCGCCTTCACCCAGCGGACCAGCACCGGCAGGTGGGTGATGCGTAGGGAACAGGCTGCGTGGTCATGGCTTCGCACCACCTCGTCCATCAACGCACGCTCGTCGAGGTGCCCCGTTTGCTGCGGGTATTCCTGGCGGATTTCCCTGGTCAACTTCGGGAAGAAGGTGCTGGGGTCTGGCAGGCGCAACAAGGCTTCCTGTTCCTCGGTGATCTCAAACATCAACCGGCCTCCGTTGCGTACAGCTCTGCGCGATCCAGGGCGTAGGCCTGGCCCAGGATCTGGAAACGCCACCACGCCAGCGGGCCCATCAGCTGCCTGCGCTGTTGGAGGGTGAAGGCCCGCTGCAACCGCAGGAACACGCGACCGTCCCAGTAGCGCAGCAGTGCCAGCCGGCCGTTGGGGCGGCACAGATCCAGGCAGGCCTCCAGGTGCTGGAACACCGCTTCGAAACCGGCTTCGCTGGTAAGCCAGGCCACGACAGGCCTGTCCAGTTCCAGCGCACGCAGCCAACCGTCCACCTGGGTGTGGGCCTGCGCGGGCAACTGCAGCAGCCAAGGGCCGATGGATGCGTGGGCGGCCTCGGGCTGGCGCGCAAACAACGAGCGATGCGGCAGGTCCTGGGCGTACCAGGCCAGTGCCTTGTACGTGTCGGCATAGGCTGCTGCATCGACAATGGCATATCGGTTCATTCATCGCCCCAGAAAGGTTGCGCCGGAGTGGGCACCGGCCAGCAGGCAGGCCTCGCACACCGGCGCCTTGTCAGCCATCGGCACGGCAGGCACGAGCGCTGCGGGTGCGACGCCACTGGCCGCCTGCACGGCCTGCGCCGCCGGCCCACTGTCCGCGCCGCCACCACCACCGCCCGCATCCACGAACACCAGGGACTGCTGCCCGGCGATGAGCGAGCAACCGCACGACAGCCTGTCGCCGTCGCGCGCCACCGGCTGGCCCTCAAACATCAGGGTGGAATCACCACTGACGATGGAGGCCACCACCTGGTGCCTGGGGCAGGTGGCTTTGTCACCCACCCGTGCCACAGGCTTGCCCTCGATGTCGGTCGTGGGCGAACCGGTGATGACCCGGCCACCGCCGGTGGTTGCATCGCCCACCACAATCAACGTCCTTGCCACCCCGTGATCCTTCCGCCGTGGATTCGGCCCGAACCTAGCAATGGCACAACCCCGCCTGCACTTCGGCGCGACGCTTCATGCATGTTCTGCGCTGCTTGCATGCGGGCAAACTCCGCGCAGATGGCGCAGATGCAGCGGTTTCGTGGGACCAAGGCGGATGTCCGGCGCTTCGCGGCCACTGCCAACAGGACGTGCGGATCGCGACAATCAGCGCCGACAGGACCCGACCCCGCCAGCCACGTACAATGGCGCCCTCCCCCACCCACCGCACCGGCACAGCACGGTGCGGCGCTGCACGCCAAAGACGCGGCGTGCGTCACCTGCAAGGACTACCGCATGACGTCGCCAACCCCATCCTCGCCGTCGCTGCTGCACGGTCGCGTCCTTGCGTTCGCCGCGATCCTGCTGGCGGCGGTCAACCTGCGTACCGCCGTTACCTCCATCACCCCGTTGCTGGACGTGCTGGGCCAGCAGTTCGGCTTCGGCACCACCATGACCGGCGTGCTGGGCATGCTGCCGACCGCGTCGTTCGCACTGTTCGGCGTTGCCACCCCGGCGCTGGCACGACGCCTGGGCCTTGAGCGCACCACCCTGCTGGCGATGCTGATGGCTGCCGCCGGCCTGCTGCTGCGCTCCAGCGCCGGCAATGTCGGCACCCTGCTGCTGGGCTCGGTGATCGCACTGGCGGGCATGGGCATCGGCAACGTAGTGGTGCCGCCGTTGGTGAAGCGCTACTTCGCCAACAAGGTCGGCACCATGAGCACGCTGTACATCAGCGTGCTGCAGCTGGGCACGATGATGCCGGCGCTGTTGGCGGTGCCGGTGGCCAACGCCGCAGGCTGGCGGGTGTCGCTGGGCATGTGGGCGCTGCTGGCGCTGGCTGCGGCCCTGCCATGGATGCTGCTGGCACGCCGTGCGCCCAGGCCGGTGCTGGACAGCAGCGATCCCACCGCCCAGCCGCACGGCAGGGTCTGGCGTACGTCGCTGGGCTGGAGCATGACGCTGATGTTCGGCATGACCTCGCTGATGACCTATTCGATGTTCACCTGGCTGCCGCGCATCGTGGTCGAAGCCGGCGCCACGCCTGCCTTCGGCGGGGTGATGGTCGCAGTCTTCTCGGCACTGGGCCTGCTGCCATCGCTGGTGATTCCGTCTCTGGCGGTGCGCCTGCAGAATCCCTTCCCGCTGGTGCTGATCGGCTTTTCCGCCTTTGCCATCGCCTTCGCCGGCCTGCTGTTCGCCCCGATGAAGGCGCCGTTGCTGTGGGCCTGCCTGCTGGGCGTTGGGCCGTCCACGTTTCCGCTGGCACTGACCCTGATCAATCTGCGCACGCGCACCCCCGCCGGTTCGGCGGCCCTGTCCGGCTTCATGCAGGGCGTGGGCTACAGCTTCAGCTGCCTGGGCCCGTTCCTGGTCGGCTGGCTGCACACCGTCAGCGGGGGCTGGACCCTGCCCTTCGCCTTCCTGTTCGGCTGCGCGCTGCTGATGCTGTGCGCCTCGTGGGTGGCCTGCAAGCCGCGCAAGCTGGAAGACCAGTGGTGACCGGACCGGCAGGCTGACGCCCGCCGCCGTGAAGCTGGACCCACACACCCCACTACCGCGATCTACACACCGCCACCGCAGCGGGTGACGTAGCGTGTCCAAAGCTGACCCGTTATGCGTCCAGAACTGGCGTTACCAGCAGGGCACGCCCCCTCAGGGGGCGGCCCAGGCTACCCCGTGCCGTTCCAGTGGACAGCAAAAAAGTGTATGCGCGACAACGCGTTGCGACAGGGCTGGCCGGTCACCCAAGGACTCTCCGTCAACAAGGTACGGATAGGAAGTAGGCGCTTTGGCAGAGCGTCAGCTATAGTTGGCATGTGATGTGCGTCACACTTTTGAGCACATCGTTCAGCAATGGATGCTTAGGGGGTCTCATGGTTGTTCATCGTCCGCTGGCGCTGTGCGTCGGCCTGGCCTGCGCCACTCTGGCGTGCTGGGCCCACGCGGCCTCGCCGCCCACCGTCATCACGCGCGCCGACCGGCTCGCCGAGATCGGGCACTACCGTGACCAGGCACGCTGGGTCGATGCGCTGGCAGCGATCGAGCGGGCGCAGCTGCGCGAGCCCAACGACGACCTGCTGTACAAGCTGCAGGTACTGACTCTGGGCGACATCGGCAACGCCCATCGCGCCTGGCGGCTTTACCAGGCACGGCCCAACCTGTTCGACCAGGACCAGAAAGCGCGGCTGGAGGCCAACTACGTGGCCAAGCTGGTCAACTGGAGCCTGGCCTACGGGGAAAGCGAAGACACCCGGCTGGTCGAGGCCGAGGCTTCGCTGGCGGAAATGGAGCAGTACGTCGAGCGCGATGGCACAACGCAGGCGCAGGCGCCGCTGCGTATCCGCATGGACCGGCTGATCCTGCTCAACCGCCTGGCCCGCCACGCGCAGGTGCGCGACGAGGCGCGGGCGCTGCAGCGCGAAGGCCATGCCCTGCCCGATTACGTGCTGCCGGCCGTAGGCGACTCGCTGATGGCCACGCAGAATCCGGAGGAGGCCATTCCCTTGCTGGAGGCCGCCGCAAAGAACGATCCCTCACGCTTCGAGTCACGCTCGGAGCTGGCCTATGCCTATCTGGAAACCGAGCAGGCGGAGAAGGCGGTGGGCTACCTGCAGGCCTGGCAGAAGGACGAGCCGGCCTGGCGCTGGGGCGGCGGCAAGACCCCGTTCGAGAACTGGGCGCGTTACGAGGCCGACCTGAACCTGGGGATGGTGCGGGCCTACAGCGGCGACCTGCCCACGGCCCAGCGCGAACTGGAAGCCCTGGTCGAGGTCGGCCCGGGCAATGGCAGCCTGCAGACTTCACTGGGCAGCGTCTACCAGATGCGCGGCTGGCCACGGCGGGCGCTTGAGCGCCACCAGATGGCCTATACGCTGGACCCGCGTGACATCGCGCCGCGCCTGGGCATGTACGAATCCTACGTGCAGCTGCAACGCGACGACCTGGCGCGGCCGCTGCATGACGACCTGCTGGCACGCTATCCAAGCCAGCCGGCGGTGCAACGCATGGATCGTGACTGGCGTGCCCATCGCGGCTGGCAGCTGCTGGCAAAGGTCGAAGGTGGCCGCAGTTCCGGCGGCGGCGGCACCTCGCCACTGGGCAACGACGACCTGCACTACGGCGTGGAAGTGGCCTCGCCGGTTCTCAACGACCGCTGGCGCCTGTTTGCCTTCGCCGACCGTCGTTCGGTCAGCTTCCAGGACCAGGACATCGATCCGCTGTGGATCGGTGCCGGCGTGCGCTACCGCTTCGACCGCCTCGATGCCGAGGCGGCGGTGATGCGCCCCAACGACAGCATCGGCGACACCGGCCTGCGCGGCGGCTTCGGCTGGCAGTTCAATGATCGCTGGCACGCCGGCGTGACCGCTGCCCGCAATGACCCGGAAGCCTCGATGCAGGCACGCGTGGCCGGCATCACCGCCGACAGCGTTGCGGTTGCAGTGGACTACACGCGCAACGAGCGCACCCACTGGAGCTTCGGTGGCAGCCGGTTCCGTTACGACGATGGCAACCGCCGCGATACGCTGAACAGTGCGATCGAACAACGGCTGTTGACCCGCCCGCGCCTGTTGATCGATGGCCTGGGCAGCGTCTACACCAGCCGTGGCAGCCGCGACGATGCCCCCTACTTCAACCCCTCGCGGGACCGCTCGGTGGAAGTGGGCCTGCGCATCGACCAGCAGCTGTGGCGCCATTACGAGCGCCACTTCCGCCATCGCCTGACGGTGTCGGTGGGCAACTACTGGCAGGAAGGTTTTGGCAGTTCAATCATTCCAACCGTGGCCTATCGCCACGAATGGCAGTTCGATCAAGGGCGGATCCTCGAGTACGGCGTGAGTTGGTCACGGCCGGTCTACGACGGCCAACGTGAACGACATATCGGCTTCGATGCCGCGCTGCGCTGGGGAGAATGAGATGGAACGGATGCTTCGCAACCTGACGACCGTACTGCTGCTGGCGCTGCTGGCCCTCGCCCTGCCCGCCGCTGCCCAGCGCGCCAGCTCGGCCGCGGAACTGGACGCGGCCGACAACGGCCTGCTGGTCCTCAGCTACCACGACGTGCGCGATGATGTGCTGGAAAAATCCGACGGCGACGCCTACGCGGTCAGCACGCAGAACTTCGCCGCACACCTGGACTGGCTGTCCGCCCACGGCTATCACCCGGTCTCGCTGTCACAGCTGATCAAGGCCTCGCGCGGCGAAGCAACGCTGCCGCCGCGGCCGGTGCTGCTGACCTTCGACGACGGCCTGCGCAGCGTGTACAGCCGCGTCTATCCGCTGCTGCGCGCGTACAACTATCCGGCGCTGGTGGCGGTGATCACCGACTACGTGGACATGGCACCGGGCCGCACCATCGACTACGGCTACCGTCCCTT
Organism: Stenotrophomonas sp. SI-NJAU-1; assembly: GCF_020883215.1. Taxonomy (NCBI): domain Bacteria; kingdom Pseudomonadati; phylum Pseudomonadota; class Gammaproteobacteria; order Lysobacterales; family Lysobacteraceae; genus Stenotrophomonas; species Stenotrophomonas sp. SI-NJAU-1. The sequence goes on from NZ_CP086598.1 coordinate 2,902,956, forward strand.
CGGCCATGACGACTTCCTGACCTGGGACCAGCTGCGCGAAATGCAGGCCAGCGGCCTGATCGAACTGGCCAGCCATACCGACAACCTGCACCACGGCGTGCAGTCCAACCCGCAGGGCAACCAGACCCCGGCGGTGATCACCCGCATCTACGACCCCAAGGCGCAGCGCTATGAAAGCGCGCAGGAGTACGAGAAGCGCCTGCGCGACGATCTCGGCCGCAGCGTGCAGCGCATCGAGAAGGAACTGGGTGTACGCCCGAAAGCGATCGTCTGGCCCTACGCCGCCTACAACCAGTTGAGCAACGACATCGCCGAGCAACTGGGCATGCCGGTGTCCTTCGACCTGGAAGGACGCAGCACGCCGGTGACTGCCGACCTGCATGGCCTGGCACGCCTGCTGGTGACCAGCAACCCGAACATCACGTCGCTGGCCTATGAGCTTCGTCGCAACGTCAATCTGGACGGCACCCGCGCACTGCAGATCGACATGGACTCGGTCTACGACAGCGACCCTGCACAGCAGGCGCGCAACCTGGATGCGCTGATCGAGCGGGTGAAGCGGATCGGCCCGACTCATGTCTACCTGCAGGCCTTCGCCGATCCTGACGGCAACAACACCGCCGTTGCCCTGTACTTCCCGAACCGCCACCTGCCGATGCGCGCGGACCTGTTCAACCGCGTCGCCTGGCAGCTGAAAACCCGTGCCGGGGTGAAGGTGTATGCGTGGTTGCCGGTGCTGGGCTATGAACTGCCCGACGCTGCGCAGCGTGCGGCGCTGGGCATCCAGAGCCCGGAACGCGATGGCATGTACCGCCTGGATTTCACCAAGCCGCAGGCACGACAGATCATCAAGGACATCTACGAAGACCTGGCGATCAATTCGTATTTCGAAGGCCTGCTGTTCCACGATGACGGCTACGTGCGCGATACCGAGCTGGCCCAGCTGCCGCAGGAAGGCAGCGACGGCGGCCGCACCCAGGCGCTGATCGATTTCACCCTGGAACTGCGTGACAGCGCACAACGCTGGCGCCCCAAGCTGGGCACCGTGCGCAACCTGTACGCGCAGCCGGTGCTGGAGCCGCAGAGCGCGGCATGGTTCGCCCAGCGCCTGGACCTGTTCAACAAGGCCTACGACCGCACCGCGCTGATGGCGATGCCATGGATGGAAGGCAGCCGCCGCCCACAGCGTTGGCTGGACAAGCTGGTGGTGGCCGTGCGTGCGCACGACCCCGAGCTGAAGCACACGATGTTCGAGCTGCAGACCGTGGACTGGCGCACGCAGCGGCCGATCAGCGGAGAACAGCTGCGCGCGCAGATCCGCCGCCTGCAGGCACAGGGCGTGCGCCATTTCGCGTGGTACCCGGACGATTTCATTGCCGACAAGCCGTCGACCCAGGATGCACGCGCGGCGATGTCCGCGCGCAACTTCCCGTACCCGGAGAAGTGACATGGACATGAATCCGTGGCTCAACGCCATGTTCCAGTTCGCCTTCTTCTACCCCATGGTGATGGCGTTCTTCTGGATGTCCGGGGGCCTGTACTACTTCTTCCGCCGTGAGCGGAAGTCGCGGCCGCGCAACGACCCACCACCGATGGCGGAGTATCCGTTCGCCAGCCTGCTGATCCCGTGCCACAACGAATCGGCGAACCTGGACGACACCCTCGGCGCGGCACTGGCCCAGCGCTACCCGGACTTTGAGGTGATCGCCATCAACGATGGCAGCACCGACGATACCGGCACCCGCCTGGACGCGCTTGCAGCGCTGCATCCGCGTCTGCGCGTGGTCCATCTGGACCGCAACCTGGGCAAGGCCAACGCGTTGCGCATGGGCGCGCTGGCCGCCAGATCGGAGTACCTGGTGTGCATCGATGGCGATGCCATGCTGGAAGAATTCGCCATGCACTGGATGGTCTGGCACCTGACCAGCGGCCCACGGGTGGGTGCGGTGACCGGCAACCCGCGCATCCGCAACCGCTCCACCCTGCTCGGCCGCCTGCAGGTGGCGGAGTTCTCCTCGATCATCGGCATGATCAAGCGCGCCCAACGCGTGTACGGCCGCATCTTCACCGTGTCCGGCGTCATTGCCGCGTTCCGTCGCACCGCCCTGCATCGCATCGGCTACTGGGCCGATGACATGGTCACCGAGGACATCGACATCAGCTGGCGGCTGCAGCTGGATCACTGGGACATCCGCTACGAGCCCAACGCACTGTGCTTCATCCTGATGCCGGAAACGCTGAAGGGCCTGTGGCGGCAGCGACTGCGCTGGGCACAGGGCGGCGTGGAAGTCCTGCTGCGCCACGGCTCCTCGTTGTTCAGCTGGCGCAAGCGGCGGATGTGGGGCGTGCTGCTGGAATACATCCTCAGCGTGCTGTGGGCCTACACCATGCTGGTGATCATCCTGCTGTGGGCAGTGGGCAAGTTCATCCCGATGCCGCCGTCGCTGTACATCGACACGTTGCTGCCGCAATGGCATGGCGTGATCCTGGCCCTGGTCTGCCTGCTGCAGTTCGCCAGCAGCCTGATCATCGACAGGCGTTACGAAACACATATCGGCCGCAACTATTTCTGGGTCATCTGGTACCCGATGGCGTACTGGTTGATCAGCCTGTTCACCACGCTGGTAGCGCTGCCGAAGACCCTTCTCCGGCGGCGTGGCAAGCGTGCCACCTGGGTCAGCCCAGACAGAGGTATCCGATGAACGCACATCGCCAGACGAGCGCCAGGACGCCGTCCAACCGCTTCGACTCGCGGCTGATCCAGAAGCCGCGCAAGCAGCCCCGCCTGCAGCGCACTGCCTGGGGCTTTGTGACCCTGGCGTTCTGGGGCTTCTACTTCTACCTGTGGGCACCGCTGGTCACGCTGGTGTCCTGGTTGCTCGGTGGGCAGCTGGCGTGGCTGCAGCTGTACGAGCGCAAGCAGCATCTTGACCCGTTCGTGGTCATCGCCCTGCCGGTGATCCTGGCGTGCTGTGCGCTGCTGCTGATCGCCTGGGCCGAGTACAACCGCTACCGCTTTGCCGGCAAGGAACGGCGCGGCCCGCACGAGGACGCGAGCCGTGCGGAGATCGCCCATTCGCTGGGGGCCAGCGATCAGCTTGCCGAACAGATGTTTGGTGCCAAGGCCATCACCCTGCACATGGATGAGCATGCACGGCCGCTGGGCATGACCGCGCAGCTGTTGAGGTAACGGGGGTTCGGCCGGGCGGCGCCCGGCACCCGCAGAGGCCGAAGCAACAGCAACAGCTGGCAGTCAGTGGGATGGCGGGGCGGTATGGGCAGGCAGGACACGCCGTAAACCCATCCATGGGGGCTCGATGGCGCCATCCATGGCGCCAACGGTCCTGCCTACCCACACCGCCCCACCTCTGACAGATTTCCGCAATCTGGTAGATCCACGCCATGCGTGGATGAATCTCCATCGAAATCGAATAGTCGACAATTCATCAAAGAGCATCCACGCATGGCGTGGATCTACGTGTCGACCAGGGTCGACACCCACCAAGAGCAAGTCATGCCATCCCGACAGATTGCGGAGATCTGTCGAAGGCGGGGTGGGTCCGGTTGCGGGGGTGTCCGCGGCATGGATGCCGCGGCCAAGCCCCCATGGACGGGTTCACGGCGTCCCCCGCAACCGGACCCACCCCGCCATCCCGCAGGAACCCCGCTGTTGCTTCGGCTGTTGCCGTTGCTGTTGCTTCGGCTGCTGCCGTGGCCTCTGCGGGTGCCGGGCGCAGCCCGGCTGTGACCCTACCTTCGGACCTGGCCTTCGCCGCGCACCACGAACCGTTCGACTGTCAGCGCTTCCAGCCCCATCGGGCCATAGGCGTGCAGGCGCGTGGTGGAGATGCCGATCTCGCTGCCGAGGCCAAGCTGGCCACCATCGGAAAAACGCGAAGACGCGTTGACCATCACCACCGCCGAGCGCAATGCGCTGACGAAACGCTCGGCACTGGCTACGTCTTCAGTGGCGATCACTTCGGTGTGGTCGGAGGTATAGGTGCGGATGTGCGCGATCGCTGCATCAAGATCGTCGACCACGCGGACCGCCAGTACCAGATCAAGGAATTCGGCGGCATAGTCGTCTTCGCTGGCCGCGGTACTTCCCGGCAGCAACGGCTGCGCGCGCTCGTCTGCGCGCAGCTGCACGCCACGTTCGGCCAGCGCCTGAGCAGCACGCGGCAGGAACGCTGCGGCAATGTCCCGGTGCACCAGCAGGGTTTCCAGTGAATTGCACGCGGACGGGCGACTGCACTTGCCGTCCACCAGCAGATCGACTGCCTTGTCGAGATCGGCACTGGCATCGACGAACAGGTGGCAGACGCCCTTGTAGTGCTTGATCACCGGTACCCGTGCGTGCTCGGCGACGAAGCGGATCAGGCCTTCGCCACCGCGCGGGATGGCCAGGTCGATCAGTTCGTGCAGCTGCAGCAGTTCCAGCATTGCTTCGCGACGCAGGTCGGTCAGCACCGTCACAGCGGCAGGGGGCACGCCGTTGGCCTTCAATGCCCCCGCCAACGTCTGGGCGATGGCGGTATTGGAATGGATCGCCTCCGAGCCGCCACGCAGGATCACGCCGTTGCCCGCCTTCAGGCACAGCGCGGCGGCTTCGGCGGTCACGTTCGGGCGAGCTTCGTAGATCATCGCGATCACTCCCAGCGGCACGCGCACCTTCTGCACGCGGATGCCGTTCGGACGCACGTCGTCGCGGGTCACCTGCCCGACCGGCTCCGGCAGGCCGGCCACCTCGCGCACGGCGTCGGCCATCGCCAGCAGGCGCGCCGGATCCAGTGCCAGGCGGTCGAGCATCGCGCTGCCCACGCCTTTGTCGCGGGCGGCGGCCAGGTCGCGTGCATTGCCTGCAAGAATCTGTCCGGCATTGACCTCCAGCGCCTGCGCCATCGCCTGCAGCAGTGCCCTGCGCGCATCACTGTCCAGGCCGGCAACCACCTGGGCCGCGTCGCGGCAGGCACGGGCCTGCGATTCGATCTCACTCATCGGCATATCCTGCAGTGGGTTCATGGCAGCACCAGATCGTCGCGATGGACGACGGTACCGCCGTAGTTGTAGCCGAGCACGGTCTGGATGTCGCGGGTGTGGCGGCCGGCAATGCGGCGCACGTCATCGGCGGCGTACTGGCTTACACCACGGGCCACGCACACCCGGCCGGCGTCGGTGTTCCAGCATACCTGCACCATATCACCGCGCCGGAACGCGCCGTCGGCACCGGTGATGCCACCGGGCAGCAGCGATGCCCCCTTCTCGCGCATCGCCTGGGCGGCGCCGGCATCGATCAGGATCGCGCCTTCGGCGAGCGGAGCGTGGCGCAGCCAGTGCTTGCGGGCCGCCTCACGGCTGCGTGCTGCATGGATACGGGTGCCGAACAGGCGGTCCTGCGCCAGCGCGCGTACCACCTCGCCGCTGCGGCCATTGAACAGATAGGTTTCGATACCGACACGGCCGGCCTTGGCTGCGGCCTCCAGCTTGGTGCGCATGCCGCCGGTACCGGCGACCGAACCGGCGCCACCAGCCATCGCCAGCACGGCATCGTTCAACTCGGCCACTTCATGCAGTGGCCGGGCATCGGCATGCGTGCGCGGATCTGCACTGTAGAGACCGTCGATGTCGGTGGCGATGAACAGTGCATCGGCATCGACCAGCGCTGCCACCGTCGCGGCCAGGTTGTCGTTGTCACCGAGCTTGAGCTCATCCACCGAAACGGTGTCGTTCTCGTTGACCACCGGCAGCGCGCCCAGCCGCAGCAGCTCGTTGAGGGTTGCCCGCGCATTGAGATAGCGGCGGCGGTTGCGCAGATCGTCATGGGTCAGCAGCACCTGCGCCACCGGGCGCTCGAAGAAGCGCTGCCACAGACCGATCAGCTGCGCCTGGCCCAGGGCCGCCAACGCCTGCCGCGCCGCCATCGCCGCACCGGGTTCATCGGCCCGGGGCAGGATCGCGCGGCCGGCAGCGACCGCGCCGGAGGAGACGATGACGACCTCGCGCCCGGCCAGCGCGTTGGCCGAAACGAACTGGGCCAGGCCCAGCGCGTGGCGCGGCGACAGGCCACCACCGTCGGCGGCCAGCAGGCTGCTGCCGACCTTGAGCACGGCGCGCCGCCACGACGGCAGCGCTTGTTCGGGGAACGGCGATGCAACGTGGGCGGCGTGGACAGTCATCAGGAGAGCCTCAGCGGGTATTCCATTCATGGACGCTCAGCGCCGATGCCTGCATCGTCACCAGCGGATCGGTGGCGACGATGGCCTGCGCCTGCGCCAAGCTGTCGAGGTTGCACAGCACATAGGCGCCACCGCTGCCGTCGGCAAAGCCGCCGGTCAGCTGCAGCCGGCCCTCGGCCTGCAACGCATCAAGGAAGTCGCGGTGCGGCTGCACCGCGGCGTCGGTGAAGCCCGGCAGGCGCATCGCCAGCACCAGGTAGACGGTGCCGGCCATCAGGACAGCGCCTGCCAGCGCGCGCGCAGTTCATCCAGGCGCAGGTCCGACGCCGAACCCGGCGACACGCGCGCCGCAAGGCTGCCTTCCGGCGTGCGCCCCTGCCCTGCACTGTCGGCACCGGCAGCAGCAGCCTTGTAGGCCTCGCGGAACGGTACGCCCGCTACCGCAGCTTCCACCGCGACATCGGTGGCATACATCCCCGAATCGATCGCTGCGCGCAGCTTGTCATCGCGCCATTCCAGGTTGGCCAGCAGCGCCGGCAGCAGTTCAAGCGCGGCCAGGCCGCGCCCGAAGCCGTGGAAGATGGCGCCCTTGGACGACTGCAGGTCGCGGTGGTAGCCCGACGGCAGCGACAGCAGCTGCTCGATTTCGGTGCGTGCAGCGGCGACGCTGGCATGGGTCGCCCGCATCAGCTCGATCACGTCCGGATTGCGCTTGTTGGGCATGATCGAACTGCCGGTGGTGTACTGCGCCGGCAACGCGATGAAACCGAATTCGGCGCTGGTGAACAGCGACAGGTCCCAGGCAATGCGGCGCAGGTCCAGGGTGGCACCGCCCAGCGCTTCCAGCGCAGCCAGTTCGAACTTGCCACGCGACAGCTGCGCGTAGATCGGCGAAATCTGCATGCGCGCAAAGCCGAGCGCGGCAGTGGTGTGCTCGCGATCCAGCGGCAGGTTCACGCCGTAACCGGCGGCGGTGCCAAGCGGATTGGCATCGACCAGTGCATGGGTATCGCGGGCACGCACGGCGTTGTCGATGAAGGCTTCGGCCCAACCGGCCCACCACATGCCGGCCGAGGACACCACGGCACGCTGGATGTGGGTGTAACCGGGTATCGGCAGATGCTGCTCGGCCTGCGCACGGTCAAGTGCCACCTTTGCCACTTCGGCGCTGACCTGCGCCACGCGCTGCAGCTTTTCCTTCAACCACAACCGGGTGGCGACCAGGATCTGGTCGTTGCGGCTGCGGCCGGTGTGGATCTTGCGGCCGGCATCACCCAGGCGTTCGGTCAACCGTGCCTCGATCGCCGAATGGCCATCCTCATACTGCGTATCCAGCACGAAGCGGCGTTCGCGGAAGTCCTGCGCCAGCACCTCCAGCTCGCGCAGCAACCCGGCCAGTTCGTCGGCGCTGAGGATGCCGATGTGCTGCAGGCCCTGCGCATGCGCTGCGCTGGCAGCAATGTCATGCAGGAAGAACTCGCGATCGAGGATCACATCGTCGCCGGCGAGGAAGGTCTGGATCTGGGCATCGACAGCGACGCCTGGCTTCTGCCAAAGAAGGTCTGCCATGGGGAGCTCCTGTACGGTTTCAGTGCGGGATCGACGTCAGTTCGTCGATGCCCAGCGCAAGATTGAGGTTCTGCATGGCCTGGGTGGCCGCGCCCTTGAGCAGGTTGTCCAGGGTCGCCACCACCACCACCCGCTTGCCGCCCGGGGCGAGCGTGAAGCCGCCGACCTGGGCACCGTGGCGGCCAGCGATGCGGCTCACCCACGGCGCCTCGTCCACGACCTCGATGAGTGCTTCACCGGCGTAGGCCTGCTGGAAGCGCTCGACGATCTGCTCGCGGGTCTGCACGCGGTTCAACCACAGGTTGGCGGTGAGGGTGATGCCACGGAAATGCGGCGCGACGTGCGGCATGAATTCGACCGCCACGCCCAGCTGCACGGAAACCTCGCGCTCATGCACGTGGTTGGTCAGCGCGTACGGCATCAGGTTGTCGGCCAGCAGTTCAACGTTGTTCTTGTCCGACGGCGAGGTGCCCGCACCCGAGTAGCCGGACACACCGAAGCACTGCGGCGGGCCAGCCAGCAGATCCAGCAACGGATGGATCGCCAGCTGCATCGCGGTGGCATAGCAGCCGGGGTTGCTGATGTGCTTCTGTCCGCGGTAACGGCTGCGGGTAAGCTCGGGCAGGCCGTAGTACCAGGTGTTGTCGAAACGGTAGTCGGCCGACAGGTCGACGATCACCGTGTCCGGCTTCGCCGTTTCCAGCGCCGCCACGAACGGCGCGGCCAGGCCGTTGGGCAGGGCCAGGACCACCGCGTCCACGCCCTTGGCGGCAACGGCGTCGGCGTCGAGATTCTCGAACTGCAGTTCGCCCTGCCATTGCGGGTAGTGGTCGGACACGCGCTGCCCGGCCAGTTCGCGCGAGGACACGAAGCCCAGCTGCAGGTTCGGATGCGCTGCCACCAGGCGGATCAGCTCGGCGCCGGTATGGCCGCGGGCGCCGACGATGCCGACGGTGAACGAGGAGGAAGTGCTCATGCGTGCGTGCTCATGCGTGCGAATCGAGGCGGTGCTGCAGGTGGCGTTTCACGCCCTGCCATTCCGCATCGATGATGGAGAAGATGACGGTGTCGCGCGGCGTGCCGTCGGGATGCCGGCGGTGATTGCGCAGCACGCCATCCTGCTTGGCGCCCAGGCGTGCGATCGCGGTGCGCGAGGTGAAGTTGAACCAGCTGGTTTCAAACACCACGCTCAGGCATTCCAGCCGCTCGAAGGCATGGCTGAGCAGCATCAGCTTGGTTTCGGAGTTGACCCCGGTGCGCTGCACCGATTCGCCATACCAGGTGTAGCCGATGCTCAGCCGCGGTACGTCCGGTTGCAGATCGTAGTAACGGGTGGTGCCGACGATCTGGTCGTTCGCATCGAACACCACGAACGGCAGTACCTTGCCTTCGGCCTGTGCCTGCAGCGCGGCCTGCACATAGCCGGTCATGGCCTTCGCATCGGGCACCTGGGTGTACCAGAGCCTGGACAGCGCGCCTTCGCCCAACGCGCCGCGCAGGCCGTCGATGTGGCTCATCTGCAGCGGTTCCAGCCGCGCATGCGTGCCGGTCAACGTGGGTACCCGGGTCCAGTCTGCGTGGTTCATCGCGCTCAGCCCTCCAGGCTCGGCGCACGCACCGCGCAGTGGTCGACATAGGTCCTGATCCGGTCAATGCCATCGGCACCGTACCAGAACACCTTCCAATGACCCTGCTTGTAGCAGCCATCGGACTCGGCGTAGTAGAAGTGGTTGATCGGGTTGCCGTTGCGCGAGCGCCAGAACAGCTGCGGGGTTTCCTCGCGCATCACGTTCCAGACCGCGCGGCCAAGCCCTTCGCCCTGCGCATCATCGAGCACGGCGAACTTGTCCAGGTACACGCCCTCGGCCTCATCGGTGAGGATCACCGCCGTGCGGTAGTTCTCGCTGACGTACGCGCGCAGCAGCGTGGTCCTCTCGAAATAGTCCGGCACCAGGGTGCGGCCGAAACTGGATTCGATCAGGCCCTTCAGGCGCGGCAGGTCCAGCTCGCTCCAGGCGGTTGCACGCAGCACCTTCTCGCCCTTGCGCACCAGCGTTCCCGAGCCCTTGTGGGTGAACAGTTCCTTGGCCAGGTCGGCCGGCCGGGTGATCGACACCGACGATTCCAGCGGCAACCGGTCCAGCAGGGACTTGATCTGTTCGATCTTCACCTTCATGCCACCGTGGATCCACGGTTGCGCGATCAGGTGGTCGTACTCGGTGGACAGGTTGATCGAATCGATCACGCTGCCCTGCTCGTCCAGCAGGCCGCCGGTACCGGTCAGGAAGATGATCTTGTACGGCTGCAGCTCCTGCACCAGTTCGTTGGCGGCGAAGTCGGCATTGACGTTGAGGATCTGCCCACCGGCGGTCTCGCCCAGGCTGGTGATGACCGGGATCGAGCCGGCACGCAGGCTGGCCTCGATCGGCGCCAGGTTGACCTTCTTCACCTCGCCGACCAGGCCGTAGGTGTCCAGGCCCAGGTACTCCGCCTCGAACACGCCGCCGGTGATGGAGGTGGCGCGCGCGCCGTTCTGCTGCAGCGCTTCGACCAGGCGCAGGTTGGATTGCTGGAACACCCGGCGCACGATCGCCAGCGCTTCCGGCGAGGTCACCCGCAGGCCGTTGACCGTCTGCTTTTCAATGCCGGCGGCCGACAGTTCCGCATCCAGCTGCGGGCCGGCGCCGTGCAGCACGATCGGGGTCAGGCCGACTTCCTGCAGGAACGACAGCGAGGAGGTCAGTGCGTCGAGATCGTCGCGCAGCACCGCGCCGCCGACCTTGACCACGGCGAAGCGCTTGGCGTCCAGCTGCGAAAAGCGCTTGAGGTACTGGCTGATCTCCTTCGCGCTGGCCATGCTCGAGAGCAGGCGCACGATGGTCTGGCGGGTCTGGCGGTGGGGCTGGAGGGCAGGAGACATTTCGGTTTCGTCACAGGCGGCGGTCGCCGCGTTGCAGTTCCGCCGCGCAGAAGCGCAGCGGCGTTGTGGGTCGATCAGGCGCCGGCGGCGATGATCCGGTGTACGGCATCGGTGTAGCGCTGCAGCTGCTCCAGCGTCACGAACTCATCGGCGGTGTGGGCCTGGGCGATGTCGCCCGGGCCGAACACCATCGTGGTGTAGCCACCGGCCGAGAACAGCGACGCCTCGGTCCAGAAGTCCACCGCGTTGCCGATCGGCAGGTCCAGCGCATCGGCCACGTCGCGCGCCAGCAGGCGGCGGTGCTCGGCTTCGGCGATATCCCCTGCCGGCAGGCTGGGGCCACGGAAGGTTTCGGTGAACAGCGCCGCTTCCGGTTCGGCGAAGCCGGCGAAGGTCGCCAGCAGCGCATCGATATCCATCGACGGCAGCGGCCGGAAACCAAAACGCACTTCCGCCGCCGGTGCGATCATGTTGGCCTTGATGCCACCTTCCACGCGCCCGATGTTGAAGCGCAGGCCGGTCAAGCCACCGAAGCGTGCCGAGGCCAGCGATTGGACATGGTCCAGCGCGCGGTTGCCCCAGCGCATCGCCTGGTGCAGCGCACTGGCGGCTGCATCCTGCTTGCCCGACGCATGGCCGGCACGGCCGGCGAACTGCATCAGCACCGAGCTGATGCCACGATGGGCGAGCACCGCCTCGCTCATGGTCGGTTCGGCCACCAGCACCGCTTCGTACGCAATGCCCCGGGCCAGGAACGCCGCGATGCAGCGCGGATCGTTGGCTTCTTCATCGCTGGAGAACAGGAAGGCCGCGTCGCCATCACTGGCATTGGCGGCCGCCACCAGCGCCGCAGCCGCGCCCTTGATGTCACACACGCCGAGGCCGACCACGCGGTCGTCCAGGCGGCGCATCACGTGCGGGTCGGCACTCCAGTGCGGCGAGTCCGGCACGGTGTCCAGATGCACGTTGAACAGGTACTTCGGCGTGCCGCGCACGGCATACAGGCTGACCGCGCCGGCGCCATGGTCGATCACCTCCACATTGAACCCGGGCAGGTTGTCGCGCAGGTAATCGAAGATGCCACCGGTGGTGATCGCACGCGGCGGGTTGCGGGTGTCGAAGGACACCAGCGCCTGCAGGTGATCGAGCGTCTGTTCAAGCATGAATCAACAGTTCCTGTGGAATTCCGCCGGGCATGGCCCGGCGCTACCGGAACGCACCTGGAGGAGAGCCCCCTTCTTGTTGAAGGGGGCGCGCCAACGGCGCGGGGTTGAGGTGGAATGCGTGGTCAACCGCTCAGCGGTTGACCTGTGCGTAGAGGGTGGAGCTCATGCCGAACAGCTTGATGAAGCCCTCGGCTTCTTCCACGCCCCAGTCGGCCGACTGCGCATAGGTGGCGCCCTTGGTGTTGAGCAGGTGCGGCGACTTCACCGCGACGGCGTCGACGCGGCCGCCACGGGTTTCCAGCACCACTTCGCCGTTGACCTTGGCCTGCGAGGACTTCAGGAAGGCTTCGATGTCGGTCTTCAGCGGGTCGTGGTAGAAGCCTTCGTACACCAGCTCCACCCACTTGCGGGCCACGTCCGGCTTGAAGCGGTTCTGCTGCTTGGTCAGCACCGCATCTTCCAGCGCGCGGTGCGCGGCCAGCAGCGAGACCAGGCCCGGTGCCTCGAACACAATGCGGCCCTTCAGGCCGATCACGGTGTCGCCGGTGTACACGCCACGGCCGACGCCGTAGGGGGCGAACAGCTTGTTGAGCTGGGCCAGGATCTGCTCGCCCGGCAGTGCCTTGCCGTCGAGCTCGACCGCTTCGCCTTCGACGAACTTCAGGGTGACGGTCAGCGCCTGTTCCGGCCACTCGGCGCGCGGTGCGCACCAGCCACGGGCGCCCTCGCCCGGTGCTTCCCAACGATCGATCTCGCCGCCGGACATGGTCAGGCCCAGCAGGTTCTCGTTGATGGTGTAGGCCTGCTGCTTGGCGCGCACGCCGAAGCCACGCTCTTCCAGGTACTTCTGCTCGTAGGCGCGGGTCTGGGTGTGTTCCTTCTGGATCTCGCGGATCGGCGCGATGATCTGGTAGTCACCCAGGGCCTTCACTGCCAGGTCGAAGCGCACCTGGTCGTTGCCCATGCCGGTGCAGCCGTGGGCGATGATGTTGGTGCCCAGTTCGGCAGCGCGCTTGAGCGCGGCATCAACGATCAGGTAACGGTCCGACACCAGCAGCGGGTACTGGCCCTGGTAGCCCTCGCCGGCCCACACGAACGGCTTGACGAAGCCGGACCAGATGGCCGGACCGCCATCGACAGTCTGGTGGCTGGTGACACCCAGCTCGGCGGCACGCTTCTCGATGAACTCGCGCTCTTCGTCATCGACGCCGCCGGTATCGGCGAACACGGTATGCACGTTGTAGCCGCGCTCCTGCAGGTACGGCACGCAGAAGCTGGTATCAAGGCCGCCGGAGAAGGCGAGAACGACGTCTTTGTTGCTCATGGGGGGGTATGTCCTGGTAGCGCCGGGCCATGCCCGGCGGATTGTCTGGAATGCGTGAACGACGTACGAAAATCAGCGGCCGGCAACAGCAGCCATGATCGCCTTCTGCACATGCAGGCGATTCTCGGCTTCGTTGATGGCGATGCACTGCGGCGAGCCCATCACGCCGTCGGTCGCCTTGACGTTGCGGCGCAGCGGCAGGCAGTGGCTGAACACGCCGTTGTTGGTCAGGGCCATCTTCCGCTCGTCGACGATGAAGTGCTTGAACTGGTCGCGGATCGGCTTCTCCGGCTCCCAGTTGCCGAAGAACGGCAGCGCGCCCCAGCTCTTGGCGTAGACCACGTCGGCACCGGCATAGGCGCTGTCGATGTCATGGCTGATCTTCAGCGAACCACCGCTCTCGGCCACGTTCTGCTCGGCCCAGCCCATGTAGCGCTCGTCGAGGATGTAGTCGGCGGTCGGGCACAGCAGCGTCACGTCCATGCCCATGCGGGTGGCGATGGTCAGCGCCGAGTTGGCCACCGCGGTGTTCAGCGGCTTGGGGTGGTAGGTCCAGGTCAGCACGTACTTCTTGCCACGCAGGTCCTGGGTACCGAAATGCTCCTGCAGGGCCATCACGTGCGCCAGTTCCTGGCACGGATGGGTGATGGTCTCCATGTTGATCACCGGCACCGGCGAGTATCTGGCGAAACTCTCGAGCACGACGTCCTGGCGGTCGTAGGCCCAGTCGACGAACTTCGGGAACGCGCGCACGGCAATGATGTCGCAGTAGCGGCCGAGCACCTTGGCTACTTCAGCGATGTGCTCTTCGGTATCGCCGTCCATCACCGTGCCGAGGTTGAACTCGATCGGCCATGCATCCTTGCCCGGCTGCAGCACCACTGCGTGGGCACCGAGCTGGAACGCGCCCAGCTCGAAACTGGTGCGGGTGCGCATGGACGGATTGAAGAACACCAGCGCGATCGACTTGCCCTTGAGCTGGTCGCCGAGCTTGTTGCGCTTGAACAGCGCAGCCTGGGTCAGCAGCGCGTCAAGTTCGCTGCGGCTCCAGTCCTGGGTGTTCAGGAAGTGCTTGGGGGACATCATCATTCCTTGCATGAGCGGCGCCGAGGGTCGACGCGGTGGAAGGTGGAAGGGAAAACCGGAAACCAGGGTGGTACGAAAAGGTTGCAGATGAAGCTTTCAGAACGCGGAAACGAAAAAACCCAGCCGGCGGGCTGGGTTTTTTTCGGACGAACAGCAGAAAGCTCCGGATTACCCAGCGAGAATGTGGGGTTCCGGTCGACGGGCACGCGACGTCATGCCAGTGGCCTGGCGGGCGGCGCTGCTGTCGTGCTGGAAGTCGGTGAGCTTCATTGGTCGGCAATCTTTACATGCGGCCGGGGCCGGCGCAAGAGGCCGGCGTCGCAGAATCAGGGGGTGCCGGCAGCAGCCTGCTCCGGGCCCACCCAGGGGGTGATCGAAACCCGGATCTTCAGCCGGTTGCCCGGATCTTCCGGCAGCCGTGAACGGTACTTGGTGCCCTTGTAGACATAGTCCACGTCATAGGCGATGGGGCGGCGGAACTCGCGTCCGACGGGCACGATACGACAGTCCCGGGTCAGCATCGGGCCCGTGTTGGCCGGCGCCGGGGCGGGGGCTTCGGCCGGCAGCTCCTCCTGCACCTCCTCGTCGCTGCGCTTGAACATCGAGCGAACCGAATCCCAGAGGCGGCCGATGCGGCCCTTGTCCTCCACCGGCTCCTCGCCGGTGACGTTGACCGGGGCCAGGGTACGGGTCGAGACCGGCTCGCAGTGCTCTTCGGTGCGGGTGGCACGCAGGGTCTGGAACACGGGCTCCACGTTGAGCACCTGCGCGTAGTCGAACTTCACGTTCTCCACGATCACCACCCGGTTGCGGGGCTCGGCCTCCTGGGCCAGGACCACGGCGGGCAACGCCGACAGGCAGGCCAGGGTCAGCAACGCGGTGGTTTTCATTGGCGAAGGGTGCAGGGACACGGCAATAGTGTAGGCAGTGGTGACCGCAAGGGGCTGAACATTACCCGTCCGCGTCGTTCCTGCCCACCCCACCCCGGCCGGCGCTGGCGTCCACCCCGGTGGCAACGGCCCCCCAAAGGGCCCCGACACGTTCTAAAATCACAGGCTTGTCCCCCAGTCACAGACCCATGACCCTGCGCCTGCACAACAACCTGACTCGCCAGCTCGAACCGTTCACCCCGCTCGACCCGGCCTGTCCGACCCTGTATGTGTGCGGCCCGACGGTCTACAACTACGTGCACATCGGCAACGCCCGTGGGCCGGTGGTGTTCGGGGTGCTGGCCGACCTGCTGCGGCGACGCTTCGGTGCGCTGCGCTACGCCCGCAACATCACCGACGTGGACGACAAGATCAACACCGCCGCGCGCGAGCAGGGCGTGCCGATCAGCACCATCACCGACCGTTTCGCTGCTGCCTATCGTGAAGACATGGCCGCGCTGGGCGTGGTGCCGCCGGACATCGAGCCGGAAGTGACCGCGCACATGGCGCAGATCATCACCATGATCGAGCAGCTGGTCAGCAGCGGGCATGCCTACGCCGCCGAGGGCCACGTGCTGTTCGCCGTTGGCAGTTTCGAGGGCTATGGCAAGCTGTCGCGCCGCGATCCAGACGAGATGCTGGCCGGCGCCCGGGTCGAGGTCGCTCCCTACAAGCGCGCGCCCGGCGACTTCGTGCTGTGGAAGCCGTCCAGCGACGACCTGCCGGGCTGGGAATCGCCCTGGGGCCGCGGCCGTCCGGGCTGGCACATCGAATGCTCGGCGATGGCCGCCGCGCACCTGGGCGAGACCATCGACATCCATGCCGGCGGCGTCGACCTGCAGTTCCCGCACCACGAAAACGAGATCGCACAGAGCGAGTGCGCGCACGGCGGCAAGGTGTTCGCGCGCTTCTGGCTGCACAACGGCATGCTCAACTTCGGTGGCGCGAAGATGAGCAAGTCGATCGGCAACATCGAGCGCGTCCACGACCTGGTGCGCAGGCATGCCCCCGAGGCGCTGCGCCTGGCGTTGCTGTCGGCCCACTACCGGCAGCCGCTGGACTGGTCCGATGCGCTGATCGAACAGTCCGGCCGCACCCTCGACCGCCTGTACGGCACCCTGCGCGAGCTGGCCGACGTTGCCGCCACCGCAGTGATCCCGGCAGAGATCGAAGCGGCATTGGATGACGATCTCAATACGCCGCAGGCGCTGGCCGAAGTGGCCCGTATCGCCGGTGAAGCGCGCCGCGCCACCGATCCTGGCGAACGCGCACGGTTGAAGAGTGAACTGCTTGGCGCCGGCCTCGCGCTGGGCCTGCTGCAGGCCGATCCGGCGCAATGGTTCGGCAACGCCGCCGGCGACAGCGACGACGATGCGCGTATCCAGGGCTTGATCGATGAACGCGCGGCGGCCAAGCAGGCGCGTGACTTCGCCCGGTCCGACGCCATCCGCGACCAGCTGGCCGCCGAAGGCATCGTGCTGGAAGACACCCCGCAGGGCGTGCGCTGGTCGCGCAAGCGCGGCTGACCTGCCCTGCCCCGTGGCCGGCCCGCCGGCCACGCTCCCTACTGTAGAGACTGTTGTGATCGACTCCCCGTTCCCGCTTGAACCCACCGCCGCCGAGGCACAGACGGCCATCGCCGAGGAATTCGGCTTCTTCGGCGACTGGTCAGAGCGCTACCAGTACCTGATCGACCTCGGCCGCAAGCTGCCCGCCTTCCCGGACGCGTGGAAGACCGAAGAGCACCGCCTGCTCGGTTGCCAGTCGATGGTCTGGATCGTGCCGGAAGGCAACGCGCAGTCGCTGCGCTTCCACGCCATCAGCGACTCGGCCATCGTCTCCGGCCTGATCTTCCTGGCGCTGCGCGTGTACTCCGGGCGCTCCGCGCAGGAGATCCTGGCCACCGAGCCCAGCTATATCCAGGATATCGGCCTGGCCCGCCACCTGTCGCCGACCCGCAGCAACGGCGTGGCGGCGATGCTGGCGTTCATCCGTGAGACCGCGCAGGCCCAGCTGCAGCGCGATCCGTCGTGAGCGAGCCCGCCACGGCCGAAGACACCGCGCTGGGCCTGCTGTCCCGGCCCGGTTTCGCCAGGCTGCTGGCGTATCGCATCTTCGCGATGCTGTCCTACCAGGTGGTCGCGGTCACCGTCGGTTGGCACATCTACGAAGTCACCCGCAATCCGTTCTCGCTGGGCCTGATCGGCCTGGCCGAGGTGCTGCCGTTCTTCTGCGTGGCCCCGTTCGCCGGTTACCTGGTGGATCATCTGCCGCGCCGCAAGCTGGGCATGGTCGCCTGTTCCGGCCTGATCGCCACCGCGCTGGTGCTGACCAGCGTGGCCAAGGGCTGGCTGCCGGTTGAGGGCGTGTGGCCGATCTATGCGGCGATCGCGCTGACCGGCATGGTCCGCGCCTTCCTGTCGCCGATCTACAACGCGTTGTTCGCCCGCGTGCTGGCACGCGAGCACTTCGCCCGTGGCGCCGGCCTTGGCGCCGTGGTGTTCCAGGCCGGCATGATCGCCGGCCCGGCCCTGGGTGGCGTGCTGGTCGGCTTCGGTGGCAAAAGCCTGTCCTATGCGGTGGCCACGGCCTTCGCGCTGGTGGCGATGGGCTGCCTGGCCACGCTGAAGGTGGAAGAGCCGGTGCATGCCGGCCCAGCCGCCCCGATCTTCAAGAGCATTGCCGAAGGCGCGCGCTTCGTGGTCGGCAACCGGATCATGGTCGGCGCCATGGCGCTGGACATGTTCTCGGTACTGCTGGGCGGTGTGGTGGCGATGCTGCCGGCGTTCCTGCACGAGATCCTGCATCACGGCCCGGAGGGCCTGGGCATCCTGCGCGCGGCGCCGGCACTGGGCTCGGTGTGCGTGGGCCTGTGGCTGGCGCGCCACCCCCTGCACCGCAATGCCGGTCGGGTGCTGCTGTTCGCGGTCGCCGGCTTCGGCCTGTGCGTGATCGGCTTCGGCCTGTCCCAGCACTTCTGGCTGTCGGCGTTGATCCTGCTGTTCTACGGCGCCTTCGACGGCGTGTCGGTGGTGATCCGCTCCACCATCCTGCAGCTGGCCACGCCGGAAGAGATGCGCGGCCGGGTATCGTCGATCAACGGCATCTTCATCAGTTCGTCCAACGAACTGGGCGCGTTCTATGCCGGCACGATGGCCCGGTTGCTGGGGCTGGTACCGGCGGTGGTACTGGGCGGATTTGCGGTGCTGAGCGTGGCCGGGGTCACTGCATGGAAGAACCCGACGCTGCGGAAATTGAATCTGCGCGATCTGCAATAGAGCGGATTTCCGTGCGCACACGCGCCGGTAGCGCCGGGCCATGCCCGGCGGGCGCTTTCCGCGACCGCGGCGGGGTGTCACTTTCTTTGCGCGCGCAAAGAAAGTAACCAAAGAAACGCGCCGCCATCCGCGAGCCGGTGCTGCGCACCGGTGCCCTGCGCTCCTCGGTGAATCAGGGGACGGCACCGAACTCGCTGCGCTCAAACAGCGGCGCCTCTTCGCCCCTGATTCCCCTGCGGTGCTCGGCTCGCTACAAGGCGGACCCAACAGCCGCGAGCATACGCATGGCCGCTCCTGGTAGAGCCAAGCCATGCTTAGCTGCTCTTGCTCTTGCTCTTGCTCTTGCTCTTGCTCTTGCTCTTGCTCTTGCTCTTGCTCTTGCTCTTGCTCTTGCTCTTGCTCTTCCCTACCCGCCGGCTTCGGCCTGAGCCGAGCGTGGGCTCGGCTCTACAGCGGCCGCACTCGGGAACTGTCTGGAGCGGGCGGGTCACCCGGGCCAGGACCGTTCGCGCCATGGATGGCGCGGCCGAGCCCCCAGGGATGGGTTTACGGCGTGTCCTGGCCCGGGTGACCCGCCCGCTCGCTCACGGAACAACCAAGGCGCCGCTCTACGCAGCCAACCATCACCCAACAAAAAACCCGGCCGAAGCCGGGCTTTCTGCATGACATCACAACGAACCGGAATCAGTCGCCCTGCTGCTTCTGCAGGTGCTCCCAACGCTCCTGGGCGTCGATGGTGCGCTCGGCGGTCAAGCGCGCTTCAAGGCGCTCCAGGCCGATCTCTTCACCGGTGTCCACGCAATACCCGTAATCGCCTGCTTCCAGGCGCTTGAGGGTGCTGTCGATCTTGCCGATCAGCTTGCGGTAACGGTCACGGGTGCGCAGCTCCAGCGAGTTCTCGGTTTCGCGGGTCGCGCGCTCGGCTTCATCGCCGATGTCACGCACTTCCTCACGCAGGTTCTCGATGGTCTGCTTGGACTCTTCCACCAGGTCGGCGCGCCAGTTCTGCAGGCGCTGACGGAAGTACTCCTGCTGCAGCGGGCTCATGTACTCCTCGTCCGAGGCCGGCTTGTAGCCTGCCGGCAGGATCGGGCGGCCAGTGGCCTCGTCGGTCTTGTATTCGACGACCTTGTACTTGCTGCGCGGCGCAGGTGCCGTCGAACGGGCAGCAACGGCCACGGCGACCTTGCCCACGGGGCGGGTCACGGTCTTCGGAGCGGAATCGGATTTCACGGCGGTTTTGGCAGGCGATTTCGAAACGGGCACGGGATTCTTGGATTGCGGGGCGGTCGATGCTGCAGAAGCGGCGGCCGGGGCCGGCTTGGGGGCCGGTTTGGCTGCCGCCACTGCCGCGGTCTTGGCCGGGACAGACTTGGCCGGGGCCGGCTTCGCAGCTGGCTTCGGTGCGGACTTCACTACAGGGGCCGGCGTCGGCTTGGCGGCCGGCGGGGCGACATTCTTGGCAACCTTCTTGGCCGGTGCCGGCTTGGCAGGCGCCACCTTCTTTGCTGCCGGCTTGGCAGCAGGCGCGACGGCAACCTTCTTCACCACCGCCTTCGGCGTTGGCTTGGCTGCTGCCTTCTTCGGTGCCGGCTTGGCAGCGGCCTTCTTCACCGGCGCAGCCTTGCTGGCAACCTTCTTCACCACCGGCGCCTTCTTGCTGGCAGCGGCAGGTTTGGCCTTGACCGGCGCAGCGGGCTTCTTCGCCACTGCCGGCTTGCCGGATTTCACCGGCGCTTTCTTTGCGGTGGCCTTCCTGGCCGCCGGCTGTGAGGATGCCGCCTTGGTCGCCGGCTTGCTGGCCGGCTTCTTGGCAACGGGCTTGGCCGCCAACTTCTTCACAACAGGCTTGGCGGTTTTCTTGGCGGCCTTGACGGCCTTCTTTGCAGTTTTTTTAGCAGCCACGAAACGCTCTTCCTTGGATTCCCCGGGGCCCGGGAAAGCGGGCCTTTATAGCCTACCCGACCCGCAGCAGCAACCTTGGGGGCCCGCTCCATTCAGTCCAGGAGTCAACGGGTCCAAGGTGCGGTCCGACGAACACGGACCGCCTTGCGCGGTACGGAACCTGTCCGGCACCTGGAGGGGTGCCGCTAGCGGTCGCAGGCCATCTACGACATGCGACCAACGACCCATCCTGCACAAATGCGGCCTTCATGCCAACTGGCTTAAGATGACTGCGTGATCTCGCGCCTGCTCATCGCCCTGCTGCGCTTCTACAAGCGCTTCATCAGCCCCCTGCTGGGGCCTCGCTGCCGTTTCGTGCCGAGCTGCTCTGAATACGCCATGGATGCCATCTCCCGGCACGGCCCGCTGCGCGGCAGCTGGCTGGCGGCGCGACGGCTGGGCCGCTGCCATCCGTTCCATCCCGGCGGCTTCGATCCAGTGCCCGAATCTCCCAACGCCCCCTCTTGCCGTTGCACAGGAAAACACTGACATGTCCTCCACGCTCATCACCAATGCCCGCCTGGTCAACGAAGGCCGCACCTTCGAAGGCGACCTGCGTATCGAGAACGACCGCATCGCGCAGATCGGCAAGGGTTTGACTCCGCGTGATGGCGAACAGGTGGTGGATGCGGCCGGGCGCTGGCTGCTGCCCGGGATGATCGACGACCAGGTGCATTTCCGCGAACCCGGCCTGACCCACAAGGGTGACATCGCCAGCGAATCGGCCGCGGCCGTGGCCGGTGGCCTGACCAGCTTCATGGACATGCCCAACACCAACCCGCCGACCCTGGATTCAACCATCCTGGAAGCCAAGTACGAGCTGGCGCGCGGCCGTGCCTGGGCCAACTACGGTTTCTACCACGGTGCCAGCAACGACAACCTCGACGCCATTCGTGCGCTCGATCCGAAGAAGGCGCCGGGCGTGAAGGTGTTCATGGGCGCGTCCACCGGCAACATGCTGGTCGACAACCCCGAAACCCTGGACGCGATCTTCCGCGAGTGCCCCACCCCGATCATCACGCACTGCGAAGACACGCCGATGATCGATGCCAACCTGAAAGCGTTCCAGGAGAAGTACGGCGACGCACTGACCCCGGAGATGCACCCGGACATCCGTTCGCGTGAAGCCTGCATCAAGTCGACGCGGCTGGCCATGTCGCTGGCGCGCAAGCATGGCACCCGCCTGCACGTGCTGCACATCTCCACCGCCGACGAACTGGCGCTGTTCGAGAAGGGCCCGCTGATCCGCGCCGACGGCAGCCGCAAGCAGATCACCGCCGAGACCTGCGTGCACTTCCTGCACTTCGCCCGCCCGGACTACGCGACCAAGGGCAACTTGATCAAGTGCAATCCGGCGATCAAGGACGTGGCCGATCGCGAGGCGATCACGGCCGCGTTGGCTGACGACGTGCTGGACGTGCTGGCCACCGACCACGCCCCGCATACCTGGGAAGAGAAGCAGAAGCCCTATGCGCAGGCGCCGTCGGGCCTGCCGCTGGTGCAGTACGCGCTGGTCGCCGCACTGGAACGCGTGCACGAAGGCAAGCTGACCCGCGAGCAGGTCGTGCAGAAATTCGCCCATGCCCCGGCCCAGTTGTTCGATGTGGAAGAGCGAGGCTTCCTGCGCGAAGGTTACTTCGCCGACCTGGTGCTGGTGGAAGATGTGCCGTTCACGGTCAAGCGCGAGGACGTGCTGTCCAAGTGCGGCTGGTCGCCGTTCGAGGGCACCACGTTCCGTTCGCGCGTGGCCTCGACCTGGGTCAACGGCCAGCTGGTGTGGGACGGCAGCACGCTGGTGGGCAAGCCCGCCGGCCAGCGCATGACCTACGACCGCTGATGCGTCCGGCACTCATGTTCGCGGCGCTGCTGCTGGCAGCGCCCCTGTTGTCCGCAGCCGCGGCCCAGGCACAGGACGGCATCGGCGAGCTGATCGACAGTCGCGTGGTGTTCCCGGCCAGCGCCTCGCAGGGCGCGCTGGTGATCGGCAAGGTTCCCGCCGGCAGCAGCGTGCGCTATGCAGGCCGCGACCTGCGCGTGAGCAGCTACGGCAGCGTGGTGTTCGGCATCGGTCGCGATGAGAAGGGCCCGCTGCAGGTGCAGATCCGCCGACCGGATGGCAGCAGCGAGACGGCCGCCATCGCCGTGACCCCGCGCGACTGGCCGACCGAGCGGGTGAACGGCGTACCGCCGAAGACGGTCAATCCGCCGCCGGCCATCGCCGAGCGGATCAAGCGCGAACAGGCGCAGGTCACCGCTGCGCGTGCGCGCGACGACAACCGCACCGATTTCACCCAGACCTTCATCTGGCCGGTGCAGGGCCGCATCAGCGGCCGCTTCGGCAACGCCCGCGTGTACAACGGCCAGCCCGGTGCCGGCCACTCCGGCATGGACATCGCCGTACCCACCGGCACCCCGGTGAAGGCACCGGCGGCCGGTGTGGTGACGTTCGCTGGGCCGGACCTGTACCTGACCGGTGGCACGCTGCTGCTCGACCACGGCTTCGGCGTCAGTTCGAACTTCCTGCACCTGTCGCGCATCGACGTGAAGGTCGGTGATCGCGTCGAACAGGGCCAGGTGATCGCCGCCGTCGGCGCCACCGGCCGTGCCACCGGGCCGCACCTGCACTGGGGCATGAACTGGTTCGACACCCGCATCGACCCGCTGCTGGTGCTGGAGCGGAAATAGCGCACGCAGGTTCCCCGCCGGGCATGGCCCGGCGAGCACACGGCCGAATCACCATGCACGGTAGCGCCGGGCCGTGCCCGGCGAGCGCAGCGGCCGAGGGTTCAGCCGCGCGCGGCCCACCACACGCGCAGCAACGTGCGCACGGGCGTGGCTTCAATCGGTTTGCCGGCGGCCTGCGCCGCCAGACGTGCACGCGCCAGGCTCGACCACACCCGGCGTGCACGTGGACCGGGCACGCGGGTGCCCCACCCTCTCAGCAACTGCTGCGCCCAACGCTGTGCAGCGTTGCCGGCATCTTCGTCCAGCAGGCTGCGCGGAACCCCGGCCACGCCAGCGTCCTGCAGGCGCTGGGCCAATGTCTGCAGCAGCACGGCATGGCCAGCCCCCTTGCGCGGCTTGTCGGCAAACACCACGACCTCGACCGCAGCCACCGCGTCGGCATAGTTGCCCAGTGCGCGTTCGGCACCGGCAGCGTCCAGCGCTACGGTGCGCGCCTCGACCAGATCCGGCAGCGCCTCGGCCAGCTGCCCCCACGGTGCCCGCACCGGCTCCAGCACGCGGCCCAGCGGATGCCGCGAACGCTGCGCGGCCCAGCTGCGCAGTTCCTCGCCCCACCAGGCCAGCTTGGCGTCCGCCGGCAGCGGGTCGCCAGCGGTGTTGAGCATGTCGTCGAATTCCTGCAGCAGCGCGAACCACGCCAGCGCCACATGGCGCTGCGATTCGGCCACGAACGGCTCGGCCACCGACCATTCCGGCCAACGGCTGCGCCACTTGTCGAGGAAACTGTCCAGCGCGGTACTGCTCACTACGTTGTTCCTTACGGCTGGGCCGGGGTCGCCGGCCGGCTCGGCCAGAGACTGGCCAGTTGCAGAAGTTCGGCATTCTCGACCAGCACGTCCGCCTGCCAGGCCAACGGGTCATCGCTGTGCAGGCGGTAGCCCCACAGCGCCGCCACCGACGGCATGCCGGCGGCACGCGCGGCGATGATGTCGCGCTCATCGTCGCCGACATATACGCAGTCCTCCGCTGCGACGCCGATCAGCTGGGCGGCGTGCAACAGCGGCAACGGATGCGGCTTGCGCTCGGCCAGGGTGTCACCGCCGACCAGCACGGCGCAGCGCTGCTGCCAGTCGTACTGCGGCACGATCAGCCGCGCCAGGTATTCGGGCTTGTTGGTGACGATCCCCCACACGGTGCCGGCTTCGTCCAGCGCACCGAGCATGCCGGCGACGCCGTCGAACAGCACGGCATGCTGGCCGATCAAGGCTTCGTAGCGCTGCAGGAACTCGGGAATCAGTGCATCGCGCTCGGGTGCTTCCAGCTCTGGAAACGCGGCCGACACCATCGCCCGGGAACCCTTTGACACCACTGGCCGCAACTGCGCAGGATCGATCGGTGCGCGACCGCGCTCGGCCAGCATCGCATCAAGGGTGGCGACGAAATCCGGGGCGCTGTCCAGCAGTGTACCGTCCAGGTCGAACAGCACCGCACGCGGGAACACGGCGGCGGTCACGGCGCCTTGACCGCGTGGGCCAGGTAGTTGATGTCGGTGCGGCTGCTCAGGCGGGCGCGGTTGCGCCACGGCTCATAGGCCATGCCGCTGACATCGGCCAGCTGCAGGCCGGCCTCGCGCAGCCAACGCGCCAGCTCGGCCGGCTTGATGAATTCCTGGTAGTGGTGGGTGCCCTTGGGCAGCAGCCGTGCCACGTACTCGGCACCGACGATGGCCACGGCGAATGCGGCTGCGGTGCGGTTGATGGTGGACAGGAACAGATGGCCACCCGGCTTCAGCAGGCGCTTGCAGGCCTCGATGATCGCGCCCGGATCGGGCACGTGCTCGAGCATTTCCATGCAGGTCACCACATCGAAGCTGCCCGGTTGTTCGGCGGCCAGGTCCTCGGCGGCCTGCACCCGGTAGTCGACGCTGACGCCACTTTCCAGGGCATGCAGGCGCGCAACCTTGACCAGCTCCGGCGCCAGGTCGATGGCGGTCACTTCGGCACCGGCCTGGGCCAGCGCTTCACTCAGCAGCCCGCCACCGCAGCCGATGTCGAGCACGCGCGCGCCACGCAGCGGCGCCCGGTCAGCCACGTACTGCAGGCGCACCGGATTCAGTGCGTGCAGCGGCTTCTGCGGGCCGTCAGCATCCCACCAGCGGTTGGCCAGCGCGGCGAACTTGTCCAGTTCGGCCTGATCGAAATTGGAAGAAGCGTGGGGGGCAGTCATGACGGTTGTCCTTGCGGCGCCTGCACTCAGGCGCGGATATGGCGGATGCGCTCGCGCCACTGGCGCGCGTTGGCGATGATGCCCGGCAGGTCCATCCCGACCAGCTCGCGCTGCACCAGCTTGGGCTTGCCGGCGATCCAGACGTCGCTGACCTGCTGGCGGCCGGTGGCGTACACCAGCTGCGACAGCACGTTGTGCAGCGGCTGGGTCTCCAGCGCGGACAGATCAACGCAGACCAGGTCGGCCTGCTTGCCGACCTCGATCGAGCCGATGCGCTCGCCGAAGCCCAGGGCGCGGGCGCCGCCCAGGGTGGACGCGCGCAACGTGGTCGCCGCGTCCAGCGCGGTGGCATCGTCGGCCACGGCCTTGGCCAGGATCGCCGCCGTACGGTTCTCGCTGAACATGTCCAGGTCGTTGTTGCTGGCGCAGCCGTCGGTACCAATGGCCAGGTTCACGCCGGCGCGCTGCAGGGCGCAGGCCGGGCAGAAACCAGAGGCCAGCTTCAGGTTCGATTCCGGGCAATGCACCACGCTGACGCCGCGCTCGGCGCACAGGTGGATCTCGGCCTCGGTCAGCTGGGTCATGTGCACCGCGATCAGGCGGTCGTTGACCAGGCCGAGGCGATCCAGCCGCGCCAGCGGACGCTGGCCGTGCAGCTTGATCGAATCGGTGATTTCCTGCGCGGTTTCATGGGTATGCAGATGCACCTGCATGTCCAGCTGGTCGGACAGCATCCGCACCCGCTCGAAATTGGCATCGTTGACCGTGTACGGCGCATGCGGCGCGAATGCAGTGCCGATCAGCGGGTCGGTGCGCCACTGGTCATGCAGTTCACCGGCCTTGGCGAAGTACTCGTCGTCGGTCTTGGCCCAGGCGGTGGGGAAATCGATGATGACCGCGCCGACCAGCGCGCGGAAACCGTGCTTCTTGTAGACGGCGGCCTGCACGTCACCGAAGAAGTAGTTCTCGTTGGCGCAGGTGGTGCCGCCACGCAGCATCTCGGCGATGGCAAGGGTGGTGCCGTCGGCCACGAATTCGGGACCGATCACCGCCGCTTCCACCGGCCAGATGTGCTGCTGCAGCCAGGTCATCAGCGGCAGGTCGTCAGCGACGCCGCGCAGCAGGGTCATCGGGTTGTGCGTATGCGCGTTGACCAGGCCCGGCATCAGCGCCGCCTCTGGGCGGCTGACAACCTGGGTGGCACGGAACCGCGCACGCGCTTCGGCGCGCGGCAGGATGGCCACGATCTCGCTGCCACGGATGGCCACGGCATGATCTTCCAGCACCACCGCATGCGGCTCGATCGGAACGACATGACCGGCTTCGATGAGCAGGTCGCAGGCTTCGGGGAGGTGCGGGCTATCGCTCATGCGGGCTCACTGGCGGTGGGGCGGCGAGATACTGCTGGGGAACACGCCCCTGAGTCAGGGGCTGCCGCGAAGCGGCGGGGTCTGGAGACTCGTGAAGCGGGGCCCATGATCTGCCGAAGCAGATCATGGGAGCGCCAGCGCGAATGCGCCGGCGCGTACCCGGCCAGCGGCCGGCACTACCGTAATCCGGCTGCGCCGGATTACTTGACGCGCGAGGAGTACTCGCCCGAACGGGTGTCGACCTTGATGATTTCATCCTGGTTGACGAACAGCGGCACGCGCACCACGGCGCCGGTTTCCAGGGTGGCCGGCTTGCCGCCGCCGCCCGAGGTGTCACCGCGGACGCCCGGATCGGTCTCGGTGATCTTCAGTTCAACGAAATTCGGCGGCTGCACGAAGATCGGCGAACCGTTGAACAGGGTCACGATGCAGGACTCCTCGCCCTTCAGCCACTTCTCGGCGCCGCCCATGCCGGCCTTGTCGGCCTGCACCTGCTCGAAGGTCTCCGGGTCCATGAAATGCCAGTACTCGCCGTCGCTGTACATGTAGTCCATGTTGGTATCGACCACATCGGCCACTTCCACGTCGTCGGTCGCCTTCATGGTCATTTCGACGGTGCGGCCCGACTTGATGAAGCGATAGCGCACGCGGGTGAAGGCCTGGCCCTTGCCCGGCTTGATGAACTCGGTCTCGGAGATGACGGCCGGTTCATTGTTGACCAGGATCTTCATCCCGTTCTTGACATCGTTCATGCCCGCAGTGGCCATGCTCAAGCTCCTCAAATGGCGAAACCGCCGCGCGTGCGGCGAGCCGGATAGAATGGAAAGCCCACCGGAACCCCGGCGGGCAACTGTTTATGTGTCCATGATAACCGCAGGCCCCCTCTCCATGCAGCTTTCCGCCTTCCCCCGGACCCAGTCGCCAGGCGCGCCCGCGCGCTGGCAGCAGCTGTGGCGGCAGGCCCTGCGCGACCCGCAGACGCTGCTGGCCCGGCTGGATCTGGATGCCGCAGCGCTGGGCGTATCGGAGGCGGCCATCGCCCAGTTCGCGCTGCGCGTGCCGGAGGGTTTCGTGGCCCGCATGCGCCGTGGCGATGCCCACGATCCGCTGCTGCGCCAGGTATTGCCGATCGACGCGGAGATGCGCCCGGCGCCCGGGTTCAGCTTTGACGCGGTGGGCGACGGCGCGGCCAAGAAGGCTACCGGGGTCATCCAGAAATACCGTGGCCGGGCCCTGCTGGTGGCCACCGGCAGCTGTGCGATCAACTGCCGCTACTGCTTCCGCCGGCATTTCGACTATGGCGCCGAAAACGCCGCCAAGGGGGGCTGGCAGGAGGCCGTGGAGGCCATCGCCGCAGACCCGGACATCGATGAGGTGATCCTGTCCGGCGGCGACCCGCTGTCGCTGGCTACGCACAAGCTGGCCGAGCTGACCGATGCGCTGCGCCAGATCCCGCACATCCGCCGGTTGCGCATCCACACGCGCCTGCCGATCGTGCTGCCCGAGCGCGTGGACGAGGAACTGCTGGCCTGGCTGGGCAGCCTGCCGTGGCCATTGGCGATCGTGGTCCATGCCAACCACGCCAATGAATTCGACGCCAGCGTCGATACCGCGATGGCCCACCTGCGTGGCATCGGCGCCCAGCTGCTGAATCAGGCGGTGCTGCTGCGCGGAGTCAACGACAGCGTGCAGGCGCTGCAGGACCTGAGCGTACGCAGCTTCGCCGCCGGCGTGCTGCCGTATTACCTGCACCAATTGGATCGCGTCGAGGGCGTGGCCCACTTCGAAGTGGACGACATCCAGGCCAAGGCCCTGATTGCCGGCCTCACTGCCCGGCTGTCCGGCTACCTGGTCCCCAAGCTGGTCCGCGAACTGCCCGGCGACCCGAGCAAGCGCCCGCTGTAGCGCCTCACGCGCCCGATTCGATCATCCGCACCACTTCGGTGGAGGTGACCGGGTGGCTCAGTCGGTAGCCCTGGCCCAGGTCACAGCCACGCTGGGCCAGCAGCTCGAACTGTGCCTCCTGTTCGATACCCTCGGCCACCACCGTGATGCCCAGTGCGTGGGCCATGGCGATGATCGCCGTGGTCAGGGCCAGGTCGTCCGGGTCGCGCTGCATGTCGGCGACGAAACTCTTGTCGATCTTGACCCCGTCCACGGGTACCTGCCGCAGGTGGCTCAGACCGGAGAAACCGGTACCGAAGTCGTCCAGCCACACCTTCACCCCGGCCCGGTGCAGGCGGTCCAGCAGCTGCGCGGCCAGCATCTCATCGCCGATCACCGCCGTCTCGGTCAGCTCCAGGTGCAGGCGCGAGGCCGGCAGGCCCGACTCCTGCAGGCACTGCGCAACCAACGCCGGCAACTCACCGCCACGCAGCTGCCGTGGCGACACATTGACCGAGACGAACAACTCGTCACCGGCCACACCGCGCGGCCACTGCACCGCTTCCATGCAGGCGGCACGCAGCACCTTCGGGCCGATGACCTCGATCAGGCCACTCTGCTCGGCCACCTCGATGAACACCGATGGCGGAATCGTGCCCAGCGTCGGGTGCTGCCAGCGCAGCAGCACTTCGACACCGACCATGCGGCGGTCACGCATGCGGAAGATCGGCTGATAGGCCAGCCGCAGCTCGCCGCGCTCCCAGGCACCGCGCAGCTCCTGCTCCATGTGCACGCGCCGCTCGACCGCGTGATCCATGGCCCGGCTGTAATAGCGATAGCAGTTCTTGCCGGCCATCTTTGCCTGGTACATCGCGATGTCGCCGTTCTTCAGCAGCGTCGTCGCATCCGCGGCATCGTCGGGGAACAGGGTCACGCCGATCGAGGTGCCCAGGAACAACTCCCTGCCCTGCACCACCAGCGGCTTGCCCAGCTCGCGCACCAGCACTTCGGCCAGCAACCGCGCATTGGCCGCAACATCACCATCACCGACGAGGATCACGAATTCGTCGCCGCCAAACCGCGCCAGCACGGCATCGTCGCCGCCGGCCTCGGTCACTGCGCGGCCAATGCGTTGGGCGAACTGCAGCAACGCCTCGTCGCCGGCCTCATGGCCCAGTGTGTCATTGACCCGCTTGAAATCATCGATATCGGCAAACAGCAGACCCAACCGGTGATTGGACGCACGTGCGGCCATCAATCGATGGTCCAGCGCCTCGCGGAACGCCAGGCGGTTGGTGAGCCCGGTCAACGCGTCGGTGTAAGCCATGCGCCGCACTTCGCGGTCGTGGCGGGCGATCGCATCACGCATGCGGGCAAAGCCGCGCACCAGTTCCCCGACCTCGTCGTCGCGGGTGTTTTCGCGCAGCGGCGCCTGGTAGTCGCCCGCTTCGATGCGCCGGGCGGCTGCAGCCAGCTCACGGATCGGCGCCACCAGCGTGCGCTGTACGTAGAGGATCACCACCACGCCGATCACCACCAGCAGGCCCAGCATCAGCAGCAGCCAGCCCAGATGCCGGCTTCCCATCTGCTGCAGCCGCTCACCGAGGGTCGCGTTGGCCGCCTGCTCACGCTGCAGCACTTCATCCAGTGCCATGCCGACGCGGACACCGCCGATGCGCTGATTACCCATCCTGATCGGCATTGCGTTGTCGAGCACCGTGGGCGACTGCTGCACCACCAGTGATTGCGCGGCAACCGCCCCGGCCGCCAGCGGATCGGTCATCGGCCGCCCGGATCCGGGAACCGTGGCCGAGCCGTCGTGGACCAACCGCCCGCGGTCGTCGAACACCATTACGTAGCGCACCACCGGCTGCCGCGAAATGCTGCGCACCAGCGCCCCGACCTGCTCCAGGTCGTTGTTGTGGAGCGGAGCGGCAAGCGCATCGGACAGCTCGCGCACCATGGCCTCGCCACGGCTGCGCACGCTGCGGTCGAACAGTTCGTGGATGACGCCGTTGCTGAGCGACCGCACCTCGCCCTGCATGGCCGCCTGCCGCCCCAGCAGCACGGCCAGGATCGCCACCACCACCAGCATCGCCCCGCCCATCGCAAGCAGGAATCGGGCCTGCATCCCGGAGCCGAGCAACTTCATTCCACTTCCATCCGCACGCGCGTCGACCCTTGATTCAATTCATCCCGCCACGGCTGCGCATGCGCATCGACGCGACGGAAACCGGCAACCTCCAACAACCTCTGCAACGCACGCTGCACGCACCGAAGACAGACGGCACGCGACAACCCGGCGGACGCCCGGCCTGACACCTCCGGCGCCGGTCCGGCACCCCGCCAGCAAACACTGCCAAGCGCATGATCCTGCGTCATCGCGAGTTGCCCCTTATCGATGCCCAACGCCCCTTCTGTGAACCGGGCGCAGCATGCGCCGTCCCGGCCAGCAGGGCCAAGGCCAGGCGCAGCAGTTCCCCCTGCATTGCCCTACGCAGACCCGACACAAGCATCGTTCCCCCGGGGTATCCGGACAGACTACCCGAAAAAATGAGAACGTCGTCAGCTGTCCTTGCCGTTCTTCTGCGCCAGCCGCGCCATGCGCTGGGTATCGGCCAGGATGCCGCGCAGCAGGCGCACTTCCTGCTCGCTGGGCTCACTGCGCAGGAACAGGCGACGCAGCTTGCGCATCGCCGACTCGGGCGCGCGTCCCTTGTGGAAATCGATCTCGTCCAGGGTGTCGCCCAACTGCGCGAAGAAGCTCTCCAGCTGATCATGGCTGGCGGTCTGCTCGCGGCTGTCCGGCTCAGTGGCGGCCACCGGCTGCGCGCCGAGCAGCTGCATGCGCACTTCATAGGCCAGCACCTGCACGGCCGCGGCCAGGTTGAGCGAGCTGAACTCCGGGTCGGACGGAATATGCACGGCGGCATGGCACAGCTGCAGCTCCTCGTTGGTCAGGCCGGTGCGTTCACGGCCGAACACCAGCGCCACCTCGGCGCCCTCGCTGGCCTTGGCCACTGCGCGGGTTGCGGCATCTGCCGGCAGGAACTCCTCCAGCTGGACCCGGCGCGCACGCGCGGTGCACCCCAGCACGAACCGGCAGTCGGCCACGGCTTCGGCCAGGGAGGCCACCACCGGCGCGTCGCCGAGCACGTCCTCGGCGCCGGCCGAGCGCCGGAAGGCCTCTTCATCAAGCGGCTTTTCCGGCGCCACCAGGACCAGGCGGGCCAGGCCCATGGTCTTCAGGGCACGGGCGGCGGCCCCCATGTTGCCGGGGTGTTGGGTACCGACCAGGACGAATCGGAGGCGGGTGGCAGCGGGAAACTGGGACATGAACAGGGAAAGGGTCGAGCTGGACGAAGACCAATGGTAAACTGTGCGGCCGGCCACTGCGCCGGACCTGCTCTTTTCCCCCGCCAGCCCTTCTCTTCTGCCCTTCCGGGAGCCCATGCCATGCAGAAACCCGCCGTCACCGTCATGGTCAAGGCCGCCCGCCTCGCCGGCAACGTCCTCTTGCGCAACATCAACAAGCTCGAGGCACTGAATGTAGTCCAGAAGGGCCGCATGGACTACGCCAGCGAAGTCGATGCGGACGCGGAAAAGGTGATCGTCAAGGAACTCAAGCGCGCCTACCCCGAGTACGGCATCTTCGGTGAAGAAGGTGGCGTGCAGAGCGAGCGTCGCCACATGTGGGTCATCGACCCGCTGGACGGCACCAGCAACTACCTGCGCGGCGTGCCGCACTACTGTGTGTCGATCGCCCTGGTCGAGAACGGCGAGCCGACCGACGCGGTGATCTTCGACCCGCTGCGCAATGAACTGTTCACCGCCAGCCGTGGTGCCGGCGCCGTGCTCAACGACCGCCGCATCCGCGTGGCCGACCGCAAGGATCTGGAAGGCACCATGATCCACACCGGTTTCGCCCCGCGCGAGCGTGCCCGCGCCAGTGCGCAGCTGAAGTCGCTGGACGCCCTGCTGGTGCACGCCGAGGACATCCGCCGCTCGGGTTCGGCCGCGCTGGATCTGGCCTACGTGGCCTGTGGCCGCGCCGACGCCTACTTCGAAGCCGGCGTGAAGGCCTGGGACATCGCTGCCGGCGTGCTGCTGGTGCGCGAAGCCGGTGGCAAGGTCTGCGACTTCAAGGGCGCCACTCCGGCCCGCATGGACAACCGTGGCCCGGACACCCAGCAGATCGTGGCCGGCAACCTGAAGGTGGCCGAGTCGCTGCAGAAGGTGCTGGTCAACACCGGTTACGCTGCCGAGTTCGACGCGAAGTTCTGAGTTCGGGCGTAAAGCAGTTCATGGAGACGGCACCTGCGAAGGTGCCGTTTTCGTTTGTGCGCCCACGCGCCGGTAGCGCCGGGCCATGCCCGGCGGATCATTTCCGCGACCGCGGAGGGGCGTCACTTTTCTTTTCGCGCGAAAAGAAAAGTAACCAAAAGAAACGCGCCGCCGGCCGCGAGCCGTCGCTACGCGCCGGTGCCCTGCGCTTCTCGGCGAATCAGGGGACGGCGCCGAACTCGCTGCGCTCAGACATCGGCGCCTCTTCGCCCCTGATTCCCCTGCGATGCTCGGCTCGCTCAAGGCGGGCCGGAAGATCAAGATCAACGGCAAGAGCATCCACGCATGGCGTGGATCTACTGGGTGCAGCTGTGGCATTTGACCTTGAGTCCGCCTTGAGCGAGCCGCACCGCAGGTCCGGCGAGGGCGAAGAGGTGCGGGTGTCTGAGCGCAGCGAGTTCCCGCACCGTCCCTCGGCGGACCGAGGAGCGCAGGGCACCGGCGTGCGCAGCACGTCGGCTCGCGGCCGGCGGCGTGTTTCTTTGGTTACTTTCTTTGCACGAGCAAAGAAAGTGACACCCCTCCGCGGTCGCGGAAATGATCCGCCGGGCATGGCCCGGCGCTACCGACGCGTGGGCGCGCAAACAAAAACGCCCGGCGCGAGGCCAGGCGTTCCTGCACTGCTCTACAAGCGGAGGCTTACGCCACCGTCGACGCCCGCAGCGCGGCGATGCGCTCTTCCAGCGGCGGGTGGCTCATGAACAGCTTCTTCGCCGTCGAACCGGCAATACCGAACGCGGCGATCTGCGTCGGCAGGGTGCTCTGGCCGTGGTTGAGCTGCAGCCGCTCCAGCGCCGAGATCATCTTCTGGCGACCGGCCAGCGATGCACCGCCAGCGTCAGCACGGAATTCGCGGTGGCGCGAGAACCACATCGAGATCATCGTGGCGAACAGGCCGAACACCATCTCCAGCACGAACACGATGATGTAGTAGGCAAAGCCGCGGCCGCCGCCTTCGCGGTTGCCCGACAGCGCACTGTCGATGATGCCGCCAACCACACGGGCCAGCACGATCACGAAGGTGTTCAGCACACCCTGCAGCAGCGCCATGGTGATCATGTCTCCGTTGGCGACGTGGGCGATCTCGTGGCCGAGCACGGCTTCGGCTTCGTCCTCGCTCATGTTGTGCAGCAGGCCGGTGGACACCGCCACCAGCGCGTTGTTGCGGTTGGCACCGGTGGCGAACGCGTTGATCTCCGGGCCGTCATACACCGCCACTTCCGGCATGCCGATACCGGCCGCCTTGGCCTGGCGCTCGACGGTGGCCAGCAGCCAGCGCTCGGTCTGGTTGCGCGGCTCGGTGATCACCACCGCACCGGTTGAGCGCTTGGCCATCCACTTGGACAGCAGCAGCGAGATGAGCGAACCACCAAAACCGAAGATGGCAGCCATGACCAGCAGGCCGCTCATCCGGCCGGGGTCGACCCCTATCAGCGACATCACGATGCTGGCGAGGATCAGCACGGCAAAGTTCGTGGCCAGGAACAGCGCAATACGGGTGAACATGGGAATTTCCGGCTTGGAAGGGGTTGATATCCGTCAATCTGCGGTGCAGTCAGCTTGAATTCAAGCGCCAACCTGACCGACGATTCAGCTGCATGACCTCCTCCCTCTCCTGCGGCCGCTTCGCGCCCTCGCCCACCGGCCTGCTGCATCCCGGCTCGCTGCTTGCCGCCTTCGGCAGCTGGCTGCTTGCGCGCCATCATGGCGGCCTGTGGCGGTTGCGCATCGAAGACGCCGATCCACCCCGCACGGTGGCCGGCGCCGCACAGGCGCAACTGCAGGCGCTGGCCGCCTTCGGCCTGCTTCATGACGGGCCGGTGATCTGGCAGAGCGCGCGTGGCGACGCCTACCAGACGGCGCTGGACCGCCTGTTGGCCGATGGCCACGCGTTCGTCTGCCACTGCAGCCGCAGCGATCTGGCCGCCAATGGCGGCATCCACCATCGCTGCGTCGCGCGGCAGGCACGACCGGACCCGGCCGTCCGCTTCCGCGTGCCGCCCGGCAGCATCGTGCGCTTCGAGGATGGCCTGCGCGGCCCGCAGCAACAGGATGTCCATGCCGAGGTCGGTGACTTCGTACTGCGCCGCGCCGACGGCTGCTGGGCCTACCAGCTGGCGGTGGTCGTCGACGATGCCGCGCAGGGCGTGAACGAAGTCGTGCGCGGCGCCGACCTGCTCGATTCCACCGCCCGGCAGATCCTGCTGCAGCAGGCGCTGGACCTGCCGACGCCGCGCTACTGGCACCTGCCGCTGCTGCTGGATGCACCGGGCCACAAACTGTCCAAGTCACTGGCCGCGCTGCCGGTGGATGCCGGCGAGCCGGCACCGGTACTGCACCGGTTGTGGGAACTGCTGGGCCAGCCGACCAGCGCTCTGGAAGGCATCGACGACCGCGACGCGCTGTTGGCCGCCGCGCAGCGCAGCTTCAACCCCGGCCTGCTGCCGCGCGCGGACATTCTGCTGCCGGCCGGCGCACTTTCCGCGCCGATGTTGCAGAATCCCCCTTCCCCCACCTGACATCCGGACAGCTTTCCATGACATCTCGCGTCGCACTGGTCACCGGCGGAACCGGCGGCATCGGTACCGCCATCTGCCAACGCCTGGCCGACCAGGGCCACCGGGTCGCCACCAACTACCGCGATGAGGCCAAGGCCCGCGCCTGGCAGCAGGCGATGACCGAACGCGGCTACCACGTGGCGATCTTCCCGGGCGATGTCTCCGACTCTGCCAGCGCCGAAGGCCTGATCCGCGCGGTCGAGGCCGAACTGGGCCCGGTCGAGATCCTGGTCAACAACGCCGGCATCACCCGCGACACCACTTTCCACCGCATGCGCGCGGAGCAGTGGCACGATGTGATCAACACCAACCTCAATTCGGTGTTCAACGTCACCCGCCCGGTCATCGAGGGCATGCGCCGGCGCGGCTGGGGCCGGGTCATCCAGATCAGCTCGATCAACGGCCTGAAGGGCCAGTACGGGCAGGCCAACTACGCCGCCGCCAAGGCCGGCATGCATGGCTTCACCATCTCGCTGGCGCGCGAGAACGCAGGCTTCGGCATCACAGTGAACACGATCTCGCCCGGTTACGTGGCCACCGACATGGTGATGGCGGTGCCCGAGGACGTGCGCGCCAAGATCATCGCCGACATCCCCACCGGGCGCCTGGGCAAGCCGGAAGAAATCGCCTACGGCGTGTCCTTCCTGGTGGCCGAAGAGGCCTCGTGGATCACCGGCAGCAACCTGGACATCAACGGCGGCCACCATATGGGGTGGTAAGCGTCCCCAGGGCTTCAAAGCCCGTGCTGCACCCTGCCGTTGGTCATGCTGCGCAGCACGCAAAGCCTTGCTGCGCAACATTCCGGCGACGGAAAGCCAAGCCTGGCGGGGGCTGGGGCGGTTGCAACCGCTGCTGCACTGCGCCATGCTGCGCGTCTACTGTGACGAGTACCGCTTCATGGCTGCGACCCGCATCATCAAGAAGTATCCGAACCGCCGTCTGTACGACACCGAGATCTCCAGCTACATCACCATCGAGGACGTGCGCCAGCTGATCCTCGACGGCGAAGACTTCGAAGTCCGCGACGCCAAGAGCGGCGACGACCTGACCCGATCGGTCCTGCTGCAGATCATCGCCGACCAGGAACAGGACGGTGAACCGATGCTCTCCACCCAGCTGCTGAGCCAGCTGATCCGCTTTTACGGCGATTCCCTGCAGGGCTTCATGGGCAACTACCTGGAGCGCAGCATGCAGGTCTTCCTCGACCAGCAGCAGCAGTTCCGCCAGCAGATGGGCAACCTGCTGGGGCAGACGCCGTGGGCGATGATGAACCAGCTGACCGAGCGCAACCTGGAGTTGTGGCAGGAGTTCCAGCGCAACATGGGCAGCGGTTTCGGTGGCCCGCGTCCGGGTGGCACCGGAACGGGCACCGGCGCCGGTACGGCCGGCAAGCCGAATGATCCGACCGGCAGCACCGGCACCGGCGGCAAGACCCGCCGCTGAGCCCCCGCCCCGGCGGATAGGAAAACGGCGCGCCATCGGCGCGCCGTTCTGTTTCGAACGCCTCCACGCGGGGCGTGGTTCTACTTCCTGCAGCCCTTGCAGACCCGCTCGACCTTGTACCCCTTCGCCCGCAGCTTCTCGACCACGCCGTCGTTGCCCAGCAGGTGCAGGCCGCCCACTACCACCAGCGTGCCGCCCTGCCCGGCCTGCAGGTACGGCAGCAGCTTGGGCACCCACGCATCGTTGCGGTCGGTATTGATGCGCTGGTACAGCTGCGGATACTTCTGGCGCATCTCCACGCCCATCCGGTTCCACAGCAGGCGATCGTCGCCGCGGCGCCAGGCCTCATGCAGCATCTGCGCCTGGGCGTCACCCTTGCCCGCTTCGTCCAGGGCCTCGGACAGCATCTGCCGCTGCTCCTGCACGCTCATGCCATCAAGCAGGTTGATCTGGCTGGACATGTCTTCCAGGCCTGCGGTCTTCTTGCCGGCCTTCTGCGCCCGTTGCATGAAGTGCCGGTCCAGCCCCAGCTCCGGGTCCAGGCCCAGCTTCTGCATCTGCCCGACGGTGATGGTCAGGCCGACGAACCACGCTTTCATGCCCTGCAACTGCGCCAATGGCAATTTGTTCTGCGTCGCATAGGCCTGCAGCTTCTGCCAGGTCGGCGCATCCAGGTCACGCTTGAGTTCGCTGCCGTCCTTGCGGGTAGCCACCTGCACCATCTGGCTGGCCATCTGCGGCGACTGCAGTTCCTCAGGGGTCACTTCGAACAGCACACGCTGCGAGGCTTCGAATGCCTGCTCGACCTCGGTCGACAGTGGATAGTCCTGCGGCTTCAACAGGTGGAAGGAACCCAGCAGGTACAGGCGTGCATCTCCCTGCCCGGTGACCTTCCACAGCAGCGGCACCGGCGGCTTGCCGGCCGTGGCTTCGGCCGGCGCATCGCGCGCGACGGCCAACGGACCGACGGCGCAGGCAGCGAGAAAAACGACACTGCGCAGCAACAGTTTCATCAACATGTTCAACCCTCTCCTTCAGGCAGGTGATACGTCTTCTCACCCGCTTCCACGCGCAGGTCCAGGCGGTTTTCCGGCGGCGCCAACGGACAGGTCGCATAGGCGGTGAACGCGCACGGTGGGTTGTGGGCGTGGTTGAAGTCGATCGTCACGTGGCCGTCGGCCGTGGGCGCATCGGTATCCAGATAGCGGCCGGCAGGGTAGCTGCCGTGGCCACTGGTACGGTCGGCAAAGATCAGGAACAGCGGCTGCCCCGGTTCGCCGATCGCTTCCAGCCGCCAGCTGCGGCCGTCGCGATCGAATTCCACGGCACCGGCGTTGGGCATCTCGGTGGTCAGGCCGGTGATGTCCACGATCGGCAGGGTCTTGCCTGGCGGATGCGCGATGAAGCGCGCCTGCACCTGCCATTGCGGGCCACCGGGCCAGTACTGCAGGCCGGCGAAATCGCGGCGCGCCGGTGCATCGGCATGCTTGACCCGCAGTGCGTCACGCGGGCCGCGACGGATCAGGCTGAGCTGGCCCTTGCCACCATCGAAGGCCAGCAGGGTCGGCTGCGGATCCTTGTCGGTATCCATGCGCACACGCCCGCGCACAGGCTGTCCATCAAGGGTGAAATCCGTGCCGGACTCCGGCGTGAACCACCACTGGTCGCCGTCACGGCGCAGCAGGCCCAGCTTGGCCGGCCCCACCGCCAGGCGGATGCCGCTGGTGTCGCCGCTGCCGACGAAGTGCGATCGGTTCTGCAACCAGTGCAGGCCGACCAGCGCGGTCCAGCCATCGGGCCGGGTCAGGTCCTGGTAGCGCAGCACCCGCCATTGCTGTTGCTGTGCGGCGAAGGCCGGATCCTCAACGGCAGCCGGTGCCGGCGTGGGTGCCGGGCTGCAGGCCACCAACAACAGGGCCGCCAGCAGGCTGCCCATTCGGCAAAATCGCATCGGTGCTCCCCTCAACGTCCGCGCAGGAACCAGCGGTCGATCTCCGCCAGCGAAAAACGGGCCCAGGTCGGTCGGCCGTGGTTGCACTGGCCGGACCGCTCGGTGATTTCCATGTCGCGCAGCAGCGCGTTCATTTCCGGCACGGTCAGGCGCCGGTTGGCACGCACCGCGCCATGGCAGGCCATGGTCGACAGCAGCTCATCGCGCGCAGTGGCGATGCGACGGCTCTGGCCGTGCTCGCGCAGGTCGGTCAGCACATCGCGCAGCAGGCCTTCGGGTTCGGCATGGGCCAGCAGCGCCGGGATGCTGCGCACGTGCAGCGCGCCCGGTCCGGCACGGGTGATCTCGAACCCGAGCGCGGCCAGCGTATCGGCCTCCGCCTCGGCGGTATCGGCCTCGCGCTCGCCCACCGCCAGGGTGATCGGCACCAGCAGCGGCTGCGACTGCAGGCCGATGCCATCGTGCGCATTCTTCAACCGCTCGTAGCCGATGCGTTCGTGCGCCGCATGCATGTCGACCACGATCAGGCCTTCGGCGTTCTCGGCCAGGATGTAGATGCCATGCAGCTGGGCAACGGCGTAACCCAGCGGAGGTACGCCGGCGTCGGCACTGGTGACCGGCAATCCGTTCTCCATCGGCATCGGCGGCAGTGCTGCACCACGCTCGGCACCCGCTGGCGACGCATACAACGCAGCGTAAGCAGCGGGTGCGTCGGCCACCTGCAGGCCCAGCGGCTGCTGCGGGCGCCAGCCTGAGAAGCCGCCACCGCCGCCGCCCTGCCCGGCACCGGGCGCCGGGCCGCGCACGTAGCCGAAGCTGGACGCCGTCGCGCCCGGCATCGCCGCCGCAGGGTCGCCTTCGGCCGGATGCGCCGCGCCGGCACCGATCTCCTGCGCGGTCATGCCGGCACGGGTGTCGGCCAGTGCATCCTTCAGGGTGCGGTAGACGAAGTCATGCACCAGCCGCGAATCGCGGAAGCGCACCTCATGCTTGGCCGGGTGCACGTTCACGTCGACGCGCGTCGGGTCCAGTTCCAGGAACAGCACATAGGCTGGCTGGCGGCCGTGGTACAGCACGTCGCCGTAGGCCATCTTCACCGCGTGGGCGACGCTGCGGTCACGTACGGAACGTCCGTTGACGTACAGGTACTGCTGATCGGTGCTGGCGCGCGAATAGTGAGGCTGGGCGATCCAGCCATGCAGGCGCAGGCCGGCACTGCTGTGGTCCACGCGCACGGCCTGGTTGGCGAAGTCCTCGCCCAGGGTCTCGGCCAGGCGCACGTCCGAATACAGGTCGCCCGGCTTGTAGCGACGCGAGGCCTTGCCGTTGTGCGAGACGCGCAGTTCGACATCGGGACGGGCCAGCGCCAGCGAACGCAGCCACTCTTCGATATGCCCCAGTTCGGTGCGCTCGGCGCGCAGGAACTTGCGCCGCGCCGGCACGTTGTAGAACAGCTCGCGCACTTCCACCGTGGTGCCGGGCGCATGCGCGCGCGGGGTCACCTCGCCGATCTTGCCGCCTTCGATCTGCAGTGCCGAACCGTGCTCATCATGGGCACGGCGCGAGGCCAGGGTGAAACGACTGACCGAGGCGATCGACGGCAGCGCTTCGCCACGGAAACCCAGCGTGGCCACCGCTTCCAGCTCATCCAGGTTGGCGATCTTGCTGGTGGCGTGCCGCGAAACCGCCAGCGGCAACTGTTCTGCGGCAATGCCGCTGCCGTTGTCGCGGATGCGGATCAGGCGCACACCGCCTTCTTCCAGCTCGATATCGACGCGGCTGGCGCCGGCATCGATCGCGTTCTCAACCAGTTCCTTGACCACCGATGCAGGTCGTTCGACCACTTCACCGGCGGCAATCTGGTTGATCAGGATTTCCGGCAGCGGCCGGATCGGACGCGGATCGGGCGCGTTCATGGGCAGGCAAGGCAGGCAGACGTCATGCCACGATGATAGCGGAGCGGCGCCAGGTAGAGTCGAGATGCAGCGTACGCGGCGCCAGTCAGGCGTGGCCTGGCTTCAGCGGACGCAGGCGATCAAGCGGGTTACTTGCTGCCGCCCGCCACGGTGCTTGCAGCATCGATCTCGGCCTGCGCGCGCGCGGCGTACAACGTGCCCGGCGGCGGTTGGCGGCTGAAGAAGGTGTGCACGCCATCCAGCACCGCACCGGCGACCTTGCGCTGGTAAGCCGGGTCGATCAGGCGGCGCTCTTCATCCGGGTTGGAGATGAACGCGGTTTCCACCAGCATCGCCGGCATGTCCGAAGTGCGCAGCACGGCGAAGTTGGCGCGCTCGATGTTCGGCTTGTGGTTGTTGCCGATACGCTTCAGGCCGCCCAGCACGTGCCCGGCTGCGTCCTCGGAGGATTTCATGTAGCCGCTCTGGGCCAGGTCCAGCAGGACGTTGGCCAGCGTGCCTTCGGTCTGCTGCAGGCGCACGCCACCGACCAGATCGGCCGCGTTTTCCTTGTCCGCCAGCCAGCGTGCACGCTGCGAAGACGCGCCCTTGGTCGACAGCACATACACCGACGAACCGGTGGCCGAGCGGTTTTCGGCGGCGTCGGCATGGATCGAAATGAAGATGTCGGCCTTGTTCGCACGCGCCTTCTGCGCACGCATCGGCAGCGGGATGAACACATCGCTGTCGCGGGTGAGGAAGGCTTTCAGGCCAGGCGTGGCGTTGACCTGGCGGGCCAGTTCACGCGCCACCGCCAGGGTGACGTCCTTCTCGCGCTTGCCGGTCGGGCCGATGGCGCCCGGATCCTGACCGCCATGGCCCGGATCGATCGCCACCACCAGGTGACGCATGCCCGGCTGCATGCGGATGCGCGAGGCATCGCTGGGCATGGTCGGACGCGGCGACTCGGTCGGCGCAACAGGTGTCGGCACCGGCTTCGGCTGGGTGGCCACAACTGCAGTGGTGACCTGACCAGCCAGGATGGCTGCCGGCGACGACGTCGGGGTGCTGCTGGCGGTGGTGCCTGCTGCCGCCATCTGCACCGGGGTGGTGCTCGGCGCCGGCGTCGGCGCGGCGGGTGCCGCAGCGCTGGCACTGGCCTGCTGCTGGACCTGCGCGGTCAACAGCGCAGTGGCTCGCGCGGCATCACCACGGGACTGTGCGGTTTGTGCCGGGGTCGGGCCCGGGACCGCAGCCGGACTCACCGAAGATGCCGCTGGCGGCTGCGTCGGCGCAGGCGTCGGCGCGGGGCGACTGGCGGCCACGGCCGGGCCATCGCCCGGCCACTCGATCACCAGCTTGGATTCATTGCCTTCGCGCTGCATCTGCGGGCGGAAGGGGGCGACCGTCTCGGCCAGGTCGAATACGACACGGAAAGTGCCCGGCACCGGCTGCCCGGTACGCACCGCAGTCACCACGCCCTGCGGCGACGGCATCTTCAGGTTGCGCACCGCGCTGGAATCGGGGAAATCGACCACCAGCCGGTTCGGACCGGCCAGCGACAGGGTCTTGTAGCCACCACTGCCGACCAGCGCGATTTCCGCGCGGGTTCCGGTCGCACCGGAATTGAGCAGCACCTGGCGGACCTCACCGGCCCACGCACTGACGCTCGCCAGACCAAGTCCGACGGCGGCACAGATGGCAATGAGTCGATTCCCCGGGCGCATGACTCAGGATTCAATCACCGCACTGAACGGAATGCAACACCTTTTTCCTTAATAATCCGTAACCTGCCGATCTTTGTTCTCGTCAGCCGACAGAAAGGGCCTGCAAGTCGCCACCTTCGGGAAGCCGCTGCAGCCATTCACGTCCTGTGTCGCTGATGCCAGTGAGACGAACGCGACGCCCCTGACCTTCAATCTCCAGTGCGACCACCAGATCGGTTGGCGGCAGCGCACCGGCACCGCGCTCTGGCCATTCGACCAGCCACAGCACGGCACTGCCCTCGTCCAGCCCGAGGAAATCCAGCTCGCCGGCCTGGCCGATGCGATACAGGTCCATGTGCCAGGCCTCGCCGCCACTGGACAACGGATAGCGCTCGACCAGGGTATAGGTGGGGCTGCGGATCGCCCCCTGCACGCCCAGCGCCCGCAACAGCGCGCGCGCCGTGGTCGATTTGCCGGCGCCAAGATCACCGCGCAGCTCGACCAGCGCCTGCGGCGGACGGGTGGCTGCCAGCCATTGCCCCAGCAGTTCGGTGGCGTTGCTGTCGGCAAGGAAGAATTCGGTCATCGGGAACGTTCCGGGTTGGCCAGCCGCCGCAGGGGCGCCAGCAGATCAGTGGGAAGCAGGCCGCGGGCACCGTCGCCAGCGGCGACATCGCCAGCCAGGGCATGCAGCAGCGCACCGCCTGCCGCCGCATCGAACGCAGGCAGGCCCTGCGCGCGCAGGCTGGCGATGATGCCGGTCAACAGGTCGCCCATGCCACCCACCGCCATTCCCGGGTTGCCGGCCGCAATCAGTCGCGGTACGTGGCCGGGCGCGGCGACGATGCTGCCCGCCCCCTTCAGCACCACGACCGCGTGATAGCGCTCGGCCAGCGCCTGCGCGCTGCCATAGCGATCTGCCTGGACTGCCGCCGTGGTGGTTTCCAGCAGGCGCGCGGCTTCGCCGGGGTGCGGGGTCAGGATCGCATCGGGCAGCGCATGCGCATCCTGCGCCAGCAGGTTCAGCGCATCGGCGTCGATCACCAGCGGCAGGCCTGACTGCAGCACACGCGCATACAGCGCGCGCGCCCATTCGTCCTGGCCCAGGCCCGGGCCGATCGCCACCACCCTGGCTTTTGCCAGCAACGCCGGCAGCGCTGAGCCATCTTCCAGCGCGTGCGTCATCGCTTCAGGCAACCTCGCCAGCAGCGGGCCGACATGGTCGCGGCGGGTGCCGATGCTCAGCAGGCCCGCGCCAGCGCGCAGCGCAGCTTCGGCGGCCATCGCGATGGCACCGCCGCT
Organism: Stenotrophomonas sp. SI-NJAU-1; assembly: GCF_020883215.1. Classification (NCBI taxonomy): domain Bacteria; kingdom Pseudomonadati; phylum Pseudomonadota; class Gammaproteobacteria; order Lysobacterales; family Lysobacteraceae; genus Stenotrophomonas; species Stenotrophomonas sp. SI-NJAU-1. The sequence continues at coordinate 2,946,712 of NZ_CP086598.1, forward strand.
GCCATGGTTGCCGCCCACGCACAGCACATGGCCGGATTCGCCCTTGTGGCTGTTGGCACGGCGCGGCGGCAGCAGATCGGGCAGGCGCGACTGCGTCCAGCACTCTGCAGCAGCGACGACACCCTGCCAGGCCGCATCGGCCAGCGTCAGTGGTGCCAGGTGCCTGCGCCCGGTGTATTCCAGTGCGTCTCCGGTGTACAGGCCGCGGTGGGCGACGATGAACTGCACTGTCAGGGCCGCGCGTACGGCTGCGCCCGGCACGCAGCCATGGTCGGCGTCGACACCGCTGGGTACGTCCAACGCCAACACCGGCGCCTGCTGCGCGTTCAGCGCCTCGATCAAGGCCAGTGCCGCGCCCTCTGGTGCCCGGGAGAAGCCAAGGCCGAACAGGGCATCGACCCATAGATCGGCCTGGGCCAGTTCGCCGTTGAAATCAGTGACGGTGCCGCCCGCGGACCTGAAATCCGCTGCGGCGCGCTGCGCCAACGCCGTGGAAGGTGGGCTGCCCGGCAGCGCGATCAGCTGCACCTGCCGCCCGGCCTGCAGCGCATGACAGGCCAGCACATAGCCATCGCCGCCATTGTTGCCGCTGCCAACCACCACGCCGATCCGCCGCGCCTGCGGCCAGTGCTGCAGCAGGCTCTGCCAGGCCGCGTGGCCCGCCTGGGCCATCAGGCCCCAGCCACCATCGCCCGCCAGCGCGGAGGCCTGGGCATCGAGTATGCGTGCGGCACGGGAATCGAACAGGTCGGCGAGGTTGGCCATGCAGGGATTTTATACTGGTGCACATGTCCCCCGTCCCTGCCCCCCTCGATCCGGCCCTGGCCGTACAGCGCATCCGCGATCTGGCGCGCGCGCATGGCTTCCAGCGCTGCGGTATCGCCGGCATCGAACTGGGCGAGGACGAGGCGCACCTGGCCGACTGGCTTGGCCAGGGCCTGTACGGCACGATGGACTGGATGGCACGCCACGGCACCCTGCGCGCGCGCCCGGCAGAACTGGTTCCCGGCACCGTGCGGGTGATTTCGGTGGGCATGGACTACAGCCACAGGGACGACACCGAAGCGTGGGCGACCCTGGCCGATCCGGGGCGCGCCTACGTCGCCCGCTACGCACTCGGCCGCGATTACCACAAGCTGATGCGCAACCGCCTGCAGAAACTTGCCACGCAGATCAACGATGAGGTGGCGCCGCTGGGCTACCGCGTCTTCGTCGATTCGGCGCCAGTGCTGGAACGCGCGCTGGCACGCAACGCGGGGCTGGGCTGGATCGGCAAGCACACCTGCCTGATCGACCGCCACGGCGGCTCGTGGTTCTTCATCGGCGAGATCTACATCGACCTGCCGCTGCCGATCGACACACCGGCCAGCGCGCACTGCGGCACCTGTACGCGCTGCATCGACGTCTGCCCGACCCAGGCCATCACCGCCCCGCAGCGGCTGGATGCGCGCCGCTGCATCTCCTACCTGACCATCGAGCATGACGGTGCGATTCCAGTTGAGATGCGACCGCTTATCGGCAACCGCATCTATGGCTGCGACGACTGCCAGCTGGTCTGCCCCTGGAACAAGTTCGCCAAGCGCACCGACGAGGCTGACTTCCGCGCCCGCAACAACCTGGACACCGCACGCCTGGACCAGTTGTTCGGCTGGGACGAAGCTGAATTCCTGCGCCGTACCGAAGGCAGCCCGATCCGCCGCAGTGGTCACGAGCGCTGGCTGCGCAACATCGCCGTGGCGCTGGGCAATGCGCCAACCACGGCAGAGACGCTGTCGGCGCTGCAGACGCGCGCCGACGATGCTTCGCCCGTAGTCCGCGAACACGTGCAATGGGCACTGGGCCAGCACGGCCAGCGCTGACGTGCGATCCTGAGCCCCCTGCTCCATCTGCCCCACGCCGTCACCATGCAGCCACGCAACAACGACGTCTTCACCCCCAGCCAGCTCAACACCTTGGCGCGCGACCTGCTGGAAGGCAGCTTCCCGGCGATCTGGGTGGAAGCCGAACTGGGCAGCGTGGCGCGGCCGGCGTCCGGCCATCTGTATTTCACCCTGAAGGACGCGCGTGCACAGTTGCGCGCTGCGATGTTCAGGATGAAGGCGCAGTACCTGAAGTTCGTTCCGCGCGAGGGCATGCGCGTGCTGGTGCGCGGCAAGGTGACCCTGTACGACGCCCGTGGCGAGTACCAGATGGTGCTGGACCACATGGAGGAAGCCGGCGAAGGCGCGCTGCGTCGCGCGTTCGAAGAACTGAAGGCGCGGCTGGAAGCCGAGGGACTGTTCGACCCGGCCCGCAAGCGGCAGATGCCGGCCCACGTGCAGCGCCTGGCGGTGATCACCTCGCCCACCGGTGCCGCCGTGCGCGATGTGCTGAGCGTGCTCGGCCGCCGCTTCCCGTTGCTGGAAGTGGATCTGCTGCCGACCCTGGTGCAGGGCGCAACCGCTGCCGCACAGATCACCCGCCTGCTGCAGGCCGCCGATGCCAGCGGCCGCTACGACGTGATCCTGCTGACCCGTGGTGGTGGCTCGCTGGAAGACCTGTGGGCGTTCAACGATGAAGCGCTGGCCCGCGCAATCGCCGCCAGCGGCACGCCAGTGGTCTCGGCGGTGGGTCACGAAACCGACTTCAGTCTCAGCGATTTCGCTGCTGACCTGCGCGCGCCTACGCCATCGGTGGCCGCGGAACTGCTGGTACCCGATCAGCGCGACCTGGCCCTGCGCCTGCGCCGCAACGCGGCTCGCATGGTGCAGCTGCAACGCCACGCCATGCAGCAGGCGATGCAGCGCGCTGATCGCGCACTGCTGCGCTTGAACGCACAGAGTCCGCAGGCACGACTGGATCTGCTGCGCCGTCGTCAGCTGGACCTCGGACGTCGCTTGCATGCGGCGCACAACCAGCAGCAGGAGCGTCGCGCAGCCCGTTTGCGCCACGCTGCTGCAGTGTTAAGGGGCCATCATCCGCAGCGGCAGATGGAGGCGCTGCGACGTCGCCTTGCCGCGTTGGGCGGGCGCCCACAAGCGGCGCTGCAGCGCCTGCTGCAGCGTGATGCGCTGCGCCTGCGTGGCCTTGCACGTTCGCTGGAAGCGGTCAGTCCGCTGGCGACCGTCGCGCGCGGCTACAGCATCGTGACCCGTGCAGACGATGGCGCGCTGGTGCGCCGGATCGAGCAGGTGCAACCGGGTGACGCACTGCAGGCCCGGGTCGGCGACGGCGTGATCGACGTGCAGGTGACTGCGGTCAAGTAAGGGTGTTCGGCAGGGCTGCGCCCTGCACCCGCGGTAGTGCCGGCCGCTGGCCGGCAACCCCAGTAGCAACAGCAACAGCGAGCATTCCGTGGGATGGCGGGGCGGTGTCGGATTGCGGGGACGCCGTAAACCCGTCCGTGGGGGCTTGGCCGCGGCATCCATGCCGCGGACACCCCGCAATCCGACACGGCCCCACCTTCGACAGTTTCCCGGCGGCGGTTGGGACATCCATGCCGTGCGTGGATGAATCTCCATCGAGATCGAATATTTCGAAATCGGGACGTAAAGCATCCACGCATGGCGTGGATCTGCTGTCGACCAAGGTCGACACCTACCAAAAGCAAACCATGCCATCCAGACAGATTGCGGAAAACCGTCGAAGGCGGGGTGGGTCCGGTTGCGGGGGCGTGAGCGCCATGGATGGCGCGACCGAGCTTACAGGGGTGAGGGCGCTTTGCTTGCGAAGCACTGCTTCGCAAGCGCCCAAACGCACAGCCGCCAGCGGCTGGGCCGGGCCCCGGAGGGGGACTTGCAGCGTCCCCCGCCACCGGACCCACCCCGCCTCCCCACAGGAAGCCAGCTTTTGCTGTTGCTGTTGAGGTTGCCGGCCAGCGGCCGGCACTACCGCTTCGGCGGGTGCAGGGCGCAGCCCTGCCGAACCACCCTTTACCTGGCCTGCTCGCAGAACTTCTGCCGATACTCCAGTGCCTTCGGCATCAACGCCTGCAGGTTCTGGATACGGGTACCCGGGTTGGGGTGGGTCGAGGCGAACTCCGGCGGCGACTGGCCACCACCGGCCTGGCCCATGCGCTGCCACAGCGGCACCGCCTCGCGCGGGTCGAAACACGCCGCGGCCGCCAGCATCAGGCCAACTTCATCGGCCTGCGTCTCGTGGCTGCGCGCGTACGGCAACAGGTACCCGTAGCCCATGGCCGACATCATCATCTGCTGCTGCTGCGCATCCATACCACTGGCGGCGCCGGCCACCTGGCCGATCTGGGTCAGCTTCTGCTGGGCCATTCGCTGTGCACCATGGCGCAGCAATGCGTGGGCGATCTCATGGCCCATCACCACCGCCATCGCATCGCGGGTGCGCGCAACCGGTATCAGCCCGGTGTAGACGGCCATCTTGCCACCGGGCAGGCAGAACGCATTTGCCTGCTCGGACGGAATCACGTTCACTTCCCACTCGAAGTCGCGTGCGAAGTGTGCCGGCTGCAACCCGTGTTCCTGCGCCAAGGCGGTCTCGACAGCATCCACTTTGGCGATCAGTCGCTCGGCAATCGCCCGAACGTCGCGCGAGACCTGTTCATTCGGGCCCAGCGGGCGCTCCTGCGACAGGATCTGCTGGTAGGCCTGCAGGCCCAGTGCCTTCTCCTGGCTGGCGTCCAGGCTGCTGTCGATCAGCACCTTCTCGCCGGTATAAGGGTCGACCGCACGGTTGGAGAACCAGTAGAACGCCGCGTAGCCGGCGGCCAGCAGCAGCACCCACCAGCGGATGTTGCCGAACAGGCCACGCCGCTGCTGCGGCGAGCGGGAAAAAGGATCATTGCGCATCGGCAGGTCTTCCGGCTGACCCCGCCGGCCGGCGGGTACGGCGCAATCTTAGTGCGGCGCTGCCTGCGGCGGGTGAAACCGGCGCCGATCCAGTCGTGCCCGTCAGATCCCTCGCACCAGTCGGAAGCCGATGCGCGCGTTGGTGGTATCCGAATCCTGCGATTGCCGCCACGCCGCCCGGGTCTGCTCCGGCGCATTGGCCCAGTTGCCACCCCGGATCACCCGTGAACGGCAACCCGGGTTGAACCACGCCACGCCATCAGCCGGCGCGCGCCGATAGCTGGCATGCCAGCAGTCGGCCACCCACTCGCTCAGGTTGCCGCCCATGTCATGCAGCCCGAAGGCGTTGGCCTGGAAGCTGGCGACCGGTGCCGGCCCCCACCAACCGTCGCCATAGCCGACGAAGGCGTTGTGCCAATGCCTGCCGGAAGGAGAAACGTCCTTGCTGCCGGTGTAATTGCCACTGCCTTCCGGTGGCAGCCCGGCATCGCCCCACGGGTAGCGGCCACTGCTGCCGGCGCGCATCGCATACTCGAACTCGGCCTCGCTGGGCAGGCGGTAGCTGCGGCCGGTCTGTTCGGACAGCCAGTTCGCGTAGTTCTCCGCATCACGCACGCTCACGTGCATCACCGGCGAATTGCCCAGTGCCCGCCCGCCGTCATAGTCGGACCGCCAGTCCACGCCGCTGCGGCGTATGAAATTGCCGCTGCGCTCGTCATAGACCACCGAATGGCCACGCCGGGTCGCACGTGGGCGGGCATTGGTCGCCTTCACATAGCGCTCGAAATCACTCACGGTGATCTCGGTGATCGCCATCGCGAAACCGCGCTCGAAGCGTACATAGTGCGACGGCCGCTCCGCGTCGGTCGCGCCTGGTTCGCTGTCGCTGGCGCCCATCTGGAATCCGCCGTGGGGTACCACGATCATCTGTGGTCCACGACCGCCATCGCGCAGCGCATCACTGAACACCTGCCCCGGCCGGAAGCTGCCGTAATGGGTGGCCAGTTCGATGCGTTCGCGCAGCTGCGCCACCACCGCGTCGCCCGGCAAGGCAATGCGCAGCGCTTCGGCCAGCTTCTCGCGCGCGGGCTTCAGCCCCTGCGGGGTGGTCAGATCCTGCAGGCCGCCATCGCGCAGCTGGACCAGTGCCGCTGCACGGATCTGCTCGATGCGCTCGAACGCGTCGGCGATGGTCGGTGACGAGTCCCGCACCTTGCTGGCTTCTGCCAACCACGCGCCGGCACTGGCGAAATCGCGGATGCGCGCGGCATCCTCGGCACGCCGGATCAGCCCACTTTCCGCAGCTGCCAGTCCCTGCCGCGCGCGACGATTTGCCGGGTCCAGCGCAAGTGCCTCACGGAAGTTGCCAATCGCACCATCGCCGGCTTCCCCTATCCGGTCGGCACGCAGATCGTCTTCGCCCGCGCGGTTGTAGGCGACCACGCGCTGCGCGGTCTCGACCCGCCCCTGCAGCGCGCGCACCTTCTCGTCCTTCGGCGCCAGGGTCAGCAGCACCAGCGCTTGGCGCCCGGCTTCGGCCAGCGCCTCACGCTGCTGCAATGGCTGCTGCAACAAGGCATCGGCCTGCTGCAGCAGGCGCTGCTTGGCACGTTGCAGGCCCAGGCGCGCCTGGCGGTCGTCCGCATCCTCTTCCTGCACCGCCAGCCACAGGGGCACGGCCGCATCGCCATCTTCGTACAGACGCCCCTGCGCGAACGCCTGCTCGGCAGCCCGGCGCAGCTGTGCCAGCGTACGTCCCTGGCGATCGACCCGCGGCGGCGTCCACTGCTGGATGTCCTCGGCCGCGTCGTCACCGGCAATGGTCACCGTGCCCTGCCCGGTACCTGGCGCAGGCCCGGCGTGCGGTGCAGGGTCGGCCGGCTGGCCTGCGGGGCCACCGGAGGTCTGCGCAGGGGGCGACGGCGTGCAACCGGCCAGGCCCACGGCCAAGGCGGTCAACAGCGCGGGCGACAGCAGAAAACGCAAGCAGGGCCTCCTTCGGCACGGATGCGGACCGACGTTAGGCTATTCTCCCCTGCCTGAGCAAACCCGAGTAGTAGGCCCTGACACGTGGCAACCTGGATCACCACCCCCGCCGAGCTGGACACATACCGCCAGCAACGGCCGACCCGCATCGGCCTGGATACCGAATTCATCCGTGAACGCACCTTCTGGCCTCAGCTGGCGCTGGTGCAGATGGCTGTCGGCGAGGACATCCTGCTGATCGACCCGTTGATTCCCGGCATGCCTGAGGCGTTGGCGCCGTGGCTGGCCGATGAATCCATCATCAAGGTGATGCACAGTGCCAGCGAAGACCTGGTGGCGTTCAAGTGGACCTGTGGCGTGCTGCCGCGTCCGTTGTTCGACACCCAGATTGGCGCCGCGCTGGCTGGCATCGGTGCTGGCATGGGCTACCAGAAGCTGGTGCAGGAGATCACCGGCGTGGCCTTGGAAAAGGGCGAAACCCGCTCTGACTGGATGCGCAGGCCGTTGTCGGACTCCCAGCTGAAGTACGCCGCCGACGACGTCGAGCATCTGTTCGCGATGCACGACGCCATCTCCGCCAAGCTGGAAACGCTGGGGCGCCAGCAGTGGCTGCACGACGATGGCGAGCGGCTGCTGGCCAGCGTGGCAAATGACGAAGACCGCTGGCCCCACCTGGGCATGCGCTCGGCGCAGTTCCTGGATGCCCCCGCGCAGCGTCGCCTGCTGCGCCTGCTGCGTTGGCGCGACGTGCAGGCGCGCGCCAGCGACCGCCCGCGCAGCTGGATCCTGGACAACGAACTGGCCGCCACCCTGGCACGCACCCCGCCAGCCGATGCCGCTGCAGTAAGCAAGCTGTTCGAACAGTTCCCGAAGGCGCCGCGCAAGCTGGCCGCTGCGGTATGGCAGGCGCTGGACACGCCGCTGGCTGATGAGGCCGATGCGCCGTTGGCGATGCAGGCCAGCGATGCCAGCAAGCAGCTGCTGAAGAAGCTGCAGGATGCGGTGGCCGAACGCAGCCGCGAGCTCGGCCTGGCCGACGGCGTACTGGCCTCACGCAAGCATCTGGAAAGCTATCTGGAGCATCGGCAGTGGCCGGCTGCACTGGCCGGCTGGCGCCAGCAGGAACTGGAGCCGCGGTTGCAGGCATTGCTGCCGGCAGTCTGAGGAACCGGGAGGACAACGAAAAACGGCGCTCGATGAGCGCCGTTTTCGCTACTCCAACCGGTAGTGCTTACCAGTTCATGTTCAGCGAAACACCCACGGTGCGCGGTTCGTTGTAGACCGCGGCCATGTAGTTCTCGATCACACCCTTGAGGTTCTTCTCGTTGGTGATGTTGCGCGCGAACAGCGCCACTTCGTAGGCACCGTAGTTGCCCGAGTAGCCGATCTTCAGGCCACCCTCGAAATCACCCTTGGAGTTGAACTCCTTGCTGTCGTATAGCACGAAGCTGGTGTAGCCCTGCTTGTTCCAGTCGGTGGACACGAACATCGTGGCCGCGTCGCTGACCGGGAAGTCGTAACGCGCTGCCAGGTTGATGTTGTACTTCGGTGCGTTCGGCAGCGGGTTGCCATCGATCTGCGCGAAGGTGTTGGCACCGACCTTGATGGTCGGATCGTTCACCGTGCACACCACCTGGCCGTTCAGGCCGCAGACCTGCGCGTAGACGCGCTTGTCCTTGATCTCGCTGTGCAGCAGGCTCAGGCCGGCGCTCAGGGTCAGGTTCTGGATCGGGCGCAGCTCCATGTCCGCTTCGAAGCCGTAGGCCTTGGCCTTGTCGGCGTTGAACAGCACGCCGTTGCCGTCCGAATCGTTGCCGTTGAGCTGGATGTCGTTGACGGTGTAGGTGAACGCGGTGGCGTTCAGGCGCAGGCGGTTGTCCCACAGGCTGCTCTTCACGCCCGCTTCCCACGACAGGATCGTTTCCGAATCGGCGGTGGTGAAGTCGGCATTGAACACCGCCGAACGGCCCTGGATGGTCGGGCCACGGAAGCCGCGGGCGACCTTCGCATAGACGCTCACGTCCGGGGTGATCTGATACATCGCGCTCAGATCCCAGCTCGGGGTGGTGTCGGTCATCTTGACGTCGGTGCGGCCCTTGTAGGTGACCAGGCCGGCAGCGGTATCGGCCGTCTTCAGCAGGCGGGTGTGCTTCTCATCGCGGGTCTGGCGCAGGCCGGCGGTGACGGTGAACTTGTCGGTGAAGGCGTAGCTGAGCTGGCCGAAACCGGCCCAGGAGGTGTTCTTGTTGCGCAGGCGCACCCAGTTGTTCGGGTTGCGCGCAGCGCCCTTCAGGAACCAGGCGCGCTGGTAGAAGTCGGTGGTGTCGCTGCCGTTGAAGTAGAACGCACCGGCCTGCCACTGCAGGGCGCTGTCGTCATGGCTGGCCAGGCGGAACTCCTGGGTCCACTGGTCCAGGTCACGGATCTGGCCCATCGACTGGCCGTAGCCGTTCGGCACGCCATTGACCGGGAAGTTGACCGCAGCGCCGCCGTCGGTGTCACCGCGGCTGTAGCCGGAAGTGGTCTCGTAAGCGGTGATCGAGGTGAAGTCGATCGCGCCGAAGTCATAACGCGCCTTCACCGAACCGCCGTAGGTCTTGTACGCCTGCGGGTTGTTGTCGGCCTCGTCGTAGGCGACCTGGTCACGCGGCACGTCGGTCTTGTTCGAGCCCTTGGTCAGTGCGTTGCGCAGGAACAGGGTCGAGGTGCCTTCGTAGTCGCGGGCGTGGGCCGAAGCAAGGATCGAGAACTGGTCGCTCGGGGTCAGCAGCAGCTGCGCGCGCACGTTGCGGTCGTCGAAGCCGCCCATGGCGTTCTTCTTCGGGCTGACCGTGCCGTCGGCGCTGGGGCCGGTGTAGGTGTTGTCGACGTAGTCGTCGCGGTGCTGGTACAGCGCCGACACGCGGAACGATGCGATGTCGTTGATCGGGCCGCCGAAGCCACCGTCGATCGACACGCTGTTGTAGGAGGCATAGCTGGCGCTGACGCGACCGCTGTAGTCCTGGGTCGGCTTGAGGGTGTCGAACTTGACGATGCCGGCGGTGGTGTTGCGGCCGAACAGCGAGCCCTGCGGACCGCGCAGCACTTCCACCTGGTCCACGTCATAGACCGGGTTGGACTTCAGCACCACGTGCTCCAGCACGACGTCGTCCTGGATGATCGACACCGGCTGCGAGGCACCGAGGTAGAAATCGATGTTGCCCAGGCCACGGATGTAGAAGCGCGGGAAGATGCGGCCGGTGGTGGTTTCCGCATACAGGCTCGGCACGCGGCCGGACAGCGCCAGCAGGGTGTCGTCGCCGCCGGCGGTGAAGTCGCGCATGCGCTCGCCCTGTACCACGCCTACCGACACCGGCACTTCCTGCAGGTTCTGCTCGCGGTGCTCGGCGGTCACGGTGATGGTGTCCAGCCCGGTCGGGGTCGGTGCACTGTCCTGCGCGGCAGCACCGAAGCTGGCAGCCAGCGCCAGGCCTGCACAGGCCAGGGCCAGCGGATGGCGACGGAAGGAAACGAAGGAGGACGACATGCCCGACGAACGGCGGGAATCGGAATGGGAAGGCATCGAAAGCTCTGAGGAGGCGTCCGTGCGGCCTGCGCTGACCGGGCGGCAAATAGGAGGAAAACTGCGCAAGCGGCCATTATCCTCCAAATTGTTACAATTTCGTTGCACCGCTAGGCAGCAGGGGGATCAGGCCGCTTTCGGCACAGTCCCCGCCTCAGCCGTGCTGCGGTAACGGCGCCAGCGCGACCTCGACCATCGCCAGCAGGCGTTCGCGGCTGATGCCGTCTCGCGCTTGCACCGAGATGCCATGCAGCACCGTGGCGAAATGATCGCCCAGCGCCTGCACGGACAGGTCGGCCGCCAGCTCGCCAGCCGCCTGCGCCTGCTGCAGCCGCGCGATGATCGCCGCCGTGCGCTGGCGGCGGTGGCTGGCCAGCCAGTCGCGTACGCCCTCGCCATCCGGTGACACGCTGCTGGCCGAGGACACTACCAGGCAGCCATGCGGACGACCGCGACGGGTGTAGGTCAACACGGCATCCCGCAGCATGCTGCCGATCGCATCGCGCAGTGACGCCTGCTCCAGCGCGCGCGGCGCGAAGCCGCCCTCGCCTTCCTCGTACAGCGCCACCGCTTCGCGGAACAGCTGCTCCTTGCTGCCGAACGCGGCGTAGATGCGCGCCGAGGCAATGCCAAGCGCTTCGACCAGGGCCGACATCGAGGTGCCCTCATAGCCGTGCTGCCAGAACAGCAGCATCGCCTTGCGCAATGCCTGGTCCCTGTCGAATTCGCGCGGTCGCCCTGCCATCTGCCTGCCTGCCGTTCTGAGGCGCGCAGTGTAACGCGGGTGTTGACCATCCCGATGCACGCGCCTATTCTTTGTCGACCGACAAACAATTGGAGCAACACATGCAAACCCTCAAAGGCCCCAGCCTGCATCTGGCGCAGTTCGCTGGCGACCAGGCGCCGTTCGACAGCCTGTCCGGCATCGCCGCCTGGGCCGCCGGCCATGGCTTCAAGGCCCTGCAGATTCCGGCATGGGACGCGCGCCTGTTCGACCTGGCCACCGCTGCCGACAGCCAGGACTACTGCGATGACCTGCGTGGCACCCTGGCCGAGCACGGTCTGCAGGTCAGCGAGCTGACCACCCACATCCTGGGCCAGCTGGTGGCCGTGCACCCGGCCTACGATGAACTGTGCGATGGCTTCGCACCGGAAGCGCTGCGCGGCAATCCGCAGGCACGCAGCGAATGGGCACAGCAGCAGCTGCATCTTGCCGCCCGCGCCTCGCGCCGGCTCGGCCTGCAGGACATGGGCACCTTCTCCGGCTCGTTCGCCTGGCCCTACCTGTTCCCCTTCCCGCAGCGTCCGCCGGGCCTGATCGATGCCGCATTCGATGAGCTGGCGCGCCGCTGGCGGCCGATCCTCGATACCTGCGAGGACAACGGCATCAACCTCTGCTACGAAATCCATCCCAGCGAAGACCTGCACGATGGCACCAGCTTCGAACGCTTCTTCGAGCGTGTGGGCCAGCACGAGCGCTGCCGCATCCTGTTCGATCCCAGCCACTTCGTGCTGCAGCAGCTGGATTACCTGCAGTTCCTGGACATCTACCATCCGCTGATCCGGATGTTCCACGTCAAGGATGCGGAGTTCCGTCCCAATGGCCGCCAGGGCATCTACGGTGGCTACGCCGACTGGACCGAACGCGCGGGCCGCTTCCGCTCGCTGGGCGATGGCCAGGTCGATTTCAGGTCGATCTTCTCCAAGCTGGCGCAGTACGACTACGCCGGCTGGGCAACGCTGGAATGGGAGTGCTGCCTGAAGGACCAGGAAGCCGGTGCGCGCGAAGGTGCCGCCTTCATCCGCGACCACATCATCCCGGTCACCGACAAGATCTTCGACGACTTCGCCGGCGCGCCGATCAGCAGCGCCCAGATGCAGCACATGCTCGGCATCGCCTGAGCCCCCACAGGAACATCCCCATGACGAACATCTCCACCGCTGGTACCCCCGGCGACGACACCCTGCGCCATCACTACCTGCGCATCGACGGCCAGCGCGTGCATTGCGTCTCCGCCGGCAGCGGTCAACCGGTGCTGTTGATTCCCGGCTGGCCGCAGACATGGTACGCCTGGCGCCACGTGCTGCCTGCGCTGGCCGAGGCCGGCTTCGAAGCGATCGCGGTCGACCCGCCCGGCATCGGCGAATCCGATCGTCCCGCGCACGGTTACGACACCGGCAGTGCCGCGGCGGTACTGCACCAGACCATGCAGGCGCTGGGCCACGAGCGCTATCAGGTGGTCGGCCATGACATCGGCATGTGGATCGCCTATGCATTGGCCAGCGACCAGCCGCAGGCGGTGCAGCGCCTGGCCGTGACCGAGGCGGTGATTCCCGGGCTGGCACCCGAACCGGGCATCTTCGCCGCGCCGGCCGACAACATCTTCCTGTGGCACTTCATGTTCAACCAGGTGGCCGATCTTCCCGAGGCCCTCATCACCGGTCGCGAACGTGCCTACCTGGACTTCATGTTCGACCGCTGGTCGTACCGGCGCGATGCGGTGGCCAGCGAAACCTACATCGCCGCTTACAGCCGCCCCGGCGCGTTGCGTGCAGGGTTTGCCTGGTACCGCGCGATTCCGGAAACCATCCGTCAGAACCAGCTCCGCGCACAACGCCGGTTGACGATGCCGGTGCTGGCCATCGGCGCCGAGCACGCCACCGGCAACGCCCCCATGCTGACCCTGCAGCCGCACGCCGATGACCTGCGCGGCAGCGTCGTGCCGGGCTGTGGCCACTTCATCATGGAAGAAGCACCGCACGCCTTCCTCGCCCAGCTGCTGCCGTTCCTGCAGGAGGCTGAGCATGCCGCTTGAACCTGCGTTGCAGTCTTTCGTCGATGCGGTGGCGGCGCAACCACTGCCAGGCGATCTGCTGGAACTGCGCGCACTGAGCGAGCAGACGCTGCCCACGCTGCAGGGTGCCACCGAGGCGGTATCGCATGTCGTGGAGCACGTCATCAGCGCGCGCGACGGCCATGCGCTCGTCGTGCGCCTGTATACGCCCGCAGCCAACGGCACCGAGCTGCGCCCTGCCCTGTTGTTCGCCCACGGCGGTGGTTGGTTCCAGTGCTCGCTGGCGGTCTATGACGGCCCCTGCCGGGCCCTGGCCAATGCCAGCGGCCATGTCGTCGCTGCCGTCGGCTATCGCCTGGCGCCGGAGCATCCGTTCCCGGCGCCGCTGCACGACGTCGCCGATGCCTGGCTGTGGCTGCAGGCCCATGCCGCCGCGCTGGGTCTTGATCCGGCACGGCTGGTCATCGGCGGCGACAGCGCCGGCGGCAATCTCGCCGCCGCGTGCTGCCTGCTGCTGCGCGATCAGGGACTGCCGTTGCCATCGCATCAACTGCTGCTGTACCCGGCACTGGATGCCACCATGGCCAGCGACACCTACCGCGAGTTCGCCGACGGCTACTACCTCAGCGCCGGCCTGATGCAGCGCTGCTGGCAGGCCTACCTCGGCGACGGTGACCGCCGACAGGCGCTGGCTTCGCCCCTGCTCGCCCGCGATCTGCGTGGCCTGCCGGCGGCCACGGTGCTGAGCTGTGAGTTCGATCCGCTGCGCGATGAAGCTGAACAGTACGCCGCCAACCTGCGGGAAGCGGGTGTGGACTGCACGCTGGAGCGCCTGACGGGGATGATCCACGCCTGCATCCACCTGCATGGTGTGTCGGCGGCGACCGACATCGCGATCCAGCGCGCGGCGGCACTGCTGCCCTGAGCCCGGCCTGCAGCGGCGCAGAGCACCTGCGCCGCTGTGTCCGGCCCGCCCCTTTGCAGCCGGCACCGGCCAGCGCTATGCTAGGGCTGTCACGTGGCGCCAGCTCCGCTGCCCACGGGATGCAACACCCCCATGGGGCCATAGCTCAGCTGGGAGAGCGCGTCGTTCGCAATGACGAGGTCAGGAGTTCGATCCTCCTTGGCTCCACCATATGAAAAACAGAAAGCCCCGGCACTGCCGGGGCTTTCTGTTCTGGCCAGTCGCTCAGGCCGGGTCCTGCCCGCCGTCCTTGCGCACGGGTGCGCGCGAATGTGTATCACGCACCTTCTGGTCCTGCTGGCCGGGACGCTGCTTGGCCACTTCATCCTGCTGCTTGTCCTGCCGGCTTTCCTGCACGCCCTGCTTGGGGTCAGCCTGGTCCTTGTCGCGCTCGCTCATCGAAAGCTCCGTCATCGGTGGGGGACCGATGCTCCCGGCCACGCTAGAGCGTGGGGCGTGAGCCGCAGGTCAGTCCGGCGCCAACACCGTGTGCAGCCTCGGCCTTGCGACCGCAATCGGCTCCCCCCCAGAATCAGAAAGCATCATGTTTATCGGAATATGCCATGCCCTCTCGTGCGCAGTCCGCTTCGCCAGCAGCGCCAATGACCATCGACGCCGCCGATGGACGCATCCAGATCGGCAACCTGCCGACCCGGATCGGCCCCGCGCTGTCACTGGACCAGGCGCGCATCGCGTTTGCCGCGTGGATCCAAGGCGAACGCGACGTCGGCACAGGCTATCTGTGGCTGAGCCTGCAGGGGCTGAGCCTGGGCGGCGCCCGCGCAGGCATCAGCCTGTGCTTCCGCGGCCAGCAACTGGACATGGTGACGATGGGCGTCGAACTGCCTGGTGCAGAGCTGCAGGAGGGCTGGCCGACCCAGGCGGCCATCGACGCCGAGGTCGCCTTCATGAAGCGCACGCTCGGCGCGGCACTGGGGCGGACGCTGGCAGGTGGGCACGCCCGCTTCGACTGGGGCGAGGCCTGGGCCGGTTTCGATCCGAAGGGGTTCATGGCCAGCAGCGGCATCCGCTACCGGCCACGCCGGTGAGCATGCTCAGGTGCGGGTAATCGACACTCCTCCCTCGACACGCATCGCGCTGCCAGTGACGAAACTGCTTTCATCGCTGGCCAGGAACAACGCCGCGTTGGCGATCTCTTCCGGCTCAGCCATGCGCTTGAGGGCGTGCAGCGAGCGCACGAAATCACGCGCATCGCCCGTGGGCGCGGCCTGCCGGCCCATTTCGGTGTCGGTGCCACCGGGCAGCAGCACGTTGCTGCGTACGCCGCGCGCACCGTACTCGGCGGCGATCACCTGGCTCAGGCCGATCAGCCCGGCCTTGCTCGCTGCATAGGCCGCCATGCCCGGGAATCCCACGGTGTGGCCGACGAACGTGCCGACGAACACCAGCGAGCCACCGCCGCGTGCCAGCAATGCCGGCAACTGCGCGCGCGCCGCATGGAAAGCGGCATCCAGGTTGGTGGCCACCACCTCCCGCCAGGCATCGGCAGGGAGCTCTGCGGTGGGCAGGCTGGGGCCGAGCATGCCGGCGTTGTTGATGGCGGCATCCAATCCGCCAAATGACTGTTGGGCCAGATCGACCAGCACCTGCGCGGTGGCAGCATCGGCCACGTCACCCGCATGCACGGCCACTTCGCCGCCGCTTGCGCGGATCTGCGCAGCCAGTTCATGAAGCGGCTGTGGGCGCCGCGCATTGAGGACCAGTCGCGCGCCCTCAGCAGCGAAACGCAGCGCGCTGGCGCGGCCAATGCCGGCGCTGGCGCCGGTGATGAGGATGATCTTGTCGTGCAGCCGCATGGATGTGCTCCGGGTTGGGATATGCCCGCAACCATGCGCCTGCACGGCCACGCCGACACTCCGTTTCCAGACCCGGCCGGTGGGTGCAGGAAACGGAGTTTCCACTGCCCTGGTGCATGCCAGAATCACGACATGGACAGCACCGCCGATATCGATCTGGATGCCCGTATTGAACGGGTCTGCCGTCATCTGCAGGCCAGCGTTGACGAACCGTCGCTGCAGGAACTGGCCGACATCGCCGGCTGCAGCCCGACCCGCCTGCACCGCCTGTTCAAGCAGGCCACCGGCGTGACCCCGAAGCAGTACGCCACTGCCCTGCGCGCCGACCGCCTGCGCGAAGGGCTGCAACGCCAGGACCGGATCACCGATGCCTTCCACGAGGCGGGATTCGGTTCCAGCGGACGCTTCTACGAAAATGCGCCCCGCCTGTTGGGGATGACACCCAAGCGCTGGCGCGCGGGTGGCGGCGGCGAGGTCATCCGATTCGCGATTGCACAGAGCACGCTGGGCAGCGTACTGGTGGCAAGCAGCAGCACCGGCGTGGTCGCGATCCTGCTGGGCGATGATCCAGAAGCGTTGCTGTACTCCCTGCAGCAGCGCTTTCGGCAAGCTGAACTGGTGGGTGCCGATCGGGGCTACGAACACCTCATCGCCCAGGTCATCGGCTTGATCGAAGAGCCTGCGCGCGGCACCACGCTGCCACTGGATATCCGTGGCACCGCCTTCCAGCAGCGGGTATGGCAGGCACTGCAGCGCATTCCGCACGGGCAGACTGCGTCCTACGCCGACATCGCAGCGCGGATCGGCGCGCCGCGTGCCAGTCGTGCGGTAGCCCGCGCCTGTGCCAGCAATCCTCTCGCAGTGGCGGTGCCCTGCCACCGCGTGGTGCGGCGCGACGGGGATCTGTCCGGCTATGCCTGGGGCGTGGAACGCAAGCGCGAACTGCTGCGGCGGGAAAAGATGACCCGTCGCTGACGCGGTCGCTCAATCCAGCTTCACCACCAGCTTGCCGAAGTTGCGCCCCTGCAGCAGGCCGAAGAAGGCTTCGGGTGCATTCTCCAGACCCTGCACGACGTCTTCGCGGTACTTGATGCGCCCATCGCGCAGCCACTGCGGCATGTCGCGCTCGAATTCCGGCCACAGATGCTTGAAGTCATGCACGATGAAGCCACGCACGGTCAGGCGCTGGCGCAGGATCTGGCTGAACAGCGCTGGCAGCCGATCCGGTCCGGACTGCGCGACGCCGCGGGCGTTGTAGGTGGCGATGGTGCCGCACACCGGAATGCGCGCGAAATCATTGAGCAGCGGCAGCACGGCATCGAGCACATGCCCACCCACGTTCTCGAAGTACACGTCGATGCCATCCGGCACGGCAGCGCGCAGCTGTTCGGCAAAACCAGAGGCGCGATGGTCCAGCGCCACGTCCACGCCCAGTGTTTGCAGATACGCACGCTTGGCCTCACCGCCGGCGATGGCAACTACGCGCGCGCCCTGCAGCTTTGCCAACTGGGCCACGGTGGCGCCGACCGGCCCACTGGCAGCGGCCACCACCAGGGTCTCGCCGGGTTGCAGCTTGCCGATTTCGATCAGGCTGGAGTACGCGGTGAACCCCGGCATGCCGTACACGCCCAACGCTGTGCTCAGCGGCAGCCCGGCCGGATCCAGGTGCCGGCTGATCGCGTCACCCGCCACCACGGCATGCGTCTGCCAGCCACCGGGGGCCAGCACCAGCTCGCCCACCGCCAGACCAGGCGCCTGCGACTGCAGCACCTCGGCCACGGTCTGGCCCTCCATCACCGCATCCACTGCCACCGGCAGTGCGTACGACGGGCCATCGTCCATGCGTCCGCGCATGTACGGATCCAACGACAGGTAGCGGTTGCGCAGCAGCACCTGGCCCGGGGCCAATGCCGGCAGCGGCATCTGTTCGAGGCGGAAATTGGCGGCGACCGGCGCACCTTGGGGGCGCGAGGCAAGCACGATGCGGGTGGTTGAATCGGACATGTCCAATGGCTCTGCTGCGGGCAGCGTCGGGAGGGGAACGGCGACAGTACGCTGCGCCCTGCCCTCGTGGATGTCATGAAAACAGCGTTCCATCGGCGCCTTCCCCGCTCCGCCGCGGCATCGCCCGCCCCGTCAGCTTTGGCGTCAGCGGCAGGCCGCTGTTTTCCGCGTCCGGCAATCGCATCTGGCCGGCCCTACGCAGGATCAACCACTTGCGACGCCCTCCGCCGGTCGCGGACACCCATGTGAAGGTTTTTTTCCAAAACGCTTGCCGAACCTGTCCTACGTCCGTAATATGCGCGTCCTCGGCAGCGACATCGCTGCAACGAAACAAGTGGCCGAGTAGCTCAGTTGGTAGAGCAGGGGATTGAAAATCCCCGTGTCGGCGGTTCGATTCCGTCCTCGGCCACCACTTTCGAAGACCTGCAGAAATGCGGGTCTTTTTTTTCTACATGGCCGAGTAGCTCAGTTGGTAGAGCAGGGGATTGAAAATCCCCGTGTCGGCGGTTCGATTCCGTCCTCGGCCACCATGTTCGAAGACCTGCAGAAATGCAGGTTTTTTTTGTCCGTGACGTTCCGTCCACGCACGACATGGATCGCGCCGCATCGATCCTGCGCGGATGCGGCACGTGGGTTGACGAAACATTCACACCTCCGCGTGCTGCGCAACCTACGCTCCAGACTCCTGCCCGGAGCCGACCAATGCGCTTGCACCCTGCCCTGCTCGCCTGCCTGCTGCTTTTCGCCGTACCGGCACTCGCTGCCGAGCCCGTGCGCGCTGTGAGCGAACTGGACATCGATCGCTATGCCGGGCAGTGGCACGAGATCGCACATCTGCCGGTGTCATTCCAGAAGCAGTGCGTGGGCGAGATCACTGCCAACTACGGGCTGCGCCGCGATGGCCGGATCAGCGTCACCAACGCCTGCCGCAAGGCCGATGGCGAGCGGATTGTCGCCGAGGGTGTGGCGCGGCCCGTTGCCGGGCAACCCGGCCAGCTGCAGGTACGCTTCGTTCCCGACTGGCTGAGCTGGGTGCCCCTGGTCTGGGCCGACTACTGGGTGATCGCGCTCGACCCGGACTACCAGTGGGCGATGGTCGGTGAGCCCGGGCACAAGTATCTGTGGATCCTCGCGCGCCTGCCGGAGATGGACCGCACCTTGTTCGACCAGCTCAAGGCAAAGGCGCAAGCGATGGGTTACGACCTGGCGCCGCTGCGCGTGATGGCGCCCGTACGCGACGCACCCGCCGACTGAGCCGCTGGGCCCAGCCGCGCACGCCACGCCCGCACTCCGGCATCGCGCACGCCTGACGTGCATCTTCACGCGCTACCCTCTGTGGCCGGTCGCCGCAGGCGACCCTTTCCACCATACGCCGTAGTATGCTTATCCCACGCACCGCCTTCAGAGGACCTGCGCCCATGTTCCACCGCTTCCGTACCGTCTTGATCGTCCTGTGCACCCTGGCCCTGGTCGCTTGCGGCGATGGCATCGTCAAGCGCGTTTCGGAACCGGCCGCGAGCCTGCAGCAGCTGACCGTGCAGGCCAACGGCGACTGGACGATCGCCCTGCGCCTGCAGAACTACAGTTCGATGCCGATGAGTTTCGACGACGTCGCACTGGCCCTGACCATCGGCGACACCGAGGCCGGCCCGCTGTCGGCCAAGCCGGGCATCTCCATCGGCGGCGTCTCTGCCGATGTCATCAACGTGAACTTCAAGCCCAGCCCGGCCGCGCGCCTGGTGATCGCCGACGCACTGGCCAGCAACCGCACCCTCGCCTACAGCCTGAAGGGCACGGTGTCGGCCACGCCGCAGGAAAAGAAGCAGCGCACCTTCGACATCAACAGCCGCAGCACGCTCAACCAGGCCCCGGGCCTGCCCGGCGTGCTGCGCTGATCTCCGCTTTCCGCCGCGACGCATCGCGCCGCTCCCCCTGTTACTGATCAAATCGAGACGCACCGATGAGCAGCTACACCGCCCCGCTTTCCGACCTTCGTTTCGGCCTGCACGATGTGCTGAAGGTCGAACCGCTGTTCGCCCGCCTGGGCTTCACCGACGCCACCGCCGATGTCGTCGATGCCGTGCTGGAAGAAGCCGGCCGCTTCAGCGCCAGCGTACTGGCCCCGCTCAACAGCGTGGGCGACGAGATCGGCTGCGTGCTCGACCAGGCCAGCGGCGAAGTGACCACGCCACCCGGCTTCAAGCAGGCCTACGACCAGTTCGTCGACGGCGGCTGGACCGGCCTGACCGCGTCGCCGGAACTGGGCGGCCAGGGCCTGCCGCACACGCTGGGCGTGCCGCTCAATGAAATGATCAACGCCGCCAACCTGGCCTGGGGCAACTTCCCGCTGCTGTCGCACGGCGCCATCGAAGCGCTGAAGCAGCACGGCGAAGCCTGGCAGCACGAGGCCTTCCTGAAGCCGCTGATCGAGGGCCGCTGGACCGGCACCATGTGCCTGACCGAACCGCACTGCGGCACCGACCTGGGCCTGCTCAAGACCAAGGCCGAGCCGAACGCCGATGGCAGCTATTCGATCACCGGCACCAAGATCTTCATCACCGCCGGCGAGCACGACCTGACCGGCAACATCGTGCACCTGGTGCTGGCCAAGCTGCCCGATGCGCCCCCGGGCGCCAAGGGCATCTCGCTGTTCGTCACCCCGAAGTTCAAGGTCGACCGCGACGGCAACGTCGGTGAGCGCAACGCGCTGCGCTGCGGCTCGATCGAGCACAAGATGGGCATCAAGGGCTCGGTCACCTGCGTGATGAATTTCGATGGCGCCCAGGGCTATCTGGTCGGCCAGCCGCACAAGGGCCTGCAGGCGATGTTCACCATGATGAACACAGCGCGCCTGGGTGTCGGCCTGCAGGGCATCGGCCTGTCCGAGCGCGCCTATCAGAACGCGCTGAAGTACAGCCGCGAGCGCCTGCAGTCGCGTTCGCTCAGCGGCGCCAAGTTCCCGGACAAGCCGGCCGACCCGATCCTGGTGCATCCGGACGTGCGTCGCATGCTGCTGACCATCAAGTCGCTGGTGGAAGGCAGCCGCCTGCTGGCGCTGCACGCGGCCACCCTGATCGACGTCGCCCACCATGCGGAAGATGCCGGCGAACGCGAGCGCGCTGACACCCTGGTGAGCTTCCTGACCCCGATCTCCAAGGCCTGCCAGACCGAATGGGGCATCGAGAACACCTACAACGCCCTGCAGTGCTTCGGCGGCCACGGCTACATCCGCGAACACGGCATGGAACAGCTGGCCCGCGATGCCCGCATCACCACCTTGTATGAAGGCACCACCGGCATCCAGGCGCTGGACCTGATCGGCCGCAAGACCGCGTCCAGCCAGGGCGCTGGCCTGAAGCTGATGCTGGCCGAGATCGAGGCGTTCGCCAAGGCGAATGAAGGCAGCGAAAGCCTGGCCGAGTTCATCGGCCCGCTGCGCGCCAAGGCCGCCGAGTGGGGCAAGCTGACGATGGACGTGCTGCAGCGTTCGGCCGCCAATCCGGACGAACTGGGCGCGGCCAGCTACGACTACCTGTTCTATTCGGGTTATGTGGTGCTGGCCTACTGGTGGGCCCGCAGCGTTGCCGCCGCCGATGCCAGCGCACACGGCGCAGCATTCGCGCAGGGCAAGCGCGAGACCGCACGTTTCTACTTCGCCTGCGTGCTGCCGCGCACCCTCAGCCACGCCGCCGCCATCCAGGCAGGCGCCGCACCGCTGATGGCAATGGACGACGAACGCTTCGGCGCCTGAGCCGGGCCGCGGTCGGCACCCACGGGAGTGCCGGCCGCTGGCCGGCAACCGCAACAGCTGGAGCAACAGCAACAGCTGGTTTCCTGCGGGATGGCGGGGTGGGTCCAATTGCGGGGGACGCTGCAAGTACGTCCATGTAAGCTCGGTCGCCGCATCCATGCGGCTCACGCCCCCGCAACCGGCCCCACCCCGCCTTCGACAATTTCCCGGTAGATCCACGCCATGCGTGGATGGAAACCACCGAAATCCCTCTGGAGAAAAGCCCCCCTTTGTTAAGGGGGGCGCGCCGACGGCGCGGGGGATAGGAAGAATGCGCGGACCTGAATCATTGCGATTTGGGTTTCGCCCTCCGGGCGATACCCAAATCGCAATGATTCAGGTATAAGCTGTTTTCCCGATGGAGACAGACACTACACGCTTGGGTCTGATCGAAGCCGGAGCTCCGTTTTCTGCTCCGGGCGCCGAAGCATCGCCCAACGCCACGACGCTGCATCGCCCCGGCACGGTCCGGTTGCTCTCACTGGATGGTCATGGCCGGGTCCTGGACTGGATCACCTGGCAGGACGCCGCCTGCCTCTACGCCCGCGATGCCGTCGCCTGGACCCTCGGCGATCCCTGCCTGCACATCCACGGTGGGACCAATCGTCGCAGTGGCATGCAGAGCGGAATGGACCTGCACCCGATCATCGCCGCGCGCGGCCATGCCCGCTCGCGTGCACTGGACCCGACGCCGAACCTGACCAACCCGGCCCTGTTCGCCCGCGACGCCCATCTCTGCCTTTACTGCGGCCAGCAGTTTGGACGCCCGACCCTGACCCGCGACCATGTCATGCCCTTGTCCAAAGGCGGCCTGGATACCTGGGAAAACGTAGTCACCGCCTGCTTCCACTGCAATTCGCGCAAGAGCGACCGCACGCCGCAACAGGCCGGCATGCCGCTGCTGGCAGTGCCGTACCGGCCGAGCTGGATCGAGCACCTGATCCTGTCCAACCGCAACATCCTGGCCGACCAGATGGCGTTCCTGAGGGCCCAGCTGCCCAAGCGTTCCAAGCTCTGCACCTGAACATCCGGGAATGCAACCCTCACCGTCCTGTCACGGGCGGCGGCGTTTGCTTGCCCCACCCCCGTTTGAGGGCGAAAATGGGCGTTCAGAACAAGTGCGAACATGATGATCGACTCTGCCCGCTATCCCCGCCTCGCGCGCATCCAGACACCGGATGACCTGCGCACGTTCGACGAATCCGAACTGACGGCGGTCGCCGATGAACTGCGTGCCTACCTGATCGAATCGGTCGGCAAAAGCGGTGGCCATTTCGCCGCCGGCCTGGGCGTGATCGAGCTCACCGTGGCCCTGCACTACCTGTACCAGACCCCGGTCGACCAGCTGGTCTGGGACGTCGGCCACCAGACCTATCCGCACAAGATCCTCACCGGTCGCCGCGACGAGATCCATACCGTCAAGCAGAAGGATGGCGTCGCGCCGTTCCCCAAGCGCGAGGAAAGCGAGTACGACACCTTCGGTGTCGGCCACTCCTCGACCTCGATCTCGGCCGCGCTGGGCATGGCCATCGCGCGCCAGAGCGAAGGCGATGATCGCAAGGTCGTGGCTGTGATCGGCGATGGCGCGATGACTGCCGGCATGGCCTTCGAAGCGCTGATGCATGCCGGCGGCATGGAACCGGAACCGAACCTGCTGGTGATCCTCAACGACAACAACATGTCGATCTCCGAGGCAGTAGGCGGGCTGACCAAGATGCTCGGCCGCGCCACCGGCAGCCGCACGCTCAATGCGCTGCGCGAAGGCGGCAAGAAGATCCTCGGCGACAAGAAGAACAACCCCGCGCGTTTCGTGAAGCGCTGGGAAGAACACTGGAAGGGCATGTTCGTGCCGTCCACGATGTTCGAGGAAATGGGCTTCCATTACACCGGCCCGATCGATGGCCATGACCTGCCGGCGCTGCTGTCCGCGCTGAAGACGCTGCGTGCCTCCAAGGGCCCGAAGCTGCTGCATGTGATGACCACCAAGGGCAAGGGTTACGAGCCGGCCGAAGGCGACCAGATCGGCTACCACGCGGTGGGCCCGTTCGATCCGGACAAGGGCCTGGTGGCCAAGACCGGCGCGAAGAAGCCAACCTATACCGATGTGTTTGGCGACTGGTTGTGTGACGCCGCCGCGGCCGAGCCGCGTCTGTATGGCATCACTCCGGCGATGCGCGAAGGCTCGGGCCTGGTGCGCTTCAGCAGGGAATATCCGCAGCGCTACTTCGACGTAGCCATCGCAGAGCAGCACGCGGTGACCCTGGCCGCAGGCATGGCCACCCAGGGCGGCAAGCCGGTGGTGGCGATCTATTCCACCTTCCTGCAGCGCGCGTACGACCAGTTGGTGCATGACGTGGCCATCCAGGACCTGGATGTGCTGTTCGCGATCGATCGCGCCGGCGTCGTCGGCCCGGACGGTGCAACCCACGCCGGCAACCTCGACCTCAGCTTCCTGCGCTGCGTGCCGAACATGGTGGTGATGGCACCCTCCAACGAAGCCGAGTGCCGGCAGATGCTCAGCACCGGCCTGCAGCACCCCGGCCCGGCAGCGGTGCGCTACCCGCGCGGCAGCGGTACCGGCGTGGATGCCGGCAGCGATCTGTCGACCCTGCCGATCGGCAAGGGCGAGCTGCGCCTGCAGGGCAACCGCGTCGCCCTGCTCGCGTTCGGCAGCACCGTCGCCGCCGCCGAACAGGTGGGTCGCGAACTGGGTTTGAGCGTGGTCAACATGCGTTTCATCAAGCCACTGGACCGCGAGCTGGTGCTGGCCATGGCCGGCCAGCACGACGCACTGGTGACGATCGAGGACAACGTGGTGGCGGGCGGCGCAGGTTCGGCCGTGGCCGAACTGCTCAATGCCGAGGACGTGCTGCGCCCGATCCTGCACCTGGGCCTGCCCGATGCCTTCCAGCACCACGCCAGCCGCGAGGATCTGCTGGCCGAGGCCGGCATCGATGCGGCCGGCATCCGTACCGCCCTGCTCAAGCGCTGGCCGCAGCTGGCAGCCGGCAACCCGCCGTTGAGCGCGGCGGGCTGAGAGCATTGCCAGGGGGATGGGGGCCACGTCATGCGTGGCTCCCCAGGTTCCTCATCCACGCATGGCGTGGATCTACCAGACTGCTGGTGGCGCAAAAGCAGATCCACGCCATGCGTGGATGGCGCGGACCCTGCCGGCGAAGGGCGTGCTCAGCCGTAGCTGATCGCCTCGACAAACGCACCGCTGGACTCCACCCGCACCGAGGCGCGCTGGCCGGTATCGGTGAAATGCAGGCGGGCCAGGGTTTCGGCGAAATCGAAGGCACGGACGCCATCGCGGAACTCGATCGGCTCCGGCTTGTCCGGGTGCAGCACGCGCCATTGGCGCTGCTCACATTGCAGTCGGATCAACATGCGTTGCTCACTCCTTGAACAGCGTATCGACGACGAGAGAATGACCGCACCAAGCGCGACAGGAATGGCCAGTGCGAACCGGGACGCGCAAGGCGTCCCGGGAGTCGACAATACGAGGAAAGAAGTGTGATCGCTATCAGATTTTTCTGATCTTGAGCCGATTGCGACAGCCGCTCAATTCACCTGGAACTGGGCCCTGCAGCCATTGCTGACCCAGATGCCACGGCGGTCCCAGCCCCAGGTCTGGCCTTCGATGCAGGCACTGCGCGATTCCTGTCGTACCAGACGCACGCCGCGACGAACCTGCGCATCGCAGTACTGCTGGCGCCGGTCATTGGAATGGCAGGCAATCACCTGGCCGCCACCACCCCACTGGCTGCCGCCCCAGCCGTTGCCACCGTCGCCGCCCCAGCCACCGCCGCCACCGCCGGGCCGCCGGTATTCACCGACGAATTCGGCACGGCAGCCCTGGGTAACCCAGACACCATAGCGGGACTGGCCCCAGGTCTCACCTTCCACGCAGGGGGAGCCGGACAACTGGCGGATCATGCGCGCACGCCCTTCCAGACGGCACTCGTTGCTGCGGTTCTTGACCGATTCGCAGCGCACGATGCCATTGCCACCACGATCATCGTAGCGATCGTTGTAGCCATAGTTCTGCGCCTGCACGCCGCCAGCGGCAGCCATCATCGGCAACAGGGTGCACGCCACGGTGCGCCAGGTGAGTCCCTTGCCCATCCCTTGTCTCCAGGTGAATACGGTGGAGGCAAGCATCGGGGATTCCCGGCGTGGCGCACAGAGGGAGCCGCGACGACGGTTTTTCCCCCATTCAACCAACCCAACCGCAACTGACTGCGGCGGCTCAGCGGCCGAAGTGCAGCGCGTCGACCGCAGTACCCAGCGCTTCCACGCGCACGGTGCTGTGCTGGCCGGTACGGTGGTGATGTTCGCTGGCCCGCGAGGCAGCGGCATCGAAGGCGGCCGCACCGGTGCTGAACACTTCGGTCGCGCGAGTCTGCGGATCCAGGACGGACCAGCGCTGGGCGTGGCATTGGACGGTGATGACCATGAGGGGCTCCTGCGTTTCCGGGAAATCGGGGGACCGGCGCAAGGCCGATTCCCAATGCCCGACCAGCCTAGCCAGCGCATCGGGGAAGACCTATCAGATTTATCCGAAAAATCCCTACCAGCGCCTCGGAAAGGGCCGCCCCATCACGTCCCTGAGGCCGTTTAGGAAACCCGTTCCGTGACTCTTGTCACGAAGTCAGCCGCGCTTCACACTATCGTCATCAACAGGGGCCCCTTCCACATGCGCACCTCGCTTCCACTGCAGCGTTCGACGCTGCTGAAGTTGTATTTCGCCGCCAGCTACGTGGTATTGATCGAGGAACTGGTCCGCGCATCGCTGAGTTGACCATCGGCCAGCGATGCTTGCCGCTGCTGCCGGGACCGAACAGACTGTCGGTTTACGGCACGGAGCCGCGCCCATGACAGTCCTGATGCTGATCCCGCTGCTGGCCGTTGCCGCGTGTGCCAGCCCGGAAAAACCGGTCACCCATGACGCCGCCACACCCGTGGTCGGTGGCGATCGCGACGCGCACGGATGCATCGGTTCGGCCGGCTATCAGTGGTGCGAACGCAGCCGGCGCTGCGAGCGCCCGTGGGAACTGGCGCAGGCGCAAGGCCTGGCCAACACCGCCGAAGCCATCGATGCCTACTGCGCCACCCCGGCGTCGCCGGCACGCAGGTAACGGGCCCACCCATGACCGACCTGACCCCGCTACCCGCGCTGGCACCTGGCCGCTACCGCCACTTCAAAGGTGGCGAGTACGAGGTGATCGACATCGTCCGCAGCAGTGAGACGCTGCAGCCGATGGTTCTCTATCGCGCTCTGTATGGCGAGGGCGGCCTGTGGGTGCGCCCCTATTCGATGTTCATCGAGCAGGTGCCCGGTGAGCACGGCCCGCAGGCCCGTTTCGCCCGCATCAGCGACTGAGCGGTGCGGCTCACGCCGCGCGCACGGTATCGCCGGGCATGCTGAAGACCCCCTGCGAGACGGAACCCGCATGCGCCACACCCTGTTGATCGCCCTGTCGCTGGCCAGTACCCCGGTGCTGGGCGCGGAGCCTCCCAGCTTCGATCGTCCCGGCATCGGCTTCGGCACCGACACGGTGCCGCGTGGCGGCCTTGCCGTCGAACTGGGCCTGCCCAGCTATCAACGTGAGCGTGATCGCGACGGCCTGCGCACGACGACGCTGTCCAGCGACCTGCTGCTGCGCACCGGGCTGGCGCCGGGCTGGGAACTGCAGTTGGCGTCCACGCCATGGCAGCGTCAGCGAGAACGTGGCCCCGACATGCCGCGCACGCAGCAGCGCGGCGCCGGCGACAGCACCGTCGGAGTGAAATGGGCAGGTCCCGGCAGTACCGAGCGCACGGCGTGGGCGCTGCTGGCCAGCGGGGTGATCGCGCGTGGCGATGCAGCCTTCAGCGACGGCCGCCAGTACGCGCTGGCCGCCAGCGTCGAGCACAGCTTCAACGACCGCTGGAGCGGCGCGCTGTATGGCAGTCATCAGCGTGGCGCCGGCCAGCGCAGCACCACCTGGTCGCCCAGCCTCTCGTTGAGCGTGACCGAGCGGCTGGGCACCTATCTCGAAGCCGGTTTCACCCACGCCAACCAGCAACCCGACCAGGCCATCGCCGGCGCAGGCCTGACCTGGATGCTGCGGCCGAACGTGCAGTTTGACGCCTCGTTCGACCTGGGCCTCAATCGCAACAGCCCCGACCTGCAGCTCGGCACCGGCATCGCGTTCTATCTGCAGTGAGCTCAAGACCTGATCGTGCGCGCCGGGCGCATCGCCCTCGCGCTACAATCATACCGTCCAGTCGGTTTCGTTCCCCCATGACAGAATCCCCTCCCCGCTCGCGCCGCAAGGCGCCCGACAGCGTGCGCCAGGCACTGTTGCACGCGACCGCCCATACCCTCGGCCAGAATGGGCTGGCGGCCCTCACCGTGCAGGACGTCGCCGACGCCGCCGGTGTCAGCAAGGGCGCACTCTTCCACCATTTCAGCAGCAAGCAGGACCTGGTCGAGGCGACGCTGACCGCGCTCATCGCCGACTTCGAGGACAGGGTGCGCGCGGTGCTGCGGCAGTCTCCGCCCCGCCATGGCGGCTTCAGCCGTGCCTATGTGCAGGTGAATTTCGAGCATCTGCTGCAGCAGGAGCAGATCAACGACATCGGGCTCACCATGGGCAACATGCTGGAGCCGGCGCTTCTGGTCTACTGGCGCACGTGGCTGCGCGGCATGCTCGCCGAGTTCCCGGATGAAGCCTGCGATCCGCGCCTGTACGCCGCGCGTTGCGTTGCCGATGGTTACTGGGCCACCGCCTATGGGCGGCCGCTGGACGAAGACGAACGCCAGAATGCCCAGGCCATGGCCCTGGAGGCACTGAAGCTGTGCGAACCGGCATGAGCAGGAGGATTCGATGAACCCATATGTCTACCTGGCCGGTGCGATCGTGCTGGAGGTGATCGCCACGTCCCTGCTCAAGGCATCCGAAGGCATGACCCGGCTCGGTCCCACGCTGGGCGCGCTTGCCGGTTACGGCGTGTGCTTCTACCTGCTGTCGCTGACGATGAAGTCGATCCCCCCCGGCATCGCCTATGCGATCTGGTCCGGCGTCGGCATCGTGCTGATTTCTCTGATCGGAGTGCTGGTGTTCAAGCAGCGCCTGGACGCTCCGGCGTTGATCGGTATCGGCCTGATCTGTGCCGGCGTGCTGGTCATCAACCTGTTCTCGCACAGCAGCGCGCATTGAACGCGCTGCTGCACGAACACCTGGGCTAGGCGACCTTCCTGGCAACGGTCATGCCAAGCACGAACAGCACAACGGCAATGATGATGCCGGCCCAGAACAGGAACTTGGCGATGCCCACGGCAGCGCCGGCAACGCCGCCGAAACCCAGCGCACCGGCGATCAGGCCGATGATGGCGAAAATGATGGCCCACTTGATCATGTCGATCCTCTCCCTGGCGGGAATACTGAAGGTGGGATCAGGTTAGGTACGCCGCGATGCCACACGCGTGAACAGGCCGCAGGCGCGGCGTGAAACGAACCCGCTCAGCGCGGCCGGAAGCGCAGCAGCGCCACTGCGAAAGCGAGGAACACGCTGCCGACCAGCCGTTCGAACCAGCGTTGCGCAAATGGCTTTGCCAGCCAACGGCGCAGCCCATGTCCGCCTGCGGCATACATCACGTACCAGAACAGTTCGCAGGTGGCGAAGGTCGCCACCAGCACCGTGTACTGCGCGGCCTGGCCACCCGCGGGGTCGACGAACTGCGGCAGGAACGCGGCGGCGAACAGCAGCAGCTTGGGATTGCTCAACCCCACCAGCAGGCCACCACGGAACACTGCCCAGGCGCCGTGCACCGGCGCCAGCGACGCATCGGCATCGATTATCACCGGCGCCTGCCGGTAGCTGTCCCGCCAGGCCTTGATGCCCAGCCAGGCCAGGTAGGCCACACCCAGGTAGCGCAGCACATCGAACAGCATCGGCGACGAGCGCAGCACCGCGCTCAGGCCGGCTGCGGACGCCGCAAGCACCAACAGCATCGCCAGCAGGCAACCGGCCATGGCCGGCACGCTGCGACGGAAGCCCAGGCCGACGCTGCGCCCCAGGATGTGCAGCATGTTCGGTCCCGGCGTGCCACACAGCACGAAGACTGTCGCCAGGAACCACCACCAGGTATGCAGGGCCATCACTTCATTCACCGTAATAATCCCTGCAAGGATAGTGCGCAGCGGCTGTCACCACCATGTACAGTCCGGGGTCGATTCGACGGTTACAGCTGCTGCGGCTCAGCCGGTGGCAATGCGCGATGCGCGCAGCTCGGTCATCGCGATGCGCAGCACCCGCAGCGCCGAGCGCAGGAACACGACCAGCAGCGCGATGGCGACCAGCAGGTCCGGCCAACCGGCACCGAACAGCGCCACCAGACCGGCCGCCAGCACCACCGAAACGCCCTCGAAGATGTCGTTGCGTGCGCATTCCCAGGCCGATGCCAGGTTCACGTCGTCATTGCGATATGGCGTCAGCAGCCACAGGCAGAAACCGTTCGCAGCCAGGTTCAGCAGCGCGGCCAGGCCCATGCTTTCAAACAGGGGAACCTGCGGATGCGCCAGCCGCCATCCGATCTGTGCCGCCACTGCCACGGCCGCCGCCAGGATCAGCACGCCCTTGAACAACGCAACCCGCGCCTTGGCCGCCACGCCGGCCCCCACCACCAGCAGGCTCAGCAGATAGGTCGCCGCATCGCCCAGGTTGTCCAGCGCACCGGAGAGCAACGAGGACGAATGGCTGTACCAGGACGCGCCGACCATCATCAGGAAGGTCGCCAGGTTGATCAGCAGGACGATCCACAGCACGCGCCGCTGGCGCGCCTGCATGGCTGCCACATCCAGCGTCTTGCCGCAGCCACAGCATTCGCCCATCGCCCTGCCCTCTGCCTGTCGTACCCCATTATCACGCCGATCAGGCCCGTCGGCAGCTGCTGCGACGGGTCCACCCACAATTGCACGCCCCGGCCCATGTTGTGCTGCAATGGCGCTTCCCCGACACGGAGACACGCATGAAGACGCTTGGCCTGATCGGTGGCATGAGCTGGGAGAGTTCGGCGCAGTACTACCGCCTCATCAACGAAGAGGTACGCGCGCGGTTGGGCGGCGCGCATTCGGCGCAGTTGCTGATGTGGTCGCTGGATTTCGCCCGCATCAAGCAGCTGCAGCACGACGGCGACTGGGATGCCCTGGGCAACGAGATGGTCGATGCCGCACAGCGGCTGCAGGCCGGTGGCGCCGACCTGCTGCTGATCTGCACCAACACCATGCACAAGCTCGTTGCTGGGATCGAGGCGGCCTGCCCGCTGCCCTTGCTGCATATCGCCGACCCGACCGCCACGGCGATCGTGCAGGCCGGTCTGCAGCGCGTCGGCCTGCTCGGCACCGCCTTCACCATGGAGGAAGACTTCTACCGTGGCCGCCTGAGCGAGCGCTTCGGCCTGGACGTACTGGTTCCAGAGGCCGATGACCGCCGCGAGGTACACGCGATCATCTACGAGGAGTTGATCGCCGGGGTGGTCAACGAGCGATCACGGCAGGTGTACGTCGAAGTGATTGAACGCCTCGTTGCCCGCGGTGCCCAGGCGATCATCCTCGGCTGTACCGAGATCATGCTGCTGGTACGCGCCGAAGACAGCCCGGTGCCGCTGTTCGACACCACGACCCTGCATGCGCGCGCGGCAGTGGACGCGGCGTTGGCCTGATGTACGCCGGGTGCGCTCGGTCACGCCGGTGATTCGGGCTGTATCGCCAGCGAAGTGAGCAGCCATTCCACCACCGGTGGCGAATCGCACAGGAAGAACACGGCGTCGCCGCTGCGGGCTTCGGTCAGCATCCGGTAGACACTGATGGCCACGCCCGATTGGCTTGCAATGAAAATCTCGCTGCTGCGCGGCCCGTCAGCCTGGCGGGAAACCCGCCGCAAGGCATCGCGTGCCGCGACCGTATCTTCCGGCTCGGCTTCGCGGGTCAGTTCCAGGCCACGCAGGCCCCAGGCAACAAAAACACGCTTGCCCTTGAACGTCGTGTCCAGGACCTGCACGTCGGCCGCGCCTGTGCCGGCAGACCGATGAATGACGATACTGCTGATCAACGCAACCCCCTGTGGTCGTCGTGGTCCGCACATCCTTGTCCGCACCCGCGCCAGCGGCCACGGGCGATGCCCGAAGGCCGCGTCCGAAAGCGCTGGAACGTGTAAAAAACTGTAAACCGATGCAGTCGGATGTGCACGGGATGATACGGGATGTAACCCCCCGCATGCGCCGTTGCACACTTGTAAATCCCTCCTGAGCGAGTGCAGGCCCCGGTCGTCGCAGAGCGTCGCACGTGCGCCATTCTTGCGTCCCATCCCCCAACCCGAGGTTTCAATGAGCCTTCGCCTGCTACTGCCTTTTGGCGGTTCTGCGCTTGCCCTGCTGCTGGTCGCCACCACCGTCTCGGCCCAGGACTACGACAGCGACTCATCACCGCGCACGACCTGCGAATCGCACTTCAACAAGACCCAGCAGTGCCGGTTCGAAGGACGCGCGCGACTGGCGCGGCAGCTGTCGGTGACGCGATGCGTTGAAGATGACAACTGGGGACAGCGCCGCGGCATGCTGTGGGTTACCGACGGCTGCCGCGCCGAATTCGTCGCCGAAGAACGCGGGCGTGGCCGCTGGCCCGGGCGTGGGCGTGACCGTGATCGCGATGGCGAGCGCCTGGTCTGCGAATCCTACGAAAACAAGGAGAAACAGTGCCGCATCCGCGTCCGTCATGACGTGCGGCTGGTCAAGCAGAAATCGGTCACCACCTGCACCGAAGACCGCAACTGGGGCTGGGACCGACGCGGTGTATGGGTCAGCGACGGCTGCCGCGCCGAATTCCGCGTCTACTGAGTGCGATGGCTGCGGGCCCATCATCGCTAGAATGAAGCTCCCGCAGCAGGAAACACCGCATGGAACGCTGGTACCTGGCAACGATGATGTCCTTGCTGCTGCATCAGATCGATGCCGCGTTCTGGCAGGAGTGGCGGATGTTCCAAGTACCCGGCGGCATCCAGGGATTCCTGCTTTTCAATCTGCTTGCCATCGGCGTACTGCTGCACGGTTACCGTCAGGTCGTGCTCGGCCTGGGCTCTGCGCGCCGCTACGCACTGCTGTGCGGCGCGCTGGGTATCGGCACAGTCCTCATCCATGCAGGCTTCGCTGCGGCCGGTCGCGATGAATTCCACCTGCCCCTGTCGCTGCTCACGCTTCTGGCCTGCCTGGTCAGCGGCAGCGGTTTGCTGCTGCGCAGCCGTCGGCGATGAACGTGCGGGCTCCAGCAGTTCGGATACGCGCGGCCGTGTGCACGGATCTTCCGGCACTGATCGCCCTGGACAGCGTTGCGGCCGATGACCCACGGCGTGCCGTGCAGATCGGCCAATGGCTGGCGGACGGCCACATGCACGTCGCCGAACTCGACGACACGCTGGCCGGCTACCGGGTCCAGCACCGGCACTTCTTCGGTGAAGCCTTCATCGAGATGCTGATGGTCGCCGCGCCACTGCGCGGACACGGCGTCGGCAGCGCGCTGCTTCTGCATGCCACGTCGTGCAGCGCAGGTGCCAGGCTTTTCACCTCCACCAACCAATCCAACGCCAACATGCAGCGGCTGCTGGCAGCCGCTGGTTTCCAGCAGTGCGGCATCGTGCACGGCCTCGACGAAGGCGATCCGGAGTTGATCTACCGCTTCGCTACTGACGATGTGAGGTAAGGCGCGACCTTCGCTTCCAGCAGCGCCATCAGCGCCGGATCCATGCAGCGATAGTCGTCGGGGATATCCAGGCAGTGCAGCGGCGTGTGTTCAAGCAGGCGGGCAAAATTCGCCTGCAGCCGATGCTGGTGCTTGGGCTCCATCACGAAGATGACATCAGCCCAGCGGATGTCCGCTGGGCTGATGGGCCGGCGCGCATGCGGGCTGGTGCCTGCCGAGCGCGCACTGATACCTGGCCGGCGCTGCCACATCGCTTCAGCGGTGGGGCTGCGCAGCTGGTTGCGACTGCAGACAAACAACAGGTTCAACATTCCTGGTCCAGCAGTTGCCGCGGGCTGAGGACTGGATAGGTGAAACCCAGCTGGCGCGCCCGCAGCAGCTTGTCGCCGCGCGTATACATCAGCTTCCAGTTCTTTTCCGGCTTGAAGATCGACGGTGCTGCCGTGTGGTCGCCAGCGTGGTGGCGCGACTGCGAGCGCCTCCAGGCGCGGTTCCTTTGCGTTTCCATGATCGTGTTCTCGTGAGTACCGGGTTCAGCAGCCGCGGTAGTACGAGTGCGCGCAGGATACAACGCCGCAACAAAAAAGCCCACGCATCGCTGCGCAGGCTTGTCTGTTACATCGCAGTGGTCGGGACGGCCGGATTCGAACCGACGACCCTCTGCCCCCCAGGCAGATGCGCTACCAGGCTGCGCTACGCCCCGACTGATGCTGCGATGTACCCGCCAGTGCGGCGGGCCGTGAAGTATAGCGGATTACGGCGGAAATGGGTCAGCGACGCAGCAGTTGCAGCACTTCTTCCAGTTCCATCCGCACCTGCTTGATGATCTGGTTGCTCAAGGCCGATTCCTCGCGCGCATCCGGACCATCCAGGCGCAGGCGCGCGCCACCGATGGTGTAGCCCTGTTCGTACAGCAGGCTGCGGATCTGCCGCACCATCAGCACGTCGTGGCGCTGGTAGTAACGACGGTTGCCACGGCGCTTGGCCGGCTCGAGACTGGGAAACTCGGTTTCCCAGTAGCGCAGCACGTGCGGCTTGACGTCGCACAGTTCGCTGACTTCACCAATGGTGAAGTAGCGCTTGGCCGGAATCGGCGGAAGTTCGCGGTTACTGCCCGGATCCAGCATAAGCTTCCACCCTCTCCTTGAGCTTCTGGCCCGGACGGAAGGTAACCACCGTACGGGCGGAAATCGGAATTTCCTCGCCGGTCTTGGGGTTGCGACCCGGGCGCTGGTTCTTGCGCCGCAGGTCGAAATTGCCAAAGCCCGACAGCTTCACCTGACGTCCCTGTTCCAATGCTTCACGCAGCACATCGAAGAACGCGTCGACGAATTCCTTGGCTTCCCGCTTGTTCAGACCGACTTCGTCGAACAGCTTTTCCGCCATCTCCGCCTTGGTCAATGCCATTGCCTGCTACCCCCGAGTGCTGCCCGCTCAGCCGCGGATCCGGGCGTGGTGTTCACGCTCGATGGCAGTAACCGCCTCGGCCACTACCGCTTCCACGTCGCGGTCCGTCAGAGTGCGCGACTTGTCCTGCAAAATCAAGCCCATAGCGAGACTCTTGAATCCCGGCTCGACGCCCTGGCCGACATAGCGATCGAACAGGTTCAGCTCGCGCAGCAGCGGCCCGGCAGCTTGGCGGATGGTCGCGGCCAGGTCACTCCAGGCCACCTGTTCAGGCACCAGGAAGGCCAGGTCGCGGCGCACCGCCGGGTAGCGCGACAGCTCGCCGGCGCGCGGCAGCGCACGGGCCGACAGCGCTTCCAGATCCAGCTCGAAGGCGTACACGTCCACGTCGATGTCCATCGCCTTGGCCAGGCGCGGGTGGATCTGGCCGATCCAGCCGATCGCCAGGCCGTCGCGGAACACCTCGGCCGAACGCACCGGATGGCCGTAGGCACGCGAGGACGGGCGGAACTCCAGGACCGCGCCACTGGCTGCGGCCAGCGATTCCAGATCGCCCTTCAGGTCATGGAAATCGACCTTGCGGGTCGGCAGGCCCCACTGCACCGCCTGCGCTTCGCCGCAGACCGCAGCGGCCACGCGCGGGGTTTCCAGCGGCGCCGGCTGGCCATCTCCGGCCTGCTGCGCGAACACACGGCCGAGTTCGAACAGGCGCACCCGGCCGAGCTGGCGGGCGGCGTTGCGGCCCAGCGTGGCGACCAGGCCCGGCAGCAGCGACGGGCGCATCACCGCCAGTTCGGCCGACAGCGGGTTGGCCAGCGGTACCAGATCCTCGCGCAGCTGCCACTGGCCCAGCAGGCCATCGTCAACGAAGGCGAAATTGACGGTTTCCTGCAGATCGCGTGCGACCAGCTGGCGGCGCACGCTCAGCGCGTCCAGCTGGGTTTCGCTGGGCATCGCCACGCGCGAGGCACCGCCCGGCAGCGTGGTCGGAATCTCCTCGTAGCCGTGGATACGGGCCAGTTCCTCGATCAGGTCTTCTTCGATGGCGATGTCGAAGCGGCGGCTCGGCGCAGTAACCTGCCAGCCCTCGCCAGCGGCGACCACGTCCATGCCCAGCGCGCGCAGGATGCGCTCGACTTCGGCGTCTTCGATGGTGATGCCCAGCACGCGGGTGATGCGCGCGCGGCGCAGCAGGATCGTCGCCGGCTGCGGCAGATCGGCTTCACGCACGGCCTCGGTAACCGGCGCCGGGGTACCGCCGGCCAGGTCCAGCACCAGGCGGGTGGCATATTCGATGGCAGTACGCGGCAGCGCCGGGTCGACGCCACGCTCGAAGCGGTGCCCGGCATCGGTGTGCAGGCCCAGCTTGCGGCCGCGGCCCATGATTGCGGCCGGCGCGAAGTGCGCCGCTTCCAGGAACACAGCGGTTGTGGCATCGGTGACGCGCGTATCGAAGCCGCCCATCAGGCCGGCCAGGCCGACCGCACGATCGGCGTCGGTGACCACCAGGAAGCTGTCGTCCAGCGCAGCATCGCGGCCATCCAGCAGCTTCAGGCTTTCGCCTGCGCGCGAACGGCGCACACCGATCGTGCCCTGCAGGGTGCCGAGATCGTAGGCATGCATCGGCTGGCCCAGTTCGAGCATCACGTACTGGGTAATGTCGACCAGCAGCGATACCGGGCGCACGCCACTGCGGCGCAGGCGCTCGGCCATCCACAACGGGGTCTTCGCCGCGGCATTCACGCCTTCGATGACTCGACCGAGATAGCGCGGCGCTTCGGCACCTGCATCGAGCTGGATTGCCAGCTCGCGGCTGCTCTGGGCAGCGATCGGCGCTGCGATGAAATCCAGTACTTCGCTGCGCGTCGCTGCGGCGACGTCATAGGCGATGCCGCGGATGCTGAAGCAGTCGGCGCGGTTGGGGGTCAGCTTGATCTCGATGCTGGCATCCGGCAGGCCGAGGTACTCCACCAGGGACTGGCCGACCGGGGCATCATCAGGCAGTTCCAGCAGGCCCGAGGCATCGTTGTCCAGGCCCAGCTCCTTGGCCGAGCACAGCATGCCGTTGGATTCGACGCCGCGCAGCTTGGCCGGCTTGATCTTCAACTCACCGATCTGCGCACCGACCATCGCCAGCGGCGCGACCAGGCCCGGTCGTGCATTCGGCGCACCACAGACGATCTGCAGCAGCTCAGCCTGCCCCGCATCAACCCTGCACACCTGCAGGCGGTCCGCTTCGGGATGGCGCTCGGCTTCGACGATACGCGCCACCACCACGTGCTGCAGGCCATCGCCAAGCGCGGTCACGTCTTCCACTTCCAGGCCGATGGCGGTCAGCACCGCGCTGAGCTCATCGCGCGAGGCAGTGGTCGGGACGTGGCTGCGCAGCCAGTTTTCGGAGAATTTCATGGGGTCACCCTGGTGGGCCCGGCGCATGCGCCTGGGCCTGCGTTGTTGAGTCCGCCGGGCATGGCCCGGCGCTACCTTATGCGTTACGCGAACTGCTTGAGGAAGCGCACGTCATTTTCGAAGAACGCGCGCAGGTCGTTGACGCCATAGCGCAGCATCGCAAAACGCTCCACGCCCATGCCGAAGGCAAAGCCGGTGTAGCGTTCCGGATCGATGCCGACGTTGCGCAGCACGTTCGGGTGCACCATGCCGCAGCCGAGCACTTCCAGCCAGCGGGTGCTGCCATCGGGCTGCTGCCAGGCGATGTCCACTTCCGCGCCGGGTTCAACGAACGGGAAGTAGCTGGGGCGGAAGCGCATCTCGAAATCACGCTCGAAGAACGCGCGCACGAACTCGGACAACGTGCCCTTCAGGTCGGCGAAGGTCGAATGCTCGTCGACCAGCAGACCTTCGACCTGGTGGAACATCGGCGAATGGGTCTGGTCGCTGTCGCTGCGGTAGACCTTGCCGGCGGCGATCATGCGCAGCGGCGGCTGGTGTTCGCCCATGTAGCGCACCTGCACACCGGAGGTATGCGTGCGCAGCAGCCGGCCGTCACCGAAGTAGAAGGTGTCATGCATGGCGCGCGCCGGATGGTGCGGCGGGAAGTTCAGCGCCTCGAAGTTGTGCCAGTCGTCCTCGATCTCCGGCCCTTCGGACAACTCGTAGCCCAGCCGGCCGAAGATGCCGGTGATGCGCTCGAGGGTGCGGGTGATCGGGTGCAGGCCGGCGCGTTCGCCGCTGCGGCCCGGCAAGGTGATGTCGATCGCCTCGGCCGCCAGCCGCGCATCGAGCGCAGCATCTTCCAGCACCGCCTTGCGCTCGCCCAGCGCGCTGCTCAGCGCGTCGCGGGCCTGGTTGATGGCCTCACCGGCCGCCTTGCGCTCATCGGCCGGCAGCGCACCGAGCTGCTTGAGCTGCGAGGTGATGCTGCCGCTCTTGCCAAGCAGGGCCACGCGCAGCTGCTCCAGCGCGTCCGGGCTCTGCGCGGCGGCCACATCGGCCAGCGCCTGGGAAGTGAGGGATTGGATGTCGCTCATGGGTAGCCGGAACTCCAGTCGGTCTGCCATCGCGATGCGCGAAGGGCCGCGCCGTCGCAACCGCTTGCCGGTCGCCCGCCATCTGCACGGCTGCGCCCGGCACAAAAAAGAATGGGGAAGGACTTGCGCCCTTCCCCATGCATTGCCTCTACCTGACACCGTTCTCCGTGAACGGCAACGGCATCGGGAAGGACTTATGCCGCCAGTGCGCCCTTGGCCTTTTCGGCCAGTGCAGCAAAGCCAGCTGCGTCGTGCACGGCGATGTCAGCCAGAACCTTGCGGTCCAGGGTGATGCCAGCCTTCAGCAGGCCGTTCATGAAACGGCTGTAGCTCAGGCCGTTGATGCGGGCAGCCGCGTTGATGCGGGTGATCCACAGCGAACGGAAGTTGCGCTTCTTCTGCTTACGGCCGATGTAGGCGTACTGCTGTGCCTTGATGACCGCCTGCTTGGCGACGCGGAAGACCTTGCGACGGGCATTGTAGTAGCCCTTCGCCAGATCAAGGATTTTCTTGTGGCGGCGACGCGCCTGTACGCCACGCTTTACTCGTGCCATGTATCAGTCCTCAGAGGTAGGGAAGCATGCGGTCCAGACGGCCTGCGTCTTCTGCGCGGACGTGATTCGTCTGACGCAGGTTACGCTTACGCTTGGTCGCTTTCTTCGTGAGGATGTGGCTACGGTTGGCGTGGCCGCACTTGTACTTGCCCGAGGCGGTCTTGCGGAAACGCTTGGCCGCTGCCCGGTTGGTCTTGATCTTGGGCATTGCAATGTCCTTGATGGGATATGACCCTGGTTTCTGACTGATCTGGCGGCGGCCTGGGCCGCTCTTTCCGTCCTGCCATGATCGGCGTACGACCCGTCCTGGGTGGGTCGAGCCGGGCATGATACAGGCAAATCCGCCCTGTAACCAGCCCCCACACCGTTTTCACACCGAGACCGGCCCTGCCCGCCCCGGAAAAGCAAAAGGACGCCAGCGGCGTCCCTTCACCTTCATCCATTCAGCCGCCAGGCGCCCCGCGAGGCAGCCCGTCAGGCGTCAGGTCTTCTTCTTCGGCGCGATCATCATCACCATCTGACGCCCTTCCAGGCGCGGACGGGATTCGATGACGATGTCTTCGCCCAGATCGGCTTCGATCCGGCCCGCCATCTCGCGGCCCAGTTCCTGGTGGCTCATTTCACGGCCACGGAAACGGATGTTGACCTTGATCTTGTCGCCTTCTTCAAGGAAACCGCGCATCTTGCGCAGCTTGATCTGGTAGTCGCCCTCGTCCGTGACCGGACGGAACTTCACTTCCTTGATCTCGACCTGCTTGGTCTTCTTCTTGGCCTCGCTGGCCTTCTTCTGGGCTTCGAACTTGAACTTGCCGAAGTCCATGATCTTGCACACCGGCGGGTCGGCCTGCGGCTGGATCTCGACCAGGTCCAGGCCTTCATCTTCGGCCATGGACAACGCTTCGTCTCGCGTCAACACGCCGATCATTTCTCCGTCACTGCCGATCACGCGGACGCGCGGCACACGGATTTCCTGATTCTTGCGGTTCTGTTTGTTGTCAGGGGTACTGATATTGCGATCTCCCAAGGGTGTCGAACCCGGCCCGGGC
Organism: Stenotrophomonas sp. SI-NJAU-1; assembly: GCF_020883215.1. Classification (NCBI taxonomy): domain Bacteria; kingdom Pseudomonadati; phylum Pseudomonadota; class Gammaproteobacteria; order Lysobacterales; family Lysobacteraceae; genus Stenotrophomonas; species Stenotrophomonas sp. SI-NJAU-1. The sequence goes on from NZ_CP086598.1 coordinate 2,986,671, forward strand.
GCCAATGCGCACGGGCCGGACCTTTGTTTACGCGCCCTCGGCCTGGAGCCGCTCGGTGAAAGCCTGGAGGCTCATGCTGCCGAGATCTTCGCCAGAACGCGTACGCACCGCCACAGCGCCGTTTTCCTTCTCGCGGTCACCAATGACCAGCAGGTACGGCACGCGCTGCAGCGTGTGCTCGCGAATCTTATAGCCGATCTTCTCGTTACGCAAATCGGCGGTGACGCGGAAGCCTTGATCCGCAAGGCTTTTGGTCACCGCAGAGACGTATTCAGCCTGCGCATCGGTGATATTGGCCACCACCACCTGGGTCGGTGCCAGCCAGGCCGGGAACTGGCCAGCATGGTGCTCGATCAGGATGCCCAGGAAACGCTCCATCGAGCCGACGATGGCCCGGTGCAGCATCACCGGATGCTTCTTCTGGCTGTTCTCGTCCACGTATTCAGCGCCCAGACGGCCGGGCATCATGAAATCGACCTGCATGGTGCCCAGTTGCCAGGTGCGGCCGATGGCGTCCTTCAGGTGGTACTCGATCTTCGGGCCGTAGAAGGCGCCCTCGCCCGGCAGTTCCTGCCATTCCACGCCACAGGCGGTCAGCGCCGAACGCAGCGCGCCCTCGGCCTTGTCCCAAGTGGCATCGTCACCCAGGCGCGATTCCGGTCGCAGGGCAATCTTGATCTGGATCTCGTCGAAGCCGAAGTGCTGGTAGACCGCCAGTGCCTGCTGGTGGAACGCGGTCACTTCCGATTCGATCTGCGCCTCGGTGCAGAACACGTGGCCGTCGTCCTGGGTGAAGCCACGCACGCGCAGGATGCCGTGCAGCGCGCCGGAGGGCTCGTTGCGGTGGCAGGAACCGAATTCACCGTAGCGGATCGGCAGGTCGCGATAGCTGTGCAGGCCCTGGTTGAACACCTGGATGTGGCCCGGGCAGTTCATCGGCTTGACCGCGTAGGTACGCTTTTCCGACTCGGTGAAGAACATGTTGTCCTGGTAGTTGTCCCAGTGGCCGGACTGCTTCCACAGGCTCACGTCCAGGATCTGCGGGCAGCGCACTTCGCCATAGCCGCTGTTGCGGTAGACCTTGCGCATGTACTGCTCGACCACCTGCCACAGCGCCCAGCCCTTGGGATGCCAGAACACCAGGCCCGGTGCTTCTTCCTGCAGGTGGAACAGGTCCTGCTGCTTGCCTATGCGACGGTGGTCGCGCATTTCGGCTTCCTCGATGCGCTTGATGTACGCATCGAGCTGCTTCTTGTCGGCCCATGCGGTGCCATAGATGCGCTGCAACTGCTCGTTCTTGGCATCGCCACGCCAGTAGGCGCCGGAAATGCGGGTCAGCTTGAAAGCCTTCAGGAAGCGCGTGTTCGGCACGTGCGGACCACGGCACATGTCCACGTATTCCTGGTGGTAGTACATGCCCATCGCCTGGATGTCAGGCGACATGTCTTCGATCAGGCGCAGCTTGTAGTCTTCGCCGCGGGCCTTGAAGATCTCGATCACTTCGGCACGCGGCGTCATCTTTTTGATGACGTCGTAGTCCTGCGCGATCAGTTCGCCCATGCGCTTTTCAATGGCGGCCATGTCGTCCGGGGTGAACGGGCGCTCGGAGTAGATGTCGTAGTAGAAGCCCTCGGCGATCACCGGGCCGATGACCATCTTCACGTCCGGATAGAGCTGCTTGACCGCGTGGCCGACCAGGTGCGCACTGGAGTGGCGGATGATTTCCACGCCCTCCTCGTCCTTGGCGGTGATGATGCGCAGGGACGCATCGTGGTCGATGACGTCACTGGCATCGACCAGCACGCCATCCACCGAACCGGCGATGGTCGCCTTGGCCAGGCCGGCGCCGATCGACTGGGCGACGTCCATGACGCTGACGGGGTTTTCGAATTCGCGGCGGCTGCCGTCGGGAAGGGTAATCGTGATCATTGCAATGGCTTCATGCGGGGCCCGTCGTGGCGGGCTGGAAAGCGCTCCCGGGCTGTCGTCCGGGCAATAAAAAAGCGCCGCGAGGGCGCCTGGAATGCAGGGCCTTCGGGGCAGGTCAACAGTGGGCGGTGGTAGTGCTCATGTCGCACGCTCGGCCGGCGCAGTGCGCGGGCCACCTTGGTTCCAGGATGTGATTGCCCGTGATCTTAAACCAGCGGCGGACAAAGCCCAAGCGGTGCCTGAATGGCGCTGGCTGGCGGCGTGAAAACGCAATGATTACCATGTCCGCGCAGCCCGCCCCGTGCCGGCCTGCCCGCTTCCCCCCAGGATCCTGCAATGCGCCACCCGCCCCGACCGGCGCCTGCCGGTCCCGCCCGTGCCCCGCGTTCACCGGCCATATGCCGGGCCCGGAGCCCCCGATGATCACCGTTGGCCTGTCGACCTTGGGCTTCTGCAGCCTCGGCATGCTGTCGGCGATGTTCTCTGCGCTGGCCTTCTATGCCGCCTCCCCGCACTGCCGCTGGCCACGCCTGCGCCGTGCCGGGCGCCTGGGTCGGCAGATCGGCCTGGTCGCTGCCGTTGCCGCGCTGTGGCTGTGGATGGCCGAGCTGGGCTTTGCCGCCGGGCTGGTGGCGATGCTGTGCACCTGGATGCTGGCCGCCATGCTGCTGCCGGCGCTGGCCGCGTGGCACCGTCCCGATGTGGAGCCGCGCTGATGTGGCCGCGCGCACTGGCCGGCATCTTCGCCGGCTTCTTCCTTGCCGCTGCGGCAACCGGCCTGGTCGCATGGCTGCCACCGGGGCCCTGGCAGAAGGCCCTGGTGCCGAGCCTCATCGCGTTCGTCCCGTTGTGGATGCTGGCCGCGCTGTGGGCCTTCAGCTTCCGCAGCGCGTTGCGCGCATGGCTGACCCTGGCTGGCTGCGCGGCCCTTGGCTTTGCCGTACTCGGCCTGCTGCGCCTGGCCGGCGCAGTGCAATGAGATCGACTGCATGAAATTCAGTTCACAGACCCTGCGCACGTTCACCACCCTGCACACCTGGGTCGGCCTGGTCGCCGGCTTCGGGCTGTTCGTGGCGTTCTATGCCGGCGCGCTGACCCTGTTCCACCACGATCTGCCGCTGTGGCAGACACCCGGCGCAGCTACCGCATTGCCGGCCAGCCTGGATGACGCCCAGTACCTGCTCGACGATGTGCTGGCCACGCATGCCGACGCGCGACGCCACGTCGGCATGACCTTCCCGGGCGCCGATCACCCGCAGCCGCTGGCCTACTGGCAGGCTGAAGACGGCAGCTGGCGCTATGCATGGCCGGGACAGATCAGCGGCAGCCCGACGCCACCGCAGACCGGGTTGGCCGAACTGGTCAACGAACTGCATTACAGCCTGGGCCTGCCGGTGGCCGGCGTCTACGTGATGGGCATCGTCAGCCTGCTGTACGGCATGGCCCTGCTCAGCGGCCTGGTGATCCACCTGCCCAAGCTGCTGGGCGATCTGTTCGCGCTGCGCCCAGGCCGCAATCTCAAGCAGCAGTGGCAGGACGCACACAACGTGATCGGCGTGCTCAGCCTGCCGTTCCACCTGATGTTCGCGGTGACCGGCACCCTGCTCTGCCTGGTGTTCATGCAGATGGCGGTACTCGATCCCCTGATCTACGACGGCAAGGCACTGCAGGCGGTACCGACGGCGATGGATACGGCGCCGCTGCGCGAAGCCAGTGGCATCCCTGCTGCACCGGGCAGCCTGCGTGAACTGCATGCACGGGCATTGGAAGTGGCGCGCGCACAGGGCGTGGCCAACTTCGAACCGGCGTACCTGAAGCTGGCCAATGGCGGTGATGCCAACGCGACCATCGAGATCACCGGCGAGGCCAGCGGCACCCTCGGCCCGCTCGGCGCTGTTGCACTGGATGTCGAGAGCGGCCGCCTGCTGGCCAGCCAGCTGCCCGGCCAGCGCGATGCCAACCACGCCACGCTCAGTGCGGCCTACGCCCTGCATTTCGGCGAGTTCGGCAACGGCGTGGTGGTCTGGCTGTACTTCCTGCTCGGCCTCGGCGGCGCGTTCCTGTTCTATTCGGGAAACCTGCTGTGGATCGAATCACGCCGCAAGCGCCGTCAGCCACAGCAGTCACGCGCTGCCGTCAACATGGCGCGGGCCACGGTCGGCGTCTGCATCGGCCTGTGCGTGGCGATATCGGTGGCCTTCGTTGCCGCGCTGGTACTGGAGCAGGCCGCGCCGGCCATGGTGGACCACGGCATCCGCTGGGCCTGCTTCGTGACCTGGGCAGCGTGTGCGCTGTGGGCAACCCTGCGCCGCCCGGCACAGGCCGCACGCGAGCTGCTTTGGGCCGCGGCGATAAGTACCGCGCTGGTGCCGCTGGCGCATGGCGCACTCAGCGGTGACTGGCTGTGGCTGGCCGCCGCACGCGGCCACTGGCCCCTGTTCTGGATCGATGCGATGGCGCTGGCGATGGCGGTTGGCTTTGCCCGCCTGGCGGTGGCCAGCCAGCGGCGAGCCCGCAGCGGCGACCCCAACAGCGTGTGGGCGAACTGACCGGGCCCCGCTCGCAGCACGCGGGTTTACATGGCTTCCACGTAGCGGGCCACTTCGATCAGGTTCCCATCCGGATCACGGAAGTACACCGACTCGATCGGCCCAAGCGCTCCGGTACGCGGCACCGGTCCTTCTTCAATCGTTACCTGCTGGGCCTGCAGGTGGGCCAGCACCGCCTGTACGCCCAGCGGGGTGATCAGGCACAGATCGGCGCTGCCACGGGTCGGCAGCAGCGCGTGGGGCTGCAACGGCGCGCTGGCCGGGTGCAGGTTGATCTTCTGCTGGCCGAACTGCAGGGCGACGCGGCCGGCGCCGAAGCGCACGACCTGCATGCCCAGCACGCGCTGGTAGAAGTCGCAGCTGCGCTCGATGTCGGCAACGGTAAGCACCAGATGGTCCAGGCGGTCGATGATGATCATGCACGCAGCTTAGCGCTGCGTGCATGGGGCCGATGTGCAGTTTCAGGCCACAGCGTTTGCCCGTCACCGCCGTACCAGCCCCGGTCCGGAGATGTCGAACCGGTCAGTCGCCAACGCGGGCCTTCTGCCACGGAGCAAGCATGGCGTTGAGCAGGCTGGCCTGCTCGTCGTCACCGGTCAGCTCCCACATGAAGACACCGGCCAGGCCCTGCTCGCGCGCGAACTGCGCGCGCAGGCCGATGGAGCGCGGATCCTCGTAACTGATGAAGATCTTCTGCGCCGGGTTGTACAGCCACGGGCTCTGCGCTTGCGGCTGCCAATGCTTCGTCCAACCCGGCTGGTCGAGATAGCGCGCCTTGATCACCCGCCAGTCACCGGCATCGGCCGGCGCGCTGTAGGCCTGGTACAGGCCGTCCGCCGACTCGCCGGTGACCGTGAAGCCGCGGCCGTAGAACGGCACGCCCAGCACCAGCTTGGTCGCCGGCACGCCATGCTCGCGGTAGTACTGCACGGCACCGGCCACGTTGTTCCAGCGCCGCAGTTCCGGCGCCAGCGGGTCGTCAGGCACTTCATGCAGCGGTGCATTGAAAGTCGACACCGCCGAGAAGCCGGTGCCCATGTCGTAGCTCATCAGGTTGATGAAATCGAACACCTTGGCCAACGCCGGCAGATCGTAGCTGGCGGCAGGGTCGTACGGCCCATCGGTCTGCAGACGGCCAGCGGCCAGCGCGGCGGTCAGCAGCATCGGCTGCCCCGCCTTTCTGCCGCGGGCATCCAGCGCCAGCCGGAAGGCCTGCGCAAGCCTGGTCAGGTTGGCACGGTCCTGCGGGCGGTGCGCCAGTTCCTTCGGGCCACCGCTGACGGGGAACTCCCAGTCGATGTCCACGCCATCGAAGCTGCCGGCATGGCGCTCGAAGAACAACGCCATGCACGAATCGACCAGGCGCCTGCGGCTGGTCTCGGTCAGCGCCGCATCGGAGAATCCGCCCGCGCCCCAGCCCCCGATCGAAATCAACGTGCGCAGATGCGGATGCCTGCGCTTGAGCTCGGCCAACGCGGCGAAGTTGGCTGGCGCCTCGGCACCGATCGCACAACGTCCGTCCTCGATGGTGGAAAACGCATAGAACAGATGGGTGAGTCGTTCGGCCGGGATGCTCGATACCGGATAGCGCTCGGCGGAGCCGCCGGGATAGTACGCACCGAAGATCGGCGGTTGCGCCGGTTGCGCCTGCGCGGCAATGGGCAGGGTGCCGGCGATCAGCACTGCAAGTACGGCCAAGGTCTGATGGAACATGGAAACTCCCGGGTCGAAGGCGCCGCCACGTTAGCAAACAGATCGGCCCGTGGTGCGGATGTCCGTGCATGTCGTCCGCTGGACAGTGGCGTGCCGCTGGAAGCTGACACGGTCGTGGCTGCACAACGTCGAAAGCACTTCGCTGCAGGACAACACACGACCTGCCTGAGCTAAGGTGGCGCTGGATCTTCACTGGCACACGGACATGACCGCAGACCACGACGCAGACGGCGAACTGCTGGACGACGAAACCCTCGAAAAGCTGCAGGCGCTGGAGGCCCGCGCCTATGCGGCCTTTGATGCGGGCGACCTGGCCGACGCGGCAATCCTGTTCGGCCAGCTCGTCGAATGGACACCCGACATCCCCCACCTGCACTACATGCGCGGGCTGGCACACAAGTACCTGCGCGAGTGGGTGTTGTCGCTGCAGGACAATCTCCGCTCCGAGCAGCTGCGCGATGAAGTCGACGAGGCGACCGCGTGGAATGCCGGGATTGCCGCCACCGGCGCCGGCGACTGGGCCGAGGCGCGCCGGCAATGGACCCGCTGCGGCATCCCCCTTCCTGAAGGCGAAGGCCCGATCGACGGCAATTTCGGCGTTGCCTGTGTCCGCCTGAATCCGTGGTCCAGCGGCGAGACCGTGTACATGCGCCGGCTCGATCCGGTGCGCGCGCGGCTGGAAAACGTGCCACTTCCGGAAAGCGGGTTCCGCTTCGGCGACATCGTGCTGCACGACGGTGCCTCCACCGGGCGCCGGACCTACGGCGAGCGCGAAGTACCGGTGTTCAATGCCATGCAGCGCCTGCGGCAGTCGGACATGGCGACCTACGCCGTGTTCGTGCAATGCGGTTCGCCGGACGACATCGCCGCGCTGCGCGCAATGACGTTGCCCGGCATCGGCCTGATCGAAGACTGGACCCATTCGGTACGTCACCTGTGCCTGCGCTGCAGCTATGGGGCACCGCACCAGCACGATGACGACAGCCACGAGGATGACGACGGCTGGGTGCGCGAGCGCAATCTCGGTATTGCCGCACAGGGCCGCGCTGCGGTCGAAAAACTGATGTCAGCCTGGGCTGCGGCAGGCACCGGGCGCACGCTCGATGCGATCGAACACCGTGAGCACCCGCAGCAGGATCCGCAGCCGGGCCAGGTGTGGTGGCTGGGTCACGAACGAGCGGACGCATGACGGCAGGGCGCTGCAGCCCTTGCGGCACAAGGCTTTCAGAATTCTTCAGGCGCCCTTCCAGCACTTCAGCCAGCCCTCTGGCCGAATCGGCACTCCTTTCGATGGAGTCCGATCATGCGTTCGCCCCTGCCTGTGTCCACCCTGCTGCTATGCCTGTACGCCCTCCCCTCCATCGCGGGCCCTGCCCCCCCAGATCCCGGCCGCATGCGCGCGCTGGAGCAGGCCATCGCCAGCGATGAGCTGAAACAGATCCGCAGCGTGCTGCTGCAGGTTGATGGACAGGTCGTGTACGAAGGCTATTTCAACGGTGCCGATGCGCAGACCCTGCACGACGTGCGCTCGGCCAGCAAAAGCGTGACCGCCCTGCTGGTCGGCGCAGCGATCGGCGAAGGCCGGCTGCCGGGCGTTCACGCGAAGGTGTACGACTACTTCCCGGCCTTCGTCGCCCACCACGACGTGGACCCCCGCCTGCGCGGCACCGCGGTGGAGGACCTGCTGGCGATGAGCACGCTGTGGGAGTGCGACGACGAGAACCCGTTCTCGGCCGGCCACGAGGAGCGCATGTACGTCGGCGAGCGCTGGCTCGATTTCGCCCTGGCGCTGCCGGTGAAGGGCTTCGCACCCTGGATGGCGCGCCCGGAAGACAGTCCTCACGGGCGCGCGTTTGCCTACTGCACCGCCAACTCCTTCGTGCTCGGCGCGGTACTGGAACGCGCGACCGGACAACCGCTGGCCGATTACGCAGCCCATGCACTGGAACGACCGCTGGGCATCACCCGCAGCCAGTGGAACCGTTCCCCCGAGGGCATCGGCATGGGCGGAGGCGGCACCCGCTACCGCAGCCGGGACCTGGCCCGTCTCGGCCAGCTCGTGCTTGATGGCGGTCGTTGGCAGGGGCGCCAGCTGGTTCCACGCGACTACGTCGCCGCGATGCTGTCACCGCAGGCAACGGCCGGCGACGGCAGCGATTACGGCTATCAATGGTGGGGCCTGAAACTGACTGTCGGTGGCCAGCCACAGACCGTATGGGCGATGTCCGGCAACGGCGGCAACTACGTGTTCCTGCTGCCGCAACAGCGCGCTGTGGCGGTGGTGACCAGCCAGGCCTACAACCGCAGCATCGCTCACCCGCAGTCGCGCCGCATACTCACCGAATTCCTGCTGCCGGCGCTGCGCTGAGGTCGGCCAGCCCGGCGGGACGCCAGTGGGCCGCCAGCACCTGCGCACGCTGGCGGCCGATATCGGCATCGATGCGCGCCAGCAGCGGCGCCCAGCCGGGCGCTGCGTGCAGGGACGCAAACAGCGGCGTGGAGCGCAACCACGCCGCATCGCGGAAGCCATCGTCGACCGCCTGCTGCAGCGCGGTGACGGCAGCCTCCGGGTCGCCTTGCGCCTGCAACAGCAGGGCCCGCTCAAGCGCGGCATCGGACCAACCGTCGCCGCGCTGCGCCTGCAACATTGCAAGACGCGACGCCACCCACTCCGGCGACGCCGCGGGCTGCGCGTACAAGGCCGCCAGCGATTGACCGAGCGATTGCTGTGGACGCAGCTGCCGCCCGCGCTCGAAGGCATCGGCGGCACCGGCGTGATCTCCCGCCAGCAGCGCCAGTTCGCCCTGCAGCCGCAGCAACTGTGGGTGTGGCGTGCCGCGTGCCAGCGCCTCGGTCAACGCCTGCCTCGCCCGGCCCGGGTCACCTGCCGCGAACAGACTGCGCGGCCAGGCGATGTTGGCGAAGACGTTGTCCGGATACAGCTGGAAATTACGTGCGTGGCGCTGCGCCGCCGCATGAGTGAAGCCGAGCAGCTCCAGTTCGCGCGCCACCTGCACATCACGGAAGCGCAGGCGTTCGGGCGCCGTCAATGCAAGATTGGCACGCAGGGCCAGGGCAAGGTGGCCGCGCTCCTGGTGCAGGTAGGCGAGCGAGGCACGGGTGCGCTCGTCGCCCGGATCCAGCGCGATCGCCCGTTCGTAATCGGAAATGGCCTGCGGCATCTGCCCGAGGCAGTCGTAGGCATAGCCTCGAAGCGCGTACACAGCACCCTCCTGCGGCGCGAGTTCACGTTCGATGTTGGCCAGCGCCAGCCCTTCGCGGACCTGCTCGGGCGATCCATTGAACAGACAGCCCTGCGCGGACAACGCTCGTGACAGGCCGCGGCGGGCCGGACTGGAATCAGGGTCCACCTGCAATGCCTGCCGGTACAGGGCGATGGCGCGCTCATTGTTGCTGGCCTGGCCGATGCTGGCGTAATAATCGGCGCGCTGCAGCAACGGCAGCGGGCCACCGGCCGCCGGCGTGCGCGGCCAGAACGAGGCGGCAGCTGCGAGAACGACGACACCGGCGCCGGCAAGCCATGGCCACTTCTTCCGGTGCGCGGCAGCAGGCACCGCCGCTGCCGGCGGTGCGGTGGTCGGCACTGCACACAACTGATAGCCGCGCCCGCGTACCGAACGGATGTAGCGTGGGCGTCGGCTGTCATCACCCAGCGCCTGCCGCAACAGCTTGACCCGCTGGCTGATCGCATCCTCGCCAACCACTGCAGGCGCCCACACCTGTGCAGCCAGCGTGTCGAAGTCGACAACGTCGTTGCCGTGTGCCAGCAGCACGTCGAACAGGCGCCAGCTCAGCCCCTGGATCGGCAACACGTCGCCGGCGCGGCTGACCCGCTGCGCGGGGCGGTCGATCTGCAGATCAAGCAGGTGCAGGGTGTCCATGGGGGAAGCATAGCGCTGCGGTACGACGTAGGCAGCGCCGGACGACAGGCAAAGAAAAAGCGGGCCGAAGCCCGCTTTTTCATTCTGGCGTGTCAACCAAGGTTGACACCTACCGTCATCGACCTGCGGTCGATTACTCGGCGGTGGCGCCTTCGCCTTCCTCGACGGCCTTCATCGACAGGCGGATACGGCCCTGCTTGTCGACTTCCAGCACCTTGACCTTGACCACATCGCCTTCCTTCAGCACGTCGCCGACCTTCTCGACGCGGTCGCTGGAGATCTGCGACACGTGGACCAGGCCGTCCTTGCCCGGCAGGATGGTGACGAAGGCACCGAAGTCCATGATCTTGGCGACCTTGCCTTCGTAGATGCGGCCCGGCTCGACGTCCGAGGTGATCTGCTCGATGCGGGCCTTGGCGGCCTGGGCCGCGATGGCATTGACCGAAGCGATGACGATGGTGCCGTCATCCTGGATGTCGATCTGGGTGCCGGTTTCCTTGGTGATGGCCTGGATGGTCGAACCACCCTTGCCGATCACTTCGCGGATCTTGTCCGGATGGATCTTGATGGTCAGCAGGCGCGGCGCGTAGTCCGACAGCTCCTCACGCGGGGCGGTCAGGCCGTGGGCCATTTCGCCCAGGATGTGCAGACGGCCGGCCTTGGCCTGCTGCAGAGCCTGCTTCATGATCTCTTCGGTGATACCTTCGATCTTGATGTCCATCTGCAGGGCGGAGATGCCCTCAGCGGTACCGGCAACCTTGAAGTCCATGTCGCCCAGGTGATCTTCGTCACCCAGGATGTCGGACAGGACGACGAAGCGATCGCCTTCCTTGACCAGGCCCATGGCGATGCCCGCCACCGGAGCCTTCACCGGCACGCCGGCGTCCATCAGGGCCAGCGACGAGCCGCAGACCGACGCCATCGACGAGGAACCGTTCGACTCGGTGATTTCCGAGACGACGCGGATGGTGTACGGGAAGGATTCCAGCGACGGCATCACTGCCAGCACGCCGCGCTTGGCCAGACGGCCGTGGCCGATCTCGCGACGCTTCGGGCCCATCATGCGGCCGCACTCACCCACCGAGTAGGGGGGGAAGTTGTAATGGAACAGGAAGTTTTCCTTGTACTCACCGGACACGGCATCGATGACCTGGCCGTCACGGGCAGTGCCCAAGGTGATGGTCACGATGGCCTGGGTCTCGCCACGGGTGAACAGCGAGGAACCGTGGGTACGCGGCAGCACGCTGGTCTTGACGGCGATCGGGCGGACGGTGTCCAGCGCACGGCCGTCGATGCGGACCTTGGTGTCCAGCACCGAGTTGCGCATGGTGCTGTATTCCAGTTCGCCGAACTCCTTCGACAGCTCGGCCGGGTTCCAGCCCTCGGCGGCGACGCGGCCAGCCAGGGTCTCCAGCACGTCCTTCTTGATCGCGGAGATGGCATCGCGACGCTGCAGCTTGTCACGCACCTGGAAGGCTTCACCCAGACGCGGGCCGATGGCTTCCTTCAGGGCGCTGATCAGCGCTTCGTTCTTGGCCGGGGCTTCCCAGGTCGACGGCTTGGTGCCGGCTTCGACGGTCAGCTCGTTGATGGCGTTGATGACCTTCTGCATCTCGCGGTGACCGAAGGTCACAGCGCCCAGCATCACTTCTTCGGACAGCAGCGCGGCTTCCGATTCCACCATCAGCACGGCGTTGGAGGTACCGGCGACGACCAGCTCCAGCTGCGAATCCTTCAGCTCGGTCACGGTCGGGTTGAGGATGTACTGGCCATCCTTGTAACCGACCTTGGCCGCGCCGATCGGGCCCATGAACGGGGTGCCGGCCAGCGACAGGGCGGCCGAAGCGCCGATCAGGGCCGGAATGTCACCGTCGATGTCCGGGTTCAGCGACATCACCGTGGCGATGATCTGGACTTCGTTCTTGTAGTCTTCCGGGAACAGCGGACGGATCGGACGGTCGATCAGACGCGAGATCAGGGTTTCCTTCTCGGTCGCGCGGCCTTCGCGCTTGAAGAAGCCACCCGGGATACGGCCACCGGCGTAGAACTTCTCCTGATAATCGACGGTCAGCGGGAAGAAGTCCTGGCCCTCACGCGCGCTCTTGGCGGCAACGGCGGAGACCAGCAGCACGGTGTCGTCGAACTTGACGATGACGGCGCCACCGGCCTGACGGGCGATTTCGCCAGTCTCAAGCGTGACGGTGTGCTTGCCGTACTGGAAGGTTTTGGTGATTTTTGCCACGGATGGTGTCCTTGGGATGCTGTCTGCGAATGGACCGTGGGCGACCCTTGCCGCCAACGGATGACCGGTCGTTCCGGTCTGAAAAAGGTATTGCGGTGCTACAAAACAAAACCGCGGCGCATCGCTGCGCCGCGGGGGATTCGTTGCTTAGCGACGCAGGCCAAGCTTCTCGATCAGGGCCTTGTAACGCTCGACGTCCTTCTTCTTCAGGTAGTCGAGCAGGCTGCGGCGGCGGTTGACCATCTGCAGCAGGCCGCGGCGGCTGTGGTGATCCTTCTTGTGGGTCTTGAAGTGGCCGGTCAGCAGTTCGATGCGGGCGGTCAGCAGTGCAACCTGGACTTCCGGAGAGCCGGTGTCAGCCGAGCTGCGCTTGTTGTCTTCAATGACCTTCTGGGTGTCGATCGACATGTCTTTTTTCTCTGTGATGCGTGGCCGGCAGGAACGCGCTTTCGCGCACCGCCTGGCTCGCCGTGAACCAACAAATGGATGAAACCCGCCTGCGGCAGGCTGCCGTAAAACGGCCGCGGAATTGTAACGGCCAGGGGCTTCTGGAACAAGGTCCGGGGCTGAACCGGGCCTCCCCGTTCAGAGGTTGAAGCGGCGCTGCGGGGCCAGCAGACCGCTGTCGTCGACCTGGCCCAGGCCCTGCACCACCGATCCAGGGCCAAACACCGCCACCAGGCCGCGCGGCCAGGAGAGGTCGCGCTGGCGCTGGCCCACGCAGAAGCGCTGGGTCTGCCCGGCGTCCAGGTCGACCCGGGGGTACTCGGACAGGCCCGCCGCCAGCGGCAGCAGCAGCGCGTCCATGGCGGCTTCGTCCTGCGCGTCCACCAGGTCCCTCAGCTGCTCCAGGGTGACCATCGCCGGTTCGCGGAACGGCTCCACCCACAGGCGCCGCAGGGCGCTGATGTGCGCGCCACAGCCCAGCGTTTCACCCAGGTCACGGGCCAGACTGCGGATATAGGTGCCCGAGCCGCAGGTGACCCGCAGCCGCAGCCGCTCGGGCTGCTGCTGCAGAATCTCGATGGCGTGAACCATCACCTGGCGCTCGGGCGCCTCGATGGCGTCGCCGCGGCGGGCCTTCACATACAGCGGCTCCCCGCCCTGCTTGAGCGCGGAATAGATCGGCGCACGCTGCAGGATCTCGCCAAGCAGCGGCGCGATCGCCGCCCGCAGGGCCTCGGGGCTGATCACGGGCACCGGCCGCTCAAGCAGCACCTGGCCCTCGGCGTCGTCGGTATCGGTGGTCTGGCCCAGCACGATCTCGGCGTCGTAGGCCTTGGCCGAGCCCAGCAGCAGGCCGGCGATCTTGGTCGCCTCGCCGAAGCACAGTGGCAACAGGCCGGTAGCCAGCGGGTCGAGGCTGCCGGTGTGGCCGCCCTTCTCCGCACGGAACAGGCGACGGGCGACCTGCAGGGCTGCGTTGGAGCTCATGCCGGTCGGCTTGTCGAGCAGCAGGATGCCATCCAGGCGGCGGAACTGAATTCGGGTCATGACAGGTACGGGTAGCGCCGGGCCATGCCCGGCGAGCGCGCAGCGCGGTCTGCATCAGACATCGCGCAGCCGGAATGCAACAACGCCGGGCATGCCCGGCGTCGCGCGGTTATTCTTCGTCGCCTTCGCGACGCTTTTCGGCGGCGACGGTATCTGGCAGGTCGCGCAGCAGGTTGTCGATGCGCTCGCCACGATCGACCGAGTCGTCGTAGTGGAAATGCAGCTCCGGCACATGCCGCAGCTTCATCGCGCGGGCCAGCTCCATGCGCAGGCCCCACGCCAGTTCCTTCAGGCCCTTCACTGCCTCAACCGAACGTTCCGGCATCAGCGCGGTGACGAACACCTTGGCATGGGCCATGTCGCGGGTGATTTCCACGTCGGACACGCTCACCGAGGGCAACCCGTGTTCGCGCACGGCGTTGTGCACCAGGGTGCCGAGTTCACGGCGCAGCTGGGCGGAGACACGGTCGGTTCGATGGAAAGTCTTGGGCACGCGGCAGGCTCTTGTTGGGTTTCGTTGGTGCAGTCTACGGGTTGAAACAGGACCGGCCCGTGAGGGCCGGTCCGTTGCAGCATTACAGGGTGCGCGGCACTTCGATACGCTCGAAGCACTCGATCTGGTCACCCGGCTTGACGTCGTTGTAGGCCTTCACCGCGATACCGCATTCGGTACCGTTGCGGACTTCCTCGACGTTTTCCTTGAAGCGGCGCAGCGATTCCAGCTCGCCTTCGAAGATCACCACGCTGTCGCGCAGGACGCGGATCGGTTTGTTGCGCTTGACCACACCCTCGATGACCATGCTGCCGGCGACGGCACCCAGCTTGGAGCTGCGGAAGACGTCGCGGACCTCGGCGATACCGATGATCTCTTCGCGGATCTCCACGCCCAGCAGACCGGAGGCCACCTGCTTCACCTGATCGATCACGTCATAGATGATCGAGAAGTAACGCAGGTCCACGCCGTTGGATTCGATGATGCGACGGGCCGAAGCATCCGCACGCACGTTGAAGCCGATGACGGTGGCCTTCGAAGCGGCAGCCGAATTGGCGTCCGACTCGGTGATGCCGCCCACGCCGGAGTGGATCACGTTGATGCGGATGTCGTCGTTGGACAGCGCCACCAGGGCCTGGCTCAACGCCTGCACCGAACCCTGCACGTCGGCCTTGATGACCAGGTTGAGGACCTGCTGGCCCTCGCCCTTGCCCAGGGTTGCCATGATGTCTTCCATGCGGCTGCCAGCGGTGGCGACCAGGCGCGATTCGCGGCGCTTGGTCTCACGCTGCTGGGCAACGTCCTTGGCCAGGCGTTCGTCGTCGACGACGACGAAGTCGTCGCCGGCTTCCGGCACACCGGACAGGCCCAGGACCTGGACCGGGATGGACGGGCCGGCGAACTCCGGCTGCTTGCCGGTTTCGTCGAACAGCGCACGCACGCGGCCGTACTGGATGCCGCACACCAGGTAATCGCCCTTCTTCAGGCGGCCCTGCTGCACCAGCACCGTCGCGATCGGGCCACGGCCCTTGTCCAGCGACGATTCGATGACCACGCCGTTGGCACGGCCGTCGTCGACCGCCTTCAGTTCCAGCAGTTCAGCCTGGACCGAAACAGCTTCCAGCAGATCGTCGATGCCCAGGCCGGTCTTGGCCGAGATCTCCACCATCTGGGTGTCGCCACCGAAGTCTTCGGCCACGACCTGCTCGGAGAGCAGTTCGTTCTTGACCCGCATCGGGTCGGCACCGGACTTGTCGATCTTGTTGATCGCCACGATCAGCGGCACACCCGCCGAACGGGCGTGCTGGATCGCTTCCTTGGTCTGCGGCATGACGCCGTCATCGGCAGCCACGACCAGCACCACGATATCGGTCAGCTTGGCACCGCGGGCACGCATCGAGGTGAACGCGGCGTGGCCCGGGGTGTCCAGGAAGCTGATGACGCCCTTCGGCGTTTCAACGTGGTACGCACCGATGTGCTGGGTGATGCCGCCGGCTTCGCCGGTGGCGACCTTGGTGCGACGGATGTAATCCAGCAGCGAGGTCTTGCCGTGATCGACATGACCCATGATGGTGACCACCGGCGGACGCTGCACGGCCTCGCCCTGGTTCTCGCCGGCCGACGCCAGCAGCGCGTCTTCGGCGTCGTTGTCGCTGGCACGGATCGCCTTGTGACCCAGCTCTTCGGTGACCAGGGCCGCGGTGTCGTGGTCGATGGACTGGGTGATGGTGGCCATCACGCCCATCTTGAACAGCGCCTTCACCACCTCGCCACCCTTCAGCGCGAGCTTCTGCGCCAGGTCGGCCACGGTGATGGTGTCGCCGATCGCCACTTCACGCACCACCGGTGCGGTCGGCCGCTCGAAGGCATGCGGGCCGGCGTTGCCACCGCCGCGCGACATGTCGCGACGGCCGGACGTCGGGCGGCTGCCCGGGCGACCACGGTTGTTGCTGTTGTTGCTGTTGCCACGACGCGCGCGATCGGCGGCCGACAGGTGCATCTGGCCGGCGAAGCGATCACCCGGGCCACGCTCGTTGCGCGGCGCGCTGCGGTTGTTGCGGTCGTCGCTGCGCGGCGGCGCACTGCGCGGAGCAGCCGGGGCTGCAGCCGGAGCGCGCGGCGGGCGCGGCGCGGTTTCGTCGATCGGTGCACGCACCTTGGGCTGGCTGGCAGCCAGCGCCTCGGCAGCCTTGGCGGCAACCGCAGCTTCCTCGGCCGCCTTCTTCTCGGCCTCGGCACGCTCCTTGGCGGCGATTTCTTCCTCGCGTGCACGGACGATGGCCTCGTCACGCAGGCGATCCTTCTCGGCCAGTGCCTGCTGCTCGGCCAGGTTGCGTGCGCGCGACTCTTCCAGCTTGCGCAGGATGTCGGCACGCTCTTCGTCCGGGGTCATCGCGCGACCACCATCGGCCTTGACGTAGGTACGCTTCTGGCGCACTTCCACGTTCACGGTTGTCTTGCTGCGACCGGAATTGACCGTCACTTCCTGCTGCTTGCGACGGTTGAGGGTGATCTTCTTGGCAGACTGATCAGTCTCTTCCGGGGCCTGCTCGGGCTTGCCGTGCGAGCGACGAAGGAAGCCCAGGAGCTTCACTTTCTCGGAGCTGGTCACGACCTGGTCGGGACCGCTGAACTTCATGCCGGCACCGGCCAGCTGTTCCAGCAGTTTTTCGACCGGTGTATTGACCAGTTCAGCAAGCTTGCGGATGGTGGTTTGCTGCGACATTCGGATCCTATGATCTTGTGGGCGCCCCCCCGCATCTGGAGGTGGCGCGGATTCTACGCCCTGATCGGCTCAGGGCCCTGTTCATTGCCGGCTCATTCGCCGCGTTCCAGTCGGGCGATTTCCTCGGCACGCGCAGCCAGGATCAGCGCCGCGGCGCGCTCCTGGTCCAGCCCTTCGATGCCGAAGTCCATGACCTCGTCGGCGGCCAGGTCGGACAAGTCCTCGCTGGTACGCACGCCGTGGCCGGCCAACGCATATGCGGTGGCTTCGTCCATGCCCTTCAGGGACAGCAGGTCCTGCGCCGGCTGGCCGTCCTCCAGGCCTTCCTCGACTGCCAGGGCCTCATTGAGCAGCGCATCGCGGGCACGTGCGCGCAGCTCTTCGACGATGTCTTCGTCGAAACCTTCCACGGCCAGCAGTTCGCCGACCGGTACATATGCGATTTCCTCGACCGTGCCGAAGCCTTCGCTGACCAGGATGCCAGCGATTTCCTCGTCCACTTCCAGCTTGTCCATGAACAGCTGGCGGGCCGCCGCCTGTTCGGCTTCGGACTTGGCGGTCACCTGGTCCTGGGTCATGACGTTGAGCTGCCAGCCGGTCAGGCGGCTGGCCAGACGCACGTTCTGGCCACCCTTGCCGATCGCCTGGGCCAAGCGGTCTTCGGCAACGGCCAGGTCCATCGAATGCTTGTCTTCATCGACGATGATCGACTGCACTTCGGCCGGCGCCATCGCGTTGATGACGAAGTTGGCCGGGTTCTCGTTCCACAGGACGATGTCCACGCGCTCGCCATTGAGCTCGTTGGACACGGCCTGCACGCGCGAACCACGCATGCCGATGCAGGCGCCGATCGGATCGGTGCGCTGGTCGTGGGCGAGCACGGCGATCTTGGCGCGGTCGCCCGGATCGCGGGCGCAGGCCTTGATTTCCACCAAGCCCTGGCCGACTTCCGGCACTTCCAGCTTGAACAGCTCGATCATGAATTCCGGTGCGGCGCGGCTGATGAACAGCTGCGGGCCACGCGGCTCCGAACGCACTTCGGCCAGGTAGCCGCGGACGCGGTCGCCGGCACGCAGCACGTCACGCGGAATGCCCTTGTCCTTCGGAATGAAGCCTTCGGCGTTACCGCCCAGGTCGACATAGATGTTGCCGCGCTCGGCGCGCTTGACCACACCGGTGATCAGCTCACCGACGCGATCGGCCCACGCATCGACCACCTGCTGGCGCTCGGCTTCGCGCACGCGCTGCACGATCACCTGCTTGGCGGCCTGGGCGGCGATGCGACCGAAGTCGGGGTTCTCGATCTGCTCTTCGATGTAATCGCCGACGTCCACGCCTTCGGCTTCTTCGATGGCGTCCATCAGGCGGATCTGGCGATCCGGCGATTCCATCACTACGTCGTCGGCCACCACTTCCCAGCGGCGGAAGGTTTCGTAGTTGCCATCCTTGTGGTCGATGACCACGCGGGTCAGCACTTCCTCGTCGGGATAGCGCTTCTTCGCTGCCGAGGCCAGGGCGGCCTCGATGGCATCGAAGATCACTTCACGCGGCACGCCCTTCTCGTTGGCGACCGCGTCCACTACCAGCAACAGTTCCTTGCTCATTGGCTCACTCCGCGCGCGGCTTCTTTGCCGCCGGCTCGTTGGAAGAAGAATTCTTGTTCGGCTTCGGACGCTTCGGTGCCGGACCGGTCGGCTTGCTCGGGGCCAGCCCCAGCGCCACCCAGTCAGGCATGATCCGCGCCTTGTCGATGTTGTCGGCCGACACCACCAGAGCGGTGTTGTCGACGATGAAGGTGATGCTGCCCTGCGCCTGGTCGACCGCTTCGATGCGACCCTGCAGGCGACGGCGATTTTCCTGCGGCAGCTTCAGGGTGACCTTGGCCGATTCGCCGAGGTGACGACCGAACTGCTCCAGGTTGAACAGCGGGCGATCCACGCCCGGCGAAGACACTTCCAGCGTGTAATTGCCGCTGATCGGGTCTTCGACGTCCATCTGTGCGGACACTTCGCGGCTTACCCGCTCACAGTCGTCCACATTGATGATGCGCTCCGGCTGTTCCGCCAGCGGCACGTCGATGTAAAGGCGAAGGGTCGCACCGCCGGGGGCCGGCAGATACTCAACGCCCAGCAGCTCCAGGCCCAGCGACACAACGGTCGGGGCGAGCAGATTCGCGATGTCGGTTGCCTTGTCGCTCACAGCCTGCCTTGATCTCTTGGTTGGGTGCCGGCCGTGGCCAGCATGGAAACATGACGCCCCGAAAACGACGAAGGGCCCGCTGGGCCCCTTTTCCGGAAAGACTCCGGTGACTGGATTCCGGTTGCAACGCGCTGAACAAGCGTGCTGCGGCCCTCCTTCCGGGTGGATCTCCGATGGGGAGTGCCGCCGTCAGGGGTACTTCTAGGCCGCTGATGATAGCCCCTGCACCGCTCTGGTGCAAGGCTGCGGCCGTCCTGGAACCCTCCGCTGCACTCGCCGGGCATGGCCCGGCGCTACCGGGCTGCCGGGCTGCCGGGCTGCCGGGCTGCCGGGCTGCCGGGCTGCCGGGCCATGCCCGGCGGATCGGCGAAAGCCGCAAAGAAAAACGCCCTCGAAGCAGAACTTCGAAGGCGCATTCCTTACTTGGTAGCGGGGGCAGGATTTGAACCTGCGACCTTCGGGTTATGAGCCCGACGAGCTGCCAGACTGCTCCACCCCGCATCAGAAGCGGAATTATGAGGGATAACTTCAGAACCTGCAAGCTTTTCCTCATTCATCGAACTGGTTGGCGCCGATTCGATGTGTTGGTAGCGGGGGCAGGATTTGAACCTGCGACCTTCGGGTTATGAGCCCGACGAGCTGCCAGACTGCTCCACCCCGCACCGGAAGTGTTTGAACTGCTGCCCCGCTCTGGCGAGGGGGCTCTCTGCAACGATGTTCTGGCTGAACCGCTGCAGTGACAACTCAGGCTGCGCATATTACACGAATCGCGCAGCTTTGTGTCAACTTTTATGCAAGATGCGCAAATGCCTGCTGGCACCAGACCATGATCGGGTTCCAGGCCAAGCCCAGCGCAAGCAGCGCCAGTGCGTTCACGCCCAGCACGACACCCAGCACGCGGTCCTTGCTGCGCGGCATGGCCTCGCCCACCGGCTCATCGAAGTACATGACCTTGATGACACGCAGGTAGTAGAAGCAGCCGACCACGGCGCACAGCACGCCCAGGATCGCCAGCCACAGCAGGCCGCCATTGATGGCAGCGCCGAGCACGGCCAGCTTGGTCCAGAACCCCAGGAACGGCGGAATGCCTGCCAGCGACGCCATGATGCACAGCACCAGGCCGGCCATCCATGGGTTGCGGGCGTTCAGGCCCTTGAAGTCCTCGATGTTCTCGGCCTCGAAGCCGGCGCGCGACAGCGCGATGATCGCGCCGAAAGCCGCGGTCGACATGATCGCGTAAGCCAGGGCGTAGAACAGTGCGGCCGCATAGCCCTGCGCACCGCCGCCGGCGATGCCCATCAGCAGGAAGCCGATATGCGAGACCGTGGAGAACGCAAGCATGCGCTTGAGGTTGCTCTGCGCAATGGCCATCAGGTTGCCGATCACCAGCGAGACCGCAGCCAGACCGGCGATCAGCAGCTGCAGTTCGGTGGACAGCGGGCCCACGCCCATTTCCAGCAGGCGGTAGGCCATGCCGAAAGCGGCCAGCTTCGGCGCCGAGCTGATGAACAGCGCGACCGGCGCCGGGGCACCCTGGTACACGTCGGGCAGCCACATGTGGAACGGTGCGGCACCCAGCTTGAAGGCAACGCCGGCAATCATGAACACCGCGCCGGTGACCAGCAGCACGCGCTCTTCCGAGTGCGGGATGGCGGCCTGGATGGCGTCCAGGTGCAGGCTGCCGGTAGCGCCATAGATCAGCGACATGCCGTACAGCAGCAGGCCCGAGGCCAGCGAACCGAGGACGATGTACTTCATCGCCGCTTCCGAGGCCAGGCCGTTGTCACGGTTGCTGGCAACCAGTGCGTAGGAGCACAGGGCCAGCAGTTCCAGGCCCAGGTACACCATCAGCAGGCTGCCGGCGGACACCAGGATCATCATGCCGGCGGTGCCGAACAGGATCAGCACCGGAATCTCGCCCTGGAACAGCTTGCGCTCGCGCAGGTAGCCCCAACCGTAGATCAGGGTCAGGCCGCTGAGCAGTACGATCCCGGTCTTCATCACGTCCGCGGCGGTATCGCGCACGAACATGCCATGGAAGACCTCCCCCTGCCCGCCCACGCCGGTGGCCAGCATGAACAGCACCACGGCCAGCGCGGCGACCGAGAACAGGTGGGTGACGATCTTGTTCCGTTCGCTGACGAACAGGTCGAGGATCATCAGGGCGAAGGCACTGCCGATCAGCACCAGCTCGGGAGCGAGCGGTGGCAGGTCAGCAGCGGTCAGTGGCAGCAGCGGCGAGGTGGTCATTATCAAATCCTGGAATCAATTCGCTGTTGGGCCCGGTCAGAGCAGCTTGCTGGAGGCGATCTGCATGGCCAGCTTGGCGATCGAGGGCTCCATCAGGTCGGTCAGCGGCTTGGGGTAGATGCCCAGGGCCAGTACGCCGATGGCGAACACGCCCAGCACCAGCCATTCGCGGCCGTTGATGTCCTTCAGTTCGGCGACGTGGCTGTTGGCCACCTCACCGAAGAAGATGCGCTTGTACAGCCACAGGGTGTAGGCCGCACCGATGATCAGGGTGGTGGCTGCGCCCAGGGCGATCCACGGGTTCCGCTGGAACGCCGACAGGATGACCATGAATTCACCGACGAAACCGCTGGTGCCCGGCAGGCCGGCGTTGGCCATGAAGAACAGCATGGCGAACGTGGCGAACCACGGCATCACGTTGACCACGCCGCCGTAATCGGCGATGCGGCGGCTGTGCATGCGGTCGTACAGCACGCCGACGCAGGAGAACATCGCGCCGGACACGAAGCCGTGCGAGATCATCTGCACCATGGCGCCCTGCAGGCCCAGGCGGGCCGCATCGACGTTGCCGGCTTCACGTACCAGCCACAGGGCGATGAAGGTACCCAGGGTGACAAAGCCCATGTGCGCGATCGACGAATAGGCGATCAGCTTCTTCATGTCGTCCTGCACCAGGGCGACCAGGCCGACGTAGATCACTGCGATCAGCGACAGCGCGATGACCAGCCATGCCCATTCCTGCGAGGCATCGGGAACGATCGGCAGGTTGAAGCGCAGGAAGCCGTAGCCACCGATCTTCAGTGCGATGGCGGCCAGGATCACCGAACCGGCGGTCGGAGCTTCCACGTGCGCGTCCGGCAGCCAGGTGTGCACCGGGAACATCGGCACCTTGACCGCGAACGCGATCAGGAAGGCGAAGAAGATCCAGGTCTGTTCCTTGCCCGACAGCTGCAGTGCGTAGAGGTCGGCCAGCTGGAAGCTGCCGCCCTTCATGTACAGGTAGATCAGCGCCACCAGCATCAGCACCGAGCCGAGGAAGGTGTACAGGAAGAACTTCAGTGCGGCGTAGATGCGACGCGGGCCACCCCAGACACCGATGATCAGGAACATCGGGATCAGCATCGCCTCGAAGAACACGTAGAACAGCATCGCGTCCGTGGCGGCGAAGATGCCGACGGTGACACCTTCCAGGATCAGGAAAGCGGCCACGTACTGGTTCACGCGCTTGTCGATCGCGCTCCAGGCGCCGATCAGGGCGAGCACGCTGACCAGCGTGGTGAGCAGGATCAGCGCTACGGCGATGCCGTCCACGCCCAGGTTGTAGCCGATGTTGTAGGTCGGGATCCAGGCGTGGGTCTCGACGAACTGCAGCGCGTCGATGCCCGGGTTGTAGCCGCCCAGCAGCGACAGACTCGCCACGAAGGTCAGCACCGCCACGCCCAGCGACGCCCAGCGGGCGGTCTGCGCATCACGGATCGCAAGGATCAGGGCACCGCCGAGGATCGGCAGCCAGATGAGGACACTGAGTAGAGGCCAGTTCGACACGTCTTCTTATTCCGTACAGGTCATCAACGCAGGTAATGCATCAGCACGCCCAGGAGGGCAATCAGGCCGATGATCATCGCGAAGGCGTAGTGATAGAGGAAACCGGATTGGGTACGGCGCAGCACGCTGGCTGCGACGTCCACAACACGTGCCGAGAGATTGACCACGCCGTCGACGATGTTGCTGTCGATCCAGCGCGAGACCTTGCCCAGCTTGACGCTGCCACCGGCAAAGCCATCGATCCACAGCTTGTCGAAGCCGTACTTGTTTTCCAGCACGGACACCACCGGGGCGAAGGTCTTGCGTGCCTTGCCCGACAGGTCCGGCTTCCACAGGTAGAACAACGCGGCCAGCAGGAAACCTGCCAGGGTCAGCCAGAACGGCGGCAGCATCATGCCGTGCAGCGCGAACGCCACCGGACCATGGAACTCCTCGCCCAGGAAGGCCACGGTGTTCTTGGCCGGATCGTAGAAATCGACGATGCCGGTGAAGAACGTGTTGACCTGGCCCTTGATAGCCGCGTGGGCGTGGTGACCGGCCCAGTCGGTACCGTGCAGCATCGGGCCGATGCTGAAGAAACCGATGGCGATCGACGGGATGGCCAGCAGGATCAGCGGCAGCGTCACCACCCACGGCGTTTCATGTGGCTCATGCGGACCGTGGCCATGGCCGTGATCGTCATGCGCATCGGCATGGTGTGCGTCTGCGGCGTGGTGATCGTCATGGCCATGACCGTGATCGTCATGCGCGTCGCGGAAGCGTTCCTTGCCGTGGAAGGTCAGGAACAGTAGGCGGAAGCTGTAGAAACTGGTCACCAGCACGCCACCCAGCACCGCCCAGTAGCCATAGGTGGCCACCCAGCTGTTCTGCATGTGGGCGTGGATCTCGGCGGCCTCGATGATGGTGTCCTTCGAGTAGAAGCCGGAGAAGAACGGCGTACCGACCAGCGCCAGGGTACCGATCCACATGGTGATGAAGGTAATCGGCATGTACTTGCGCAGGCCGCCCATCTTGCGCATGTCCTGCTCGTGGTGCATCGCGATGATGACCGAGCCGGCACCCAGGAACAGCAGCGCCTTGAAGAAGGCATGGGTCATCAGGTGGAACACCGCAGCGGAGTACGCCGACACGCCCAGCGCAACGGTCATGTAACCCAGCTGGGACAGCGTGGAGTATGCGACGACGCGCTTGATGTCGTTCTGCACGATGCCGATCAGGCCGGTGAAGAACGCGGTGGTGGCACCGATGAACAGGATGAAGTTCAACGCGGTCTGCGACAGCTCGAACAGCGGCGACATGCGGGTGACCATGAAGATACCGGCGGTCACCATCGTCGCGGCGTGGATCAGCGCGGAGATCGGGGTCGGGCCTTCCATCGAATCAGGCAGCCAGACGTGCAGCGGAACCTGGGCCGACTTGCCCATGGCACCGATGAACAGGCCGATGCAGATGACGGTGGCGATCGACCAGATCACCGGCTCGTTCAGCAGCTGCATGCCGAACATGGTGCCGTCCCAGATCTGCAGCTGTGCGCGCGGGTCGGCGAGCATGCCGGCCTGCGAGAACACCTGCGAGTAGTCCAGGGTACCGAACACCCACAGCACGCCGGCGATGCCCAGCAGGAAGCCGAAGTCGCCGACGCGGTTGACCAGGAACGCCTTCATGTTGGCGAAGATCGCGGTCGGGCGCTTGAACCAGAAGCCGATCAGCAGGTACGACACCAGGCCCACCGCTTCCCAGCCGAAGAACAGCTGCAGGAAGTTGTTGCTCATCACCAGGGTGAGCATCGAGAAGGTGAACAGCGAGATGTAGCTGAAGAACCGCTGGTAACCCGGATCGTCCTGCATGTAGCCGATCGTGTAGATGTGGACCAGCAGCGACACGAAGGTCACCACCACCATCATCATCGCGGTCAGCTTGTCGACCATGAAGCCGACGTGGGCCGAGTACTGGCCGACTTCGAAGAACGTGTACAGGTTCTCGTTGAACGGCTGCGCCCCGCCCCACAGCAGCTGGTAGAGCGTGTGCATCGACAGGCCGCAGGCAACGGCGACACCGAGGATGGTGATGGTCTGGGCGCCGAAGCGCTTGACCTGGCGACCGAACAGGCCGGCGATGATGCTGCCGAACAGCGGTGCAAGCACCACTGCGATCAACAGACTCTTGGAGAGAGTGATTTCCATCTGTGGATCAGCCCTTCAACGAATCGACTTCGCCGACATTGATAGTGCGGCGTGTACGGAACAGGGTCACCAGGATCGCCAGGCCGATGGCGGCCTCGGCAGCAGCCACGGTCAGGATGAAGAACACGAACAGCTGGCCGGCCGTGTCCCCCAGTTCCCGCGAGAACCCGACGAAATTGATGTTGACCGACAGCAGCATCAACTCGATGGACATCAGCAGGACGATGATGTTCTTGCGGTTGAGGAAGATGCCGGCGAGGCTGATGCAGAACAGCACCGCGCCCAGCGCCAGGATGTGGCCCAGAGTGATCGAGATCATGCCTTGGTCTCCTCGTCGCCCGCGGCCGGCGTGGTGTTGCTGTGGATCTGCGGCTGTTCGGCGTCCATCTTGACCATGCGCAGGCGGTCGTGTGCCTTGACCATGGTCTGCTGCGACGGGTTCTGCGTCTTCAGGCCTTCACGACGGCGCAGGGTCAGCATCACCGCGGCGACCACGGCCACGGTCAGGATGACGGCGGCGAACTCGAACGGCAGCAGGTACTCGGTGAACAGGCTGCGTGCCAGCCAGGTGACGTTGGAACTGTCGGCGGCGAGCGCGGCGGCGTTGTCGGCCGGGAACGGGTTGACCGTCCTGCCCTTCACGCCGATCAGGATCAGCATCTGCACCAGCATCGCCACGGCCACGATCAGGCCGACCGGCAGGTAGCGCACCCAGCCTTCACGCAGCTTGTCCGGATCGATGTCGAGCATCATCACCACGAACAGGAACAACACCATCACCGCACCCACGTAGACCAGCACCAGTGCCACGCCGAGGAACTCGGCGCCGACCAGCAGCCACACGCAGGCGATGGAGAAGAAGGTCAGCACCAGGCACAGGACAGCGTGCACGGGGTTGCGCACGCTGATCACCGCACCGGCCGAAACCGTTGCCGCGATGGCGAAGACCCAGAAAGCGATATTTACCCAATCCATCTCTCGACCTCAGCGGTAAGCGGCATCGGCGGCACGACGCTCGGCGATCTCGGATTCGAGACGGTCGCCCAGGGCCAGCAGCTGCGGCTTGGTAACGATGTTTTCGCCACGATTCTCGAAGTGGTACTCGAGGATGTGGGTCTCGACGATCGAGTCCACCGGGCAGCTTTCCTCACAGAAGCCGCAGAAGATGCACTTGAACAGATCGATGTCGTAGCGGGTGGTACGGCGGGTGCCGTCCTCGCGCTTGGCCGAATCGATGGTGATGGCCAATGCCGGGCACACCGCTTCGCACAGCTTGCAGGCGATGCAGCGCTCTTCACCGTTGGGATAACGGCGCAGGGCGTGCAGGCCGCGGAAGCGCGGCGACTGCGGGAACTTTTCCATCGGGTACATCATCGTGTACTTCGGCTTGAAGCTGTACTTCAGCGTCAGCCAGAGACCGGCCAGCAGTTCGAGCAGCAGCAGGCTCTTGAAGTAATGGGTAATCCTGTTCATCACTTACACGCCCTTTTGAATCACGCCGAAGAACACCATGACGGCGGTAACCGCGATCCAGAGAATGGTCAGCGGGATGAAGACCTTCCAGCCCAGGCGCATGATCTGGTCATAGCGGAAGCGCGGGAAGCTTGCACGGAACCAGATGTAGGCACTGGCGAAGAAGAAGACCTTGACGAACAGCCACGGCCAGCCGCCCTTCCAGATCCAGTCGATGAACGGCGAGATCTCGCCCGGGTTGACCCAGCCCTGGATCGGGCTCAGCCAGCCGCCGAGGAAGAAGATCGAGATCAGGAAGCTGATCAGGATCATGTTCGCGTATTCGGCCAGGAAGAACAGGGCGAACGCACCGCCGGAATACTCGACCATGTGGCCGGCGACGATTTCCGACTCGCCTTCCACCACGTCGAACGGCGCGCGGTTGGTCTCGGCAACGCCGGACACCCAGTACACGATGAACAGCGGGAACAGCGGCAGCAGGAACCAGTCGAAGAAACCGGAGTTGCCAGCCTGGGCCATCACGATGTTGCTGAGATTGAGGCTGCCCGAAGCGATCATCACGCCGACGAGGGCGAAACCCATCGCGATTTCGTAGCTGATCATCTGCGCCGAGGCGCGCATGGCACCCAGGAACGCATACTTCGAGTTGGACGCCCAACCGGCGAGGATGATGCCGTAGATGCCCAGCGAGGTCATCGCCAGCAGGTACAGCAGGCCGGCATTGGCGTTGGACAGCACCAGCTGCGAATCGAAGGGCACCACCGCCCAGGCCGCGAAGGCCGGGGCCAGGGTGATCAGCGGTGCCAGCAGGTAGATCGCCTTGTTGGCGCTGCTCGGCTGGACCACTTCCTTGAACAGCAGCTTGAAGACGTCGGCGAAGGCCTGGAAGATGCCCATGCCCACGTACATCGGGCCGTGGCGGACGTGCATCCAGCCGATCAGCTTGCGTTCCCAGACCACGTAGAAGGCCACCGCGACGATCACCGGAACGGTGATCACCAGGATCTTCAGGATGATCCAGATCAGCGCGCCGATGTCACCCAGGCCAAGCAGCCACTGGTGCAGCGGATCGACCGCGTTAATCAGCAATTCGTTCATGCAGCCACCACCGAAACACGAGCGGCACCCAGCGGCGCGGTTGCGCCGTGGCCCGATTCAATCCAGACCGAACCCGCAGCGACGCGGGCGTCGACCACCACCGGCAGGGTGGCCTTGCCGGCATCGGTGCCGACCTTGGCCATCTGCCCTTCCTGCAGTTGCAGGCGGGTGGCATCGTCAGCGTTGAGCACGATGCGCGGGGCATTGTTGAGCGGATGCGACTGCAGCGCCGGGGCGCGACGGACCACCGCATCGGTGCGGTAGATCGCAGCGGTCGAGGCCACTTCCAGGCCCTCGCCCGCCAGCACCGGCTGTGCGGAAGCGGAAACCTGCACCGCCACCGGTGCCAGGCTGGCGCGCAGGCCGGCCAGGTCGGTGAACTCGAAACCGGCCACGGCCAGCTCACCGCCGAGCGCACGCAGCACGCGCCAGCCTTCACGGGCTTCGCCCGGCAGCTTACCGCCGGCACGCGCCGACTGCTCGCGACCGTCGAGGTTGGTCAGGGTGGCATCGATTTCCGGCAGCGCGCCGATCGGCAGGATCACGTCGGCAACGTCGCGGGTCGAGGCGCAGGCGAACTGGCTGAAGGCCACCACCTGTGCGCCGACCAGCGCCTTGCGCGCGGCCGGAGCATCGGCGAAGTCCAGGCCCGGTTCCAGGCCGTAGACCACGTAGGCCTTGCGCGGATCGGCCAGCATCGCAGCGACGTCCTTGCCGGCCGGCAGCACGCCGGCGCGGGTCAGGCCGATCGCATTGGCGCCCTGCGGGATGCGGCACAGCTTGGCACCGGTGGCAGCGGCGAAATCACGCGCAGCGGCGCGGATCGCGGCAGCCTGCGGATGATTCTCGGCGATGCCACCGACGATCAGCACCGTATTGGTACCGCCCTGCACCGCCGAACGCAGCTCGGCGTTGGCCAGCGCATCGGCGAACTTCGACGGAGCCACGATCTGCTTGCCGGCAACGCTGAATGCGAAGTCGAAGTCCACCGGATTGACGACGTGGATCTTCGCGCCCTTGGTGGTCTGCGCCTTGCGCAGGCGGGCGTGGAGCAGCGGCAGTTCGTGGCGGATGTTGCTGCCCAGCACGACGATGCGGTCGGCGCCTTCGATTTCGGCCAGCGGCAGGCCGAACACTTCGGCAGTGGCGGCGTCGGAGAAGTCGCGGTTGTTGATGCGGTGGTCGATGTTGCTCGAACCCAGGCCGGTGGCCAGGCGGGCCAGCAGCGCGCCTTCCTCGTTCGAGGTGGACGGGTGCACCAGCACGCCCAGGTTGTCGCCCTGGTTGGCCTTGAGGATCTCGGCGGCCGCGGCCAGGCCTTCGGCCCAGCTCACTTCCTTCCACTCACCATTGACTTTGCGCAGCGGCTTGACCGCACGGTCTTCGCTGTACAGGCCCTGGTGCGAGTAACGGTCACGGTCGGACAGCCAGCACTCGTTCACCGCTTCATTGTCGCGCGGCACGGTGCGCAGCACTTCGCCGCGACGCACGTGCAGGAACAGGTTCGAACCCATCGCGTCGTGGTAGCCCAGCGATTCGCGCGCGGTCAGTTCCCACGGACGGGCGCGGAACTGGAACACCTTGTTGGTCAGCGCGCCGACCGGGCACACGTCGACGACGTTGCCCGAAAGCTCGGTGGTCAGCGGCTTGCCGTCGTAGGTACCGATCTGCAGGTTTTCACCGCGGTACATGCCACCCAGTTCATAGGTACCGGCAACGTCGGCGGTGAAGCGGACGCAGCGGGTGCACTGGATGCAGCGGGTCATCTCGGTGGCGACCAGCGGGCCCATGTCCTCGTCGGCCACCACGCGCTTGCGCTCGTTGAAGCGGCTGACCGAACGGCCGTAGCCCAGCGACACGTCCTGCAGTTCGCACTCGCCGCCCTGATCGCAGATCGGGCAATCCAGCGGGTGGTTGATCAGCAGGAACTCCATCACCGAGCGCTGGAACTTCAGCGCCTTTTCACTGCGGGTGGCGACCTTCATGCCTTCCATCACCGGCGTGGCGCAGGCCGGTGCCGGCTTCGGCGACTTTTCCACATCCACCAGGCACATGCGGCAGTTGGCAGCGATCGGCAGCTTCTCGTGGTAGCAGAAGCGCGGAATCGAAATGCCCGCCTTGTCGGCGGCCTGGATGATCATCGAACCCTTGGGCACGACCAGCGACCTGCCATCGATCTCGATAGTGACGTGGTCCGGTGGCACGCTGGGATTTATGGGTTGCGCGCTCATGCAGCGGCTGCCTCCACCTTCTTGCCGTCAACCATCGAATGACCGTTGACGATGTAGTACTCGAATTCGTCCCAGAACTGGCGCAGGAAGCCCTGGATGGGCCATGCCGCCGCTTCGCCGAACGCACAGATGGTATGGCCTTCGATCTGGCCGGCCACGGTCTTCAACTGGTGCAGGTCTTCCATCGTGGCCTTGCCGGCGACGATGCGCTCCAGCACGCGGTGCATCCAGCCGGTACCTTCACGGCACGGGGTGCACTGGCCACAGGATTCCTTGTGGAAGAACTGGCTGATGCGGCAGGCGAACTTGACGCAGCAGACGCTGTCATCCAGCACCACGACCGCACCGGAGCCCAGGCCGGAGCCCAGTGCACGGATGGTGTCGTAGTCCATCGGCAGACCCTTCAGCTCGGCCGCGGTCAGCACCGGCATGGACACGCCGCCCGGGATCGCGCCCTTGAGCTTGCGACCCGGCTTGAGGCCGCCGGCCATTTCCAGCAGATCGTCGAAGGTGGTGCCCAGCGGCACTTCGAAATTGCCGCCCTTCTGCACGCAGCCGGACACCGAGAAGCACTTCGGGCCGCCATTGGCGGTCAGGCTCAGGCCCTTGAACCACTCCGGACCATTGCGGATGATCGCCGGCACCGAACCATAGGTTTCAGTGTTGTTGATCGTCGACGGCTTGCCATACAGGCCGAAATTGGCCGGGAACGGCGGCTTGTAGCGCGGCTGGCCCTTCTTGCCTTCCAGCGATTCCATCAGCGCGGTTTCTTCGCCGCAGATGTAGGCGCCGGCACCCAGGGCGCCGTAGATATCGATATCCACGCCCGAGCCCAGCACGTTCTTGCCCAGCCAGCCGTTTGCATAGGCATCGGCCAGGGCCTGCTCGAAGTGCTCGAACGGCTCGTGGTGGAATTCACCGCGCAGGTAGTTGTAGCCCACGGTCGAGCCGGTGGCGTAGCAGGCGATCGCCATGCCTTCGACCACCGAATGCGGGTTGTAGCGCAGGATGTCGCGATCCTTGCAGGTGCCCGGCTCGGATTCATCCGAGTTACAGAGGATGTACTTCTGCACGTTGCCCTTGGGCATGAAGGACCACTTCAGGCCGGTCGGGAAACCGGCGCCGCCACGGCCGCGCAGGCCCGAGGCCTTGACCATCTCGATGACCTGCTCCGGCGGGATCTTCTCTTCGAGGATCTTGCGCAGGGCAGCGTAGCCACCGGTCTTCAGATAGCTTTCGTACGACCACGGGGTGTCGTAATGCAGGGTGGTGTAGACCACCTGGTGCGGCAGCGGCGCGGGGCCGACCGGACCCTTGGATTCGTGGTGATGTGCCATGCCCTTACTCCAGCCCGTCCAGAAGCTCGTCGACCTTTTCCAGGGTCAGACGCTCATGGTAGTGACCATTGATGACCATCATCGGTGCACCCGCGCAGCCGGCCAGGCACTCTTCCTCGCGCTTGAGGTAGACGCGGCCGTCAGCGGTCGACTGACCGTTCTTGATGCCCAGCTTCTTCTCGCAATGGCGCACGATGTCTTCGGCGCCATTGAGCCAGCAGCTGATGTTCGTGCAGATGGCCACGTTGTTGCGGCCCACCTTCTCGGTCTCGAACATCGAGTAGAAGCTGGCAACCTCGTAGGCCCACACCGGCGGCAGGTCCAGGTACTTGGCCACGCCGGCGATCAGCTCGTCGGTCAGCCAGCCCTGGTTCTGCTCCTGGGCAGCATGCAGACCCTGCAGCACGGCAGAGCGCTTGCGGTCCGGCGGGAACTTGGACAGCCAGTGATCGATGTGAGCGCGGGTTTTGTCGCTCAACACCACCATCGGGTCGACGTCGCGCGCCGCCTCGAAATTACCTGTCGCCTTCATCGGCCGACCTCAGCGAAATGCATAACGTGAAATTGCAGAAACTGCGGCGCCGGCTTGCGCCGGCTGCCTGCAGCGGGCGTTGGCGTGGCGGACGGCATTACCGGTCAACCTCGCCGAACACCAGATCGTAGGTACCGATCATCGCCACCACGTCGGCCAGCATGTGGCCGCGCACGATCGAATCGATCGAGGACAGGTGGGCAAAGCCCGGCGCACGAAGGTGTACGCGGAACGGCTTGTTGGCGCCGTCGGAAACCAGGTAGCAGCCGAATTCGCCCTTGGGCGCTTCAACCGCGGCGTAGGTCTCGCCGGCCGGCACGCAATAGCCTTCACTGAACAGCTTGAAGTGATGGATCAGCGCTTCCATGTCGTCCTTCATGTCCTCGCGCTTGGGCGGAGCGACCTTGAAGTTCTTGACCATGACCGGGCCGGGGTTGGCCTTCAGCCATGCCACGCACTGCTTGATGATGCGGTTGGACTCGCGCATTTCGGCAACGCGGCACAGGTAGCGATCGTAGCAATCGCCTTCCTTGCCCAGCGGGATGTCGAAATCGACGGCATCGTACTTCGCATAGGGGCGCTTCTTGCGCAGATCCCAGGCGACGCCCGAGCCACGCAGCATCACGCCGGTCATGCCCCACTGGTGGGCCAGCTCCGGGGTGACCACGCCGATGCCGACGGTACGCTGCTTCCAGATACGGTTGTCGGTCAGCAGGGTCTCGTATTCGTCGACACGACCCGGGAACTCATTGGTGAAGTTCTCCAGGAAGTCCAGCAGCGAACCTTCGCGCGAGGCGTTGAGGTTCTTCAGGGCCTTGCCCTTGTGCCAGCGCGATTCCTTGTACTTCGGCATGTGGTCCGGCAGGTCGCGGTAGACACCGCCCGGACGGTAGTACGCCGCGTGCATGCGCGCGCCGGAGACTGCTTCGTAGCAGTCCATCAGCTCTTCGCGCTCGCGGAAGGCGTACAGCATCACCGCCATCGCACCCAGGTCGAGCGCGTTGGAACCCAGCCACATCAGGTGGTTCAGGATGCGGGTGATCTCGTCGAACATCGTGCGGATGTACTGCGCACGCTCCGGCGCCTCGATGCCCATCAGGGTCTCGATCGAGCGCACGTAGGCGTGCTCGTTGCACATCATCGACACGTAATCCAGGCGATCCATGTAGCCGATCGACTGGTTGAAGGGCTTGGATTCGGCCAGCTTCTCGGTGCCCCGGTGCAGCAGACCCACGTGCGGGTCGGCACGCATGATGGTCTCGCCGTCCATCTCCAGGATCAGACGCAGCACACCGTGCGCGGCCGGATGCTGCGGGCCGAAGTTCATGGTGTAGTTGCGGATTTCCTGCCGGCTTTCGGCAGCGTTGCTGGCGAATGCTTCGCCGGCCTGGTGTACGTGACTCACTTCACTGCCTCCTGCGAGCGCTCGCCGGCAGCGGTCTGCAGGCGGGCGTCGTCGCGGATCACGCGCGGCACGCCGACGCGCGGCTCCACCGAGGTGACCGGTTCGTAGATGACACGCTTCTTTTCTTCGTCGTAGCGGACTTCGACGTTGCCGATCAGCGGGAAGTCCTTGCGGAACGGATGGCCGACGAAACCGTAGTCGGTCAGGATCCGGCGCAGGTCCGGGTGACCTTCGAAGATCACGCCATACAGATCGAACGCTTCGCGCTCGAACCAGTTCAGCCCCGGCCAGATGCTGGTCAGCGAGGACACCACCGGCAGCGCTTCGTCAGGCGCGAAGCAGCGCAGGTGCATCATCAGGTTGTGCTGGTACGAACGCAGCTGTGCGACCACGGCAAAACGCTGGGCCGGCATGTGCTGCGGACGGGCGCCGTCGGCGCTCTCTTCGCTGGGGAATTCGCCCCAGGCGAAGCGGCCCTGGGCCTTGCCCTCGACACCGCGGCTGAAGCCCTGCGAGGACACGTCGGCGGTGTCCCACTCGTCGGAGCCATAACCGAGGTAATCGACGCCGCAGAGGTCCACGGCCTGCTCGAAACCAAACTCGTCACGCAGCGCGAGGGCGGTGGCGTGCCACTCAGCGGCAGGCACTTCCAGCGTCACTTCGCCGCGGGGTTCGACCACGATGACCTTCGCACCAGCGAAACGTGCGGAGAGTCGGTCGATGAAGGATGCTTGCTCTGCCATGGGGGCTTGGCGCGCTCTTGTCAGGTGAAGGGGTCAGCGGGCGATGGTCTGTGTACGCCAGATCTTCTTCTGCAGCTGCAGGATCCCGTACACCAGCGCCTCGGCGGTCGGCGGGCAGCCCGGGACGTAGACGTCCACCGGCACCACGCGATCACAGCCGCGCACCACAGAATAGGAGTAGTGGTAGTAACCACCGCCATTGGCGCAGCTGCCCATGGAGATCACCCACTTGGGGTCGGGCATCTGGTCATAGACCTTGCGCAGCGCCGGGGCCATCTTGTTGACCAGGGTGCCGGCGACGATCATCACGTCGGACTGGCGCGGCGACGGGCGGAACACCACGCCGTAGCGGTCAAGGTCCAGGCGCGCTGCACCTGCGTGCATCATTTCGACCGCACAGCAGGCCAGGCCGAAGGTCATGGGCCACATCGAGCCGGTGCGTGCCCAGTTCAGCAGCGCATCGACGCTGGTGGTGACAAAGCCCTTTTCCAGCAGCGGGTTGTCGCCTTCCGGCCGCAGGATGTCGTCAACCCGCCCTTCCGGGACAGGATTGGTCATCAGGCCATCGAGAGTCTGAATCACTCCCATTCCAGCGCTCCCTTCTTCCAGACATAGATGAAACCGAGGAACAGCATGCCGACGAACAGACCCATGGTGACGAGCGAACGCGCGCCAAGCTCCATGAAGACCTGCGTCCACGGCACGATGAAGATGATTTCCAGATCGAAGACGATGAACTGGATCGCGATCAGGTAGTAGCGCACGTCGAACTTCATACGCGCGTCTTCGAAGGCTTCGAAGCCGCACTCGTACGGCGACAGCTTTTCCAGATCGGGGCGGCGGGGACCGAGGAATCGACCAACCAGCATCAGCGTAATGCCGATACCGGTGGCAACGATCAGAAACAGCAGAGACGGCAAATATTCGGCCAGCACAGCGATTCTCTCTTGCCTCTGCCGCTGCGCCTGCAGGCGCTTTGGCATGGGGGAGTGGACGGGAAGCTGCCTGGCGCCTTGCGCGCCAGACCAACCCGCTTTACTTACTAAATGGTGCCCAAGAGGGGACTCGAACCCCTACGACCTAAGTCGCTACCACCTCAAGGTAGTGCGTCTACCAATTCCGCCACCTGGGCAAACGATCACATCAGACTATCTTCCCGATGCGCCGCGTATTGTAACCGGCTTCAGTCTTTCTGGGAGCCTTCCGAAGGCTTTTCTTCACCAGAAACCGAAGATTCCGCCTGAGCCGGCACAGTTGCGGCCGGAACCGGGGCGGCCGGGACCGCATCGGCCTTCGGAACGGCCGGCAATTCGCCCGCCGGAGCGGCCGGAGCGCTGGCCGCCGGGGCGGACATCAGACCCAGATCCTGATCGGCGGCCGGGCGGTTGCCATGGCCGGCATACCAGGCCATGAAGAGGCTGATGCCGAAGAACACCACGGCCAGCCACTTGGTCGACTTGGACAGGAAGTTGGACGCACCACGAGCACCGAACACCGTCCCCGAGGCGCCAGCGCCAAAGCCCGAACCTGCCGCCGCACCCGAGCCACGCTGCATCAGGATCAGCGCGACCATGGCTACGGCAACCAGCACGTAGACGACATTGAGGATCAACATCAGCATTGGAAATCCGCCCTCGGACTAGAGTGCCGGCGGCTGGCCGGCAACCGTAACTAATTGTTTGCCGCCGCCTCTGCGATGGCCAGGAAGTCGGCGGCCACTAGGGAGGCACCACCAACCAGCCCACCATCGACATCCGGCTGCGCGAACAGTTCCCCGGCATTGTCGGGCTTCACGCTACCGCCGTAAACAATGGGCAGTGAATCAGCAATTCTAGCATCGATGCGCGCGACTTCGCCACGAATGAACGCGTGCACCTGCTGCGCCTGCTCCTTGGTTGCGGTGCGGCCGGTTCCGATCGCCCAGACCGGCTCGTAGGCGACCACGGCATTGGCGAAGCCTTCGGCCCCGACAAGCTCGAGCACCGGGGCAAGCTGGCTGGCGATGACCGCCTCGGTCTGCCCGGCCTCGCGCTGCTCGAGGGTTTCACCGACGCACAGCACCGGCACCAGGCCGGCATGCAGGGCGGCGGCGAACTTGCGCGCGACCAGCTCGCTGCTCTCATGGTGGTACTGGCGGCGCTCGGAGTGGCCGACCAGGCCATAGCGGGCACCGACCTCGTGCAGCATGGCCGCACAGACCTCACCAGTGTAGGCACCCTTCTCGTTGCTGCTGACGTCCTGTGCGCCAAAGGCCAGGCCGGTGCTGCCGAAGTCTTCGACCAGCTCACCCAGGTAGGGCATCGGCGGCAGGATGACCACCTCCACCCCGCTCCTGGGCAGCCCGGCAGCGACCTGCCCCAGCAGTTCGGTGGCGAATTGACGGCTGCCGTGCAGCTTCCAGTTTCCAGCGACGATCTTGCGGCGCATGCGCGGGTGGCTCCTGTGTGAACTCAGCCGCCCATGATACCTGCTGCGGCAAAAAACCGTTTCTTTGTAAGCGGTTACATGGATTTTCAGCCAACGGCGCAGCCCCTCGTGGCGGGTTTAGGTTGGTCGCGGGAGCCCCGGGTGGATTTGCGGGGTTGGCCGGGCGGGTGGGCTGCGCAGGGGACGCTGCAAGTCCCCCTCCGGGGCCCGGCCCAGCCGCTGGCGGCTGTGCGTTCGGGCGCTTGCGAAGCAGTGCTTCGCAAGCAAAGCGCCCTCACCCCTGTAAGCCCGGTCGCCGCATCCATGCGGCTCACGCCCCTGCGCAGCCCCACCCACCCGGCCCCCTGACACATTCCGGCGGTTCCGCCCGCCACGGAAAGAAAAAAGAAGATCAAGAGCAAAAGCGAAAGCGAAAGCGAAAGCAGCACTTCAACCCCTCCCTGCTTCGAGACCTGACAGATCTCATCCACGCATGGCGTGGATAAATAGATAGATCGTGTCGACCAAGGTCGACACCTACCAACAGCCGCGGGAAATTGTCGGGGGCGGGGCGGTGTGGGTTGGCAGGACCGGTGGCGCCATGGGCCCGAGGCATGCCTCGGGCGGGTTGGGCAGGACGCCCACCCCCGGTCTTGCCGTGCGCGCAGGACAGCGCACACGAGCAAGGCGCCATCGAGCCCCAGGGATGGGTTTAAGGCGTGTCCTGCCAGCCCACACCACCCCGCCCAACCCACAGAATCCCAGAGCCGCTTTGGCTCTGGCTCTGGCTCTGGCTCTGGCTCTGGCTTTGGCTCTGGCCTCTGCGGGTGCAGGGTGCAACCCTGCCGAAACCCCTCCGCTGCGCTCGCCAGGCATGGCCCGGCGCTAGCCGTAACAAAAAGGCCGCCTTTCGGCGGCCTTTTTGTTACTTCAGCTTGATCTCGCGCAGGCGCTCTTCGAGGAAACCGTGCGCGGTGATCGGTTCCGGGTACCGGCTGGGATTCTCCTCGGTGATGCACGAAGGCAGCACGTCGATCAGGAAGTCCGGGTTCGGGTGCAGGAAGAACGGCACCGAATAGCGCGGCTGGCGGGCCAGCTCGCCCGGGGGATTGACCACCCGGTGGATGGTCGACGGATACACATGATTGGTCAGGCGCTGCAGCATGTCGCCGATGTTGACCACGATGGTGTCCGCGTCCGAGGTGAACGGCACCCAGTCCCCGTCATGCGACTGCACTTCCAGGCCCGCCGCGCTGGCACCGACCAGCAGCGTGATGAAGTTGATGTCGCCATGGGCACCGGCGCGCACGTTCGGGATGTCGTCGGTGGTGATCGGCGGGTAATGGATCGGGCGCAGGATCGAATTGCCGAAATTGGTCTTGTCGGCGAAGAAGTGCTCCGGCAGGCCGATGTGCAGGGCCAGCGCCGAAAGCACGCGCGAACCGAGGTTGTCCAACGCCTGGTACAGCCCGTAACCGCGCTCGCGGAAGCCCTCGACCTCGGACGGCCACAGGTTCGGCGCCATCACGTCCCGGTACTTGGAGTCGTCGGCGATCTCGCGACCGATGTGCCAGAACTCCTTCAGGTCGAAGTGCTTGGAGCCCTTGGCGGTCTCCACACCGAACGGGGTATAGCCGCGGGCGCCGCCGCTGCCTGCCACGTGGTACTTGCGCTTGGTCTCATCAGGCAGTGCGAAGAAGGCCTTGAAGACGTCGTAGGCCGCGTCGATGTCGGCCTGCGGGATGCCGTGGTTGCGGATGCCCGCGAATCCCCACTGGCGGTACGCCGCCCCCAGCTCGGCCACGAAGGCGTCGCGGTCACTGTCGAAACGGGTGATGTCGAGGGTGGGGATCTGGCTCACAGCGGTTCCTGGCTTGTCGTTGAGTCGGTATGGGCCCGCCATGTCATGGCGACCGATCTGAACATTGTGACAGATAGATCGAGGCATGCCACCGACACACTGAAACAAACCGATACAATGCGCGACCCGGGCGGTTTAACGACTTCGTCACACCGGGAAACGCCCTCGCTGCCCACTTGAACCCGCCGCTCCATGCACGCCGCCCTGCCCGCCCCCACCGCCGCCGATCTACCCGCGCCCGCCAGACGCTGGCGCAGGCTGGCCTGGTGGTCCCTGCTCATCGCGGCCAACGCGGTACTTGCCGCGCTCATCGCGTTGGGCAACGTGCCATTGCGCGACAACCCCGGGGGGACCCTCGGCCTGGCCTATCTGGCCATTGCCCTGCCCGGCCACCTGCTCGCGTTCGGCGCACTGGCCGGTCTGCTGCCGTTGGCCATCGGCCTGTGGCCGCGCAGCGCGCGCGCGTTGAGCGTCTCGGCGGTGATCTGCCAGGGCCTGTGGCTTTGCCTGCTGCTGGTGGATGCCAAGGTCTTCGCGCTGTATCGCTTCCACCTCAACGCGATGGTCGCCAACATGGTGTTCGGCGGCGCCCTGCAGGATCAGGTCAGCCTGTCCTGGAAGACCTGGCTGCAGGTGGCGGCTCTGGTGTCGGCGATCTTCGCCGCGCAGGGCCTGCTGGCCTGGGCGTGCTGGAAGCTGCTGCCCGCAGCGCCACGGCGGCGGCGGGTACTGCAGGCCTGGGCGGTGGTTGCCCTGCTGATGGGCGGCGGCCAGGTCGCCACTGCCTACTACGACGCGCTCGGCGAGCGCGCAGTGATCAGCCAATGGAACTACCTGCCATGGGCGCAGCCGATCACCGCCAAGAGCGCGATGCGTCGCTTCGGCGTGGTCAGCCAGCAGCAGGTCGGCCTGCCCGATCCGCGCCATGCCCAGCTGAACTATCCGTTGCAGCCCCTGCGCTGCCAGAGCCACCAGCGGCCGAACGTGCTGATGGTGGTACTGGAGTCGTTGCGCCATGACGTACTCACCGCGCAGTTCATGCCCAACGTGTCGCAACTGGCCCGTTCCTCGCGGGTGTACGAACATCATTTCAGCACCGGCAACGCCACCCGCTATGGTCTGTTCGGGCTGCTGTACGGCCTGCCGGGTGGCTATTGGCCGAGCATGCTCGACGAGCAGCGCGGCTCGCAGTTGTTCAAGGTGCTGGGACAGCAGGGCTATGACCTGCATCTGTATGGCAGCGCACCGCTGTACAGCCCGGAGTTTGATCGCACCGCGTTCGCCGATGTCCGCGACCAGCTGCACCAGGGGCCGTCCGAACTGACTTCCGACGGCCGCGATGCCGCCATCGTCGCTGCGCTGCAGAAGGACATCCGCGCCAGCCAGGCCGCCCAGCGCCCGTGGTTCGGTTTTGTGTTCCTCGATTCCACCCACGCGCCCTACCACATGCCGGCCGGCTATCGGCCGCTCGCCACGCCGATGGCCGAGGCCATCGATTTCCTCAAGTTCGGCCCCGGGCACGACCCAACACCGGAGTTGAACCGCTACCACACCGCGGTGCATTACGCCGACAGCCTGATTGGATCGCTGCTGGACGACCTGCGCGCGCAGGGGCTGGAGCAGGACACGATCGTGCTGGTGACCGGTGACCACGCCGAGGAATTCAACGACCTCAAGCTGAACTACTGGGGCCACAACGGCAACTTCTCCAACCACCAGCTGCAGGTGCCCTTCGTGCTGCATTGGCCCGGCCAGGGTGGCGGCCACGACGCGCGGGTCAGTTCGCACGAAGACTGGGTGCCGACGCTGATGCGCCACGGCCTGGGCTGCGAGAACGCATTGACCGACTACAGCACCGGCCACGACCTGCTGGCTGCACCGACCGGCAAGCGTGCGCTGGTGGTGGAAAGCTGGTCGCAGCGCGCAGTACGCAATGGCGAGGCGATCTACGTGTTCGACAAATTCGGCAACGCCACCGCGCTCGATGCGCGCTATCGCCCGTTGCCGCAACAGGCCCCCGACGCCGCCAGCATACGCGCGGCATGGGAAGCGCTGACCCGCTTCCGCAACCGCTGATCCGAAGGACCGATCCACGCATGAACCGTCCGCTGCGCATCCTGCATACCGAAGCCGCCAAAGGCATGGGTGGGCAGGAGATCTACATCTTCCGCCACATGCAGGTGATGCGCGCGCGCGGCCATCATGTCGCCCTGCTGTGCCAGCCGGACGCGCGCCTGGCCACGCGCGCACGCGAAGATGGCTTCACCGTGCATACGCTGCGCATGGGTGGCATGGCCCGCCTGCTGCGCGGCATATGGTCGGTGTCACGGCTGGTCCGCCGCGAGCGCTACGATGTGGTCAATACCACCAGTCGGCGCGACGCGCTGATCGCCGCGGCGGGTGCACGCCTGGGTGGCACGCCGCTGGTGGTGCGCTCGCGACACCTGATGAGCCCGGTGAACTCATTGCTGACCTACACCGGCCTGCCTCACCGGGTCATCACGGTGAGCAACTTCGTCAAGCAACTGCTGGCCGACCGTGGCATTCCCGCCGATCACATCGGCATCGTGCCGCCGATGGCGGTTGCTCCAACCGACGCCACGCAGGAGACGTCCTGGCAGGCGTTGCAGGAGACGCGCGCACGCGTGCGCGCCGAGCTCGGATTCGAGGAACAGGACATCGTCGTAGGCTGCGTGGCAGTGCTGCGCGAGCCCAAGGGCCACGCCGAACTGCTGCAGGCCATGGTGCCGCTGTGCAGAACCAACCCGCACCTGCATCTGGTGGTGGTCGGCGATGGCCAGGCAGTGATGCAGCGCCTGCAGGCCACCTGCGCCGAGCACGATCTGCAGCGCCAGGTCCATCTGCTGGGCTTCCGCAGCGATGCCAGCCAGCTGATGCCCGGCTTCGACATCTTCGCTCTGGCCACCCACAAGGAAGCCTCGGGCACGGTCTTCCTGGAAGCGGCACAGGCGGGCCTGCCGATCGTGTCGCATCGGGTCGGGGGCGTGCCTGAAATGCTGGTGGAAGGCAGCAATGCCATCCTCACCCGGCTTGGCGACAGTGCCGCCCTCACCGGCGCGCTGCGGCTGCTGGTGGACGATCCCGAACGCCGCCGGCAGATGGGACGTTCCGGCTGGGACTGGATCCGCAGTGCCACGCGTTTCAGCCCCGAAGGACACGCTGAAGCCACCGAACACTACTACCACCAATGGATGAAGGAGCTGGGTCATGGCTAATGCCAGAACCGTACCGGTGCTGATGCATCATCACGTCAGCAACTCGCCCGGCATGATCACGGTATCGCCGGAGAATTTCGAAAGCCAGATCGCCTGGCTGGCGC
This sequence comes from Stenotrophomonas sp. SI-NJAU-1, assembly GCF_020883215.1. Lineage (NCBI taxonomy): Bacteria > Pseudomonadati > Pseudomonadota > Gammaproteobacteria > Lysobacterales > Lysobacteraceae > Stenotrophomonas > Stenotrophomonas sp. SI-NJAU-1. The sequence goes on from NZ_CP086598.1 coordinate 3,028,321, forward strand.
GCACCGGCTGGACCTCGTTGACGTTGGACCAGTACGCCGGCTTCCTGGCCGGCAAGCCGGTGCCGCGCAAGTCGATCGTGATCACCTTCGATGATGGTTACCTGGACAACTGGGTCTACGCCCATCCGATCCTGCAGAAGTACGGCATGCACGCGGTGGTGTTCGTGGTGACCGGCTGGATGCACGAGGGACCGGTGCGCCCGCATGCCGGCATCGCCGGCGCCACGCTGCCGGAAACACCCGAGCATCGCGCCTGCGAAGACCTTATCTACAGGCAGGGCCGCAGCGATGAGGTGATGATGCGTTGGAGCGAAGCACGTGCGGCCATCGAGGCGGGCACCTTCGAGATCCACTGCCATACCCACACCCATACGCGCTGGCTGCGCCGCCAGGATCTGGATCGGGCCCAGCGCCGCGCCGGCATCAGTGGCGACCTGTCGATGGCAAAGGAAGTACTGCTGGAGAAGCTGGGCGAAGTGTCCGACACCCTGTGCTGGCCGTACGGCGATTTCGACCAGGACTACATCGAAGTGGCGCGTGAGCAGGGGTTCCGCTACCTGCATACCACCCATCCGTTCGGACGCAACGTGGTCGGCGGCGATCCCGAGCGCATCTACCGCTTCGCCATCCGCAACCGGCCGGCAAGCTGGCTGCGCAAGCGCATCGCGTGGAGCTACAACCCGCTGATCGCACCGCTGTTCAACGGCTTCAAGGCGCGGCAGAAGAAGATGGTGCCGGGGCCGTGATGGCGCCACCAGCCCTGGGCTGACACAGCTTCGGCAAGGAAGCTCCAACAGAGTGGAAGGACTACAGGAAATGAACGTTCTGGTTACCGGCGGCGCTGGATTCATCGGCTCCCACACCTGTGTGGAGCTGCAGCAGCAGGGCCATGTGGTGGTCATCGTCGATTCGCTGTGCAACAGCGACGTCGGGGTGATCGGCCGGATCGGCGACATCACCGGCATCGCGCCGCTGTTCGTACAGGCCGACGTACGCGACCGTGCGCGGATCACCACGGTGCTGCGCGAGCATTCGATCGATGCGGTACTGCATTTTGCCGCACTGAAGTCGGTTGGCGAATCGCGGCAGATGCCGCTGCACTACTTCGACAACAACATCAACGGCACCCTCGCCCTGCTCGGCGCCATGCGCGATGCCGGGGTGGGCACGTTCGTGTTCAGCTCGTCGGCAACCGTGTACGGCGACCAGGACCATTGCCCGGTGGCCGAAACGGCCTCTACCTGCGCGATGACGCCCTATGGCCGTTCGAAGCTGGTGGTGGAGCAGCTGCTCTCCGACCTGGTCGGCGCCGACACGGCGCTGCATGTGGCAACGCTGCGCTACTTCAACCCGGTGGGGGCGCATTCAAGCGCCCTGATCGGCGAGCTGCCGCAGGGAACGCCCAGCAACCTGATGCCCTACATCGCCCAGGTGGCCGCCGGCCTGCTGCCCGAAGTGCAGGTCTTTGGTGATGACTATCCGACCTGTGACGGTACCGGCGTACGCGACTACATCCATGTGCAGGACGTGGCGCGGGCCCATGTGCTGGCACTGCAGTACCTGCGCGACAAGCGCCGCAGCATCACCCTGAACCTGGGCACCGGCCAGGGCCACAGCGTGCTGGAACTGATCAAGGCCTTCGAGCAGACCGTCGGCCGGCCGATCCCGTTCCGGATCACCGGTCGCCGTAGCGGCGACATCGCGGTGAGTTTTGCCGACCCGTCGCTGGCCCTGCGCGAGCTGGGCTGGACCGCGCGCCATGGCCTGGCGGACATGTGCCGCGACACCTGGAAATGGCAGACGGAAATGACGCGCAGCGCCTGATGCCTTGCTTGCGGCAGACAGCAACATGGCCGCACAGGCGGCCATGTTGTCGGTTCGATCCAGCGACAGGGCTCAGGCCGCAGCCGCTGTCCTGACCGCCGCTGAAAGCCGGTCCAGGGTGTCCTGCATCAGCGTCGCGTCATCGGCCTCGACCGTGACCCGCACCACCGGCTCGGTGCCGGAAGGACGCAGGAAGGCACGCCCGCGGCCGGATACCGCATGCTGCGCTTCGAGCAGCGCAGCCTGCACGCTCTCGGCCTGCACGGTGGCCTTGGCCGAGACATCGCCAAGGCGCACGTTGACCGTCTTCTGCGGCACCTTGGACAACGGCTGCAGCGCATCGCGCAGGTTCTTTCCCTGCTGCTTCAGCGCCACCAGCACCTGCAGGGCACTGACGATGCCGTCGCCGGTGGTGGCCCGGTCCAGGCACAGCAGGTGGCCGGACGCTTCGCCGCCGAGCACGCCGCCTCCCTCCACCAGTGCCTGATGCACGTAGCGGTCGCCGACGTTGCTGCGCTGGAACGGAATCTGCAGTTCGGCCAGGGCCTTTTCCAGACCGAAGTTGCTCATCAAGGTACCGACCACCGGGCCGCGCAGGCGCCCTTCGGCCTGCCATGCGCGCGCCAGGATGTACACCAGGTCATCGCCGTCGACCGGGTTGCCGCGGTCATCAGCCATCAACACCCGGTCACCATCACCGTCGAAGGCGATGCCCAGGTCGGCGCGGGTCTCGCGCACCTTGGCAGCGAGGTTGTCGATGTGGGTGGACCCGACGCCGTCGTTGATGTTGACGCCATTGGGTTCGGCACCGATGCCGATGACCTCTGCCCCCAGTTCGCGGAACAGCAGCGGCGCGATCTGGTAGGTGGCGCCATGCGCGCAGTCGAGCACCAGGCGTACACCGCGTAGATCGAACGCGCGCGGCACGCTGGACTTGCAGAACTCGATGTAGCGGCCGACGGCCTCGCGTGCACGCGAGGCCTTGCCGAGCTTCTCCGAAACGGCCGTGGTGAACGGCACGTCCAATGCGGCTTCCAGCGCCAGCTCGGTTGCATCGTCGAGCTTCTCGCCCTGGGCGGAGAAGAACTTGATGCCGTTGTCGTAATGCGGATTGTGCGAAGCACTGATGACGATGCCCGCATCCACGCCCAGGGTACGGGTCAGGAAGGCAACGGCCGGGGTCGGCATCGGGCCGAGCAGCTGCACGTCAGCGCCCGCAGCGACCAACCCGGCTTCCAGCGCGGCTTCGAACATGTAGCCGGAGATCCGCGTGTCCTTGCCGATCACCACGATCGGACGGCGCCCCTCCTGGCCACGCTGGGCAACCAGCACACGGCCCAGGGCGTTGCCCAGGCGCAGCACGAAATCAGCCGAGATCGGCCCTTGACCGACCCGGCCGCGGATGCCGTCGGTACCGAAGTACTTGCGGCTCCCCATCAAGCCTCCTCCGGTGCCGGCTCACGGCGCAGCATCGCCAGCAGGTCGGCCAGGCGGTCGCGCAGCTCACGACGGTCGCAGATCTGGTCGATGGCCCCGTGCTCGAGCAGGAACTCCGAACGCTGGAACCCTTCCGGCAGCTTCTCGCGCACGGTCTGCTCGATGACGCGCGGGCCGGCGAAGCCGATCAGTGCATGCGGTTCGGCGATGTTGATGTCACCCAGCATCGCGAACGATGCCGACACACCGCCGGTGGTCGGGTGGGTCAGCACCGAAATGTACGGCTGCCCGGCTTCACGCAGTCTGCCCAGCGCTGCCGAGGTCTTGGCCATCTGCATCAGCGAGAACAGGCCCTCCTGCATGCGCGCGCCGCCACTGGCGGAGAAGCACACGTAGGGTGCGCCGATCTCGGCGGCGGTCTCGGCGGCAAGGGCGAAGCGCTCGCCGACCACCGAGCCCATCGAGCCTCCCATGAAGGCGAAGTCGAAGGACGAGGCCACCAGGGGGCGGCCCTTGAGCAGGCCGCGCATGGCGATCAGCGCGTCGTACTCACCGGTGTTCTTCTGCGCGATCTTGATGCGCTCGCTGTACTTCTTCTGGTCCTTGAACTTCAGCAGGTCGGTCGGCCCCAGGCGGGCAGCGATCTCGGTGCTGCTGTCGGCGTCGAACAGCGCAGCCAGACGCGCGCGGGCGCGGATGGCCATATGGTGGCCGCACTTCGGGCAGACCTCCAGATTCTCTTCCAGCTCCGGACGGTACAACGCACTGCCGCAGTTGCTGCACTTTTCCCACAGGCCCTCGGGGACGCTGCGCTTCTTGCTGGGGGTGTTGTCGGTGCGGATGCCAGACGGCATCAACTTGCTGAGCCAACTCATGCGGGAGGACACTTCCGTTCAGGGCGGCCCGGGGGCCGCAAAGGCGGACAGTCTAGCTCCGCTTTCCCCGCCCGTGCACCCCCTGCCCGGCCTTCGGCGCGCTGGAAAAAACCATGCTGGGACGTACGTTTAGCGTTGGCGGTAGTGCCGGCCGCTGGCCGGCAACCCCTTGCACCCGGATGGGTCGGGCGGATGCCGGCCAGCGGCCGGCACTACCGTTACGCGTCCAACGCCTGCCGCAGCGGAGCCAGGAACGCTGCGGCGCGCTGCGCCGCATCCTCGGCGGAGGTCGCTTCGGCCAGCACCGCCACCAGTGCGCTGCCGACCACCACGCCGTCGGCCTGGCGGGCCATGGCCGCCGCACTCGCGGCGTCCTTGATGCCGAAACCGGCCACCACCGGCACGCTGGCCCTGGCCCGCAGCGCCTGCAGGCGTGCGCTGGCCGCGTCGCTGTCCAGTCGTTCCGAGGCGCCGGTAACCCCGGCAAAGCTGACGTAGTACAGATAGCCGCGGGCCAGCGCCAGCAGCTTGTCGGCGCGTGCCTCGCTGGTGGTCGGCGATGCCAGCAGAACCAGCGCAAGGCCTGCAGCCTCGAAGGCCTGCTGGGCTTCGCCGGCTTCTTCCGGCGGCAGGTCGACCAGCAGCACACCGTCCACGCCAGCCGCCACCGCCGCTTCGGCGAACGCCACGTAACCGTGGATCTCCACCGGGTTGAGATAGCCCATCAGCACCACTGGCGTATGCGCGTCCTGTTGCCGGAACTGCGCCACCGCCTGCAGCACGTAACGGTTGCCGGCACCGCGTGCCAGCGCACGCTCGGAGCTGCGCTGGATGGTCGGGCCGTCGGCCATCGGATCGGAGAACGGTACGCCCAGTTCGATCACATCGGCACCGGCCTGGACCAGCGCGTGCATGACCGGCACGGTGGCGTCCAGCGAAGGATCACCGGCGGTGATGAAGGGGATCAGGGCCTTGCGCTGCTGCTGGCGCAGGCGCTGGAAACAGTCATCGAGTCGGGAAACAGGCATCTCAGGCACATCCTTCAATCAGTTCAATCGCTTCGCTGGTCCCCCAGTACATCAGGATGACCTTCCCTTCAAACACTTCCAGGCGGATGCCCAGGTCCGAGCCCGGGTCCTGCCAGGTCAGGTACTCGCCCTGATCGCCGTCGTAGGCGTGCGGGCTGGAGACCGGCGCGCCGGGGAACTGCGCCACCGCCTGCGCCCGCGTCATGCCGATGCGCAGTCCGAATGGACCCGGCTGGTCGACCGGCGCCTTGGCGTCCTCGCCCGGACCAAGATCGAAACGGACCACGCGGTCTTCGTCGGTCATCATCGACACGCCGGGCGGCAGCCCCTTGCCGTCGTAGTACTCGCAACTGCCGCCGATGGCTTCGACCGCGCCCATTGCCTTCCACGGCCCGAAGGCCTTCAGGTCGCTCATGTGCTGGCCGATCAGCACCTCGCCGGCATGATCCAGCGCCACCGACGCCACGGCGGGCGCGTCATCGCTGGAGACTGCGGCCGAGGCCGGTGGATCATCGATGGGCGTGCTCGCAATCGGGTCGACGTCATCGTTGGCCGCCATCGGCTGCGCCGGTTGCGCAGCGGCCTTGGCCGCCGGCGCCAGCACCGGCGGTTCCGGCGGTTGGCACGCGGCCAGGCCCAGCACCAGCAGCACGCCCGTACTGCGCATCAGTGCGCTCACAGCACCAGCCCTTCGCGCGCCGCGATGGTATGCACGTCCTTGTCGCCACGTCCTGACAGGTTGCACAGCACGATCTGGTCGCGCGGACGCCCGCGCGCGAGCTTCATCGCCTGCGCAAGCGCGTGGCTGGACTCCAGCGCCGGCAGGATGCCTTCGGTGTGGGCCAGCAGATGGAAGGCCTGCAGCGCCTCTTCGTCGGTGATGCCGACGTAGCGCGCACGGCCGCTGTCGGCCAGGAACGCATGCTCGGGGCCGACGCCCGGGTAATCCAGGCCGGCCGACACCGAATGGGTCTCGATGATCTGGCCATCGTCGTCGCACAGCACATAGGTGCGGTTGCCGTGCAGCACGCCCGGGCGGCCGGCGGCGATGGAAGCTGCGTGGCGGCCGGTGTGGATGCCATCACCGGCCGCTTCAGCGCCGACGATCTCGACCTGGCGGTCGTTGAGGAAGGCATGGAACAGGCCGATCGCATTGCTGCCGCCGCCGACGCAGGCGGTGATCGCATCAGGCAGGCGACCGTACTCGGCCAGCATCTGCTCGCGTGCCTCGCGGCCGACGATGGCGTTGAAGTCGCGCACCATGCGCGGGTACGGGTCTGGACCCGCTACCGTGCCGATGATGTAGAAGGTGTCCTGCACGTTGGTGACCCAGTCGCGCATCGCTTCGTTGAGGGCGTCCTTCAGGGTGGCCGAGCCGGAGGTGACCGGCACCACCGTCGCCCCGAGCAGTTTCATGCGGTAGACGTTGATCTTCTGCCGCTCGATGTCGGTGGCACCCATGTACACCACGCACTCCAGGCCCAGCCGCGCCGCGACGGTGGCACTGGCCACGCCATGCTGGCCGGCGCCGGTCTCGGCGATGATGCGCTTCTTGCCCATCCGCGCCGCCAGCAGCGCCTGGCCGATGGTGTTGTTGATCTTGTGCGCGCCGGTGTGGTTCAGGTCCTCGCGCTTGAGCAGGATCTGCGCGCCACCGACGTGGTCACTCAATCGTTCAGCATGGTAGATCGGGCTCGGCCGACCCACGTAATGGGCCAGGTCGCGGTCATAGGCCAGCTGGAACGCCGGATCCTGGCGGGCCTGGTCATAGGCCTGGGCCAGTTCCTGCAACGGGCCGACCAGGGTTTCGGCGACGAAGCTGCCACCGTAACGGCCGAAGTGGCCCTGGGCGTCAGGGAAGGCATGGAAATCGGCGATGGGGGAGTCAGGCATGGAGACGACCGGTCGTTCAGACAGGTGGATACTCTAGCGCACGGATTGTGTCCGGAAAATGGATATTATCTGGCCTGTCCCGTCAGGAAATCTCACATGAGCACGTCACTGCTGCCGCCCTTGAATGCCCTGCGGGCGTTCGAGGCCACCGCACGTCTGGGCGGCGTTGGCCGCGCGGCCCAAGCGCTGCATGTGACCCATGGCGCGATCAGCCGGCAACTGAAGCTGCTGGAAGACCATCTGGGCCTGGCCCTGTTCCAGCGCGCCGGCCGCGGACTGCGCCTGACCGCCGCCGGCACCCGCCTGCAACAGGCCTGCAGCGAGGCGTTCGGCGGCATTGAAGACTGCGTACGCGAACTGCGGCGGCCAAGCGCGGAGCCGGCCCTGGTGCTGGGCTGCAGCGGCAGCGTGCTGGCGCGCTGGATGATTCCGCGGCTGCCGGCACTGCAGGCTGCCCTGCCCGGCGTGCGCCTGCAGTGGTCGGCGCTGGATGGCAGTTTCACCGAGGCGCAGGCCACGCTGGATGCGGTGCTGCTGCTGGCACAGGGACCATGGCCGCGCGGCTGGCAGGTGCGCGAGTTGGCACCGGAACGGGTGGGTGTGGTGGTGGCGCCCTCGCACCCGGCCGCGCAGCGGCTGCGCCATGTGCCGCCGTCGGCCTTGCTGCGGGAAACGCTGCTGCACACCAGTTCGCGTCCGCAGGCGTGGCCTGCATGGGCGCAGTCGCACGGACTGGACCCGGCCCAGCTGCAGCTCGGCACCGGCTTCGAACACCTGTACTACCTGCTGGAAGCGGCGGTAGCGGGGTTGGGCCCGGCGATCGCGCCGGAGCCGCTGGTGGCCGAGGATCTGGCAGCGGGGCGGCTGGTGGCCCCTTGGGGGTTCGCCGCGACCGGCGGGTTCTGGGTGCTCGCGCGGCCGGACGGGCCTGTCGATGCGCGCGTGGACGCGCTGGCCGATTGGGCGGTTGGGCAGTTGCGTTGAACGGGGTTCTGCCGGCCTGCCGCTGCGGGGAATGGCCGCAGATGTGGCTTCTGTAGATCCGGACCCGTGCCCGGCTGCGTTGAGCTGCAGAACACGCCTTGCTTCGCACGGAAGCCGAGCATGGGCTCGGCTCTACACAAGGCCAACCGGCAGCGATCGAGCAAGCTCGACGCTGCGAAGCATGATTACGACGCCGTCGGCGCCGCCAGGCGCTGCTGCAGGTCCTCGCGCAGGCGCGACAGCTCGACTTCGGCCTGCTGCCGCTGCTGCATGCCCTCGCGATGGATGCTGCGCACTTCCTCGACGGTAGCGATCAGCTGATCGTGTACGTGGCGCAGCGTGGCCACGTCGATCACACCGCGCTGGTTGCTGCGTGCGGTGTCCACCGACGCCTGGCGCATCAGGTCGGCATTGCGTCGCATCAGCTCATTGGTCGCATCGTCGATGGCATTGGCCAGTTCGGCGGCGTTCTTCTGTTCGCCCAGCGACAACTGGATCGCGAACTGACGCTTCCACGAGGGGATGGTGATGTCGCGGACGGTGTTGAACTTCTCGATCAGCTGCAGCGCATTGGCCTGGATCAGGCGGATCATCGGCAGCGACTGGTCAGCCGCGTGCTGCATCAGCTGCAGGTCGGAGACGCGCTTCTCGATCAGGCGGATCGCATTGTCGATCTCGCTCTGGCGGATGCGCTGCTGCGGGTCATCGCTGCCCTGCCCCAGCAACTGCTCGGACTGCAGCTGGGCCAGGCGCTGCTTGCCGGCGGCGGCATACAGGCCCAGCGCATGACGCTCCTCGCGGACGATGTCATGCATGCGGTCGAAATCGCTTACCCGCTTGCCCATCAGCGCCTGTTGCGCACCCACGTCGCCGAGCAGCTGTTCGATCTGCGAATTGGTATCGCTGAACTTCTGCACCAGCTCGCCCTTGGAAGAACGCAGGCGATCGATGACGCCACCGATCAACGGCACCTTCGAGCGCTGGGAAAAACCATCCAGCTTGAGCTCGCGCGCGATGCGCACCACTTCGCCGAGCTTCTCGCCATTGGCGTCGAGGTCACGGTTGCGCACCTGGTCCAGCAGCTGGCTGGAGAAGGCCGTTGTGCGTGCGGCGGCTTCACGGCCGAACACCTGCAGGTTGCCCGGACGGAGGTCTTCCAGCTCGCGGCCGATTTCGGCGATGCGCGGCAGGTCGTCGCGGACCAGGCCGAGGGCCTTCAACGTGCTGTCATCAAGTTCAGGGGCGGGCGTGGTGGCGGGCACGAGCGTGCCGGAGTTCTGGCTGTCCTGGGTCATCGGGCAGTGTCCTTGCGGTGGATAAGCGGCAGCGGCGGCCGGCTCAGGGCAGTCTAGCCTGAGCAGCGGCTACTTCGTCGTCGATCTGCGCCTGCAGCGTGGCTGCGTGCTCGGCCTGTGCAGCCTGCGCCTGTGCCTGGCGCGCCAATGCGGCCTGGCGCCAGGCCGGCAGCAGGACATCATGGATGCGGGCGAAGCGCTGCAGCAGGGCTTCGTCCTGCTCCTGCAGCAGCTGCCACTGCCCGCTTTCGATGCGTCGCAGCGTGGCCAGCCGCTGCAGATGGTCCACGCGTGGGGCCAGCGCGACCTGCGCAGCTCCCTGCAGTGTCGCCAGCTGCGCGGCGCCGAACGTGGCCCAGGCCTCCAACGCGGCGGCAGCCGCATCGTTGTCGATGATGGCCCGGGCACGCTGCTGCACACGCTGCGCGAGACCCTGGGCCTGCTCGCGCGCCTGCAGCGCCAGCACGCCCAGCTGCGCCTGCAGCCCCTGCGCCTGTGCCTGGCGTTCAACGTCACGGCCGAGCAGGCACCCCCACCAGCTCTCCTGCCGGCGCAGGCGCGCCGGATCGCTGGCCTGCAACGCCAATGCGATCCGCGCCAGCGCAGCCACCAGACCTTCGCCACCCGCGTCGGCCGGCAACGATGCCGGCTCGGCCAGCACCTGCAGCAGGGGGCTGCCGTACGCAGCCAGCGCGGCCACATCGGCGCGCGCCGGAAGCACGGGTTCTGGCAGGGAGCGCACGCAGGTCACGGCAGCGGCGGCGGCCGTGGGCCTTCATCGGCCACCGTCTCCGGTGGCAATGATTCGCCGTAGAAGTGGCGCATCAGTGCTTCGTCCAGCGCACGTTCTTCCGGAGTCGCTGCACGACGCACGCGCGGGCGGCGACGGGTGTCGGTCGTGGCCACATCGGCCGTTACCTGCTGTCGGGCCCACCCGGCAAACGCCGCCAACGTCTGCGACAACTGCACCTGCTGTTCCTGCGAGGCGACCAGCAGCTGCAGCAGCGGTGCCAGACCAGCCTGCAGGTCTTCGGCCAATGGCGTGGCTGCGGCCTGCGGTACGGCGGCAGCCGGCGCGCTGGCCGGACGTGCATCGGCCAGGCGCTGCAGCGCTGCCAGCAGGGCCGGCCATGGCGCAGGCTCCGGTACGACGGCCACCTCTGCCGGCGGCGGCGGTGGCAGCTGCAACGCACTGGCGATGTCGGCCAGCTGCGCGACCACGCGGCCACCGACATCACTGTCACCGGCACCCATTGCCTTGTTGCGCAGGAAATCACGCTTGATCTGCGCCCAGCGTTGCGCGCGTTCGTCATCGAGCACGCCACGCAGCTCGGCCAGCTTCAGCAGATTCTCTTCGGCACCGGTGGTCAGCAGCTGCGCTTCGCCCAGGTAGTGGTCGGAGATCAGCTGCTGCAGCTCGTCGTCATTCATCACCGGCGAAATCTTCTCCGCCAGCTTGTTCATGTTGCGGTAGCTGCCCTGCAGGCGGAAGGGCGGCTCGGTGCGATAGCGGTCATCCTGGGCAGCGCTGGCGATGTACTGCTGGTTGACCTTGTAGACCACATCCCGGACCTGCAGCATGCGCTGCAGGGTGGCGGTGATCTCGTTGATCTCGGCGCCGCTGTAGGCGTGGCTCAGGCCGTTGGTGGACACATCCTTGCCCATCGCGCGGTCGACCAGCAGGTACAGGTCGGCCATCTCGCGCGTGGCCAGCGGCGCCAATACCGGGTTGGAGGTCAGGCTGTTCTCGATGTAGCTCAGCGTGAAGGCTGCTTCCATGCCACCGAGCACATCGCCCAGGTTGTAGATGTCGGCACGGTTGGCCAGCATGTCCGGAATCTTGAACACTTCGCCCGATTCGGTGTACGGGTTGCCGGCCATGACCACGCAGAACTTCTTGCCACGCATGTCGTAGGTGCGCGTACGGCCGCGCCATACGCCTTCGATGCGGCGCGTGCCATCGCACAGCGAGATGAACTTCTGCAGGAACTCGGGGTGCGTGTGCTGGATGTCATCGACATACAGCATGGTGTTGTTGCCCATCTCCAACGCCAGGTTGAGCTTTTCCAGCTCCTGCCGCGAGGTCGCATCCGGTGCCTGCTGCGGATCCAGCGACCGCACTTCGTGGCCCAGCGCCGGGCCGTTGATCTTCATGAAGACCAGGCCGAGGCGATGTGCCACGTACTCCATCAACGTGGTTTTGCCGTAACCGGGCGGCGAGATCATCATCAGCAGGCCCATCAGGTCGCTGCGCTTGTTCTGGCCAACGGTACCCATCTGCTTGGCCAGGTTGTCACCGATCACGCCGAGATATACGTCGTTGATCAGCTTGTTGCGCACGAAGGACGACAACGGCCGGGCCTTGAACTCCGACAGCCGCAGGGTTTCGCGTTCGCGACCGATGATGCCCTGGCGCACCGCCTGATAGGCATGGAAGGCCGGTACGAACGCCTGCAGGTGGTGCTGCAGGCGTGCCAGGAAATCGTCCAGCGACAGGGTCAGGCTGCCGTTGTGGATGCGGGCGTGTTCGCCCAGCAGGCCGCTGACCTCCGCCTGCAGCGGTGCGTCGCTGGCACGGGTGCGCAGCTGTCGCTGCACCAGCAGCAATGCCGCCGCTTCTTCGACATAGCCGGCATGCGCCGACTGTGCCGGCAGCCCGGCGAGCGCTCGCAGCCATTGCCCGGCCAATGCCCAACGCATGGCCAGCGGATCCTGCGAGCGCTGCAGCGCACGTTCAAGCGCATCACGCTGGCCCGCCTGCTCCAGTTGCTGCGACAGCGCGTCCAGCAATGCCTGCGCGTGCCGGCTGGTGCTGAACACCGGCTCGCCGGCCACCAGTTCTTCGCCCAGGTATGCCGCTGCTGCATCGGCGGCGGCGGCGTCGAACGGCAGTGCATGCGCGAGTGCATGGTCATGCAGCGCCTTGGCCATTTCCGCACGCAGGGCCTGGCGCCCCTCATCGGAACCGAACAGGCGCGCGATGGCCTCCGCACCGGCCTGCCGGCCGGGCCACTGCGCCACGGCTTCATCGCGTTGCCGCGCGGCCCAGAACAGCAGTGCCAACGCACGCACATGGGGCGAATGCCGCAGCGGTCCGGCGGCCTGCTGCAGCGGCAACAGCGCGCGCAGGATCAGGGCGGCGTCATGGTCATGGATACCGCGCTCGTAGCCCTCGCGGTAACGGGGCGCGGCAAAGGCGCGGACCCGCTGGCCCAGCGCTTCCGGTTCGGCCGCATCGTGCTGCAGCTGGGCCAGGTCCAGGCCATCGCGGCCCTCCTCCGCAGCCAGCAACAGGCACCCGGCCAGGTATTCGCCGCGGTAGATCGCTGCCGATTCCGAATCCAGGGTCACCGGCCAGAACGGCTTGAGCGCATCAAGCTCGGGATCGTGCAGGGTCTCCAGGAAATCGGTGCCGGTGAGGTGGATGGCAAGGGTTTCACCCCGTGGCAGCAGGGTCAGGTCCAGCGCCTGGGTGTTCACGCTGAATCGATGGCGCGGACCAAGGCGGACCACGTTGCCGCCGGCCTCGTACAGGTCGCTGCGGTCGCGCAGCTGGCGCACGGCCTGGTCGCGCACGCCCTTCAGGCGCGCCTCGACATCGTCTGCCTTGACGTTGTCGCGCAGCGCACGCAGGCGCTCGGCCAGTTCACGCAGTTTGAGGATCAACGGATCGCCGGCGAAGAAAGCGTTGAGCTCGTCGGCCGTGCCGAACCGTTCGGTACGCTTTCCGAGGCCATCAAGGATGCGGTTGGCGGCATCGAGCACCGAGCGCGCCTTGCGCTGGCGATCATCCAGCAGGGCCTGCTTGTGCGTATCGAAGGCTTCGACCAGCTCTTCGCGCTTGCTCAGGATGTCGCCGAGGAACTGCTCGTGCTCGCCGAACTGGCTTTCCAGTTCTTCCAGCTGCACCAGCAGGCGCGACAACTGTTCGTCGGCCCGCTCAGGGTCGCTGGCCATCGCCAGCGCGCTGGTGATCGACTGCGAGAACAGGGCGAACTGGGCGGCGAACTGGGCCACGGCTTCGGCCGAACCCAGCGACTTGCGGCGCTGTTCGGCGCGTGCGCGTGCCTGGTTCAGGCGCCCGTACAGCAGCGAGATGGATTCGACCACGCGGGTGCGCGCGGTCGCATCGTCGACCTTCAGTCCGGCCATCAGCTCGGACAGCATGTCCAGATCGCCGGCCATGCCGCGCAGGCCGTCCAGCTGCTCATCCAGCTGGCGTGCACTGGCGGCCTGCTGCGCGGCTTCGTCCAGCGCCTGCATGCGGGTGGTCAAGGGGGCCAGTGCTGCATCGCCGGCAAGGAAGGTACCGGTGGCGGCGCCGACACGGTCGTGCGCCTGCACAAGCTCGGCGGCCATCGCCTCGATGCGCGCGGTATCGATGTAGCGCAGTTCGCGGATGGTCAGCAGTCGACCGCGCAGTGCGGTGATCGCGTTGAGCGCTTCGACGAAGGCCTGCACCTCGCTCCAGTTTTCCGGCTGCAGCCGGCCCAGCAGCGCCTTGTGCGTGGCCTCTGCTTCAGCCATTGCCTGGGCCGACTGCTGGCGGATCGACTGCACCTTTTCGTATTCGTCCAGCACCGATTCGCCGGTGGCGCTGATCTGCCGCAGCAGGGCTTCGGCGCCATCGCAGGCCTCGTCACCCAGCCAATGATGCGCATCGAAAAGCCGCCGGGTATCGGCTACCAGGCGCTGGTAGCGCTGCACCGATACATCCTGGCCGTCGATCTCGCGCGCCAGGTTGAACAGGTTGGAGATGCCGCGAACCAGCTCGGCGTTGCCGATGCGCCCCATGAAGGTATTGCCGGGCGGACGGCTGGCGGCGAACTCATCGCTGCTGAAGGGCGTCTGCCAGACCTGCATCGGATGGATGCGGGTCGGCTCGGTGCCTTCGGCATGGAACAGCACCATGCGCCCGTCCTGCATGAAGGCATAGCCGTGGCCGAACACGGGGTTCTGCAGCACGCGCTGGATGGTGTTGTAGACGAACAGCGCCGAACGCCCGCCTTCGCGCTCGTAGAAGATGTACAGCACGTCCTCGCCGTTGGGCGAACGGATGCTGCGCTTGAACTGCATGCCATCCATCGAGGCGTCGAACGCCTTGTGCTCGCCACCCTGCAGGTAATAGCCGCCGGGGAAGATGATGCCGTGGTCTTCGGGCAGCTGCACGCAGGCCTGGACGATGGCATCGTTGCGCACGATGTCGCCGGTAAGCGTGTTGTAGATCAGTCCGCGCCATTCGGTTTCGCGGTAGGGCAGCACTTTCAGCAGCACCAGCGAGCCGACCCGGGCGAACTCGAACTGGGCATCGTCCAGCGACTGCGTGCTGTCCTCCACCGGTTCGCTGTAGATGCCCTGCCCGGTTTCGGTGTTGTTCTCCACCTTGATGGTCAGATCGCCACCGGTGGTTTCCACGAACAGGGTATCGAGGATGTTCAGATGCGAATGGCGGCCGTTGACGGCAAGGTCGCGCGTGGCACGGGTCCATTCGAAATCGAAGGGTGGCGGCAAGGCGATGTCACGCTCGCCGCGTGCATCGAGATAGGTCAGTTCACCTTCGCGTGACAGCGCCCAGCGGAACACGCGCACGTCGCTGCTGCGCTCACCGATCTGGAACGATGCCAGCAGCTTGTCGCCCACCACGATCAGCTGCAGCAGGCGCGCATGCTTGTAGTAGGCGTACAGCTCCTTGAAGTCATGCACGAAGCCGGGCTGGTCGAGGAAACTACCCTTCAGTTCAAGGGCAGCGACATCGTAGCCATCAGCGCCCTGCACCAGCCGGTACAGACCGAACACATCTTCGATGCGGGTCTGGGTCTTGAGCCCGATGAACACGTTGTAGCCGAACAGCAGGCGATCCGGGCCGACCTGGACGATGTCGCGGCCGACACAGTTGTTCTCGCTGCGGATGCGGAAGCGGCCGACCACCTCCAGGCGGCTGTCGCCGAACTCGGCCAGGCGCTGTCGGTTCAGCTGCTCGGCAACGGCCTGCAGGCGCTGGCCCTGTTCGCCGAGACGGCGCCGCAGGACTTCATAGGCGCCGCCCTGGGCTACGGCCTGGTCGACGGTATCGCCGGCAGCCTCTGGTGCGGCGGACTCGGTGGACGGTTTGGTTTCGGACATCAGCAGGTTTCCGGCTCACGGACGGCCGGCCGTCGATGCGGCCGGCACGGGTGGGCGATGGCGATGGCCATCGCCGGGTGGATCAGCGCGCGCTGTCGACCACGACGGTCGCCGCGACGGGCACGGTCTCCGCGTCCTCGGCGATCTGCCGCGGTGCATTGTCGGCCACGTTGACGCCCAGGTAGCGCTGCATCAGGTCCTGCACGATCGGACTCTTGCCGGCGAAGCCTTCGATCGACTTGCCCAGCGAAACCGCCTTGATCAGGTTCTCGAACATGCCGCCGTCGCCGCCAACCAGGTCGATGTCGGCGTTGCGCAGCGCGCTGGCGATGACGCCGGCGTTCTCGCGCGAGACTTCCTTGCCGGCTTCGATCGAGGCCAGCGCCTGCTTCAGGCTGTTGTCCAGCATCATGCGGAATTCTTCATGGCCGCGCGCCTGGTCGCTCAGCGAGGCGATGGCCTCGAACTTGCGGACCAGGCCCTCGGCCTCGGCCAGCAGCTTCTTCTGCACCACGCCGGCTTCGGCGTTGCCCAGAGATTCGGTGGCGGTGGCGCGGGCCAGGCCCATCTTCTCCTCGCCCTGCGCCTGTGCCTGCAGCGTCTCGGCCAGCACGCGCGCCTCGTTGCTGCCCTGCTTCAGTGCGGCTTCGGCCTTGGCCTCGATCACGCGCGCCTCGGCGATGCCGACCTTCTCGATGGCCAGCGCCGACGCTTCGCGTACCTGCGCTTCGGCCAGGCCGGGTGCGGCCTGCTCGGCGCGGAAGGCGTCGGCCAGCAGGCGCTTGGCCTCGGCCTGCTTGCCGGCGGCTTCGTGCTCGGCCTGCGCCAGCGTGGTCAGCTCCACCGCGCGATGCTTGGAGGCGGTCTCGCGGGCCTGGGCTTCCTTCACTTCGCGCACCAGCGATTCCTGCGCCTTCGCCTCGGCTTCCAGGATCAACACCTGCTTCTGGCGGTCGGCCTCGGAGACTTCGCGCACTTCCTTGATGCGCTCTTCTTCCTGCGCCACGGTCTTGTCGATGGAGATGCGTTCGCGGGTGATGTTGGCCACGTCCATCTTGCCCTGCTCGACCACCTTGTCGCGCTCCACGCCCTGCAGCTGCACTTCGCGGTCGGTGGTGACCTGCTCCAGCTGGCGTGCGCGCTCGACGCGCTCGGCTTCGATGGCCACGGCGCGCTGGCGGTTCTGCTCGGCCACTTCAACTTCGCGCATGCGGTTCTGCTCGCGGATGTCGATCACCTGCTGCGCTTCGATGCGGGCGTTCTCGGACAGCTGGCGCTGCTCTTCCTGCACCTTGGCGGTCTCGGCTTCCTCGCGCGCACGGATGGTCTCGATCTCGCGCTTCTGCCGTGCCTCGGCTTCGGCCTGCTGCCGTTCAAGCGCCAGCAACGCTTCGCGGGCTTCGACGTTCTTCTTGGTGATGGCCAGCTTCTCGTTCTGCTCCAGCTCGTTGGTCACCACGTTCTGCGCAGCGGTCAGCTCGGTGATCTTGCGGATGCCCTGCGCATCGAGGATGTTGAACTGGTCCAGCAGCGACTTCGGGGTCTGCTCCAGGTAGTCGATGGCCACGTCTTCCAGCACATACCCATTGAGGTCGTTGCCGATCACCGCGATGATCTCGTCGCGGAATTCCTGGCGCTTCTCGAACAGCTCGGTGAAATCGAACTTCTTGCCGACCGTCTTCAGTGCTTCGGAGAACTTGGCGTTGAACAGCTCATCGACGGCATGCTTGTCCGATGCGCGGTCGGCGCCGATCGCCTTGGCCACGCGCAGTACGTCGGCCTGGGTCTCGTTGACGCGCAGGTAGAACGCCACGGCGATGTCGGCGCGCATGTTGTCGCGGCAGATCAGGCCTTCCTTGCCGCGGCGGTCGATCTGCAGGGTGATCAGGCTGATCCGCATCAGCTCGGCGCGGTACAGCACGGGAATGATCAGCGCACCGGTGAAATGCACCTTCGGGGTGGAACTCATGTCGTTGACGATCAGGGCCACGCCCTGGTCGACCTTGCGGTAGAACGCCTTGAACAGGCCCGCCACGCCGAGCAGGAGGGCGAGGACGCCGCCCACGATGATCAGGAAGGGGAGCACGGATGCCAACGTCATTGATGTTTCTCCTTGTTGCCCGGAAGCAGGTTGTCCTGGAAGTCGAGGGCGACCGCGTCGGCGCGGACCACCCGGTAATGGTGTTGTGCAGCCACGTGCTCGACCAGCACGATGCGCTCGCCGCGCTGCAGTTCGATGTCGCTGCGGATCTGCAGGACCAGGCCGGCACCGCCGTCATCGACGGTGGCATGGCCACTGCGTGCGTCGACCTTCGGCGAAGCGACCACGCCGACCCGGCCCAGCAGCGAGGCCTGCGGCACCGGGCGCAGGCGCAGCAGGAAGCGGCGGATGGGACGCAGCAGCAGCGCGGTGACCGGCACCGCCGGCAGGGGCGCAAGCACCGCCACGACGGTGCCCAATGACCAGCGCAGCAGGTCGGGCAACGGCAGCAGCAGGTACAGATGGATGAAGTAGGTGAGGGTCCAGGCGAACAGGCTCAGCAGCGTCACCACCACCATGAGCGGCACGCCGCCCAGGCCCCAGCGCGCCAGCAGCGCTGACAGGCCACTGAGATGGGCATCGCCTTCAAGGGCGCCATCGGCACCGGCCTCGCCGAAACCGTCATCGACCAGGCCAAAGGCGGCAATCCCCCAATACAGAACCGCCACCGCCAGCGCTACGCTGTACGGGAGGGTCGGATAACCGAGTACGACGGTTAGGAATTCCTGCATCGCTTGCCTTCCTGGGCGGGGGCGCCAAGCGCCCGTTCGGAGCACGCCACCAGCGGCTCCGTCGATCCCCGTGCCGGCCCTCATGGCCAGCACGCTTGGGATCATCCTATGTGAAGAGGGTGTGCAGGCTCAAATGTGAAGACCGGACACCTCGGAAGTGACCATGCCTCAATCCAGCACGGCGCAGTCGGAGCGCCGGACTTCTTCCACGAACGTGCGCATCTTGTAGCCGTCCTTGATGCCCGGCTCCAGTTCGATGCCACTGGAGACATCCACGCCCCACGGCAGGGTCGCCAGCACGGCGTCATGCACGTTCTCCGGCGTCAGGCCTCCGGCCAGCAGGAACGGCCGGTGCAGGCCGGTGGGAATACGCGACCAGTCGAAGGCCACGCCGGTACCGCCGCCGCCGCCCGGCGCATGGCTGTCGAACAGGAAGCCGGCGGCGCTGGGGTAGCGCAGCTGAAGGGTGCGCGCATTGATCTCCTCGCGCCCGCCCATGGCGATCGCCTTCAGGTAAGGCATGTTGAAGCTGCGGCAGAAGCTCTCGTCTTCCTCGCCATGGAACTGCAGCAGGGTCGGCCGCACGGTACGCAGCACCTCGCGCACTTCTTCCCTGCTGTTGTTGCGGAACAGCGCCACCACGTCGACCATCGGTGCGATGGCCTGGCGCATCGCGCGCGCTTCGGCCGGCGCGACCCGGCGGCTGCTCTCGCGGGCGAAGATGAAGCCCACCGCATCCACGCCCAGCTCGCCGGCCAGGCGCACGTCGCCGGCACGGGTCATGCCGCAGAACTTGATGCGGGTACGGTAGTAGGAGCGGCTCATAGCGTTACCTCGGCGGGCAGATGCCAGTTGTCGGGGTACAGCGGCCCCAGGAACACCAGTCCCTGCGGAGGAGCGGTGGGACCGGCCACGGTGCGGTCGCGCCCGGCCAGCAGTTCGGCGATCCACTCCACCGGCTGCTCGCCACTGCCGACCAGTATCAACGAACCGACGATATTGCGGACCATGTGATGAAGGAATGCATTGCCGCGCACCGCCACCTCGATGACGTCGTCGTGGCGGCTGACCTGCAGCGACTGCAGCTCTCGCCGGGCATGCAGGGCCTGGCACTGGACCGAGCGGAAGGCGCTGAAATCGTTCTCGCCCAGCAGGGCCTGCCCGGCCAAGTGCATGCGCTCGGCATCGAGCGGGCGCCGCTCCCAGCTCAGGGTCTGCCGGCCCAGCGCCGGGCGCACTTCGCGATTGAGCAGGCGGTAGCGATAACGTCGTGCGCGGGCGGAGAAACGGGCATGGAAATCGTCGGCCACCGGCACGCACCAGCGCACGGCGATCGAACGCGGCAGGCGGGTAGTGGTGCCGAGCATCCACGCGCGCGGATCACGCACCACGTCGGTGTCGAAGTGCACGACCTGGCACTGGCCGTGCACGCCGGCATCGGTGCGGCCGGCGCAGACCACCTGCAGCGGGGTATCGGCCACCGATGACAGGGCCTGTTCCAGGCTGGCCTGGACGCTGGGTCCGCCCTCGCCCAGGTTCTGCCAGCCCCTGAAATCGCTGCCGTCGTACTCGACGCCGAGCGCGTAACGCATGTGCTACCTCGATATTGCGGGTGGGGCGGCGCTCAGGCCGGGTCGCGCTCGGACCAGACCGCCAGTTCGTTGCCACCGGGCTCGACGAACTGGAAACGGCTGCCGCCAGGGAAAGAGAACACGGTCCGCACGATCTGACCACCGGCCGCACGCACCGCCGCTTCCATCGGCGCCAGCTGGTCGGCATACAGCACCAGCAGTGGCGCGCCTTCGCTGGCACGTTGTGGTTGGCCACGGAAGAAGCCTCCCTGCAGGCGGCCATCATCGAAAGCGGTGTAGTCGCTGCCGTAATCGACAAACGACCAGCCGAACACGACCTCGAAGAACGCGCGGCTCGCAGCCGGGTCGCTCGAGGCGAATTCAACGTAGTCGAGACGGCGTTCGCGGGTCATCGCAGGTCCTTGTCGAAAGGGTGTCAGGGCAGACGGGCCAGCAGTTCGCGGGCCTGCGCCTGGCAATGCAGGTCACCCCCTTCGGCAACCTCCTGCAGCAGGGTGCGCGCGGTCTGCGCGTCGCCCAGGTCCAGATAGGCGATGGCCAGTTCCAGCCGCTCCTGGCCGATACGCGGTGCCCAGTCATGGCCATTGTCTGCAGCAGACCCGACGGCGTCCTCGGCGGCAGCACGGTCGTCGTGCAGGTCGACCGGTGCAGCCGTCTCATGCTCATGCGGTTCGGCCGGCAGATCGAACACACCGCGGAACTGCGGCTCCTGTTCGGCCTGCAGCGCGTATTCGGGCACGGCCACCTCGGCTGGCTCGATGGGCGCCACCGCAGCAGCGCCGGCAGGATCGTCCCAACGCGGCAGATCGTTCACCGCAGCAGGCAGTTCAACCCGTTCGTCTTCATCAAGCTCACCCGCCCGCCACTCGGCCGGCGAGGCATCCTCATGGATGTCCGCAGCTGGCACGTCATGGTCGGCAGTGGCAGCCCAGGCCGGCATCGCCGGTTCCTGGCGTCCGCCATCGGCGGCGAAGTTCACCCCGGCGTCCTGTTCGGTCAGGGTATCCAGCGCGGCACCTGCCGGCAGCGCTGCTGCCAGGCCGGCGGCATCGTGTTCCTCGCGCAGCGGCGGCAGCGGCGAGGGCTTGCGACGACGCAGCAGCCAGGCGCCCAGGGCAACCAGCACGAGCAGCGGCAGGCCCAGCCAGTACCACGGCGTGCCAGCGCCGGGCGCACCGGGCGCCTGGGCCAAACGTTGCTGCGCGGCCGCCAGGTCGTTGTCCTTCATCGCGATCAGTGACTGCTGCTGCTCCTTGAGCTTCTCCAGCTCCGCCACGCGCTGCTTCAGATCGCCGATTTCGGCATCGCGGGTGGCGATGTCCTCCTTGGCCTGGCGCAGTTGTTCGTTGCCCAGCATGTCACCCTCGCTGCCGGCACTGGTGCCGGTGGTTGTGCCCGCGTGCGCGGCGTCGGATGCCAGCGCCGGAGCGATTTCAAGTCGTGCCCCGGTGGCCGCAGCCGGGGAAGAAGCAGCGCCATCGGCCTTGGCCACCGGCATCGCGGCGCCAGCCGGCTGTGGCACGGTGCGTGCCTGCCGCCACTGTGCGGCATGCTCGCGGACCAGCGCGGCGGCCTCGGCCGCATCCACCGCGGCCAGTGCGGTATCGCCCGGCATGCGCAGTACCGCGCCCTGCTTGAGCAGGTTGACGTTGCCACGGATGAAGGCTTCGGGGTTGGCACGCAACAGCGCGATCATCGCCCGGTCGCGACTGATCTGATTGCCACGGGCCAGCGAGCCGGCGATCTGCGAAAGCGTCTGTCCGCGCTGCACGGTCACACTGCCGTCTGCGGCGAGCGCTGGTGCAGGCGCTGGTGCTGGTGCAGGTGACGCAGCCCGTGGACGCGGTGCAGCAGGTGCGGCGGCCGCCGTGACCGGTGCGGGCTCGGGTGCGGGTGCGGTTGCAGCCGCGGCAGGCGCATCACGGACGATGGTGTCCGACAGCACGCCGGCCGGCGCGACGATTTCCGGTTCGGCCACGGCCAGTGCACTGGCCGGTGCATCGACCAGCGCCGAGTACTCACGCACCAGCCGGCCCTGGCCCCAGTCGGCCTCGACCAGGAAGCTCAACGAGGGTGTCTCCACAGGCGTCTGCGAGGTCACCCGCACCACCGCCCTGCCCTGCGCATTGCGGGTCAGCTCGAACTGCAGTTCGCTGACCAGACCCGCCGGGCGCTGCAGGCCAACGCGCTCGAAGGTGACCGGCGAGGCGAGCGCGACGCGCAGGTTCTCAAGTTCGGACGGATCGGCCGAGATCACCGGGATCTCGGCCAGCAACGGCTGTCCCGGCTTGGACAGGACCCGGATGTCGCCCAGGCCCAGGGCCATGGCCGAACTGCTGACCAGGGCCAGCAGCGCGGCGGAAAGACAGGTGAGCGGACGCCATGCGCCCTTGGCTCGTTTATTCATGGGCGACACTATAAAGCGTGCGGACCACGGTCCGCACCCACCGGGGAGGCGGACTGCGCTAGTGCCGGCCATTGGCCGGCAGGCACGGGCATGCACCGATAAGGCACTGCCGGCCAGCGGCCGGCACTACCGGTCAGGCAACAGCGGGGATCAGCGCTTCTCGGCGGCGACCAGCTCGGCCAGCTGCACCGCGTTGAGGGCTGCGCCCTTGCGCACGTTGTCCGACACGATCCACAGGTTCAGGCCGCGCGGATGCGACAGGTCCTCGCGGATGCGGCCGACGTACACCGCGTCGTTGCCCGAGGCATGGGTGACCGGCGTCGGGTAGCCACCGGCCTCGTGACGATCCACCACCTCGATGCCTGGCGATTGTTCCAGCAACGCGCGCGCTTCGGCCACGGTCACCTTGTCACGGGTTTCGATCGCCACCGATTCGGAGTGGCCATAGAACACCGGCACGCGCACCGCGGTCGGGTTCACGAGGATGCTGTCGTCGCCCAGGATCTTGCGGGTCTCCCAGACCAGCTTCATCTCTTCCTTGGTGAAGCCGTTGTCCAGGAAGTCGTCGATGTGCGGGATCAGGTTGAAGGCGATCTGCACCGGGAAACGCTGCGGATCGATTTCCTGGAAGCTCAGCAGCTGGCCGGTCTGCTTGCCCAGTTCTTCCAGTGCCGAACGGCCACCGCCGGATACCGACTGGTAGGTGGACACGTTGATGCGCTCGATGCCGTACTTGCGGTGCAGCGGTGCCAGCGCGACCAGCATCTGCATGGTCGAGCAGTTCGGGTTGGCGATGATGCCGCGCGGACGGTTGGCGACCTGGTCCGGATTGACCTCCGACACCACCAGCGGCACGTCATCGTCGTAACGGAAGGCCGAGGAGTTGTCGATCACCACCGCGCCAGCGGCAGCGAACTTCGGGGCGTATTCCTTGGACACGCTGCCACCGGCCGAGAACAGGGCGATATCCACGCCACTCGGGTCGAAAGTGGCCAGGTCCTGGATCCTGACCTTGTTGCCGTTGAATTCGATTTCGCCGCCGGCCGAGCGCTCGGAAGCGAGCAGGCTCAGGGTGCCGACCGGGAAATCGCGCTCGGCCAGGATGGCCAGCATGGTCTCGCCGACCGCGCCGGTGGCGCCGACGATGGCGACGTGGAAGCTGCGTTGTGCATTGCTCATGGGGGAACTCTCACGAAAACGGGAAGGGGGAAAACTCACGCACGACAGCTGGGTTCGGGGAGCCTCCTCGGATGGATGCGCGGAGGTTCCCTATCGTTTCCCGCTTTTTTTGTCCGAGGTCGCGCGCGCGGCAAGGGCCGCGTCGGCGTTGATCGCGCTCGGCATGCGCGACGGGCTGCCGTCCAGGCCAAGCCCGGCCAGCAGATTGTCCACGGCCATCTGCACCATGGCCGTACGCGTGGCCAGCGATGCGCTGCCGATATGCGGGGTCAGCACGATATTGCGCAGGGCCAGCAGTTCCGGCCGCACGTTCGGTTCGCCTTCGTAGACATCCAGGCCGGCCGCCGCCAGGCGACCGTTGGCCAGTGCATCGGCCAACGCCAGTTCGTCGACGATGCCGCCGCGGGCGATGTTCACCAGGGTGGCAGACGGCTTCATCCTGGCCAGCGCGGCGGCGTCGATGATGTGGTGCGAGGCGGCGGTGTATGGCAACACGGTCAACAGATGGTCGGACTGCGCCAGCAGCGTGTCCAGATCCACGTAGGTCGCGCCGAGCGCGGCTTCGGTATCGGCCGGCAGCCGCGAACGGTTGTGGTAGAGCACCTTCATGCCGAAGCCGTGCGCGCCGCGACGGGCGATGCCCTGGCCGATGCGGCCCATGCCGAGGATGCCCAGCGTGCTGCCATGGATGTCGGCACCCAGCATGGTCTGGAACGACCACTGCCCCCACTGGCCCTCGCGCAGCCAGCGCTCGGATTCGGTGATCCGGCGCGCGGTGGCCATCAACAGCGCAAAGCCGAGATCGGCGGTGGTCTCGGTGAGAACGTCCGGGGTGTTGCTGGCGAGAATGCCGGCGGCGCTGAGCGCGTCGACATCCAGATTGTTGTAGCCGACGCCGACATTGGCGATCACCTGCAGCTGCGCGGCCTCGGCGACCTGGGCCGGGCCGATGCGCTCGTTGAGGGTGATGATCGCCCCGTCAACGTCGGCCAGCTGCGCGGCGATCCGCTGTGGCGACCAGGAGGTGACGGTATCGGTGGTGCGCAGCTGCACGCGATCGCGCAGCGGCGCGATGGCCGCGTCGATCAGCGGCTGGCTCACCCATACCGTCGGCCGCGTATCAGCCATCAAGCTGGCCGGGAATGCGCGGGGTGATGGTGCCGACATCGCCGCACTGCGCGCGGTGGCGCAGCGCCTGGTCCATCAGCACCAGGGCCATCATCGCCTCGGCGATGGGCGTGGCGCGGATGCCGACGCAGGGATCATGGCGGCCGGTGGTGACTACCTCCACCACATTGCCGGCCGTATCCAGCGACTCACCGGGCAGGCGCAGGCTGGACGTCGGCTTGAGCACCATCGAGGCGACCACCGGCTGGCCGGTGGAGATGCCACCGAGAATGCCGCCGGCATGGTTGCTGGCAAAACCCTGCGGGGTCAGCAGGTCACGGTGTTCGGTGCCCTTCTGCATGGCACTGGCGAAACCGTCGCCGATCTCCACGCCCTTCACCGCGTTGATGCTCATCAGTGCGGCCGCGAGCTCGCCATCAAGCTTGCCGTAGATCGGCTCGCCCCAGCCCGGCGGTACATTGTCGGCGACCACGTCCACGCAGGCACCGACCGAATCGCCGGACTTGCGCAGCGCATCCATGTACGCCTCCAGCTCGGGCACCTGTGCGGCGTGCGGCCAGAAGAACGGATTCTCCTCGACTACCGACCAGTCGAAACCGGCCGGAGTGATCCCGCCCAGCTGCGACAGGTAGCCGCGCACGGTGATGCCGAAACGCTCGGCCAGCCATTTCTTGGCGACCACGCCAGCAGCCACGCGCATGGTGGTCTCGCGCGCCGAGGAGCGGCCACCGCCGCGCGGGTCGCGGATGCCGTACTTGTGCCAGTAGCTGTAGTCGGCATGCCCCGGACGGAACTGCTGGCCGATGTTGCTGTAGTCCTTGCTGCGCTGGTCGGTGTTGCGGATCAGCAGCGCGATCGGGGTGCCGGTGGTCAGGCCCTCGTACACCCCGGACAGGATCTCGACCTCGTCGGCCTCGCGCCGCGCCGAGGTGTGCCGGCTCTTGCCGGTGGCGCGACGCTGCAGGTCATGGCTGAATTCGGCCGCGTCCAGCGCCAGCCCCGGCGGGCAGCCATCGATCACGCAGCCGATGGCCGGCCCGTGCGATTCGCCGAACGTGGTGACGGTGAACAGCTTGCCGAACGAATTGGAGCTCACGGGCGCTGCGCCGCCAGTTCGGTGATGCGCGCGCTGTGGGCGATCAGCTCGCGGCACTCGACCGCGAAGATGCCCATCTGGCCGACCTTGAACTCGACCCAGGCGAAATCCACTTCCGGCAGCAGCTTGATCAGGTGCTGTTCGGATTCGCCCACTTCACAGATCAGCAGGCCGTCCTCGCTCAGGTGCAGCGGCGCGTCGCGCAGGATCTTCAGCACCAGGTCCAGGCCGTCGTCGCCGGCACGCAGGCCCATCTCCGGCTCGTAGGAATATTCCTGCGGCAGGGCATCGGTCTCGTCGTTGGTGACGTACGGCGGGTTGGTGACGATCAGGTCGTAGTGGCGACCGGTCAAGCCGTTGAACAGGTCCGACTTCAGCAGGGTCACGTTGTGCGCCTGCAGGCGTTCCTTGTTCTCTTCGGCCAGTGACAGCGCATCATCGCTGAGGTCCACGCCGTCCACTTCCCAGTTCGGGTAGTAGTGGCCCATGGCGATGGCGATGCAGCCCGAACCGGTGCACAGGTCCAGCGCGCGGTTGACATCGCGGCCGGCCAGCCACGGCTCGAAGCCGCACTCGATCAGTTCGGCGATCGGCGAACGCGGCACCAGGGCGCGCGCGTCGCTCTTGAAGCTGAGGCCGGCGAACCAGGCTTCACCGGTCAGGTAGGCAGCTGGGATGCGCTCGTCGATGCGGCGCTGGAACAGCTCCAGCACCGCCAGCTTCTCTTCGCGCAGCAGGCGCGCCTGGCCGTAGGCCGGGCCGAGGTCGTGCGGCAGGTGCAGGCCGTGCAGCACCAGCTGGGTGGCCTCGTCCAGGGCATTGTCGTAGCTGTGCCCGAAGGTCAGGCCCGCAGCATTGAAACGGCTGGTGCCGTAGCGGATCAGATCGATGATCGTATGGAGTTCGGCGGCCGTTTCAGCGGTCATGGCGGTACTGCGGGCAAAGTGGCCCCCGATTATAGGGGTTGCCGCCTGCGCCGGCATCCGTTGCGGCAGAAACGATCCAGCCGCAGCCGGTATGATGGTGGCCACTTCCTGCGGCGGAATCCCATGTTCAATCGCAACGTCGGCATCATCCTGCTGATCGCCCTGGCGGCGGGCCTTGGCCTGCTCGCCGCCCAGCAGGTGTTCGCGCCGAAGCCGCCGGCCGGGCAGCCGGCCACCGAAGCGATCACCCTGTACCCGCAGCCGCGCGCCCTGCCCGACTACAACCTGGCCCAGTCCGACGGCACGCGCCTGATTCCCGGCGAACTGAAGGGCCACTGGACCCTGGTGTTCCTCGGCTTCACGTTCTGCCCGGACGTCTGCCCGACCACCCTGGCCGAGCTGGCCGGTGCGCAGAATCAGTGGGAAGCGCTGCCCGACGGCCTGCGCCCGCGCGTGCTGTTCGTCTCGGTCGACCCGGAGCGCGACACCGCCACGCGCCTGGGCGAGTACGCCCATGGCTTCCACAAGGACACCCTGGCGGCGACCGCCGACATCCCCTCGCTGGAGCGCTTTGCCACCTCGCTGGGCTTCGTGTTCCAGAAGGTGCCGGGCAAGCACTTCGACGAGAATCCCGAGGATTACACCCTCGAGCACTCCGCCAGCCTGGCCGTGCTCGATCCGCAGGGCCGGCTCGCCGGCCTGGTGCGGCCCCCGTTCAATGCGCCGGCGATCGCCCGCGACCTGCAGAAGCTGACCGAGAAATCCGCCCCATGAGTCTGACCACCGCCCTGACGTACGTCCTGCCCCACCGCCTGCTGTCCTCGATGGCGCGATCGCTGGCGTACTCGGACAACCCGCGCGTATCGCGCTGGCTGATCGACACGGTCACCCGCAAGTTCAACGTCAACCTGGATGAAGCGGCCAATCCGGACCCGCGCAGCTACCCGACCTTCAACCAGTTCTTCACCCGCGCGCTGAAACCCGGCGCGCGCGTGGCCGATGCCGATCCGCGCAGCCTGGTGATGCCGGCGGACGGCCGCATCAGCCAGCTCGGAAAGATCGACGCCGGGCGCATCTTCCAGGCCAAGGGGCAGTCGTTCACCGCCGCCGAGCTGTTGGGCAGCGCCGAGGACGCCAAGCCGTTCAACGAGGGCCTGTATGCCACGGTGTACCTGTCGCCGCGCGACTACCACCGCGTGCACATGCCGTGGACCGGCACCCTGCGCGAAACCGTGCATGTGCCCGGCCGTCTGTTCAGCGTCGGCCCGGCCGCGGTGAACAACGTGCCTGGCCTGTTCGCACGCAACGAGCGCCTGGTCTGCCACTTCGACACCAGCTTCGGCCCGATGGTCAGCGTGATGGTCGGTGCGCTGCTGGTGTCGGGCGTGGAGACGGTATGGAGCGGCGAAGAGATTCCGCATTACGGCGACCGCATCACCCGCAAGGATTACCGGGGCCGCGGCATCACCCTGCAGCGCTTCGAAGAGATGGCGCGCTTCAATTACGGCTCGACCGTGATCGTGCTGCTGCCGCCGGGCGTGGCCGAATTCGCCCCGCACCTGGATGCCGAGCATCCGGTACAGCTGGGCCAGGCACTGGCCAAGCTGCGCTGATCCTGCGGTAGTGCCGGCCGCTGGCCGGCATCTCCGTTGATCCAACGCATCGAGCGTTGCCGGCCAGCGGCCGGCACTACCGGATGCGGGCGTTATTGCAGGGTCGGCGCCGGGCCGACGTCCATGCCGTCGTAGTCTTCCACGCCCATCTGCGTGGCCAGCGCGCTCAGTTCCTGGTTGCGCTTGTCCAGCGAGGTTTCGTCGTGCACTTCCACGCGCTCTACATGCAGCACGTGGAATGCAGCCTCACCGTCTTCCGGCTCCTGCTCGAACAGCTCCACCAGTACATACCCCTGCGCCTGCAGGTGGGTGGCCAGCTCCTGCAGCGGCTCGGCGCTGGAGTGCACGAAGAAGTACCCCCACAGCAGCGGGGCATCCAGGTCCCAATCGGTGTTCTCGCGGAGGTTGGTGAACAGATTGCGGGTGTCTTCAAGGTCCATGCGATATCCAGAGTGCGGAAATATTATTTGTCGCAGCCCTGCAGCTTCAGCACCTGGCCGTGGCGCAGGCTGTAGCCGGGGGCCTTGAGGCCATTGGCGCGGGCCAGCACCGGCACATCGCACTGGAACTTCGCGGCGATCCGGCCCAGGGTCTCTCCCTTGCCGACCTTGTAGCTGCGGGCCGGCTTGGCGCGCGGGGCCTGCGCCGGGCGCGGCGCAGCCACCGGCGCGGCGGGCGTGGTCGGCACGCTGCTGGCGGCATTGGGATCGACCACCGGCACCACCCCGCCCACGGCCACGCTGCCGGTGTAGCTGGCAGCACTCGGGCGCACGATCGCGGCATTGAGGTCGGCGGTGATCAGGGTGCGGGCCAGATCGGCACGCGGGCCGCTGACGCAGTTGCGCGCGTACAGGCCAGCAATGCGGTTGGTGGCGTTGATGAGGGTTCCTGCCGGAATCCAGCCATCGGCCTCATAGCGCGGGTTGAGGTTGCGCAATGCGCGCATGTAGCCATCGCGGGTGCCATGGCTGCCCAGGCAGATGGTCAGTTCGTAGATCGTGGTCGAGCGGGCCAGGCGGATGGTGGCCGGCTGCGCGTTGATCTTCGGGAACTCCACGCCGTACTGCTGGGGGTGCAGGAAGATCCAGGACGCGGCGATCACCATCGGCACGTAGTCCTTGGTTTCGCCCGGGAACTGGTTGTAGACGCTGTCCACCCAGAAGCTCTGGCCCGGGTACTGCTTGTAGACGCGCGCTGCGCGGCCCTCACCGCCGTTGTAGCCGGCCAGCGACAGTTCGACGTTGTTGTTGAGCTCACGCATCCGCTCATTGAGGTACGTCGCGCTGGCTTCGGCGGCGCTGCGCGCATCGAAGCGGGTATCGAAACCGGTACCGTCCGGGCCCAGGCCGAAGCGGCGGCCGGTGGCCGGCATGAACTGCATCAGGCCCGCGGCGCCCGCACGCGAGGACGCATGTACACGGCCGTTGGATTCCTTGGCCATGATGCCGAACAGCAACGCCTCGGGCAGGCCGCGCTTCTCCCATTCCGGCCACATCACCGCACGCAGGTTCTGGTAATTCTCGTAAGTGGTCATCAGCGCCGGGCGCATGTCGGTCAGCCAGCGGCGGATGCCGGCCTGCACGGCGGGGTTGTACTCGACCATGTTGTCGAAGGCATGGCGCTTGTCGTTCAGCAGCGCCGCTGCGCGTGCCGCCTCCGGCACATCCGCAGCCAGCGGGCCGACATGGTCCGGGTCGGCTTCGAGGCGGTCGCCGGCCTCATCGGCCACGTCATCATCGGCGGCGGCATCGGCATCGTGCTTGAGCAGGCGCTTGTAAGTCGCCAGCATGTTGCTCATCTGGCAGCCCTTCTGCTTCACGCATTCGCTGATGACATCTTCCATGTCCTCCAGCGCGGCATCGGCCTCGTTGCGCCCCTTCGGATCGGCGTTGGCCACCAGCAGAACGGCATCGCTGTAGCGCTTCTCGGCTGCAGTCATGCGCTGCTGCAGGGCATCCACCTTCACCTTGTCCCGGGCCGAAACCCGCTGTGCGTGGGCCTCCGGTGCCAGGGAAACCAGGCCAGCCAGGGCCAGCAGCGGCCAGGTGCGGGAAATCAGGACAGGAACGGGCATTGGTGGCACTGTGTATGAAACAGGCAGGCAGAGTAGCGGCGCTGCCAAGGTCGGGGCAAGCCGACCTTCGGCCCGTCACCGTCGGCGGTTAACATTGGCACATTCATCACAAGGGCTGGACCATGGATCCGATTCTGCTCGGCAAAGGCATCACCGACGATGTGGCTGTCACCCTGCTGCCGAAACTCGGCAACCGCCATGGGCTGGTCGCCGGCGCCACCGGCACCGGCAAGACCGTGACCCTGATGACCCTGGCCGAGGGCTTCTCGCGGATCGGGGTACCGGTGTTCCTGGCCGATGTGAAGGGCGATGTCTCCGGCCTGGCCGTGCCGGGCACCGGCGCCGAGAACCTGCTCAAGCGCGCGGCCGAGATCGGCGTGAGCGACTATGCCCCGGCCGCCAGCCCCACCGTGTTCTGGGACCTGTACGGCAAGCTCGGCCACCCGGTGCGCACCACCGTGAGCGAGATGGGCCCGACCCTGCTGGCCCGCATCCTGGAATTGAACGACACCCAGGCCGGCGTGCTCGACATCGTGTTCAAGCTGGCCGACGACCGCGGCCTGCTGCTGCTGGACATGGACGACCTGCGCGCCCTGCTCGGCCTGGTGGCCGAGGAGCGCAAGGACATCTCCACCGAGTACGGCCTGGTCAGTGCGCAGTCGGTGGCCGCCATCCAGCGCGCCCTGCTGCGGCTGGCGCAGGATGGCGGCGAGCATTTCTTCGGCGAACCGGCGCTGGAACTGGCCGACATCATGCGGGTCAACCATGACGGCCGCGGTGTCATCGGCATCCTTGCCGCCGACCAGCTGGTGCTCAAGCCCAAGCTGTACTCCACGTTCCTGCTGTGGCTGTTGTCGGAGCTGTTCGAGCAGCTGCCCGAAGTGGGCGACCTCGACAAGCCGAAGCTGGTCTTCATTTTCGACGAAGCGCACCTGCTGTTCGACGATGCACCTCCCGCTCTGGTACAGCGCATCGAACAGGTGGTGCGGCTGATCCGTTCCAAGGGCGTGGGCGTGTACTTCTGCTCGCAGTTCCCGGACGACGTGCCGGCCAACATCCTTGGCCAGCTCGGCAACCGGGTACAGCACGCGCTGCGCGCATTCACCCCGCGCGACCAGAAGGCGGTGAAGACCGCCGCCGAGACCTTCGTGCCGAACCCGAAGCTGGATGTGGTGAAGGTGCTCAGCCAGCTCGGTACCGGCGAAGCGCTGGTGTCCACGCTGCAGGACAAGGGCGTGCCGATGCCGGTGCAGCAGACGATGATCGCGCCACCCCGCTGCCGCATGGGACCGGTCACCGACACCGAACGTGCGCAGGTGCGTGCCGGCAGCCCGGTCGGCACGCGCTACGACACTGCCGTCAACCGCGAATCGGCAGCCGAACTGCTGGCGCAGCGCGCGCAGAAGGCCGTCGAGAAAACCGATGCGCCGGCCGCGCGCAGCCGTGAGCAGGACGAAGCGCAGGAAGGCGGTTTCGGGCAGTCGATCAAGGACGCCATTTTCGGCACCAAGCGCCGCCAGGGCATGATCGAGACGATGGCCAAGCAGACCACGCGTACGGTCGGCACCAAGCTGGGCAACCAGATCGTGCGCGGCATCCTCGGTGGCATCTTCGGCGGCAAGCGCTGAGAGCCCCGGCAGTACCTTTGCGGCGCGCCGACGACGGCGCGCCGTAGTTGTTTCATTCCGCACGAGAAGCCGCATTACATGTCGCGTTGGCGCCCCCCCGCAGAAAAGAGCACCGCGCTGATCACCGCCGCCGGCCATGCACGTTTGAAGGCCGAGCTGGATGAGTTGTGGCGGGTGCGTCGACCCGAGGTGGTCAAGGCACTGGCGGCGGCCGCGGCCGAAGGCGATCGCTCGGAGAATGCCGAATACACCTACCGCAAGAAGCAGCTGGGCGAGATCGATCGTCGCGTGCGCTACCTGACCAAGCGCCTGGAATCGCTGCGCGTGGTCGACACCACGCCGACTGATCCGCAAGCCGTGTTCTTCGGTGCGTGGGTTGAGCTGGAGAACGTGGACAGCGGGCAGACCAGCCGCTACCGCATCGTCGGGCCGGATGAGACCGATGCGGGGCTGGGCTGGATCAGCATCGATTCGCCCTTGGCGCGGGCCTTGTTGAAGAAGCGCCTGGATGATGAGTTTTCGGTGGAACTACCCAGTGGCAACCACACCTTTGCGGTGATCGGTGTGGAGTACGAGACCGCTGCCAACGGCTGAGCCTGTGGCGGGCAGCGGCGCTCAGCCGGGCATGGGCCCGGTTCTAGAGAAGCGGCGGCGGATAGCGGCGCCCTTCGCGCAGCGGACGGAAATAATCGTCGTTCGCGTAAAAGGCTGGCGCCTGGCCGGTGTGCCAGCCGGGAATACCCGCCAATGGCAGCGGGCGCAGTTCCAGGGGATCGAGCAGCACCCTGCCCTCCCTGATGGCGCGCGCGACCGTGTCGATGCAGCCCGCATCGTCATCGCCCTGCAGCACCACGCATTTGCCGACCAGCAGCCGGCCCGGCAGCAGCGCCTGTTCCATCAAGGCATGACCGAATACCGCGGCGATGGCGATCCGTCCTGACTGCCAATGGATCGGTTCGAACAGCACGCGCCACTGGTGAGCATCCCAGGCTGCAAGCAATGCCGGGTCGCGCACGCGTACCACCACGCCGGTTTCATCGAACTGGGTCAGCGCGGCCTGCGCGCGGTTGCGCTGTCCTGCGGCCATGCCCTCGATGTGCCGGCATTGCTGCGCGTTGAGTGCGCACTTGATCGGCAGGTAGCGTGCCCAGACCAGGGCGTTGAACAGGTCGTGCCAGTTGCCCGCGCGGGTTGCGATGCGCCCTTCGGCAATGCGCGTTTCGTAGTGCAGGCCGTCGGCCAGCAACGCCGCATCCTGTTCAACAAAGCGTTTCCCCGGCAACGCCAGGCGCGCGTCCAGGTCGACCACGCGTGGCCAGTCCGCTGCCGTCAGCAGATCACCGAACCCGGCGATACCGGCAAACAACGGATGATCGAACGCAGCCCTGCCCACCGCCGCACGCAGCGGTGGCACGAAGCGGCGGGGGCCGCCATCAGCAGCCTCCGCCCCGGTCACAGCACCTTGAGGTCGAATGCCGGGCGCGTGGTCGGCGGCAGTGCGTCGCCGTAGAGATCGTGCTCGTCGCTCTCGGTGATTTCCACGTCGACGAACTCACCCACGCGCAACGCCACCTGGTCTGCGTTCTGGATATGCACCAGGCCGTCGATCTCCGGCGCATCGGCCTTGGAACGGGCCACCGCGATATCGCCTTCGATGGCATCGACCAGGCATTGCTGCACCGTGCCGATCTTGGCTTCCAGGCGCGAAGCCGAAATCTGCGCCTGCTTCTCCATGAAGCGCGCCAGTCGTTCCTGCTTCACTTCTTCCGGCACCGGGTCCGGCAGGCTGTTGGCCGTAGCGCCCTCCACCGGCGAGTAGGCGAACGCACCGACGCGGTCCAGCTGCGCTTCGTCCAGGAAGGACAGCAGCTCTTCGAACTCGGCCTCGGTCTCGCCCGGGAAACCGACGATGAAGGTCGAACGCACGGTGATGTCCGGTGCGATGCGGCGCCAGTTCTGCACCCGCTCCAGGGTCTTCTCGACCGCGCCGGGGCGCTTCATCAGGCGCAGGATGCGCGGGCTGGCGTGCTGGAACGGGATGTCCAGGTACGGCAGGATCCGGTTCTCGGCCATCAGCGGCACCACGTCATCGACGTGCGGATACGGATAGACGTAGTGCATGCGCACCCACGCATCCAGTTCGGACAGGCCTTCGCACAGTGCCTTCAGGCGGGTCTGGTAGGCCTTGTCGCGCCACATCTTCTCGGCGTACTTCACATCCACGCCGTAGGCAGAGGTGTCCTGCGAAACCACCAGCAGTTCGCGCACACCGCCGCGCACCAGGCGCTCGGCTTCGCGCAGCACCTCGTCCACGGGACGCGAGACCAGCTTGCCGCGCATCGACGGAATGATGCAGAAGCTGCAGTGGTGGTTGCAGCCTTCGGAAATCTTCAGGTATGCGTAGTGGCGCGGGGTCAGCTTGATGCCGTAGTCCGGTACCAGATCCACGAACGGGTCGTGCTTGGGCGGCAGCGCCGCATGCACCGCTTCCATCACGCTCTGGTAATCCTGCGGCCCGGACACCGCCAGCACGTTCGGGTATGCCTCGCGGATCTGCTCCGGGCGCTTGCCCAGGCAGCCGGTGACGATGACCTTGCCGTTCTGGTTCATCGCCTCGCCGATGGCGTCCAGCGATTCGGTCACCGCCGAATCGATGAAGCCACAGGTGTTGACCACCACCACGTCGGCCGAATCGTAGGACGGGACGATGTCGTAGCCTTCCGACCGCAGCTGGGTGAGGATGCGCTCGGAATCGACGAGGGCCTTCGGGCAGCCAAGGCTGACGAAGCCGACTTTGGGGTTCAGCTGGGACATGGAATCGCGGGACTCTGGGGGCCTGGGCCCCTGCCGGCATGGCAGGGGGACCTGGGGGCCGGGGCCTGAAAGGGCGCCAGTATACCGGGGTTGGGCAGCGGCCTCTGAATCGCGAGCCGCCCGATCCCGCACAGCCGCTGACATCGCGCTAACCCGCCCAGCACCGACAATGCAGGCCTGGCCCCTGCAACGAGGTACACCCCGATGTCCGAATGGATCACCCTGGATACGCATTACGGCCCGGTCCGTGCCTGGCAGGCGCTGCCCGAGGGCAAACCCCGCGGCGCGCTGGTGGTGGTGCAGGAGATCTTCGGCGCCAACCCGCACATCCGCAGCGTCGCCGAACGCTTCGCGGCCCAGGGCTACGCAGTGCTGGCGCCGTCGTTCTTCGACCTGGTCGACGGCCCCGAGGCCGACCCGGATGCCCTGCCCTACAGCCCCGAGGGCGTGAAGGATGGGCTGGAACGGGTCACCGCGCTGGGCATGGAAAAGGCACTGGAAGTGGTCCGCGCTGCGGCAACCCGGCTGGCACCGCATGGCAAGGTCGGCACGGTCGGCTACTGCTGGGGCGGCAGTGTCGCCCTGCTGTCCGCGCTGCGCCTGGGCCTGCCCTCGGTGAGCTACTACGGCGCGCGCAACGTGCAGTTCCTGGATGAAGCGCCCAAGGCCCCGGTGATGTTCCACTTCGGCGCGCAGGACAAGAGCATCCCGCCGGAGGCGGTCCAGGCGCACCGTGAGAAGCTGCCGCAGATGGCGACCTACGTGTATCCGGCCGACCATGCCTTCAACCGCGAGGTCGGACATGCGTATGATCCAGACAGCGCCGCCCTGGCGCTGCAACGCACCCTGGACTTCTTCTCGGAGCATCTTGGATGAGCGATTTCGAACTCGATTCACGCCTGGCCACCGATAGCGTGCTGGTGGCCGAAGGCCCGTTGTCGCAAGTGCGACTGATGAACGACGAACGATTCCCCTGGCTGGTCCTGGTGCCGCGTCTGGCCGGTGTGACCGAGTGGATCGAGCTGGACGGCGAGCAGCAGGACAAGCTGCGCACCGAGCTCAACCGCGCCTGCAAGGCCCTGCACGGTTCGGACGGGGTGGAGAAGATCAACATCGGCGCGCTGGGCAACATCGTGCGCCAGCTGCATTTCCACGTGATCGGCCGCCACGACGGCGATCCGGCGTGGCCGGGACCGGTCTGGGGCAGTGGCCCGGCGCACCGCTATGAGCCGGCCGCGCTGGACCAGCATGTCGCCTACTGGAAGGAACGGCTAGGATATCCAGCCCATTCCTGAGCCAGTGCCGACCCGATGCGATTCAATATCGTTGCCGCCATCCTGCTGATCCTGATCGGCCTGTTCATGCTGGCCAGCAACCTGGGCTGGACCAACCTGAACCTGTCGCGCCTGCTGCTGACCTGGTGGCCACTCGGCCTGGTCGCCGTAGGCATCGCGATCCTGTTCGGTCGCGGCAAATAAGGTAGCGCCGGGCCATGCCCGGCGAACGCAGCGCGCGGCCCCACAAACGGAAACGCCGGGCATGGCCCGGCGCTACCGATACGCGCTGACGCAAGCTGTCAGGTGCGCGGCAGGGTCACGCCGGTCTGGCCCTGGTACTTGCCGCCACGATCCTTGTACGAGGTCTCGCACACTTCATCGGACTGGAAGAACAGCATCTGCGCCACGCCTTCGTTGGCGTAGATGCGCGCCGGCAGCGGCGTGGTGTTGCTGAATTCCAGGGTCACATGGCCTTCCCACTCCGGCTCCAGCGGGGTCACGTTGACGATGATGCCGCAGCGCGCATAGGTGCTCTTGCCCAGGCACACCACCAGGGTGTCGCGCGGGATGCGGAAATACTCGACCGTGCGCGCCAGCGCGAAGCTGTTCGGCGGAATGATGCACTCGTCACCGACGATATCGACGAAGCTGCCCGGATCGAAATGCTTGGGGTCCACGATCGTCGAGTTGATGTTGGTGAACACCTTGAACTCGCGCGAGCAGCGCACGTCGTAGCCGTAGCTGGAAGTGCCGTAGCTGACGATGCGCTCGCCGTTGGCCTGTTTGACCTGCCCGGCCTCATACGGCTCGATCATGCCGTGCTGTTCGGACATCCGGCGGATCCAACGGTCACTCTTGATGCTCATGCTCTGTCCTGGGTGCGAGGGGGCGCGAGGATTCTAGCAGGGGGCCGGGCGTCGCCGCCGCAGCCCCCAGCGGGCCCTTACAGCAGCGAGGACAGGATCGGGATCGAAGCGCGCGGGCGCTTGCCCACTTCCTCGACCAGACGCTGGGCGGCACGGTGGTAGGCCTGGGCCGCCGCCGATTCCGGCTGCGCGGCGGTGATCGGGGTACCGGCATCGC
Source organism: Stenotrophomonas sp. SI-NJAU-1 (assembly GCF_020883215.1). Classification (NCBI taxonomy): domain Bacteria; kingdom Pseudomonadati; phylum Pseudomonadota; class Gammaproteobacteria; order Lysobacterales; family Lysobacteraceae; genus Stenotrophomonas; species Stenotrophomonas sp. SI-NJAU-1. Next base: position 3,065,369 of record NZ_CP086598.1, read on the forward strand.
CCTGCTCGCGGATGCCGATCTGCAGCGGCAGCGACCCCAGCAGCGGCACGCCGTACTGCGCCGCCATGCGCTCGCCACCACCCTCGCCGAACAGGTGCTCCACATGCCCGCAGTTGCTGCAGGTATGCACGGCCATGTTTTCGACCACGCCCAGCACCGGCACCTCGACCTTCTCGAACATCTTCAGCGCCTTCTTCGCATCCAGCGTAGCGATGTCCTGCGGCGTGGTGACGATCACCGCGCCGGCCAGCGGGATCTTCTGCACCAGGGTCAGCTGGATGTCGCCGGTGCCCGGCGGCAGATCGATCAGCAGATAGTCCAGATCGTCCCACAGCGTGTCTTCGAACAGCTGGGTCAGCGCCGCCGTCGCGCGCGGTGCGCGCATGATCAGCGGCGTTTCGTCCTCGACCAGATAACCGATCGACATGGTGTCCACGCCGAAGGCCCGCATCGGCTCGATGCTCTTGTTGTCCGGGCTTTCCGGGCGACCGGACAGGCCGAGCATCGCCGGCACGCTGGGGCCGTAGATATCGGCATCAAGCACGCCTACGCGCGCGCCCAGCTGCTGCAGTGCGACGGCCAGGTTGACCGCCGTGGTCGACTTGCCCACCCCGCCCTTTCCCGAGCCCACCGCGATCACGTTGCGGATGCGCGCATGCGGCGCCAGTCCCTTCTGCACCTGGCTGGCATGCGGACGACGGGAAGAACTGTTCACTGCGGGCTCCGGTGGATCGACAAGAAGAACCCAACATCATACTAGCTGGACGTACGCTGACTGAAATTCAGGATTGCTACAGATTCGTGCACAGATTGTTAAGTTCATGTTACGTTCGCTGAGCACTGGTTTTGGGCTCCGCGGCTGGTTGTTGCAGCACGCTCGATGGCGCATGCGCAGTGCCGTACTTGTATTTGCTCTTTGAACGGAACTACATGAAAGACCTTCGCAATTCCGCACGTCGCAACACCCTCGCTGTCGCCTTGATCTCCGCCCTGGTTGCCGCCTCGCCGGCAATGGCCCAGGACAAGGCCACCAACCTGGACAAGATCACCGTCACCGGCTCGCTGATCCCGCAGACCCAGGTTGAAACCCAGACCCCGGTGATGTCGATCTCCGCCGAAGACATCCAGACCCGCGGCTTCAGCAGCGTTGCCGAAGTGCTGCAGCAGTCCTCGCTGACCACCGGCGGCCTGCAGGGCGGCCAGACCTCGGGCGCCTTCACCCAGGGTGCCGAAGCAGCCGGCATGTTCGGCTTGAACCCTGGCTACACCAAGTACCTGATCAACGGCCGCCCGATGCTGTCGTATCCGGCGCTGTACAACGGTAGCGAGACCTTCAACAACATCAGCGGCATTCCGATCGACATCGTCGAGCGCATCGAAGTGCTGCCGGGTGGCCAGTCCTCGCTTTACGGCTCGGACGCGATCGCCGGCGTGGTCAACATCATCCTGAAGGAACGCATGGACGGCGGTACCGTGACCGTCCGCGGCGGCACCTACACCGAAGGTGGTGGCAACAACATCCGCTTCAGCGCCGCCAAGGGCTTCAACGCCTTCGATGACCGCTTCCATGCACTGGTCAACGTGCAGCTGGAAAACAGCAGCCCGATCTGGGGCTTCCAGCGCGACATCACCAGGCAGAACAACCCGGTCGGCTACACCGCGCAGCTGCCGTCCAACGACTTTGCCGTGATCGGCAACTCGGACAACAAGCTGTACATGATGGACCCGACCCGCTGCGGCAACGTGGCTGGCCTGTATGACGGCACCACCACCGTCGGCAAGCGCGCCTCCGGCGAGTCCTGCGGTTCGGTGTACAGCGCCGGCTACAAGACCCTGAAGAACGGCAAGGACAGTGGCCAGTTCTACTCGTCGATGACCTTCGACGTGAACGACAACTTCCAGCTGTTCGCCGACGTGCTGTACAGCAAGGAAAAGACCGAGTTCACCTCCGGCTCCAGCGCCCTGTGGTGGGGCACCAAGTCGGTCATGGGCGGCTTCTACGACCAGGGCCTGGGCAAGGTCGTCAACCTGCAGCGCGCTTTCGCACCGGAAGAAATCGGCCCCGGCCACTACGACAACATCCTGAACTCCGATGAGAGCCGTTCCTACCAGGTCACCCTGGGCGGCAAGGGCATGGTCGGCGATTGGGACTACAGCGCCAGCTTCACCCGCGGTGAGTACCGTCTTGACCAGAACCGCTTCGTGCGCTGGAAGGACAAGATCGAGAACTTCTTCGGCCAGACCGTGCTGGGCCCGCGCCTGGGCACCACCGCCGATGGCTTCGGCATCTACAACCCCAACTACGCCGCATTCTACTCGCCGATCACCCCGGACCAGTTCGCCAGCTTCACCGGCTACGGCACCCACCGCAGCAAGACCTGGCAGAACCTGGCACGTGCACAGGTGACCAACGGTTCGCTGTTCCAGCTGCCGGGCGGCGACGCCGGCCTGGCCGTCGTCATCGAAGGCGGCAGCGAAGGTTGGGACTACTCGCCGGACCAGGCGTTCATCGATGGCAACGTGTGGGGCACCACTGCCGTGGCCGGCGCAGGCCATCGCAGCAACTACGCGGTGACCAGCGAACTGCGCATGCCGGTGCTGGAAACCCTGACCGTCAGCGCCTCGGGCCGCTATGACGCGTTCAAGATCGGCGACGGCACCGTCGACAAGGCCACCTACAGCGTCGGCCTGGAATTCCGTCCGATCGAAAGCCTGCTGTTCCGCGGCAAGTACGGCACCGCCTTCCGCGCGCCGACCCTGTCAGATGCCTACCAGGGCATGAGCGGTTCCTACGCTTCGGGCCAGAACGACTACTACCGTTGCAGCCAGCTGGGCTATGCCCTGCGCGACGAAGCCTGCTCGTTCTACAAGACCACCTCGGTGTACAGCGAAAAGTCCGGCAACCCGGAACTGAAGCCCATCACCGCCGACGTGTGGAGCGCAGGCGTGGTGTGGGCTCCGGTCAGCAATTTCTCGCTGTCGGCCGACTACTACAACTGGAAGATCAAGAACGAGGTCAAGACCCTCAGCACCGACCAGTTGCTGCTGGCCGAGTACCAGTGCCACAACGGTCTGCCGAACAACACCTCGGCCAGCTGCCAGAACGTAACCGACTGGGTGAGCCGCGATGCCGGCGGCAACCTGACCCGCGTGTACACGCCCAAGCTCAACGTTGCCAGCCAGAACCTGGAAGCGGTGACGGTCAGCGCCAAGTACCTGCAGGACATGGGCCGCTTCGGTTCGCTGCAGTTCTCGGGCAACTACACCAACATGCTGAAGCGTGAAGTGACCCCGCTGCCGGGAGCACAGAAGCTGGATCTGCTGAGCGATCCGTACAACATGTGGTACTACGACAACTTCGCCAAGGTCCGTGGCGACCTGTCGGTCGGCTGGAACATCGGCAAGTTCACCACCACCGTGTATGCCAACTACGTCGGCAGCACCCCGAACTACTTGGCCTACACCGGCCGCAGCTATGACTACGTCCACTCCTCCGGCGCCAAGGCCGGCAAGTGGGGTTCGTACACCACCTACAACATGAGCCTGAACTACCAGGCGCAGGATGATCTGACCCTGTCGCTGATGGTCAACAACGTGTTCAACAAGCTGCCGGAAGGCCAGCGCTACAACTACCCGGGCAACGAGGCAGCGCCGTTCAATGACGGCTTCTACAGCGTCTACGGCCGCCAGATCTCGGCTCAGATCAAGTACGACTTCGGCAAGTAATCCCGTCGTTTTCCGGGTTTGATTCCGGACCAGGCCCCGCTTCGGCGGGGCCTTTTTTTTGGTTCTTCTCCCATCCGAGGGGAGAAGAACTTTTTTTTGGCGAGGCATGTGCGGCGATCACCGCAGGAGCATCTCGATTGTTAAATATCCGAACATTTACTAGATATTCATTAAGCCAAACTCGGCAAATTCGTACCGATATTGTAATGCATTGTTTTTAAAGAAATTTTTATTAACTACCAACGAACCATTGCGAGAGCGCGACAAGCCCGCGAAAAACAAGTTAAGCGTGTGTTACGTTCGAAAAACGCCGCCTTTCTGTGTCCACGGGCTGCTGAACCATCCATGAGTTCCCAGGAAAGGGAAAACGCGTTTCTCACGACCACACGGAGTACCGCATGTCTCGCAATGGCTTCCCGCGTCACCCGCTCACCCGCGCCGTCCTCAGCGGCCTGATCCTGGCCAGCAGCAGCGCGATCGCGCTCGCCCAGGACAACACTCCCACCGATCTTGGACGCGTGACCGTCACCGGCTCGCTGATCCCGCAGACGCAGATCGAGAACCACACGCCGGTCCTGACCGTCACCGCCGAGGACATCCAGACCCGTGGCTTCACCAGCGTTGCCGAGGTGCTGCAGCAGAACTCGTTGACCACCGGCGGCCTGCAGGGCGGCCAGACCTCCGCTTCGTTCACCCAGGGCGCCGAAGCCTCGGGCATGTTCGGCCTCAGCCCGAGCTACACCAAGTACCTGATCAACGGACGGCCGATGCTGTCCTACCCCGCCCTCTACAACGGCAGCGATACCTTCAACAACCTCAGCGGCATCCCGATCGACATCGTCGAGCGCATCGAGATCCTGCCCGGCGGCCAGTCGTCGCTGTACGGCTCGGATGCAATCGCCGGCGTGGTCAACATCATCCTCAAGGACCGCATGGACGGCGGCGTGCTGAACGTGCGCGGCGGCGCCTACACCGAGGGTGGCGGCAACGATTTCCGCGTCAGCGGCGCGCATGGCTTCAACGCCTTTGATGACCGCTTCCACGCACTGGTCAACGTGCAGTACGAGAAGAGCAGCCCGATCTGGGGTTACCAGCGCGACCTGACCAAGCAGAACAACACCAAGGGCTATACCCCGCAGGTCCCCCCCAACGACTTCCTGGTCTACCTGCCGGACCAGCAGAACGCCTACGTGATGATGGATCCGAGCCGTTGCGCCAACGTGGCCGGCCAGTTTGGCGGCACCACCGTGCTCGGCACGCGTGCGGTCGGTGAATCCTGTGGTTCGCCCTTCAGCGCCGGCTACAAGACGCTGAAGAACGGCAAGGAGAGCAGCCAGATCTATTCGTCGATGTCCTTTGATGTCAACGACAACTTCCAGCTGTTCGCAGACGCGCTCTACAGCCTGGAAGAAGTGCAGTACAACGCCGGTTCGGGCTACGCATTCTGGGGCAGCGATGTCGGTTTCGGTGCATTCGTCGACCAGGCCAGTGGCGAATACATGAACCTGCAGCGCGCGTTCGCGCCGGAGGACATCAGCCCCGCCGGTTACCGCGACATCATGAGCACCGATCGCAACAAGGCCTACCAGGTCACACTGGGCGGTCGTGGCAACGTCGGCAACTGGGATTACAGCGCCAGCTTCAGCCGTGGCGAATACAAGCTGACCGAGCGCAGCTTCGCGCGCTGGGCCAACGAGATCGACAGCTACTTCGAAGACCGCGTGCTGGGCCCGGTGCTGGGCGTCACCGACGACGGCTACAACATCTACAACCCGAACTGGGGCGCATTCTATTCGCCGCTGCCGGCCGGTGATTTCCAGACCTTCACCGGCTTCACCTACAACAAGAGCCGCACCTGGCAGAACCTGGGCCGCGCGCAGATCACCAACGGTTCGCTGTTCAAGCTGCCCGGTGGCGATGCCGGCCTGGCCGTGGTGGCAGAAGCCGGCAGCGAAGGCTGGTCCTATACCCCCGACCAGCGCCTGCTGGACGGTAGCGTGTGGGGCACCACCTCGGTAGCCGGTGCCGGCCATCGCAGCAATTACGCGCTGACCAGCGAACTGCGCATGCCGCTGCTGGAGTCGTTGACCGTGACCGCCTCGGGCCGCTACGACGCGTTCAAGATCGCCGACAAGACCGTCGACAAATCGACCTACAGCATCGGCGTGGAATTCCGCCCCATTGAAAGCCTGCTGTTCCGCGGCAAGTACGGCACCGCCTTCCGCGCGCCCAGCCTGTCCGACGCGTTCCAGGGCCGCAGCGGCTACTACGCCAACGGTTCGGTGGACTACTACCGCTGTGGCCAGCTCGGCTTCAACCCCAGCGACACGGTCGGCTGCCCGTATGCCAACGAATCGGTGTTCGGTGAGCAGTCGGGCAACCCCGAGCTGGAAGCGATCACCGCCGACGTCTGGAACGCCGGTATCGTGTGGGCGCCCATCAACAATCTGTCGGTGTCGGTGGACTACTACAACTGGAAGATCAAGAACGAGGTCAACACCCTCAGTTCCGACCAGTTGCTGCTGGCCGAGTATTACTGCCGCAACGGCCAGACCAACAACACCTCGGCCAGCTGCCAGAACGTGAGCGACTGGATCACCCGTGATGGCGCCGGCAAGCTCGACCAGATCTACACGCCGAAGATGAACATCGCCAGCCAGAACCTGCAGGCGGTCACGGCCAGCTTCAAGTACGTGCAGGACATCGGCCGCTTCGGTGCGCTGCAGTTCTCCAGCAACTACACCAACATGATCAAGCGCGAACTGCAGCCGCAGCCGGGCGACGAGTACCTGGACCTGCTGCGCGACCCGTACGCGATGTGGAACTACGACCAGTACGCCAAGGTGCGTGCCGACGGTGCGGTGGGCTGGGCGAAGGACAAGTGGACCACCACCGTGTACTTCAACTACATCGGCAAGACGCCCAACCGCATGGCGTACCTGGGCAAGGGCTACGACTACGTGCATCCGTCTGGTTACGAGGCCGGCAAGTGGGGCTCGTACACCACCTACAACCTGAGCGTGAATTACCAAGCGATGGACAACCTGACGCTGTCGATGATGGTCAACAACGTGTTCAACAAGATGCCCGACGGCCAGGCCCACAGCTACGCCGGCAACATCGGCGCACCGTATAACAGCAGCATCTACAACCCTTACGGCCGTGCCGTGTACGTGCAGGCCAAGTACGAGTTCGGCGCGAAGTAAGCGCCGCACCCGCTCTGCCCGGAAAGGCCCCGCTTCGGCGGGGCCTTTTTCATTCCCCTCAATTGAGACAAAACATCAAAAATCGTCTCATAAATTAAACCATCAGAATAAGCAACCGCAAAGCCAGCAAGCCTTTGATCTACATACGAAACATTGGCTTCGATCAATTCTGTTCTGCAACGCAACATTTTGAAACATTCCCAGACAATCGTGTTTATGCACTGATTTCAAAGGACTTTTCCTGCGATGAGCAACACATTCGTGTGACGGCACCGTTTTGACAACGTGAACGTCGTGTTACGGTCAGGCTGAATGGATTGCAACTGAACACCTCATGAAGATGTCAGGGAGGACATCAGCCAGACGACATCGCTCATTACGGGGATCCATCATGTCTCGCCATCGCTCCACGCCTTCGCGTCACCCCCTGACCCTTGCCCTCATCGGCACCCTGCTCGCCTCCGGCGCAGCCCACGCGCAGGACACTGGCCCGACCCAGCTTGACCGGGTCACCGTCACCGGTTCCCTGATCCCGCAGACGCAGATCGAGAACCACACGCCGGTCCTGACCGTCACCGCCGAGGACATCCAGACCCGCGGCTTCACCAGCGTCGCCGACGTCCTGCAGCAGTCCTCGCTGTCGACCGGCGGCCTGCAGGGCGGGCAGACCTCCGCTTCGTTCACCCAGGGTGCCGAGGCCGCCGGCATGTTCGGGCTCAGCCCCGGCTACACCAAGTACCTGATCAACGGCCGCCCGATGCTCTCGTATCCGGCGCTGTACAACGGCAGCGACAGTTTCAACAACATCAGCGGCATTCCGATCGACATCGTCGAGCGCATCGAGATCCTGCCCGGTGGCCAGTCCTCGCTGTACGGCTCGGACGCGATCGCCGGCGTGGTCAACATCATCCTCAAGGAACGCATGGATGGCGGCGTACTCAACGTCCGTGGCGGTGCCTACTCCGAAGGCGGCGGCAACAGCCTGCGCGTCAGTGCGGCGCGCGGTTTCAATGGTGTCGATGATCGATTCCATGCGCTGGTCAACGTTCAGTACGAAAAGACCAGCCCGATCTGGGGCTACCAGCGCGACCTGACCAAGGTCAACAATCCCGATGGCTACAGCCCCCAGTACGTCTCCAACGACTTCCTGGTGCTGCTGCCGGCCAACAGCAACCGCTACGCGATGATGGACCCGAACCTGTGCGCCAACGTGGCGGGCCAGTTCGATGGCACCACCGTGCTCGGCACCCGACCGACCGGCCAGGCCTGCGGCTCGGTCTATGGCACCGGCTACAAGACCATCAAGAACGGCAAGGAAAGCGGGCAGATCTACAGCTCGATGACCTTCGATGTGAACGACAACTTCCAGTTGTTCGGCGACGCGCTCTACAGCCTGGAAGAAGTGAAGTACGCCACCGGCTCGAACTACACCTGGTGGGGCACCTCCTCCGGCTGGGGCCGCTTCTACGATCAGGACAGCGGCCAGTACATGAACCTGCAGCGCGTGTTCGCGCCGGAGGACATCGGCGCCGGCGGCTATCGCGACATCCTGAACACCGATCGCAACAAGGCTTACCAGGTCACGCTCGGCGGCCGCGGCACGGCCGGCAGCTGGGACTACAGTGCCAGCTTCACCCGCGGCGAGTACAAGTTGACCGAGCGCAACTTCGTGCGCTGGAACGATCCAATCAACGATTACTTCGAGCAACGTGTGCTGGGGCCGGTGTTGGGCACCACCAGCACCGGGTACAACATCTACAGCCCGGACTGGGAGGCGTTCTACTCGCCACTGCCGAGCGGTGATTTCCAGAGCTTTACCGGCTACACCTACAGCCAGAGCCGCACCTGGCAGAACCTGCTGCGTGCGCAGGTCACCAATGGTTCGCTGTTCAAGCTGCCCGGCGGCGACGCCGGCTTCGCAGTGGTGGTTGAAGGCGGCAGCGAAGGCTGGGATTACACGCCCGATACCCGCCTGGTGGATGGCAGCGTATGGGGCACCACCGCGGTTTCCGGCGCCGGCCATCGCAGCAGCTACGCGGTGACCAGCGAACTGCGCATGCCGTTGCTGGAATCACTGACGGTGACCGGCTCCGGCCGCTACGACGCCTTCAAGATCGGTGGCAACACCATCGACAAGGCGACCTACAGCGTCGGCCTGGAATTCCGTCCGGTCGACAGCCTGCTGTTCCGTGGCAAGTACGGTACCGCATTCCGCGCGCCCACCCTGTCCGATGCCTTCCAGGGTGTCAGCGGCTACTATGCCAACGGCTCCACCGACTACTACCGCTGCGGCCAGCTGGGCTACGACCCGGCCGACACCACCGGCTGTCCGTATGACAGCGTCTCGGTATTCGGCACCCAATCCGGCAACCCGGACCTGGAGCCGATCACCGCCGATGTCTGGAACGCCGGCATCGTATGGGCGCCCATCAACAATCTCTCGCTGTCGGTGGACTACTACAACTGGAAGATCAAGAACGAGGTCAACACCCTCAGCTCCGACCAGTTGCTGCTGGCCGAGTACTACTGCCGCAACGGCCAGACCAACAACACCTCGGCCAGCTGCCAGAACGTGAGCGACTGGATTACCCGCGATGCCTCCGGTGTGCTCGATGAGATCTATACGCCGAAGATGAACGTGGCCAGCCAGAACCTGCAGGCGCTGACGGCCAGCTTCAAGTACGTACAGGACATCGGCCGCTTCGGTTCGCTGCAGTTCTCCGGCAACTACACCGACATGCTCAAGCGCGAGCTGCAACCGCAGCCGGGCGATGAGTACCTGGACCTGCTGCGCGACCCGTATGCGATGTGGGTGTACGACTCGTACGCCAAGGTGCGCGCCGACGGCTCGATCGGCTGGGCCAAGGACAAGTGGACCACCACCCTGTATGCCAACTACATCGGCAAGACGCCGAACTACATGGCCTACCTGGGCAATGGCTACGACTACGTCCACAGCTCCGGCTACAAGGCCGGCAAGTGGGGTTCGTACACCACCTACAACCTGAGCGTGAACTATCGGGCGATGGACAACCTGACCCTGTCGCTGATGGTCAACAACGTGTTCAACAAGATGCCTGACAACCAGCGCTACAGCTTCTCCGGCACCAGCGGCCAGCCGTACAACAACTACCTGTACAACGCTTATGGCCGTGCCATCTACGTGCAGGCCAAGTACGAGTTCGGCAACAACTGATCCGTCTGCGCGTCCGATACCACAGAAGACCCCGCCCTGGCGGGGTCTTCTGCTTTGGGTAGCACCGGTGCGGCAAGGGAGGGGGAGAGGCGGTGGCACTGCCAAGGAAGCTCATCGATCTGCTACCTTTCGACCTTGTTCACAATCCAGTCAGCTTCAGCCGATCAACGCGCAGCAAAAGGACAAGACATGCACGTGATTTCCGCTCGCACCCTGTGCGGTGCCCTCTCCATGGCCCTGGCCAGCGCCATGGCACACGCCGCTCCCATCCCGATCGAAGACCTGGCACGCATGCCAGCGTTGCAGTCGGTCTCGATGAGTCCGGACGGCAAGCATCTGGTCGCGTTGATCCCCTCTCCGGGCAACCCGGAAGAAACTGCGCTGGCCAGCTGGGATACCGACGCAATGGGAGGCGCCCCGAAGGTGGTTACGCCCTCGGGCGACCGGATGAAGTTCATTGCCGTGGGCGCTCTCAAGTCCGACCAGATCCTGGCGGTCGGCCGCCAGGAGTGGACCGGGCAGCTTGGGGGGTGCGGCGAAGGCAGCGTATCGGGTGCGACCAAGACATTCGTGGTCAAGACCTACCTGACCGACCAGAGCCAGAAGACCTTCAACGAAGCATTCGCCGACAACACGCGCAAGCTGGGCGTGAGCGAACAGACCCAGCGCTGCCTGGAGCTGGGCGGCAGCGCATCGCTGGTCAACATGCTGCCGCTGGATCCGGACCGGGTCATCATCCGCCAGCTCAGCGAGATAACGCTGACCGCCAATTACTACCTGTACAACCTCAAGACCAAGGAAACCGAACTGCTGTTCCGCGGCGGCACCCGCGCCCAGCCTGCGTTGTTCGACCCGCGCAGCGGCAAGGTGCTCGCCAAGAGCCAGATCGAACCGGTCAGTGGCGATTACGACCAGCAGATTCAGATCCTTGATCCGAGCTCCGGGCAGTTCGTACTGCAGAAGCCGCTGCTGACACGCCTGTCCAACCGGCATACGGTCGAGTTGGCTGGTGTGGACGATGCCACAGGCAAGTACTACGTCCTGACCGACCTGTTCTCGGACAAGGTGCAGGCACATCTGTACGACGCCAAGGCGCAGAAGTTCGATCCCGAACCGGTGCTGGCCAATCCGAACTTCTCCATCGCAAGCCTTGTCTTCAGCACCCAGCCGAGCACCTTCAATCAAGTGGTCGGATTCACCATCGATGGCCCTTCGCAACAGACGGTCTACGTCGACCCGACGCTGAAATCGATCCAGGACACGCTGAAGCAAGCTGCACCGGGAAGGCAGATCGAGATCAGCCGCTACAACGATGATTTCTCGAGGATCCTGTTCCGCGCTACCGGTCCGGATGCACCGCCATCCCATTTCCTGCTGCTGGATCGGAAAAAGGTGGTGAGCCTGGGCAGCGAGCGTCCGTGGATCAGCAAGGGCACGGTGGGCGAACAACGCTGGGTGAACTACAAGGCACGCGACGGACGGGTCATTCCTGCCATCCTGGATCTCCCTGCGGGCTGGAAGGAAGGCGATGCCGCTGCGCCGGCCATTGTCCATCCACACGGCGGCCCCTGGGCGCGTGACTACGTGCAATGGGATGCATCCGGCTGGGTCGCGCTGCTGACGTCTCGCGGATATGCCGTGCTTCGCCCGCAGTACCGTGGCTCCTCTGGTCTGGGCCGGGACCTGTGGATTGCCGGCGACCGCGAATGGGGCCAGAGGATGTCCGACGACAATGATGACGGTGCAGCGTGGCTGGTGTCGCAGGGCTTCGCTGCGAAGGACCGCATCGCGATCTTCGGCTACTCCTATGGCGGCTTCGCTGCTGCCGCAGCCACCGTTCGCCCAAGCAGCCCGTATCAGTGCGCGATTGCCGGCGCTCCGGTCACCGACCTGGGACGGTTGGGCACGACCTGGAGTGACAACCGCCTGCAGCGCATCCTGCAAGGACAGACCGTCAAGGGCATGGACCCCATGCGCAACACCGCCAGCGCGAACATTCCGGTGATGCTGTTCGTGGGTGACCGCGATGTGCGCACACCTTCCTTCCACGCCCAGGGTTTCTACGACGCGGTGAAGGACAAGGTGCCTGCCCAGTACCACCTCATCGCCGACCAGCAGCACAGCATGCCGTGGTACCCGCGCCAGCAGCGGGAAACACTGGGCCTGATCGAAGGCTTCCTTAAGAAGGACTGCGGCCCCGGCGGCCTCTGATCGATTCGGATGGCCCGAAAAAGCGCCCCCGCCTGGGCCTTGCCAGCGGGGGCGCCTCAGTATCCGCAAGATGAATTTTGCTTGAACATCAACACATTACAGCGAGCCTTCATTCATCTTGCATTTACTTTACGGCAACCATACACTCCGTTAACCGAAGCGTAACAAATAGGGATATAACCGAAATGCGCAACGTTATCCGCCGCTCCAAGCCAAGCCGCATTCCGCTGACACTCGCGGTCCTGGCATGTCTGCAAGTCGCTCCGGCTCTTGCCCAGGAAACCACCCAGCAGGAAGCCGCTTCGTCAAGCCCTACAAACACAGGCAAGCGCGCAACCGACCTTGACACGGTGGTCGTCACCGGATCGCTCATCAAGCGTCCGGAGTACGAGACCACGTCGCCGGTGCAGGTCATCTCGATCGAGAAGGGCATTGCCGCAGGTCAATTCGATACCGCTGATTTCCTGCAGACCTCGGCAATCGCCGCTGGCTCGACCCAGATGAACAACCAGTTCGGCGGTTTCGTCGTCGAAGGCGGCACCGGCGTGCAGACGGTCTCGCTGCGCGGCCTGGGCGCCAACCGCACCCTGGTCCTGCTCGACGGCCAGCGCCCGGGCCCGGCCGGCACCCGTGGCCAGGTCGGCGCGTTCGACCTGAACGTCATTCCGCAGGTCATCCTGCAGCGTCTGGAAATCGTCAAGGACGGCTCGTCTTCCATCTACGGTTCCGATGCGCTCGCCGGCGTGGTCAACCTGATCACCAAGAAGAGCATCGACCGCCCGGAGATGTCCTACACGATGAGTGTTCCGCAGCACGGCGGCGGCGAGCAGTTCTCTGCCTCCATCGCCAACGGCTGGAACTTCGACAAGGGCAGTATCGTTGCTGCAGCACAGTGGGACCGTCTGAACGCCCTGACCGTCGGCGACCGTGACTTCTTCAAGTGCGGCCAGGATCTCGTATGGGGCACCGATGGCCAGCGGATCGACCGTGAGGATCGTTCGATCCTGGCCGGCACCGAACTGGGCGGTTGCAGCACCGGCAACCTGTACGCCAACACCATCATCAACTACTACAACTCGGCGATCCGCTATGTACCGTCGCCGGACGGAAGTACGGTAGGCCCCTTCCCGGGCTACCGTCCGCGTCCGCGTCCGACCCCCTCCTATGCCAACGGCGGCACGGCCTATTACCAGGACGTGCTCAACTTCCCGTTCTATCACGACCAGGAAGTGATCAACCAGCGTGAACGCGCAACCCTGTACGCCGCCACCGACTTCAGCTTCGACAGCGTCAACTGGAAGACCCAGTTCCTGTACAACCGTCGCGAGACCAAGGCGCACTCCTGGCGCCAGTTCTTCCCGGTGGTATACAGCGAAGCGGCCGATGACTACTACCAGGTCATCATGCCGTTCCCCAGCGACCAGAAAATCACGGTTGACTACTTCTACGGCACAACCAAGCTGGACGGCCGGTTCAAGTGGACCGACAGCTGGGCCTGGGAAGTCAACGCCAGCTACAGCCGCTCCAGCGGTGACTACACCGACCTGGCGATCGATACCAGCCGTGCAGGCGATCTGAGCTACACCGACGACGACATGCCGGTGAATTACTTCGACCCGGGTTTCCTCAACGGAACCCGCATGTCGGAATTGGTCAGCGCGATCGGCCAGCGACACACCGGCAACACCGTGTATCAGCAGACCAGCGCCAACGCCATCTTCAGCGGCAACCTGTTCACCCTGCCGGCCGGTGACGTGGCTTCGGCCGTCGGTGTGGAGTTCCGCAAGTACAAGATCGACGACACCCCCTCCGAGTTCTCGCGCTCGGGCAACATCTGGGGCTCCAGCACCGCCGACATCACCAAGGGCACCGACAAGGTCAAGGAAGCGTTCGCCGAAGTCGACGTGCCGCTGCTGAAGGGCATCCCGGGCATTGAATCGTTGTCGGTCAACCTGTCCGGCCGCGTGTTCAAATACGACTCGGTCTCCGGCTCGGACAAGGTCTGGAAGACCGGCGTCAACTGGCAGGTCATTCCCTCTCTGCGCGTCCGCGGCACCATGGGTACGTCCTACCGTGCACCCGGCCTGTACGAGCTCTATCTGGGCAACCAGACTGGTTTCCTGGCCCAGAACCAGATCGACCCGTGCATCCTGTGGGGCGACAGCAACAGTGACTTCCTGCGCGCCAACTGCGGTGCTGCCGGCATTCCGTCCGACTACGCTGGCGGCGGCGGCAGCGCAACGATTTACTCAGGCGGTGGTGCCGGTCAGCTGAAGCCGGAAACCTCCAAGGCCAAGACCCTGGGCCTGGTGTGGACTCCGACGTTCGCCAACCTGAATGTCGCGCTGGATTACTTCGACTACGACGTGCGTGGTGAAATCACCCAGCTCGACGAGTACGACATCGTGTTCGGCTGCTATGGCTCGGCGGTCTATCCGAACGCGTTCTGCGACAATCTGGTCCGCAACAGCCCGACTGACGCGGCCTCGCCGAACCAGATCACCACGATCTACAACCAGTACATCAACATCAACCGCGAGCGCACCCGCGGCTACGATCTGCAGATCAACTACGACAATGACTTCTCCTTCGGCAAGCTGTCGGCCGAAGCACAGGTCACGTACACCATCGAAGACACCAACCAGCTGTTCGACTCGGCTTCTGACAGTGGTATCACCACCTCCGACCAGGTCGGCTACATCGGCCGGCCGAAGACCGTCGGCCTGGCCAGCGTCAGCCTGGAACGGGGTGACTGGACGTTCAACTGGCAGGGCACGTACGTCAGCAGCACCCAGAACAAGGACCTGGACCGGAACTTCACCTATTCCGGCTACCAGAACGCGACCCGCGACATCAAGGCCGGCTGGCAGTTCCGCCACAGTGTCTCTGTCGGCTACGACATGGATGACTGGAACATCATGGTCGGCGTGCGCAACCTGTTCGACAAGGAGCCGGACCTGATCTCCAACACCGCCGGCACCCGTTATGGCAACACGCCGTTGTACGCATCCCAGTACGACTGGTACGGCCGCACGTTCTTCGCGCGCGTGTCCTACAAGTTCTGATCGCAGCATTGCAGCACATGAAAAGGGCGGCTCCGGCCGCCCTTTTCTTTTGCCTGCGGCAAGCGGGCGGCACACCGCGACCGCCGATCACCGCCAGCGCTGACACCACGCCCTGCGGCACACAAACAGCTCCTGAATGCGCTCACCATCCTCCAGTACCCGTCGCCACGCAGGAGGCAAGCGAAGTCTTGGCGAGACACCTTTTTGCGCAAAGTGCGACTTAACGACCCATTCATATATGGCTGGCACCGGCAGATTCCGCACATCACAAATGAGACTAAGCATCTGTATTTGTTGCAATTTCATGTGAGCGATTGACATTCCTGGTGACAAAGCGTGACGAAACCATGCATTTCCCGTTAAGAGCGTGTTAGGTTCGATCAAGGTCAGGACAAATCATGAACATGACCGTAACAGCCGTAGGGATGCGGCCCATCTTCATCCACTAGGGGGATTCACCACATGACGCACCACCGCACGCCCGGTCGCCACCCGTTGACCAACGCCCTGCTCGCCGGCCTGATGATGGCTGCCGCAGCCCCGGCCCTGGCCCAGGAAGCCAGCTCCGGCAACAACCCGATCGACCTGGACCGCGTCAGCGTGACCGGCTCGCGCATCGCGCGCACCGGCTTCGTGACCCCCTCCCCGGTCACTGCCATCACCGCCGAAGAAATCCGCGCCACCGGCGCGAACAACATCGGCGACCTGATGACCCGCCTGCCGGCGCTGACCCCGACCTATACCCTGGGCAACTCGACTCGCTTCATCGGCACCGCCGGCGTAGGACTGATGGACCTGCGCGGCATGGGCACCTCGCGTACCCTGGTGCTGGTCAACGGCCGCCGCCACGTCGGCGCGACCTCCGGCTCGACCTCGGTCGACGTGAACACCATTCCGGTGGAATGGATCGAGCGCGTCGAAGTGATCACCGGTGGCGCATCGGCCGTGTACGGTGCCGACGCCGTAGCCGGCGTGGTCAACTTCATCATGAAGAAGTCCTTCGATGGCGCGGAAATCCGCGGCCAGACCGGCATGGCCGATGAAGGCGGCTTCAACCGTTCGTTCGTCAGCATGTCGGCCGGTACCGACTTCGCCGGTGGCCGCGGCAACGCTGCCGTCGCCTTGGAGTACAGCAAGCAGGACCGATTCGTGCGTACCGACCGTTCCATCGGTCGCCAGTACCTGGTGTCGGTGCCGAACCCGAACTATGACTCGTCCAAGCCGCCGAGCGAAAGCAACCCGCAGACCGTGCTGAGCGGCCCGGGTGGCAACCACTCGATCTCCTATGGCGGCACGTTCACCCTGGGCACCTTCAGCGCGACCAACCCGGCCACGTGGGGCAACCGCTACCAGTTCAACCCGGACGGCACCTTCCGCAAGCAGCGCTACGACGGCATTGTCGTCAGCAACAGCAGCTGCACCAACTGCGACTTCGCCGACCTCAATGCCGTGGCCGATCTGCAGCCGGAGTTTGATCGCAAGAGCGTCAACACGATCATCAACTTCGACCTGACCGACAACCACCGCATCTACTTCGAAGGCAAGTACACCGAAACCGAATCGGACTTCCTGGCCCAGCCGTCGTTCGATACCACCCTTCGCATCCAGCGCGACAACGCTTTTGTGACGCCGGAACTTCGTGCGCTGATGCTTGCCAACGGCGCCTCGACGATCACGCTGAACCGCTTCAACGTCGATGCCGGCCAGCGTGGTGAACACGTCGAGCGCAACACCCAGCGCTTCGTGCTCGGCCTGGAAGGCAACCTGACCGACAACTGGACCTACGACGTATACGGCAACTGGGGCCAGAGCGAAGTCAAGCGCTGGAACCTCAACAACCGCATCAACGAGCGCTGGCAGGCTGGCCTGGATGCAGTGATCGACCCCGCCACCGGCCAGGTCACCTGCCGCACCACGCTGAACCCCAACGCCATCAATCCGCACACCGGCCGCGTCTATTCGGCCTTCGGCCGCGACGGATGTGTGCCGTTCAGCGTGCTGGGCAATGGCCAGGTCACCCAGGCCGCTCGCGACTGGATGAACGTTGAGTCGTACAACTTCTCCCGCATCCAGCAGAGCGTGTTCAGCGCCTCGGTCGCCAACGGATCACTGTTCAGCCTGCCGGCCGGTGACGTGGGCGTGGCCGGTGGCGTGGAGTACCGCCGCGAGAAGAGCCGCGAAATCACCGATCCGCTGGCCGCACAGGGCCTGACCTTCCTGAACGCCATTCCAAACCGTGCCGGCAAGTACGACGTGCGCGAAGCGTTCGTGGAGACCACCGTACCGCTGCTGGCCGACATCCCGGGCATTTACAACCTGACCATGGATGCTGCCGGCCGCTGGTCGGACTACAGCAGCATCGGCAAGACCACCACCTGGAAGGTGGGCCTGGACTGGACCATCATTCCGACCCTGCGCGCCCGCGGCACCCTGTCGCAGGCAGTGCGCGCACCGAGCATCGGTGAGCTGTACAACCCGCAGAGCGAGAACTTCGCCACCGTCGCCGATCCCTGCAACTACCTGGTGACCAACAGCAACCGTCCGTCCACCGCCAAGGATCCGGCGCTGCGCCAGGCCAACTGCTCGGCGCTGGGCATTCCAGTGGGCTGGGTTGACACCTACACCGCCAGCCGCCCCGGCGTGAGCGGCGGCAACCCGGACCTGAAGCCCGAGCGTGCTCGCAGCTTCACCTACGGCCTGGTGTGGCAGCCTGAGTTCCTGGAAGGTTTCGGCATGTCGATCGACTACTGGAACATCAACCTGAAGGACGCCATCGGTGCGGTGAACGCGCAGACCAATGCCACCCGCTGCGTTGATTCGCCGGGGGGCGTGGGCAATGCGTTCTGTGGCCAGATCGTCCGCGCGCCGGTCGGTGGCTTCACCGACGCCCAGGGCCGGGCCTTCCCCGAGTACTCGATCACTCGCTGGACCGCGCTGAACGAGAACCTGGCCCGCTCGCGCCGCATCGGTGTCGACCTGGAAATGGACTACCGCTTCAAACTGGCTGGTGGCGATACCGTGGTGCGTTTCGTCGGCACCCGTCTGCTGCAGTCCCGCGAATGGGCCTTCCAGGACTTCCCGGATGAATACACCGAGTACGTCACCTACGTGACCGATCCGCGCTGGCGTGCCCAGTTGCAGACCAAGTACTCGCTGGGCCAGTGGCGCGCTTCGTGGGATATGACCTACGTTGACGGAAACCTGCGGGTGACCCCGGACAGCTACAACAGCAACCCAGGTTCGCAGAGTCCGATCCGCAACGGTTCCTACGTCTACAACAACTTCCAGTTCGGCTACCGCTTCCCGGGCGACAAGATCGACGTCTATCTGGGCATCGACAACGCCTTCGACAAGGATCCCCCGGTGAACTACTTCGGCTCCGATGTCGGCTCGGCCATGTACGACAACATCGGTCGCTACTTCTATATGGGCGCCTCGTACAAGTTCTGATCCATCAGAACAGCAGTACCCCGACAGACCCGGCTTTTGCCGGGTCTGTCTTTTCCGGTGCCGGCAAGGCCCCCTTGCGCCACGGCATGACCTTCGACACCCTTGCAGTGTGGGCCGGCGGCGTATCGTTCGGCCCACGGCCGTTCCCCCGGCCCTTCCCTGACTCACTCGGCCTGGAGGCCATTCAAGTGACCCGTACTCCCAAGATCGTGCTGCTGACCCTGGCCGTTTCGGCCGCGCTGGTCGGCTGCGGCAAGAACGAAACCCCGGCAAAGGATGCCACCGCCTCCACGCCGGCCGCGGCCGACGCCGCCACCACCTATAAGCTCGACGAGAGCAAGCTGCCGGCCTACAACGCGTTCCAGGCCAGCGATCTGGACAGCAACCTCGACGCCTGCACCGCCTTCGGCGACTACGTCAACGGCAAGTGGCTGGCTGCCAACGAGATTCCGGGCGACCGCACCAGCTGGGGCGCCTTCACCATCCTCGACGAGCGTTCGGTGGCCGTGCAGCACCAGCTGGCCGAGCAGGTCGCACAGGTGAAGAACCCGGCCGGCATCGAGAAGATCGTCGGCGACCTGTGGGCCACCGGCATGGACGAAGCCAAGGTCAACGCCCAGGGCATCGAGCCGCTGAAGGCCGACCTGGCCGCGATCGACGGCCTGCAGGACAAGGCCGCCATCGCCAACTACCTGCGCACCAGCGCCGCCAAGGGCGAGAACGTGCTGTTCGGCTTCGGCGCCGAAGCCGACTTCAAGAACTCGGCCGTGAACATGGCCTACGCCAGCCAGGGCGGCCTGGGCCTGCCGGACAAGACCTTCTACACCGATGCGTCCAAGGCCGACAAGCTGAAGGCCTACCAGGCCCACGTCGCCAAGGTGCTGGAGCTGTCCGGCGTGGCCGCTGCCGATGCCGCAAAGCAGGCTGAAGAAGTCGTCAAGTTCGAGACCCGCCTGGCCAAGGCGTCCAAGTCCAGCGTCGAACTGTCGCGTGATGTCTCGCTGTACTACCACCCGGTCAGCCTGGCCGAGGCCGATGCGCTGACCCCGAACTTCAGCTGGACCGAGTTCTTCAAGTCGCAGAACGTGGCCGCGCCGGAGAAGTTCTCGCTGGCCATCCCGGCCTTCCACCAGGAAGTGAGCAAGGCGCTGGGCGATACCGATCCGTCGGTGTGGCGCGCCTACCTGCGCTTCCACACCGTGGACGGCGCCTCGCCGTACCTGGCTGATGCGTTCGTGCAGGAAAACTACGAGTTCTACGGCAAGACCCTCAATGGCCAGAAGGAACAGAAGCCGCGCTGGAAGCGCGTGCTGGGCACCATCGAGAGCGATGCCGGCGAAGCCTTCGGCCAGCTGTACGTGAAGGTCGCCTTCTCGCCGGAAGCCAAGGCGAAGATGGAAGAGCTGGTGAAGAACCTGGCCGCTTCGCTGAAGGAACGCATCCAGGGCCTGTCCTGGATGAGCGAAGAGACCAAGGCCAAGGCCATCGCCAAGTGGGAAACCTTCACTCCGAAGATCGGTTACCCGGACAAGTGGCGTGACTGGTCGGGCCTGCAGACCAACCGTGACAGCTACCTGGGCAACGTGCGCGCGGCCACCGCGTTCAACTACCAGTACAACCTGGCCAAGATCGGCAAGCCGGTGGACAAGACCGAGTGGGGCATGACCCCGCAGACGGTCAACGCCTACTACAACCCGCTGCAGAACGAGATCGTGTTCCCGGCCGCCATCCTGCAGCCGCCGTTCTTCGACCCGAAGGCCGACGACGCGCTGAACTACGGCGGTATCGGTGCGGTCATCGGCCACGAAATGACCCACGGTTACGACGACCAGGGCAGCCGCTTCGGGCCGACCGGCAACTTCGAGAACTGGTGGACCGAAGCCGATTCGAAGAATTTCGCTGGCCTGACCGGCAAGCTGGTCAAGCAGTTCGACCAGTACAAGGTCGACGGCCAGGCCGTGAACGGCCATCTGACCCTGGGCGAGAACATCGCCGACCTGGGTGGCCTGGCCACCGCCTACGACGCATTGCAGAAGGCGTCGGCCGGCAAGGAAGACGCGAAGATCGATGGCTTCACCCGCGATCAGCGCTTCTTCTTCAACTGGGCCACCGTGTGGCGCACCAAGTACACCCCGGAGAACGCCAAGGTCCGCCTGGCAACCGACCCGCACGCGCCGGCGCAGTTCCGCGCCATCGGTGCGCCGTCGAACCTGCCGACCTTCACCGCGGCCTTCCAGTGCAAGCCGGGTACGCCGATGTCGCGCACCGGCGACTCGCAGGTGGTGATCTGGTAAGCCACGGCTGAGGCCACGGCTTGCCTGCAGAGGCCCGGGATTTCCCGGGCCTTTGTTTTTCAGCGCTTGGCCGCAGCCACGCATGGCGTGGCTCTATGTCCAAGCCGCTGGTAGAGGCCGACCTTGGTCGGCGCATGGCAAAAAGGAGCCGCCATGAGGCGTGCATCCCGTGCCCATGCCACCCACCCGGTAGCGCCGGGCCATGCCCGGCGGATGCACCATGAGGCGTGCATCCCGTGCCCATGCGCGGCTTGCTATAGTTCGCCCGCCCTCAATCCATCACGGATTCGTTCTACATGCCCAACTTCCGTCCGCTTGCCATCGCCCTGGGCATCAGCCTGGCGACCCTGGTTCCGACCCACGATGCGTTCGCCGCCAAGAAGAAGGCCGCACGCGCCCCGGCCGTCAGTGCGCAGTGCAGCGATTTCTACGACGCCACCAACGCAGGCTGGCTGAAGGCCAACCCGGTGCCGCAGGCCGGCGCCGCCACCGCACTGGGCCAGCTGGTCGACCGCAGCCGGCAGCAACAGCGTGAACTGCTGGACGCCTCGATGAAGGCGCCGCAGGGCAACGTGCAGAAGCTGCTGGGCGACTTCTGGGCCAGCGGCCTGGACGAAGCGGCCGTGGAAGCCGACGGCTCCAACCCGATCGCACCGCTGCTGACCCGTATCAACGCGATCAAGAAGGCCAAGGATGTCCCGGCCTCGATCGCCGCGCTGCACCAGGTCGGCATCCCGGTGGCCTTCAACTTCGGTCCGGACGTGGACCTGAAGGCGCTGGACCGCCACATCGGTTACTTCATGCAGGGCGGCATGGGCCTGCCTGATCCGGCCTTCTATACCCGCACCGATGCCGACACCGTCGCGTTGATGGGCCGCTACCGCAACTACGTCAAGCAGATCCTCGCGCTGACCGGCACCCCGGCGGCCAAGCTGGACGCCGAGTCGCAGGCGGTGATCGCGCTGGAAACCGAACTGGCGCGCAACGCGCAGTCGCTGGCGGGCATCAACAACCCGTTCAACAACTACGCGCCGATCTCCACCAAGGACCTCAACAGCCGCTACCGCAACCTGCAGCTGGACGCGTTCCTGAAGGCGCAGGGCGTCAACGATGACCTGGTGTCGCTGGCCGACCCGGCGCTGTTCAAGCAGCTCGACGGCATGGTCACCAAGCTCAAGCCGGACCAGTGGAAGGCCTACCTGCGCTGGCGCGTGGGCGACTCGATGGCGCCGTACCTGTCCAAGGCGTACCGCGACGCGGAGTTCGAGTTCCGTGGCCGCGTGCTGCGTGGTGAAACCCTGCCGTCGCCGCGCTGGGAAAGCGTGCTGGACGCGATCAACGTGGCCGCTGGCCCGATGGTCGGCCGCGAATACGCAGCCCGTTACCTGTCCGCCGAAGACCGCCGCCAGGCGGCCTGGATCGTCGACAAGGTGCGTGAAGTGCAGATCGAAGCGGTCAAGAACAACAGCTGGATGAGCGCCGAGGCCAAGACCGAAGCACAGGCCAAGCTGGCCGCGCTGAAGATCGAGATCGGCACCCCGCTGCGCGACCTGGACTACAGCGTGCAGCCGATGGGCCGTGGCTCGTTCGGCGGCAACATGCTGATCGCGTCCACCTGGCGCCACCGCGAGGAAATGAAGCGCATCGGCAAGGGCAACGCCGACCGCCGCTGGGACGTGCTGCCGCAGCAGCCGTCGCTGGCCTATGACCTGGCGCAGAACCGGCTGATCGTCACTGCGGCGATCCTGCAGGGCCCGGTGTTCAACGCCAAGGCCGACGCCGCGGACAAGTTCGGCAGCTTCGGCGGCCTGGTCGGCCACGAGCTGACCCGCGCGATCGACGCCAAGGGTGCGCTGGTCGATGCCAAGGGCGAACTGCGCAGCTGGTGGACCCCGGCCGACAAGACCGCCTGGACGCTGCTCGGCACCCGTGTCGCCACCCAGTACGGCGCCTACGAGTTCCCCGGCGTGAAGGGAGCCAAGGTCAACGGCACGCTGACCCAGGAAGAGAACCTGGCCGACATCGCCGGTCTGGAATTGGCCTGGGCTGCGTATACCGCGCAGGAGCCGAAGGCCAAGCCGGCACAGCAGCAGGGCTTCTTCCGCGCCTGGGCTGCGCTGTGGCCGCAGCAGCTGTCGCCGAACGAGGCCGCGCGCCGCCTGACCGCCGACATCCGCGCACCGGGCCGCTGGCGCACCAACGGCCCGCTGTCGAACCTGCCGGCGTTCGGCGCCAGCTTCAGCTGCAAGCCGGGCCAGCCGATGCAGCGCACCGACGGCGAGCAGATCAAGGTCTGGCGCTGAGGGCGATTCGATAGCGGTAGGGAAAAGGGCGCCTTCGTGGCGCCCTTTCTTTCTGCGGTGACCCGTCCTGAATCGGCTTGACACCTTTTCCCTCTGGAAAAGGAAAATTCAATGAAATCAACAATCAGGTGCAGCCAGCGGGATTTCTCGTTGGCCTTCAAGTTATCAGTGGTCGAACTGGTCGAGCGCGGAGAACTGACCTACAAAAAGCAGAGGATCGCTATGGAATCCAAGAGCGAAGTAAAGCACTTTCCTAGCTTCGCCGGCATGCCCGGCAAGATGGGTCAGCTGGGGCATCGTTCCCTCCCATAGCGCTATCCGCAAATCCGATGGCAGGTCAAACCACGGGTTTCACAGACTGCTTAGACGCGCCTTCACCTAGACGTGAAACGCCGAAAACATTCTCGCGCACAGCCGATCTTTGCGCAGACTGACGCCATCCGCCGATCGCACAGTCGCCGCAAACGGCCTATAGGCAACCAGATGACTAGTCTTCCAGACATCTCTTGACCGAGCGCCTACCCGGCTCCGGCTGAAGACATCCGCAGGATGTTAAAGAACACATGCGCCTCGCTGCCTGCTCAACGGATGGCGCACTTCCTACATATGGAGATGTATCGATGAAAGCTCTAAGAGCCTGCTTGGTTGGTCTAGCACTCGTCGTGGTCAGTACTAATGCCAGTGCCGCCCGTTACAAGGCCTATAACCGCATCTACTTTGACGCAAATGGAACACCGATAGGTCAGACCGCCACATACTGCAATGGCGTGCATTGGAAAGGCGGGGAAACTGGTGGTCGTATCGTTCTTCTAATAGAAACAGGCTGTGGCTTTCGCGAGCACTGCCCTATAGACGGTGATACCTGCGGTCTTTCGTATGACGACTCAATCTCTGTAACACTGGGCGGAAACCCAGCGTTCACTAGGACAGAGGCATGCCAGATTGTCGACGAGCTCCCTTGCATTTCAGCTGCGCCAGACATCCTGTTTACTTACGGATGGACTCCTGTCCAGAGCAGATAATCCGCCGAGCATTCGCGTCTTAGCCAAGAAAACCCTCTGTACAACTCAGATTCCAGATAATCACGCTCTTGCTTACGAATCGACATATCAGTGCGGAAGCGTGCCTCTAGCGATGAGTTGACTACCGGGCGAATGGTCAAGAAGCTGAATGCCCTCGTTTCCTAGGTTTAGCATCTACAACACTTATTTCACTCTCAGAATCGGAATGAGGCCCGAATTCGCATCGTGCATGACCGGCTCCAGCGTCCCCCGGTAATGCACGATGCGCCCCACCACCGGCGCACCGATCTCCACGTCGAACACGAATCGCCCGTCGACTTCATACTCGAAGCTGTTGTCCCCCGGCATCAGCGCGCGCGGCAACGGCAGGCCCAGGATCGACCAGCGTCGCGGCACCAGTTGCAGCCGCCCGTTGTCGACCAGAAGTGCCAACGCTACCGATACCGCACCGAAGCGTTCGACCAGCAGCGCTTCGTTGCGCCCCTGCCCCTGCGTCTGCAACGAAGAGAAACGACGGCCGGCAAAGGTCCGCGTCCAGCGCTCCCCCCCCGCCTCTGCGGTGAACTCCACGCTGACCGGCACTGCCTCGCCCGCTGCCGGAAAACCGAACACGTTCCCCAGCAACCGCGACAACAACCCACCACCGCGTTCGACCGATGCCGTCCCGCTCCAGCGCTTGGCGGCAGACGGTGCATGCAACGCCTGCACGCTGGCCGGCAGCTGCGCGTACGCGCTGCCCAGCAGGCGCTGGTACAGGCTGGCACCGGGCATGTCGCGGCGGAAACCGGTATGGATCGTGCGCCCGTCGAACAGCCGGTCGTAGTCGGACAGTTCCAGCGCATGCGTGGCCGGGCGTGCACCCGGTGACGGCCGATCACCGGCCAGCTGCTTGCGGATCACCGCTTCGATCGCCATCGACGGAATGTACGGGCCGTCATCGGCCTCGGCCAGCAGGTGCCAGCTCTGTTCCACACGCGCACCATCGCGGGTGCCCACGGCGCGCACGATCATGCCGCCGCGATGCTCGCCGAACTTCATCAGGTTCAACGCGGTATAGAACAACCGCGAGCATGGCTCCAGCGATGGCAGTTTCAGGTGCAGGCGCGCCTTGGCCAGCAGATTGAGTACGCGATGCAGGATCTCCGGTACCGGGCCAGCGCCCATCCAGATGTCGGTCATCGTTGGATGTTCGGGTGGCAACACCTGCAGATCCGGCACATCCACCAGCGAGAAATGCAGGTTGCGCAGCGGCAGCCGCCCCGGCACCGCGACGGTGAAGCGGCGACTCTCGGCCAGGCCGATGCCGTGCCCATCGCGACCGCTGCGGCGCAGCTTCACCGGCGAACCGGCATAGCCGACCACCGCACGCATCACGTTCAGGCCGATGCCGGCATAGGGCGATGGCGCGATGCCGCCTTCCACGCTGACGATGTCCATGTGCGTGGCCATCTCGCGCAGCACTGCCGCGGTCAATACCGGGAAACTGCTGACGCCGGACAGTGCGTAGATGCCAGCCGCCCTGGCCTGCGCGTCGTACTGCGAAACGCCGAATACGAAGTCTGCCGCGTCGGCGAAGTCAAGATAATCAATGCCGGCGGCGATGCAGGCTTCGATCGCGCCGTAGCGGTGTTCGCCGTAGTCCTGGAAAGGACCGGAGGCATCCACCACCAGGTCCGGTCGCTCGGCCTGCAGGGCCGTGGCCAGGCGTTGCCGGTCGACCTGCAGGGGACGCAGCGTCGATTGCCCCACATAGCTTGCGCAGAACGCCTGTGCCGCCGTCAGGTTACGGCCACCGATCAGCAGTTCCAGCATCGGCAGGTCGGTCAGCAAGCGGACCAGACGTCCCCCGAACACCCCATATCCACCCAGAATCAGGATCTTCACGCATCATCCCTGTCGTGTCGTCTGGCCATGGTAGCGCGGTGTCGGCAGCTCCCGCAGTGCAGCACGATCCGGCGTTAACACCGCCCATGCTATCGCTGCGCCTTCGTCCACTGCGGAGCCCCGCCATGGCTCACAAGAACACGATCTGCGTCTGGTATGACAACGGCGCGCTCGAGGCCGCCACGTTCTACGCAAAGACCTTTCCCGACAGCGAAGTAACCGCCGTGCATCACGCGCCCGGCGACTTCCCCGACGGCAAACAGGGGGATGTCCTCACCGTCGAATTCACGGTCTGCGGCATTCCCTGCGTCGGCCTCAATGGCGGCCCGACCTTCAAGCACAGCGAAGCGTTCTCGTTCCAGATTTCCACCGAGGACCAGGCCGAAACCGATCGCCTGTGGAATGCCATCGTCGGCAACGGTGGCCAGGAAAGCCAATGCGGCTGGTGCAAGGATCGCTGGAGCGTGTCCTGGCAGATCAGCCCGCGCATGCTGATCGACGCGGTGACCAGCAAGGACAAGGCCCTGGCCAAGCGCGCCTTCAACGCGATGATGCCGATGAAAAAGATCGACATCGCCACCATCGAAGCGGCGATCCGCAACGCATGACGACGTTGGACACGATCATCGTTGGCGGCGGCCACAACGGGCTGGTGTGCGCGGCGTATCTGGCGCGCGCGGGGCAACGGGTGCTGGTGCTGGAGCGTCGCGGCATCCTTGGCGGTGCAGCTGTCACCGAGGAGTTCCACCCGGGCTTCCGCAACTCGGTGGCCTCGTACACGGTGTCGCTGCTGCAGCCGAAGGTGATCGAGGAGCTGCAGCTGCATGCGCACGGGCTGCGCATCGTCGCGCGGCCAGCCAACAACTTCCTGCCATTGCCTGATGGCCGCTACCTGCTGTCCGCACCTGGCCGCTCCCAGGCCGAGGTGGCGAAGTTCTCCGAACGTGATGCGCAGGCGCTGCCCGCCTATGAAGCGCGCCTGGAAGTATTTGCCGATGTGCTGCGCGACTGGGCGCTGCGTCCGCCGCCCGACCTCGGGGTGATGGCCGGCTGGCGTGCGTTGCCGGCGTTGTGGCAGATGGGCCGGTTGGGACGGGAGCTGGCCGCACTCGACCCTGCACTGCGCCAGGAACTGCTGGACCTGTTCACGCTGTCGGCCGCCGAGTACCTGGATCGCTGGTTCGAAAGCGAGCCGATCAAGGCCCTGTTTGGTTTCGATGGCATTGTCGGCAACTACGCCAGCCCGTACACGCCAGGCAGCGCGTACGTACTGCTGCATCACGTGTTCGGCCAGTGCAACGGGGTCAAGGGCGCGTGGGGCCACGCCATCGGTGGCATGGGCGCGATCAGCCAGGCCATCGCCGCGTCCGCGCGTGCGGCCGGCGCCGAGCTGCGCGTCGATGCCGGCGTGCAGCGCCTGCTGGTTGAGGACGGGCGCGTGGTCGGCGTCGCGCTGTCCGGCGGCGAGAGCCTGCGCGCACGTGCCGTGGTGGCCAACGTCAACCCGAAGCTGCTGTACGAACAACTGCTGCAGCCCGCCCAGGTTCCCGTCACCACCCGTGAGCGCATGGCGAACTGGCGCTGCGGCTCGGGCACATTCCGGATGAACGTGGCGCTGTCGCGGCTGCCGGATTTCCGTGCCCTGCCGGGCCCCGGCGATCACCTCAGTGCCGGCATCATCATGGCGCCCAGCCTGGATTACATGGACCGTGCCTGGCTGGACGCACGTCGCGAGGGCTGGTCGCGCGAGCCGATCGTGGAGATGCTGATTCCGAGCACGCTGGATGATTCGCTGGCGCCACCCGGGCAGCATGTAGCCAGCCTGTTCTGCCAGCACGTGGCGCCGGAGCTGCCCGATGGCCGTCACTGGGATGATCATCGCGATACCGTCGCCGACCTGATGATCGCTACCGTCGATCACTTCGCCCCCGGCTTCGCCGACAGCGTGCTTGGTCGACAGGCACTGTCACCCTTGGATCTGGAGCGGACGTTCGGGCTGATCGGTGGCGACATCTTCCACGGTGCGCTCAGCGCCAACCAGCTGTTCTCGGCGCGGCCGATGGTCGGCCAGGCCGGCTATCGCGGCGCCCTGCCCGGCCTGTACCTGTGCGGTGCGGGTACCCATCCCGGCGGTGGCGTGACCGGCGCGCCCGGGCACAACGCGGCACAGGTGGTGCTGGCCGATGCATGAAATGCGTGCCAACCAAGGTTGGCATCTACCGGCGTCAAGGTGTGCCAACCAAGGTTGGCATCTACCGGCGTCAAGGTGTGCCAACCAAGGTTGGCATCTACCGGCATCATGGCGTGCCAACCAAGGTTGGCACCCACCTGCGCCTCACTTCACGCTGCGCAGATGGTTCGGGCGCTTTGGCGGGCCGGGCGGACGACGCTTGTTGAACGGCGGTTGGCCACGCCAGTAGCGGATCAGCAGCCAGCCGAACAGCATGCCGCCCAGGTGCGCGAAATGGGCCACGCCCGGCTGCCAGCCGGTCATGCCCAGCACCAGCTCGCCCACGCCGAACAGGATCACGAACGTACGCGCCTTCATCGGAATCGGCGGGAACAGCAGCATCACCCGCTGGTTGGGGAACAGCATGCCGTAGGCCAGCAGCAGGCCGAACACACCACCGGACGCGCCCAGCACCGTGGCCGGATTGTCGAGCATCGTACCGACCAGCAACTGGCACAGGCCGGCGCCGACCACGCACACCAGGTAGTAGGTCAGGAAGCGCTTCTCACCCCAGGTCTGTTCCAGCGGCGCGCCGAACATGAAGACGGCCAGCATGTTGAAGAACAGATGGAAGAAACTGCCATGCAGGAAGCCGTAGGTCAGCAGCTGCCAGGGCTGGAAATTGCCGCCTGGCGAGAACGCATCGAACCCCTGCTGCAGCGGCTGCAGCATGAACGGCTCGAAGGTCTGCATGCCGAGCAGGAACGGCTGCTGCAGCAGGAACAGGATCGCGTTGGCGATCAACAGGGCCTTGGTGACGGTTGGCAGTCGCGGGAACATGGGGACACCGGCATGGAACGGCCTCCATCATAGCCGCAGCACCGGCCCTTTTTGACCAGAGCGGACGGTCGCCCGTTCAGTCGCAGGCAGCGATCAGCCCGGCCCCCATACGGCCGCATCCAGCGCCGCCGCCGGGTCGGTCGCGGGCATCCGCACCCGGCCGTTTTCGACGATGACACCCTCGGCACGCAGCCGCTGCGATTGTTCGCGCCAGCCGGCCGAACCTTCAGCCATGGCGATGCGCCCATCCGAGCGCAGCACCCGGTGCCAGGGCAGCGAGGGATCGTCATTCTGGCCGAGGATGCGTGCGGTCAGCCGGGCGCGTCCGGGCAGGCCGGCGCGCATCGCGACCTGGCCGTAGCCCATCACCTGCCCTGGCGGGATCGCATGGATCACCGCCAGGATGCGGGCACGCGCCTGCTCCGGCGTCAGCGGCGCAGCCGCGTCACCAGCAGCACGCCGATCAGGACCAGCACGGTGCCGGCGATCTGCGCCGGCCCCATCGGTTCGTCGAGCAGCCATAGGCTCATCACGATGGTGGAAACCGGGCCCAGCATACCCACCTGCGCAGCCAGCGACGAGCCGACGCGCTGCACCGCCAGCATGATCGCCAGCACCGGCAGCACGGTGCAGACCGTCGCATTGATCAGCGACAGCCACTGCACGGCAGCGGGGGCCTGCCACAGCAACGGCAGTGGATGGGTGATGGTGAAATGCAGCAGCACCAGTACGCTGGCCACGCAGCTGGCGTAGGCGGTCAGGCGCACCGCGCCGATACGGGCGACCACCTGGCCGCTACCGAACAGATAGAGCGCATAGCTGAGCGCACTGCCCAGCACCAGCAGGCTGCCGAGGATGATCTGCCCACCCTCGCGCTGCAGGTCATGGCCGAACGCGATCAGCACGCCGAGATAGCTGAGCACCAGCGCGCCGACCTGCCATCGACCCGGCCGCTGCCGCGCCAACAGCACGTTGATCAGCAGCACCAGGGTCGGGTTCAAGTACAGGATCAACCGTTCCAGCGTCACGCTGATGTACTGCAGGCCCTGGAAATCCAGCAGGCTGGACAGGTAGTAGCCGGTGAAGCCAAGCCACAGCACGCGTGCGCGGTCGGCCCACGACAGCGGCGTCGCGCGGCGCGAGGCCCACACCGCCATCAGCGCGAACAGCGGCAGCGCCATCAGCATGCGCAGCGCCAGCAGCGTGGTCGCGTCCACGCCATGGCGCAGCCCCAGCTTGACGATGACCGCCTTGCCCGAGGCGGCAATGGCGCCGATCGCAGCCAGGCCGATGCCGCCCAGAGCGATGCGCGGGGACGCGGTGGCGATACGGGGGGAAGAAGTGGACATCAGGAAGAAAACGGGCCGCATGGGCGGCTGGAAGCAGCCGGATTGCCTTCAATTGTCTCATGGCACTTCCGGACGAACGATCCGATGTCCGTTCATGCTCACTGCCACTCCTGATCCACGCATGGCGTGGATCTACGTGTCGACCAAGGTCGACACCCACCAGCAGCAACACATAACGCAGTTCCGGCAGATCGCAGGAACCTGTCGAAGGCGCGGTGGGTCCGGTTGCGGGGGTGTCTGCGGTTGAAGTTGCCGGCCAGCGGCCGGCACTACCGTGAGTGTCGGCTCAGCGCATCAACACCACTTCTTCAGCAGACGTCGGGTGAATCGCCACCGTGTCGTCGAACTGGGCCTTGGTCGCACCCATCTTCACCGCCACCGCGAAACCCTGCAGGATCTCGTCGGCCGCTTCGCCGAGCAGGTGCACACCCACCACGCGCTCCTCCGGGCCGGCGCAGACCATCTTGAACAGGCTGCGCTGGGTGCCGTTGGCCAGCGCCTGCAGCATCGGCCGGAACCGGCTGTGGTACACGGTCACCTGCTCGAATCGCGCACGTGCATCTTCCTCGCTCATGCCTACCGCGCCCAGCGGCGGGTGCGAGAACACCACGCTGGCCACGTTGTCGTAATCCATCTTCGCATCCGGGCGACCACCAAACAGACGATCCATCAGGCGTCGCGCTGCAGCCACGGCGACCGGCGTCAGGCCGACCTTGCCTGCGATGTCACCGACCGCATGCACGCTTGGCACCGCCGTGGTCTGCCACTCGTCCACCTCCACCTGCTGGTGTTCGCCGATGCCGATGCCCAGTGCTTCCAGGCCGAGATCCTTGCTGTTGCCGCGCCGGCCGGTAGCGAAGAACACGGCGTCGAACACGCTGTCGATCGGGCCGTCATGGTCGAACGCGCGCACGCGTTCGCCGTCGCGCTTCAACTCACGCAGACGGTAATCGAAGTGGATGCGCACGCCCTGCTGGCGCAGGTTCTCGGCCAGCTGCGCGGTCAGCTCGTAGTCGAAGCGCTCCAGCAGGCGGCTGCCACGTACCAGCAGGCTCACCTTGCTGCCCAGCGCCTGCAGCAGCCCGGCAAGTTCCACCGCGATGTAGCCACCACCGATGATGGCGACCTCGGCCGGTGCTGCACGCAGGTCGAAGAAATCGTCGGATACCAGGCCCAGTTCGGCGCCGGGAATGTCCGGCCGCTGCGGATGGGCGCCGGTGGCGATGAGGATCTGCGCAGCGCTGTAACGCACGCCATCACTGCACGCCACGGTGTGCGCATCCAGCAGATGGCCGCGGGCCGGGATGCGCACCACGCCGGTTTCATCCAGGCGCTTGTGATAGCTGGTGTGGATGTTGCTGATGTAGGCCTGGCGATGGATCACCAGTTCCTTCCATGACAGCGCCGGACGCGGCGCCACGTCGAAGCCCATCGCGCTGGCCAGGCCGATGCGCTCGGCCAGATCGGCGGCCAGCCACATCGCCTTCTTCGGCACGCACCCGACATTCACGCAGGTCCCCCCCAGTTCACCCGGCTCCAGCAGGGCAACCCGCTTGCCATGCTGCGCAGCGCGGATGGCACCGGCCAGGCCAGCGGAACCGCCGCCAAGGACGATCAGATCGTAATCATAAGAGGGAGTATTCATCGCAATCGCTCGAGTCGACAGGGAAGATGGCGGGCGAGCGCCCGCAACGAAGATCGGCAGGCAGCGGGTTGGCGCCGTCACTCATGCTGCTGCGAGCATGCCACGGCCCGCTGCAGGCCAGACGTGAGGGCAGGCCGCGACACGCTTGCTGATGCATGCAGCCGCGCAGGTCGAAACGCGCGTGGCCGGCATCGATCACGCCTGCCCGGCCCCACGGCGCAGTGCTGGCCACTGCCGGTACGTCATCGCACGCCACAGCCATTCCATCGGACCAAAGCGGAAACAGCGCAGCCACAGATGGCTGAAGATCACCTGCGCTGCAAACAGCAGCAGTGCCAACAGCAGCTGCCAGGCCCGCGGCAGCACGTCGAACCATCCCAGCCCGTAGTGATGGAACAGCAGCGTGCAGACCACCGATTGGGCAAGGTAGTGGGTCAACGCCATCCGGCCGACCGGCGCCAGCCAGCCCATGCGCGCGCGCCAATGCACGATCCAGGCGAGGTAGCCCAGGCACATCGGCACACCGCCCACGGCCACCAGTGCCATTGCCGTGGTGGTCGGCAGGTCATAGACACCCGGCACCAGGTAGGGCTTCCACGCCACACCCACCAGGGTGACCAGCAGGCCCAGGGGCAGTGCAACCCAGCGCAGGCCGGCATACAGCCGCGGAAAACGCTCCGGCGTGGTCAGTGCGCCGCTGCCAGCAAACCAGGCGCCCAGCAGGAACATGCCCAGCACTTCCGGTCCGGCAATGAACATGGCCCCCAGCGACCTGCCGAACTCATGCAGGCGCTGCACATTGGCCTGCATCCAGTCGCCCTGGCCATACACCAGGCGTTGCAGGTCGATGTCCTGCTGTGCGTCGACCAGCATCTTCTGCAGGTCCTGCGGGGGGGCCATCGACACCATCGCACCGACCAGCACCATCAGCGCAACACCCAGTGCATACACCAGCAGGCCCATCCACGGCAGCCAGCTGCGCGGTGCTTCGCGGCAGGCCAGCAACGGCAGCGAGGCCAGCGCATACAGCACCAGGATGTCACCCGACCAGACCAGCAGTGCATGACACAGGCCGATCAGCAGCAGCCCGGCGCTGCGGCGCAGGTAGAACGGAGTGAACGGGCGGCCCGCTGCCTCGGCGCGCTGGGCCATCACCGCAAAGCCCGCTCCGAACAGCAGCGAGAACAGGGTGAAGAATTTTCCCTGCACGAACACATAGACGAACGCATCAGCCCAGTAGTCGATGCCCTGCCAACGCACGTCGATGCCCGTAAAGGCCAGGTCCAGCGGCCCGCTGAGGGCCTCGATGTTCATCAGCAGGATGCCCAGCAGGGCGAAGCCACGCAGTATGTCCAGCACGGCGATGCGTTCGCCGGAAGCCACCGGTTGCAGGGAAGGGGAAGCGGTGTTCACGGGGTATCCGGCGTGCAGGTCCGTCATTATGCCGCCGGCCTGCGGGCCATGGATGGCCCCGCCCTGTTCCAGATACGCAACGGCCCGCCGAAGCGGGCCATTGCTGCCATCACGATCGCGATGCGATCAGTGCTGGTGACCACCGTCGCCGTGGACGTGGCCGTGTTCGATCTCTTCCTTGCCGGCTTCGCGCACTTCAACGATCTCGACGTTGAAATGCAGGTCCTTGCCGGCCATCGGGTGGTTCAGGTCGACATCGACCACGCTCATGCCGACCTTCTGCACGGTCACGGCACGCGGACCGAAGTTGGTCTGCAGCACGACCTGCTGGCCCGGGACCAGCTTGGCGGTACCGAAGTGCTTCTTCGGCACGCGCTGGGACAGGCCGTCACGGCGCTCGCCGTAGGCGTCGGCCGCCTTGACGTCGACCTCGAAGGTCGCGCCGGCTTCCTTGTCCATCATGGCGTTTTCCAGGCCCGGGATGATGTTGCCGTGGCCGATCAGGATCGCCAGCGGCTCGCCGCGGTCCTTGGACGATTCGATCGGCTCCTGGCCGGCCTCGGAGACGGTGTAGTGGAAGCGGACAACGCGGTCTTTTTCGATCTTCATGCGCAACTCTGTCTGGATCTGCCGGAGGCAGACGGGTTGGGGCGGGTTGTCGCCCAGCGGGGACGCCGCCATCATGACGGCCAATCCAAGGTCGGGCATTATCCGGAGAACATGCACATCACGCCAGTTTCGTCCGGCACGCGCCGGCGCCTCGCGCCCGCCCTGCTGCTGGCCCTGCCCCTGCTGCTGACCGCCTGCGGCGGTGGCAAGGCCGTCCGTTCCGCACCGCCGCCGCCTGCGGCAAGCTGGCCCAGCACCACGCCGGACAACCCCGAGGCCGCCAATTCAGTACTGATGCGCGCCATCAGCCTGGTCGGCACGCCCTACCGCTACGGCGGCAACACGCCAGAATCCGGCTTCGACTGCAGCGGCCTGGTCGCTTACGTCTACCGTGAAATGCTGGACCTGAAGCTGCCGCGGACCTCACGCGACCTGGCGGCGGTACAGGGGCCGAAGATCGACCCGAAGCGCCTGGCAACCGGCGATCTGGTCTTTTTTGGCAGCCGCGGCAGTGTCAGCCACGTCGGTATCTACGTGGGCGAAGGTCGATTCGTGCACGCCCCGAGCACCGGCGGAACGGTGCGCCTGGATTCGCTCAGTGGCCCCTATTGGAAGGACCACTACACAGGGGCGAAACGCGTCCTTCGCTAAAATGAACAGGCGATATGTTCAAAACTGTGACAAGCATCACGGCGCAACTAACGATTTATTAACGGAATTTTTAACTTATTACTGCTTTTACAGGGCATGATGCCCCATCGTTTTTTTCCTTGTGACCGACGCGTGACGACAAACGACCCGACGTGCCAAGGCCAGACCGCCGCTTCTTCGCGTAGTGTCCGCCCGCTTCTGCTGGGCCTGGCATTGTGTCTGACCAGCCTTCCCGCCTGGTCGCAGTCCGCTCCCACCCGTACCGATGCGACCCCGGCTGCTACCGCCGAGACCGCCCCCCGCGCAGCCGCCAAGGCCGACGCCACCGCTCCGCAGCGCAGCCGCGCCGATGCCGCCGCCAGCGCCACCCTGGCCGCCCTGCTGCCGCACCTGGCCGCCAATGACACCATTCCCCTGATGGACCGCTCGGCCATGGTGGCCGGTGACCTCAGCCGCCTCCTCGCCAATTACGACACCAGCAGCGCCGCCAATGGCAGCGTCGTGGTCGGCAACGCTGCCGACAACGGCAAGGTGCAGTCGCTGCTGCGCCGGGCCATGACCCTGCTCGGCACCCCGTACCGTTGGGGTGGCAGCAATCCGGACAGCGGCTTCGACTGCAGTGGCCTGGTCGGTTACGTGTTCCGCTCGGCCCTGGGCATCGAGCTGCCGCGCGTCTCGCGCGAAATGGCGCATGACGCCAATGCCGAACTGATCAACGACCGCGCCGCCCTGGCCGCAGGCGATCTGGTGTTCTTCGGCCGCAAGGGCCGGGTCGACCACGTCGGCATCTACGTGGGCGATGGCCGCTTCCTGCACGCCCCGAGCACCGGCAAGGACGTCCGCGTCGACACCCTGCTCACCGGCTACTGGGGCAACAAGTTCATGCAGGCCCGCCGGGTCGACCTCTGATCCGGGGTCATCTGCGCATTGCCTGAAAAGCCGCTGCCCTGCAGCGGCTTTTTCATTGGGCGGCTGGCCGTAACCGGGGCCGCTGGCCGCTGGCCGCCGCTGGCTGCGTTGGTCCTTGATGTCGAGGTTGCAGTGACCGCGACAGGCCGACCGCGTTCGGCCACAGCATACCGGCGCGGGGCGGCGCGCCGGGTGCCCGGCTGGACCGCCCGTGTTGCCTGGGGGAAAGGAATGGCGGCAAGCCTGGAGATTCCATCACGTTGCGCAATCTGGTTCGGCCAACCGCAGGCCGCCGAGCGGGGGGCGCTGGCGGCGGCCGGTTGGCAACTGCGCTGCGTCAGCCCTGCCCCTGCCATGGCCATCGGCCTGCGCGGCCGCGACCACCTGGTGGCCATCGTCGATCTGCGTCACCTTGATGCCGACGCCGTGCAGTTGCTGCTGCCGTGGATCGAGCGGCACCATCACCTGCCCTGGCTCGCCGTGCTGCCCCCTGGACTGGGCAGCGCTCCACCTGCGTGGGGGCCGCTGCTGCGCGCCTGCCGCGACCAGTTCGCGCTGCCGCTGGAACTGCACGATCTGCTGTCGGCAATGCAGCGGCAATCCGAGGGCGACGACGCGCTGCCGCACATGGTCAGCGAGTCCGGCAACCTGCCGGCGCTGATCGGCGACAGCACCGCCCTGCTGTCGGTGCGCGCCTCCCTGCATAAATTCGCTCCGGTCGACCTGCCGGTGCTGGTCACCGGCGAGACCGGCACCGGCAAGGAGCTGGCCGCACAGGCGCTGCATGCCTTGTCCGGGCGCGCCGGCAAACCGTTCCTGGCGATCAACTGCGGCGCGATCCCTGCCAATCTGGTTCAGTCTGAACTGTTCGGCCACGAGCGTGGGGCCTTCACCGGTGCCGCCCAACGCCGCATCGGACTGTTTGAAAGTGCCCACGGCGGCACCGTGTTCCTCGATGAAGTCGGCGACCTGCCCGCCGACGCACAGACCAGCCTGCTGCGGGTGCTGCAGGAGGGGACGCTGGAACGGGTCGGCAGCAACCAGCCGCTGCGCGTGGACGTGCGCGTGCTGGCAGCCACCCATGTGGAACTGGAACAGGCGGTGGCCCAGGGACACTTCCGCCGGGACCTGTACTACCGCCTCAATGTCCTGCGCTTGCCGATGCCCGCGCTGCGCGAACGCGGCAGCGATGTCCTGCTGTTGGCCGAGCACTTCCTGCGCGGTTTCCGCCAGCGCCATCCCGGCCGTGCCCGCGGGTTTGATCCCGGCGCACGCCAGGCCATGCGCGGGTTCGACTGGCCCGGAAACGTACGTGAGTTGTTGAACCGCGTGCAGCGGGCAGCGATCGTGGCCGAAGGCGAGCTGATCAGCGCTGCTGACCTGGACCTGGCAGAGCCGGACGCCCCTGCGCGGCGCGCGCTGCTGCAGGATGCGCGTGGCCAGGTGGAGCGCGATGTACTGCTGCAGGCCCTGCGCCAGCATGGCTACAACGTGTCGGCGTGTGCGCGGCACATGCAGATCTCGCGGGTCACGGTATACCGGTTGTGCCGCAAGCATCATCTGGAGCTGCCGGCGCAGCGCTGACAAGGCAGGAACCTGCACTGCCGGGCATGGCCCGACGCCGGCAAAGCGCGGCTGCGCAGCGCCGCGCCATGCCGGGCAGCCGCACTTACAACATGTACGGCACCTTGAATGCCAGGGTGAAGTCCGGCGCATCCGGGGTCAGGCCGATGCCCAGCAGCGTCACCAGCGTGGTGTGCTGGTTCAACGCGTAGGTCACGCCGAGATTGAGCGAGGCCGCATTGGCATCGCTGCCGATCACCTTCACCCATTCACCGCCCTTGAACCGGGTCGAGGCGCGCGTGCTGATCTTGTCGCTGAAGGAAATGCTCAGGCTGGTGCGCTCGTTGAACGCGAATGCCACGCCGGCACCGAAGTACACCGAACCGCCCAGTTTCACATCGCCGGGGTTGACCGTATCCGGGTTGCTGTCGATATCGCTGAAGCCGCGCGGGAACGAATGGATGTAGCCGGCGTTGGCGAACAGGATGGCCGGATCGGCGGTCTTCACCATCGATACGCCCAGGTTGGCCTGCCACACGCCGTTGCCGGTCGGCTGTTCCTGCGGCACTGCGAAGCGGATGTAGTCATCGTCATCGCGCTCGATTACTTTCCAGTCCAGGCCATAGGGTGCGCGGCCCGTTGGTGCGGTAACGCCACCGGTCAGCACCGTCTCCGGGCGCCAGCCGCGTTCAGAGAACAGCCGGTAATTGGCACTCAGGCTGACATCGCCGATGCCGCTGCCGTTGGTTTCTTCCTGCGCGATCGCCGCCGCAGCACCGCCGGCACCGCCTTTCTGGTAGACCGTGCGCCGTGCCAGGTACGGCACGTCCATGTTCAAGGTGAGGTTGGGGCTGACGCCCCAGCGCGCGGCCAGGTTGTAGGTCAACGAATCGGATTCGACGTTCTCGATCGCGATGTTGCCAAGGAAGATCGCATCCAGGGCGAGGAACCCGTTGAGCGTGAGCTGCTTGCGGTCGTAGCGTGCATAGGTGAGGCCGTTTTCGATGGTGAACCGGCGCGAGAACAATGCCGCCTGCTGCTGCTTGACGTCATCCACGCTGCGCCGGGCCTCCTGCTTGGCCTGCTGTGCCTCGGCCGCGCTGCTGGCATAGCCTTCGCTGCTGGGCGGTACCGCGGATGCCGCAGCCGGCGCCAACGGCGCAGCGGGCATCGCACCGGGGCCTGCGCGACCACTCAGCCGCGCCTGCATCGCCTGCACCTGCATGTCCAGTTCGCGCAGGCGTCGTACCTCCTGTGCGTAATTGGCCTTGAGCTGTTCCAGTTGCGCGATCAATGCCTGCATGTCTGCGCCATCACTGGGTGCAGGCTGCTGGGCGAAGGCAGTGGCCGCCAGCGCCGCCAGCGCCAGCGGAGTAAGCCGGTAGAGAGTGTGCATGTCGGTGACCTGCGTTGTACGTCGGTTCCCCCCGACCAGGCCGTGTTACTGGCCTGGGCCCATGCCGCGGTTCATCCCGATCGCCTGGGCCACGTTCTGGCTCAAGGGCAGGTTGTTGGCCGCGGTATTGCGTACCAGCTCCAGCTGCAGCCGGTTGCTGGCGGTCTGTCCATCGCCGGCCAGGGCAATGCCCTGCCCCACGCTGCCATTGCGGATCCACTGCTGTACCAGGCTCTGCCCATCAACCTGCAGCAGCAGGCGCGCCTGGTTGCCATCAAGCATGGCGGTGGCAGTCGCCCCGCCCTGCTGTGCCTGCGCCATGCGGCTGCCGTCGTCGCCCAGTGCGGTCGGCACCGCACCGTCACGCACGGTCAGGGTGGTCACGTTGCGTGCGGTGTTGCCATCGCCGGCCACCTGCACGCTCTGCACCAGTCCGCTGGCATTGGCCAGGCCGGTACTGTCGATGCTGCGCCCTGCCGTTGCCGGCAACGGTGCGTCAGCGGCGGTGACCTGCACGCTTGGCTGGAAGCTCAGCCTGGGTGTGCCGCCATTGCGGAAATCCATGCCCAGGGTCAGCGCGCCCTGCACCACCGCACCGTTGGGTCCCTGCCACTGCGAAATCATCGTCACCCCGAACCAGGCCACGTTGTTGCCGCCGACGGTGTAGCGGCCGCGCATCAGGTTCAGTTCGGGATCGGGTATTTCCTTCAGGCCTCGCCCCGGTGCACCGTCGGCCGCCATCAACGGCGACACCGGCAACATCAGCAGCAGAGCGAGTACTACACGTTGGCATTGCATGATCGTGCCTCCTTCAGAACAGGTCGGCGTGGCTGAAGCCGAAGTCGACCAGTTCGGCATCGGTGATCGGTCCCTGCCGCGCATACAACGCGCGGGCACTGGGCCGTTCGCTGGGTTGCAGCAGCACCGTATTGCGATCGAAGTCGCTGCCGATCACGACGAAAACGGCGCGTGACGGCCAGGCGGCACTGAACTCGGCCAGTGACAGGCTGCGGTTGCCCAGAATCGGATCGGCCACTTCCACCACGCCGTCGCGCACCTGCTTGAGCACGACGAAATGCCGGAAGCCGCGTACATCCATCAGCACCAGTCCAGGAACCCGCAACGTGCGCAGGCGCGATTCGTCGATGCGATAACCGCGTCCACGCATGCCCAGCGATTCGACATAGCGTTTGATGTCCAGCAGTGAAAAACCACGTTCCTTGACCAGCTGTGGATCCGATACTCCCATCATTCCCTCGATCACCGTCGCCTCGGTGGTGTCCAGGTGGTAGGCATAACGCAGGATGGTGGCCAGAGCGGCCGCCCCGCAGCTGTAGTCGGTGTGCTGCCGCACCAGGTTGCGATAACGCCGCTCCTGCATGCTTTCCACCTTCTGCTGCAGCAGCGCGCCATTGGGCAGCACCCCGCTGAACACCACCTCGCCTGCCCAGCCACATGCGCTGGTCAGCAGCAGCAGGCAGGGCAGCAGACGCAACCACCAGCGATGACCGGCCATGCCGTTCTCCACGAGAAGGAAGGAGCCCCTGCCCCAAGGGGGAGGAGGGACAGGGGCCCCCGGGGGAACCCGGCCATTGGCGGATGGCCGGGCTTGTTGCGCTCAACGCAGGTTCGCTGCGAAAGCGGTCACACCGTGGATCACTCGCCGCCGCCGGTCCCACCGCCGGTGCTCGGCTGCGCCACGGCCAGTGCCAGGCTGTTGGCCTGCAGGTTGCCGGTACCCGAGGCCACGTTCACGCCGATGTTGCCGGACGCGCCGGAGAAGGCGCTGCCGGACAGTGCCGAGGTGTTGGTCGCATTGACGTTCACCCAGCGGGTGGTGCTGACCGTGCCGCTGAGGCTGGCATACAGGTCGGCCACGCCCAGCTCGACGAACTGGCTGGTGCCGCTTTCACGCGTATCGAAGCCCAGGCCACCCACTCCCGGCCGGTTCGGGTTCATCGTTGCATTCTGGATCTCGTTGTCCAGATCGATGTGCCCGGTCGCATTGCCACCCGGATGCGGCAGATCGCCACTCCACGAATCGAGGTAGTAGTTGGCCATCTGGTAGGCATTGCCGGTGCCGCGATAGGTACCGGCACCCACGGCCAGGGTACCGCCTGCGACGCGACCGCTCAGGCCGACCTGCACCGTGTCGGTGTAGGACTGCACGAAGCCGGCGTTGGACACGGTGTTGCCGGTGGACACCTGGTTGGAACTGATGCTCGACTGTGCCATCGCACTGGTTGCCACCGAGGCTGCGAGCGCGTTCTTCTGCTCGTTGTTGTTGCCCGAGGCGATGTTCACGCCGATGTTGCCCGAGGCACCGCCGAAGGCATTGCCACCGAGGCCAGCGGCGTTGGTGACGCCGGAGTTCATGGTGGTGTTGCCGAAGCCGGCCTGGTTGACGAACACCTCGGCGTCGGCCATGCCGAAGCTGAAGGAAGCATCCGCAGCGGACAGCGAC
Source organism: Stenotrophomonas sp. SI-NJAU-1 (assembly GCF_020883215.1). Classification (NCBI taxonomy): domain Bacteria; kingdom Pseudomonadati; phylum Pseudomonadota; class Gammaproteobacteria; order Lysobacterales; family Lysobacteraceae; genus Stenotrophomonas; species Stenotrophomonas sp. SI-NJAU-1. Next base: position 3,106,735 of record NZ_CP086598.1, read on the forward strand.
GCAGCATTGTCCTGCGCGTTGTTGTCGCCGGCCACCACGTTGAAGCCGAGGTTGCCGGAGGCACCCGCACCGACATCATCGGCGATCGATGCACTGTTGGTGACCAGGCTGTTGCCGGTGAGGTTGTTGCTGATCGACTGGCGGTTGTCGATCACGGCGATGGCTGCCGAATTCAGGTCGATGTCACCGGTGATGGTCGGATCGCCGGAGAAGTTGATGTCCGAGCTCAGCCGCAGATCCTTCTCCAGGTTCACGTCGACGCCGTGATTGTTCTTTTCCTTGCGCTCGTCGGCCTGGATGTTGCTGTTCTTCTGCACCTGCTCGTTGACGTTCACCGTGCGGGTGCGGCTCACGTTCGAGGTGTCGGTGTTGTTGCGTACCGTGGTGTTGGTGCGCGTCCAGTTGCGGACTTCGTTGTCGGTATGGTTGTGCGTGTCGTTGCGGGTTTCGGTCACGACATGGTTGTGGTTGATGTTCGCATTGGCATTCTGGTTGTCCCAGCCATTGGCCGCAGCAGCGGTCGAGGCAGTGGCAATTGCCATGGCGAGTACGGTCTTTTTGACAGTCGCTTTCATGGTGCCCTCTCTCTCATCAGGTGATTGGTTCGGGTGGGTGGTACTCACGGGTTGCCCTGCACGACCAGGCCCAGAACATTGGCCGTATCGTTTCGCGCTCCCGCGATCTGATTGAGTTGCAGGACACCGTCGAAGCCCCGCAGTGCCGTCGACGAAACGCCGACACTGCGGATACCCGCCGCAACACCGTCACCGGTATCGCCCTGCCCCCCTGCTGACGCGATGTCCGAGGCGGCCAACGCCGTGTCATCGGACTCGCGTATTCCTTGCCGGGCCAGCGTCGCGCTGACGACGTTGAGCGTCGTGTTGGCGATGCCGCTGGCCTGGTTGATCGATGCAATGCCGCTGGCGCCTGCCAATGCCTGTCCGGCGATGTGCGCGCTGGCTTCCAGTGGTGCCGAAAGCACGACGTCGTTGCTGTGCTGCTGGCGCGCAGCGATGGCCACGTCGGCGCGGTCGCCGCTGGCCATGCCATGCAGATTGGCCTGGATGTTGAGATCGCCCGCCGCCTGGTTGATGGCGATGGCACCACTGGCACCGGCCAGCGCGCGACCGTCGATGCGGGTCACGTCGAGGTAGGCCAGCATCCCGCTGTAGTCGTCGGCCAGTGCTGTGGCGGGCAATGCCAGCCAGACCGCCAGCAGCATTGCGCGCTTCACTTGCCACCCGCCTGCACCGGAGCGCCCAGCGGGAACTGCGACAGTGCGCCACGCACGGTATCGCCGATGCCGCGCGTGGTATTGCCGACCGCCCCCAGCGGGCCGCTCATCGCACCGCTGAGGCTGCTGCCGCTCATCATCCCCTCGCCCGAGCGTCCAAGGGTTCCGCCCAGGGCCTGCTGCGTCACCCGCTCGACAGTGGTGACGCCGTGCGCGTGCACGCTGCCGGTCTGGCCAGCGCCGAGGCCGGCGTAGTCGTCATCGCTGAGTTCATCCATGCCGCTGGCAGCGCCGCTGCTGCCGAGTGCGGCGGCGATCTCATGCTGCGGTTTCGGATCGGCGATCAACGCCACGCCGGGCGGCGCCATGCGGTAGGCCGGGCGCGTAGACACGTCGCGCAGCAGGACGATCTCACCCGGCTGCGCCTTCACCCCTTGACGGGCACCAGAGGCCGCAGCCGCCAGCGGAACGGCCAGCACCAGCAGCAGCGCAAGCCGCCGGCCAGAAACAGTGAAAAGGGTGGTGCTGCCGTCCATGCCGCTCTCCCGTTGCCTATGCGCAGGGAGAGAGCAGCTTTCGTGCCAACGTCGAAAGGCCCGTCGCAGCAGGAAATGGCGGGCCGCGCCAGGACTGCCTGGCGCCAAGGTGTTACAACTTCGTTCGGATTCCGTTCGCCTTAACGCGCAGGAAACACCACTGCGCAAGCCGCCATCGGGGCTGTATCAGCCGTGTTACAGGTGCTGATACAGCCCGTTGCAGTGCCGCTTCAGGCGCGCGGCGGACTCGGGTCGGGATCATCGATGCCGACATTGGTGGACGGGTTGTCGTACACCGACTGGTCGAGCAGGCCGGTTTCCTTGGCCACCAGCACCGGCACCAGCATCTGTCCGGTCACGTTGGTCATCGTGCGCATCATGTCCAGGATGCGGTCGATCGCATACAGGTAACCGATGGTTTCCAGCGGCAGGTTGGCCGCACTCAGCACCACCGTTGCCATGATCACCGCCGTGCCCGGCACGCCGGCGGTGCCGAAGCTGCCCAGCACCGAAGCGATCAGCACCACCACGTACTGCTCCGGCGTCAGCGGCACACCGCTGTACTGGGCGATGAACACCGCGCACAGCGCCGGATAGATCGCACCGCAGCCGTCCATCTTGATGCTCGCGCCCAGCGGCACCGCGAACGAACCGTAGTCCTTGTTCACGCCCAGGTTGTGGGTGATCGAGCGCAGCGCGACCGGCATCGCCGCGAAGCTGGAGGAACTGACGAAGGCCACCTGCATGCCCGGCGCCGCGCCACGGAAGAACTTCAGCGGGTTCAGGCCATGCGCCAGCAGCAGCGCGCTGTACACCACCACGATGTGCAGCGCGCAGGCCACGTACAGCGCCAGCACGAAGTGGCCCAGCGGCAGCAGCTTCTCGAAGCCGTAGCTGCCGACCAAGCCGGCAATCAGGCCGAAGGTGCCGATCGGGGTGACTTCCAGCACGAAGCGGGTCACCTGGATCATGATGTCGCTCATCTGCCCGACCAGCTTGCGCGCCTCGGTCACCTTCTCGCCCAGCTTGACGATGGCAAAGCCGACCAGGCCAGCGAAGAAGATCACCGGCAGGATCGAACCACGCCCCGCGGCCAGCACGGTCTCGCCGGCGGCGTTGACCTTGGTGCCGATACCCGACAGCGCATAGAACACGTTGGACGGCACCACATCCAGCAGCACCTGCACCACGCTGGGCACTTCGCGCGGCACATAGTTGCTGGCCATCGACAGCTGCAGGCCACCAGCGCCAGGCTGCAGCACGGTACCCACGCCCAGGCCCACGCATACCGCCAGCGCGGCAGTGATCACGAACCACAGGAACGTGCGCCCGCTGAGCGCGGCGACCGATTTCTGGCCGTGCAGCGAAGAGATCGCGTTGATGACCGCGAAGAACACCAGTGGCACCGCGATCATCTTGATCAGCGTGACGTACAGTTCGCCGAGCGGGCCGAACCAGGTTTCAGCAGCTGGGCCAAGCGCCCAGCCGGCCAGCGCACCGAGCACGAAGCCACCGACCACGCGCTGCCAGAATGGAATCCGCAGCCAGGCAGAGACCAGCTTCATAGGCAATCCAAGGGGGTAGGAAGGGATGCTGGCACGATAGCCCAAGGCGGCCCGCAGAACGACCGCCCGCGTGGCAAATCAGTGTGTCATCGGCGTGCCTTGCGAGGCCGGGCATAATGAACGTCCCGTTACACTTTGTGAGATCCCAGCGTCCATGCGTCGTTCCGTCTCCCTGTTGGCCGCCTGCGCCACGACCCTGCTGCTCGGCGCCTGCGCCAGCACCGCTCCCGCGTCCGCCCCGGCCGGCCTGAAGGTCACCGTTGCCCCCGTCGCCCACCCGGCCGGTGAAACCCCGCAGTGGTGGTACCGCAGCGGCGCTGCGCAGGCAGCGGCGAACGGCGCGATGGCTGGCAAGGCCAAGAACGTCATCCTGTTCCTGGGTGACGGCATGAGCCTGACCACCGTGGCCGCCTCGCGCATCTACGAAGGCCAGCAGAAGGGTGGCTCGGGTGAAGAAAACCTGCTGTCGTGGGAGCGCTTCCCCGCCACCGCGTTCAGCAAGACCTACAACACCGATTCGCAGACCCCGGATTCGGCCGGCACCATGACCGCCATCACCACCGGCGTGAAGACCCACATGGGTGCGATCGGCGTCAGTGCCGGCAGCCGCACCGACTGCGCCGACAGCCTGTCCAAGGGCCTGCTGACCTGGCTGCAGCTGGCCGACAGCGCCGGCCTGGCCACTGGCGTGGTCTCCACCGCGCGCCTGACCCACGCCACGCCGGCCGCAACCTATGCGCATTCGCCCGAGCGCAACTGGGAGAACGACACCGACCTGACCGAGGCGGCCAAGGCTGCCGGCTGCAAGGACATCGCCCAGCAGCTGCTGTCGACCTCGCGTTACGGCCGCGGCCCGCTGGTCGCCCTGGGCGGTGGTCGCGGTGAGTTCACCACCGTGGAAGAGCGCGACCCCGAGTACGACGACAAAGTCGGCCAGCGCCTGGACGGCCGCAGCCTGGTGCAGGAATGGCAGCAGGCGCACCCGCAGGGCGCCTACGTCTGGAACAGCAAGCAGCTGCAGGCCGCCGCCAACGCTCCGGCGATCCTCGGCCTGTTCGAGCCCGACCACATGCGCTACGAATACGAACGCCCGCAGGACCCGGCCGGTGAGCCGAGCCTGGCCGAGCTGACCGCTGCGGCGATCAAGAACCTGTCGCGCCATCAGGAAGGCTACGTGCTGATGATCGAAGGCGCGCGCATCGACCACGCCAACCACAGCGGCAACGCCTACCGTGCGCTGACCGAAACCGTGGCCCTGTCCGATGCCGTGCGCGTGGCCAACGAGCTGACCTCGGCCGATGACACCCTGATCATCGTCACTGCCGATCATTCGCACACCCTGAATTTCGTCGGCTACCCGGCCCGCGGCAATCCGATCCTGGGCAAGGTGAAGGACAAGGGTGGCGAAGACGGCGCCGGCAAGCTCGACTACGCGCTGGATGGCAACGGCCAGCCGTACACCACCCTGAGCTACGCCAACGGCCCCGGCCATACCGGCACCAGCAACCAGCAACCCGCCGGTCCGAAGCGTTACCCGCACAACCCCAGCAGCTTCGAGCCGGCCAACGGCCGCCCGAACCTGCACGACGTCGATACCGAGCATCCGGATTACATGCAGGAAGCGCTGGTACCGATGAAGTCCGAGTCGCATGGTGGCGAGGACGTCGGCATCTGGGCACGCGGCCCGGGCAGCAAGGCGATCCGCGGCACCCTGGAGCAGAACGCGATCTACCACATGATCGTGCAGGCCACCCCGGCCCTGCGCGATCGCCTGTGCCAGGCCGGCACCTGCGACGACAAGGGCGTACCGGTGGAACTGCCGGCACCGGCCACCTTCGAACGCAAGGCCGAGGCCAAGTGATGGCGCGGCCGGCACGCTCTGCTCTGGGGAGCCTCCGCCGTGCGCGCTGGCTGGCCCTGCTGGGCGTGCTGGCCAGCCCCTGGGCGTCGGCGCAGGGCCCGGCCTGCAAGGTCATGACCGAAGAGCACGGGTTGTGGATGCTGCCCGGCTGCGAGGTCGTCGATGACAAGCCGCAGATCAGCGCGGAGACCCTGCAGGATCTCCCCTACGACGGCGATGGCCTGGCGCTGGTACAGACCGCCGATGGCTTCCACTACGTCGACCGTCGCGGCCGCAGCCAGGCGGTGATCGCCTGGGACAACGGCGCAGACCCCCTGCAGGAAGGCCTGTTCCGCGGCCGCGTCGGCGATCGCGTGGGTTATTTCAACGCTGCCTTCGAGCAGGTGATTGCGGCCACCTTCGATTTTGCCTGGCCGTTCCAGGATGGCGTGGCCGAGGTCTGCAACGGCTGCCGCCGCGGCACGCCCGATGGCGACGGGCATACGCCGATGGAAGGCGGCGAGTGGTTCCGCATCGATCGTTCCGGTCGTCGAGTGAAGTAAGGGTTTTTCGGCAGGGCTGCGCCCTGCACCCGCCGACGCCAGGCAACGGCAACGGCCAAAGCAACAGCAGGCATTCCGTGGGATGGCGGGGTGGGCCCGGCCTTCGACAGTTTCCTGCGCTCTGTCGGAACGGGGTGACCTTCCCTTGGTGGGTGTCGACCTTGGTCGACACGGGAATGGCCCAGAATTTCATTCGATATCTGACAGATTTCATCCACGCATGGCGTGGATCTACTGGCCACCGGCCAACTGTCGGAGGCGGTGCACTGTGGGTTTGCGGGGTGTGAGCCGCATGGATGCGGCGACCAAGCCTCCATGGACGGATTCACGGCGTCCCCGCAAACCCACAGTGCACCGCCATCCCACGGAATGCCCGCTGTTGCCTTGGCTGTTGCCCTTGCATCGGCGGGTGCAGGGCGCAGCCCTGCCGACTCACCCACCCACCCTATACTTGCCGCCGTGACCGCCTTCCCCGCCCTCGTTCCGCTTGATGCACCGCTGCTGGTCGGCTACAGCGGCGGCCTGGACTCGACCGTGCTGCTGCACTGGCTGTGGCGATCAGCACAGGCGGCCGGCACGCCGCTGCGTGCGACGCACGTACACCATGGCCTGCAACCGGCGGCTGATGACTGGGTGCGGCACTGCCAGCAGCAATGCGCGGTGCTGGGCATCGAACTGGCCGTGCACCACGTGCAGGTCAGCCGTGATGACGGCCATGGCATCGAAGGGGCCGCCCGGCTGGCACGTCGCGCTGCATTCAGCGCCGAGCTGCAGGCCGGGGAAACCCTGGCGCTGGCCCAGCACCAGGACGACCAGGCCGAGACCTTCGTGCTGCGTGCGTTGCGCGGTTCGGGCATCGATGGGCTGGCGGCGATGACCGCTGACAGCCGCCTCGATGGCCATCGGCTGTGGCGGCCACTGCTCGATGTGCCGCGCAGCGCGCTACAGGCTTACGCGACGACACACGGCCTGCAGTGGATCGAAGACCCAAGCAACGGCGAAGACCACGCCGACCGCAATTTCCTGCGCCTGCGGGTACTGCCACTGCTGCGCCAGCGCTGGCCGCATGCCGCCGCCGCATTGGCCGGCAGCGCCGCGCATTGCGCGCAGACCCGTGCATTGCTCGATGAAGAAGACGCCGAACTGCTCGCTCACCTGGAAGTGGCACCCCGGATGCTGTCGCTGGAGCTGCTGCGCCAGGTTGCACCAGAGCGTGCTGCGCGCGTGCTGCGTGCGTGGGTGCGCCGCCATGGCGCAGCCCCGTTGCCGGCGCATGTGCTGCGGCAAGTACAGAACGAATTGATGGCCGCAGGCGCTGATCGGCAGTCGCAGGTGCGTTGGCAGCAGCACGCCATCCGCCAGTGGCGCCAGCACGCCTACCTGCTGCCGGCAGCGCTGCCGGTCCTGCCGAAGGACTGGCAGGCGGCATGGGACGGCCGCGCGCCGCTGCAGCTGCCCGACGGCGGCCAGCTGCGCCTGCTCGGCACGGACGGCTTCGAACACCCGCTGGACCTGCGTGCCCGCCAGGGCGGCGAGCGCATCGTGCTCCCCGGCCGTACGCATTCATCCGCGTTGAAGGATTGCCTGCAGCGCGAGCACCTGGCGCCCTGGCGACGTGCACAGCTGCCCCTGCTGTTCGACCAGGGGCAGCTGCTGGCGGCCGCCGATGTAGTCATTGCCGCATCGCTGCAGGCCTGGCTGCAGGCACGCAATGCGCAGTTGCAGTGGCATCCGGGCGGCTGGTGAATTGACCCTTGCGCGCGCGCCGTCCACACTTGCCGCATGGCCAAGAAGTCCCCCGAAAACGCCTCCCCGGTCGCCCGGTTCGAGCAGTCGCTCGAATCGCTGGAACAGCTGGTGGAGCAGATGGAAACCGGCGAGCTGAGCCTGGAAGCCTCGCTCAGTGCTTACGAACGTGGTGTTGGTCTGTACCGCCAGTGCCAGCAGGCGCTGGAGCAGGCCGAACTGCGCGTGCGCCTGCTCAGCGATCCGGCCCAGCCCGAAACCGCCGAACCCTTCGATCCGCCCAGCCATGACGGCTGAGGCGTTGTTCGCGCGCTGGCGCGACCGTATCGAAAGCCAGCTCGACGCCGCCCTGCCCTCACCGGCCGAAGCCCCGCAACGCCTGCACCAGGCGATGCGCCATTCCGTACTCGGTGGCGGCAAGCGCATGCGCCCCTTGCTGGTCTATGCCGCCGGCCAGGTGCTCGGCGCGCCCCTGGACAGGCTTGATGCCGCGGCGATGGCGGTGGAACTGATCCACGCCTACTCGCTGGTGCACGACGACCTGCCGGCGATGGACGACGATGCCCTGCGCCGTGGCAAGCCCACCACCCACATCGCCTTCGACGAAGCCACCGCGATCCTCGCCGGCGACGCCCTGCAGACCCGTGCGTTCGGCCTGCTCGCCGATGCACCGCTGCCGTCGGCATTGCGCGTGGCGTGCCTGCAGACCCTGGCCCATGCCTCCGGCGCGGCCGGCATGTGCGGCGGCCAGGCGCTGGACATCGATGCCACCGGCCAGCAGCAGTCGCTGGTAGCCCTTACACGCATGCATGCGCTGAAGACCGGTGCGCTGATCCGCGCTGCGGTGCGCATGGGCGCGTTGTGCGGTGATGCGCCCGAACCCGTGCTGGCCCAGCTCGACGGTTTCGCCGATGCGCTCGGCCTGGCCTTCCAGGTCCGCGATGACATCCTCGATGTCGAAGCCAGTTCCGAGCAGCTCGGCAAGACCGCCGGCAAGGACCAGGCCCAGGACAAGAGCACCTTCCCTGCCCTGCTCGGCATGGACGGCGCCAAGGCGCAGCTTCGCGAACTGTCCGCACGCATGCAGCAGGCGCTGGCTGGCTATCACGAAGAAGCCGATGCGCTGCGCGCGCTGGCCACGCTGGCCGTGGAACGCGATCACTGACTGCAGGCATGGATCTGCCACGCTGAGCGTCCGCCGTGCATGGCCCGGCGCTGCCCTGTGCGCCATACACGGAAACGCCCGGCATTGCCGGGCGTTTCTTTCTGCGTCGTTGATCGTTGCCGCTTACTTGATCAGGCGCAGCGCGAACGGGTAACGGTAGGCTTCACCGTTGTTCGCCTTCACCGCAGCGATGATGCTGAAGACCAGGCTGAGCAGGCCGACGATCGGCGCCAGGAACGCACCGATGACCACGAAGGTCAGGATGATGCAGGCGAACATCGCGATGGCGACGGTGATCTGGAAGTTCAGCGCCTCCTTCGACTGGTCGGTGACGAAGGCCTTGCTGGCGTCATCCTTGTTGATCAGCCAGATGACCAGGGCGCCGATGAAACCGGTGAAGATGCCCAGCAGGTGCGCTGCCAGGGCCATGGTGCGCTGGTCGGCCGGTACGCTGGTCGCCGCCGGGACGTTCTCGAATTCGCTCACGACAAAACTCCTTTTTTATTGGGTGGTCTTGACCGACCGGCGGCAAGCCGGTCGCGTCAGGCGGGCCTAGCTTACGCCATCAATGGCATCAATCATTGCCGGCGATCGTCATCCGTCCCACCAGGATCGAGCCGGTGCGGATATGCGAACGCGTATCGACGTCGCTGCCGACCGCCTCGATGGCCATGAACATGTCCCGCAGGTTGCCGGCGATGGTGATGCCGTCCACCGGATACTGGATCTGGCCATTCTCCACGCGGAAGCCGCCGGCGCCGCGCGAGTAGTCGCCGGTCACCCCGTTCACCCCCTGCCCCATCAGTTCGGTCACCAGCAGGCCGCTGCCCATCTGCGCGGCGATGTCCTGCAGCGAACCGGCATTGGCCGCCAGCTGCAGGTTGTGCACGCCGCCGGCATTGGCGGTGGTCTGCAGGCCCAGCTTGCGCGCCGAATAGCTGCCCAGCACGTAACGCTGCAGCACGCCGTCACGCACCAGGGCCGAGGCACGCGTGGCCACGCCGTCGCCGTCGAAGGCGGCCGAGCGCAGGCCACGGCGCAGGTGCGGCAGCTCCTCGATCTGCATCCAGTCGGGGAACAGCTGCTGGTCGACGCTGTCCAGCAGGAAGCTCGCTTGGCGGTACAGTGCGCCGCCGGAGACCGCCGACAGCAGGTGGCCCACCAGGCTGCGCGCCACTTCCGGCGCGTACAGCACCGGCATGCTGCCGGTCGGCAGCGAACGCGGCTGCAGGCGGGCGATCGTGCGCTCTGCGGCGCGGCGACCGACGCTGGCCGGATCTTCCAGGTCCTCGCGGGCCAGCGCGCCGGTGTACCAGCCGTCGCGCTGCATGCCATCGCCGGTGCCGGCGATCAGCGCACAGCCGATCGAATGATGGGTTCCGCGCTCGCGGCCGATGAACCCATGCGAATTGGCGTAGACCGACACGCTCTGCATGCTCGACACCGAGGCACCATCGGAATTGCGGATCTGCGCATCGGCTTGGCGGCCCGCGGCCTCGCAGGCCAGCGCCAGGTCCACCGCGTCGTCGGCCTGCAGCTCCCAGGGGTGCCAGCCATCCAGTTCGGGGAAGTCGCGGGCCATCAGGTCGGCCTCGGCCAGGCCGGCGGCCGGATCGTCCTCGGTATGGCGGGCGATCGCGCAGGCCTGCTCGACGGTGGCCAGCAGGCTGGCCTCATGCAGGTCGGCGGTGCTGGCACTGCCCTTGCGCTGGCCGAAGTAGACGGTCACGGCAATGCCGCGGTCACGGGTGGACTGCACGGTCTCGACCTCGCCGAGACGGACATTGACCTCAAGCCCACGGTCTTCGCTGCAGCTGACCTCGGCCTGGCTGGCACCCAGGGCGCGGGCACGCTGCAGCAGCTGCTGGGAGATGTCGGCCAGCCGTTCCAGCCGGGCCGGGCTGTCGTCGCCGACGGCGACTTCAGGGGCGATCACGTTCAATGCTTTATCCTGTGCGGGTTGGGCCCGGCATCACGCCGGGCGACTTTTTTTGAAATCAGGTATGGACGATGCGCGGACGCGACGAAGAAACCGGTGAATTCCACGACAAGAGCCGCAGCCAGAACCGGCGCGATGCGCTCGATGTCCTGGCCCTCGGCGAGAAGCTGGTGTCGCTGACCCCGGCCCAGCTGGCGCGCCTGCCGATCCCGGAGGACCTGCTGCCGCACATCGCCGAGTGCAAGCGCATCACCGCCCATATCGCGCACAAGCGGCAGCTGGCGTTCCTGGCCAAGCACATGCGCCGCGAGGACGATGCCACGCTGGACGCGATACGCGATGCGCTGGATGCCAACAGCGAAACCGGGCGCCGCGAAGTGGCGATGATGCACCGTGTCGAAGACTGGCGCGAACGCCTCATGAATGAAGGCGACAAGGCGCTGGCCGCGCTGCTGGATGACCATCCGCAGGCCGACCGCCAGCAGCTGCGCACGCTGGTGCGCAACGCCCAGGCCGAAAAGGCCAAGAACAAGCCGCCACGCGCCTACCGCGAGATCTTCCAGGTGCTGCGCACGCTGATGCTGCCGGCCGCGCTGGGCCTGAAGGTATCCGGTGAGGACGCCGAGGCAGACGAACCGGTCGACGACGCCGAAGAGGACTGAGTCCCCGTCGGGCATGGCGGTGGCTGTGGCCATCGCCGTGCTCAGGCCTGGGTACCGCCGACGGTGATGCCCTCGATCAGCAGCGACGGCTGGCCGACACCGACCGGCACACTCTGCCCGTCCTTGCCACAGATGCCCACGCCCTCGTCCAGGGCCAGGTCGTTGCCGACCATGCGCACCTTCTGCATGGTTTCCGGGCCATTGCCGATCAGGGTCGCGCCCTTCACCGGCGCGGTGATCCGGCCGTCCTCGATCAGGTAGGCCTCGGTGGCCGAGAACACGTACTTGCCGCTGGTGATGTCGACCTGGCCGCCGCCGAAATTGACCGCGTACAGGCCCTTCTTCACCGAACGGATCATTTCCTGCGGGTCATGCTGGCCGGCGCGCATGTAGGTGTTGGTCATGCGCGGCATGGTCATGTGCGCGAACGATTCGCGACGGCCGTTGCCGGTCGGCGCAACGCCCATCAGCCGCGCGTTGAGGCTGTCCTGCATGTAGCCGACCAGGATGCCGTCCTCGATCAGCGTGGTGCACTGGGTCGGGTGGCCTTCGTCATCGATGTTGAGTGAACCACGGCGTCCGTCCAGGGTACCGTCGTCGACGATGGTCACGCCCGGGGCGGCCACGCGCTCGCCGATCCTGCCGGCGTAGACGCTGGTGCCCTTGCGGTTGAAGTCACCTTCCAGGCCATGGCCGACCGCCTCGTGCAGCAGCACGCCCGGCCAGCCCGGGCCCAGCACCACCGGCATCACCCCGGCCGGCGCCGGCACCGCTTCCAGGTTCACCAGGGCCTGCCGCAGCGCCTCGCGCGCGAAGGCTTCCGGGCGGCCGTCGGCAAACAACGCTTCATAGCCATAGCGACCGCCGCCGCCGGCATAACCCGACTCACGGCGGCCGTTCTGCTCGACGATCACCTGCACGTTCAACCGCACCAGCGGGCGCACGTCGGCGCCCAGCACACCATCGGTGCGGGCAACCAGCACGGTGTCGACGCCACCGGACAGGCTGACCATCACCTGCTTCACGCGCGGATCGGCCGCGCGCAGGTAGCCGTCCAGGCGCTTGAGCACCTCGACCTTGGCTTCGTTGCCGATGCCGTCGATCGGATCCAGCGCCGGATACAGCACGCGCGCATCGCCGCGCAGCAGCGAGCGTCCGGTCTGTGCGCCGCCTTCGCGCGAGATCGCACGTGCCGACTGCGCTGCGGTCAGCAATGCACCGGCATGGATGTCATCGGAATAGGCAAAGCCGGTCTTCTCGCCGGCAATCGCGCGCACGCCCACGCCCTGCTCGATGGAATGGGCGCCGTCCTTGACGATGCCATCTTCCACGCTCCAGCTTTCGCGCCGGGCGTGCTGGAAGTACAGGTCGCCGAAGTCGACACCGGGGCCGAGCAGTTGGCCGAAGGTGCGCTCCAGGCCAGCGGTATCCAGGCCACCGGGGCGCAACAGGCGATCTTGGGCAAGCGTCAGGGCGTTGTCAGTCATGGTCTCGATCTGGGGGTGTGAAGGCGGTCAGGCAAGGCCGCCCTGGGGAAACGGGGGCCGCGCTCAGCGCGGTGGCGGTGGTTCGGTGACGGTCGGCGGCACGGCCGGCAACGGCGGCAGGCGCGGCGGCGGTGCGGGTACTGGCGCACGTTCGCGGCTGCGCTCGATCACCTCCACCTTGGGCTCCTTCCAGGGGCCGGTCACCTTGTAGGTGCGGGCACCGATCTCGCCCAATGGCTTGGACAATACCGCATTGGTGGCTGCACCCAGCGCTGCGCCCACCGGGCCGCCGGCCACCGCGCCGACCACGGTCAGCAGGTTGCCGGCGCGCGGGTTGACGTCGATGGTCTGGTCGAACTGCTGTTTCCGCAGGTCGGCCTGGCCATGGATGGTGATGTTTGCTGCCGGCCCTTCGATCAACACCTTGTCGGTACGGGCCATGCCCTCGCCGAACTGCACGCTGCCCTCGACCTGGTTGAACGCGAAGCCCTTGGAGAAGAAGTCGCGGAAGTCGAACATCAGCCGCCGCGGCAGCTGGGTGACGCTGAGCAGGCCCAGCACGCGGCCGGCCCCCGGCTCCAGCTCCAAAAGCTGGCCATTGCGGGCATTCACATCGAGCTGGCCCTGCAGGTTGCCAAGCTGGAAGTCCGACGGACCGCCGGGCCACGAGGCCTGCAGCTGGGCGTGGCCGGAGCCGCCGCGCAGCTGGCCGCCGTAGTCGAGGTTCTGCAACAACCCGCCCAGGTCTTCACTGCGCACCTGCGCATCAAGCGCGGTTCGCGAACCGCCACCCTTGCCGAGCCAACGGCCACGGATGTCGATCTCCTGGCTGGGGGCGCGGAACTGCAGTTGTTCCACGCTCAGGCCATTGGCGATCGGCCGCGTACGCAGCACGGCCTGGCCCAGCACGACCTTGCCGAACTTCAGGTCGGCGATGTCCAGTGCGAACGGCGGCAGCTTGGCCGGGTCCATGTCGTCGGCACCGGCCTGCACCCGCGCCGGTGCCGCCGTGGCTCCGGGAAGGGTCGGCAGCGATTGCCAGTACACGCGCTCGAGCTGGCCGCTGATGGTGCCGCCATCGGCGTTGGGTACATTCAACCTGCCGGCCAGCGAGGGGCCATCCAGGCGCACGTCCAGCGCCTGCGGGCCGGGGTGCAGCTGCAGGCGGGTCTGCTCGAACACGCCGCCGATCAGCATCAGCTGGCCGACCTGCACGTCCACCGCGCGCAGCGGCATCGGGTCGCCATCGCCACCGGCGCCACGGGCCAGGCCGATCCATTCCAGCGCATCCAGGGTCGGGCTGCGGCCATTGATGGTCAGCCCGCTGGGCGGTGGTTCGCGGTCAACGTGGTCGCTGCCCAGGGTGACCTGCACGCCGGTCTGGTTGTTGTGGCTGCGCGCGGCCAGCGCCAGGCGCTGGCCGAACGCCACGTCGATGCGGCCGGCGCCCATCGGCAGCTGTGCGGCCACGGTGGTCGGCAGCGGTTCGTTGGCCGGCTTCTGCAGCGGCGCCGGCAGGTCCAGGCGGGTGCCCAGCAGATCCGAGCGCAGGCGCAGCTCGCTGGGCGGCGCTGGTGTACCCGGCGCGACCTTCGGCAGGTTCACCGCGATGGTCCACGGCGAGGTGCCGTTGATGTAGGGCTTCAGCCAGGCCATTTCCGGTGCGCGGTCGATCAGCACGCCCGCATCGAGCGTGGCGGCCAGTTCCGATTCGAAGGCCAGCTTGGGGTCACGCACGAAACCACCGGCGCGCAGGCTCAGCCGGCCGTCCTGGCCGAGGTGGCGCACGGCCAGTTCCTCGGCGGCGAAGCCGGCGTTGCTGTAGCGGGCCTGCCCACGCATGTTGTCGAATTCCAGCTGGAAGCGCTTGTCGACCAGCTTCAGCCCGGCCAGGTCCACCGTGCCCTGCAGGTGGCCACCGCCCTGGTCATGACGCAGGGGCTGCAACAGGTCGAAATGCACGTTGGCCGGCCCGCTTGCCGCGAGGTTGTCCAGGGTGTCGCCGTAGTCCTTGTGCAGCGGGCTCTGCCGCAGCATCGCCAGCAACTTGCCGGCATCGCCCTGGCTGTCGGCGCGCACGTACAGTGGCTGCTGGCCGAAATCCTGGATGCCGGCTTCGAACGTCTGTACCGCCACGCCGGCCAGATCGCCGCGGCCCTGCATGTGGAAACCGGGCCCAATGAAGGCGACATCGGCGTCCACCTGGCCCATCAACGGCCAATCGTGCTGGAAGCGGATGTCACCGTTGCTGATGTGCCCAGTGGCTTCGAAGCGGCCATCGTTGTTGTCGAACGGCCAGTCGTCCAGGTCACCACTGACCAGGCCGATGCCGTTGCGCACCTGGCCGCCGGCCAAGGCCATGTCCAGCCAGTCGGTGGCGCCCTTGCTCATCCTGGAATGAATCCAGAAACGCTTGGCCGCGGTCATCGGTACGTCGTCCAGCTTGGCCGCCAGCTGCATCCACGGCCGGGTGCCATCGCCCTGGAACCAGAGACCACCGCGCACGTCGGCGGCGTAGTCGGTGCCTTCCACACGCATCGCCGGGGTGCCGATGCGCCAGCCACCGGCCTCGTCACGCCAACCGACGATCTGCCCGGCCAGGTGCAGGTCGTGACGCACGCCGAAACCGGTGGGCCAATCGAACTGCAGCTGGCGCTGGGGTTGCAGCTGCAGGCTGAAGCCGTTGGCATCGCCCTCGAAACGGCCGCCCAGGCCGCGCAGGCCCGGCGAGTTGCCAACACTGGCAAAACCCAGCGACCGCAGTTCGCCCTGCACCCACAACGGGCCATCCTGCTGGCCGCGCAACTGCAGCTGCGCCACGTCCAGCTGCGGCTTGGCCAGGTACAGCCAACGCCGCAGGCCCGCATCCAGCCGGTCGCTGAGCGCCAGCGCGCGCAACGCGGTACCCGCCTGCGCTGCTGCGGCCTGCACCTGCATCTGCTTGCCCACCCGCAGTTGCAGCCCGTCCAGCTGCTGCTGGCTGCCATCGGCCTGCAGGCGCAGGCGCGGCACCTGCAGCGCCCAGCCTTCTGCCGTCCGCTGCCAACGCAGGCGCGCCTGCAGCCGTTGCAGTTGAATCTGCGGGCGCGCCACGCCAGGCATCGGCGCGCCTTCGACACGCAGGTCGCGCAGGTCCGAATCGGTGGTCAGCGCCACCGGGGCGAAATCACGCAGGGTCAGCCACAGGTTGAGCTCGCCCTTGCCCTCGCGCAGGCGCATGCCGCCGGCCGCCAGCAACGGCGCCCAGGCACGGAAATCGATTGGATCGGCGCCTACCCAGGCCTCGCCGTTGCCGCGCTGGCGATCCAGGTCCAGCACCGCCGTCAGCGGCAAGGCGTCGGTCTGTGCCCAGGCACGCACGCCCACCCGCAGGCGGTCGCCATCCACGCGCAGGCGCAGGTCGATACGTGGCAGGGTGGCATCGACACCCAGTGCTGGCGCATGCACGCCGAGGCGGCCACCAATCACCTGCAGTTCGCCCAGCCGGCGCAACGCATCCAGCGGATCGCCGCCAGCGCGGGACTGCGGCAGGCCGCGCACCGACCAGCGGCCATCGGCGGCCTGCTGCAGGTCCAGCGCCAGGCCACGCAGGCGCAGTTCGGTCAGCGAGCGGCCCGGCAGCAGGCCGCTGTACATCGATACCAGCACCTCGGCATCGCCGATGGCCAGGCCCTGGCCCGCGCCGATGCGCAGACCCTTCAACTGCAGCAGTGGACCACGTCGGGTCCAGGCGGTGTCCAGGCGTTCAAAGCGCACCGGTTGCCCGGCGCGCGTGCTCAGCCAGGCCGCGATCCGGTCCGGATGGCGCTCAGCCAGCGGCAACAGCTGGCTGAGGGTGCCGACCAGCAGGGCAAGCCCGACCAGGCCAACCGCGCATGCGGCGATGAAATGACGGCGGATCCTTCGCAGTCGCAGGCGCGGCGGCGCGCTCATCGGCCACCGAAGGCAGACAGCCGGCCTGGATCAGAGCAGAACAACATCGAACTGCTCCTGCAGGTACTGCTCGTCCGCCTGGAAGCGGATGCTCTTGCCGAGGAACTCTTCCAGCTCGGCCACGGCCGTGGATTCCTCATCGGTGATCCGCGCCACCACCTTGCTGGACGCGATCACCAGCAGGCGCGCGGCATCGAACTGGCGCACCGCACGGGTGATCTCGCGGAAGATCTCGTAGGTCACCGTTTCGGTGGTCTTGATGGTGCCGCGGCCACTGCACTGCGGGCAGGTTTCCGACAGCTGGCGCTCCAGGCTTTCCACCGTGCGCTTGCGCGTCATCTCCACCAGGCCCAGCGGCGAGAAGTCGTACACCGTGGTCTTGGCATGGTCGCGGGCCAGCGCCTTTTCCAGGGTACGCAGTACCTGGCGGCGGTGTTCGGCGTCATCCATGTCGATGAAGTCGATGATGATGATGCCGCCCAGGTTGCGCAGGCGCAGCTGCCTGGCCACCGCCTGCGCAGCTTCCAGGTTGGTGCGGAACACCGTCTCTTCCAGGTTGCGCTGGCCGAGGAACGAGCCGGTGTTGACGTCGATGGTGGTCATCGCCTCGGTCTGGTCGATCACCAGGTAGCCACCGGATTTCAGAGGTACCTGCTTGTCCAGCGCACGGCCGATCTCGTCCTCGACCCCGAACATGTCGAAGATCGGACGATCGCCGCTGTACAGCTCGATCTTCTCCGCCAGCACCGGCATGTACTTGGCCACGAACGCCTGCAGCTGGGCGAAGGTCTCCTTCGAGTCCACCTTGACCTTGTCCACGTCCTTGCGGATCAGGTCGCGCACCGAACGCAGCGGCAGGCTCAGGTCTTCATAGATGTTGCTGCACGACGCCGCCTCGCGGCCGCGGCGCTCGACCACGTTCCATACCCGTGACAGGTAGGCGATGTCTTCGGCGATGGCCTCGGCCGGCTGGCCCTCGGCATTGGTGCGCACGATGTAGCCGTAGCCGCCGTGCTGGGCCGACAGTTCGGTCACCAGCGCCTTCAGCCGCGCGCGCTCGCCTTCGTCCTCGATGCGCGCCGACACGCCCACCACCTTCGACTGCGGCAGCAGCACCATGTAGCGCGAGGGAATGCTGATCTGGGTGGTCAGGCGTGCGCCCTTGGTCCCGATCGGATCCTTCACCACCTGCACCACGATGTCCTGGCCGTCGCGCAGCAGCTCCACGATCGGCACGCTGGATGGCGGCGGCAGGGTCGTGTTCTCGGTATCGGCGCTGGCCACGGGCGCCGGCCGCACCACGTCGTTGGCGTGCAGGAACGCGGCGCGCTCCAGGCCCACTTCGACGAATGCCGCCTGCATGCCCGGCATGACCCGTTGCACCTTGCCCTTGTAGATGTTGCCGACCACACCCCGGCGCCAACCGCGCTCGATGTGCAGCTCCTGCAGCATGCCGTTCTCGATCACCGCGACCCGGGTTTCGCGCGGGGTCACATTGACCAGGATTTCCTCAGACATCGGCAGCCTCCCTGGCGGCATCAGCAGTTGGGGCCAGCACGCCGCAGCGGGCCAGCAGACGATCGGTATGCAGCAACGGCAGCCCCATGACACCGGAGTAGCTGCCGGAAAGGTGTTCGATCCAGCGCTCGGCACCGCCCTGGATGGCATACGCACCCGCCTTGTCCAGCGGCTCGCCGGTGGCGACGTAGGCGGCGATGTCGGCGGACTCGATCGCGGCGAAGGTGACCTCGGAAACGACCAGTTCGCTGTCCAGCCCGCGCGCGTCCACCACCACCACGGCGGTCATCACCTGATGGGTGCGCCCGGCCAGCCGTGCCAGCATCGCCCGCGCGTCGGCCGCGTCGACCGGCTTGCCGAATACTTCGCCATCGAGCACCACTTCGGTATCCGAGCCCAGCACCCGCGCCTGCGGGTCATCGGCCAGCACCCGTGCCAGGCCGGCGCGCGCCTTGTCGGCGGCGACCCGGCAGACATAGTCCTGGGCACTTTCAGAGGCCGCGCGCTGCTCGACAACCTCCAGGTCCAATGCCTGGAAAGGGTGTCCGAGTCGGGCCAGCAGCTGGTTGCGTCGGGGGGAGCGGGAAGCAAGATAGAGCATCGACACAGCATAACCTGACGCCGGTACCTGAATCGTCGGACAATCCTCCCTGGGCGCCTGCAACCCCGAACGGACTCACAACGCGTTCATCGCTACGACACCACCCTCACCGCCACAACAAGGAGATCCCATGCGCCGCACCGCCACCCCGCTGCTGCTTGCCCTGTCCCTCGCTCTTGGAGCTTCGATGACCGCCCATGCCGCCCCGTCGTTGCCGTCGATCGCCGCCGCGGCCGAAGGCACCCTGCTGAACATCTCGGCCAACGCCGAAGCCACCCGCGTGCCGGATGTGGCCTCGCTGTCGGCCGGTGTGGTCACCCAGGCCGCCGACGGCAACAGCGCCATGCGCCAGAACGCCCAGCAGATGGACAAGGTGCTGGCTGCGATCAAGGCCGCCGGCATCGCCGAGCGCGACGTGCAGACCAGCGGCGTCAGCCTCAACCCGCAGTACCGCTATGCCGACAACGAAGCCCCGAAGATCACCGGCTACCAGGCCAGCAACACCGTCAGCCTGAAGGTCCGCGACATCGCCAAGCTGGGCAAGGTGCTGGACGCGCTGGCCGCGCAGGGCGCCAACCAGATCAACGGCCCGCAGTTCGAGATCGACCAGCCCGAGCCGGTCTATGACGAAGCGCGCCTGGCGGCGCTGAAGAAGGCCCAGGCCCGTGCGCAGACCTATGCCAAGTCGCTTGGCCTGCAGGTGCGCCGCATTGTCAGCATTTCCGAGAACGCCGGTGGCGGTTTCCGCCCGATGCCGATGATGCGTGCGCAGGCCGCCGGCATGGCAATGGACAAGGCCACCCCGGTCGCCCCGGGCGAGTCGACCGTCTCGGTGAACCTGGACGTGGTGTTCGAACTGGGCCGCTGAGGCGCCTTCCGTTCGACCGACGGCGCCCTGCGGGGCGCCGTTTTCGTTTCCACCGCCGCCGTGCCGGCAGCGTTACATGAAGGGCAGCTCAACGCTGCCGCCCCTGCCTCTAGGCAGTGGTGGAGGCGGCACGCTAATGATTGACTGCCAGCCGCGTGCGGCAACCCCGATGGCGGCCCTGGTGCGTTGAGGACTTCGACACTGGCATGGAGGTGGACCATGGTTCGTACGTATCCCGTAGTACCCCTGCACTTCGATCCCGCCCGCGTTGCCGCCTGGAGTGCGGCCATCGCCCTGCATCTGCTCGCGTTCCTGTTGTTGCTGATCCCGGCGACCTACCAGGCCATCACCGCGCTGCCGCGCGATCAGACCACGGTACGGTTCATTCCCAGGGAAGAGCCCAAGCCGATCGAGCCGCTGCCGGTGCCGACCGACCCTGAAAAGGTGGAGGTGATGCACAAGCGGCAGGCCACGCCGGTGCCCGCACCGCTGCCGACGCCCACCGCGACCGTCGAGGAGGCCCAGGGCATCATCCTGCCGGCGGCCGAGCCGACCGCAGTGCAGGCTGCGCCGACCATTGCCCCGTCCACGCAGCTGGCCGGCGCCCAGCTGCAGTACCGCAGCAACCCACCGCCCAGCTACCCGATCCAGGCCCTGCGCAATCACGAACAGGGCACGGTGCTGCTGCGGGTGGAGGTGGACCCCAGCGGTCAGCCGGTGAACGTCAGCATCGAACGCAGCAGCGGCTCGCGCAGCCTGGACCAGGCCGCCCGCCAGCAGGTGCTGCGGCACTGGCGTTTCGTGCCGGCCGAGCGTGATGGCATGGCCGTTCCCGCCATCGGCATGGTGCCCGTGCAGTTCTCCCTGCCCGACTGAGCCACGGACCGGCCCGGCAAATCGCCGGGCCGGTCACAACGGTTAATGGGCCGGAACAGGGCCAATCTGCCCGGTTATTTGAACTTCGTTGGAAAACCGTTACGAATTCAGTAGAACTTCACACCTCCGTCACCTGCCGGAAACCTAGATTGACGCGTCCCGGGACACACCGGAGACGGCCCTCAATGCTCGAGTTTTCCAGTCAGGAGAGAAGCTGTGAAACACCCGATCCAACGGCCCGCCAGCCGCCGCCGCAACCACCTGGCAACATCCATCACCCATATCCTCACCGGCGGCGCCCTGCTGCTCGCCGGTGCCTTGGCTTCCTCTTCTGCTTTCGCGCAGGAACAGGCCACCAACCTTGACCGGATCACCGTCACCGGTTCGAACATCCCGCGCACCAACACCGAGACACCGTCGCCGGTGCAGGTGGTGACCCGCCAGGAAATCGATCGCACCGGCAAGACTACGGTGGCCGAGTACCTGCAGACTCTGACTGCCGATGGCGCCGGCTCCATCCCCAAGACCTTCGGCAACGGCTTCGCCGGTGGCGGCGCGGGCATTTCGCTGCGCGGTCTGGGTGCCGGCTCCACGCTGGTGCTGTTGAACGGCCGCCGCATGGCGACCTACGGTCTGGCCGATGACGGCCAGAAGGTGTTCACCGACCTCAGCACCATTCCCCTCGACGCTGTCGAGCGCGTGGAAGTGCTGAAGGACGGCGCCTCGGCGATCTATGGTTCCGATGCCATCGCCGGCGTGGTCAACATCATCCTGCGCAGCGACTTCCAGGGCGCGATCCTGCGCGGCTCCTACGGCATTTCCGGCGACGGCGATGGCGATGCCAAGAAGGCCACCCTGACCGCCGGTACTGGCGATCTGGCCACCGATGGCTGGAATGCATTCTTCAGCCTGGACGTCGGCAAGTCCGATGCCATCAAGATCAGTGACCGCAAGAACCGCAAGTGGATCGGCACCGGCGATATCCGTCGCTGGGGCTACGACGCTGCTGACGCGCAGTTCCTTGGCGGCGCCTATCTGTCCGGCGGCACTGCCGGCGGCACTGGCCCGAACGGTTCGGTGTTCGACGACCGCAACGTGGATGATGACAATCCGGCCTTCCTGGTGGCCCTGCCCGGCTGTGCTGGCCTGACCACCATTCCCGGCCAGACCGACGCTACCGCGCAGGCCCAGGGCTGCCTGTGGGATCCGGCACAGCAGTACCGCGACCTGAGCCCGGAAGAGAAGTATGTGAACGTGTTCGGCCGCGCCAGCTTTGCCTTCGGTGAAGGCGGCGAGGTCTATACCGAGATCGGCTACTCCAAGAAGGAAACCATCTTCAACAATACGCCCTCCGGCACATCCGGTGGCTGGGGCTACCCCGGCGGCCCGGTCAATGCCAGCAGCGGCCCTGGTGCGGTGGTGCTCAGCCCGAGCCACCCGGACAATCCGATTCCCGGCCAGGCATCGCGCCTGCGTTACTCGGCCTGGGATGTCGGTCCGCGTGTAACCAACAACACCAATGAGTTCAACCGTTTCCTGGTGGGTGTGAAAGGCAACTGGGGCGAGTGGAGCTACGACACCGCCTACCTGCACTCGGGCACCGACCTGACCAACAAGCGCACCGGCTTCCTGCGCTACAGTTCCGTGCTCTGTGCACTGGGCAACCCGAACTGCGCCGGCGGCGTCTGGCGCATCGGTGACAACGCCAGCCAGAACTCGCAGGCGCTGTACGACTACATCTCGCCGACCATCAGTGCCCGCGCCAAGTCCAGCCTGGACATGTTCGACTTCACCATGTCGCGCAGCCTGATGGACCTGAAGGGTGGTCCGCTGGGCCTGGCGTTCGGCACCGAATGGCGCAAGACCAGCAACAGCCTGACTCCGCAGACCTATACCGACCAGGGTGACATCATCGGCCTGGGCTATTCCGCCTATGACGGCACCCAGAACGTGTACGCCGGCTACGTCGAACTGTCGGCCCCCGTGCTGGAGCAGCTGGAACTTTCGGCAGCGCTGCGCTATGACAAGTACGAGAGCGGCGAAGGCAAGGCCACGCCGAAGCTCGGCGTGAAGTTCACTCCGGCCGACTGGATCGCGCTGCGTGCCAGCTACGCCGAAGGCTTCCGCGCCCCCAACCCGGCCGAAAACGGCGACGGTGGCCTGGCCGCCTTCTCCAACGCCCGCGATCCGGTGCGCTGCGCCATCGATCCGGACAACGAGTGCACCGCACGCTCGGTGGCCATCATCACCCGCCCCAACTCGGGCCTGAAGCCGGAAGAGTCCAAGAGCTACTCGGTAGGTATCGTCCTGCAGCCCACGTCCAGTACCTCGCTGACCGTGGATGCGTGGGAGATCAAGCGCACCAATGAAATCGCCCAGGGCAGCACCGCCGATGCGATCGCTGCCGGCAACGTGCTGCGCGACAGCAACAACATCGGCGGTGTGGCCAACAGCGGCACCATCCTGGCGGTGAATACCCAGTATGTGAACGCCAACTCCTCGCGTGTCCGCGGCATCGACACCGACGTGCGCCAGACCTTCGACCTCGGTCCGGGCCAGCTGGAAATGGACCTGCAGTGGAGCCACATCCTGAAGTTCGAGCGTACCGAGGGTGACACCACCGTCGACTACGTCGGTACCCACGGCAACTGCGATGTGACCAACTGCATCGGCACCCCGCAGGACAAGATCAACTTCGGCACCACCTGGAAGCAAGGGCCGTGGAGCATCAGCGGCGTGGTCAACTACATCGACAGCATGGACAACAAGGATCGCCGCGGTGGCGACTACCTGGCGTTCTATGAAGACGGCACGCCGGTGGAGAAGATCTCCTCGTTCACCACCTTCGACCTGTCCGGCCGCTGGAACATCACCGAAGCCTTCGAGCTCAACGCCTCGGTGCAGAACGTGTTCGACCGCATCGCCCCGCTCGACCCGACCACCTACGGCGCGGTCAACTACAACCCGCTGCACTTCAGCGGTGCGATTGGCCGTTACTTCACCGTCGGTGCCAAGTACACCTTCAACTGATCCTCGAAGGCGATTCAATGCAAAGGCC
Organism: Stenotrophomonas sp. SI-NJAU-1; assembly: GCF_020883215.1. Lineage (NCBI taxonomy): Bacteria > Pseudomonadati > Pseudomonadota > Gammaproteobacteria > Lysobacterales > Lysobacteraceae > Stenotrophomonas > Stenotrophomonas sp. SI-NJAU-1. Next base: position 3,130,326 of record NZ_CP086598.1, read on the forward strand.
CGGGCTCACGCCCGGGCCTTTGCTTTTTTCCACACGCGGCAGCGTCCATCATGGGCACCCCGACACCTGCGCCGCGCCTGATGCCCTCTTCCAACCAACGCCTTGGCCTGGCTGCACTGACCGCACTGGTGGTCGGTTCGATGGTCGGCGCCGGCATCTTCTCGCTGCCGCAGAACGTGGCGCGCAGTGCCGGTCCAGCCGCCGCGCTGATCGGCTGGGCGGTCAGCGGTGCCGGCATGCTGATGCTTGCCTTCGTGTTCCAGGCCTTGGCCAATCGTCGCCCCGACCTGGACACCGGCATCTATGCGTATGCGCGCGAAGGCTTCGGCAACTACATCGGATTCTCCGCCGCGTGGGGCTACTGGGTCGCTTCGGTACTGGGCAACGCCAGTTTCTTCGTACTGATCTTCAGCGGTCTCGGCCACTTCGCACCGGTGTTCGGCGAAGGCAATACACCGGCCGCCATCGCCGCATCGTCGCTGTTGCTGTGGACCGTGCACCTGCTGGTGCTGCGCGGCCTGCGCACCGCGGCAATCATCAATGGCCTGGTCACCGTGGCCAAGCTGGTGCCCATCGCGCTGTTCCTGATCCTGGCGGCCGGCGCATTCCGCATGGACGTGTTCCGCGCCGACTTCTTCGGCGCTCCCGCGCTGGGCGACATGGGCCAGCAGCTGCGCGGGATGATGCTGGTCACCGTGTGGGTATTCATCGGCATTGAAGGTGCCAGCATCTATTCGCGGCGCGCGGCACGACGCGCCGATGTCGGCCGCGCCACCGTGATCGGCTTCATCGGCGTGTGGCTGCTGCTGGTGCTGGTCAGCCTGCTGTCGATGGGCGTGCTGTCGCAGGCCGAACTGGCCGGCCTGCCCAATCCCTCGATGGCCTATGTGCTGCGCGCGATCGTTGGCGAATGGGGCGCGACGGTGATCATCATCGGCTCGATCATCTCGGTGCTGGGCGCGCTGCTGGCGTGGGTGCTGCTGTGCGCCGAAGTGCTGTTTGCCGCCGCTGGCGATGGCACGATGCCGGCCTTTCTCGGCCGCGAGAATGCGCGCGGCGTGCCCGCCAATGCGCTGTGGTTGAGCAATGGCCTGATCCAGTTGTTCCTGCTGCTGGTGCTGTTCAATTCGGGCAGCTACACCAGCCTGGTGCTGCTGGCGGCGTCGATGAGCCTGGTGCCGTACTTCCTGTCCAGCGCATTCGGCGTGAAGCTGGCCTGGCAGGGCGCGGCCTACGCCAGCGCGGCCGGCGCCCGCTGGCGCGACTTCATCGTCGCGCTGCTGGCCAGCGCCTATGCGTTGTGGCTGGTGTATGCCGGTGGCATGGACAACCTGCTGCTGTCGGTACTGCTGTATGTGCCAGGCCTAGTGCTGTACGCATTGACCCGGCGCCAGCGTGGCGAGCGGGTTTTCACCCGCTGGGAAGGGGTGTTGTTCGGCGCGATCCTGGTGGTGGCGATTGCTACGCTGGTGGCGTTCGCCCGTGGCGCGCTGACCCTGTAGTGCCGTGTCTGTTGTCGGAGGATCTCGCGCCATGCATCCACGCATGGCGTGGATCCACCGCCGCACGCGATTGCACGGCACGACGCCAACAAAAAAGGCCTGCATCTTGCGATGCAGGCCTCTTGAATGTGGCGCCCGAAGTTGGACTCGAACCAACGACCCCCTGATTAACAGTCAAGTGCTCTAACCGGCTGAGCTATTCGGGCAGACCGCCAGTATAACGACTCTTCACGCGCGATGGTAGGGGTGATTGGCCAACATCGCAGCAGCGCGATACAACTGCTCGGCCACCACCAGCCGCACCAGCATGTGCGGCAGCGTCAGCGGGCCGATCGACCACTTTTCGTCGGCCAGCGCAGACACTTCCGGCGAGTGCCCTTCCGGGCCGCCGATCAGGAACGCCAGGTCCCTGCCCTGTCCACGCCAGTGTTCCAGGCGCTGCGCCAGCTGTTCGGAACTGAGCTGGCGGCCCGGTACGTCCAGCGCAACGACATAGGCATTCTTCGGCAACGCAGCGATCACCCGCTTGCCCTCGTCCTCGGTGGCGCGGCGTGCATCGCGACCTTTGCCACGCAGGCCGGGCTCGATCTCCACCAGCTCGAAGGGCAGCCAGTGCGAGAGCCGCTTCTGGTACTCGGCAAACCCCTGCGCCACCCAGCTGGGCGCGCGTTCGCCGGTGGCGATCAGGCGGGCTTTCATCCACATTCCTCCAAAACGTCGACGGCGCCATCGGCGCCGTCGAAAACCGCATCAACGAATGGCTCAGGCCACTTCGTCGTCTTCATGGGACGGCGGCTGGTCGCCAACGGTCCACAGGCGCTCGAGCGCATAGAACTCGCGCACGCGCGGCAGCATCACGTGCACGATGACGTCGCCCAGGTCGACCAGCACCCATTCGGCTTCACGCTCGCCTTCAACACCCAGCGGCATGACGTCGATGTTCTTGGCAAAGCGCACGACTTCGTCGGCGATGGACTTCACATGGCGGGTCGAAGTACCCGACACGACCACCATGTAGTCGGCGACGCTGGACTTGCCGCGTACGTCGATCTCGACCGGGTCCTTGGCCTTCAGGTCTTCGGTGGCTTGACGGACGCTGGCCAGCAGTTCCGGCACGGAGGGCGGCGGGCTGGGCAGATCGACCTTGATGGTCTGGGGCTGGGTCTGGTTGCTCAAAGCGGGTCGACTCGATAAACGTGGGGGCGATTATACGGGCACAGCGCGGCAACCGTATTCACGAGGTGCGGGAGCGGTACAGGCCGTGGCCAGAAACGTAGTCGGCCACCGCCGGTGCCAGCATGGCCCGCCAGGGGCCGCCCGCAGCGATCTGAGCGCGCACGGCACTGGCCGATTCCACCCGCAACGGATGGTGCAGGCGCAGGATGCGGCCGGCCGGGCTGGTGAACAGGGCCTGCTCGTTGTCGGCCCAGCGCCCCTCGGTGGCCTGGCCCAGCGCGCCGTCGACACTGGCCCGCAGCGGGCTGCCGGGCCGCTCGGCAACGATGAAATGGGCCAGACCGAACAGCGCCTGCCACTCGTGCCAGCTGGGCAGGCCCAGCAGGCTGTCGGCCCCCACCAGCCACGCCAGCGGGCGGCTGGGGCCAAGTTCGGCCCGCAGTTCGCGCAGGGTATCGACGGTATAGGAAGGTCGGCCAGGGAAGCGCTCGGCCCGATCCAGCTCATGACGGTCCAGCAGCAGGCCCGGCTCATCGCCGATGGCCAGGCCGAGCATGCTGCAGCGTTGCTCGGCGGTCGCGCCCGGTACCGCGCGATGCGGCGGGTCGGCGGCAGGCAGCATGCGCACCGCCACCTGCAGTTCATCGCGCGCGGCGCGCGCGATTGCCAGATGGCCCAGATGCACCGGGTCGAAGGTGCCCCCGTAATAGATCCGCAGGCTCATGGATCAGGCCCGGGCGAGCAGACGCACCGCGCGCGCTTCGGCCACCGCCACCAGCAGGCGCTCAAGTGCAAGCCAGGCATCGCCGTCTGCGCGGCCCTTGGCGATGCGGTCAACCAGCCCTGCTTCGGCCACGAAACGCTCCCAGCGCTTGCCTTCCGGGTGCCGCTGCAGCGCGCGCTTGTAGGGCGCCTGCCGCGATTCCCAGATACCCCGGGATTTCATCTCCGTCGCCAGATTGCCGCCACGTGCCTGTACCCGTGCCAGGCCGGCACCGGCCAACAGCTCGCGGATCACGATCGGCATCAGCGCGGCGACGGCCTCGCCTTCGCCGCGCAACCCGGCCAGCATCCTCAATACCGCCTGGGGCTGGCCGGAGAAGGTGGCTTCCACCAACCGGAACACGTCGTAGCGGGCAGCATCGGCCACCAGCGACTCCATCCGTTCCACGTCCAGGGTCTGGCCGTCGGCCAGCAATACGAGCTTGTCGATCTCCTGCGCAGCCGCCAGCAGGTTGCCTTCCACGCGCTCGGCCAGGCGCTGCACAGCGGCCGCCTCGGCGCGCAGGCCCCTGCTGCGCAGGCGCCGTTCGATCCAGTCCGACAGCTCATGCGGCTTGATGGCCCAGGCCACCGACAGCACGCCGACGCGGTTCACCGCCTCGGCCCATTTGCCTTGGTGCGCCTTGCTCCATTCGTTGGCGGTGATCATCAGGATCACGTCCGGCGCCGGGTTGGCGCAGAACCGGCTGATCACCTCACCGCCGTCCTTGCCCGGCTTGCCGCTGGGCAGGCGCACTTCCACCAGGCGGCGGGCACTGAACAGGCTGGGGGCATTGAAGCTGGCGTCGAGCTGGTTCCAGTCGAAATCACGGCCATCGGCATCGAACACTTCGCGCTCGTCGATGCCGGCCGCACGTGCACGGGCACGCACGGCATCAGCTGCCTCCAGCACACGCAGCGTTTCCGGACCGGCGATCAGGTAGACCGGCGCCAGCGCCGTGTCAGCGCCCTGCCCGGCCAACTGTTCCGGTCGCAGTTCCATCAGGCGCCCGGCTCAGTGCTGGACGGCGGGTGCGGGCTCGACCGGATCGTGCTCGACCGGCTTCGGCGCCGACAGGCTGCCGCCCTTTTCCAGTTCGGCGCGGACCACGCTGTCGATGCGGCGGATGATCGAAGCAGACATTTCCCGGCGCAGTTCATCGGCCAGGATCTCGCGTTCGGTGGTGGTACCGGTAGCGTCGGTCGGCGGCGACACGTAGTCGCGCGACAGTTCGATCACCTGCTGCGGCACCAGCTCGCTGCCGTCTTCGCGGCGGAAGATGAAGATCACCGCATAGCGCAGGCTGTATTCCTGCGCGCGGCCCTGCGAGTCGATCGCGATGGGCAGGTCGCCCCAGCGCTCGGACAGCACCTGCAGCTGGGCATTGGGGCCCTCGCTGTCCTCATCGGCCAAGCGCGCACCGGATGCCAGCAGGCTGCGGTTCAACAGCTTGACCAGTTCGCTGTAGGGCGCGGTGGAGACCACCTTCACCGGCGCCGTGTCGGTCGGCAGCATCAGCTTGTTGCGCAGGTGGAAACCGCAGCCGGCGAGGCCGAGGACGAGAACGAGGGCAAGCAGGATTCGGGTCATGGAGACAGTCTGGCGGAGCCGGGCGATCACGGCAACAGACAGGGTGCCCGAGGCCGCGTGAACGCAGGGCCATCGGCCGGGCGTGCCCGGCGTGGCGACAACGCACCGACCGCCACGATGGCGGCCGGTGCCAGGTACATCAGGCAGCGACGATGTTCACGATCTTGCCGGGGACGATGATGATCTTGCGCACCACCAGGCCTTCCAGGAACCTGGCCGCGTTCGGCTCGGCCAGCGCCAGCGCTTCAACCTGTTCACGCGCGGCATCGGCGGCGACCTCGATCGTGCCACGCAGCTTGCCATTGACCTGTACGGCCAGGGTCAGCGCATCGCGAACGAGGGCCTTCTCGTCCGCCACGGGGAAGGCGATGTCTTCCAGCAGCGTTTCGCCATGGCCCAGCACCTGCCACAGGGCATGGCTGGCGTGCGGGGTGATCGGGTTGAGCAGCAGCACGATGGCCTGCAGCGCTTCCTGGCGCACGGCACGCCCCTGCTCGCTGCCGTCCTCGAACCTGGCCAGTGCGTTCATCAGCTCCATCACGGCGGCAATGGCGGTGTTGAAGCTGTGGCGGCGGCCGTAGTCGTCACCGACCTTGCCGATGGTCTCGTGGGTCTTGCGGCGCAGCGCCTTCTGGCCTGCATCCAGCGCGGCCGCGTCCAGCGCCGGTGCAGCGCCGTCGGCAGCATGCTTGTGCACCTGTGCCCAGAGGCGACGCAGGAAGCGGGCCATGCCGTCCACGCCGGCTTCGTTCCATTCCAGCGACTGTTCCGGCGGTGCAGCGAACATCGAGAACAGGCGCACGGTGTCGGCACCGTACTTGCCGACCATCGCCTGCGGGTCCACGCCGTTGTTCTTCGACTTGGACATCTTCTCGGTACCACCGACCACCACCGGCTGACCGTCGGCGATCAGGGTGGCGCCGGTGATGCGGCCGCGCTCATCGCGCTGCACTTCCACATCGGCCGGGTTGATCCAGTCCTTCGAGCCGTCCGGGTTCGGGCGGTAGTAGGTCTCGGCGATCACCATGCCCTGGCACAGCAGGTTCCGCGCCGGCTCGTTGCTGTCCACCATCCGCGCGTCGCGCAGCAGCTTGTGGTAGAAGCGGAAATACATCAGGTGCAGGATCGCGTGCTCGATGCCACCGATGTACTGGTCCACCGGCAGCCAGTAGTTGCCACGCTTGTCGACCGCATCGCGGGCGCCCGGCGAGGTGTAGCGGGCGTAGTACCAGCTCGACTCCATGAAGGTGTCGAAGGTGTCGGTCTCACGCTCGGCCGCGCCGCCGCAGTCCGGGCAGGTGGTCTTGCGCCATTCCGGATCGGTCTTGATCGGCGAGCCGGTACCGGCGAACGCCACGTCTTCGGGCAGCACCACCGGCAGCTGGTCTTCCGGCACCGGCACCGCGCCACACTTGTCGCAGTAGATCACCGGGATCGGGCAACCCCAGTAGCGCTGGCGGCTCACGCCCCAGTCGCGCAGACGGTAGTTCACGCGGCGCTGGCCCTGGGCCTTGCGCTCGAAACGCTCGGCCAGCGCTTCGAAGGCGCCCTGGAAGTCCAGGCCATCGAACTCGGCCGAATTGACCAGCTCGGTCTGGCGGCTCTTGTCGCTGTACCAGTCCTGCCAGCGCGTGCCATCCCAGTTGCGCTCGTCGTCGTTGCGCGGGTCCTTCAGGGCAATGACCTGCACGATCGGCAGGCCGTACTTGTTGGCCACTTCGTTGTCGCGCTGGTCATGGCCGGGAACGGCCATCACCGCACCGGTGCCGTAGCCCATCAGCACGAAGTTGGCGACCCACACCGGCACCTTCTCGCCGGTGACCGGATGGATGGCGCGCAGGCCGGTATCCATGCCGCGCTTTTCCTGGGTCTCCAGCTCGGCCTCCGATACGCCGCCCTGCTTCATCTCCGACAGCAGCGCAGCCAGTTCCGGATTGTTCTTCGCCGCATGCAGGGCCAGCGGGTGTTCGGCCGCGATCGACACGAAGGTCACGCCCATCACGGTATCCGGACGGGTGGTGAACACGCGCAGCGGATCCAGTGCAGTGCCATCGACATCACGCACGTCGAACTGGATTTCCAGGCCTTCGGAGCGGCCGATCCAGTTGCGCTGCATGGTCTTGACCGATTCCGGCCAGCCGTCCAGCTCATCCAGGCCGTCCAGCAGTTCCTGGGCATAGTCGGTGATGCGCAGGAACCACTGCGGGATCTCGCGCTTTTCCACCAGCGCGCCGGAGCGCCAGCCACGGCCGTCGATGACCTGCTCGTTGGCCAGCACGGTCTGGTCGACCGGGTCCCAGTTCACCACCGCGTTGCGGCGGTAGGCCAGGCCCTTGCGCATCAGGCGGGTGAACATGCGCTGCTCGTGGACGTAGTAGTCCGGGCGGCAGGTGGCGAACTCGCGCGACCAGTCGATGGCATAGCCCAGCGACTGCAGCTGGCTGCGCATGTGGTCGATGTTCTTGTAGGTCCAGGCGGCCGGCGCGGTCTTGTTCTTGATCGCGGCGTTTTCCGCCGGCAGGCCGAACGCGTCCCAGCCCATCGGCTGCAGGACGTTGTGGCCGGTCATGCGCTTGTAGCGGCTGATCACGTCGCCGATCGTGTAGTTGCGCACGTGGCCCATGTGCAGCGCACCGGACGGATACGGAAGCATCGACAGGCAGTAGTACTTCGGCTTGTCCGAGGCTTCATCGACCTCGAAGGCACGGGTAGCATCCCAGTACTGCTGGGCGGCGGATTCAACCTGCTGCGGATCGTAAACGTTGGGTTCGACGCTGGTCATGTAACACGCGGTTGCGGCGGCAAAGCGGTACAGCGTACCGCAGTGCGGCAAATGGCTCCAATCCTGCCTGCCGGACCGGCGCGCGGCGTGGCAGCGGGAAGCGTCTCAGCGCCCGCGCGACAGAGGCAGGGCCAAGGCCAGCCACAGCGCCCAGCAGGCAAAAGCCAACCGCTGTGCCAGCGCCGCCGGCAGCACCCCCGGCAGGCCGAACGCCAGCACACCGGCACCGATTCCGCAGGCCAGCGCCAGCAGGCCCAGCCTGCGTCCGCCGGGATGCCGCAGCCGCGCCGCCCCCAGCATCACGCTGCCGACGACAAAGGCCAGTGCCCAGACCATCCACACACTAGCGTGCAGTCTGCTGGCCGGGCCCTGCATGTCCATCTGGTCCTCGAAATCCAGCGGCAGCAGGCCCATCGCGATGAAGGCAAGACCGGCCAGCAGCAGCAACTGGTTGCCCACGCGCGCCGACAGCGCCGCATCCACCGGCAGCTGGCGGCGCAGGCGCGCAGCCACGACGACCGCCAGCGCGCCCGGCAGCACCAGGCCCAGCAGGTTGAAGCCCAGCGCATGGGGAATGCCGCGCGCGCCCAGCCAGGTCACCGGGTGCAGTGCCTGCGAATAGTCCGGCAACGCCGCACCGAAGCCGGCCACCGACAGCACCAACAGGGCTGCGGCGAGCACGCCTACCCAACGATCCAGCCGAACCACGGACATTGCAGCCACTCTTCAGGAGAACATCAGGCCATTGTCACGGCAGCTGCCACCTGCGCCAAGCCGTACGCGATTTCACGGTGGGCAGGACCGCAGGGTTGAGACCGGCAAGGTTCGTCACCATAGAATCGGTCTCCAGATGCCGAACGATGCCCCATGACCGAGACGACCTACGTATTCGATGCCACCACTGCCACCTTCGAGGCGGAAGTGCTGCAGAAGTCGCTGCAGACGCCGGTCCTGGTGGATTTCTGGGCGACCTGGTGCGAACCGTGCAAGACCCTCGGCCCGATGCTGGAGAAGCTGGCCGGCGAATACAACGGCGCCTTCGAGCTGGCCAAGGTCGATGTGGACAAGGAACAGCAGATCGCGGCGGCCTTCCAGATCCGTTCGGTGCCCACCGTGTTCCTGGTCAAGGGTGGGCAACTGGTGGACGGCTTCCCCGGCGCCCTGCCGGAAGGCCAGCTGCGTGAATTCCTGGCCCAGCACGGCGTTGTGCCGGCTGACGTCGGCGACACCATCGCCGAGGACGAAGCGCCGCTGGACCCGCAGGCACAGGTGGACGTGCTGCGCGCGCAGATTGCCGCCGAGCCGGACAAGGATGAGCTGAAGCTCGACCTGGCCCTGGCCCTGCTGCAGGTCGGCGGCGTGGACGAGGCCGGCACCCTGATCGATGCCCTGCCCGCCAACCTGGCCACCGACGACCGCGCCGTGCGTGGCCGCGCCCGGCTCACCTTCGCCGCCGCGCTGAAGGACGCCCCGCCCGCCGAGGATCTGGATGCCCGCATCGCCGCCGACGGCAAGGATCTGCAGGCACGCCACCTGCGGGGTGTGCAGCTGCTGCTGGCCGGCGAGGACGAAGCTGCGCTGGAACAGTTCCTGGAGATGCTGCGGATCGACCGCGGTTTCCAGGAAGGACTACCGCGCAAGACCCTGATCGATGCGTTCAACGTCATCGCCGATGAAGACCTGGTCGGCCGTTCGCGGCGCCGGATGGCCTCCCTGCTGTTCTGAACGGGACCGGCATCGTTCAGAATCCCTGCACTGAACGCGGGCAATAATGCCCGCGATGGTGGCCCCAGGGCCACCACGATCCGTTCGGGGGGATGAGGTCGGGGCCATGGGGTCTTGCAGCTGCGCCCCCGCTTTGCCGGGACAGCTATCCGTGACCGTTGGCCGCTCGTCGTCTTTCATCATGCGTTTCCTGCGCACACTGCTGTGTGCCCTCTGCCTGTTGCCGGCAATCGCCGGCGCCCAGGACTGGAACTACCGGGTCCGCCCCGGCGATACCCTGTGGGATCTCGGCGCGGCCTATCTGAAGCCCAGCGTCGGCTGGCAGCAGCTGCAGCAGCACAACCGCATCGACAATCCATACCGGCTGCCGCCGGGTGAGCTGCTGCGCTTCCCGATCGGCTGGCTGCGCGTTGAACCCGCCCCGGCGCGGGTACTGGCCGTGCGAGGGCAGGTTGAATTGAGCGCGGCCGATGGCAGCAGCAGCCGCACGGTGCGCGCAGGCGAACTTCTGCACATCGGCGATGCGATCCAGACCAAGGCCGATTCCAGCATCACCCTGGAATTCGCCGATGCGTCGCGGTTGCAGCTGCGCGAGTACTCACGACTGCGGCTGGACCAGCTCAGCCGCTATGGCCGCACCGGCATGGTCGATACCCGCCTGCGCCTGCAGCAGGGGCGCGCCAGCAACCGGGTCACCCCTGCGCGCGGGCCGGCCTCGCGCTACATCATCGATGCCCCCACGGCCACCAGCAGCGTGCGCGGCACTGTGTTCCGGGTCAGTGCCGGCGATGACGCCCATGCCGGTGCCACCGAGGTACTGGAGGGTAAGGTGCAGGTCGGCAACCCGCATGGCCAGCGTCTGGTGCACCCCGGCCAGGCCAGCCGCAGCGCGGGCAGCGGAGCGGCGCCCGAAGCGGTTTCCGGCCTGCTGCCGGCACCGCGCCTGCATGCCGATTCGACCCGCCTGGGAGCCCTGCCGGCACAGCTGGCGTGGGAGCCGGTGACCGGTGCCGATCATTACCGGGTGGAAGTCGTGCAGGCCGCCACCCCGGAAATCCTGCTGTTTGCCACCACCACCACCGACACCCGGCTGGTGATCGGCGAGCTGCCGCCAGGAACGCTGCGCCTGCTGCTGCGCGCGGTGGATGCACAGGGCGTGGAAGGCCTGGATGCCAGCGAAGATTTCGTGCTCGACGACCAGCCGCCACCGCCGCTGACCATCTCCCCGCTGCAGGGTCAAACGGTCAACAGCGACCGTCCCCGCTTCCACTGGAGCCAGGCGCCCGGCGCCAGCAGCAGCGTGCTGCAGGTGGCCGACGAGCCACAGTTCCTGCAGCCGCTGCGCGAGCAGAGCACCGGCGGCACCGACCTGCGCCTGGGCCAGCCGCTGCCTCCCGGCCAGTACTACTGGCGGATCGCCTCGCGTGATGACCAAGGCCACCAGGGTCGCTATGGCCAGGCAATGACGCTGCAACTGACCGATGAGCCCGTGGACCCGGCACTGCAACCGCCGGAAGCAGCCAATGGCGAGCTGACGGTGCGCTGGCAGGCGGGAAGCGATGGACAGCGCTACCGGGTGCAGGTCGATCGTCGCGGCGACTTCAGCGCGCCGCTGCTCGATACCACCGTCGACCAGCCGCAGGTCAGCTTCAAGCGACCGTGGCGCGGCACGCTGCACATCCGTGTGCAGTACATCGATGACGACGGCCATGCTGGCCCGTTCTCGCCTGCCCAGCAGGTCAAGCTGCCGTGTCGCCTGTGCTACGGCGCCGGCAGCAGTGCCCTGCTGCTGTGGCTGTTGCTGTGAGGCGCTCGCCGCTGCCATGGTCGCGACGGATCCTGCTGGCCCTGCTGGCGGGTGCAGCGACAGCGGGGGTCAGCCATGGCCAGTGGCTGTGGCGGCAGGACGAAAGCGCGTACGACATGATGGTCGGCAGCTGGGATTACCGCCCCGACCCCAGCGTGCTGATCGTAGCCATCGACGAGGGCAGCCTGCAGCGGCTGGGTCAGTGGCCGTGGCCGCGCTCGGTGCATGCGCGCCTGCTGGACCGCCTGACCGACGCTGGTGCCGAGCGCGTCGCGCTGGACCTCATGCTGTCCGAGCCCGACCGTCGCGATGCGCGCCAGGATGCCGAGCTGGCAGCGGCGATCCGTCGCAATGGCCGTGTGGTGCTGCCGGTGCTGGCCGCGCCGGCCGCCGGTGACCGCATGGCCGAGGAAATGCTGCCGATCCCGCTGATTGCCGCCAGCGCAGCCGCCATCGGCCACAGCGACGTTGAAGTCGACGGCGATGGTGTCGCCCGCGGGGTCTACCTGCATGCCGGCATCGGCCAGGCACACTGGCCGGCACTCGGTCTGGCCTTGACCGGACTGCCACCGCAACGCGCACAGGGCCTGCCCGACCCTGACCCGGCGCTGGACTCGCCCTATCAATGGCGCCGCAATGATTACGTGCGCGTGCGTTATGCCGGGCCACCGGAACGCCTGCCGCAGGTGTCCTACGCCGATGTGCTGGAAGGGCGCGTGGATGCCTCGATGCTGCGTGGCAGGCGCATCGTGGTGGGCATGACGGCCAGCGGCATCGCCACCCGCCTGTTGACCCCCACCACCCGCGAATACTGGATGAGCGGCAGCGAGTACCAGGCCAACATCGCCTCGATGCTGCTGCAGGACAAGCAGATCGACGTGTTGCCCCGCGCCTGGCAGGACGCCCTGGCCGGCCTGCTAGTGGCCATGTGCGTGCTGCTGCTCGGGCTGCGCCTGCCCTGGGTGGTTGCCCTGTGCTCGCTGCCGGCCGCGCCGCTGCTGAGCTGGCTGCTGCTGCGCACCGGCAGCCTCTGGTGGGCTCCGGCCGGCGCGCTGCTCGGCATCGTGCTGGTGCTGACGGCGTGGGCGACCTGGCGCATCGCCTCCTGGCACCGCCAGGCCAACCGGGATGCGCTGACCGGGCTGGGCAACCGCCTGCGCTTCGAACAGTCGCTGCAACAGGAATGCGATGCGGCGCGCCGCAGTGGCAAGCCACTGACCCTGGCCCTGATCGATGTCGACCACTTCAAGCACCACAACGATCGCCATGGCCACCAGGTCGGCGACCGCGTGCTGTGCGAAGTGGCCCGCCTGATCCAGGCGCATGCCCGGCGCCCGCGCGACATGGCTGCCCGCTACGGCGGCGACGAATTCGCACTGGTGCTGCCCGACACGCCGGTTGAAGGCGCGCGGCAGGTGATCGAAGATCTGATCTCCTGCATCCGCGCCCTGCCGCCGCCCGGCGATGGCAGCAATTCAGGCGTCACCCTGACCATCGGCGTCTACACCCGTGTGCCCGACGGCGACCTGCAACCGCATCATTTCGTCGAAGGCGCCGACAACGCGCTGTACCGGGCCAAGGACAATGGCCGCGACGGCTATGTGATCGACGGCGGCACGCCCGCGCCGTAGCGCCCGGCAGGCCTGCCGGGGCGCTGCAGGCTACAACATACGCATGCGAATGGTTAGACTGGAAGCCCCGCCCCTGCCCGGTTCCCGCATGAAAGCCAGCACGTTCCGCTTCGGCATCAACCTGTGGCCACCGTTCCTGTTCACCGGCATCCATGTCACCCGGATCACCCCGGACTACCGGCAGATCGACGTGGAACTGCGCCTGCGCCCCTGGAACCGCAACTACGTCGGCACCCACTTCGGTGGCAGCCTGTTTGCGATGACCGATCCGTTCTGGATGCTGGGCCTGATGCACACGCTGGGCCGCGACTATTACGTCTGGGATCGCGCCGGTGCGATCGATTTCCTCAAGCCCGGTCGTGGAACGGTGCGCACGTCTTTCCGCATCGACGACGCCCTGCTGGATGAACTGCGCACGGCGGCGGCCGGTGGCGAAAAAGTGCTGCGCTGGTTCAGCAACGACGTGGTCGACGAAGCTGGCGAGGTGGTCGCGCAGGTACGCAAGCAGGTCTATGTGCGCCTGAAGCCACACGCACGGTAAAGCGGGCCGGCGCACGCCCGGCTATCCTCTGCAGCCCTGCCATGGAGGCTGCAATGCGCCTTTTCTTCCGTGTTGCGGCACTGACCGCCCTGCCCTTCGCCGCCACTGCACTGGACGTGCCGCCGGTGCGCTATCCCGCCGTGCCCGCCCAGGCCACCACGGCCGAGGGTTTCGTACCTGCCGGCTGGACGCTGGAATACAGGATCGAAGGCGACCTCGACCAGGACGGGCGCGCAGACCTCGCGCTGGTGCTGCGCCAGCAGGACCCGCGCAACATCATCGAACACGATGGGTTTGGTCCTTCGCCGTATGACAGCAACCCGCGCATCCTCGCCATCGCCTTCGCGCGACCGTCCGGTTACGTGCTGGCCGCGCAGAACCACACGCTCATTCCGCGGCCGGACTCGCCCGTGCTCAGCGATGCGCTGGCCGAAGGCACCGGCGTGTCGATCCAGCGCGGCGCACTGCGGGTGGGGTTGTACTCGTTCTCCAGCGCGGGCAGCTGGTCGATGGGCACCACCACGTTCACGTTCCGCTGGCAGGAAGGCGACTTCGCGCTGATCGGCTACGACCGCAATACGATGATGCGCAATTCCGGGCAGACCGAAGGCCTCAGCGTGAACTTCTCCACCGGCAAGGTGAAGCTGACCGAAGGCAGCATGCAGGACGACGAGGAACAGGTGCGCTGGCAGCCCCTGCGTGACCGCAAGCGCTGGACGCTGGACAGCGTCGGCGATGGCTGGGCGTTCAATCCGCTCGGCGACGGCGGCTGAGCGCGGCTCAATCAACCCGCAACGGCATCGACAGATACGGGCCTTCGCCTTCGCGCGCAGGCCCGCGCCGCAGCACCTGCACATAGCGGCCGTCGGCAGACACCTCGGGCGTGCGGGCGTTCGAACGCCATTGCGCCGGCAACCGCGCCAGCGCCTCGTCGGCGGGCCCGGGCTGCTGCCGCAGCCAGCGCTGCGCGCCGAGCAGGCGGATCATCGCCGCCGTATCCTGGCTGCGCGCCGCGTACGGCGCATGGTGCGGCCCGGCGATGGCACTCAACGTGCATCCCAGCGGATTGGCCATGCAGCGCACATCCCAGCGGGAGGGTGGCGATACAGGGAGCGGGACGTCGGCCGCCAGCGCCTTGGCTGCAGCGGGCCGGCATGCCCAGCCAAAACTGCCGGCGATCCGGGCCAGGGTGTGGTCGCGATCCAGCAGTAGACGGCTGCCCGCTGTCTGCGTGGACGCTTCCACCGCCGCCTTGTTCATCGCGAATTCGCCCTGCATTGCCTGGCACAGGCTCTGTTCGTCGACGTCCAGTGGCTGCAGCGCCGCCTCGCAGGGGGCGGGCAGCGCGTAATCCGGCGATTGCTCGGCCAGCATGTCGCCAAGCAGCGCGGCATGGGTCCGCACCACGGCGGCGCCCATCATGCCGTCCACCAGTGTGCTGCCGGTCCGCATCATCCGCCGACCAAACTGCACCGCACTGCAGCTGCCCTCGATGGCACCGGCCACATCGCCCTGCAGATAGGCCAGTGCCTGTGCACTTGCCCCATCCAGCAGCGGCACATAGGCCGGCAGAGGCATCGGCTCGTTTCCGCTGGGCCGGAACGGGGAATCGAAGCGATCGTAGTCCGCCATCCGGGCCAGCCGCTCGTGCAGGCCGGCATGCCCGGCGTGGGCGTCAGCGAAGCGCTGCGGATCAGTGCGTACCTGTGCCAGGCAGCCGACCGGTCCGACTGCACAACGACCTGACCGGTCCAGATTCAACGGCGCTCGCCTGGCGGCCAGCACCGACGCATGCGACGCCTGCGTGGGCGCCGTCTGCCAGCGCTGCAGATCTTCGGCCAATGCCGCCTCACGCTGGGCCAGGTCCAGGCCATCGAAAGGCAGCGTCCACAACAGGGCGAAGCCGTTCCTGCCTTCACCGGGATGCGCGGCTTCGAGCAGGCGCACCTCTTCCCGCTGGTCGGCCGACAACGGCCAGAACCTCGACAGCAGCCATGCCGCGGTGGCGATCACCAGCAGCCCCAGCATTGCCCTGCCCAACCACCGCAGCATCCTCAACACAGCATCCTTTCCCTGCATGGCCAACGCCTCCAACCCGCAGCGTAAACGAGCAGCGGTGACCGCTACAATGCGCGCATGTCGCTCGATGCCCCCGCCCTGGTTCCCCGCCCCTCCCTGCAGCGCCTGTTCCTGACCG
This sequence comes from Stenotrophomonas sp. SI-NJAU-1, assembly GCF_020883215.1. Lineage (NCBI taxonomy): Bacteria > Pseudomonadati > Pseudomonadota > Gammaproteobacteria > Lysobacterales > Lysobacteraceae > Stenotrophomonas > Stenotrophomonas sp. SI-NJAU-1. The sequence continues at coordinate 3,146,040 of NZ_CP086598.1, forward strand.
GCCTGCTGACCCTGTTGCCGATCTGGCTGACCTGGGTGGTGGTCAAATTCGTGTTCGTGCTGCTGTCGGGCATCTCCAGCCCGCTGGTGGTGCCGCTGTCCGAACAGATCGCGACCAGCTTCCCGCATTACCTCGGCTGGGTCCGCGCCGAATGGATCCAGAACACCATTGCCCTGCTGGCCACCCTGCTGGTGATCCTGGCGGTGGGCGTGGCCAGCCGCCGCGTGGTCGGCCAGCGCCTGCTGCGCTGGGTCGGCGCGGTCATCAAGCGCATTCCGCTGGCCAGCATCATCTATGACAGCGCCAAGAAGCTGCTGGACATGCTGCAGACCGAGCCGGGCAGTACCCAGCGCGTGGTGCTGATCGACTTCCCGCACCGCGACATGAAGTCGGTGGGCCTGGTCACCCGGGTCATCAAGGAACAGGGCACCGACCGCGAACTGGCGGCCGTCTATGTGCCGACCACGCCGAACCCGACCTCGGGCTATCTGGAGATCGTGCCTGTCGAACTGCTCACCCCGACCGACTGGACGGTGGACCAGGCGATGAGCTTCATCATTTCCGGCGGTGCAGTGGCACCGGCCAGCGTTCCGTTCACCCGCGCCGGCGATCGTTCCGGATGAGCGAGGCGTCGCACGCGCGCCCGCTGCAGGACCGCGCGGTCCTGCTGTTCATCGTGCTGGCTGCGTTCTTCTGCGGCAACGCGGTGCTGGCCGAACTGATCGGGGTGAAGATCTTCGCGCTGGAAGACACCCTCGGCATCGACCCGCTGAACTGGAACCTGTTCGGCCAGACCGGCTCGTTGAGCTTCACCGCCGGCACGCTGCTGTGGCCGGTGGTGTTCATCATGACCGACACCATCAACGAATTCTTCGGCAAGCGCGGGGTGCGTTTCATCTCGTGGCTGGCGGTGGTGCTGATCGTCTACGGTTTCCTGTTCGCCTTCGCGGCGATTTCGCTGGCACCGGCCAGCTGGTGGGTGACCTCGATGGATGCCCACGGCGTGCCCGATTACCAGGCCGCCTTCGCGGCGGTGTTCGGACAGGGCATGTGGACCATCGCCGGTTCGCTGGTGGCGTTCCTGTTCGGCCAGTTGATCGACGTGGCGGTGTTCCACCGCATCCGCCAGGCAACCGGCGAGCGCCATGTATGGCTGCGTGCCACGGGTTCCACTGCGGTCTCGCAGCTGGTGGACAGCTTCGTGGTGATCTGGATCGCCTTCGTGCTCGGCCCGCAGCACTGGCCGACATCGCTGTTCCTGGCAGTGAGCAGCGTCAACTATGTCTACAAGATGGGCTTTGCGGTTGCCCTGATTCCGTTGCTGTACCTGATGCGGCGTGCAATCACCCGCTATCTGGGCGAACACCGCGCCGCCGACCTGCGCGCTGCGGCCGCGGCTGACTGAAGCCCCAGCGACGCGCAAGCTGACTGCGCCCCTACGCTGGCCGTACGCGCGCGGATCGTGCAAGCTCCACGGTCTGTGTTCCACGGAAGCTTCTTGATGCCGTATTCCCCCCGCGTCCTGGCCGCCGCCATCGCCGCGTTGTTCCTGTTCAGCGCCGTTCCGCCGGCCGAAGCAGCGAAGAAGAAGGGCAGCCGCCCCGCCGCCGCGCAGACCCGCCAGGCGGCCAAGCCGAAGGCCCGCGCCGGCACACGTGCCACTACGCCCGCCCGCGGCAGTTCGGCGCGCCGCGCCGCGCCGCGCCCGGTCGCCCCTGCCCGTGCGGTGCCCAAGCAGGTGCAGCTGGAGCGGCTGTACGACGAATACTGGGATGCCTCCATGCGATTGAACCCGCTGCAGGCCACCTTCCAGGGCGAGCCGCGCTACAACGACCAGCTGCCCAACATCCTTTCCGCCGCGTGGCGCCAGCAATCGCACGACTTCACCACCGAATGGCTGGGCAAGGTCGAGAAGATCGGCAGCGACGGCCTGCAGGGGCAGGACCTGCTCAGCTACGAGATCTTCGTGCGTGATGCCCGCGCTTCGCTGGCCGCCGAGCGTTATCCGAGCTGGATGATGCCGATCAGCCAGTACTACAACGTCGGCAGCATCATGGCCATCCTCGGCGCCGGTGCGGGCGCACAGCCGTTCAACACCGCCAAGGACTACGACACCTGGTCGCGACGCTCGCTGGGCATCCCCGACCTGTTCGAGCAGGCCATCGACAACATGCGCCAGGGCATGAAGGCCGGCGTGGTGCAGCCGCGCGACCTGATGGAAAAGGTACTGCCGCAGCTGGACGCGGTGATCAAGCCGACCGCCGAAGAGAGCATCTTCTGGTCGCCGATCCGGACCATGCCCGAGTCCATCTCCGCCGAAGACAAGGCGCGCATCAGCGCCGAGTACAAGCGCATGATCGAACTGCGCATCATGCCGGCCTACCGCGCCCTGCGCGGCTTCATCGCCACCGAATACCTGCCTGCCACGCGCAGCAGCAGCGGCCTTGGCGCACTTCCCGACGGCCAGGCCTGGTACGCCAACCTGATCGTGCAGACCACCGCCAGCCAGCAGACTGCCGCGCAACTGCATGCGCTGGGCGAGCAGCGCGTGCAGGAGCTGCAGGCGCAGATCACCACGGTGATGCGCGACGGCAAGTTGCGCGGTTCGCAGGCCAAGCTGCTGCGCGGCATGCGCAACGATCGCCAGTTCCAGTACAGCGATGCCAACGCGCTGCTCAACCGTTACCGGCAGGTGCAGCAGCAGGTCGATGCACGTCTGCCGCAGGTACTGGACACCCTGCCGAAGGCGCCGCTGCAGATCCGTGCAGTGGAACCGGAGCGTGCCATGACCGCCGCCGCAGCCTCCTACCAGCCGTCTCCGCCGGGACAATCCGGCGTGCTGTTCGTCAACACCCGCGACCTGCCCAGCCGCAAGCGCTGGAACGTGCCGGTGCAGTACCTGCACGAAGCCATTCCCGGCCACCATGTGCAGCTGGGCCTGCAGCAGGAGCTGACCAAGCTGCCGCGCTTCCGCCGTCTCGGCGGTGATCTCGCCTTCGTCGAAGGCTGGGGCCTGTACGCGGAAACCCTGGGCGACGAGCTCGGGGTGTACACCGATCCGTACGACCGCATTGGTTATCTGTATTCGCGCCTGCTGCGCGCCGCGCGCGTGGTCGCCGATACCGGCGTGCATGCGCAGGGCTGGAGCAAGCAGCAGGCCGTGGCCTATCTGCAGAAAACCGTGGACATGAGCGCTGACGATGCCAACGCGGAAGTGGAACGGATCATGGCCCAGCCTGGCCAGGCGCTGTCCAACGTCGCCGGCCTGACCACGATCATCGCCCTGCGCGACAAGGCCAAGGCACGCCAGGGCGCTGCGTTCGACCTGCGCCGCTTCCATGCCGAAGTGCTGAAGGACGGTTCGATGCCGCTGGATGTACTGGACCACAAGATCGAACGCTGGCTGGCGCAGCCGGCCGCTGCAACGCCTGCGCCCGCGCCCTGACCGCCACGGAGCTGCCATGCGCCCTGCCGCCCTGCTGTGTGCCACGGTTCTCGCTCTGCTGCCGTCGATAGCGTTGGCAGCGGCACCGCTGGCACCGCCGGATGCAGGCATCGATGGGCTGATGCAGGCCTACGATGGCCAGGTGCCGGGCGCGGCGGTGCTGGTGCTGCACGACGGGCAGCCGGTGTTCCGTCGCGGCTACGGCCTGGCCGTGGTTGAAGATGGCAGCGCAGTCACGCCGGCCAGCAACTTCCGCCTGGCCTCGGTCAGCAAGCAGTTCACCGCTGCGGCGGTGCTGTTGCTGGTCGAGGACGGCCGCCTGGCGCTGGACCAGCCCGCGCGGCGCTGGCTGCCGGAGCTGCCGCCCGCCGCTGCCGGCATCACCCTGCGCCAGTTGCTGTCGCACACCAGCGGCCTGCTGGACTACGAAGACCTGATGGACCCTGCCGACACCCGGCAGGTGCACGACACCGATGTGCTGGCGCTGTTGGCCCGCGAAGATCGACTCGCCTTCGCACCCGGCAGCCAGTACCGCTACAGCAACAGCGGCTACGCATTGCTGGCGCTGATCGTCGGCCGCGCCGCCGGCAGCGACTTTGCCAGCTTCCTGCAGCAGCGCATTTTCCAGCCGCTGGGCATGGCGCACACCGTCGCCCACCAGGACGGGGTCGACCAAGTCGCGCAGCGTGCCTATGGCTACAGCGAAGTTGACGGACGTTGGCAGCGCACCGACCAGAGCACCACCAGCGCCGTGCTCGGCGATGGTGGCATCTACTCCTCGCTGGACGACCTCGCCCGCTGGGACGCAGCCCTGTACGACGACCGCCTGCTGTCGGCCGCATCACGCAAGGCCATGTTCAGCCCGGCCACCACCACCACCGAAGCGGACGTGCCGCATTACGGTTTCGGCTGGCGCCTGAACGGCCGCATGCACTGGCACAGCGGCGAGAGCATCGGCTTCCGCAACGTGATCCTGCGCTACCCGGACAAGCACCTGACAGTCATCGTGCTGAGCAACCGCAACGCCCCCGAACCCTATCCGCTGGCGCAGAAGATCGCCCAGCGCTGGCTGGACACCCTGCAATGACCCCTACGACCACCGGCCTGCTGGGCATCCACCATGCCGCACTGATCTGCAGCGACTACGCCCGCTCGAAAGACTTCTACGTGCGCGTGCTGGGCCTGCGCATACTGGCCGAGAACCACCGCGCGGCACGCGACTCGTGGAAACTGGACCTGGCCCTGCCCGATGGCGGCCAGCTGGAGCTGTTCTCCTTCCCCTCGCCCCCCGCACGGCCCAGCCGCCCCGAAGCCCAGGGCCTACGCCATCTCGCGTTCCGGGTAGCCGCGCTGGAACCCTTCGTCGAACGCCTGGCCCGCCACGGCGTGGAATGCGAACCGATCCGCGTGGACGAATACACCGGCCGCCGCTTCACCTTCTTCGCCGACCCCGACGACCTGCCGCTGGAGCTGTACGAGACCGGCTGAGCGATTTTCAATCGCGGAAGTTTATCCACGCATGGCGTGGATCTGCGTGTCGACCAAGGTCGACACCTACCAACAGCAGCGGGAACCTGTCGAAGGCGGGGTGGGTCCGGTTGCGGGGGCGTAAGCGCCATGGATGGCGCGACCGAGCCTACAGGGACGTATTTACGGCGCCCCCCGCAACCGGACCCACCCCGCCATCCCACGGAATGCAGCTGTTGCCGTTGCCGTTGCCGTAGCGGGTGCCGGGTGCAACCCGGCCAAAGCCCCCCTTCCCCATACCCCGCCGAATGGGTATACAGTCGACCCGTACCGGCATCGTGCCGGAATGAACCCTGGGAGGGGACCATGCGCAAGACCTTCAAGACCCTGCTGCTGGCGCTGCCGCTGTGCCTGGCCGCGCTCTCCGCGCAGGCCGCCGACAGTGCCGCCGGCCGCTGGAAGACCATCGACGACAAGACCGGCAAGGTGAAGTCGATCGTCGAGATCAGCCAGGCCGCCAACGGCACGCTGTCCGGCAAGGTGGTCGAGATCCTGCACTCGGACAAGGGCCCGAACCCGGTCTGCGATGGTTGCGAGGGCGCCAACAAGAACAAGCCGGTGAAGGGCATGACCATTCTCTGGAACCTGAGCCAGGACAAGGGCACCACCAGCAAGTGGTCCGGTGGCACCATCCTCGACCCGGCCAACGGCAAGACCTACCGCTCGAAGATCGAGCTGCAGCCGGGCGGCGGCAAGCTGGACGTGTCCGGCTGCATCGCCTTCATCTGCCGCGCGCAGACCTGGGTCCGCGAGTAAGCGTCACGGCCCCGGCAATGCCCTGGTGACCCGGCTCCGGCCGGGTCACCGCGTTGCGGGCATGCGATAATCCCCGGTTCCCCCTGGCTGCACCCCGTGACCATGACCCGTACCGCGCTCGTCACCACCGCCCTGCCCTACGCCAACGGCCCGCTGCACCTGGGCCACCTGGTCGGCTACATCCAGGCTGACATCTGGGTGCGGGCGCGTCGAATGAGTGGCGGCAAGGCCTGGTTCGTGTGCGCCGACGACACCCACGGCACGCCGATCATGCTGGCTGCGGAAAAGGCCGGGGTCACCCCGGAAACCTTCATCGCCAACATCCAGGCCAGCCACGAGCGCGATTTCGCCGCTTTCGGCGTCGCCTTCGACCATTACGACTCGACCAACTCCGCCGCCAACAAGGCGCTGACCGAAGCGTTCTACCTGAAGCTGGAAGCGGCCGGCCACATAAGCCGCCGTTCGGTGGCGCAGTTCTACGACCCGGCCAAGGGCATGTTCCTGCCCGACCGCTACGTCAAGGGCATCTGCCCGAACTGCGGCAGCGCCGACCAGTACGGCGACAACTGCGAGGTCTGCGGCGCCACCTATGCGCCGACCGACCTGAAGGAGCCGCGCTCGGTGATCTCCGGGGCAACCCCGGAAATGCGCGATTCGGAGCACTTCTTCTTCGAGGTCGGCCACTTCGACGGCTTCCTGCGCGACTGGCTGGCCGGCGATGTCGCCCTGCCGGGCGTGAAGGCCAAGCTGGGTGAATGGCTCAACGCCGAAGGCGGCCTGCGTGCGTGGGACATCTCGCGCGATGCACCGTACTTCGGTTTCGAGATTCCCGGCCAGCCGGGCAAGTATTTCTACGTCTGGCTGGACGCGCCGATCGGCTACCTGTCCAGTTTCCAGACCCTGTGCAGCAGGATCGGCGAGGACTTCGAAGCGCACCTGCGCGCCGGCACCAGCACCGAGCTGCATCATTTCCTCGGCAAGGACATCGTCAATTTCCATGGCCTGTTCTGGCCGGCGGTGCTGCACGGCACCGGCCACCGCGCGCCGACCCGCCTGCACGTCAACGGCTACCTGACCGTCGATGGCGCGAAGATGAGCAAGTCGCGCGGCACCTTCGTGATGGCGCGTACGTTCCTCGATGCCGGCCTGGAGCCGGAGGCACTGCGTTACTACTTCGCCGCCAAGTCCGGTGGTGGCGTCGACGACCTCGACCTGAACCTGGGCGACTTCATCGCGCGCGTCAACGCCGATCTGGTCGGCAAGTTCGTCAACCTCGCCAGCCGCTGCGCCGGTTTCATCAGCAAGCGCTTCGATGGCCAGTTGGCCGCGCAGCTGCCCGACGCGGCGCAGTACCAGCGCTTCGTCGATGGCCTGGCGCCGATCCGTGAGGCATACGAGCGCAACGACCCGGCCGCGGCAATCCGTCTGACCATGACCCTGGCCGATGAAGCCAACCGCTACATCGACGACGTCAAGCCGTGGGTGATCGCCAAGCAGGAAGGCGCCGACGCGCAGCTGCAGGCGGTCTGCAGCCAGGGCCTGAACCTGTTCCGCGTACTGGTCACCGCCCTGAAGCCGGTGCTGCCGGCCACCGCGGCGCAGGCCGAGGCCTTCCTGGCCGCGCCGGTGAATGACTGGACCGAGCTGGCGCAGCCGCTGCTGGGCCACCGCATCACCGACTACACCCCGCTGTTCACCCGTATCGACCCGAAGAAGATTGACGCCATGATCGACGCCTCCAAGGACACCCTGACCGCCGCCGCCCCCGCTGCCAAGGTTGAAGCAAGCAAGCCCGCCGCACCGGTGGTGGCCAAGGAAGAAGCAAAGAGCGCCGACGCGCCGGCCTACATCGGCATCGACGACTTCGCCAAGCTCGACCTGCGCATCGGCAAGGTGCTGGTGTGCGAGTTCGTGGAAGGCTCGGACAAGCTGCTGCGTTTCGAACTGGATGCCGGCGACCTCGGCAAGCGCCAGATCTTCTCCGGCATCCGCGCGAGCTACGGCGAGCCGGAAGCGCTGGTCGGCCGCAGCGTGGTGTTCATCGCCAACCTGGCACCGCGCAAGATGCGCTTCGGCCTGAGCGAAGGCATGATCCTGTCGGCCGGTTTCGATGGCGGCGCGCTGGCGCTGCTGGACGCCGACAGCGGCGCGCAGCCGGGCATGCCGGTTCGTTGATGCAGTACGGGCGCGGCCCTGGCCGCGCCCGGTCATGAGCACCGCGAAGGGAGGTACCGTGATGGGAGATGCTGCGTTGGAACTGGCGCTGTTCGACTTCGACCACACTGTCACCACCTGCGACACCTATGGCCGCTTCCTGCGCCGGGTCGCCACCGCCGAACAGCTGGCACAGGCCTGGTGGAAAGTCGGCCCGTGGCTGCTGGCCTACAAGCTGAAACTGATCTCCGCCGAGCGCATCCGCGCACGGGTGACCCGGTTGACCTTCAGCGAGCGCCACGCCGATGACATCGAGACGCTGGCTGCGGGCTTTTCCCGCGAGTTCCTGCCCGATGTCGTGCGCCCGGAAATGCTGGAGCAGATCCGTTGGCACAAGGAGCAGCAGCACACCGTGGTGGTGGTGTCCGGTTCACTGGACCTGTACCTGCGGCCGTGGTGCGAACAACTGGGCCTGCAGCTGATCTGCAATCGGCTGGAAAGCGAAAGCGGACGCCTGACCGGCCGCTACGCCGGTGGCGATTGTGGTCCGCGCAAGGTCGAGCACATCCGCCGCCAGTTCGACCTGTCACGTTACACACGCATCCATGCCTACGGTGACAGCGCGGAGGATCGCCCGATGCTGGCCCTGGCGCACGAGCGCTGGTACCGCGGCAAACCCGTGAAGTAACCCAACGCGCAGCCTTCGCCACGCATGAGCCTGATTCCGCCCCTGACCGAACGCCTGGACCGCTTGCTGCCGCAGACCCAATGCGGGCAATGCGGTTACGACGGCTGTCGCCCGTATGCGCAGGCGATGGCGCGGGGCGAGGCGGGCGTGGATCGTTGTCCGCCCGGCGGCGATGCCGGTGCGCGGGCGTTGGCGCAGGTGCTGGGGGTGCCGGCGTTGCCGTTCGATCGCAGCCGGGGCGAGCACAAGCCGCCGCAGGTGGCGTTGATCGTGGAGGCTGACTGCATCGGTTGCACCAAGTGCATACAGGCGTGCCCGGTGGATGCGATCGTCGGCGGGGCGAAGTACATGCACACGGTGATTGCCGATCTGTGCACGGGGTGCGAGTTGTGTATTCCACCGTGCCCGGTGGATTGCATCGAGCTGGTGTTGGTGTAGGTTTTTTTTTGCGACGCCGCGGCGTCGCGTTGCGCTGAGAGCAACAGCAACAGCAACAGCTGGGAGCATCGGCTGCCTGGGTTTCAGGATCTGGGCGGGTGGGCGGGGGCAAGCGGGACACGCCGTAAACCCATCCATGGGGGCTCGATGGCGCCTTGCTCGTGTGCGCTATCCTGCGCACACGGCAAGACCTGGGTTGGGCGTCCTGCCCAACCCGCCAGGCGCATGCGCCTGGCCCATGGCGCCAACGGTCCCGCTTGCCCCCGCCCACCAGCCCCCGACAGATATCCGTGGCGGACGGTCGAGCAACTGCAATGCCATGGCTGGGGTGTTGGTGGGTGCGGACCTTGGTCCGCACTATCTGTCCGATGTCATGAACCCTCGTCGCAATCGACCTTTACCGTGCACGCTGGCAACTGCCGAATCAGGATGTCTGTCGCAGATTGCTCGATCATTCGCGCCCCCCTGCGCCAGCTGCGCTTGAGGCCCTTCAACAGCATGCAAAAATGCTGAAAGCGTCTTGATGGTGCGAGCAATGCAACTCGTCTGATTGGCATTGCGCAGCAGCAGGTTTACAGATGATGAGCCACCGAAAAAAGGTGGCCGGGCTTCGAAAACCCGCTTTGTCGAACGTTGTTTACGCTTGCCAGCCGGCGTCACCTTGCGTGGCGCCGGCTGGCAATCCGTCTGCCGGTCATGGCGGGCGGGGCGTGGGGGCCTTCGGGCCAGCCGGAGCGTTCGACACCGGTTTTCGAGCCACGTCTCCGTCCGCCACCTTTGAGTGGCGGCTACCGTCTGTCCTGCACGGAGCCTTGCCATGAACGCATCAGATTTCCCCCATCTGCACGCCTACCTCGGCCCGGCAGACGCCGACGAGGACACGGAACCGTCGCCAGCGCTTGATCCCACCACGCTGGTTGCGACCCTGCGGCGCATCGGTACCGGCGCCGCCGCTGACGGTCAGCCGTGGCCGGAGCGGCATCAACTTCCCAGCCGGTGCATGGCGCTGGCCGATGCCGATTGCGCGCTGGCCGGGCTGCGCGTGGTGCAGGAGGTCCTGCTGGCCGCCGAACGCACCCGGCAGAACGGCGCGCCGGAGGAGTACGTCGGCGACCGGGTCATGGAAGGCCTGATGCTGGCCTGCCTGGCCTTGTGCACGCAGGCAAGCACACGACTGCAGCCGCAGCTGTAACGGATGTTGCAGCGTCAGCCCCCCGGCAAACGGGGTCAGATCCCTTTTCCGGAGGAAAAAGGATCTGACCCCTGTCCGGTCATTACGGCACTGCCGCCGTAACGATGATCTCGACCTTCCACTCGGCGTGCGCAAGCTTGGCTTCAACCGTGGCACGGGCCGGGGTCGCGCCCTCCACCACCCACTCGTCCCACGCCTTGTTCATGCCCTCGAAATCGGCCATGTCGGCCAGGAAGATCTCCGCACGCAGCACGTGCTGGCGGTCACTGGCCACCAGCGCCAGCAGCTTGTCGATCTCGGCCAGCACCTGCCGGGTCTGGCCGGTGATGTCCTGGCTGGTGTCTTCCGGAATCTGGCCGGAAAGGTAGGCGACCTTGTTGTACACGGTCATCTCGGACATGCGCGGTCCGACGTCGTAACGCTCCATCATGGGCGTGGCTCCTGCGGGTGGTCTGGACTGCATTCTCACCCAGCCGGCGTTGGAAGTGTGTGCCCGGTGCGGCCACTGGATACCGCCACCACCAGCACAGCGGCAGTGCTGGTCAAACGGCGTGGACAGGCGCACGATGCGCCACGCCTGCGTTGACACCGCCCTCGCCCTTTCTGACGCACCCTTGCGCCGATGACCGCACCCACCGATTCCACTGCCTCCCCTTCCACACCGACCTGGAAGCGGGTCGTCACCATCGTCGTCCCGCTGCTGATCCTCGCGCTGGCCCTGCATGGGCTGGCCGGCGAATTCGACGAGCATGGCTACCGCGCCATCCGCCAGGCCTTCCGCGAGCTCAGCACTGCGCAGATCGCGCTGACCGTGCTGCTCGGCCTGGCCAGCTACGCCTGCCTGATCGGCTTCGATGCGATCGGCCTGCGCCGCAGTGGTATCCGCGTGCACCCGGCACGGATCGGCATCACCGCCTTCCTCGCCCACACCCTGGGCCAGACCGTGGGCTTTGCCGCCCTCACCGGCGGCGCAGTGCGCCTGCGCGGCTACCGCAGTGCCGGCCTGGACCTGGCGCAGATCGGCCAGGTGGTGCTGATGAGCACGCTCGGCTTCATCTTCGGCGCGTGGCTGCTGATCGGCGTTGCCCTGTGCATGGAGCCGGCCGCGGCCGCGCTTGCGCTGCCGCTGGACCCCGGCGCGGTGCGCGTGGTCGGCATCGTCGCGCTGCTCGCCTATGCGGCCACCTTCGTCCTGGTCGGCCGCAACGGTCGCCAGTTCCGCATCTTCGGCCATGGCCTGTGGCTGCCCGACCGGCGCACCATGCTCGGGGTCACCGTGTTGAGCGTGATCGAACTGGTCCTGGCCAGTGCCGCCTTCTATGTGCTGCTGCCCGATTCCACGCCGACCGGCCTGCCCGGTTTCGTCGGCCTGTATCTGGTGGCCGTGCTGGCCGGCCTGGTGTCGACGGTGCCGGCCGGCCTGGGCGTGTTCGAGTGGAGCCTGCTGAAGCTGCTGCCGCAGGTGGCGCCGGCTGCAGTACTGGCGGCGGCATTGATCTACCGCGTCAGCTACTACGTGCTGCCGCTGCTGCTGGCCACCGTGCTGGCCCTGGCGCCCGCGCTGCGGCAGCCGCTGCAGGCCAGCGCAGGTGCCACCCGCGCCGGCTGGTACGCGCTGCGTCCGTGGTTGCCGCAGATCATCGCGCTGGCCGCCTTCAGTGTCGGTGCCGCGCTGGTCATCGACGGCACCCTGCCCACACCGCGACGGCACCTGATCAATGCCTCGCTGCCGATCCTGGAAACCTCGCACCTGATCGGCAGCCTGGCCGGCGTCGCCCTGTTGCTGATCGGCCAGGGCCTGGCCCGCCGCAGCCACGCGGCCTGGATGCTGGCGATGGCGATCTGCGTGATCGCGCCGCTGCCGATCTGGCTGCGCGGTGGCCAACCGCTGATCGCCTTGTCGGCACTGCTGGTGGCGATGGCGCTGTGGGCGGCGCGGCGCGAGTTCTATCGCCAGGGCGCGCTGCTGGACGAAGCCTGGTCGTGGCCATGGCTGCGCAACCTCGGCCTGGTGCTGGTGGCGGTGACGTGGCTGCTGTTCTTCACTTACAGCCACGTCGAATACCAGAACGAGCTGTGGTGGCAGTTCGCCGTGTCCGGCAATGCGCCGCGCGCGCTGCGTGCACTGCTGCTGGTGGCGATGGCGCTGGTGATGTTCGGCCTGGCGCGGCTGCTGCACAGCACGCGCAGCCCGCTGCCGCCTGCCGACGACGCAACCCTGCAGGCGCTGGCACCGGTGCTGGCCGGCGCCACCGACACCCAGGCCTGCCTGGTGCTGACTGCCGACAAGGCGGTGCTGCGCGATGAGCAGCACAAGGGCTTTGTGATGATGCAGCGCTACGGCGGCTCGCTGATCGCGATGGGCGATCCGGTTGGGCCACCGGAGGTGGCGCGCGCACTGATCTGGCGCTTCCGCGAAGAAGCCGACCGGCTCGGACTGCGCCCGGTGTTCTACCAGGTGGGTGAGGCGTATTGGCAGACCTATCTCGATCTCGGCCTGGGCCTGGTCAAGCTGGGCGAAGAGGCCATGGTGCCGCTGCACGACTTCGGCCTGGAAGGCCGCGAGCGTGCCGACCTGCGGCAAGCCTGGAACCGCGGCAAGCGCGGCGGGCTGTCGTTCCGCGTAGCACCGGCGGAAGAGATCCCTGCCCTGCTGCCACGCCTGCATGCGATTTCCAGCGCCTGGCTGGAGGACAAGTCAGGCGACGAGAAAGGCTTCTCGCTGGGCAGCTACGACCCGGACTATCTCGTGCGTTTCCCGATCGCCCTGGTCGAAGCTGAAGGTCGGATCGTGGCCTTTGCCAACCTGTGGCAGGCACCGGCAGGCGCCGAACTGTCAGTGGATCTGATGCGCCACGTCAGCGACGCGCCGAAGGGCACGATGGATTTCCTGTTCATCGAGTTGTTCCTGTGGGGCCGCGCGCAGGGCTATGCACGGTTCTCGCTGGGCATGGCACCGCTGTCCGGCCTGGCCCAGCACCGCCTGGCCGGTCGCTGGAACCGCTTGGCCGGCCTGCTCGCACGACACGGCGAGCGCTTCTATGGCTTCAGCGGCCTGCGCAGGTTCAAGTCGAAGTTCGATCCGCAGTGGCGACCGCGCTACCTGGCCGCGCCCGGCGGCATGCACCTGCCGGCTGCACTGCTGGATGCCACGCGGCTGATCTCGCTGGACCCGCGGCGCAACTGACGCCCCGATCCGCCGGGCATGGCCCGGCGCTACCTGATGGATCGTCTGCACGGGTAGCGCCGGGCCATGCCCGGCGGTGGTCCCATGAGGCCGCTTACGCGCCGCCCTTGAGGATCACCTCGGCCAGGCGATCGTAGTCACCGCCGAAGTGATGGTCACCCGGCAACTTGACCTTGTGCACGCCGTCGTTGCCCGGCAGATCGGGGCACAGCGCATCCTCGTCCTTGTCGCCGTACACGCACAGGGTCCTGGCCGCCGGCAGCTTCGCCACTTCCGGCGCGATCGGCAGGCCGCCGCCACCGCCGCCCAGCCAGTTGCTGACATGGAATTCAAAGTCGGCGTTCCTGCCCACCGACAGCAGCACGATGCGCTCGAGGCCGGCGCGGGTGCCTGCATCCAGCTGGTTGATGGTGGCCGGCAGCACGTCGGCGCCCTGCGAGAAACCGATCAGCATCACCTTGTCGCGCTGCCATTGCTGGCGGTAGTGGCCGATGATCTTCTGCAGATCGACAGCGAATCCCTGCGGCGTGCGTTCGCTCCAGAAATAACGCAGCGAATCGATGCCAACCACCGCCACGCCATGTTCGGCCAGGGCGCCGGCCACGTCCTTGTCCAGGCCGGCCCAGCCGCCATCGCCGGAAACGAACACCGCCAAGGTGTCACCGCTGCCCTGCGCCGGCACTTCCACTACCGGCAGCCCCTTCAGGGCATCCGGCGGCGGTGCCAGCGCGACCCCGGCCTGTGCGCCGATCACCCGCGCGGCGGCCACCAGCCCCGGTGTCGCATCGCCAGCGGCGGTGCGCTTGAATTCACGCGCCATGGCAACCTGCTGCACGAACGGGCCAGCGCTGTTGGTCGAACACCCCGGCGCGCCGGCCGCGTTCAACCACGGGAAATTCAGTTCGCTGGGCTGCAGGCGGTCGTGCTTCACGCCATCACCGCAGACCATGCGCTCGTGCACATGTGCCGGGCAGAATCCCGAGGTCAGCAGGCCGGCAAAGACCTGGGTGTCGGCCTGCGCTGCCAGCGCATAGGCCAGTTCGGCGCCTTCGCCGCTGCCGCCGACCAACGGCAGGTGATACCCCGGCAGATGCAGGAACGCCTGTACCCAACGCGAGAAATTCTCGACATCGCCCGCGCCGAACGCGCAGCTGCTGTTGCCTTCGCGCTTGAGCACGCCGCGCAGGTGGGCCACATCCACCGATGCGACCAATGCACCATCGGCGCGCAGCGCTTCAATCGGCATGCGGCTGTCATCGGCATCGGCGCCGTCATGGAACCAGATCACTACCCGTTGCGGTGCCCCGGCCGGAACATGCACCGGCACCTGATCGAAACGTCCATGGCTGACCTGCTGCACTGACGCCACCGCTGGCATCGCCGCCAGCGCCAACACCAGTCCCATCGCCCTGCCCAGCCCTGCACGCATCGTTTCGCATCCCGTTGGAATGCGCACACGATACGCCGCTGCTGCGTGCACGGCACGTACCGGTACAGGCGCCCTGCAATCGGGCAGGTGGTTGATTCAGCGGGTGCCGGCGGCACGCCCGCGGCGATACAGCGCCAGCGCCAACCACAGCAGCCAGCCGACGATCACCGCGATCACCAGTTTCTGCCCCAGCCCACGCGGTGGGCCACCGCGCCACAGCACGTGTACCCACAGCAGCACGAAGGCCAGCCATGCCCAGCCCCACAACAGCGCCGCACTGCCCCGCCAGCCCGGCTCGCGGCGCAGGTACCAGGCCTGCAGCAGCATGCCGACGCTGGCGCACAGGAAGGCGGTATTGGCGGCCAGGCCGTGGATCAACGGCGCCAGCAACGGCGTTGCCGCGGGTAGCCAGCTGTCACCGATGGCGACGGTGGCCAGGCCAACGGCCGCCACGCAGAACAACAGCGGTGCCGCTGCGCTGCGCCGCGGCCCCACGCTGTGCCGATACAACGCGATGCCGAGCACGGCGATGGCCAGTGCCAGCAGGCAGTAGGCGCTGCGTAGCGCCAGGCCCCACGGCCCATGCAGGTACAGGCTCAAGGTGGCCTTCACCCAATCCAGATCGGCCCGCGCGAACTGCGTCCACAACGCGGTCGCCACGAACAACAGCAGTGCCACCAGCGCCAGCGTCGCGGCCGGACGGGCCCGCGTCATGGGCCAGCGTCCGGATGCCGGGCCTGCCACTCAGCCAGCGCCTTGCGGTAACGCTGCAGCTCCTCGGTGTACAGGTCGAGCACGCACAACGGGCAGCCACTGCCGCAGCATTCGTTGGGGCCGGGTTCTTCCGGGGGCAGCGGACGGGGATCGGCAGGAGTATCAGAGACGGTCACGGCTGCAAACAACACCACGCAATGGCAGGTGGGTAGTGTAGCGGCGCGCTCAGGCGCCCAGTTGGCGGCGCAGGTTGGCTCGCGCGGCGGCATCAAGCTGCTGGTCGAAAAAGTCGCTGAGGAAGATCCGCGGCGCGCGCAGCAGCCCCTGCAGGAAGCGGCGGCGTCCGGCGCGGTACAGAAAGCCCGGCACCACGCCTTTGTACTCTTCGGCCACGCCGCGGTCATACGCGGCAAACACCTCCTCGGGTGCCGCCAGGATCGCCATGTCGCAGTCGAGGAACAGTGCCGCTTCGGCATCGACATCGGCCGGGCCCAGCTCGCCATGGTGGGCGGTGAGCAGGATCAACTGCTCGACCCGGCCGGCATCGACTGATGCGAGCTCGGGCCAGTCCGCGATCGCCTGCAGGGCCAGCGCGGCCGACCTGGCCTCGTTGTCCTTGCGGCCGGCCTGGTAGATCGCATCGTGGTACAGCACTGCCAGATAGACCTCGGCCGGCTGCTGCCAGCCCGGACCTGCAGCCACCTCCTGGCAATGCTGCAGCACCGCGCGCACATGGCCGAAGTGGTGGTAGGCGCGCGGTGGCGTCGCATAGGCATCCTGCAGTGCCTGCCAATGCGCGGGAGCGAGAGTCAGCGGGGCGAAGTCCATGCAGGGATGATCCCGCCCTTGGCACCGCCGGGCAAGCTGGCTGTTTTTTCACCAGCCACTCACATCCCGTGCCGGGCAAGGGCGCAGGACAGTTGTCCACAGGTTTGTCGCGTGCTGGTCCACACCGGCTGTGGACGAAGCGCAGCGCCGATCGCCGGTGGATGCGGACCGCCACGCGCGGGTCTACACTGGCCGCAGGCGGGAGCGCCCGCCGCTGCCGGAAACCGTCATGCGCCGTCTTGCCGCCCGATGCTTTCTCCTGCCACTGCTCGCGCTCGGCGCGCCAGCCCTGTCCGCGCAGGATGCTCCAGCCGCTGCGCCCGCCATCCCGACCATCTCCACCGTAAAGGTCACCGCAGCCAGCGTGCCGACACCCGAACAGGTGCTCGCGATCCCGCCGGCGATGCGCGAGATGCTGCAGAAGCAGGTGATCAGCCGCAGCTACTCGCGCGACCAGCGCCTGCAGGCGCTGGTGGAGATGATCTTCAGCCAGCACGGCCTGGACCTGCAGTACGACGCCGATGCGACCTACACCGTCAGCGAGATCTGGCAGCACCAGCGCGCCAACTGCCTCGCCTTCACCCTGCTGTTTGTCACCCTGGCCCGTGAGGCCGGCATCCAGGCGCGGGTGCAGGAAGTCGGCCAGGTGGTGTCGTGGTACCAGGACCAGGACCAGGGCGTTGTCTACAACGTCGGGCACGTCAACGCCGGCGTGGATGTCGGTGGCCGCTACGGTACGGTCGACCTGGACCGCAACGTGCTGTACGACCGCCACGGGCCGCAACCGATTGGCCGCGAACGGGCGCTGGCGCACTACTACAACAACCGGGGCGCGGAGCAGCTGGCCGATGGCGACCTGAGCGGAGCACGTGCCTTCTTCGATGCCGCGCTGGCGCAGGACCCGGAGTTCGCCTCGACATGGAACAACATCGGCGTGCTCGACAACCGCCTGGGCGATGACCAGGCGGCCCGCACGGCGCTGGACACGGCGTTGCGCCTGGACGGACGCCAGAGTGCAGCGCTGAACAACGCCAGTGCGCTCTATCGCAAGCTGGGCATGACGGCGCAGGCGGAAGCCATGCAGAAGAAGCTGCAGTCGGTGCAGCGCGAGGACCCGTTCGCGCAGTACATGCAGGGTGCCCAGGCCGAACGCGCTGGCGACCTGGACAAGGCGATCACGTACTACCGGCGGGCGGTGCGCCTGTACGACACCGCGCACCAGTTCCACTTCGGCCTGGCGCGGGTGTATTTCCTGACGGGCCGGCTGCAGCGTGCAGACCGCGAACTGCTGCGGGCGCAGGAACTGGGCGGTTCAACGCAGCAGGCACGCTACCAGGCCAAGCTGGACAGCCTGGCCCGCTGGCGGGCGCAGCAGGCCAAGCGCTGAGCCGCGATCAGGCCTTCTTGAGGAAGCAGGTCTTCAGCACCAGGCCCTTGATCTTGTCCGAGTTGCCCTCGATGTGCTCGGCATCGTCTTCGACGAGGCGGATGTTGCGGATCACGGTGCCCTGCTTGAGCGGGATTGAGGAGCCCTTGACCTTCAGGTCCTTGATCACGGTGACGGTGTCGCCGGTCTGCAGGGTATTGCCGTTGCTGTCACGCACGACCAGGGTCGAACCGGTACCTTCTTCGGCCGTCCACTCGAAGCCGCAGTCGGCGCAGATCCACAGCGCGCCATCGGCATAGGTGTTTTCCAGGGTGCACTGCGGGCAGGCGGGAACAGAAGACATTGCAAGTACCTCAAAATGAATCAACAGCGGCCATTGTAACCGCCCGGCCTTTTCATTCATTTTCCGACGTCGGTCCGGACCGGACCTCGCCCCACCCCGCCCGAGGCAGGCACCGGAACTTGCAGCGCGCGGCAAACTCCAGCAGAGTGCGCGGCCCCTGATCGTCCCCGGACCTCCCCATGCGCCTCGGCATCGACTTCGGTACCAGCAACTCCGCCGCCGCCATCGTGCGTGATGGGAAGCTGCTGCCGATCCGCTTCGGCGAGGCCGAGCAGTTCCGCACCAGCGTGTACTTCCCCGGCGTGGTGCCCGACCCGGACGATTTCCAGCTCGACGCCGCGCAGGAACACGAACTGCAGCAGCTGATCGACAGCGCCGCCCGTGCAGCCCGCGCCGCTGGCCAGGAGCGCACGCCACAGGCCCTGCGCCGCGAGGCACTGCGCGCCCTGCGCCGGGAATGGATGGAGGCTCGCGCCGGAAAGGAACGCAGCGCCAGCGATCTGCTGCAGAACGCCGTCTATGGCGACGACGCGCTGGAAGCGTATTTCGAGGAGCACGAAGGCAACCTCGTGCAGAGCCCGAAGTCCATGCTCGGCTACAACCTGCACCCACGCGCGCGGCAGACCATCACCGGCATTGCCGCGCACATCCTCGAACACATCCGCTTGACCGCCAGCGCCCAGCTCGGCCAGCCGCTGCGCAGCGCCCTGCTCGGCCGCCCGGTGCAGTTCCGCAGCTCGATCGGTGAGGCCGGCAACGACCAGGCCCTGGACATCCTGCGCGAAGCGGCCAGCCAGGCCGGCTTCGACCACATCGATTTCCTTGAAGAGCCTGCCGCCGCAGCGATGCATTACCACGCTGAAAGCCGCGATCGCCATCAGGCGGTGATCGTCGATATCGGCGGCGGCACCACCGATATCGCGCACGCCGAAGTGGGCGGCAGCCAGGCCCCGCGCATCCACCGTGCCTGGGGTATTGCCCGCGGCGGCACCGATATCGACCTGGCCCTGAGCCTGTCCGGCTACATGCCGCTGTTCGGCCGCGGCATCACCCGCGTGCCCACCCACCACTACGTGGAAGCGGCCACCGTGCAGGACATGACCCGCCAGCGCGAGTTCCGCCAGCACAACTACGACAACGTCGACGCGCCGTGGGGCGCGCGCCTGCAGGCGCTGCAGGACACCGGCAACACAGCCCGCCTGTACCGCGATGTCGAGCGCGCCAAGATCGCCCTCAGCGGTGCCAGCGAACACCGCAGCACGCTGGATTACATCGCCCGCGACCTGCACGTGGACAACAGCGCCGACGGCCTGGCCGCCGCCGCCCATGGCTACCTGACCCAGATCCGCGAACTGCTGGCGCAGGTCCGCAGCGACATCGGCGGCGACCCTGACGCGGTGTTCCTGACCGGCGGCATGTCCCGCGCCGGCTACCTGCGGCAGGCCGCTGCCGAGGCGTTCCCGGGCGCCCGGATGGTGCACGGCGAGCCCTCGCTGGGGGTCGTCCAGGGCCTCGCGCTGGCGGCAGCCAGCCGGGATTAACAAAACGTTACGCGGTCTGAGCTACCCTTGGCCGGCTGGAAAACCGCTGCACCTTCCGCTGGCCTCGCCGGTGTGTGTACCCATGGTGCAGCCTGACCCGCCCAGCGGGTCTGGCGACCATGCCCTCTGGCTCGATCATGGTCCGCGTATTACCCGAGCCGCCATCGAGACCCGCTTTGGGCACCCGCCAGGCCCCTGTGGCCGTACAACCTGACGCTGAACCAGCACCCATCGACTGCCGCCGTTGTGACGCGGTCTGTTGCCGGTTGCCGGTCCTGCTGCAGCCCGGCGACCACGTGCCCGGCCAGTTCCTGTCGCGCGATGCACACGGCCGTGCCGTGATGGCGCGCAACGAGGAAGGCTGGTGCGCGGCGATCGATCCGTATCACCTGCGCTGCACGATCTATTCGCAGCGCCCGGCGATCTGCCGCCAGTTTTCGATGGGCGGCGACGACTGCCGCCGCGAGCGGCAGGACTACCTGCGCCAGGCTGAATCCTGCGCGCTTTCCTCCCCTTCCACCTGACAGGAGCAACCATGCCCCGCAAGGCAAAGACCCCCGCGAAGGCCAGCAACAGCATCCGCAGCGAACGCAAGGGCGCATCCGCCAGCACCGTGGTCAACAGCGACTCGATCGCTTCCGACCTGGCCGCGTTCCGCAAGAGCGGTGGCAAGATTGAAGTTCTCGGTACCACCTGGGCGCTGAAGAAAGCCAGCTGACCCTCCCCCGACCGCGGCGGCGCTGCCGCCGCGGCCTGCCGGGCCGCGCTCAGCGGTCCAGGCGCACCTGCACACTACCCGAGTGCGACTGCACGCGGATATCGCCGTCGCCGCTGCCCAGCCGCGCATCCAGGCTGCTGCCCGGCCCATAGCGCGGCCGCTCCACCTTGCCGGCGTCGCTGTTGATCGACCCGCTGAAGCTGTTCACTGACAGCTGCGCCGACACCGTGCGCGGCAGGCGCAGGCTGACCGAGGCACTGACCGACTCGACGTTGATGCGCCCGCCTGGCGCCAGGGCCGTCGCCGACAGGTCGATGCCTCCGGATACCGTCTCCACCACCAGGCGCTGGATGCGACCAGCATCGACGCCTACCCGGCCAGACACCGTCTGCGCCCCGATCTCCCCGGAAACGCCCCCGCCGGCCTCGATCCGGCCGCTGACGGTGTTCACGTCCAGCCGCGGGGTCTGCAACCGCGCAGTGACATTGCCGCTGACCGTGTTGAGCACGCTGTCGCCACTACGACCGGCGGCGGCAAGGTTACCGCTGACGGTATCTGCCTGCAGCCGCCGCACGTCCACGCCACTGATGTCCTGGTCGGCACTGACCGTGCTCAGCAGCAGCTCCACCGAGCGCGGCACGTTGAGGGTCAAGGTGGCGCCGCCATTGTTGCCGCGTCGCGGATACTCGATTTCCCAGCGCACCCGGTTGGCACTCTTTTCCTGGCGCAGCTGCAGGCCGTCGCTGAGCGTGCCGGTGAGCTGCACGTCATTGCGGTCCCAGCCGCGTACGGTCACCTTGCCAGCGACGTTGCTCAGTTCGATGCGGCCGCCTGCAGCAACATTGTGGCGTTCATCGACGCGTGTATCGGCCAGCGCCATGGCGGGCACCAGCAGCAGGGCCGCGCAGAGAGGGAAAAGGGTTCGCATCGGGGGGTCTCCTCAGGTTGTCAGACCGGAGGCGGCCTGGGCCGCCTGCCGGGTCAGTTCGAGCCGCAGCGCATAGGTCCGCTTGAGCTGTCCAAGCAGGTGCGGCGCACGCGGGTCCTGCGCCATCGCGGCGCGGATCTGTTCCGCGCTGCGATCCAGTTCATGCAGCGCGGGCTGCCACTCCGGCGCAGTGCCATCAGGCAGCGACGCCACTGCCTGCCGGTACTGTTCGGTCATCGCATCGGCCTGCAGCTGCAGGCCGCTGGGTGCAGGCAGCGACTCGGGCGCGTGCCGCCACGGCGCCACCGCGTAGAGCGCGAGGCTGGCTGCCAACGCCGCGCCAACCGGCAGCCACCAGCGTCGACGGGTGCGCAGTGGCAAGGCCACCACGTTGTCCAACGGCGCCTGCACGGCAACCGGCTCGCGGGGTGGCAACCGCGCCGACAGGCGTTCCCAGCCATCGGCCGGTGCGCTGCGTTCCGCGGGAAGGGCGCGCAGGCGCGCCAGCAGGTCGTGATCGGGGTCGTGCGTACTCATGTCATGTCTCCCAGGCGCGCGCGCAGCAGGCCGCGCGCGCGATGCAGCTGTGCTTTGGAACTGCCGACCGCCATCTGCAGCTGGCCGGCGATTTCATGGTGTTTCCAGCCTTCGATATCGTGCAGCACCAGTACCGCACGTGCGCGCGGCGGCAGGGTCGCCAACGCGCGTTCCAGGTCGCGTTCGGTGCCGGCGCAGCCGTCATGCACCGCCATCTCCGGCAGCCCACCGTCCACGTCGTCCAGGCTGTCATGGTCATGCCCGGCGGCACGACCGCGCAGTTCCATCAGCGCGGCGTTCACTCCCAACCGATGCAGCCAGGTCGACAGGCTGCTCTCGAAACGGAAGCCGGGCAGTGCCTTCCATGCCTGCAGGAACGCTTCCTGCAGTGCATCCTCGGCACGCGCCTGCTGCCCGCCACACAGCCGCCACAGGGTGGCAAACACCCGCGGCGCATGCTGCCGATACAGCTGTTCATAGGCAGCGGTATCGCCGGCCGCCGCTGCACGTACCAAGGCGGTTTCGTCGACGACGTCGTTGGCGGCAGGCGGCGCGGGCATGGTGGTGTCGAGCATATCCGTTGGATGCGGCCTGCCGGAAAAAGGTTTAGATCTTCCGGAGGGCTTTTCCGTTGCAACCTTTTCGCGCCTGGCTGCATCCATCACAGGTCCCCCGCAGGCCTGCCCGGCCAGGAGCCTCCCATGTCCAGCCCTTCCTGCGCCGCCCTGCTGGCGATAGCGGCCTGCATGCTGCTGCAGGCGTTCGACGTTTCCCTGCACTGGCGTGCCGAAAGCGGCCGCGCCTGCCTGCAGCAGCACAAACAGGACCTTGTCTGCCTTGCCTGGGCACAGGCGGTCGAAACGACGACACGCGCCGGGTAACATCAAGCCCCGTTTCCGTCACACGTTGTCGCCCCATGATGTTGTCGCTGAAGGACCACCTGCCCGCCTGGACCCACCCCTGGCTGCATGACATCGGGATCGCCCTGCAGATCCTGATCACCCTGCTCGCCGCCTGGCTGCTGCGGGTGCTGGCGCGGCGCCTGATCCGCCGCTTCGCCGACCACTACACGCTGCCGCCGGAAATGGTGATGGGCGCGCGCCGGATCACCAGCTTCGTGGTCTATTTCAGCGCGGTGCTGTACATCCTCAGCCTGCTCGGTGCATCGCCCTCGGTGCTGTGGACGGCCTTCACCGGTTTCGCTGCGGTGGGCGCGGTGGCGTTCTTCGCGGCCTGGAGCGTGCTGTCCAACATCTTCTGCACGCTGCTGATCTTCACCACGCGACCGTTCCGCCTGCATGACTACATCGAAGTGCTCGAGAACGGCGAAAAGCCCGGGCTGAAGGGCCGGGTGATCGACGTCAACCTGATCTACACCACGCTGCAGGAAACCGGCAACGGCCACGAGGGCACGGTGCTGCAGCTGCCGAACAACCTGTTCTTCCAGCGCACGGTGCGGCGCTGGCGCGACCCGACGCAGGCGCCCGGCGGCATCCAGGGCGACGGCTGAGGGGGTGTTCGGCAGGGCTGCGCCCTGCACCCGCAGAGGCCTTCAAACCAAGGCAACGTCAACGTCAACGTCAAAAGCCGGCATTCCGTGGGATGGCGGGGCACTGTGGGTGTGCGGGGACGCCGTGAATCCATCCCTGGAGGCTTGGTCGCGGCATCCATGCCGCTCACACCCCGCAAACCCACAGTGCCCCGCCTTCGATAATTCCCGGCTGCTGTTGGTAGGTGTCGACCTTGGTCGACACGTAGATCCACCCCACGCGTGGATGCTCTTCGATCCAATATCGAAATATTCGATTTCCATCGGAATTCATCCACGCGCAACGTGGATCCAACAGACATCAGGAAACTGCCAGAGGTGGGGCGGTGTCGGATTGCGGGGTGTCCGCGGCATGGATGCCGCGGCCAAGCCTCCAGGGATGGATTCACGGCGTCCCCGCAATCCGACACCGCCCCGCCATCCCACGGAATGCCGCTGCTGCTGTTGCTGTTGCTCTTGCTGTTGCTGTTGCTGTTGCTGTTGCTGTTGCTGTTGCTCTCAAGGTTGCCGGCCAGCGGCCGGCACTACCGCGGGTGCAGGGCGCAGCCCTGCCAAACACCCTTACCGCAGTTGGCTGTCCTTGCTGCCTCGGCGGTTGTAGCCACTCTGCGCCTGTTCCTCTTCGTCGTGCGCCTGCTGACAGTTCACGCACAGCCGTACGCCAGGCACTGCCTGACGCCGCGCCAAGGGAATCGGCGCGTCGCATTCCTCACAGTGTTCCAGACCCGGGCCCTGGCGCAGCTGGCGCCGCGCGCGGGCAATCGCATCGTCGACGGTGGCGTCGATCTGGTCTTGGACCGCGCCATCTCCGGCCCAACCGGTAGCCATGGCCATCCTCCGCAGGTGTGTCGGCTGATATGGGGACAATACACCCACGGAAAAGGCATCTGCGTCCGCAGCGCTTCAGCAACCTGAGCAGAAAAAGGGACGGAGGGGATTACGTCGTTTGTGGCAGAAACGACGTAATCCCCTCCGTCCCCTTCTTCTTACCAGACCAGGTCGTCGGGGACCTGGAACTGTGCGTAGTAGGCGTCGTCCTCGGCGTTGCCGGTGGAGATCTCGGCGCTGGAGCCGGGCGTGCCATGGTCGACGATGATGGCTTCCGGGGCGCGTTCACGCACCTTCTCCGCTGCCGCGCGTGGCAGCACCGCGTAGCCATCGCCATGGGCCACGATGACCAGCACGCCCACCGACAGTGCCTTGCGCAGCTTGGTATCGATCAACAGGGTGCGGATCACCGCGCCATCGCTGAAGCGGTACTCGTCCTCGCCCTTGTGCGGCACGGCGTGGGCGCTGATGATCTGCCTGGCCTGCGCCTTGCGCTCAGCCTGCTTGGCCTGCGCGTTGCGCTCGGCAGCGAGCGCACGGTCACGCTCGATCTTCTCGGCGCGCGCGCGTTCAGCTTCACGCTGGACCTCCGCCGACGTCGACTCGGCCTTGCCCTGGCGGGCCTTGGCCTGTTCACGCGCGGCGGCACTGGCCTGCGACTTCTTGGCCAGGCCGGCCTTGAGCAATTGTTCCTGCAGCGCGTTGGGCTTTGCCATGGTCGATACGTACCGCGTGTAATCTGGATGCCCCATTCTACCGACGCGCCGACGCCCCTGCATGGCTGTCCTGAAGTACCTCATCGGCTACCCCGAACCCCTGGTCGCCCAGGTCAGCGATCTGCTGGCACAGGGCAAGCTCGGCCCCTGGCTGCAGCAGCGCTACCCCGACCCGCATGAGGTGCGCAGCGACCGCCAGCTGTACGACTACACCCAGGACATGAAGGACCGCTACCTGCGCAAGTCGGTGCCGCTCAACAAGGTCTGCTACGACAACACGCTGGAGGTCATCAAGCATGCCTTGGGCACCCACACCGCCATTTCCCGTGTACACGGCGGCCGGCTCAAGGCCAGCCGCGAGATCCGCATCGCCACCGTGTTCCGGCAGGCACCAGCCGCCTTCCTGCGCATGATCGTGGTGCACGAACTGGCCCATCTGAAGGAGGCCGACCACAACAAGGCCTTCTACCAGCTGTGCCAGCACATGGAGCCGGATTACCTGCAGCTGGAGTTCGATACCCGCCTGTACCTGACCGAGCTGGCCAACCGCGGCCAGCGCTGAGCCGGCGTAGCGGCTACACTGCGCGCCCCCTGCCCGACCTTTCGCCATGGAACCGACCCGACTCGACAAACGCCTGTCCGCCCTGCTCGGCATCCCGCGTGGTGAAGCGCGGCGCTATATCGAGGGCGGCTGGGTCAGCGTCGATGGTGAAGTGGTGGAACAGCCGCAGCGCCCGGTGGACGAGAGCGCCAGCATCGTGGTGGCCGAGCAGGCCAGCGACAGCAAGGCCGAGCGCGCCAGCATGCTGCTGCACAAACCGGCGGGCGTGCCAGCCGATGCCCTGTGCGCGCTGATCCGTACCGAGACCCGCAGCGAACTGGATGCCAGTGACATCCGTCCGCTGCAACGGCACTTCCACGGCCTGCAGCTGGCATCCTCGCTGCCGGCCGACGACAACGGGCTGGTGGTGGTCAGCCAGGATCCGGCGGTGCTCGCGCACCTGCAGCGCAACCTGGGCCGCACCGAACAGGAGTACCTGGTCGAAGTGGCTGAAGGCGGCCCGGAACGTGGCCCGTGGCTGATGGCCCGGCTGCAGCATGAAGCAGGCGGCCCGAAGGTCAGCTGGCAGAGCGAGCAGCGCCTGCGTTTTGCAGGCAAGGGACTGACCGCGAAGGGACTGAGGACTGCGGTGACGGCTGCCGGCCTGCAGGTCGTGGCCGTACGCCGCCTGCGCATTGGCCGGGTGGCGCTGGGCCCGCTGGCCGTGGGCCAGTGGCGGTACCTGGGCAGCGACGAGCGGTTCTGAGTCACGGTGCTTCATCCGCGCATGGCGTGGATCTACCGTTGGCGCTTCATCCACGCATGGCGTGGACCTACCGGTGACAGCTCATCCACGCGTGGCGTGGATCTACCGGGGTGGCAGTTCATCCAAGCGGAGGCGTGGGTCTACCTCCATGCGTAGCCAGGATCTACCATCGGCGCCATGAGTCTGCGCAAACCCCTATGGCGACGCCTGCTGCGCGTGGCCGCGATCATCATCGCCGCCCTGCTTCTGCTGGTGCTGTCCGGCCTGCTGCTGGCCGACCACCTGGCCCCGCAGGCGCGCGGCGAAGCGTCGCAGGTACTGCCACTGCAACCTGCGCAGACGCCCATCGATCGGCAGATGATGCCCCTGCAGGCCGCCCATCCCGGGCAGTCTGGCGTCGCCTTCCTCAGCGATGGCATGGATGCGTTCGCTGCCCGCGCGATGATCACCGAGCACGCCGGCCGCAGCCTGGACCTGCAGTACTACATCTGGCACGACGACCTGATCGGCCACTTGATGGCCAAGGCGCTGTACGACGCTGCCGAACGTGGCGTGCGCGTGCGCATCCTGCTTGATGACATGAATGCCAAGGACAAGGATGCGTTGATGATGGCGCTCGATGCGCATCCCAACATCGAGCTTCGCCTGTACAACCCGTTCCGCAACCGCAGCGGCCTGGCCCGCACGCTGGAGCTGGTGCAACGCGCCTTCAGCGTGAACCACCGCATGCACAACAAGAGCTGGATCGCCGATGGCCGCATCGCGATCGTGGGTGGCCGCAACATCGGCGAGGAATACTTCAGCGCGCGCAGCGACGTGAATTTCCAGGACCTGGACCTGGTGGTGGCCGGCCCGGCCGTGCAGCAGGCCAACCAGATCTTCGACGACTACTGGAACAGCGACGCGGCGATTCCGATCTCGGCGCTGGCGACCTACACCGAGGCGCAGCTGCGCCAGCTGGTACGCCAGTCCGACCGGGAGGCCCTGCAGGCGCAGGCGCAGCCGTACGTGCAGCGCGTGGTCGAGTCGCGCCTGCGCCAGCGCCCCAGCCCGGAGCCGCTGCATTGGAGTGCGCAGGTACGGATCGTGTCCGATCCACCGATGAAGCACCACGACGATGCACACGATGACTGGCTGGTCACCGAACTGGTCCGGCAACTGCAGTCGACGCGCTACAAGGCACTGTTGATCTCGCCGTACTTCGTCCCCGGCAGCGAAGGGCTGGACGGCCTTTCGGCGATGGCCGGCCGCGGCGCCCAGGTCGGCGTGGTGACCAACTCACTGGCGGCCAACGATGTGGCTGCCGTGCACGGTGGCTACATGGGCTACCGGGTGCCGCTGCTGAAGGCCGGCGTACAGCTGTACGAACTGAAGGCGAACGGCCAGGCCGGTGACGGCAGCCTGTTCGGCAGCAGCGGCGCCAGCCTGCACACCAAGGCATTGCTGGTCGACGACCGGCGCGGGTTCGTCGGATCGTTCAACCTCGATCCGCGTTCGGCCTATCTCAACACCGAGATGGGCGTGCTGTTCGACGACCCGGCGCTGGGCGCACAGCTGCGCGCGGAATACCAGCGCCTGGCCAGCCCGGAACACAGCTGGTGGCTTGCGCTCGGCGCCGATGATGAGCTGCGCTGGCTGCAGCGCGAGCCGCCGCCGCACTGGGTCGATGCCGAGCCCGGCAGCAGCCTCGGCAAGCGCTGGACGGCACGGGTGATCAGCTGGTTGCCGCTGGAATCCCAGCTGTAACGATCAGGGGGCGTTCCCCTCGCCATCGCCGCGCAGGCTTTCGTCCAGGGTTTCCACATTGCGCCCATGCAGGCGCCGCCAGATCCAGCGCAGCGCGTGTGGCGGCGCTGCCGGCAATTGTTCCAGCAAGGCCAGCATGCGGCCCTGGCTGGCATGCCCGTGCCGGCACAGCAGGCTGGCCGCCGCAGCGGCGCTGGCCAGGCGCAGGCTGTCGGCCAGCGGACCGTCTGCATCAGGCGCCAAGGCCTGATGCACCGGTTCGGGCAGTTCCCACGCTGCTGCCACCCGCTGCGCCAACGGCAGTGACCACTGCTGCAGCAACTGCAGGGCCAGCGCGGGCTCCACTTCTTCGCCACGCACCTGTGCTTCCTGCAGCAGTTGACGCATGACCAGCGCCGCGCCCAGGCCCTGCACCAGGCCCAGCCATTGCGCGGCGAAGGCATCGCCGAAGGTGACCGTGCGGGCGTGGTCGGCAGCCGCGCGCGACGCCAGCAGCGCGTGCTCCCATATGATCGAACTGAACTGCGGGAACACCTCGCACTGCACCTGCATCACCGGCTGCACCAGCACGGCGCTGATGATCTGCCGCACCCCTTCGGTGCCGACCAGGGTCACCGCCCGCTGCAGGCTTTCCACGGGCCGCTCGTGCACCTTGTAGGCCGGGCTGTTGGCGATCCGCAGCAGGTTGCCGGTCAGCACCGGATCCTGGCCGATGATCGCCGCCATCACCCGCGCCGATGCAACGTCGTCATTGACCGTCTGGATCAGCTGCGGCAGCAGTTGCGGTCGCCGCGGCAGCTGCCGGGTAGCCCAGTCGCGGTCCTGCAGCGCGCGGTCCACCGCTTCGGCCAGACCCGATGCGCTGACCGCCGCCGGTTCGCCTGCCAAGCGCGGATACAGGGCCAGCGCGTGCAGTCCGCGCTGCAGGTGGGCGGCGACCTCGGCCGCCGGCAAGGCGTCGCCCTGCAGGCTGGCCGCCGCGGCCGCCACGGCCTGGCGGGGGGCTGCGGCCAGGCGTGCCGGGGCCTGCCCGGTCAGCTGCGACAGCCAATGGAGCACAGATCGCCACCACGCTGCGGTCATCGCCGCCCATCCTGTCGTTGTCCTGCTGCCACTGCCTGCCCCTGCGCCTTCATCACATCCGGCGACCTGCCGTCGTCGCAGCATCGGCCGCACTTTCATCTTCTTTAACCCGGGCGCGTCCGGCGTCGACGGCATATCCCGGGCGAATGGACTAGAATGGCGCCGCGCGACCCGTCCCCCTGTACCGACGACGTCGCTTTTTTTGTTTTCGGACCCTACCGTTCATTGGCAGTTCGCCGCAGTTCACCGCAGATCGCGCCATCGGAGACCCCATGCTATTCGAAACCCTCGCAACCACCGGCCACGAACAGGTGGTGTTCTGCCACAACCAGGATGCCGGCCTGCGGGCAATCATCGCCATCCACAACACCACCCTGGGCCCTGCCCTGGGCGGGGTGCGCATGCGCCCCTACGCCAGCACCGACGATGCGCTGGCCGATGTGCTGCGGTTGAGCCGCACGATGACCTACAAGAATGCACTGGCCGGTCTCAATGTCGGTGGCGGCAAGGCGGTGATCATCGGCGACCCCAAGGTCGACAAGACCGAAGTGCTGTTCCGCGCGTTCGGCCGCTATGTCGATTCGCTGGGTGGTCGCTACATCACGGCCGAGGACGTCGGCACCGACGTCAACGACATGGAGAACATCTACCTGGAGAGCCAGTTCGTCACCGGCGTGCACCAGGTCCATGGCGGCTCGGGAGATCCGGCGCCGTTCACCGCCTATGGCGCGCTGCAGGCGTTGATGGCCTCGATGCGCTTCAAGTTCGGCCATGAGGAAGTGGGCAAGACCAGCATCGCGGTGCAGGGTCTGGGCCATATCGGCATGGAACTGGTGAAGCTGCTGCGCGACCGTGGCGCCAAGCTGTACGTGACCGATCTGGACAGCGCGCTGGTGGATCGTGCAGTCAACGATTTCGGCGCCGAGGCAGTCAAGCCGGACGAGATCCACGAAGTAAACGCCGATGTGTTCGCGCCGTGCGCGCTGGAAGGCGCGATCAACGCCGACACGCTGCCGCGGATCAAGGCGAAGATCATCTGTGGCACCGCCAACAACCAGCTGTCCAGCCTGGAGATCGGCGACGAGCTGCATGCGCGCGGCATCCTGTATGCGCCTGACTACGCGGTCAACGCTGGTGGCGTGATGAACGTGTCGCTGGAAATCGACGGTTACAACCGCGAGCGCGCGATGCGGCTGATCCGCAGCATCTACCACAACCTGACGCGCATCTTCGAACTGTCGCAGCGCGAGAACATCGCCCCGCAGCGCGCGGCAGACCGGATCGCAGAAGCGCGCATCCTGTCGATCGGCAAGCTGAAGATGCCGCTGGGCCGCAGCACACCGCGCCTGGGCGACCTGCGCGGCGGCTGAGCGCCGCCCTCGGCAACCGGACGCGTGCCGACCGTGGGTCGGCACCGCCGGATGAACGCGCCGGGCAAGCCCGGCGCCATGATCAGAAACCGGTGCTGTAGCGCAGCGCCGCCTGACGTGCATCATCGCCACCCACGCGCTGGTCGATACCCAGGCTCAGGCGGCCATTGCGGCCCCACCACGATTCCAGCGCCAGGCCGAACAAGGCACTGCCACGCGGTGCGTCAACACCGGCCAACGGCGCCCAGGCATCAACGCCGACGAAACTTGCCTGCCAGGCCTGCTCACCGCCATCCAGCCGTTGCTGCCATTCGGCATGGCCGCGCAGGGTCCAACGACCCCACTTCCGCTCACCCCGCAGGCCCGCCAGCATCTGGCTGCGCTGTGCACGCGACGCCTCACCGCGCAGGCCGAAGCCGAAGCCGCCCTGCTCGCTGAAGCCATCGGTGTCCAGACGGGTGCTGCTGGCCCCCAGGTACGGTGTCAACGACGCACCGATGCGCCCGAAACGGTAGCCGCCTTCGACGCTGGCACTGCTGAAACGCCCGCCGTAACGCGCGGACACACCGTAGGCACCGGCACCCAGCAGCAACTGGCGATCCAGTTCCCGGGTGAACTGGCCGGTGCCGAACTGGGCCAGCGCATAGCCACGCCCCAGGTTCCAGCCGGCATAGAACTGCGCCTGCGCCTGGCGGTCACGCCCACGATCACCATTGAAGTTGCTGCCGCCGTTGCTGCGGGTTTCGCCAAAGGCCATGCCCAGCAGGCCGTTGCTGCCCAGTGCCACGTCCTGGCCGGCCACCCAGCCCTGGCTGTCGGCGGCGTTGCCGGCAAAGCTGCCCTGCCCGGCTTCGCCCAGCGCGCTCTGCCAGGCGCCACGCAGCTTCGGCGCAGCCTGCACGCGGTCGAAGCGCTCGGCAACCGCGCGGCGCGACATGTCCACGCTGTCGAAGGTCGATGCTTCAGCGCGCGCATGTGCTTGTCCGGACAGGCTCTCCAGGCTCGCCGACAGGCCATCGGTTCCGCCAGACGTACGCTGCAGCGCGCCTGCGGCCACGCCGAACGCCGAGCCCTGCAGATCCGCATTGCGGTCCAGCGCGGTGAAAGCCGACTGCACCCGCAGTGCCGATGCCTGTGCATTGGCGCCCAGGCCCGATGCGGCTGCCGAAACGTTGACCTGGGTCAGGTCCATCCACGCATCGTTGCTGCCATAGCCGTACTGCGCCTGCAGCAGGGTCAGGCCGTTGGCGCCAGTGTTAGCCACCGGCGTGGTGAACGTGCCGTTGATACCGCCGTTGGCATGGACCAGACCCTGGCGGCTGCCGACCTGCGGCACGTAGCCGGACACGATGCCATCGACCACCACGCCGCCGGCCAGGCGTGCGGTGCCGGTCACCTGCAGCGCGTTCACACCCAGCGCGACGATCAGCTGCGCACCCGCCTGCTGGCTGTAATTGCCTTCGATGGTCGCGGTGGTGTTGGCGTTGACCAACACCACGCTGGCGCCGTTGTCGACGTTGCCGATCACCCGCGGCGTGCCGGGCATGAACTGCAGGCCGGCCATCGAGGCACCGCCGGCACCGGAAACGCTCACGTTGGAACGGATCACGGCGCCACCGCGCAGGGCCAGGCTGCCGCGCTCGATGCGGGTCGCACCGCTGTAACTGTTGTTGCCGCTCAGCTCCAGCCGGCCATCGCCGCGCTTGATCAGGCCACCGGTGCCGGCGATGTCGTTGCTCCAGATCGAGCCCGAAGAGGCCGCGTCGACATTGACCGTGACATCGCCCCAGTCGAAGCGGCCGGGACCGTTCACCGCCTTGCCGACGTTGAGCATGCCGTAGCCGTAGATGGGATCGACGCCCGGCGCCCCGATGTCGGTGGCGGTGCCGAGCAGGGTCTGCCGCACCAGGTCGTTGTCGAAGTACGGATAGCGCTGCCAGACCAGTGCCGCTGCACCGGAGATCAGCGGTGCAGCGAAGGACGTACCGTAATTCCACAGGTACTTGCCGGTACCCGGCTCCGGGAACACCGCGCTGCCGGGAGCGGCAAGGCAATAGCGTGCGGCGTCGCCACAGGCATTGGCCCACGGCGCACGCTCACCCGGCTTGTTCGGATCGATCGCGGTGGCCACCAGCCAGCCCTTCTCCAGGTCGGCTGCCGGCAGCGATCCGCCGACGCCACGCTGGCTGGGCAGCGCAGCCACGCTGCTGGGCTGGTCGCGCCCCTCGTTGCCTGCAGCGAACACCACCAGGCCACCGTGATTGATGATGAAGGGGCGATATTCGCCCGCGACCTGCGCGGTGGTGCCGAGGTCGGTCCAGTACAGGCCGCCCCAGGAATTGTTCATCACCTTCACACCGTAGGTGATCAGGTCCTGGTGGACGCCGGCCACGCCCAGCGTGCCGCTGAAGGAGTTGCCCCTGCCACTGCCGTCATCCTTGGGCGTGGTGTCGGAAATGATGCGTGCCGAGACGATCTCCGCACCTTGGGCGATGCCGCCGGGCCAGACCCCCACCGGTGCACCGGCCGCCAGGCTGGCGACGGCCGTGCCATGGCCGAGCACGTCATCGACGTTGAGATTGTTGCGACTCGGGTCGATGTAGTTGAGGTTGGCCACCACCCGACCGTTCAACGCCTCGGCGCTGCGCAGCACGCCCGAATCGACGATGCCGATGCGCACGCCGCGGCCCGTCGCGCCAGTGGCCTGTGCGGCACGCGCGTTGGTCTGTGCCAGATGCGCATCCACGGCCGGTTCCAGCGGCTTGGACGCGGGAGGCGGGGTGACCGGGGGCGTGACTGGAGGCGTGGTCGGTGGCGGGTCGATGCGCACGTTGCTGCCGCCCCCTCCACCGCCACACGCCGACAGCGCCACCGCCAGCGCCGATGCCAGGACCGACCTTCCCATCGTCTTGCGTTCCATCGTTTCCTTCCCATGAACGTTGGCCTGCCGCCCTCCGGGCAGGCATCCAGTACTGCCCAGCGGCAGTCTTCGCCGACCCTCTATACTGGACCGACCCCCACGCAGTCTGCCGGGAAACGGCGCCGTATCCAACGCCCGTCGTCTCCTTTCCGAACATTGTTCACGCATCAACGAGATTGCCATGTCCAACATCGTCATCGCCGCCGCCAAGCGCACCGCCATCGGCTCCTTCCTCGGCCAGTTCAACGGCGTTCCAACCCCGACCCTCGGCGCGGCCGCCATCGCCGCCGCGCTGGAACAGTCGGGCGTTCCTGCCAGCGACGTCTCCGAAGTCCTGATGGGCTGCGTGCTGCCGGCCAATCTCGGCCAGGCCCCTGCCCGCCAGGCAGCGATCGCCGCCGGTATTCCGCTGTCGGTCGGCGCCACCACCCTCAACAAGGTCTGCGGTTCGGGCATGAAGGCCATCATGCTCGGGCATGACCTGATCAAGGCCGGTTCGGCCAAGGTCGTGGTCGCCGGCGGCATGGAGTCGATGTCCAACGCCCCGCACCTGCTGCCCAATTCGCGCACCGGCAACCGCTTCGGCAACTTCCAGGCGGTGGACCACATGGCCCACGACGGCCTGGTCAATGCCTACGACGGCAAGGCCATGGGCGAGTTCGCCGAATGCGCCGTGGACAAGTACCAGTTCACCCGCGAAGAGCAGGACGCCTACGCCATCGAATCGGTCAAGCGCGCACAGGCAGCCCAGGCCAACGGCGCCTTCGCCGACGAGATCGTTGCGGTGAAGGTCGCCACCCGCAAGGGTGAAGTCGAGGTCGCCAGCGACGAACAGCCCAGCCGTTCGGACATTGCCAAGATCCCGACCCTGCGCCCGGCCTTCAAGAAGGACGGCAGCGTGACCGCCGCCAGTTCCTCCAGCATTTCCGACGGCGCTGCCGCCGTGGTCCTGCTGACCGAAGAAGATGCTGCCGCACGCGGCCTGCAGCCGCTGGCGCGCATCGTCGGCCATGCCACCCATTCGCAGGAGCCGGAGTGGTTCACCACCGCCCCGATCGGCGCCATCCACACCCTGCTGGCGAAGACCGGCTGGTCGCTGGACCAGGTCGATCTGTTCGAAGTCAACGAGGCCTTCGCCGTGGTGGCGATGGCACCGATGCGCGAACTGGGCATCGCGCACGACAAGCTCAACGTGAATGGTGGTGCCTGCGCGCTGGGCCATCCGATCGGCGCCTCCGGCGCACGCCTGGTGGTCACCCTGGTCAACGCATTGCGCACGCGCGGCGGCAAGCGCGGCATTGCCACCTTGTGCATCGGCGGCGGCGAAGCGACGGCTATCGCCATCGAATTGATCTGAAAGGGTTTAACGACTATTTCGCAAAAATGAATGCGGGATCGCTTGACACCCAATCTTGGCTTGTCATCATGTTGTCGGCGCGCAGCATGCGCGTTGCCTAATTCTAACGACGAGGATTTACACAATGAGCATCAACAAGCTGCTGGTCGCGATGTCCCTGGCTCTGGCCCTGGCCGCCTGCTCGAAGCAGGAAGCTGCCCAGGACGCCGCTGCTTCGGCCAACCAGGCCGCCACCGAAGCCCAGGCTGCTGCCGACCAGGCCGCCGCTGCTGGCGCCCAGACCGCCGACGCTGCCCAGCAGGCCGCTGACACCGCCGCCACCGCTGCTGACGCTTCGGTCGACGCCGCTGCCCAGGCTGCTGGCGCTGCCACCGACGCCGCTGCTGGCGAAGCCAAGGACGCCGCCAAGGCTGCCGAAGCTACCGCTGAGCAGGCCAAGGACGCTGCTGAAGAAGCCAAGAAGTAATAACTTCTTTCTTCAAGCTGTTCTGAAGAAGCCGCTGGTTCGCCAGCGGCTTTTTCTTTGCGCGCAGTTCCGTGCGCAGGTCACCACCAGGTCTTCACAACGGTATGAATAGGCTGGCGTCCCCATCCATTGCAGTACCGGAGACCGCCATGAAGATCCGTCCGCTGACCACTACCCTGCTGGCCGCCTCCCTGCTGCTCGCACTGGCTGCCTGCAAGGGCCCGGAAGCCGAACAGGCCAAGCAGGATGCCGCGCAGGCCGCCGACAGCGCCGGCGTCGCCGCACGCGATGCCGTCGACAAGGCCGCCGCCGCCACCCGCGACGCTGCCGACAAGACCGCCGCCGCCTCTGAACAGGCTGCCGCCGATACCCAGCAGGCGCTGGACAGCGCCGCAGCCGCGACCGCCACCGCCGCCGACAAGGCCAAGGTCGCAGCCACCGATGCCGCCGCCCACGCCAGCGACGCCACGGCCGATGCCGCGCAGAAGGTTGCCGACAAGGCCCGCGATGTGGCCGACGACGCCAAGGCCACTGCCGCCAAGGAAGAAGCCAAGCACTGAGGCCTTCGCTTTCGTCGGGCATGGCCCGGCGCTACCGGAAAAGCCGCGGCATCGCCGCGGCTTTTCTGCTTTTCGCTTCTTCTGTTGATTCCGTGCTGGGCGCGCACGGAAACCGTCCAAGGCCGCGCGGCCCTGCCCACGCTCCAGCAGCGCCCACCACGAGGGGCTTCGCCGTTGGCCGTCACCTACGGCAGCGCACGCGCCAGCATCGCCGCCACATCCAACCCCGCCGGCAGCGTGCCGAACGCCAACCCATGTTCGCCGTGCAGCCGGCTGCGGATGAACGCTTCGGCCATCGGACTGCGGGCACGCAGCAACAGCGCCGCCTGCAGCAGCAAGGCAGTGCGTTCGCAGAATACCCGTGCCTGTGCCTCCTGCGGCGCTGCCGCATCGCGCCACTGCTGCAATGCCGACGCATAACGCGCATCACGATCGGCCACCGCCTCCAGTTCACCGTGCAGCGCCGCCAGCACCTCCGGCTCGCGCGCCAGCGCGCGCAGCACATCCAGGCACTGGATGTTGCCGCTGCCTTCCCAGATCGAATTCAACGGTGCCTGCCGGTACAGCCGCGGCAACATCGATTCCTCCACGTAGCCGGCACCGCCCAGGCATTCCTGCGCTTCGTTGACGAACGCAGGTGCGCGCTTGCATATCCAGTACTTGCCCAAGGCCGTACCCAGCCGCGCGAGCGCGGCCTCGGCCGGATCGCTGCCGGCGCGATCGACCGCGCGCGCGATGCGCATCGCCAGTACCGTGGCCGCTTCCGATTCCAGCGCCAGATCGGCCAGCACGTTGCCCATCAGCGGATGGTCCATCAGTGGCTTGCCGAAGGTGCGCCGATGCCGCGCATGGTGCAGCGCCTGCGCCAGCGCCATGCGCATTTCCGCCGCAGCGCCCAGCATGCAGTCCAGCCGGGTCATCATCACCATGCCGATGATGGTGGCCACCCCGCGGCCCTCCTCGCCCACACGCCAGGCCTGTGCGCCACAGAACTCCACTTCGCTGGATGCGTTGGCCCAGTCGCCCAGCTTGTCCTTCAAGCGCATCAGGCGGAATGCATTGCGATCGCCGTCGGCCAGGCGCCGTGGCATCAGCAGGCAGGTCAATCCGGCCGGCGCCTGCGCCAGTACCAGGAAGCCATCGCACATGGGTGCGGAGAAAAACCATTTGTGGCCGATCAGCCGATAGCGCTCGCCGTCGATGGGTTCGGCGCGGGTGGTGTTGGCGCGCACATCCGAACCGCCCTGCTTCTCGGTCATGCCCATGCCCAGGGTGATGCCGGCCTTGTCGGCCACTGGCACATCGCGCGGGTCGTATACCGGTGCGGCGGCCTTGCGCGACCACTCGGCCAGATGCGGCTGCCCGCGCAGCACGGCTACCGCGGCGTGGGTCATGGTCAACGGGCAGCTGGTGCCGGCCTCGGCCTGGTGGTGCAGGTAGCTCAGCGCAGCGCGCGCGACATGCGCGCCGGGCTGTGGCTCGTGCCAGGACAACCCTGCCACGCCATGTTCCTTCGCCGTCTGCATCAACTGGTGATACGCCGGATGGAACTCCACGGCGTCGATGCGATGCCCCTGCGCATCATGGGTGCGCAGGCGCGGGCGATCGCGGTTGGCATCGAAGCCCAGCCGGTACAGCGCGTCGCCAGCCAACCCTCCGTACACCGCCAACCGCGGCGCGAACGCCGCCGCGCCCTCGCGCTGCACGGCCTCCATCAATGCGATGTCGTCGGTCCACAGCTGCCGGCCGGCAAACGGCGGCGGCTGGTTGAGCACCACATGGGTTTCGTAGGGAGCGCTGCTGTTGAAGCTCGGTCCACTCATCGGTTCCTTCCCCGCCGGCAAGAGGTGTGCGGCCCGATTGTGCCGTATCGCCCGGCAACCCCGCGTTCAGGCCGATTCTCGCCACGTGCACGACCGGACCGCCACAGTGACGGCATGGCAGGCAACGACGATCTGGTAGTACTGCGGCCGGAAGGGCTGTACTGCGCGGCAGGCGATTTCCATATCGATCCCTGGCGGCCGGTACCGCGCGCGGTCATCACCCATGGCCATGGCGACCATGCGCGTCCGGGCATGGGCGAGTACCACTGCAGCACCGGCAGCGTGCCGATTCTGCGCTGGCGCCTGGGCGATGTGCCGCTGCACGCGCATGCCGAGGGCGTGCCGTTCGCGCTGGGCCGGGTGCAGGTATCGCTGCATCCCGCCGGCCACGTGCTCGGCTCGTCGCAGGTGCGCATCGACGATGGTGAGCAGGTCTGGGTGGCGTCGGGCGACTACAAGCGCCAGCCGGACCCCACCTGCACTGCATTCGAAGTGGTGCCCTGCGATACCTTCATCACCGAGGCGACCTTTGCGCTGCCGATCTACCGCTGGCCCGATACCCGTGCCGTGGCGGCCGAGATCGCCGCCTGGCGCCGCGAGTGCGCGCAGCGGGGCGAAGCGGCAGTGCTGCTCTGCTATGCGCTGGGCAAGGCGCAACGCGTGCTTGCCGAGCTGCGTGCGGTGGATGACCAGCCCGCCTGGCTGCATGGCGCCATCGCCAACGGCGTGGCCGTCTATCGCCAGGCCGGTGTGCCCATGCTCGACACGCTCACCGTTGCCGAACAGGGGCGTCAGCCCGATGCGGCCGGCCAGCTGATCCTGGCCCCGCCCTCGGCCGCCGGTACGCCCTGGCTGCGCCGGTTCGGCCGTCACCAGCTCGGTTTCGCCTCGGGCTGGATGCAGTTGCGCGGCAACCGCCGCCGGCGCAACGTCGACCGTGGCTTTGTGATCTCCGACCATGCCGATTGGCCAGCGCTGCTGCAGACCATCACCCAGACCGGCGCGCAGCGGGTCATTGCCACCCACGGCAACACCGATGCGTTGATTCCGTACCTGCGCGAACGCGGCGTTGCGGCCGAAGCGTTCCGCACCGATTTCGGAGGCGAGGAATGAAGGCCTTCGCCGCGCTGTACCAGCGGCTGGATCGCAGCACGGCGACGCTGGACAAGCGCGCGGCATTGATCGATTACTTCCAGCACGCACGCCCGCATGACGCAGCGTGGGCGCTGTACCTGCTCAGCGGCGGCAAGGTGGGCGGCGCGCGGCGGAAGATTGCCGGCAGCGGCGAATTGCGGGCGTGGATCGCCGACGAATCCGGCCTGCCCCCCTGGCTGGTCGATGACAGCTACGCGCAGGTCGGCGACCTTGCTGAAACGCTCACTCTGCTGCTGGATGATCCGGCCACCGACGCCGAGGATCGGCCTCTGGCCGATTGGATCGAACACCACCTGCTTGCCGTTGCCAACCAGCCGGAGCCGGTGCGTCGTGCCGCCGTGGTCGACGGCTGGCGACAGCTAGCATCGGCCGAACGCCTGGTCTTCAACAAGCTGCTGACCGGCGCGCTGCGCGTTGGCGTATCGCAGCGCGTGGTGCAGCAGGCCTTGGCCGAGTGGTCCGGGCTGGATATCGCCCGCATCGCCCAGCGCATGCTCGGCGACTGGGCGCCCTCCCCCGGCCTGCTGGCCACCTTGCTGTCTGCCGAAGAACTGCCGACCGATCGTCAGCAGCCCTACCCGTTCTTCCTCGCTTCGCCGCTGGAGGGCGAGCCCACCGAGCGGCTGGGCGACATCAGCCACTGGCTGCTGGAATGGAAGTGGGATGGCATCCGCCTGCAGTTGCTGCGGCGCCAGGGTGAGGTGGCGTTGTGGTCGCGCGGCGAAGAACGGCTGGACGGCCGCTTCCCGGAGATCGAGCAGGCGGCAGCGTCTCTGCCCGATGGCTGCGTGCTCGATGGCGAGCTGCTGGCATGGGACGACGCCGACAATCTGCCGCGTGCATTCACCGCCCTGCAGACCCGCATCCAGCGCCGCAAACCCGGTGCCGCCACCCTGCGCAACACGCCGGTACGCGTGCTCGCCTACGATCTGCTTGAACGCGACGGCGAGGACCTGCGTGCACTGCCGCTGCAGCAGCGACGCGTGCAGTTGGCCGAGGTGGTCGGCGCGCTCGGCGATCCGCGCATCCAGCTGTCGCCTGAGGTAGGCGCCGACGATTGGCAGCATGCCGCGCAGCTGCGCGAAGCATCGCGCGAGCGCGGCGTGGAAGGGCTGATGCTCAAGCGTCGTGATTCGGTCTACCAGTCCGGGCGTCGCCGTGGCGACTGGTGGAAGTGGAAGGTCGAACCGCTCACGATCGATGCGGTGTTGCTGTACGCGCAGGCAGGCCATGGTCGGCGCAGCACGCTGTACACCGACTACACCTTCGGCGTCTGGGACGGCGACACACTGGTTCCAGTGGCCAAGGCCTATTCCGGTCTGGACGACAAGGAAATCCTCGCCCTCGACCGCTGGATACGCGCACACACGCGTGAACGCTTCGGCCCGGTGCGCAGCGTAAGTGCTGAACAGGTGTTCGAACTTGGTTTCGAAGCGGTCAACCGCAGCGCGCGCCACAAGTCCGGCATCGCCGTACGCTTTCCCCGCATCCTGCGCTGGCGCCACGACAAGCCGGCTGCCGAAGCCGACCACCTGGCCCAGTTGCAGGCGCTGGCGCGATGAAGCGCAGCGATGCGCTGCAGCGCCTGCACGCATGGTTCGGCAGCCGCGGCTGGCGCCCCCTTCCCTTCCAGCGCGCGATGTGGCGTCATTATCTGGCGGGCGAATCGGGCCTGCTGCACACGCCCACCGGCAGCGGCAAGACCCTTGCCATGTTCGGCGGCCCCCTGCTGCAGGCGATGCTCGACCCGCCCCCAGCACCGCGTCGCGCCAGCGCGGTACGCCCGCTGCAGGTGCTGTGGGTAACGCCGCTGCGTGCGCTGGCCAGCGATACCGCACGTGCGCTGCAGGCACCGATCGACGGCCTTGGCCTGGGCTGGCGCGTGGGGCTGCGCAGCGGCGATGCCAGCAACCGCGACCGGCGCCTGGCCCGCGAAGGTCGCATCGACGTGCTGGTCACCACGCCGGAGTCGCTGGCGCTGCTGCTCAGCTATCCCGACACCCTTGAGCGCATGCGCCAACTGCGCTGCGTGGTGGTGGACGAATGGCACGAACTGCTGGGCAACAAGCGTGGCGTGCTGCTGCAGTTGAATCTGGCGCTGCTGCGTGAGGCAGCGCCGGCGATGCAGCTGTGGGGGCTGTCGGCCACACTGGGCAACCTGCCACAGGCACGCGACGTACTGCTGCCACACCGTCCACAGGCAGCGATCGTGGAAGGTGCACGGCAGCGGCCGGTGACGATCCGCAGCCTGCTGCCCGAACCCGGCGAACGCTTTCCATGGGCCGGGCATCTTGGCCTTTCCCAGCTCCCGCGCGTGCTCGACGCGCTGTTCCGTGCACGCAGCAGCCTGCTCTTCACCAATACCCGTGCGCAGGCGGAACTGTGGCACCAGGCCCTCGCAGCCGTGTGGCCGGAAGATGCCGGCACGCTCGCCCTGCACCATGGATCATTGGATCCCACGCTGCGACAGCAGGTTGAGGACGGACTGCGTGCGGGCACGCTGCGGTGCGTGGTGGCCACCTCCAGCCTTGATCTGGGCGTGGACTTTCCGGAAGTGGACCAGGTGCTGCAGCTGGGCAGCCCGAAGGGCGTGGCGCGCCTGCGCCAGCGCGCCGGGCGTGCACGCCATCGCCCCGGTGCCAGCGGCCAGATTCTGTGCATTCCCAGCCATGCGCTGGAACTGGCCGAGTACGCGGCGGCCCGGCACGCGTTGCATGACGGGGTGATCGAAGCGCGACGTCCTCCCACGTTGTCGCTGGACGTATTGGCCCAGCACGCCGTCAGTTGCGCGCTGGCGGGCGGCTTCAACGCCGATGCACTGCTGGAACAGGTCCGTGGCACGCATGCCTTCGCCGCGCTGGAGGACGCACAGTGGAATGCGGTGATCGATTTCATCGTGCAGGGCGGACGTGCATTGTCCCGGTACCCGGAGTTCCATAAGGTGGTACGCGATGCCGACGGCGTGTACCGCATGCCCGATCGCCGCCAGGCGCTGCGCCATCGGCTGTCGATCGGCACCATCAGCAGCGACGGCAGCGTGCGCGTACAGTTCCTGCGTGGCGGCAGCCTGGGCGCGGTGGAAGAGCAGTTCGCCAGCCGCCTGCGCCGCGGCGACCGCTTCCAGTTTGCGGGGCGGCTGCTGGAGCTGGTGCAGCTGCGCGACATGACCGCGTTCGTACGCGTGGCGCGCGGTGGTGGTGATGGCGTGGTACCGCGCTGGCAGGGCGGCCAGCTGCCACTGTCGATGCCGCTGGGCCGCGAACTGGAAAAGGTGCTGTCAGGCGCCGACCAGAGTGCGGAGTCGCGGTGGCTTGCGCCGCTGCTGGCAGTGCAGTCGCAGCTGTCTGCGCCGCCATCGCCCGACCACCTGCTGGTGGAAGACGTGCGCCGACGCGAAGGCCAGTTCCTGTTCGTCTATCCCTTTGCCGGCCGCCATGTGCATGAAGCGCTGGCCGCGCTGCTGGCCCTGCGCTGCACCCGCCGGCAACGCAACAGCATCGGCTATGCAGTGAATGACCATGGCCTGGTGCTCGCTCCGGCCACGCCGGTGGATCTGCAGGAACCAGACTGGCGGGCAATGCTGGATGCTGGCGACCTGCTGCAGGACCTGCGCGAAGCGGTGAACCTGGGCGAGCTGGCGCGCCGCCAGTTCCGCGGCATCGCGCGCGTGGCGGGCCTGCTGGTACCCAGCCTGCCGGGTGGCATGCCACGCTCGCTGCGCCAGCTGCAGGCCTCCGCCGGACTGCTGCATGACGTGCTGCGCGAGCACGACCCGGAGCATCTGCTGCTGGCATTGGCCGAGCAGGAAGTACTGCACGACAGCCTCGACCTGCCCGGGTTGCAGCAGGTGCTGGCACGCATTGCCACACGTTCGTTGTCCCTGCAGCGGCCCTCATCACTGACCCCGCTGGCATTTCCCTTGTGGGCCGAACGCCTGCGTGGGCAGTTCAGCAATGAAGACTGGCGCACGCGCGTGCAGCGTGCCGCGCAGCAGCTGGAGCGCCGCCATGGCCGCTGATCTTCCGCTGCAGCTGGGAGGTGAGTCGATGCTTCTGCTCGGCGGCCGGGCGCTGCTGTGGCCGGCGCAGCGCGCGTTGTTGATCGCCGACCTGCACCTGGGCAAGGCGGACGTGTTCCGGCGTGCGGGAATCGCCCTGCCGTCGGGCGGCACCGGCAATGACCTGCAGCGCCTGCAGGACCTGGTGACCATGCACCAGTGCCAGCAACTATGGATCCTCGGCGACGTCCTGCACGGCCCGGCGCATCGCGCGGCCTGGTATCAGCAATGGCTCGGTTGGCGAGAGCAGCACGCGGCGCTGGACATCCACGTGGTGCGCGGCAATCACGACCGGGATCTGCCGAAGGCGGCGCTGCAGGTGCAGATGCATGACGACGCGCGATGGGGACCGTTCCTGCTGCGGCACGAGCCGCTGGCCGATGCCTCCGCGCACGTGCTGGCGGGCCATGTGCATCCGCAGGTTGCGTTGCCGGCACTGCGTCGGCGCTTCCCCGCGTTCTGGCTGCGCCACGGCGTGACCATCCTGCCGGCATTCTCGGCATTCACCGCCGGTGTGGTGCCTGTACTGGCGCCGGGCGAACAGCTGCTCGCCTGTGTGGAAGACAGCGTAGTGCCGCTACCGGTTCGCTGACGCGTCGAGATCTGCGCGGGATTACGACGGGCGAGCGGCGATTCCGCGCATCAGGCTGAAATCCTGCGTCGCCTCGTCGGCGTCGCGCGGCAGTGCCTGTATCGCCATCAGCATTTCCTGCGCGCAGGCGCGGATATGGCCGTGGCTTTCCGGTGCTGCGTGGCTGATCAGACTGCCGACATGAAACTCGAACACATCTTCCAGCACGTCGGGCTGGTCCTCGTGCAGCATCCGCAGCAGACCGCGCAGCTTGCAGATTTCCGATTCCAGCTTCTCGACCGCGAACAACATGGCATCCTCCTCGTGCATCGTGCGGCGCATCCGGGCCGCAGCAGGCAACGACGGCGGCGCCACCCGGGCCACGCGATGATCGATC
Source organism: Stenotrophomonas sp. SI-NJAU-1 (assembly GCF_020883215.1). Lineage (NCBI taxonomy): Bacteria > Pseudomonadati > Pseudomonadota > Gammaproteobacteria > Lysobacterales > Lysobacteraceae > Stenotrophomonas > Stenotrophomonas sp. SI-NJAU-1. The sequence continues at coordinate 3,189,757 of NZ_CP086598.1, forward strand.
ACGAAAAGGAAAGCGGGCGACGCGGCTGCCGCGTGCTCATCTCTTGTCGCACATACGGGGTGAGGCAATCGTTAAATGCCGTAACGAAAGGCTTCACGCGGTGGCCGGCATTTCCACGCCCTGTAGCGGCAGGGGCGCAGCGGCAAGCGCCTGGATGAATGCCGGATCGAGCGGCAACGCGCCCAGCCATCCGTGCTGGGTGCCGCTGAGCACGCGCAGCATGTGCCCGCGCCCGCCAGGCAGTCGTCCCATCGGTCCCAACAGCACATCGCGCGCCTTTGCCCACGCATCGCGATCGGACTGGAACAGCGGCGTCAGCCAGCGGCTCCAGCGCTGATAGACCGCCACATGCGCACGTCGTTGCGCCTGGTAGGCCTGCAATGCCGGTTCGCCACCACCGTGGGTGCGCAAGGCGTCACGCAGTGCCAGTGCATCCAGCAGCGCCATGTTCACGCCCTGCCCCAGCTGCGGGCTCATCGCATGTGCTGCATCGCCTGCCAACACCAGCCGCCCCTGATGCCAACGCTTCATCACGGCATCGCGGTACACCGCACGCGCCAGCTGACCGGCGTCACGTAGATGGGCGAAGCGCGCGCCCGCCTGTGGCCACAGCGCATGCAGTTCTTCCAGCCAGGGCGCCATGCCGTCGCCCTGCCAGCGGTCGAAGTCCGCACGCGGCAGGCTCCAGAAAAAACTCAGGCGAGGCGTGTCGTCACCGGGCCGGGTACCCACCGGCAGCAGGCCGATCATCTTGCGCGCGGCGACGTAGCGCTGCCGCAGCTGCTGCATGTGCGGCCAGTCTTCGACCGGCAACAGGCACCACAGCGCGCCCCACGGGTACACCCGGTCCAGCGCCGCGCCACCGTCGACGGCGTTGCGCAGCGTGGAGGCGGCGCCGTCGGCGGCAACCACCAGATCGAACGGTCCGTGCGTGCGACCGTCGCTGTCGCGCAGCCGCCCCTGCTGGTGATCGACCTCGACGATGGTCGTGCCCACGTGCAGCTCGCCGGCGCCTTCACGCGCCTGGTCCAGCACCGAGAACAACGCCCCGCGCTGCATGCCCATGCCATGCAGGCGCACATCCAGGCCGTCATAGCCCATGTCCATCACCGCGCGCCCGCACGGCGTATCGCCATACAGCCGGTGCACCGGCATGGCGTAGCCACGCACGGCCTCAAGCAGGCCCATCTGCCACAGCACCTGCAGTCCGCTGGGCTGCAGCAGGAATCCCGCACCCACCGGCCCGGGGGTCGGCACGCGTTCGAAGATCTCCACCTCGTGGCCATCACGGGTGAGCAGGATGGCCAATGCCTGGCCAGCGGTGCCGTATCCAATCACGGCGATGCGCAGTCGTTCCGTCATGCCCGCATTGTGCCATCGGCGCAGGGGCGGTACATCAGCTGCCCCTCTTCCGAGCAGATGTGCCGGGCTCCGCCACCACTGCCGGCCCTCCTGCGAATGTCCCCCGGCAGCCTCTGCGCGGCTGCCTCCTCCTTTACTTCGCAGGAGAGCCGGCAGTGGTGGCGGCGCCGGGGGACATTCGCACGCAGGGACAGGCGCTCCCGCCGCAAGAGCATCTTCACGGCGAGCAAAAAAAACCCCGCCGAAGCGGGGTTTTCAACGCACTATCGAGTGGATCACTCGGCCGGAACGATGTTCGAGGCCTGGGCGCCCTTCGGGCCCTGGGTCACGTCGTAGGTGACCTTCTGGCCTTCCTGCAGACTGCGGAAGCCCTTGGAGTTGATCGCGGAGAAGTGCGCGAAGACGTCGGCGCTGCCGTCCTCCGGCGAGATGAAGCCAAATCCCTTGGCGTCGTTGAACCACTTGACGGTACCGTTCGGCATGGTGATGCGTGACCTTATGCAATGAATGGGTGGTGTACGCTGAACCCGCGCACAAGCTGAGTATGCAAAGCTTGTTACGCGAAGACAATCACCCCCTCGCCAATTCGCCGACCAGTTCCGGAAGTCCGTTGCTGGCGGCCTGCACATTGGCGAGCACTTCGGCCATGGTGATCTCCTCACCATCACCGCACCCGGCGGCCCAGTTGGCAACGATCGCCAGGCAGGCGTAATCCAGCCCCAGCTCACGCGCCAGCGCCGCTTCGGGCATGCCGGTCATGCCCACCAGATCGCAGCCATCGCGGCGCATGCGCGCGATCTCGGCGATGGTTTCCAGCCGCGGGCCCTGGGTCGCGCCATAGCAGCCGCCATCGTGGACCTTCACACCGGTCACCTTCGCCGCCGCCAGGATCTTGCTGCGCAGCATCGGCGTATACGGATGGCCGAAGTCGACGTGCACCACGTCGGTGCCCTCTTCTTCGCAGATCGTGCTGATGCGGCCCCAGGTGTAATCGATTACCTGATCCGGGCAGGCCAGCACGCGCGGACCGAAATCGTCACCGATGCCACCGACCGTGTTCAGCGCCAGCACCCGCTGCGCGCCGATCTGCTGCAGCGCGGCCAGGTTGGCCCGGTAGTTGATCTTGTGCGGCGGCAGCGAATGGCCTTCACCATGGCGTGCAAGGAAGGCCACGCGATGACCGAGCAATGTCCCGACCCGCACCGGGCCGGATGGCTTGCCGAAGCGGGTGTCGACCTCGTGGGTCTGCACGTCGTCAAGCTTGGCCAGGTTGTAGACACCGGTACCGCCAATCACGGCCAGGGCGATCTGTTGCATGGAAAGCACTCCAGAGAAAAAAGAACGCCGGCACCCGAGGATGCCGGCGGCAGGAAACGCAGGCCGCAGGCGGCCGCGTTGTTATTCCTTCATCGCGTAGATGGCCGGCACGCAGCGCAGGGTTTCGTTGACGTCCATGCCGAAACCGAACACGTAGCGATCCGGCAGCTCGATGCCGGCATAGTCGGCGGTGACGTCCGGCAGCGCGCGATCGTGCTTCTTCACGGTCATCGCGGCAATGCGCACGTCGGTCGCGCCCTGCTCCAGGCACCAGGTACGCACGCCCTGCAGGGTGTAACCCTCGTCGAGGATGTCATCGACCAGCAGCACGCGGCGGCCGAACAGCGCCGTGGCCGGCTTGTGCTTCCACACCAGGTCGCCGCCGGTGGTCTCACCGCGGTAACGGGTGGCGTGCAGGTAATCGAACTGCACGTCCTGGCCACGCGCGCCCAGCTCCAGTGCCAGCTGGCCGGCGAACGGCAGCGCACCGTGCATGATCGACAGGAACAGCGGCACCTCGCCCTGGTAGTCGCGCGCAATGGCGTCGGCGATGCCGGCAATGGCCTTGTCGATGGTGGGGCGGTCGACCAGCAGGTCGGCTTGGGCCAGGGCCTGGGAAATGGTGAGGTTCGGCATCAGACGGTTCTTCCAAGGGTTTGCAGCAGACGGGATTGGGTGTCGCCATGGCGGGCATCGGCCAGCAGGCCATCCCAGCCAAGCGCGCCGCGGCCGAGCAGGCCCAGCAGCGCAGCGGTATTGAGGGAGCGTCCCTGCACCGCGTGCAGGGCTTCATCGACCAGCTCCGGGTGGCAGACCAGCACCACATCGCAGCCGGCATCCAGGTGTGCGTGCACGCGTGCCGGCACGCCACCGGCGCTGTGCGAGGCGGCCATGCCGATGTCATCGGAGAACACCACGCCGCGGAAGCCGAGCTCGCCACGCAGGATCTGCTGGATCCAGCGCGGCGAGTAACCAGCGGGTTCCGGTGCGACCTGCGGGTAGATCACGTGCGCCATCATCACCGCATCGGCGCCGGCGGCGATACCGGCCGTGAACGGGACCAGATCCTGTACGCGCAGTTCATCCAGCGCACGCGGATCGATCGCGGTATCCACGTGGGTGTCTTCCAGCACGGTGCCATGGCCGGGGAAATGCTTGAGGGTGGCGGCCATGCCGACCGCATGCATGCCGCGTACGTAGGCGGCGGTGAACGCGGCCACGACCTGCGGGTCTTCACTGAAGGCACGATTGCCGATGGCGCGATTGCCACGGCCGAGGTCGACCACCGGGGCGAAGCTCAGGTCCACGCCGCTGGCACGGACCTCACTGGCCATCAGCCAGGCGTGCTGCTCGGCCAATGCCAGCGCAGCGTCCGGATCCCTGGCGTACTGGACACCGATGTCCTGCAGCGGCGGCAGTTCGCTGAAGCCCTCACGGAAGCGCTGCACGCGACCGCCTTCCTGGTCCACGCAGATCAACTGCGGGCGCGGTGCGGCAGCGCGGATCGCCGCGGACAGTTCGGTCACCTGCTGCCGCGAAGCGAAGTTGCGCTTGAACAGCACCACCCCGGCCACAGCATCGTGCTGCAGCCACTCACGTTCCTGGGCGGTCAGTTCAGTACCGGCAACGCCGATCAGCAGCATGGTCGATCTCCACAACGGGCGCCCGCATGGCGCAGTGCCGCATTGTCGCAGAACCGGCCAACAGGCGCAGTGGTCAAAAAGGGACGGAGGGGATCAAGGCGCAATCGACCCACTGGTGCCGGATGCGACTCAACCCCCTCCGTCCCCTTCTGCGGGTCGGTCAGACCTTGCAGCCGTCCGCGCCGCAGGTGTCGTCGCCGCCGTCCGGGGCACCCGCCGCACCCTGCCCTGCCGCCTGCTCGGCGGCGATCTGGCGCAGCGCGTTGGCGAAGGCTTCCGGGGGCTGGGCTCCGGAAACCGCCCAGCGGCCGTCGATGACGAAGGTGGGCACCGAGGAGATACCCAGTGCGTGGGCCTGTGCCAGGCCCGCTTCCACCTCGGCCAGGCCACGATCGCCGGCCAGCATCTGCTGGATCTCGTCTGCGGCAAGGCCACCGGCGGCGCCGGCCTCGACCAGCACCGCCGGGTCGGCCAGATTTTGCCCATGTTCGAAATGGGCGCGGAACAGCGCCTCACCGACGGCCTCCTGCACGCCGTGCTGGCCAGCCAGCCACAACAGGCGATGCGCCGGCAGCGTGGTTACCCGCACCTGGCCTTGGCTGAAGTCCATCGGCAGGCCCTCGGCCCGCGCAGTGGTCTGGGTCTGGCCCAGAATCTGCTCGGTGCGCTCGGCACCGCCGAACTTGCGCACATAGGCCTCGCGCAGTGGCACCGGGGTGGTGTCCGCATCCGGGTCAAGCTGGAACGGCTGCCAGTGGATCTCGAGTTCGGGCGCATCGGCGCCCAGCAACTGCACACCCTGCTGGAAGCGATGCTTGCCGATCCAGCACCAGGGGCAGACCACGTCGGAGTAGATGTCGATTCTCATCCCCCCGACATGGGGGCCGACACCCTCGAAAAAAGGGGACGGAGGGTTTCACCACTGTGAATAGGGGCGGCTGGCCAGAGCGACGTTGTAGTAGCGGGCGTCGTCGGTCACTTCGGCGCCGATCCAGTCCGGTAGGTCGATGACCTGGTCGGCGCTGTCCAGCTCGACTTCGGCGACCACCAGGCCGGCGTTGTCGCCGAGGAACTCGTCCACTTCCCAGGTCAGGCCGGCGTACTCGACCAAATGGCGGCGCTTGTCGATCAGGCCGCCGACGCACAGCGCCAGCAGGTCGCGCGCATCCTGCACCGGAATCGGATAGTCGAACTCCTGCCGGGTATGGCCCAAGGTGCGCGACTTCAGGTTCAGCGCGGCCTTGTCGCCTTCGATGCGGACCCGCACCGAGGCGTTCTGGGTGCCGCGGTCGAGCGCGCCCAGATCGTTGATGTAGCCCTGCGCCATCGGGATGACCCGGTGCGCGGCGGTGCGCCACCCATCATGGGTGACGAGGAATTTGCGTTCGATTTCGATGCCCATGGGCACAGTATGCGGCTCACGCCAGACGCTGCCTATCGGCGCGGCGACGGGCACGACTACACTGCGCGGCCCCCCAACCATGGAATGGTCGCTCATGACGCTTTCCCATCGCCTTCGTCGCGGTCTTGCCCTGTCAGCGCTGCTGCCGTGCGCCGTTGCCAGCGCCGGATCGGCGGCGGTACCTTCGCTGCAGCAGGCACAGGCTGCGATGGACCGGATGTTCGACGAGGCCGTTGCCGATCGCCCCGCCAGCGGCAGCAGCCGCTTGGTTGCCGAGACGTTCCGGCCCCGTCTGCAGACCCTGGACAGCTGTGCCCCCGCCGAGGCCGGCGACGCCGTCGATTGCATCGCCACCGCCAGCGCAGGCATCGAATCGCGACCGCAGCTGCTGCGGCTGGCCCTGGTGGACGGCGTGTGGACACTGCGTGACCAGCGCAATGTGCCCGTACCGGCGCCGCCCCGGGAAAGGGTGCAGGCGCTGTTGCGCGAACGGATCGCCGGGCAGGCGCAGCAGCAGGCCGACCCTGCCCTGCGCGCACGCTTCGAACAGGCTGCCAGCACCCTGCAGGTGCAGGAAGTGAGGAACTGCGAGGTCGCCAGCGACAGGGCCGCCATCGAATGCACCGTGCGCGCGGGCGACGGCAGCGAGCACGGCGAGCAGTCCATGGCCTTCGTGCGCGTGGACGGCCAGTGGCAGAACGCCCCGGCCGACTGACCGCATTGCCTGCCTGCAAGCGGCAAGGCAGGCGCCGGGCAGCCCCCGGCGCTGCAGGCATCAGCGCTTTTCGAACACCGCGATGCTTTCCACGTGCGCGGTATGCGGGAACATGTCCATCGCACCGGCGCTGACCAGGGTGAAGCCCTGTTCGTTGACCAGGTAGCCGGCGTCGCGGGCCAGCGAGCCCGGATGGCAGCTGACATAGACGATGCGCTTGAACTGCTTCAACGGCAGCTGCTGCAGCACTTCGATGGCGCCCGAACGCGGCGGATCCAGCAGCAGCTTGTCAAAGCCCTGGCGCATCCACGCCGTGCTGCGCTGGTCCTGGGTAAGGTCGGCGCTGTAGAACTGCGCGTTGGCCAGCCCGTTGCGCTCGGCATTCTCACGCGCACGCGCCACCAGCCCGGCATCGCCTTCCACGCCCACCACTTCGCGCACCTTGCGCGCCAGCGGCAGGGTGAAGTTGCCCAGGCCACAGAACAGGTCCAGCACGCGCTCGTCGGCACCCGGTTCAAGCAGGTCCAGCGCGTGGGCGATCATCTTCTCGTTGAGCTTGGCATTGACCTGGATGAAATCCAGCGGACGGAACGCCAGTTCGACATCCCACGGCGCCAGCCGGAACGAAAGCGCCACGCCCTGCCCGTCCAGCGGCTGCACGGTATCCACGCCGCCCGACTGCAGGTAGATGACAAAGCCGTGCTGTTGGCCGAAGGCCGCCCAGGCGGCGCGATCACCGTCACTCAGCGGCCGCAGGTGACGCACGGTCAGCACCACGGCCTGGTCACCGGCGATGAATTCGATCTGCGGGATGTCGCGCTTGCCATCCAGGGATTCGATGAAGGTCGACAGCACCTCCACCTTGGTGCCGATTTCCGGGATCACGGTCAGGCACTGCTGCAGGTCCGCGACGAAGCGCGGGTCCTGCTCGCGGAAGCCGACCAGGGTCTTGTCCTTCTTCTCGACCCGGCGCACCGAAAACCGGCCCTTGCGGCGGTAGCCCCAGCTGTCACCCACCAGCGGCGGCAGCACGGTGCCCGGCTTCACATGGCCGATGCGCTCCAGGTTGTCCATCAGCACGCGCTGCTTGGCCACGATCTGCTGGTCTTCGTCCAGATGCTGCAGCACGCAGCCGGCGCAGGTGCCGAAATGCGGGCACTTGGGCGTCACCCGCTGCGGCGAGGCCTGCAGCACTTCCACCGTACGCGCTTCATCGAAGTGGCGGCTGCGGGCGGTCTGTTCGGCCATCACCACTTCGCCCGGCAGGGCGCCGCTGATGAAGGTGACCTTGCCGCCCTCGCCTTCACGGCGGGCAACACCGCGACCATCATGGCTGAGGTCGAGGATCTCGGTCTGGAAGGGAGTACGGTCGATGCGGGAGCGGGATCGGGCCACGTGGCAACAGGCTGCGGGCAAAAGTGGGGGCGTATTGTCGCAGATCCTGACCGGCCGGGCCGCTGGCCGCTTGCGCCCGCCGCCGCCGTGCTTGATGATTGACCCCAGCTGACATGGAGGCAGCCCTGATGCAGATGACCCCGCGGGCCAGTCGACCCCGCTTCCTGCTTGTCGAGGACGACATCATCAGCCGTGGTTTTTTCAAAGCGGCGTTGGAAACGTTACCAGCAGATGTGGACACCGCCGACTCACTGGCCAGCGCACTGGCGCGCGCCGAGCCCGGTGCCCACGATCTGTGGCTGATCGACGTCAACCTGCCCGATGGCAATGGTGCCCAGCTGTTGCACCAGCTGCGCCGCTCGCACCCGGACACCCCGGCGCTGGCGCATACCGCCGACGGCGATGCTGCCATTCACGCACGCCTGCGCGAGGCGGGTTTCAGCGACACCCTGGTCAAGCCGCTGGGCCGTGACCAACTGCTGAAGGCGGTCCGTCGTGCGCTGGTCAACAGCCCCGCCGGTTCCACGGTGCCGCCGGCGGCGGTCGAGCTGGCCCTGGAGGACTGGGACGAAACCGCCGCCCTGGCAGCGCTCAATGGCCAACGCAACCACCTGATCGCCCTGCGCGAGCTGTTCCTGGCCGAACTGCCGGGCGTGCGCGATGCGGTCGAACAGGCGGTGGACCAGCATGACGAGCGCCAGCTGCGCAGCCAGCTGCACCGGTTGCAGGCCAGCTGCGGGTTCGTGGGTGCAGCGCGACTGGCACGTGCGGTACGGCAGCTCCATCACACGCCCGAATCGGGGCAGGCACAGGCGGGGTTCCGCGCGGCGGTAGCGGCCCTGCTGCACTGAGGGTTGCTCGGCGGGGCTGCGCCCTGCACCTGCAGAGGCAACAGCCGGAGCAACGGCAACAGCCAAAGCAGCTTCCTGCGGGATGGCGGGACGGTGTCGGATTGCGGGGACGCCGCAAGTACGTCCGTGTAGGCTTGGCCGCGGCATCCGTGCCGCGGACACCCCGCAATCCGACACCGACCCGCCTCCGACAATTCCCCGAATGCTGGTAGATCCGCGCCATGCGTGGATGAATCTCCATCGAAATCGAATATTTCGACACTTGAACGAAGAGCATCCACGCATGGCGTGGATCTACGTGTCGACCAAGGTCGACACCTACCAGAGGCGGAAGCCGTTCCGACAGCTCGCGGACAATTGTCGAAGGCGGGGTGGGTCCGGTTGCGGGGGTGTCCGCGGCATGGATGCCGCGGCCAAGCCCCCAGGGATGGGTTTACGGCGTCCCCCGCTACCGGACCCACCCCGCCTACCCACGGATAGCCAGCTTTTGCCGTTGACGTTGACGTTGACGTTGATTCGGCAGGTGCAGGGCTGCAAGCCCTGCCGAACACCCCTCAACGCCGGGGTGTCAGCTGCTCCAGCATCTCCCACGACTTCAACCCGCGCGCGCCCAGGTGATGGGCCAGCACCCGCCGCATCGGCAGCCGCAGGCTGGCCAGATCGGCTGCGTCGGGTTCGTCGTCGGCTGCCAGGGCCAGCAGTGCCGAACCGGTAGCCGCTGCGCGACGCTCGCTGCCACGCTCGCTGAGCAGGCGCTGCGGTCCTTCCTGCGGGTCCAGTTCATAGCGCGCCGCCGGGTCGATCGGCTGGCCATCGCTGGCGGTCTCCAGATCGAAGCCCACCCCCAGCGCCGCCAGCAGTTCGCGTTCGAAACGGCGCAGGGTCCAGGCCAGTCCAGCCCCCACGGCCAGGCGCGCACGCGCTTCACCAAAGGCCAGGTACAACTCTGGCAGCGGGTCCTGGCGCGGCGCCAGGCGCAGGGTCAACTCGCTGAGATAGAACCCGGCCAGCATGGCCTGGCCGAGCAGGCGCGGCGCCACATCCAGCGCTTCAGCACCGCGCAGCTGGGCCAGTTCGCCACGCTGCAGCGCGCTGAAGCGGATCCACTGCAGGGGCTGCAGGGCCGCTCGCAGCACCTGGCCCTTGGCCGTGGAGACACCACGCGCGAGCAGGCCGATCCGGCCGTGCTCGGCGCTCAATACCTCGACCAGCAGGCTGGTCTCGCGATAGGCCCGTGCATGCAGCACGAAGCCGGTGTCGTCCTCGATCAGCATCGAAGCGACCTTCGCGGCTTATTCGTAGCCGAAGGCCTTCAGCGCGGCCTCGTCATCGGACCAGCCTTCACGCACGCGCACCCAGGTTTCCAGGAACACCTTGGCCCCGAACAGACGCTCCATCTGCAGGCGGGACTTGGCCCCGATCTCCTTCAGGCGGGTGCCGCCCTTGCCGATCACGATCGCCTTCTGGCCTTCGCGCTCGACCCAGATCACCGCACCGATGCGCAGCAGGTTGCCATCCTCGGTGAAGCGCTCGATCTCCACCGTGGTGGCGTACGGCAGCTCTTCGCCCAACTGGCGCATCAGCTGTTCACGCACCAGTTCGCCGGCCAGGAATCGCTGGCTGCGGTCGGTGATCTCGTCTTCGCCGAACATCGGCGGGGCTTCCGGCAACAGCGCCAGCACGTCACGGACCAGGGCTTCCAGGCCGTTGCGCTTCTGCGCCGAAATCGGATGCACCGACGAGAAATCACGGCCGGCGGTCACTTCCTGCAGGAACGGCAGCAGTGCGCCCTTGTCCTTCATGCGGTCGATCTTGTTGACCACCAGCACCACCGGGATACCGGCGTCGCGCAGCACGTTGAAGGCCAGGCTGTCCTCTTCGTCCCAGCGACCGGCTTCGATCACCAGCAGGCCGGCGTCGACGCCTTCCAGCGAGCCGCGGGCAGCGCGGTTCATGACCCGGTTCATCGCCCGCTTCTGCACCTTGTGCAGGCCGGGCGTGTCGACCAGCACCAGCTGCCCTTCCGGGTAGGTGGCAATGCCCAGCAGGCGGTGACGGGTGGTCTGCGGCCGGTTGGAGACGATGCTGACCTTGGCGCCGACCAGGGCATTGGTCAGGGTCGACTTGCCCACGTTCGGGCGGCCGATGACGGCCACGCTGCCGCAATGATGGGGAGTTTGTTCGCTCACTTGGAATCCAGTTGTTCAAGGACGGCCGCAGCCGCTTGTTGTTCGGCAATCCGCCGCGAGGAGCCTTCGCCCTCGGTGCTGGCGGCGGGGTCGGCTACGTTGCAGCGTACCCGGAAGTGTTTGGCGTGGTCGTCACCGGATTCTGACACCAGTTCGTACTGTGGCAACGCCTTCTGTCGGCCCTGCAGCCATTCCTGCAGGCGGGTCTTGGGGTCCTTCTCCGGTCGTCCGGTGGCCGGCAGCGCCTCCATCGAGGCGGCAAACCACGGCAGGACCTTCGCCCGGCAGGCTTCGAAGCCGGCATCCAGATAGATCGCCGCGACCACGGCCTCCACTGCATCGGCCAGGATCGAGTCGCGGCGATGGCCGCCGGACTTCATTTCACCAGGCCCCATCGTCAGCCGGTCACCCAGCTGCAGGGTCCGCGCGATCACCGCCAGCGCACCCTCGCGCACCAGCTCGGCGCGGGCGCGGGTCATCGCGCCTTCGTCGGCCTTGGGCCAGCGCAGGTACAACGCCTCGGCGACCAGCATGTTGACGATGCTGTCGCCAAGGAACTCCAGCCGCTCGTTATGCGGCGCGCCGGCACTGCGATGGGTCAGCGCCTGCTTGAGCAGGTCTGGATCACGGAAGGCGTGACCGATCAGGTCTTCACGTTGGAAAGATTTATTCGGCACCGCTACGGGTCAGGTCCTGGGAAGAATCGAATTTGCCAACCACATCCAGGTTGCCGACCAGCGGGCGGCGCACTTCGTAGTTGACCTTGAGGGTCCAGCCATTGTCGCGGCGATCAAACTTGACGTTGGCCGGCTTCACGTTGTCCGAGTAGTTGATGTACAGCCGCTTGAAGAACAGATCCTGGATGTTGGCCGGCGCCATGCTGCCGATGCCCGGTTCCTTGGCCAGGCTCTTCATCGCCGAGCGCACCGCGTAATACTCCTGGTACATCGGGAACAGCTTCATGCCGATGTAGAGGAAGAAGCCAACCACGATCAGGACCGTCAGGAACGAAGTCAGGGTCATGCCGCGCTGCGTGTTCATCGTCTTCATTGCGTTCTCCCCAGATACGCGAGTGGATGTGAAGTCAGTTGATGCTCGAGCCGATCCGCGACGGTTCGAAGCCGTCCTTGCAGAACCAGCCCTGGCAGTTCAGCCAGATCAGGAATGCCTTGCCGCGCAGGTTCTCTTCCGGCAGCAGGCCCCAGAAACGGCCGTCGTCGCTGTTGTCGCGATTGTCACCCATCACCAGGTACTTGCCCGCCGGCACCGTCCACTGGCCCTGGCCACGCGGATAGTCGGTCTCCAGCACGGTGTGGGTGCGGCCCGGCAGGTGCTCGACCAGCAGGTTGGCGCCCTCGCCCTGGCCCTTGTGGCCGGCGTAGATGCCCTTGTTGTCGTACTTCAGCGGCTCGCCGTTGAGGATCACGCCGTCGCCTTCGAACACGACGGTGTCGCCCGGCACGCCGATCACGCGCTTGATGAAGTTCTCGCCCTTGGCCGGGTCGTTGTCACCATGGCCGGGGAAGTGGAACACCACCACGTCACCGCGGGCCGGATCGCCGACCGGCACGAAGCGGGTATTGGTGATCGGCAGGCGCAGGCCATAGGAGAACTTGTTGACCAGGATGAAATCGCCGATCAGCAGGTTCGGCATCATCGAGCTGGACGGGATCTTGTACGGCTCGGCGATGAAGCTGCGCACGATCAGCACGATCGCCAGCACCGGGAAGAACGCACGCGAGTAGTCCACCAGCACCGGCTCGGTGTCGAGCAGGCCGGCGCGCTGGGCGCGACGCTTGGCCAGGTACAGCTTGTCGGCCAGCAGGATCAGGCCGGAGGCCAGGGTCAGCACGACCAGGAGGATCTCAAACAGTTTCATTCAGGGTCCTTTGCAACGTCACCGGACGATCGGCCCGAAGGCCGGTTTCGGGGCTTATTTGTTGTCCATCTGCAGCACGGCCAGGAACGCTTCCTGCGGAATTTCCACGCGGCCGACCTGCTTCATGCGCTTCTTGCCTTCCTTCTGCTTTTCCAGAAGCTTCTTCTTGCGCGAAACGTCGCCACCATAGCACTTGGCCAGAACGTTCTTGCGCATGGCCTTGACCGTGGTGCGCGAGATGATCTGCGAGCCGACGGCAGCCTGGATGGCCACGTCGAACTGCTGGCGCGGGATCAGGTCCTTCATCTTTTCGCACAGCTCGCGACCACGACGATCGGCATGGCTGCGATGCACGATCAGCGACAGCGCATCGACCTTGTCGCCGTTGATCAGCACGTCCACGCGCACGAACGGACCGGCATCGAAGCGCACGAAGTGGTAGTCCAGCGAGGCATAGCCACGGCTGACCGACTTCAGCTTGTCGAAGAAGTCCAGCACCACTTCGGCCATCGGCAGCTCGTAGCTGATCTGCACCTGGCTGCCCAGGTAGTTGATGCCGATCTGGCTGCCGCGCTTTTCTTCGCACAGCTTGATGATGTTGCCGATGTACTCCTCGGGAGTGAGCACGTTGGCGCGGATGATCGGCTCGCGGATCTCCTGCACATGGTTCACCGGCGGCAGCTTGGCCGGGTTGTCCATGTTGATGATCGTGCCATCGGTCTTCAGGACTTCATACACCACCGTCGGCGCGGTGCTGATCAGGTCCAGGTTGTATTCGCGCTCCAGGCGCTCCTGCACGATTTCCATGTGCAGCATGCCGAGGAAGCCGCAACGGAAACCGAAGCCCATCGCTTCGGAGCTTTCCGGCTCGAAGCGCAGCGCGGCATCGTTCAGGCGCAGCTTGTCCAGCGCTTCGCGCAGGTCCGGGTAGTCCTCGGCATCGACCGGGAACAGGCCGGCGAACACGCGCGGCTGCATTTCCTGGAAGCCGGGCAGCGGTTTCGGTGCCGGATCGCCGGCCAGGGTCAGGGTGTCGCCGACGGGAGCGCCGTGCACGTCCTTGATGCTGGCGGTGACCCAGCCCACTTCGCCCGCGCGCAGTGCCGGCAGCACCTTGCGCTTCGGGGTGAACACACCGACGTTGTCGACCTGGTGGTTGCGGCCGGTGGACATCACCTGCAGCTTGTCACCGGCCTTGATCTCGCCCTGCATCACGCGCACCAGCGAGACCACGCCCAGGTAGTTGTCGAACCACGAGTCGATGATCAGCGCCTGCAGCTTGTCGGTATCGCGCGGCACCGGCGCCGGAATGCGATGCACGATCGCTTCCAGCACGTCCTGCACGTTCAGGCCGGTCTTGGCGCTGACCGGCACGGCGTCGCTGGCATCGATGCCGATCACGGCCTCGATCTCGGCTTTGGCGCGCTCGATATCGGCGGTGGGCAGGTCGATCTTGTTGATCACCGGCACCACTTCCAGCCCCTGCTCAACGGCCGTGTAGCAGTTGGCGACGGACTGCGCTTCCACGCCCTGGGCCGCATCGACCACCAGCAGCGCGCCCTCGCAGGCGGCCAGCGAGCGGCTGACTTCATAGGAGAAGTCGACGTGGCCGGGGGTGTCGATGAAGTTCAGGTGGTAGGTCTGGCCATCCTTCGCCACGTACGGCAGCGACACCGACTGCGCCTTGATGGTGATGCCACGCTCGCGCTCGATCGGGTTGGAGTCGAGCACCTGCGCTTCCATCTCGCGGGCCTGGAGGCCGCCGCAGAGCTGGATGATGCGGTCGGCCAGCGTGGACTTGCCGTGGTCGACATGGGCGATGATGGAGAAGTTGCGGATGTTCCGCATCGAATCAGAAGACATAGGTGGCGGCGGCGCGCGGCGTCGTCAGGGTAACGGTCGATTATCGCATGCCCGGCGCCCGGCCGCGAAAACTGCCTCATCGGACCGGGGCCAGAACGGCCGAAGCCCCGCCGGGGCGGGGCTTCGGGGGCCGCGCCGGCGCCGCCGAAGCGGCCCCGGCAGGAGCCTTACTGGCCGGCCTTCACCGCCACGAAGGCGCTGTTGCCGTTGGCCGTGCGGACAAGCAGCATCACCACGTCGTCCTTCTTGAAGCTGGACAACGCCCGGTTCAGTGCATCCACGCTGCCGACCGCAGTGCGGCCGACCTGCAGGATCACCATGCCCGGCGACAGGCCGGCATCGCGTGCCGCCTGGCCCTTGACCCCGGTGATGCGCACGCCTTCATTGCCGTTGAGCCCCAACTGCTTGCGCTGGGCCGCGTTCAGGTCGCTGACGTCCAGCCCCAGCAGGGCGTTGGCACCGGTCTGCGGAGCCGCCTCGCCACCGCCAGCCGACGGCCCGCGGACATTGGCCTGCCCGTCCTCGCTCAGTGCGGTCAGCGTGGCACTAAGCTCATGCGGCTTGCCGTCGCGGTAAACCACCAGGTTCACCTTGCTGCCCGGTGCCATCGCACCGATCAGCGGCGGCAGGTCGGACCAGCTGTTGACCGCGCTGCCGTTGACCGAGCGGATGACATCGCCCACCTGCACGCCGGCCTTGGCGGCCGCACTGCCGGCCACGATCTGGTTGACCAGCGCGCCGCGGCTGTCGGGCAGGCCCAGTCCCTGCGCCTTCAACGAATCGATCGGTTCGACCACCGCGCCGAGCTGGCCGCGGGTGACCTTGCCGCTCTTCTTGATCTGCTCGACCGCGCTCATCGCCAGGTCGATCGGGATCGCGAAGCTGATGCCCATGTAGCCACCGGAGGCCGAGAAGATCTGCGAGTTGATGCCGACCACTTCGCCGCGGGTGTTCAGCAGCGGCCCACCGGAATTGCCCTGGTTGATCGCCACGTCGGTCTGGATGAATGGCACGTAGCGCTGGTCCGGCCCCCCCGTACTGCGACCGACGGCGCTGACCACGCCGGCGGTAACGGAATGGTCGAGGCCGAACGGCGAGCCGATCGCGACAACCCATTGGCCCGGCTTCAGGGTGTTGGAATCGCCCACGCGCACGGTGGGCAGGTTCTTGCCATCGATCTTGAGCAGGGCCACGTCGTACTGCTGGTCGCTGCCCACCACCTTGGCACTGAACTCGCGGCTGTCGCCCAGCTTGACCTTCACCTCGCTGGCGTCGGCCACCACGTGGTAGTTGGTCAGTACGTAGCCATCGGGCGAGATGATGAAGCCCGATCCCATGCCACGCCCCTTGATGCTGGGACCGCCATCCTGCCCACCCGGCCCCTGCCCTGGCATCGGGAAGTCAGGGCCGAAGAAGCGGCGGAAGAACTCCGGCATGTCATCGTCGCCCATCGGGCCGCGCGAGGCCTGGCGGTTGTTGCGGACGATGGTGGTGTCGACGTTGACCACGCCCGGGCCGACCTGTTCGACCAGGTTGGTGAAGTCGGGCAAGCCACTGACCAGCGGTTGTGCAGGCGCCCGCGGCGCCGCGGCCGGCGCAGGCTGGGCCGGGGCGGCAGGCGCCGGCGCCTGCGCGCAGGCCACCAAGGGAAGGGTCAGGGCCAGCAGGCCAATGGCCTGCGTGCGAAGTCGGGGAGTCATCGGACGGCAACCTCCGGGTCGGATGGAAAGAGGAATACGGGCCCCGCCGACGGCGGGGCGTGAAGGCGCCCGGCTCAGTCGCGCGGGCGCGGCGGCACCGGCAGGTCGTCCTGCAGGCGCGGCTCGAACGGGTAGAACGCGGCACCGCCGGCGCGGGCCGGGAAACTGGCATTGAGCGCACCACCCGCGGTCGGCGCCAGGCTGGAGCGCGGCCACGGCCGGGCCTGCAGCCCGCCGACCTCACCGAATGGCAGGTTGTGGTTGGCGTTGGCCGGTACGGTCGGAGCCAGCGGTGCCTGCAGGGCGGCGATGGCGCGCTGCGGAGCGTCATCGCGCTGGGCGGCACGCGCGGCCTGCTGGCTGCGGGTTGCACTGGCGCGGCGGGCGTCCTGGCGACGGCTGGTGGCAGCCATCGCCACAGCCGGCGCCGCCGCCACGGCCATCGCGGCGGTATCCACCGATGCTTCGGTCACCGGGGCCGGCGCGGTTGGCGCCGGCGGCAGTTCCGCCTGGCTGGCGATCACCTGCGGCGTCAGCGGTTCACCCGGCGTGGCCTCCTTCAGTTTCTCGCCGCCGATGAACAGCGCGACGGCGGCCACCGACGCGGCCAGGGCGGCGCCGCCGCCCCAGGCCCGCCAGCCACTGCGACGTACCTGGCGACGCGGCTCGGCCTGTGGCGCCGGCTCGGCCGCGATGGCGGCAGCCACGGCGGCACTGAACCCGGCAGGAGCCAGTGCCGACGCCTGCCCGCGCATCACGTCGCCCAGCAGCTGCCAGCGCTCCTGGCAACCGGCCAGCTCGGGGTCGTGCTCCATCCGGCGCAGCAGGAAACGCGCTTCATCGGCGCCCAGCTCGCCGTCGACCAGCGCCGACAGCTGCTGGCGATGGCGTTCGTCCAGGCGTTGCCCGGCGGGAGACTGGTGGTTATGCGGTTCGTTGTTCGGAATGCGGGTCATATACGGCTCTTCTCGCGGGTGGCACTGCCGATGTCCAGCAGCGGCCGGAGTTCGGTGTCGATCGCCTCGCGCGCCCGGAAGATCCGTGAACGCACGGTGCCGATCGGGCACCCCATCTTCTGCGCGATTTCCTCGTAGCTCAGGCCTTCCACCTCGCGCAGGGTGATCGCCGACCGGAGTTCTTCCGGCAGCGCGTTGACGGCCTTCATCACCGTCTGTTCCAGTTCCTGGCGCATCAACTCGCGCTCGGGCGTATCGGTGTCGCGCAGGCGTGTGCCGCTGTCGAACTGCTCGGCGTCGCCGATGTCGATGTCATCGGTCGGCGGGCGGCGATTGTGCGAAGCCAGGTGGTTTTTGGCGGTGTTCACGGCGATCCGATGCAACCAGGTTGAGAACTGGGCGTCGCCGCGGAAGCTTCCAATCGCGCGATATGCACGGATGAAAGTGTCCTGGGCCACGTCCTGACATTCACTCCAGTCGGCGATGTAGCGGCCGACCAGGGCCACGACCCGATGCTGGTACTTGCGCACCAGGACATCGAAGGCGGCACTCTCGCCGTGCTGCACGCGCCGGACCAGTTCCAGATCCAGCTCCTGAGGTGTATCAACATCGGCCATGAGGGGCCGCACTCCTGTCAGCCCAACCGACGTCGGGCAATGAGACTGCCAATCCCGGGAAAAGTTCAGTCGCCGATCACCTGGCGCCGCACCAGCTTTTAACCACCGTTCCGTTAACGTTCCGGTCCAAGGCCTGCGATCCGGGGCGCCACACCCCTGCTATTGGGATTTGACGCGGGGGAAACAACCTCTGGATCATAGCCCCCTTCTCCATACACAACCGGATGGAACGTCCATGCTCTCAAGCTTCGATGGTCTCCGCTTCAGCCACTGGCACCCCGAGATCCGCGACGATGGCGTGGTGGTCCTCTCTCTGGATCGTCAGGACAGCAGTGTCAACGCAATGTCGCAGGACGTGCTGCTGGAGCTGGGCGACCTGCTGGAGCGCATCGCCATGGACCCACCGAAGGGCGTGGTGATCCAGTCCCTCAAGAAGGCAGGCTTCATCGCCGGTGCCGACCTGAATGAGTTCCAGGAGTTCGATCGCCGCGGCACCGTCAACGACGCCATCCGCCGCGGCCAGTCGACCTACCAGAAGCTGGCAGAACTGCCCTGCCCGACCGTGGCCGCCATCCATGGCCATTGCCTGGGCGGCGGTACCGAGCTGGCCCTGGCCTGCCGTTATCGCGTTGCATCCAATGACAGTTCCACCCGCATCGGCCTGCCGGAAACCCAGCTGGGCATCTTCCCGGGCTGGGGTGGCAGCGCGCGCCTGCCGCAGCTGGTCGGCGCACCGGCGGCGATGGACATGATGCTGACCGGACGCACGCTGTCGGCCTCGGCCGCACGCGGCATCGGGCTGGTCGACAAGGTGGTGGCACCGGCCGTCGTGCTCGATACCGCCGTGGCGCTGGCACTGTCCGGCACCACCCGCCCGTTCAAGCAGCGTGCGCTGGCCTGGGCGACCAATACCTGGCCGGCACGCCAGCTGCTGGCCCCGCAGATGGTCAAGCAGGTCGCACGCAAGGCGAAGAAGGACCAGTACCCGGCGCCGTATGCGTTGATCAGCACCTGGCAGCGCAGCGGCGGCAAGCCGGTGCAGGCACGCCTGGATGCCGAACGACGCGCCGTAGTGAAGCTGGCCAGCACGCCGACCGCGCGCAACCTGATCCGCATCTTCTTCCTCACCGAACGCCTGAAGGGCCTGGGCGGTGGCGATTCCGGCATCCGCCACGTGCACGTGGTCGGTGCTGGCGTGATGGGCGGTGACATTGCTGCGTGGGCCGCCTACAAGGGTTTTGAAGTGACCCTGCAGGACCGCGAGCAGCGCTTCATCGACCCGGCCATGGAGCGTGCGCAGGCACTGTTCGCCAAGAAGGTGCGTGACGAGAGCAAGCGCCCGGCCGTCGCCGCTCGCCTGCGTGCGGACCTGGAAGGCAATGGCGTGGCGCAGGCCGATCTGGTCATTGAAGCGATCATCGAGAACCCGGAAGCCAAGCGTGCGCTGTACCAGACGCTGGAGCCGAAGATGAAGCTCGACGCGTTGCTGACCACCAACACCTCGTCGATTCCGCTGGTGGAGCTGCGCGATCACATCCAGCGCCCGGCGCAGTTCGCCGGCCTGCATTACTTCAACCCGGTGGCCCAGATGCCGTTGGTGGAGATCATCCATCACGACGGCATGGCGGCCGAAACCGAGCGTCGCCTGGCAGCCTTCTGCAAGGCGCTGGGCAAGTTCCCGGTGCCGGTGGCCGGCACGCCCGGTTTCCTGGTCAACCGCGTGCTGTTCCCGTACATGCTGGAAGCGGCCACCGCATACGCTGAAGGCATTCCGGGCCCGGTGATCGACAAGGCGGCGGTGAAGTTCGGCATGCCGATGGGCCCGATCGAACTGATCGACACCGTAGGCCTGGACGTGGCCGCTGGCGTGGGCAAGGAACTGGCCCCGTTCCTGGGCCTGCAGATTCCGGCGGCGCTGCAGACGGTGGAACCGGACAAGCGCGGCAAGAAGGATGGCCAGGGCATCTACACCTGGGAGAACGGCCGGGCCAAGAAGCCGGACGTGGCGCGCGACTATCAGGCGCCTGCCGATCTGGAAGATCGCCTGATCCTGCCGTTGTTGAACGAAGCGGTGGCGTGCCTGCACGAAGGCGTGGTGGCCGACGCGGACCTGCTGGACGCGGGCGTGATCTTCGGTACCGGTTTCGCACCGTTCCGCGGCGGTCCGATCCAGCACATCCGTGCGGTGGGTGCCGATGCCATCGTGGAGCGCCTGAAGGCGCTGCAGCAGCGTCACGGTGATCGCTTCGCACCGCGCCCGGGCTGGGACAACCCGGTACTGCGCGAACCGGTGGTTTGATCAGCCGGGCCTGCGGCCCGGCACCCGCTGGATCAAAAGCCAAAACCAGAGCCAGAGCCGGAGCAACAGCCGGCTCTGGCTTTTCTGTTTGTTGGCGGGGCGGTGTGGGTGGGCAGGACACGCCGCAAGTACGTCCCTGTAGGCTCGATGGCGCCATCCATGGCGCCAACGGTCCTGCCCACCCACACCGCCCCACCCCTGACAGTTTTCCGGTGACGGTAGGCAAATCGCGATTTCCTGTAGCTGTCGACCTTGGGCGACACGCTTGGTCCACGCTCTGCGTGGATGCGAGCGAAGCGACCGGCGTTTGATTTTGATTTTGATTTTTTCTTTTCCGTGGCTGGACGCCCACGGAAACTGTCTAAGGCCGTGCGGGGTGGGTTCGCAGGACCGTTGGCGCCATGGATGGCGCCATCGAGCCCCCATGGACGGGTTTACGGCGTGTCCTGCGAACCCACCCCGCACGGCCAAGCGCATGATCTGCTTTATGCGTTCAGCCACGAGGGGCTGCGCCGTTGGCTGGAACAACCTGTTACCCGGACGGGGAATGTCACCGCCACCACCGCATGCGATGCTGACCGCCTTGATCCCTGCCAGCGAGAACGCCCGCATGACCACCATCATCGCCCCGCGCGTACACGACATCGGCGGCCTGGAAGTGCGCCGCGCCGTGCCCACCCTGCAGGCCCGCAGCATCGGTTCGTTCGTGTTCGTCGACCAGATGGGCCCGGCACTCATGCACCCCGGTACCGCCATCGACGTGCGCCCGCACCCGCATATCGGCCTGGCCACCGTCACCTACCTCTGGTCCGGTGCCATCGGCCACCGCGATACGCTGGGCTCGGACCAGGTGATCCGTCCCGGTGACGTCAACTGGATGACCGCCGGCCGCGGCATCGCCCATTCCGAGCGCACGCCGCAACCGGACCGCGACCATGACAACCCGATCCACGGCATGCAGACCTGGGTTGCGTTGCCGAAGTCGCATGAGGAAATCGAACCGGCCTTCTACCACCATGCCGCCGCCACCCTGCCCGAGCAGCGCCGCAACGGCGCCTGGCTGCGCGTCATTGCCGGACGCGCCTATGGCGAGGAGTCGCCGGTCAAGGTGTTCGCCGACACGCTCAACGTGGCGATCGACCTGGACCCGGATGCAGAGATCGACATCGATGATGGCCACCGCGAACGTGCGCTGTACATCCTCGAAGGCCAAGCGCAGCTGGATGGTGTGGACATTCCCGCCCAGCACCTGGTGCTTCCCGAAGCCGGTGCGCGCGGCCGCCTGCGCGCGAAGACGCCGGTGAAGGCGATGCTGTTCGGCGGCGAACCGCTGGATGGCCCGCGCCATCTGTGGTGGAACTTCGTTTCCAGTTCCAAGGAACGTATCGAGCAGGCCAAGCACGACTGGGAAGCCGGACGTTTCGGCACCATTCCCGGCGACGACAAGGAATTCATTCCCCTGCCCCAGTACTGAGCATCGCGTGTTGCACACATCCGAAGGTGTATCCCTGCACCCGGCGTTGACGCTACAGTCACCCGCTGATCACTGAAATGTGACATAAATCACACTTTAGACCGTCAAAGGAGTGCAACACATGAGCATGGGTAAACGCTTGTCCGCCGAGTTCCTCGGTACGTTCTGGCTGGTTCTGGGTGGCTGTGGCAGTGCGGTGCTGGCCGCCAAGTTCGGTGGCGACGGCAATCCGCTGGGTATCGGTTTCCTCGGCGTGGCCCTGGCCTTCGGCCTGACCGTGGTGACCGGCGCCTACGCGTTCGGCCATATCTCCGGTGCGCACTTCAATCCAGCGGTCAGCGTGGGCCTGTGGGCCGGTGGCCGCTTCCCGACCCGGGATCTGGTGCCCTACATCATCGCCCAGGTGGCCGGCGGCCTGCTGGCCGGCTTCATCCTGCTGCAGATCGCCTCCGGTGCCAGCGGCTTCGCCATTGATGGCAGCCAAGCCGGCGCGTTCGCCAGCAACGGCTATGGTGCGCTGTCGCCCGGCGGCTACAGCGTGGCGGCCGCATTCCTGTGCGAAGTGGTGCTCACGGCCGTGTTCCTGATCGTGATCATGGGCGCGACCCATGGCAAGGCGCCGGCGGGCTTCGCGCCGCTGGCCATCGGCCTGGCCCTGACCCTGATCCACCTGATCAGCATTCCGGTGACCAATACGTCGGTGAACCCGGCCCGCTCCACGGCGGTGGCCTTCTTCGCCGGCAGTGGCGCAACCGGCCAGCTGTGGCTGTTCTGGGTCGCCCCGCTGCTGGGCGGTGCGATCGGCGGCATCATCTACAAGTGGATCGGCAACGACCGCTGAGCCATGACCGTGCCATTGCGGCCGACCCTCGGCCGCAATGGTTACGGATGTAACCGCGATTTGTGCGATCGCTCACGTTCCGTTAAGGTCTGGTCATCCGCCCGTGCTTGCGCCGGGCAGGACGGCATCCGGGGATGGGATGCCTCGACCGCCGGTGTCACCGGCGGTGCCAACGACACGCCACCTTGGGGGATGCATGAAGTTCGCGCCTGTTGTTCTGTCGAGCCTGTTGTTCGTTGCGGCGTCTGCCTGCGCGCAGGCCCCGGTCGACTGTCCTTCGTTGCCCGCCAGCAGCGGCCTGCAATGGCAGCAGCAGGCACAGTCCGGCTTCCTGGTCTGCCGCGCGGCCACCAGTGACGGGCGCGAAGTACTGAGCCTGATGCTCAGCCAGCGCGATCCGGGCATTCCGCTGACCCGCTCACTGCGCCAGGAAAAAGGCAGCTTTGCCGGTGAATCGATGTACTGGTACCAGCCGGACCTGGGCGGCCAGCAACCGCCGGGCTATGCCGAGCGCCGCATCAGCGTGGTCAAGCTGGACAAGGGCCGCTACGCGCAGATCGCGCTGTATCCCGACAGCGCCCAGGAACTGGGCACGCTGCAGCAGCTTGCGCAGGGCATGAACCTGACGCCCTCTGCCGTGGCCGACGGCCGCTGAGGCGCTGCGGGGATGACTGCCTTGCAGCATTCCCGCACTTCCACCCGATCCATCGGTAGCGCCGGGCCATGCCCGGCGGCTTTCGGCCGTGCCGGCTCTTCTGGACATCCGCCGGGCATGGCCCGGCGCTACCAATGTGCTGTGGGCATGGCCCGGCGCCACCAATGTGCTGTGGGCATGGCCCGCAGCGCGACCTCAGAACCTGCCTTCCTGGAAATCGACGAAGGCCTGCATCAGCTCTTCGCGGGTGTTCATCACGAACGGGCCATGCCGCATCACCGGCTCGCGCAGCGGACGACCCGCCACCAGGATCAACCGCGCACCGTCGCTGCCTGCCGACAGATGCAGCTGCTCGCCGCCGCCCAGCACCGCCAGTTCCTGCCGCGCCACGTCGCGCGCCGCATCCTGCTCGCCCACCGTCAGCCCGCCTTCGAACACGTAGACGAACGCGTTGTGGCCTTCGGGCAGGGAGTAGGTCCAGGCACGATCGGCCTCCAATGCAATGTCCAGGTACAGCGGATCGGTCGCCGGCTGCGCGATCGGCCCCGCCGTGCCCTCGACCGTGCCGGCGATCACCTTGACCTGCACGCCTTCGGCCGGCTGCACCATCGGGATCTTATCGGGAGCGAATTCCTGGTACTTCGGCGCGGTCATCTTGTCGCGCGCAGGCAGGTTCACCCACAGCTGGAAGCCGCGCATCTGCCCGCTTTCCTGCTCGGGCATCTCCGAATGCACCAGGCCACGGCCGGCCGTCATCCACTGCACGCTGCCCGGGGTCAGCAGGCCTTCGTTGCCGTGATTGTCGCGATGACGCATGCGGCCATCGAGCATGTAGGTGACGGTCTCGAAACCACGATGGGGATGCTCGGGGAAACCGGCGATATAGTCCTCGGCGCGATCGGTACCGAATTCGTCGAGCAGCAGGAACGGATCGAGGTCGGGCAGCGAGGGGCCGCCGATGACCCGGGTCAGGCGAACACCGGCACCGTCGGAGGTGGGCATGCCACGGATGGTGCGCAGGACGCGGACCGGCTCGGGAAGGCTCATGGTGACTCCTGTTGGATGGATGCCGGTAAAAATGGACGCTGCAGCGCGCAACGCCAATGGATGCCGTCGCAACCGATTGTTCCATCCCTGGTGTTCGCCGCACGTCATGTCCGCACGCCGGCACCGCCTGCGTTGTCGGCTGCGAGGGAACATCGCCACCTGCCACACCCATGTACGACCAAAGTACTACCGCACAATGGTCCCGTGCACATTGACCCTGCCAGGGGCACGCGGGACTCTTTGCCTGTCTTTCCGGGAGAGAGCACCTCATGAAAGGTTTTTCCAAAATAGGCTGGGCGGCCCTCGCCCTGCTCGGCGCGTTCTGCCTGGGCACGGTAGCGCTGCGGCGCGGTGAGCACATCAATGCGTTGTGGATCGTGGTCGCGGCGGTATCGCTGTACCTGGTTGCCTACCGCTTCTACAGCCTGTTCATCGCCGACAAGGTGATGCAGCTCGATCCGACCCGGGCCACCCCGGCGGTGATCAACAACGATGGCCTGGACTACGTACCGACCAACAAGCACGTGCTGTTCGGCCACCACTTCGCCGCCATTGCCGGTGCCGGCCCGCTGGTCGGCCCGGTGCTGGCCGCGCAGATGGGCTACCTGCCCGGCCTGCTGTGGCTTGTGGTCGGCGTGGTGCTGGCCGGTGCGGTGCAGGACTTCATGGTCCTGTTCCTCTCCAGCCGCCGCAACGGCCGCTCACTGGGTGACCTGGTGCGCGAGGAGATGGGCCAGGTGCCCGGCACCATCGCGTTGTTCGGTGCCTTCCTGATCATGATCATCATCCTGGCCGTGCTGGCGATGGTGGTGGTCAAGGCACTGGCGGAAAGCCCGTGGGGCATGTTCACGGTGATCGCGACGATGCCCATCGCGATCCTGATGGGCGTCTACATGCGCTACATCCGGCCGGGCAAGATCGGTGAGATCTCGGTGGTGGGCCTGGTGCTGCTGCTCGCCGCGATCTGGTTCGGTGGCAAGGTGGCGGCAGACCCAACCTGGGGCCCGGCCTTTACCTTCACCGGTACCCAGATCACCTGGATGCTGATCGGCTACGGTTTCGTCGCCTCGGTGCTGCCGGTCTGGCTGCTGCTGGCACCGCGCGACTACCTGTCGACCTTCCTGAAGATCGGCACGATCATCGCGCTGGCCATCGGCATCCTGGTGGTGATGCCGGAACTGAAGATGCCGGCGCTGACCCAGTTCGCGGCCAGCGGCGACGGCCCGGTGTGGAAGGGCGGCATGTTCCCGTTCCTGTTCATCACCATCGCCTGCGGTGCGGTGTCGGGTTTCCATGCACTGATCTCCTCGGGCACTACGCCCAAGCTGCTGGCCAATGAAGCGCACATGCGCTACATCGGCTACGGTGGCATGCTGATGGAATCGTTCGTGGCCGTGATGGCGCTGGTGGCGGCCTCGATCATCGATCCGGGCATCTACTTCGCGATGAACAGCCCGGCGGCGGTGATCGGTGCCGATGCCGCCTCGGCCGCGCACTACATCACCAACACCTGGGGCTTCACCATCACCCCCGAACAGCTGACCGCCACGGCGGCAGCGATCGGTGAACCGACCATCCTGCATCGTGCCGGTGGTGCCCCCACCCTGGCGGTGGGCATCGCGCAGATCCTGCATGAGGCGATCCCCAGCAGCAGCGACGCGATGATGGCGTTCTGGTACCACTTCGCCATCCTGTTCGAAGCACTGTTCATCCTCACCGCGGTGGATGCGGGCACACGTGCCGGTCGTTTCATGCTGCAGGACCTGCTCGGCAATTTCGTGCCGGCGCTGAAGAAGACCGAGTCGTGGACTGCCAACATCATCGGCACTGCCGGCTGCGTGGCGCTGTGGGGCTACCTGCTGTACACCGGCGTGGTCGATCCGTTCGGCGGCATCCAGACGTTGTGGCCGTTGTTCGGCATCTCCAACCAGATGCTGGCAGGCATTGCGCTGATGCTGGGCACGGTGGTGCTGTTCAAGATGAAGCGTGACCGCTACGCGTGGGTCACCGCGGTGCCGGCGGTGTGGCTGCTGATCTGCACCACCTACGCCGGTTTCATCAAGATCTTCGACAGCAATCCGGCGCAGGGCTTCCTGGCACAGGCACACAAGTTCCAGGATGCGTTGGCCAGCGGCACGATCACCGCACCGGCCAAGTCGGTCGCGCAGATGCAGCAGATCGTGGTCAATGCCTACGTCAACACCGGCCTGACCGCGCTGTTCCTGCTGGTGGTGGCGTCGGTGCTGGTGTATTCGATCAAGACGATCGTGGCGGCGCGCCGCAATCCGCAGCGCAGCGACCGCGAGACCCCGTACGTGGCGCTGAAGCCGCATGAAATGGTGGACCTGTAATGAGTACACAACTGGTTCCGGTGGGGCAGTACCAGGCGCATCGCCGGATCTGGCGACGCCTGGTGCAGACGGCGCGGCTGTGCTGCGGCATTCCCGACTACGACAACTATGTGCGGCATGTGCGGGAGAAGCATCCGGACCGCGAGCCGATGGACTACAAGACGTTCTTCCGCGAGCGGCAGGAAGCGCGGTATGGCGGGCGCAACGGTGGTCGCTGCTGTTGAGGTTCCCGGTGGGTGCCGGGCGTGCAGCCCGGCGCCCGCAGAGGCAACGGCAACGGCAACGACAACATCAACTGCAACTGCAACTGCAACTGCAACTGCCGGAGCGTCGGCTCTGGGGTTCTGTGGGTTTGGCGGGGCGGTGTCGGAGTGCGGGGACGCCGCAAGTACGTCCCTGTAGGCTTGGCAGCCGCATCCATGCGGCTGACACCCCGCACTCCGACACCGCCCCACCTTTGACGGATTTCCGGTGACGGTGCGGAAACATCAGGGGTCGGATCCGTTTTCCTTTGGAAAACGGATCCGACCCCTTTTTTGTTCATGGATGCCGATGGAATTGATCCGGGCATGGCAGTTGCGGGCCCCGCCCGGCGGGACTATTCCGTGAGGGTGATCGGGGTCAGGGTGACCTTGGCGTTGTTGGCCGCTCCCATCCGGTCCTGGTAGGCCTGGCCGCGCTGCAACAGGTAGTAGCTGTCGATATAGTCGATGTCATTGGCAAACCACGACGTGGGCATGGCCTTGAGGATCGCGCCTGCGATGTCGGCGATGACGGCATACTCAGGTGCGAAGGCGCCCAGCGCGGCTTTGACGCCGTTGCTCAGCGCCACCAGCAGTTCCTGATAGTTGGTATCGCCGTCATCTTCGAACAGCTGCACGTTGGCAGCGTTGAAGCGATAGTTGCCCCAGATGATCAGCGGTTGCTGCGGGGTGTAGTCGGTACCGTCGTAGTCCAGGTACGGCATGTCGACGGTGACCATCTCCGGTGCGGTGGCGCCCACCTGCAGACCGGAAACAACAGCGAACACCTCGGCTGCCCCCAGCGCCCAGGGCTCCTGGTCGTCCGCCAGGCGGATGCGGTCCAGGCGGGTGATATCCAGCGACGCCTGCGTGCCGTCAGCCGACAGCTGGATGCGTTCGGGCGATTGCAGGCCGCGGGCCTTCAGCCCCGCATTGACCAGGGCCATGCCCTCCTGCACGGCACGCCGCGTGTCGACGTCGACGATCAGCACCGGAAAGTCCGGGGCCCGTTTCGCATCCAGTACATGCGCGCGGCCCTGCGCGTCGTAGGCGGTGATCGTGGTCCAGTCGCGATCATTGCCACGCGGCAGACTGGCCACCCACAGCGGATGCGCATTGATGGCCGCCAGCGAGTGACCCTCGGGCACGTACGCACGCAGCTGCAGCAGCCCCTGCCCCTGTGCCGGGAGCCCCTTGCGCTGGCGCAGCTGGCGATCGCCAGCAGCCAGCGATGCACTGGCCAGCGTCTGCGCCTGCGGATCGAAACGGCCCATCAACGATTGCACCGGCACCCCCTGCTCCGGCGCCGCATGCAGCGAGCTGCGCACTGCATCGGCGAACCCTGGCTGGGCGATCAGTGCCGCCACCTCGCGCGCACCGGCATCGGTCAGCACCTGCACATCGGCGCCGCCGGCCCTCACCGGCCCCTGCGCGAAGGCCCCCGTGCTGGCCAGCAACAGCACCAGTGCGGAAACCCGGAACCTCCATTGCTTCATCATCGACGGCCCCATCGAACGTCGCCGGCAACGCCGGCAGGAGCTTCCCACGCTACGACGCACGCGCCATACGTTCCGGTATGTGCCGCACAGTTCCGGCAGTGTCCGGCGAAAAGCAGCCGAGCGTGGGCTCGGCGCTGCCCGTTCCTGATTTCCGTCGCTGGCCGCGAGAGGGCTCAGCCGTTGGCCATCCACTTCAGGATCAGCCCGGTCACATACGCCAGGCCGGTACCGGTGGCATAACCGACCGTACCGAGCAGCACGCCCACCGGCGCCAGCGTCGGATGGAATGCTGCCGCCACCACCGGTGCCGAGGCGGCGGCGCCGATGTTGCCCTGCGAACCGATCGCGAAGAAGAACAGCGGCGCACGCACCAGCTTGGCCACGATCCACAGCACAAGCACGTGGGTGGCCATCCAGATGGCCCCCAGCAGGAACAGCCACGGACGATCCAGCAGCGACAACAGGTTCATCTGCATGCCGATGCAGGCGATCAGGAAGTACAGGAACACAGTGCCCAGGCGCGAGGCGCCTGCCGCTTCCAGCCGGCGTGCACGGGTGAAGCTGAGCGTCAGGCCCATCGCGGTGGACAGCAGGATCACCCATACAAATTGGCTGTCGAGGCTGAACTGGCTGGCCCAGCTGACATTGGCCTTGAACCAGCCCGACAGCGGTGCGGCGATGGCATGGGCCAGGCCGACGCCGCCCAGTGCCACGCCGACGATCACCATCAGATCGGTCATGCTGGGGATGCGCGCGTTCTGTGCCTCGTAGGCGCTGATGCGCGCCTTCATCTCATCGATGGCGCGGGTGTCGGCACCGTTGCGTGCATCGATCTGCTGGGCGCGGTTGGCCATGAACAACAGGATCGCCATCCACAGGCTGGCGCAGGCCACGTCGACCACCGCGAACTGGCCGAAGGTGGTGGCATCGGTGCCGAACACTTCGCGCATGGCGACCATGTTGGCGCCACCGCCGATCCAGCTGCCGGCCAACGCGGCCATCCCGGCCCAGGTGTCGCCAGCCACGGTTTCCGGATGGATCAGCTTCATCACCTGGAAGGAGACGATGGCGCCGAGCATGATGCCGGCGGTGCCGGCGCAGAACACCAGCAGCAGCTTCGGCCCCAGCTTGGCGATGCCCTTCAGGTCGATCGACAGGGTCAGCAGGACCAGCGCCGCCGGCAACAGCACATCGCGGGCGACCGGGTTGTACAGCGAGGTGTTGTGGCCATCGATGACACCGGCGGTGTTGTAGATGGCGGGGATGAAATAGCACAGCAGCAGTGCAGGCACCCAGGCGAAGATCTTCTTCAGCAGGGGCGTCGGGCCACTGGCGGCCCAGAAGATCAGGGCAAGGGTGGCGGCGATCAGACCAAGGCCAACGATGTCGTTGCTGATCAGGGCAGTAGCGGGTTCGGTCGGCATGGGATCCTCTGTCGATCGAAAGAGCGGAAAAGAAAAGCGCCGCATAAGCGGCGCGGGTCGAAATTAACATAGTCTTCACGCAGGGTCATGCTGCGCTGCTTGCGGCAGCGCGTGGGCCTGCCGAGAATCGCTGCATTCCCTACTGGAGCCTGCCCCATGCAACTCGGCGCTTTTTCCGTCAGCCTGGCGGTGAAGGACCTGGCCACCTCACGTGCGTTCTACGAAGCGCTGGGGTTCTCGGTGACCGGTGGTGATGCGGCGCAGAACTGGCTGGTACTGCGCAACAATGGCATCGTGGTCGGCCTGTTCCAGGGCATGTTCGAGGGCAACCTGCTCACCTTCAATCCCGGCTGGGACCAGCACAAGCAGGAACTGGGGTCCTTCCAGGACGTGCGTGAGGTACAGGCCGAGCTGGACGCCAAGGGCATCGCGCTCACAGCGCGTGCCGATCCCGATGGCGAAGGTCCGGCCTATCTGCAGCTGACCGATCCCGATGGCAACGTGATCCTGATCGACCAGCACGTGGCGCGGCCAACGGGGCGGTGACGCGGCCAGCGTGCCAACCAGGGGTGGCACCTACCGGAACGCACGCGGCCATTGCCTGGCAGGCGTCGACCTTGGTCGAGGGACAGGTCAGCCTGGCCGCGATGTACCAAAGTCGAGCGAGGCCAGGGTCCCGCGCGGCTGGCAGGGCTGCAGCTGCAGGGTCCAGCCCAGGTGCTCGCACAGCCGCGCAATCAGCTCCAGGCCGATGCCGCCGCGGTCGCCGCGCCCACCGCGGGCCATCCGCGCGTGGATCGCTGCGATCTCCTCCGGGCTCATGCCATGGCCGGGATCCTGCAGGGTCAACACCGCTGCCGAGGTCAGGCGCAGCTCGATATGACCGCGGCCGCTGTTCTCGATGGCATTGCGCAGCAGGTTGCCGATCGCTGCCTGCACCACCGCCAGCGGCGCGACGATGTCGACCGGCGCGGCCTGGATGCCGATGCTCAGGTCCTTGTCGCCCAGCAGGTGGCGATGGTCGTCGACGATCTCCGGCAGCAGCTGGTCCAGCGCGATGCGCTCGGCACGGGCAGCCAGGCGAGCGGGATCACGCGCCAGCACCAGCAACAGCTCGATCAGCTGCTCAACGCCCTGCGCGGTACGCAGCACGCGCTGCATCTGCTGTCGTGCGCGCTCAGGCAGGCCGGGCTGCTCCAGCGCCAGTTCGGCGGCACCGGTCATCACGGCGATCGGCGTGCGCAGTTCATGGCTTGCGGTACTGATGAACACCCGCTCGCGCTCGACGAACTGCTCGTTGCGATCAAGGTAATCGTTCAGCGCATCGGCGATGGTGTGCAGCTCGGAACTGCCGCGCGGATCGACGTCAATGCGCTGGCCCTGCACGCCGGGCCGCAGTGCACCGATATGCTGGGCCAGCAGGCTCAAGGGGCGCACCATGCGCTCCATGCCGAAGGAGGCCATCAACACGGTGACGAAGATCATGATGATGCCGGCCAGCATCACCCAGCGCGTTGCGAATTGTTCCAGATCGTGGAAATCGGAGATGTCCAGGGCCAGCGCAACCCGTCCCATCGAGCCGGTATCGCGCACCATCACCGCCGTCTCGCGCTCGCCGATCATCACCCCGTCATGCAACCCCGGATGCAGGGTGCGCAGGCTGGCGGGCATGTTGGCTTCATTGAAGCGGAACAGGCTCAGCGTGTCCGAGTCCTGCCAGCGATAGTGCGGCTCGTGCTCGGTGTGCTCGACGATGCTGTCCAGTTCGGAATTGAGCAGCGCGCGCCACGCCGCGTGCTCGGCGTGTTCGTGCACGTAGTTGCCCACACTGAACACCGCCAGCGAAATCAGCGCCAGGTAGCCCAGCAGCCACCACACCACCCGCCGGTACAGCGGCCCGGGCTTACGCGCCATCGTCATCGTTCCGTGCGTCCGCGCCTGCGGTGGACGCCAGCCGGTAGCCCACCCGCGGCAGGGTGTGGATCAGCTTGTCGGCAAAGGGGCCGTCCACGCTGCGGCGCAGTTCGTACACATGCGAGCGCAGCAGGTCGCCGTCCGGTGGCTCGTCACCCCACAGGGCAAATTCCAGCTGCTGCCGGGTGACCGCGCCCGGGCTGGCGCGCATCAGCACTTCCAGCAGCTTGCGGCAGGCCGGGTACAGGTGCAGTACCTGGCCGGCGCGCTGCGCCTCCAGGCTGGCCAGGTCCAGCACCAGGTCGCCCACCTGCAGGCGCTTGCGCGGATTGCGACCCTGCGCGCGCAGCAGCAGCGCCTCCAGGCGCACTTCCAGTTCCGGCAGTGCGAATGGCTTGGTCAGGTAATCATCTGCGCCGGCGCGGAAGCCGGCGATCTTGTCCGGCAGTTCGTCGCGTGCGGTCAGCATGATCACCGGCACTTCCGAGGCGTGCTCGGAGCGCAACCGCCGCAGCACTTCCGGGCCTTCCATGCGCGGCAGCATCCAGTCCAGGATCACCGCGTCATACGGGTGGCTGCCGGCAAGGTGCAGGCCGGTGATGCCATCCGGGGCCACGTCGAGCACATGCCCGCGCGACTCGAAATAGTCGAACAGGTTGGCCACCAACTGGCGGTTGTCCTCGATCACCAACAGGCGCATGCACGAAACATCCACGGAAGTTCATGCCATGGTAGCGCTGCGGATGTCGGAATGCGGTCGCCATGCCGGCCGCTCCGACGGCTTTCCCACGTGCCCCTAATCAGAATGGCCGTTTTGCTCCCGGAGCCTGCCGTGCCCGTTGCCCTGCCCCGCCGTTGGCACCTGCCGCTGCTGTGGTTGTTGATCGTGATGGCGCTGGCGGCCGGGCTTGGCATGCGCCAGCCGCAGCCACCGGACGAACCACGCTTCGTGCTGGCCGCACGTGCCATGGTGGAGAGCGGCGAGTGGCTGCTGCCACACCGGGGCAGCGAGCTGTACGCCGAGAAGCCGCCGGTGTTCATGTGGCTGCAGGCCGCCGCCCACCAGGTGGTCGGCAGCTGGCAGTGGTCGTTCCTGCTGCCGTCGCTGCTGGCCGCGCTGCTCAGCCTGTGGCTGGTGTCCGACCTGGCACGCCGGCTATGGTCGCCACGGCATTCGTTGTACGCGCTTGGCGCACTGTTCTGCACCCTGCAGTTCGGCCTGATGGCCAAGCGCGCGCAGATCGACATGGTGCTGGTGGGCATGACCACGCTGGCCCTGTGGGGCCTGCTGCGCCACCTCTGCGAGCGCCGCAACCTGCCGGCCCTGTGGCTGGCCGGCTTCGCCGCCGGCGTCGGCACGGTGACCAAGGGGGTGGGCTTCCTGCCCTTGCTGATGGTGCTGCCCTGGCTGGGCTGGCGGCTGTACCAGCGCCGTCGCGGCCGGCCGGTGGACGGCCCCCACCCCGCCAGCCTGCTGTGGCTGATTCCGGCCTTCCTGCTGGGCACGGCGGTGTGGCTGGCACCGCTGGGCTGGGCGCTGCTGCATGAACCCAGTGCATCACTGCAGTCGTACGCCCACGAACTGTTGTTCAAGCAGACCGGCACCCGCTATGCCAACGCCTGGCACCATCGCCAGCCGGTCTGGTACTACCTGCAGGTGATCGCCACGCTGTGGCTGCCGGGTGCGCTGCTGCTGCCGCTGATGGTCAAACCGTGGTGGCGCCGGCTGCGTCGCGGCGACCAGCGCCAGTGGCTGCTGCTGGGCTGGGCCGCGCTGGTCCTGCTGTTCTTCACTGCCAGCCCCGGCAAGCGCGAGGTGTACGTGCTGCCGATGCTGCCGGCGATGGCACTGGCGGTGGCGCCGCTGTTGCCCGGCCTGCTGCGTCGCCTGTGCGTGCGCCGCTACCTGTTCGGCTACAGCCTGCTGCTGATGCTGGCCACCGGCGCGCTTGGCGTGATGATGCTGACCGACAGCCTCTGGGCGCAGGCGCAGCTGGCACGGCGGGCGATGCCCGACACCCTGCTGCCCGTGTTCGGCGATGGCCTGCTGACCTTCGCCATCGCCGTAGCGACGCTGGCGGTGTGGCTGCGGATACGACGCGCGGCCACGCTGGTACTGCTCACCCACGGCCTGCTGTGGATGCTGTACGGACTGGTGCTGATACCGGCGCTGGACCCCTACGCCTCGGCGTCGGCGGTGATGCGCCGGGTGGGCACACGGATCGGCCCCGATGCGGAGCTGGCGCTGGTGGCCTGGCGCGAACAGAACCTGCTGCAGGCCGACCGGCCGGTGCGCGAGTTCGGCTTCAAGCGGCCGTGGGCAGAGCAGTGGCACGACGCCGGTCCATGGTTGGCCGAGGCGCCGGACAAGCGCTGGTTGCTGGTGCTGGACAAGGCCATGAGCCCCTGTGTCGATCCGGCCCAGGTCATCGAGATCGGGGTTGCCAATCGCAATCGTTGGCAGTTGCTTCCGGGCACCGCCTGGGATGCGGCCTGCCATGCCGAGCGTGCAGGCGCCAACGACGAAGAAGACTGAACGATGATTCGCGCCGGGCACGGATTAACCCGGCGCAAACGCATGTACGACCCTTCTCCGACATGCCGGTGACGAGCATGGCCGCGGATTCCCGTAACGGCCCCTCCTGCATGCCCGCTCGCCCTCTTGTCCCGGCCCTCGCCTTTGCGCCCTCGCTGCTGGCGTCGCGTTTTGCCGTTACCCATCTTTGGCTGCCTTCTGTCATCGGCATTGCGGTGTTCACCGTGCTGATGGGCCTGGGTGGCGACCAGTGGCTGGCCGACCATCTGTTCCGGCTGGAAGGCGGCCGCTGGGCGCTGCAGGATGCATGGCTGACGCGTTCGGTGGTGCACAAGGCCGGCAAGTGGCTGAGCACCGCTGCAGCACTGGTGGCGATGCTGCTGTGCTTCCACCACTGGCGCCGCGGCCGCGATCGGACGCTGCGCTGGGCGCTGCTGTATGTGGTGGTGGCCGTGGCACTCGGCACCGGGCTGATCTCGCTGCTGAAGTCGCTGGTGCCGATGGACTGCCCGTGGGATCTGCTGCGCTATGGTGGACACGACCCGTTCGTCGGTCTTCTCAGCAGCCGCCCGACCGGCATGGCCGCCCGCGCCTGCTTCCCCGCCGGCCACGCAAGCGCCGGATACGCGTGGATGTGCCTGTACTTCTTCGCGCTGCTGTGGCGCCCCGCCTGGCGTTGGGCCGGACTGTGGATCGGCCTCGGCAGCGGCCTGGTGTTCGGCATCGGCCAGCAGCTGCGCGGCGCCCACTTCCTTTCGCATGACATTGCCACCGCCTTGATCTGTTGGCTGCTGTCGCTGGGCCTGTACCTGATGGTCCGCCGCCAGTTGGATCGCTCGACCCGCCAGGAGGCGGTTGCATGAACGCATCGGTCCAACGCTCCTTCCGTCTACCCACGCTGGCCAGCATCCGCGCATGGCGGCCGCAGCTGTCCACCGAAGCACTGATCGTACTGACCAGCCTGTTCTTCGCTGTGGCCGGCAATGGCCTGTTCTGGCACAGCGCCATGGCCAGCCATCCGGGCAGCCTGCGCTATGCACTCTCGCTGCTGTTGCTGCTGCTGGGTGCGCACGGCGTGCTGCTGGGCATCCTGGTGTGGCGCTGGAATGCCAAGGTGGTGATCAGCGTGCTGCTGCTGGTCACCGCGTTTGCCGCGCACTACATGAGCCGTTACCACATCTATCTGGATGCGGACATGCTGCGCAACGTGCTGGCTACCGACCCCAAGGAAAGCCGCGAACTGATGACGGTGTCGCTGCTGTGGCCGGTCCTGCTGCTGGCTGTGTTGCCGATGGTGGTGCTGTGGCGCGTTGACCTGCGCCGCCGCAGCTGGGGCCGCAGCCTGCTGTGGCGCATCGGCTTCCTGCTGGTCGCTGCGGTCACCGCACTCGGTGGCGCGCTGGTGTCCTTCCAGGATGTGTCGGCGCTGATGCGCAACCAGCGCGAAGTGCGCTACCTGGCCACGCCGGCCAATGTGCTGCTGGGGCTGCCGCGTGCCCTGCGCGGCGACAACCCGGTGCAGCGCGCGCCGAAGCTGCCGATCGGTACCGATGCCAAGGCGACCCCGCGCGCATCGACCAGCAAGCCACGCCTGCTGGTGATCGTGATGGGCGAAACGGTGCGCGCACAGAACTGGGGCCTGAATGGTGGCCGCAATACCACGCCGGAGCTGGCCCAGGCGGCGGTGGTCAATTTCCCGGACATGCACTCCTGCGGTACCAGCACCGAGGTTTCGCTGCCCTGCCTGTTCTCGCCATGGGGACGCCACGAGTACGACGAGAAGAAGATCCGTGCGCACCAGTCGCTGCTGCATGTACTGAACCGCGCGGGCATCGCGCCGCTGTGGCGCGACAACCAGTCCGGCTGCAAGGGCGTATGCGAGGGCCTGGACTTCCAGTCGCTGTCGGACGCGACCACGCCGGGGCTGTGTGCCGATGGCCGTTGCATGGACGAGATCCTGCTGCAGGACCTGGCGACGCAGGTGCGTGCGCGCCCGGGTGATCGGGTGGTGGTGCTGCACCAGCTGGGCAACCATGGCCCGGCCTATTTCGAACGCTACCCGGCCGCCTTCCGCCGCTTCACCCCGACCTGTGACACCCAGGACATCGGTCGCTGCTCGCGCGAAGAGATCACCAACAGTTACGACAACGCCGTGCTGTACACCGATCACTTCCTGAGCAAGACCATCGGCACGCTGCAGGGCCTGCAGGACTACGACACGGCGATGATCTACCTGTCCGACCACGGCGAATCGCTGGGCGAAAAGGGCCTGTACCTGCACGGTGTGCCGTACGCGATCGCACCGGCCGAGCAGACCCGGGTGCCGATGACGATGTGGTTCTCGCCGGGCTTCGCCAGCAGCCGTGGACTGGACCTGCAGTGCGTGCGCAAGCGCTCGGCCAGCTACACCGACCACGACAATCTGTTCCCGTCGGTGCTGGGGCTGATGCAGGTGAAGACCTCGCTGTACGAGCGGGATCGCGACCTGTTCGCCGGCTGCGAGAGTTAGGGATGTTCGGCAGGGCTGCGCCCTGCACCCGCAGAGGCAACGGCCGAAGCAAAAGCAGAAGCGGGTTTCCTGTGGGTAGGCGGGGTGGGTCCGGTGGCGGGGGACGCCGTAAATCCGTCCATGGAGGCTCGGTCGCGCCATCCATGGCGCTCACGCCCCCGCCACCGGACCCACCCCGCCTTCGACAGATTTCCGCTGCTGTTGGTGGGTGCCGACCGTTGGTCGGCACGGGGTCGGATCCGAATTTGAGTCTCGATTTCTGACAGATCTCATCCACGCATGGCGTGGATCTACTGCCATCACCGAATTGCGTCTGGGGCAGCGCCCCCTGAGTCAGGGGGCGGCCGCGAAGCGGCGGGGGTCTGGGAGCTGGTAAGTGGGGCCCACGTTTCGCGCAGCGAAGCGTGGGAGCGACAGCGCGCATGCGATGTCGCGGTCCCCGGGCGCCGCCCGGCCGACTTCCGCCACTTGCGGTGGCAACGCCTGCCCACTAGCCTTCGGCGGTCGTTCACCACCCAAGGATCGCCCGTGAAACACCGTCATCTCCTGCTGGCCTCGGCAATCGCCGCCGCCACGCTGGCCCTTGCCGCCTGCAAGAAGGACCCCACCCCAGGCGCCGAGACCGCCAGCAGCAGCGCACCGGTCGGCGAAACCGCCGACCAGTTCGTGGCCCGCATCAATGCCGAATTCAAGGCGGCCTACCCGGAGATGACCTCGGCGCAGTGGCTGTCCTCCACCTACATCAACAGCGATTCAGAGCGCATCGCGGCCAAGGCCAACGAGCGTTCGCTGACCCAGCTCAACAGCTGGATCGAGCAGGCCGGCAAGTTCGATGGCAAGCCGATGAGCGAAGACAGCAAGCGCGCGATCCACCTGCTGAAGCTGATGTCGTCGATGCCGGCGCCGCGGGACCCGGCCAAGCTGGCCGAGCTGACCCAGATCGCCACCCGCATGGAAGGCAGCTACGGCGCAGGCAAGTACTGCACCGACGCCAACGATCCCAACTCCTGCCGCCAGCTGGGCGAACTGGAGCAGGTGCTGGCGCGCAGCCGCGACTATGACCAGCAGCTCGATGCCTGGCAGGGCTGGCACAGCACCACCAAGAGCATGCGCGGTGATTACCAGAAGTTCGTCGGCCTGGTGAATGAAGGCGCCAAGGGCATGGGCTTCACCGATGCCGGGCAGATGTGGCGCAGTGGCTATGACATGCCGCCGGAGCAGATCGGACCGGAAACCGATCGCCTGTGGGAACAGGTCAAGCCGATGTACGAGCAGCTGCACTGCTACGCGCGCGGCAAGCTGGACAAGACCTATGGCAAGGACAAGGCCGAGGTGGGCAACGGCCTGATCGCCGCGCACCTGATGGGCAACATGTGGCAGCAGGACTGGTCCAACCTGTGGGACCAGCTGGAACCGTACCCGGGCGCCGGCAGCCTGGACATCACTGCAGCGCTGGAAAAGCAGTACCAGACCAACCTGAGCGCGGCGCTGGCCAAGGCCGGCAAGGATGCGAACGTAGCCGCGCAGTACAAGGCGCAACGCGAGGCCGAACTGCGCACCGCCAAGCAGATGACCGAGCGTGCACAGGACTTCTACGTCTCGCTGGGCATGCCGTCGTTGCCGCAGTCGTACTGGGACAAGACCCAGTTCATCAAGCCCGATGACCGCGACGTGGTCTGCCACGCCAGTGCGTGGGACATGAACATGGAAGGCGACGTGCGCACCAAGATGTGCATCAAGCCCAACGAAGAGAACTTCACCACCATCTACCACGAGCTGGGCCACATCTATTACGACCTGGCCTACAACCCGCTGCCGCCGCTGTTCCAGGGCGGTGCCAACGATGGCTTCCATGAGGCGATCGGCGACACCATCGTGCTGGCGATGACGCCGAAGTACCTCAGCTCGATCGGGCTGGTCGACGCGCCGACCGAGAGCCGAGAAGCGGTCATCAACAACCAGATGCGCATGGCGCTGTCGGGCGTGTCGTTCCTGCCGTTCGGCCTGATGATCGACCGCTGGCGCTGGGGCGTGTTCGATGGTTCGATCACCCCGGACAACTACAACAAGGCATGGTGGGACCTGAAGGCCAAGTACCAGGGCGTGGCCCCGGCCAGCGCCCGTGGCGAGGAATTCTTCGACCCGGGTGCCAAGTACCACGTGCCGGGCAACACCCCGTATACCCGCTACTTCCTGGCGCGCATCCTGCAGTTCCAGTTCTACAAGGGCCTGTGCGATGCCGCCGGCTTCAAGGGCCCGCTGCACGAGTGCACCTTCTACGGCAACAAGGAAGCCGGCCAGAAGTACTGGGCGATGCTGAGCAAGGGTGCCAGCCAGCCGTGGCAGGCCACGCTGAAGGAACTGACCGGCTCGGACAAGCTCGATGCCGGCCCGATGATCGAGTACTTCAGCCCGGTCAATGCCTGGTTGAAGCAGCAGAACGAAGGCCAGATGTGCGGCTGGCAGGCCAACGCGGCACCGGCGGCGAAATGAAAAAAGGGCGGATCCGCGAGGATCCGCCCTTTTCCGTTTCGGTAGCGCCGGGCCATGCCCGGCGAGCGCAGCGGCGTAATGAAAAGCCGCCGGGCATGGCCCGGCGCTACCACGATGACGATCAGTTGCTCTTCTTCGCCGCCAGCTGCGCGGCCAGCGCGGCCTTGAATTCCTCGAAGGTCTGCCCCTTCTCGTTGGCTTCGGCCTGCGCCGCATCGCGCAGCACATCCGAATAGATCAGCCGCACCGGCGTGCCCTGCCGTTCGTGCAGTTCACCGGCCTGCATGATCAGCGCCAGTACCTGGGCCGCACTCTCGCTTTGGCCGGCGATGCGGCCATCCATGCCCAGCACCCATTCGCCATCGCGACGGACGATGCCGGCCAGCAGCGTGCGCTGCGTGTCGCGCAGCTCGGCGTGCGGCTCGACGGGCGAGGCGGTGGCGGCGGCCTTGTTGGCAGCCTGCTGTTCCTGGCGACGGCGCTGGTCGCGGCGGGATTTGGAAGAGGTCGACATCAGTGGGGCTTGCATTGCGGGGGCGCAAGGATAACCCACACCCCCTGCATGCCGGTTCACGCCGGTGCGGTAGCGGCTCAGTCCAGTACCCGCCCCTGCCGCCAGTACCCCATGAAGGTGATCGCGCGGCGATCCAGGCCGCAGTCCTTCAGCAGATGCCGGCGGATCGCCATCACCGCGCCGGCCTCGCCCGCTACCCAGGCATACAGCGCGCCGTCCGCGTTGGCGTCAGCCTGCTCCCACAGGATCTGCGCATCAACGTCGATGTCGTCCAGCTCGGCAGCCTCGGCGACGGTCGCGGCCGCCGCCAGCCGCGCCTGTACTGCCTGCAGCAACCGCTGCCCATGGGCCTGCTGCCCGCGTGGCAACCACACCAGTTCGGCCGTGGCCGGTGCCTTCAACGGCACCGCATCACCGGCCTGGGCGATCTCCAGCAGGGCCAGCGTGCGCGGCGGATCGGCCAGCCCGGCCAGTTCCTCGAGGATGCCGGCCACCGCCGGCAATGCGGTCTCATCGGCCACCAGCAGCACCTGGCCTACCCCGGCTGGCGGCTTCCATTCCCAGCCCTCGCTGCTGTCCGCACAGTCGGCATCGGGGGCCAGCAGCACCACGCGGTCGCCCGGCCGTGCATGCGTGGCCCAGCGCGAGGCCGGTCCGGTCTGGCCATGCAGCACGAAGTCGACGTCGACCTCGCACTCGCCGGCACGCAGCTGGCGGAGGGTAAAGGTGCGCATCGGCGGCCGCGCCTCATCGGGCAGTGCCCGGTAACGGGCATACCAGTCTTCGCCGCTGGGCACGTCCGGCGCGTCCTGGCCGGGCAAGGGGAAAAACACCTTGATACGCTGGTCCGGGCCTTCGGTCTTCATGTGCGCCACGTCGGCGCCGGTGAACACCATGCGGTCCAGGGAAGGAGAAAGAACGCGGCGCTCCTTCAGCGCCACCTCGAACAGGCGGTAGGTCTGCTGCGCAGCCATGCGGGTACCTCATGCGACGACATCGGAATGGCTGGCTGTCGTGCACCCACGAACCGGCTCGCTGGAAACCCCGGCCTAATCCCTGCCCGCAGCGCCGCAACGGATCCGCGCGTGATGACGCGCCCTACCCCTGCGCGACGCTCAATGCGCCGTGCCGGCTGCCTCTGATGCGCGCTCGCGCTGGTGCTCCCAGTACCAGAACACGAAGCCGGCCGCGAAGAAGCCCGCCTGTCC
Organism: Stenotrophomonas sp. SI-NJAU-1; assembly: GCF_020883215.1. Lineage (NCBI taxonomy): Bacteria > Pseudomonadati > Pseudomonadota > Gammaproteobacteria > Lysobacterales > Lysobacteraceae > Stenotrophomonas > Stenotrophomonas sp. SI-NJAU-1. The sequence goes on from NZ_CP086598.1 coordinate 3,230,652, forward strand.
CAGTGCCAGGTGCAGCGGGTTGTTGTGCAGCAGCGGCGATACCACGCCGGCCACCACGGTGCTGATCATCAGCTGCACGAACGCCTGCAGCGACGACGCCAGGCCGCGCTGCAGCGGATACATGTCCAGCACCGCCAGCGCCAGGATCGGGAAGATCAGCGCCATGCCCATGCCGCCAAGGAAGATCGGCATCACCGCCCACGGCAGCGCGAACTGCGGCGCCAGGGTGACGTAGCCGATGTTCAACACGGCAGAGACCGCACACAGGGTGAAACCGAGCGCGACCTGCCGGGTCGGTGTGCTGTGCCCGGCCATGCGCCCGGACAGGAACGAACCGGTGGTCATGCCGCCGATGGTGGGAATGAACAACCACGCAAAGCCACCTTCACCCAGATGCAGGTGCTGCATCACGATGGCCGGCGCCGAGGAGATGTACAGGAAGATGCCGCCGAACCCGATGCTGCCGGCCAGGGCCAGGCGCAGGAACCGCGGGTTGAAGCCGATGCGCACGTAATCGCGCAGCAACGTGCGTGGCGACAGGGCGATCCGCGCCTCCACCGGATGGGTTTCCGGCAGGAAGCGCGCGGTGGCCGCCAGCAGCACCAGCGCGAATACCACCAGGAACCAGAAGATCAGCGGCCAGCCGGCACCGCTGAGCAGGATCCAGCCACCGATGATCGGCGCGATGGCCGGGGCGATACCGAACAGCATCGACACCTGGCTCATCAGCCGCTGCGCGTCGTGGCCGTGGTACAGATCGCGGATCACCGCGCGGCCGACGATCATGCCCACGCCGGCGGACAGGCCCTGCAGTGCGCGGAACGCCAGCAGCGTGGTCAGGTCGGTAGACAACGCACAGCCCACCGAGGCGCCGACGAAGATCACCAGGCCGCCGAGGATCACCCGCTTGCGTCCCCACGCATCGGACAGCGGGCCATGGGCCACGCTCATCAGGCCGTAGAACAGCAGGTAGACGCTGATGGTCTGCTGCACCGCCACCTCGTCCACCGCCAGGCGCTGGGCCAGCTGCGGAAACGCGGGAAAGATGGTGTCGATCGAGAACGGACCGAACATGGCCAGGCCAGCGAGCAACAGGGCCATGCGGCGGGTGGAAGGAGCAACGGCGGCGGTCATCGGGCAAGCGTCCGGCAGGGCCATGCATGACACGCACGGCGGGCGCCGATCCCCTGCAGCAGGGACGGCGCCAGATGAATACGAGAATCCCACCATCATAGGTGGGGAATGCACGCGATGCCATGCACGGATGCACAGAACGCACGCCCGGGCCATCGGCCATTCAGCCCCGTGAGGCCAGCCCGGGCCACCGTCAGGCGCCGGCAACGAGCTATAATCGGCGGGCAACACGGTGGGAGAAGCAGGTCACCGCTGCCGAAGGCGCAACGCCCGTAATCGCTCAGGCCCGATACCACCCGTAACAGAACTCTGGAGAGACCGGTTCGATCCGGCGCCGAAGGGGCACGAAGCTGCGGTTTTCCGCGCTTTTAAACTCTCAGGCAAAAGGACAGAGGGGCGCCCGCAGACCGCCGACCGGCGGCTTGTGCCCGTGCGTGTGCCCTTTCCTGACGGATCCTTCGCCATGTCCCAGAACACCCCTTCCCTGCGTGAGCTCGAGCACCATTCGGCGTTCGTCGAGCGCCACATCGGCCCCAACGATGCCGAGATCGCGCAGATGCTCGGCGTCATCGGCCACGCCTCACTGGATGCGATGACCGATGCCATCGTGCCGGCCAAGATCAAGTCGCCCGCACCGCTGGCGCTGCCGGAGTCGATCACCGAAGTGCAGGCGCTGGCGAAGATCCGCGCGATCGCCGACAAGAACACCGTGCTGCGCAGCTTCATCGGCCAGGGCTACTACGGTACCCACACGCCGAACGTGATCCTGCGCAACATCCTGGAAAACCCGGCCTGGTACACCGCCTACACCCCGTACCAGGCGGAAATCTCGCAGGGCCGCATGGAAGCGCTGATCAACTTCCAGACCCTGTGCGCCGACCTGACCGGCATGGAAATCGCCAACGCCTCGCTGCTGGACGAAGCCACGGCCGCCGCTGAAGCGATGACCCTGGCCAAGCGCTCGGCCAAGTCGAAGTCGGACACCTTCTTCGTGCACGACGCCGTGCACCCGCAGACGCTGGAACTGCTGCGCACCCGCGCCGAGCCCATGGGCATCGTGCTGCGCGTGGGCACCCCGGCCGAAGCGCTGGAAGCGGAAGCCTTCGGCCTGCTGCTGCAGTACCCGGACACCTTCGGCCAGGTGGGCGACTACAAGGCGCTGGTCGATGCTGTGCACGCGCGCGGCGGCCTGGTGGCCGTGGCCACCGACCTGCTGGCACTGACCCTGCTGGCTGCTCCGGGCGAATGGGGTGCGGACATCGTGGTCGGCAACAGCCAGCGTTTCGGCGTGCCGTTCGGCTTCGGTGGCCCGCATGCTGCGTTCATGGCCTGCCGTGACGCCTACAAGCGTTCGATGCCGGGCCGCCTGATCGGCGTCTCGATCGACGCACAGGGCAACCCGGCCTACCGCCTGACCCTGCAGACCCGCGAACAGCACATCCGCCGCGAGAAGGCCACCTCCAACATCTGCACCGCACAGGTGCTGCTGGCGGTGATGGCCTCGATGTATGCCGTCTACCACGGCCCGGAAGGCCTGACCCGCATCGCCCGCCGCACCCATCGCCTGGCCGCCATCCTGGCCAGCGCGCTGCGCACTGCCGGTGTGCAGGTCGGTGCCGACTTCTTCGACACGCTGCACGTCACCGGTGTCGACGCCGACGCGATCCATGCCAAGGCCCGTGCCGCCGGCTACAACCTGCGTGCGATCGACAGCAGTTCGGTCGGCATCAGCCTGGACGAGACCGCCACCCGCGCCGACATCGTCGCCGTAGGCGCGCTGTTCGGTGCCACCGTTGATGTGGACGCGCTCGATGCCACCACCGCCGATGCGCTGCCGGCCGGCCTGCTGCGCCAGTCCGCGTTCCTGACCCACCCGGTGTTCAACACCCACCACAGCGAGCACGAACTGCTGCGCTACCTGCGTTCGCTGGCCGACAAGGACCTGGCGATGGACCGCACGATGATCCCGCTGGGCTCGTGCACCATGAAGCTCAACGCCACCGCCGAAATGATCCCGGTGACCTGGCCGGAGTTCTCGCAGATCCACCCGCTGGTGCCGGCCGAGCAGGCGCTGGGCTACAAGGAACTGATCGATTCGCTGGAAGCGATGCTGGTCGAGTGCACCGGCTACGACGCCGTCAGCCTGCAGCCGAACTCCGGTGCGCAGGGCGAGTACGCCGGCCTGCTGGCGATCCGCGCCTACCACCGCTCGCGTGGCGAAGATCACCGTGACATCTGCCTGATCCCGGATTCGGCGCATGGCACCAACCCGGCCTCGGCGCAGATGTGCGGCATGAAGGTCGTGGTCACCAAGACCGATGCCAACGGCAACGTCGACGTTGAAGACATCCGCCTCAACGCCGAGAAGTACAGCGACCGCCTGGCCGCGATCATGATGACCTACCCGTCCACGCACGGCGTGTTCGAGGAAGAGGTGGTGGAGATCTGCGAGATCATCCACAAGCATGGCGGCCAGGTGTACACCGACGGTGCCAACATGAACGCCCTGGTCGGCGTGGCCAAGCCGGGCAAGTGGGGGTCGGACGTTTCGCACCTGAACCTGCACAAGACCTTCTGCATCCCGCACGGCGGCGGCGGCCCGGGCGTTGGCCCGTGTGCGGTCAAGTCGCACCTTGCCCCGTTCCTGCCGGGCAAGCTGGGTGACAACGGTCCGGTCGGCATGGTCAGCGCCGCCAGCTTCGGCAGCGCCTCGATCCTGCCGATCAGCTGGATGTACATCGCGATGATGGGCACCGAAGGCCTGCGCAAGGCCACCCAGGTTGCCCAGCTCAACGCCAACTACATCGCCAAGCGCCTGGCCCCGCACTTCAAGACCCTGTACACCGGTCGCAACGGCCTGGTCGCGCACGAGTGCATCCTGGACGTGCGTCCGCTGGAGAAGACCAGCGGCATCGGTGCCGAAGACGTGGCCAAGCGCCTGATCGACTTCGGCTTCCATGCCCCGACCCTGAGCTTCCCGGTGGCCGGCACGCTGATGGTCGAACCGACCGAAAGCGAATCGCTGCACGAGCTGGACCGCTTCATCGACGCGATGATCCAGATCCGCGAAGAGATCACCGCGATCGAAGACGGCCGCCTGGACCGCGAGGACAACCCGCTGAAGAACGCCCCGCACACGGCCACGGCCGTGACCGCCAGCGAGTGGACCCACGCCTACCCGCGCGAGCTGGCCGCCTTCCCGCTGCCGAGCCTGAAGCTGCAGAAGTACTGGCCGCCGGTGGCCCGCGTCGACAACGTGTACGGCGACAAGAACGTGATGTGTGCCTGCATCCCGGTCGATGCCTACAAGGATGACGAAGTCGAGGCGTAAGCCATCGCGGCATCGGAAATGAGAACGGCCCGCGCAAGCGGGCCGTTCTTGTTTTCCGGTAGCGCCGGGCCATGCCCGGCGAGCACAGCGGCAGAACGCGTCACGGGTCGGGCATCTGCCCCAGGCTCAACTGCCACGACACGCCGAAGCGGTCCTGCACCCAGCCGTAGCGGCTGCTGAAATCCTGCTCGCCCACCGGCATCAGCCAGTGCCCGCCGTCACCCAGCACGCGCGCGGCACGCTCGAATGATTCGGCGCCGGAACACTCGACGAACAGCGACATCGAGGGCGTGAACGTGAAGTCGTGCACATCCAGGCTGTCGAAGCACAGGTAGTGGGTGCCGCCGAGCAGGAAAATGGCCTGGCGGACCTGCCCGGGCACGCCCGCGCCCGCCCCGTCCGGGTGGCGCTGCAGGGCCAGCAGGCGGAATTCGGCGAAGGCTTCGGCATACACGGCCAGCGCCGCTTCGGCCTGGCCGGTGAACATCAGGAAGGGACGGCTGCGCAGCATGCGGTGCTCCCGATCGTCGGGCCGGTGATGGCCCACCCGATCAGGATGGCACGGCGGATGTGCAGCCCCCGTGGTAGCGCCGGGCCATGCCCGGCGGCCCCATCACGCCTCGCGCATGCGCCGGGCGATGGCGCTGCTGGCCGCGATGGTCGCCGTCAGCGCCACCATCGACAGGAACTGCAGGCGCGTATGCGCTTCACTCAGCAGCAGGCCGAAGATCAGCGCCAGGATCGCCAGCGCACAGACGGTCAGCCACGGGAAGCCCGCCATGCGGAACGGCAGGCGCGTGCCCAGGCGGTCGGCGCGACGGCGCAGCACCAGCTGCGAGACCAGCGACAACGTCCACACCAGCAGGCAGGTGGAGCCGACGATGTTCAGCAGCACCGGCAACACCTTGTCCGGGAACAGCAGTTCCATGATGGTGGCAGCAAAGCCGAACAGGACGCTGGCCAGCACCGCGATCACCGGCACCTGGCGCGGATCGGTCCAGCCCAGCACGGCCGGTGCTTCGCGGCGTTGTGCCAGCGAATACATCATGCGCGAGGCGCCGTAGAGGTTGGCATTGAGCGCTGACAGCAGGGCGATCACCGCGATCAGGGTGATGGCGGTGGCCGCGCCCGGGATGTTGGCGACATCGAGAACCGCGGCAAACGGCGACTTCAGCGCTTCGCTCGTCCACGGCACCACAGCGATGATCACGCTCAGCGAACCGATGTAGAACACCAGGATGCGCCAGGCCACGGTGCGGATGGCACGGGCGATGCTGCGCTCGGGGTCTTCGGTCTCCGCCGCAGCGACGGCCACGATTTCGGTGCCACCGAAGGCGAACACCACCACCAGCAGCGCCGCGCCGATGCCGGCCAGGCCCTTCGGTGCGAAGCCACCATGCTCGGTGAAGTTGCTCAGGCCCGGCGAGGCCACCTGAGGCAGCAAGCCCATCAGCAGCGCCACGCCCACGGCGATGAAGGCCAGGATCGCCGCCACCTTGAGGATGGCGAACCAGAATTCGAACTCGCCGAAGTTCTTCACCCCGAGCAGGTTGATCGCGGTGAAGAACAGCATGAAGGCCAATGCCGCCATCGGTACCGGCACCACCGGCCAGACCGTGGCCAGCAATCCGGCCGCACCCACTGCCTCGGCGGCGATCACGATGACCAGCTGCACCCACCACAGCCAGCCCACGGTGGCACCGGCGGTGGCGCCCATGGCATCGGCCGCATACACCGAGAACGCACCGCTGGTCGGCTTGGCCGCGGCCATTTCGCCCAGCGCGTTCATCACGATGATCACCAGCGCACCGGCCACCAGGTAGGACACCAGCACCGCCGGGCCGGCCGCCTGCACGCCCACGCCGGAGCCGAGGAACAAGCCGGCGCCGATGGCGCTGCCCAGCCCCATCATGATCAGCTGGCGTGGCTTGAGCGAATGGCCGAGGCGGGAGGGCGAAGCGGTCGTATCGGGGGTGGCGGGCATCGGCAGGGCTGGCGGCGGCTACAAGGGCGACACCTTACCGTGTCCAGCCGCCGCGGGGATAGGCACAGCGCAGCAGGAAACTCAGGCCGGTACCGGCTCGCCGACATTGCCGCCGATGCGGGCGCGGTAGGCGCGCGGGGAGAAACCGGTTTCAGCTTTGAACTTGCGGGTGAACGCGCTCTGGTCGCTGAAACCGCAGGCCTGGCCGATGCAGGCGATGCTCTCGTTGCCATGCAGCAGGTGCATGGCCATCTGGATCCGCAGCCGGGTCAGCACCTGCTGCGGCGTCATCTGGAACACCTTGCGGAAGCTGCGCTCCAGCTTGGACAACGAGAACCCGGTGATGTCCAGCAGCGTCTGCATCCGCACGTTCTCGGCGTAGTGCGTATTGAGGTGGGCCAAGGCCAGACGGAGCTGCTCGTACTGGGTCCCCAGGCTGTCCTTCTGGCCGAGGTCGCGGGAAATGCCGATCAGCCCCTCGACCTGCCCGTCCACCAGCAGCGGGCGTTTGCAGGTCAGGCACCAGCCCGGTTCGCGGTTGGCGAACAGGTGCAGCTCCATCAGGTTCTCGATCACCTCGCCGGACAGCACGCGTGCGTCCTGGTCGACATAGTCCGCACTCAGGCCGGTGGGGTAGATCTCGGCCGCGGTGCGTCCGATCACGTCCTTGCGCGCACGCAGGCCCAGCCGTCGCAGCATGGTCTGGTTGACGTAGGTGTAGCGGCCCTGGCGGTCCTTCATGAAGAACAGCACGTCCGGAATGGCGTCGAACAGGGCTTCGATGTCGGCGGGTTCGACTCGCATGCGGCAAGCATACCCGAGCCGCCGATTTGTCTGCGCGTTCACTCCCACGGGACCGTGCATTAACGCCGGCGGCGCCACTGTCTGGGGTCTGCCCCCTACCCGCTCCAGGAGATCCTCCATGGCCGCCAGCAAGCCGACCGGCAAGCGCGCTCCCGCCACCACCTCCGCCGACCGTGACAGCCGCGGCCAGGGCGATGAACTGCATCAGCTCGCAGGAGGCGCCCATCCGGTACTGACCAGCAACCAGGGCATTCCGGTCGCCGACAACCAGAACTCCCTGCGCCAGGGACCGCGTGGCCCCACCCTGCTGGAAGACTTCCTGCTGCGCGAGAAGATCACCCACTTCGACCACGAGCGTATTCCCGAGCGCATCGTCCATGCACGCGGTTCGGCCGCCCATGGCTTCTTCGAACTGACCCGGTCGCTGGGCAAGTTGACCCGGGCGAAGATCCTCACCGAGGTCGGGGTGAAGACGCCGGTGTTCACCCGCTTCTCCACGGTTGCCGGCGGCGCCGGCTCGGTCGACACCCCGCGCGACGTGCGCGGCTTCGCGGTGAAGTTCTACACCAGGGAAGGCAACTGGGACCTGGTCGGCAACAACATTCCGGTGTTCTTCATCCAGGACGCGATCAAGTTCCCCGACCTGATCCATGCGGTGAAGATGGAACCGGACCGCGCCTTCCCGCAGGCAGCCAGCGCACACGACACGTTCTGGGATTTCGTCTCGCTGATGCCCGAATCGATGCACATGATCATGTGGGCGATGAGCGACCGGACGATTCCGCGCTCGCTGCGCACCATCGAAGGCTTCGGCATCCACAGCTTCCGCCTGCTGGATGAGGAAGGGAACTCCACCTTCGTCAAGTTCCACTGGCGGCCGAAGCTGGGGCTGCAGTCCACCGTCTGGGACGAGGCGCTGAAGCTGCAGGCCGCCGACAACGATTTCCACCGCCGCGACCTGTTCGAGGCGATCCAGCGCGGCGACTTCCCCGAGTGGGAGCTGGCCGTGCAGCTGTTTACCGAAGAACAGGCCGATGGCTTCCCGTTCGACCACCTGGACCCGACCAAGATCATCCCCGAGTCGCTGGTGCCGCTGCAGGTGATCGGACGCATGGTGCTGGACCGCTGGCCGGACAATTTCTTCGCCGAGACCGAGCAGGTCGCCTTCTGCCCGGCCAACGTGCCGCCGGGCATCGATTTCAGCAACGACCCGCTTCTGCAGGGGCGGCTGTTCTCCTATCTGGATACCCAGCTGATCCGCCTGGGCGGACCGAACTTCAACCAGATTCCGATCAACGCACCGAAGTGCCCGTTCGCCAACCACCAGCGCGATGGCCACATGCAGATGCAGGTGCCGAAGGGGCGCGTGGCCTACGACCCCAGCTCGCTGCAGGAAGACAGCCCGCGCGAGACGCCCACCGGTTTCCGCAGCCACGCCAGCGCCGATGATGGGCGCAAGGGCCGCACCCGCGCGGAGAGCTTTGCCGACCACTACAGCCAGGCGCAGATGTTCTTCCGCAGCCTGGAAACACCGGAACAGGCGCACCTGGCCTCGGCGCTGGTATTCGAGCTGTCGAAGGTGGAAACCGAGAAGGTGCGCGTGCGCACCGTCAGCCATCTGCGCAACATCGACGAAGGCCTGGCCAAGCGCGTGGCCGACGGGCTGGCCCTGGGCACCCTGCCCGCCCCGGCACCGACGGCAACCCCTGCACAGGACCTGCCCGCCGCACCCGAGGTGCGCGTGATCGGCCGCAACAAGCCCCTGCTGCAGGGGCGCTGCATCGGCATCCTGTTCGACGAGGGCTCCGATGCACGGGTGATCGCCACTCTGCGCAAGTCCGCCGAAAAGGCCGGCGCCAGCGTCAAGCTGGTCGCGCCGAAAATTGGCGGTGCCACGCTCAGCGACGGCAAAACGCAGGCCGCCGATGGACAGCTGGCCGGTACCCCGTCGGTGGTGTTCGACGCAGTGGCGGTCGTGCTGAGTGCCGACGCCGGCAAGGCCTTGGCCAAGGAAGCGGCAGCCGTGGGCTTTGTCAGCGATGCCTGGGCGCACCTGAAAGCCATCGCCAGTGACGAAGGCGCACAGGCCCTGTTGAAGGCAGCGCGCGTCGGCAACGATGCCGGCACCGTGGAGGCCGAAGACAGCAAGGCCTTCCTCGCCGCTGCCGCCACCCGCCAGTGGGCCCGCGAGCCGAAGCTGCGCCTGCTGGCCTGACCATCCGACAGGAGAATCCCCATGCCCCGTGGTGACAAATCCGCCTATACCGAGAAGCAGAAGCGCCAGGCCGAGCATATCGAGGAGAGCGAGCGCGAACGTGGTGCCAGCGAAGGCACGGCCGAGCGCATTGCCTGGGCCACCGTGAACAAGCAGGACGGTGGTGGCAAGCGCAGCGGCAGCGCGCGCAAGGCAACGAAGAAGGTGGCCAGAAAGACAACGGCGAAGAAGGCTTCCGCAAGCAAGGCGACTGCAAAGAAGGTGGCGAAGAAGACCGCTGCGAAGAAGACGCCTGCAAAGAAGACTGCTGCAAAGAAGGCGGTGAAGAAGGCCCCTGCGAAGGTCCCTGCAAAGAAGGCAGCCGCCGGGAAGGCAACGCAGAAGAGCGCCTCACGCAGCACCGCAGCGAAGAAGGCCGCGAAGACCCGTGCAGCAAAAAAGGCGGTACGCAGGACCGCGGCGAAGAAGGCCGCACGCACCCGCGCCGGCAGTTAGCCGGTAGCGGGCAGCGCCCTCACCCAACCGGCCACCACCGCGGCGGCCGGTTCGGCACAGGCCTGCCGCGGCGGCAATGCGCGTACGTCCACCCGCAGGGTCGCTGCGGTGCGCTGCCACAACGTGGTCGATGGCATCTGAGCCAACGCGACGCGAAGCATCGACGCCCTGCATGCGGGTCATCGCATGCAGGGCGCCATCCAGCATCGCGCTGCCGTGGGCTTACGCCGCGCGTGCAGGCACGGTGTGCATGCGTCCACCCTGCTCCAGCTGGAACACCGACACCGAGGTGGTCAGCGCATGCGCCTGCTCTTCCAGCGCGCGGCTGGCAGCGGTCGCCTCTTCCACCAGCGCGGCGTTCTGCTGGGTTACCTGGTCCATCTGCACCACCACCTGGTTGACCTGCTCGATGCCGGCCGCCTGTTCCTTGCTGGCGGCGGCGATGTCGCTCATCAGCTGGGTGGTACGCGAGCTCGCCTGGGCCACGCGGGCAATGGCGGCTTCCGATTCCACGGTCACGGCCAGGCCGCTCTGCACCTTGGCAGCGGCGTCCTCGATCAACTCCTTGATCTCCTTGGCAGCGACACCGGCACGCTGTGCCAGCGTACGCACTTCGCTGGCCACCACCGCAAAGCCGCGGCCCTGTTCGCCGGCACGCGCCGCTTCCACTGCAGCGTTCAGCGCCAGGATGTTGGTCTGGAAGGCGATGCCATCGATCACCGTGGAGATTTCCGAAATGCGCGCCGAAGACTGGTCGATCTCGCCCATCACCGTGGCCATCTGCGCCATGGCCTGCTCGGTCTCGCGCACGGCAACGCCGGCCGCATGCGCTTCGCTGTCGGCCTGGCGTGCCAGCTCGGCGTTCTGGCGCACGGTCGAGGTCAGCTCTTCCATCGAGGCGGCAGCCTCTTCCAGATTCGCGGCCTGTTGTTCGGTACGGCGCGACAGATCGTTGTTGCCGGCCGCCAGTTCCTGTGCCGCGTTGTTGATGCTGTCGGCGGCCACCTGGATGCCACGCACGATACCGGTCAGCTGCGTGGTGGTGGCATTGGCATCGTCACGCATGCGCGCGAACACGCCCTCGTACTCGCCCTCCATGCGCGCGGTGAGGTTGCCATGCGAGATGGCGCGCAGCACGTCGGAGACATCGGCGATGCTGGCCTGCGAACTGGCCATCATGCCGTTGAGGTGGTTCACCATCGCCTGGAACTGGTACTGGAATGCCGCGGCGTCGCCACGCACGCTGAAATCGCCAGCGCGCGCGGCACGGGCCAGTTCATCGATCTGCGCGTTGATCGCCATCAGGCTCTGCTTCACCGCCGCCAGGGTACGGGTCAGCGTGCCCTTCTCACCCGGGTACTCGGGCAGATCGCGGCTGAGGTCGCCGATGGCATAGCGCTGCATCACCTCGGCCATCAGCAGCTGCACCTGCACGTGTGATTCGACCAGGTGGTTGGTGGCCTGCACCATGCGGCCGAAGTCGCCGGGGAACGCACTGGCGTCCATCCGGTAACGGATCGCACCGGCTTCATGCTGCTCGGCCATCTGCAGCTGCGCGCCGATGGCGGCCTGAACGCTCTGGCGCACGCTGGCCATGGCCTCGCCGAGCTGGGTCAGCTCGTCACGGCCACCCAGGCGGAATTCCTGGTCCAGTTCACCCTTGGACAGGCGCTCGGCCAGCTGCACTGCACGCGCCAGCGGGCCGGTCATGCTGCGACCGATCAGCACCGATGCGGCGATGCCTGCCAGCAGCGCCACGCCACCCAGCACCAGCAGCTGCAGCAGGCTGCGCTCGCCCAGGCGGATCGCCTCGGCAGCGGCCTCGCGGCTTTCCTTTTCTTCATAGGCCACGCCATCGGCCAGTGCCTTGTTCCAGCCATTGGCCGCTTCCTGCACCGGGCCCAGGGTCAGCGCCACGGCGCCGGGGAAATCGCCCTGTTCCATCAGTTCGCTGGTCTGCTTGTTGAGCGGACGGGCGAGCGCGCGCTTGGCGGCGATGGTCTCGCCGATCACCTTGCCTTCGGCATCGCCGGGCAGGGCCTGGTAGGCCGTCCAACTGGCCTCGTAGCGCTTGACCAGAGCGGCGATGCGCTGCTCGTCGTTGGCACGGTCTTCGCCCTGGCGGATCAGCATCTCGCGGCGCACGACCATCATCTGGTTGTTGGCATCGAGCATTTCCGACAGCAGCCGCACCTTGGCTACGCCGACCTCGACCACCTGCTCCATCGCGCGCTTCTGCACCATCGTGGCAGTGGCGCCGGTAGCGACCACGGCGGCAACCAGCAGCAACAACAGGCCAAAGCCAAGCCCAAGACGCCAGGCGACCCTGACGTTCCTCAAGTAGTTCATGGGGTGAATCCAAAACGGGGGGATGCGCCCATATCGGCCCACCAACCGGGAATCTTGATCGCCTCCCGCTCGACTGCGTCGGAAGCCGTTCACCTTGGTGAGACCCGGCCTTCCGCTTCTGCGGTGGGAGGATGGCCCGGCGGCGCGGCCCCACTGCTCATGCTGGCATCAGTTTTCTTTCACGGCGGCTGCGCAGCGTCTACGGGCAGGGTGCAGGCGTGATCTGCCTGGAGATGCCCATGCCCGTATGCCGCCCCGCCCTGCTGGCCCTGTCGCTGCTGATGTCGCCCGCCTTTGCGCAGACACCCCCGCCCGCCGGCCTGCCAGCACCCATCGCCGAAAAGGCCGGTCCTGACACGGCGGCGCACTCGCCGCTGCACGCCCAAGTGCTTCTGGACCGCGCCAATTTCTCTCCGGGCGAAATCGATGGCGAAGTGGGCAGCAATCAACGCCGCGCGGTATCCGGCTTCCAGGCAGCGCACGGGCTGACGGTCAGCGGCGAACTGGACGACGCCACCTGGAAGGCCCTGCAGGCCGACTCGGTCGGCCCCCTTGCCAGCTACACGCTGACCGCAGAGGACGTGGCCGGTCCGTTTGTCGCTGTTCCCAAAAAGCCTGCCGACCAGGCCAAGCTGAAGGCACTGGGCTTCAGCAGCGTGGAGGAATCGCTGGGCGAGCGCTTCCATGCCGCACCGGAGCTGCTGAAGGCGCTCAATCCCGGTGTGGATCTGAGCAAGGCCGGCAGCCGCATCCAGGTGCCCAATATTGCGCCCACTGCGTTGCCCAAGGCGGCCAAGCTGGTGGTCGACAAATCCGATTCCACCCTGCAGCTGCTGGACGCGCAGGGCAAGGTGATCGCGCAGGTACCGGTATCGTCGGGCAGCGAGCACGACCCGCTGCCGATCGGAGAGTGGAAGATCCTCGGCGTCTACCCGGATCCGCCCTTCCACTACAACCCGAAGCTGTTCTGGGACGCCAGCAAGGGCGATCGCAAGGCCACGATTCCGCCCGGCCCGAACAATCCGGTCGGCCGGGTCTGGATCGACCTGTCCAAACCCCATTACGGCCTGCACGGCACACCGGTGCCCGGCCATGTCGGCAAGACCGAATCGCACGGCTGCGTGCGCATGACCAATTGGGATGCGCTGCGCGTGGCTGCAGCGGTGGATACGTCGGTACCGGTCGTCATGCAGGAGTGAGCGGATGCGACTAGCGCAACTGATCGTACTGGGGCTGGTGATGGGCGTGGCAGCCGGATGGTGGCTGCAGCGCGATGGCGCGCCGTCCGATGACAGGGGTGCCCGCCCCCTTGCAGTGGCGCAGACCTCCACTGCGGCCGACAGCGCCCGTGCCGTACCCGTGGAGCAGGCGACAACGGCAATCGCCGCGCCCGCCCCAGCAGCAACGGGCGACGCACCCTCCGGCCTGCTGCTGCCGGTACAGGGCATCACGCCCTCGCAACTGCAGGACACGTTCACCGACGCACGCAGCGAAGGCCGCGTGCACGATGCGATCGACATCATGGCTGCTGCCGGCACACCGGTGCTGGCGGTGGCCGATGGCCATGTCGAGAAACTGTTCGACAGCGAGCGCGGCGGCCTGACCGTCTACCAGTTAGAACCCAGCGGCCGCTGGTGTTACTACTACGCGCACCTGCAGCGCTACGCCGACGGCCTGGCCGAGAAGCAGACCATCAAGCGCGGCGACGTGATCGGTTACGTCGGCAGCACCGGCAACGCCAACCCCGAAGCGCCGCACCTGCATTTCGAAGTGCACGTGCTGGGCCCGGAGAAGCAATGGTGGAAGGGCGAGTCGATCAATCCCTATCCATTGCTGAAAAAAGGGGACGGAGGGGATTAAGTCGCGACCCGCACGGTCTGGTCGTGGCGCCTAGGCAGCGCGTGGACGCTGCCTGCGCAGCGCGATGGTGAAGATCACCAGTGCGATGCCTGGAACCAGCAGCAGCAGCGCTGCCAGTTTCCAGAAGAAGAACGGCCACAACCAGAGGTAGTCCAGGTCGGTCAGTTTCAGAAGATCCAACGGCGGCTGCACTTCGATCGTTGCTGGCCTGCCGGCCAGCGCCGGCTCCACTTCCAGCACGGCCACCCGCAGCCAGGAGCGGCCACGGGGCAATGCATCACCGCGGCCATAGCCGAAGTACGCGGCGGTAAAAACAGCCGTTTCAACGGTTTCCAGCCTGCGCACAACATCCGTCCCGGCTGGGCCAGAGTGCACGCCCGCACGGAAGTCCGCATGCTCGTTGGGGGTGTCGACACGCATCAGCACGTCGGGGTCGAGGGCTGGGTCGGCGGCGTTGGGCGGGTAACGCAGCCGCAACCGCAGACGATCATCAATGAAGCGGTAGACCGTGATCTCCGCGCTCGCACCGGGGCTCAGCACCAGCGGCAGGGTCTGCGTGCGTGACGCCAGGTGGTTGGCCACGGCGCCCACCGCCAGCACCACACAGGCGACTGCCCACAGGCCCCAGAACACCCACAGGGTGATCCGCAGCACCCGCGTCCCTTTCGCGCTGACATCGCCGGTCATCGATCCGCTTCCCTGCTGGCATTGCGTACACACTAACGAAAAAGCCCCGCTTTCGCGGGGCTTCTCCTTTCATCGACGCCGGGCATGGCCCGGCGCTACCGGTGCGGCAGCGTCTGGCATCGCCGCATCGCTCAGGCGAACGGATCCTGCAGGACCATGGTGTGGTCGCGGTCCGGACCGGTAGAGACGATGCTGATCGGGCAGCCGGCCAGCTCTTCCAGCGACCGCAGGTAGGCGCGTGCGGCCGGCGGCAGGTCGTCCCAGTTGGTGATGCCGTGGGTGTTTTCGGTCCAGCCCGGGAACTCCAGGTACACCGGGGTGCACTCTTCCCAGCCCTGCGCGTCCAGCGGCGCGTACTCGGTACGCTTGCCGTTGTACTCGTAGGCGATGCAGACCTTCAGCTTTTCCATGCCGTCCAGCACGTCCAGCTTGGTGATGCACAGGCCGCTGATGCCGTTGATGGCCACCGCGCGCTTCAGCGCGACGATGTCCATCCAGCCGCAGCGACGCGGGCGGCCGGTCGAGGCACCGTATTCGGCGCCGCGGTCGCGGATGCCCTGGCCGACTTCATCGTCCAGCTCGGTCGGGAACGGGCCGCCGCCAACGCGGGTCGCGTAGGCCTTGGCAATGCCCAGCACGTAGTCGATCGCATCGGCGCCGACGCCGGCACCGGCCAGCGCACCACCGACGGTGGTGTTGGAGCTGGTGACGTACGGGTAGGTACCGTGGTCGATGTCCAGCAGCGCGCCCTGCGCACCTTCGAACAGTACGCGCTTACCCTGCTTGCGCAGGTCATGCAGGATGCCGGCAACGTCCGACTTCATCGGCTGCACGTACTCGCCGAAGGCCAGCGCCTCGTCGAAGGTCTTCTGGAAATCGACCGCGTCGGTGTTCAGGTACTTGGTCAGCACGAAGTTGTGGTAATCCAGCGCGGTGCGCAGGAGTTCTTCGAGCTGCTTCGGATAATGCAGGTCGGCGATGCGGATGCCGCGACGCGCCACCTTGTCTTCGTAGGCCGGGCCGATGCCACGACCGGTGGTGCCGATCGCCTTGCCGCCGGCAGCGCGTTCGCGCGCCTGGTCCAGGGCGATGTGGTACGGCATGATCAGCGGCGCGGCCGGGGAGATCTTCAGGCGCGAACCCACTTCCACGCCGGAGGTTTCCAGCTCGGCGATTTCCTTCTGCAGCGCGGCCGGCGAGATCACCACGCCGTTGCCGATCAGGCACAGCGCATCGTCACGCAGGATGCCCGACGGGATCAGGTGCAGGACGGTCTTCTTGCCGTTGATGACCAGGGTGTGGCCGGCATTGTGGCCGCCCTGGAAGCGCACGACGGCGCCGATTTCCTCAGTGAGCAGATCGACGATCTTGCCCTTGCCTTCATCGCCCCACTGGGCACCAAGCACTACGACAGACTGACCCATGACGGGTTCCTCTATTTGTTGCGGCCATCGGGGCCGCGGACGGGTAAACCGCAGCGGGGCTGGCCAGCGCTTGGGTGGCGGCTCCAAACGGGGAGCGGCCGGCGATGGATGGCCCAGACACGGAAAAAGCCGAACGGGGAGGCCCGTCCGGCTTTTGTGCATTATCCGGGTTTCCGGGGTCCGGTGCCACCTTTCCGACGGGCGGCTTCACCAGCCGGTCAGCCCCCCCCCGGTAGTGCCGGCCGCTGGCCGGCAGTCCCAGGTTGCCGGCCAGCGGCCGGCACTACCCTTCTAATGCCGCACCCACCACAGCAGGCTCAGCCCGGCCAGCAGGACCAGGCCACCGAAGCTGCGCAGGGCCGGGCTGGGCAGGTCCAGCAGGCGTTCGGCCATGCGCTTCCAGGCCACGGGGGCCACGAACAGCAACAGGCCTTCCAGCACCGCGACCAGACAGACGGCGGCGAACAGATCTTTCATGGGGGAACTCCGGAAAAGCACGAGGCCCGGCGTATGGCCGGGCCCCGTGAGGTACTGCCGTGCGGACTCAGCGATCGTTCTTGAGGTACTGCAGGAACGGGTCGTTCTTGTCCAGCACGATCACGCCGTTGCCGTCAGTCATCGAGCCGCGGTACGCCTCGAGGCTGCGGTAGAACGCGTAGAACGACGGGTCAGCCGAACCGGCCTTGCCGTAGATGCGCGCGGCCTCGGCATCGCCTTCACCACGCAGGCGCTGGGCATCGCGTTCGGCTTCTGCGATCAGCACGGTGCTGTCACGGTCGGCCTGGGCGCGGATGGTCAGCGACTGCTCCTCGCCCTCGGCGCGCAGCTTGGCGGCTTCCTGCTTGCGCTGGGCGCGCATGCGCTCGTACACGTCATTGATCACCTGGCTGTCGGTGGGCAGGTCCACCTGCTTGATGCGCAGGTCGATCATCTGCATGCCCAGCCCGGCAACGGCTTCGTTGATGCCCTTCAGCTGCTCGGCGATCAGCTCGCTGCGGTCGCCGGAGACCAGCTGCTGCAGGGTGCGCGAGTTGATCTGGTTACGCAGCGAGTCGGTGATGATCGGTGCCAGGCGGGCGTTGGCGATACGCGGATCGCCACCGGTGGCACGGAAGTAATCACCCACGTTGGAGATGTAACCGATGGCGAAGAAGTCGACGCTGACGTCCTTCTGCTCGGCCGTGAAGTAACGGGCCGGCGCGGTGTCCAGCACCTGGAAGCGGCGGTCGAACACCCGCACCGTTTCCACCACCGGCAGCTTGAAGTGCAGGCCCGGCTTGATGTCCGAACGCACCACCTTGCCCAGGTTCAGGACCATGGCGGTCTGGTCCTCGCGGACCACGTACACCGAGCCGAGCAGCCCCAGCAGCACCGCTACGACAACGGCGATCCAGATTGAATTTCTCATCGGCTGCCCTCCTCACGGCCGCTCGAACGCCCGGTCGGGCGGCCCACCGGCCGGCCCGGATCACGGGAAGCTTCCACTGCGGTGGTACCCGGCAGCGACGGCATCACCACATCGGGGTTCGGTACCGGCGCCGGTGCCGAGGTGCTGGCACGGGTATCACCGGTCATCGGCACGTAGATCAGCTGGCGGCCATCGCCACCAATGACCTTGCGGTTCTCGCTCAGCACCTGCTGCACGGTTTCCAGCCACAGGCGCTTGCGGGTGACTTCCGGGGCGTCCTTGTACTGGGCCTGCAGCAGGCTGAAGCGCTGACCATCACCCTCGGCCTTGGACACCACGGCCTGCTTGTAGCCCTCGGCGGTGGTACGGGCACGCGAGGCCTGGCCGCGCGCTTCAGGCACGACCTTGGCCGCATAGGCCTGGGCTTCGTTGATCAGGCGCTCCTTGACCTGCTGGGCACCGTTGACCTCGTCGAAGGCCGGCTTGACCTCCTCCGGCGGGCGGGCGTCCTGCAGGGTCAGGCCGGTCACGGTCAGGCCGGTCTTGAAGGCACGCAGCAATGTCTGCAGGCGCTCTTCGGCGGCCACGGCCAGCGGGCCACGGTTGTTCAATACGGCGTTGAGGTCGGCGCGGCCGACTTCCTCGCGCACCGCGCTCTGCGCCGACTGCTCCAGCACCTGGTTGGCATCAACGGTGCCGAACAGGTACTGCTGCGGGTCATCGATGCGGTACTGGACGTTCAACGAGACATTGACGATGTTCTCATCGCGGGTCAGCACCGGCACCTGGATCGAAAAGGTCTTGATCTCGGTGGCGTTGACCTTGGTGACCGATTCGATCGGCCAGGGCAGCTTGAAGTTCGGGCCTGGGGTCAGGATGCGCGAGAACTGGCCGAAGCGCAGCACCACACCACGCTGCTGTTCGCCGATCAGCTGGAAGCTGGAGAACAGCACCAGCAGGACCACTGCCGCCGCCACCCAACGCAGGATGCCGCCGTCGAACAGATCCTTCAGCGGTCCGGGCAATCCGCCCCAGCCGCCACCATTGCCACCGCCGCGCGACCGGAACGGCCCGCGTCGATTGTCCTCGGGGCCTTGTCCGCCCTTGTTGCCGCCGGGTGTATTCCAGGCCATGCACGCTCCATCAAGATGTGGGCTGCGACGCGGGCCCTTCCCGCAACGCCAGCCGTTAACCACTACCGATCATACAAGATGGGGCGGACCGGCAGGATTGAAAGGGGCCGGACCGGGTAAGGTGGCGTTTTCCTCGAAGTCAGGCAACGCCGATGGCCCCCACCACCCCGTTCACCGCCTTCCGCATCGAAAAAGACGACGCCGGCTACCGCAGCGGCCTGGTCCCGCTGCGTCTGGACGACCTCAACCCCGGCCAGGTGCTGATCCGCGCCCACTGGTCCTCGGTCAACTACAAGGATGCCCTGGCCGGCACCGGCAAAGGCCGCATCGTGCGCCGCTTCCCGCTGGTGGGCGGGATCGACGTGGCCGGCACGGTGGTCGCCTCCACCGATCCGGCCTGGCGCGAGGGCGATGCCGTGCTGGCCACCGGTTGCGGCCTCAGCGAAACCCGTGATGGCGGCTACAGCCAGTACGTGCGACTGGAATCGAGCGCGGTCATCGCCCAGCCGGCCGGGCTGAGCCCGCGCGAGGCGATGGTGCTGGGCACCGCCGGCTTCACCGCCGCGCTGGCGCTGCTGCGCCTGCAGGACAACCGGCAGACGCCCGAGCTTGGGCCACTGGCGGTCACCGGCGCCAGCGGCGGGGTCGGTGCCCTGGCGGTGGACATCTTCAGTCGCGCCGGCTATGCCGTGCACGCGATCAGCGGCAAGCCCGAGCAGAGCGACTTCCTGCGCGACATCGGTGCTGCCGAGGTGTTGCCGCGCGATGCACTTGCCGACACCGGGCCGCTGCAGTCGGCACGCTTCGGCGGCGGCCTGGACAACGCCGGTGGGACGATGCTCGCCAGTCTGCTGGCCCAGACCGTGCCTTACGGCAGCGTGGTCAGTGCGGGACTGGCCGCCAGCCCGACGCTGGACATGACCGTGATGCCCTTCATCCTGCGCGGTGTCTCGCTGCTCGGCGTTTCGTCCGCCAATGCCCCCCGCGCGCTGCGCGAAGAAGTGTGGGCACGCTTGGGTGACGCGTGGAAACCGCAGCACCTGGACCGCATCTGCACCGCCGAAGTCGGTCTGGACGGTCTGCCTGCGGTGTTCGATCGCATGCTGGCGGGCGGCTCGCTTGGCCGCACGGTGGTGCGGATCGACTGAACGTCGCAGGCAGGCGACGGACGGCAGCTGTCGCCCTCCCGCCAACAGGATGCCGGCACTACACTTCCGGCATCACATGGGGAACAACATGGCACGCATTCTGATCGTCGACGACTCACCGTCGCAGCTGTTGGGGATACAGCGCATCGTCGAGAAGCTCGGGCACCAGATCCTGACCGCCACCGATGGTGCGGCCGGGGTGGAGACTGCCAAGGCCGAGCTGCCCGACCTGGTGTTGATGGACGTGGTGATGCCCAACCTCAATGGCTTCCAGGCGACCCGCACGCTCGCCCGCGATGAGGCGACCCGGCACATTCCGGTGATCCTGGTGACCACCAAGGACCAGGACACCGACCGCATGTGGGGCATGCGCCAGGGCGCCAAGGCCTACATCACCAAGCCGTTCTCGGAAGACGAACTGTCCGAGGTGCTGGAACGGGTATTTGCCGGTCAGGGCTGACACACCGCTCCGGTAGGTGCCAACCTTGGTTGGCACGCCGCTGCTCTGGTAGGTGCCAACCTTGGTTGGCACGCCGCTGCTCTGGCAGGTGCCAACCTTGGTTGGCACGCCTCTGCTCTGGCAGGTGCCAACCTTCGTTGGCACGCCTCTGCTCTGGCAGGTGCCGACCTTGGTTGGCACGCCTCTGCTCTGGTAGGTGCCAACCTTGGTTGGCACGCCTCTGCCGGCCAGCGGCCGGCACTACCGCAGGGCGTGCGGACCGAGGCCCGCACCCACCGAAGCGAATTTCAGATCGTTTCGCCAAACGCCTTGGCCAGATTCCGATAGGCCTTCTTCTGCGCGTCGTCCGTCGCCGCCGGGGCGACAATCTCCAGCTCGACGATCTGGTCACCCTCCGGACTGCCCGGCAAGCCGCGCCCACGCAGCCGCAGCTTGCGACCTGCGTCGGAATCGGCCGGAATCTTCAGTTCCACCGCGCCGCCCAGGGTCGGCACGCTGATGCTGGTGCCCAACGCGGCCTGCCACGGTGTGACCGGCAGCGTGTACAGGATGTTGCGGCCGTCGACCTCGAACTGCGGATGGGCGGCGTACTCTACTTCCAGCAGCAGGTTGCCGCCGTGGTTGCCCTGCCCGGCCAGGCGGATCACCTGCCCGGGGCGGATGCCCTTGGGCACGCGCACATCCAGCTGCTTGCCGTTGACGGTAATGCGCAGGCTGTCGCCGTTGTAGGCCGCCTCCAGCGGTACCGACAACTTGGCCCGGGTATCGCGGTTGGGCGCATGGCCATGGCTGCTGAAGCCCGGGCCCGGGCCTGCACCCTGGCCGCCGCGCTGGCGCGCGAACAGGCTCTCGAAGAAGTCGCTGAAACCACCGTTGGGGCCACCGCCGCCGAACACTTCCTCGAAATTGAAACCACCACCGCCGTAGTTCGGCGGCACGTTGAATTCCTCGCCCGGGCGATAGCCCTGCGCGCGCAACTGGTCGTAGGCCGCGCGCTTCTCGGGATCACGCAACGCCTCGTAGGCCTCGTTGATGGCCTTGAACTTGTCCTCGGCCCCGGCCTCCTTGCTGACGTCCGGGTGGTACTTGCGTGCCAGCCGGCGATAGGCGGTCTTGATTTCCGCCTCGCCCGCGCTCGGTTCCACCCCCAGGGTGGCGTAATAATCCTTGAATTCCATCCAGCTACCTCGATTCGCTTCGGCCGCGCCGGTGAGCGCCGCCCCGGGTTCATTCTACGCGCCGGCGATGCTACGCCGCCGGTCGTGCGGCAACGGTGAGGCCGACTGATCCAGCGCAATGCGCCTGCCATCGCCCGGCCCCATGCTGTGGCTGACCGCCCGCCGCGGACAACGGAGATGGGGTGTATACATGGGTTTTCCAATGTCTTGACGCGTCCGTCCCCTCCTGGCCCCTACCCTGACCCAGCAAGGAGTTCCCATGACCATCCATGTCGGCGACCGTATTCCGGAAGTCACCCTCAAGCGCATCCGCGAAGGCATCGAGACCCTCGATACCCACGCCCTGTTCGACGGGCGCAAGGTGGTGCTGTTCGCCGTGCCCGGTGCGTTCACCCCCACCTGCTCGGCCCGGCACCTGCCCGGGTACGTGGAAAAGTTCGAGGCGTTCCGCCATCGCGGCATCGATGTCTACTGCGTGGCGGTCAACGACCCGTTCGTGATGAAAGCCTGGGCCACCGACCAGCACGTACCCGACGGTCTGCTGATGTTGTCCGACGGCAATGCCGAACTGACCCGTGCACTTGGCCTGGAACTGGATGCAAGTTCATCCGGCATGGGCACGCGTTCGCGTCGCTTTGCCCTGTACGTGGTGGACGGCACAGTGCGCGCGGCCTGGATCGAGGAGCCCGGCCAGTTCGAGGTGTCGTCAGCCGACTACGTACTGGATCACCTGCCCACCTGAAACCCTGACTGCAGAGGAAACCGGCCAGCCATGTCCAACAAGCCAGCCAAAGCCAGCAACACCTCCCCTTCCGCCAAGGTCGCTGGCATCAGTGATCGCCAGACCCTGCGCGAGCGGGCACGGAAGAACATCGAAGACGGAGCGATCACCGACAGCTACAGCGCCGACCGCAAGGTGGTGATCAAGCTGCTCAACGACGCGCTGGCCACCGAATATGTATGCGTGCTGCGCTACTACCGGCACTACTTCATGGCCAAGGGCATGCTGGCCGATGCGGTCAAGGGCGAGTTCCTCGAACACGCACAGCAGGAGCAGGCGCACGCCGGCAAGCTGGCCGAACGCATCGTCCAGCTCGGCGGCGAGCCTGACCTCAATCCGGACACGCTGACCGCACGCTCGCACGCCGAATACAAGGAAGGCAGCGACCTGCGCGACATGGTCCGCGAAAATCTGGTGGCCGAGCGCATCGCCATCGACAGCTACCGCGAGATGATCAACTTCATCGGCGACAGCGATACCACCACCAAGCGCATCCTGGAGGAGATCCTGGCGCAGGAGGAGGAGCACGCCGATGAGTTCGCCGACCTGCTGGATGGCTGGATCGGGGAGTAGCGCCGCACCGCGCCAGCTAACGCCCTGATAGATACCCACCTTGGTGGGCGGCTTCCGCGCGTGCCAACCAAGGTTGGCATCTACCGGGTCATGGTGGACCCGTAGCGCCGGGCAATGCCCGGCGAACGCCCTGGTGGTTGCCCACCTTGGTGGGCGACTTCTGCGCGTGCCAACCGAGCTTGGCACCTACCGGGGCATGGCGGACCGGTAGCGCCGGACCATGCCAGCGAACGCCCTGGTAGATGCCCACCTTGGTGGGCGACTTCTGCGCGTGCCAACCGAGGTTGGCACCTACCGGGTCACGGTGGACCGGTAGCGCCGGGCCATGCCCGGCGAATGCCCTGGTAGATACCCACCTTGGTGGGCAGCGTCTGCGCTTGCCAGCCAAGGTTGGCATCCACCGGGTCATGGTGGACCGGTAGCGCCGGGCCATGCCCGGCGAACGCCCTGGTGGTTGCCCACCTTGGTGGGCGACTTCTGCGCTTGCCAGCCAAGGTTGGCATCCACCGGGTCATGGTGGACCGGTAGCGCCGGGCCATGCCCGGCTAACGCCCTGGTAGATGCCCACCTTGGTGGGCAGCGTCTGCGCATGCCAACCAAGGTTGGCGCCTACCGGGTCATGGTGGACCGGTAGCGCCTGTCCGTACCCGGCGGGTGGGTGCCCGATCACGTGACATCCGCCGGGCATGGCCCGGCGCTACCGCAGCACGTTGAACCGTACCTGCGTCCAGGCGCCGTCGGCAGCCAGCGCGGTCAACGTATGCGCGCCCGGATCGGCGAACTCGCGCTGCATCAGCTGCGCACCGCGCGTCTGCGCGATCCATCGACCATCCAGCAGCCAGTCCACGGCCTGTTCGCTGCCCAATGCGCGCAGCTGCAGGCGTACGCCATGTTCGGCATTGGGTGCACGCGCCAGCGTTGCGCCTTCGTTGAGGCCATCGATATGCAGGGCCACACTGGCCTCGCGGCCATCATCGCGACAGTCCGGCGACAGCGCGGGAAGCTGTGAGGCATCGCGGGTGGCCTTGGGCAGCCAGGGTGACAACAGCGCCGGCCATCGCGCGATTTCCCGCGCGACTTCCTCGTGCGGCGCGCTGCAGTCAGCTGATACGCGCAGTCCGGTGCGCGCGTCAGCCAGGTAGCGTTGGCGGCCAGGCTGCCATCGCCGTGCCTCGCGTTCGGGGAACGTCGGCGGTGCCGCACCGTCCAGCAGATAGGCCGACAGGCGTCGCTGGCAGAGTGCCGCTGGCAACCCTTCGGCCAGTTCTCCAGTTGGCCAGCAGATGTCTGCCTGGGTCACGCCGGCCGGCATCGGCGCGGCCGCCGCATCGCCGCGTTGGCGTGGCAGGCTGTCGACCACCTCGAACATCAACGGCAAGGCGGTGACCGCGCCGTACTGCCCCGGCAACGGCGTGCCATCGGGGCGCCCCACCCACACGCCCACGGTGTAGTGGCGGGTACTGCCGATCGCCCACGCATCGCGGTAGCCATAGCTGGTTCCGGTCTTCCAGGCCACGCGCGGCCGCCCGCCAACGTCGAACGTGCCAACGCCGTACCCCGGGCGCGGATTCGATTCCAGCATCTCGCGCACGATCCAGCTGGCACCGGGCGAAGCCAGCCGCCGCTCGATCATCGGTTCGTCATCGGTGTAGCGCACGCGGCCGGCAATGCCGTTGCGGTTGAGCGCAGCGAACGCACCGACCAGGTCTTCCAGCCGCGCGCCGGTGCCGCCGAGGATCAGCGACAGATTGGGCGAACTGCCCGGCGGGAAGCGCAACTGGATGCCAGCGTGCGACAGGCGCGCGGCGAAGCGTGCCGCACCTACCCGCTGCAGCAGGTCGACCGACGGCACGTTCAGCGACAGGCGCAGCGCACTGGCAGCACTGACCGGGCCGTTGAAGGCCATGTCGAAGTTGCCTGGCCGATAGCTGCCGAAGCTCTGCGGCGCATCCACCAGCAGGCTCTCGGAATGGATCAGGCCATCATCGAGTGCCATGGCATACAGGAACGGCTTCAGGGTGGAGCCCGGCGAGCGCCACGCCTGCACCATGTCCACGTGGCCCAGCCGTTGCCGATCACCGAAAGACAGCGTGCCGACATACGCACGCGCCTGCAGGGTCTGGTTGTCGACCACCAGCAGTGCGGCGGAGGTGCGCTCGGGCAGCGTGGAGAAATAGCTGGCCACGCGCTCTTCCAGGGTGCGCTGCAGGCCGATGTCGATGCTGCTCTGGATCCGCGCCTGCCCCGGATGCGCCGAGTGCAGGCGCTGGGCCAGCAGTGCCGCATGCAGCGGTGGACGCAGCGAGCGTGCGACCACGTTCTCGATGCGCGCATCTTCCACTTCCTCCGGCGTCCATGCGCCGAGCTCGGCCATGCGCGCCAGCACCTTGTCGCGTGCCTTCTGCGCAGCTTCGGGATGACGATCCGGGCGCAGACGGCTGGGTGCCTGTGGCAGTACCGCCAGCAACGCGGCCTCGGCATGCGAAAGCTGCGCGGCCGGCTTACCCAGGTAGGCCCAGCTGGCCGCCTCCACGCCTTCGATGGTGCCGCCGTAGGGCGCGCGCTCCAGATACAACGCGAGGATCTCGCGCTTGGACAGGTGCACCTCAAGCTGCACCGCACGCAGCATCTGCTTCAGCTTGCCCCAGGGCGTGCGCGTATGCGGATCGAGAATGCGCGCCACCTGCATGGTCAGGGTCGAGCCTCCGGAGACGATGCGGCCACCCCGCAGCAGCTGCCCACCGGCACGCAGGATCGCCAGCGGATTGATGCCCGGGTGCTGCCAGAACCAGCGATCCTCGTAGGTCAGCAGCGCCTGCAGGTACAGCGGCGACACGCTGTCGACCGACGCCGGATAGCGCCACACGCCCTCGGCATCGGCGAACGCCCGCATCGGGCTGCCGTCAGCGGCGACGACCAGCGTGCTGGTGTCGCGTTGCCGGGGCAACGGCGGCGGGAAGGCGAAATCCAGCACCAGCAGCAGCGCCAGCAACGCCGCCATGCCCCAGCGCAGCCACGGCCACAGCGGTTGCAGCCGCTGCCGCAGGCGCGGCAGCCGCGTTTTCAGCGATTCCACCTTCATCCACGGCATCCAGTGGGACGGGCCGCGCCGTCGCGGCCCGTCCGCGCGGTCACGGCTGTACCACCGTCAGCGTGGTCGGGTTGCTGCGGCCGACGCCACGCAGCTGCGGCCGGTACATGTCCTCCACCAGCGACGGCGGCACCGTGTAGGTACCCGGAGTGACCGCACGCACCAGGTAGAACACGTTGGCCTTGCTGCCACGCGAGAGCTTCAGCGCCGCCACGTAGCGGTCATCGCGGAACTCTTCGTGCTTGGTATCGGCCGCTTCGCTGCGGTCGCTGATGGTGATGCCATCGACCACCACATCGGCCCACTGCTTGGCATCGCCCAGGTTGAGGTTCTCGATCTCCAGGCCTGCCGGCAGCAGGTCGGTCAGCAGCGCATCGGGCATCTCGCTGTCGGCGGTGATGGTGACCCGCACGATCAGCGCTTCACCTTCCTTCAGCGGACGCGGCGACCACGGCTTGCCATCGGTGCCGAAGTAGCTTCGCTCCACGCCGATCACGCTGTTGTCCGGTGCCGGCGCGCTGCGCGGAATGCCGGCCACGTCGATGCTGGCGAACATCGGCGGCTGTCCCTGCGGGGTGAAGCGCACGCCCGCAGCCAGCTGCCCCGCATCGAAGTTGCGGCCAAACAGCTTGCGTTCGCCGATGGCCTCGCTGTTGCCACCGATCACCAGCTCACCGGCCACCAGCGCCTGCTGGTTGGCGGCCAGTGCCTTGCCGAGGCGGGCGATGGCCACCTGTTCCTGCGTGCTCAGCCACATCCAGCCACTGCTGCGGCGCGCATCCAGGCCACGGCCAAGATCGACCGCGCGTGCATCCCATGCCGGCTTGGCCAGCTTGTTCTCGTGGGTCAGCGCGATCATCAGCGCATCGTCACGTACGGCACTGCCGTAGTCGCCGAAGTACGACGGGCGTTCGCTGCTGGACTTGGCAAAGCCCGCCGCGAGGGCCGCCTGGCCGCGCTTGGCATCGCCCTGCAGCGACAGCG
Source organism: Stenotrophomonas sp. SI-NJAU-1 (assembly GCF_020883215.1). Lineage (NCBI taxonomy): Bacteria > Pseudomonadati > Pseudomonadota > Gammaproteobacteria > Lysobacterales > Lysobacteraceae > Stenotrophomonas > Stenotrophomonas sp. SI-NJAU-1. The sequence goes on from NZ_CP086598.1 coordinate 3,257,691, forward strand.
CCACGCCCAGGTGCACCAGCGACAGGCCACCCACGGCCTTGCTGCGTTCGTTGTCGTACAGCGTGCGCAGGGTACCCAGCGGCGCGCGGTTGACGCGGGCCAGCACGTAACCCGAGTACGCCTGGTTGGCGAACTTCAGGCTCTCGCGCTTTTCCTGGCCGTAGAACTGGTTGCCACCGGACAGCAGGTCTTCGCTCAGGCGGTTCAGCGCCTTCTGCAGCACGTTGTCCGGCACCGCGAAGCCACCGTCCTTGGCATCGAGCAGGAACTCGGCGATGTACGGCGTCAGCCACGGGTTCACATAGCCGTCGTCACCCCACATCGAGAAGTTGCCGTTGGCCACCTGCATCGACGCCAGGCGACCGAACGCACCTTCCATGCGCTCGCGGCGGGTCTTCGCGTCCAGACCGTCAGCGCCGAGCATGGACGACGTGGCCTGGTCCAGGATCAGCGCGGCGTAGCCCTTGCTGGTGGTCTGTTCGGCACAGCCGTACGGATAGTTCAACGCGCCCTGCAGCGCGCTGGCGAACGGGATCGGCGGCAGCGGGCTGACCAGCAGGCGAGCATTGACCGATTCGGACATCAGCCCGTCCATCAGGCTGCCATCCAGGCTCACCGCCGCCAGCGGATCGAGCGTGCGCACCTGCGAGCGCAGTACCTGCGGCCACGCCGCGCGTACCGGCAGATCGTAGCGGCGGTCGGCCTTGAAGCCGTTGCCATCCACACGCACGCGCACCTTGGCCACGCTGTGGCCCTCGCGCGCCGACAACGGGAAGCTCAACGTGGTCTTAGCATCGGCATTGAGCTGCACGCTGCGCGTGCCTTCGCCCAGGCTGAGCGGGCCTTCGCTGTCCACGCGCACGTTGAACTGACCGGGCTTGCCGGTGAAGTTCTGCACGTCCAGCGTCACCGTACTGCGGTCGCCCGGGGCGAGCACGCGCGGCATGCTGGCCTCGGCCAGGAGCGGTGCGCGCACCACGGTTTCCACATCGCGCTTGCCGTACTGGTCATCGCTGTAGACCAGCGCCGACACCCGCAGGGTGCCATTGAAATCCGGCACTTTCAGGCGGATGCGGGCAATGCCTTTGGCATCGAGCTGCACCGGGCCGGAGAACAGGTCCACGGTCTGCACGCGCGCGGTCGGCCGCTTGGCCTGCGGCAACGCCTGCAGCGCCATGTCGCCGCCGAACTTCAGCTTGCCACTGCCGCCGTCGAAGCTCTCGATCACCCGGCTGTAGATGTCATAGGCATCGATGCCGAGGCGGCGCTGGGCGAAGAAGTGCGCGCCGGCATCGGGCACCGGGAAGCGGGTGATGTTGAGAATGCCCACGTCCACGGCCGAAACAGTGACGTGGGCGACCTTGCCGGCCAGCTGCGGTGCGCTGACCGTCACTGGCAGGTCCTGCTCCGGTCGCATCTGCTTGGGCGCGGCCAGGCCGACGGCCACGGTGCGGCCCTTGCGGTCCATCGGCACGTGCACCACGCCCACCGCGCGGGCCGGGGTGATCTTGCTCGGCGCACTGCCACCGCGGAACACCAGCGCGGTGATGTAGACGTCGTGGCGCTCCCAGTCTGCGGTGACCGGGATCTTGTGGGTGGCACCGGGCTTGGCGTCGATGTCCTGCACGTACAGCATGCGGTCGGTCTCGACCATCAGCACGCCCTTGCCGGCATGCGGCGGGGTCACCGTCACTTCCAGGGTATCGCCGGCCTTGTAGCCGGTCTTGTCCAGGCCCAGCTTGACCTTGTCCGGGCGGGCATCGAGGCCACGGTTGTCATCGCCCCAGCTCCAGCCGGCGCGGAACGGATAACGGCTGGTCAGGCCGGTGGACGGATCGAACACGTCCACCCGGTACTCGCCCCACTCCACCGGGAAGTCGAAGGCCACCGCGCTGCCGCCGGCATCGACGGTACGGGTTTCCTTGTTTTCGAAGCGGCGGGTGAAATCGTAGTCCCAGCGGTTGTCGTTGAAGGTCCAGTGGTAGTCGCGCAGCTCGCGCACCAGGGTGATCTTCAGGCCCTTGGCCGGCTGCGGCTTGCCGGCCGCATCCACGCGCATCAGTTCAAACCGCGCGTTGCCGTTGGAATCAGCGCCGTCGTCCGGATTGAACAACGGGCGCACGCCGACCAGTGCGGCGGCCGGCCATACCACCCGCTTCAGGGTGCGGGTGACCGTGCGGCCACCGGTTTCATACAGGCTGCCGGACAGCACCACCGCGATCGGCGCCTTCGCCTTGGTCGCCTCTTCCGGCAACGACACGTCTTCGCGCAGCTGACCATTGGCCGGCAGCGTGGTATCGATCACATCCTTGGCTTCGCGCGGCAGCTGCAGGGTCGGGTCGCCGAAGAAGTAGCCCGGCAGGCCCTCCACCGGCTTCAGCTCGGCGGCCACCGCCATGCGCGCGGTGAAGCGGTTGCCATCGGCCGGGGCACCGTACAGATAGGCGCCGTTGGCCTGTAGACGCAGGTCTTCACCCGGCTTCAGCGTCTTCTGCGCGCTGTCCAGGTCCAGCTTCATGCGCTCGGGCAGGAACTCTTCGATGCGCAGGGTCATGCCCTGGATCGCTTCCTTGCTGGCCGGGTCGGTGCGGAACTCCACCTGCCAGCGCCCGGTCGGCGCCTCGGCGGGAATGGTCTGCTCGAAGTTGATGTAGCCCTGTTCGCCCGGCTGCACGCGGGTTTCGCGGAAGGTCTTGCCATCGGGCTGCTTCAGGCGCAGGAACACCGGCTGGCTCTTGATCGGCTTGCCGTCGTTGTCGCGCAGCAGCGCCGACAGGCGCACCGTCTCACCCGGGCGGTACAGGTCGCGGCCCGACCAGGCATAGACATCGAACCAGGCGTTGTCACGGCCGGCCACGGCGAACTCGCTCAGGTCCAGCGCCGGCTGGTTGAAGGGCAGGAAACTGGTGTCCTTGCCGCTGCTTGCCACCAGCACGTGGGTGGCATCCAGGGTGTAGTTCAGCAGCGCATTGCCATTGCTGTCGGTACTGCCCTTCAGCACCACTTCGCCCTTGGCATCGAGCACGCGCAGGTCGATGCCCTTCAGCGACGCACCGTCCTTCAGCGCGGCGGTATGGACGAACAGCTTGTCCTTGTACGCGCGGGTGTGCAGGCCGATGTCGCTGACCGAGAAGAACGCGGTATCGAACTCGCCCTCATAGTCACCGGTGCGCTTGAGCAGGGCGAAATACAGCCCCGGCTCCTGCAGTTCCTTGATGTCCTGGGTCGGCAGGTAGGTCAGCACCCGCTCGTTCTGCTTGCCGCCCAGGATGAAGCGGTTGACGTAGACCGGTTCGGCCAGCTTGTTGATCGGGCTGCGCTCGTAGTCGCTGCTCAGTTCCCAGCTGCCACGGCGACCACCGCGCTGGTACTGGCTGAAGAAGGTCGGCAGATCCTTTTCGCGCACGCGCAGGAACTCGACATCGACCTCCGGCACATTCACCGACACCACCGGCAGGCCGCGGCTGTCCTTGGCCGGCAGCACGCTGCCCTGCGAGGCGAAACCGGCCACCGGCTTCAGCTCGCCGCTGAAGACCTTCTGCTTCAGTTCCTTGCCCAAGCGGCTGCCATCAGCGGCCAGCAGGTCCGGCGAGACCACCAGGCTGAATTCCTTGCCGGCTTCGACGAAGGGATAGCGCAGGGTCAGGCCGTCATCGGACAGGGTCCAGCTGCTGTCATCGTTGCCGACCTTCTCTTCGAAGCGCACCAGCTTGTCGAAGTCCTGGGTGCCGACCAGCGGGCGCGAGAACTCCAGCGCCAGCGACAGGCCTTCACTCTTCTGGTCCGGGTAGGCGCGCAGCAGGGTGAACTCCTTCACCTGCTCGGCCTTGGTGGCGATGGCTTCGCCGCTGGCCTTTGGCAGCTGCCCGCTGTCGTTGCGGCAACCGGCCAGGCCCAGCAACAGGCCTCCTGCCAGCAATGCTGCCGTCCATCCCCACCGCATCCGCCGTGCCGGACCGCTCATGTCGTCACTCCTTGATCGAGGTGGCCATTATAGGCGCGTCGCGTCAAGGCGTTGACGCGGATTCGGCAGGAATGCATCGGAACGGTAGCGCCGGGCCATGCCCGGCGGGGTAGCCGCCGCCCCCGGTTGGCGTTGGGCCCATGCCAACCAGGGTTGGCACCTACCAAAGCGCCCCTACCCCGGCAGGTACAGGTCCACGTAGTCGGTCACCGGCATCGCCGCCAGCGCCACCGGATCCAGCGAGGCGGCCAGGATGCGCTGCTGCTGTGCGGTGGGGAAGCGATGCGCCAGGTGCCGACGGAACTTGTCCATCAGCAGCGGGATACCCTCTGCGCGCCGGCGTGCGTGGCCCAGCGGGTACTCCACCAGCACCTCCGGCAGCGCGCTGCCGTCGTTGAAGCGCACCGTCAGCCCGTTGGCGATGCTGCGCTTGTCCGGGTCCAGGTAGTCGGCGCTGAGCTGCGGGTCTTCATGGCAGGTCATCTTCGCGCGCAGCGCGTCGATGCGCGGATCGGCCGCCATGTCGTCCTCGTAATCCTCGGCCACCAGCCGCCCATGCAGCAGCGCGATGGCCACCATGTACTGTACGCAGTGATCGCGGTCAGCCGGGTTGTGCAGCGGCCCCTGCTTGTCGATGATGCGGATGCAGGCTTCCTGGGTACGGATCGCGATGTGTTCGATGTCCTCGGCCGTTCGCCCCTGCGCGCGCAGCTGCTGGTGCAGGATGATCGCCGCCTCCACCGCCGTCTGCCCGTGGAATTCGGCCGGGAAACTGATCTTGAACAGCACGTTCTCCATCACGTAGCTGCCGAAGGGGCGGCCGAGGGTCAGCGCCTGGCCATGCATCGATACCGCTTCGAAGCCCCAGGTCGGTGCACTGAGCACGCTGGGGTAGCCCATCTCGCCGGTGGCGGCCATCAGCGCCAGGCGTACGCCACGGCTGGTCGCATCACCGGCCGCCCAGCTTTTGCGCGAACCGGTATTGGGCGCATGCCGGTAGGTGCGCAGCGCCTGTCCATCCACCCAGGCCAGCGACACCGCATTGAGCATCCGCTCGCGGTCCAGGCCCAGCATCTGCGCGACGACGGCGGTGGTGGCCACCTTGACCAGCAGCACGTGATCCAGGCCGACCCGGTTGAAAGAGTTGCGTAACGCCAGCACGCCCTGGATCTCGTGCGCCTTGATCATCGCCAGCAGCACGTCATGCACGGTCGGCGGCGGGCGTCTCAACGCGGCCGCGTTGCGGCCAAGCCAGTCGGCCACGGCGAGGATGCCACCGAGGTTGTCCGAGGGGTGGCCCCACTCTGCGGCCAGCCAGGTGTCGTTGAAATCCAGCCAGCGCACCATCGCGCCGATGTTGAAAGCCGCCTGCACCGGATCGAGCACGAAGTTGGTGCCGGGAACGCGCGCGCCATTGGCCACGCTGATACCCGGCACCAGCGGGCCCAGCAGCTTGCTGCAGGCGGGGAAGGACAGCGCCTCCAACCCGCAGCCAAGCGTGTCGAGCAGGCAGTGATGCGCGGTCTGGAACGCCAGCGGCGAGTCGATGCGCGTGTCACGCACGTAGTCGACGATGTCCACCAGCAGCGCATCCCAGGCTGCACGGGTGTTGGATGGGGTGTGGCTGTCGGACATTATCGATCTCCTCGCCGGAAAGCAGGTCAGGCCGCGCGTCCCGGTAGTCGCCAACCTTGGTTGGCGCTTGCATGCCAACCAAGGTCGGCATCTACCAGAGCACTATTCGGCCGGCACCCGCACCTTGCCTTCCATCAGCACGCGGGCGCTGCGGCTCATGATGGCCTTGGACACCGTCCACTGGCCGTCAACGAGTGCGGCCTGCGCACCCACGCGCAACGTGCCCGACGGATGCCCGAAGGTCACGGCCTCGCGCTCGCCGCCGCCAGCAGCACGATTGACCAGCGTGCCGGGGATCGCCGCGGCGGTACCGATCGCTACTGCAGCGGTGCCCATCATCGCGTGGTGCAGCTTGCCCATCGACAGCGCGCGGGCATGCAGATCGATGTCCGCGGCCGGGATCGCCTTGCCGCTGGACGACACGTAATCCTGCGCGGGGGCGACGAAGGCTACCTTCGGCGTGTGCTGGCGGGTCGCTGCGTCTTCCAGTTTCTGGATCAAGCCCATGCGCAGCGCGCCGTAGGCACGGATCTTCTCGAAACGCTCCAGCGCCGCTTTGTCTTCATTGATCGCCGGCTGCAGTTCGGTGCCGGTGTAACCGAGGTCGGCGGCGTTGAGGAAGATGGTCGGGATGCCGGCGGTGATCATCGTCACTTCGAAACTACCCTCGCCCGGGACGTCCAGCGTATCGACCAGATTGCCGGTGGGGAACATCGCACCGGCGTCACCATCGTCGGACGGATCGAGGAATTCCAGCTGGATCTCGGCAGCCGGGAAGGTCACGCCATCCAGCTCGAAATCGCCGATCTCCTGCACCTGCCCATCGCGCATCGGCACATGGGCGATGATGGTCTTGCCGATGTTGGCCTGCCAGATGCGCACGGTGCACAGGCCATCGCGCGGCACGCGGGCCGGATCGATCAGGCCGTTGGCGATCGCGAACGAACCAACGGCGGTGCTGAGGTTGCCGCAGTTGCCGCTCCAGTCCACGAATGCGGTATCGATCGACACCTGGCCATACAGGTAGTCCACGTCGTGATCCGGCACCGAGGCGGTGGAGATGATTACGCACTTGCTGGTGCTGGAGGTGGCCCCACCCATGCCGTCGGTCTGCTTGCCATACGGATCGGGCGAACCGATCACGCGCATCAGCAGTGCATCGCGTGCCGAACCGGGCACCTGTGCGGCTTCAGGCAGGTCCTGCAGGCGGAAGAACACGCCCTTGCTGGTGCCGCCGCGCATGTAGGTGGCGGGAATACGGAGTTGCGGGAGGAAGGTCATTGATCAATTTCCTGGAAGCGATGAATCATTTGTGGCGGAAATCTCCGCAAAGCGACTGGAAAGCAGCTCGATGGGCCTGCGATAGTGCAACCCCTTTGCGCCACCCGGCGGAAGAAAGAGGCCGGTCCAGAAGCTCTGCGCCATTTCAAAAATCGTGCAATCCGCATCTTCCAGCCCTAGCAGCAGCTCGAACTTCCGCTGCTGCAATGAGCCCACCAGACTTCGGCTGCGGGTGGTGGCGCACATGAATCCCTTCTTCAGATGACGGGCTTCTTCCTGCGCCAGCGGGGATTCAATGCCACATACCTTGCACAGTGCCAGAAACTGGAATTCAGCGATTTCCTCCAGCTCCCTGAAGTTCCTCACATTGCCAGGCAGGACAAGTGTCACACCTGTTTCCGCGTTCAGCATGATGATGACTGGCATTGAGCGCCACCACTCGATGTCGGCGTACCACTCGCCCAACGGATTCCTGCCGGCTGGCGGTTCCTCCGGGCGACGCGGACAACGAAAGGCGGAAAGTACTTTGGCAGTGCAACGCACAACGATCACGAACCGTCCTCCAGCAGCGCTTCCAGCCCCCAGGGGGCATTCCAGATGCGCACGATGAAAACGTGCGCAGGCAACTCCACGTAATAGACCAGATAGCCGTCGAAGCGACGAACCGGATGAAAGCGCAACGGCGCTGAGAGGGTCGGCAGCAGATCCGCATGCAGTGCGGAACCTGCACCGGGATGCGCTTCGATCAGCTTCACCACGGATTCCACCGCATCGACGAAGCCGATCTCCAATGCTTCTCCGCCTTGATCTCCATACCAGCTTGCAGCCTGGTCAAGATCTCGAACCGCTGCAGGGGACCAGTGCGAGGGTTTCACTTGCGGTTCCGTGCACGCTCACGCAGCTTGTCGAAGTGATCGGGCGGCAGAGGCGCAGAAGGGCCGGATGCCAGCCCCTCGGCGATCAGCTTCTTGAGCAACTCCTCGGCCTTGCTCCGCTGGCGTTGCCGGATCAGGTCGCGCACGTAATCCGACGTACTGGAGTAACCGCCTTCGCGCACTTCCTCGTCCACGAACTGCTTGAGCGGATCGGTCAGCGAAATGTTCATGGTGGCCATGAGACTCTCCATTGGCAGTTTTTGCCAAGTCAGTGTGCGCCCTGCCCTGATGTCGGACAAGCCTGCCCCCCCACCTCCGGGGGCAGGCATTCAGCCCGGCATCACGCCACCTTGGCGCCTTCCAGGAAGTCCTGGGCGAAGCGCTGCAGCACGCCACCGGCCTCGTAGATCGCCACTTCCTCGTCACTGTCCAGGCGGCAGGTGACCGGCACGATCACGTCCTGGCCGTCGCGGCGGTGGATGACCACGCGCAACTCGGCGCGCGGCGTACGTTCACCGATGACGTCGAAGGTTTCGGTGCCATCGATGCCCAGCGTCAGGCGGGTGGTGCCCGGCTTGAACTCCAGCGGCAGCACGCCCATGCCGATCAGGTTGGTGCGGTGGATGCGCTCGAAGCCTTCGGCAACGATGGCCTCCACGCCGGCCAGGCGCACGCCCTTGGCGGCCCAGTCACGCGAAGAGCCCTGCCCGTAGTCGGCACCGGCGATGATGATCAGCGGCTGCTTGCGCTCCATGTAGGTCTCGATCGCTTCCCACATGCGCATCACCTTGCCCTCCGGCTCGACGCGCGCCAGCGAACCCTGTTTCACGCTGCCGTCTTCATTGCGCACCATCTCGTTGAACAGCTTCGGGTTGGCGAAGGTGGCACGCTGCGCGGTCAGATGGTCACCGCGGTGGGTGGCGTAGGAATTGAAGTCCTCTTCCGGCAGGCCCATCTTCGCCAGGTATTCGCCAGCCGCACTCGAGGCCAGGATCGCGTTGGACGGCGACAGGTGGTCGGTGGTGATGTTGTCGGGCAACACCGCCAGCGCACGCATGCCGGCCAGCGAGCGCTCACCGGCCAGTGCACCTTCCCAGTACGGCGGACGACGGATGTAGGTGCTCTGCGGGCGCCAGTCGTACAGCGGGCTCACCGCTGCGCCGTGTTCGACGCGTACGTTGAACATCGGGTTGTAGACGCTGCGGAACTGCTCCGGCTTCACCGCCGCCTTCACCACCGCATCGATCTCGGCGTCACTCGGCCAGATGTCCTTCAGGCGCACTTCGTTGCCGTCGGTGTCCACACCCAGCACATCCTTCTCGATGTCAAAGCGGATGGTGCCGGCGATGGCGTAGGCGATCACCAGCGGCGGCGAGGCCAGGAACGCCTGCTTCGCATATGGATGGATGCGGCCGTCGAAGTTGCGGTTGCCCGACAGTACCGCCGTGGCGTACAGGTCACGGTCGATGATTTCCTGCTGGATCTTCGGATCCAGCGCGCCGCTCATGCCATTGCAGGTGGTGCAGGCGAAGGCGACGATGCCGAAGCCCAGCTTCTCCAGGTCCGGCAGCAGGCCCGCTTCTTCCAGGTACAACTGCACTGCCTTGGAACCGGGTGCCAGCGACGACTTCACCCAAGGCTTGCGCAGCAGGCCGCGCTCGTTGGCCTTGCGTGCCAGCAGGCCGGCGGCGATCACGTTGCGCGGGTTGGAGGTATTGGTGCAGCTGGTGATGGCAGCGATGATCACCGCGCCATCGGGCATCAGGCCCTGTGCCTGCTCGGCCTTGCCGGCTTCCAGCTTGGCGGCATCGGCGATGCCGCGCTCGACCAGTTCCGATACCGGCAGGCGGCGATGCGGATTGCTCGGGCCGGCCATGTTGCGCACCACCGTCGACAGATCGAAGTGCAGCACGCGCTCGTATTCCGCAGTGGCCAGGTCATCGGCCCACAGGCCGGTGCTGCGCGCGTAGTTTTCAACCAGTGCGACCTGCTTTTCCTCGCGACCGGTCAGGCGCAGGTAGTCGATGGTCTGGCCGTCGATGTAGAACATCGCGGCGGTTGCGCCGTATTCGGGGCACATGTTGGAGATGGTGGCGCGATCACCGATGGTGAGTGCAGCGGCACCTTCGCCGAAGAATTCAAGCCAGGCGCCGACCACGCGCTCCTTGCGCAGGAATTCGGTCAGGGCCAGCACCACGTCGGTGGCAGTGATATCCGGCTGCGGCCGACCGGTCAGCTCGACACCGATGATGTCCGGCAGGCGCATCCACGACGCACGGCCCAGCATCACGTTCTCCGCTTCCAGGCCGCCCACGCCGATGGCGATCACGCCCAGCGCATCCACATGCGGGGTGTGGCTGTCGGTGCCCACGCAGGTATCGGGGAAGGCGACGCCGTCCTGCACGTAGATCACCGGCGACATCTTCTCCAGATTGATCTGATGCATGATGCCGTTGCCCGGCGGAATCACGTCCACGTTCTCGAAGGCCAGCTTGGTCCAGTCGATGAAGTGGAAGCGGTCCTCGTTGCGGCGGTCCTCGATGGCGCGGTTCTTCTCGAACGCCTGCGGATCGAAACCACCGCATTCCACCGCCAGCGAGTGATCGACGATCAGCTGCACCGGCACCACCGGGTTGACCTTGGCCGGATCACCGCCCTTGTCGGCGATCGCATCGCGCAGGCCCGCCAGATCCACCAGCGCGGTCTGGCCGAGGATGTCATGGCACACCACGCGCGCCGGGAACCACGGGAAGTCCAGGTCGCGACGGCGCTCGATCAGCTGCTTCAGCGAATCGGTCAGCGTGGCCGGGTCGCAGCGACGCACCAGGTTCTCGGCCAGCACGCGCGATACGTACGGCAGCGTGGCGTAGGCACCGGGCTGGATCGCGTCGACGGCGGCGCGCGCATCGAAATAGTCCAGCGAGGCGCCGGGGAGGGTCTTGCGGTAATCGGTATTCATGGGCTGGCGGAATGCTCGTGGCGGGCCGGGTGCCGGCAATACGGCGGTGACGGCATCCGGCCGGCACGGGGCCGGCCGGATGCATGCAGCAGTGCAACAGTGGCGATGATCAGGAACGCTTGTCGATGGCCACGAAGTCGCGATCTTCCGGGCCGATGTAGTTGGCGCTCGGGCGGATGATCTTGCCGTCGATACGCTGTTCGACGATGTGCGCGCTCCAGCCGGCGGTGCGGGCGATCACGAACAGGGGGGTGAACATCGCGGTCGGCACGCCCATCATGTGGTAGCTGACGGCGCTGAACCAGTCCAGGTTCGGGAACATCTTCTTGATGTCCCACATCACCGTTTCCAGGCGCTCGGCGATGTCGTACATCTTCATGCTCGACTGCTCTTCGGACAGTTCGCGGGCGACGTCCTTGATCACCTTGTTGCGCGGATCGGACACGGTGTAGACCGGGTGACCGAAACCGATCACCACTTCCTTGCGCTCCACCCGGGCCTTGATGTCTTCCTCGGCTTCGTCCGGATTGTCATAGCGCTTCTGCACTTCGAACGCCACTTCGTTGGCGCCGCCGTGCTTGGGGCCGCGCAGCGCGCCGATGCCACCGCAGATCGCGCTGTACATGTCGCTGCCGGTGCCGGCGATGACGCGGCAGGCGAAGGTCGAGGCGTTGAACTCGTGCTCGGCGTACAGGATCAGCGAGGTGTGCATCGCCTTCACCCACGAATCCTGCGGCTTCTCGCCATGCAGCAGGTGCAGGAAGTGGCCACCGATGGAGTCATCGTCGGTTTCCACGTCGATCGCACGGCCGTTGTGGCTCCAGTGGTACCAGTACAGCAGCATCGAACCGAGGCAGGCCATCAGCTTGTCGGCGATATCGCGCGCGCCCGGATGGTTGTGGTCGTCCTTCTCCGGCGCCACGCAGCCGAGCACGGACACGCCGGTGCGCATCACATCCATCGGTTGCGCCGACGGCGGCAGTTCTTCCAGCGCGGCCTTCACCGCGGCCGGAATGCCACGCAGCGACTTCAGCTTGGCCTTGTACGAAACCAGCTCGGCGCGGGTCGGCAGCTTGCCATGCACCAGCAGGTAGGCGATTTCCTCGAACTCGCTGGTGTTGGCCAGGTCCAGGATGTCGTAGCCACGGTAGTGCAGGTCGTTGCCACTACGGCCGACGCTGCACAGCGCGGTGTTGCCGGCAGCGGTGCCGGACAGGGCGACGGACTTCTTCGGCTTGAAGGTCGGGGTTGCGGTCGTATCGTTCATGTTTCCCTCCGAAACTTGATGGTGCAGGGTACTGCTTATTTCTTGGCGGCGAACAGCGCATCGAGCTGCTGCTCGAAGGCGTGGTAGCCGATACGGTCATACAGCTCCTCGCGGGTCTGCATGCTGTCGATCAGGTTGCGCTGGTGGCCTTCGCGGCGGACCGTCTGGTAGACGTTCTCGGCGGCCTTGTTGGCGGCGCGGAACGCCGACAGCGGGAACAGCTGGATGGCCACGCCGGCCGAGGCCAGCTCGTCGCGGCTGAACAGCGGGGTCGCGCCGAATTCAGTGATGTTGGCCAGCACCGGCACCTTCACCGCATCAACGAAGCGACGGTAGGTATCCAGGTCATAGGCGGCCTCGGCAAAGATGCCGTCGGCACCGGCGTCGACGCAGGCGATGGCACGTTCGATGGCCTTGTCCACGCCGTCCACCTGGATGGCGTCGGTGCGCGCGATCAGGAAGAAATCCGGATCGGTCTTGGCATCGGCGGCGGCCTTCACGCGGTCGACCATTTCGCCCTGCGAGACGATTTCCTTGCCCGGGCGATGACCGCAGCGCTTGGCGCCGACCTGGTCTTCGATATGGCAGGCGGCCGCGCCGGCCTTGATCAGCGACTTCACCGTGCGCGCGATGTTGAACGCGCTCGGGCCAAAGCCGGTGTCGATGTCGACCATCAGCGGCAGGTCGCAGACGTCGGTGATGCGGCGCACGTCCACCAGCACGTCTTCCAGGGTGTTGATGCCGAGGTCCGGCAGGCCCAGCGAGCCGGCGGCCACGCCACCGCCGGACAGGTAGATGGCACGAAAACCCGCGCGCTTGGCAAGCAGCGCATGGTTGGCGTTGATCGCGCCGATCACCTGCAGCGGCGATTCGGCAGCCAACGCCCCGCGGAAGCGGGCACCGGCGGAAGAGAGGGTCGAAACGGTCATGCGGCGATCCAGGTTGAAGAACAGGGAGGTAAGCGCAAGCACCATGCCAACCTGCAAGCGATTGATTTCACGGCGATGACCGGTCAACCGCAGTGAAACATATGAAACATTGAAACAGATGTATCATGAAACATCATCATTCCCGATCCCTGCACCATGTACCTGCCCCGCTCGCCCCTGCGCCACGCCGATGCCGACCCCGGCCGCCCGGTGATCTGGACGGTCAGCGTCTCGCGCCTGACCGGCCTGCTGGGCGATGTCATTCCCGAATTCGACCGCCGCGCGCGCATCGAGCAGATCAACCTGGGCTTCGAGGAGGCCGTGGAAGTGATCGGCCAGCGCCTGCGCCGCGAGCACTGCGACGTGGTGATTGCCGGCGGCTCAAACGCGGCCTGGTTGCGCGGTCGCCTGGACCTGCCGCTGGTACCGATCCACGCCAATGGCTTCGACCTGATGGAAGCGCTGGCGCGCGCCCGCCGCATCGCCCCACGCATCGGCCTGGTCACCCATGCCAGCGACGTGCCGGTGTTCAGCAGCTTCCAGCAGAGCTTCGGCCTGGACATCGAGCACCGCCGCTTCGTCACCCGCGAAGATGCCCGCGACTGCATCGCCGACCTGCGCGCCAACGGTATCGAAGTGATCGTCGGCACCGGCATGGCCATCGACCATGCCGAACAGGCCGGACTGCCCGGCGTGCTGCTGTACTCGGCTGATTCGGTGCGGCAGGCGTTCGAGCATGCGCTGGAGCTGACCCAGGCCATGGCCCGCTCCGGCGGCAGCCGGCCTGCTCCGCGCCGCCGCACCGCCGCACGCAACGATGCGCATGCCCTGCTCGGCGACAGCAATGCGATGGCCGACGTGCGCGCACAGATCGCGCTGTACGCCCCGCACGACAGCACCGTACTGGTTACCGGCGAGACCGGCACCGGCAAGGAACTGGTTGCACGCCAGCTGCACGCCGCCAGCGGTCGTCGCGGTCGCTTCGTTGCGCTGAACTGCGGTGCGATCAGCGAATCACTGCTGGAAGCGGAACTGTTCGGCTACAGCGACGGCGCCTTCACCGGTGCGCGTCGCGGGGGGCGCGTCGGCCTGGTCGAGGCGGCCGATGGCGGTACGTTGTTCCTGGACGAGATCGGCGAACTGCCGCTGCCATTGCAGACCCGCCTGCTGCGGGTGCTGGAAGAACGCGAAGTGCTGCGCGTGGGCGCCACCGAACCGACCCCGGTCGACCTGCGCGTGGTCGCCGCCACCCTGCAATCGCTTGAGCAGCGCGCGGCGGCTGGCAGCTTCCGCCGCGACCTGTATTACCGGCTGGCCGCGCTGCGCATCGCACTGCCACCGCTGCGTGCGCGGCGCGATGACATCCCGCTGCTTGCGCAGCATTTCTTCCGTCAGCTGCGCGGCATTGATGCACCGCTGGACGAAGAAGCGCTCGCAGCACTTGGCGCTGCCGATTGGCCGGGAAATGTGCGTGAACTGCGCAATCTGGTTGATCGCCTGCGTATCCACTGGCAGCCCGGCGACGGCCTGATCGATGCAGCGCGCCTGCTGCAGCTGGCGCCGGAGCTGGTGAACGAAGGCGCCACCACACTGCCGGTGGAAAGCAACGGCAAACGCCCACCACGTGCGCAGCTGGAAGCGCTGCTGCAGGAACACCGCAATGACCGCGAAGGCATGGCGCAGGCGCTGGGGGTGTCACGCACCACGCTGTGGCGATGGCTGCGCGCGGTGGGGCTGTAACGTCCTGCCGTCTGGTTGGTGCAGAACCGATGCAAGGCAGGAGCGAACAGACCGATGCCTGGTGGGTGCGAACTTCGGATCGCACCGCCTTCTCCAAGTACCCCATCCACGCATGGCGTGGATCTACCCGGCCAACAGCAGCTCGATCTCTTCCACCTGCACCACCGGCATTTGCCAGGGATGATGCGCCACGATGCCCTGCTCGAACACACGGCGCAGACGTGCCGGATCGCGCGGCAGGCAGAACTCCAGCCGCACACTGTCGACCACCTCGGTCTGCCCCACCTCGCCCTGCGCGGGGATCGCACCCACGCGTGGCCGGAACTGTTCAAACCCCGGCGCGGACCACCACATGCCGTGCTCGTAATCGCCGGCCAGCAGCGCGTCCACTGCGAGGATGCCCTGTTTCACCGCCTCCAGCGCAGGCACCGGCACGAACACCACCACGCGATACAGCGGCACGCGTTGCATCGCGGTGCCTTACGGGTACAACAGCCGCTTGCTCCAGCGCCCTTCGGCACCGGCTTCATAGCACCAGCGCTCGTGCAGGCGGAACTGCGCGCCGTACCAGAACTCGATGCGGTCAGGCACCACCCGCAGTCCACTCCAGCCGTCCGGGCGTGGCACGTCCTTGCCCTCGAAGCGCGCCTCGACCTCGGCCACACGCGCGTCGAACTCCTCGCGCGAGTTCAACGTCTTCGACTGCAGCGACGCCCACGCGCCGATCTGGCTCATGCGCGGACGGCTGGCGAAATAGGCGTCGGCCTCGCCATCGGCCACCTGCTCCACGCGTCCCTCGATGCGCACCTGGATGCCGGCCTCGCGCAGGCTGCGCCACAGGAACAGCAGCGCCGCCTGCGGATTGGCCTGCAGCTCGTTGCCCTTGTGGCTGTCCAGGTGGGTGTAGAACACGAAGCCGCGCTCATCGAACGCCTTCAACAGCACGGTGCGCGCCGATGGCCGACCCTGCACATCGGCGGTCGCCACGGTCATCGCATTGGGCTCGACTTCGCGGCTCTGTTTCGCTTCTTCGAAAAGGGCGGCAAAGGTCGACAGGGCTTCGGCGTACAGGTCGCTCATGACAGCATTCTTCTCACACGGTTTGGGCTATTGTGGCGGCATGGTCGCCGCTGCGTACATGCCCCAGGTGAAAGGATTCCCCGAAACAGTGGTCGAGCAGGCGCTGGATGACGCGCTGGGCAGCAGCACAGCCGTTCCAGTATTGGCGATCAGCGGCCTGCAGGGGAGCGGCAAATCGACGCTGGCCGCGCAGGTGGTTGCCCGTGCCCACGCGCGTGGCCTGAACGCCGCAACGCTGTCCATCGACGATGTCTACCTGACCCGCGCACAACGCCAGCGCCTGGCCCGGCAGGTGCATCCGCTGTTGATCACCCGCGGCCCACCGGGCACCCACGACCTGCCGCTGGCACATGCGGTACTGGACGCAGTGGCCGCACGACAGCCCCTGGCCCTGCCCCGCTTCGACAAGCTGGCCGACGAGCGCCTGCCCGAAGCGCAGTGGCCGCAGCTGCAAACGCCGCTGGACCTGCTGGTGTTCGAGGGCTGGTTCCTGGGCACCCCGGCGCAGGACGATGCCGAACTGGATGTCCCGCTCAACGCCCTGGAGCGCGAGGCCGATGCCGATGGCCGGTGGCGGCGCTGGTGCAACCAGGCGCTGGCCCGCGAGTATCCGGCGCTGTGGCAGCGTTGCGACCGCTTGTGGTTCCTGCAACCCCCTGATTTTTCGGTGGTGCCGCGTTGGCGCTGGCAGCAGGAGCAGAACCTGCAGGCGGCCCAGCCGGGGCGGCACGGCATGAACCGCCCCCAGCTGGAGCGCTTCGTGCAGTACTACGAGCGGGTCAGCCGGCAGGCGTTGCGTGCGCTGCCGGCCATTGCCGACCGGGTGGTGGCGCTGGATGCCCAGCGCCAGGTGCAAGGGCTGCGCTGAGCAGCCTCACTCCACCAGGAAGGTGACCCGCAGGTTCACCCGCCATTCGGTGATCTCACCGTTGCCGTCGGTGACCACCTTGGTCTCGTTGATCCAGGCGCCCTGGATGCCCTTGACCGTCCCGGACACCTTCTTCAAACCGCTGCGCACTGCGTCCTCCACGCTCTTGGGCGAGGACGCATTGATTTCGATGACCTTGGCAACCGACATGGCAGGCACTCCATCAGGCGCGGGATACCCCGCAGGAACCTCCACCCTGACGTGAAGAACGTAAAGGCCAAGGCACGGAGGTGTTAGCATCAGAGGGCATGAATCCCGCTCCGAACCTGATCCTGATCGGCCCGATGGGTGCCGGTAAAACCTGCATCGGCCGCCGCCTCGCCGAGCGCTTCACGCTGGACTTCGTCGACGTCGACCAAGCCATCGTCGATGCGACCGGGGCCAGCATTCCCACGATCTTCGAGCATTCCGGCGAAGCCGGCTTCCGTGCCCATGAGCGCCAGGCGCTGGCGCAGGTGCTGGCCGGCCGTGGCCAGCTGGTGTCCACCGGCGGCGGTGCCGTGCTTGACCCGGACAATCGCGCCCTGATCGCCAAGCGAGGCTTTGTCGTCTACCTGCGGGTCAGCGTCGCAGCCCAGCTGGAGCGCCTGTCACGCGACAAGGCCCGGCCACTGCTGCAGCGGCCGGACCGCGAACAGGTGCTGCATGATCTGGCCGCGCATCGCGACCCGCTGTATCGCGACCTCGCCGATGTCACTCTTGATACCGACCCGTTTACCGCCGCCGATGCTACTGCCCAGCTTGTCGTCAGGCTGGCCACGCACTGGCAGCGACAGGACCCCACTGCATGACCTCCCCTGCCCTGCTGCAGGTCGCCGTTGGCGGCGACCGTCCCTATTCCATCACCATCGGTGCCGGCGCCCAGGCCGACGGCGCCGCACTGGCCAGCCATGTGCGTGGCCGCCATGTCCTGCTGGTCAGCGACAGCGAGGTTGCGCCGCGCTATCTGGATGCCACCAAGCAGGCCCTGCTGGCCGCACGCCCGGACCTGATCCTGGGTGAGCATGTGCTGGCCGCCGGCGAAGCCTCCAAGACCCTGGCCGAGTTCGGCTCGGTCATCGAGGCGCTGGCCGCGCTCGGCGCGACCCGCGATGCCTGCGTGTTCGCCCTCGGTGGTGGTGTGGTCGGCGATCTCGCCGGCTTTGCCGCAGCCTGCTGGATGCGCGGCATCGACTGCGTGCAGCTGCCGACAACGCTGCTGGCGATGGTCGACTCCTCGGTGGGCGGCAAGACCGCCGTGGATATCCCGGCCGGCAAGAACCTGGTCGGTGCGTTCCACCCACCGCGTGCGGTGATCGCCGATACCCGCGTGCTGGCTACCCTGCCGCCGCGCGAGCTGCGCGCCGGCCTGGCCGAAGTGGTCAAGTACGGCGCACTGGGCGATGCGGTGTTCTTCGAGTGGCTGCAGCAGCATGCCGAGGCACTGGCGGCCGGCGAGGATGCGGTCATCGCCGAGGCCATCGCCCGCAGCTGCCGGCACAAGGCCGCCATCGTCGAGCGCGATCCCTTCGAGAAGGGCGAACGCGCCCTGCTCAATCTTGGCCATACCTTCGGCCACGCCATCGAAACCGAACAGGGCTACTCCGCGCCGGGGCGCGATGCACTGAACCACGGTGAAGCCGTCGCGGTGGGCATGGTGCTGGCGGCCCGCCTCTCCACCCACCTGGGTCTGGCCGAGGACACCGACCGGGTGCGCCTGCAGGCGCTGCTGGAACAGCTTGGCCTGCCGGTGGCAATCCCCGCCGGGCTGGACCCGCAGGCCCTGCTCGGCCGCATGCGCCTGGACAAGAAGAACGTGGCCGGCCGCCTGCGCCTGGTGCTGTGGCGTGGCATGGGCCGCGCCGAAGTGGTACCGGACGTGGATGAAGCGGCGGTACTGAAGGTGCTGGGCGCAGGCTGACCGCTTCCGCGTTCGCCGGGCATGGCGCGGCGCTGCCGGGGAGGTTTCATGGGGTTGCCGGCCAGCGGCCGGCACTACCGGATCAGCGTTGCGGCAGGGCTCACCTCGCCCCCGCTACAATCGCTGCCATGCACGTCCACCTGCAACAATCCGCCGACGGTGCCCAGGCACCGCGCTTCCTGCGCCTGACCCTGGTCCCGGACCTGTTCGGCGGCTGGGAACTGCTGCGTGAATCCGGCCGCGTCGGCGCCCGCTCGCAGCTGCGGCGCGAGCTGTACCTGACGGCCGACGAAGCCCGCCACGCCTACGACAAGGCCCGCGATGCCGAACTGCATCGGGGCTTCCAGATTCTTTCGCACGGCGACTGACTGCGCCGCTGCTCTTTTCGCCCAAGGAATGCCCACTGTGACCAGCCCTCTCCGCAACGATCGCCTGCTGCGCGCCCTGCGCCGCGAACCGGTGGACTGCACCCCTGTCTGGCTGATGCGCCAGGCCGGCCGCTACCTGCCGGAATATCGCGCCACCCGGGCCAAGGCCGGCAGCTTCCTGGCCATGGCCAAGAACCCGGAGATCGCCTGCGAAGTCACCCTGCAACCGCTGCGCCGCTTCCCGCTGGACGCGGCCATCCTGTTCTCGGACATCCTCACCATTCCCGATGCCATGGGCCTGGAGCTGTACTTCGTCGAAGGCGAAGGCCCGAAGTTCCGCCACCCGGTACGCGATGAAGCGGCCATCGTCAGGCTGGCGGTGCCGGACATGGAGCAGGACCTGGGCTATGTGATGGACGCGGTGCGCCTGATCCGCCGCGAACTGGATGGCCAGGTGCCGCTGATCGGTTTCTCCGGCAGCCCGTGGACGTTGGCCTGCTACATGGTCGAAGGCGGCGGCAGCAAGGATTTCGCGCGCATCAAGGCGATGGCGCTGAACCATCCGCAGGCCCTGCACCGCCTGCTGGAGGTAACCACCGACGCGGTGATTGCCTACCTCGGCGCACAGCGCGCGGCCGGTGCGCAGGCCCTGCAGGTGTTCGACACATGGGGCGGCGTGCTGTCGCCGGCAATGTACCGCGAGTTCTCGCTGCGCTATCTGCAGCGCACCGCCGAAGGCCTGGAGCGCGGCGAAGGCAGCGAGCGCACGCCGCTGATCCTGTTCGGCAAGGGCACCGGCCTGCACCTGGAAGCGCTGTCGCAGACCGGCGCCGATGCGCTCGGCCTGGACTGGACGCTGGACCTGGACGAAGCGCTGCGCCGCACCGGTGGCCGCGTAGCGCTGCAGGGCAACCTGGACCCGACCACGTTGTATGCCTCGCCTGATGCGATCGCCGCGGCGGCCGCACGCGTGCTCGATACCTATGCCGCCGGCAACGGTGGTTCGCGCGAGGGCCATGTGTTCAACCTCGGCCACGGCATGTCGCCGGACATGGACCCGGCCCATGTACAGGTGCTGGTCGACGCAGTGCACGCACACAGCCAACGCTGAGCATCGCGCAGGCAATCACGGCGCGATGTTGATCGCGCCGTGACCCGCAGTGCGCGATCATGGCGCCCCCCACGTTGCACCGGCCACGCCCCATGTCCACAGCGCCATCGACCTACACCCGCCAGCGTCCCCTGCTGTGGCTGGTTTCGCTGGCGATCTTCATGCAGATGCTGGACTCGACCATCGTCAACACGGCGCTGCCGGCGATGGCGGCCAGCCTCGGCGAAAGCCCCCTGCAGATGCAGTCGGTGGTCTTCAGCTACGCGCTGGCAGTGGCCACCTTCATTCCCGCCTCCGGCTGGATCGCCGACCGCTACGGCACCCGACGCACCTTCCTGGTGGCGATCATCCTGTTCACCCTCGGCTCGCTGGCCTGCGCAATGGCGCAGCAGCTGCATCAGCTGGTGGCCGCGCGCGTACTGCAGGGCATCGGCGGCGCGATGCTGCTGCCGGTCGGGCGCCTGGCGGTGATGCGCTCGGTGCCACGCGAGGACTTCCTGCGTGCGATGAGCTTCATCGCCATTCCCGCACTGGTGGGTCCGCTGATCGGCCCGACGCTGGGTGGTTGGCTGGTCGAGATCGCCTCGTGGCACTGGGTGTTCCTGATCAACCTGCCGATCGGCGTCATCGGCTTCATCGCGGCGATGAAGATCATGCCCGACCACTACGCCAGCCACCGCACCCGGTTCGACCTTCGCGGCTACGCCATGCTGGCCTTTGCGATGGTGGTGCTGTCGCTGGCACTGGATGGGATTTCCGGGCTCGGTACACCACACGCGCTGGTGATGCTGATGACCGTGGCCGGCCTGGCCGCGCTGGTCGGTTACTGGCTGCACGCGGCAAATTCAACGGCACCGCTGTTCTCCCTGGCACTGTTCCGCGTGCCCAGCTACCGCATCGGCATTCTCGGCAACCTGTTCTCGCGCATCGGCAGCAGTGCCATGCCGATGCTGATTCCGCTGCTGCTGCAGGTCGGCCTTGGCCTCGGGCCGATGAACGCCGGCCTGATGATGGTGCCGGTGGCCGCCGCAGGCATGGTGTCGAAGAAGCTGGCGGTGAAACTGGTTGAACGCTACGGCTATCGCCGCGTGTTGATGACCAACACCGTGCTGGTCGGCCTGGCGATGGCCAGCTTCATCCTGATGACACCGGGCCAGCACCTGGCCGTGCGCCTGCTGCAGCTGGCGTTCTTCGGTGCGGTCAATTCGCTGCAGTTCACCGTGATGAACACCGTCACCCTGCGCGACCTCGACCGTGAGTTCGCCAGTTCCGGCAACAGCCTGCTGTCGATGGTGATGATGCTCGCCGCCGGCTTCGGTGCAGCCGCCGCAGGCAGCCTGCTGGCCGCATTCGGCACGCAGCTGGAAGGCCATGGCGCGACGGCGGCACTGCATGCCACGTTCCTGTGCGTGGGCGCGATCACGCTCACCTCGACGCTGATCTTCTGGCAGTTGCCCGACACCAAGCCCGAGCCGCGCCAGGTAGAAGAAGTAGCGGAGTAGAGGGTTCGGCAGGGCTGCGCCCTGCACCTGCAGAGGCCGAAGCAACGGCAACAGCAACAGCGGGCATTCCGTGGGATGGCGGGGCGGTGTCGGATTGCGGGGACGCCGCAAGTACGTCCCTGTAGGCTTGGCAGCCGCTTGCTCGTGTGCGCTTTCCTGCGCACACGGCAAGACCGGGGTTGGGCGTCCTGCCCAGCCCGCCCGAGGCATGCCTCGGGCCCATGCCGCGGACACCCCGCAATCCGACACCGCCCCACCTCTGACAGTTTTCCGGTGGCTGATGGGTCCACGCCATGCGCGGATGCTGTTCTTTCAATTGTCGAAATATTCGATTTCGACGGAGATTCATCCACGCATGGCGTGGATCTACGTGTCGACCAAGGTCGACACCCACCAAGAGCAGGCCATGCCATTCCGAGAGTTCTCGGAAATCTGTCGAAGGCGGGGTGGGTCCGGTTGCGGGGGTGTCCGCGGCATGGATGCCGCGGCCAAGCCTACAAGGACGTATTCACGGCGTCCCCCGCAACCGGCCCCACCCCGCCATCCCACGGAATGCCAGCTTTTGCTTTTGCTTTGCCGTCGATTCGGCAGGTGCAGGGCGCAGCCCTGCCGAACCCCTACCGCCCCAGCACGCGGGCGATCGCTTCCACCAGCAGCTCACCGGTCACCGGCTTGCGCAGGAAACCACCGATGCCGGCCGCTTCCACCTGCTGCTGCAGGTCCGGGTCGGTGCGCGCGGTCACTGCCAGCAGCGGCAGCGTGTAACCCTGGTTGCGCAGATGCTGGGCCAGTTCGAAACCGCTCAGGCCCGGCAGATCCAGATCGAGCAGGCCGACATCGAAATCCCCCGCGCTGATTTCACGCAGCGCGGCCAGTGCGTGGGCCGCGTGGACCACCTCATGGCCGCGGGTGGTGAGCAGGCCACACATCACATCGGCCACGGTCGCATCGTCCTCCACCAGCAACACCCGCAGCGGCGGCATGTTGACCACAGCAGCGGCGGCGTCACTGTCGGCACCTCCGTCGCTGGCCGCACCCTGCTGCAGCGGCAGCGGCAGGCTGACACCGAAGCAGGTGCCACTTCCCAGCTGGCTTTCCACGCGAATGCGGCCCTGCATGGCCAGTGCCAGCTCGCGGCAGATCGCCAGGCCCAGGCCGCTGCCGCCGTACTGCGCCGCGGTACGCGCACCCTCGGCCTGCTCGAAGCGCCGGAACAACCGTTGCTGTTGCTCCTGGCTGATGCCTGGACCGGTATCGCGCACCTCGAAATACAGCCCACGCGGCCCGTCCTCGCAACGCGCGTGCAGCGTGATGCTGCCGCGGCTGGTGAACTTGACCGCGTTGGACAGCAGGTTGAGCAGGATCTGCCGCACCCGCATCGCATCACCGGTCGCCTGCAGCCCTGCAGGCAACTGGTTGTCGAGGATGAACCGAAGGCCCTTCTGTGCAGCCAGTGGCCCCATCAGTGCGGCCAGATCCTGCAGCAGGCGATGGAGACCGAACGCATTGGACTGCAGTTCCAGGCGCCCCGATTCGATCCGCGCCAGGTCCAGCGCATCGTTGACCAGGTGCAGCAGATGCTCACCCGCATGCCGGATCGACTGGGTATAGCCGCGCTGCTGCGGATCCAGCGGCGAGGCCAGCAGCAGTTCGCTCATGCCAAGTACGCCGGTCATCGGCGTGCGGATTTCATGGCCGAGATTGGCGAGGAACCGCGTCTTGGCCGCCGATGCATGTTCGGCCAGATCCTGCTTGTGCAGGGCGAGCTGGTAGGCGTGCTGGCGCTGCAGCCGGCGCCGGTACAACCAGGCGAACCAGCTGGTCAGCAGCAACCCGATCGAGGCCAGCACCAGCAGGCCGGACAAGCTGCGCCACCATGGCGGCTGCACGTGGAATTCCAGGGTCTGCACCCGCGACCACACGTGGTCGGCCGAGCGCGCCTGCACTTCCAGCCGGTAGGCGCCGGGTGGCAGGCGCGAGAACAGGCGCTCGCCTGCCGGGCCCACCTCGACCCAATCCGGGTCGTAGCCGGCCAACCGGTAGCGGTAGGTGTTGGAAGCCGAATCGGCGAAGGACAACAGGCGCGCGACGATACGCAGGTCGCGGTCGCCATCGGCGATCTGCAACGGCGAGTCATGGGTCAGGTCCAGCAACTGCTCGTTGCGGCGTACCTCCACCCGCTCGATCACCAGCGGCGCACGGCGGGTGGAAGGCCGCACCTGCTCGGGATCGAACACCACCACACCGGCGGGGGTACCCGCCACCATGCGCCCCGCCGAGGAGGCGATCAGGGTGTGTTCGCGGAACTCCTGGCTGGGCAGCCCATCGTGCACTCCGTACAGGCGTACGCTCTCGCCATCGGCACTCACCCGCACCAGGCCGCGGGCGCTGGTGGCCCACGCCACGCCCTGCGCGTCGACCACCAGGCCGGTAGCGGAAATCGCCGGATAGCCCTGCTCGGCGCCAACTACCGCCTGCCGTTCCAGCCGGCCCTGGCTCCAGAGATACCGCGACAGCCGACCATCCTCGGACAACCAGACCTGGCCGTCCTTGCCCACGTGCAGGGCATAAACCGCAGTGGCCGGCGCACCGGGCACCGGCTGGAAGCGTTGTGCATCCGGCAGCCATTGCAGCAGGCCGCGGCTGCTGGCCAGCCAGATCCGGTCCTGCGGGCCGCATTCCACGTCCAGATTGAGCTGACCGGCCTGCAGACCGTCCTGGCCGTTTTCCAGCCGCCGGCGCACGTGCCCGTCCAGATCACGCTGCTGCAGCCCCGATGACAGCATCAACCACAGGCTGTCGCCATCGCAGGTCATCATCGCCTCGATGTTGCCTTCCATGGTCGCGTCCGCGCCCGAGTCCCGCCCCCAGCGCCGCAGCTCGCCACGACGCGGGTCGTAGCGCATCAGGGCGTCGGTCGAGCCCACCCACACCTGGCCCTGCCGGTCTTCGCGCACCGAGGTCAGCCAGTGCATGCCGTTGACGAAGGTGCGGTGCTGCTCGATCACGCCCGTGCGCGGATTGAAACGGTCCAGCGCGCCGTGGCTGCCGACCGTCCACACCCCACCATTGCTGGAGGGGCTGGTACCGAGCACATAGGAATTGCGCAGCGAGGAGGGATCATCCTCCAGCCGCGAGAACACCGAGAACTGCCACCAGCGCGGAAGCAGGTGCCACAGGCCGGCATTGGTACTGGCCAGCCAGATGCCGCCTTCGCGGTCCTCATAGGCGCCGGTCCAGTTCGGCCGCACCAGGCCACGGGCGATGGCACTGTACAGCGGTACGTTCTGGTAGCGGCCATCGATGCCCCGGCCCAGGCCGCTGCGCGTGTCCAGCCAGTGCCCGCCCTGCTCGTCGCGCAGCATCATGCCCAGCACCTGGTCGCCGGCGGGCAAGGTCCAGGGCACCGGTTCGAAACGGCCATCCGGGCGCCGCACCGTGGCCCCGGCCAGCGTGCTGATCCAGAGGCTGCCGTCCGGTTCTGCGGTCAGTCCATTGATCAGCAGGCTGGGCAGCAGGTCGCCGCCGATGCGTTCGAAATCGGTTCCGGTCCAGCGCGCCACGCCATGCTTGGTGCCGACCCACAGGCTGCCATCGGCAAGCGTGGCCAGGTAGGGCACCGACGCGGCCGGCAGACTGCGCGGGTTGTTCGCTTCGGGCAGGAACCGCTGCAGACGGTCATTGCTGTCCAGCCGGTACAGGCCACCCTCGTGGGTGCCGAACCAGATCGCGCCATCCGGTGTCGCAGCCAGGCTCCAGACGGTGTTGCTGCCCATCAGCGGCTGGCTGCTGCGGTCGTAGAAGCGCAGCTGGCGGCGATCGGCCGACATCCGCACCAGGCCGGCATTTTCAGTGCCGATCCACAGCTCGTTGCGGGCATCGACCAGCACGCTCCAGATGCGGTTGTCGCGCAGGCCGTCTTCGGAACGCCAGATGCGGTAGTTGCGCCCGTCGTAGCGGGCCAGGCCATCGTTGGTGGCAATCCACAGGTAGCCGTAGCGGTCCTCGGCCATGCGGTTGACGGTGTTCGATGGCAACCCGTCGAACACGGTGACCTGCCGCGGCGAAGGCGGCACCGGCTGCGCGGCAGCGGGCACCAGGCAGCACAGCAGCAGGATCAGCAGCGTCACTGCCCGCAGATACACCACCGATGGCCTCCTCACGCTGCTGTTGATGATGCCCACACCGTGGGCGTCGGCATGGTAAACCGAAAGTTGCGCGAATCACGCCGCAGGATGCCGTGCTCAGCTGATGATCTGGCGCTTGCTGCGTGCCTGGGCAATGGCCGCCACCAGCAGATCGCCGGTCACCGGCTTGCGCAGGAAACCATCGAATCCGGCCGCAAGCACCTGCGCCTCGGCATAGGCATCCGAGCGCGCGGTAACGGCCACCAGCGGCAGCTCGTAGCCCATCGCGCGCAGCTGGCGGGCAATGGCAGTGCCGTCGAGCGCCGGCAGGTCCAGGTCGAGCAGACCAACATCGAACCCCTCGGTGGATATCTCCGACAGCGCGCCCAGGCCGTGCAGCACGTGCACCACCTCATGGCCACGGCTGCGCAGCAGCCCGGCAATGACCTCGGCAACGGTGGCATCATCCTCGACCAGCAGGATGCGCAGTGCAGGCAGCGTCGGCGACACTGCCTCGCCAGGGCCGGAGGCCTGCTGCCGGCTCCAAGGCAGCGGCAGCCGCACTGCGAAGCGTGCGCCACGCCCCGGCTGGCTGTCGACATCGATACGGCCGCCCATCGCCACCGCCAGTTCCTGGCAGATCGCCAGGCCCAGCCCGCTGCCACCGTAGCGCGAGGCGGTACGCGGGCCGTCGGCCTGTTCGAAGCGGTGGAACAGGCGCTGCTGCTGCTCGGCATTGATGCCCGGCCCGCTGTCGCTGACCTCGAACGTCACCGCACCGCCATCCTCATCCAGGCGCGCCGCCAGGCCGACATGGCCGCGCTCGGTGAACTTGATCGCGTTGCCCAGCAGGTTCAGCAGGATCTGGCGGATGCGCATCTCGTCGCCACTGACGCAGATCGGGCCTGGCAATGCCTGCCCGCGCTGGAACGCCAGCCTGCGCTGCCGTGCCATCGGCTGCATCAACGCCTGCACCTGGTCCAGCAGTCCGCCCAGGTCGAACGGGCGGATGTCCAGTTCAAGCCGGCCGGCCTCGATCCGGGCCAGGTCCAATGCATCGTTGACCAGCCGCAGCAGATGGCTGCCGGCCTGCTGGATCGAGCCGGCATAGCTGCGCTGCACCGGGTCCAGTTCGGTGGCCAGCAGCAGTTCGCTCATGCCCAGTACCCCGGTCATCGGCGTGCGTACTTCGTGGCCCAGGGTCGCCAGGAAGCGGCTCTTGGCCTGCGATGCCTGCTCGGCGATCTGCTGCTTGTGCACCGTCAACTGCCACTGCTGGCGTCGCCGCAACCGCCTGCGGATCGACCACAGCAACGCCAACAGCAACAGCGAGCCCAGCATCACGTAGCCGAAGATCGCCATGCCGCTGCGCCACCAGGGCGGCAGTACCTTGATGCGCAACTGCTGCGAGGGCGTCCACGGACCACTGGCCGTCGCGGCCTGCACCTCGATGGCGTAGGTGCCGGGCGGCAACCGCGACAACGTGCGTTGACCGTCCCCGCCCTGTTCCACCCAGTTCTGGTCGTATCCCTGCACGCGGAACCGGTAGCGGTTGCCCTGCGGGTTGGCGTAGGACAGCAGCCGTGCATCGATCTGCAGGTCACGGTCGTCGGGCCCCAGCAACAGCAGGCCGGAGCTCGGCAAGGGCTGCCAGCCGCGCGCATCATCGCGACGGACGCGAACCTGCGCGATCACCAGTTGCGAGGGTGGCAGCTCGGCGTCGGCAGCATTCGGATCGAAGCCCACCATGCCGGTCTGGGTAACGGCCAGCACGCGGCCATCGGCATCGATCGCCGGTGGGCGTCCGGTGAACTCGGCATCGAGCAGGCCGTCGCGCTCATTGAAGATCTGCAGGCGACGCTGCTTCGGATCCCAGCGCAGCAGGCCGCGGGGCGTCGTCGCCCACAACTGGCCGTCGCGGGCCAGGGCCAGCCCTCCCATGCTGATCGGCGGCACGCCGGCACTGGCATCGACGCGCTGGATCAGGCGCAGGCTCAGGCCATCCCACTGGTAGCGCTCGAATGCGCCCTGGCGTGCGATCCACAACTGCCGGGGATCGATCCATACCAGATCGTAGATGGGCCCCCTGGAAACGCCGGGCACCGCTTCGAAGCGATCTCCCTGCTCGCGCCAGATGCCCATTTCCCCGACCACCCAGGCGTGCCCGCTGGCATCGAAGCGGATCTGCTCGACCGGCGCGTCGGTGCTGCCTCGCAGCGTAGCGCCGTCGAAACTGCGCAGCAGCCGGCCGTCGGCACTGCGCTGTTGCAGGCCCAGGTTCATCACCGATACCCAGACCGTGTCATCGGGGGCCTGCCGCATCAGATCGATCCGCTGCCGAAGGTCGGCGCCACCGCCAATGCGCCAGTCGCGCAGCACACCGGTGGCGGGGTCGTAGACGCTGATGCGCCCCGCGCGGCCGAGCCACAGCCTGCCGTCGGGACGTGGCAGCACCGACCACACCGCGCCGCTGCCCAGTTCGCGGTCGCTGGCCAGCAGGCGCAACGTCCCGTGTGCATCGATCTGGTAGACGCCATGGGCAGATCCGACGTAGTAGCTGCGACCGTCGCTGGCAGCGCTCAACAGGTACTGGCTGTCCAGCGGCTTGCCATCGAACTGGTACCAGGTCGAAAAGCGTCGCCAGTCGGGCGGCAGGTAGGCCAGGCCCTGTGTCAGCAGTGCGACCCACAGGCCTCCCTCATGGTCCTGCATCAGGTCGAGCACGCCACTATGGCCGGTCAGGAAACCACTGCCACGGTCGCCTTCCAACCTGCGCAACCCCTGGTCGTCACCACGCAGCAGGCCATCGGACGTTCCCACCCAGTAGCCTCCGTGCCTGTCGGGCAGCACCAGTGCCGAGCGCAGGCGGGCACTGTCGGCCCAGGCCGGTCGCGTCACCCGATCCTGCGCATCGATGCGGTACAGGCCGTCGTTCTGGGTACCGACCCAGATCGCGCCATCGGCATCGCGGCTCAGCCGCAGCACGCTCACCGCCGCCAGTTCGCGCGGCGCCACGGCTTCAAAGCCATGGCCGTTCCAGCGCGCCACACCGGCTTCGGTGCCCACCCACAGCCGTCCCTGTGCATCCACCAGACTGCTGAAGACGGTGTCACTCGGCAGACCACCGGGCTGCGCCCGATCATGCTGGAAATGGCGCAGCGAGCCATCTTCGCCGACGCGGCAGACCCCATGGCTGCTGCTGCCGACCCATAGCGCATCCTCGGCATAGGCCAGGGTCCAGAACTGTCCCTGGCACCCCTCAGTGACGGAATCGAAGGTCCTGAAGCGTTCGCGGTCGGCATCCAGCCGGGCCAGCCCCTTGCCGTTGATGCCAACCCATACCCGGTCGAGCGGGTCGACCAGCAGGGTTTCGATCTCGTTGCCGGGCAGCGAATCCGGTTGTGCCGGGTCGTGCTGCCAGACCCGCAGCTCACCGCCGTCATAGCGGGCCAGGCCGCCGTCGGTGGCGGCCCACACGCGGCCCTGCCGGTCTTCGGCCAGCGCCACCACCATGCGCGAGGGCAATCCCTCGGCCGCGCCGAAACGGCGCAGGCGCGGTGTTTCACCGGCCATGTCCAAGGTCGCCGCTGCAGCCGAAAGCGCCAACAGCACCAGACCTGCTCCTGCAATGCCTTGGCACCACCGGCGCCAGCCGCTCTTCATCCTGAACCCCCTGTCCTGTGCCGATTGTCACACAGGGCCGCAGCCATCGCTGCAACAGCCTGTTTCCGGCCGCATCGGCACCACGAACTGTTGCAGCCGTGCACACAGCGTTGCGCGGAGGCTATGGGTATGATCGAACGGTCTTTTTCCCGGAGCCCCCGCCGATGCGCCACTGCCTGGCCCTGCTGCCGATGCTGCTTGCCGTGGCCCCCGCCTGGGCAGGCAACGAGGTCTACCGCATCGATCCGGTGCACACCCGTGTGCTGTTTGCGATCGACCATGCCGGCTATTCGCAGGCGCTGGGTACGATCTCCGGAAGCCAGGGCCAGTTGCAGTTCGATAGCGACAACTGGCGCGATGCGACACTGGACGTCGAGATCCCGGTGTCGCGATTGGACCTTGGTGATGCCAAGTGGAACGAGGCAACCCTGGCGCGCAGCCTGCTCGATGGCGAACGCTTCCCTACCGCCCGCTTCGTCTCCCGCCATATCGAACCGATCGACGCCACACATGCCCATGTGACCGGCACGCTGACCCTGCGCGGGGTCAACCAGGAGGTCACGCTGGAAGTGACCCTGAACCAGATCAAGCGCTATCCGCTGCCGCCCTTCCGGCGTACGGCCGGCTTCTCGGCCACCACCACGCTGAGCCGGCGTGCCTTCGGCATCACCGCCTGGCCGGGCGTGATCGGTGATGCGGTGCAGGTACGGATCGAGGCTGAAGCCACGCTCGACCGCAGCGACCGTGCGGGAACTCCCACTCCCCAACCCCACTCCGACAGCCAGACGGCCACCAAGGACCCTTCATGACCGCCAAGAACACCCCTGCCGCCTGGGGGAGTGTCAGCCAGACCCTGCACTGGCTGATCGCACTGCTGATTCTCGCCCTGGGCATCGTCGGCCTGACCATGGGCGAGCTGCCGAAGACGCCCAAGTATTTCTGGGTCTATACCGCGCACAAGTCGATCGGCATCACCGTGCTGGCACTGGTGGTGCTGCGCCTGGGCTGGCGTCTGTATGCCGGTGCCCCCAGGCCGGTACCCGGCGTGCCGGGCTGGCAGGAGCGCATCGCCAGCGCCACCCATGTGCTGCTGTATGTGCTGATGTTCGCCATCCCGTTGTCGGGCTGGCTGTACGACTCGGCCAGCGGCCTGCGTCCGTTCCGCTGGTTCGGTCTGGTCGACGTGCCCAAGCTGAGCGGGCCGGACCCGCAGGTCGTGGCGGTATCCCATGCTTTGCACGAATACGGCTTCTGGCTGTTGATCGCGGTGGTGCTGGCCCATGCCGGTGCTGCCTTCTACCACCACCTGTTCCAGCGCGATGCCACCCTGTCCCGGATGTTGCCGCGTGGCTGGCTCGCCTCTCCCCAGAAGGACTGACAGATGAACCTGAAACTGACCACCCCGGCCGCTGTGGCCGCCGCCCTCGCCGGCATGCTCGTCACTGCACCGGTGCTCGCCGCCGATTACGCCCAGGCGCCGGGTGCCGGTTCGTTCCTGGCCTTTGCCACCAAGTACGACGGTGAAGTGTTCACCGGCAGCTTCCCGGGCTTTGCCACCAAGCTCAGCTTCGACCCGGCCAATCCGTCCGCAGGTTCGCTGGACGTGGTGATTCCGCTGGCCGGCGCCAAGAGCGGCAACAGCGACCGCGACTCCACTCTGCAGGGCGCGGACTTCTTCAACGTCGGCAAGTTTGCTACCGCGCGTTACACCGCCAAGGGTTTCCGCGCACTCGGCAACGACCAGTTCGCCGCCGATGGCACGCTGGAACTGCGCGGCGTGAGCAAGCCGGTCACCTTCACTTTCACCTGGAAGCCCGGCGCGCAGCCGGTGCTCACCGGCAAGGCCACGGTCAAGCGCCTGGATTTCGGTGTCGGTGGCGGCGACTGGGCTGATACCAAGACCATTCCGGACGAAACCGCGATCAGCACGATCGTGAAGTTCGACGCGAAGTAAGACGCCTTCGTCCTGGTAGCGCCGGGCCATGCCCGGCGGCTTCCATCGCTGGTCGCGCTTCGCGCTTCGCGCTCGGGCACGGCCCGGCGCTACCTGCCCGCCAACAGCCAGGCCTGCACCGTGGCCGCATCGAACGGCCAGTCCAGCTCCCGCCCGCCGCGCTCATCGCGCAGCACCGGCACCCGCGCCCCATAGCGCGCCTCCAGCGCAGGCTGGTCATCGAGGAACACCGATTCGAACTCGGGCGCCCGCGCCCTGGCCAGTTCGGCCAGGGCCATGTCACACAGATGGCAGTCGTCACGCTGGAACAGGGTCAACACCGGGGTTTGCTCCCTTGGCGGAAATGCTGCGCCGCAGTCATGGAAGTGCGGCGTGAGCCGCTAGAATAGCGGTCTCTCCCGGTACCCGCAGTACGGCAACCATGGCTGTCAGCACGTTCGACGTTTTCAAGATCGGCATTGGCCCGAGCTCCTCGCACACCGTCGGGCCGATGAGGGCCGCCGAGCGCTTCATCCATCGGTGGCTGCTCGACCCGGGCAAGCTTGCGCAGGTCGCGCGCATTCGTGCCGACGTGTACGGCTCGCTGGCACTGACCGGTCGCGGCCACGGCACCGACAAGGCGATCCTGCTCGGCCTGGAAGGGCAGCGTCCGAACCTGATCGACCCGGACATCATTCCGTCCACGCTGGAGCGCATCCGCAGCAGCAAGCGGATCATGCTGATGGGCCAGCACGAGATCGCCTTCGATGAAAAACGCGACCTCGGCCTGAACAAGCGGCAGAAGCTGCCCTACCACACCAACGGCATGCGCTTCACTGCGTACAACGCCGATGACGAAGTGCTGGCCACCCGCGATTACTACTCCGTCGGTGGTGGCTTCGTGGTCAACCAGGACGATGCGGCCGATGACCGTATCGTGCCTGACGAAACGCCGCTGCCCTACCCGTTCAAGAGCGGCGACGAGCTGCTGGCGCAGACTGCGCGCAGTGGCCTGAGCATCGCCCAGTTGATGTTCGAGAACGAGAAATGCTGGCGCAGCGAGGACGAGATCCGCGACAACCTGCGCGAGATCTGGAGCGCAATGCAGGCCTGCGTGGCGCGCGGCATCCGCGAGGAAGGCGTGCTGCCGGGTGGCCTGAAAGTGGGCCGCCGCGCGCCGGCGCTGTACCGCGAGCTGTCGTCGAAGCCGGAAGCGGCGATGCGCGACCCGCTGACCACGCTGGACTGGGTCAACCTGTACGCACTGGCCGTGAACGAAGAGAACGCTGCCGGTGGCCGCGTGGTCACCGCACCCACCAACGGCGCGGCGGGTGTACTGCCGGCGGTGCTGCACTACTTCGACCGCTTCTGCCCGGGCGCGAACGAACAGCGGGTGTTCGACTTCCTGCTGACCTCGGCGGCGATCGGCATCCTGTACAAGGAAAACGCCTCGATCTCCGGCGCCGAAGTGGGCTGCCAGGGCGAGGTCGGCGTAGCCTGTTCGATGGCCGCCGGCGGCCTGGTCGCGGCGCTGGGTGGCAACCCGAGCCAGATCGAGAATGCGGCGGAGATCGGCATGGAGCACAACCTGGGCCTGACCTGCGATCCGATCGGTGGCCTGGTGCAGATTCCGTGCATCGAGCGCAACGCGATGGGTGCGGTGAAGGCGATCAACGCCTCGCGCATGGCCATGCGCGGCGACGGCAAGCACAAGGTGTCGCTGGACAAGGTCATCAAGACCATGCGCGATACCGGCCGCGACATGCAGGACAAGTACAAGGAAACCAGCCGCGGCGGCCTGGCGGTGAACGTCATCGAGTGCTGATGGTCGGCAGGGCCGGGCATCGACCCGGCTCTGCAGTGCCGATCTCGACCGGACAACACCGTCACCGTTTTCCGGTTAGGCTCGGGCATCCCCCTGCCCCGGAATGTCCCATGCGCGTGATCGCCACCGCCCTGCTCGCCTGCCTTCCGCTGTCCGCTCTCGCTGCGCCAACCTACGGGCCGCGGCTGGAGGGCTTCGACTACGGCTATCCAGTGAAGACCTTTGCACTGGAATCGCAGCGCCAGGCCTTGGAGATGGCCTATCTGGATGTTGCGCCGAAGAAGAAGCCGATCGGCGTGGTGGTGCTGCTGCATGGCAAGAACTTCTGCGCGGCAACCTGGAAGGAGACGATCAAGCCGCTGGTGGCGGCAGGCTACCGGGTGATCGCGCCGGACCAGGTGGGTTTCTGCAAATCCAGCAAGCCCGAGCGCTACCAGTATTCGTTCGGGCAGCTGGCCGACAATACCCATGCGCTGCTGCAGCAGCTGCAGCTGGGTGATGTACCGGTGCATGTGGTCGGCCATTCGATGGGCGGCATGCTGGCCATCCGTTATGCGCTGATGTATCCGCAGGACATGCGCAGTCTTTCGCTGGTCAATCCGATCGGGCTGGAAGACTGGAAGGCGCTGGGCGTGCCCTGGCGCAGCGTGGACGCGTGGTATGCCGGCGAAATGAACATCAGCTATGACAGCATCCGACGCTACCAGCTGGATGTGTACTACGACGGCAAGTGGAAGCCGGCGTATGAACCGTGGGCGCGCATGCAGTCGGGCATGTACGAAGGCGCGGGCAAGCAGCAGGTGGCCTGGAGCCAGGCACTGACCTCGGACATGGTGTTCAACCAACCGGTCGTCTACGAACTGAAGAACCTGCAGGTGCCGACCACCTTGTTCATCGGCCAGAAGGACCGCACGGCGATCGGCCGTGACCAGGCATCGCCCGAACTGAAGGCAACGCTGGGCAACTACCCGGCACTGGGCAAAGCGGCAGCGGCGGCGATACCCGGCTCGACCCTGGTCGAGTTCGCGGCACTGGGCCATTCGCCGCAGGTGCAGGACCCGAAGCAGTTCAATGCCGCATTGTTGAAGACGCTCAAGGCGCGTTGAAGTTCCATAACCGCCGGGCATGGCCCGGCGCTACGAGGATCGGTGTGGGTAGCGCCGGGCCACGCCCGGCGAGCGCAGCGGCGGCTGGGCTCACCCCACGATCCGCAGCACGTCATCCAGCAGCGCCGCTGCGGTCACTTCCGCACCCGCGCCCGGCCCCTGGATCAACAGCGGCTGCGCGCGGTAGCGATCACTGTGGATGGCCACGCGGTTGTCGGTGCCCGCGCCCTGCGCCAGCGGATGGTCGGCAGCCAGCTCACGCAGGCCCACCTGCGCACCCTCGCCATCGACGCGCCCGACAAAACGCAGCACCCGGCCGTTGTCGCGCGCCTGCTGCCAACGCGCCTGCAGCGGCGCATCCAGCTGCTCCAGCGCATTCACTGCATCTTCCAGCGGCAGCGCAGCCAGCGCATCCGGCACCAGTGAGTCGACCTGCACCTGCGACGCGTCCAGCGCCAATCCGCTGCTGCGGGCCAGGATCAACAGCTTGCGGCGCACATCCTCGCCGGAAAGATCCAGCCGTGGGTCCGGCTCGGTGTAGCCGGCCGCCAGCGCTTCACGCACCGCCGCCGAGAACGGCGACTGGCCGTCATAACGATTGAACAGCCACGCCAGCGAACCGGAAAGCACGCCCTCGATGGCATGGATGTGATCGCCACCGGCAACCAGCGCGCGCAGGCTGCTGAGCAACGGGAGGCCGGCGCCGACGGTGGCGCTATCGCCGTAACGCGCACCGCTGTCGGCGCAACGATCGGCAATGGCCTGCGCGCGCGACAGCTGCGCACCGCGGCCAAGCTTGTTGGCGGTCACCACGTGCACACCGCGCGCCAACCACTGCACGTGGCGCGCCGCTACATCTTCGCTGGCGGTGGCATCGACCACCACGTCGCCACGCTCCAGTCCTTCAGCGCTGGCCCACGGCGGCAAACTCTGCCCATCACGCGGCGCACGCCGTGCCAGTTCCAGCGGCAACGCCAGATCGCGGTCGATCGCCAGCGCGGTGCGTGAATTGGCCAGCCACTGCACGCTGGGCAGTTCCAGCCCACGCGCCTGCAACGCCTGGTAGCGCTGCACGAAGGCCGAACCGACGGTGCCGGTTCCGAGCAGCGCCAGGCGGCCGGTACCCAGCAGCGGAATCTCGACAGGCAAAGCGCTCATGCGTCTGCCACCTGTTTGCCGCGCGCCACCGCATCGATCACCGCCTCGGCGCGCGCCAGCGCGCTGCCCAGATCGGCCAGCAGGTCGCGCTCACCCTCGATACCGACCGACAGACGCAGCAGGCCTTCACTGATGCCCGCAGCCGCGCGTGCGTCGGCAGTCATCGCGGCGTGGGTCATGGTCGCCGGATGAGCGATCAGGCTCTCCACACCTCCCAGCGACTCGGCCAGCGTGAAGTAACGCAGGCCATCGACGAACGCACGTACAGCAGCATGCGGATCATCGCCGGCACAGCTGGCCAGTTCGAAGGACAGCATCGCGCCGAAACCACTCTGCTGACGCGCGGCAACGGCGTGGCCCGGATGATCGGCCAGGCCCGGGTAGTAGACCTTGGCCACCGCAGGATGCGCATCAAGCAGCGCCACGATCGCGGCGGTGTTTTCCTGGTGCGCGCGCAGGCGTGCATCCAGCGTACGCAGGCCGCGCAGGGTCAGGAACGCATCGAACGGCGAACCGGTAAGGCCCAGGGCATTGCCCCACCACACCAGCTGTTCATGCACGGCGGGATCGCGGGCAATCACCGCACCACCGACCACGTCGCTGTGGCCGTTGATGTACTTGGTGGTGGAGTGCAGCACCAGGTCCGCGCCGAACGACAGCGGCTGCTGCAATGCCGGCGACAGGAACGTGTTGTCGACCACCACCAGCGCACCGGCTTTGTGCGCCGCGTCGATCACGAAGCGCAGGTCGGTGATGCGCAGCAGCGGGTTGGACGGGGTTTCCACCAGCACCAGCTTCGGCTGCGTGGCCAGGGCCTGGGCCAGCGCGCGCGGGTCGGTCAGGTCGGCGGTGACCAGTTCGAAATGGCCTTTCTTTGCCAGCGCGTTGAACAGGCGCCAGCTGCCGCCGTACGCATCGTGTGGCACCACCAGGGTGTCGCCGGGCTGCAGCAGTGCGTTCAGCACCAGGTTGATCGCGCCCATGCCGGTTGCGGTCACCACACCGCCGGCGCCGCCTTCCAGTTCGGCCAGCGCCTCACCCAGCAGGTCGCGCGTGGGATTGCCACTGCGGGTGTAGTCGTACTGGCGCTTGTTGCCGAAGCCTTCAAAGCTGAAGTTCGACGACAGCACGATCGGCGGCGTGACCGCGCCATGGGCGGTGTCGCGATCGATGCCGGCGCGGACGGCGGCGGTGGTGCGACAACAGGACGGTTCAGCGGCGTGCAGGCTCATGCGGACTCTCCAGAAGTGCGGAAGGCGGTGGCGAGGATCGCGTCGATGCGATCGGTTTCTTTCAGGAAGGCGTCGTGGCCGTAGGGCGAGCGCAGCACGCGCAGGCTGCCGCGTGGGCCCAGTCCCTCGACCAGGCCGACCAGGTCGGCAAGTGGCACCAGGCGATCGCCTTCAACGGCAACCACCACGGTCGGCGGCAGGATCGCGCTCGGATCCACGCGGTGCAGGTCGATCGACTCGGACAGGCGCAGGTAGGCATTGACCGGCGTGCGCGCGACGTACTGCGCACCAGCGGCGTCGAGGTAATCTTCGGCCGCGACACGGACGCGGCCATTGACCACCTCCGGTGCGGCGTCGAAGCGTTCGCCGAATTCTTCCGGTGTGCGGTAGCTGAGCATGGCGAACTGGCGGGCCAGCGCCAGGCCGTGGTCTTCGCCACACTGCAGCTGGCCCAGCGCCACGGCACGGCGCTGCAGCGCACGCCAGGCGGCGGCATACGGGTGCGGGCGGTGCGCACCGCTGGCCAGCACCAGCTGGCGTACCCGGGCACGGTGGCGGATCGCGAACTGCTGGCCGACCAGCGCGCCGTAGGAATAGCCGACGAATGCCTTCAATGCGCGGATGCCGAGGTGATCCAGCAGCAGCGCCAGCGCATCGGCCTGGTCGGCGGTATCGATCGGCACATCCAACGCACCGTCGGCGCCGATGAAATCGAACGCGAGCACGCGCAGCTGCTGCGGATCCAGTGCGCGGCCACTGCCGACCAGGCCTTCGGCCCAGCCCTTCTCGCTGAACTGCGCATTGGCGGCCACATGGCGGTGCGCGGAGATGCCGCCGGCCAGCACCACCACCGGTGCGCTGACCGGACCGACCCACTCATAGCGCAGCCGCACCGGGCAGGGGCCGGCATGACGCATCGACAGCACGGCGGCGAACTCGCCGCGCTCGGCGTGCACGCGGTCATCGACCGGCACGCTGACGGGGACAAAGGGTTCGGGACGAAGCACGGTGCTGGTGGCGAAGCTCATGGCGGGTTCCGTTGGGGAAATCGGCCATCGAGCCTTCGCGGGGCTCGCGTTCGACGTGCACGTTGGGTGCAGGTTCGAACCATCTTTCGGTGGACGCCACGGTCCCCGCAGGATTTGGCACCTACGCAGGCGCTTTCGCGTCTGCGGGCTGCCCCGGCTTCAAAGGGCCTGTCCCTCTGCCGGTCTCGATGGTGGAGTCACGATGCCAGCCCTTTCCGGGCATGTCAATCCCTTCATGCGGATAAAGAGATGGATGAATGCGAAGCAACCTGCCCTTTCACCATCCCGACAGCTTGCGTAGAGTCCCGGCGGTCCATGTCGCTGGAGCCTTCGATGCGCCGCCTGCCCCTGCCCTGCCTCCTGCTGCCCCTGCTGGCGAGCGCCACGGCCAACGCTGCCGACTGGCGCCAGGGCTGGGGACTGGTGCCACAGACGCCGGCCGCGCGCACGACAGGCGCCACCCCGCACGCGGCGCCGATGGCCCGCCTGCGCCTGCAGTCGCTGGGCGACCAGTGGCAGGCGCGGATCGACAATCCACTGTCCGGCCCGGTGCAGATCGAGCTGCGCGCTGCCCCCGGCACACGGGTGGAGGGGCTGCCGCTGCAGTCACTGGTGCAGGCCACCGGCAGCCTGGTAGTGGGCCATCTTCCCTCTCCTTCCAATGGCAAGGAACTGGACCTCCGCTTGCAGTCGGTGCCGGGCAATCCGGCCGCGCGCGCCGAAGACGTCGCCTACCGCCTGCCGTTCGAGGCTGTCCAGCTGCGCGTGGACCAGGCGCCGCAAGGCCGGTTCAGCCACGATGACGAGGAGAATCGCGACGCCATCGACTTTGCCCTGCCCGAAGCGACACAGGTCCTGGCCGCCCGCGAGGGCACGGTGATGCAGGTGCAGGACGGGTTCCGCGGCAATGGCCTGGACCGTGAACGCGATGCCGGACGCGCCAACTTCGTTCGTATCCTGCACAGCGACGGCAGCATGGCGATGTACGCCCACCTGCAGGCCGGCGGCATGCGCGTGCGTCCCGGCCAGGCCGTGCAGGCTGGGCAGCCGATCGGCCTGTCCGGCAACAGTGGCTACAGCACCGCACCGCACCTGCACTTCGTGGTGCAGCTCAACCGGGGCATGGGGCTGCGTTCGGTGCCGGTGCGCATCCTCGCCCCGCAGGGCGAATTGCACTTCGCCCGTGAGGGCAGCGGGGACGCCAGCGCCGGGCGCTGACCCGCCGACGCCGGCAGGCCGGTATAATCGGGCGCTTATCTCTTTGAAAAGCGCCCCGTGCGGGCGCCACTGCCATGTCCGAAGTCGCCACCGAAGCGTCGCGTCGCCGCACGTTCGCCATCATTTCCCACCCTGACGCCGGCAAGACCACGCTGACCGAAAAGCTGCTGCTGTTCGGAGGCGCGATCCAGATGGCCGGCTCGGTGAAGGGCCGCAAGGCTGCCCGCCACGCCACCTCGGACTGGATGGCGCTGGAAAAGGAGCGCGGCATCTCCGTCACCTCCTCGGTGATGCAGTTCCCGTACGAAGGCAAGATCATCAACCTGCTCGACACCCCGGGCCACGCCGACTTCGGCGAGGACACCTACCGCGTGCTGACCGCGGTGGACTCGGCGCTGATGGTGATCGACGTGGCCAAGGGCGTGGAAGAGCGCACCATCAAGCTGATGGAAGTGTGCCGCCTGCGCGACACCCCGATCATGACCTTCATCAACAAGCTCGATCGCGAGGGCAAGGAGCCGATCGACCTGCTGGACGAGGTTGAAAGCGTGCTCGGCATCCAGTGCGCACCGGTCACCTGGCCGATCGGCATGGGCCAGCGCCTGAAGGGCGTGGTCCACCTGATCACCGGCGAAGTGCATCTGTACGAGCAGGGCCGCAACTTCACCCGTCAGGATTCGACCATCTTTCCGTCGATCGATTCACCCGGGCTGGTCGAGAAGATCGGCGAGCGCATGCTGGCCGATCTGCGCGACGAACTGGAACTGGTGCAGGGTGCCAGCCATCCGTTCGACCTGCAGGCCTATCGGGCCGGCAAGCAGACCCCGGTGTTCTTCGGCTCGGGCGTGAACAACTTCGGCGTGCAGCCGCTGCTGGACTTTTTCGTCGAGCATGCGCCGTCGCCGCAGGCACGCTCCACCACCGGCCGCGACGTCGCCCCGCAGGAGCCGAAGCTGACCGGCTTCGTGTTCAAGATCCAGGCCAACATGGACCCGCAGCACCGTGACCGCGTGGCCTTCATGCGCGTCTGCTCGGGCCGGTTCACTGCCGGCATGAAGACCCTGCACGTGCGCACCGGCAAGGACATGAAGCTGGCCAATGCGCTGACCTTCATGGCCAGCGACCGTGAAATCGCCGCCGAGGCCTGGCCGGGCGATGTCATCGGCATTCACAACCACGGCACGATCTCCATCGGCGACACCTTCACCGAAGGCGAGGCGATCACCTTCACCGGCATCCCCAACTTCGCCCCGGAACTGTTCCGTCGCGCCCGCCTGCGCGATCCGCTCAAGCTCAAGCAGCTGCAGAAGGGCCTGGCACAGCTGTCCGAGGAAGGCGCCACCCAGTTCTTCCGTCCGCTGACCAGCAACGACCTGATCCTGGGCGCGGTGGGCGTGCTGCAGTTCGATGTGGCTGCCTACCGCCTGAAGGACGAATACGGCGTGGAAGCCACCTTCGAGCAGGTCGGCGTGACCACGGCGCGCTGGGTCCACTGCAGCAACGAGAAGAAGCTGGAGGAGTTCCGCGAGAAGAACGCGCTGAACCTGGCCCTGGACGCGGCCGGCCACCTGGTCTACCTGGCGCCGACCCGGGTCAACCTGCAGCTGGCGCAGGAACGTGCGCCGGACGTGCGTTTCTCGGCAACCCGTGAAGCCGCGCATACGGTCACCGGCAACTGATTGCAGCGACCATACGGTGGCGGGGGTGCACGCGCCCGCCATCGCGGCGATGATAGGGGGGTGCAGGTCCCCCTCCCTGCAGACGATGCCCATGCCATGTCCACGACTTCCGTTGATTCGATCCGCGAAGAAATTGCCAGCGCCCTGACCCACGGGCTGGGTGCGGTGCTTGCTCTGGCCGCCAGCGCGGTACTGATCACCCTGGCTGCGATCTACGGCGATGGCTGGCAGCTGGCCAGCGCGATCGTATTCGGCATCGCCCTGCTGCTGCTGTACACCGCCTCCACGCTGTACCACGCCATCCAGCACCCGCAGGCCAAGGGCCGCCTGAAGGTGTTCGACCATTGCGCGATCTATGTGCTGATCGCCGGTACCTATACTCCGTTCACCCTGATCGGCCTGCGCGGCCCCTGGGGCTGGGGCATGTTCACCGCGATCTGGGCGCTGGCGCTCGGCGGCGTGGTGTTCAAGCTGTTCTACACCGGCCGCTTCAAGCTGCTGTCCACGGTGATCTACATCGCCATGGGCTGGCTGGTGGTGGTGGCGATCAAGCCGATGTGGGCCTCGATCGATGGCGGAACGCTTGCCTGGCTGTTCGGCGGCGGCCTGTCCTATACGCTGGGTACGTACTTCTACCACCGCGAATC
Organism: Stenotrophomonas sp. SI-NJAU-1; assembly: GCF_020883215.1. Lineage (NCBI taxonomy): Bacteria > Pseudomonadati > Pseudomonadota > Gammaproteobacteria > Lysobacterales > Lysobacteraceae > Stenotrophomonas > Stenotrophomonas sp. SI-NJAU-1. Next base: position 3,298,846 of record NZ_CP086598.1, read on the forward strand.
CATCCCCTATTCGCATGCCATCTGGCATCTGTTCGTGATCGGCGGCAGCGTCTGCCACTTCGTCGCCGTGACCCGCCAGGTGCTGTGACCCCGTATTGGCGGTAACGCCAGGCCCCTGGCCGGCGAGCAGGCACTGGCCCTGCACACGGTGCACATGATCGCTTCGCGCCCCGTCCACCCCGACGGGGCAACCATGGCAGCGTGAATGCTGCCTCTGCTCCTGCTGATCCCAAGGCGTCGCGCTGGCGCCTGCGTCGCCCCGGCCCACGCGGGCAGCGCTGGCTGGCCGTGCTGGTGTTCCTGCTCGCGGCGATCCTGGTCCTCATCGCTCTGTGGGACTGGAACTGGTTCAAGGGCCCGGTCGAACGCGCGGTAAATGCGCGCACCGGCCGTGCGCTGCACATCGGCAACCTGGATGTCGACCTCGGTCGCACCAGCACCGTGCGCGCCGATACCCTCACCTTCGCCAATGCGCCCTGGGCAAAGCAGCCCACCATGGTCAGCGCCGACCGGGTCGAAATCGACATACGGGTGTGGCCGCTGCTGCGGGGCAGCGTGCAATTGCCCGAAGTGCGCCTGACCCGCCCGGACGTACTGCTGGAAACCGCCCCGCGCAAAGGCGACCCCGGCAACTGGGACTTTCTCGGCGACAGCAAGGGGGGCGCCACGCCGCAGCTCAAGCGCCTGCTCATCGACGATGGTCGCCTGCAGTTCCTCGACGCACTCGGCCGCACCGACATCCTGGTGAACGTGCGCAGCGGGCAACCGAAACAGGCCGATGCGGCACCACCGTTGCTGGTGGCTGGCAAGGGCCGCTGGCAGGGCAATCCCTTTACCCTGAGCGGCGGCACCGAATCGCCGCTGGAACTGACCGACAGCGCCCATCCCTTCCGCATCCATCTGGATGGCCGCGCCGGTGCCACCCGTGCCGTTGCCAGCGGCACCTTGACCAACCCGTTCCAGCTGCAGGTATTCGACCTGCAGTTCGCGCTGAGCGGTCAAGACCTGGCCGACCTGTATCCATTGCTGGGCATCGCAATTCCGCCCTCCCCGCCCTACGCACTGGATGGCCGCCTGAAGCGCGATCATCAGGTGTGGCGCTACGAGCGCTTCACCGGCAAAGTCGGCGACAGCGACCTGGGCGGCGATGTGCAGTTCGATGTCTCCAGGGAACGCCCACGGATGACCGCGAACCTGGTGTCGCGCCGCCTCGATTTCGATGACCTTGCAGGCTTCGTCGGTGCGCCCCCGAAGACCGGCGGCGGCGAGACCGCCAATGCGGAACAGCGAGCCGACGCTGCGCGCGTGGCCGCCAGCGCCAAAGTGCTGCCGGCCACGCCGTACAACCTGGGCAAGCTGCGCGCGATGGACGCGGACGTACGCTGGAAGGCACAGCGCATCAATGCACCGAAGCTGCCGCTGGACGACATGGATGCACACCTGCTGCTCGACGATGGTGTACTGCGGCTGGACCCGCTGAACTTCGGCGTTGCCGGTGGCGACGTCCGCAGCACGATCCGCATGGATGCACGTCGGCCACAGATCGCAACCTCATTGAAGGCCAGCGTGCGCGGTGTGCAGCTGGGCCAGTTGTTCCCCGACGCCAAGCTCGCCGAGCAGGCCAAGGGGGGTATCAGCGGTGCCATTGATCTGACCGGCAACGGCAACTCGATCGCAGCGATGCTCGGCAGCAGCAGCGGCGACGTGGCGCTGGGCATGGGCCGCGGCCATGTCGGCAACCTGCTGATGGAAGTGGCGGGACTGGATATCACCGAGTCGCTGAAATTCCTGTTCACCGGCGACAAACAGATTCCGCTGCGCTGCGCCTTCGCCGACTTCGGCGTGCGCGAGGGCCTGATGCATACCCGGTCGATGGCAGTGGACACCACCGATACGATCATCCTCGGCGAGGGCGACGTCAGCCTGCGCGATGAAACGCTGGACCTGCTGCTGAAGCCACGTCCCAAGGACAGGAGCATCCTGGTGCTGCGCTCGCCGCTGCGCATCGGCGGCACCTTCAAGGACCCGTCGTTCCGCCCGGATTTCAAGGCGCTGGGCATCCGGGGTGCGGTGGCGTTGACGCTGGGCAGCATCGCGCCGCCGGCGGCACTGCTGGCCACCATCGAACTGGGGCCGGGCAAGGATGCCGACTGCGGTGGGCACTACGCGAAGTAGGTTTACAGCGTTGTTCGCAGCGCCTCGTTCTCCCGCGCGTAGAGCCGGAGCAAGGCGACAGGCAGGACACGCCGTAAATACGTCCCTGTAGGCTCGGTCGGCGCATCCATGCGCCTCACGGTCCTGCCTGCCGCCTTGCTCCGGCTTCGGACAGTTCCCTGCGCGCGCGGAACAGGAGCAGGAATTCAAAATCAAAAGAAGAAAGCAGAATCAAAAGCAGTGCCAACCGAGGTTGGCATCTACCAACGGCGGATTGTCGGGATGAAAGCCACCGCGCTCGCAGGAACGTGTCCTGAGGCGGAGGGTATGGCCGTGCAGGACCGTTGGCGCCATGGATGGCGCCATCGAGCCCCCATGGATGGGTTTACGGCGTGTCCTGCACGGCCATGCCCTTCGCCTTCCCGCACATCAGGCAGGCGCCGCTTTGCCTTTGCACTTGCCGTTGCTCCGGCTTCGAAAAGCGGGCCGGCGGGCCGCAGGCCCGCCAGCGACAGAACTTACCCCGCCACGATGTACTGCTGCAGCTGATCCAGCTCGCGCCGCTGCGCATCGATCACCGACTTCACCAGGTCACCGATGGAAATCACCCCCACTACCTGCCCACCCTCGACCACCGGCAGATGGCGGATGCGGTAATCGGTCACCAGCTGCAGGCAGTGTTCCACCTGCTCACCGGGGCTCACTGTCACTACGTTCGCGGTCATGATTTCCGACACTGCGGTGTCACGCGACGAACGATCGTGAAGCACGATCTTGCGTGCGTAATCGCGCTCGGAGAGGATCCCGACCAGTCGCGGGCCCTCCATCACCAGCACCGCGCCGATGCCCTGCTGCGCCATCAACCGGATCGCATCGATCACCGCCGCGCCGGGCGCGACCGCATGCACTTCAGGGGACTTGCCGTCCAACAGTTGCCGTACCGACGTCATCTGCCTGCCCTCCCAGGGTGGGTTGCAGTTCCGAGTCTGCCACGGAAGGGGCCAACCATGCGTCAACCAGGTACAACGGCCGTTGCTTGGACTCCTCATACAGGCGCCCCAGGTACTCGCCGATAAGCCCCAGCGCGATCAGCTGCACGCCGCCCAGGAACAGGATCACCGCCATCATGGTCGGCCACCCGGCCACCCGGTCGCCGTAGATGGCTGCCTTGGCGATCACCCATATGGCGAACACGAAGGCCACCCCCGCAGTGGCCAGCCCCATGTAGGTGGCCGCCCGCAGCGGCACCGTCGAGAAGCCGGTGATCCCTTCCAGTGCGAAGTTCCACAGCCGCCACAGGCTGAACTTGCTGGTGCCGGCCAAACGGGCATGCCGGTGATAGGGCACCGCCACGCGGCGGAAACCGACCCAGCTGAAGAGCCCCTTCATGAACCGGTGCCGTTCGCGCATCTCGCGCAGGGCGCTCAGCGCGCGCGGTGACAACAAGCGGAAATCGCCGGTGTCGGCCGGAATGGGAGTACGCGAGAGCCTGCCGATGACCCGGTAGAACACCGATGCGGCAGCACGTTTGCTCCAACTCTCACCGTCGCGCACCAAGCGGGTGCCGTAGACGTTGTCGTAGCCTTCGCGCCAGCGCTCTACAAAGCGCGGCACCAGTTCCGGCGGGTCCTGGCCATCGGCGTCGAGGATCATCGCCGCGCCTTCACGCACATGGTCCAGGCCGGCAGTCAGTGCCGCCTCCTTGCCGAAGTTGCGCGACAGCTTCAGCGCCGACACCCGCGGGTCGGCCTGGGCCAGCGACGCCATCAGCGCCCACGTTGCGTCACTGCTGCCGTCATCCACGTACAGGATGTGTCCATCGATTCCGGCCAGGCCATCCAGTACCGCGCACAATCGCGGATGCAACTGGGGCAGCACCAGTTCTTCGTTGTGTGCGGCAATGACGAAGGTAAGACGCTCACGAGTCATCGCCGGATTGTACGTGGTTGACGGGTGTACAGCCCGCCAGTGCACCGTTCCGCCCCCCGCTTCCGGCAGCAGAACCGCAGGCCCCCGCACCTGCGCGGCCGTCGGTGCCCCTCAGTCCTCCGCCAGATACCCCGCTCCACCCAGCTGCCGTGCCTGCCGCTGGATCCACGCCGCACGACGCTGCACGTACGGGCCGGGCTTTGCCGCGTTGTAGCGGCGAGGCGCCGGCAGCACTGCCGCCAGACGTGCGCTCTCGGCAGGGCTCAGCCGCGCGGCGTCCTTGCCCCAGAATGTCTGCGCCGCTGCCTGGGCGCCATACACACCGTCGCCGAACTCGGCGATGTTGGCGTACATCTCCAGGATCCGCTGCTTCGGCCAGAAGGCTTCGATCAGCACCGTGTACCAGACCTCCAGGCCCTTGCGGATCCAGCTGCGGCCCTGCCACAGGAACAGGTTCTTGGCCACCTGCTGGCTGATCGTGCTGGCCCCGCGCAGGCGCCCGCCCCGCGCGTTATGGTCGCGCGCCTTTTCAATGGCCTGCAGGTCGAACCCGCTGTGGTCGGGGAAGCGTTGGTCTTCTGCGGCCACCAGCGAAATCGGCAGGCTCGGCGCCATCTGGTCAAGGTCCCGCCACTGGTAGTGCAGCCGGTAGGACCAGTCGCCTTCACCCAGTGCCTCGCCGAAACGCCAGACCATCACCGTGGACAGCGGCGGATCGATGAAGCGCAGCACCAGCACCTGCAGGCAGCTGAAGGCCACAAACAGCACCGGCAGCCACAGCAGCCGCTTCCAGCGCCAGCGCCCGCGCGGTGCCGCGTCGGCGGCGGCCACTACCTTGTCCTGCTCTCCCCCTGCCCCCATTACTGGTGCATCCTTCTTATGCCTGGTTGTCGGCGCATTATCCGGCAACCATCCCCGTTTCCGCGCGATGTGAGCCGATGACCGCCCAATCCGATTCCCTTATCCGTTTCCTGCTCCCCGACGCCGGTGTCCGTGGCGTCCACGTGCGCCTGCAGGCCACCTGGCAGGACATCCAGTCCCACGGCGAGTATCCGGACAGCGCCACCGAACTGCTCGGCGAAGCCTGCGTGGCGTCGGCACTGTTCACCGGCCACACCAAGGTCGACGGCCGCCTGTCGATCCAGCTGCGCAGCACTACCGCGCTGCGTACCCTGTTCGCCGAATGCACCGCCGCTGGCACCTTGCGCGGCATCGTCCAGATTGCCGAGGGCGGTGACGCCCCCCGCGACCTGACCGACCTGGGCCGGGACGCCCTGCTGGCCATCACCATCGAGAATCCCGGCCTGGACCCGCGCGAACCGCAGCGCTACCAGAGCCTGGTGGCACTGACCGCGCCGGAACTGGATGAAGCGTTCGAGGACTACTTCCGCCAGTCCGAGCAGTTGCCGACGCGGCTGCTGCTGGCCGCCGGCCGCGACGGTGCTGCCGGCCTGCTGCTGCAGAAGCTCCCGGGCGATGAAGGCGACGACGATGGCTGGTCCCGCGCCAGCGCGCTGTTCGACACCCTGGGCAAGGCGGAGCTGCTGGCCACCCCGGCCGAGGAACTGCTGCACCGGTTGTTCCACGAGGAGAAGGCGGAACGGGTGGGTGACAAGGCCCTGTCCTTCGCGTGCTCCTGTTCGCGTGAACGGGTCGCCTCGATGCTGGTCTCGCTGGGCGAGGAAGAGGCCCGTGCGGCTGCCGAAGACACCGGCGCGGTGGACGTGCGTTGCGAATTCTGCGGACAGGAGTATCACTTTCCGTTGACGGAGTTCGGCATACTGTTCCACGGTGCCCAGGGGGCTGTACCGGCACCTGAACGACTTCAGTAATACCCAATGAGTCTTGTATCTGGGGAGGAACAAGGCTTGTTAAGAATTCATAAACACCCTAGGATCGAGTTCCCGCCCCAGCGGGAACTTTCACTGCCCGTCCCTGTCTGAACTGGTCCGATGCGTACCTTCCTGCGTCTACCGCTGGCCCTTCTGATCGCCCTTGGCGCGATCACGGGCGTGCACGCGCAGAGCAAGGACACCCGCACCGTCATTCCGGTCTGGAACAAGGGCAGTGGCAAGGTCGAGGCCCTGCTGTACCTGGAACCGACCGGCGAGCAGGCCGTGGGCGCACGCTGGCATTTCGGCCGCAATTCGCTCGATGCTGCGTTCGGCCTGTCTTCGGGCGACTCGCTCGGCCTGCTGTGCAACAGCAGCAGCGGCTCCAGCATCAGCGGACTGGCCAGCCATTGCATGCTGGCCAGCCTGGGCGACGACGATGACGCCATCGGCTCCAACCGGCGCCTGACCGGCACCGCCGCGCTCAACCGTGGTACCGGCCGCCTGGGAATCACTGCCGGCACCGGCCGCGAGACCCTGCCCGCCTGGCTGGCGACGCCCAGCAAGACCCCGGCGCTGCGCGCCGAACAGAATGACCTGACCGTATTCGCGCAGAAGAACATCGGTCGCGAAGGCTTCGTCTCCATCGCCGGAACGTATGCCAAGGCACGCCTTGTCCCCCTGGCCGACGCCTCGCCGGCCCTCGTTGACCGCTGGGACAGCAAGAGCCTGAGCCTGGGCGCCGGCTACGGCAATTTCAGCGGCAGCATCATCGGCCGCGTGGTGGACGTTCCCGGCAAGCCCGGCAAGTGGGAAGGCCTGGGCATTGGCCTGACCTGGCGCACCCCGTGGTCCGGCCAGCTCACCGTCGGCGCGGAAAACGTGATCAGCCGCGGCAAGAACCCGTTCTCCCCGCGCAACGAAAGCAACGATGACGGCACCGTGCCGTACGTGCGCTACGAGCAGGATCTGTAGTCGATCGTTGATTGCCAACACGCTGTGTTCAACATCGGGCGCCCTGGGGCGCCCGAATTGTTTCTGGACACCTCTGTCAAGTGCGAAAAGCCCTCATCCGTTACAGACGGATACACCGCGACATGCATCAATTGAAACTTTTTTCTGCTCACGACAGGCGTGCACGGTGCGGCGACGCCACGCCCGACTGGACAACTCATTGAAATTAAAGAAATCAATGCGTATTCATCTGTAATCACAGTGTGAATTAACACAGCTTTAATTTTTGGTTGAGGGCCGTTACTATCGATTCAGCCTCGCGATTTTGGAGCCTCATTTTTGGCCCCGCCGCGCAGGCACTACCCCAGCCAAGATTTCTTGGAGAGAGAGAGCCAATGAATTTCCAGTCCAACAAGCTGCGTGACGCTGTCGTCGTCGCGCTGATCGCCGGTGCGGCGACGTCCGTAACGGCCCAGGCGCAGGAAGCGACCAACCTGGATCGCATCTCGGTGACCGGTTCGCGCATCAAGAGCACCGACATCGAAACCTCGCAGCCGGTGCTGAGCCTGACCCGTGCCGACATCGAAAAGCAGGGCGTGACCTCAGTCGCCGACATCCTGCAGCGCGTTGCCGCCAACGGTGCTGCCCTGAACCGTACGTTCAACAACGGCGGTGACGGTTCGGCCGGCGTCAGCCTGCGCAACCTGGGCGCCGAGCGCACCCTGGTGCTGGTCAACGGTCGCCGCTGGACCACCGGCCTGGACGGCAGCGTCGACCTGAACACCATCCCGACCGCGATGATCGAGCGCATCGACGTCCTGAAGGACGGTGCTTCGACCATCTACGGTTCGGATGCCATCGCCGGCGTGGTGAACATCATCACCAAGCAGAACTTCGACGGCGCCGAGGCGAACTTCTACAAGGGCCAGTACAGCGACGGCGACGGCGAGCGTGAGGCCGCCGACTTCACCATCGGCACCACCACCGATCGCGCATCGCTGGTGCTGGGCGTGTCCTATGTGAACGAGAAGGAAGTCATGGCAGGTGATCGCAAGATCTCCGCCGGTGGCCCCCCGTTCTTCGGCGGCCAGAGCGGCACCGGCATCCCGGGTTCCTACATCCGCAATGACGAGCGCTACGTCATCATCAATGGCGTTGAAACCCCGTTCGACGGCAATGTCCACGGTTACAACACCTCGCCGGACAACTACCTGCTGACCCCGAACGAGCGTACCTCGCTGTTCGCCACCGGTTCCTACAACGTCACCGACAACATCACCTTCCGTACCGAGGCGATGTACAACGAGCGCAAGTCCGAGCAGCTGCTCGCGGCGATGCCGGTGACCGGCCGTCGCCTCAGTGCCAGCAGCATCTACAACCCGTACGGCGTTGACCTGACCGGCGTGAATCGCCGTTTCAATGAAACCGGTGGCCGTTCGTTCAACCAGAACGTCAAGAACTGGCACTTCTACGGTGGTTTCGAAGGCTTCTTCGAATTCGCCGACCGCAACTTCGACTGGGACGTCGGCTACCGTTACGACAAGACCGACCAGAATGATCTGACGTATGGCCTGTTCAACGTCCAGCGCTTGAACGAAGCCTACGGTCCGTCCGCCATTCAGGGTGGCCAGGCCGTCTGTCTGACCGCAGGCGGTGCTGTCATTCCGGGCTGTGTGCCGATGAATCCGCTGGGTGGGCTCGGCGCGATCTCGCAGGAAGCACTGGACTACGCCTCGTTCACCGCGCATGACTCGGCCAGCCTGGTTTCCAAGAGCTACTACGCCAACATCTCCGGTGAAATCGTGCAGCTGCCGGCGGGTGCGCTGGGCTTCGCCGCCGGTTATGAAGGCCGCAAGGAAAGTGGCCAGTTCGATCCGGACGCGTTCATTGCCGCTGGCCTGAGCACCGGCAACGGTGCGGCACCGACCAAGGGCTCCTACGACCTGGACGAGTTCTTCCTGGAACTGTCGATTCCGATCCTGGCTGACCTGCCGGGCGCGAAGCTGCTGGACCTGAGCGTTGCCTCGCGCTTCTCCGACTACAGCAACTTCGGCAACACCACCAACAACAAGTTCGGTTTCCGCTGGAAGCCGATCGACGACCTGATGGTGCGTGGTAACTACTCCGAAGGCTTCCGCGCACCGAGCATCAACAACCTGTATCGCGGCGACGCCGATTCGTTCGAAACCTACGCCGATCCGTGCTCGGCCTCCAGCGGTCGTCGCACCGGTGCGGTGGCAGCACAGTGCGCCGCCGAAGGTGTGCCGGCCAACTTCCAGCAGCCGGGTGCCGGCAGCGGCGCCAACAAGCAGACGCCGGAGGCGTTCACCTGGAAGTCGAATCCGGATCTGAAGCCGGAAACCTCGACCAGCAAGACGCTGGGCCTGGTGTGGAGCCCGAGCTTCGTGCAGGGGCTGAACGTGACCCTGGACTGGTGGCAGATCGAGATTGAAGACGCGATCACCCGCCCGGCGATCCAGGACATCATGGATCGCTGCTACGGTGGCTCCCCGCAGGAGCAGGCGGCCTACTGTGGCCTGATCACCCGTGATCCCTCCTACGGCACTGCCAACCAGCGTTACACCATCACCAACGTCGACATGCCGCTGCAGAACCTGTCGTCGTACAAGGTGGAAGGCTGGGATCTGGGCATCCTGTACAAGCTGCCGGAGACCTCGTTCGGTCAATTCACCGTCAGCCTGGACGGCACCTACCTGTCCAAGTGGGATACGAAGTCGACCGAAGATGCACCGCTGGATGGCCGCGCCGGCCGTTACCTGGACCAGGATCCGTACTGGCGTATCCGTTCCAACCTGTACGTCGATTGGTCCTACGGCGATTTCGGCGTCAACTACGGCCTGCGTTACAAGTCCGGCATGACCGAAGACTGCCCGTTCGATCCGGTGGGTGACGCCGACCTGGTGGGCTACTGCTCCGATGGCCAGAACGGCAAGAACCACATGGGCGCCACCACCTACCACGACATCCAGTTCCGTTACAACACTCCGTGGAAGGGCACCATCATGGTCGGCCTGAACAACGTGTGGGACAAGGATCCGCCGGTCTCGTACTCGACCTCGTACAACATGTTCGACCCGCAGTACGACCTGCCGGGCCGCTACATGTACATGCAGTACAAGCAGAAGTTCTGATCGATCCACTGATCAGCTGATGCAGCAACGGCCCCGAAAGGGGCCGTTGTTTTGCGTCCGCTGCGCTGGCGCCAACGCCAACAGAAAAGGCCGCAGCAGTGCCGCGGCCTTTCTGCATCCAGCGATGAAGAACGCTCAGCCGTTCGGAATCAACGTGTCGATCAGGTGTTCGACATACGCTTCGAAGTCCTCGCGCGCCTGCTTGGGCTGCTGCAGCTGCAGCGACAACTGCAGGAAGCCCACATACGCTGCATACGCCAGGCGTGCACGATGGCGAGCATCGGTCGAGCTCAGGCCCGCCTGGCGGAACGAGGCGATCAGGTAATCAAGCCGTCGCTGCGACACACGGTCGATCACCGGGCGCACCATCGGATGGTCAAGGGCCTTCAGCAGTTCGCTGTAGATGATGTGCGGCTGCACTTCATGCGCCACCATCTGGAACAGCTGGCGCAGGCGCACGCGCGGGTCCGGCACGTCTTCCAGGCTGCCGAACACCTGCTCCTGCTCGAACAGTTCCCAGCGTTCCAGCGCGGCCTGCAGCAGTGCGTCACGCGACGGGAAATGCCAATAGAAACTGCCCTTGGTCACGCCAAGGCGGCGCGCCAGCGGTTCCACCGCGACGGCGCTGACGCCTTGCTCGGCAATCAGATCGAGGGCCGCCTGGGCCCAGTCTTCGGCACTCAGGCGGCTGTTGCGGCCGGCACGCGGTTCGCCGGCGGAAGCGTCAGGTTGATTCATCTGCTGATTTAACCATACGCCGGGGTTCGCTGCAGTACGCGGTTGCGGCCGAAACCGTCGACCGCCCGGCCACAGGCCACTCCTGCGACGAACCATACCGTGCAGTATTGACTTCCGCCAGAACCGATCCATACTAACGAGTATGGTTATGTCCCCTACTCCCGCTGCGTTCCATGACCTGCGTCTGGAGGCTGCCCACGGCGCCTCGCTGGCGGCAACCGCCAGCACCTCCGGCCGTCGCGGGCGTGTACTGTTCGCGCACGGCTTTGGCCAGACCCGCCACGCCTGGACGACCACGGCCAGAGCCCTGTCGGCCGCAGGCCTGCAGACCCTGGCCTATGATGCCCGCGGTCACGGCGATTCCGACTGGAATGCGCCCGACCTGGCTTATCACGGCGAGCAGTTCGCCGATGACCTGATCGTGCTGGCCGGCGAGCAGCCGCGACCGCCGGTGCTGGTGGCGGCCTCGATGGGGGGCCTGTTCGGCCTGTTGGCCGAATCACGCTGGCCCGGGCTGTTCTCGGCCATGGTGCTGGTGGATATCACCCCACGCTGGGATACCGCTGGCGTCGAACGCATCCTCGCCTTCATGACCGCGCATCCGCAAGGATTCGCCTCGCTGTCGCAGGCTGCGGATGTAATTTCGGCCTATATGCCGCACCGCCCGCGCAAATCCGAGGATTCGCTGCGTGCCCTGCTGCGCGATGACGGCCACGGCCGCTGGCGTTGGCACTGGGATCCACGACTGGTGGCCGAACTGGCACGTGACAGCGAGCAGCACCAGGACGCACTGGCCGACGCCGCGCGCCAGGTGAAGTGCCCGCTGCTGCTGGTCAGCGGTGGCCGCAGCGATCTGGTCACCCCGCAGACGGTGGCCGAATTCCTGGCATTGGCGCCACACGCGCGCCACGTACAGTTGCCGCAGGCCACGCACATGGTCGCCGGTGATGACAACGACGCCTTTACCGCTACTGTGTTGGACTATCTGGACGTGTTGCCCGCAGCGGATGCTGCAGCTTCGTCCGCCATAAACGAGCACGTCACCGGAGCACGCTCATGAGCCTCGTCATTCCCTTCCTCGCCCTGCTGCTGGCAGGCGCGTTCGTCGCCTACCACCGCATGCGCCTGCTGACCTGGACGCTGATCAGCGTGGCCCTGCTGGTGGCCTGCTGGTTCATCCCCTACGTCAACCAGACCGCCACGATCGTCGCGGCTGCGGTACTGGCCGTGATTGCCGTGCCGCTGCTGCTGCCGTTCATCCGCAAGCCGCTGCTGACCGGCCCGATGATGAAGGTGTTCCGCAAGGTGCTGCCGCCGCTGTCGCAGACCGAGCGCATCGCCCTGGAAACCGGCTCGGTCGGCTTCGAAGGCGAACTGTTCACCGGTGATCCGGACTGGAACATCCTGCTGAACTACCCCAAGCCGCAGCTGACCGCTGAAGAACAGGCCTTCCTCGATGGCCCGGTCGAACAGCTGTGCACGATGGTCAACGACTGGGAGATCACCCACGTCCATGCCGACCTGCCGCCGGAACTGTGGGCCTTCATCAAGAAGAACAAGTTCTTCGGCATGATCATTCCGAAGGAATACGGCGGCCTGGGCTTCTCCGCGCTGGCCCACCACAAGGTGATCCAGAAGCTGGCCTCGGTGTCTTCGGTGGTCAGTTCCACCGTCGGCGTGCCCAACTCGCTGGGCCCGGGTGAACTGCTGGTGCATTACGGCACCCAGGAACAGAAGGACCAGTACCTGCCGCGTCTGGCCGATGGCCGCGAAGTGCCCTGCTTCGGCCTGACCGGTCCGTTCGCCGGCTCCGATGCGACCTCCATTCCCGACTACGGCATCGTCTGCAAGGGCGAGTGGAACGGCGAGCAGGTGCTCGGCGTCAAGCTGACCTTCGACAAGCGCTACATCACCCTGGCGCCGGTCGCCTCGCTGATCGGCCTGGCCTTCCGCATGTACGATCCGGATGGCCTGATCGGCCAGACCCGCGACATCGGCATCACCCTGGGCCTGCTGCCGCGCGAGACCGCCGGCGTTGAAATCGGCCGTCGCCACTTCCCGCTGAACTCGACGTTCCAGAACGGCCCGATCCGCGGCAAGGACGTGTTCATTCCGCTGACCCAACTGATCGGTGGCGCTGCGATGGCCGGCAAGGGCTGGAACATGCTCAACGAGTGCCTGGCCGTGGGTCGTTCGATCACCCTGCCATCCACCGCCAGCGGTGGTGCCAAGGCCGGTGCCGCAGTCACCGGCGCCTATGCGCGCATCCGCAAGCAGTTCGGCCTGTCGGTCGGCCGCTTCGAAGGCGTGGAAGAAGCGCTGGCCCGCATCGGTGGCAAGGCGTACAAGATCAGCGCGCTGTCGCAGGCCACCGCTGCTGCCGTGGACCGCGGTGACGTGCCGTCGGTGCCGTCGGCGATCGCCAAGTACCACTGCACCACCATGAGTCGCGAAGTGATCTCGGACATGATGGACGTGATCGGCGGCAAGGGCATCATCCTGGGGCCGCGCAACTTCGCCGGCCGCAGCTGGCAGGCCGCGCCGATCGCCATCACGGTGGAAGGCGCCAACATCATGACCCGCAGCCTGCTGATCTTCGGCCAGGGTGCGATCCTCTGCCACCCGTGGGTGCTGAAGGAAATGAAGGCCGCGCAGGACCCGGACACCCGTGCCGGCCTGCAGGACTTCGACCGCAGCCTGTTCGGCCACATCCGCTACGGCATCTCCAATGCTGTTCGTTCGTTCTGGTTCGGCCTGACCGGCGCACGCTTCGGCGCTGCCCCGGGCGATGCCTACACCCGCCGTTACTTCCGCAAGCTGGACCGTTACTCGGCCAACCTGGCGCTGATGGCCGACATCTCGATGATGACGCTCGGCGGCAAGCTGAAGTTCAAGGAATCGCTGTCCGGCCGCCTGGGCGACGTGCTGAGCCATGTCTACATGACCAGCGCCATGCTCAAGCGTTACCACGACGAAGGCGCGCCGCAGGCCGACCAGCCACTGCTGGCCTGGGCCTTCCATGACAGCGTGCACAAGATCGAGGAATCGCTGTCGGCCGCCCTGCGCAACTTCCCGATCCGTCCGATCGGCTGGTTGATGTGGGCACTGATCTTCCCGCTGGGCCGTCGTGCCGAGGCGCCCGGTGACCGCCTGAGCCGTCGCGTGGCTGCGCTGCTGATGGCACCCAACGAAGCCCGCGACCGCCTCGCCAGCGGCGTGTTCCTGACCCCTTGCGAGAACAACCCGGGTGGCCGCATCAACAGCTACCTGAGCAAGGCGATCATGGCCGAGCCGGTCGAGCGCAAGTTCCTGAAGGCACTGAAGAGCAAGGGCATCGAGGCGCTGGACTTCAACAGCCAGCTCGACGAGGCCGTGGCCGAAGGCGTGATCACCCAGGACGAGCGCAGCCTGCTGGAAGAGCTGCGTACGCTGACCCTGGACACCATCACCGTGGACGATTTCGACACCCACGAACTGCGCGCGGCCAGCTACTACGACCGCCAGAACAAGGACCCGCACTCGCAGGCGGCCTGATCGCCCGCGACACGCATTGCCTCGACGGCGGGCCTGGCCCGCCGTCGCTTTGTCCGCCAACCGGAAACCGCCATGTCCACGCCCCTGCTTTCGCTCTATCACCGCCTGCAGCGCTGGCCTGCCGGCACCTGGCTGTTCTCGCGCGCGGTCTGTTTCAAGGCCCCCTACTTCGCCAGCATCGCGCCGCACATCACGCGCCTGGAGAACGGCCGCTGCGAGGGCACGCTGGCCGACCGCCGCAAGGTGCGCAACCACATCGGCACGGTGCACGCGATCGCAATGTGCAACCTGGCCGAACTGACCGCCGGGCTGATGGTCGATGCGTCGCTGCCCAAGGGCATGCGCTGGATCCCGAAGGGCATGCAGGTGCAGTACCTGGCCAAGGCGCGCGGCACGATGCAGGCGACGGCATTGCCGGCGCAGCCGATCGTGGTGGCGACCGAAGGCTATGCGTTGCCGGTGACGGTGAGTGTGCGCGACCGCGCGGGGACGGAGGTGTTCAGCGCGGTGATTGACATGTGGCTGTCGCCGGCGAAGTGATGTTGCCGCGAACGGCGCAGCCCCTCGTGGGTGGATGCTGAAAAGCGGTTCATCGGTTGGGCCGGAGGGGTGGGTCCATGCGGGGACGCCGCAAGTACGTCCCTGTAGGCTTAGCCGCGCCATCCATGGCGCGGATACCCCGCCCGGCCCCACCCCTCCGGCCTCGGACGGATATCTGCGGCGTCCCCCACGTAAGAGGAAAAGAAGAGCAAAAGCAAAAGCGACCCATCGGCCGCTTTTTTTCATGCACGCAGAACCCACGAGCGCAGCGACCCGCTGTTGCTCTTGATCTTCTTTTTTCTTCTCCGTGGGCTGGCCGCGCACGGAACCTGTCAGGGGTGTGGCGGGTGGGCCGTGCAGGGGCGTTGGCGCCATGGATGGCGCCATCGAGCTTACATGGACGTACTTGCAGCGTCCCCTGCACGGCCCACCCGCCACACCCATCACATGACCCGCTCTACGCGACCACCCCACGAGGGGCTGCGCCGTTGGCCGGAAATCACGCCAGTGCGCGGAACACCAACGCCAGGATCGCCGGCACCGCCTGGATCATGAAGATGCGCCGACTCACGCTGTAGGCGCCATAGCACCCCGCCACCACCACGCACACCAGCGAGAACGTCACCAGCACCGGCTGCGCCAGCACCAGCCCCACCACGATGCCCGCCGCCAGGAAGCCGTTGTACAGGCCCTGGTTGGCCGCCAGCACGCGCGTGGTCTCCGCCTTCTCCGGTGAATTGCGGAACGTCTTCAGGCCCAGCGGCCGGGTCCACAGGAACATCTCCAGCACCAGGAAGTACAGGTGCAGCACAGCGACCAGCACGGTCAGCAGCAGCGCGAGCGACGACATCGATTCTCTCCTCGAAATGTGGGTGGCGACCTCAGCGGTCGCGCGGCAGCTTCTTCTCTTCGCGCAGCACGCCGAACGCCGCCAGGGTCATCAACCCGGCGACGACCACGCCACCGACGAACACCACGTGCGAACCGAACAGCGACAGCCCCTTGTGCAGCCAGGCGAAGCTCAGGTCGGCGCCGCGGTAGACCACCGTGTCGATCGCCGCGCCAGCCTTGTAGCGCCACTGCCGGTCCACGCGGGTGTAGATGGTTTCGCGGGCCGGCTTGGCCAAAGCAAACTCACTGGCGCGGGTCATCACCTGCACCACCGCCACCATCAGCGGCATCGGCGAGGCGGCCAGCACCGAGAAGCCGATCAGGATCGCAAAGCCGGGAATCAACAGCGCCGGCGCGATGCCATGGCGTGACAGCAGCCAGCGGGTCAGGCCTACCTGCATCAGCAGCGCCAGCGCGTTCACCGCCAGGTCGATGCGCGAGAAGAAGGCAGTGGCAGCGCCTGCATCGTTGAACGAGGCACGCACGATGGTGGCCTGCTGGTTGTACAGCAACGTGCCGACACCCACGCCGAACAGCACCATGATCGCCAGCCAGCGCAGCAGGGGTTCGCGCGCGATCAGCTTCAGGCCATCAAGCACGCTGCCGCCCATCGGCTGCTCACCCGACACCAAACGCTGCTCACGCTCGCGCAGCACCGCCCAGTAACGCAGCCGCCAGATGCACAACAGGCAGATCATCAGGAAGCCAGTCGATACCAGCATCAGGTTGGCGATGCCCACCCGCTGCACCAGCACACTGGTGATGAACGGGCCGAGGAAAGCCCCAATGGTGCCGGCCGCACCGATGTAGCCGTAGTACGCCCGCGCCTGCGCGTTGGAGAACACGTCGGCCATGAAGCTCCAGAATACGGCTACGGCGAACAGGTTGAAGACGCTGATCCAGAAGAAGAAGGCCATGCCGCGCCCGGGCACATCGCTGTCGAACAGTGCATAGAAGCCCAGCAGGGTGGCAATGAAGAAGCCGTACACCGCCGGCAGGAACACCCGCCGCGGGAAGCGGCTGACCAGCCAACCATAGACCGGCTGCAGCACCAGCATGATCACGAATACGCAGGAGAACAGGAACTGCAGGACGAAGTCCTTCAGGGCGATCCCATGGCTGGCGAACCAGGCGATCAACGCCGCCGGGAACACCGTCTCCAGGTCGGCCGAAGCAGCCATCGCCTCGCGTACCGGCCGCAGCACGTAGTAGCCGCTGAGCAGGCAGAAGAAGTACAGGAACGACCACCACAGCGCCGGCGACTCGCGCAGCGCGGCCAGCAGGCCCTTCAGTGCCCCACTTTCACGCGCCGCGCTCACGCGGCTCCCCTCGCCCGCAAACGGCGGTTGGACAGCGGCATGGCAGGCTCCGGGGGCAGTGAAGCGCGTACGTTATCCAATGCACTGCAACATCGCCAGCGCAGGCGGCGCCGATGGCTGCAACGCAGTGTCACGGACAGGCCCGGCGGACACCTTGTGATACACGCTTTTCTGGCGTCAAAAATCCAACTTTTTCAACGAGATGCGCATTCATCTTCGCTTTGTTTGTGCACAGGCGAAAAGCGGCGCTAGAATCATCCCCAGCAGTCGCGCACGGGTTCCAACCGATGAAAAAGAATAGCCTGCGTCGTCCGATCCGTTCGGCGGCCACCGGTTTGCTGGGCATGTTGATGCCCCTTGCCTTGTCCACCACCGCGCAGACCCCGCCGGCGTTGCCGCCGATGCCGACCAACATCGAAACCGCTGCCGGTGGCGCCGTCGCCCACACCCAACCTGCAGCCTACCGCACCGGGCTGGTGCCGCAGGTGCAGTTGCCGGCTGCCGGTTTCAACGTCGCCAACATCGAATCGATGGCGCAGCAGCTCACCTATGGCGAGCGCGTGCCTGGCATGGCCGTGGCCATCGTGCAGGGCGGCCGCGTGCTCAGCGCGCGCGGCTACGGCGTCACCGACGTCAACAATCCGTTGCCGGTCGACGCGCACACCGTGTTCCGCCTGGCGTCGCTGTCCAAGGCCTTCGCCGGCACCATGGCCGGCCTGCTGGTCAACGACGGTACCCTGCGCTGGGACAGCAAGGTCACCGACTATGTGCCGGGCTTCCGCCTGAGCTCGCCGGAGGCCACCGACCGCCTGACCGTGGCCGACGTACTCAGCCATCGCGTCGGCCTGCCGTACAACGCCTACGACCGCGACATCGAAGGCAATGCCGAGTACTACGCGCTGACCCAGAAGCTGGCCAACACCAGCCTGAAGTGCCTGCCGGGCGACTGCTACGCCTACCAGAACGTGGCTTTCAGCCTGATCGGCGACGTCGTGTATGCCGCCTCCGGCAGCTTCTACGAGCAGTCGGTCGAACGCCGCATCTTCAAGCCGCTCGGCATGAACGATGCCAGCCTCGGCCTGGCCGGCATCCAGGCCAGCTCGCGCTGGGCGCGCCCGCACGTGCGCAGCCGCAACGGCTGGGTGTCGCTGACGCCGAAACCGACCTATTACCGCGTCGCCCCTGCTGCCGGCGTCAACGCCAGCGCCAGTGACATGGCGCAGTGGCTGCTGGCCCATACCGGCCACCGCCCGGACGTGCTGCCGGCACCGCTGCTGGCGACTCTGCACTCCAGCCTGATCAACACGCCCGGCGAGATGCGCTCGGGATGGCGCCGCGAACGCCTGCACTCGGCCGGCTACGCGCTGGGCTGGCGCACCTTCGACTACGCCGGTCACGATGTCGTGTTCCATGCCGGCGCGGTACAGGGCTACCGTGGCCTGGTTGCATTGGTGCCCGAGCGCGACCTCGGCATCGCCATCATGTGGAACGGCGAAAGCAGCCTGCCCAGCGGCCTGCTGCCGACCGTGCTCGATGCTGCCCTAGGCCTGCCGTCGCAGCGCTGGCTGGACGTGGACACCGACTTCGGCAGCGACAACCTGATGGCCGAGGGCGCCGCTCCGGTGCAGCAGGACAAGCGCAAGGGCAAGGGTGCCTCGGGCAACCGCGCGGTGGCCTCACCGCGCTGAGCTGGCGAGCTCGACGTTGCGCAGAAGGGCGGCCCTCGGGTCGCCCTTTTTCGTATGCGCTTGCGCGTCCTCCGCATGACGCCAGGTCCTTGCCGTTCGTGCCGGAGGCTAGTGGGCGAAGTAGTGCATTCCGCCATCCACCGGAATCACCGCCCCGGTGATGTACCCCGCCAACGGTGAGGCCAGGAACGCAGCCAGGTGCGCCACCTCCTCTGGTTCGCCGAAACGCCCCATCGGGATGTTGCGGGCGATGAACTCACGCCGGCTCTCTTCGGTGGGATGCAGCCGATCCAGGATCTGCGCGCTGTTGATCCGCCCCGGTGCGATCGAATTGACGGTGATGCCCTCGCCTGCCACGTCGCAGGACAACCCCTTGCTCCACAGATGCAGCGCCGCCTTCGCCGGGCTCGCGGCATTCACCGCACGCGGCTCCATCGATCCGCTGAGGTTGATCACACGCCCCCAGCCATTGGCCCGCATCGACGGCAGCAACGCCTGCGTCAGCCGTCGTGCCGCCGAGAAGTTCAGTGCCATCGCCTCGTCCCACACCTCGTCTGCTGCGGCAACCCCGGCCAACCGCGCACCACCGGCCGCGTTGACCAGGATGTCCACTCGCTGCAGCGCCTGCAGCGACGCGCTGGCGACGCGTCGCACATCATCGGCGTCGGTCAGATCGCCCAGCAGCATGATCGGTGGCGGCCCACCCGCCGCCTCGATTGCGGCCGCCACCGATTGCAACGGCGCCTGCCGCCGCGCGGTGATCGCCACGCACACACCCTGCCTCGCCAGTACCCGCGCAACACCTGCGCCGATGCCGCTGCCTGCGCCGGTGACCAGCGCGGTACGTCCTTCAAGATCCAGTTTCATGTGTTGCCCTGCCAGTTCTGCCGACCCATCTGGCCGTGCGGACATGCTCTTTGAACACCCTCGATTGATAAACTCCGGCGAGGTTTCAACATTCAGAACCCGGGGTGTCAGATGAACCTGTTGGAGAGCATGCAGGTCTATGTGCTGGCCGTGGAAAAGGGCAGCCTCAGCGCCGCGGCATCGGCACTGGACATCTCCGCGACGATGGCCGGCAAGCACCTGCGCGCCCTGGAAGAACGGCTGGGCATGCAGCTGTTGAACCGCACGACCCGTCGGCAGCACATGACCGCTTTCGGTGAGGCCTACTACGGCCGCTGCAAAGAGATCCTGCGCCTGGTGGAGGAAACCGATGCGCAGGCCCAGCATCACCATCTGGCACCGGCGGGCAAGCTGCGGATCAGTGCACCGGTGATCTTCGGCACGCATGCGCTGGTGCCGGCACTGTCGACCTACATGGACCGCTACCCCGAGGTCAGTGTCGAACTGGTCCTGACCGATCGCGTGGTCGAACTGGCCGATGAGGGATTCGAGGCCGCCATCCGCATCGGCACGCTGGCTGACACCACGCATCTGGTGGCGCGCCCGCTCAGCCCCTATCGGCTGACCCTGTGTGCGTCACCGGCCTATCTCGCACGGCATGGCACGCCGCACAGCGTGCAGGCACTGCGACAGCATCAATGCCTGTCGCTGGACCCGGCTGCGCTGTCGCACTGGCTGGGCAACGAAGTGGCATTGCCAGCGCCGCCTTCGGGACGGTTGCAGATCAACAACGGCGAAGCGTTGCGACTGGCCGCGCTGCAGGGCCAGGGCATCATCCTGCAGTCGAGCCTGCTGCTGGCAGCAGACATCGATGCGGGTAGCCTGGTTCCGTTGCTGCCGGAACATGGCCGGCACGGTCGGCCCATGCACGTGGTCTATCCGCACGACCGGTATCACTCGACCCGGCTGCGCAGCTTCGTGGATTTCCTGGTCGAGCGGTTTCCCTGCGACGCAGCGGGTGAACGCAGCTGGCCAGGCGCAGGCAGCCCATAAAAAAACCCCCTCCCCGCTGGGCAGTCGGGGAAGGGGTCTCAGGGTACGGCTATCGGGAAGTACTTAGATCAGCGGTGCCGGAGTTGCCGGAAGGGCCACCGGAGCGGCCTTCTTCTTGCGGGCGGCCGGCTTGCGCTTGGCAACCTTCTTGGCAGCCTTCTTCGGGGCAGCCTTCTTGGTCGCCTTCTTCGCAGTCTTCTTCACTGCCTTCTTGGCGGTCTTCTTTGTCGCCTTCTTCACTGCCTTTTTGGCGACCTTCTTGGCCGGCTTGCGGGCAGTGGTCTTCTTGGCGGCTTTCTTGGCAGTCTTCCTGGTGGCCTTCTTGGCTACCTTCTTGACGGCCTTCTTCGCGGTCTTCTTGGCAGCGGACTTCTTGGCTACCTTCTTGGCCGCCTTCTTCACTGTCTTCTTCGCCGTGGCCTTCTTGGCGACCTTCTTGGCCGCCTTCTTCACTGCCTTCTTGGCGGTCGCCTTCTTCGCGACCTTCTTCACTGCCTTCTTGGCAGCGGCCTTCTTGGCGACTTTCTTCACCGCTTTCTTGGCGGCGGGCTTTTTCTTCGCAGCTTTCTTGGTTGCCATGGTGATGGCTCCTCGTCAGTGATAGGGAGTTGAAACGCCCAGGTGGATCAAACCCGCCCATGCTGCGTGCGGGGACCGCCGGCGCGTCGGGCGCGCCGTTACGGATGCGGTGATGCCCGCCACGATCGGCGGAGCAGGCATCGGAACAGGGGTCGCCTTGCATTTCTCGAGGGGAAGCGGGGCCATGTCCACCGTCGTCAGGATCGCGGTGGTCTTCAAGGGGCTGCTTCGCATCGGACGATTGATTCTGCGCACTCGGTTTGGCAGGCAAGGTCTGCTGAGGCGAAACCTAATCACGGTTTTTTTTACTGTCAACAACCCCCGCGAAAAATTTTCACATCCGCCACGTCCCGGAAGGCCTTCCCGCGCCTGCCGATGTTCCTCCGCGAGCGCCGGCAAACACTGCATCGCGCATCGTCGCTGCCATCAACTGCGCACGAACAGCGAAGAAAAAACACTTGAAATAAGCACTCTGCGTCATGTAGGGGTCCGAAGCGGAACGCCACGCAGCGACGCGGCCATGCATGGCAACGCACGCGCCAACGCCAGCACAACGGACCTGCAACAAGGCCAAAAACTTTTCACATCCGGGCGCGTCGCCGCGGGGGTGGAAACGCGGATTTGCGCAAAACTGCGCACGCCTTTTGCCCGCGCTCAACACCGGCTGATGCCGTGGCGATGGCACGCGGCAAACCGGTCGGCATGAGTGGGAGGCGTTCTGCAAAACGAAAACGGCCACCCGGAGGTGGCCGTTTTCGTACCGGGAAACGACGACTCAGTGCTCGTCGTCTTCCAGGCCTTCGGCGTACGCGTCCGGGTCCAGCAGCTCGTTGAGCTCGTCGCTGTTGGACACTTCGACGACGAACATCCAGCCATCGCCGTAGGCGTCTTCGTTGATGGTTTCCGGCTTGTCGGCCAGTGCCGAGTTGACCTCGACGATGGTGCCGCTGACCGGGCTGTAGACGTCGGAGGCGGCCTTCACCGACTCAACGACCGCGATCTGCTCGTTGGCCTTGGCGGTCGCGCCGACTTCGGGCAGCTCGACGTAGACCAGGTCACCCAGCAGGCCCTGGGCGTGGTCGGAAATACCGACGGTCACGCGGCCATTGCCTTCGACACGGGCCCACTCATGGGACTTGAGGAACTTGAGGTCGCCGGGGATCTCGCTCATGGGACTGCTCCAGAGATATGCAGGGGGTGGAAAAAACGGGGCTAGTGTAACCAACCGGCCGCCACTGCTGGCAGTGACAACCGGCACGTTTGGATCACGCGTCGGTGAGCACGCCGGGCTGGGCCTGGCCTTCGCGCACGAACGGGAACTTGACCACCCGCACCGGCACCTGGCGGCCGCGGATGTCGACAGTGACCTGGCCGAGTTCACCGGCCGGCACGCGCGCGAATGCGATGCCCTTGGCCAGGGTCGGCGAGAAGGTGCCGGACAGGATCTCGCCCTGTCCGCTGGCGGTGGTGACCGCCTGGCCATGGCGCAGCACGCCCTTCTCATCCATCACCAGGCCGATCATCTGACGCGCGTTGCCGGCGGCCTTCTGCGCTTCCAGCGCGTCGCGGCCGATGAAGTCACGGCCTTCGTCCAGCGACACCGTCCAGGCCAGCGCCGCTTCGTACGGGCTGATCGCTTCGTCCATGTCCTGGCCGTACAGATTCATGCCGGCTTCCAGGCGCAGGGTATCGCGTGCACCCAGACCGGCCGGCTTCACGCCGGCGGCAAGCAGGCGGTTCCAGAACGCGACCACGGCATCCTGCGGCAGCAGGATCTCGAAACCGTCTTCGCCGGTGTAGCCGGTGCGGGCGACGAACAGTTCAACGCCGTCGTCGGACTGCGCCTGCAGCGCGGCGAAACGGCCGAGCTTGCCCAGCGACTCACGGTCGGCTTCGCGGGCCAGGCCGATGACGATGTCGCGCGCCTGCGGGCCCTGCACGGCGAGGATCGCCAGGTCCGGGCGCTGTTCGACCGAGACGTTGAACGGCGCAGCCTGCTCGCGCAGCCACGCCAGATCCTTCTCGCGGGTGGAGGCGTTGACCACCATGCGGAAGAAGTCCTCGCCCAGGTAATAGACGATCAGGTCGTCGATGACGCCGCCCTGCGGATTCAGCATGCACGAGTACAACGCCTTGCCGGTGGCCTTGAGCTTGTCGACCGAGTTGGCCAGCAGGCGGCGCAGGAACGGCTTGACCTGGTCGCCGCGCAGGTCGACCACGGTCATGTGGCTGACGTCGAACACGCCCGACTCACGACGCACCAGGTGGTGCTCGTCCAGCTGCGAGCCGTAGTGGATGGGCATGTCCCAACCCCCGAAATCGACCATCTTGGCGCCAAGGGCGCGGTGGGTATCGTTGAGCAGCGTCTTCTGGGTCATGACCGGGTCCGGCAGCAGAGGAAACAAGAACGCGCATTATCCCAGATCGGTCGGCCGCAGGTCGCGCCGCAGCGCAGCGGGGGGATGTTGGCCGGCCTGCGGCCGGCGGGCGCTTTCTACAAGCCAGGCAACGGCAACGGCCAAAGCGTATCGGCTCGGCGACGTCTGTGGGCTGGTGGGGCGATGTGGGGTTGCGGGACACGCCGCAAGTACGTCCGTGTAGGCTCGTAGGCGCCATCCATGGCGCCTGCGGTCCCTCCACCCCACACCGCCCCACCCCGACAGGTTCCCGATGACGGGACGGAAGGCAAGAGCGGTTGTGGATGTCGATACATATATGGAGAGAAGGGTCGGATCCCTTTCCTGCGGAAAGGGATCCGACCCCGGGCACACAGAGCGCAGCGACCGGCGTTTGCTTCCCGCTTTTGATTTCTTTTCCGTGGTCTGGACGCGCACGGAAACTGTCGGGGGTCGGGCGGGTGGGCTGGGCAGGGGTGTCCGCGGTATGGATGCCGCGGCCAAGCCTGCAAGGACGTACTTGCGGCGCCCCTGCACAGCCCACCCGCCCGACCCAACCCAGCATCTGCTTTCAGCGACCACGCACGAGGGGATGCGCCGTTCGCTGGAAACCTAGGCGACCGCCTCGACCACCAGCGCACTGCCCTGCACCGCCACCACCCGCACCAGCGTGCCGGCCGGCAGCTCCGGCCCACTCACCTGCCACGACGCGTCGTCGATGCTGGCCCTGCCCTGCCCGGCAACGATGGCCTGCTGCAAGGGCACCACCCGCCCGACCAGTTGTTCAGCACGGCGGTTCAGCAGCGGCGCGTCGCTCTGCCGCGCACGCGGCCTGCCCCAGTGCCGGTAGCACTGGATCGACAGCACGCTCAGCACCACGAAAGCGACCACCTGCCACAGCACCGGGATATCGGCGAACACCGCTACCAGCGCGAACACCGCCGCCGCACCGATGCCGATCCACAGCATGAACGCGCCGGGCGCCAGCGCTTCGGCGGCGAACAGCAGCAAGGCCAACGCACCCCAGGCAACGACTTCCCAGCGCATGTCAGCCTCCGATCGATGGCGGCCGCTTTGCCGGCGGCCGGGTTTCCTGGTTGGACAGGGCCTGCTTGGCCAGCTCGGCCACGCCGGCGATCGAACCAATCACTCCGCTGGCCTCCATCGGCATCAGCACCAGCTTCTGGTTCGGCGACGTGGCCAGTTCCTTGAACGCTTCCACATACTTCTGGGCGATGAAGTAATTGATGGCCTGGACGTCGCCGTCGGCGATCGCCGCCGACACCACCTGGGTCGCCTTGGCTTCGGCTTCGGCCAGGCGCTCGCGTGCTTCGGCGTCGCGGAATGCGGCCTCGCGCCGCCCCTCCGCTTCCAGCACCGTGGCCTGCTTCTCGCCTTCGGCACGCAGGATCTCGGACTGCCTAGAACCTTCCGCCTCGAGGATCTGCGCGCGCTTCTCGCGCTCGGCCTTCATCTGCCGGGCCATCGCATCGAGCAGGTCTCGCGGCGGCTGGATGTCGCGGATCTCGATGCGGTTGACCTTCACGCCCCACGGGTTGGTCGCATGGTCGACCACGCTGAGCAGCTTGGCGTTGATCACCTCGCGCTGGCTGAGCGATTCATCCAGGTCCATCGAGCCGATCACGGTACGGATGTTGGTCTGCACCAGGGCGATCATCGCCACTTCCAGCACCGATACCTCGTAGGCGGCCTTGGCCGCGTCCAGCACCTGGAAGAACACCACGCCATCGACGCGCACGGCGGCGTTGTCCTTGGTGATCACTTCCTGGCCGGGCACGTCCAGCACCTGTTCCATCATGTTCACCTTGCGCCCCACCCCGTAGACGATCGGGATCAGGAAATGCAGGCCGGGCGACATGGTGTGGGTGTAACGGCCGAACCGCTCGACGGTCCATTCATAGCCCTGTGGCACCATCCGCACTGCCTTGAACAGGATGACCACGGCCACGAAGGCCAGCACCGCGCTGAAGAACATGGTCGGGAACATCGCGCTTTCCTTATGGGAGACGTCCGGAGCCCAGCATAGCGCGTGGATGCAGGCGATGCGGGTACCGCACGTTCCAGCCGAAAGCAGCCGAGCGTGGCCCGGCGCTGCAGGATGAACCCGCTCAGATCCGGGTCGTGGCCAGAAAGCGCTCGCGGTCCTGCTGGGTCTGCCGGCGGATCTCGGCCAGCGCCTGGCTTTCGGTCGCCTCCAGCATCGCCTCGAACAGGCGCTGGAAGTGATGGCGCATCGCATTGCGTGCAGCGACGGGATCGCGCGCGCGCAGCCCCTCGAAGATCGCCATGTGCTCGTCGGCGCGGCTGGCACCATCGTCATGGCACACCCGTGCGTAGACCTCGGTCACCCGCGGCAGCTCGCTGCGCATGCGCCAGATCTGCTGCACGAAATACTCGACCACCGGGTTGCCCGACAGGCGGGCGATGGCCAGGTGGAAGCGACGGTCGTAGTCGCCGGCCTCTTCATCGGTAAGGTCACGCCGGCACAGCGCTTCAGCCAGCACCTGCAGCTCGGCGATGCCGGCCTCATCGATATTGCTTGCCGCCAGCGCTGCGGCTTCCGCCTCGAATACGGCACGCGCCGCGGTCAGGTCGAAGGCGCTGATATCGGGCAGCCCGCCGGCAGCCTGGGCCGGGCGCGGCTTCACATAGACGCCCGAACCGATACGGATCGCGATCCAGCCCTGCGCTTCCAGGGCGATTTCCGCCTCACGGATGGTGACCCGGCTGACGCCGAAGCGTTCGGCAAGTTCACGTTCGCCCGGCAGGCGCGAACCCGGCGGATATTCGCCATCCTCGATCAGCTTGCGGAGCTTGGCGGCGATGGTCTGGTAGAGACGGTTGGCGGACATGCGGCTGACCCTTGGCGGTTCCCTCCGGGCCCGTCCCCGGCCACCGGGCACGGTGCGGGTCCGGTTGGAGCGACGGCGCGACCATTGGCCGCGCCGCCCTGTTCAGAACTTGTATCGTACACCGAAATACGCGCGCCGCCCGTAGCTCACCACCTCGCGGAAATTCCCGTAAAGCGGCTGGTACGCCACGCGTGGCTCGTCGGTCAGGTTCATCAGTTCCAGCGACAGCGACAGCTGCTTGTTCACCCGGTAACGCAGGCGCAGGTCGACGCTGGTGTTGTCATCGTAGTAGCGGTTCTGCTGCGCCGTGTTGCCGGTGAAGTCCTGGTAATAGTGCGAACGGAACTTGCCGATGGCCTGGATGTTGAAGCGGCCCACATCCCAGTAGAGGGAACCGGACAGCACATGCCGCGAGAATCCGCTCAGGCCGGCCGGCGGAACGATGGCCGGAATGATCGATCCATCGGCGGCCAACTGCTCGCCCAACCGCGAATCCTGGGTCTGGTAGTCGGCGTCGGCATAGTTGTAGCTGACCTTGAAGCCAAGGCCATCGAACGGCTTGGGCAGGTACGAGAACCGGTGGGTGGCACTGAGCTCGATACCGGTCAGGGTGCTGTCTTCATCGGTGGTCACCTGCTGGCGCACCGGTACGGTCACCGTCTGTCCGTTGAGGGTGTAGGTCTCCGGCACCAGCGCGGTGGCGGTGCCGCCGTTGAACTGCTTCCAGTACACCGCACCGGCCAGCAGCGTGTCCGGGTTCGCATACCACTCAAGCGAGACATCGCCGTTCCAGGACATCAGCGGCTGCGCAGCCGGATTGCCGCTGGCACTGATGTCGTCCAGCGCGTCGGCCAGGCCGGTATAGGTGGCATCGCTGCTGACATTGATGGTTCGCCCGGCACCGAGTGCGGCGATATCCGGGCGTGACATCGCCCGGTACGCGCCCACCCGCAGCAACAGGTCCGGCTTCAGCTCGAATGCGGCATTCAGGCTTGGCAGCAGCTTGTCGTTGCCCGCCTTGAACACCTGGGTGGTGAAATCACCGGTGGGTTGCAGGCGGATCGTGCCGTCGCCGTTGTCGATGACCGCCAGATCGGTGCGCACGCCTTCCGAACGCACGTCGGTCTTGACCCAGCGCAGGCCGACATTGCCGGTGACCGGCAGGCCGAACAGCGTGCTGCTGAATTCACCCATCAGGTACAGCGCGCGGGTTTTCTCGGTCACATCGACGTTGTTCGGGTCCTGGAAGTCCGGGTCCAGGCCACTGTCGCTGGTGCCGCGGAAGGACGCGTAGAGGCAGCTCGGATCGAAGTACGCCCACGAGGAGATCGTATTGCCGCTGGCCGCATCCATGAAGTCGTCCTGCGGGAACGGTGCACGGCAGGCACGGTTGGCGGCGATGATCTTCGCCTTGTCGGCCGCTACGCGCTGGTCGTAGTCGGTCACCAGGGTGTTGTCGCGCAGGCGGTAGTCGGCCTGGCTGGCGCGCACGCCGCCCTTGATGCGGGTGAAGAAACCGGACTCGGGCATGAAGCTGGCATCGAAGCGGCCGGCCTTGATCTTGTGGTCGTTCTCGGTCGCGCTGGAGGTCACCCGCGCCGCGCCGGTGTAGGCATCCCAGTTGTTCGGGTCGAAGTTCGGCGCCAGCGCGACGCTCGGCACCTCGCCATGCCAGTCCCAGTCGTAGTCGACATAGCCGGTGGCGCCGCTGCTGATGCCCGGCACGATGGCATTGTTGACGTCGCGCTGGTTGGCGCGCAGCCGGGTCATGCGCTCGCTGTCCAGGCGGTTGGTATGCGAATAGGAAAGATCGGTGGACAGCTCCCAGGCCGGGCTGGGGCGCAGGATCAGATTGAGGCCACCACCGGTGTATTCCTCGCCGCGCCAGTAGCGGTTGGAGGTCGAATCGATGGAAGTGCTGCCATGCAGGTGGCGGACGATGCCGTCCTCGTCCACCTCGCGCTGGGTGATGCCGCGTCGTGCATTGGACAGGCTCAGGTCGCTGCGGTCCTCGTCCCAGTTGCGCTCGGTATGCTCGAAATCGAGGTTGACCTCGACCACGTCGTTGGGCCGCCACTGGATCGCCGCGAATTCGCTCTGGCGGTCATTGCGTTCCTGCTTCAGGCGATAGATGCGGCTGCTTGGCACCAGATAGTACGGCGCGCCGTTGGCGATGGCCTGGGCGCTGACCTCATTGCAGTTGGCATTGGCCACGTTCTGCCTGCCATCGCAGGCATACCAGGTGGAGCCGCTGGTGATGCTCTCCTCCGGATCGGTGCCCTCCAGCCGCTGGATGCCCAGCGAGATGCCGAGCTTCTGGCCGTTGCCGAATTCGAACTGGTCGATGTAGCTGGCGGTACCGCGATAGCCGATGCCATCGTCGTCGCGGTACTTCTTGTCATACTCGGCCCAGCTGCCGCGCAGATCGATCTGCGCCGAGCGCTTGCCGTACTCCAGCGGCTTGACCGTTTCCAGCCCGATGGTGCCGGCGACACCGCCTTCGATGATGTCGGCACGCTGGGTCTTGTAGATCGCCACCGTATTGATCAGCTCGGCCGGGAACATGTTGAAGTTCACCGAGCGATCGCCGCTGCCGTTGGTGATCTCGCGGCCGTTGAAGTTGGTGCTGCTGAGGAAGGCGCCGAGACCACGGATCGAGATTTCCGATGCGCCGGTCTTGTCGCGGGTCGAGGCGGCACCGGTCAGCGTTTCGATCGCATCGGCCAGTGATGGCGCGGGCAGGTCGCCGATGTCGTCCGCCGACAACACATCGGCGATCACCGTGTCGTCGCGCTTCTTGTTGATCGAGCTCTGCATCGATTCGCGGATGCCGGTGACCTGGACCTGGTCCAGGGTGGTGGCGTCCTGCCCGGAACCGCTGCCGGCAGACTGCGCCTGCACGGCCGGTGAAGCCGCCAGCGCAGCGAGCAGTGCCACGATCAGCGGTGTGGGTGACAACGATGTACGACGTACAACTCCGGCGGGTTGCCGCATGGTGTTCCTCCTCCCAAAGGATCGCCCGGACGGTAGGCGTGGGACGCAGCTTCGACACGCCGACACCGAAATGTCAACCAACTGGACTGGATTTTTCGTAATACCTTTGATTCAGACCGGTTGCCCGGCATTTCATGTGCTGATGCAGCATGACTTTGCGCGCAACGTGGCTTACAACACACCTACCAAGTGGTATGCACACCCACTCCGAAACCGCAGCACCGCCGTCTCTGGAAGGACTTCATGCGCATTCAACCGACTTCGCACCGCCTTTCGAAACCCACCCTTGGATATTGCCTCGCAATTGGACTGGCAACATGCCTGACCAGTTTACCGGCGAATGCTGCAAGCTGGCTGGTCCGTGATGCCGCCGAGTTCGCCACCGCCGCTGCCGCACTGCAACCCGGCGATGAAATCGTGCTGGCCGATGGCACCTGGACCGATGCGCGCCTGCTGCTGAAGGGCCAGGGCACCGCCGCCGCGCCGATCGTGCTGCGCGCGCAGACGCCGGGCAAGGTGATCCTCAGCGGGGGGTCGGACCTGCGCCTGGCCGGCAGCTACCTGCAGGTCTCCAACCTGGTATTCCGCAACGGCTACTCCCCGGGCGACGCCGTGGTGGCGTTCCGCGAGTCGAGCAAGGCAGTGGCCAGCCACAGCCGCGTCACCGGCCTGGTCATCGATGACTACAGCAACCCCGATGGCAGCGACCAGGACTACTGGGTGTCGCTGTACGGCAGCAACAACCGCCTCGACCACAGCCAGCTGCGCGGCAAGACCAACGCTGGCCCGACGGTGGTGGTGGTGCGCGATGCCACCCAGGGCCTGGACAACCAACACCGCATCGACCACAACTGGTTTGGCCCGCGGCCAGCGCTGGGCGTCAATGGCGGAGAGACGATCCGTGTCGGCACCAGCGACACCTCGCTGAGCGATTCCAACAGCACGGTGGAGAACAACTGGTTCGAGGGCTGCGATGGCGAGACCGAGATCGTCTCCAACAAGTCCGGCGGCAATACCTTCCGCGGCAACGTGTTCTATCGTTCGGCCGGCGCGCTGACTCTGCGCCATGGCAACGGCAACCGGGTGGTCGACAACCTCTTCTTCGGCGACGACAAGGCCGGCACCGGCGGCGTGCGCATCATCAATGCCGACCAGACCGTCAGCAACAACTACTTCGAACGGCTGGCCGGCTCCAGCAACCGTTCGGCACTGGCGGTGATGGATGCACAGGCCAATCCGCCGTTGTCCGGCTACGCGCCGGTGGTCAACGCGACCATCAGCCGCAACACCTTCGTCGACGTGGCGAAGATCAGCTTCGGTGTGGGCCATGACGAAACCAAGGGGTTCGTGGTTGCCGCCAGCAACAGCCACTTCAGCGGCAACCTGATCGTCAACCGCACCAGCAAAAATCCGCCGAATGCGGCCAGTTCGCTGGCCGGCATCGCCTTCAGCAACAACGTGCAGTCGCCGCAGGCCAGCAGCGTGTTCCCGGGCGGGGTGAGCAGCGCCAGCATCACCCTGCAGCAGGCCGCCAGCGGCCTGTGGGTGCCGGCAACGCCCCTGCCCACCATCGGCGCCGATCCGGCGCTGGCGATGACCCCGCGCGAACAGACGGGGGTGCACTGGTATCCCAAGGTGGGCGAGGTTGCCCTGTCACGCACCAGCACCGGAGTTGATCGATGAGGTTGCAGCCGCTGTCCCTTTGTTCCCACCGTCTGGCGCTCGCCCTCGCCCTGGCCGCTCCCTTCGCCCTGTTGCCGACGGCACCGCTGCAGGCGGCACCTGCCGCAGCCGCGCGACAAGGCGATACCGCGCCGGTACTGGTGACCGCCGCGCAGTGGCAGCAGATGGCCAGCGAAGGCAGCCGCTATCCGTGGTTCGCCAAGGAACAGGCGCGTACGCAGAATTCGCTGCAGAAGATGATGAAGGCCGGCATCGACGTGCCGGTGCCGAAGGACAAGGGCGGCGGCCGCACCCATGAGCAGCACAAGCGCAACTACCAGGCCCTGCTGGCCGCCGGCACCCTGTACCGGCTGACCGGCGACAAGGCCTATGTCGCCTATTCGCGCGACATGCTGCTGCAGTACGCCAAGCTCTACCCGACCCTCGGTCCGCATCCGGAAGGACGCGGGCAGATTCCCGGCCGGGTGTTCTGGCAGGTGCTCAACGATTCGGTCTGGCTGGTCAACGCCATCCAGGGCTACGACGCGATCCGCGATGCTCTGTCGCCGCAGGATCGGCAGACCATCGAATCGCAGGTGTTCCGGCCGATGGCCGAGTTCCTGGCCAGCGAGCCGAAGAACTACGACCAGATCCACAACCACGCGACCTGGGCGGTGGCCGCCACCGGCATGACCGGCTACGTGCTGCGTGATCGCGAACTGGTGGAGAAATCGCTGCGCGGCAGCCGCAAGGATGACCAGTTCGGTTTCCTGCGGCAGATCGACCTGCTGTTCTCGCCCGATGGGTATTACGAGGAAGGCCCCTACTACCAGCGCTATGCGCTGGCGCCGTTCCTGTTGTTTGCCAACGCGATCGAACGCAACGAGCCGCAGCGGAAGATCTTCGCGCGCCGCGACGGCGTGCTGCTGAAGGCGGTGGACGTGCTGGTGCAGACCAGCTACGACGGCCTGTTCTTCCCGATCAACGATGCGATCCTGGACAAGGGCATCGATACCGAAGAGCTGGTGGCTGGCATCGGCATCGCCTATGCGCAGGCCGGCGATGACCGTCTGCTGTCGGTCGCCCAGCAGCAGAAACGCCTGCTGCTGTCGCCGGAAGGGCTGCAGGTGGCGCAGGCGTTGGCAGCCAACAAAGCCAAACCGTTCGACTACCGGCCGATGCTGCTGCGCGACGGCCCGGACGGTGAACGCGGCGGTCTGGCGATCCTGCGCATGGGCGGCGAACGCGGCCAGGCGCTGGTGCAGAAGGACACCATGCAGGGCATGGGCCACGGCCACTTCGACAAGCTCAACTGGCTGTTCTACGACAATGGCAACGCCGTGGTGACCGACTACGGCGCGGCGCGCTTCCTCAACGTGGAAGCCAAGCGCGGTGGCATCTATCTGGCCGAGAACCGCAGCTGGGCCAAGCAGACCGTGGCCCACAACACGCTGGTGGTGAACGAGCAGAGCCACTTCAAGGGCGACTGGAAGCGCGGTGAGGAACTCGCCCCGCAGGTGCGCTTCTTCCAGGCCGACGCAGATACCCAGATCGCCTCGGCGACGATGCGCGATGCCTATCCGGGCGTGGTGTTCACCCGCACCCAGGCACTGCTGCGCCACCCCGAACTGGGCCTGCCGGTGGTGCTGGACCTGCTGCAGGTGCACGGCGACAAGGCTGCACGCTACGACCTGCCGCTGCACTTCAACGGCCATATCGTCACCACCGGTTTCGAGGCCGAGCATTTCCCCACCCAGCGCCCGGTGCTCGGCAGCGACAACGGTTACCAGCACCTGTGGCTGGACGCACGCAGCAAGGCCGGCAGTGAGCCGCGCACGCTGGCGTGGCTGCTCGACGGACGCTTCTACACCTACCGCTTCGGCAGCAGCGCGCCGGCGCAGGCGTTGCTGGTGGAGAGCGGTGCCAATGATCCCGAGTTCAACCTGCGCCGCGAACCGGCGCTGCTGCAGCGCGTGGAAGGACAGAAGGATGTGACCTTCTTCAGCGTTCTGGAGCCGCATGGCGAGTACAACGGCACCGCCGAGTACGTGCACGGTGCCGACAGCCGCATCAAGCAGATCATCCGCACCCGCGGCAATGACGCCGAGGTGCTCGAGCTGCGCCTGGCCAGCGGCGCCCGCATCGCACTCGGCGTGGCCGACGACAGCGACGCGAAGGGCGAACACAGCGTGACGGTGGATGGCCATGCCTACCGCTGGAGCGGCAGCCATGCGCGCATGGACCGCAGCAAGGGTGAGGCACGATGAACGGCCCCTCGGCCGTGGCCACGCTGCGCAAGGTGCCGGTGCGCTCGGCCGTGCGCTGGCTGATCGTCGGCCTGATCGCGGTGGCCACGGTGATCAACTACATCGACCGCAATGCACTGGCGGTGATGTGGCCGGAGATCGCCAGGGAAGTCGGCGCGACCAAGGACGATTACGCACTGCTGGTCACCGTGTTCATGCTGTTCTATGCCGCCGGCCAGTTCCTGTTCGGGCGCCTGTTCGACATGATCGGGACGCGGCTGGGGTTCGCGTTGTCGATCAGTGTGTGGTCGATCTCGATCGCGCTGCATTCGGTCACCCACTCCATGCTCTCCTTCAGCGTGGTGCGGGCGATGCTGGGCATCAGCGAAGCCGGTGCCTGGCCCGGCGCGGTGAAAGCCAATGCCGAGTGGTTCCCCGCGCGTGAGCGTGCCCTCGCACAGGGCATCTTCAACGCGGGCGCGTCCATCGGTGCCATCGTTTCGGCGCCGGCCATCGCCGGCCTGTACCTGTGGCTTGGCTGGCGCGGCACCTTCGTGCTGGTCGGTGCACTTGGCTTCCTGTGGCTGCTGCCATGGCTGTTCGTCTATCGCGCCGGCCCGGACAAGCATCCGTGGGTGAGTGACGCCGAGCGGCGCCTGATCATGGAAGACCAGGCTGGCCAGCAACGCGTGGATGCACCGAAGGTCAGCGTGCGTTCGCTGCTGGCCCACCGGCAGAGCTGGGGCATGCTCGCCTGCCGTTTCCTGCTGGATCCGATCTGGTGGCTGTTCGTATCGTGGCTGCCGATCTATCTGGCCGAGACCTTCGGCTTCGACATCAAGCAAATCGGCCTGTTCGCCTGGGTGCCCTTCGTCGGCGCCATGCTCGGCAGCCTGAGCGGCGGCTGGCTGTCGGGGCGCCTGATCAATGCCGGCCAGAGCGTGGACCGTGCGCGCAAGCTGTCCATTTCGCTGGGCTGCGTGATCATGGCACCGGCCCTGCTGGGCGCGGTACTGGCCAACCAGCCGCTGTTTGCGGTGCTGGCGATTGCAGCAGTGCTGTTCGGTTTCCAGATCGCCATCGGCAACATCCAGACCCTGCCCGGCGATCTGTTCGACGGCCGCTCGGTGGGCACGCTGGCCGGTCTCGGCGGCTTGGCTGCCGTGGCCGGAACGTTGATCACCACCTGGCTGGTGCCGGTGCTGACCCGCCATTCCTATGCACCGATCTTCATCCTCGTCGCCGCACTGGTGCCGCTGTCGCTGGCCGCACTGTGGTGGTGGACCGGACCGATCCACAAGCTCGACCGCACCGACGGTTGAGCCCCCATTCCCTCGCATTCCCCCGCAAACCAAGGAGTTTCCCGCATGTCGTTCCAGGACAAGGTGGCCATCGTCACCGGTGGTGGCCGTGATATCGGCCGTGCCGTCTCGATCAAGCTGGCTGCGGCCGGTGCACGCGTCTGCCTCAACTACGCCAACGACGAAGCCAGCGCGCAGGAAACGCTGGCGCTGATCTCGGCGGCCGGTGGCCAGGCCATCGCCCACCGCGCCGACGTCACCGATCCCGCCGCCGTGGCCGGCCTGGTCGCAGCAACGCAGGCTGCATTCGGCCAGCGCATCGACGTGCTGGTGAACGTGGCCGGCGGCATGGTCGAGCGTCGTCCGCTGGCCGACATCGACCCGGCGTTCTTCCACAAGGTCATCGACCTCAACCTGACCTCCACCTACCTGACCACCCATGCCGTGGTACCGCACATGGGTGAAGGCGCGGCGATCGTGAACTTCGCCTCGCAGGCCGGTCGCGATGGCGGCGGCCCCGGCGCGGCGATCTACGCCACCGCCAAAGCGGGCGTGATGACCTTCACCCGGGCCATGGCCAAGGAACTGGGGCCGAAGGGTATCCGCGTCAACGCGCTGTGCTGCGGCATGATCGCCACCCGCTTCCATGACGAATTCACCAAACCGGAAGTGCGTACGGCGGTGGCCGGCGCTACGCCGCTGCGTCGCCAGGGCCTGCCGGACGAAGCCGCCGATGCGGCGGTGTACCTGGCGTCGGATGCAGCAGCGTTCATCACCGGTGCCAATCTGGACGTCAACGGCGGCACCTACTTCTCCTGACCGGACCGAAGCCCATGCAGCGCTGGATCACCCTGCTTTCCCTGGCCATCGGCACCGCCGTGGCCGCCCCCGTGGCGCTGGCCGCACCGGTCTGGGTCACCGCCTGGACCGCTTCGCCCGCGCCTGACCGCAAGGATGGCAGCGCTGACGCGCCCGTGCAGTTCGCAGCGCAGACCGTGCGCCAGGACATGCGCCTGGGCAGCAAGGGCGATGCGCTGCGGCTGCGCATCAGCAACGAACTGGGCACCACGCCGCTGCATGTGGAAGACGTACGGGTGCGCCTGAAGGATGGCAAGGCGGCAGCGCTGCCGATCACCGTCGATGGACGCACGTCCATCGACGTACCGGTGGGCGCAGCGCTGATCAGTGATGCACTGCCCTTGCCGGTTGCCGCCCTGCAGGAGATCAGCGTGACCGCGTACTTCCCGCAGCCCACCCGCCCCGCGGTGCGGCGTACGGTGGTGCGGGTGGCCGACGGAAAGCAGGACGCGGTGGCCGACAGCGTGCGCGTGGGCTACCAGCAGAACGTGTTCTCTGCGGTACTGGTGCAGCGCGCGGACCGGCCGCAGGTGATCGTTGCCCTGGGTGATTCCATCACCGAGGGCGCGACGGCCTCGCGTGGCTCGTTCAACCAATGGCCCGAGCGCTTGGGCCAGCGCCTGCAGCAGGCGTGCCCGGACCGCTTCGTGGTGCTCAACCAGGGCATCAGCGGCAACAAGCTGCTGGACCATGGCCGCAGCCACAGCGTGCTGTCACGGCTGGATCGCGACGTGATCGCAGTGGCCGACGCGGACCAGGTGATCCTGTTCGAAGGCATCAATGACATCCGCCACGGTGGCGGCGCACAGCCGCTGCCAGGACGCAGCGCAGCAGACATGCTGCTGGGCTACCGCCAGGTGGCTGCCCGGCTGCATGCACATGGCATCCGCGCTCATCTCGGCACACTGACGCCCTTCGGCGATTCGGAGCGCTACGAACCGGTATCGGCTGCCACCCGCACCGCGATCAACCAATGGGCGCGTAGCCAGGACACCGGCTTCGATGGTGTGGTGGATTTCGATGCGGCCCTGCGTGATCCGAAACAGCCGGAATCACTGCCGGCGGACATCACCCGCGATCATCTGCACCCGAACGACGAGGGCTACCGGCGCATGGCCGACGCGATCAACCTGGCGGCGCTGGGCTGCAACGCGCGTTGAAAGAGCGCCGAGCCGGTTTACCCCGGTTGCCGCGGCCCGAACATGATCACTGCCATGCCGGCCAGGCAAAGCGCAGCCCCCAGCATGTCCCAGCGGCTGGGACGGATGCCGTCGACCAGCCACAACCAGAACAGCGCCGTGCCGATGTACACGCCACCATACGCGGCGTAAACGCGTCCGCTGGCGGTCGGGTGCAGCGTCAGCAGCCAGGCGAACAACGCCAGGCTGGCCGCCGCCGGCAACAGCAGCCAGATACTGCCACCCTTGCGCAGCCACAGCCACGGCAGGTAGCAGCCGACGATCTCGGCCAGCGCGGTCAGCAGGAACAGACCGAGCGTTTTCACGCCTTTTCCGTGGCCTTGGCGTGCTGCCAGAGCGCTTCCTGCGCATCCAGGTCGAGTGCGGCCAGCGAATCGCCTTGTGCCTCGGCCTGCGCCTCCATCGAACGGAAGCGACGTTCGAACTTGTGGTTGGCCCCACGCAGCGCGGCACCCAGATCGATGTCCGCATGGCGCGCCAGGTTGGCGCACACGAACAGCAGGTCACCCAGTTCCTCCTGCAGGCGCGCCTTGTTGCCCACGATGTCACCGCGTTCGAACTCTTCGCGCAGTTCCTGCAGTTCCTCGGCCGCCTTGTCCAGTACCGGCAGCGGACCGGGCCAGTCGAACCCCACCTTGGCCGCGCGCGACTGCAGCTTCACCGCCCGCTGCCATTCCGGCAGGCCACGGGAGATCCCGGCCAGCGCCGAGGTGTCCTGATCGCCCTTTGCGGCGCGCTCGGCACGCTTGATCGCGTCCCAGTTACGCATCACGCCGTCGGCATCGTCGACGCTGACATCGGCAAACACATGCGGGTGCCGCCGCTGCATCTTGTCGCTGATCGCGCGCGCGACCTCGGCGAAGGCAAACGCACCCTGTTCTTCAGCCATGCGCGCATGGAACACGACCTGGAGCAGCAGGTCACCCAGTTCATCGCAGAGGTCGTCGAGGTCGCCCCGATCGATCGCGTCGGCCACTTCATAGGCTTCTTCGATCGTATAGGGGGCGATGGTGGCGAAGTTCTGTTCCAGGTCCCAGGGACAGCCACCCTGCGGGTCGCGCAGGCGCGCCATGATGGCCAGCAGGCGCTCCAGCTCCGCGCTGGCGTTGCCGGTGGCAGGGGTATCGTGCGTGCTCATGCGTTTCTCCTGGATCAATCGGACAACCAGTCCCGCCACGGCAGGCTGGTATCACCCAGCGCCATGAAATCGCCGTTCAACAGCGTCGGCCGGCGGTTGTAGCGGAACGGCTTGCCGGTCCCGACCGAGAGCACCGCACCACCGGCTGCGTGCAGCACGCACTGGCCAGCAGCGGTATCCCATTCGGAGGTCGGGCCCAGCCGCGGATAGACATCCAGTCCGCCTTCGGCGATCCGGCAGAATTTCAGCGAAGAGCCCTGCACCACGGTCTCGATGTCGCCCATGCGGGCCAGCAAGGCATTCGTCTCCGCTGAACGATGCGAGCGGCTGGCGGCGACGCGAAGGGGCGCAGTCGCGGGTGTACGGGTACGCAGCACGGTGTCATGCACACCCTGCCGGCGATACGCCAGCTCGCCCCGCATCGCGTGCCAGACAATGCCGGTGACTGGCGACTGGACCACGCCGAACGCCGGGGCGCCCTGGTAGATCAGCGCGATGTTGACGCTGAACTCGCCATTGCGCTTGACGAAATCGCGGGTGCCATCAAGCGGGTCGACCAGCCAGTACGCGCCCCAGTGCTGACGCTGCTCCCAGGGCACCAGCGGCGACTCCTCCGACAGGATCGGCAGGTCCGGTGTCAGCTGGCGCAGCCCCTGCTGGATCACCCGGTCCGCGGCAAGGTCGGCAGCGGTGACCGGGCTGTCGTCGTCCTTGAGTGTCACATCGAAACCGTTGCTGTAGACCTGCATGATCGCCTGCCCGGCTTCCTGGGCGATGGCGATCGCGGTTTCGCGCAGTTCCGTGGTCAGCTTGATCATCGTGCTCCCTGCAGCCACTGGCGGGCGATGAACAGCGCCGCCAGCGAACGCCCTTCGGAAAAGTCCTCGCGCAGCATCAACTGGTCCAGATCGGCCAGCTTCCACGGCACCACGTCCAGTTCCTCCGGCTCGTCGCCGGCCAGCTTCTCCGGATACAGGTCGCGCGCGACCACCAGCCAGGACTGATGGCTCATGTAGGTAGGCGCCAGGGTCATCGCGCGCAGCACGTCGACCCGCCGAGCGCCATAGCCGGCCTCTTCCTTCAGCTCACGGTCGGCGGCCTGCTCCGGCGTTTCGCCGGCATCGATCCGGCCCTTCACCAGGCCAAGCTCGTAGCGGTGCATGCCGGCCGCGTATTCACGTACCAGCAGCACGGTTTCTTCATCCAGCATCGGCACCACCACCACCGCGCCATGGCCACGGCTGACCAGGCGTTCGAAGCGACGGCGTTCG
This sequence comes from Stenotrophomonas sp. SI-NJAU-1, assembly GCF_020883215.1. NCBI lineage: Bacteria > Pseudomonadati > Pseudomonadota > Gammaproteobacteria > Lysobacterales > Lysobacteraceae > Stenotrophomonas > Stenotrophomonas sp. SI-NJAU-1. Next base: position 3,337,993 of record NZ_CP086598.1, read on the forward strand.
CCGTTGGAGAACTCCAGGTCCAGGTGCTGGCGCTGGAAGGGCCCGTTCTCCTCGTCGGTGATCCGATGGATGATCGGCAGAGGACGCCTTGCGCGGTCATCGTTCACGCGGAATCTCCGGGGCAGACGGCGCGTGCGCCGAGGCCGATAGAATGTGCAGGCAGCAACATGTTCATGAGCCCGAAATGCTAGCAGACCCAACCCCCTCTCCGCTGGTCCAGCACTGGCGGCAACGCGACCTCAAGGTTCTGTGGCACCCGTGCACGCAGATGCGCGAGCATCCGGACACGTTGCCGCTGGTGCCGATCGCCCGCGGCGAAGGCGCCTGGCTGATCGATCACGACGGCAACCGCTACCTGGATGCGGTCAGCAGCTGGTGGACCAACCTGTTCGGCCATGCCGAGCCGCGCATCGGCGGCGCCATCGCCGCCCAGGCCGGGCAGCTGGAACAGGTGATGCTGGCCGGGTTCGGCCACGAGCCCGCGATCACCCTGGCTGAGCGCCTGTTGGCCCTCGCGCCGCGCCAGCCCGGCCGCGCGCCGTTGGCCAAGGTGTTCTACGCCGACAACGGTTCGGCCGGCGTTGAAGTGGCGCTGAAGATGGCCTTCCAGTATTTCCAGAACCGCGGTGAGACCCAGCGCACGCGCTTCGTCTCGCTGGAAAACGGCTACCACGGCGAGACGCTGGGCGCCCTCGCACTGGCCGACATTCCGCTGTACCGCCGGGTCTATGCGCCGCTGCTGGCCGAGGGCCTGTTTGCGCCCTCGCCCGACGCCTACCTGGCCGAGCCCGGGCAGAGTGCGGCCGACCGCGCACGCCAGGCCGCCGATGGGCTGGCCACGCTGTTCGACCAGCATCCGGGCGAGATCTGCGCGGTGATCCTGGAGCCACGGCTGCAGTGTGCCGGTGGCATGCGCATGCACGATCCGGCCTATCTGCAGCGCGTGCGTGAACTGTGTGACGCCCATGGTGCGTTCCTGATCGCCGACGAGATCGCCACCGGCTTCGGCCGCACCGGCACGATGTTCGCCTGCGAGCAGGCCGGGGTGATGCCGGACCTGCTGTGCCTGTCCAAGGGCCTGACCGGTGGTTTCCTGCCCTTGGCTGCGGTGCTGGCCACGCAGGCGCTGTACGACGCCTTCCTTGATGATTCGCGCGAGCGTGCCTTCCTGCATTCGCACAGCTACACCGGCAACCCGCTGGCCTGTGCGGCAGCGCTGGCCACGCTGGACATCTTCGTCGAGGACGATGTGATCGCGCGCAATCGCGGCATCGCCTCGGTGATGGGCACCTTGGCCGCGCCGTTCGCCGACCATCCGCACGTGGCCGATGTGCGCCAGGCCGGGATGGTGGTGGCCTTCGAACTGACCCGCAACGGTGACAAGCGCACGCCCTTCGATCCGGCCCTGCGGCTGGGACTGCACGCCTACAGGGCGGCGCTGAAACGCGGCGTGGTGCTGCGCCCGCTGGGCAACGTGCTGTACTGGATGCCACCGTACTGCGTGGATGACGAACAACTGGAGCTGCTGGCGCATACCACGCTGGCGGCCATCGACGAGGCGATTGCATGCGCGTGACCCGCTGCCCCATCGACCTGGCGCTGCACAGCGGCCAGACCGTGACCCTGCCGGAAGAGACGGCCAACCACCTGGTGCGGGTGATGCGCCTGCGCGAGGGTGACACCTGCGTGCTGTTCAACGGCGATGGCCATGACTACACCGCGACGCTGACGCTGGCGGGCAAGCGCGAGGTACAGGTACGCATCGACGCGGTGCAGCCGATCGCCAACGAGTCGCCGCTGACCATCACCCTGCTGCAGGGCATTGCTCGGGGCGAGAAGATGGACCTGATCCTGCAGAAGGCCACCGAACTGGGGGTGAGCGCCATCGTGCCGGTGAATGCCGAGCGCACCGAAGTGAAGCTGGATGCAGCACGCGCGGAAAAACGCGTGGCGCACTGGAACAACGTCGTGCAGTCGGCCTGCGGGCAGTCCGGTCGTGCGCGCATTCCGCAGGTAGGAGCGCCGCAGTCGCTGGCACAGGCCAGCGCAGCACTGCCCGCCGATACGTTGCGGTTGACCCTGGACCCGCTGGGAGCGCACCGGCTGTCGACACTGCAGGCAGCGCCGGCCGGCGGCGTGGTGATCGCCATCGGCCCGGAAGGTGGCTGGTCGCCGCGTGACCGTGAGCAGCTCGCCGCCGCAGGCTTCCAGGGCCTGCAGTTGGGCCCTCGCATCCTGCGCACGGAAACCGCAGGCCTGGCCGCAATCGCGGCCTTGCAGGCACGGCTGGGCGATCTGGGGTAAGGCTACGGTTCGTTGGCCGCTGCGCTCGCCGGGCATGGCCCGGCGCTACCGGTCCGGTGGCCGCTGTGCTCGCCGGACATGGACGGGCGCTACCCGATATCCGGAACGCCTGCGGTAGCGCCGGGCCATGCCCGGCGGATTCCGGTCAGGACGCCAGCGAATCCAGCGCAGCTTCCAGCGCGTCGAGATTCGGCAACAGCGCGCTCTGTTCGCCCAGCAGTACGCGCATGTGCACGATGTCGGGCAGGTTTTCCTCGGACGCGTCGGCCAGCAGGCCATCGCGCGGTACCGAAATCAGCTGCGGGAAGCTCTGCGTCAACAGCGCGTAGTAGGGGCGCTGCGGGTTGCCGTTGAGGGACTTGAGCACCACCACCTTGTTGTGGCCTGCCACCGTCTCTTCGCCCAACCCGCAGAGCCGTGCGAACGACACCAGGGGCACCTGCCAGCCGTGCCAGCCGATCTCACCCACCAGCCAGCGCGGCGCGTCGGCGACCGCCTGCACCGGCACCCGCGACATCATCTCGGCCACGGTTGCATTGGGCAGCAGAACCCGTTCGGCACCGGCCGAGATCAGGACGCCACGGATCTCATCATTGCTGGCGTAGCTCATGCGGCATCTCCGTCGTCATCCAGGCCCCAGCGCGCGGCGATCACCTGCGCCAGTTCCTGCGGTTCACCGGCCACCATGCCGGCGGCGACCACGGCCGTCGCCGCAGCCGGGTCGTAGCAGCCTTCGCCCACCTGCCCGGCCACCCAGGCACCGGCGGCGGCGAGGTCCAACGCCGGGCCCACATGGGCCAGGTCGGCACCGCTGAGCAGCACCAGCGCGCTGTGCTCGGCCGACAACGCGGCAATCGAGATGCCCTGCGCTTCGCTCTGGAAATACAGGCCATCGGCAGCAGCGTGCACGCCGATGTCATCGGCCAGCACGTGCACTTCGCCAGCGGTGGCGCGCTGGCCGGCTTCGGCCAGCTGCACCGGCAGCGGCGATACGCGCGCCATCTGCTTGACCAGGTTGCCGTAGCGGCCGCCGTCCAGGCGCATGTGCACCAGCACCGGCACGGCCAGTCCGCTGGGCAGGGCTGCGAGCAGGCGGCGCAATGCATCGGGACCGCCGATACCGGCCAGTACCAGCAGGGCACCGGCGCGACTGCCTGCGGGTGCGGCGGCGTCCAGGTCGACCAATGAAAGATGTGCGGTATCGAAGGCGGGTTCCGCCGCTGTGGTCGTGACGGCCGCCTGTGGCGCTGCTGGCGCGTCGCTGCCCTCGTCGACCAGCGACCAGGCCGTGTGGTCGGTGAATACCGACGGCGCAGCGGCCGGTACCGGCGGCGGTTCCGGTGCAGCTTGCACAGGCGCTGACGTTTCCGGCAGCACCGGCTGCAGCGCAGCCAGCGCCTGCTCGAGCGCGACGGGCTCGTGCAGGTGTGCCGGCGGCGAATAGAGGCCATCAGCCGGCACGTCGTCGGCCCACGAACGGGCCTGTTCCAGGTGCGTCTGCAGCGCGGTTTCCTTCGGCACCGGCGGCGTCGACGGCAGGCCCGGCTCCAGCTGCAATGCCGGTTCGTCCTCGGCGCCGGGCGGCAGCACCTGCTGGTGGCCGTGCAGCTTGGCGGCAAGATGACGGCCCCAGCGCTGCGCTTCCCAACCATCGCGACGCGCGGCCAGTTCAGCCTCGTCGAACACCAGGGTCAAGCCGGGTGCTGACAGCGCCGGTTCCAGGCGCTCCAGCGCGTCTTCAATGGCCGCTTCCAGCGCGATCACCACGAACTGCGGGCGCGCATCATGCAGCGCCTGCGGCTCCAGCGTCATGGGATCGTCTTCCAGCACGATCTGCACGTCGGCATGGGCCAACGCCTCGCGCAGGCGCTCACGCGCCGCACCCGGGCGGGCCAGCAGGGCTACGGCCGGAACCGGATCGAGGTCACTCACGGACACGGGCAATCCCCAGCAAGTCGTACACGTTACGCATCAGGTCCAGCTCCTGGTACGGCTTGCCCAGGTAGCGCTGCACACCGATTTCGAAGGCGCGCTGGCGGTGCTTGTCGCCGCTGCGCGAGGTGATCATCACGATCGGCACGTCCTTGTAGCGCGGGTCGGCACGCATCGCGGTGGCCAGCTCGTAACCGTCCATCCGCGGCATTTCGATGTCCAGCAGCATCAGGTCCGGCACGCGCTCTTCCAGCTGTTCCAGGGCTTCGACGCCATCGCGGGCGACGCTCACCTCGAAGTTGTGACGCTCCAGGATGCGGCCGGTGACCTTGCGCATGGTCAGCGAATCGTCCACCACCATCACCAACGGCACCTGCCGTTCCTGGCGCGGCGCATTGACCAGTACCGGCGCGGTCGGGTTGGCCAAGAAACGACGCACCAGCGGGGCCACGTCCAGGATCACCACCACGCGGCCATCGCCGGTGATGGTGGCGCCGTAGATGCCCGGCACCGAGGCGATCTGCAGGCCCACCGGCTTGACCACGACTTCGCGGTTGCCCAGCACCTGGTCGATCGCAACGGCGGCGCGCAGGTCGCCGGCGCGGACCAGCAGCAGCGGCACCTGGGCCTGGCCGTCAGCGCGTGCCGGGGCCTGGCCTACCAGAGTGCCGAGGTCGTACAGCGGATAGTCTTCGCCACCGTACCGGTAGCTGCTGTCGGCGGCTTCGAAGCGCTCGTGCGACAGCCGGCCAATGCCACTGACCGAGGCGACCGGCACCGCGAAGGTGGTTTCGCCGATCTGCACGAACACCGCCTGGGTGACCGCCAGCGTCTGCGGCAGGCGCAGCGTGAAGCGCACGCCCTGGCCACGCACCGACTGGATGTCGACCGAGCCGCCGAGCTGGCGCACTTCGTTGCCGACCACGTCCATGCCCACGCCACGACCCGCCAGCTGGCTGACCTGATCGGCGGTGGAGAAGCCCGACGCGAAGATCAGGTTGTCCAGTTCCTGTTCGCTCGGCTGTGCATCGGCAGGCAGCAGGCCGCGCTCGATGGCACGACGGCGGATCGCCTCACGATCCAGGCCAGCGCCATCATCGGCCACGTCCAGCACGATTTCCGAGCCCTCGCGGTGCAGGCGGATGGCGATTTCACCTTCTTCCGGCTTGCCGGCGGCACGACGCTGCTCCGGTGCTTCCAGACCATGGGCCACCGAGTTGCGCAGCATGTGCTCCAGCGGCGCGACCATGCGATCAAGCACGTTGCGGTCGAGCTCGCCGTGGGTGCCTTCCAGGGTCAGGTGAACCTGCTTGCCGGTATCCATGCCGGCCTGGCGGACCACACGGCGCAGGCGCGGCACCAGGCCGTCGAACGGCACCATGCGCGCGCGCATCAGGCCATCCTGCAGTTCCGAACTGACACGCGACTGCTGCTGCAGGAGCGAATCGTACTGGCGCGACAGATCATCCAGCACGCCCTGCAGGCCGCCCAGATCGGCGGCCGACTCGTTCAGCGCGCGGCTGAGCTGCTGCAGGGTGGAGAAACGGTCCAGTTCCAGTGGATCGAACTTCTGGTCGGCCTGGTCCTGCTCGCGCTGGTAGCGGGCCACGATCTGCGCTTCGGTTTCCAGGTCCAGGCGACGCAGCTGGTCGCGCAGACGCGCATTGGTGCGTTCCAGTTCGCCCATCGCGCCACGGAAGGCGCCGAGCTGCTGTTCCAGGCGCGAACGATAGATCGCCACTTCACCGGCGTGGTTGACCAAGCGGTCGAGCAGGTCGGCGCGCACACGCACCTGTTCCTGCTGCGGACGGGCCAGCGGGTCTTCCTCGCTGGAACCTTCCACCGGCAACGGTGCCGACAACGGGGCATCGACCACGGCCACGGCCGGAGCCGCCTGCGCGCTCTGCTCTGCCTCAACGGCATCAGCAGCGCTGGCTGCAGCTGCGCTGGCCGCGGCGGAGATATCGGTCGTGGTGCGTGCTTCAAAGGCATCGAGCAGATCCTGTGCCGGCTCGACGATGCGGTGTTCGCCGGTGCGCGTCAGCAGCTGGTGCAGACGGTCGAAACCGCGTTCCAGCAACTGCACGTCAGCACGTTCGATCTCGGTGCGCCCGCCAGCGACGGCTTCCAGCAGCGATTCGATGCTGTGGCCAAGATCACCGATGGCATTGATGCCCGCCATGCGCGCGCCGCCCTTGAGCGTATGCAGATCGCGCTGCAGGCCGGCCAGGGCTTCGCGATCCTGCGGCGCTTCGCGCAGCTCGCTGATCAGCCCATCGCAATGATCCAGCAGGTCCTTGCCTTCCTCGACGAAGATGTCGACCAGCTCGCGGTCATGGATGCTGAAGTCGAGCAGGTCGGCACTGTCTTCGGATTCAGATTCAGAGTCGGAGCGGGTCTGGGCTTCTTCGGCCTGGGCTTCGAGCAGGGGCGCATCCGCCGGCACCACCGCGTCGACGCTGTCGATGACGAGAGGTTCAGCGTCGACCGCCGCAGCCTCCGCTGCGACCGGCACCACGATCATGCCGCTGTCCGCCGCGGGAACCTGGCCCGGAGCATCTTCCAGCTCGAAGAAACGCGAGGGCGAAATGGCGTCCTGCGCCGTCTCCGCGGCCCCGACGTCTTCCACCGTCGCCGGGGACGGCTGGTCGGTGCTCTCTCCTTCACCGACCGCCGCCTCCCCGCCGACGTCCGCATCCTCGGCAAAGGCTTCCGCCTCGCCGGGCGCGAGTTCGCTGGCCTGCAGGCCGAGCACGGACCATTGCCCGTCTTCGTCCTGGCCCTGCTCCTCGTCGATCACGTGAAGGCCGGCCTCGAGCGCGGCTTCCAGGGTGATCGGGTCTGCGAAGCCCGGCACAGCCATTTCATCCTGCAGGCTGGACAGCCCGCTGTCGAGTGGCACTGCAGCAGCGTCGTCGTCCTCTGCTGTTTCAGGCGTGAACGGCGACAGCGTATTCAGGTCGTTTGCGACATCCAGGTCGCGGTCATCAACAGGAAGTGCGCTGGCGTCCAGATACGGCGACAGATCGTCCACCGCAGTCAACGCGGCGTCTTCCGATGCCGTCACTGCCTGGCCAGCTTCGATCTCCGCTGCGGCGACAGTGGAAGCAGCCACCTGCGCTGTCGATTCCGGCGCCGGGCCGTCCGGCATCGACGGCCACCCTGCATCGAAGTAGCGCGACAGATCATCGCTGCCGGTCAATTCAGCGGACTCCAGGTCCGCATCGCTCAACGCATTTTCGCTGACCTGCAGCGCCTCCAGCACCTCGGCACCGGTGTTGCGTTCGACCTCCGGCTCGCTCTCCACCGCATGCACCAGCTCGACCATGTCGGCGTCGGCGGCATCCACTTCTGCGACCAGCGGAAGCAGCGGGTCTTCGTCTTCATCCTCGACGTCCAGCCCGGCCATCGGCCAGCGTGCTTCCGGCAGCTCGCCGGCCAGCGCCTGCAGGCGCTGCGCCAGTTCAGCCTGCGGCGCAATCCGCGGCTGCTCGGCCTGCAGCGCGTCCATGGTCGCGTTGATCGCCTGCGCGGTCTCGTCCAGGGCCGCCACGGCGTCATCACCCGGCACCACTTCTGCAGCCAGTGCACGCTTGATGTACGACTCGGCGCCGCCAGTGACAGCGGTGATTTCCGGCACCTCGGTCATCGCGAAGGCACCGTTCATGGTGTGCACCGCGCGCAGCAACGCATCGCTGACCGGCTGTGGCGCCTGCTGCGCCGAGCGCAACCAGCCCTGCAGCGTGGCCTGGTGGAGTTCCACCTCGGCCTCCAGGATCTCACGCAGCACGCTGTCGATGTTGGCCGGGGTACCCGGCGCTTCGACAGCGCTCTGTGCGGGGGCATCGACATCCGGCACGGCGCTGTCCAGCGGCGCGGCAGCATCGGTCGGCGCCTCGGCCGTCGGCGCGGTGGCGCCCGGCAGCGCAACGTAGAACGTTTCTTCGCCTGCACCCACGCGATCGGCGATGGCCTGCATCGCCTGCAGGTCGACACTGACCCGCTGGCCATCGCGCAGTGCCGCGTTCAACTGCGGCAGTGCCGTGTATGCGTGATCGACCATCGCCAGTACCGCCGGCGTGGGGGCACGGCTGCCATCAAGCACGCGGTTGAGCATGCCCTCGATCTTCCACGCGAACTCACCCAGGGTACGTGCGCCGACCAGGCGGCCACTGCCCTTCAGTGTGTGGAAAATGCGGCGGATCGGCCGCAGCCGGTCCATGTTGTCCGGTTGCATGCGCCATGCCGGCAGCAGCGTGCCGAGATTGCCCAGCTCGTCGTCGAATTCTTCCAGGAACACCTCGCGGATGTCCTGGTCGATGTTCTCGGCATCGTCGTCGAAACCCGCATCGAACCCGCCCTCGGCCACGGCTGGCGGCACGGTTCCGGCCGGCTCGACGGTTGCCTGCATGGCTTGGGGATTGAAGCCGGCGGCGGCGGCATTCAGCTCTGCGAAGAACTGCGCATCGGCTTCGCTGAAGTCGATCGGCGCGATGGTATCCACATCGACCAGTGCCACGGTCGGCGCAGCAGGCACGGCCGGCAGGTCGTCGGATGCGGGCAGGTCAGCGGCCGGTGCGACGTAGACTGCGGCATCGGTCGCAACGTCGCCGTCAACGGTGGAGCCGAACTGTTCGGTGATGGCCAGGCCATCGTCGGCCTGCGCCACCGCACCTGCGTCAATGAACTCCAGCGTCGCAGGCGAGGCCTGCTCGTCGTCCAACGACAGCGTTTCCATTGCCTCCAGCGACAACACGTCATCGGCGTTGTGCAGCAGGCTGCTGTCGAAACGGAACACCACATCGTCGCTCAGCGACGTGTGGCCGTCCTGCTCGGCGGCAACCGGATCGAAGGCCGGCGAAATGACCACGTCCAGCGACGCGGCAGACGACGCCTCGTCCAACGACGTCGCCAGGAAGGCGTCATCATTGCCGTCTACGGCGCTTGCCTGCGTGTCGCCCTCTTCCGGCACCGGCGCTTCGGACACCGTCCAGGCAGCGGTGTTGGGCTGCTCGGCGGACACCGGATCGAAGCTGTCGAACGTCGGCGCACGCTCGTCGCTGCGTTCGGCAGCACTCCCTGCCGGCGCGTCGAATCCACCCAGTTCCCACTGCGGCACTTCCGGCGCGGGGGCGCTGGAGGCAGCGAACAACAGGGGCGCCGGGGTGCCGTGCGGTTCGGCCGACAACGCTGGCGTACCCAGCGATCCGAACATCAGGCCGTTGTCGGCGGGCATAGCCTCCGGCAGCGGGTCGAAGGTGAAATCGGGCAGCGGCACCGGCACGTCACCCGGTGCCGGCGCGGAGGCCTGCACGTCGATATCCAGCGGTTCGATCTGCAGCGGCTCGGCTGCCGTGACCACAGCTTCGCGCATGACCGGCTGCACGTCTTCGGCAGCGACCACGCCGCGCTCGGGCAGCGGCCAGTAGCGCAGCGCTTCCAGGCTGCTGCGGGTGATGTCGAGGATGTCCTCGCGACCCGGACGGCGGTCACGCAGGGCTTCCAGGTAGTACTCCAGGCTGGCCATGGCGTCAGCCAGGGTGTCCAGCTGGCGACCACTGGGCACCCGCTGACGACCGATCAGTTCGGCTTCGATGTACTGCTGCACGCCGCGCAGATAGTCTGCCGCGGTGCCCAGGTCGAGCATGCGCAATGCGCCGGAGACATCGCCGAGCAGGCGTGGCACGTCGTGCAGTTCGGCGTGGTTCCAGCTGGTTTCGATGAAAGCGACGAAATGCTCGCGGGCGGCGGCGAAATTGGCGATCGCCTCGTGTGCCAGCACTTCCACCGTGCGCCGGTTCTCCACCGCGCTCGGATCATCCTGGCCACTGCCACTGGCACCGAGGTGTGCGACCTGGTCGTCCAGCGATGCATCGACATAGAGCAGTGCACCGGCGATATCCAGCAGCATGTCTTCGTCGATCTGCTGGCGCCCCTCGACAACCCCGCGCAGCGCGTCGCGCTGCTGCACGACCACGCCCCGCGCAGCGCCCAGGCCGAGCATGCCCAGTGTATCGGCCACCGAACCCAGCTTGGTCACCTGCTCCTGCAGCTGCTGCGGCGAACCGTCGGTACGCAGGTGCAGGTCCAGCGCGTCCTTGACCTGCAGCAGTTCTTCCTTGACCGCGTTGCCAACGGTGTCCAGCAGCTCCCGGTTGCGGCCGCTGAGGCTGCCGCGTGCATGGTCCAGTTCCGCTTCGGTGGCGGTCACCGACTCGGGCGCGAACGCGAACAGCACGCTGTCGTTGATCAGCGCTTCGCCACGGGCGGCACGGATCTCGTTGAGCAGCGGCTGCAGCACGATCGGGATGTCACGGTGCCCGTTCTGCAGGCGCTCCAGGTAATCGGGCAGCAGCACGCTGCCGCGCATCAGGGTGGCACAGGCCTCGTCGCGCTCGGCGACCTCGCCCTTGCCGACGGCGATGGCGAGCTGTTCCAGCTCCTCGGCCACCATCGCCGGTGCATACAGTTCGACCATGCGCAGCGTGCCCTGCACCTGGTGCAGGTAGCCGGCGCAGATGCGCATGCGGCTGCTGTCGGCCGGGTCTTCGGCGAAATACTCGACCTCATTGCGCACCAGGCGCAGGGTCTCGTCCAGCTCGGGCTTGACCCAGCCCAGGGCTGCGTGGCTCATCGCATCGCGCAGGCTGCTCATGGATGCGCTCCGGTCGCCGCCGCGCGACGGTCGCGCGGATCCTGGCGTGGGGAATGGAAATGCTTCATCGACTGGTTCCTTGCTCGCCGCCCTGCCCGTGTCACGCCGGCAGCTTGAAGTCGGCGACCGAACGACGCAGGTCGGCGGCCAGCTGCGCCAGGTGGCCGATCGACTCGGCGGTCTGCCCGGCACCCTGCGAGGTCTGGCCGGTGATCTGGCGGATCACGCCCATCGTGCGGGTGATGTCCGACGCCGCCGACGACTGCTGCTGGGCGGCGATGGAGATGTTCTTGATGAGGGTATTGAGCGCGTTGGACACGCGCTCGATCTCGGTCAGCGCGGTGCCGGCGTCCTCGGCCAGGCGTGCACCGGACACCACTTCGGCGGTGGTCTGTTCCATCGAGGTGACCGCTTCGTTGGTGTCGGCCTGGATGGCCTGCACCAGGTTCTCGATGCGTCGGGTCGCACCGGAGGTGCGTTCTGCCAGGCGCTGCACTTCGTCGGCCACGACCGCGAAACCACGACCGGCTTCACCGGCCGAAGCCGCCTGCACGGCCGCGTTCAATGCCAGGATGTTGGTCTGCTCGGAAATGTCGTTGATCAGTTCCACGATCGAGCCGATCTCCTGCGAGGATTCGCCCAGGCGCTTGATGCGCTTGGAGGTCTCCTGGATCTGGTCGCGGATCTGGTCCATGCCCTGGATGGTCTCGCGGACCACGCCGGCACCTTCGGCGGCGATCACCACCGAACGCTGTGCCACGTCGGCCGACTCGGCCGAGTTGCGCGATACCTGTTCGATGCTGGCGGCGATCTCGCCGATCCGGTCCGACGCCGAGGTGATCTGGTTGGCCTGGTGGCCGGCCGCTTCGGCCAGCTGCATCGCGGTGGCCTGCGTTTCCTGGGTCGACAGCGCGACCTTGGCCGAGGTGTCGTTGATGGTGGTCACCAGGTGGCGCAGTTCATCCACCGCGTAGTTGATGGCGTCCGCGATCGCGCCGGTCATGTCCTCGGTCACCGAGGCCTTCACCGTCAGGTCGCCCTCACCGAGCGAGGAGATTTCATCCAGCAGCCGCATGATCGCCTGCTGGTTGCGGCTGTTGAACTCCACCTGGGTCTGGTAGCGCAGTTCCTGCTCGCGCGAGCGGCTGCGCACGTTGGTGGAGACGAAACCGATGATCGCGATCAGCGACAGCGCACCGGACACCACGCCGATCCAGAAATTCGGGAACAGGCGGGTGTCGGACACCGAACCGAACGAGGAGAAGGCTTCGAACAGCTTGCGGCTGTCGGTCAGCATCTTCGCCGAACCCTGGCCCAGTGCGGAGGCAGCGGACTGCGCCGCGAACAGCTGGCGCGAGCTGGCCAGGATCGCGTCGGCGTCCTGCTTCATCGCCTGCCACTTCTGCTGCGACTGCTCCAGCGCAGCGACGGCGGCAGCGCCGCGCACGGCGGTGATGCCCAGATCCTCGTTGCCATTGCGCAGCGCATCGAGCACCTGCGAGAACACGGTGATGTCGCGGGCCAGCGCGTCACCGGCAGCGGCCGCAGCCGTGCCGCCGGCGCGGATTTCAGTCACGCGACGCGCCATCGAGCCGGCCACCACCACCTGCTGCAGGGCACTGTAGACCTGCGACGACGGCGCGCCGGAGGCGGACATCGCGCGCACCAGCTCGTTCAACTGGGCCTGCAGGCCCGGCACCGCACCGGAGAAGTTGTTGGCGTTGCCGGCCAGGGCCAGTACCGCCGGTTCACTGGCCACCAGCTGGCCTGCCTGCTTGCCCAGCGGCGCCCAGGTGTCGGCCAGCGTCGAGATCGCACCGGACACGCCGGGCTCGTTGCCGTAGCGCCCCTGCAGGGTCGACACATTCTGCTCGATCGCGTTGCGGGTGGCCTTGAAGGCGGTGAAGGCCTGCGCGTTGCCGCCGACCGCGTCACGGCCCTGGTTGGCCAGCTGCTGCGACAGCACCTGCAGGTCCGCGGCCTTGGAACCGGCATCGGCCAGGCGGCTGCCCTGCCAAGTGGACACGCCGGTGTTTACACCGAACAGGATCATCGACAGCGCCAGCAGCGCCAGCCAGAGGTTGCTGCCGCCCAGCCGCAGCTTGCCTGACTTGGTGGCATCCGAAGCAGTACTCATCGTTCAACCTCGATTTTCAATGCAGGGGGCGATGCCCGGCCTCAGGCCGCGGCTTGCCGGAATTCAGGGGTACGCGACAGCAGCGAGAGCGAGAACACGCCCCAATCGTTGCCATCGGCATGGAAAGCGCGATCGACGAAGTGGCCGTAGCGTCCCTCGGCCAGTGAACCGGCCTCGATCTGCTGGGTCAGCTCGAAGCTGCGCTGGCCGAACAGTTCATCGATGGTCAGGGCGACGTCGCCACCGGCCTGGCGCATGATCAGCACGCGCTGGCCTTCCTGCTGGACGGTGCGCGCCCCTTCCAGGAAGTACTTCAGGTCGACCACCGGGAACAGGTTGCCGCGCAGGTTGCCCACGCCCAGCAGCCACGGCTGCGCGCATGGCACCGGGGTCACCGGCGGCATCGGCACGATCTCCACCACTTCGCGGAAATCGGACACCAGCCGACGCTGGCCAACACGGTAGCCGACGCCACGCCACAGGTCCTGGGCGAACTGCCGCCCGGGCAGCTGCACCGCGTGGGCCAGGCTGCGCCGTTCGTAGGCTTCAAGAATGTCGAAGGGCGAGCGCATCAGGCCACCAGCTCGTTGATCCGGGCGATGAGTTCTTCCTCGCGCGGCGGCTTGACGATGTAGTCGGCGGCGCCCTGGCGCAGCCCCCAGGCCTTGTCGGTTTCCATCGCTTTGGTGCTGACGATGATGACCGGGATGTGCTTGATCGCCGCGTCGCGGGCCATTGCCCGGGTCGCCTGGAAACCGCTCATGCCCGGCAGCACCACGTCCATCAGCACCAGATGCGGCACCTGGTCGCGGACCAGCTGCAGGCCTTCTTCGGCGTTGTCCGCTTCCAGCACCTCATGGCCGGCACGGCGCAGCCATTGGGTGAACACCGCGCGGTCGGTCGGTGAATCCTCGATCAGGACGATACGAGCCATTGTGCCTTTCCCCCCTGGTCAGGCGTTGACGTATGTGCGGATGGCACCCAGCAGTTCTTCGCGCGTGAATGGCTTGGTCAGGTATTGCTCCGAGCCGACGATGCGCCCCCGCGCCTTGTCGAACAGACCATCCTTGGATGACAGCATGATCACCGGGGTCGCCTTGAACAGCTGGTTGCCCTTGATCAGTGCGCAGGTCTGGTAGCCATCCAGGCGCGGCATCATGATGTCGACGAAGATGATCTGCGGCTGCTGGTCGGCAATCTTGGCCAGGGCCTCGAAACCGTCCGTCGCGGTCACTACTTCGCAGCCTTCGCGCTTCAGCAGTGTTTCCGCAGTCCTGCGGATGGTCTTCGAGTCATCGATGACCATCACCCGGAGTCCTGCGAGCTCCCCGCCCGCAGTCGTGTTTTCAGTCATTGCCATTCCCCAAGCGCACGGCCCAATCTTTGGCGGGAGCCGCTGCGAAAGCGTATCTATATCGCACTTCCCGCGCCCGCTTCAAGGGCGGTCCGTGGCGCGGGGCGTGGCGCCGGGCTGAACGTGACCGGATTGGCAATCACTGCGCAGCCCGGCAAGGGACGCTGCGTTGCACATCGCCGGGGAGGCGCACGGCCGGCGTTGCCGCTACCATCAACGCCTTGCCTGACAGGTGCACCCATGCCGTTGAACGTCATCGTGGTGATGGACCCCATCGCCCACATCAAGATCGCCAAGGACACCACCTTCGCCATGCTGCTGGAAGCCCAGCGCCGCGGCCATGCCCTGCACTACGTGCGCCCGGGCGGGCTGGCGCTGGAAGGCGGGGTGGCCGTGGCCTGGACCGCCCCCCTGCAGGTGCGCGACGACCCGGCCGGCTGGTACGAGCTGGGCGCATTCAGCCGGACCGAATTCGGTCCCGGCCAGATCGTGCTGATGCGCAAGGACCCGCCGGTCGACGCCGAGTATGTCTACGACACCCAGGTGCTGGATGTCGCTGCCGCCGCCGGTGCGTGCGTGGTCAACAACCCGCAGGGCCTGCGCGACTACAACGAGAAGCTGGCCGCGCTGCTGTTCCCGCAGTGCTGCCCACCGACCCTGGTCAGCCGCGACGCCAAGTCACTGAAGGCCTTCGCGCTGGAACACGGCCAGGCGGTACTGAAGCCGCTGGATGGCATGGGCGGGCGCTCGATCTTCCGCAGCGGACAGGGCGACCCCAACCTGAACGTGATCCTGGAAACGCTGACCGACGGCGGCCGCAAGCTCGCCCTGGCCCAGAAGTTCATTCCCGACATCACTGCCGGCGACAAGCGCATCCTGCTGGTCGATGGCGAGCCGGTTGATTACTGCCTGGCGCGCATTCCGCAGGGCGATGAGTTCCGCGGCAACCTGGCCGCCGGTGGCCGTGGCGAAGGCCGTCCGCTGAGCGAACGCGACCGCTGGATCGCCGCCCAGGTCGGCCCGGAAATGAAGCGTCGCGGCATGCGTTTCGTCGGCCTGGACGTCATCGGCGACTACCTGACCGAGGTCAACGTGACCAGCCCGACCTGCGTGCGCGAGCTGGACGCGCAGTACGGCCTGAACATCGCCGGCACCCTGTTCGACGCGATCGAGGCCGATCTGCGCTGATGGATGCCGCACCTGCCGTCCTCGCCCCGCCACCGCGTGAAGCGCAGCGGCTGGGCGCCACCCTCGCCCTGTCGGTGCTGGTGCACGCCCTGCTGATCCTCGGGGTCGGCTTTGCCGTGAAAGGCGACGCGCCGCTGGTGCCGACCCTGGAAGTGATCTTCAGCCAGACCCGCACCGCGCTGACCCCGAAGCAGGCCGATTTCCTGGCTGCCGCCAGCCAGGAAGGCGGTGGCGAACACGATCGTGCGCAGCGCCCCCGCGACAACCAGGCCGGCATCGTGCCGCAGGCCCAGGCCGGTATCAGTCCGGTACCCCAGCAGCAGCAGTCGGCAGCACCGGTGCCGCCACCGCAGGCGCGGGTGGTCAGCAGCCGCAATGGCCAGGACACCGTGGCCGTGGCGCAGTCGCGCCCCACCCCGCTGCAACCAACCCCGGATGCACCGATGACCGCGCGCGAACAGCGCGATGCCGAAATGGCGCGGCTGGCGGCGGAAGTGCACCTGCGTTCAGCGCAGTACGCCAAACGGCCGAACCGGAAATTCGTGTCGGCCAGCACGCGCGAATACGCCTACGCCAATTACCTGCGTGCGTGGGTGGACCGCGCCGAGCAGGTCGGCAACCTGAACTACCCCGACGAAGCGCGGCAGCGCCGGCTGGGGGGACAGGTGGTGATCAGCGTGGGGGTACGCCGCGACGGCAGCGTGGAAAGCAGCCGGGTGTTGAAGTCCAGCGGCACGCCGCTGCTGGACGAGGCCGCGCTGCGGGTGATCCAGCTGGCGCAACCGTTCCCGCCGTTGCCCGACAGCGAAGACCAGATCGACATCCTGCAGGTCACGCGCACGTGGGTGTTCCTGCCCGGTGGCGAACTGCGCGACGACCGGTGAGGTTTTCGCCCGGGCCTGCGGCCCGGGACCCGCTGGAAGCAACAGCAACGACAACTGCAACGTCAAGATCAAGAGCGGCGGTTGGGCTGTTCGGTTTGGCGGGGCGGTGTGGGCTTGCAGGACACGCCGTAAACCCATCCATGGGGGCTCGATGGCGCCATCCATGGCGCCAACGGTCCTGCAAGCCCACACCGCCCCACCCCTGACCGATCGCGGCGCATCTTTGCTGTTGGTAGCTGTCGACCTTGGTCGACACGATGCATCCACGCCATGCCTGCACGGTAGATCCACGCGATGCGTGGATGCGAGCGAAGCGACCGGCTTTTGAATTTGATTTTTTTTTGATTTTCCGTGGCGAACGCGCACGGAAACTGTCCGTGGCCGGGCGGGTGGGCTGCGCAGGGGCGTAAGCGCCATGGATGGCGCGCCCGAGACTACATGGACGTATTCACGGCGTGCCCTGCGCATCCCACCCGCCCGGCCAACCCACGGCTTGTGCTTTCAGCGACCCACCACCCGCCACGAGGGGCTCAGCCGTTGGCCTTCGCCTTGGCATCCCGCGCCGCCTGCTGCTCGACCAGCGTCAGCGCCACGTTGTCCCGCAGGTACGCCGGCTCGACCTTCTCCGGCGCAATGCCTTCGCCGCGTGCGAACGCCGGTACCGCCAGTGCCAGCACATCCGCTGCACGTGGCAGCGCCGTTGCATCGAAGCGGCGCAGGCCAGCACCCAGCTGCGCGACCAGCGCGCCCTCGGCCGCGGCAAACCCGGTGCCGACGCCGTAGACGGACGCAGCTTCCGGCAACGACACCGCCGCCGGCACGCACACGCGCTCGGCATCCCGCGCCACCGGCAGTCCATCCACGCGCTCGAAGCGTGCCACGTACAACTCGCCCATCCGCGCATCGATCGCCGACAGGATCTGCTTCTCTTCCACCGGCGCGCGCAGCGCCAGCACCTGCAGCGTCGACACCGGCAGCAACGGCCGATCCAGCGCCAGCGCGATGCCCTGCGCCAACGCGATCGCCAGGCGCACACCGGTGAACGCACCGGGACCACGGCTGAGCGCGATACCGTCCAGCTGGCGGCGGCTGATGCCGGCCTCGGCCAGCAGCTCCTCCGCCCACGGCAGGCTCAGTTCGGCATGCCGGCGGGGGGCGATCTCGAAGCGTTCCCGTACCTGCCCATCGACATGCAGGGCTACGGAACAGGCTTCGGTGGCGGTTTCAAAGGCGAGCAGTTTCATCGGATCGGGTCAGAACAGGGGGAACGTGGCGCCGGGAGCCGGCTCCGGCCCCGCCACGGCGGCGGTCGGGGCAGCGGCATCCGCCACGGGCGCCCATTGTGGCGCAAAGAAGGCCTGCACATCGGCCAGGGCCCGGGTTCGCCGGAACGGCGGCAGCGACTGCAGGAAGACCTTGCCATAACCCCGGTTGAGCAGGCGCGGGTCGCACAGCACCAGCACGCCACGGTCGGTCTCGCTGCGGATCAGGCGGCCAACGCCCTGCTTCAGGGCAATCACCGCCTGCGGCAACTGCTCGTCGCGGAAGGGATTGCCGCCCTGGGTGCGTATGGCATCCAGCCGCGCTTCGTACACCGGATCATCGGGCGTGGCGAAGGGCAGCTTGTCGATCACCACCACGCTCAATGCCTCGCCGACCACATCCACGCCCTCGCGGAAGCTGGCCGAGCCCAGCAGCACGCCATTGCCGGATTCGCGGAAACGCTGCAGCAGGGTCGCGCGCGGCGCTTCGCCCTGCACGAACAGCGGCCAGGGCCCATCACGCAGCGCCTCGGCCGCCTCGCGCAGCGCACGATGCGAAGCAAACAACAGGAATGCCCTGCCCTGCGACGCCTGCAGCACCGGACGCAGCACCTGGATCAGCGCGGTTCCGAAACCGCGCGCAGCCGGATCCGGCAGGCCTTCAGGCAGGTAGCACAGTGCCTGCTCGGGCCAGTTGAACGGGCTGGGCTGCACCAGCGTCTGCGGATCATCCAGGCCCAGGCGCGTGGCGATGTGCTCGAAGCCACCGCCAACGGTCAGCGTGGCGGAAGTGAAGATCCATGCGGCATGGCTGCGCTCGCGATGTTCGCGCAGCGGCGCGGACACATCCATCGGCGTGCGCTGGCAGCGGAAACCGCGCGCGGTCAATTCATACCAGAGCACGTCAGCAGCGGTAGCGGTCGCTTCTGCCGGATCGGCATCGAAGTCGAGCGCGGGTTCTTCATCCCCCAGCCAACGGCCCAGCCGCGAAATCGCCTCACGTGCCCGCGCATGGCAGGCATCGAGGCCAGCAGCGGCTTCGCGCAGCGGTTGCAATGCCTGCTCCAGCACCACCAGGCTGGACATCACCGCATCGAAACCCTCGCGTACCTGCGGCATTGCCAGTGCGCGCCATTGGGTGCCACGCGCGGGCAGCCCCTCCATCGCAGCACGCAGTGCAGACAATGCCTGCTGCAGATGATCGACCGGTTCCTGCAGTGCAGACTGTGCGCCACCCACGCCGCGCGCTTCAACAAGGCAGTCACGGCCCAGTTCCTGCCAGGGGCGCATGCCGAAGCCTTCGCCGAAGAACTGCGCGGCCAGTTCGGGCAGCTGATGGGCCTCGTCGATGACGAAGGCCTGCGCACCGGGCAGCAGTTCACCGAAGCCCTCCTGCTTCAGTGCCAGGTCGGCCAGCAGCAGGTGGTGGTTGACCACGACCAGGTCGGCGGCCTGGGCACGCTGGCGGGCCCGCACGACGAAGCAGTCATCCCAGAACGGACACTCGTTGCCCAGGCAGTTGTCGACGGTGGAGGTGACCATCGGCAGCAGCGGCGAGTCGTCGGCCAGGCCATCGAGTTCGGCGATATCGCCCGATTCCGAGCGGCCGGACCAGGCCAGGATGCGCTGGAACTGTGCCGCCTGTTCCGGGCTGGAGAAGCGAGGCTCGCCGCGTGCCTGCTGCAGGCGGTAGCGGCACAGGTAGTTGCTGCGTCCCTTCAGCAGCGCGCTGCGCCCGCCGACGCCCAGCGCCTGGCGCACGCGCGGCAGGTCACGGTGGTAGAGCTGGTCCTGCAGCGCGCGCGTGCCGGTGGAAATGATGGTGCGCATTCCGGACAGCAGCACCGGCACCAGATAGGCAAAGGTCTTGCCGGTGCCGGTACCGGCTTCGGCGAGCAGCAGGTCGCGCTGCTGCATCGACGCGGCAATGGCCTCGGTCAGGCGCAGCTGCGCAGGACGCGGAACGAACGCATCCAGATGGGAGGCGAGCGCGCCGCCTTCGCTGAGGGCTTCGCGGCTGGCATGGACAAGGTCGGACATCAGGTGGAAAGGATACCCGGCCGGGCGTTGCCCGGCACCCGTTTCAGGCCGGGGCACAAGCAACGGCAACAGCGCTGTTCATGGCTCTGGGTTGTACTGGGGACTGGCGGGGGACTGTGGGGTTGCGGGGACGCCGTAAACCCGTCCTTGGGGGCTTGGCCGCGGCATCCATGCCGCGGACACCCCGCAACCCCACAGTCCCCCGCCTTCGACAGTTTCCTGGTGACGGAGGGACGCGCTGCGTAGGGTCGAGCTTGCTCGACTGGCAGTTCAGAAGCAGTGGGAGTAACCGGGAAAGAAGAAAAGAAATGGCAGCGAGCGCGCGCAGCGCGCGACCCGCTTTTGATTTTGATTTTGTTCTTGCCTGCGGCCCACGCGATGTATGGCGGGCCGGGAGGGTGGGGCGTGCAGGACCGTTGGCGCCATGGATGGCGCCATCGAGCCCCCATGGATGGGTTTACGGCGTGTCCTGCACGCCCCACCCACCCGGCCCATCACCCGCATCCATCAGTGCGCGCGCGCCGCAGAGGGGGCTGCGCCCGATGGAGTGGAATACCTCAGTACCGCTTGATCCCCGGCACCGTGCAGCCTTCAATCTGCGCGTGCGCGGACACCGCATTCTCCTTCTCGCCCCGCGCCAGGCGGGCCTGCTCGATCGTCGCCCAGTGCCGGCGGCACAACGGCCCCGTCTTCGAGCCTAGATCCACAGCCTTGCGTGCGAATTTCTCCGCCTCCGCCCACTGGCCCTGCAGCAGCGCCAGTTCCGCGCGTTCCTGCAATACCGACGGATCACCGGCCACGATCTGCAACGCCTGGTCCAGGCTGCCGACCGCGCCAGCCAGATCATTGGCCTTGCGCTGGCTCAGCGCTGTCTGCCGCAGATCCTCAACCTGGGAATCGCGCAGTGGCTGCACCGACAGTTCCTTGTCATCCGGGCCGGCTGCGGCTTCCACGGCTGCCAGCCGCTGTGCAGGCGTGGTGGTGTCCACCGGCTTGACCACCTGCGGCGCGCTGCTCACGCAGGCCGCCAGGGCCAGGCTGAGACCACTCAGGACCAGGGGCTGGAACAGCGAACGGATAGTCATCGGCATCATCGGCTTGGAGGAGGAGTCGCTGCAGCGGGTGCTGCGGCAGGTTCAGCGGCGGGTTCAGGCTTACGGTCAAGGCCGAACCAGCTGCGCCAGCCGCCGCCCTCGCCTTCCGTACTCTCCTGAGCGTCCGGCGAGGCCGCCGGTGCGCACGGTTCATACGCAGGCGCATAGCCCACCACGAACGGGAAGCGGCGTGCGCCCGGGCACCCTTCATCGGTGCTGTTGGTACCGGTGGCCGCAACCGGCTGCCAGTCCAGGCCCTTGTTGCTCACCTTCAACGGCGCTGTCGGCAGGCGCTGGAAGATGCCCGACCACACCCGCATCGCGCCGGTGGCGCCATACAGGCCGGCCTGTTCGTTCTGGTCATTGCCCATCCAGATCACCGCCAGGTGATCGCCGGTGTAACCGGCATACCAGCTGTCGCGGCCATCGTTGGTGGTGCCGGTCTTGCCGGCCGGCTGCAGGCGGCCCAGGCCATCGGCGTTCAAACGCTGCGCGGTACCACTGGCCACCACCTGCTGCAGGCCGATGCTGATCAGGTTGGCGGCGATCGAGTCACCTTCCTGTGCCGGTGCCGGGGTCTTGTCGTAGCGCTTGAGCAGCTTGCCCTGCGGATCAAGGACGCCACGCACCGCGTGCAGCGGCTGGATCTCGCCGCCCGATGCCAGGAACTGGTACAGCTGCGCCATCGCGTACGGGCTCTGGTCGGTCGAGCCGAGGATCACCGCCGGGTTCGCCTCGGCCTTGATGCCAGCCAGCACGTGGATCAGCTGGGTCACCCGTTCCGGGCCGACCTGCATGCCCACCCGTACCGTCGCCTGGTTGTAGGAGTGGGCCAGTGCGTCGATCAGGCGCACGGTGCCGTGGCTGCGGTTGTCCGCATTGCCGGGGTTCCAGTTGCGGCCGCGGCCGAGCTGCACCGTCACCGGTGAATCGTCGACCCAGGTGGCCAGCGAATAGCGGTCCGGCTGCGCCAGTGCCAGCAGGTACACGAACGGCTTGAGCAGTGAACCGACCGGTCGCTGCGCCTCGATGGCGCGGTTGAAACCGACCTCGGACACGTCGCGGCTGCCGATCACCGCCACCACGTCACCGTTGTGCACGTCGGTCATCACCAGGCCGGCCTGCAGCTCGGGGCGACGCTTGCTTTCCAGCGACTTGATGGTGCGCGTGACCGCACCTTCGGCATAAGCCTGCGCGGACGGCGACATGCCGCTCATCACGCTCAGGCCGGCGCCCTGCAGGGCCGATTCCGGATAGTCGTGGGCAAGCTGGCGACGCACAAGGTCGACGTAGGCCGGGAAGCGGTTGGCTGCCACCAGGCCCGGGGTCTTGGGCACGCCCAACGGCGCCTTCAACGCACGCTGGTACTCGGCATCATCGATCAGGGTTGCCTCGTGCAGTTTGCCCAGCACGAAGTTGCGACGGTCCAGCGCGCGCTCGGGATTGCGCCGCGGATCGTAGTACGACGGCCCCTTGACCAGGCCGATCAGCAGCGCGATCTGCTCGGTTTCCAGCGAGGACAGATCGCGGCCGAACCAGAACTCGGCGCCGGAGGACATGCCGTGGATCGCCTGGCTGCCACGCTGGCCCAGATACACCTGGTTGAGGTACGCCTCGAAGATGGTGCGCTTGTCATAGCGCGCTTCCATGATCAGCGCGTACAGCACCTCGTTGAACTTGCGGGTGACGGTCTGTTCCTTGCCGATTCCCAGCAGGCCGCTGCGGGCCAGCTGCTGGGTCAGGGTGGACGCGCCCTGGCGGCTCTGCCCACCGGAGCGGACGGTCACCCAGACCGCGCGCGCGATACCGGACAGATCGATGCCGTGATGGCGGTTGAAGTCCTTGTCCTCGACCGCCTGCAGGCCAGTGACCAACAGGTCGGGCGCCTCGTTCATGCGGATCAGGCGGCGTTCTTCCTGCTTCTGCCCATACAGCGTGGCAATGCGCGCAGGATCCATGCGGGCCGCCTTCAGCGCCTTGCGGCTGTCGGCGTCGCGCAGCGAGGCGATGCTGCCGCCGGACAGCGACAGCTCGACCCGGCGCGCAGCAACGTGGCCATCGACATCGTTGTAGCCGCGGCTGGAGATGACGAAGCGGCCGCCCTGCACCGCATAGGTTGCCGGATCCTTGCCCTGGCCATCATCGCGATAGGCCGAGGCGGCCAGCTCGGTCTTCAGGGTGGCCGCATCCATCGCCTTGCCGGGCATCAGCACCAGCGGGCGTGCATAGACGCGCGTCGGGATCTGCCAGCGCAGTTCACCGAAGCGTTGCGTCACCTGCTGGTTCAGGTACAGCGTATAGGGGATCAGGAAACCCAATCCCAACGCGACCGCCGCCATGCTCCAGGTGATCAGCCGGCGGCGCCAGAGCGGACCGGCGTCCTGCTGGTCGTCGTCGTCGAAATCGTCGATATCGTCTGAATCGTAGCGTCGGGGCACGGGAATGCGACAATGTAGGGTCTGGCGAGTCTACCCCAGCCGCTGCGGCAGGCGAATTCTCCCGGCCCCCCTGCTTAAGCTGGAGTTGCAACCGGATGGCGATGTCCCTGGCCGAAATCCGCTACCTGATCAATCGCCTGACCGGCCTGGCCCGCCGCAGCCTGGCCAGCCTGCGTACCCGCGGCTGGCGGGCCACCTGGCAGCGGATCCGGGTGCACGCCCAGCGCGCGGTGCCGGCACCGCGCAAGCCGCTGTACCTGCCACCGGCACAACCGTTCGCTCCCTTTGCGGTGCCCACCAGCGATACCCCGGACGTCAGCATCGTCATTCCGGTCTACAACCACGTCGACCATACCCTGGCCTGCCTGCGCGCCCTGGCCGCGCACCCGCCGTCGGTGGCCTGCGAAATCCTGGTGGTGGACGACGGCAGCAGCGACGCAACGGTGCAGTGGATGCCGCAGATCAGTGGCCTGCGCTACGAAGTGCGCGAGCACAACGGTGGTTTCATCGAGGCCTGCAACGATGGCGTGTCGCGCACGCGCGGCCGCCATGTGGTGCTGCTCAACAACGATACCGTGCCGCAGCCGGGCTGGCTGGAAGCATTGCTGGACACCTTTGCGACCGTCGCCGATGCCGGCCTGGTCGGCAGCCAGCTGCTGTACCCCGACGGCCGCCTGCAGGAATCGGGCGGGGTGATCTTCAGCGATGGCAGCGGCTGGAGCTACGGCCGTTTCGAAGCGGCCGATGATCCGCGCTTTGCCAGCCTGCGCGACGTCGACTACTGCTCCGGCGCTGCGCTGATGCTGCCACGTGCCCTGTGGCAGCAGCTGGGCGGCTTCGACACCCGCTACAAGCCCGCCTACTACGAAGACACCGACCTGGCCTTCCGCGTGCGTGCGCAGGGCCTGCGGGTGCTGGTGCAACCGGCCAGCCGGGTGATCCACGATGAAGGCACCAGCAACGGCACCGATACCGGCAGCGGTGTGAAGGCCTACCAGGTACGCAACCAGGGAATTTTCGCAGCCAGATGGGCCGCTGAACTGGCCTCCCATCCGAAGGTCGGCGACGTGCCCTCGCCGGCGCTGCTGCTGCGCGGCCGCCGTCAGGTGCTGATCCTCGATGAGGAGGTACCGCGCCCGGAGCGTGACTCCGGCTCGCTGCGCCAGGTCAACCTGATCCGGCTGCTGCTGCAGGGCGGCGCCCACGTGGTGTTCGTGCCCACCCGGCGCGAACACGGCGGTGTGGCGACCGAAGCCCTGCAGCGGATGGGCGTGGAAGTCTGGTATGCGCCCTTCCTGGACGGTGTCGCAGGCTGGCTGCGCAGCCACGGCCCCCGTTTCAACGTGGTGATGATGGTGCGCCATCATGTCGCCAATGAATGCCTGCCGCTGCTTGAGCGCTATGCGCCGCAGGCGCGCACCGTGTTCGACACCGTCGACCTGCACTACCTGCGCGAACGCCGGGGTGCGGAAGTGGCCGGCGATGCTGGCCTGCTGCGCAACGCCGAACGCACCCGCGCCAGCGAACTGGCAGTGATGGACCAGTGCGACATCACCGTGCTGGTCAGCGCCGCCGAGCGCGAACAGCTGCAGGCCGATGCCCCCCAGGTCCGGGTGGAACTGATTTCCAACCTGCATGAAGTCGCCGGCACGGGTGCGCCGTTCGCACAGCGCCACGACCTGGTGTTCGTCGGCGGCTTCCGCCATCCGCCGAACCTGGACGCGATGGAGTGGTTCATCGGCGACGTGTTCCCGCACATCCGCGCAGCACTGCCGCAGGTGCGCCTGCATTGCATCGGTGCCGGCGCACCGGACACGCTGCTTGACCTGGCTGCTGCCCAGCCGGGCGTGGTGATGCATGGCTTCGTCGAAGACATCGTTCCGTACATGGACGGTGCCCGCATCGCCATCGCGCCGCTGCGTTTCGGCGCCGGCGTGAAGGGCAAGATCAACCTCAGCATGGCCCATGGTCAGCCCGTGGTCGGCACCACCTGCGCGGTGGAAGGCATGCACCTGCGTGCCGGCCAGGACGTGCTGGTGGCCGACGATGCAGCGGGCTTTGCCGATGCGGTGGTCCGCCTGTACCAGGACCCTGTGCTGTGGCAGCAGCTGGCCGCCGCTGGCCTGGCCAACGTGGCCGAGCACTTCTCGCTGGATGCCGCATCGGCAACCGTGCAGCGGGTGTTCCTCGACTAGTCGATGTGGCCGCCTGCGTGCCGCAGGCGGTCCTCGAACGCGGCAAGCTCGGCCAGATCCGGCTGCAACCGCCGCACCTGCTCCACGGCTGAGGCGGCAAACTCCACATCACCGCGACCCAGCCGTTCGCTGCCGATCGCCAGCCAGCGTTGTGCCAGGCGGGCACGCGCATCGGGCAACCCTGTGGCGGTCGGCGCCAGGGTCTGCCAGGCCTGCAGGCAGGCGCCCGCAGCCTGCACCCGGTTCTGCCGCAGGTTGTCATCAAAACAGGACCGGCTGGCGGGCAGCAGACGCGCTGCCGCTGCCTTGACCCGGCTGTCGCGCGGCGCCAGTGCCTGCGCTTCGCGCAGCGCATCAAAGGCGCTGTGACCGGGAGGGCTGATCCACTGTCCGGCGCGCTCGGCGCGGTCGATCTGGCGCAACCTATCGCGCAGCTGGCGCTCGCGCTGGGCCGCGCTGATGCACGGCTGCTGCAACGACTGTCGCGCCTGCCGCGCACGCTGCAGGCGCTGTGCCAGCTGCTGCTGCGCTGCCTGCGAGGCACCCAGCCCCGCGGCCAGCGCGGCGTCCTTGTCGGCCGCCTCGAACTGGAAGTCGTCGGCCCGCTTCTGGCTGCGCGCCAGCAACGCCTGCACGACCTGCTCGCGCCCACGCAATGCCGTGGGATCGTCGGCGGTGACCGCCAGCACGGCCTGGAAGCTATCGGCAGCCGTCTCGAGCTGCTGCCGTTTGAGCGCACGCTGCCCCTGCTGCAGGCGCTGGTCGATTGCACGGGCCAGCGCTTCCTGGCTGGCAGGAAGTTCGGAATGACCTGGATCGAACTGGCGTGCACGCTGCAGGATCGCTGCCGCCGTGGCCAGTTCGCCGCGCCCCGCCTGTGCACGCGCCTGCTGCAGCAGATCGCTCAATGCATCCTCGCGCCCCTCCAGTGCAGGCAGGTTGTCCGGCTGCAGTGCCAGCACGCGCTGGAACAACGGCAGCGCGCTGCTGTCGCCGTCATCCAGCCGCCCCGCTGCAAAGGCATTGCGGGCCTGCGCAAGCAATGCACCGATGCCAGCACCGGCGCGACGACGCGCCTGCAGCTGCTGGGCCACCGCATCTGCCTCGGCACGCGGCACCTGCAGCTCACGCGCCAACGCCAGCGCCTGCGCGCAGCCGTCCAGGTCACCCGCCCGCAGCCGCTCGCGTGAGTGCTGCAGCGCTGCCGCACCGGTGCGGGCCAGGCCCTGTCGTGCCTGCGGACGGTCGCCATCCAGGGCCAGTACCGCCTGATAGCGTTCTCGCGCGCCGCTGCCGTCGGCCGCGGTCAGGCGTCCTTCGCTCAGTGCGCGATCGCCCTCGGCCAGCAGCTGTTCTATCTGTGGCTCATCCCAGAACCAGTCCGCCAGCGGTTTGCGCACCAGTACCAGCAGCACGAACACGGCTGCGGCAGCCAGCAGTGCCCAACGCCACACCCGTCGTGCGTGGCGCGCCTGCAGCCACCACCAGCGGCTTTCACGGCGAACGCGATCCAGCGCCGGATGTGCGGCGCCGTGTGAGCGATGCGGGGGCTCGCGTTCCATGCGTGCAGGGTAGCCGGGGCAGCGTGAAGCTCAGCCCAGACGACGCGCCTCGCTCACGCCCGGCAACGCATCGAGCTTGCCCAGCAGATTCGACAACTGGCCGTAGTCGCTGACCTTCAACCGCAGGCGCAGATGCGCGCGGCCACTGTTGCGGACGTTGTCGCTGTGGATGTCCAGCACGTAGGCGTCTTCCTGTGCGATCAGGTTGGTGATGTCCTTCAGCAGCCAGCGGCGGTCGACCGCGTCGACCACCACGTCCACTTCATAGCCACCGCCGGCCTGGCCCCATTCCACCGGCAGGATCCGCTGCGGGCTGGTCGCAGCCAGCCGTGCCAGTGCCACACAGTCTGCCCGATGGACCGTGACACCACGGCTACGGGTCAGGTAGCCGACAATCGGTTCGCCCGCCACCGGCTGGCAGCAGCGCGCCAGCTGCACCAGCAGGTTGCCCACGCCCTGCACGGTGAACTTGGACTTGCCCAGGTTCTCGCGGCGCGCGGTCGGCCGCGGCAAGGTCGACGTCGGCGCCGGCTGGCTGGCCGCACGCTCGGCTTCCAGCAGCGAACGGCTGACCTGGTTGGGGCCGGTATCGCCCAAGGCAACCTGGATGTACAGGTCGTCGACGCTGTCGGCGTGGAACTTCTTCGCCGCCGCAGACAGGTCCGAATGCTGCAGGCCCAGCCGCTTCAGTTCGCGCTCCAGCAGCTCGCGCCCCGCCTGCACGTTGCGCGCACGGTCCAGCTTGTGGAACCAGCTGCGGACCTTCTCACGCGAGCGGTTGCTGGCCAGGAAGCCGTTGGCCGGCATCAGCCAGTCGCGGCGCGGGTCGGCCTCCTTGCCGGTGAGGATCTCGACGCGATCCCCGCTGCGCAGGCGGTAGGTCAACGGCACGATGCGGCCGTTGACCTTGGCCCCACGGCAGCGGTGTCCGACCATGGTGTGCACCTGATAGGCAAAATCCAGCGGTGTTGCGCCCTGCGGCAGGTCCAGCACCTCGTCCTTCGGGGTCAGCGCGTAGACACGGTCTTCGGTCAGCTCGGCATCAAGCGCCCCGGCCAGTTCATTGCCCTGCCCGTCCTGCGCCTGCTCCAGCAGCTGCCGCATCCAGGTGATCTTGCGATCGAACGACTTCTCCGCGCCCTTGCCGCCTTCCTTGTACTTCCAGTGCGCGGCCACGCCCAGCTCGGCCTGCGCGTGCATGTCGTGGGTGCGGATCTGCACTTCGATGGTGCGCCCTTCCGGGCCAACCACCGCCGTGTGCAGCGAGCGGTAATCGTTGGCCTTGGGCCGGGCGATGTAATCGTCGAACTCGCTCGGCACCGGCGCCCACAGCGCATGCACCACGCCGAGCGCGGCGTAGCAGGCAGCCACGTCGTCGACCATCACCCGTACCGCACGGATGTCATACAGCTGGTCGAAAGCCAGGCGCTTCTTCTGCATCTTCCGCCAGATGCTGTAGATGTGCTTGGGCCGGCCGCTGACCTCGGCGCGGATGCCCTGCACGCCCAGTTCGCGCGACAGCACCTTCTTCACGTTCTCGACGTAGCGTTCGCGGGCGATGCGGGTTTCGTCGACCTCACGCGCGATGCGCCGGTAGGTTTCCGGCTCCAGGTGGCGGAAGGCCAGGTCTTCCAGTTCCCACTTCAGCTGCCAGATGCCGAGCCGGTTGGCCAGCGGCGCATGGATGTCGCGGGTCAACTGGGCCAGCGCGCGGCGCTGCTCCTCATCGAGCTTGTCGGCCGCGCGCATGCGCGCCAGTTGCCGGGCCAGCAGGATCGGTACCACCCGCAGGTCGCGGATGATCGCCAGCAGCAACCGGCGCAGGCCTTCGCTGTTGCGGCCCGCCTCGCGCCCGGCATGCAGGGCCCACACGGGATCGGCCGCATCCTGTCCATCAAGCAGGCCGATCACCGCCGCTTTGTGGCTGCCCAGCGGCAGTGCGTCGAGATGGGTGCGCAGGCCCGGCAGATCGAACAGCAGGGCCGCCACCACGGCGCCCTCGTCTGCCGAGAGCATCGCCAGCGCGTCCAGGGTATCGCCCAGCACCGACCAGCTGGCACGCATCTGCGGGTCGCAGTCCGGCGCTTCCCAATGCCCGCGCAGGGCCTGGCGCAGCGGAGCCGGCAGCACGGCTGCCGAGGGGCGGTTCAACAAGGCATCCAGGCCGGGGACGGAAGCGCGGTTCACAGCATCGAGCAGGCAAGACAGAAGCCCCTACACTAGCGCCGCAGCCGTTCAGGAACAATCGCCGCGGCCAGCATCGCCGGGAATGTGGACATGCCGCTACACTCGCCGACATCCACCGGAGAGTTCCGCCATGCCTTCGATCACCCTGCCTTTCCGCCCTCGCCTGCTGGCCTGTGCCGCCGTGCTGCTGTCCCTGTCGGCGCCCGCGCTGGCCCAGCGCGTGGTGCAGGGTGACCTGCAGCAGCAGATGTCACCGGCCGAATTCAAGGCCGCAGGCCTGGACAAGCTCAATGCCGCCGAGCTGGCCACGCTGAACCGCTGGCTGCAGGGCAAGGTTGAAGCCGCCACCACCGAGGCCGTCGCTGCGGTGCGCGAAGAAGCGCGCGAGGAAGGCCGCCAGGAAGTGATCGTGAAGAACCGCGGCTTCTTCGATTTCGGCAGCAACGAGCCGATCAGCGGCGTGCTGCAGGGCGAGTTCCGCGGTTTCGGCAAGGGCCGGATCTACGTGCTGGACAATGGCCAGCAGTGGGAACAGACCGATGCCACCTCGATTTCCGGCGTACGCAAGCAGTCGCCGAAGGTCAGCATCAGCCCCGGAGTGATGGGCGTGTGGTACCTGAAGGTCGAAGGCGTGAACACCCAGCCCAAGGTGCGCCGCACCAAGTAACGGCGCTGCCAGGCGGTCGCGCTGATTTCTCGCGCGGCAGAAACCCGCCGTGCGATGACCCGCTGTAGATCCACGCCATGCGTGGATGCCATTCCGCTTGACCCCGCCGGCGAGTGCCCGGCGGGGCCAGCCCAAGGATTACGAGGCCTGGCGCAGTGCGGTCACCCGCTGCGCCAGTTTCTTCGCCGAAACGCCGGTGCGTGCGCCCAGCTCCTGGGCGAACAACGAAACCCTCAGCTCCTCCAGATCCCAGCGCAAGGCCTGCCACTGCGGCCGCTCGCGCAGGCCCTGCTGCTCGCCCACCTGCAATGCCTCCAGGAACGGGTGCAGTTCCAGCATGCGCGCCTGGTCACGCGGGGGATCGCGCTTGGCGCGTTCGGTGCGCAGGATCATCGCTTTCAGGTAGCGCGGGTACTGCGCCAGGGCATCGGCCGGCGTGTCGCGCAGGAAGCCGGGATGGATCAGCCCAACCAGCTGCGCTTCCATGTCATCCAGATTGCCGCGCGCCCAGCCCATCAACGGCGCCTCCAGCATCGGCTTCAACTCGGCCACCAGGGCAAGGATCGACTCGGCCAGCTTCAACCGCTGCATGGCCTCGCCGAACAGCGTTTTTGCGGCGTGCTCGCGACGCTGCTCGAATGCCGCCGCATCGCGGATATCGCCCAGGCCGTCGGCCAGCACGGCATTCAGCGCTGCATCGACCAGATCGCCACGCAGGCGTTCCTGGGTTTCGATCGAGGCGTACAGCAGCCCGGTCTTCGCCGCCACCGGCAACTGCTTGCGTGCCTGCTTGATCTTCTCGCCCAGGCCGATCTCCAGCAGTCGCCGCACGCCGAGCGGGTGTACTTCTTCGGCCTGTTGGCGATCAGCAAAGATGCGCAGTGCAACGCTGTCACCCTCATCCTTCAGCGCGGGATAGGCCGGCACGCCGGCCTCGCCCGGTACCTGCAGCGGAATCGGCGAGGCCGGGAACGTGCGCAGGCCATCGGCCGCCATCTCGCGCCCGGCACGTGCGGCGAACGCATCGCCGGCACGGCCACCGAACTTCGCACGCAGCACATCGAGGTCGCGCGAGGTTGCCAGCACCTTGCCCTGCTCATCGCGCAGGCGCAGGTTCATGTGCAGGTGCGGTTCGATTGAAGCGGGATCGAAATCGGTAGCGGCCACGGTTGCCCCCGTTGCACGGGACAGGAAACGCGCCAGCTCGCCGGTGATTGCGTCCGCGCTGGGCTGCGGGAAGGCCTCGTAGAACGCGCGCGCGAAATCCGGTGCCGGCACGTAGTTGCGCCGCATTGCCTTGGGCAGGCTGCGGATCAAGGCCGCCGCCTTGTCGGCAACGAAACCCGGTGCCAGCCAGCCCAACTGCACTGCATCCAGTGCATTGAGCAGATGCAGCGGCACGTCCAGGGTCACGCCGTCATCGTCGGCGCCCGGTTCGAAGCGGTAGTGCAGCGGCAACCGCGCCTGGCCCAGCGCCAGGTACTTCGGGTAGCGCTCCTGCTCGCTGCCTTCGCCCGGCAGCAGATCCATCAACGACCAGTGCAGGCCCTTGCGCTGTTCCGGCGGCAGCGCCTTCCACCACGCATCCAGCCCGGACGCGGAGTGGATCTGCGGCGGCACCCGGTCCAGGTACCAGCGTGCCTGCCAGTCCTCGTCGGCAACAATGCCGGCACGGCGCAGCTTGGCTTCTTCCTCGCGCGCCTGCTCCAGCACCTTCTGGTTGTCGGCCACGAAGCTGGCGCGGGTGTTGATCTCACCGGTCACCAGTGCCTGGCGCACGAAGATGTCATGCGCCTCGCCGGCGTTGATGCGGCCGTAATGCACCGGTTTTTTCGGTGCCAGCACCAGCCCGAACAGGCTGATCTGCTCGGAGGCCAGCACCTGGCCCTGCGCACGCGACCAGTGCGGGTCGAAGTGCTTGCGCAGCAGCAGGTGCGGCAGTTCGGCAATAACCCAGTCCGGCTCGATCGCCGCCAGGGTCATGCCCCACACCTTCTGCGTATCCAGCAGGTTGGCGGCCAGCAGCCACGGTGGCGGCCGCTTGGACAGCGTCGAACCGGGGAACGGCAGGAAACGGCGTTGGCGCGGCGCCTGGAAATCACCCTTCTCGCTGCGATGGCCGATCTGCGTGGGCAGGCCCGCCACCAACGCCCGATGCAGGGTCTGGTAAGCCGTGGCGCGAACGCGTTCGCTGTAACCACCGCCGTCGGGCGCCTGGTCCTTCTGCGCACGGGCGGCGACCGGCGCGGGCGCCGTTTCGGCCTTGCCCTCGCGGGCCAGGCGCGCGGCACGGTGCAGCTGGCCACGGGTCGCCTTCACCGCAGCAGCATCATCGCGCGCCGGAGCCGGCGCACTGCTGCCGGCCAGCAGCGGGGCCATCGATGCCTCGTTGGCCTCTTCCTTCCAGCCCAGTTCCTCGCACAGCAGGCGCAGCTGCCGATGCAGCTCGCGCCATTCCCGCATGCGCAGGAAGCCGAGGAAGTGGCGGCCGCACCAGTCGCGCAGCTTGGACTGGGTCAGATCCTCATGGGACTGGCGATAGGCATCCCACAGGCGCAGCACACCGACGAACTCGGAGCGGCCGTCAGCGAACTGCGCGTGTGCGTTGTCGGCGGCGCCACGCGCCTCGGGCGGCCGCTCGCGCGGGTCCTGGATGCCCAGGAACGAGGCGATCACCAGCATCGGTCGCAGGCAGCCTGCCGCCTGCGCCGCCACCAGCATGCGCGCCAGTTTCACGTCCACCGGCAGGCGCGCCATCTGCTTGCCGATCGCGGTCAGGTGGCGCTCGCTGTCGATCGCCCCCAGCTCGGTCAGATGCTGCCAACCATCAGCGACGGCCCGCTCATCCGGCGCCTCAAGGAACGGGAAGTCCTCGATGCGGCCCAGGCCAAGCTGCAGCATGCGCAGGATCACCCCGGCCAGGCTGGAACGACGGATTTCCGGATCGGTGAACTCCGCCCGTGCCTGGAAATCGGCCTCGGCATACAGGCGATAGCAGATGCCCTCGGCCACGCGGCCACAGCGGCCCTTGCGCTGGTTGGCACTGGCCTGCGAGATCGGCTCGATGTGCAGTCGGTCCAGCTTGTTGCGCGGGCTGTAACGCTTGACGCGGGCGAAACCGGGGTCGACCACATAACGGATGCGCGGCACCGTCAACGAGGTCTCGGCCACGTTGGTGGCCAGCACGATGCGCCGGTTCGGGCCGGGGTTGAACACCCGGTCCTGGTCCTGGTTGGACAGCCGCGCGTACAGCGGCAGCACTTCGGTATTGCGGTACTTGCGCCGCTCCAGTGACTGGTGTGCATCGCGGATCTCACGCTCGCCCGGCAGGAAGATCAGCACGTCGCCACGGGAATCCAGGCGGGTGATTTCGTCGATGGCCGCAACGATCGCATCGTTGACCGTGCGTTCGCCCTGGTCTTCGCCCTCGCCTTCCAGCGCGCGGTAGCGCACCTCGACCGGATAGGTACGGCCTTCGACGCTGATCACCGGCGCGTTGTCGAAATGCTGGGCGAAGCGCTCGGTGTCGATGGTCGCCGACGTGACGATCAGCTTCAGGTCCGGGCGCTTGCGCAGCAGCTGCTTGAGATAGCCAAGCAGGAAGTCGATGTTGAGGCTGCGTTCGTGCGCTTCGTCGACGATGATCGTGTCGTAGTTCGACAGCCAGCGATCACTGGCGATTTCGGCCAGCAGGATGCCGTCGGTCATGAACTTGATGCGGGTGTCTTCGCCGACCTTGTCGTTGAAGCGCACCTGGTAGCCCACCAGCTGGCCCAGCTCGCTCTGCAGTTCCTGCGCGACACGGCTGGCCACCGCACGCGCGGCGATCCGGCGTGGCTGCGTGCAGCCGATCATGCCGGCCTGGCCACGGCCGGCGGCCAGGCACAGCTTCGGTAGCTGGGTGGTCTTGCCCGAGCCGGTTTCACCGGCGATCACCACCACCTGATGGTCGCGGATCAACTGGGTGATGGTCTCGGCTTCACGCGCAATCGGCAGCTGTGGGTCCAGAGTAATGGCCGGCTGTTGTTGCGCCCGCGCCTGCCGGCGCTGCACCGAAACCTGCAAGGCCTGCTCGAAACTGGCGGCCAACGCCGCATCCTGTGGCTTGGCCTGGCAACGCGAGAGCATTCCCAGCAATCGTCCACGGTCGCGGCTCATGGCGCCGTCGATGGCGGCACGCTGTTGGCGCTGGCGGGACTGCGGCATTTTGTCGATAGCGTTCATCAATCGGTTCGTTTAAAACTTTGAAGGCGACCAGTCATCACGACTGATTTATTGTGAAGGCCAACGATTCCACAAGGAGGAACCCCATGGCGAAGACCAAGAGCACGACCAAGCCCAAGACCGGCAAGCAGAAGCTTGCGGCTTCCGCGCCGTCGGCCCCCAACATCGATATCGGGATCACCCAGGGCGACCGCAAGAAGATCGCCGACGGATTGGCGCGGTTCCAGGCCGATGCGTTCACGCTTTATCTGAAGACCCACAACTTCCACTGGAATGTCACCGGGTCGATGTTCAACTCGCTGCACACCATGTTCGAGACGCAGTACACCGAGCAGTGGGCGGCACTGGACGACGTGGCCGAGCGCATCCGCGCACTGGGCTTCAATGCCCCGGGCTCCTACCGGGAATTTGCTGCGCTGACCTCGATCGTCGAGGAGCCGGGCCTGACCGACAGTGCGGACTGGCGTGAAATGGTACGCCAGTTGGTGGTCGCCAACGAAGCGGTATGCCGTACGGCACGTGAAGTGCTGGATGTGGCTGCCAAGGGCGACGATGCTCCGACCGAGGATCTGATGACCCAGCGCCTGCAGACCCACGAGAAATACGCGTGGATGCTGCGCTCGCTGCTCCAGTAAGGGTTTTGGGTGGTTCGGCAGGGCTGCGCCCTGCACCTGCAGAGGCCTTGAAGCCAAGGCCAGAGCCAGAGCAGAAGCTGACTTCCTGTGGGTAGGCGGAGTGGGTCCGGTGGCAGGGGACGCCGTAAACCCGTCCATGGGGGCTTGGCCGCGGCTTGCTCGTGTGCGCTGTCCTGCGCACACGGCAAGACCGGGGTTGGGCGTCCTGCCCAACCCGCCCGAGGCATGCCTCGGGCCCATGCCGCGGACACCCCTGCCACCGAACCCACCCCGCCTTCGACAGACCTCCGCGATCTGCCGGGCCAGCTCTTGGGGTTGTCGATATCTGACAGATTTCATCCACGCATGGCGTGGATCTACCAACCGTCACCGGAAATCTGTCGGGGGCGGGGCGGTGTGGGCTTGCAGGACCGTTGGCGCCATGGATGGCGCCATCGAGCCCCCATGGACGGGTTTACGGCGTGTCCTGCAAGCCCACACCGCCCCGCCAAACCACGGATCACCCCAGAGCCGGCTGTTGCTGTTGCTGTTGCTGTTGCCAGGGTTGCCCGCCAGCGGCCGGCACTACAGCAGGCGCCGGGTGCAACCCGGCCGAACCCCTGCCGGGGTAAACTAGCTGGATGGCTTCCCGTCCTGCGCACGACCTGCTCCGCCGCGTCTTTGGTTACGACGATTTCCGTGGTCCGCAGCAGGACATCGTGGAGCATGTGGCTGCCGGTCACGATGCCCTGGTGCTGATGCCTACCGGCGGCGGCAAATCACTGTGCTACCAGGTGCCCGCCCTGCTGCGTGACGGCTGTGGCATCGTCATCTCGCCGCTGATCGCGCTGATGCAGGACCAGGTCGAAGCCCTGCGCCAGCTCGGCGTGCGCGCCGAATTCCTGAACTCGACCCTGGACGCCGAAACGGCCGGCCGGGTCGAACGCGAACTGCTCGCCGGTGAGCTCGACATGCTCTATGTCGCTCCCGAGCGCCTGCTGACCGGCCGCTTCCTGTCGCTGCTGTCGCGCAGCCGGATCGCCCTGTTCGCCATCGACGAAGCCCATTGCGTGTCGCAATGGGGCCACGACTTCCGCCCCGAATACCGGCAGCTGACCGTCCTGCACGAGCGCTGGCCGGAGATTCCGCGGATCGCCCTGACCGCCACCGCCGACCCGCCCACCCAGCGCGAGATCGCCGAGCGCCTGGACCTGGCCGAAGCACGTCACTTCGTCAGCTCCTTCGACCGCCCCAACATCCGCTACACCGTGGTGCAGAAGGACAACGCCCGCAAGCAGCTGGGCGATTTCCTGCGCAGCCATCGCAGCGAGGCCGGCATCGTCTACTGCATGTCACGGCGCAAGGTGGAGGAAACCGCCGAGTTCCTGTGCACGCAGGGGTTCAATGCCCTGCCCTACCACGCCGGCCTGCCCGCGGAAGTGCGTGCCAACAACCAGCGCCGTTTCCTGCGCGAGGACGGCATCGTCATGTGCGCGACCATCGCCTTCGGCATGGGCATCGACAAGCCGGACGTACGCTTCGTCGCCCATACCGACCTGCCCAAGTCGATGGAAGGCTACTACCAGGAAACCGGCCGCGCCGGTCGCGATGGCGAAGCCGCCGAGGCCTGGCTCTGCTACGGCCTGGGCGATGTGGTGCTGCTCAAGCAGATGATCGAGCAGTCCGAGGCCAGCGAGGAGCGCAAGCAGCTGGAGCGGTCCAAGCTCGACCACCTGCTGGGGTACTGCGAATCGATGCAGTGCCGCCGGCAGGTGCTGCTGGCCGGTTTCGGCGAGACCTATCCCAAGCCCTGCGGCAATTGCGACAACTGCCTGACCCCGCCGGCGGCCTGGGATGCCACCATCCCCGCGCAGAAGGCGTTGAGCTGTGTATACCGCAGTGGCCAGCGCTTCGGCGTCGGACACCTGATCGACGTCCTGCGCGGCAGCGAGAACGAGAAGGTCAAGCAGCAGGGCCACGACAAGCTGAGCACCTACGCCATCGGCCGCGACCTGGACGCGCGTACCTGGCGCAGCGTGTTCCGCCAGCTGGTGGCCGCCAGCCTGCTGGAAGTGGACAGCGAGGGCCACGGTGGCCTGCGCCTGACCGATGCCAGCCGCGATGTGCTGACCGGTCGCCGCCAGATCAGCATGCGCCGCGATGCGGTCAGTGCCAGCGCCGGGCGCGAACGCAGCGCGCAACGCACCGGCCTGTCGGTGCTGCCGCAGGACCTGGCCCTGTTCAATGCGCTGCGCGGCCTGCGCGCCGAGCTGGCGCGCGAGCAGAACGTGCCGGCCTTCGTGATCTTCCACGACAGCACCCTGCGCAACATCGCCGAACAGCGCCCGACCTCGCTGGACGAACTGGCCCGGGTCGGTGGCATCGGCGGCACCAAGCTCAGCCGCTATGGCCCGAGGTTGGTCGAGATCGTGCGCGAAGAGGGGTGACCCCGGTAGTGCCGGGCCATGCCCGGCGGCCCGCATATCGACCGCGCTTCACGCTCGCCGGGCATGGCCCGGCGCTACCAGGCTGCGCGATTGCGCACCCTTGCCCGGCTCAAACCTTGAACCACCCGTTCAGCCGGATGTGCATGTCCGCTCACTTGCCGCTAGATTAGCGCCATGTCCCTCGCCTCGACCCTGCTCCGTGTCGTGCTCATGCTCAGCCTGTTGCTCAATGGGCTGAACGCGGCCATGGCCAGCGGGCACGAGGACATGGGCCGCATGGCCCATGCGATGGCCTCGGCGATGACCGATGAAGGCGACGCCGACTGCCACCACCACGCCGGCATGACGGCCGACGAGGCGCCGCAGGCTAAGGCCCCCGCGCACGACGCACACTGCCAGATCAAGGACTGCGTGCGCAGCTGCGCCCAGCACCCGCTGCTGGCGGTGCAGGCACTGCCTGTCCTGACCAGTCCCGGTCTTTCCCTGACCCCGCAGCCGATGCCTGCCAATGGCCGCCCGGCACCGCCGCTGCCGCCGATCTCACGCCCTCCCATCGGCTGATCCAACACGCCTCGTGCGCGCTGCGCACTGAAGCCGGCCCTGCGCTGGCGTCTTTCCGTGTTTGGAGTCACCACCATGAGTACCCGTATTCCTCCCGGCCCGGGCGCTGTGCCCATGCCGTCGCGCCGTCTTTTCGTACAGGGCATCGCCGCTGGCGGCGTGGTCGCCGGCATCGCCGCGGCCGGCATCCCGCAGCGCGCGCTCGCCGCCGCTTCTGCCACGCCACGCCTGGCCGGCGCACCTTCGGTCATCAGCGATACCCGCGTCGAACTGGCGATCGGCGAGTCGCTGGCCAACTTCACCGGCCGCACCCGCCCGGCGATCACCGTCAACGGATCGCTGCCGGCACCGATCCTGCGCTGGCGCGAAGGCCAGACCGTGGACCTGTTCGTGCGCAACACGCTCGGCCAGCACCCTACTTCGATCCACTGGCACGGCATCCTGCTGCCGGCCAACATGGATGGCGTGCCGGGCCTGAGCTTCAACGGCATCGGCCCTGGCGAGACCTACCACTACCACTTCGACCTCAAGCAGTCCGGCACCTACTGGTATCACAGCCATTCGCTGTTCCAGGAACAGGCGGGGCTGTACGGCGCGCTGATCATCGACCCGGCCGAACCGGCGCCGTACCGGCATGACCGCGAGCACGTGATCATGCTGTCCGACTGGACCGACATGGATCCCGGCGCGTTGTTCCGGCGCATGAAGAAGCTCGCCGAGCACGACAACTACTACAAGCGCACCCTGCCCGACTTCCTGCGCGACGCCCGTCGCGATGGCTGGTCGGCCGCGCTGTCCGACCGCGGCATGTGGGGCCGGATGCGGATGACGCCCAGCGACATCTCCGACATCAACGCGCACACCTACACCTACCTGATGAACGGGACCGCGCCGGCCGGCAACTGGACCGGGCTGTTCCGCAGTGGCGAAAAGGTGCTGCTGCGTTTCATCAACGGTGCGTCGATGACCTACTTCGACGTGCGCATTCCCGGCCTGAAGATGACCGTGGTCGCCGCCGACGGCCAGTACATCCATCCGGTCAGCATCGACGAGTTCCGCATCGCCCCGGCCGAAACCTACGACGTACTGGTGGAACCCAGCGGCCAGGATGCCTTCACAATCTTCTGCCAGGACATGGGCCGCACGGGTTATGCCGCCGGCACCCTCGCCGTGCGCCATGGGCTGCAGGCACCGATTCCCGCGCGCGATCCGCGCCCGTTGCTGACGATGAGCGACATGGGTCATGACATGGGCGGCGGTAGCCACGGCGGCCACGACATGGCAGCAATGAAGGGCATGGAAGGCGGCTGCGGTGCCAGCATGGGCCACGGCGCACATGGCGGCGGCGAGACCGCCAGCAAAGCGCCAAAGCATCCGGCCAGCGAGCGCAACAATCCGCTGGTGGACATGCAGAGTTCGGCCACCGAGCCCAAGCTGGACGACCCCGGCATCGGCCTGCGCGACAACGGCCGCCAGGTGCTGACCTATGGTGCGATGCGCAGCCTGTTCGAAGACCCCGATGGCCGCGAGCCCGGCCGCGAGATCGAGCTGCACCTGACCGGCCACATGGAAAAGTTCTCCTGGTCGTTCGACGGCATTCCCTTCGCCGGCGCCGAACCGCTGCGCCTGAACTACGGCGAGCGCATGCGCATCGTGCTGGTCAACGACACCATGATGCAGCACCCGATCCACCTGCATGGCGTATGGAGCGACCTGGAAAACGCGCAGGGTGAATTCCAGGTGCGCAAGCACACCATCGACATGCCGCCCGGTACACGCCGCACCTATCGCGTACGCGCCGATGCCCTCGGCCGATGGGCCTACCACTGCCACCTGCTGTACCACATGGAAGCAGGCATGATGCGCGAAGTGAGGATCGAAGAATGAGCCGTTCCCTGCTTGCCCCAAGCCTGTTGACCCTCGGCCTGTTGGCCGCGCTGCCCGCATTCGCGCAGTCCCATGCCGGCCATGACATGACCGCACACGCGCCTCCTGCCGATGCCACACCAGCGGCCGACGTGGATCATTCGAAGATGGACCATTCGAAGATGGATCACGGTGCGATGGACCATTCGAAGATGGACCATGGCGCGATGGATCACTCGACAATGGGCCACGACACACCCGCGCCGACGCAGCCGCGCGAGCCGATACCTGTCCCCACCGATGCTGATCGTGCGGCCGCGTTCCCCCCCATCGCGCATGGTGCGATGGAGCACGCCCCGGAGATCCACAGCCTGCTGCTGATCGATCGCCTGGAGCACTGGGATGGAAAGAACGGCAACGGCCAGGCCTGGGAGGCCAGCGGCTGGATTGGCGGCAACATCAACCGTCTGTGGCTGCGCACCGATGGCGAACGCAGCGAGGGCCGCACGGAATCATCAGGCGTGGAAGCGCTGTACGGGCGTGCAATTTCGCCGTGGTGGGACGTGCTGGTCGGTGTACGCCAGGACTTCCGCCCCGCCGATTCACGCACCTGGGCGGCGATCGGCATCCAGGGCTTGGCGCCGTACAAATTCGAAAGCTCGGCCACGCTGTATGCCGGTTCCGGTGGCCAGTTGATGGCCAAGGCCGAGATCGAATACGACGTGCTGTTGACCAACCGGTTGATCCTGCAGCCCCTGCTGGAAGCGACCGTGGCCAGCAAGGACGAACCGGAGCACGGCATCGGCCGCGGCCTCAACAAGGTCGAAGCCGGCCTGCGCCTGCGCTACGAGTTCAATCGCCGCTTCGCCCCGTACATCGGCATCAGCCACGAACGGACTTTCGGCGATACCGCCGACTATGCCGGCGACCATGCACGCGACACACGCTGGGTCGCCGGCATCCGCATGTGGTTCTGAGCAGCCGATCATGAGCAGCAGCCAGCCCCGGTAGCCGCCGGGGCCGGCTACACTGCCGCACGTTCCATTGCAGGCTGCACCATGTCGTTGCATATCCGCCGCGCCACCCTGGCCGACGTCGACGCGTTGTCGGCGATCGCCATCGCGACCTATACCGAAACCTGGGGCGATTCCTATCCGCCGCAGGATCTGCACGCGTTCCTGCAGGATCACTACGGCACCGAGCCGCAGCGAGCGGAACTGTCCGACCCGCGCAGCGCGGTGTGGCTGCTGCTGGAGGGTGAGACGGTGGTGGGCTATCTGGCCGCCGGTGCCAACACCCTGCCGCATGCCGAAGCACGCGAAGGCGACATCGAACTGAAGCGGCTGTACATCCTGGCCAGCCACCAGAACGGCGGCCACGGCGCGCGCCTGATGGATGCCTTCATGACCTGGCTGGACCAGCCGCAGCGCCGCACCCTGTGGGTGGGCGTGTGGGAAGAGAACTTCGGCGCGCAGCGCTTCTACGCGCGCTACGGCTGCAGCAAGGCCGGCGAGTATGACTTCATCGTCGGCGACAGCCGCGACCGCGAGTTCATCCTGCGCCGGCCCTGAGCCGCGTCCCTGTAGCGTCGAGCCAGGCTCGACGCCTGTCCTGGTAGATGCCGACCTTGGTCGGCGCGCCCCAAAGAGCAAAGTCGAGCAAGGCGCGACGCTGCTACCTAGAAGTCGAACAACTCCGACAGGAAGCTTTCCTTCTTCTTTTTCTTGTAGCCCTGGCTGTACTGGCCACGGTTGTCATCATGGCGCTGGCCGAGATGACGGGTGTCGCGATGCATCACCGGCGGCGGAGCGGCCTGCGGTTGCACAGGCGCGGGCGCTGGCGGCGGCATGGCGGCACCTGCACCGTCAGTGGCGCGCTCGATGATCTTGTCGAGTTCGCCACGATCCAGCCATACGCCACGGCAGCTCGGGCAGTAGTCGATCTCGATGCCATGGCGCTCGGCCATCTGCAGGGTCTGGGTCTTGCACACGGGGCACAGCATTCGCATTGCTCCTGTCGGTCTGGCCTCGACTGTACCTGTCTGCGGATGACTGTGCGGCAACGCATGACCGATGGCACAGGGACTTCCGGCGCGTGCCACCACGTCCGCCGCCCTGCAGACTGCCTCGCGACCTCGCTGCAAGGAATGCATGTGACTGCCCGTGACTCGATTCCCACAGGCGTCCGCCTGTTGCTGGTGCTGCTTGGCGTTGGCCTCGGCCTGAACGTGCGCGACATCAGTGCCGCGCTGGGCGCGCCGATTCCCGCCCTGCCCATGCCCT
This sequence comes from Stenotrophomonas sp. SI-NJAU-1, assembly GCF_020883215.1. Taxonomy (NCBI): domain Bacteria; kingdom Pseudomonadati; phylum Pseudomonadota; class Gammaproteobacteria; order Lysobacterales; family Lysobacteraceae; genus Stenotrophomonas; species Stenotrophomonas sp. SI-NJAU-1. The sequence continues at coordinate 3,379,886 of NZ_CP086598.1, forward strand.
ACGGTGGCAGCCTGCTGGACAACGCGCTGGCGGTGCTGGTCGCACTGCTGCTGGCCACGCTGCTGCGCCCCCGCGGAGTGGGCCTGCTGGCCAGCCTCGGCCTGCGCGGAAACGGCCTGCGTGGCCCGTTGTGGGTGCTGCTGGCCAGCCTGCCGTGCTGGCTGGGGCTGGCCCTGCTGGGGATGCCCAACACGGCGCTGACGACGCTGGACGCCGCGATGCTGGCCGTGCTGTTCCCGCTGGCCGAAGAAGTGCTGTTCCGCGGCCTGGGCTTCGTGCTGCTGGCGAAGATCGTACGCGGCCCCTGGCCGTTGCTCGCGCTGCCGCAGGCCCTGCTGTTCGGCATGGTGCACTGGCTGGGCTTCGGCGGCTTCGACGGCGGCGGCGTGGCCCTGTTCATCGGCGTAGTGATCGCCTTCGGCGGCTTCATCTTCGCCTGGCTCGACCACCTCGACGGCAATACCCTGTGGTGCGGTCTGGCCCTGCACGTGTCGATGAACCTGGCGTGGAATGTGTTCAGCCTCGACGACGCCGTTGCGCTGGGCTGGCAGGCCACCAGCCTGCGCATCGGCACTGCACTGCTGGCGGTGGCAGCGCTGGCCTGGCATGTACGCCGCCAGCGCAGCAATCCGCTGTAACGCCCACTTAGCTGATCCTGCACGCGGGGCTCACTGGGGGCTTGCGCATACTTGCGCGCCTTTCATGCCCTGCCGTCCGGAGTTGTTGCGTCATGCTGCTGTCCAAGCGCCACGTTGAACCACGCGTCCTGCTGATCGAAGACGCCGAGGAAACCCGTGAACTGAGCCGGATGGCGCTGGAGAGCCAGGCCTGCCACGTCGCAGGCGTCAGCAGCGCCGAAGCCGCGCTGGGCCTGCTGGCCGCCGGAGAGCGCTTCGACCTGATGTTCACCGACGTCAATCTCGGCCTGGTCAGCGGCATCGAGGCCGCCAACCGCGTGCGCAGCCTGTATCCGCAGCTGCCGATCCTGGTGACCTCCGGCATGGACCAGCATGCCGTGCTGCCGCAACTGCACGACGGCATCCATTTCCTGCCCAAGCCCTACAACATGAGCGAGCTGCTGGATGCGATCCGGCTGTGCTTCCGCCATGCCGCCGATGCCGCGCTGATGCCGGCGCCGCAGGCGAGCGCGGCCTGAGGCCGCCATCCACGCATGGCGTGGATCTACGGCGATGCGCACCGTTGCGTGAACGGAAAATGCTGCCAGTAGATCCACGCCATGCGTGGATGGAGCCGGCCGTCAGCCGCCGGTATACGGTCCTTCGCCCGGGAGTACCTGCAGCAGCGCGCGGGTGATCACGCGCGGATACACCGTGAGATGGTCTTCGCCATCCATCACGATGTTCTCCACCTGCAGCTTGCGACCGCTGCGCTGCAGCTGACCGGCGAAGTCGGCGCTCTGCCGCAGCATGTCGTTGCCCGTTGAATAGCGTGGCCCCGGCTTGACCGTCTCGTAGCCGCCCACCGACAGCAGCACGCGGATGGGCTGTGAAGGCATCAGGGCGGCATCCTGCATGCGCGGCAGCAGGCCCTGGTCGAACCACAGCGACGGACTGGACAGGATGTAGGTGCCGAACATGTCGGGCTGGGTCGTCAGCACGTAAGCACCAAACAGCGCGCCATAGGAATGACCCGCAAACACGCGCCGGGCCGGATCGGTACGGTAGCGCGCATCGATCATCGGCAGCGCGTGGTCAGCCAGGAAGTCGCGGTAATGGGCCGCGCCGCCATAGGTGACGTCATCGCTGTAGTAGCCGGCAGGGGTGCGCACAGGATCACTGGGGGTGTAGTCGCGCGAGCGGCTCTGCTTGGAGGTCAGGCCTTCCTGCGGCGGCAACCCGACCAGGATGAAATCCTCGATGTTGACGCCCTGCTGCCCCACCAGGTTGCGCACGCTGCGCACCAGCGGAAAGCTGTACAGCGCATCGGTCACGTACACCACCGGATAACGCTTCTGCGGATGCGCCGCGTAGCCGGCAGGCAACGCCACCCACAGGGCATAGTCGCGCCCGATCGGGTCATGCACGCGCAGTGACTCGGTATCGGGCAGCACAACGCCTGGCACGGCGGTCGCGCTTTCCCTGGCTTCCTTCTGCGTTGCCGGCGGCGCCACCGACATCGCGCACCCTGCCAAGGCCAGGCAGGCCAGCACACTCCATCCACGCACACGCTGCATCCGCGCTCTCCTGTTGCGGGCGGCGCGCCCAGGTGGCGCCGCTGATGCATCCTCACACACCGCGCTGTTGCGCGCCAAACCTCTCAAGGCGACGCAGGCGGCGGTACCGGGAACAACGTACGCAGACCCTGCAGGGCGGCCGGGTGGTAGATGGTAGCGTGGGTCTCTTCCGGCAGCGGCTGGTACTTCACCAGCGTTGCCGGCGATGCCTGCTGCAGCACCGCCGCCAAGCGTGCGCTCGACGCAGCCAGTTCCGGCTGGCCACTGCTGGCCAGGAACAGCCGCGCGCCGCTGCGCGCAACCGACGGCACCTGCTTGCCTGCGCCAGACAGCAAGGCGCCGTGGTTCCACCACAGGCTGGGGTCCAGCGCGATGTAGCTGTTGAACAGGGTGGGTTCCTGCAGCAGCGTTTCGATCACGAACAACCCGGCCAGCGATTCACCGATCAGTGCCCGCTCGTCGGTGGTCGCATAACGCTGGCGTATCTGCGGCATCAGTTCATCGCGCAGGAAATCACGGTACGCCGCCGAGCCACCGATGCGTGGCGCGATCTTCTGGTCCTCAGGATTACGGCTCGGGCCGGTCATGTCGCGGCGGCGCTCGGTGTTCTCGATGCCGACCAGCAGGAACGGGCGCATGCTGCCGTTGCCGGTCAGCACCTGCACCAACCCGGCCACGTGCAGGAAGTCCTCGCCGATGCCGCCGTCGGGCATGTACAGCACCGGCAGTGGCGTCTTCGGGTCCAGGCCCCACGGCTGCGGGCGGTAGACGTTGATGCGGCGGGCTTCGCCCAGTGCCTTGGACTGGAGGGTGAAGGTCTCGCCGATGACCAACGGTGAGGCGATCGCCGGCGGAGGCGCCGGTTCGGCGGCCATCAGCGGCGCGGCGGAGACACAGGACAACAACAGTGACAGCACGATCAAGCGCATTGGGCGCCCCATCCAGCGAAAGATGCCGAGCATAGCGCCCGGACGCGCGCAGTGGCGCCTGCCAGATGCGTAGATCCACGCCATGCACGGATGACTTGCCGTGACTCGCGCCCGGGCACGGCCCCCATACCGCGCGTGCACCGCCATGTGTCGTGTTTGAACCGCCAAGGACGCCACTATCGTCGCACCTGCACCGAAATGCGGTGGGTACAACTGGAACGCACAGAGGACATTGATAGCGAAAGTGAAGCCAGCTTTACACGCGCTGGTTCACGGCAGATGCATCGCAGTGTGCGGTTTGCGGCATCTTCCAGCGCGATCAACCAGACGCGGAAACGAATGCGTCGTGTACTGACGCTTGCTGCGCAAGTCAGGCCTGCGCCACCATCGTCGCGCGTCTGGATTCCGCATGTCCTTGCGGAGATTTCTGATTGAAATCCAAGCGCAGGCGTAAACACCATGCTGCGCCACCGACAACGGGTGGCACCGGGCCTGCAAGCCCGTGATGAGGTTATCGCTTGTTGTTTGCGCTCACCCGTCGGCACTGTCTCCGGACCGTGCCGGCGGGTGATCCGTCGGCCTTTATGGCGGGCGGTGCGTGGGGGCCTTCGTGCCCGCCGGTCAATGGCGATACTTCATCCCGGCTTGCAGCCACGCACCGTCCGCCACCCGCCTCACGCGGTGGCACTCTCACCCCAGAGCCGAGGAAGCCGAGATGACCGAAGGTCCGCCCTATCCCTCATATGCCGCCAGCGTCAACGACGACGATGACAACCCTGCGCCCGAACTGAGCACGTTCCTGGGCTGCCTCGAACGCATCCGCGCGGGCGAAGGTGCAGACGGCCAGCCCTGGCCTGATACCAGCCTTCCCGCAGGGCGCAGGGTGGCACTGTCACGCGTGGAGCGCGCGGCCGTCGGCATGCTGACCGTGGCAGAGATGCTGCACGCCGCCGATCGCTGCCGATCAATGGCAACGCCGGACCGGCATCTGGATGACGGCGTGGTCGAAGGGCTGTTCTTCGCCTTCCGCGGGCTGGCGGAACTGGTGTGCCGGGATATCCGGCCTGAGTAGCAACCCCGCACCATAATCCAGCCATACTCGGACCGGGCCCGTTCCGGGTTCCATCGACACTGACACAAGGAGGTTCGCATGTTGAATGCCATGATCATTGCCGCGCTGGCCGCAAGCCCGGCCGCTTCCGTACCATACGCCGACTGCCTGCTCGGCAACATCCAACCCGGGCTGTCCGACCGTGCCGTGCAATTGGTGCAGCAGGCGTGCGCCGCAAAGCACCCCGACAGCTTCACTGCCTCGCTGGAACTGGAGCGCAATTACAGCGCCCAGCGGCAAGCCCGGTTCGACGCAGAGCGCGCCGCAGTGGAGCGTGCTGCGAATGCTGCCGCCAAGGTAGAGGCAGAGCGCGAGGCGGCCCGTTCCCAGGGCGCGAAGTCCAGGTAGGACCTCAGGTTCTGCAACAAAAAAGGCACCGCTTGGCGGTGCCTTTCTGGATGACCGAGGTCATGGCCTGCAATGGTGGGCCGTGATGGATTCGAACCATCGACCAAAAGATTAAAAGTCTTCTGCTCTACCGACTGAGCTAACGGCCCATGCAAGGCCCCTGCCTTTCGGCGGGGTGGGCATTCTACCGTACTTTTCCGGGTGGGGTGAAGCCGGGGATCTACCAGGCTGCCAGCCAGCGGCGGGCACTGCCCCGGCTGCGGGCCTCTAAACCTTTCCGTCACCCGCCGCATCTCACCTGCGACCCTGCCCCGGAGCGATGGATGCGCCTGCCACTGCCGTTGATGCTCGCCCTGCTGCTGCCGTTTGCCGCCGCTGCGGCATCGCCTGCACAGGTGCGGACCGAGGACATCGGCCGCTTCTGGGCTACTTACGATGCGGTGCTCACCGAGCCCGATGCCGCGCAGCGTGTGGCCCTGGTGCAGCAGCGCTATATCGAGCCCGGCAGCCCTGGCCTGCATGCGCTGATGAAGGTGCGCAACTACACCGCCGCCGAATACGAACAAGCAATGCTCGCCTGGCCGCGCTTCTGGGCCTCGGTGCGGCCGCTGACCGCCAACGCCCGGCAGGCCAGCGCTACGCTGGAGCGGGATCTGGCTGTGTTCCGTAAGCTCTACCCCGCCCTGCGCCCGGCCAGCATCACCTATGCGGTGGGCGTGCTGCGCACAGGCGGCACCACGCTGGGCAACCAGGTGCTGATCGGCGCGGAGATGGCACTCGGCGATGCAAGCGTGGATGTCAGCGAACTGCCGGAGCCGTTGCGCAGTCGCCTGCGGATTTTCTATGACAGCGCGCCGGGCGCGAACAACGCGCAGAACAACCTGCATGAGTACGTGCACACCCAGCAGCGCGAGACCACCGGATCGCTCGCGCAATATGCGGTCCGCGAGGGCGTGGCCGAGTACATCGCCGAGCGGATCAGCGGTCGCCGCCCGGCACTGCCGCTGTACACCTATGGCCCGTTGCACGAATCGGAGATCCGCGCTCGCTTCAGAGCGGAGATGGATGGCGATGCGCTGGACAACTGGCTGTACAACAGCGCCCGTAATGCGTTCGGGGTGAGTGATGTGGGGTACTACGCGGGTTACCGCATCGCGCAGGAGTACATGCGGCAGCAGCCGGATGAGCAGGCGGCGATCGCACGGATGATCGAGCTGGATTACAGCGATCCGGTTGCGGTGCGCGGTTTCATTGAAGCATCGGGTTGGCTGCAGCAGCGGTAGCGCAGGGCCGCGCGCGGCGGGTCAGGCGGTGCGAACCAACGGTTCGCACCCACCGGGGTAGCCGGGCAGCGGTAGCGCCGGGATAGGGAGTGCGAACCAACGGTTCGCACCCACCACCCACCGGGCGCGGTCAGGCGTACAGCGTCGGGTCGGGCACGCCGGCATCGGCGAAGCCCTGCGCGCGCAGGCGGCAGGCATCGCAATGCCCGCAGGCCGCGCCGCTGGCATCGGCGTTGTAGCAGGACACCGTCAGGCCGAAGTCCACGCCCAGTCGCACGCCTTCGCTGACGATCTGGCCCTTGCTGAGGAACTGCAGCGGCGCATGCACGGTGATGCCCGCGCCTTCCACGCCCGACTTGGTCGCCAGGTTGGCCAGCGCCTGGAAGGCGGCGATGAATTCTGGGCGGCAATCCGGGTAGCCGGAGTAGTCCACGGCGTTGACGCCACAGAAGATGTCGTTGGCGCCAAGCACTTCGGCCCAGCCCAACGCCAGCGACAGCATGATGGTGTTGCGCGCCGGCACGTAGGTGACCGGGATGCCCTCGCCGCCCGCCTCGGGCACGTCGATGTCGTCGGTCAGCGCCGAGCCGCCGATGCTGCGCAGGTCCACGTCCACGGTCTTGTGCACGATCACCCCCTGGGCCTTGGCCACGCGTGCGGCGGCATCCAGCTCGGAGGTGTGGCGCTGGCCGTAACGCACGCTCAGGGCATGCACGGCGAAGCCCTGTTCCTGGGCCATGGCGATGACGGCGGCTGAATCCATGCCGCCGGAGAGAAGCACGACTGCCTTCTTCATGGGTAAATCATCCGGTTGGGGGAGAAAGCCAGCACGCTGTCCCGCGCCGGAGCTACATCAGGAAACGCTGCGCCGGCTCATCGGCCCGGCTCGTCGTTCCACAGGATTTTATGCAACTGCATCTGGAAGCGCACCGGCAGCCGGTCTTCCACGATCCAGTCGGCCAGCTGGCGGGCAGTGATTTCGCCCTTGCTGGGTGAGAAGAACACCATCGTGCGCTGCACCAGCTGGTGTTCGGCGACCATGGCCTTGGCCCAGTCGTAGTCTTCGCGGTTGCAGATCACGAACTTGATCTGGTCACGCGTGGTCAGCAGCGGCAGGTTTTCCCAGCGGTTGCGCGCGACCTCGGCCGAGCCGGGGGTCTTGATGTCGACCACGCGCGACACGCGCGGATCGACGGCGCTGACGTCCAGCGCACCGGAGGTTTCCAGCGACACGTCGAGGCCGGCATCGCACAGCTTCTGCAGCAGCACCAGGCAGCGCTTCTGCGCCAGCGGCTCGCCGCCGGTCACGCAGACGTGGCGCACGCCCTGGGCCTGCACGTGGGCCACGATATCGTCGATGTCCCACCAGGTGCCGCCGTGGAAGGCGTAGGCGGTGTCGCAGTACTGGCAGCGCAGCGGGCAGCCGGTCAGGCGCACGAACACGGTCGGCCAACCGGCGGTATCGGCTTCGCCCTGCAGGGAGGTGAAGATCTCGGTGATCTTCAGGCGCGGCAGAGGCGACTGCACGATCTCGCTGGGCGTGGCGACGGCGGCGGACGGGGCAACGGCGGTCATGGCAGGGACTTCTTGGTGGGACACGTGGCGGGTGGGCTACCGTGGCCGGTAACGAACGCAGCCGAGCATGGCTCGGCTCTACAACAGCAGCCGGTCGGGTAGGGCCCGGCGGGTAATGCAAGCCGCCGGGCATGGCCCGGCGCTACCGGATCCGGACGGGTTTGCCGACCCGGAAACGAAAGCAGCCGAGCAAGGGCTCGGCGCTACGGGGAACACATTGTACGCCCGGTCAGCGGATCAGCGGATCTGATTGCCGAGGCGGATCGACTGCAGGCGGTCCTGCGCGGTACGCGCGGCATCCGAGCCCGGGTATTGCGCCACGACGCTCTCCAGCGTCTGCTGGGCCTGGTCGACCTTGCCCTCGCCATACTGCGAGAGCCCGATCTTGAGCAGGCCACCTGCGGCCTTGTCGTGGGTGGGATAGCGCGAGAGCAGTTCGCGGAACTGGGACTCGGCCATCGGGAAATTGCGGGTGGCGTAATAGCTTTCACCCAGCCAGTACAGCGCATTGGGGGCGTAGACACCGTTCGGGTACAGCTCCAGGAAGCTCAGGAACAGCTGCGCCGAATCATCGTACTTGCCCGCCTTCAATGCGTCGAAGGCCACGTTGTAGGACGTACGCTCGTCACCGGTGACGGCCAGGCTGCCCGGGTCACCATGGACGGAAGGCGGCCGCTCGGAAGTGGCCGCCGCTGCGGGTTTTGCCGGGGCTGCAGGAGCCTTCGGTGCGCTCGCCGGAACCGCAGGCAGGGCCGGGGCGGCAGAGCCCCCTTCCAACCGGTTCAGGCGGCTGTCCAGATCCAGGTACTGATCCTGGGCGGTCTGCTTGAGCTGGGCGTTGTCGTGCTGGAGTTGCTCGATCGAGGCCTGCAGGCTGGTGACCTGCTGCCGCAGCTGATTGATCTGGTTCAACAGGTCCTGGTTGGCACTGTTGTTGTACATCTGCTGCTCGAGCGAACCGACGCGGTCGGCCAGGCTCTGACGTTGTGCATGCGCCGGTGCGGCAGCCACGAGGGCTGCCGCAACGACCAGCATCAGTTTGATGCCAAGGCGCATGGATTACTGCGCGGTGTAGACGATTTCGACGCGACGGTTCTGCGACCAGCAGGACTCGTTCGACTCGGTGCAGACCGGACGCTCTTCACCGTAGGACACGACGGTCAGCTGCGAAGCCGAGCCACCGTTGGCCTGCAGTGCCGAGTTGACGCCGTTGCCACGACGCTCGCCCAGGGCCTGGTTGTACGCGCGCGAACCGCGCTCGTCGGTGTGGCCCTGCAGGGTGATGCGCGAGGACGGACGGTCACGCAGGTACTTGGCGTGGCAAGCCATGATGGCCTGGAATTCCGGCTTCACGTCTTCCTTGTCCAGGTCGAAGTAGACAACGCGCTGGCGCAGGCAGGCATCGGTGTCCAGGTCGCCCGGGCCGTACAGGCCGGAGGTGGACGGACCGGTCGGGGTGGTGGTCGAGGTGCCGGTATCGACCGGAGCCGGGGCTTCTTCCTTGACCTTCTTCGAGCAACCGGCCAGGACGGCCACAGACAGCAGGGAAACAAGCAGAACGCGGGTGGACTTGTTCATGGCGATACCTTTGTGGCTCCTAAGCCGATGAGGGGTTCAATACAGAGAAAATATTAACACTCTTTTAGCGCTGGGTACGGTAGGGGGACCATGCCGGCTCGCGCACATCACCGTCTGCCAGAACCAGGCGCTGGCGCACGCGCGCATCGGCCGAGACGGCGTACAGCACACCACGACCACCCTCGCGGGCGGCATACAGCACCATGCTCGCGTTGGGCGCGAAGCTCGGCGACTCGTCCAGCGAACCCGGCGACAGCGTGCTCCAGCGCGGCGAACCCAGCGAGCTGTCCATCACCGCGATCTTGTAGCTGTTGCCCGAACCCTGGGCAACGGCGATCTTCTTGCCGTCGTAGGACACCGAGGGCTTGGCGTTGTAGTTGCCCTGGAAGGTCACGCGCTCGGCGCTGCCACCACCGGCACCGACCTTGTACACCTGCGGACGGCCGCCGCGGTCGGAGGTGAAGTACACCGCGCTGCCGTCCGGCGCCCAGGTCGGCTCGGTATCGATGGCGAAGTGGTTGGTCAGCTGGGTCAGCTGCTTGCTGCCCAGATCCATCACGTAGATTTCCGGGTTGCCCGAACGCGACAGGGTCAGGGCCAGCTTGCGACCGTCCGGCGAGAACGCCGGGGCGCTGTTGATGCCGCGGAAGCTGGTGACCAGCTCACGGGCGCCGGTGGAGATGTTCTGGATGTAGATGGCCGAGTTGCCACGCTCGAAGCTGACGTAGGCCAGCTTGTTGCCATCCGGGCTCCACGACGGCGACAGCAGCGGCTCGGCCGAACGGACGATGGTCTGCGGGTTGAAGCCGTCCGAATCGGCCACCATCAGCGCGTAGCGCATGGCGTCGCCCTTGCCGCTGGCGGTCACGTAGGCGATGCGGGTCCAGAAGGCACCACGGACACCGGTGATCTTCTCGTAGATGGCGTCGGCCATCTGGTGGGCAACATCGCGCATGGCATTGCCACGTGCGGTCATCGCCAGGCCCAGCAGGCGCTCGCCCTTGGGCACGTCGAACAGTTCGTACTCGACGCGGTAGGCGCCGGCACCGGCGTCCATGACCCGGCCGACGACGATGTAGTTCTGCTTCAGCGCGCGCCAGGTCGGGAACTGGATCTCGCCACCGCGGGTCGGCTTTTCGACGATCTGCGCTTCGGGCAGCGTGCGGAACTGGCCCGAACGTTCGAGGTCGGCACGGACCACGCCGGCGACGTCGGTCTGCGGAGCACCGGCTGCACCCTGGTAGGGCATCGGCACGATGGTGATCGGGAGGGCGGAGGCATTGCCGCCGATGATGTCGATATCCAGCCCCTTCTGCTGCGCGACGGCAGCAAAGGGCAGCAACAGGGCCGCAAACACGGCAAGCCAGCGAGGCATCTTCTTCATGGAGCGCTCAAATAGGGGGAACCGGAACGAGGGATAACAAAACGGCAGTGAACCGCTTCGCAATCATGAACCAAGGGTACGTGAATTCCTGGTCAGTGCCAGCCGGGTCTCTCACATGCCGTTAACGTCGCGGCCACCTTTCGTGCGAATGACGCGTCCCAAGCATGGCGTGGACGGGCCCGTACGATCCAGAGCTAAAGGCGTCATCGGATGACGGGACAGCCCCAAAGGGCCGCCCTGCCCCCGCGCCTCAGCGATCCTGGGCGGTGAACGTGAAGTTGATCGTGCGTGCGAATACCTGCTCGAAACCGCGGTACGGCAGCGGCTGGGCGTTGAGCACGGCGGCCTCGATCGAGCGCTTGCCGGCCTCATCGAACGGGCAGCCGGCGCTGACCGTGGCGCTGCGGACGGTACCGCCCGGCAACTGGTTGATGGTGATCTGGCAGCGTTGGCCCAGCGGCACGCTGTCCGGACGCACCCACTGCGCCAGCACCTTGGCCTGGATGGCCGCCGCGTACTTGGCAGACAGATCATCACTGCTGCCACCACCACCGGCAGCCGGCTGTGCGGCACCACTGGCACCAGCAGCGGCCGTGCCTGCGGCATTGCGCGCGGCGGCGACCTGGCGCAGCTTCTGCTCGGCCAGCTTGGCTTCCTTCTCTGCCTGCTCACGGCGGGCACGGATGTCGGCGATCTTCTTCTGCTTCTCGGCCTCGGCCTTGTCAGCGGCCAGGCGCTCCTGCTCGGCCTGCTTCTTCTTGGCGTCCGCCTCCTGCTGCTTGGCCAGGCGCAGCTTCTGCTCGGCCTCTTCCTGGCGCTTGCGCTCGGTCAGGTCGATCTGCTCCTGGCGGCGCTTGGCTTCCTGCTCCTGCTTGGCCTTTTCCTGCGAGATCGCCAACGCGCTGACCGCGTCCTGGTCCTTGGTATCGGGCTGCGCCACGCGCTCCTGCGCCTGTTGCTGCTGCGGCGTCGGTGCGTCCTGCGGGCGCGGCTCTTCAATCGGCTGCGGCGGCGGGATGGTGTCTTCCGGCACCGGGATCGGTTCGGCCACCGGCGGCGGCAGGTCTTCCAGCTTTTCCGACTGGCGCAGGGCCTGGCGGGCGGCGGCGGCTTCGGACGCGGACAGCGCCAGGCTGGCCTCGACCGAGGGATCGCCTGCGGCGGCATCGGTATTGCGCTGCGGTGACCACAGCCAGGCGCCGATGAAGATCAACGCGACCAGCAGGTGCACCAGCACGGCCAGCACCAGCGGCTGGCCCCAGCCGGGTTCCTGCTTGTGCGGTGGCGGCAGGGCGTCAGCGTGCATCGGTGGCCAGGCCTACCTTGTCCACGTTGGCGCGCTTGATCACGTCCATCGCCGCGATGACCTTTTCATAGGCCACGGCACGGTCGGCGGCGACGATCACGCGCACTCCCTTGTCCTGCGCGGCGATGCCGGACAGGTGGCCCTGCAGTTCCTCGGCAGTGACGGCCGTGGGTTCCTTGGCGTCGGGCAGCTTCAGGCTGAGCTGGCCGTCCTGGCGCACCGAGACGATCACCGGGTCCTGCTTGCTTTCCAGCGCCTTGGCGTTGGAATTGGGCAGGTCGACATCGAAGCTCAGGGTGAGCAGTGGCGCGGTGACCATGAAGATGATCAACAGCACCAGCATGACGTCGATATAGGGAACGACGTTGATTTCCGATTTCAGCTTGCGACGCTTGCGGCGACCGATGGCAGCGGACATGGCTTGGACTCCCGGGTCTGGCGCTTACTCGTCGCCAGCGCTCTGGCGCTGCAGGATCGAGCTGAACTCGTCGGCGAAGGTCTCGAAACGCACCGACATGCGCTCCACGCGGGTGGTGAAGCGGTTGTAGGCCCATACCGCCGGGATCGCCACGAACAGGCCGATGGCGGTGGCGAACAGCGCTTCGGAGATGCCCGGGGCGACGGCGGCGATACCGGCCTGGGCGCCGCTGCTGATCATGTCGTGCATGGTCACCATGATGCCGAACACGGTACCGACCAGGCCCACGTACGGGGCGGTCGAGCCGATGTTGGCCAGCAGTTCCAGGTTGCGCTCGAGCTGGTCGACTTCGCGGGTGTAGGTGGTGCGCATGGCGCGCTGGGCACCTTCCAGCTGGGCACGGCCATCCAGCCGGCGCTTGTCGCGCAGGCGGGTGTACTCGCGGAAACCGGCTTCGAAGATGGCTTCCAGGCCGCCGACATTGCGGCTGCGGTCGGTGGCCGAGCTGTACAGCTTGCCCAGGTCGGCACCGGACCAGAAGCGGTTCTCGAACTCGTCGGCTTCGCGGGTGGCCTGCTTGAAGATGCGGGCCTTGCGGAAAATGATCACCCAGCTGACGAACGAGCCGACCAGCAGCGCCAGCACGATGATCTTCACCGGCAGGCTGGCCTTGGCCATCAGTTCGAGGTAGTTGATGCCGCCGCCGGTGGTGGCCTGGGCAAGGGTCTGGGTCGCGGCATTGCTGACGTCAGCCGGCAAAGCCTCGGTGACCGTGGCCTGCAGGGCCAGGAGCGTTGCGATCATCCGTTGTTCCTCAAGAGTTCTGTTCGGATTCGGGGTGGAGGTGGGGTTGCAGCGCGGCAAGGACGGCATCGTCCATGCCACGCGGGCGGAAACTGGCCGCGTCCAGTGCGGCGATGCGGACCTGTGCGGACAGCAGCAGCTGGCCGTCGCGCAGGACCTGCTGGTCGAAGACCATGCTGGCCTTCTTCAGCTGGACCAGGGTGGCGCTTACCTGCAGCTGGTCATCCAGCCGTGCCGGCTTGATGAAGTCCATCTGCATGGAGCGCACCGCGAAGACCATGCCGTGCTCGGACCGCATGCGCTCCTGGCCGTAGCCCAGCGCGCGCATCCATTCGGTCCGGGCCCGTTCCATGAAGGCCACGTAGCGGGCGTGGTAGACCACCCCGCCAGCGTCGGTATCTTCCCAGTAAATGCGTGTCGGCCAACTGAATCGCGGTTCAACCGACATCGGGGACCTCGGCAAACAGGTCCTGTGGCGGGTTCTTCGGCTTCAGACCCATGTGCCGGTAGGCCTTGTGGGTCGCCATGCGGCCACGCGCGGTGCGCACCAGGAAGCCCTGCTGGATCAGGTACGGCTCGACCACGTCCTCCAGCGTGCCCCGCTCTTCGGACAGCGCCGCGGCGAGCGACTCGATGCCCACCGGGCCACCGTCGAAGTAATCGACCATGGTCTTCAGCAGCCGGCGGTCAAGCTCGTCGAAGCCTTCCGGGTCGACCTTGAGCATCTGCATTGCGGCCTGGGCCACGGTCTGGTCGATGTGGCCACCGGCCTTGACCTGGGCGTAATCGCGCACGCGGCGCAGCAGGCGGTTGGCGATACGCGGGGTGCCACGCGCGCGGCGCGCGATCTCCCCTGCCCCGTCGGCGGTGCAGTCGATGGCCAGGATCGCGGCCGAGCGGCGCACGATGCGGGTCAGTTCTTCGACGCTGTAGAACTCCAGGCGCTGGACGATGCCGAAGCGGTCGCGCAGCGGTGCGGTCAGCAGGCCGGCGCGGGTGGTGGCGCCGATCAGGGTGAACGGCGGCAGGTCGATCTTGATCGAGCGCGCCGCAGGGCCCTCGCCGATCATGATGTCGATCTGGAAATCTTCCATCGCCGGGTACAGCACTTCTTCCACCACCGGCGAGAGGCGATGGATCTCGTCGATGAACAGCACATCGTGCGGCTGCAGGTTGGTCAGCAGCGCGGCCAGATCGCCGGCCTTCTCGATCACCGGGCCGGAGGTCACGCGCAGCGCCACGCCCAGTTCGTTGGCGATGACGTGGCTGAGGGTGGTCTTGCCCAGGCCGGGTGGGCCGAAGATCAGGACGTGGTCCAACGCATCGCCACGACCCTTGGCGGCCTGGATGTAGATCTCCATCTGCTCGCGCACTGGCACCTGGCCGAGGTAATCGGCAAGTCGCTTGGGTCGGATGCTGGCGTCGGCGGCGTCATCCTCGCGGGTGGCGCCGGCGGCGATGATGCGGTCGTCGGTCATGTGCTGATTATGCGGTAAAAGCGGGGAGATTCGGCCGGGCTGCGCCCGGCACCCGCAGAAGCGACTGCAACTTCAACTGCCGAAGCGGCAGCAGAAGCAGGTTTCCTGATGGATGGCGGGGTGGGTCCGGTTGCGGGGGGCGCTGCAAGTACGTCCATGTAAGCTCGGTCGCCGCATCCATGCGGCTCACGCCCCCGCAACCGGACCCACCCCGCCTTCGACAGATCTCCGCGATCTGCCGGAATGGCATGGCCTGCTCCTGGTAGGTGTCGACCTTGGTCGACACGGCATGGCCTGGTATTGGTGGGTGTCGACCTTGGTCGACCCGGTAGATCCACGCCATGTGTGGATGGAGCTGGATGACACGGACATGGGGTCAGAGCCCTTTTCCTGTGGAAAAGGGATCCGACCCCGCGCGGTCAGATCTCCACCTGCGCGCCCAGCTCGACCAGGCGGTTACCCGGAATCCGGAAGAAGCCCGTCGCCGGGGCGGCGTTCCGGTGCATCAGCGCGAACAGCTTGTCGCGCCAGATCGGCATGCCGCGGTTGGCGGTGGCGACGATGGTCTCGCGGCTGGCGAAGAAGGTGGTGTCCATCGGGTCGAAGTAGATACCGCCGTGGTCGCACGAGCGCATCAGCGCCAGCGGTACGTCGGGGGTCTCCATGAAGCCGAAACGCACGTAGACCCGATAGAACTCATCGCCCACCGATTCGATCTTCAGGCGCTGCCCTTCCGCCGCGTACGGCACCGGCAGGGTCACCACATGCAGGAACACGTTGCGCTCGTGCAGCACCTTGTTGTGCTTGAGGTTGTGCATCAGCGCATGCGGGGCCACGGTCGGGTCGGCGGTGAGGAACACCGCGGTGCCGGGTACGCGTACCGGCGGCGCCAGCATCAGGCCCGGCAGGAAGGTGTCGATGCGGATGCCGTCCTTGCGGATCTCGTCGCGCAGCAGTTCGCGGCCACGGCGCCAGGTGCGCATCATGGTGAACAGGAAGATGCCCAGCACCACCGGGAACCAGGCGCCCTGCAGCAGCTTGGCGCCGTTGGCGATGACAAAGCCCAGATCGATGATGAAGAACACCACGCACAAGGGCAGGATCCAGTTGCGTGCCTTGGGCCACAGCGAACGTGCGACCAGGGCCAGCAGCAGGGTATCGATCAGCATGGTGGCCGACACCGAGATGCCGTAGGCCACGGCCAGGTTGGACGAGCTGCGGAAGGCCAGCACCAGGCCGATCACCATCACCGCGATGCCCCAGTTGATGCCGGGGATGTAGATCTGGCCGATGGTGTCGTGCGAGGTGTGCTTGATGCGCATGCGCGGGATGTAGCCCAGCTGCATGGCCTGGCGCGAGACCGAGAACGCACCGGTGATCACCGACTGCGAGGCGATCACCGCCGCCATCGTGGCCAGGATGATCATCGGGTACAGCGCCCACGACGGCACCGCCTCGAAGAACGGGTTCTTCACCGCCTCGGGATGGTTGAGCACCAGCGCGCCCTGCCCCAGGTAGTTCAGCACCAGGCAGGGCAGCACGAAGAAGTACCAGGCGTGGCGGATCGGCTTGGCACCGAAGTGGCCCATGTCGGCATACAGCGCCTCGCCACCGGTCACCGCCAGCACCACCGCGCCGAGGATGAAGATGCTGTGCCAGCCGTGTTCCATGAAGAAGCGGATCGCCCACCACGGGTTGAACGCCTTCAGCACTTCCGGCGCGTCGACGATGTTGTAGATGCCGATCGCGGCCAGCGAAATGAACCAGATCGAGGTGATCGGGCCGAACAGCTTGCCGATCTTCGCGGTACCGAAACGCTGCACCGCGAACACGGCCAGCAGCACCACCACGGTGATCGGCACGATGAAGGCATGCAGCCCCGGCGCGGCAACCTCCAGGCCTTCGACCGCACCCAGCACCGATATCGCCGGGGTGATCACCCCATCGCCGAAGAACAGCGAGGCGCCGAAGATGCCGAGGATGCCGACCACATAGGCCGAGCGCGACCCGTTGCGCAGCGTGCGCTGGGTCAGCGCCATCAGCGCCATGATGCCGCCCTCGCCGTCATTGTCGGCGCGCATGATGATGGTCACGTACTTCAGGGTGACCACGATGTTCAGCGCCCAGAACGCCAGCGACAGCACACCCAGCACGGTGTCGTGGTCGCTGTTGAGCCCGTAGTGCGGCGAGAACGCCTCCTTCAGGGTATACAGCGGGCTGGTGCCGATATCGCCGAAGACCACGCCGATCGCACCGATGATCAGCGCCAGGCCCCCGGCGGGGGGAGCGTGACCATGGCCACCCTGGGCGGCGGTGTGCGGGGTTTGACTGCTGGACATGGGGCTCCTGGCGAAGCTCAGGGTAATGGGGAAGGAAACGGAGCGGCTCAGCGCAGCGCCGATTGCAGGGCCTTGCGGATGACGGTGGCCACTTCGTCGCCCTCGTTGAAGGCCTCGCGCGCCATCCGCGCCGCCTCGGCGGGCTTGTAGCCCAGCTGCTGCAGCGCCACGGTGGCATCGGACAGCGGATCGGCCGGGGCCGGGCCACTGCCGGTGGGCAGTGCGCCACCGGCACCGAACTGCGCCGCGCGGTCACGCAGTTCCAGCACCATGCGCTCGGCGGTCTTCTTGCCGATGCCGGGGATGCGGGTCAGCGCGGTGATGTCGCCGGCCTGGACCATGCGCGCGAATTCTTCGACGGTGACCCCGGACAGCACGGCCAGCGCGATCTTCGCGCCGATGCCGCTGACCTTCTGCACGTCGCGGAACAGGCGGCGCTCGCCTTCGCGCAGGAAGCCGTACAGCGAGACGCTGTCTTCCTTCTGCGAATAATGGGTGTACAGCGTGACCTCACGGCCCAGCTCGGGCAGGTCGTAGAAGGTGCTCATCGGCGCCTCCAGCTCGTAGCCCACCCCGTTGACGTCCACCACCAGCCACGGCGGCGCCTTGTAGGCGACGATTCCGCGCAGTCGACCGATCATTGCGTGCAGCTCCTCATTTGCGGCCCCACGCCTGGCGGGCAGTCAGCCCCAGGCGGTTGGCCGTTGCCCTTACGTGGGCATGGGTGATGGCCACGGCCAACGCGTCGGCCGCGTCGGCCTGCAGCTTGGTTTTCAGGTTGAGCATGAGCCCGACCATGTGTTGAACCTGTTGCTTTTCGGCGCCGCCACGACCGACCACCGCCAGCTTGATCTCGCTGGCAGCGTATTCGTGCACCGGCAGGTCGCGCAGCACCACCGCCGAAATCGCCGCGCCACGGGCCTGGCCCAGCTTCAGCGCCGAATCGGGGTTGCGCGCCATGAACACCTTTTCGATGGCCACTTCCTGCGGCTGGAACTGCAGGCACAGCTCTGCCAGGCCCAGCACCAGCAGCTTCATGCGCTGCGGGAAGTCATCGGCACCGAGCAGCACCAGCGGCTGGTGATGCACGTGGCTGACCCGGCCGCTGGCATCGACATCGATGATGCCGACCCCGGTCCGTTGTGAACCCGGGTCGATGCCGAGAATGCGGGTCATGCGGCACACGCGCGCAGGCCGCTGATCCGGGAAGGACGCATGCGGCGGTGATGGCTGGAAACGTCTGGGGTCATCATGGTCCGCATTGTCCGCTCACCGGCCGCCAAAGGCGACCGGCGCAGCGTCCGTTCAGGCGTAGGCGTCCGCGCCGAGATCGGCGTTGGAGTACACGTCCTGCACGTCGTCGAGGTCTTCCAGCATGTCCAGCAGCTTCTTGACCTGCAGGACGGTGTCGCCCTCGACCTTGATGTCGTTGTCGGCACGGAAGGTCAGCTCGGCATGATCCGGCGTGCGGCCAGCCGCCTGCATCGCATCCTTGACTGCGTGGAAGCTGTCTGCGGCGGTGAGCACGTCGATCGCGCCATCCTCCGGGTAGACCACGATGTCATCGGCACCGGCCTCGATGGCCGCTTCGGAGATGGCGTCCTCATCGGCGCCAGCGCCGTAGTGCAGCACGCCCACGCGCTTGAACATGAAGCTGACCGAGCCTTCGGTGCCCATGTTGCCGCCGCACTTGCTGAACGCATGGCGGACATCGGCCACGGTGCGCACGCGGTTGTCGGTCAGGCAATCGACGATGACGGCCACGCCACCGGGCGCGTAGCCCTCGTAGCGGATCTCTTCGTACTCGACGCCTTCCAGTTCACCGGTGGCCTTCTTGATGGCGCGCTCGATCACGTCCTTGGACATGTTCGCGGTCAGCGCCTTGTCCACGGCCACACGCAGGCGCGGGTTGTTGTTGGGGTCGCCTCCACCGCCGCGGGCGGCCACGCCGATCTCACGGATGATCTTGGTGAAAATCTTGCCGCGCTTCGCGTCAGACGCGTTTTTGCGGTTCTCGATGGAGGGGCCTCTACCCATGGGTCTTTCCGTACGTGCGTTGATGGATAAGGCCGCGGATTCTACCTGATCGGGCCCGCTGACCGTGTCGAGGGCGGATGGATGCCGCTGCGCTCGCCGGGCATGGCCCGGCGCTACCGGGGTGCACCGCCGTGGTAGCGCCGGGCCATGCCCGGCGAACCGCCTACGCGGCGGCGGCGTCCCGGCCATGGTCGAACTGGCCATGGCGGAGGAAATGCGCGGTCTGCCGCGCGGCATCGGGTGACACCACCAGGCCGCTGTGGCTGGTGCGCACCACGCAGTGGTCGGCCAGGCCCGGCAGGCGGGTCTCGGCCAGCGCCACGGTACCGTCGGAATCGTCATCCAGCGCCCCGAGCAGGCTGCCCAGCCCATGCGGCACCGAGCCGGCGATCAGGCCGACGGCGGCCTTGCCCTGCCAGTCCGGCAGCCCGTCCAGCAACAGCTCGCTGCTGCGGCCCAGGGCCAGGCCCCAACCATGTTCGGACAACGAGCGCGCTGTGCCACTGCCCCGCAGTGGCGATCCCAGGCAGACCACGCGCTGCACGGGCAACTGCGGCTGCCGGCGCAGGGCTTCCAGCGCCAGCAGGCCACCCAGGCTGTGCCCGACCAGCGACAGCGGGCCGGCATCTGCCAGCCGCTCCAGCAACTGCGGCACGGCCACATCGGGACCGCCAAATACGGACGAGTAGCCAAAGGTATGGACCTGGAAGCCGCGCGCGCGCAGGCGCCAGGCCAGCGGCCCGACCCAGGCACGGGCATTCCAGATGCCATGCAACAACAGAACGGGGGGAGTCATGTGCAACAGCCTGGCGGTCAGCGGGGCGGAACTACGGTGATTGAACACAAGCCAGGGGCAAGCGGCGGTGAACGCTTTCAGGCCGGATGCGGCAGACGGCGCAGGATGAACTCAAGATCGTTGGTATCGCCCACCGGGAACAGGTACTCGCCGGCCTTTTCAAAACCATACCGGGCGTAGAAGCGCTGCGCGCCGAAGTTTTCCGACCACACGCCCAGCCACAGCGTGCGCGGGCCGTCGCGCTCCAGCCAGGCCAGCGCGGTTTCCAGCAGGCGGCTGCCCCAGCCGCAGCTCTGCTGCGTCTTGATCAGGTACAGGCGCTTGAGCTCACCGTCACCGGGCTTCACGTCCGGATGCGGCAACCCACAGGGGCCGGCGGCGGCATGGCCGACCGCCTCCCCGTCCAGCTCCAGCAGCCACACCGCGTAATCGGGGTGGGCCAGGATCGTGCGCTGACGCTCGACCGTGTAGGCCTCGTCGATGAAGTCCTGCAGATCCTGCGGCGGATACAGATGGCCGAAGGTTTCGGTGAACGTGCGTGCGGCCAGCGCCGACAGGGTCGGCGCGTCGTCCACAGTGGCGCGGCGGATCGAATACATGGGTCGAGTTGACGTCAGGACCACGGTTCGGGTCAAGCCCGCTCCGCCGGTTCCTTGCCGTCTTCTTCCTCTTCCTCTTCTTCGTATTCCTCGTCGTCCTCTTCTTCCTCGCCGTCTTCCTCTTCTTCGCCTTCCTCGTCCTCGTCGTACTCTTCCTCTTCGTCGTCTTCGTAATCCTCGACGCCGAAGTCTTCACCGTCCCAGCGGCCTTCGCCGTCGGCGACGAAGGTCAGGGCCATGGCCGACGGGTTGGTTCCGACACGGACCAGCCAACCACCGAAGACACGTGCACGCTCGGTGACCAGGTTGGCCTCGGAGCCTTCATTGCCCAGCTTTTCCCACTCCAGCGAAAACGCAAACTCGGTCATTGCCTGGATCTCCTGATCAGTTTTTCTTGGGGCGAACCTGGATGTGCACTTCGGCCAGCTGCTCGTCGACGATCGGCGACGGCGCGTCGGTCATCAGATCCTGCGCACCGGTGGTCTTCGGGAACGGGATGACGTCGCGGATCGACTCGGTGCCGGCCATCAGCGCGGCGATGCGGTCGATGCCGAAGGCGATGCCACCGTGCGGCGGTGCGCCGTAGTTCAGCGCGTCGAGCAGGAAGCCGAACTTGGCGCGGGCTTCTTCGGCACCGATGCCGAGCAGTTCGAACACTGCGCTCTGCATGTCGGGGCGGTGGATACGGATCGAACCGCCGCCGATTTCATTGCCGTTGAGCACCATGTCGTAGCCGCGCGAAACGGCAGTCTTGGCGTGCGCGCGCAGGTCGGCGATGTCGTCCACGGCCGGCGCGGTGAAGGGGTGATGCAGGGCGACGTAGCGCTGCGCTTCCTCATCCCATTCGAACATCGGGAAGTCGGTGACCCACAGCGGTGCCCAGCCGTCGGCGACCAGACCGAAGTCCTTGCCGGCCTTCAGGCGCAGCGCGCCCATGAAGTCGGACACCTTGTTGTAGCCGCCGGCACCGAAGAACACGATGTCGCCGTTGCCGGCGCCGACATGGGCGACCAGGGCGGCGAAGCCCTCTTCACTGAAGAACTTCTGGATCGGTGAGCTGATTTCACCGTTCTCGCCCACCTTGATGTAGGCCAGGCCCTTCGCACCGTACTTGGCGGCGTGCGCGGCGTACTCGTCGATCTGCTTGCGCGACAGGCTGGCACCACCGGGGATGCGCAGGGCGGCGACGCGGCCATCGGCATCGTTGGCAGCAGCGGTGAACACCGGGAATTCGCTGGTCTTGACCAGTTCGGCCACGTCCACCAGTTCCAGCGCGATGCGCAGGTCCGGCTTGTCCGAACCATAGCGACGCATCGCCTCGGCCCAGGTCATGCGCGGGAAGCTGGCATCCAGTTCGACGTCGACCACTTCCTTGAAGATGGCGCGGATCATGTCTTCGACGAAGTCCTGCACGTCGCGTTCGCGGACGAAGGCGAACTCCATGTCCAGCTGGGTGAATTCCAGCTGGCGGTCGGCACGCAGGGCCTCGTCGCGGAAGCAGCGCGCGATCTGGTAGTAGCGGTCGAAGCCGGCCACCATCAGGATCTGCTTGAACAGCTGCGGGCTCTGCGGCAGGGCATAGAACTCGCCCGGGTGCATGCGCGCCGGCACCAGGAAGTCGCGTGCGCCTTCCGGGGTGGCCTTGGTCAGGATCGGCGTTTCGATGTCCTGGAAGCCCTTCTCGTCCAGGTGGCGGCGCAGGGCCTGCACCAGCTTGATGCGGGTGCGCTGCATGCGCTGCATTTCCGGACGGCGCAGGTCCAGGTAGCGGTACTTCAGGCGGGTTTCTTCGCCGGGGTTCTCGTGGGCGTGGAACGGCAGCGGCGCGGCCTTGTTCAGCACGGTGATGGCGGTGGCGATCACTTCCACCTTGCCCGTGCGCAGCTTGTCGTTGACCGCGTGGCGGGCACGTACCACGCCTTCCACCTGCAGCACGTCCTCATAGCCCAGCGAAGCGGCCACGGCGAACACTTCGGCGTTGTCGAGCTCCACCGTCACCTGCACGATGCCTTCATGATCGCGGAGATCGATGAAGCAGACGCCGCCCTGGTTACGGGCCACGTCGGTCCAGCCGGCGAGGGTGACAGTCTGGCCAATCAGGGTCTCATCGACCAGGCCGCAGAAGTGGGTACGCATGGGGGAAAGCTCCGCTGGAGAACGCCGGCGCCTGATGGGGGCCGGAAAGCCTCTTATTCTGCGGCCGAGGCCCCGGCCGGGGCAAATGCGGACGGTCACGCGGGCTTGATCGCCCCCGTCCTTATAGTCGCGCACCTACTCCCGTATGGGGATGTCGCCATGAAACCGCAGTCTCTGGCCAGCCTGGCCGTGATCCTTGGCACCTTTACCGCGCTCGCCCTGCACTCCGCCCCTGCCGCCGCGCAGGACGGGGTGGTCCGCTGCGAGAGCCAGAACAACCGCGAACGCGTCTGCAACACCGGCTGGCGCGACGCCCGGCTGGTCCGCCAGCTGTCCGGTTCGGCCTGCGTGGAAGGCCGAACCTGGGGCACGCGCAATGGCAGCATCTGGGTCAACAACGGCTGCCGCGCCGAATTCACCCAGGGCCGAGGCGGCTGGGGTGGCGGCAACGGCGGCGGTTGGGGTGGTGGCAACGGCAACGGCAACAGCGGCACCGTGCGCTGCGAAAGCCAGGACAACCGCGAACGCAGCTGCCCGGTGGGCTGGCGCAACGCACGCGTGGTCCGGCAGATCTCCGGCACGCAGTGCGTGGAAGGCCAGAACTGGGGCGTGCGCAACGGCGCGATCTGGGTCAACCGCGGCTGCCGCGCCGAGTTCGCCGAGGCCCGCGGTGGCTGGGGCGGCGGCAATGGCGGCGGCTGGGGTGGTGGCAACAGCAACTACACCGTGACCTGCAGCAGCAACAACAACCGCCAGCAGAGCTGTAACTGGGACGAGCGCCAGGGCCGGCCTGTGCTGCAGCAGCAGCTGTCCGGCAGCGCCTGCCAGGAAGGCCGGACCTGGGGCTACTCGCGCGGCAATGTGTGGGTCAGCAACGGCTGCCGGGCGCGCTTCGGCACGCGTTGAGGGGTAGCGCCGGGCCATGCCCGGCGAGCGCAGCGGCAGGGTCTCCGCTTGAAAGCCGCCGGGCATGGCCCGGCGCTACCGGACTGTCCGCAGCAGCATGCCAAGGAGCCGATCAGGGTGCCGGCGCCGCTGAATCACCCCAGGGCGCCGGCGGCAGCGCGACCGGCTTGCTGAGATCGAACTCGACCCGGAAACGGCGCCCTTCCGGGCGCGTCAGCTCATAGACGAAACGCTGGTCCGGCTCGATCTCCATCGCCCAGGTGTTGTGGGTTGAAGCCAGCATGTCGGCACGGCGGAACATCGCCACCGATTCGCCATCTGCGGGGAACTGCTGGCGTTCGGCGGTGCCCGGCGGCTTGCTGTCGCCGCCGTACAGGGTGATCGCATCGGGGCTGCCATCGGCGTGGCGATGGTCGTGCTTCAGGCGCAGCCCGTGCTCGGTGCGGGTCAACACCCAGGTGCGCGAGTGGTCATCGCCGACGTGGAACGGGATGCGCAGCTCATGGCCCGGGTCGGCGCAGCCCCGCACGTGCATCACCAGCTTCTGCCCGGCGAAGGGGTCTTTGCCGGTGGGGGCCGGCGTGTCTTCCACCACCTTGCCCTCGTAGGCCTGGCCACAATGGGCAGCGACCGCGGCCATGAAGGCGTCGGCCGGCGCGGTCGACAGATCGTGGTTGACCGTATGCGATGGCTGCGAGCAGGCGGCGAGGCCGAGCAGGGCGATGGCGGAAGCAACAGCGGCGATCGGTTTCATGCCCCAACCCTAACGGCCATGGCCGATGCGCGCAAACCGCACTCCCTGGATCCACCTCAGCGCTCGGCTGCAGGGGTGGCGGCAACCACTTCTGTCGCTGCCACGGGTGCATCTTCGCCCTGCCCTGCCGGCTCCTGCTCGACCGGGTCGACATCGAACGGCGTGCGGAACACCAGCGAGGGCAGCAGCGTGGTCAATGCGGCGTACAGCAGCAACGCGCCGAACAGCACCGCGGGAATCTGGAAGCGATCGCGCATGATCGCGGCCAGCACCAGGGTGAAGATCAGCGTCGGTGCCAGCGCCAGCGATACGCGCAGGCTGCTGCGGAAGCTCTCGCCGAACATCACCCGGCGCTGCAGCCAGACCACCGCGATGCGCAGCGGCAGCACCACCAGGGTGATGACGATGCCCAGCCCCAGCGTCTCCCAGCTCAGCGCTTCGCTGGGCACCTTGGTGCCGGCGTTGAAGAAGTAGAACGGCACGAAGAACGAGGCGAACAGACGCAGCGCATGCAGGTTTTCGTGCGAGGCCAGCAGCGGCATGCGCTGGTGCAGCAGGCGCGCGACCAGGCCGGCAATGAAGGCGCCAACCAGGTAGTACACGCCCAGCAGGTAGGTGATGTACGCCGCCACCATGCCCACCATCACCAGCAGCGAGAATTCCGAGCCCGGCGCATGCGGCGCGACCCAGCGACCGAGCGCGATGAACAGCAGCGGCAGGCCGATCATCATCGCCAGCAGGGCCAGGCTGGACAGCGCCATGTGCCCGGGATCGCCAGCCTGAAGCACGATGAACAACGCCGCCAGGGCCAGCAGTTCGCCGGCGATGGCCTTGCTGGTGACCCAGAACCGCTCGTCCTCGCTCAGCCCCAGCCGCGACAGCGAATCCATGATGAAACCGGTGGAGGGGGTCAGCAGCGCAAGTGCCAGCAACCCGGCCGCCTGCCAAGGCAGGCCGGCGTAACGCCAGGCCAGCCAGCCGACGCCGAACAGGGTCGCACTGCGGATCAGCAGATGCGCCAGCAGCGGCCACATGCCGCGCCGCAGGGCCTGCAGGTCAACTTCCAGGCCAGCGAACAGGAACAGCGAGGAGATGCCCAGCGTGGCCAGCAGTGCGATGACCGCGTCGTGCGCCTGGTCGCCCAGCCAGAGCATGCCGATGATGCCGAACAGCAGGCAGGTCAGCGGCGCCGGCAGGCTGAACCGCTGCAGCGCGCGCGGGATGACCAGCAGCGCGAAGATCAGCAGCAGGTAGACCAGTTCATGGCTCATCGGGGGACTTCCGTGTGGATCGAACGCGCGCAGGATGCGGGTTCGCGCACCGTGGGGCAAGCCGCCGATGAAGCACCCGTTGCCTCAGCCGATCAGCTGGTCGGCGATCCGACTCACCTGGGCCAGCACGGCCGCTCGCTGTTCCTCGTCCACCGAAGCACCCTGCAGATAAGCAGTGATCACCCAGGGCGTGCCGCCCGCACGCGGCCACAGCACGGCAATATCGTTGCGGGTGTCCTCGCCGTTGCTGCCGGTCTTGTCACCCACGCGCCAGCGCGTGCCCAGCCCTGCCCGCAGGCAGGCGTCGCCGGTCTGGTTGTCGATCAGCCAGTCGGCGAACTGCTGGCGCGATGCGGCGGAGATGCCATCGCCCACGGCAAACAGGGCCAGGCTGGCGGCCATTGCCGCCGGACTGGTGGTATCACGCGGATCGCCTGCGGCGAAACGGTTCATGTCCGGCTCGTAGCGGTCGTTGCGGGTCACGCGGTCGCCGTGGTCGCGCAGGAAAGCGGTCAGTGCCGCCGGCCCGCCGGTCACCCCCAGCAGCAGGTTGGCTGCGGTGTTGTCGCTGGTGGTCAGGGTGCCGCGGCACAGGTCGCGCACGCTCAGGTCCTTGCCGACGTGGCGGCGGGCCACCGGGGCGTAGGACAGCAGATCCTTCTCGGCGACCGCCACGCGGCTGTCCAGCGAGACACGGCCGGCGTCTGCAAGGCTCAGCACATGGGCCACCAGCATCGACTTGAAGGTGCTGCACATCGGGAAGCGCTCGCCCTCGCGATGCCCGCCGATGCGGCGGCCGCTGCGGGTGTCGAGCACCGTCACACCCAGTCGTCCGCCGCTGGCCTTTTCCAGCGCGGCGAAGTCGGCGGCGGCGGCGATGGCGGCATCGACCGGTGTGGCGGGCACGGTGGCAGATGCGGCAGCCCGGGCCAGCAGCGGCAACGCAAGGGTGGAGGCGACTGCGGCACTACTGAACTGCAGGAATCGACGACGGGCAAGCATGCTGAATCCTCGTGGAAGCTGTCCCGATTATTGAAAGGGTGGGCAACGGCGACCAGCGCGTTTTTTCAGCATCAGCCATTAGATTAATTCATGTATGGCGCATTAAACCCTCTATTTATCCAACGCCCATGGCAAGGCGCTACCATCAGCCATCACCCCACCTCACACCTTCCCATGCTGCATCCCACCCTGCCGCTGAACGCCCTGCGCGCCTTCGAGGCCGCCGCCCGGCACCAGAATTTCACCCGCGCGGCGCTGGAGCTGTGCGTCAGCCAGGCAGCACTGAGCCACCAGATACGCGGACTGGAGGACCGGTTGGGCATCCGCCTGTTCCATCGTCTGCCCCGCGGCGTGGCGTTGACCGAGGAAGGCGCAGCCCTGTACCCGGTGCTCAATGAATCCTTCGAGCGCATTTCAGCCAGCATCGCCCGCTACACCGGTGGCCCGGCGCGGGAAGTGCTGACGATCGGCGTGGTCGGCACCTTCGCCACCGGCTGGCTGCTGCCGCGGCTGGCCGCGTTCGATGCGGCCCACCCGGATATCGAACTGCGGCTGCAGACCCACAACAACCGCATCGACCTGGCCGGTGAAGGCCTGGACCTGGCGATCCGTTTCGGCGATGGCGACTGGCAGGGACAGGCCTGCACGGCGATCCTGGACGCGCCGTTCGCGCCGTTGTGCGCGCCGGCCCTGGCGCGGCGGCTGAAGCATCCGCGCGATCTGGCGGCCCTGCCGCTGCTGCGTTCGTACCGCAGCGACGAATGGCCACGCTGGCTGCAGATGGCCGGGGCCAGCGGCGTGGAAGCACGCGGACCGGTGTTCGATTCGTCCTTGACGCTGGCGGTGGCTGCGGCCGGTGGCGCAGGCGTTGCCCTGCTGCCGCTGCGCATGTTCGAAGCGGACCTGGCCGAGGGCCGGCTGCTGCAGCCGTTTGCCACCACGCTGGAACTGGGTCGCTACTGGCTGACCCGTCTGCGCTCGCGTGCCGAACGGGAACCGGCCAAGCGGTTCCGCGAATGGCTGCAGGCACAGGGATGAAACACGCGCGCCGCGGGTAGCGCCGGGCCATGCCCGGCGCGCGCAGCGGTTGGAAGAAGCCGCCGGGCATGGCCCGGCGCTACCGATGGAATCAGGACTCCAGCAGTTCCATCCAGGCCGCTTCGGCCTTTTCCAGCTGTGCGGCGGTGGCTTCGCGGTCGCGGCCGAGTACGGCCATGCGCGTGGCGTCGGCATAGTTGCTTGAGTCGGCAAGCTGCCGGTCCAGTTCGGCCAACACACCTTCCAGCTCGGCGACCTTGGCTTCGGCGCTGGCCAGCTTGTGCGGGTTGACCGGCTTCTTCTGCACCACCTGCGCGACCGGTGCGGTCTTGACCACCACCGGTTCTTCCACCTGCTCCATGCGTGCCTTGGTGCCCTGCGCCTGCGGGCGCGTGCGCAGCCAGGCGGCATAGGCGTCGAGGTCACCATCGAACGGTTCGACCACGCCGTCGGCCACACGCCAGAAGGTGTCACAGACCAGGCCGATCAGGTGGCGGTCATGCGAAACCATCACGATCGCGCCGTCGAAATCGGCCAGCGCTTCAGCCAGGGCTTCGCGCATTTCCAGGTCAAGGTGGTTGGTCGGTTCGTCCAGCAGCAGCACGTTCGGCTGCTGCCAGGCGATCAACGCCAGCGCCAGGCGTGCACGCTCGCCACCGGAGAAACCATCCACCGGTTCAAAGGCACGGTCGCCCGGGAAATTCCACTTGCCGAGGAAGTCGCGGAACGATTGGTTCGGTGCATCCGGGGCCAGCTCGCGGAAGTGTTCCATCGGCGACTGGCCTTCATGCAGCGACTCGACCGTGTGCTGGGCGAAGTAGCCGATGCGCAGGTCCGGGTGGGCGGCGCGCTCGCCGGCGATCGGTGCCAGTTCGCCCACCAGGGTCTTCACCAGGGTGGTCTTGCCGGCGCCGTTGGGGCCCAGCAGGCCGATGCGCTGGCCCGCCTCCAGACCGAAGCCCACGTTGTGCAGGATCACCGAATCGCTGCCGTAGCCGGCCTCGACGTGGTTCAGGCGGATCAGCGAGAACGGCAGCTTGGCCGGCGGTGCGAACTCGATGCGGAATTCGCGCTCGGCGCGCACCGCCTCGGTACCGGCCAGCTTGGCCAGGCGCTTCATCCGGCTCTGTGCCTGTGCGGCCTTGCTGGCCTGGGCCTTGAAGCGGTCGATGAAGCTCTGCAGGTGGGCGCGCTCGGCCTGTTCCTTCTCATGCGCGATCTGCTGCTGGCGCAGCTGTTCGGCACGCTGGCGCTCGAAGTCGGTGTAACCGCCCGGGTAAAGCTTGGCGCCACCACCGTGCAGGTGCAGGGTGTGGGTGGCGACGTTGTCGAGGAACTCGCGGTCGTGCGAGATCAGCAGCAGGGTGCCCGGGTACTTCAGCAGCCACTGTTCCAGCCAGTACACCGCGTCCAGATCCAGGTGGTTGGTCGGTTCGTCCAGCAGCAGCAGGTCGCTGGGCATCATCAGCGCGCGGGCCAGGTTCAGGCGCACGCGCCAGCCGCCGGAGAACGAGGACACCGCGCGGTGGTGCGTTTCGGCCGGGAAGCCCAGGCCATGCAGCAGCTTGCCGGCACGCGCTTCGGCGTCGTAGGCGTTCAGTTCGGCCATGCGCGTATGCGCCTCGGCCACCGCTTCCCAGTCTTCGCGGGCGGTGGCGTCGGCTTCGGCAGCCAGCACCGCAGCCACTTCGATGTCACCGCCCAGCACGAAGCTCAGCGCCGGGTCCGGCAGGGACGGGGTTTCCTGGGCAACGCTGGCGATGCGGATCTTGCCCGGCAGGTCGACGTCACCCTTGTCGGCCTCCAGTTCGCCCTTCACCGCCGCGAACAGGCTGGACTTGCCAGCACCGTTGCGGCCGACCACACCTACCCGGTAACCGGCATGCAGGGTCAGGTCGACATTGGACAACAGCAGCCGCTCGCCGCGGCGCAAGGCGAAATTACGAAGCGAAATCATGGGTGGAGGCGTCCATATAACCGAATGGAATGTGCTGGTAAGCACTGTTCCTGCGACGCAATTCTAACGTTAACGAATACTTGACGCGCCCCGGGATGCGCGACGGCCGACGTTCCTCTCTCCCACGTCCTGTCCGCGCGCCTCCCGGGCCCCTCCCCCGTCACTGCCTGTCGCAGCTAAATGGTTGCTGCTGCAACGTTTTTTCTGATGACCAGCATTTGACAGGCACTGAATATCCCGTTAATTCCTGTATTGCGCACCGCAACAACCGTCGTCCGCCTCACCCCCGTGATGTCGATTCCGGTGCCATCCCGCCAACCGGAGCCCCCTCCCGATGACCCGCAAGACCAGCCTGATCGCCGCCGCCGTCGCTGTCGCACTCGGTGGTTCTCCGTTCGTTGCCGCCGCCCAGCAGGCCGGCACCGCCGCCAACACGCTGGATACGGTGATCGTCACCGGCACCCGCGTGGCCGACCGCACGGTCGCCGAATCGCAGTCGCCGATCGACATCATCACCCCCGAGATCCTGCAGTCCACCGGTACCGGTGAGCTGGCCACCGCGCTGTCGCGCGCGCTGCCGTCGCTGAACTTCCCGCGCCCCGCGCTGACCGACGGCACCAGCGGTGTGCGCCCGGCACAGCTGCGCGGCCTGTCGCCGGACCAGGTGCTGGTGCTGGTCAATGGCAAGCGCCGCCACACCTCGGCGATGATCAACGTCAACGGCAGCATCGGCCGCGGTTCGTCGGCGGTGGACATCAACGCGATTCCGATCGCCGCCATCGAGCGCGTCGAGGTGCTGCGTGACGGCGCCTCCGCGCAGTACGGTTCGGATGCCATCGCCGGCGTCATCAACATCGTGCTGAAGGGCAGCGGCAGTGGCGGCAGCCTGGCCGTCGACTACGGCCAGTACTCGGCCGGCGACGGCAACAAGTACCAGCTGTCCGGCGATACCGGCGTGGAATTCGGCAACGGCCGTGGCCGCGTGCACGTGGCCGGCCAGATCAGCCAGCAGGACGAGAGCGACCGCGCCGGCCCGTATCGCGGCACCACGCCGAACACCGGCAACTTCCCCAGTGTCGGCCAGACCACCTTCATCGTCGGCGACCCGCGCGTGGACGCCACTGCGGCGTCGGCCAACGCCAGCTTCGATTTCAGCGACCACGTGACCGGCTATGCGAGCGCGCTGCTCAGCAACCGCGACATCACCTCGTTCGCGTTCTACCGTTCGCGCAACCACAGTGGCCAGACCGCACTGCTGGCGCAGACCTACCCGGACGGTTTCGTGCCGCAGATCAACCAGTACTCCAAGGACCGCTCGCTGGTGGCCGGGGTCAAAGGCAACACCGATAACGGCTGGACCTGGGACCTGAGCCTGAACCACGGCGAGAACACCCTGGATTTCCATACCCGCAACAGCATCAACTACAGCCTGGGTGCGACCAGCCCACGCTCGTTCTACGACGGCACGCTGAAGTACCAGCAGGACATCTTCAACGCCGATCTGACCAAGTCGCTGGACTGGGGCCTGGCCTATCCGGTCACGCTGTCCTTCGGCGGTGAGTATCGACGCGAGAAGTGGGACCAGAACCCGGGCGAGCTGAATTCCTACACCGGCACCGGTGCGCAGGGCTTCGGCGGCTTCACCCCGACCAACGAAGTGCACACCGACCGGCACAACTACGCGGTCTATGCGGGCCTGGAAGCGGACCTGACCGAAAAGTTCTCCGCCGGCATCACCGGCCGTTACGAGGATTACTCGGACTTCGGCGACCGCTTCTCCGGCAAGCTGTCGGCGCGCTATGCGTTCACCGACAAGGTGGCGCTGCGTGCCACCGCCTCCAGCGGTTTCCGCGCACCGTCACTGGCCCAGCAGGGCTACCAGGCAGTGACCAGCCAGTTCCTCAATGGGGTGTTCGTTGAACGCGGCACCTTCCCGACCACCAGCCCGGCCGCACAGGCACTGGGCGCGTCGCCGCTGAAGGCCGAGACCTCCACGTCCTACAGCCTGGGCCTGGTGCTGCAGCCGGTGGATCGCCTGTACGTCACTGTCGATGCGTACCAGATCGACATCGACGATCGCATCGCACTGTCGTCCAGCATCACCACCAATGCCGCCTCCAGTGCGCTGCTGGCCACGCTCGGCCTGCCGCAGGTGACTGCGTTCTCGTACTTCACCAACGGCCTGGACACCCGCACCCGCGGCGTCGACTTCGTGTCCAGCTACACCGTGCCGTTCAGCGCCAGCAGCCTGGAACTGACCGCGGCCTACAGCTACAACGACACCGAAGTGCAGCGCGTGGGTGGCACGCCGGCGGTGTTCGGCACGCTGGGCCTGACCCAGTCGCTGATCGGCCGCGATGAAATCGGCCGCATCGAGGACAGTTATCCGCGCGACAAGACGATCCTGAGTGGCACCTGGCGTTCGGATCACTGGGAACTGGGCCTGGCGGCGACCCGCTACGGCGAGTTCACGGTGCGCAACTCGGCCACCGCCGCGCGCGACCAGACCTACGGCGACAAGTGGGTGCTGGATGCCTCGGCCAGCTACAAGCCGAGTGCGAACTGGACGCTGACGGTGGGCGCCGACAACCTGCTGGACGAGTACCCGGACCGCACCGAGGACCTGCAGAACTCGACCTTCGGCATGCTGCCGTACAGCAACTACTCGCCGTTCGGCTTCAATGGCGCGTATGTGTACGGGCGGATCAAGTACAACTGGTAAGCGGTAATGCCGGCCGCTGGCCGGCATTCCCTCCCCGCATCTTTCACACCCGTCGGAATGATCCGGCGGGTGTTTTGTTTTGTGCTGCGGGCAAGTTTGTGCTGCGGGCAAGATCAGCCGTGCGGCTGGCAGTTGGACGTGTGACGTCCATCAGTAATCACACGGACAGACTCAAGGCAGTTATCCAGACTGTCAAAATTCACGTTCACTTGAAGACCAGGGAGCATCCAGCTAGCGCTGCCAAATGTCCGTTCATCGTGCCAACGACTGGCTCTTTGGCCAATGCGTTCTTCGAGAATGGAAGGCGGATCATCGAACTGAAGACCGAATGGCAACGATCCAGCCCACGCTCTTGAGTTTCCCAGTCGATCGTGGATGAAACTGATACCGGTGCATACCGGACGCCCACCGAGCGTGCGCCGCTTGCTGTCGAAGTAGAGAATGAAGCCATGCTCGTCGGCCCTGTCAACGATCTCCCTGCTCGCCTCCGCAATCAGACTTGCAAGCCCAAATTCCCGGAACACGGCCTGAAAATGAGCATCGTCGGTCGATCTGCCGAGGGCAGCAACTACCTGCTCCGCTGAGGGGTACTCGCGCGTTGCCGGTGTGCGAGCCAATGGGCGCATGGGAATTCCCAAGCTGATATCAAAGATCCCACACGCTCCTGCCTGCTTGATGCATTGAGACTGATACGTCAGACGGATGCGGTAGTCAGGCAGCCACCACGCGTCGCGCCTGCCGGCGTGCAAGCTGTCCCCGAACCCCGCCGTAACGAGCCGTTCGCGTACTTTCGTCCTGTCGTCCTCCCATTGCAGGCCAAACGGCAGATCGCCTTCGTACCTGCGTGTCACATCCGGAATGCCTGCCGTTACCGCAACATTGGTGAAAATCAGCTCCCCGCTCTTGCCGTGCGAAGCAACGGATCGCCCATTCCAGTAGTTGCGCTCACTGAAAGAAAAAAGCATGCCCTTACCACTTGCACGCAGGACTGCCTCATAAGGGCTTTTGGCGGGACGGGTCAGCTCTGGCCTGCGTCTGATGCCAAGCGCCTGGAGCATCGTGGTGACGGCCGGATCCGCAGCGCTTTCGCCAAAGAGGGGCGTTATCGCCTGTAGGTCCGTTTCATTCAGTTCTCTTCCGGCAGCCCTAGACTGATACAGCGAAGTCCTTTTTCCCCGTCGTAGTCAACATCGAGATTCAGCTTTCCCAGCATCCATTCGTCGACGTTGCCAGAGAAGCCAAACACTGTTGGCGCGCCCAGATCGGCAGGTAGTTCTGACCTGACCTGATCCCTGGACATCAGGAAGTTCAAGCCGCAAGGAAGTGGCCCCGCATACTCGGTACCAGTGTCCTTCCGCCATCCCCAGAAGATAACGTCGGTGAGCGCCCACGGCCCATCATAGATGTCGTGATATGGCATCTCTGAAAGCAGGCCGACATCCTTGAATTCGAGTTGCAGTCCCGCAGCATCATCTGCCCAGATCCGGTGACCACTGACACCCAGGCGATAATCATCAAGGTTCTGAACCTGTATTCCGATCTTGGAAAAGACGATTCCAAGCTCCTGTGACTCTGAATCCCTGCCAAGCGCAGCGATGAACTCTTCGACTGTTGGATGATTCATGTTGATCCTTCGCTGTTACTTTTGTGGAGGAGGGCTGCGGAGAACCTACAGTTGCTGTTTACTACGATCGACGTGAATGCCAACGGATACACAGCGAAGCGAGTCTCCAAGACCACAGAAGTTAACTTTGAACTCCAAGCCGCCAATGCCCCATATATCCACATTGCCCGAGACACCCGCTACGGTGGGATTCCCCGCACTCAGGGCTGAAAATCGCTCCCTCACATGGTGACGCGACATTGAGAAATCCAGCCCATGGGGCAACGGGCCAGAGTAGGCATGTTTGTTTTTCCCAGATGCCCAGAACACTGCCGTCGTGAGTACCCAAGGCCCATCGTCCACGTCGTGGTACGGAATATCCGCCAGCATCCCGATATCCTCGAAATTCAACTGCAGCGTGCCTTCCTCGCCTGTCCAGATCCGCCTTCCAGTCAATTTCAACGGATTGTGGCTGACGTCGGCCTCGTCGATTTCAAGTTCCTGGAGTAACCGGGACAGGAACACCGAGCTGGTGTCCTGACCTATCGCCTGAATCACTAATTCAATGTCGGGAAGCTTCATGTGGTTGTTCACCCATGCGGTCTGAAAAGAGCAGGCCAAGCCTGGTTGGCAAGCAAAAGGGGCAATGAGCACATGGTGACGCGTGCGCGGCCCGGGAAAACTTCGGCCAGACCGCAGGCGTCTTGCCCAGAATGCGCGCCACCAGAATTACCTCCCGCCCTCGTATGTCAATGGATCGACTGAAAAGCCTTGGCGCACAGTGGCAAAGGGCCCTGCGATGGCACAGCTGCGTATCGAACCCATTACCCTTCCCGGGCCTGTCTCGGGTGGCATTGGTCTGGCTCCGGTTCACGATCCAGAGCAACTGGCCACCCCAAACAGGTCCGATCCCGACAGAGCCATCCTCGATCGCCCCGCACACGCCAGGTCGGACGCCGACCACTGATGGCTCCGCCCACGCAACGATCCGATACGCTGGCCGGGTTTGCCGTATCTGGCCGTATCGGTGAAAATCGGGGTACCCCCCTGTTTCCTGCGAGAGCCGATGCACCATGACACCGACCTGATCAACATCGTTGCCGTTGGTCTCGGGCTCGCCTTCATCTTCGGCGCGCTGGCCAACAAGCTCCGCTTGTCTCCTCTGGTCGGTTACCTGGTTGCTGGCATCTGCGTCGGTCCGTTCACGCCGGGCTTCGTCGCCGACCAGGCACTGGCCAACCAGCTGGCCGAGCTGGGCGTGATGCTGCTGATGTTCGGCGTCGGCCTGCACTTCTCGCTGAAGGACCTGATGGCGGTCAAGGCCATCGCCATTCCCGGTGCCATCGGCCAGATCCTGGTCGCTACCCTGCTCGGCTGGGGCCTGGCGGCATTGATGGGCTGGCCGGTCATCCACGGCGTGGTGTTCGGTTTCGCGCTGGCCACGGCCAGTACCGTAGTGCTGCTGCGCGCGATGGAAGAGCGCCGCCTGCTGGAAACCCAGCGCGGCAAGATCGCGGTCGGTTGGCTGATCGTCGAGGACCTGGCCTGCGTGCTGGCACTGGTGATGATGCCGGTGATGGCCGGTGTGTTCGGGCCCGACGCGGCCAATGAACACCACACCCTCGGCAGCGTGCTGGCCAGCATCGGCTGGACGTTCGTGCAGCTGGGCCTGTTCGTGGCAGTGATGCTGGTGGTCGGCCGCCGGGTCATTCCGTGGATCCTGGAGCGCATCGCCGGTACCGGCTCGCGCGAACTGTTCACCCTGTCGGTGCTGGCGATCGCGCTGGGCGTGGCGTTCGGCTCGGCGATGCTGTTCGGTGTGTCCTTCGCGCTGGGCGCGTTCTTCGCCGGCATGCTGCTCAATGAATCGGAACTCAGCCACAAGGCGGCCAGCGATTCCCTGCCGCTGCGCGACGCGTTCGCGGTGCTGTTCTTCGTCTCGGTGGGCATGCTGTTCAATCCGGGCATCCTGATCGAGCACCCGTGGCAGGTGCTGGCCACCGCCGGCATCATCATGTTCGGCAAATCGGCGGCGGCGTTCTTCATCGTGCGCGCGTTCGGCCACCCCACCGGCACCGCGTTGACGATCTCGGCCAGCCTGGCGCAGATCGGCGAGTTCGCCTTCATCATCGCCGGCCTCGGCGTGACCCTGAAGATCCTGCCTCCGACCGGCCAGGCGCTGGTGCTGGCCGGTGCGCTGATCTCGATCATGCTCAACCCGCTGGTGTTCGGCCTGCTCGACCGCTGGCTGCTGAAGCACCAGGAAACCACGCCCACGGCGGTGGAGACCGAGCTGCCACCGGGGCCGTCGCTGGACCTGCACGACCATGCCATCGTCATCGGCTATGGCCGCGTCGGCAGCGCGCTGGCGCAGGTGCTGCGCGACCGTGGCGTGCCGGTGATGATCATCGACGACAACAAGGAACACGTGGCCGAGGCGCATGCCGCTGGTCTGCCCGGCATCCGCGGCAGCGCCGCCTCGGACAAGGTGCTGGCCGAAGCCCATCCCGAGCGCGCGAAGATCGCGGTGCTGGCGATCCCGCAGCCGCTGGAAGCCGGTGAGACCTTGGCCAAGCTGCGTGCGATCAACCCCGACCTGACCCTGCTGGCGCGTGCGCACAGCGATGCCGAAGTGAAGCATCTGCTTGAACACGGTGCCGACGGCACGGTGATGGCCGAGCGCGAGCTGGCCTACTCGTTGGCGGAAATGGTGATGGCCACCCCGCCGTACCGCAGTCTTGGGCAGCACAGCATTCCGGTGGTGTGAGGGGTGTGCAGCAGGGCTGCGCCCTGCACCTGCCGAAACAACGGCAACGGCAACGGCAAAAGCTGGCATTCCGTGGGATGGCGGGGTGGGTCCGGTTGCGGGGGACGCCGTGAATCCATCCCTGGAGGCTTGGCCGCGGCATCCATACCGCGGACACCCCCGCAACCAGACCCACCCCGCCTTCGACAGATTTCAGCGAGCTGCGGGTACGGCGTTCGGTGCCGCTGTTGGTAGGTGTCGACCATGGTCGACACAGTAGATCCACGCCATGCGTGGATGGATCTCCATCGGAATCGAGTATTTCGACAGTGCATCAAAATGCGTCCACGCACGGCGTGGATCTACCTGGGTTGGCTGCGCCCAAAAAAATCCCCGGCCGACCCGCATCGGCCGGGGATGATATCGCCACGCCCTTGGAGAGCGTCTCTACCGTATCGCTTTCCTGCAGCGGTGGTGATCGCCTCTGGCGATGACGACCAAGCCAGCAGGTATCAGGCGTCCGCCAACGCCTGTTCCAGGTCCGCGCGCAGATCGCCGATGTGCTCGATGCCGATCGACAGGCGCACGGTGTCCTCGCTGACCCCGGCCCTGGCCAGTTCGGCCGCATCCAGCTGGCGATGGGTGGTCGAGGCCGGGTGGGTGGCCAGTGACTTGGCATCGCCCAGGTTCACCAGCCGGGTGAACAGTGTCAGGGCATCGAGGAAGCGGGCGCCGGCAACGCGCCCGCCCGGCAGGCCGAAGGTCAGCACACCGGAGCCATGACCGCCCAGATAGCGCTGCGCCGCCGCGTGTTCGGGGTCGTCGGCCAGCCCGGCATAACGCACCCACGCTACCTTCGGATGCGCGCGCAGGTACTGCGCCACGGCCAGCGCATTGGCGTTGATCCGCTCCATGCGCAGCGCCAGGGTCTCGATGCCCTGCAGGATCAGGAAGGCGTTGAACGGTGACAACGCTGCGCCGGTATTGCGCAACGGCACTACCCGCGCACGGCCGATGTAGGCCGCCGCGCCGAGCGCTTCGGTATAGACCACGCCGTGATAGCTCGGATCGGGCTGGTTCAAGCGGGCGAAGCGTTGCGGCTGTGCCGTCCAGTCGAAGCGGCCCGAATCGACGATCGCCCCGCCCAGGCTGGTGCCGTGGCCACCGAGGTACTTGGTCAGCGAGTGCACCACGATGTCGGCGCCGTGTTCGAACGGGCGGAGCAGGAATGGCGTGGCCACCGTGTTGTCGACGATCAACGGCACGCCGGCCGCATGCGCGACCTCGGCGATGGCGGCGATGTCGGTGACGTTGCCGCGCGGGTTGCCGATCGATTCGACGAACACCGCCTTGGTGCGTTCATCGATCAGCGCGGCGAACGCGGACGGATCTGCCGGATCTGCGAAACGCGCCTGGATGCCGTACTGCGGCAGCGTGTGCGCCAGCAGGTTGAGGCTGCCGCCATACAGCGCACTGGCAGCGACGATGTTGTCGCCGGCCTCGGCAATGGTCTGGATCGCATAGGTGATCGCGGCCTGCCCGGAAGCCAGTGCCAACGCGCCGATGCCCCCTTCCAGCGCCGCAACGCGCTGCTCCAGCACGTCGGTGGTGGGGTTCATGATGCGCGTATAGATGTTGCCCGGCACCTTCAGGTCGAACAGGTCCGCCCCGTGCTGGGTGTCATCGAATGCGTAGGCCACGGTCTGGTAGATCGGCACCGCCACCGCGCGGGTGGTCGGGTCGGGGCGGTAGCCGCCGTGCACGGCCAGGGTTTCCAGTTGCCACTGCGGATCGCTCATTGCACCAGGCTCCATCCGGGGAAACACCCACCATAGGCCAGCCATCGACCGCCATTGAGAGCCCCTGGCGATGACGCCAGTACCGGCGGTTATCAGGTTGCCCGGGATTCAGGCAGTCGTCATGGGCCATTGCTAGGCTTCGCCGCCGGGCCCTTCGCCCCGGACAAGGACGCCGTTACCCATGCAGCCCTCCCCGTGGACTCCCGCCGCCGGCAACCCGACCCAGGTGCTGCTGGTCGAGGACGACCGCCGCCTGGCCGAGCTGGTCAGCGACTACCTGAGTGAACATGGATTTGCCGTGCAGCACGTGCCGCGTGGCGACCTGGCCAGCGCGGCCTGCCGCCAGCACGCGCCGGAACTGGTGGTGCTGGACCTGATGCTGCCTGGCCTTGGTGGCATCGACGTGTGCCGGCAGATCCGCAGTTTTTCCGACGTGCCGATCCTGATGCTGACGGCGTGCGAGGACGATATCGAACAGGTGCTGGGGCTGGAGTCCGGTGCCGATGACTATGTGCACAAACCGATCGAGCCACGCCTGCTGCTGGCGCGCCTGCGTGCGCTGCTGCGCCGTCGCCATGGCAGCGGCCCTGCCGGCGTGCCGTGCAGGCTGATGCATGGCGAACTGCTGATCGATCGCGTGCAGCGCGAGGTCCACCTGCATGGGCAGCCGGTGGAACTGGGCACCACCGAATTCGAGATCCTCTGGCTGCTGGCCAGCCAGCCCGGGCAGGTCCTCTCGCGCGACCAGATCCTGCTGGCGGCACGCGGCATCGGCTTCGATGGCCTGGACCGCAGCGTGGATGTCTGCATCGGCAAGCTGCGCCGCAAGCTGGGCGATGACGCGCGCGAACCGCGCCGGATCAAGACCGTGTGGGGCCGCGGTTACCAGTTCAACCCCTCGGCCTGGTCGGCGTGAAGCGGCTGTTCCTGTGGTTGTGGTTCGTCACCGGCGGCTGCCTGCTGGTGTCGGTGTTCAGCCTCAACCATCTGCTGGACCGTATCTACACGCCCCTGCAGGAACGAGTCTTCGTCGAACAGGTGCGCGGGCAGGTGTATGCGCTGCGCAGCGGACTGGCCGGCCTGGACCGCCAGCAGCAACAGCAGCGCCTGCTGCAGTGGCAGCCGCATTACGGCATTGCGCTGTCACTGCTGGATGCACCGCCCGAGCTCGGTGACCAAGAGCGCAGTGCCCTGCGCGGGGACGGCTTCATCGTCCGTGAGCGCTACCAGCAGGTGCTGCTGCCCATCGAGGGGACTGACGGACGCTGGCTGCAGCTGCGCCTTCCCGGCGAGGTGCAGATGACCCTGTACATGACCGCCGCCGCCTACCTGTGCATCCTGCTGCTGGTCGGCGCCTGCCTGTATGCCTGGGTACGCCTGCTATGGCGCGACCTGGAAGCGCTGCGGGGTCATGCCGATCGCATCGGTGCCGGCGACCTGCAGGCACGTGCGCAGGTATCGCCACGTTCGCAGATCCGGGTCATCGTCGAGCATTCCAACCGCATGGCCGCGCGCGTGGCCGAACTGGTGCAACGGCAGCGCGATCTTACCCATGCCATTTCCCACGAGCTGCGCACGCCGATCGCACGCCTGGCCTTCGGCCTGGACCTGATGCAGGACAGCAACGACCCGGCGCGGCGGGCACACCTCGCTGCCGGCCTGCATGGTGATCTGGCCGAGCTCAACCGGTTGGTCAGCGAACTGCTGGCCTATGAGCGGCTGGAGCATGCCAACGACGCCGAGCCCATGCAGCGGATCGAGGCGAACGACTGGCTGCAGGCCTGCATGGAAGACGCACGGCGCGATGCCGAGCGCGCGGGCCTGGTGCTGCAGGTCTGGCCCAGCGCGCTGCCACGCGTGGATGCCGAGCCACGCCTGCTGCAGCTGGCCCTGAGCAACCTGGTCGGCAACGCGATGCGCTATGCACGCACCCGTGTGGAGGTGTCACTGGTCAGCGTGGCCGGCAAGGCCTGCCTGCGCGTGGATGACGATGGCCCCGGCATTGCCGAAGGCGATCGCGAGAAGGTGTTGCGCCCGTTCACCCGTCTGGATGACAGCCGCAGCCGCGACACCGGCGGCTTTGGTCTTGGCCTGGCCATCGCCGGGCGCATCGCGGTTCGTCACCACGGCGAGCTGCGCGTGGGACGCGCGACCCTGGGCGGTGCACGCCTGGAAATGCACTGGCCACTGGCTGCCAGCTGAACGCCACGGGCCGCGCTTACAGTTGCTTACAACTCCCGCACAACTGCGGACGGATTGGTCGGTGGCATCCCGCCACGCTGTCGACCCAGCAGCACGCGCCGGATGCGCGCACTGCATTTCCTCCCACTGTAGAGAGTTGCCATGTCCCACCGTCGCCGTTTCCCCACCCTGCTCGGCCTGGCCCTGCTGCCCTTGTTCGCAACGTCCACAGCGCATGCCAAGGAGGATCAATGGACCTTCGAGCTGGCCGCCGGTGGCGGCGTTGCCCCGCGCTACAGCGGCAGCGAGGAATTCCAGGCCGCACCGACGCTGTCGTTCGACGTGACTTCGCCGGGCGGCTGGTTTCTGGGTACCAGCGGTGCGGGTTGGGGCACGGCGATCGGCGAACACACCCGCGTGCGTGCCTACGTCGGCGGCAGCGGCAGCCGACGCGAGAAGAACTCGATCCTCGGCGGCTCGGACTTCCTGCGTGGCATGGGCGATATCGATACCCGGCCCCTGGTCGGCCTGGCGGCTGGCTATACGCTGGGTGAGGCGGTGCTGAGTGGTTCCTGGCAGTACACGCTGAAAGACGATGACAAGGGTGACAACGGCCTTGCCACCCAGCAGATCCACCTGAACCTGGAGATGCCGCTGTTCGATCTGGCCGGTGGCGTAGTCAGCGGCAGCGTCTCCACCGACTACGGCAACCGCGGCTATATGCAGACCTGGTACGGCGTCAGCCCCGCCCAGGCCGCACGTACCGGTTTCGCCCAGCACACGCCCAAGGCCGGCTTGGTCAGCGCCGGGTTGGGCATGAAATGGAGCCATCGCGCTGGTCGCAATGGCAACTGGTACATCGCCGTGGAAGGCACCCGCCTGCTCGGCGACGCCGCCGACAGCCCGATCGTGCAGAAGGCCAACCAGTTCGGGTTGATGACCGGGTATACGCACCGGTTCTGAGCATTGCCGGCGAGCGCCGGACACCGACGTTCGCGCTGGCAAAGAGACGGGGCGCTGCGATCATGCAGCGCCCCGTGGCACGCATCAGGCCTTGGCGAACACCAGGTGGCCGCCGTCGTTGCCCACTTCGATGGTATCGCCGTTGACGAACGCACCGGACAGGAT
Organism: Stenotrophomonas sp. SI-NJAU-1; assembly: GCF_020883215.1. Taxonomy (NCBI): domain Bacteria; kingdom Pseudomonadati; phylum Pseudomonadota; class Gammaproteobacteria; order Lysobacterales; family Lysobacteraceae; genus Stenotrophomonas; species Stenotrophomonas sp. SI-NJAU-1. The sequence continues at coordinate 3,421,308 of NZ_CP086598.1, forward strand.
CTTCTGCGCCAGCGGGTTTTCCAGCTGTGCCTGGATCGCACGCTTCAGCGGACGCGCACCGTAGACCGGATCGAAGCCGACGTTGCCGAGCAGGTCGAACGCTGCATCGGACACCACCAGCTTCAGGCCACGCTCGGCCAGGCGCTTTTCCAGGCCACGCATCTGGATGCGCGCGATCTGCTTGATCTGCTGCTTGTCCAGCGGATGGAACACCACGATGTCATCCAACCGGTTGATGAACTCCGGACGGAAGTGCGCCTGCACCACGCCCATCACCGCCGCCTTCATCTGCGTGTAGGCCTCCGGCGTGCCATCGCCACTCATGTCCTGGATCTGGTGCGAGCCCAGGTTGGAGGTCATCACGATGACGGTGTTGCGGAAGTCCACCGTGCGGCCCTGGCCATCGGTCAGGCGACCGTCGTCCAGTACCTGCAGCAGGATGTTGAACACATCCGGATGCGCCTTTTCCACCTCGTCCAGCAGGATCAGCGAATACGGGCGACGGCGCACAGCCTCGGTGAGGTAACCGCCTTCCTCATAGCCCACGTAGCCGGGGGGCGCACCGATCAGGCGTGCGACGCTGTGCTTCTCCATGAACTCGCTCATGTCGATGCGGATCATCGCGTCGGCGCTGTCGAACAGGAACTCGGCCAGCGACTTGCACAGTTCGGTCTTGCCCACGCCGGTCGGGCCCAGGAACAGGAACGATCCCCCCGGTCGATTCGGATCGGACAAGCCAGCGCGCGAACGACGCACTGCGTCGGACACCACCTTGATCGCCTCTTCCTGTCCGACCACGCGGTTGTGCAGCACCTCTTCCATGCGCAGCAGCTTGTCACGCTCGCCTTCGAGCATCTTGTTGACCGGGATGCCGGTCCAGCGCGAGACGACCTCGGCGATCTCCTCGTCGGTGACACGGTCCTGCACCAGTTTGAAGTCGTGGTTCTCCACTTCCTGGGCGGCAGCCAGCTGCTTTTCCAGCTGCGGCAGCACGCCATACTGGATCTCGCTCATGCGCGCGAAATCCTGCCGGCGCTGGGCCGACTCCAGTTCAACCTTGGCCTGCTCGACCTGTTCCTTGATCTTGGTCGTGCCCTGCAGCGCGGCCTTCTCCGACTTCCAGACTTCGTTGAGATCGGAGAACTCGCGCTCCAGCGCATCGATATCGCTTTCCAGATCGGCCAGGCGCTGCCGCGAAGCGTCGTCCTTTTCCTTCTTCAGCATCTCGCGCTGGATCTTCAGCTGGATCAGGCGACGTTCCAGCCGGTCCAGTTCCTCTGGCTTGGAATCGATCTCCATGCGCAGCCGTGAAGCGGCCTCGTCCATCAGGTCGATGGCCTTGTCCGGCAGCTGGCGGTCGGTGATGTAGCGGTTGGACAGGGTGGCCGCAGCGACGATGGCCGGGTCGGTGATCTCCACCCCGTGGTGCACCGCGTACTTTTCCTTCAGGCCGCGCAGGATCGCGATGGTGTCCTCCACCGTCGGCTCGCCCACGAAGACCTTCTGGAAGCGGCGCTCCAGCGCGGCATCCTTCTCGATGTACTTGCGGTACTCGTCCAGCGTGGTCGCACCGACGCAATGCAGTTCACCGCGCGCCAGTGCCGGCTTGAGCATGTTGCCGGCATCCATCGCACCGTCGGCCTTGCCCGCGCCAACCATGGTGTGCAGCTCGTCGATGAACAGGATGATCTGCCCTTCGCTCTTGGCCAGGTCGTTGAGCACGCCTTTCAGGCGTTCTTCGAATTCACCGCGGAACTTCGCGCCAGCGATCAGCGCGCCCATGTCCAGCGACAGCACGCGCTTGCCGCGCAGGCCTTCAGGCACTTCGTCATTGATGATGCGCTGGGCCAGGCCTTCGACGATCGCGGTCTTGCCCACGCCGGGTTCGCCGATCAGCACCGGGTTGTTCTTGGTGCGGCGCTGCAGCACCTGGATGGTGCGGCGGATTTCTTCGTCGCGACCGATCACCGGGTCGAGCTTGCCGCTCTCGGCGCGTGCGGTCAGGTCGATGGTGTATTTCTCCAACGCCTGCCGCTGCTCTTCGGCGTTCTCCGACTGCACGTTCTCGCCGCCACGCAGCTTGTCGATGGCGGTCTGCAGGCGGGCCTTGTCGGCACCGGCAGCGCGCATGGCCATGCCCAGCGTGCCGCCGTCTTCCAGCGCGGCCAGCACGAACCACTCGCTGGCGATGAAGGCATCACCGTTCTGCTGGGCCAGCTTGTCGGTGTGGTTGAGCAGGCGGTTGAGGTCGTTGCCGATGGACAGGTTGCCGGCCTGGCCGGACACCTTCGGCAGCGCTTCAAGCGCCTCGTCCAGGCGTTCGCGCAGCACCGGCACGTTGACGCCGGCCTGGGCCAGCAACGGCCGGGTGCTGCCACCCTGCTGGTCCAGCAGGGCACTGAACACGTGCACCGGTTCGATGATGCTGTTGTCGCGGCCTACTGCCAGCGACTGCGCGTCTGCCAGCGCCTGCTGGAAACGCGAGGTGAGCTTGTCCATCCGCATTGCGAAACCTCATCGGTCATCTTGGCCGGCCCGCGCCGGCGATGCTGGAAAGATGCGGTTGCCCCACCCCGTTTCAAGGGTGGCTGCGACTGCATTCGAAGGCCAGTCAGCCTATGGCCAGCACGCCGGAAGCGGTGTTGTCGGCGCGTTGATCCGGATCAGATCCGCACGCTGGAGGGCTCAATGGGTGATCGCGGCCCGGATCGCCCGCAGCTGCTGCTTGACCGCCCGCGCCTGCGCCACGTCCATGCGCAGCAAGGCCTTCTGCCCGATCGAGCGCGACTGCAGGGTGGCATCGGCGAAACGGTAGCGGCCGCGCTCATCGCGCAGTAGCAGTGGCGCCTGGGCCAGCTCCGGGGTGTCCAGCAGGTGGTCGATCACCGTTACCAGGCGATCATTGAAATACCCGTCAGGACGGCCCAGATCGACATACGCCTGCTGGATCAATGGATAGAAGCGCTTGTACGCGTGGGCCGCCGCCGCGGGGTCGAGCGCAGTGAAGGCCTGCACATAGGGCGCATAGCGCGCCGCATTGGCCGCAGCGATGCGTTCGCCGCCCTCGCCCGGCTCAACCTGCAGGCTGCCCGGTAGCGGCCGGAAGGCCAGCGCGGTAGGCGGCACACTGGCCTTGTCCAGGTTGTCCACCTGGGTGACCAGGCGCTGGATCAGGTGATCACGCAGCAGCGCGGTCAACGCGCCCTCGCCCTTGAACAGTTCGCTCAATGCGCTCCAGGCGGCGGCATCGCTGTCGGCCAGTGACGGCAGTGCCGGGTCGGCGGCGGCCTCGGAATCCAGCGGATGCTTGATCGGAGAGGGCGCGGGTTCCTGCGTAGCAGCAGGCTTCGGTACGGCGACTGCCGAGGTCGGTGCGGATTGCTCCGGCACCGCTACGCTATCTGCCAGGTGCTGCAACTGGTCGCGGAACAACCACGTGCCCGCGCCACCCACCACCACCACGCCCAGAACCCAGGGCCAGACCGCTTTTCCACTCTGCATGATGCAGAACCTCGCTTTTCAGCTGCATGGACAAGGTGTGACTGCCCTGATTCGGCGGGGTTCCCCAGCCATTCCGCTGCCGTTGTGGTTCACGCCTGCTTTGCGCGGTACGCGCGACCCTGCTGTTCCTGTTGGGTGGAGAAGCCTTCATGCAGTACGCGCTGTACTACTGGACCGGCATCCAGGGCCGTGGCGAATTCGTGCGGCTGGCGCTGGAAGATGCCGGCGCCGACTACGTGGACATGGCGCGCGTGCACGGCGACGCCGTGATGCAGCCGTTCCTCGACGGCCACAGCGAAGGTGCGCAGCCTTTCGCGCCACCGTTCCTGAAGGCGGGGCGACAGGTCATCGCACAGGTCGCGGCCATTCTCGATTTCCTCGGCCCGACGCTGGACCTGGTTCCGCAGGCCGCCTCGCGGCGCATGCAGGCGCTGCAGTTGCAGCTGACCATCGCCGATCTGGTGGCCGAAGTGCACGACACCCACCATCCGATCGCCGCGTCGAAGTACTACGAAGACCAGAAGACCGAGGCCAGGGCGCGCGCGGCAGCGCTGCGCGATGAGCGCCTGCCGAAATTCCTCGGCTACTTCGAGCAGGTGCTGAAGGCCAATGGCGGTCGCCACCCGCTGCGCGAACACTCCTACGTGGACCTGTCGCTGTTCCAGTTGCTGAGCGGGCTGGACTATATGTTTCCACGCCGCATGCAGGCGCTGTGGCCGACGTTGCCACTGCTGCGCGCGCTGAAGGACCGGGTGCAACAACGGCCCGGCATCGCCGCCTATCTCGCTTCGGAGCGGCGGCTGCCCTTCAACACCAACGGCATCTTCCGGCATTACCCGGAACTGGATTCAGATCGGTAGTGCCGGCCGCTGCCCGGCAACTGCACGATCCAACCGGAGCCTCTGAGGGTGCCGGCCAGGCCGGCACCACCCGTGATCAGTCGTTCCCAGCCAGCGGCTTCACCGCCTGCTTCTGCAGCGACAGCAGCCCCAGCAGGATGGCCAACGCCACGTATGCGCCGGCGAACTGCCAGCTGATGACGCGGGCCAGGCCTTGCAGATCCCACGGCAGGTAGATGCCGCCGCGCGGATCCACCGAATGGATCAGGCCGAACAGGGTGAGCACCGCCGCCACCAGCAGGAAGCCGCAGGCGCGACGCAGACGGCCATCGACCATCGCCGCGACGGTGGCAATCCACAGCATCGAGGTGATGATGAAGCCGTTGCCCAGCGCGAAGATCACCGCCAGCTCCGGCAGGCCATGGCCATCGACGTGGGTCAGCAGCGCGCCCATCTGCTCGGCCGGAATCCAGCCCGGCGCCTTGATCGCCAGCAGGTAGGCCGCCGACGGCAGGAAGCCCAGCACCATCGCACCGGCATGCTGGCGCGGGGTGGCCTGGAACGCCTGGGTGGTGATGTCGATCGACACGTACACGATGATCGGCGCCAGTACCGCCAGCGGCAGCCACTGCACCAGCCCGGAAATGATGCCGAGCATGCCGCCGATGCCGACGAACAGGCCGGTCAGCAGCGTGTAGCCGCTGCGCGCGCCCATGTGCTTGTAGGCCGGCTGGCCGATGTACGGGGTGGTCTGCGCAACGCCACCGCAGACGCCGGCCACCAGCGTGGCCACCGCCTCCACCAGCAGGATGTCGCGGGTGCGGTAGTCATCGCCGGCCGCGCGCGCGCTCTCGGATACGTTGATGCCACCGACCACCATCAGCAGGCCGAACGGCAACAGCAGCGGCAGGTAGGTCATCGCGGTCGGCAGGCCCTCGATGAAGCCCAGCGTCGGCAGCGGCAATACCACCTGCGGCGGCACCCAGGCCGGAATCTGGAAGCCGGGCACACCCAGGCCGGCCAGGCCGAGCCCGTAATACAGCACGGTGCCGAACACGAACGCCAGCAGCACACCGGGGCCGCGCAGCGGCAGCTTGCCCTTGGCGATCAGCACGTACAGCAGCAGGCCGAGCGTGGTGAAGCCCACCAGCGGCGAGCGCAGGGTTTCCAGCAAGGGCAGCAGGCCCATCAGCACCAGTGCAATGCCCGCGATGGAACCCAGCAGCGCAGCGCGCGGCAGCGCGCGGGTCACCGCTTCACCGAAGAAGGACAGGATCAGCTTGAGCACGCCCATGATGACCAGCGAGGCCATGCCCAGCTGCCAGGTGGCGATGGCGGCGGCATGCGGGTCCAGGCCCTGCTGCTTGAAGGCCAGGAAGGCCGGGCCCAGCACCAGCAGTGCCATGCCGATGCTGGTCGGTGCATCCAGGCCCAGCGGCATGGCGGTGACGTCGTCGCGCCCGGTACGCGCGGCCAGGCGCCGTGCCATCAGGGTATACAGCAGGTTGCCGACCAGCACGCCCAGGGCAGTGCCGGGGAACATCCGGCCGAAGACCACGTCGGCGGGGAACTGGAACATCCCGACCAGGGCCATGGCGATGAAGCCGAGGATGGAGAGGTTGTCGACGACCAGGCCGAAGAAGCCATTGAAGTCGCCAGCGACGAACCAGCGGCGCGGCGCGGTGGAAGCGGGAGCGGACATGGAAGGGGCGGTGGGGGTGGGGACCGCCGATGGTAGGCCCAGCGGGGCCGGCGCGCCAATTCCCGAGTGGAATGATGGGTTCCAGCCAACGGCGGAGCCCCTCGTGGCTGGTCGCTGAAAGCGGCCTATCGGAGTGGGTCGTGCGGGGTGGGCTGCGCAGGACACGCCGTAAACCCGTCCATGGGGGCTCGATGGCGCCATCCATGGCGCCAACGGTCCTGCGCAGCCCACCCCGCCCGGCCACGGACAGTTTCCTGCGGGCGCCAACCACGGATGAGAATCAAAAGATCAAAAGCAGAAGCCGGTCGCTGCGCTCTCAAGCGCCGGGTCTCAGGCATCTGCGTGGTTGCCGGCCAGCGGCCGGCACTACCGACAGACATCCACGCATTGCGTGGATTTACCGTGTCGACCAAGGTCGACACCCACCAAGAGCAGGTCATGCCATCCCAACAGATCGCGGAAATCTGTCGAAGGCGGGGTGGGTCCGGTTGCGGGGGCGTGAGCCGCATGGATGCGGCGACCGAGCTTACATGGACGTATTTGCAGCGTCCCCCGCAACCGGACCCACCCCGCCATCCCACCGATACCCCGCTTTTGTCGTTGACGTTGATTCGGCGGGTGCAGGGCGCAGCCCTGCATCAAAACCCAACCCTCACTTCTTCAGGAAGTTGTCCACCAGCAGATGCTTCACGTCGTCGATGCGACCACTCAGCACTGCCTTGGCCGCATACAACGCCGTGCCCGCCACCTGCTTGGCCTCGATCTGCGGCGGCATCACCAGCTCCGCGCGACTGGTGTGTACATCCAGCAGCGCCGGCCCACGCTGGGCCAGGAAATCCTGCACCGCTTCTTCCAGGTCCTCGCTGCGGGTGACCGTGCGGCCGTGGAAACCGATCACCTCGGCCAACCGGCCGAAATCCGGATTCTTCAGGTCGGTGTAGTTGTCCAGCAGCCCCTCCACCTTCTGCTCCAGCTCGACGAAATTCAGCGAGCCGTTGTTGAACACCACCACCTTGATCGGAAGATTCTCCTGCACCGCGGTCAGCAGGTCGCCCAGCAACATCGCCAACCCGCCATCGCCGGACAACGAAATCACCTGCCGCCCCGGGAAGGCCTTCTGCAGCCCCAGCGCCTGCGGCATCGCGTTGGCCATCGTCCCGTGCAGCAGGCTGGTGAGCGTGCGGCGACGGCCGTTCACCCGGATGTGCCGCAGCACCCACACCATCGGCGAGCCACCATCCGCGGTGAACAGCGCATCGTCGGTAGCGTACTTCGACAGCAGCGCGGTCAGGTGCTGCGGATGGATCAGTTCGCCCTCACCCGGCTGCTCCTCCTGCTCGCGCTTCTTCAGCGCCTTGTCGCGGTGCTCGATGCATTCGTCCAGGAAACTGCTGTCTTCGCGCGGGGGCAGCATCGGCAGCAGCGCGTCCAGCGTCGGTGCGATATCACCGACCACGCCCAGGTTCACCGGATGGCGTCGACCGAGGTGGCTTCCATCGCGGTCGACCTGGATGATCGTAGCCTTGTCCGGATAGAACTGGCCCCAGGCGAAATCCGCGCCGAGCAGCAGCAGCGTGTCGCACTCCATCAACGTGTGGAACCCGGATTCGATGCCGAAGACTCCGGTCATGCCCATGTTGTACGGGTTGTCTGGTTCGACGAAGTCCTTCGCACGCGATGTGTGCGCCACCGGTGCCTGCAGGCGCCGCGCCAGTTCCAGCAGCTGCGCATGTGCCCCTTGGCAGCCGGCGCCGGCATAGATGCCGATACGCTTGCCCTGCCCCAGCAGTTCGGCGATGTGCTGCAGCTCGGCCTCGGAGGGGCGCAGCACCGGCTGGGTGTAATGCACCGAGAACGGCACATCGTGCTTCACTTCCGCTTCGCTGATGTCGGCCGGCAGGATCACCACCGCCACACCGCGGCGGCTGATCGCCGCCTGGCAGGCCAGCGCCACCACGCGCCGTGCCTGGGCCGGGCTGTGCACCTGCTCGCAGAATACGGTGCAGCTGCCGTACACCGCCTTGAAATCCACTTCCTGCGGGAACTCCATGCCCAGTTCGCTGGTGACCACCTGGCTGGCGATAAGCACCATCGGCGCGCGGTTGCGGTTGCTCTCGAAGATGCCGTTGATGAAGTGCAGACCGCCAGGACCGCACGAACCCGCGCAGGCGGTCAGCTGGCCACTGATCAATGAATCGGCACCGGCCGCGAACGCCGCGACCTCTTCATGGCGGACATGCACCCACTCGATCTCACTGCGATGCAGTGCGTCGGTGACATGGTTCAGGGTGTCGCCGACGATGCCATAACAACGGCGGACGCCCGCCTGCTGCAGGGTATCGACGACGATCTCGGCAACGCGCTTGCTCATGGGACTACAGCCTTGCAAGGGGGAACCCCGAGGCTAGTCCCGATGAAGTGATGCTCCCGTGGGCAAGAGGCCGATCGCCTTGTCGTGCAAACTCCGGGCAGGGCTGCCGTCAATCGTTGACGTTGATCCACCCCGTCACCGCGCCGCGCTTCGGGTTGCGGTAGCGCACCTGCAGCCAACCATCCTGCTCATCGAGCATTTCCACCTGATCACCCTGCACCAGGTAGCGCTGCGTGCTGGACGCACCGGGATGATCGAACAGGAACAGGCGCGCAGGCAGCACGCTCGCCATCAGTCCCACCAGCGGCGCACCGCTTGCTGGTGCGCCGAGCCCGTCACCGATGGCGCTTTCCAGCACCTTGCCGGAGGGATCGTAGGTGCGCCACACCGCCAGTGGCCCCTGGTTCCCGGTCGCTTCCCACTGCAGCGCACGGTTCAGCGTATCGCCCAACATCAACACGCTCTCACCTCGGTACAGATAGAGCTGTGGTCCGTTGAAGCGATACACGTCGGTGTACCACATCGGCCCACTGCGGCAACTGGCGGTCAGCGTGCGCGTGGCGGCGTCGGCGGCAAGGCCCATCAGGTCACCGCACTGGTCGTGTCCATGGGTCACCGCCTTCAGTGCGCGGAACTCACCGCTGCCCACGTCGAAGCGATAGACCGCAACGGCCTCATTGACCATGCCCACCGCCGCGCGCGCAACCAGCTCGGGACGCCCGTCGAAATCGAGATCCTCTGCGCTCAGGCGCGAATGTCCCTCGGCGTCCGGCGCGCCAGGCAGGCGCCGCCGCTTCCCTGCCGGCTGCAGGAGGACGGCCAGCATGCCGTCCTCCTGTACCTCTACCGCCGCCTGCACGCCCGCTGCCGGCGAAAACCGCAGCGGGCCCCGGTCCTCGTCCTGCGCCTGTGCCGCCGGCGCCAACAGACCGGCCAGCATCACGGTCATCAGCACATCCCTGGGTGTCATCGTCATTCCCTGCAGCGCCACAGTGGCGCGTCCAGGTCAGAACGATACGTCAACTGCCTGCCGCGACCACAGTACCGACTGGTGCCTGGTCTGCTGCTTCCACGCCAGACGGATCGCTTCGATGTCGGCGCGGCGCTGCGGGCTGTCCTCGTGCAGCACCACCAGCACCTTGGTGCGCAGGCGGTTCGGGGCGGCATCGCCACGGAACAGCCACTGGCCGTAGGCATCGAACACGGTCAGGCCGTCCGGGAAGCGCGGCGTCACTTCCTTGTCCAGGAACGCGCGCCACTGCGCATCGCTGATGGTGTCGGCCTGCGGGCGGTCACCGGCGCCCTGCTCTTCGCCCACGCCGAAATAAAGCTCGCTGCGCACCCAGCCGTGGCCGCTGGACGGACGCGCGGCGTCGCCCTGCAGGTCGGCGGTGGTGGCATAGGCGCTGGGCGCCTTGGAGGACAGGCTGGCGCAGCCACTGGTGGCCAGCAGCACGGCGAAGACAAGGCCAAGGTGTTTCATCGGGAACAGCACTCCGGGAAGGGAAAAAAGCACGACGAAGGGGCACGGAGGGTACACCTGCGCCTCGGTTGCGGCTGCAACCAATGCCCTCATGCCGGCAGGGCATGAAGTGATGCGATGGGAGCCGGGACTTGCATCGCACCGCCTCCTCACGCCAAGATAATATATCGCTTCATCCGGATGGATGTAAGTGAAACTATCTGCCTGCCCCTTCCCCACGTCGTTGCTGCTGGAGTCCGCATGTCCCCCCGCCTGTCCGCGTCGCCGCTCGGCCTCGCCATCGCGCTCGCCCTGTCCCCCGCCCTGGCTTCGGCCCAGGACGCCGCCACCAACCTAGACACGGTGATCGTCACCGGCACCCGCGCCGCCGACCGCACCGTGCTTGAATCCACCTCGCCGGTGGACGTGCTGACCGCCGAGGACATCCGCAAGGCCGGCGTGGTCAATGGCGAGCTGGGCAGCGCCCTGCAGGCCCTGCTGCCCTCGTTCAACTTCCCGCGCCAGTCCAACTCCGGCGGCGCCGACCACGTGCGCGCCGCGCAGCTGCGCGGGCTGTCGCCGGACCAGGTGCTGGTGCTGGTCAACGGCAAGCGCCGCCACCACACCGCGCTGGTCAACACCGACAGCAAGATCGGCAAGGGCACCACCCCGGTCGACTTCAACGCAATCCCGGTCAGCGCCATCAAGCGCATCGAAGTACTGCGCGATGGCGCCGGTGCGCTGTATGGCTCCGATGCCGTGGCCGGCGTGATCAACGTGATCCTCGACAACGGCGGCGACGGCGGCGAGATCGAAGCCAGCTACGGCGCCAACCACACCGACCTCAAGCCGATCGGCCGCACCCTCACCGACGGCCAGACGGGCAACCTCAGTGCCAAGGTCGGCACCTCGCTGGGCGAAGACGGCGGCTTCCTGCGTGTCGGCCTGGAATACAAGAAGCGCAACGGCACCAACCGCGCCGGCTTCGACCAGATTCCGCCGTGGGACCAGACCGAGGCCAATCTTGCCCTGCAGGGCAAGCGCAACTACGTGCTCGGCGATGGCGCCAGCAAGGACATCAATCTGTGGCTGAACACCGAGATTCCGGTGGGCAGGACCGCGACGTTCTATGCGTTCGGTACCTTCAACCAGCGTGATACCGAAGGCGCGAACTACTTCCGCTATCCCGATGGCGATGCCAATTGGAAGGAGGTCTACCCCAATGGCTACCGGCCGATCTCCGAAGGCGAGAACCGCGACGTGCAGGCGGTGGCCGGTATCCGTGGGCAGTGGGGTGAATGGAGTTATGACGGCAGCCTGGATTATGGCCAGAACGACTTCACCTATCGTCTGCGCGATTCGCTGAATGCCTCGCTGGGCCCGACCAGCCCGACCCGCTTCAAGACCGCGGACTACGAGTACGCGCAGACTGTGGGCAACGTCGACCTGAGCCGCGTGTTCTCGCAGAGCGACAGCATCAGCCACACCCTGGGCCTGGGCGCCGAAGCCCGCCACGAGCGCTACCAGACCCGTCCAGGCGACCCGGCCAGCTACGCCGCCGGCCCTTACACCGATCGCCCGACCGGCTCGCAGGCAGGCGGTGGCCTGACTCCGCAGGATGCGGCGACCCTGTCACGCGATGTGGCCAGTGCCTACGCCAGCCTGTCCAGCCAGTTCGGCGAAAAATTCTCCACCGACCTGACCGCGCGCTACGAGCACAGCGATGACTTCGGCGGCGAACTGACCGGCAAGCTCGGACTGCGCTACGAGTTCACCCCGGCATTCGCCCTGCGCGGCGCGATCTCCAACAATTTCCGCGCACCGTCACTGGCGCAGATCGGCTACGAATCCACCTCCACCGGTTACAACGCCGGCGGCCAGCTGGTGCAGGGCCGCCTGCTCTCGGTCAACAACCCCATCGCCCGTGGCCTGGGTTCGCAGGACCTGAAGCCGGAGAAGTCGCTGAACACCTCGCTCGGCTTCACCAGCCGCATCGGCGAGCACTTCGACCTGTCGCTGGACTTCTTCCAGATCGACATCGACGACCGCATCGCGCTGTCCGAGAGCATCACCGGCGATGCGCTGACCGATTACGTGGCCACCAACTACGGCGTCGGCGGCCTGCAGAGCGCCAGCTTCTTCGTCAACGCCGCCGACACGCGCACCCGCGGCGCCGAGCTGGTGAGCAACTGGCGGCAGTCGCTGGGCGATGGCCAGCTGCTGTTGACCGGCACCTACGCCTACACCAGGACCACGCTGAAGAACGTGCTGGCCACGCCCGCGCAGCTGCAGGCGCTGGACCCGGACTACGTGCTGTTCGGCATCGAAGAGACCAATACGCTGACCGACGCCACCCCGCGTACCCGTGGCAGTTTCTCAGCCGCTTGGAGCAACGACCGCTGGTCGCTGAGCAGCCGGGTGAACCGCTACGGCAGCGCCACCCGCGTATTCAACTTCGGTGATGGCTACATTCCGCGCCAGACCTACCAGGCCGAGTGGCAGCTGGATGCGGAAGTGGAATACCGCATCACCCCGCAGTGGAGCGTGGCCATCGGTGGGCAGAACCTGACCGACAACTACCCGGATCGCTCCAACGAGGACATCCACTACTTCGGCAACCTGCCCTACGACGTGCTGTCGCCGATCGGCAGCAACGGTGCGTACTACTACGGTCGCGTGCGCTACACGTTCTGATTGCTGCGAACAACGTGCCGACCAACGGTCGGCACCCACCGGGACGCGATGGATCACTGTGGGTGGGTGCGGACCGTTGGTCCGCACCAACCGTAGCCTGCCCTCGACCCCGCGTACACGCCGCCGCTGGCATGGTGGTCGCCATGGCTGAACCGCTCCCCCTGCGTCCGCCACCTCCATTGCTGGACGACGCCTGCGCGTTGTTCCTCGATGTGGATGGCACCTTGATCGAATTCGCTGCACGCCCCGACGCCGTGCAGCTTCTCCCCGATGTGCGTGAAGCCATCGGCCGCATCAGCGATCGGCTGGAAGGTGCCGTGGCACTGGTCAGTGGTCGCCCGCTTGAACAGCTGGACCAGTTGTTCGCGCCGCTCAAGCTTCCCGCTGCGGGCCTGCATGGCCACGAACTGCGTGCGCAGGACGGGCACGTGATACGCGATGAGCATGCTGACGACACCGCCGACTGGCTGCATGCGCTTCATCAACAAGCCATGCGTTTCGCCCATGGCCACCCCGGCGTACTGGTCGAGAACAAGGGCGTAGGCCTGGCCCTGCACTGGCGTGGCGCGCCGCATGCAGCCAACGATGTGCGCGCCTTCGCCGACCGCCATGTTCGCGGCCGTGCCAGCTATCGCCTGCAGCCGGGCGACCATGTCATCGAATTCGTCCCGGTGGCTACCAACAAAGGCCGAGCCGTACGTCGGCTGATGCAGTACCTGCCGTTCCGTGGGCGTCTGCCGGTGTTCCTCGGCGATGACCTGACCGATGAATTCGGCTTCGATGCGGCCAATGGCCTGCATGGCTGGAGCGTGCTTATCGGCGAACGTGAACCCAGTGCAGCGGTGTTCGCGCTGCCCGACATACGCAGCGTGCACGCCTGGCTGCGTGAGAATGCGTATTGACCCCGGCCCCCACGGCCGCAACCGAGATGTACCGCGTGATGACCCAACCCGATCTTGATCTGGGCGTGGTCGGCAACGGCAGCTTCGGCGCCCTTATCGACAAGCACGCCCGTGTTGTCTGGAGTTGCCTGCCGACCTTCGACGGCGACCCGACCTTCTGTGCCCTGCTCAGCCCCAACCAGCAGACCGGCGGCGACTTCGCCATCGAACTGGAGGATTTCGCCGGCAGCGAACAGGAATACCTGACCAACACCGCGATCCTGCGCACCGTGCTGCGCGATGCACATGGCGGCGCGCTGGAAATCCTCGATTTCGCCCCGCGCTGGCGCCAGAACGATCGTTTCTACCGGCCGGTCAGCCTGATCCGCCAGGTGCGCCCGTTGTCCGGCAGCCCGCGCATCGTGATCCGTGCGCGGCCACTGGCCGACTGGGGCGCACGCGTGCCCGAGTCCACCTGGGGCAGCAACCACGTGCGCTGGATCCTGCCCGAGCATGTGCTGCGCCTGACTACCGACGTTCCTGTGCGCTTCGTGCGTGATGGCCTGCCGTTCGTGCTCAACCATCCCATCCACCTGATCCTGGGTGTGGATGAATCGCTCAACCGCTCCATCAGCGGCTACGTGCAGGAAGCGTTCCAGCGCACCCGCGACTACTGGCGCGAATGGGTGCGGTACCTGTCCATCCCGTTGGAATGGCAGGACGCGGTGATCCGCAGTGCGATCACCCTCAAACTCTGCCAGTACGAGGACAGCGGCGCGATCATCGCGGCGATGACCACCTCGATCCCGGAAGCGCCCGGCAGCGTGCGCAACTGGGACTACCGCTACTGCTGGCTGCGCGATGCCGCCTTCGTGGTGCGCGCGTTGAACCGTCTGGGCGCCACCCGCACGATGGAGCAGTTCCTCGGCTACATCTTCAACCTGGCCACCACCGACGGCACCCTGCAGCCGCTGTACGGCATCGGCTTCGAAGCCAAGCTGGACGAGGACGAAGTGCCCAGCCTGTCCGGCTACCGCGGCATGGGCCCGGTGCGGCGCGGCAACCTGGCCTGGGTACAGCGCCAGCACGATGTATACGGCAGCGTGGTGCTGGCCTCCACCCAGCTGTTCTTCGACCGTCGCCTGCAGGACCCCGGTGACAGCCACACCTTTGCCCGGCTCGAACCGCTGGGTGAACAGGCGTTCGCACTGCACGACGTGCCCGATGCCGGCCTGTGGGAATTCCGCGGCCGCACCGAAGTGCATACCTACACCAGCGCGATGTGCTGGGCGGCGTGCGATCGCCTGTGCAAGATCGCTGTGCGCCTGAAGCGTGATGACCGCGCGCAGTACTGGCGCGAGCGTGCCGATACCATCCACGCACGCATCATGGAAAAAGCCTGGAGCGAGGAGCTCGGCCACTTCACCGATACCTTCGATGGCCACCGCCTGGATGCCTCGTTGCTGCTGCTGGCGGACATCGGCTTCATCGACGCCAACGACGCACGCTTCGTCGCCACCGTCGACGCCATCGGCCGCGACCTCAAGCACGGCAACGCGCTGTACCGCTATATCGCCCCGGATGATTTCGGCGAACCGGAAACCAGCTTCACCATCTGCACGTTCTGGTACATCGATGCACTCGCTGCGATCGGCCGCATGGATGAAGCGCGCGATATGTTCGAGGCGCTGCTGCAGCAACGCAACCATCTGGGCCTGTTGTCGGAGGACCTGGCGTTCGACGGTGGCGAAGCCTGGGGCAACTTCCCGCAGACCTACTCGCATGTCGGCCTGATCACGGCGGCGATGCGCCTGTCGCGGTCCTGGCAGGAGGCCTCATGAGCCGTCTTGTCGTTGTTTCCAACCGCGTTGCCGTCCCGGGCGAGAACCGTGCCGGTGGCCTTGCCGTGGGCCTGCTGGCGGCACTGAAGGAACGCGGCGGCTTGTGGTTCGGCTGGAGTGGCAAGAGCGTGCGCGAGGCCAGTGGCACGCTGCACGAACAACGTGACGGTGACATCCAGTACGTCACCATGGACCTGGCCAAGCGCGATGTGGACGGCTACTACAACGGCTTCGCCAACCGCACGCTGTGGCCACTGCTGCACTTCCGCCTGGACCTGGTCGACTACGACCGCGGCACCCGCGAGACCTACCACAGGGTCAATGCACTGTTCGCCGACAAGCTGGCGCCGCTGCTGCGCGAAGACGACATCGTCTGGATCCACGACTATCACCTGATTCCGCTCGGCGCGATGCTGCGCGAGCGCGGCATCGGCTGCCGCATCGGCTTCTTCCTGCACATCCCGATGCCCTCGGCGGACCTGCTGCAGGCGATGCCCGATCATCTGCGGCTGTTCTCGGCGCTGTATGCCTATGATCTGGTCGGCTTCCAGACCCAGCGCGATGCCGATCGCTTCCAGACCTACCTGCGCCTGTTCGGCGGTGGCCGGGTACTGGAAAACGGCAAGCTCGAAGCGCCCGGCGGCCGTCACTTCCGTGCCGCGGCGTTCCCGATCGGCATCGACACCGAGTTGATCGCCCGCCAGGCCAGCACCGCAGCCAGCAAGTCGGCCGTGAAGAACCTGCGCAGCAGCCTGCGCGACCGCCAGCTCGCCATCGGCGTGGATCGCCTGGATTATTCCAAGGGCCTGCCCGAGCGGTTCCTCGGCTTCGAACGCTACCTGCAGCGCCATCCCGACCAGCGTGGCTCGCTCACCTATCTGCAGATCGCACCGGTCTCGCGCGGCGATGTCACCGAGTACCGGCAACTGCGCAGCCAGCTGGAGCAGATCGCCGGCCACATCAACGGTGGCCATGCCGAGCCGGATTGGACACCGCTGCGCTACGTCAACCAGAACTTCACCCACGCCACGCTGACCGGCTTCTACCGTGCCGCCGCTGTCGGCCTGGTCACCCCGCTGCGCGATGGCATGAACCTGGTGGCCAAGGAATACGTGGCCTCGCAGGATCCGGAAGATCCCGGCGTGCTGGTGCTGTCCCTGCTGGCCGGCGCCGCCGATGAAATGAAGCAGGCGCTGCTGGTCAACCCGCACGATCTGGACGGCGTGGCCGATGCCATCGCCACTGCGGCGACGATGTCGCTGCACCGGCGCAAGGAGCGTTGGCACGCGATGATGGAACACCTGCGCACCTACGACATCAACCACTGGCGCCGCAGCTACCTCGAAGCCCTGGAAGGTTGACCGCCCACGCCGTGCATGGCCCGGCGCTACATTGATCCGGGCACGGGGTAGCGCCGGGCCACGCCCGGCGGCGCCTAATCGAGGAACCGCGCGGCTTGTTCCGGGGTGGGCAGGAAGCAGGCGTCATGGCGCCCGAACCAGCGATAGCGGTTGCGTGCCAATACGCGGTAGGCGCCATCGCGCCAGCGGCGTGGCAGCACGCGCAGTACGGCCGCCAGGCGCCAGCCACCACCCAGTGCTCCCAGAACGCGCAGGATCGCATCGGTATCGGTCCACGCGCCCTGCCCGTCCAACAGCAGGAACGAGGTCGGGTCGTGCGCGTCCAGGCCGTGCGCGCGCAACATCGCGCTGCCCTGCGCGCCCTGCATCGCCGCGAAGCGAAAGCGTTCCTGCCGGTCGAACCGCAGCAGGAAACGCACCCAGCGGCTGCACAACGCGCAGACGCCATCGAAGACGATCACGCCGCCAGGTTCTGCCCCCGCAGCGCGATCCCCCCGCATCAGTCCATCCACACCAGCGTCGCCATCCGGCCGGTGCGGCGGTCGCGACGGTGCGAGTACAGATCCGCATCGGCCATGGTCGAGATCGTGCCGCCGTGGATGTTGCCCAGCGCCATGCCCGCGGCCTGCAGGCGCTGTCGCGCCAGCGCGAACAGATCCACTTTCCAGTGACCGGGGCGGGTCGCCACGAAGGCCGCCGCAGCGGCCGCGTCGTGGCCGACGAAGGCGTGGTACACCTCTTCGCCGATCTCGTAGTCGGCCGGTCCCGCTGCCGGGCCCAGCCACGCGCGCAGCTGCGCCGGTGGCGTCTGCATGGCGGCCACGGTGGCCTCCAGCATGCCGTCGGCCAGGCCACGCCAACCGGCATGGGCGGCGCCCACCTCGCTGCCATCGACAGCGGCGAACACCACCGGCAGGCAGTCCGCGGTGAGGATCGCCAGCACAACGCCGGGCACCGAGGTCACCGCGGCATCGGCCACCGGTTCGCTGGCGCCCTCCACCGGCGGCGCGCCGAAACGCAGCACGGTGCTGCTGTGCACCTGGCGCAGCCAATGCGGCGCCGATGGCAGTGCCAGGCCCTGCTGCAGCAGCTGCCGGTTGTGCTCGACGTTGGCCGGGGTGTCACCGTCGGCCGCGTGCCGGTTGCCCAGGTTGAACTGGGCGAAGGGCGCTGGCGAGATACCCGCGCCATGCCGGCGCGTGGTCAGTGCATGCACGCCCGGGGGCGCCGGCCAATCAGCCTGCAGCAGCGGCAGCGCGGTAGTCATTACCAGCGGTCCCGCTCGCGTTCGGCGAAGGCCGCGCTGTCTTCGCGCAGCACCTTCATCAGATGCAGCATGTCGGCCGGCGCCGGCGCGGTGTTGCGCACCGGCTCACCACTGATCGGATGCACGAACTCCAGGGTCTCTGCATGCAGGGCCTGGCGCTTGAAGCCGCGCAGCGCGGCGACCAGCTCGTCGCTGGCCCCCTTGGGCAGCTTCAGCGCACCGCCGTACAGCTGATCGCCCACGATCGGATGGCGCAGGTGCGCCATGTGCACGCGGATCTGGTGGGTACGCCCGGTTTCCAGGCGGCATTCCAGCGCGGTATGCGCGCGGAAGCGCTCGCGCAGGCGGTAATGGGTCACCGCTTCCTTGCCATCCTCGCGCACGCCCATCTTCAGGCGGTCGCGCGGGTGACGGTCGATCGGCGCATCTGCGGTACCACCGGCCACCAGCGCCCCCATCACCACGGCCAGGTACTGGCGGTGCACGTCACGGGCGGCCAGCTGCTCGACCAGTGCGGTCTGCGCTTCCAGCGTGCGGGCCACGACCATCACGCCGCTGGTGTCCTTGTCCAGGCGATGCACGATGCCCGCGCGCGGCAGCACCGCCACCGACGGGTCGCGGTACAGCAGGGCATTGACCAGGGTGCCGCTGTGGTTGCCGGCACCGGGGTGCACGACCAGGCCGACCGGCTTGTTGATCACCAGCAGGTGCTCGTCCTCGAACAGCACGTCCAGCGGGATGTCTTCCGGCTCGGCGCTGGTCTGGGTTTCCAGCACCACCTGCAGGGTGACCACCTCGCCGCCGCGCAGCGCGTCGCGCGGGCGTGCCTGCGCACCGTCCAGCAGGACGTCGCCGGCCTTGATCCACTCGGTCAGGCGGGAACGGGAATATTCGGGGAACAGCTCGGCCACGACCGCGTCGAAACGGCGGCCGGCGGAGGTGTCGGGGACAACGGCCTGGCGGGCCGATTCGGAGGGTTGTTCAGACATGGCAGGGGGGCATCTTTGAAATTTTGGGGTCCCGGCGAGCCGGTTTCAGTCGCTGGACAGGACACTAGGCTATCATCGACCCTTCGTATTCCAGCCGCGTCCCGCATTGACCCCATGATCCGACGCTCCGTCCTGCTCTCCGCGCCCGTCCGCCTGACCGCCCTCCTGCTGGTGCTGGTCATCGTCGCCACAGGCTGCAACCGCGGCACCAAGGGCGACCGCCCTGATGAAGGCACCCCGGTCGAACAGCTCTACGAAAAGAGCCACAAGCTGATGCAAGGCGGCAACTGGAGCGGCGCCGAAGCCAGCTTCCGTCGCCTGGTGGCACAGTATCCCTACGGCCCGTACACCGAGCAGGCGATGATCGAATCGGCCTATGCCCAGTACAAGGCCGGCAAGCATGATGACGCGGTGTCCAGCATCGACCGCTTCATCCGCACCTACCCGACCCATCGCAACATCGCCTATCTGTATTACCTGCGCGGCCTGGCCAACTCCAACCGCAATACGGTTTTCCTACGCCGCGTATGGTCCCTGGACGCCAGCCGCCGCGATCTGTCGACGCCGCATCAGGCCTATTCAGACTTCAACATCGTGGTCGACCGCTATCCCAACAGCCGCTACGCCGCCGATGCGCGCCAGCGCATGCTGGTGCTGCGTGACGTATTCGCCCAGCACGAGCTCGACAACGCCCTGTACTACATGCGCCGTGGCGCCTGGGTCTCGGCCGCCGGGCGCGCCAACTACCTGTTGGAAACCTATCCGCAGAGCGCGTTCCAGAACGACGCCGTGGCGGTGCTGGCCGACTCCTACACCCACCTGGGCAACAAGACCCTGGCCGACGACGCCCGCCGCGTCCTGCAGCTGAACCAGCCGGACCACCCGTGGCTGGAAGGCAAGTGGCCGAAGTACCCGTGGATGATCCGCAAGCTGAACCCGTTTGCCGGCGAAAAGTCCGCCGCCACCGGCCAGCGCAACGCGCGACTGGAAAAGAAGTAAGAAAAAGGCCCCCGCACGGGGCCTTTTTTTTGCCTGGCGTCACCGCTAGGAATGCTACGAACCGGCGATCACTGCGACTTCCATCGCAGTCGGCGCGGAGGACAGCTCCCAGAATGCGGCGCAAAGGTCATCCCGGCCTGCATGGAGCGCCACATGTCCTCATCGTCCCTGCGGTTCCGACCGCGCCCGACCCTGCTGGTCACTGCCCTGCTCGCGCTGGCCGCCAGTCCCCTTGTCGCGCTGGCGGCCGAGCCGGGTGACCTGCTCTCGGCCGCGCCCTACCGCGCCAGCTGGGTGCCCTCCAAGGCCGCCCAGGCCTACAAGCTGGCCTACCGCACCCCCGATCATCACGGTCGCCTGGTCGAGGCAACCGGGCTGGTCTACCTGCCCGCCGGACCTGCGCCGGCAGGTGGTTGGCCGGTCGTGTCCTGGGCGCACGGCACCCAGGGCATCGCCGACCACTGCGCGCCTTCGGTATCCGGCCCCTATCAGCCCGAGCGCGATGGCCGCTTCCTCGACCAGTTCCTGGCACAGGGCCATGCCGTTCTCGCCGCCGATTACCACGGCCTGGGTGGCCCCGGTGACCACGCCTACCTGCACGTGCGTACCTCCGCGCGCAACGCCATCGATCTCATCAAGGCCAGCCGCCACTTCCTCGGCAACGCCACGCTGTCACCGCGCTGGGTATCGGTGGGCCATTCGCAGGGCGGCGCTGCCGCACTCACTGCCGGCCACCTGGCACCGTCCTATGGGCCCTCGCTGCAGTACCGCGGCAGCTTCACCACCGGCACACCCACGGCCGTCGAACTGACCGCGCTGGTGATGAAGCCGGACAACCGCACGCCGAATCCGGGCGCGCTCAATGCCTATCACGCCTACCTGCTCGATGGCCTGCTGCAGGTGGAGCCGCGTATCGCACGCGTACTCAGCGATGAAGGCCATGCACGGGTCGCGCTGGCGCGCCAGCAGTGCCTGGGCCCGCTGGCGGCCACCCTGGAAGGGGCGAACACGGGAGAAATGTTCAGCGCACCGCTGACCACGGTGCCGGGCATCTGGGCGCTGCTGCATGACTATCTGGGCGTGCCACGGCGGGGCTTCAGCCAGCCGTTGATGCTGGGCCACGGCAGCGAGGACCGCGACGTGCCCTATCTCACCACCCTGCTGTATGCCGTCGGCCTGGCCCTGCGCGGTGAACCCGTGGCATTCCGCCGATACCCGGTCGACCATCGCGGCACGCTGGACGCAGCGGCGGCCGATGGCCTGGCATTCGTGCGCGCGCGGCTGGGGGACAGCCAATTTGACGAGGCCGCCGAAACCGCCGGCCTGGAGCAGCTGCTCAACGAAGACCGGTAGATCCACGCCATGCGTGGATGGGCGGCACACCCGGCTGCCGGCCAGCACTACCCCGATGGATCCATCGAACATTGGTAGTGCCGGGCCATGCCCGGCGAGCGGTCCTCAGCTCTTGTAGCCGTTGCTGATCGGGTAGCGGCGCTCACGCCCGAACGCGCGGCGCGAGACCTTCGGGCCCGGCGCGGCCTGGTGACGCTTCCACTCGCTGATCCGCACCAGCCGCAGCACACGATCCACCACCGCCGCGTCATAGCCTGCAGCGACGATCTCCGTGCGCGACTGCTCCTGGTCGATGTAGCGGTACAGGATGCCGTCCAGCACGTCGTAGGCCGGCAGCGAATCCTGGTCGGTCTGGTTCTCGCGCAGTTCGGCCGAGGGCGGGCGGCTGATCACCGCCGGCGGGATCACCGGCGCACCGCCCACGGTGTTGCGCCACTTGGACAGGCCGAACACCTCGGTCTTGTACAGGTCCTTCAGCGGCGCGTAACCCCCGCACATGTCGCCATAGATGGTGGCGTAGCCGACCGCGTACTCGCTCTTGTTGCCGGTGGTCAGCAGCAGGCCACCGAACTTGTTGGCCAGTGCCATCAGGATCACGCCACGGCTGCGCGACTGCAGGTTCTCCTCGGTCACATCCGGCGTGGTGCCCTCGAACATTGGTGTCAGCGCCTGCATCAGGCCCTGGAACGCCGGCTCGATGGAAACGGCTTCCAGCTTCACGCCCAGCGCCTGGCACTGCTCGGCGGCCAGGTCATTGGACATGCCGGCGGTATAGCGCGACGGCAGGCGCACCGCCGTCACGTTCTCCGCACC
Source organism: Stenotrophomonas sp. SI-NJAU-1 (assembly GCF_020883215.1). Classification (NCBI taxonomy): domain Bacteria; kingdom Pseudomonadati; phylum Pseudomonadota; class Gammaproteobacteria; order Lysobacterales; family Lysobacteraceae; genus Stenotrophomonas; species Stenotrophomonas sp. SI-NJAU-1. Next base: position 3,443,381 of record NZ_CP086598.1, read on the forward strand.
CAGCGCATCGACCGCCATGGCCAGCACGATCGCCGAGTCGATGCCACCGGACAGACCCAGCCACACCTTCTTGAAACCGTTCTTGCTGCAGTAGTCCTGGATGCCGCGGGTGACCGCGCGCCACGCCAGCGCATCCATGCTCTCGTCGCCGTCGTCCATCCATACCTGCGGCAGGAAGCGGCGGGTAGCGCCGTCGTAGTCCACCACCAGCCACTGGTCGACGAAGGCGGCCGCGGCCGGGTGCACCGTGCCATCGCCATCGGCCACCACCGATGCACCGTCGAACACCAGCGCGTCCTGGCCGCCCACCACGTTGAGGTAGGCGATGGCCGCGCCGCTTTCGCGGGTGCGTGCAGCCAGCACGGCGTCACGCTGGGCATGCTTGCCGCGCTCGTACGGCGAGGCATTGGGCACCACCACCAGCTGCGCGCCGGCACGCACCGTATCGGCCAGCGGCTCGGCGAACCACAGGTCCTCGCAGATCAGCAGGCCGACCGGGATGCCGTCGACCTCGAACACGCAGCTGCCACCGTCCGGGTCGACATCGAAATAGCGGCGCTCGTCGAACACCGCGTAATTGGGCAGTTCGCGCTTGCGGTATGTCTGCTCCACCAGGCCATCGCGCAGCACGCTGGCCGCGTTGTAGACCACCGCACCGGCCGCCTGCGGCCAACCGACCACGGCGGTGATGCCACGGCACGCAGCAGCAATGCGGGTCATCGCCTGCTCGCACTCATACAGGAAGCCCGGGCGCAGCAGCAGGTCCTCCGGCGGATAGCCGCTGACTGCCAGCTCGGGGAACATCACCAGCCCGGCGCCGTACTCATCGCGCGCCTGGCCGATCATCTCGATGATGCGCTCGGTGTTGCCGGCGACATCGCCGACCGGGAAGTCGAACTGCGCCATCGCGATGCGGATCGAAGCCATGGGAATCCAGCCTGTGGTTGCAATTGCACCATTCTAGGCCTTTGGACACGGACCGGTCAGGACCGATGCATGCGATCGGTCTGCCCCGAGTCGCGCAGACCTGGACCTCGTTTCCCTGCCGCCCAGACCCTGCCATCGCCTCCTCGAATGTCCGCCCTGGGGCTATTGATTTTCGCTTTCATTAGTAGCACCCTCCCATTCACGATAAATTCATGGTGACCACCTTCGACGGCTCAGATCACCGCGCAATCTGGTTCAAAAAAGGAATTTGGACGTTGTGTCCAGATTGGCCGGCTCACTCGGTCCGGCTATTGATCGCTGTATCCAATTGGAATGGAGAATCAGGATGAGTTCTATGGCATTGGATGTCGCAGGCTTTGAAGCTGGGATGCTGCAGAGGGCCGAAGACGCAACGTCGATTGGCACCGCATTTGAAGTGGTTAGGAATGGTGCGGTAGCACTGTTCTGCTCGGACTGTTGCGGCAGCAACGGCAATGACTGCGTGCCGGAAATCGAGCCGGGCATCAACTGACGCAGATCGAGGGCGAAGGCGGTTGCCTTCGCCCTCGTCATTATCGAGAGCACATTCCATGGATGGATTCAACGCACCGGAGGAGTTCGAGCGGAGCCTCCATGCCTATACAGGCAGCGACCACGCTGGCACCAACGCTCTTGCGCTGGTCCTGCCATCTACGCGCGCAGTCTTGACCAGAAGCAGACAGCTCGCAGATGCAGGGCGCCTACGCGTCGTGTGCAACGAGAACAGCCTTGGGTTGAGCGCAAGCGGCATGGTGCGGCTGGCGCAGTCCGGTCAGCGACCAGCACTCGTCATTTTCTCGGACCAGCTTGTCTCAGCACACGAAGCAACCCTGCTGATTCGGACCGCGCGCGATGACATCTACGCTTCGCCGCTCGAAATGATCCTCAATCAACGCTACGGCTACGCACTGTCGTTCTGGGGCATACAGGGCTATTCCACGATCGAGGCCCGTTCTGCCGACAGCAGCGCGATCCTGCACGGGATCATCGACCATCTTCACCAGTGCAGCAGCCTGGGGGATCAATGGTTGCTGCGCGAACAACAGTCACTGCGCAGGCCGGCGATCAGGACATACAACGCGCGCAGAAAGATCAGGATGTTCCGATCCGCACTGCTGGCACAGTACCAACCCGACAGTATCGATGCCGAACTCGACGCCTTGATGGAAGCGATCGATACGCTTGAAGGCGATGTCGTTGATCGACAGGGAAGGCTTGCATGCTGATTCCGCAATTGTTGACTCAACTTGCCCGTCCCTTGCGCCGCCTTGATCGGCGGATTGCCTGGATCGAGTCGATCATCAAGACCCCTCTGACCGACGACGACGAGCACTACCTGCGTGTTGCCTGCGCCGAATCGGGAAACACGAGATTTGGCGAATACTACTACTGGTACCTGCAGAAGCTGTTCGTTGCCAATGTTCTGCGGCGTGGGAACCGGACCGAGTTCCTGTCCCTGCTCAGTCGCGCCGACCGAACGGACTACAGCGCATTCGATGAACTGGCACGCACGCCGCGCGGGCTTCTGATCGCAGTGCCGCACCATGCCCACTACATTCTGTCGATCATCATGCTGGCGGAGCGTTTACGGCACGAGCGGAAAACCTTCCTGTTCTATGGAAACCCGGAAACCCATCCAGGCAACGAAATCTTCGACAGGCTCAACGGCTGGTTCTGGAACGAGGACAACGGTGTTGGTTTCGTCCATGACACCCGCAAAGGCCTGGCAACAGCCATGCGTGAACTGAGGGCAGGCGCAGCCGTCTTCATCCTGCCGGACGTTTTCAAGGACGAGAACGCCACATTCCCCATCAACTTCTGCAAGCGCTCGATGAGCATCATGCTCGGCACCGCCGCATTGTCCCGCAGAACCGATGCGCTGATCGTCCCGATGATCTCCACCCCCGTCACGTCGGGCCTGGGCTTCAGGAGCGTTTTCGCACCGCCGTGCGCTGACCCGGAACCTGCAGCACAGGGCCAGTCCGAACGCAGTCTGCTTGCAGACGATTACCGCGTCATGCGCGGGCTCTTCGCTTTCTATGAACACTACATGCAGCACCAGCTGATCTACTGGCAGAACGTACGTCAACACATCGCCCAGAACGGCCCTCACCTCGAGGTGCCGAGGTCCGATGTGGCGCGCGTGGCCGGGCTGCTGGCCCGCGACCCCGACATGCTCGCCCCTACCGCAGTAATTGACCTGAGAAGAGACGCAACGGCACCCACATGCTGAGACAGAAATCACGTCTTGTGCTCCTCATTGCATTGGCGCTTCCCGCGGCGGGCATCAACTGCGCCGCCGCAGCAGATGCCACCGAGCCTCCATTGCGCACCCTTGATACCGTCGTGGTGTCCGGGGTTGCACCGGGTCCCGGACTCTGGAGAGTCTCACGTGGCGAGCACACACTCTGGATCCTGGGCACGCTCAAGCCCGTGCCATCCTCGATCACATGGGATTCGGCAGCGGTGCGAGAGGTGATTGCCGAGGCTCAGGCCGTGCTGTGGGAGCCATCCTTCACCGTAGACGTCGACACCGGCTGGCTCGGCAAGCTGTCGCTTGGCTACAGCTACATGAAGGCACAGAACAATCCTGACAATGGGCAACTCAAAGATGTCCTGGCACCGGATGTATACGCGCGCTGGCAGAATCTGCGCGACAAGTACCTCGCTGGCCACAGCAACCTCGAAGGCAAGCGCCCGCTTGCGGCCGCGGAGGAGCTGATGTCGGCGGTGATGGCCCAGCGTGGGCTGAGCAGCAAGGGGGTGGTCGCTCCCGTCATCGTCGCCGAAGTGAAGGCGCGCGGCATCGGACTGCACACACCTCGATATATGCTCAAGCTCTCGCGTCAGAACGCCGCGCAGATGCTCAAGGCAGTCAGGTCGACGTCGATCGACGACAGCGCCTGCATGGTGGCAACCATGGATCTTGTCGAATCCGGCATGGATCGCCTGGTAACCAACGCAAATGCATGGTCTACGGGCGAGACCGCCCGGATCGACGTATCCCTGACCTCGAAACGGGATGCACTATGCACGGACTCGCTCAGCAACGCGCCCGCAGCCCGTGCTTTTGGCATGCCCGACATCCGCACGGTCGTAAGGGAGAAATGGCTTGCGGCCGCAGACAATGCACTGCAGACCAACACGACGACGCTCGCGGTGCTTCCCATCGCCGACCTGTCCGGCAACGACGGATACATCAATGCGCTGCGCCAGCGCGGATACGAGGTCGAGTCACCTTGAACGCCCTCCCACAGTGACCGACCGATGTCGCCTCGAGTGGAACGACTAGCGGCGCTTTTCCTGGCATCGGCAGCGCAACTGGCCTTGCTGATCCTGCTGTGCCAGGTCGCCGGCAAGACACCTGGGAACGTCGGGGATGATGAAACGAGGGCATCGCTCGTGTTCATCGAGCGCCCTCTCGCGCGGGCGCCTGTTCCCGCTGCCATGCCCCGGGCATTGGGAGGGCCCGGCAGGACTGCTGGCCCGGCGCTGCCTGTTGCACCTGCGGCGCCCCGCAGGCCCACGCTGGACGTGGTCGATGAAGTACATGGACCTGCGATGGCTGTTGCCCCCGCACCGCTCGACCTTGCCATTCGTCCAGATGATATCTCGTTCAAGCGCCCCTCCCTGACAAGACCGACCCAGGCCGCCTTTCCGGCGCGCGAGCCCACATTGCAGGTGAGCGTCGAAGACAACTCATGGATGGGAAGGTATGCACGCATGGGGCGGAGGATGGCGTGCGCAGAACTGCGGCAGGCGCTTGCATCAAACCCCGGCAGTGCCGAGGCCATCATCAGGACGATGGAGCAGCGCAAGTGCATGAACTAGCCATCGCCATGGTGCTTCGTCCAGCAACTGGAACTGACAGGAGCGAAGGGTGTGAATAAAGCCCTCGAGAAGGCCATGCCGGTGGCACGCACCCTCCGGCTGCTGGCGAGTCTTTCGCGCAACCACCTGCCACTTCTGGCGGGTGCATTGACCAGCATCGTGGTTGCAACCACGTTCGCCCTCGCCGTTCCCATCGCCGCACGGGGCAACCGCGGCCTGGACCTGAACAGCCTGGAGAAGATCGACAACATCTTCCTGACACTTGCCTTGATCTCAGTGGCGATCGGCGTGGCCACGGCAATGCGGGTCTACTTCATCAATCGCCTCGCTGATGAAGTAACCAATGACCTGCGGGGGCAGCTGTTCTCACGATTGCTCGTCCAGCCGCTGGAATTCCATCAGCAGCAGCCTTCAACGGAACTGCTTTCACGATTGACCTCCGATATCGAGCACCTGCGGATAGCCATCGGGGTCAGCTTCTCTGTGGCGATACGCAGCGGAATCATGCTGGCCGGTGCGGTCACCATGTTGTTCATTACCGACCCTGGCCTGGCGCTGCTGACGATCGCCGCCATCCCGTTTGCATCGGCTCCCATCGCCGCGGGCTCCAAGCACCTGCGGGCCAGCGCGCGCGACTACAATGATCTGCTTGCACAATCGCGCGTCGTTGCGGCGGAAGCGCTGGGCCATATCAGGGCGGTGAAAGATTTCGCCCGCGAACCCTTCGAGACAGAGCGGCATGCGGCGACGCTCGATGCCAGCGTCAGCGGCGCTCGTCGGCGCACGACCTGGCAGTCTGTACTGACGGCATTGTCATTGATCGTGATGCTGCTGGGCATCACCGCTGTGTTATGGACAGGCACCCACAAGGTCATGGACCGGACGCTCTCGGCGGGCCAGCTGGGACAGTTCGCCATGTACGCCGTGATGTGCGGCATGGCCGCCGCCGCGCTCCTGGACACATGGGGGGCGCTGCAGCGCTCCGCCGGAGCGACTGATCGCATCACCGCATTTGGTGACCTGCCACACCATGAGGCGCAGGAAACCAGGCTGGTGCAGGCTCTGCAGGGATGCATCCGATTCGAGAATGTCGATTTCTGGTATGCCGCTGCGCCCGACAGGCCCGTTCTGCGACGCTTGAACCTGGACATTGCGAAGGGGGAAAAGGTCGCCATCGTGGGCGCATCCGGCGCGGGCAAGAGTACGCTGCTGTCGCTGCTTCTGCGCCTGCATCCCGTGCGCGCCGGCGCCATCTTCATCGACGGCCACGATATCTCCACGTTCCAGCCTGCAAGCATCCGCAACGCTATCGGCACGATCTCGCAGGCGCCGGCAATTTTCGGCCGATCCGTGCTTGAGAACATCCGATACGGCAAGCTCGACGCTACCGACGAGGATGTCAGGAACGCAGCAGTGTCTTCAGGCGCAGATGCTTTCATCAATGAGTTGCCCGCAGGTTACGATGAGCCCTTGGGCGAACGCGGGGCCCGATTGTCAGGCGGCCAGCAGCAACGGGTAGCCATTGCGCGCGCACTGTTGAAGCGAGCCGATATCCTGCTGCTCGACGAGCCGACATCGGCGCTCGATTCGCACGCCGAACAGGCGGTACATGACCATGTTTTCGGAACGGGCACGGGTCCGACCACGCTCATCGTCGCACACCGGTTGCAGACCATTCTTGCCGCCGATCGAATCGTACTCATCGATGAAGGTGCGGTCGCCGCCACCGGGTCGCACGAAGAACTACTGCTCCGCAGCGCTCGATACCGCGACCTGATCAGGCCGCAGATGCAGGCCACGGTCGGATAATGTCCACCGTAGTGGACCACCCGCAGAACAGGAAAGGCCGCCCGGAGGCGGCCTTTCTGTTTGAAGCAAGTCGAGCATGGCTCGACTCTACACAAGCGGCCTTATTTGACCAGCTTGGCGATGGCAGCGCCCAGGTCGCCCGGCGAACGCACGGTGACGACGCCAGCAGCTTCCATGGCAGCAAACTTGCCTTCGGCAGTGCCCTTGCCGCCCGATGCGATCGCACCGGCGTGGCCCATGCGCTTGCCGGCCGGAGCCGAAGCACCCGCGATGAAACCGACGACCGGCTTCTTCACGTGGTTCTTGATGTACTCGGCACCGGCTTCTTCAGCGTCGCCGCCGATTTCGCCGACCATGATGATGCCTTCGGTCTGCGGGTCTTCGTTGAACAGCTTCAGGCAGTCGACGAAGTTCAGGCCGTTGATCGGGTCACCACCGATGCCGATGCAGGTGGACTGGCCCAGGCCGACTTCGGTGGTCTGCTTGACCGCTTCATAGGTCAGGGTGCCCGAACGCGACACGATGCCGATCTTGCCCGGCTTGTGGATGTGGCCCGGCATGATGCCGATCTTGCACTCACCCGGGGTGATGACGCCCGGGCAGTTCGGCCCGATCAGCACGGTGTCCGGATGCGAACGGGTCAGCACGTTCTTGACGCGCAGCATGTCCAGCACCGGGATGCCTTCGGTGATGCAGACGATGACCTTGATGCCGGCAGCAGCGGCTTCCAGGATCGCGTCAGCCGCGTACGGCGGCGGCACGTAGATGACCGAAGCGTTGGCGCCGGTGCTCTGCACGGCATCGGCAACGGTGTTGAAGACCGGCAGGTCGATATGGGTGGTGCCACCCTTGCCCGGGGTCACGCCGCCAACAACCTGGGTGCCGTACTCGATCATCTGAGTGGCGTGGAAGGTGCCCTGCTGGCCGGTGAAGCCCTGCACGATCACCTTGGTGTTCTTGTTGATCAAAACTGACATTGGATTTCCTTCGGTGTCGGATCAGGCGGCGTTCTTGACAGCTTCGACGACCTTCTTGGCACCGTCGTTGATGTTGTCGGCCGGGATGATGGCCATGCCGCTGTCACGCAGCAGCTGCTTGCCTTCTTCCACGTTGGTGCCTTCCAGGCGCACCACGACCGGAACCTTGACGCCCACTTCCTTCACGGCGGCGATGATGCCTTCGGCAATCATGTCGCAGCGGACGATGCCGCCGAAGATGTTGACGAAGATGCCTTCGACCTTGTCCGAGGACAGGATCAGCTTGAACGCTTCGATGACGCGCTGCTTGTTGGCGCCGCCGCCCACGTCCAGGAAGTTCGCCGGCTCGCCGCCGTTGAGCTTGATGACGTCCATGGTGGCCATGGCCAGGCCTGCGCCGTTGACCATGCAGCCGATGTTGCCGTCCATGGTGACGTAGTTGATGTCCAGCTCCGAAGCGATCACTTCGGTCGGATCTTCCTGGGTCTTGTCGCGCATGGCGACCAGGGCCTTCTGGCGGAACGCGGCGTTGTCGTCGCTGTCGAACTTGCCGTCCAGCGCGTACAGGTTGCCGTCGTCCAGGATGGCCAGCGGGTTGATCTCAACCAGCGCCAGGTCCTTTTCGTTGAACAGGCGGTACAGGTTCACCATGATGTTGGCGAACTGGCCGGCCTGCTTGGCGGTCAGGCCCAGCTTGAAGCCGAAATCACGACCGTGGTAACCCTGCACGCCTTCGACGAAGTCGACGTTCAGCGAGTGGATCAGCTCCGGGGTTTCAGCGGCGACCTGCTCGATCTCCACGCCGCCTTCCGAAGAAGCGATGTAGGTGATGGTCTTGGTGCCACGGTCAACCAGCACCGACAGGTACAGTTCCTTGACGATCTCGCCAGCGGTGGTCACCAGCACCAGGTTGACCGGCAGTTCAACGCCAGCGGTCTGGTAGGTGGCCATCTTGGTGCCGAGCATCTTGGCCGCAGCGGCCTTCACGTCGTCGGTGGTCTTGCAGAACTTGACGCCGCCAGCCTTGCCGCGGCCGCCAGCGTGGATCTGCGCCTTGACCATCCAGGGGCCCTGGCCCAGGGAGTTGGCAGCGGCAACAGCTTCGTCCGGGGTCGCAGCGACCTTGCCGGCCGGGACCGGGATGCCGTACTCGGCAAGCAGTTGTTTTGACTGGTATTCGTGGAAATTCATGCGTCACCGTGGGAATAGGAACGACCGCACGCAATTCCTCAGGGCCCCGGCGGGGCGCCGGCATGGACCGCGGCGGGCCCACTATTGTGGCCGAGCCGGCGCCGGGGCGCAAAGACGTATGGACAAAAGGCCCGAACCGGCCAGATTTCCATGGTCATTCAGGCAGTTGCGGCACGGCCTGGATCAGGCACCGCCCCCCCCGCCCGGGCCGATTGCGCAGCCCAGCCCGGCACAGGCGCCCTATACTGGCCCCGTAGATTCGACCCACGGTGCCGGCAACCGGGCAGCGAGCAGGTCCGACGATCGGGGGACGTCGGGCAGGTTCGGCCCAGCGCCGTCATGACCCAGTTCCAGGCAGCCAGAAGGGGAGTTCCGGCGTGTCACCCAGTGCTTCATTGATCGACCGCATCGAATCGATACCGCGGCGCGAGCTGTATTTCTTCGCCCTGTACCGGGTGCTGATCGCCTCGGTCATCGCCGCCCTGCTGTACAGCCCGTTGTCGGCCATGGTCGGCGAAGCCCACCACCCACGCCTGGCCTATACGGTCGGCGCCGCCTATCTGCTGCTGTCCTTGTTGTGGCTGGCAATCGGCCGCAACGAACGCTGGCTGCGGCCGATCGTGGTTGGCGGCGTGCTGCTGGACATCGTCGCCGCCAGCCTGCTGGCGCACGCCCTGCCGGGCGCCAGCGCCGGCATCTCGATGTCGCTGCTGTTCAACATCGCCGCCGCCGCCACCCTGCTGCCGCTCAGCTGGGGCCTGGTGCTGGCGCTGGCCGCCAGCGTCGCCACCGCCGCCGAATACCTGTGGAAGGTACTGGAAGGCGGCGACCCCACCCGCACCCTGGCCGAACTGGCGATGTTCACCACCAGCTACCTGGCCCTGGCCTTCATCAGCTACCAGGTCGGCAATCGTGCACGCCGCAACCAGCAGCTGGCCAACCAGCGTGGCGACGAAGTGGCCAACCTGTTCCAGATCAACGAACTGATCATCCGCCGCATGCGTACCGGCGTGGTGGTGGTGGACGCCGACAACCGCATCACCCTGGCCAACGAAGCTGCCTCGGTCCTGCTGGGCGACCGCGACGGCAACAGTGATTCGGGCCGCCTCGACCTGGCCAGTGTCGCCCCCGAACTTGCCCGGCGCCTGCAACGCTGGCGCAACGGCTGGGCACAGGATGAAATGCCGCTGCAGCTCAACCCCGACCAGCCGGAAGTGCAGCCACGCTTCGCCCGCCTGCTGGCCGGCAGCGACCTGGTGCTGGTGTTCCTTGACGACTCCAGCGTGGTCTCGCGCCGCGCCGAATCGCTCACCCTGTCGGCGATGGGGCGCTTCTCGGCCAGCCTCGCGCACGAGATCCGCAACCCGCTGGCGGCCATCAACTACGCCGTGCAGCTGCTGGAGGAAGGCACCGGCTTCAACGAAAGCGACCGCCGCCTGCTGCAGATCATCCACCAGCAGTGCCAGCGCACCAACGGCATCGTTGAAAGCGTGCTGGGCCTGGCCCGGCGCGAACGCGCCAACCCGGAAAATGTGGACCTGGCCGCCTTCGTGCGCCGCTTCGTGCTGGAGTACAAGCAGGGCCAGACGCTGGAAACCGACAGCATCGAACCGATCATCAACGACACCTCGGTGCCGGCCCAGGTCGACCCGCGCCACCTGTACCAGGTGCTGACCGTGCTTGTGCACAACGCCCTCAAGTACGGCCGCATCGGCGAGCAGCCCGCGCGCGTGCGGCTGCGCGTGGCGCAGCACGAGCGCAGTGCGGTGATCGACGTGATGGACCGTGGCCCGGGCATCCCGGAGACCGTCGCCGCGCAGCTGTTCCGCCCCTTCTTCACCACCTCCGAGCACGGCACCGGCCTGGGCCTGTATATCGCCCGCGAGCTGTGCCGGGCCAACCAGGCGCGGCTGGATTACATCCCCGTCCCCGCCGGCGGCTCCTGCTTCCGCCTGGTACTGCCCGGGCCGCACACCCTGCTTCCGCGCTGATTCCGTGCGTCAAACATTTGTCGCCTTCCACACCCTCGGCTATCTTTCCCACCCATGAACGAAACCCGCAGCGCCCTCGTCGTCGACGACGAACGCGATATCCGCGAACTGCTGGTGTTGACCCTCGGCCGCATGGGCCTGCGCATCAGCACCGCCGCCAACCTCGCCGAAGCCCGCGAACTGCTGGCCAGCAATCCCTATGACCTGTGCATCACCGACATGCGCCTGCCCGACGGCAACGGCATCGAACTGGTCAGCGAGATCGCCCAGCACTACCCGCGCACGCCGGTGGCGATGATCACCGCCTTCGGCAGCATGGACCTGGCCGTGGAAGCACTGAAAGCCGGTGCTTTCGATTTCGTCAGCAAGCCGGTGGACATCACCGTGCTGCGCGGCCTGGTCAAGCATGCGCTGGAACTCAACAACAGCGAACGCCCCGTTGCCGGCCCCGCCGCCGAACAGGCCGCACGCCTGCTGGGCGAATCGCCGGCGATGGACGTGCTGCGCGCCACCATCGGCAAGGTTGCGCGCAGCCAGGCGCCGGTCTACATCCTGGGCGAATCCGGGGTGGGCAAGGAACTGGTTGCACGCACCATCCACGCCCAGGGTGCACGCGCCGCTGGGCCGTTCGTGCCGGTCAACTGTGGCGCCATTCCCACCGAGTTGATGGAGAGCGAGTTCTTCGGCCACCGCAAGGGCAGCTTCACCGGCGCTCATGCCGACAAGCCGGGACTGTTCCAGGCCGCCCACGGCGGCACCCTGTTCCTGGATGAAGTGGCCGAGCTGCCGCTGCAGATGCAGGTGAAGCTGCTGCGTGCGATCCAGGAAAAATCGGTGCGCGCCGTCGGCGCCCCCAGCGAAGAACCGGTGGACGTGCGCATCCTCTCGGCCACCCACAAGGATCTGGCCGAGCTGGTCGAAGACGGGCGTTTCCGCCACGACCTCTACTACCGCATCAACGTCATCGAACTGCGCGTACCACCGCTGCGCGAGCGTCGCCAGGACCTGCCCGCACTGGCCGCGTCGATCCTGGCGCGGCTGGCCCGCAGCCACGGCCGCGCCACCCCGCTGCTAGCGCCGTCGGCGCTGGACGCGTTGGCCCAGTACGGCTTCCCCGGCAACGTGCGCGAGCTGGAGAACATCCTGGAACGTGCGCTGGCGCTGGCCGAGGAAGACCGTATCGGTGCCGACGACCTGCGCCTGCCGCAGCATGCGCCGCGCTCACCGGGCAGCGCCGCCCACGCTGAAGCGGTGGTGGATCTGCATCCGGGCAGTGCCGCCCTGCCCTCGTATATCGAGCAGCTCGAGCGCAGTGCCATCCAGCGCGCGCTGGAAGAAAACCGCTGGAACAAGACCCGCACTGCCGCGCAGCTGGGCATCACCTTCCGTGCGCTGCGCTACAAGCTGAAGAAGCTGGGGATGGAATAAGGGCCGAACGGCCCTGGTAGATGCCAACCTTGGTTGGCGTTGCGCCGCCGCGCCATCCACGCATGGCGTGGATCAACCGGCCGTTCTGCGCCGAAATGGTAGTGCCGGCCGCTGGCCGGCAATCTCGTGCACCGCGTATCCACGCATGGCGTGGATCTACTGGTTACCCCATCCACGTATGGCGTGAACCTACGGCATCAATCCTTGGTGACGCGGTTGATCTCGGCCAGGCTGGTCACACCCGCAGCCGCCTTCTTCAACGCCGACTGCCGCAGGTCATTCACACCGATCGCCTGCGCGGCCTCGGCAATCTGCAGCGCGTTGCCGCCCGCCAGCACGATGGTCGCGATCTCGTCGGTCATCGGCATCACCTGGTAGAGGCCGGTACGGCCCTTGTAGCCCTCGGTGCATTCGTCGCAGCCCACTGCCTCATACAGCTCGATGCCCGCATCCAGCTGCGCCTGGGTGAAGCCCTCGGCCAGCAGCGCATGCTCCGGCAGATTGGCCGGGCGCTTGCAGTTCGAACACAAACGGCGCGCCAGGCGCTGGGCGATCACCAGCGTCACCGAGCTGGTGATGTTGTACGGCGCGATACCCATGTTCATCAGGCGCGCGATGGTCTGCGGCGCATCGTTGGTATGCAGCGTGGACAGCACCATGTGACCGGTCTGCGCCGCCTTGATCGCGATTTCCGCCGTTTCCAGATCGCGGATTTCGCCGACCATGATGATGTCCGGATCCTGTCGCAGGAACGAGCGCAGCGCTGCAGCAAAGGTCATGCCGCGCTTGTTGTTCTGCTGCACCTGGTTGACGCCCGGCAGGCGGATTTCCACCGGATCTTCGGCGGTGGAAATGTTGCGGGTCTCGTCGTTGAGGATGCCCAGCGCGGTATACAGCGACACCGTCTTGCCCGAACCGGTCGGGCCGGTCACCAGCACCATGCCGTACGGCTTGTGGATCGCATCCAGGAACAGCTTCTGCTGGTCCGGCTCGTAACCCAGCTTGTCGATGCCCAGCTTGGCCGCGCTGCCATCGAGGATACGCAGCACCACCTTCTCACCGAACAGCGTAGGCAGCGTGCTGACGCGGAAGTCAATCTGCCGGGTCTTGGAAAGATTGAGCTTGATGCGCCCATCCTGCGGCACGCGCTTTTCGGCGATATCCAGCTGCGCCATCACCTTCAGGCGCGCGGCGATGCGCTGGTTGAGCTTGTTCGGCGCGCGCGCGACCATCTTCAGCAGGCCGTCGATGCGCAGACGCACGCGGTAGTCGTCTTCGTAGGGCTCGAAGTGGATGTCCGAGGCGCCCTTGCGGATCGCATCGATCAGCACCTTGTTGATGAACTTGACCACCGGGGTGTCGTCGCCCTTGGCGTCGATGCCACTGTCGGTGCTGCCCATCTCATCGTCGCCACCGCCGATGTCGAGGTTCGCCATGCCCTCGTCATCGCCGCCCAAGGCATCACCGATGGTGTCGTGGCTGGACTGCCACTGCTCGAGGGTGCGACGGATCTGGTCTTCATCGACCAGGATCGGCTCCACCACCAGATTGGTGTGGAACTTGATCTCGTCCAGAGAATGGGTGGGGTTGCTGGTGCCGACGAACAGCTTGCCGCCGCGTTTGAACAGCGGCAACACGTTGTGCTTGCGCAGCAGCTCCTCGCTGACGAGGCTCATCGCGTTCTGGCTGCTGTCGAAGGTAGACACGTCGAACAGCGGCATGCCGAATTCGACCGCGTTGGCGGCGGCCAACTGGGCCGCACCGACGACCTTGTTCTGGGCAAACCAGGTGGGCAGCGGCTGACGCGCGGCAGTGGCCTTGGCCATGGCGTCGCGGGCAGCGACTTCGTCCAGCGCGCCGTCCTGGACCAGGCGGCGGGCCAGGCCAGTAATGCCGACGAGGTTTGGGGTGGAAACGGTACTCATGGTATTCCTCGTTTTACTCGTGACCTGACGGCAGTGAATCGGCCTTTGCTGTAGCCACTGGCTCAGTGGAGTCCAGATAGCTCAACAGGCGCAATGGTCCGCTCCGTCGGGTGTCCGGCGCAAGCGCCTCCCAGTACTGATCCGTAAGCTGGCGCGAGGCGGTTGTGTCACCACGCGCACGTGCGGCATGCTGCATTGCACCGAACAGATAATAGCCTGCTGCGGCATCAGCAAGCAGCGCCTGCCCCTACTCTCCCTGCAAAAATCGTCGGCCTTCTGTAATTACCGCGTGGTGGTCCTCCGCAGCAGTCGCTGCGACCAAGGCCAAGCTGGAGGACACGTCCGCATCCTGCGGGGTGCAATCCATCCATTCTCGTTCTACCCACAAGACCGCGCGCTGTTCCGCCGGAAGGAATGGGTTGGTGTCACTCGCCAGTGCGAACAGCAACCGGGTAGCTTCCAAGGTAGCCTTGTCCGGTTCACAGCCGGCGACCAAGCCACGCAGCGCCTGGGCTCGCATCCAGTCAGCGGCAGAGACGTCAACCGGCGCTACCACTGCCCCATCCTGGAGCACGTCTGCCAGCGCCTGCGCTCGCAGGCGCCTGTCTTCACGTCCTGAAGCAGGTTGCCTGACTGCAGCTGCGGCGGTGGTATGGCGCACGGGCTCCGGTTGCGCGAGGACTGGCTAAGGCCCAGCCATCACGTCTTGGAAGTCAGGCGTGAACGCACATTGGAAACGCGCCACCGGCGCCTTCAATTTCAGCGTCGGGAAGTAATCGGAATTGCTCGGGATGGATACAGCGGAACGAATGCCCTCAGTGCGGCATCGTCCATCGATAGACTGTCGTTCAGATCTGCCACGGAATGCACGCCGATCCGCGCCAGCTCCTCACGAGGCGCCGGCTGCTGGAAGACGCAGTCATTCATCGGCGGCAGCTTGCCCTTGGGCATGGCGACCAGGATCAGATCACCGGGGTTGGCCAGGTAGGCGCGCATGTCCGAGAACTGCTCCAGCATGCCGGCTAGCACCGAGCTGACGCGCTCGGGGGTGATCTCGTACAGCTGCGGCCATTGAGCGCCATTCTGCCCATGAACAGGATCAGCACCAGCGATTGGGCGCGAGAAGAATGCCCGAGAAACAGCCCCAGGTATTACGTCCAGATGGATTGGTAGATCAGCCCGGCAAAACTGGAAAGGATGAGGATCAGCAGCAGCCACGGGCCATGGTTGCGTGATGGAAGGCTCATTGCGGCTCCTCAGTCGCATCTTCGATCAGCAAAAAAACAACATCGATGCACACCGCGCAAGCCCCCCACCGCTGGCGCGTTCATTCCACCTCATCGAGTCCGGAAAATGCAGGCGCGAAGCACCTACTCAACGCGCCCTGCTTCGTTGCGCTAGAGGAAGGGGCCCCGCATTGCTCTTGCCGCCGTCACAAAGGGCTTGCAGATCTGGCACAGAAAGGCGCTATGTCCCGCTTCGTCCAGCCCTGTGGGCTCGCGGCATGCCGATGGCACATAATACGTTCCGAACGCCTGGTCGAACACCGAGAACACGGTCGCGAAATTCTTGCCGACGCCCTCGCCTTGCCGCACATGATGCCAGCGATGCATCGCCGGGGAGACGAGCACCCGCCCCAGGCAGCCGAAAGTCCATGGCAGGTTGGCGTGGGTCATGAGGCCGTAGTAGTGCCTGACCAGCGCATTGGCATAGATCGCCCAGAGTGGCACGCCTATCAGCAGCAACACGCCAACATCAAGTATTGCAGCATTCAAGCGATTCAGGGGATGCTGGCGATACGACGAGAACCATGTCAGCTGACGATCACTGTGGTGCATGGCATGGATCGGCCAGAACCAGCGGGAGTGCTCGAGGCGATGTCTGAAATAGCTGATGCCGTCGGCAACAAACAAGACCATGAGCAGGACGCCCCAGGACGGCAGACTGTCCCAGAGGCCTGACGCCCGGTCCATCTGCCACCCCCGGGTGGATCGATACATCCAGATCAGCAACATGCCCATCAGGGGCATCAGCAGCAGCACCTCCATCATCAGGCAAAGCAGGTTCACCCACGCGCCCTGCGGCCAGAGGTTCCGCAGAATGCCTGCGACATTTTTCCGCTGCAATACCAGCGCGAGCAGCAGGAACGCACCTGCCTCCACACTGACCTCGGAATAGGCAGCGCCTAGTTGGCCTACCAGGTCGATCTCCACTTTGGGCACCAGCACGGCTAATGCACACATGGAGTACCTCCAGATCAAATTTTCACCCAATCAACAAACGAAAAAGGCCCCGTTCGCACGGGGCCCGCTTCAATCGCACTCAGACGCGGCGCTTACAGAGCCGCTGCCTTCTTGCCCTGGCAGGAACCCGGGCGGAACTTGGTGTCGATCGAACCTTCGCAGACCCACTCCGGAATCACGCCATCGGCCACCTTGGTGGCATCGGGCGTCAGGGTAATGGTCTTGGCGTCAATGTTCGCGTCGCCGATTGCCTGCGCGGTGGCAACGATGGACTTGCCGTCCCATTCCAGCTTGCTGACGTACTTGGTCGCCTGGAAGTCCGGCTTCCAGGTGGTCGGCGGCAGCGCATTGTTGCTCGCCACGTATTCCGACACGTCGGTACGCAGCGAAGAAGCCGCCAGGATCACTTCCGAGACCTTGGCCTTCTTGGTGTAGTTGGAGTATGCCGGCAGCGCAATGGCGGCCAGGATGGCGATGATCGCAACGACGATCATCAGTTCGATAAGGGTGAAGCCCTTCTGGTTCTTCATAGTCATACATCCCCAAGATAGTGGTGGTTGAGTCAGTGCGCTGGATCGGTCCGGCCAATGGCCGGCTGAGCGTGTCCTGCACCCTGCGGGTGGATCAACGCAGGTTGCGTGCCAACCCCGGCACGCCTCCCCCTGGATTTCCCCGGGGCCAATGATGGCAGCAAATTCGTGAATGGGAAGCCCCCTCAACAGGAATTGCGACGAACCCGGCAATGTGACGCAGTGCGTCACCTTTGGTCGGCAGCCGGCACGAATTCGCATTCTGCCCCCTTCCGGATCTGCCAAGTCGGCGGTGAACCCGCTACCATCGGCAGATGCCCGTCTGGGGATGGCGGGCCGGGGAGCCAACATGTCTGTCAGTCGCAGTGCGATCAAGAAAGAGCCCGTGGCGCGTAGCACCATGGAGTTGCAGCCGTTTGTCTGGGAGGGGACCGACAAGCGGGGAATCAAGATGAAGGGCGAGCAGTTGGCCAAGAATGCCAATCTGCTGCGGGCCGAACTACGCCGCCAGGGCATCAACCCAAGCCAGGTGAAGGTGAAGCCGAAACCGCTTTTCGGCGCCGCCGGGAAGCCGGTATCGCCCAAGGACATCGCCTTCTTTAGCCGGCAGATGGCCACCATGATGAAGTCCGGCGTGCCCATTGTGGCGGCGCTGGAAATCATCGGCAGCGGTCACAAAAACCCACGAATGAAGAAGCTGGTCGATGCGGTACGCACCGACATCGAGGGCGGCTCTTCGCTGTATGAAGCGATCAGCCGCCACCCGGTGCAGTTCGACGAGCTCTACCGCAATCTGGTCCGGGCTGGCGAAAGCGCGGGTGTGCTGGAGACGGTGCTGGACACCATCGCCACCTATAAAGAGAACATCGAGGCCCTGAAGGGCAAGATAAAGAAGGCCCTGTTCTATCCAGCGATGGTCTTGGCCGTTGCGTTTCTGGTCAGCACGATCCTACTGGTATGGGTGGTGCCGCAGTTCGAAGAGGTCTTCCAGAGCTTCGGCGCCGATCTGCCGGCGTTCACCCAGATGGTAGTGAATTTGTCCCGGTTCATGGTGTCGTGGTGGTGGTTGATGGCGATCATGCTGATCGGCTCGGTTGTCGCAATCGCCATGACCTACCGGCGCTCGGAGAAAATGCAGCATACGGTGGACAGGCTGGTACTTAAGGTACCGGTGATCGGCCAGATCATGCACAACAGTGCCATTGCCCGCTTCGCCCGTACCACGGCGGTGACCTTCAAGGCAGGCGTGCCGTTGGTGGAAGGCCTGGGCATCGTTGCCGGTGCGACCGGCAACAAGGTCTACAGCGATGGCGTACTTCGCATGCGCGACGACGTGTCGGTGGGTTATCCGGTCAATATGGCCATGAAACAGCTCAACCTGTTCCCGCACATGGTCATCCAGATGACCGGCATCGGCGAAGAGGCCGGCGCATTGGACACGATGCTGTTCAAGGTGGCCGAGTATTATGAGCAAGAGGTCAACAACGCAGTGGACGCCCTGAGCAGCCTGCTGGAACCGATGATCATGGTATTCATTGGTACCCTTGTCGGTGGCTTGGTCATTGCGATGTACCTGCCCATCTTCAAACTCGGCGCCGTCGTCGGCTAAAGGTAACAATGGCATTTCTCGACCAGCATCCCGGCCTCGGCTATCCCGCCGCGGCCGGCCTGGGGCTGCTTCTGGGCAGCTTCCTGAACGTCGTCATCCTGCGCCTGCCCAAGCGGCTGGAATGGCAGTGGAAGCGCGATGCGCGCGAGGTGCTGGAGGAGCCGGACTTCTACGAGCCGCCCCCGCCGGGCATCGTGGTGGAGCCTTCTCACTGCCCGCACTGCAAGCACAAGCTGGCCTGGTACGAGAACATCCCGCTGTTCAGCTGGATCATCCAGGGCGGCAAGTGCCGCCACTGCAAGGCGCCCATCTCCATCCAGTACCCGCTGGTGGAGGCGCTGACCGCGGTGATGGTGCTGGCCTGCGTGTGGCAGTTCGGCTTCGGCTGGCAGGGCTTTGGCGCCATCGTGCTGACCTGCTTCCTGATCGCCCTGTCCGGCATCGACCTGCGCACCCAGCTACTACCGGACCAATTGACCCTGCCGCTGATGTGGCTCGGGTTGATCGGCAGCATCGACAACCTGTACATGCCGGCCAAGCCTGCCCTGCTGGGGGCTCTGCTGGGCTACCTGTCGCTGTGGTCGGTGTGGTGGTTGTTCAAGCAGCTGACCGGCAAGGAAGGCATGGGCCACGGCGACTTCAAGCTGCTGGCCGCGCTGGGGGCCTGGTGCGGGATGAAGGGCATCCTGCCGATCATCCTGATGTCGTCGGTGCTGGGCGCCCTCATCGGTTCGATCTGGCTGTACAGCCGTGGCCGTGACCGGGCGACGCCGATCCCGTTCGGCCCCTATCTGGCACTGGCCGGCTGGCTGTTCTTCATGTGGGGCGAGCCGCTGTTGAACCAGTATCTGGTGATGAGCGGGCTGCGCTGAGGGGAGTCCCCATGAGCCAGTATGTGGTGGGCCTGACCGGCGGCATCGCCTCGGGCAAGAGTGAGGTGACCCGGCGCTTCGAGGCGCTGGGAATTGTCGTGGCCGACGCCGACCTGGCCGCGCGCGCCGTGGTGGCGGTGGGCAGCCCTGCCCTCGCCTTGATTGCAGAGCGCTTCGGTGCAGACATGCTGCTCGCCGATGGCGCCCTGGACCGGGCGCGCCTGCGTGCCCACATCTTTGCCGACCCGGCCGAGCGGACTGCGCTGGAAGCGATCACCCACCCGGCCATCCGCCGGCTGATGCAGCAGCAGTGCGCGCAGGCCGCCAGCCCCTATGCGCTGGCGGCGATCCCGTTGTTGACCGAAGTGGGCGGCCGCCAGGCCTATCCCTGGCTGGACCGGGTGCTGCTGGTGGATGCCCCGGAAGCCGTGCAGCACGCCCGGCTGATGCAGCGCGACGGCATCGACGCCGCGCTGGCCGACCAGATGATCGCCGCCCAGGCCACCCGCGCACAGCGCCTGGCGCTGGCCGATGACGTGGTGGTCAATGATGGGCACCCGGATGAGCTGCAGGCGCAGGTCGAGCGGTTGCACGCGCGGTACCTGGTGTTGGCGGCAGGGTAATCCTGCAGGTCCATCGGTACCGCGCGAACGCGCACCCACGCATGGCGTGGATCTACTCCAGCTGCTGGCGGGCGTAGCGGGCGAGCTCACGGGTGGCGAGCAACAGACCTTCCACCACGTCCGGCGGCAACTGCTGGCCTGCACTGCCCTGCACCCGTGCCGCTTCGGCGGCGTGCAGCATCTGGATCAGCGCATTGAGACCGGCCAGGGTACGGCTGAGGCTGGCCAGGGTTACCACCTGCGAGGGCGTGAGACCGGTGCCCTGCCGGGTCTGGCCATCGGCATTGTCGCGGCCATCCATGCGTGCCATCAGCGCGGGCAGCAGGTCACTGGGTTCGGACAGTACGTCTTCGATGCGTTCGGCAATGTTGGCCGGCAACTGATCGGCGGATTCGCCGACCAGGCGGCGCAGGTTCGGATAGGTGGTGCGTGCAGACATGGCAATGCTCCTCGCAGACGGCAAGGCCACCCGCGGATGCGGGGTGGCGGACGGTGCGGGTTGGCGTACCGGATCACAACAATCAACAAAACACTCCGGCGGACTCTTCAAAGTCCCCACGCACCGCCCGCCGAAGCAAGGGCATCGCGATGCATTTTCCATGACGGCCTTCGGCGCATCAGAGGTTTGTTGATTGTTGGGTCGATTTCAGGACGCCAATCCCGGCCGGGGCGATGACCCCGACCGTGCCATCTCGCCAGCTGCATGCATTGCGGTCATGAGGCGAAAACGCCATGCGGGCCAACCGTCTGCGGAACCGTGCGGTGTGACACGCGCAGGGCGCGGAGTGCGTCACGCAGGTGTCGTGCTGGACCAGAAACGCCGCACCTTCGCGGAAGCTGCATTGGCGTTGCATGCGACATTTCGCGCCGAGCGGGAGATTTTTGGCATCGGGAGGATTTGTGCCGACCAAGGTCGGCACCCACCAAAGCAGCAGCCAGAATGGGTTACAGCGGCTTCGGCGAGAACGTCAACGTGGCGATCACGCCACGGGCGCCGCCCGGGCGCACGCTTACCTGCCAGCCGTACAGATCGCACAGGCGACTGACGATCGACAGGCCGATACCGCCACCCTGCGAGTGACCGGCATGGGTACCGCGGTAGCCGCGCTGGAACAGCTTGGCGGCATCTTCCTCGCTCAGGCCCGGCCCGCTGTCGGTCACCGATACGGCGTTGGCGCCCACATGCACGCGCACCTCGCCATCCTGCGAATACTTCACCGCATTGCCGATCAGATTGCCCAGCGCCACCGACAGCGCCGCTTCGGGGGCATCGATGACCAGATCGCGTTCGCCATCCAGGTGCAGCTCCAGCGGCTTGCCACCCAACTGGGCGCGGTGCGCGTCCAGCAGCTGTTCGGCCACCCGGGCCACATTGCTGCTGCCCTGCCCGCGTTCATTGCGCGACAGCAGCAGCAGCGCGCCGATCAGATCGCTGCACTGTTGTTCGGCACGCTGGATGCGCTGCAGGCGCTGCAATACCTTCTCGTCCAGGCCCGGGCGGGTCAGCAGCAGTTCGGTGGCGCCACGGATCACCGCCAACGGCGTTCGCAGCTCGTGGCTCACATCGGCATTGAACTCACGGTCGCGCTGCACCACTTCGGTCAGCCGCGAGGAATAGTCATCCAGCGCCTGTGCCAGCTGGCCCACTTCGTCATCCGGGAAGCGCGGTGCCAACGGCTCGGGCTCACTGGTACCGCCACGGTACGCACGCAGGCGCGCGGCCAGATCCGAGACCGGCTTCATCACCTTGGAGGCCGACCACCAGCCCAGAACCAGCGACAGAACGCTGAACACCAGCACCGACAGGAACAGCGCGCGGTTGAGCTGCTGCCCACCGCGAACGCTGTCGGTCATGTCGTAGGCAAGAAAGAACCAAGCATCGTCGGATTTGCGCACCGCAAGCTTGTAGGCGTATGACTGCCCCTGCTCATCGGTACCGCTCAGGTTGTAGTTGCCCGTCTGCAGGTCGGCCCATTGCGGCCACGATTCGCGGGCCTTGTCGAACTTGTCGGCCGAATATGCATATGCCCGGATCTGCTGTACTGGTACCGCCGGGTTTCGCCCCGGGTGCTCGTAGAAGCGGCGGGCGTACTCTTCGATGTTGTGGTTGATCACGTCTTCCACCAGCTGGTTTTCCACCCGCATGCGGGCCCAGTTGGTGGCGAACGCGAACAGTGTCGTCAGGCAGAAGCCCAACAACACGAACGAGACGATGATGCGGCTGCGCAGGCGCCGCCGATAAGGCGTGCGCCGGCGCTCCCCCTTGCTTGCCACCGAATCAGGCTTCCGGCGTGGCGATGCGGTATCCGATGCCATGGCGGGTCTGGATCATCGGCACTTCAAAGGGCTTGTCCACCACGGCGCGCAGGCCGTGGATGTGCACGCGCAGCGAATCGGAGTCCGGCAGCTCTTCGCCCCATACGCGGGTTTCCAACTCCTGCCGGGTGACCACGGCCGGGGCCGCTTCCATCAGCGCCTGCAGGATCTTCAGTGCGGTCGGGTTGAGCTGCAGCAGCTTGCCCTGGCGGCGCACTTCCAGCGTGTCCAGGTTGTATTCCAGATCACCGGTTTCCAGCACGCGGGTCTGCACGCCCTTGCCGCGACGCGACAGGGCGTTCAGACGCACTTCCACTTCCTGCAGTGCGAACGGCTTGATCAGGTAGTCGTCAGCACCGGAATCGAAGCCGGCCAGCTTGTTGTCCAGCGAATCGCGCGCGGTCAGCATCAGCACCGGAGTCTGCTTGCGCGCTTCATTGCGAAGCTTGCGGCAGACTTCGATGCCGTCCATGCCGGGCAGGTTGAGGTCCAGGACAATCGCGTCGAACTCGTGCACGACAGCCAGATGCAACCCGGTCACTCCGTCGGCAGCGAAGT
This sequence comes from Stenotrophomonas sp. SI-NJAU-1, assembly GCF_020883215.1. Classification (NCBI taxonomy): domain Bacteria; kingdom Pseudomonadati; phylum Pseudomonadota; class Gammaproteobacteria; order Lysobacterales; family Lysobacteraceae; genus Stenotrophomonas; species Stenotrophomonas sp. SI-NJAU-1. Next base: position 3,466,250 of record NZ_CP086598.1, read on the forward strand.
CCACGGTGTGGCCCCGGTCCTCCAGGTAGTCGCCCAGATTGGCCGCAATGTCGCTGTTGTCTTCGATTACCAGGATTCTCACTGTCACCTCTAATTGACGAATTTACCGACGCGCTGGGCCTGGCCCATGTCGCGCTGCGCCTTGTCCTTCTGCCGAGCACGCTCGGCGACGGTCAAGCACTGCGTGGACGACATGTTGGAACCAATGGCCTTCTCACGTCGGCATATTAGACGACTATCTTCACGCGCCCGTGTCAAAACGGTGTTCACGACCTGCTGATCGTTGAAGACCTCGGTTCGTACCGATTCAGGCATCGCGTCCTTGGTCGGGTACTGCTCGGCGGCGGCGCGGATCCGAACCAGGGTCTCGCGGACCTTGCCGCGCTCTTCCTGACGCAGCTCGGAATAGGTTTCGCCATCGTTGAGCTCGATCTCGATGCGCTCTACCTGCTGCAGCAGCGGCTTGCCCGGCAGGAATACCTCTTCGGCACTCTTGGCCCCTGCCGAGGCAGCGACCAGGGCCAACGCCGAAACCAGAACCACTGATATCACTGGATGCTTCATGACAAACGAATCCCTGTCTGAGGTGAACGCCGACTGTATGCGGATGCCCGCTCTGCCAGCAAGTGCTGGCCGGCAGGGTGCAGGTGGCCCTAAAGCTTGGAGTCCGGGTTCAAGTTGCTGTAGGTGCGCTGGTCGTTGAGCAGGGCCTTGCCCTTCTCTTCGATGCGGCGCCGTTCGGCGACGGTCAGGCAGCGGCTCTTGGGCATGTTGCTGCCCGTGGTGCGCTGGTAGGAGCAGATCTGGCGGCTGTCGTCATGGGCGCGCGTCAGGATGCTGTTGATCCGCTCCTGATCGTTGAATACCTCGTTCTGCACCTGCGGTGGCAGCTCCTGGACGGTCTGCCGGTCGCCCATCCGCTGGGTGATCCGCGCCAATGCCTGCTGGACCTGACTGCGGTCCTCGGCGGAAATTTCGCTGTAGTCGCCCTGCTGCAGGGCTCTTTCGACCTGGCGGACCTGCTCGGCCACCGGGGTCTGGCGGTCCATCTGCACAGCGGCCTTTTCCTGCTTGGCCAGTGCAACGCCAGGCAGGCACAGCAACAGCACGATCATCGTGGTGCGGTACATCGCCAACCTCCCGATCCTTCGGAACGAAGACCCAACTCTACGAGTGTCCCCGCGCGCCCACAAGGGACCCGTGGCAGGGGGCATTGGACATAAAAAAGACCCAGGCGGTGCACCCGCCTGGGCCTGAAGTTGTATCCCGATACCGATCCTGCTGAGAGGCAGAGCTGCGGTTCGTTGAAGGCTACGCCCGGGGCGATTAAAGCGGTGTTAAACCCGCAAACACCGCCTGAATTGAATTTCAAGTCACTGAAATATCAGGATTTTTTTATCTTCTCGACGTGTTCGATGATGCGTGCGGCCACATCCACCCCGCAGGCGGCCTCGATCCCTTCCAGACCCGGGGTTGAGTTCACCTCCAGCACCAGCGGGCCGCGCTCGGAGCGGATCAGGTCCACCCCGCAGACGCCAAGCCCCAGCGCCTTGGCCGAACGCACCGCCAACTGCTGCTCGGCCCGGCTGGCCTTGGACGCCACCGCTGTTCCACCGGCATGCAGGTTCGAACGGAAATCCCCCTCCGGCGCCTGGCGCTGCATCGACGCCACCACCTGGTCGCCGACCACGAAGCAACGCAGGTCGGCGCCCTTGGCCTCGCCGATGAACTCCTGCATCAGGAAGTTGGCATACAGGCCACGCAGGGCTTCAACGATGCCGCGCGAGGCGCTGGCCTTTTCGGTGAGGATCACGCCACGGCCCTGGGTGCCTTCATTGAGCTTCACCACATGCGGCGGCGGGCCGAGCATGGACAACAGGTCGACGGTGTCATCCGGGTTGTCACCAAAGACGGTGACCGGCATGTCGATGCCCTTGGCCGCCAGCAGCTGGTGCGCCCGCAGCTTGTCGCGCGAGCGCAGGATCGCGTCGGACGGATTGGGCGTGCGTGCGCCCATCAGTTCGAACTGGCGCAGCACGGCGGTGCCATAGCGGGTGACCGAAGCGCCGATGCGCGGGATGACCGCATCCACGCCGGTCATCGGCCGGCCCTTGTAGTGCATGGAAAAGCCGTCCGCGGCGATGCGCATGTAGCAGCGCAGCGGATCCAGGATGCGCACGGTATGGCCGCGCGCGCGCGCGGCCTCGACCAGCCGACGGGTGGAGTACAGCCGGGTGTTGCGGGACAGGATGGCGAGCTTCATCGCAGTGGGATCGGTCGGCAGGCGCGCAGCATAGCGTGGCAGCGTTGCGCCTGGATGATGCTGTGCCACGACCCCGACCACGTGCGCCGCTTCGCCCCGCAGGCCAATGCAGGCCACCTGCAGGGCCGGGCCGCTGAAGGCTTCACGGTTGCCGCTTGCGCAGTACGCCTGCTTCCGGACGAATGATGGATGGCAGCGCTGCGGCTAGAATTGCACCCCGCTCTCTCTCTCCCTGCGGCGTAGCGTGTCGTTGAAAAGCCAGCTGATCGATTGCCTGCCCCAGTGGAAGGCGCTGTCCAGAACCAATGCCAAGCCCCGGCGCCCGCTGCGGCTAGCCGACTGGCAGGCAGACTGGGAAGGGAACCTCGCCCTGCTGTCCCGTCACGCGCGTCGCGATGATCGGCTCGACGTGCTGCAGGCCGACGGCCATCTGGCGCTGGAGCACGCATTGGGGTGGGAGGCGGCCGCACAGGCCGCCAGCAATCTGCTGTTGAAGGGTATCGATCGCGGATTTGATGGGTCGGTACTGCGCCAGATCCATATCGAGGCGGCGGCGCTGTGGCTGGATCATGCGCAGTTGCTGGCAGCGGCCCAACACAATCTGCAACAGCAAGGGCATGCCATTGCCGTGGGTGCTTCACTACAGCCGCGAACGGCGCAGCACTACGAATACGCGCTGCAGCTGCTTGCCCTGGGCCCGGTGCTGGGCACTGAGGACCTGCTGCCCGCGCTGGTGCAAAAAGTGCTCTGCTTCGATACCGACCGCGTACTCGACTACGTCAGCGCCCCCGCTCTGGGCCTGGCCGAGGCCAGCGACGAGATCTTTCACCCTCGGCCATTTGCGAGCCTGTTCACGCCCTTGCGCGAGGGCGAAGCATTCGATCCTTCCCTGCTGGCCGGCTATCTGCAGACGCAGTACCGCGACTTTTTCCAGCTGGCACCGAAGGCGCAGAAGCGGACCCGCCGACTCGTGGGTCCAAACGCCTGGGGCTACTGGGCATTGGAGGTGGCCGCGATGGTGGTCGTTTATGGTGGCGACGACGCGGTGCTGCGCACCTGCCCGCACTACCCATCCGATCTGGTCGACTACGCCCGGCGCTGATGCACGCAATCTGATGCGTTGAACAAGGAACAACCGTCGGCGTACCGAGACCGGAAACATGGAGCGGGCGAAGGGAATCGAACCCTCGTCAGTAGCTTGGGAAGCTACAGCTCTACCATTGAGCTACGCCCGCGTTGCCCGACAAGTCTATGCGGGGCACATGTTCAAACGCAACGGGCAGGCCCTTGCAGCCTGCCCGTGGTGGTGACGGCAGGCCCGCAGGCCTGCCGTCGGGTGCATCAGAAGCTGCCGCTGAAGCTGGCAAACAGCGTCGCGTCCTGCGCACGCTTCTGCAGGGTGGTGGCGCTCAGGCCGATGTTGCTCTGCAGGCCGAACAGTTCCATGCGCGCACCCAGGATGGCGGTTGCATAGTTCTTGTCGAAGTCCATGCCCGGCACGCGGTACATGCCGACGTCCGGCAGGCTCTGCACCCAGGCGCTGGCCTGCTTGGTGTCTTCGAACTCGTGGTCGTAGGTCACCTGCACGTACGGCTTGACGGTGCCGCCGTCGAAGCGGGCCTGCCAACCGATTCGGCCGACGGTGGAATCGACATCCTGCTTGCCGTAGCCCAGCGCGGTGGCCAGCGTGCCGGCATCGGCGCTTTCGGTGTAACCGTCGATCTTGACCTGCTGCCAGATCACCGAGGCGATCGGGCCGTGGCGGAAGCCGCCTTCGGTGCCGAATTCGTAACCGGCGTTCAGGGCGGCGGTCAGGTTGCTGCCGTCCGGCGAGCCGCTGTGCTCACGGGTTGCCGGGCCGAGCTGGACCTTGCGGTTCACGTCATAGGACAGCCAGGTGTAGCTGACCTGGCCATTGACCCAGATGCGGTCGCCGTACCAGCCGGCGAACAGACCGGCGGTGGTGTCCTTCTGGGTGAAGTCGCCGCGGCTGTTGCCGAAGTCGGCATTCAGGCGGCCAAAGCCGGCGAAGCCACCGAAGACCATGCCGTCACGTGCCCAGTCGACACCGAACAGGCCGGCCGGGGCCAGGCCGTCGTACAGATCGGCGTGGTCGTAGCGCTGCATGTCACCGCGCACACCGCCCCACCACGACATCCCGTCGGCCGGGCGGCCGGCCTGGTGCAGGCTGACCTGGTCGGCGCGCGAACGTCCGATGGTCTGTGCCGAATGGCTCAGCACCTGCTGCAGGCGCGGGCCTTCCAGGATCGAGATGGCGTACTGGCCCAGCATCTGGTGCGCGCCCGAGGTCGGGTGCACATCATCGGCGAACAGGTAGCTGCTGGCGGCATCCGGGCGCGCGTAGGCCAGCGGGCTGCAGGTCAGCGACGACGCGGTCAGGCAGGCGCGGCCGGTGACGTTGCTGAAACCATACATGCCCGGGTTGGCGATGATTTCGTGCAGGAGGGTATAGGTGTCGAGCGGGATGAAGTCGATGCCGGCCTGCTTCAGGCCACCGTACAGCGCCTTGTTGTACGCGGTGGACAGGGCGGTACCCTGCGCCTGGCCCGCTGCGCCGCGGTCGATGAACCCGGGGGTGATGCCGACGTCGGGCAGGTTCGGCACCAGCACATACTGCGCGCCGGCCTGCTTGAGGCTGGCGACGATGCCGATCTGGTCGGTCACCGCCGCGCCGATGACGGCTGGCGCCTGGGCCGGGGCGGTAATGGAGAACAGGTCGTTGGCGCCGCCCCACACGGTGTACAGCGCATCCGGGTCGGCCTTGCCACCGTTGGCGGCGAGGTACTTGGCCATCTGCGTCTTCAGCGACGGCACCGGCACGTTGCCGAAGGCCGGCTGGGTCAGGTCGGTACCCACACGGGCGCCGCCGACGGCGTAGTTGTCGCCGGTCTGGCCGTTGCCGTTCGGCGTGGCATCGGTACCGTAGTAGTCGGCGACGAACTGCGCCCATTCCAGGCCGGGGTTGGTGGTGAACTGGCCGGTGACCGGACGCACTTCCGCCGGCAGCAGGGGGCGGTAGTAGCCGCTGTCGGTGAGGCTGTCACCGAAGAACACGGTACGGCTGAACGGGGATTCGCCTGCCATGGCCGGCAGCGCGGCCAGCGCGATCGCGGCCGCCATGAGGGAGCGGATCGGGCGTTTGCTGAGCAGCATGTAAAAACTCCTGTGGGGGATATCGTTGAGGATCCGACGCACGTACGCCGGCGCACGGTGAATGGTTTCACTGCGCCGCCAATTGCTCACGCTGCGCCGCCGCATGGATTGTCGCCCGCGCAGGGCCTGGCAGGCTTTGCCGGTGCGGGCGTCGCGCGCAACTTGCAACGGTTCCGATGCGAACCGGCGATCAGCGACAATGGCGTCATGAACATCCAGCTCAATGGCCAACCCCGCACCCTGCCCGCTTCGGCGACCGTCCTGGACCTGCTTGCAGCCGAGCAGCTGTTGCAACGGCGGGTGGCGGTGGAGGTCAATGGCGAGATCGTCAGCCGCAGCCGTCATGCCGAGCATGTGCTGGCCGAGGGCGATGTGGTGGAGATCGTGCACGCTCTGGGCGGTGGCTGAGGCATCCCGCGCTCCGCGCTCGCCGGGCATGGCCCGGCGCTACCCTGCGCATCCGTTGCGGTAGCGCCGGGCCATGCCCGGCGGCGTCGAAGTGACGACCCCATCTTCAGGCGGATAAGCGATAATCGCGTCATGAAAGCTCATGTCTCCCCCGATTCGCTGGTGATCGCCGGCAAGGCCTACAGCTCGCGGCTGCTCACCGGCACCGGCAAGTTCAAGGATCTGGAAGAAACCCGCCTGGCCACCGAGGCCGCAGGCGCCCGGATCGTCACCGTGGCCATCCGCCGCACCAACATCGGCCAGAACCCGGGCGAACCGAACCTGCTCGACGTGCTGCCGCCGGACCGTTACACCATCCTGCCCAACACCGCCGGCTGCTACACCGCCGAGGATGCCGTGCGCACCTGCCGCCTGGCCCGCGAACTGCTGGACGGCCACAACCTGACCAAGCTGGAAGTACTGGGCGACCAGAAGTCGCTGTACCCGGACGTCGTGCAGACCCTGAAGGCCGCCGAACAGCTGGTCAAGGACGGTTTCGAGGTGATGGTCTATACCTCCGACGACCCTATCCTGGCCAAGCGCCTGGAAGAGATCGGCTGCGCTGCGGTGATGCCGCTGGCCGCGCCGATCGGCTCGGGCCTGGGCATCCAGAACAAGTACAACCTGCTGCAGATCATCGAAGACGCCAAGGTGCCAATCATCGTCGACGCCGGCGTGGGCACCGCGTCGGATGCGGCCATCGCGATGGAGCTGGGCTGCGACGGCGTGCTGATGAACACCGCCATCGCCGGCGCGCGCAATCCGGTGTTGATGGCCAGCGCGATGCGCAAGGCCGTGGAAGCCGGCCGCGAGGCGTTCCTGGCCGGCCGCATTCCGCGCAAGCGCTATGCCAGTGCGTCCTCGCCGATCGATGGGTTGATCGGCTGATGACCAATCCATTCGACAGCGCCGGTTCGAAGGCGCCACCCAAGCCGTTCACGGTCAATGAAGGCCGCCGTGAAGTGCGCAGCTTCGTGCTGCGCCAGGGCCGTTTCACCCCGGCCCAGCAGCGCGCGTTCGACGAGCGCTGGCCGCGTTTCGGCCTGGATTTCAGCGGCGAACCGCGTGATCTGGATGCCACCTTCGGCCGCGATGCGCGCAAGGTGCTGGAAATCGGCTTCGGCAACGGCGCCGCACTGCGCTTCGCCGCACAGCAGGACCCCAGCCGCGACTACATCGGCCTGGAAGTGCACGCACCTGGTGTAGGCCGCCTGCTGAACGCGCTGGCCGAAGACAACGCCGACCACGTGCGCCTGTACCACCACGACGCGGTGGAAGTGCTGGAAAAGGAAATCGCCGATGGCGCGCTGGACGAAGTGCGCATCTACTTCCCCGACCCGTGGCACAAGAAGCGCCACAACAAGCGTCGCCTGATCCAGCCGGGTTTTGCCGAGCTGCTGGTGCGCAAGCTGCGCTCCGGTGGCCGCCTGCACTGTGCCACCGACTGGGAGGATTACGCCGAGCAGATGTGGGACGTGCTCGATGCCACCCCCGGCCTGGTCAACCGTGCCGGTCCGCGTGGCAGCGTGCCGCGCCCGGACTGGCGCCCGCAGACCCACTTCGAGACCCGCGGCCAGAAGCTTGGCCACGGCGTCTGGGACCTGTTGTACGACCGCACCTGATGAACGCCTGAGGACGCCGCGCCCCACATGGATACCGCGCTGACGCTGACCAACGACATGAAGCTCGTGCTCGGGCTGGTCGGCTTCACAATGGCGATGTTCCTGTTCGAGCGCATCCGCGCCGACGTGGTCGCGCTGGTGGTGCTGGTGGTGCTGGGCGTGACCGGCCTGATCGCGCCGGAGGAGATCTTCGGCGGCTTCTCCGGCAACGCGGTGATGAGCATCATCGCCACCACCATCCTTGGCGCAGGCCTGGACCGCACCGGTGCGTTGAACCGGCTCGCGGCCTGGCTGCTGCGGCGTGGCCATGGCGTGGAGCAGCGGCTGCTGATGATGACCACGGCCATCGCTGGCCTGAACTCGTCCTTCATGCAGAACCCGTCGGTGATGGCGTTGTACCTGCCGGTCGCCTCGCGCCTGGCCGCGCGCACCGGGCTGACCATGCAGCGCCTGCTGCTGCCGATCTCGGCGGCGATCGTGATGGGGGGCGCGCTGACCATGGTCGGCAACTCGCCGCTGATCCTGCTGAACGATCTGCTGGCCTCGGCCAACAACAACCTGCCCTCCGGCCTGGCCACCATCGAGCCGCTGCGCATGTTCGCGCCGCTGCCGATCGGCGTCGCCCTGCTGATCGCCTCACTGCTGTATTTCCGCTATTACGGTGACCGCAAGCTGGTGGAAGAGGAAAGCCTGGTCAACGACGGCACTACGCCGGCCCGCACCGAGAGCTATTTCGCCAAGACCTATGGCATCGAAGGCGACGTGTTCGAACTTGTGGTCACCGCCGAGAGCCCGCTGGTCGGCATGACCCTGGGCGAGGCCGAGAACCTGCATGACGCGCCACTGCTGCTGGCACTGAAGACCGGCAATGACACCCGCCTGGCACCGCCTGCGGAAATGCGCATATGGGTCGGCAGCGTGCTCGGTGCGATGGGCCCGCGCCAGCAGATCCACGATTTCGCGCAGAACCAGTTCCTGCGCATGTCCTCGCGCCTGAAACACCTCGGTGACCTGTTCAATCCCAGCCGCGCCGGCATTTCCGAGGCGGTGGTACCGCCGACCTCCGGCGTCATCGGCAAGACCGCAGGCGAGCTGCGCCTGCGCAAGGAACGCGGCATCAGCCTGCTGGCGATCAACCGCGACAAGCAGGTGATCCGCGAGGATGTGCGCGATGTGCAGCTGCGCGCCGGCGACATGCTGGTCTTCCACAGCATCTGGACCGACCTGGCGCAGGCCGCCAAGAGCCGCGACTTCGTGGTGGTCACCGACTACCCCACCGGCGAGCAGCGCCCGCACAAGTTCAAGATCGCCATGGCGATCTTCGCCCTGACCATCCTGATCGCGCTGACCAGCAAGCTGCCGGTGGCGCTGACCCTGATGACCGGCGTGGCCGGGATGCTGTTGACCGGCGTGCTGCGCATGGACGAGGCCTATGCTTCGATCAACTGGAAGACGGTGTTCATGATGGCCGGGCTGATTCCGCTCGGCTGGGCGATGGATTCCAGCGGCGCAGCGGCATGGGTGGCTGGCCACACCATCGACAAGCTGCCCACCGGTATTCCGATCTGGGTGCTGGAACTGGCGCTGGCGCTGCTGACCACGGTGTTCTCGCTGGTGATCAGCCATGTGGGCGCGACCATCGTGATGGTGCCGATCGCGGTGAACCTGGCGCTTGCGGCCGGCGGCAATCCCACGGCGTTCGCACTGATCGTGGCGCTGTCGGCGTCCAACAACCTGATGACGGCGTCGAACCCGGTGATTTCGATGATCACCGGCCCGGCCAACTACACCCCGCGCGAGATGTGGCGGGTCGGCGGCCCGCTGTCGCTGATCTACACCTGCGTGGTGGTGGTGATGATCAACCTGATGTTCTGAGGGTTGGGTTTGTTGGCAGGGCTGCGCCCTGCACCCGCAGAGGCAACGACAACGGCAACGGCAACGGCCTGCATTCCTTGGGATGGCGGGGTGGGTCCGGTTGCGGGGGACGCCGTAAACCCCCAGACCGGCCCAGCCGCTGGCGGCTGTGCGTTCGGGCGCTTGCGAAGCAGTGCTTCGCAAGCAAAGCGCCCTCACCCATGGGGGCTTGGCCGCGGCATCCATGCCGCGGACACCCCCGCAACCGGACCCACCCCGCCTTCGACAGATTTCCGCGCGCTGTCGGAACGGCATTCTGTGCTGCGGTTGGTAGGTGTCGACCTTGGTCGACACGGTAGATCCACGCCATGCGTGGATGGATTCCTGGATGTTTCGCTGATGTGGTGGGTTCTGAACTTGGTGGGTTCTGAACTCGGTGGGTGCGGACCGTTGGTCCGCACAGCGATGCCTCAGGCCAGGTAGACCTGTCCATCCCGCACATCCACCGGCACTGCGCGCAGGCGGTCGCCCTTGCAGGGGCCGGCGATGCAGTCGCCACTGTCCAGCGCGAACGAGGCGCCGTGGGCGGCGCAGACCAGGTGGCCTTCGCGGCTCTTCAGGAACTGGCCGGGCGCCCAATCCAAGCGTCGGCCCGCGTGCGGGCAGATGTTCAGGAACGCCCGCACCTGCTCACCGTCGCGGTACAGCAGCAGCGACTCGGCATCGCCATCGACCACCGCTTCAACCTCGGCAAACGCGCCATCGGCAATGGCATCCAGGGTGATCAGGGCAACAGCGGCAGTCATGGCGAAGGCTCGGACGGAATCGCGCATTGTCGCATGCCTGGTCATGTGGCTAGCTGTGACATGAACACAAGTCATTGATCCGTAATAAGCCAAGGCTATATTTAACGAGTTTTTCACTCAATGACAGTGGCAGCTGCCGATACTCATGGCTCGCTGATTTCCAGCCTATCGAGCCACCATGTTCAATCGCGACTTCGCCTTCAACCAGTTCCGCACCCTGTTTGCCCCGCGCAAGCCGCGCCATCCGCTGGTGCGCGTTGCCGTCGGCCTGCTCGGCTTGGCGATCCTGGCCGCGATGGTGTTCATCGGCGTGTTCGTCGGTGCCGCCATGATCCTGGTGGGCCTGGCGTGGAAGCTGCTGGCTTCGCGCAAGCCCGGCCCGAACCGCCCGGCCGACCCGAACGTGGTCGAAGGCGAGTACCACGTGGTGCGCAAATCGGCGCTGCCGGCGTCGCGTTGATCGACGCTGCCCGCTGACGGCGGGCCTTGCTGCGTTCTAGACTGCGGGCACTCCCTTCCTGGATGCCCGCATGTCCGATGTCTCCGATGTGATCCCTGCTGCAGCCACGCCGCGTGTACCGGTTGTTGGCGGCGGCAGTTTTCCCGTGCACCGCATCTACTGCGTTGGCCGCAACTTCGCCGACCATGCGCGTGAGATGGGCGCCGCCGTGCCCGCCGCAGATGACCGCGGCCGCCCGATGTTCTTCACCAAGCCGGCCGACGCCATCGTGGTCGGCCACGACGATGTGATCCCCTACCCGCCTGCCACCCGCAACCTGCATCACGAGGTGGAACTGGTGGTGGCAATCGGCCGTGACGCGCCCACCGGTGAGCTGGCAGTGGCCGATGCCGAGGCCCTGGTCTATGGCTATGCCGTGGGCCTGGACCTGACCCGCCGCGATCTGCAGGCTGCCGCCAAGGAGAAGGGCCACCCGTGGGATTCGGCCAAGGGTTTCGATGCCTCTGCACCGATCAGCGAGATCGTGCACGCCGGTGAAGTCGGCGATCTGGCCGCGCTCAATCTGTCGCTGGAGATCAATGGCGAGGTACGCCAGCAGTCCCTGCTCGACCAGATGATCTGGAACGTGCCGGAGATCCTGCACGAGCTGTCCAAACTGTGGCAGCTGCGCGCAGGCGATCTGGTGTTCATGGGTACGCCGTCCGGCGTGGCCGCGTTGCAGCCGGGCGATCGCTTCAGTGCACGCCTTGAGAACGTCGCCGAGCGCCACGGCGTGATCGCCGGCTGACATCACCTGCGCTACCCTTCGCGCTGTCCCCTCGCCCTCAGGAGAAAAACAACAATGGGAATGCTCACCGAGTTCAAGGAATTCGCGATGCGCGGCAACGTCATCGACCTCGCCGTCGGCGTGGTCATCGGCGCGGCCTTCGGCAAGATCGTCACCGCGCTGGTGGAGAAGATCATCATGCCGCCGCTGGGCATGCTGATCGGCAAGGTCGATTTCTCCCAGCTTGCGTGGACACTGTCGCCGGCCAGCATCGGTCCTGATGGCAAGGAGATCCCGGCCGTGGTGATCGGCTACGGCGATTTCATCAACACACTGATCCAGTTCGTGATCGTGGCGTTCGCCATCTTCCTGGTGATCAAGGTGATCAACCGCCTGTCGCGCAAGAAGGAAGCCGCTCCGGCAGCGCCGGCCGAGGAAGTGGTGCTGCTGCGCGAGATCCGCGACAGCCTGAAGAAATAAGGTGGGTAGCGCCGGGCCATGCCCGGCGGAAACGATGAACGCCGCCCTGCGAAAGCCCTGCCCCGGCGGGGCTTTCGCTTTGCTGCATCTGGCGGAAAACAGCATCCGCGCCAGCCATGACCTCCCGCCCATGCGCGGCGCTGAACGACTGTTAAGCTCGAAGGCTTACACCCTTCCCGGAGCTGTCCATGCGTCGCCGCGTCCTTGCCATCGCATCCTCCCTCGCCCTGCTGGCCGCGCCGGCCTTCGCGGCGCCGCATGCCACCACCCTGCCGCCGGCCTCGCTGGCCACCGCCGCGCAGCTGCGCGACCAGGCGCTGGCCGATGACACCGGCTGGAAGGTGGTCGAATCGTTGACCACCGAGATCGGCCCTCGCATCGCCGGCAGCGAGGCCGACGCCCGTGCCGTGGCCTGGGCCGAAGCCAAGTTCAAGGCGCTGGGTTTTGACAAGGTGTGGAAGGAACCGGTGACCTTCCCGAAATGGGAGCGCCGCAGTGAACACGCCGCCGTGACCGGCAGGAACCCGCAACCGCTGCAGATCACCGCACTGGGCGGCAGCCCGGGCGGTACGGTCGAAGCCGAGGTGGTGCGCTTTGCCGATCTGGCCGCGCTGCAGGCCGCGCCGGCGGGTTCGCTGAAGGGCAAGATCGCCTTCGTCGATTACCAGATGCTGCCGTTCCGCGATGGCCGCGACTATGGCCGTGGCGGTGCGATCCGCAGCAAGGGCCCGTCCGAGGCGATCCGCAAGGGCGCGATCGGTTTCCTGATGCGCTCGGCCGGTACCGATTCGCACCGCGTGCCGCACACCGGCATCACCCGCTTCGATGACGGCCTGACCCCTGTGCCGTCGGCGGCGCTGTCGGTGCCCGACGCCGACCAGCTGGCGCGCCTGCTTGCCCGTGGCGCAACCACGGTGAAGGTCGCGCTGGACTGCGGTTGGGATGGCACGGCGACCTCGTACAACGTGATCGGTGAGATCACCGGCCGCACGCTGCCGAAGGAAGTGGTGGTGATCGGTGGACACCTGGACTCGTGGGACCTGGGCACCGGCGCGGTCGATGACGGCGCAGGCGTGGGCATCACCATGGCGGCAGGTCACCTGATCGGCCAGCTGAAGCAGGCGCCGAAGCGCACCATCCGCGTGGTCGCCTTCGCCAACGAAGAACAGGGCCTGTATGGCGGCAAGGCCTACGCCGAGGCGCATGCCAAGGACGTGGCGCTGCACCAGCTGGCCGCCGAGAGCGATTTCGGTGCTGGCCGCATCTACGCCTTCAACACCGGTTCGCCGAACCCGGAAGGCTCGCGCGAAGCGACGAAGCAGATTGCCGAAGTGATGAAGCCGCTCGGCATCGAGTACCAGGCCGACAAGGGTGGCCCGGGGCCGGATGTCGGTCCGCTGGCCGCCAAGGGTGGCGCATGGGCGTGGCTGGCGCAGGATGGCTCGGATTACTTCCACCTGCACCACACCGCCGACGACACCCTCGACAAGATCGACCCGAAGGCGCTGGCACAGAACGTGGCGGCCTACACCGTGTTTGCCTACCTGGCGGCCGAGGCCGATGGCAACTTCGGTAGCGAAGCCAAGCCAACCACGCCGCCGAACGAGTGAGTTCACCTCCACGCTGTGCGTGGATTGACTCATGACCCGGTAGCGCCAGGCCATGCCCGGCGCTACCGGCGTGGGCGCTTACTGCGCCCACACGCTGGTATTGCGAACCCCCAGCAGCTTCGGGTTGAACAACGGGTCACGCCCGTGACGCCGGTGATCTTCGTAGTCGCGCAGCGCCGCCAGCGCCGGCCTCTGCAGCAGCAGGATGGCGATGATGTTCAGCCAGCTCATCATGCCTACGCCGATATCGCCCAGCGCCCACGCCACTGTCGCACTGTTCATCGCCGAGTAGCCCGTAGCGGCCAGGAACAACAGCTGGAAGGTGCCCAGCACCCACCCTCGGGGACGATCGCGGCAGAGGTAACTGACGTTGGTTTCGGCCATGTAGTACAGGGCCAGGATGGTGGTGAACGCGAATGGCAGGATCGCCAGCGCGACAAACGACTTGCCGAAGCCGGGCAAGGCCGACTCCACCGCGTGCTGTACGAAGCGTGGCCCTGCTTCCACCCCGGGAAGGTTGCCCAGCAGCAGGCGTGCCTCATCCGGTACACCGTTCACCGCCGGGTCGTAAACGTTGTAGAGCCCGGTGGAGAGAATCAGGAAGGCCGTCGCGCTGCACACGACCATGGTGTCGATGTACACCGAGAACGACTGCACCAGCCCCTGCTTCACCGGGTGCGATACTTCCGCTGCAGCAGCAGGATGCGCGCCACTGCCCATGCCAGCTTCGTTGGACAGCACGCCACGACGTACCCCCCATTGGATCGCGGTCCCGATCATCGCGCCGAATGCGGCGTCAACACCGAATGCGCTGCGCAGCACCAGGGCGATGACTTCAGGCACGCGCTCGGCGTTGAGTACCATCACCACCGCAGTGACCAGCAGATAGGCCACGGCCATCACCGGCACCACCCATTCGGCGACGCGCGCGATGCGACGCACGCCGCCGAGCAGGATCGCCGCCAACACCACCAGCAGCACACCGGTGGTCACCATCACCGGCACATCCCATGCTTCGTTCACCGCACTGGTGATGGCGTTGGACTGCGTGCCCGCCAGCATCGCCCCTGCCAGCACCGTGACCAGCGCGAACAGCACGGCGTACCAGCGCTGGCCCAGCCCCTTCTCGATGTAATACGCCGGGCCACCGCGATACTGCCCCTTGGCATCGCGATCCTTGTAGATCTGCGCCAGGGTGGACTCGATGAACGCGCTGGAGGCACCGAGGAAGGCGACGATCCACATCCAGAAGATCGCGCCGGGACCGCCGAAGGCAATGGCCATGGCGACACCGGCGATATTGCCCACGCCCACCCGGCTGGACAGCGACAGCGACAACGCCTGGAACGGCGAGACACCGGCATCGGAGCGCTCGTGGCGGAACATCAGGCGCAGCATGTCCGGCAGCGCGCGCAACTGCACGAAACGGGTACGCACGCTGAAGTACAGGCCCGTTGCCAGGCACAGCACCACCAGGTACGGGCTCCAGACAACGGCAAGCACGGCATTGACGATCGATTCGACATTCATCGCAGGGCCCCCATCAGAAGAACATGCCCAGGGCGACCTGGGGACTGATGATGCGGCCGGTATTGCGGCCGGCAACGGTGAATTCGACGCCGGCGATCAGCCCCAGCGACGGGCTGAAGTGGTACTCGACAGCGGGCGCGAAGGTCAGGTTGCGACTGGCCGGGCGCTGTTCGTTGATCGGCCGGACGCCACCTGCAGCGTCGGGCGCGAAACCGGTCAGGCGCTGGCCGGTCTCGCGGCTGGCGGCAACTTCCATCACGCCAACCCAGCGTTCGTTGAAGCTGTATTCGGCACCCACCGAAAGACCCAGTACCGAGCCCCGCGCGATATGGCCCTGGAAGCCGTCCTCGGTGCCATACACGCTGGTGCCGGAGATGGCCGTTCGCGATGGCGCAGGCCCCGCGCTGAGCTGCGCCCGCCAGCGCAGCGGCCGATCGTTGCCCAGCCACAGCACCTGCTGCACGGCCAACGCGGCCACGGTGCGCTGCACGCCATCACCCTGCGCATCCAGCGGATTGCCGGTGATGCGGTCGTGGCTGCCGGTGCTGAAGCGTTGTACAAGGGCGACCGACACCGCCGGCGTGGTGCCATCGGCACTGGGGGCCTGCAACAGGTATTGCAGGCGTGCGGTGGTATCGCCGGCGCGGAAGCCCCGGCTGTGTGTGTTGCCGGATTCGGCGCGTGATGCACTCAGGTTGACCTGGCCGGTCACCCGTTCGCTGAAGCCGTATGCGATGGGAACCACCATCGCCCACGCGCCGCTGCGTTCGCTGCTGCGCTGGCGGTCGCCGCTGCTATCGAAGGAGGAGGAACTGTCGACCCGCACCAGATAGGGTTCGACGTACCAGCGACCCGCCGGCATCCCGGCAGGATTGGGCGTGATCAGCGGGCCGGTGAAGTTGACGCCCTCGAGCGTGCGCTCGTTGGCGTGCGTGGAAACGGCGGCAAGCACACTGAGTGCCAGTACCAGGCAGACACGCACCGCACTGTGACGAGGTTGATGCATGGGAACCGCTCCTGTACGACGTTGGATGGACTTCCACCCTGCGTCGCCGGGAACGGCACACCAATAAGGAAACTTTCAATTCGTCATGCATGCTTTATGCATCGCACTGCCAGCAACACCGCCAGACGTTGCCCGGCTGCCGGGAAGTCCCGCTCGACCTGGAACTGCTCTGTGCGGGCACCGGTTTGCGGTGCCCGCAGACACGCCCATCAGCCGCGCTGGCTGACCCACTGCGCCAGCAACACGGCCGTGGCGGAAGCGACATTCAGGCTTTCAACCGCGCCACTGCCGGGAATCGACAGCTGCTGGTCACACTGGCTGGCCAGGCCACGATCCATGCCTTCGCTTTCCGCGCCCATCACGTAGACCAGGCGGGCCGGCAGCGAAGTGCGGAACACGTCATCGCCACCCTCGACCAGGGTCGCGGCGAGGCCGAAACCGGCCGCGCGCAGCTGCGCCATCGCTTCTGCATCCTCAGGCAACTGCACCAGCGGCACCGACTCTGCGCCGCCCTCGGCCACGCGTGCGGCCGCGCCGGACAGCGCCAGCGTGCTGCTGGCCGGCAGCAGCAGCGCCTTGGCGCCGAAATGCGCGGCAGAGCGCAGGATCGCACCGAAGTTGTGCGGATTACCGACGCCATCCAGCCACAGTGCCAGCGCCGGGCCTTCGCCCAGTTCGGCCAGCCATTGCGCCAGCGGCAACACCGGCGCGCGCAGCACGTCGGCCACCAGGCCTTCATGGTGGGTGGTGGCAGCCAGCTTGTTGAGGTCGCCCTCCTCCACCACGCGATAGCCCACGCGGTTGGCCACGCACCACTTCAGCACCGGCTGCATGCGCGGAATCAGCGATTCCACCAGGTACAGCTTGCGCAGCGCCTGCGGACGCTTGGCGAACAGCGCCTGCACCGCGTTCCAGCCGTACAGGCGAAGTTCGTCGTTGCCCCGCCCCGGCGGTGGCGGGGTGCCGCCCTCACGCGGCGGCAGCGGGGTGGCCCGCGGCGGTCGCGACGACGGGCGGCGGGCATTCTTCCAGGGATCATTCACTACGGGACAACTCCAGCTTGCGTTGACGCCAGAAATCGGCGTTCTTGATGCCCAGGGCATCGGGGTCGAAGATCGGGTCGAGACCGAGCTTCTTCTGTCGTTCGTAATCGCGCAGGGCCAGCATGGCCGGCTTCTGCACGATGAGGATGGCGATGATGTTCAGCCAGGCCATCAGGCCCACGCCGATATCACCCAGCGCCCAGGCCAGGGTGGCGTTGTGGAAGGCTCCGAACACCACCATGCCGATGATGCCCAGGCGCAGCAGCAGCACGGTGAGCGGCCGGCGCTTGTTGTGGTTGACGTAGGTCAGGTTGGTTTCGGCCATGTAGTAATAGGCCATGATCGTGGTGAAGGCAAAGAAGAAGATCGCCACCGACACGAAGGCCGAGCCCCAGCCCGGCAGCACCGCTTCCACACCCGCCTGCGCGTAGCCCGCACCTTCGGGAATGCCGGCCAGGCCCTGGAAGATCGGCGCGGCGCCGGCGACCGGCGAATACACGTTGTAGGTGCCGCTGGCCAGGATCAGGAAGGCGGTGGCGGTGCACACCATCATGGTGTCGAAGTAGATGGCGAACGCCTGCACGTAGCCCTGCTTGGCCGGGTGCGAGACCTCCGAGGCCGCCGCAGCGTGCGGACCCGAGCCCTGGCCGGCCTCGTTGGCGTAGATGCCGCGCTTGATGCCCCACTCCACCGCCAGGCCCATCATCGCGCCGAACGCGGCATGGGTGCCGAACGCGCTCTTGAAGATGATGCCGAACATTTCCGGCACGCGGTCGTAGTTGATGATCATGATGACGATGGCCATCAGGATGAAGCCGGCGGCCATGAACGGCACCACCACTTCGGCGAAGTTGGCGATGCGCTTGACGCCACCGAAGATCACCACGCCCAGCAGCAGGGCGACGACGATGCCGATGCCCAGTTTCAGCGCCTGCGCCGATTCCATGCCGAAGGCCTGGCCATCGAGCGGACCGCACAGCGCGGTACCGCGGCAGGCGTTGATGACGCTGTCGGCGATCGCGTTGGCCTGCACGCCGGGCATCAGGAAGCCGGCGGCGATGATCGTGGCGATGGCGAAGGCCATGGCATACCACTTCAGGCCCATCGCTTTTTCGATGTAGTAGGCCGGGCCACCGCGGTAGCGGCCTTCGGCATCCTTGGTCTTGTAGATCTGCGCCAGGGTGCATTCCACATACGAGGTGGAGGCGCCAAGGAAGCCCATCACCCACATCCAGAAGATCGCGCCGGGGCCGCCGAAGGCGATGGCGGTGGCCACGCCGGCGATGTTGCCGATGCCCATGCGGCCGGCCATCGACATGGCCAGGGCCTGGAACGAGGACACGCCGGCGTCGGATTTCTCACCGGACACGGTCAGGCGGCACATCTCGACGAAACCACGGATCTGCATGAAGCGGGTGCGCAGGCTGAAGAACAGGCCGGCGGCCAGGCACATGAAGATCAGCGCCTTGCTCCAGATGATGCTGTTGATGAAATGTACGGTAGCTTCCACGCGCGCTCTCTCCAGTCGGCGGGTTGTGAGGACGTCCCGTCGGCTGGAAGGGACCGGTCGATTCTCCCTGATCGAAGGTCGCTGCGATAGCGCCGGATGTGGGGGCGTGTTCTCCGCCGGGCATGGCCCGGCGCTACCGGGTATGCCGGCTGCGCCACGGGTAGCCCCGGGCCGTGCCCGGCGACCGGCAATGACCGTGCCCCCACGGGTAGCGCCGGGCCGTGCCCGGCGGCCTTTCAGGACAGCTGCCTGCGTACCCGGGCGAAGCGGCGCAGGTCATGCAGGACGCCGCGCTTGTAGACGGCGCAGCGCTCCACGCCCTCCTCCTGGAAACCGTTCTTTTCCAGTACCCGGGCCGAGCCCAGGTTGAAGTCGACCACCGTGGCCTGCAGCCTGAACAGGCCAAGCTCATCCATCACCCAGGGCGCGAACAGGCCGACCACAGCGGTCATCAGGCCCTGTCCCCAGTGGGCCTGGCCGAGCCAGTAGCCCAGTTCCGCGGTATGCCCGCGCTCGGCCACGCCCTGCTGGGCGCCGACGCTGCCACAGGCCTGGCCCTCTATTTCGATGGCCAGGCTCAGCGTGCCGGGGTCGAGCACGCGCCCGCCGAGGAAGGCTTCGCCATCCTCGCGGGTGTACGGATACGGGAAGCGGTCACGCAGCCCACGCGAGACATCCGCGTCGTTGGCGTGATGCAGCAGCGACTGCAGGTCATCACTGCGCCAGGGGCGCAGCAGGAAGCCTGCGCCGTGCAGGATCCGCGCCGGCTCAGGCATGACCACCCACCGACGGCGAGTCGGCCTCCTGCTTCTCCAGCTCGCGCTTCACCGCCTCCGGCGAGCGGGTGTACGGGGCCAGCCGCGCGTAGAACGCCGGCACCACGAACAGCGACAGGAAGGTGGACAGGGTGACGCCGAAGATGATCACGATGCCGATGGTGCCACGGCTGGCCGAGCCCGGGCCACCGGCCACCACCAGCGGGATGGCACCTACCACGGTGGCGATCGAAGTCATCAGGATCGGACGCAGGCGCACCATCGCCGATTCGATGATCGCTTCGCGCACGCTGCGGCCATCATCGCGCAGCTGGTTGGCGAACTCGACAATCAGGATGCCGTTCTTGGCCGCCAGGCCGACCAGCATGACGATGCCGATCTGGCTGAACAGGTTCACCGTGCCGCCACTCAGCCACAGGCCAACCAGCGCACCGAGCACGCCGAGCGGCACGGTCAACATGATCGTCAGCGGGTGGATGAAGCTCTCGAACTGCGCGGCCAGCACCAGGTACACCACCAGCAGGGCCATGGCGAAGGTCAGCAGCACCGCGCCGCCCGCACTCTGGTACTCGCGCGATTCGCCCTTCCAGTTCACCTGTGCGTACTGCGGCAGCTCTTCACCGGTCACCTGCTGGGCCCAGGCGATGGCCTCGCCCAGCGGATAACCCGGTGCCAGGCCGGCACTGATGGTGATCGAGCGCAGGCGGTTGAAGCGGTTCAGGGTTCCCGCCTCGGCCACTTCGCTCAGCGTGACCAGGTTGGACAACGGCACCAGCTCGCCGGAGGTCGCACGCACGCGGATCGCGGCCAGATCGGCGGGGCTGGCGCGCCCCTCACGGCCGGCCTGCACCAGCACATCGTACTCCTCGCCGTTGTCGACGAAGGTGGTGACGCGGCGCGAGCCCATCATCGTTTCCAGCGCCGTACCAATTGCGGTGACCGGCACGCCGAGGTCGGCCGCACGCTGGCGGTCGATGTTCACCCGCATCTGCGGACGGGTTTCCTTGTAGTCCGAGTCCGCGCCGACCAGGCCGGGATTGTCGGCCATGCGCAGCAGGATGCGATCCCGCCACTGTGCGATCTCGGCGTACTCCGGGCCGCCCAGCACGATCTGGAACGGCTGCCCGCCACTGCGCACCAGGCCGCCACCAACCTGGGTACGGACGCGCACGCCACGGATGGTGTCCAGTTCCTTCTGCAGTTCGTCGGCCACCTCCGGCGTGCCTTCACTGCGCTGGCGCCAGGGCTGCAGGAACACGCTGACGCGCCCGGTGTGCATTTCCTCGCTGGCACCCCAGCCGCCGGGCACGCGTGGGTTGGCGCGCACGATCGGCTTGTCCGCACCCACGTGCGGTGCCAGCAGCGCCTCGACCTGCTGCACCTGCTGCACGGTGTAGTCGTAGCCGGCGCCTTCCGGCCCGTCGATCATGATCTGGAACGAACCGCGGTCTTCGGCCGGCGCCAGTTCCGACGGCAGCACTTTGATCAGCAGCCAGCTGGCCGCCAACGCAGCGACCATCACCAGCAGGTAGATCCAGGTGCGATCGACATGGTGATCGAGCACGCGGCCGTAGGCGCCGGCCAGGCGTTCCAGATTGCGGTTGATGAAGCCGTGCAGCCCGCGCGGTGCCTGCCCGGTATGCGGCTTGAGCAGCTTGGAGGCCATCATCGGCGTCAGCGTCAGCGCGACGAACGCCGACAGCGCGACAGCGGCGGCCAGGGCTACCGCCAGTTCACGGAACAGGCGCCCGGTATTGCCTTCCAGGAAGCCGACCGGCAGGAATACCGCCACCAGCACGGCGGTGGTGGCGATCACCGCGAACGCCACCTGCGCGGTGCCCCGCTTGGACGCCACCAGCGGCGGTTCGCCCAGGTCGATGCGGCGCTGCACGTTTTCCACCACCACGATCGCGTCATCCACCACCAGGCCGATGCACAGCACCAGCGCCAGCAGGGTCAGCAGGTTGATCGAGAAGTCGAACGCGTACAGCGCGATGAACGCCGCCACCAGGCACACCGGCACGGTGACCGCAGGAATCAACGCCGCGCGGAAGCTGCCGAGGAACAGCCAGATCACCGCCAGCACCAGGATCATCGCCTCCACCAGGGTGGCGTACACGCGGTCGACGGCAGCCTCGATGAAGGTGGTGTTGTCGAAGGCAACGAAGATCTGCGTGCCCTTGGGCAGGGTCAGCGCGACGCGTTCGGCCTCGGCGCGCGCGGTGCGTGCTACATCCAGTGAATTGGCAGTGGAGGTCTTGACGATGCCGAGGCCGATGCCGGGCTCGCCGTTGCTGCGGTAGTAGGCGCGACGCTCGGCCGAGGCCAGCTCGATCTTCGCCACATCGCCCATGCGCACCACGTAGCCATCACTGCCCTTTCCCAGCGGGATGGTCGCGAAGTCTTCCGGCTTGATGTAGTTGCGCTCCACGCGCAGGGTGAAATCGCGGTCGGTGGATTCGATGCGGCCGGCCGGCAGTTCCACGTTCTCGTTGCGCAGCGCGGTTTCCACATCGCCGGTGGTCAGCCCACGCGCGGCCAGCTGGTCGCGGTCCAGCCAGATGCGCATGGCATAGCGCTGGCGGCCACCGATGCGGACCTGGGCCACGCCATCGAGGCTGGAGAAGCGGTCGACCACGTAGCGGTCGGCGTAGTCGCTCAGTTCCAGCGTATCCATGGTCGAGGAGACCATGTTGAACCAGATGATCGGATCGGCATCGCTCTCGACCTTGGCGATCTCAGGTGGCCGTGCCTCCTCGGGCATGCGGTCGGCCACGCGGCTGACCGCGTCGCGCACGTCGTTGGCCGCCGCTTCGATGTCACGGTTGGAGGTGAATTCGATGCTGACCTGCGAGCGGCCGTTGGTGCTGCGCGCGTTGATCGTATCGATGCCTTCGATGCCGGCCAGCGCGTCTTCCAGCACCTGGGTGATGCGGCTCTCGATGACCGCTGCCGAGGCGCCGGTGTAATCCACCGAGACCGAAACGATCGGCGGATCGATGGCCGGCAGTTCGCGCAGCGTCAACCGGGTGAAGGACATCACGCCCAGCACCAGCAGCAACAGGCTCATCACCACGGCAAACACCGGCCGCTGGATGGAGATGTCGGACAGCTTCATCCGCCGTGGCCCTCGGCGGCTGCAGGTGCTTCGGCGGGGGCCGGCTGCGCGCCGCTGGCGGGCGCGGTATCGGAGGCTGCCACCTTCAGGCCCGCCCGCAGCTTGCCGGTGCCGTCCACCACGATGCGCTGGCCTGCCTGCAGGCCCTGCTTGATCTCGACCACGCCGGCGCGGCGCGCACCGGTGACCACGTCCACGCGTTCGACGGTGTCATCGGCCTTGATGCGGTAGATGAAGCTGTCGCGACCGACCTGCACCACCGCGATTTCCGGCACCACCAGTGCCGGTCGATCAGGATGGAACAGGCGCACGTCGAGCAGCATGCCCGGCCGCAGCGCATGGTCGCCATTGGCGAAGTCGGCACGCACGGTCACCGCGCGGGTGGCCGGGTCGATGCGTGCATCGATGGTGCTGACCTCGCCTTCGAAGGTGCGGCCCGGCCATGCCACGCTGGTGGCCTGCACCTTGTCGCCGGTGGTCAGCGACGCCAGTTCCACTTCCGGCACCTGGAAATCGACGTGCATGCGCTCGACGTCGTCGAGGGTGGCGATCACCGTGGTCGGCGTCAGCAGCGCACCCGGGCTGACCTGGCGGAGGCCAAGCACGCCGGCGAACGGCGCGCGCACGCGACGGTCACCGATGTCCGACTGCATCTGTGCCACCCGCGCTTCGGCGGCGTCGCGGATCGACTTCTGCGTGTCCAGGGTCGCGCTGGATACCAACCGCTGCGCCGCCAGTTCGCGCTGGCGCTTGTACAGCTGGTCGGCTTCGCGGAAGGTCGCCTGCGCCTGCACCAATGCGGCCTCCTGGGCCTGCCCGCGCAGCGTCACGAGGGGCGCACCGGCGGCCACCTGCTGGCCACTTTCAAAGTGCACGCGCTCGACGATCTCGCTGACCTTGGCGGTCACGCTGATCGACTCGCGCGCCTTGGCCGTGCCCAGCGCCTGCAGCGTGTCGTTCCACTGCACCGCCTGCACGACCTGCGCGGTGACCGGCACGGCTTCGCCCTGCCGACGCGCGGCGGCCTCCTGTTTGCCTGCGCACCCGGCCAGCACGGCCAGGCTGAGGCCAAGGGCCAGGGTCGAAGCGATACGAGCCAACATGAAGCGTCCTGAGTGGTGCACGGCCGCCGAGTGTAGGCAAGGCTCCGCGAAAGCGGTATGTGCCAAGCGTTTACTGGCGTGAACGCGGTGCTGCGATAGCGCCGTGTGCCCATTCCATGCAGGGGGTGCGCATCACGGTGTCGGTGTATGTCGGGATGTATCCCGGCGCGCCATGACCGGCGATGCCGTCGTACAGTCGAGGGGCCCGGCCGAGGGCGCCGGGCGGGGTCGGAACCTGGCGGGGATCCGACCCCGTTTTCTTTCGGCACAGGCCTTGTTGGCCCGGCGCACCGGTAGCGCCGGGCCATGCCCGGCGGCTCAATACCGGTAGTTCACCTTCATCCACAGGCTGCGGCCGGGCTCGTTGATGCGCACCGGGTCTGCCGGAAAGCCGAAATCGGCGCTGCCGGCCAGGTTCAGATGCTCGCTGTAGGCACGGTCGAACAGGTTGTCGACACCGGCGCTGAGCTGCAGCTGCGAACTGAAGCGATAGGCCGCGTTGAGCGCCAGCGTGGCAAAGCCGCTGCTCATCCCCAGGTCCTGCGCCACCACGTTGCCCTGCCCGTCCGCGACCCGATGCTGATGGGTGACCGCGCGCAGCAGCGCACCGGCACTCCAACGCTGGCCTTGCCAATCAGCGCTCAGGCGCGCTTCCAGCGGCGGCATCTGCGGCAACGGTCGATGCTGATCGCGGTTCTCGCCCCACGCGTAGGCCAGCGTGCCCCCCAGCTTCCACTGTTCGTCCAGCTGCAGCTGCAGACCGGCCTCGGCACCGGCGATGCGTGCCTGCACATTGTCAGCCTGGCTCATGCCCATCATGCCGCTGCCGCGATAGGTGAACAGGATGTAGTCCTGGATCTGACCCGCATACGCCGAGACCCAGGCCTGCACGCGCGGGCCCTTGTATTGCAGGCCGACGTCGAGCTGGGTGGTGCGCTCAGGCTGGATGCCAGCGAACGCGTTCACCGCACCTGCCGGCCCCTGATCGGGCGAGAACAGTTCCCAGTAGTCGGGCATGCGCTGGCTGTGGCCCAGCCCGGCATACCAGGTCAGGCCGTCCGCAAGGTCCTGTTCGTAGCGCAGGAAACCACTGCCCAGCCATTCCCTGCGGCGCTGGCCGGCGGTGGGATTGGGCATGGCCATCATCATGCCGCCGATGTCGGCACGCGCATCGCGCACGCTGGCACGATCGATGCGCAGCCCGCCGATCCAACGCTGCCCGGTGTCCACGCCGAGGGTCAGTTCGGTGAATGCACCGTAGCGGCGGAAATCGGCGTCGGTGTTCCAGTCCGCCTGCTTGTAGGTATCGCGGCCCATGCCCATGCGGCCGCGATGCCGGCTGTCTTCGCCGTCGACGCCGGCCACCAGCTGCACGTCCTGCCAGCGCCATTCGGCGCTGATGCGCCCACCCTGCGTGCGGCGATCCACGTTCGACGCCATCGGCATCGGCATCATGCTGTGTGGGTTCGGCGTGCGCAGCGTGTAGTTGTCCATCACGTGGTCGGCTTCGTTGTAGTACACGTTCGCCTGCAGCGTGTCCCACGCCCCGGGCAGATTGCGCTTCTCGAAGCGTGCGGCGTAACTGGTGCGTTCGAACGCGGCACCATCCATGCCGCGCCCCGCGTAGCGCGCGATCGCATCACCGGCACCGGCGGAGACCTCCAGCAGGGTATCGGCGTCAGGCGTCCAACCCACCGCTACGTCGCCATTCCACTTGCGCCATTTCGACGGAACCACATCGCCGTTGCCGTCCTTGTAGTCATCGGCTTCGGAGCGATTGCCGCTGGCACGCACGTAGCCCGTTGGATTGCCCAGGGTCAGGTCCAGCACCTGGTCGTTGCGGTTGCGTGAGCCGACCAGCGCACTGGCATCGGCACGCAGCCCGGGCGCATCGAAACGCGGGGTGTCACGCTCGAAACGCACGGTGCCCGCAGAGGCACCGGCGCCCCAGCGCACGCTCTGCGGGCCCTTGATGATGGTCAGCCGGTCAAAGCTCTCCGGCGATATGTAGGACAGCGGGTTGTCCATGCGCGAGGGACACGCGCCAATCAGATTGCCATCGTTGCTGAGGATGTTCAGGCGCGAACCGAACATGCCGCGCAGCACCGGGTCGCCGTTGGTGCCGCCGTTGCGGATGGCGGAGAAGCCGGGAACGGTCTTCAGGTAATCGGCGCCATCGCTGGCCGGTACCGGCTGCCGCGGCAGGCGCGGATCGGTCACCCAATGCAGCGGCGAGGACGGCGCGGCGGCGGTGACCACCAGCGTATCCAGCGTCCGCGCTTCTTCAGCGGGCGCAGCATGGGCGAAGGGGGCAGCCAGGGCAGCGCCAAGCGCAAACGGCAGGCGCGCACGGGCGCCCGCAGCGGGGAAAGTCATTTTCATGGAAACAGCTCCAAGGTACGCACGCGCGCACGACGCCCTTGCAGGCCTCGTGCGGCGGATTCGATAGGGAAATCAGCGGACGGTGGAGATCAGCGGCGGGCCACGCGCGGCATGTGCCGGCCAATGCAGCAGCGGCAGTCGCCGCTGCGACCAAGGGAACACCGGCTTCGGCCGCCACAGCAGGGGCAGCAGCAGCACCAGCACGGCCAGCCACGGCAGCAGGCGCATGGCCAGCACGCAGTACTCGCAGGCCTCCCCGTGCATGGCGTGGGGGTCGGCGGGCGGGCTGGGGGCTGCTGGCGTAGCAGCATGGTCTTCGTGCCCGGCCATGGCCATGTCGTGCATGTCATGGCCCATGGCCGCGTGGTCCATGCCCGCCATCGCCGCATGGTCCGTCGGCTGCTGCTGCAGCGCACGGCTGACCAGCGGCGCAAGCACCATTAACAGCGTCGCGATGAAGGCGAGCTGGAGCAGGGTTCGACGCAGGCAGCCGGTACGGATCACCGCGCTAGTGTAGAGGTGCCTCCAGAAGGCACCGTGCGACGAACCGTCGCAGGAGGGGGTTTATCGGCAGGGCTGCGCCCTGCACCCGCAGAGGCCACGTCCACGGCAAGAGCCGAAGCAACATCAAAAGCTGGCTTCCTGTGGGTAGGCGGGGTGGGTCCGGTTGCGGGGGCCGCTGCAAGTACGTCCATGTAAGCTCGGTCGCCGCATCCATGCGGCTCACGCCCCCGCAACCGGACCCACCCCGCCTTCGACAGATTCCTGCGGTCTGTTGGAACGGCTCTTGGGGTCAGATCCGCTTTCCGAAGGAAACGGATCTGACCCCAGATGTATTTCGATATCTGACAGATTTCATCCACGCATGGCGTGGATCTACCGTGTCGACCAAGGTCGACACCTACCAACGGCCGCCGGAATCTGTCAGAGGCGGGGCGGAGTGGGTAGGCAGGACCGTTGGCGCCATGGATGGCGCCATCGAGCCCCCATGGATGGGTTTACGGCGTGTCCTGCCTACCCACACCGCCCCGCCATCCCACGGAATGCCCGCTGTCGCCGTTGCTGTTGCCGTTGCTTGAATGTCGTAGCAGGTGCAGGGCGCAGCCCTGCACGACCAACCTCACACCGTGATGGTCTGGGTCAGCGATTCCCAGGTCGGCGGCACCGGCCAGGACGCGGCCTGGTTGCCATCCAGCACCCGCCGCAGGTCGCGCGGATCAATCTGCGGGGCCAGCACATGCACCAGCTCCAGCGCGTAGTCGCGCAGCACCCGGTCGCGCGGCAGCACCGCCCAGGCGACGCACTCGGTGATCGGTGCCGGCGCTGGCCATACCCGCAGATCCTCGTCGTTGGCGCTGATCGCCATCTCGGCCAGCAGCCCCACCCCCAGACCCGTACGCACATAGGTTTTGATCAGGTCGGCATCCAGCGCCGTCAGCGCCAGATCGGGTACCAGGTGCTCCGCGGCAAAGGCGCGCTGCAACGAGGAGTTGGGCCGGGTCGAGGATTCGTAGCTGATCAACGGCTGTCGCGCCAATGCCGCCAGGTCCGGTGCGCGACCGGCGCGGTCCAGCGGATGGCCCTTGGGCACCACCACCAGCCGCCGCCAGCGGAACAGCGGTACGGCGATGCCATCGCCGGGTTCGCTACCGGCGGTACTGATGATCGCGATATCGGCATCGCCCTGGTTCAGCCGATCCAGCGCATCGGCCTCACCGGCCTGCTGCAGGTGCACGCTGACCTGCGGATAGGCCTGCTTGATGCGTGACACCGCCGGCGGCAGCACGAAACGCGCCTGGGTGTGGGTGGTGGTCAGGATCAGCTGGCCCTGGCTCTCGCGACGCTGGTTGGCCGCGTAGGTGCGGATGTTGTTGGCCTCGGACAGCACCGCGCGGGCGCGGCTGATCACTTCGGTGCCAGCCGGGGTGACCGACTCCAGGCTGCGCCCCTTGCGCACGAACAGCAGGAAGCCCAGTTCGTCCTCCAGCTGCTTGAGCTGCTTGGACAGCCCAGGCTGCGTGGCATGCACGCGCGAGGCGGCGAGCGTGATGTTCAGCTCGGCGTCGGCGATGGCAACCAGGTAGCGCAGCTGGGTCAGCGTCATGGCAGGCGGGCGATGTGGGGGCGGAGGTCCACTCTAGGGTCAATTGCCGTCACCAGCTTATAACCAAAGGTTGTTTAAGAAAGGTATCTGGTCATTTCCGGGCGTCATATGCCGGCGCTACGGTCAGCCGGCAGCCGCTGGCCTGAACAGCCAGCCCACTTCCTTTCCGCCCGCCGAGCCCGGCGCGGCCTGTTCCTGGAGCGCTCCCATGGCCCTGTACGACTCCATCCTCGACACCATCGGCAACACCCCCATCGTCAAGCTGCAGCGACTGGCGCCGCAGGGCGTGACCGTGTACGCCAAGGTCGAGTCCTTCAATCCGGGGGGCTCGGTGAAGGATCGCCTGGCGCTGGCGATCATCCTCGATGCCGAACAGCGTGGCCTGCTCAAGCCGGGCGACACCATCGTCGAAGCCACCTCGGGCAACACCGGCGTCGCCCTGGCGATGGTGGCGGCCGCACGCGGCTACAAGTTCGTGGCGACCATGGTCGAGACCTTCTCGGTGGAACGCCGCAAGCTGATGCGGGCCTATGGCGCGAAGGTCATCCTGACCCCGGCCGCCGAGCGCGGCAGCGGCATGGTGCGCAGGGCTCGCGAGCTGGCCGAGGAACACGGTTGGTTCCTGGCCAGCCAGTTCGCCAACCCGGCCAACCCGGCCTACCACCGCAACACCACCGCCGCGGAGATCCTGCGTGATTTCGCCGGCAAGCGGCTGGACTACTTCGTGAGTGGCTGGGGAACCGGCGGCACCTTGACCGGCGTCGGCGAAGTACTGAAGGTCGCCCGCCCGGACACCCGCGTCATCGCCACCGAGCCGGCCGGCGCCGCCTTGCTGAAGGGCGATGACTGGAAGCCGCACAAGATCCAGGGCTGGACCCCGGACTTCGTACCCGATGTGCTCAACCGCAATGTGGTGGACGAGCTGGTGACGGTGGAAGATGACCGCGCGATCGCCACCGCCCGCCGGCTGGCGGCGGAGGAAGGCATCTTCGTCGGCATCTCCGCCGGTGCCACGGTTGCCAGCGCACTGGACGTGGCAGATCGCGCCGAACCGGGCGCGGTGATCCTGGCGATGTTGCCGGACACCGGTGAACGCTACTTCTCCACGCCGCTGTTCGCCGACGTCAATGAAGGTTCGGACGACGACTGGTTGGCCGGTCTGCCCTGATCGCCGCGTTGTCGATGACAGCAGGATGACGCCCACCCTCGCGGTGGGCGTTTGCTATTTGGGTGATCCTGTCTGGGTATTGCCGACGGAAGCGGACAGCTTCCCCCAGAAATCATAAGAGATTCACCCCGAAAACTTTCGTTCTGCCCGCGTGCGGCGCTCGCTTCAGCCTGCGTGAAGGCGCCGCCGGCCATCGTGCATGAACAGCGCGGATCGCAGTGCATGAGACGGTCATGACGCAGCATCGATGCCCTGTCCCGCAAGATGCGGGTGCAGCCAGCGTGGGCACGGCGCGCAACAACTACAGGCAGGAGACGGACGCATGAAGATCGAAGTGTGGCAGGGCGACATCACGGCCCTGGCGGTGGATGCGATCGTCAACGCGGCCAATGAATCACTGCTCGGCGGCGGCGGTGTCGACGGTGCCATCCATCGTGCGGCGGGCCCTGGCCTGCTGGCCGAGTGCGAGCGTCTGCCGGAGCTGCGCCCCGGTGTACGCTGCCCGACTGGTGAGGTGCGCGCAACCGATGCGTATGCGCTTCCGGCACGGTATGTACTGCACACCGTTGGCCCGGTCTGGCACGACGGCCAGCGCGACGAACCGGCGTTGCTGGCGAACTGCTACTGGAAGTCGCTGCAGCTGGCCGAATCGCTGAACCTGCAGTCAATCGCGTTCCCGGCCATCAGCTGTGGCGTGTATGGCTATCCGCTGTACCAGGCGGCGCAGATTGCGGTCACCGAAACACTGGCCTGGCAGCGCAGCCACGCACAGCCGATGCGGATCGTGCTGGTAGCGTTCAACACAGCGACCGCCAAGGCCTACCAGCAGGCGCTGACAGCCGCAGGCCAGGTTGCCGACAGTGGGCGCGGATCGCTGCTGCCGCCACTGGGCGATACCGGATTCGTGCCGGCGCATTGAAAGAACGCCGGGTGTGGAAGGAAAAAAGGCCGGGCAATGCCCGGCCTTTTCGTTTGCCTCCGCTGCAGCGGCGTCAGTCCATCGCTTCAACAGCAGCATCGGCGGTTGCCGCCGCTGCAGCCGAAACGGCGGCCGAAGCGGCGCCGTCGATCTGCACGCGTACTTCCACCATGCCGGCTTCATCGCTCAGGCTGGACACGTCCACGGTGTAGTGGCCGGCCGGCAGCGATTCTTCCACGCGTGCGTTGGTGCCGTTGCCACCATCGTCATTGACCAGTTCCACGTCGCCACCG
The DNA here is from genome assembly GCF_020883215.1 of Stenotrophomonas sp. SI-NJAU-1. Classification (NCBI taxonomy): domain Bacteria; kingdom Pseudomonadati; phylum Pseudomonadota; class Gammaproteobacteria; order Lysobacterales; family Lysobacteraceae; genus Stenotrophomonas; species Stenotrophomonas sp. SI-NJAU-1. The sequence continues at coordinate 3,496,684 of NZ_CP086598.1, forward strand.
ACCACGCGCAGTACCGTATCCACCTGGCTGGAAATCGCGTCCAGGCGCACATCGGCCGCACGCGGCAGGCTCAGCAGGAAGCGGCGGCGGCCTTCGCCATCGAGCATGGCAAACACACTGCCGGTGTTCGGCAGGGAGGTGCCATCACGCATGACAATGTTGGCCGGCAGCTCGGTGCGCTTGGCCGTCAGTTTGAAAGCGCCGGTACTGTCTTCATCCAGGCTGCGCACGCGCAGGGTGTACTTGCCCGGTTCCAGCGGCATGCCGATGCGCGAATTGGTGTCATCACCGCCATCGTCGTTCTCCGACTGGACGCCGTTGCCATCCAGCTTCAGCACCGTATCGAACGCCTTCGATTCCAGGCGGATTTCGTACATGCCCGCCTTGTCCACCTGCAGGGTGTAATCCTGCGACTTGGAGACCAGCAGGTCGGCGATCTCACCTTCGGCCACCATCGGCTTGCCGTCATACGGCACCAGTTTCTCGGCGCGCAGGCGGTACGGACCAAAGGCGGAGGGGCCGTCGGCATTGATGGCCACCTGGTAGCTGCCAGTGCCGTTGGCGCGGAACGCCAGCGAGACGTCGTTGCCGCGCTCGTAGCCCGAGTTGCTGCTGGCCACCAGCACGCCATTGTTGAACACGGCGATCGAGCCGCGCAGCGCACCGGTCAACGTGATGCCGGCCAGTTGCTTGTCTTCCAGCTTCAGCTGGTACAGCTGATGGTGGCTGCCATCGTTGAAATTGACGCCGCTGCGCGAGGTGATTTCGCCGGAGACCGGTTTGTCGAACTCCAGCGAGGGGGCCTTGCCCATGTCCGTGCTGCCGCCCATCCGGTTGCAGCCGCCGACAGCCAGCACCGTGGCAACGGCCAGCGTGATTGCGGTGATACGCATGTTTTTTCTCCTTGGCCTTCCATGTATGCCCCCCGCACTGGCCTGGCGTGCGGGAGGCGGCAACGATACCGGCAAAAGCAAACGCCGGCATGATGCCGGCGCTGCCCTGTTCAGTTCATGCTGCAGAACCTGCGGATCAGCCGTTCCACTTGCCCAGCGCGGCCTGGCCGTTTTCCCTGGCCCGCTCGAACACAGTCTTCTGCGCGGCGGCGTAGTTGCCCTTCATGTCCTTGGCCCACAGCTTCAGTGCCGCCTGCTGCATGGCGCGCCCGTAAGAGAAGCTCAGCGGCCACGGCAGGTTGCCCATCTGGTTCATGGCGTTGAGGTGGGCGGTGGACTGCTCATCGCTCTGGCCACCGGACAGGAACACCACGCCCGGCAGGATTGCCGGCACGGTGCTCTTCAGGCACATCACGGTCGACTCGGCCACTTCCTCGACATCGGCCTGCTCGTCGCAGCCCTTGCCGGAGATGACCATCGAAGCCTTCAGGATGGTGCCTTCCAGCAGCACGTTCTGCTGGTACAGCGCGTCGAACAGCGAACGCAGGGTGGCTTCGGTGACTTCGTAGCAGGTCTCGATGTCGTGCTCGCCGTCCATGATCACTTCCGGCTCGACCATCGGCACCAGGCCGCATTCCTGGCACAGCGCGGCATAGCGGGCCAGCGCATGCGCGTTGGACTCGATGCAGGTGCCCGACGGAATGCTCTCGCCGATGTTGATGACCGCACGCCACTTGGCAAAGCGCGCGCCCAGCTTGTAGTACTCCTGCAGGCGCTCACGCAGGCCGTCCAGGCCCTCGGTGACCAGCTCGCCCGGGCAGCCGGCCAGCGGGTGCGCACCCTTGTCCACCTTGATGCCCGGGATCATGCCGTGGTCGGACATGTACTTGGCGAACGGCACGCCGTCCTTGGTCGACTGGCGGATGGTCTCGTCGTACAGGATGGCGCCGGAAATGTGCTCGTTGAGCTTCGGCGTGGTCAGCAGCAGTTCGCGGTAGGCGCGACGGTTCTCTTCGGTGTTCTCGATGCCGACGCTGGCAAAGCGCTTGGCGATGGTACCGGTGGATTCGTCGATCGCGATGATGCCCTTGCCCGGGGCAACCATGGCCTGGGCGGTTTCAGCCAGCTGTTCGATGCTCATGTACTTCCTGTGGCGGGTGCGGGAAAAACGTAAGTATAGCCCCGCTATCCGTTGCCCCGACGTGGAGGCCAGGATGGAAACGATTCCACGTCCGCACCGGACAGGAAATGTCCTGCCGTTGGCGGTCAGAGCCCCTTCAGGGGATCTGACCCCGGGGTCGGATCCGCGCCGCGGCTCCGACCCGATGCCCCCCTCTTACAGGTCGCCCAGACCGCTGGCGCGGCCGTCTTCGCCCACTTCCAGCAGGCGCAGGGTATTGGTCGCGCCGTGGGTTTCCATGTGCTCACCGCTGGTGAACACCACACGGTCGCCGGCCTGCAGCATGCCGCCCTCCACCAGCAGGCGGATGCTGCCGCGTGCGGCTTCGCGCGGGGTGAAGCCCCGGCTGTCGAAGTTGATCGGGAACACATCGCGCATCAGCGCCATCTGCCGGCGGGCGCCGTCGTGGCGGGTGACCGCGAACACCGGTGCCGAGGCACGGAAACGCGACAGGTAGCGCGCGGTGCCGCCGGATTCGGTCATCGCCACGATCGCACGCACGCCCACGTGCTGCGACAGGAACATGGTGGCCATGGCAATGGCCTGGTCGGCACGTTCCAGGTTGCGCGGCGAAGCGCCGAAGTCGGTCTCGGTCTGGAACTGGCGCTCGGCACCCAGGCAGATGCGCGCCATCGCCTCGACCGCCTTGACCGGATACGCACCGGCGGCGGTTTCGGCCGACAGCATCACCGCATCGGTACCGTCGATGACCGAGTTGGCCACGTCCAGCACTTCGGCACGGGTCGGGATCGGGCTTTCGACCATCGACTGCAGCATCTGGGTGGCGGTGATCACCACCTTGTTCTGCGCCAGCGAGGCCTTGATGATCTTCTTCTGCAGGCCCGGCAGTTCGGCATCGCCGATTTCCACGCCGAGGTCGCCACGCGCCACCATCACCACGTCACTGGCGTCGACGATCTCTTCCAGGTTCTCGATGGCTTCGGTGCGCTCGATCTTGGACACCAGCGCGGCGTAGCAGCCGTGCGATTCGGCGATCTCGCGCGCATCGTTCATGTCCTGCGCATTGCGGCAGAACGACACGGCGATGAAATCCACGCCGATCTTGGCGACGATGCCGATCAGTTCCTTGTCGCGCTCGGTCAGCGCGCCCAGCGACAGGCCACCGCCCTGCTTGTTCAGGCCCTTGCGATCGGACAACGGACCGTCATTGAGCACGGTGTTGATGATGCGCTCGCCCTGCACTTCGACCACCTGCAGCTGCATCAGGCCATCGTCGAGCAGCAGCACGTCACCGGCGGTCACGTCCTGCGGCAGGCCGAGGTAGCTCACGCCCACCTGGGTGGCATCGCCGGGGCCGGCATCGGTGCTGGCGATCAGGTCGAAGCGGTCACCGGCCTTGAGCTGCACCTTGCCTTCGGCGAAGCGCTCGATGCGGATCTTCGGACCCGGCAGGTCCGCCAGGATGCCCACTTCCACGCCCACCCGCTGCGCGGCGGCACGTACATCGGCGGCACGCTTGGCCTGGCCGGACGGGTCACCGTGGCTGAAGTTGAGGCGCACCACGTTGACGCCGGCGCGGAACAGATCCTCCAGCACGCCCGGCGGATCGGTAGCCGGACCGAGGGTGGCAAGGATCTTGGTGCGACGCTGACGCTCGAACATGTGGATGGGCCTCTCCCGTTAAAGGACGGAAATTAGCACATCCTTCACGTCCCATGTATACGGTTACAGCCTTGTGCTGCCTGACTCTGCGGGACATCGCCCGGACATGTTCCGGACATACGCTGGTCGATGGCAGCGGAAACACCGCCGGGCAAGGCCCGGCGCGCGGCATCGTCAAACTCAGGCCAGCAATGCCAGCAGCTGCGCCGGATCATGGGCCAGCTGCCCGGCACCGGCCTGGGTCAGCTCCTGCTCGCCACCAAAGCCCCACAGCACGCCCACACTGCGCAGGCCGTGGTGATGGGCGCCCTCGATGTCCATGCGACGGTCGCCGATCATCCAGCAGTGCTGCGGCGCCAGCTGCAGGCGATGAAGCGCCTCGCCCACCAGCTGCGGCTTGCTGCTGCGCGAGCCATCCGGGGTTGAACCGATCACGTCCTCGAACAGGCCACCGAACGGCAGATGCTCGACGATGCGGCGGGCATGCGGCTCGTTCTTGGCGGTGACCACCGCAAGGCGATGGCCGCGTGCGTGCAGCGCGCGTACCACCGCTTCGATGTCCGGGTAGATCGTGTGCTCGCGCCAGCCTTCTACGTCGAAACGCTCGCGATAGAAGGCCACGGCCTGCTCCACGCGCTCGGGCTCACCGAACAACGGTGCGAACGTGGTGCGCAGCGACGGACCGATCCAGCCCAGCAACGTTTCCTGCGGCGGCACCGGGTGGTCCATCTTCTGCAGCGCGTAGGCGATGCAGGTGGTGATGCCCACTTCCGAATCGATCAGCGTGCCGTCCATGTCGAAGAAGAGCGTTGCACGCTCCTCTCCGTCCATCGCAGTTCCAGTGCTCATGCGCCGCGCGCGGCCAGGGCAGCCACCGCCGGCAGGGTCTTGCCTTCCAGGAATTCCAGGAACGCGCCGCCGCCGGTGGAGATGTAGCTGACCTGCTGGGCGATATCGAACTTGTCGACCGCCGCCAGGGTGTCGCCACCACCGGCGATGGAGAACGCCGGCGAGCTGGCGATGGCGCGGGCCAGCGCTTCGGTGCCCTTGCTGAAGGCTTCGAACTCGAACACGCCGACCGGGCCGTTCCAGACCACGGTGCCGGCCTTGGCGATCAGCTGTGCGTACTGCGCGGCCGTCTGCGGGCCGATGTCCAGGATCAGGTCGTCCTCGGCCACCGCACCGACGGCCTTCACTTCGGCAGCCGCGTCGGGCAGGAACTGCTTGGCGGTGACCACGTCCACCGGCAGCGGGATGTCCGCACCCCGCGCCTTGGCGTCGGCCACGATCTTCCGGGCGGTATCCAGCAGGTCCGGCTCGTACAGCGACTTGCCGACCTTGTAGCCGGCCGCCGCGATGAAGGTGTTGGCGATGCCGCCACCAACGATCAGCTGGTCGACCTTGCCGACCAGGTTGGCCAGCAGCTCCAGCTTGGTGCTGACCTTGCTGCCGGCGACGATGGCCAGCAGCGGCTTGGCCGGCGCATCCAGGGCCTTGGCCAGCGCATCCAGCTCGGCCATCAGCAGCGGGCCACCAGCAGCGACCGGGGCGAAACGGATCACGCCATGGGTGGACGCCTGCGCGCGGTGCGCGGTACCGAACGCATCCATCACGAACACGTCGCAGAGGGCAGCGTATTTCTTCGACAGGGCTTCATCGTCCTTGCCCTCGCCAACGTTCATGCGGCAGTTTTCCAGCAGCACCAGCTGGCCCGGCTGCACGTCGACGCCGTCGACCCAGTCACGCACCAGCGGCACTTCGCGGCCCAGCAGCACCGACAGGCGCTCGGCCACCGGCGCCAGCGAATCGGCTTCGCTCCACACGCCCTCCTTGGGGCGGCCCAGGTGCGAGGTGACCATCACCGCCGCGCCCTGCTCCAGCGCGCGCTTGAGCGTCGGCAGGGAAGCGGTGATGCGCTGTTCGGAGGTGATGCGGCCATTCTCGATCGGCACGTTCAGATCCTGGCGGATCAGCACGCGCTTGCCGGAGAGGTCGAGGTCGGTCATGCGGACGATGGACATGGGCAACTCTTTGGCTCTGGAGATGGGATGCCGGCGTGCGGCAGACGGTCATTGTATCGGGTGCCGATGCCTGCGGCAGGCAGAGGCCAACAGCAGGTGCAACAGCAACGGCAACGGCAACGGCCAGAGCGCTGGCGCTTCGTGGTGCTGTGGGTGGGCCGGGGTGGTATGGGTTGGCAGGGGACGCCGTAAACCCATCCTTGAAGTGACCCCCTAAAGTTGGACAGTTGGGGATCAGGCAGCCAGCGCGACCTGTTCCCGGTACTTTACCGGGCTCAGGCCCTTTAGTTTCAGTCGGATACGGTCTTCGTTGTAGTACCGGATGTACTCCACCAGTCCGGCTTCCAGACTTTCGATGCTGTCAAAGGTGTTCAGGTAGAGGAATTCCGACTTCAGGGTCCCGAAGAAGCTCTCCATGGCCGCGTTGTCCAGGCAGTTGCCACGCCGGGACATGCTCTGTTTCAGCGAGTGCTTGGCGAGCTTGTGGCGGTAGTTTTCGTGCTGGTAATGCCAGCCCTGGTCAGAGTGGATCATCGGTCGATCTTCGGGCGAAAGCTTCTTGATCGCTTGGTCCAGCATCTCCCCCACCAGGTCGAACACCGGTCGGCGCTTCATCTGGTACGCCACGATTTCGCCGTTGTAGAGATCCATGATCGGCGAAAGATAGAGCTTCATGCCCTGCACCTTGAACTCGGTTACGTCGGTCACCCACTTCTGGTTGGGCGTCTGGGCCTCAAACTGGCGGCCCAGGTCGTTGGAGACCACGACATTGGCCGCTCCCTTGAAGGCGCGGTAGCGCTTGATGCGTACCCGCGATTGCAGGCCCAGTTCGGCCATCAACCGCTGCACCCGCTTGTGGTTGATGGCCTCGCCCTGATTGGCCAGTTCCAGCGTTATGCGACGGTAGCCGTAGCGCCCTTGGTTCTCATCGTAAATCGCACGGATACGCTCACGCAGATCGGCCTCGCCCTCATCGGGATGGGCCAAGGCGTTCACCTGGTAATAGAACGTGCTGCGTGACAGTTCGGCCGCCTCGAGCAAAAGCGGCAACGCATGGGCCTGCCTCAATCCTTGGACGGCTTGCGCTTTGCGCGCTGCGCCGCCTGCTCTTCCTGGATCAAGGCATCGAGCTTTTTTAGGTAGGCGGTCTCCGCACGCAGATAGGCCACTTCCTTGAGGAGCTCATCGCGGCTCATGTCCTCGGCGGGCTTGGACGAGCCGGTCTTTTTCATCGGTCTTGGTGGCGGTGGTGGAGGTGGTGCCAGCGCTTGAGCGCCCCCGCGAGCATACAGCCGTTGCCATCGCCCCACCGCGCCGGCATCTCCGATCTGGAAGTACGTCGTGGCCTCTCGTGCCGACATGCCCAGCTGGCCCATCTTTTCCAGGACATCCAGCTTGAACTGGAGATCGTAGGACCGGGGTTTGCGCTGAAACCCTTGCCGGCCATGCAGCCGGTAGGTTGCTGCCCACCGCCTGACCGTGGAGAACTCCAGACCATGGCGGCGGGCAACCGCCTTGACCGACGTGGCGGTCTTGCAGGCCTCTTTGGCGACCTGCAATTTGAAACAAACCTCATATCTATTCATGTAACCCTCGGGGTTGGATTTGGTGTCCAACTCCTGGGGGTCACTTCACCCTGGGGGCTTGGCCGCGGCATCCATGCCGCGGACACCCCTGCCAACCCATGCCGCCCCGGCCCCGATACGTTCATGAGGCGGAGCGGACGGCGGAAGCAAAAGCGGTTTCTGGTGTCGGATGAAGAAAGAAAAGAAGGGGTCGGATCCGTTTTTCCTGCGGGAAAAGGCTCCGACCTCGATGGCCGTGGAGCGAAGCGACCCGCTTTGGCTCCTGCTCTTCCTTTTTCTCTTCCGTGGGTAGACGCACACGGAAATTGTCAGAGGCCGGGCGGGTGGGCTGGGCAGGGGTGTCTGATCAGTCAGCCGCATGGATGCGGCTGCCAAGCCTACAAGGACGTACTTGCGGCGTCCCCTGCACAGTCCACCTGCCCGGCCAAGCACGGCTTCTGCTCTCAACGACCGGCCACCCACGAGGGGCTGCGCCGTTCGCTGCAAACTACGCCGAAGGCGACGGCTTCTGCTTCAGCAGGCTCAACGCCAGTCCACCCACAACCAGCACGCCCAGCCCCAGCAACGCCCACAGCAACCACGCCTTCCAGTCGTGCTGCGGCTTCAGCGCTGCGTCACCGGCGAGCGTCTCCGGACTGCCCTCCAAGCGTGCCAGCGTCGGCTGCCACGACGGATCATTGCGCTGCCGCAGTTCCTCGATCAGCACCGCGATCGGCGCCTCCGCGCGGCGCGCGGTGCTGCTGCCCACGGCCAGCGCGTAGGGTGCTGCGCCCTGGCTGAGGAACACCATCACTTCCGGTTGATAGCCCAAGCGCAGGGTCGGGGCGCTGGTGGTCTCCACCGGGCTCGCGACCAGCTTCCAGTAGCGGTCGCGGTACATGCCGCCCAACGGCTGTGCCGCCGATTGCTGGCGCTGGCCCGGTGCCCCCTGCTGCAGCTGATAGGCGATCCAGGGCGCGCTGCGGCGCTGCCATTCGGCGCTTTCGTCGTCGCGGCTGAACAGGGTCCACTGCACCAGGCTGTTGTCGGTGCTGGCCACGTCGGCCCGGGTCACCGGGAATCGACCATCCAGTTCAAAGGTGAATTCCCCCTTGCCCTGCGCGGTCGGTGTCAGCGACAGCCACTCCCAGGGCACCGTTGCCGGCGCCGGCGGCAGCTCCGCCAACACACTGCGCAGCTCCGGCAGGCGCGCCTCGCCCTGCGGCAGGATCCGCAGGTAGCGCACGTTGCTGTCGACCTGCAGCCGTCGCTGCAGCAGGCGCTTGCCCGCACGCTGCAGGTCCACCAAGGGGACATCACGGGCGATCGACTGCCAGCGCTGCAGATCATCGCTGGCATCAAGCTGTACCTGCGCCTGCAGCGGCTGGCCACTTTCGGCCCAGTCCAGCACCAGCGCTGCCAGCGGCTGCTGGCCGAGCACGCTGGCATCGATCAACCAGCCACCCTGCCCGTTCGCCACCGCACCACCACCAAGCCTGGCCTCGACCCGGCGCACACGGCCGTCGGTATCGCGCTCGGTCAGCAGCTGCAGGTCGTTGCGCTGGGCCTCGGCCAGCGGTGGCAGCGCGAACCACGGCAGTTCGCGCTGCACCGGCGGCTGCGCCAACGGCTGGTCCGGCGCCAGCAGTGCCGATGGCAATGCCTGGCCGGCAGCGTTGAACACCTGCAGATCGCCCAGATCGGCGGCGCCTGCGCGGCGGTAGATCGCCGGCTCCAGCACCACACGATAGGCACCGGACTGCGCGCTGGACAGGCTCAGCGGCCACTGTTCGGCGTACTGCGCGCGGTAGTCCGTGGCCTGCGCGGCAACCGCACCGGCCACGCCGAACAGGACCGGCAGCAACGCTCGGCTCCACTTCCTCATTGGTTTTCCTCCACGGTTGGCGGCGCGCTCGGCGGCGCGGGCGCCAGGTAGCCCACGACGGTGCACAGCAGGCCGTAGGCAATGAACGATGCGATTCCCAGCAGGTTGCCCAGATGCTGGCGGTCGATCAGCACCAGCTTGGCCAGCACCACGGCCATCAGCACGGCACCGACCATCCACAGCACACGCTGGCCGCGACGCGAGCCCCACACCCAGGCGATCACGCCCAGTACGCTCCACAACACGGTCAGGCTGGTCTGGGCCAGGCTGAAGCGGGCCATCGTCGGATTCCAGGCGACACCGCCCCAATGATGCACGCCATGCAGCACGGTGCTGGTCAACGCGATGAAACCGGCCACGGCCAGCACCGGCACACGCAACCGCTGCAGCTGCGCCGGTCCCTGCGGGTCATACAGCCAGCGCGCGATCAGCAGCAGGCTGACCCACTGTGCAAGCTCGGCAGGATTGAGCAGCGGCAACCACGGCAACGGCGTGGCGTCGCCCGCCAGGGTCAGGCCGAACAACCAGGCCAGCGCCAGCATCGCGAAAATCACGCACTGCAGCGGCAGGCGCACTGGGTCAAACGCAGCACCCAGCGGCCAGCGCAGCACGTTCCAGCGCCACAGCGACAGCGCCGCCAGCAGCAGCCACGGCAACGTGACCAGCAATGCCGTCCAGCCCTGCGCCAAGCGCGCGTCGCCGCCGCCCCACAGGGCCAGCAGCGAAAGCAGCGACGGCCACAGCAGCCACCACAGGAACTGCGCGATACGGGCCACGCCGCCGCTGCCCTGGCGCAGGCACAGCAGGCTGCGCACGCCGAGCACGGCGAACACTGCCCATGCCAAGGCGCCGTAGCCGGCAAAGGGCTGCTGGTGCGCATCGCTCTGCAGCAGGGCCAGCGGGAAGCCGGCGGCCAGCATCGTCAACGCGGTCACGCCCAGCGCACGTGCCGGCATGCGGCGCTGCACCTCCGAGGCCAGCCAGGCGGTGACGGCGGCCAGCATCAACACCGCGTCGGCCTGCGCCGAATGCTGGAAGAAGCGGCCGATTTCATGCACCAGACCGCCCAACCACCACAGCAGGCCCCACAGGTAATACGCCAGGGCGATGTCATGGCGCTGCCTGCGCTGGTAGCTCCATGCCGCCGCGAAACCCGCCACGGCCAGCAGCAATGCGCCGATCGCGGTCGGGTTGAGCAGGAAACGCTGATCCTGGTGCCAATGGTCGGCCCCCACCACGAATGCGAATGCGGCGGCGAGCTGCAGCAGCGCACCAGTCACCTGGGGCAACCAGCGCTTCTGGCGCAACCCCAGCCACGCCAGGCCGGCACCTTCCAGCGCGAACACCGCGCCGGTGGCCCGCGCCGACAACGCCAGCGGCACCGCCAGCGTCGCAAAGCCGACCGCCAGTACTGCATGCGACTGCGCCAGCACCGTGTACGACGCGCGCGCGATCAAGGCCCGCGCCAGCAGCGCATAGATCGCTGCCAGTCCCAGCGCGCACAGGGCCAGCGTCATCGGCTGTTCGTGCAGCATGCCGGCCTGCAGCGAGAAGGCGATCAGCGGCGTGCCGAACACCAGGCTGCCGTCGACCAGATCACGACGCCCGGCCGGCTGCCGGCGCGCATGCAACAACGGAATCAGCAGATAGAAGACGAAGAACAGCAGCAGGAACGGTTCGGTACTGGCGAACTTGGCCGCGTCGTACTGCAGCACGCCCCAGAAGGTGCCGATGCCGAAGGTGAACGCGAAACCCAGCAGGTTCAGCGCACGCCACGGGCGATACCAGGCAATGGCGAAAATGCCGGCGTTGAGCACGGCGTAGTAGCTGAACAACCCGACGTGGTTGCCACTGCCGGTGGACAGCCACAGCGGCGCCATGAAGCCGGCCAGGATGCCCAGCACCGCCAACGTGCGCGAGTTCTGCACGACCGCCAGCACGCACAGCCCCGCCACCAGCGCGATCGAGCTGGCAAAGGCGAAACCGGGCGCGAGCAGATCGAAACGCTTGAAGGCGGCGAAGATGGTCAGCAGCAGTACGCCGACGGCGCCGCCCTGCAGGGCCAGCGCGAACATCCGCCGGCGCTCGCGCTGGTGCCAGCCGAAGGCCAGCAGGCCCAGCGCACCGACGGTGATGCCCGCCAGCCGCAGCTCGACCGGCACCACCAGCCAGCCCTGGTCGCTGACGTACTTGAGCAGCGCAGCAACGCCGGCCAACAGCACCAGCATGCCGATCTTCACCGGCACATTGCCCTGGGTGAACCAGTGTTTGACCGCACCGATCGCGCGCTCGACCAGGTTCGGCAGGGCCGGTTCCGCTGGCAAGGGCGGCACTGTGGGCTCAAGTGGCAACGGCGGTGGCGGCGACGGACGCGCGGGCGGGGCCGGTGTCGGCAGCTCCTCGCGGGCGGCAAGCGGCGGCGGGGCCGTGGCCGCCGTGGGCCGCAGGAACGAAGGCTCGCTGCCGGGCTCGCGCGTTGCCGCAGGCGCGCGCGGCGGCTCGGCCACGGCCGAGGGTGCACGGCCAACGGTCTCTCCTGCCGGGTTGGGCGCGACCTGCACGCTCTGCGCGGCCTCCAGCGCGGCGACCCGCCGGCGCAGGCCGGCAATCATCACCAGCGCCACCACCAGCAGCAGCGGTATCGCCAGCAGGACCAGTACTGCCAGGACCAAGAGTGCTTCCATTCCTCGCCTTCCAATGCGATCCCGCGCCACGATGGCGGCGGTCGACGGGGCCATGCTACGTCAGGCCGGGCCACTTAAACGACGAACCCCGGCCAAGCCGGGGTTCGCGCGAGGATCTTCGCAGGCCTTACTTGGCTGCGACGACCTTGGCCATTTCCAGGCACTTGTTGGAATAGCCCCACTCGTTGTCGTACCACGACACGAGCTTGACGAAGGTGCCGTCCAGGGCGATGCCGGCGTCGGCGTCGAACACCGAGGTGTGGGTTTCACCGCGGAAATCGGTGGCCACCACCTTGTCTTCGGTGTAGCCCAGGATGCCCTTCAGCGCGCCTTCGCTCTGTGCCTTCACTTCGGCGCAGATCTCGGCGTAGGTGGCTTCCTTTTCCAGCTCGACCGTCAGGTCGACCACCGACACGTCCGAGGTCGGCACGCGGAAGCTCATGCCGGTCAGCTTCTTGTTCAGCTCCGGGATGACCACGCCGACGGCCTTGGCCGCACCGGTGGAGGACGGAATGATGTTCTCCAGGATGCCGCGGCCGCCGCGCCAGTCCTTGTTGGACGGGCCATCGACGGTCTTCTGCGTGGCGGTGGCCGCATGCACGGTGGTCATCAGGCCGCGCTTGATGCCCCACTTGTCATTGATGACCTTGGCCAGCGGCGCCAGGCAGTTGGTGGTGCACGAGGCGTTGGAGATGATCGCCTGGCCAGCGTAGGTCTTGTCGTTCACGCCGAACACGAACATCGGCGTGTCGTCCTTCGACGGTGCCGACAGGATGACCTTCTTGGCGCCGGCATCGATGTGCTTCTGCGCACTGACCTTGTCCAGGAACAGGCCGGTGGCTTCGAGCACGACGTCAACGCCGACTTCGTCCCACTTCAGGTTGGACGGATCGCGTTCCTGGGTCAGGCGGATCTTCTTGCCGTTGACCAGCAGATCCTTGCCATCGACGGCTACGTCGGCCTTGAAACGGCCGTGCACGGAGTCGTACTTGAGCATGTAGGCCAGGTAATCCGGCTCCAGCAGATCGTTGATGGCCACGATTTCGATGTCGTCGCCGAAGTTCAGCACCGCCGAGCGCAGGACGTTACGCCCGATGCGACCGAAACCGTTGATACCAACCTTGATTGCCATGTTCTCAAGCTCCTGCAGCCGCGACAGGTGCGGCGGGGTGGATAGGGCCCACAAGTCTAGCAGGCCGGCCTTGACCACCGCCGGCCAGGCCCGCCGCCGGGACGGGGGCCGGACAGGATTTGATCCGGATCAAAGCGTTAGCGCGGCGTGAGGCCGAGACTGGCCACATCCACCCCGCAACGAGATCACCCCCATGCGCAAGACCTCCCCCCTGATCGTGGCCAGCCTGGCCGCCGCCCTGTCGTTGGCCGCTGCCCCGGCCATGGCCCAGTCCAAGGGCGACTGGACCGTTTCGGCTGGCGTGCACCAGGTCGCCCCGAAGTCGAACAACGGCTCGCTGGCCGGTGGCACCCTGAAGGTCGACGTCGACAACGACGTCAAGCCGACCATCACTGGTGAGTACTTCGTCGCCGACAACCTGGGCATCGAAGTGCTGGCGGCGCTGCCGTTCAAGCACGACATCAACATCAACGGCCTGGGCCGCGTGGGCAGCACCAAGCAGCTGCCGCCGGTGGTCACCCTGCAGTACCACTTCAACAGCAAGGGCAAGGTGTCGCCGTTCGTGGGCGCCGGCCTGAACTACACGACCTTCTTCAGCGAAGACACCACCGGTGCGCTGGCGGGCAGCAAGCTGAAGCTGCAGGATTCGTGGGGCCTGGCCGCACATGCGGGCATCGACTTTGCGATTGGCGAGAAGGGCGCCCTGCGCGTGGACATGCGCTGGATCGACATCGACAGCAAGGTGAAGCTGGACGGCGAGAAGATCGGCACGGTCAACATCGATCCGCTGGTCTACGGCGCGTCCTACGTCTTCAAGTTCTAAGGGGTTGATTGGCGGGGGCTGCGCCCCCGCTCCCCCGCTACAGGCAAAACCCTCGCAGCATGTTGCCCCGGTATGTGTGTGCCGGGGCTTTTTTGTTGGTCGCGACGGGCCCAGGTCCCGGTGTGGGTCGAGGCAGGGGAAGGGGCCGGGACACGCCGTAAACCCATCCATGGGGGCTCGATGGCGCCATCCATGGCGCCAACGGTCCCGTCCCCTTCCCCTGCCTCGCCCTTCCATTTTCCACGCGCGCGCAAGCGCAAGCAGAAGCGGGCAACCGCATTGCGCAGTTGCCATCGGCTGCATGCGATTGCGGGCTGCAGGATGAGATCCTGCATTTGACTGTGATTCTGCTTTTGTCGTTTGCATCCGCCAACGCGGCCATGTTGGATGGTGGCTGCAGGGGCGGGCGCTGCGGGACCGTCCGCGGCATGGGCCCAAGGCATGCCTCGGGCGGGTTGGACAGGATGTCCAACCCCGGTCTTGCCGTGTGCGCAGGACAACGCACACGAGCAAGCCGCGGCCGAGCCTACAGGGACGTACTTGCGGCGTGTCTCGCAGCGCCTGCCCCTGCAGCCACCTGCCCAGCGAACAGGAACGCGCCGCTTTCCATCAACCACCCATCTCCCCCGCTGGCTAGAATGAGCGGATGAAAGCACTGCACTCCCTGTTCCTCGCCGCCGCCCTCGCGCCGGCCCTGCTGACCCTGTCCACCCCCGCCCATGCCTGGGGCGCGCAAGGCCACCGCCTGGTCGCCGAAGTCGCCGACAGCCGCCTCAACCCGACCACGCGCGCTGAAGTCGACCGCCTGCTGGCCACCGAACCCGGCGCCACCCTTGCCAGCATCGCGCCCTGGGCCGACCAGCTGCGCGCCAAGGACCCGGGCCTGGGCCGCCGCTCGGCCCGTTGGCACTACGTCAACATCGCCGAAGATGGCTGCCACTACGAGGCGCCGAAGCACTGCAAGAGCGGCACCTGCATCGTCGAAGCGCTGAAGGCGCAGAGCGCGATCCTCGGCGACCGCAGCCTGACCGATGGCGAGCGCCTGCAGGCGCTGAAATTCGTCGTGCATCTGGTCGGTGACATCCACCAGCCGATGCACGCCGGCTACGGTCACGACAAGGGCGGCAACGATTTCCAGCTGCAGTTCGGCAACCGCGGTACCAACCTGCACTCGCTGTGGGACAGCGGCATGCTCAATACCCGCAAGGTCGACGATGCCGGTTACCTGCCGGTGCTGCGCGCACTGCCGGGGCCGAAGCTGGCACGCCAGTCCAACCCGCAGCGCGATCCGGTCAGCTGGGCTGAAGCCAGCTGCCGCATTTCGGTGCAACCTGGCGTTTACCCTGCCTCGCGTAAGATCGGCGACGACTACACCACGCGCTACCGGCCGGTGGCCGAAGCGCAGCTGCGACTGGCCGGTGAAAACCTGGCGCAGTTGCTGAACCGCGTGCTCGCCACACGCTGAGGAGTGCCCGATGTCGGTCCAGGTGCAATCGTTCTTCCACCGTGACAGCAACACCTTCAGCTACCTGGTCAGCGACCCGGCCAGCAACGAGGCCGCGCTGATCGACCCGGTACTGGATTACGACCCGGATACCGACGCCAGCAGCGAATCGCCGGTGCGCGCGATGCTCGATGCCATCGCGCAACAGCAGCTGCACGTGCGCTGGCTGCTGGAAACCCACGCCCATGCCGACCACGTGTCGGCAGGACGTCGGCTCAAGCAGCGGTTCCCGGATGCGACGCTGGCCATCGGCGAAGGCATCCGTGCGGTGCAGGCCACGTTTGCACCGCGCTATGGCCTGCAGCTGCCCGAGGAACATGCCGTCTTCGATCACCTGTTCGCTGATGGCGAGACCTTCGCACTGGGCGAACTGCAGGGGCGCATCATCGCCGTACCCGGCCACACCAGCGACAGCATCGCCTATCTGATCGACGATGCGCTGTTCACCGGCGATTCGTTGTTCATGCCCGATGGCGGCACCGCACGCTGCGATTTCCCCGGCGGCGATGCTGCGCAGCTGTACCGCTCGATCCAGCGCCTGCTGGCCCTGCCCGATGCTACCCGCGTGTTCGTCTGCCACGACTACGGCCCGGGCGGACGCGATTTCGCCAACGAAACCACCATTGGTGAACAGCGCGCGCACAACATCCACGTGCATGAAGGCGTGGCCGAGGCGGAGTTCGTCAGCGTGCGCCAGGCGCGTGATGCGACGCTGGCAGAACCGCAGCTGATGCAGCCGGCGGTGAAGGCCAACATCCAGGGCGGCGCGTAGGGCCCGCACGGTCGCCCCATCGCACCAGCAATGACACCGCGTCATTTGCCCTGCGTGCGCACCACATGCTGGCCCTTCACGATCTCGAAGGTGAAGGCGTACAGCAGGCTCACCCGCACCGGTTCGACGCGCTCTGCGCCTTGGCAGTCGCCACGGTCGCTCGGCACCTTGCCGGGGGCGAAGTGGCAGACCGCGGCGGGCGAATACTTCCACATCGCCACCGCCTCCTGCGCAGCCTGCAACAGCGGCGCATTCTCGCTCGCCGCGCCTGCCGCGCATTCGCTGCGGTCGACCAGCGCCAGACTTCGCTCGACAGCGCCTTCGGCATCGACCACCACCTGCAGGCAGATCGTGGTCGGCGCCAGCTCTGTGCGCGGGTCACGATCACCGATCTGCGGATCCGGCGCCGCATACAGCTGCGGCATCCGATAGCCTTCGGTCGCTCCCAGCGTGTACGCCTGCACCTGGCCGCTGCCACCTTTCCCTTCCGCATGCAGGCGCTGATGGCCGACACTCTCATTGCGGGTATCGACGGTGGTCAACCGTTCCTGGGTGGCGCAGCCTGCCAGCATCCCCGCTGCCAACAGCAGCGCGATGCGCATCACCTGGCGGTCTCCGTCACGTCGTCGTTCTCATCCATGGCGAAGGTGATCGGAATGCGTACAGCGCCCGCCACCGGCTTGCCGTTCTTCAGCGCCGGGCGATAGGTCCAGCTTCGCGCTGCTGCAATCGATACCGCTTCGAACACGCCCGGATTGGTGGCGCTGAGCACCTGCACATCGGCGGGGTGTCCCTTGGCATCCACCTGCACGCGCAGGTTCACCACGCCTACCTGACGCTGCTCGATCGCAGACTTCGGATACGAGGGCGGCGACATCTTGTCGACCTGGATCGGACGGTCGAGCCCCGCTTCGGCCGCGTCTTCTCCAGCATGTTCGAACGGCTCTACGTTGATCGACGGCACGCCCGCTGTCCCACTCTGGCTGGCCCACGCCACCGCCCCCACGCCCAGGCACAACCCGACCACCAACACCTGCCCCGACACCCACGGCAATGCCTTCCGCTTGGACTGCTTCAACATGGCGATACGCTCCTTCAACACGGGCTGGCTGCGCCAGTGGCAGACCGCCGGCGCAACCGAGTGGACCAGCTGCGCCTTCAGCAGCGTGCTGGCGTAGAGGCCGCGCAGCGCAGGCTGCGGGGCAATGGTGCGGGCGTCGCAGGCCAGTTCCTGGTCACGCAGGAAACGGCGTGCGGCCCATGGCTGCAACGGGTGGAACCAGAACACCGCGCGCATCAGCAGCAGTACGCCGTTGGCCCAGTGATCGCCATTGCGACGATGGCTGTGCTCGTGCTGCAGGATCAGTGCCTGCTCCTGCGCAGTGAACTGCTGGTCGAAATCGGGGCCGACCACGATGCGCGGCCGCCACAGGCCCACCAGCGCCGGCAGCCCGGGATCGCCACTGGCCTGCCAGCTGCCATCGGCGCGTGCCTGCAGACCGCCCATGCCGCGTTCGAAGCTGCGCTGTGCGCGCAGGTCGCGCAACAGGCAGACGCCCGCGCCCAGCGCCCACACCACCAACAGCAGCAAGGGCCATTGCAGAGATGACGCAGGCAGGCCCTCCACTGCTTCGGGCACCACCTTCAGCGGCAAGGTCGGCACATGCTGCAACAGCGCGACCTGTGGCAGGGGAATCAACAGCGTGCCCAACAGCAGGGGCAGCAGCCACCAGCTACGGTAGGCCAGCCCGGCGCCGCCCAATCGCACCAGCAACGGCCGCGTCACCGCCAGCAGGACCACGCCCACCGCCAACCACAAGCTGGCCTGCCACAGTCCGTCGAGCAGCTCATTCATGGTCCAGCTCCTGGATCAGCTTCTTCAGTTCGGCGATGTCCTGCGCGCTCAGCTGTCCGCGTTCGCTGAAGTGCGCGACCAGCGGTGCCACGCGGCCTTCGAAGACGCGTCCGATGAAGTCCTGGCTCTGCGCCTGCACCCAGGCTTGGCGCTGCAGCAGCGGCCGGTACAGATAGCGGCGGCCATCGCGCTCGGCGGCGATCGCGCCCTTGGTCAGCAGGCGGTTGAGCAGGGTCTTGATGGTCGGCTCGGCCCAGTCGCGGTGCGCCAGTGCGGCCACCACCTCGTCGGCGCTACGCGGTGCCTGCTGCCACAGCACCTCCATCACAACGGCTTCGGCTTCGCTGATCGGGGTCATGGTTTACATCCGTAATCGACAATTCGATTACGGGCGTAATCGGATCAATTGTCAAGCCTCGACTCCAGGTTCATCGCGCCTGCGCCAGCATCGATTCCTCCCGCTCCAGGCCCCGCATGAAGGCGCTGCCCAAGAAAGACTTCCCGGTCGAGCAGGCCCGGCGCTTCCTCGAGCCCGGCCCCATCGTGCTGGTCAGCACCGCCTGGCAAGGCCAGCGCAACCTGATGACGATGGGCTGGCACATGGTGATGGGCTTCTCACCCTCGCTGGTGGCCACCTACCTGTGGAACGAGAACCATAGCTTCAGCCTGGCCCGCAGCAGCGGCGAATGCGTGATCAACATCCCGGGCGTGGAGCTGCTGGACACGGTGGTCGATATCGGCAACTGCAGCGGCCGTGACGTCGACAAGTTCGAACGGTTCGGCCTGGATGCGATGCCAGCGCGGGAGGTGGGGGCACCGCTGGTGGGCCAGTGCCATTCCAGCTTCGAGTGCCGCCTGCTTGACGACAGCCAGGTCGAATCGAGCAACCTGTTCATCTGGGAAATCGTGCGCGCCCATGTTGCGCCTCACCCAAAGCTGCCGCGCACGGTGCATTACCGCGGCGATGGGCAGTTCATGGTGTCCGGTGCCGAAGTCTCGCGTCGACGGCGGTTCAAGCCCGACATGCTGTAATGCCAGCACTCCCCCAAGCAGGACCGCCCCGGATGACCGAACACCTCACCGACCTCGACGCCGCCGTTGACTGGCTGTTTGCGCGCGTGGATGGGCCGCTGCGGATCGGTGCGCCGCTGGCGCTGGGCAAACCACACCGCCTGCTCAACGCCCTGTATGCGCGCGTCGAACAGGACCCGTCGCGGCCGTTGCAGCTGTATACCGCGCTGTCACTGAACCCGCCGCAGGCAAAGGGCAACGGCCTGGAAGCGCGCTTCCTGGCGCCGTTCGCGGCCCGCCACTTCGGTGAAGACTTCCCGCGCCTGGCCTACGCCGATGCGATCGCCCGCGATGCGCTGCCGGCACACGTGCAGGTGGAAGAATTCTACATGCAGTCCGGTGCCCTGCTCGGTTCGCGGCAGGCGCAATCGAGCTACACCAGCCTCAACTACACCCACGCTGCCGACGCGGTAGCGCAGCGCGCGCCGCAGGTGATCGTGCAGAAAGTGGCGATGCGTCCGGACGACCGGCGCCTTTCGCTGTCGTGCAACAACGACATCACCCAGGACACGCTGGACGCGATGACCGCACGCGGCCTGCCGCGCCCGCTGCTGGTCGCCGAAATCGATCCGCAGCTGCCTTATCTGGGCGGCACGGCCACGGTCGACGTGTCCTTCTTCGATCTGGTCATCACCCCGCCAGCGCCGTATCCGGCGTTGTTCGGCCTGCCACGGCAGCCGGTGGCCGACGCCGACTACGCCATCGGCCTGTACGCCAGCACCCTGGTGCGCGATGGCGGCACGCTGCAGATCGGCATCGGCACCCTGGCCGATGCACTCAGCCATGCATTGGTGCTGCGCCACACCGACAACGCACGCTACCGCCGCGTGTTGAACGCGCTGGATCCGCAACTGGCCAGCCATCCGCTGGTACAGGAGATCGGCGGACTGGACCCGTTCGAGATCGGCCTGTACGGCTGCAGCGAAATGCTCAACGAAGGATTCCGTCGGCTGGTGCAGACCGGTGTGATCAAGCGCAAGGTGCATGACGACCTGGCACTGATGCAGCGCATCGAAAACGGCAGCACGCTGTCCATCGACCATGCCACGCTGGAGGCCGAGGGCGAATACCTGCACGGCGCGTTCTATCTGGGCTCGTCGGAATTCTACGAATGGCTGCGCACCCTGCCCGAGGACGAATGCCGGGCGATCGGCATGCGCCGCATCAGCGAGATCAACCAGCTGTACGGCGGAAACGAAACGCTGGAGCGCCTGCAGCGGCGTCACGCCCGCTTCTTCAATTCCTGCATGATGGCCACCGCGCTTGGCGCGGCGGTATCCGATGCACTGGAGGATGGCCGTGTGGTCTCCGGTGTGGGCGGCCAGTACAACTTCGTGGCGATGGCGCACGCCCTGCCGGAAGCGCGCAGTGTGCTGATGTTCCGCGCTGCCCGTGATGACCGTGGCCAGCGCGAATCCAACGTGCGCTGGAACTACGGGCACACGACCATTCCGCGCCACCTGCGTGACATCTATCTCAACGAGTACGGCATCGCCGACGTGCGTGGCCTGACCGACGACGACTGCGTGCACGCGATGGCGGCCATCACCGAAGCCCCGTTCCAGGGCGCGCTGCTGCAGCAGGCCTTTTCGGCACGCAAGCTGGCCGCCACGGCGCAACCTGATGCGCAGCGGCAGCAGCGCAACACCCCCCAGGCGCTGGCGGCGGCGCTGGCGCCGTTCCGCAACGATGGCACCCTGCCCGATTACCCGTTGGGCAGCGACTTCACCGAGATCGAACAGGTACTGGTGAAGGCACTGGGCTGGCTGAAGGCCAACACACAGACGCGCGGCAGCAAGCTGCGTACCGTGTGGGACGCGCTGTGGCAGCCTGCCGGTGATGGTGACGCGGTGTATCTGCAGCGGATGGAACTGCAGTCGCCCAAGGACTTCGGCGAGCGGCTCAATGCACGGTTGTTGAGGCTGGCCCTGGCGCGCACCGCGTGATCGCGCGGAGGGTAGCGCCGGGCCATGCCCGGCGGACAACGATCAGCGCCAACCAGAGTTGGCACCTACCGCAGTGGCGCGGCGCGCTATCCTGTACCGATGAACGACGATTCCCGTTTCCTGCATGACCTGCAACGCCGCCAAGCCGATGGCGAACACCTGCGTTATCTCTGCTTCTGGGGCCACCAGCCGCCGCGCACCGGCGTGTCGGCTTCGTGTTTCAGCCAGTGGTATGACGCAGGTTTCAGCATCGATGGCGTGCACTACCGCACCGCAGAACACTACATGATGGCCGGCAAAGCGCGACTGTACGGTGACACGAAGATGCTCGACCAGATACTGGCCAGTGCGACGCCGGAGAGCGCCAAGGCACTGGGCCGCAGGATCGAAGGCTTCGACGATGCTCAATGGGCGCAGGCGCGCTATGCGTTGGTGGTGGAAGGCAATCGGGCCAAGTTCTCGCAGAATGCGGCGCTGGGTGATTTCCTGCGCGCCACCGCAGACCAGGTGCTGGTGGAAGCCAGCCCAGTGGATTTCGTCTGGGGAATCGGCCTGGCCAAGGATCACGCCGACGCACACAACCCGGCGCGGTGGCGCGGATTGAATCTGCTGGGGTTTGCGCTGATGGACGTGCGGGACACGATGTAACGCGCGTCCACACGTGGCGTGGATCTACGGGCACGGCGGGCGAAACGTTTCGCCCGGAAAAGAAAAGGCCGGCTTTCGCCGGCCTTTTCCCTATTTCCATTGCAGCGGGACTTACAGCGCCTTGGCTGCTTCCACCACGTGCGCGGTGGTGATGCCGAAGTGCTGGTACAGCTTGTCGGCCGGGGCCGAGGCACCGAAGGTGTCGATACCGATCACTGCACCGTCCAGGCCGACGAACTGGCGCCAGAAGCCGGTAACGCCAGCTTCGATGGCCACGCGCTTGCGCACGGCGTTCGGCAGCACCGATTCGCGGTAGGCCGCATCCTGGCGCAGGAACACATCGGTGGACGGCATCGAGACCACGCGGGTCTTCAGGCCGGCCGCATCCAGCTGCGCCTTCGCTTCGGTCGCCAGCGAGACTTCCGAACCGGTGGCGATCAGGATCACGTCCGGAGTGCCGGCAGCATCGGCCAGCACGTAACCACCGCGCTCGATCTGTGCGATCTGCTCAGCGTCGCGCGGCTGGTGCGGCAGGTTCTGGCGGCTGAACACCAGGCAGCTCGGGCCGTCCTGACGGGTGATCGCCGCCTTCCAGCTCACGGCCGACTCGACGGCATCGCACGGGCGCCACACGTCATTGTTCGGGATGTAGCGCAGCGAGGCCAGATGCTCCACCGGCTGGTGGGTCGGGCCGTCTTCGCCCAGGCCGATCGAGTCGTGGGTGTAGACGTGGATGGCGTGGGCCGGGATCAGCGCGCTCATGCGCACGGCATTGCGGGCGTAATCGCTGAACACCAGGAAGGTGGCGTCGAAGGGGATGAAACCACCGTGCAGGGCCAGGCCATTGGCGATCGCGGTCATGCCGAACTCGCGCACACCGTAGTACACGTAGTTGGCATTGGCATCGTCGGTGGCGACGGACTTGCTGCCCTTCCACAGGGTCAGGTTGGAGTGCGCCAGATCGGCCGAACCGCCCACGATTTCCGGCAGCAGCGGCGCGAACGCCTCGATGGCCAGCTGCGACGCCTTGCGCGACGCAATGGTCTGGCCTTCGGCGGCAACCTGGGCGATGTAGGCGTCGGCCTTGGCGATGAAGTCGGCCGGCAGATCGCCATGCGAGCGACGGGTCAGTTCAGCAGCTTCGGCCGGGTACTGCGCAGCGTACTTGTCGAACTGCTGCTCCCACTCGGCCTGGCGCAGGGTGCCGGTACCGCCGGCACGCCAGCCGGCGTAGATCTCTTCGGGAATCTCGAACGGACCGTAGTTCCAGTCCAGCGCCTTGCGGGTAGCTTCCAGTTCGTCCTTGCCCAGCGGTGCGCCGTGGCTGGATTCCTTGCCGGACTTGTTCGGCGAGCCGAAACCAATGGTGGTGCGGCAGCAGATCAGGGTCGGCTTGCCGTCCTGCGACAGGGCCGCTTCGATACCGGCCTTGATGCTCTCCGGATCGTGGCCATCGACGCCACGGACCACGTTCCAGCCATAGGCCTCGAAACGCTCCGGGGTGTTGTCGGTGAACCAGCCTTCGGTGTTGCCGTCGATGGAGATGTGGTTGTCATCCCAGAAGCAGACCAGCTTGTGCAGGCCCCAGGTGCCGGCCAGCGAGGCGGCTTCGTGGGAAATGCCTTCCATCAGGCAGCCATCGCCCATGAACACCCAGGTGCGGTGGTCGACGATTTCCAGCTCCGGGCGGTTGAAGCGCTGTGCCAGCAGCTTCTCGGCCAAGGCAAAACCGACGGCGTTGGCGAAACCCTGGCCCAGCGGACCGGTGGTGGTCTCCACGCCCGGGGTCTCGTGACGCTCCGGATGGCCAGCGGTGTGGCTGCCCAG
Source organism: Stenotrophomonas sp. SI-NJAU-1 (assembly GCF_020883215.1). Taxonomy (NCBI): domain Bacteria; kingdom Pseudomonadati; phylum Pseudomonadota; class Gammaproteobacteria; order Lysobacterales; family Lysobacteraceae; genus Stenotrophomonas; species Stenotrophomonas sp. SI-NJAU-1. The sequence continues at coordinate 3,520,113 of NZ_CP086598.1, forward strand.
CTGGCGGAATGCCTTCAGCTGCTCGATCGGCAGGTCATACCCGCTCAGGTGCAGCAGCGCGTACTGCAGCATCGAGCCGTGGCCGTTGGACAGCACGAAGCGGTCGCGGTTGAACCACTGCGGGTTGTTCGGATTGTGACGGTGGTAGTCGTTCCAGAGGACTTCGGCGATGTCGGCCATGCCCATGGGCATGCCGGGATGGCCGGACTTTGCGGTTTCAACCGCATCGGCGGCGAGGAAGCGGATGGCGTTGGCCAACTGGCGACGGGTAGGCTGCGTCATGGTTCTGTCGGAATCGGGAGGCGGCCGCGGAACTGCGGGCGGCCTATTGTCCCACAGACGCCCGGCAGGGTCAGGTCGGCCAGGGCGGCAGTGCCGGCCGTTGGCCGGCAACGTCGTGATCTGCGCTGGATTCCGCATATGAAGAGGGGTCGGAGCCCCTTCCTGCGGAAAGGGATCCGACCCCGATCAGGTATTGCCTGGGTCAGTTGTCCAGACGGGCCGCGGCGGCAGCGGCCTCGGCCGGAGTGTCCGGCGCTTCGCCCTTGGCCACCAGCGTGGTCAGGGCCAGGTCGCCGGTCACGTTCAGCGCGGTGCGGCACATGTCCAGGAAGTGGTTCACGCCCAGGATCAGGCCGATGCCCAGCGGATTGACCCCGACCATCGCACAGATCATCGCCACCACCGGCAGCGAGCCGGACGGCACACCGGCCGTACCGATACCACCGAGGATGCAGACCGCCATCACCATGACCTGCTGGCCGATGCTCAGGTCGACACCGAAGAACTGGGCCAGGAAGATCACCGTCACGCCCTCGAACAGCGCCGTGCCGTTCTGGTTGGCGGTGGCGCCCACGGTCAGCACGAAGCGCGACACGCGCTGCGGCAGGCCCATCTGGTCGGCAACGCGCAGCGCGGTCGGCAGGGTGGCGTTGCTGGAGGCGGTGGAGAAGGCCATCACCGTGGCCTCCTGGGTCTGGCGGAAGAACGCCAGCGGTGAACGGCCCGACAGCCACACCGCGGTGCCGTAGGTCACCACCATGTGCAGGCCCAGCGCCAGCACCACCACGCCCACGTAGGCACCTAGGCGGATGATCAGATCGAAACCGAACAGCGCGGCCAGATTGAACATGAAGCAGGCCACTGCATACGGCGCCAGGCGGATGACCAGGTTGATCAGGGTCATCGAGATCTCAAACACGCCTTCGATGGCGCGACGCAGCGGGGCGACCTTGGCCTCGTCGGTCAGCACCATGCCGATGCCGAACATCAGCGCGAAGAACATCAGCGACAGGATCGCGCCATTGTCGGAGGCGGCCTGCAGCACGTTGCTCGGCACGATCGACAGCAGCATGTCCATGCCCTTCGGCGTGCCATGGATGCCAGCAACGATTTCCTTGCTGCGCTCGGCGTTCTCCGACAGCATCAGCGCGGCCACCTGCGGGTCGACGCCGGCACCGGGCTTGAGCAGGTTGACCAGCACCAGGCCGATACCCACCGCGATGCCGGACAGCAGCACGGTGTAGGCCAGCGTCTTCCAGCCGATGCGGCCAAGGGCGCGGATGTCGCCCATCTCCGACACGCCCATGATCAGCGCCGAGAAGATCAGCGGCACGATCAGCATGAAGATCAGGTTGAGGAACAGGCCCGACGCCGGGGTGGTGACGTAGTCCATTACCCACTTGGCACCGGTCTGCAGGCCGTCGACGCTGCCGCCCAGGGCATGCACGATCAGTCCCAGGACCAGGCCGATCGCAAAGCCGATGCCCATCTTCCAATGCAGGGGCAACTTCTTCTTGTCGGCAGCAGCTGCTGTCATGCGCGGGATTCCTCGAAAAATGAATCTACTCTAACAAAGCGCGCAAGCCGCGCCGGTTCAGGGTTGCCGCGGTGGATACAGCGGCGGCAGCCCAGTGTCGACGGCGCCGGTGGCGGCCGACCAGTGCGGTCCGTCACGGAAGGTTTCGCGCAGGCGGGCCCGCAGCGCGCTGACATCCCCCATCCCGCCCCAGCGCGCCTGCTGCAACGCCTGCAGGGTCTGCCGCTGGGCCGGATCGGCCAGGCGCTCGATCACCTGTTCCAGGCGTTCCACGCCGGCCATCGAACACAGCAGCGCCTCTACCTGGTCGAAGCCCTCGCCATCGATGGCCCGGCGCAGCTCGGCCACGCTGGCGCGCGACGGCGCCGCAGGAGCAATGGGCCCTGGCCGGGGAACCGAGCGGTCATGGGTGACTGCACGACGACCACGTCGCCATCCCCAGGCCAAGGTCAACAGCCACAGCAGCGCCAGAGCTGCGGCGGCGGCCATCCACGGCCACGGCCGGGTACCTGCTGCGGTGGGTGCGAGAGAGGATGCAGCGGCGGGCGCGGCGTCTTCCGGCAGCGCGGCATCGGTATCGATCGGTTGTGCCACCGCCGCGCCGGCCCGGCCTGCGGCCACGGCCAGTTCCAGATCCGGCAGGCTGGCCTGCTGGGCACTGCCACTGTCCACGTTCCACCAGGCCACGCGCGGCCCCGGCACACGCAGGGATCCAACCTGCCGCGGCACGATCGAGTAGCGACGGGTGATCTTCAGGCGAGGCGTGCTGCCGTTGAAGGTCTCCTCGTACTGGGCAGGTTCGGCGAACACCTGTGCGGCGTCGCCGAGGTCGGGCACGGGCAGATCGGTGAACTGGGCCCGGGTAGCACCGTTGGCGATCGCTTCGACCATCACGGTGGCCGCTTCGCCCGTGCGCGCACTGCTGGGTGCGGTGGTATAGCGCAGCTGCAGGCTGTGCAGTGGCAACCAGGGTTGCACCGCCTGCGCCGGTTGCGCCTGCACCTGCAACGTGCGCTCGGCACCGACGGCATTCATGCGGCCATCGCCACCGCTTCCGAAGAAGTCATCGAAGAAGCCACCTGCACTGCGGCCGGTGAAGCGCGCACCCGGCAGGCGCAACGCCCCGCTGCGCTCGGGGATCAGCAGGAAGCGACGTTCGACCACGTTGTAGCGACGCCCGTTGACCTGGCGCACCTCGGTGCGATCCTCGCCCACCCGCTGCAGCGAAGCGCCGCTGGGGGTGTCCAGCACCAGTTCGCCCGACGCCAGCTGCGAGGCGAAGTACAGCTTGACCACCACGCCCACACTCTGCTGCACGTAGGGCGTCGGGTCATCCACCTCTATTTCGATGAAGGCGGTGGCATTGCTCTGCGGTGTGGCCACTACGGCATCACTTACCTGCAGCACCAAGGGCATCGTGCGTGCACTGCCCACCTGCAACGAGGGAACCTGCAGCGTACCGGTACGGCGCGGCGTCAACGCAACCGTGTAGAGGTTGCGCTGCTGGACGCCGCCATTGCTCCACTGCACCTGGCGGTTGCTGCTCTGTGCGCTGAGCACGAAATCGGCATTCAACGGTGCATAGTCAGGCGCGCCCTGGTCGGTCTCGATGTGCAGGGTGACGGCGTCACCGGCGGCGATGCTGTCCTGCTCCAGCCAGGCGCGCGTCTGCGCCATGGCCACCATCGGCAGCCACAGCAGCAGCATCGCCAGCACAGGCAGAGGCCACCGGAATTGCCTGCTCGCCATGCCTGTCATCGCCCTTCCCTCTTTCTACGTTCGTTTTCCAACTGGAACTTGGCCCGCAGCAGTGCCCCCGGATCATCCGGCACGCGCCGCATCCACGCCTCCACGGCCTGCTGCTCCTCGCGCTGTTGCGGTGTGCCGCCATCGCCGCGCACTGCTGTCTTGCCGGCTTCGCCGGCGCGCGCCTGCTGCAGGGCCTGCTGCATGCGCTGGCGCTGCTGGGCATCGGCCTGCGCCTGGGCCTGAGCGTCGGCTGCCTGCGGCTGCTGCTTCGCCCCCGGCTGGCCGGCCCCTGCGGACGCCGGATTCTGCTGGCCCTTCTGCCCCTGCTGTTGCTGCTGGCCTTGCTGGCCCTGTTGCGGATTCTGCGTGCCTTGTTGCTGCTGGCCTTGCTGGCCTTGCTGGCCTTGCTGGCCTTGCTGGCCCTGCTGCTGATTCTGCTGACCTTGCTGGCCTTGCTGATTCTGCTGCTGTCCCCGCTGCGGCTTCTGCTGCCCCTTGCCCTGCCCCTGGCTGTTGTTCGACGACGACTTGCGCTTTCGCGCCGCGTCGACCACCGCCCGGTTGGCGACGGCGTCGGCCATCTGCGGGTGGCGCGCCAGTGCCTTGTCGTAGGCGGCGATGGCACCGTCGTAGTCGCCCTGGCGGGCAAGCACGTTGCCGAGGTTGTACCAGCCCGCATCGCTGTCGATGCCTTCGAACTGCTTGCGGGCCGTGGCGAAATCACCTTGACGGTACGCCTGCACACCCTCGGCCAGGCGTGCATGCTCACGCTGGTCGGCACGTTCCCACATCGTGCCCGCGGCCGGCGTAGCTGTGGGCGCGCGCGGCTGTGCCTGCAACTGCCCGCTCAAGGGCAGAAGACCCACGGCCAGCACCGCCGCCAGCACCGCGCGGCGGCGGAACGCCAGCAGTGCCAGCAGCATCACCGGCGGCAACAACCAATAGCCTTCGTCCTGCCACTGCCGGGCCTGCCCGGGCCGCTGCAACGCACCGCCGTCGCTGGCATCAAGTACGTCCAATGCCTTCAGGTCGCGATCATCGCTGACGATGCGCTGGTAACGCCCGCCGCCTGCGGTGGCGACGGCGCGCAGGCTGGTTTCATCCAGCGCGGCCTGTGCGATCTGGCCTTGACCATCGCGATAAGCGGCGCCAGATGGCGTGCCCAGGCCCAGCACCGACACCTGCAGGCCGAGGCCACGCGCCTGTGTTGCGGCAAGCGCCGCTTCGCTGTCCGCCTGGTCGCTGACCAGCAGGATCTGGCCGCGCACGGCACCCGTCTGCCGCAGCAAGCGGACCGCCCAGTCGATGCCACGGTCGGCGCGCTGGCCATCACGCGGCATCACCTCCGGCGCCAGCGCATCCAGGTACAGCGCGACATTAGCCGCGTCGTCAGTCAACGGCGCCACGGTATAGGCGTCATCGGCATACACCACCAGACCCACCTGGCCGCCTTGACGGGCGCGCAGCAGCGCACCGATCTTTGCCCGCGCCTGCAGCAGGCGCGAGGGTGGCAGGTCGGTCGCGGTGATGCGGCTGGAGAGATCCAGCACCACCACCAACGGCGCACTGGCCTGATAGATCGGCTGCGCCTGCTGCCGCCAGCTGGGGCCAGCCATCGCCAGTGCCGCCAGGGTCCAGCCCAGCAGCAACGCCCATGGCAGGCGCGTGCGTCGCTTGCCCTCGCCCGCCAGCAGGTGCGACAGCAGATGGGCGTCGACCGCCTGCCGCCACGCGTCGCTACGCCGTTGCCGGTAGATGGACACCGCGACGATCAACGGCAGTGCCACCAGCAACCACAATCCGTCCGGCCGCAGGAAATGCAGTGCGCTCCAATCGAACGCGCTCCAGTCCGGCATTTTCAGCAACGTGGCGCTCATCGGCGACGTCCCGGCCAGGCCCACGCCAACGCGCCCAGCAGCAAGGCGACCGCCAGTGGCCACGCGTAGCGCTCGTTGCGCGGACGCAGTGCCGGTCCCTTCGCGGCGATCGGCTCCAGCCTGTCCAGTTCGGCATAGATGCCGGCCAGCTGGTCGGTATCACGCGCACGGAAGAAGCGGCCGCCGGTCATCTCGGCGATCCTGCGCAACGTTGCCTCATCCACCGGATCGCGGTCGGCGGCCACGGGAATGCCGAAGAACCGGGCACCGCCGTCGCTGCCAAACGCCACGGTGTGCACGCGGACACCTTCGGCGCGCGCCAGCTCGGCCGCGCGCAGGGGTTCCAGCACGCCGGCGTTGCTGACGCCGTCGGTCAGCAGGATCAGTACACGCTGCCCTTCGGGCTGGTCGCGCAGGCGTTTGACCGCCAGCGCGATGGCATCGCCAATGGCCGTCTCGCGCCCGGCAAGGCCAACCACGCTGTCGCGTAGTTGATCGCGCACGCTGGACAGATCCGCGGTCAACGGCGTGAGTGTGTAGGCGCGATCGCCGAATACCAGTAGACCGACGCGGTCGCCGGCACGACGGTCGAGGAAATCAGCGAGCACCGCCTTGGCGGCGGTCAGGCGCTCCACTGCCTGCGCACCGAGCACCATGTCCGGCTCGCTCATGCTGCCGGACACGTCCATTGCCAGCATCATCTGCCGGCCCTCCTGCGGCGGAGTGATCGCCTCACCCAGCTGCTGCGGGCGAGCCATCGCCAGGCACAGCGCCAGCCAGCCCAGCCACAGCAAGCCACTGCGCAGCCAGGAAATCCCGACACGACCACCGCCCGCCAGTGCTTCCAGTTCGGCAGCAGCGTAAGGCACACGCAGCGCAGCGCCCGGATCGGTACGCCGCTTCCACGCGTACATCAGGATCGGCAACGGCAATGCCAGCAGTGCCAGCGGCCACGCCAGCTGCAGATCCGGCCAGGGCCAGTAAGCTGCCAGCGCGCTCATCGGCGGCGCTCCTGCAGCAAGGCCAGGTAGCGCGCCCGTGCCCAAGCGCGCACGTCAGCCACCGCAGCGGCATCCACGTGTGGACGATAGGCACCCTCGGCCAGCAGGTTGCGCTGCGCCAGTGGCAGGGTGTCCTTGGGATCTACGTACTGCCACCACGCGTCATCGCGTAGTGCCTCGGTGCCCGGTCGCGCCTGACGCGCCGCACGCCGCAGCAGGCTGGCGATGGCCGCCAGTTCCGACGGCGCGCCGTTCACTGCCGCAATGTCCTGATCGAACACGCGCATCCACTGCTGGCGGCGACGGCGACGACGCCATGCCACCGCAGCAACAATGGCCAGCATCAGCAGAACCAATGCGATCAGCATCAACCAGCCAGGCGCCGGTGGCCACCACGTTGGCGAGGGCGGCAACTGCACATCACGCAGTGGCAGGGAGGTACTCATGCCGGCACCTCCGTTGGTGCCGGCGCCAGCCAGGCATCGCTTGCCGCATCGGTGGACAGCACCTGCACATCGACGCGACGCGCGGCAAGCTGGCGGCGCAGCTGCTGCAGCGGTTCAACGAAATGCGCCTGCCAGTGCGCCTGCACATCGCTGCGGCGCAGGTCCAGGCCGATGCGCTGCTGCGCGGCGAGAAACTGCAGGGGCGCCGTTGGCGGCTGCAACTCCAGCGGATCAACCAGCAGCAGCAGACTCAGGTCATGGTGCTGGGCCAATGCGCTCCAGCGCGCCGACGGAATCCGGATCGCCTGCTGCGGATCGGCCAGTACCAGCATCCGCGCGCCGGGGCGCAGCACCCGCCCGGCATGGTCCAGCGCGCGCTCCAGGCCAAGGTCATCGGCCGGTGGCTGCGCGTACCAGCGCGTGAGTGCATCGAGTACACGCAGTACGCCGCGCGTGCCACCGGCCGGCGCGATCGGTGCTTCGCGATCACTGCCGCGCAGTGCACCGATGCGGTCGCCGCGCCGCTGCGCGGACCATGCCGCAACGGCGCCGGCGCGTGCCGCCTGCACCGACTTGAAGCGCACGCGGGTACCGAAGTACAGCGCAGGTGAAGTATCGGCAACGATCAGGGTGACCCGTTCGCGTTCTGCCTGGAACAGTTTGGTGTGCGTGCGACCGGTGCGCGCGGTGACGCGCCAGTCGATATGGCGCGCGTCGTCGCCCGCCACGTAGTCGCGCGATTCTGCGTATTCCATGCCGCGTCCGCGCAGCGGCGAAGGCGCTTGCCCGGCGCTGCCCGCGCGCCCTCGACGCGGCGGCGGCGGACGCTGTGCCAGGCGGCGCAATGCCACCAGCTCAACCAGCTGCGGTCGCAGGCCATCGCCTTCGCTGGCACCCGAAGCAGGTACGTGGGTCGTGCCGGTCATGCGCGCACTCAGGGTGCCGGTACCCGGGCCAGCAGCTCCTGCACCAGGCGCTCACCATCCCAGCCTTCGGCGATGGCTTCATAGCTGGGCAGTACCCGGTGGCGCAGCACATCGGCCGCCACGGCACGCACGTCGTCGGGAGTGACGAAATCACGCCCGGCCAACCACGCCCGCGCCCGTGCGCACCGCTCCAGCGCGATGGAGCCACGCGGGCTTGCGCCCCACGCGATGCGGCGCGCCAGCGAGGCGTCGTAGCGCGAGGGGTCGCGCGAGGCCAGCACCAGCTCGATCAGATAGCGCTCCAGCGCGGGAGCCATGTGCAGCTCCAGCACCTCGCGGCGCGCATCGAAGACATCCTGCATCGGCAGTTTTTCCGGCGTCGCTGCGGCCTCGCCAAGCGCGCCGCGGGCGCGCTCGCGGGCCAGCCGCAGGATCTCCGACTCGGCCGCCTGGTCCGGATAACCAATGCGTACGTGCATCAGGAAACGATCCAGCTGCGCTTCCGGCAGCGGGAAGGTGCCTTCCTGCTCGATGGGATTCTGCGTGGCCATCACCAGGAACAGCGACGGCAGCGCATAGGTGTGGCGACCGACGGTGACCTGGCGCTCGCCCATCGCTTCCAGCAGCGCGGACTGCACTTTGGCCGGCGCACGATTGATTTCATCGGCCAGCAGGATCGGGTGGAAGATCGGCCCCGGCACGAACTCGAAACGGCCTTCCTGCGGGCGCCAGATCTCGGTACCGGTCAGGTCCGAAGGCAGCAGATCCGGAGTGAACTGCACACGTGCGAAGTCTGCTTCCAGCCGCGCCGCCAAGGCCCGGATGGCCGTGGTCTTGGCCAGGCCCGGGGCCCCTTCCACCAGCAGGTGGCCATCGGCCAGCAAGGCAATGAGCAGGCGTTCGACCAGCGCCGCCTGGCCGACGATCTCGGCCGACAGTGCATCACGCAGATCGCTGAAGGCCGCATGCAGGCGCGAGGTAGTGGGGGCAGGCGGCGGAGAGATGGATTCGGGCATCGGCGGAGGCAGGTTCATGGGGGCCTTTGACCGGCGCGGGATGGCTCGGGTTCCCCACATCATCGCAGGCCGTCCGGCTGCTGGCATCAAGAACGGCTGAACAGCCTCCACGCATGACCGATCAACCGGGCCTCCCGCGCAAACGACGCGGGGCCGCACGTGGCGGCCCCGGTCGGATACAGCAGAAGCGATGCCTCAGTTCTGGCGGGCCACGCGCAGGACCTTCGGGGTCACGAACACCAGCAGTTCGGCCTTGTCCTTGTTGCGGCCACGCTTCTTGAACAAGTTGCCCAGGAACGGCACGTCGCCCAGGAACGGCACCTTGCTGACACTGTTGCGGTCGGTGAATTCATACACGCCACCGATCACCACCGTCTGGCCATCTTCCACCAGCACGGCGGTATTGACCTCGCGGCGGTTGATGGACGGCACGGTACCGTAGCCCTGCAGCTGGATCAGCTGATCGACCTCGTCCTTCTTCACCGCCATGTTGAGGAACACGCGGTTGTCGTTGGTGATGGTCGGGGTGACCTTCAGTTCCAGCACCACTTCCTTGAACTGGACATTCGGGGTCTGTGCGCCACCTGCTGCGCCGCCACCACTGATGGTGACATAGCCGATTTCCTTGCCCTGCTTGATCAGCGCTTCACGCTGGTTGGTGGTCACCACGCGCGGGTTGGAAATCACTTCACCACGCGACTCTTCCTGCATGGCGGACAATTCCACATCAAGCAGATAGCCGGCGTTGAGGATCGACAGTGCCAGCGAACCCGGGTTGCTGGCCGCTGCCACCGGCAGGTTCCAGTTCAGGCCACGGGTGATGGTGGGACCCACCGGTACCGGCGCCGGCCCCGTCCTGCCACCGGCCACCCATTGGTTGAACGCAGTCTGGTTGGCAATGGAGGTGCTTACTTCCGAATCGCGGTTCTTCGCATTGGAGTCCAGGTCGCCGCTGAAGTACACATTGTCACGGCTGCCACTGATGCCGAACTTGGCCCCCAGCTCGCGCGCGAACGTGTCGGTGGCGATGACGATGCGCGCTTCGATCAAGACCTGGTCGACCGGGCGGTCGATCACGTTGATCAACTCGCGCATGCGCGCGATCTTCTTCGGAATGTCGCTGATCATCAGCGTGTTGGTACGCTCGTCGGCGACGATGCGGCCGCGTGCCGACAGGAATCCGCTTTCTTCCTGCGAGCTTCCACCGCCACCACCACCACCGCCGCCACCGCCGATACCCTTGGCCTCGGTCAGCGCTTTGAAGATCTGCGTGGCACTGTGGTAGTTGATCTGGACGTAGTCGGTCACCAGGTCTTCGCGGTTCTCGATGGCGATGCGCGCGTCTTCCTTCTCCTGCTCGAACTTGGCCAGCTCGGACTGCGGCGCAACCCACACCACGCTGCCGTCACGACGCTTGTCCAGGCCCTTGGCACGCAGCACGATATCCAGTGCCTGGTCCCACGGCACGTTGACCAGACGCAGGGTCACATTGCCCTGCACCGAGTCGGAGGCCACCACGTTCAGATTCGACTCTTCGGCGATCAACTGCAGCACGGTGCGCACCGGCACGTCCTGGAAGTTGAAGGTCACCGGCTTGCCGGCGTAGCCGCGCTGCGGCACACCCTTGGCAGCCTGGGTCACGCTGCCGGCAGTGACTGCGCCAACGGCGGCCTGGGCCTGCCGCGGGCTGATCTCCACCACATACTCGTTGCCACTCTGGTAGGCCAGCGACTCGACCGGACCGCCCGTGCTCAGCACCAGCTGGGTGCCGGCCCCGGACGGCTTGGCGTCGATGCGCTGCACCGGGGTGGCGAAGTCGGTGACGTTCATCGGCTTCTGCAGGTTGGCCGGCAGGCGTGCGTTGCCGACATCGACAACCACGCTGTTGCCTTGGCTGCGCAGGTCGGGCATGGCGCCCTGGCCATCGAACTGCAGGATCAGGCGGCCCGCGCCGTCATCGCCACGCTTGAAATCGATGCGTGCGACCGACAGGCCTGCCGGTGCAGCGGCCGGCGTGGCCGCCAGCGCCGTGCCGGCCGGCTTTTCCGACGGTGCGGCGGCCAGCGCCGGAGCGCAGGCCAGCATCAACGCGACTCCCAGCGCGCTGATGCGGTTCAAGGTAGAGCGCCGGATGGGACGCAGCCCCTTGGCTTGGTGAAAGGTCATCGTGCTATCCCCAGTAAACGATCATTGATCTTCCAGCGCGAGCGTTGCTGGACGTTCCAGCCAGCCACCCGCGCCATCCGGCACCAGTTCGATCAGCTCCACGCGGTCTTCAAAGACCGCGGTGACCCGCCCGTCGCTCTGCCCCAGGTAACCGCCGGGACGCACCCGATAGGTCACCTTGTCCGGCCCCATCACCAGCGCCACGGTGCCGGCGCCTGTTCCGATGGTGCCGACCATGTCCAGCGCGTCCAGCGGGAAGCCTTCCATCGGCTCCTTGCGCCGGTTCGGATCTGGCCGCAGTCCCCCATTCCCCTGCTGCGGGTTGGTCCAGGCATCGGTAAACGGATCGCGCATGCCCTGCGCGGAGTATTCAAAGGTCTCGAACTGCTGCATCACCGGCAGCGGTTCCAGCGGCTGCGCCGGTCGCGCACGCTCGCTCTCGACCCACTTTTCCAGATTGGGTGCATCGCCCGGCGTGCTGGTCACGCCGCGGCCACAGGCGGCCAGCAGCAGCACGGTCAACGCCATACCACCACGCGCAATGAAGGAACGGATCACTTCTTCGCCTCCTTGCCCGCTTCAGCCTTCTGCTGTTCGGCAACCTCGGCCTCATCCAGGTAACGATAGGTCTTGACCGTGCCCGACAGTTCCAGCGCACCGGCGCGGATGTTGCCGCCGGTCTTGTCCTTCGGCTTGAGGTTGATGTCGTGCATGGTCAGGATCACCACCCGCGGCAACGAGGCCACGCCGCTGACGAAGGCGCCGAACTGGTGATAACTGCCCACCATCCGCAGCTTGATCGGCTTCTCGGCGTAGAACTCCTTGATCTGCTCCTGTTCGGGCTCGAACAGCTCGTTGGCCAGGCCGCTGGACAACGCGGTCTGCGAGATGTCGATGATCAGGTCCGGCATTTCGGTCTTGCTGGGCAGCTGCCGCAGCATCTGCTGCAGCACCTGCTCCATCTGTGCCAGCTGCTGCTTCAACGGCTCCAGATTGACCGCGCGTTCCTGTTCCTTGGTGAACTCGGCACGCAGCTCGGTTTCCCGCGATTCCAGGCCTGCCAGCTCCTCGCGCTTGCCGCTGATCAGCAGCATCCAGAGCACGAACATGATGACCAGGGCGATCAGCGAGCAGAACACGATCTTCGCGTTCCTCGGCCAATTGCCGATGTCGTTGAAGTCCAGGTTCTTGATGTCGACTTTCTTGCTCATGCGCGATCCCCCTGCATCGGGGCGTGGAAGGCCTGCGGAGGCTGCGCCAGGCGGCTGCCCTCAGACTTGGGTGCGGGTGCGGCTGGTGCAGGCGTGGCCGGCGCAGGCGTTGCCGCCGGTGCTGGGGCCTGTGCCGGAGCAGTTGCAGGCGTGGCTGCTGGTGCCGGAGTCGATCCCGGCGCCGGTGCGGCAGCAGCCGGGGCTGCGGCGTCCGGCCCGGCGCTGAGCGGTGCGACCGTCGGTGCCGCCGGCGTGGTGCCGGCCACACTGCCATCCGGGTTCAGGCCCGGCGTGGCGCCTGCTTCCTCGCTCTGCGCAGGCAGCTTGACCTTGACCTTGAACACGTACGGCAATGCCTTGATGTCAGCCACCGGGCCGGTCGCGCGCCCGTCCTTGTCCTTGTCAGGCTCACGCGCCTCGATGATCGCCAGCTCCGGATTGGTCATCCAGCCGGAAACTTCGAGATTGCGCATGTACGCCGAGACACGGGCGTTGGACTGGGTGCGGCCCTCCAGGGTCAACACGTCGCCTTCCTGCTGCAGAGCGGTCAGGACCACGCCATCGGGAATGGTGCGGACCAGCGCATCGAACAGGTGGACCATCTGCGAACGCTTGGCCTGCAGCTGCTCGATCACGGCCTTGCGGGCCAGCAGTCGATTCTTCTGCTCGTCGAGGCGGTCGATTTCCTTGTTCTGTTCCTTGACCTTGTCGATCTCGGTCTGCAGATAGGCATTGCGGTCATTCTGCCCGCTCACCTGCATGTCGTAGTAGAACCAGATCAACAGCGACAGCAGCAGGCCACCGAGGGCGGCCATGCCCAGCATGATGCCGAACTCGCGCTGGCGTTGCTTGCGCCGTTCGGCGCGCCAGGGCAATAGATTGATGCGTGCCATCAGTCAAAGCTCCTCAGCGCCAGACCGGTCGCGATCATCAGCGCGGGGGCGTCCTGGGCCAGCGCGTGCGCCTGCACCTTCGGCCCCAGGGTCATCTGTGCCAGCGGGTTGGCGACTACGGTCGGCACACCCAGCTGTTCCTCGACCATCTCCGGCAGGCCTGCAAGGGCGGCACAGCCGCCAGCCAGCACGATGTGATCGACGCGGTTGAACTCGCTGCCGGCGTAGAAGAACTGCAGCAGGCGGCTGATCTGCTGGACCGTGGCTTCCTTGAACGGCTCCAGCACTTCCATCTCGTAGCTTTCCGGCAGCCCGCCCTGGCGCTTGGCCAGACCGGCTTCCTCGTAGCTCAGGCCATAGCGGCGCATGATCTCGTCGGTCAGCTGCTTGCCGCCGAACACCTGTTCGCGGCTGTACAGGCTACGGCCACCGCGCAGCACGTTGAGGGTGGTCATGGTGGCGCCGATATCGACCAGCGCGACCACGCCCTCGGCCGAAACCGGCAGCTCGTTGGCCACCAGAGCAAAGGCGTTCTCGACCGCGAAGGCCTCCACGTCCATCACCTTGGCCTGCAGACCGCCCAGTTCCAGCGCGGACTGGCGCAGTTCGACGTTTTCCGAGCGCGACGCCGCCAGCAGCACCTGGACCATTTCCGGGTTGTTCGGGATCGCCCCGATCACCTCGAAGTCCAGGTTCACTTCCTCGATCGGATACGGGATGTAGTTGACCGCTTCCAGCTCGATCTGGGCTTCCATGTCGTTCTCGTCCAGGTCGGCCGGCATCGGGATCACCTTGGTGATCACCGCCGAACCGGCCACGGCCGCAGCGGCCAGCTTGGCCTTGCTGCCGGAACGGTTCATCGCCCGGCGGATGGCCTCTCCCACGGCCTCCACTTCAACGATGTTCTTCTCCACCACCGCGTTCGGCGGCAGCGGTTCCACGGCATAATGTTCCACACGGAAACGGTTGCCGCTGCGGGAAAGCTGCAACAGCTTTACCGCAGTCGAACTGATGTCGACGCCAATGAGCGGCGACTGACTTTTTGGGATGAGCCCCACGGTTTCTCCCCTGCCGACGGGCACTTGGACGCAAGAGCTGCGTCCGCGCATTAATAACGTATTCTTAGCAAATGGCAACCGCCCTGCTGTGACACCCCTCACAGGATGAACACGCAGCCCCTGGCGTCCCCTTGCACTCCCCAGTGCCGGCCCCAGCCGCCACCTTGCGTAATCTATACTCTGCGACCACGAAATTCGCAATCGGAATCTGACACCGATGACCCGTCTCCGCCGCTGGCTGCGCTGGATCTTTCTTGTTGTCCTGGTCCTGGCGCTGGTCGGAGCGGCCGCCGTTGGCGGCCTGTACTACGCCGTTTCTTCCAAGCTTCCCGACGTGCAGACCCTGCGCGACGTGGAAATGCAGGAGCCGATGTACGTCTACGCTGCCGACGGCAAGCTGATGGCGGTGTTCGGCGAGACCCGGCGTACCCCCATCACCATGAAGGACGTGCCGGAGAAGCTGAAGCAGGCGTTCCTGGCCACCGAGGATGCCCGTTTCTACGAGCACGGCGGCGTGGATTACAAGGGCATCGGCCGTGCGGTCTGGCTGCTGGCCACCACCAACGACAAGCGCGTGCCCGGCGGCTCCACCATCACCCAGCAGGTGGCCCGCCAGTTCTTCCTCAGCTCCGAGTACAGCTACACCCGCAAGCTGGCCGAGATCCTGCTGGCGCGCAAGATCGAGTCCGAGCTGAGCAAGGACGAGATCTTCGAGCTGTACCTGAACAAGAGTTTCTTCGGTAACCGCGCCTACGGCGTGGCCGCCGCCGCCGAGTTCTACTACGGCAAGAAGCTGGGCGAGCTGGACCTGGACGAGATGGCCTCGCTGGCCGGCATCCCCAAGTTCCCGTCCTCGGGCAACCCGATCTCCAACCCGGAGCGCGCCCGCCAGCGTCGTGACAACTATGTGCTGCAGCGCATGGCCGACCTGAAGTTCGTCAGCCAGGCCGAGGCCGATGCGGCCAAGGCCGTGCCGATGCACGCCACCGCCCACGAGCCGCCGGTGCAGGTCGATGCCCCGTACGTGGCCGAGCTGGTACGCCAGGAGATGATCGCCCGCTTCGGCGGCGACGTGGTCAACAAGGGCTACCACGTCACCACCACGATCGATTCGACCCTGCAGACCGCCGCCAACCTGTCGGTGCGTGACGGCCTGCTGCTGTACGACCACCGCCACGGCTGGCACGGCGTGGAGAAGCAGGTGCAGCTGGGCGCGGGCGATGATGCCGCCGCTCTGGCCGTGCACCTGCGCGGCATGTCCGGCCAGGCCGGCCTGCTGCCGGCGATCGTCGCCAGCACCGGCGCCGACGGCAGCGCCACCGTGGTGCTGGCCAACCGCAGCGAGATCGTGCTGCCGGCCGGCGCCGCCAAGTGGACCAACAAGAGCCCGGCCAAGCTGGTGCAGCGTGGCGACATCGTGCGCGTGCGCGCTGGCGCCAAAGAGGGCGAATGGCTGCTCGACCAACTCCCGCGCGGCCAGTCCGCGCTGGTCTCGCTGGACGCCCACAGCGGCGCACTGAAGGCGCTGGTCGGCGGCTTCAGCTTCTCCGGCAACAAGTTCAACCGTGCCACCCAGGCCCGTCGCCAGCCCGGTTCGAGCTTCAAGCCGTTCGTCTACGCGGCCGCCTTCGACAAGGGCTACAACCCGGCCTCGATCGTGCTCGACGCCCCGGTCGTGTTCCGCGACCGCCGCGGCAAGACCTGGGCCCCGCAGAACGATGGCGGCGGCTTCCGCGGCCCGATGCGCCTGCGTGAGGCGCTGGTGCAGTCGCGCAACCTGGTCTCGGTGCGCCTGCTCGACGGCATGGGCGTGGACTACGCGCGCAAGTACATCAGCGAGTTTGGCTTTGCCGAGTCCGAGCTGCCGCCGAACCTGTCGATGTCGCTGGGTACCGCCTCGCTGACCCCACTGTCGGTGGCCCGCGGCTATGCCGTGTTCGCCAACGGCGGCTCGCGCGTGGACACCTGGCTGATCGACCAGGTCAACGACCGCGATGGCAACCTGGTGTTCAAGGAAAACCCGGCGATGGCCTGCCGCGACTGCGCCGGCAGCAGCGACCAGCCGGTGAACCAGGTCGTGGACGGCTTCAACTTCGGCGCCCCGGCACCCAAGGTCGATGCCACCGCCGCTGCCAAGCCGGAAGCCAAGACCGAAACGCCGGCCGCACCCGCCAACCCGGACGCGCGTACCGCACCGCGTGCGATCGACGCCCGTACCGCCTACCAGCTGGTGTCGATGATGCGCGACGTAGTCCAGCGCGGCACCGGCGCGCAGGCCAAGGTACTCGGCCGCGAAGACGTGGGCGGCAAGACCGGCTCCACCAACGACCACCGTGACGCCTGGTTCTCCGGCTTCGGCGGCCCGTACGTGACCACCGTGTGGGTGGGCCGCGACGACTTCCGCTCGCTGGGCTACCGCGAATACGGTGGCAAGGCCGCCCTGCCGATCTGGATCGACTACATGCGCACTGCACTGAAGGACACCCCGATCGCACAGAACGAACCGCCGAGCGGCATGGTCCAGGCTACCCTCAACGGCGCGGTGGAGTGGGTGAAGGTGGAAGACATGGACCGCCTGACCGACTACGACCTCAACCTGCAGAGCACCCCGCAGGCTGACGCGGCCGCGTTCGATATCTTCTGAAGCCAGGCTGGGTGGGTGCCAACCGTTGGTTGGCACGATGGCCCGACGTTGCCCTGGTAGTCGCCAACCTTGGTTGGCGCCGATGCACTCGCCGGGCATGGCCCGGCGCTACCCCGGTAGATGCCAACCTTGGTTGGCACTCACGCATCCGCCGGGCATGGCCCGGCGCTACCCGGTAGATGCCAACCTTGGTTGGCGCCGATGCATCCGCCGGGCATGGCCCGGCGCTACCCGGTAGATGCCAACCTTGGTTGGCACTCACGCATCCGCCGGGCATGGCCCGGCGCTACCCGGTAGATGCCAACCTTGGTTGGCACTCACGCATCCGCCGGGCATGGCCCGGCGCTACCCGGTAGATGCCAACCTTGGTTGGCACTCACGCATCCGCCGGGCATGGCCCGGCGCTACCCGGTAGATGCCAACCTTGGTTGGCGCCGATGCATCCGCCCACGCAGATGTCACACGCCTGCGCTAGTCTGTGGCCAGGTCGCAACAGGGAGTCATCGCATGCACCGCGCTCACCAGCATGCTGTCAGCCAGACCCGCGAACGGCGTCATCGCCTCGCCCACGAAGCCGCCCGGCTGATGGCCGAAGGCGGAATCCGCGACTTCCACCAGGCCAAACTCAAGGCCGCCAGCCGCCTTGGCATCCACGACGATGCTTCCCTGCCCCGCAACGTCGAGATCGAACAGGCCCTGCGCGAGTACCAGCGGCTGTTCTCCGGCCCGCAGCACGGCAGCGAACTACAGCGGCGGCGCGAGTCCGCGTTGCGGGCGCTGGAGTTCCTGCACGGGTTTTCGCCGCGCCTGGCCGGACCGGTGCTGGACGGCACCGCCGATGCCAACAGCCCCGTGCAATTGCACCTGCACAGTGACGACCCGGAGGCCGTGCATCGCTTCCT
Organism: Stenotrophomonas sp. SI-NJAU-1; assembly: GCF_020883215.1. NCBI lineage: Bacteria > Pseudomonadati > Pseudomonadota > Gammaproteobacteria > Lysobacterales > Lysobacteraceae > Stenotrophomonas > Stenotrophomonas sp. SI-NJAU-1. The sequence goes on from NZ_CP086598.1 coordinate 3,537,821, forward strand.
GGACGAACATCGCATCCCCGCCGAATCGCGTACGCGGCGCCTGCGGATGGACCGTGAGCGCAATCTGGATGTACCGGTGTGGGTGTTCAGTGCCGAAGACCTGACCTTCGACCTCGCCGTCCTGCCCTACGATGCGTTGCGCCAGGCCCCGCTATCGCCGGTGGATGAGAAACCCATGCGGCGGGCGTCGGCCACGCAGTTGCGGCAGCTGCTGGCCGAGATGGAAATCACCGCCTACATCGGCGGTTGATCATGGCAGAGCCGGGCCTGTGCCCGGCTCTGCGCCAAGAGCAGCCGGGCATGGCCCGGCGCTACGGGAAGATCAGCTGCTCCTGGGCAGGGGTTGCCAATCGTGCCAGCCACGGCACCGCCGCACGGTACGGGTACTCGGCCATCATGCGCGCATGCATCTTCTGCAGGTCATCCAGGTTCCAGGCGTGCGCATACACATCCTGGAAGTCATCGGCCCAGCCACTGCGCACGCGCGTGCGTTCGCCATCAAGGTTCGGCACCAGGTACCACGGCACCTGCAGGATCTCGGCCAGCGCCTTGTTGCGTACCGCACTCTCGTACCCCGACCGCTGCAGCTGTTCGATGCGGAAACTCACGCGGCGGCAGGGAAAGGGCATGCAGGCACCGGTAGCGTTGATGTAGTCGGCAATGTCGGCGTACATGTCCGCCTGCAGCTTCATCGCCACCGGGTCCTGCAGGGTCTGCCGGACCCGCAGCGTGCGCTGGGTGCTGCCGCGGATCTCCGCAGCACTGTAGAAGGGATGACCCGGCGTGGTGCCGCCGTGGCGCACCAGCACGATGCGATGGATCGCTTCGTCGGTCAGCACTTCCACCCGCACGGCCGCGGCCTCCGGGTGGATTCGGGGCTTCGGCACGTTCACCACGCGCCAGAACCCCCACACCATCAACCCCATGCAGACCATCAGCACCAGGCAGGCCAGCGTCCACGTATCCATGTCGTGGGTGAAGTAGCGGATGCGGGCGCGCCACAGGTAGTAGCGCCGATAGGTCATGAAGCGGCTCATGAAGCGATACATTGCAACCTCCTCTGCAATGGCCCCGGCGCGGCGGGGCTCGTTACGCGCACCACACCGGGGCGCCATGGCTTACCAGCCGATGCCCACACCCACGCCCATGCTGCGTTCACCGCTGTTGGTGAACGCCCCATTGAGGCTGAAGGTGGCTGAGCCCTTGTCGTTGAGTACGCGCTGGTAACCCACCGCCATGGCCGACTCGCCCTCTGCGTAGCCCACGCCCGCGCCAAGGCGGTTGTAGGTGGCCAGGCCCGCGGTGTTCATGGCCATGGCCGTCTGCGCACTGCTCATCGCCGCCATGCGGTTGAAGCGCTTGTCCATCTTGTCCAGGCGGCGCTCGACGTTGCTGATCGCACCATCGGTGTACTCGTTGGCGCGGGCCAGCATCTTTTCCAACTCGGCGGTGTCGACCTGCGGCGTGGGCGCGGGCGAGTCATCCTTTTTCGCCTTCGGCTGCGGTGCAGGCGAAGCGCCCTCGCCCGCCGAAGCGACCTGCGGCGAACCGCTGGCTTCCGGGCTTGGCATGATCTCTTCGGTCGGTGCCGCCGATGCCGTGCCCATTGCACGCGCCTGCAGCTGGCCGTCCACGCGCTGCTCCAAGCCATCGATGCGACCGTTGAGCTGCTGCTGCACGGCATGCAGCTGGCCGCCGTTGACCGCCTCGCGGCTGCCGGCGGCGATCAAACCATTGGCGACGTTGGAGATGACCATGCCGTTGGCGCCGGCCAGGGTGAGCTGGGCGGTGCCGTCGCTGCGGGTGGACGGAGATTCCTGGAACACCGCGCGGAGCTGGGTTTCCACGCGGTCGACGCGGGAGCCGGTGGTGACTACGGCCGAGTCGAGCGTGGCGAGGGCTTCGTTGACGGTGTTCTGCCGCTGGCCCTGGACGTTGAAGCCGGGGCTTGTGACGTTGCCGTTGGCGTCTATGTTGCCGCCGAGGGTAGACAGTGCGCCACGGAGCTGGTCGATGGTGGCGGCGTCGTTGGTGTTGCGGCCGTTGGCTACGTTGACGAGGCGACGCTGGTATCTGCTGTTTCCGAAGGATGCCGTGTCTGCCTCTGTGGCAACGGACCCCATGCCAATGGCGGCGGACCTGACCGCACCGGCTTCTATTCTAGTGACCGCGCCTAGCGCCACGCTATCAGAACCAGCCGCACGTGACCCTACACCGAGAGCGAATGCGCTATCCGCTCCCTCTTCGACCAAGGCGCCTCTCCCCAGAGCAACGGAATTCTTGCCCCAAGCAATCGCAAAAGCGCCAACGGCTGTTCCACCCTCACTTCCATCCTGAGGTGTGGCTTGCGCGGATTCACCAATTGCAACACCAAATGATCCAACCTTGGCGTCCTCACTCAAATCATCCCGACCGATCTTGAAGAATCGATGAGTCGATTCCACGCTCGCGATTCGCTCATTGGTCGAATAGAGCTGACCGCCATTAACTGCATCAGTACTGAAGGCAGATGAGATGTCCGCGGAATCAATCCCAGTCAATCGCGATCCAGCGAAATCAATCGGTCCTCCTCGTGCGTCAGTCACTTGCTGAAGAACATACCTCACGCCTTCATCCGACATGCTCTTCATACGCTCGATCTCATCTCCGTTCCTAGCAATATCCTCCTTCGCCGCATACAGCTGACTCCCAGTCACCGCATCACGACTACCCGCGGCAATGCGCCCATCGGCCAGATTCGACAGAACCATGCCCTGCGCACCGACCAGGTTCACCTGGCCGATTCCATCTGCGCTGATTGATGGCGACTGTTGGAATGTCGCACGCAACTGGCCTTCGATGCCATCCGCGCGACTATCGGACCTGAGCACTGCGCCATCGAGAACAGCCAAGGCGTCACCTACATTGCTCTGCGTACCACCCTGTACGTTGTAGACGGGCGCTATCACGCCACCTTCGCTGCTCAACCTCGCACCACCTCCTAAAGTGGAGAGGGATTCAGACAACTGGACGATGGCAACAGCTTCGGCATCGCCAAGTCCTCGAGAAACGCCGGTCAACCTTCGACGGATGCTGTCGTTTCCAAAAGAAACGGTGTCAGGTTCTGATGCAATCGAGCCATAGCCAACTGCGACACTATTGCTTGCTCCCGCCTCCACCTGACTTTCAGCGCCCAGTGCCACCCCTCGGTTCGCGTTGACGGATGTGCCAACGCCTAATGCAAAGCCACCTTCTGCGCTTTCAGCAACGTACGCTGCGCGACCTATGGCGATGGAGTTCTTTCCCACCGCGCGAGAAAATGCCCCCAGCGCGACTCCACCTTCACCACCGACGGTTGCTTCAGCCGAATCACCGATTGCAACTGCCCCCACTCCTGCAGCCGATGCTCGTTGGCTGCCACCTATACCGATTGATACAAACTTTCCCACGCCCTCAAGTACCGAGATCTTCTCGTTAGTCGCAAACAACTGCCCACCATTCACCGCATCAGTACTGGCCGCAGAGCTGACATCCCCCGCCGCCACTCCCGATACGCGCGCACCTTCCATGTCCACAAGCAGGCGATCGGCACTGAACTTCACCACTCCATCCAGATCCGGATCGAAGTTGTCCACGTCCGTACGAAGCTGGTCGATGTCGGCGCGATTGATCGCGACGCGCTGGTCCTGTGCCGCAAGAGCCTGGGCATGCGTTGTCAGTTGTTGGCCGTGCAGCACCAGCGACTGGGCCTGAGTGGAAACAGCCTGGTTGGTGGCATGAAGCTGCTGTCCGGTCACGACATCGGTACTGGTGCTGCTCAGCACGCCATTGGCAACGTTGTTGACGCGCCGCTTCGCGCCATCCTTGTTGGCCACATCCACCACGGTGCCGGCATTGTCTGCGCCCAGGCGCATGTTGCCCGTGGCCGATACCTGGCTGACAAGTCCACTCAATGCCGTGGCCCTGCCCAGCGCGTTGTCCGCAGTGGCCCTGGCCGCAGTGGCTGTCGTCTGCGCGGCATTGGCGGTGTTCTGTGCCGTGGTCACGTTGCTGTTGGTAGCGGTAAGTTGCCGACCGGTGACAGCCTCGGTGCTGCTGCTGCTCAGCGTCGCGTCGGTAACCCCGCTGATACTGCGGCTGGCATTGGCCTTGTTGCGCACGTCCAACACAGTACCGGTGTTTTCACTGCCCAGTCGCACATTTCCCGTGGCGGACACCTGGCTCACCAGCCCGGCCAGGGCGTTGGCCTTGGCAAGCGCGCTGTCGGCTGCGGTCTTCGCTCCTGTGGCAGTCACCTGCGCGGTATTGGCCGCGTTCTGTGCCGTAGTCACGTTGGTATTGGTTGCGTTTAGCTGCTTGCCGGTCACCGCCTCGGTACTGGACGCAGTGAGCGCGCCGTCGGCCAGGTTGACCAGCTTGCGCTTGATGCTGGCGCTGCCGACTGATATCTGATGGGCGGCACTGGTCTGCGACCCATTGCCCAGCGCCACCGAACCATTGTGCTGGGCGAGGGAGCGATCTCCAATGGCCACAGCACTCTCGGCCGAGGCATGGGCCAGATTGCCCATGGCAGTCGAGTAGGAAGCACTTGCCTGGGTACCACGCCCCAATGCCGTGGCCTGGCCGGCACTGGCTTTGCTCTGGAACCCGATCGCGGTGGCATGAATGACGTCTGCCGACGCCTCGTGGCCAATGGCAATGGCACGATCACCTACTGCGCTGGCCTGCAGACCAGCCGCCACGGCACCATTGCCACTGCGGCTGCGCGAGCCCAGCGAGACACCCGCGTTCAGGTTGTCCACCTTGTTGCCGGCAGCATCCACGCCGGCACGGGCGTCGAAACCGACGGCTACACTCTGGCCGTTGTAGCTTTTGGCGTTGTGACCCAGCGCTGTACTCACCCCGTACGCAACAGATTCGGCCGTTGCACCTTCCCCCAGTGAGAGGGCCTTCGCATTGATGCGATTGGTCGCCGCCGTCACGTTCTGATTGGTGGCAAACAGCTGCTGTCCAGTGACCGCATCGGTGCTGGTTGCGTTGAGCGCGCCATTGCGGACCCCGTTGAGATACCGGGCAGCTCCACTTTTGTTGCTGATCGTCAATGTCGGGCCAGTGTTCTCCGCGCCAATGCGAACTGTCCCACCCGTACTCGTCTGGCTGATCAGCCCGTTGGTCGCAGTGGACAACTGATACAGCTGCTTGCCCGTTACTGCATCGGTGCTGGTGGCATTGAGGCGCGCATCGTCCACGTTGACGATACGCCGCTTGGTGTTGCCGTTGCCGACCGATACGGTGTTTCGTTCGCTGGCTACCGAGCCACGCCCGATTGCCACCGCTCCGCTCGCGGTAGCCCTGGCCTCGTATCCCATGGCCAGGCTGTCGTACTCGGCGCGTGCCTTGCCGCCAAGTGCTATGGATCCGGTCCAGCCACTGGTCCCTGCGTAAGCATCGCCGCCGATGGCAATCTTCGACACGCCTGCGCCCTCATTTGTCCGTGAGCCACTGCCTACTGCGATTGAATTCTCGGTGTAGGCCTTCGCGTCATGGCCTAAGGCGACTGTTCCGATGCCATCACCGACCGCATGTGCACCGAATACTGACGCGTACCCTTGTGTAGCGACCGCCCCATAGCCCAGGAGTGAGTTTTTGTCGCCCTCGGCAGACGTTCTATTCCCAAAACTCGTGGAATAGCTGCCATCGGTCCACGCGCTGCCTCCTATCGAAAGATGGTGAAAACTGCGCAACGAGGAGCTCGCATTTGCCACGTCCTCCTGTCCCGCAATCGGAACGCAGTACACCGCTCCGACCGCAGCACTATCACAACCATAAAAGCGCGCGGCGCTTGCATTGGTGGAAACTGAGCCCAGCAGAACGGAGACCAACAGAGCAGCGTTGGTACTTCCGGCGCTACGTCCCTTCCTTCGGGTCAGCTCACTTGCCACCACCCAGCACTGCCGTGCAGTGGACCAGATACGACGATGGATCTTGTTCATGGATACTCCTTAACAAACGAAACAAAAGGAACCGCTGCGGCGCAAAGCCACAGCGGCGTGGTGCATTCACAGCGCGACGTTGTGCACGTGCTCGCGATAGCCATCGCGGGTCAGCCGGTAGCGCAGTTGCAGCGTGTGGCCCGGCTGCACGGGGAACGGCAGCTGCAGCGCGCTGCCGGGGTAGAGGCTGCGTGAGACGTCATGCGCGGTGCAGCGCGCGCCATCGCAGTCAGCGATGCTGGTGATGCCAACGCGCAGCGTGCCGGTATTGCGCAGGTGGTTTCCCTCCACCTGCACGTCCATCGTGGACTGCGCGGGCAGTACATTGACCAGTGCGCCCCAGACCAGGCTGACGCCGACATTGGCCTGGGCGCTCTCGCCATCGCCCGCTGGGTCCGCACGTTCGGGACTGCGCACGCCCTCGAAGTACACGCGGTATGCCGTTTCCTTTTCGACCGGCTGCAGCGGAATGACCCGGATCAGCCGGTTGCCACCACCGGCCAGAGCGAACTTGCCCGGTGTGATGGCGATGGCCGCCTCATTCGGCTCCACCTCGACCTCCTGTTCACCTGCCCCCGCCGGGTCGACGATGCGCTTGATCGATGCCTGCACGTACTGCGGCTGGGTGGACTGCGAGTAGATACGTATCTGCGCGCCCTTCTTCGCGTCCACCGACGTACGCATGGGATGCACGGTGAGATTGGCGTGGGCAGGCAACGCCATCAGCAGCGACAGCGGCAGCAGGCAGCGGACTAAGGACTTCATCGGGTACTCCGTGTGGGGTTCAGGGCGTGACGGTGGGAACACGCAGTTCCACCTTGAGATCGCCGCTGTAGTAGCCGGGGCGCTTGGTGCTGACCGGCACGCGCGGTGTTTCCAGCGTCAATGGCGTAGGCACGCAGAACACCGGCTGCGTCATGCCGGGCAGCAGCACCAGGCGCAGCCGTGCGGTATCGATGCCATGCAGCAGCTGCTCCACACCATTGCGCATCGGCAGGCTGCTGCCGTTGTGATCCAGCGTCACGGTGTAGTCCACGCGCTGGGTGGCATCACTGCCGCCATCGACGTGCCATACCGAATAGCCCGAGGGCCCGGGAGGTTGCGCGCCGCTGTCACGCACGGTGACGCCCAGGTAAGCACTCTGCGAGCCCAGCCCGTCGTACAGGCACATGTCGAGCTGGGTACGGCCGCCGACGGTCTGCGCGATCGGGTCGTACTGCAGGTTCAGACCGACGTGCGGGGTGACCTGATCGAAAAGCGGGAAGTAGATGGAGACTGCGTTGTGATCGGTGATGGTGAAGTCGAAGGAGAACGAGTAGTCCGCAAGGTGCTGGTGGGGCGGCATTCGTAGCGTCAGGTCCAATGCGGCTGACCAGTGACCTGCTACAAGTTGGCTCAACTGATCGGAAGTCAGCTTCATCTCGACGGATGTGCCCACGCGTTCAATACCCGCGCACGCGCCAGTGGTGGAAGACCAGATTTTCCGGAACGGCCCGGACCAGTAGTCGAAGCTGCAGGCGAACGTAGCGTCTATACGACGGATGGCAGCAGTGACTTCGACATCGACCTCCATACCGCTGCGACTTTCCGTGAACCTCAGTGGGATTGTGCTAACTGCCCCTACGGTATGCTCCAAGGTGTCATTAGTCGGGCACTTTCCGCGTTCCGAGCTAGAGTTCGAGCTGCACGTCATGAACATATGACCGTAGCCCAGCGTGCCCTGCTCTTCGTATCCAAATACAGTTTTGGATGGCCACAACTCGATATCTCCCGGCATCGCAGAGCGATCCCAACTCATCACGATGTCGCGATGCTCGCTCGACGGATGCGTTTCCGGCGGCCTCTGCGCCATCGCCCGCGGCACCAGCAGCACCAGCCCACACAACACCGCCATCGCCCACCACACGCGCCGGCTCACTTCGCACCTCCCGCTGCTGCGGTCTGCGGCGTGGCGGCAATCAGCGCCCGCTCCTGCAGCAGCCGCGTCACCCGTGCCTGATGGCGGATGTCGGCCGGCAGCTGGGCCACGGCCAGCGGCTCGCACTGCACGGCGCCTACCAGCATCACCACGCTGCGGCGCTCGCGCACCTGCAGCGGGCAGTGCAGCAACCGGTCGTCCTGCAGCAGGTACAGGGTCTTCTCGCGTCGTGGGAAGTCGGCCACGAAACCTCCATTGCTGCCGGTGCCAGGCACCGGCGCGTTGAGAATGCGGGCACCGCGCAGCGGTGCGCCGGCGATGTCCTGGGCGTTGCCGATGAAGGTGTAGGTCACTTCAATCGGCACCGGCATGCGCACCAGCCGGCCCGGTGGCAGGAACAACGGACGCGCGCCGCCCACACCGCTCACGCGCACGGCGGCGATGCTGTCCAGGGTGCTGGCGTCCTGCACTTCAGCGCGGTGCGACTGGTAGGCGGAGATCGGCAGCAGCCGGCGCTCGCCCAGCTTCAGTCGCTGCCGGCGCAACCCGCCCACCTGCAGCTCGGCGGCAACACCGGTCAGGTCCAGGTCGTCGGTGTCATCCACCTGCACCGCCAGCCCCGCGTCGGCGCCAACGCCAGCGCCCCAGTACACGCCGCGCTTGCCGATGGCCAGGCCGGAACTGTGCGTGGCGCTGTATGCCACTTCGTTGCCACCCTGATGCTGGTAGCGCGACACCGTGGCACCGGTCTGGCCGATGCGATTCTGCAGCTGCGTACTCAGCGTGGCGCTGTAGCGCTCGTTGTTGTTGCCACGCAGTTCGCCGGATACCTCCCGGTACTGATCCTCGTATTCCTGGCGCAGCGTCTGCCCGGCGCTGTAGTTGATGTCCGGCCGCGCATGCTTTGGTTGCCGCACGTCCACGCCATAGCGTCGCTGCGAACTGCCGCGGTCATCGTGCTGCAGGCGGTTGAGGCTGAAATTGAGGTAGATGCCGCGGTCACGTCCATCGCGCAGTCCACCGCCGCTGGTCTGCTGCCACACGCCGATGCGGCTGGACACACTGAACTCGCCCCAGCGCTGGCTGCGGCTGTAGCTGGCCTGCCAGGTGCGGCTGAGCTGCGGTATGCGCGTGGGCTCTGGAAGCCACGGCGGCAGCAGCGGGTCAAGCCCGGCCAGCGGATCATCACCCAGCCCCGGCCGCACGGTGCCTGCACGCCAGGTCTGGCGGCGGGTATAGGCCACGTAGGCGTTGCCGCCGGCCACCGGCAGCGCCATCGAGGCACTGAGCGAATCGGCGCAGCCGAGCCGGTCGCGCGCGTCATCCTCGAACTGGCAGGCACGGCCGCGCATGCGCTGGTGGTACACATTCCACGAAGCACGGCGACGGTAGGAAAGCTGATGCTGCTGGCCACGGCTGCCATCGCTGCCGTGCATGCCGCTGAAGGTGGCGCGGACTTCCTGGGTCGCAAACACATGGCGCAGGTCCACCCGCAGTTCGCCGTAGCTGAAACCGCCCAGATCGGCGATGCCAGCAGTCATGGCCACGTTGCGCCCCATCGGCACGCGCAGGCCGCCCATGGCCGCCAGTTCGTCGTCGAAGCGGTCGCTGCGGCGCTCGTTGCGGCGGCCGCCCTGCAGGAACCACTGCACGCTGCTGTCGGTCCAGTCACCGCCCTTGTCGAACGGCGCGTCCTCGTTGCGTACCAGCACGCCGTCTTCGTAGATGCGCAGGCTGACGGTGTAGTTGCCCATGGGAAACCGGCGCGTATCGAGCTGGTTGATGCCGGCCTGCAGGTAGAAGGTCTGCAGCAGGCGCTCGCCATCGAATGCATCCACGCGCGCATCGCGCGCCAGCAGCACGGTGAGGGGCGTGGCCTGCACGGCGGCGGCGGAATCCACGTAGGCCTGCGTGGTGCCCAGCCGCAGGCCCTGGAAGCGATCCATCGGCAGCATGCTGAAACTGAAGGTGCCGCCCTGCGGGCTGCCCAGGTTGCGGCGGTCCATGCGCCCGGCCTGCAGGTAGTGCTGCTGGCCCAGGTCATGGCGGTAGTAGGCGTTGTCGAGCTGGAAACGGCGGCTGGCAAGACCGCCGCGGTAGTGCTGCTGGCTGAAGGTCCAGTCGGCGGACAGGTGCCCGCGCTGGAACACGCCCAGTGCGCCCATGCCCTGCGCGGCCAGCGCCTGGTAGCCGCGGCCACCGCTGACGTTGAAGGTGTGCTGGTGCAGGAAGGCGTTCTCGGCATTGGCGCTGACCTGGTGGTAGCGCTCGGCGGCCGGCTCGCCGGGGATCCATTGGCGGGCGACAAACAGGCGCACAGCGCCCTCGCCTTCGTCATACAGCGCGCGCACGGCGGTGGGCTCCTCGGGAGGATCGATGTACCCACAACCGGCGCTGGCACCACCGTAACGGCACGCCAGATGACTGTTGCGCGGCAGCGGCTGCGACAACGCCGGCAGCAGCGCGGCCTGCGCTTCGGCGGACAGCTGCAAGGCCTGCAGCGCCTCGGCCGGGGTTTCCAGCTGCACGTGTTCCAGGGTCACGCGCACCGGCACCAGCCCGGTCGAACGACCGAACAGACGGATCTCCAGGTGTTCGGTCTGGCCTTCGACCAGATCCTCGAAACCGGCGGGAACGCCGCGCGCCGCGACCAGGGGTGTGGCCAGCGACAGGGCGAGCGCGACCGCCAGCCGGGTGACGGCGGGTGCGGGAGCATTCATGGGGGAATTACCGGAAGCAGCCGGCCCGGCAAGCGGGCCGGCGCGGGTGCCTTACGGGCTGGTGGTCTTCTGCTGCATGGCGATGGTGACGATGCCTTCGTAGCTGCCACCGCGGGTGATCGGCGCCGGGGTGGTCTGCGCGATGCGCAGCGCCATCGGGATCGACGCACCCGGCAGCGAACCATCGAACAGGTCGGATGCGGTGAAGTCCTGTGCGGCCACGGTCAGTGCCTTGCCATTGAGGCTGACGGTCAACGGCACCGGCGCGCCGCCACCATCGGTGTTGAGCAGCTGCGGGGTGCTGCCAACACGCACTTCGATGTCCTTGCTTTCATCGTTGGAGTAGATGCGCACCTGCTGCGTCCACGGCACCAGGCCACTGACCGGGTTGTGGACCAGGTTGACCACCGACTCCAGCGCCGTGCCATCGGCCTTGAGCAGGGCCAGGGTCGGATCGACGTTGGCCCAGACCTTGATGTCGGCATCGAATGCATTGGCGGACAGCGAAACGGTAGCCAGCGCTGCAGCGAGCGCGGCCTTCTTCAGGATGGAGTTCATGGTGTCTCTCTCGGACGGTGGGATATGAGGCCTCCAGTGCGGAGGCATCACCCGCCTGCGTGGGGGCGGGCGACGAGAGAATGGTAGGCAGCGCCGTACCTTGCGGCCATTCAAGCTTTCCTAAATAGATGAGTGTTAAGGAGATTCCTTGAAGGCGTTCAATGTTTGAGGATTATGCAAATTTCCTCACCCGGTCTTTGCAACAAACCTCATTGCAGTAATGACAAATGCATCAGGCCGCCTTTCGGCGGCCTGATGCGATGAACGGTGCGGTGCCTAGAAGAAGATCGCGTACAGGATCAACAGCGGAATCGGCACGCCCAGGAACCAGAGCAGAAGCGTTTTCATCAAAGGTCTCCTTGCATCAGATGCGGGTTACAGATCGCGGCGACGGCCGCCCCAGGTGGCGCTGAGACTGGCGAAGAAGGCGCCGATCAGCAGGGTGATGAACAGCCACAGTGCGGCATAGGCCGTTGCCTTGCGCGCATCGTCGGCGGCCTGCTTGGCGGTGTTCTTCGCCTTCTCCAGCGCAGCACGCATGCGGGTCTGCACGTCGGTCACACGGGCCTGCGCTTCAGCCTGGCTCATGCCCGTCTCGCGTGCGATCAGCTGCGACAGGTACTGGGTATCGGCCTGGTCCAGGCCATCGCCCTGCAGACTGTTGACGATGATGCGGTTCACTTCGGCACGGACTTCGCGGCGGTCGCCCATCGGGCCAGTGCCCGGCAACGGGCGCGGCGGCGGCGGGGCCGCGAGGGCGTCACGTGGGCCAACGCTGGCGGCGGCCGGGGGTGGCAGTGGTGCGGCAGGGTCCATCGGGCTGGTACCCGGCGCTGCGCCCGCTGCCGGCGCAACCGGAGGAGCACCGGCGGCGTCCGGGCCGGCCGTGGTGGCGTTGCGGAACAGCGAATCCACCCAGTAGTTGAGGTCGCTCTCCGGTGCGCCTGCAGCAGCGCTGCCAGCGCCGGCCACGGCAGCACCGGCAGTGGTGGCAGCGGCGCCTGCGGTCGCGCCGGCCACCTTTGCGCCGGCGCCCAGCACGCCACCGATGGCCGAGGTCAACAGGCCAGCAGTGAGCAGGGTCGCCACAGCCCAGGACACGAAGCCGTGTGCGGTGTCGCGGAAGTAGGTTTCATCGCCGTGCAGCTGCGTCCACTTGGTGCGCAGGCGACCGGCCAGGTAGCCGCCCAGACCGGAAGCGGCCAGCGCGGTGAAGGTCAGCCACGCGACGCTGGTCCAGCCGAAGGTTTCCTTGGACACCCCTTCGAACGACCAGGGCGAAACCGAGGACAGGCCGAGGCCAACGCCCAGGATCAGCAGGATCAGCGACAGTGCGGCGGCCGCAACGGCGCCGGCGAAAATGGCGCCCCAGGACACCGCGCTTTCGCTGGGCGGTGGCACGACGGGAGTGGCCACCACGGTGGCGATATCAGGACCGAGTGGATCGCGCTCGGGCAGGTCGAAACGGGTACTCATGGGTTGGACGCTCCGTATCAGTGCTGCAGGTGCAGCTGGCGTCCTGAGGCTGCGCGAGCGCTTGTGAAGCTGGTGAGACCCTTGAATCACGCGGTCTTGCCGCGGCGAACATCATGCCAAGCGCCCGGAGCGCAGTAGATCCACGCCATGCGTGGGTGATGTTTCGCGGCACCGAAAGCTTGCCAACCAAGGTTGGCATCTACCAAAAGCGAAGCAAAAAAAACGCCCCGCAATCGCGGGGCGTTTTCAGCACAACCTACCGCAGGCGATCAGCCTTGGTAGTCGCGCACGTCGTGGCCGGTGTAGACCTGGCGCGGACGGCCGATCTTCATTTCCGGGTCGACCTGCTGTTCCAGCCAATGCGAGACCCAGCCGGAGGTACGGCCCAGGGCGAACATGACGGTGAACATCTCGGTCGGGATCTGCAGCGCCTTGTAGATGATGCCGCTGTAGAAATCGACGTTCGGATACAGCTTGCGGGCGACGAAGTACTCGTCCTGCAGCGCGGCCTGTTCCAGCTTCACGGCCACGTCCAGCAGCGGATCCTGCACGCCCAGCTGCTTGAGCACCTTGCCGGTCATCTCGCCGATGACCTTGGCGCGCGGGTCGAAGTTCTTGTACACGCGGTGGCCGAAGCCCATCAAGCGGAAGCCGGAGGTCTTGTCCTTGGCCTTGAGCACTGCCGACTCGACGTTGTCGGCCGAACCGATCTCTTCCAGCATCTTCAGCACGGCTTCGTTGGCACCGCCGTGGGCCGGACCCCACAGCGCGGTGACGCCAGCGGCGACCGACGCATACGGGTTGGCACCGGTCGAACCGACCAGACGCACGGTCGAGGTCGACGCGTTCTGCTCGTGGTCGGCGTGCAGGATGAACAGCAGGTCCAGTGCCTTGACCACGTCCTGGTTCAGCTCGTACTTGCCATCAGCCGACTCGAAGGTCTGCTTCAGGAAGCGGCTGACGTAGTCCAGCGAGGTATCCGGCTTGTTGGCCGGCAGGCCCTTGCCGTGGCGGTAGATCAGCGCCGACAGGGTCGGCACCTTGGCGATCAGGCGCACGGCGGCCTGGCGGCGCTGTTCGGCGTCGGACAGGTCCAGCGAGGCGTGGTAGATGCCCGACAGCTGCGCGATGGCGGCGGTCAGGATGGCCATCGGATGGGCATCCTTGGCGAAGCTGCCGATCAGGGTGTTGATCGACTCATCGACGTTGGCTTCGGCAGCCAGCTCGTCGGTGAAGGCCTTCAGCTGCTCGGCGCTCGGGCGCTCGCCGTTGATCAGCAGGTAGGCCACTTCGACGTAGCTCGACTTTTCCGACAGCTGCTCGATCGGGTAGCCGCGATACAGCAGCACGCCCTTGTCACCGTCGATGTAGGTGATGGCGGACTTGCAGCTGGCCGTCGCGGTGAAACCGGAATCGTAGGTGAAATACCCCGTTTCCTTGGTCAGCTTCGCGATGTCGACGCAGTCGTTGCCGAGGGTGGGTTTGATGACGGGCAGAACGACCGACTTATCGCCGGCGTTGAGCGTGACCTGATCAAGATCGGACACTGTGTGCGCTCCTTCATGGGAAGGCGCCTGCCCAAGCGCATTGGTCAGGCACGTGAATGACGTCCTCGGCCTGTGCCGGGGATCAGGTCATTATCGCACAGCAGCATTTGCCGGGCGCTAGACAGAAGTCGTAGACGACAGGCAGCCGGCACCCTGCCAGCGAGCGGCCGGGATCGGCAAAAGCGTTGTCACAAGGACGCAGTGTTCCGTCCATCCAAACGCCCGTTGGGCAGGCGCTGGACAAAAACAAACGGCCGCGCAGAGCGCGGCCGTCGGTTCGAACCGGGTACGACGTATCAGCGCGCGTAGCGCTTCTGGAACTTGTCGATACGGCCCGAGGTGTCGATGACCTTGTGCTTGCCCGTGTAGAACGGATGCGAAGCCGAGGAAATTTCAACCTTCACCAGCGGGTAGTCGTTGCCGTCTTCCCACTTGATGGTTTCCTTCGTGCTCATGGTCGAGCGGGTCAGGATCTTGAAATCGGAGGTGACGTCATGGAAGACGACGTCGCGGTAGTTCGGATGGATATCGGCCTTCATGGGCTCACACCGTAAATGGGCTGGTGGTCAAGAGCGGCATTATAAGCACTGGTTGCCGCCCGGGGCAACCAGTGCAGGGGGCTGACCTCAGTCCGCACCCAGGGCCTGGCGTACCAGGGCCTCGAAACGCCCTTGGTCGTAGGCCATCAGCAGGTCGCAGTTGTCCGGCTGGCCGGTCTGGCGGTTCCAGTCGACGATGGTCGCGCCGCGGCTGAACGTGCCGTTCAGTTCCACATTCAGCGGCCGCGATTCAACCTGCAGCTGCCCTTCCGGGTTCAGCGCCCAGGCCATGGCCAGCGCGTCGGCGGTATACCAGCGGCCGCCCTTGCTGTCTTCGGACAGGCCACGGGTCTTGCGCGAGATCAGCTCGTAGAAGCGCGCGCGATCGGAATCGGCACCCAGCCACTGCTCGGCTTCGGCCAACGGCAGGCCGTGGGCAACGGTGGCTTCCCAGTCCGACACCAGCAAGTGCGGGAACGCGGTGAACACCACATGCGCGGCTTCCGGATCGAAGGCGATGTTGAATTCGGCGGCGGTGGTGATGTTGCCGTGGCAGGTGACTGCGCCGCCCATCACCACGATGCGCTTGATGCGCTGGGGCAGGGTCGGATCGAGTTTCAGCGCCAGTGCCAGGTTGGTCAGCGGGCCGAGCATCACCAGCATCAGTTCGCCGGCATGCTGGTGCGACAGGCGCAGGATGGCCAGCGCGGCGTGCTCGGCGTCGGCCTGGCGGCTCGGCGGCGACAGGTCCACATCGCCATAGCCATCGCGGCCATGCACGTGGGCGGCGTCGACGGATGGATGCAGCAGCGGATCGGGGCTGCCAGCGAACACCGGCACGTCGGTGCGGCCGACGATGTCGCAGAGCTTGAGGGCGTTGCGGACGGTGTACTGCAGGCCTACGTTGCCGGCGGCGATGGTCAGGGCGACCACGTCATGCCGTTCATCGGCGAAGGCCATCAGCAGGGCCAGTGCGTCGTCGACACCGGGGTCGGTATCGATCAACAGCGGGATCTTCTTGGTCATCGTTGCCGTCTTCAGATCGGCAACGAAGTGTGGACCGGGATGATGACCGTTGCAAGTACGGGGGTTCGGGTTCGGCCGGGCTGCGCCCGGCACCCGCCGAATCAACGGCAACGGCAACGGCAACGGCAGAAGCTGACATTCCGTGGGATGGCGGGGTGGGTCCGGTTGCGGGGGACGCTGCAAGTACGTCCATGTAAGCTCGGTCGCGCCTTGCTCGTGTGCGCTGTCCTGCGCACACGGCAAGACCGGGGTTGGGCGTCCTGCCCAACCCGCCCGAGGCATGCCTCGGGCCCATGGCGCTCACGCCCCCGCAACCGGCCCCACCCCGCCTTCGACAGATTTCCGCGATCTTTCGGAATGGAATGGCCTGCTCTTGGTGGGTGTCGACCTTGGTCGACACGGTAGATCCACGCCATGCGTGGATGGACGTCGGCGGGATCGGGAAAGATGACGTAATCGGCGTGCCGCGCAGGGCCGCGCTGCAATTGCAGCGTTTTCGATCTTTCCAACTTTTCTCATTGAGGCGCACGGTCCTTCATGGAAAACATGGGAGGCCATCGACAACGGATGGCGCGGGCTTCCAATCCCGTTTGACTGCCTTGTTGTTTACGCTTGCCTGCTGGCGTTGCGCGCGTGTTACTGCGTGGCGTCCGGCAGGCAATCCGTCCGCGCGTTCTATGGCGGGCGGTGCGTGGGGGCTTCGCGCCCGCCGGCGTTCTTGAGGCAGTCACCGGTATTGGAACCACTCACCGTCCGCCACCCTCGCCTTCGCGTGGGTGGCCTCCTGCCTTGCGCACAAGGACTGCCGACATGACTGCATCCCGTTATCCCTTCGGGTTGCTGCTGGCATGCCGGGGTTTGGCCGAATACATGGGTACGCAGTTGCCGGCAGCGTGACCAAGCCTTGGGTAGCCCCTTTCAGATCGGAGAAGGCCCATGCCATGTCCGCTCATAAACATGAACAGGCTTCGGTTAGAGGCGTTCTTGGCGATCTCAACGTTGTTTGCTATAAAAACATATATTCTTTTTATAGCAAACAGCCATGAAGCTGCCCACTCCAGCGCCTGACCTGTCGACGCTTGCCCGGAAACACGTCGAGACCCTCGGGAGCATTCTCGATGCCCGGATCGGCCCTGAGGTAAACGGCGTCTACGAACATTGGGACAAACTGCGCCATAGGACGCCCCCGGAAGGCCTGAACGCGGAACAGTGGTGGCTGGGCATCACGTGGACGCGGGCGGCGTTGTTGAAGCCCCTGCCGCAGTTGCTGGACAAGACACAGCAACCTTTCAAGCTGGCACTCACCGACTCGATGCAACGGCGCCTGCACTACATCGACAGGGAAGCCGCAGGTTCGGTGAAGGGCGTGGACGCAGCCAGCGGCCAAGGACGGTTCCTGATCCGCTCGTTGATTGAGGAAGCCATGACCTCATCGCAGCTGGAAGGCGCCTCAACCACGCGAGCCGTAGCGAAGGAAATGCTGAGTACTGGTCGGGCTCCACGTGACCAGTCCGAGCGCATGATCTACAACAACTACGTGGCGATGAACGTCATCCGCGAGCGCGGCATACGCCCCATCACGCCCGCCGAGATCCTGGAACTGCACAACATCCTCACTGACGGCACGCTTGAGCTTCCAACCGACTCCGGGCGATTCAGGACGGCCGAGGACAACGTTGCGATCTTCGACCGCGGTTCACCGCCGACGCTGCTGCACATCCCCCCCCCGGCCGAGGAAGTGCCTGCGAGAATTGAGCGGCTGTGCCAGTTCATCAATGAGGAAAGCACACCGTTCATTCATCCGGTCGCCAAGGCAATCGCACTGCATTTCCAGATCGGCTACGACCATCCTTTCGTGGATGGCAACGGGCGCACCGCACGCGTGCTTTTCTACTGGGCGATGATGAATGCTGGGTATTGGATGACCGAATACCTGTCCATTTCCAGCGTACTGAAGAAATCCCCGGGCAAGTACATGCGGGCTTACCTGTATACCGAGAGTGACAATCGGGATCTTGGCTACTTCGTGTCGCAGCAACTGGAGGCCATTGAGCAGTCGATCCAGGGACTGCATGCCTACATCGCCAGGAAGCATGCAGAGGATCAAGCGGCGAGGCGCATGCTTCGTACAGCTCGACTTGGCAACGGACCGCTCAATCACCGCCAGCGCGCTTTGCTCGCCAACGCACTGAAGGATCCCGATCGCACTTACACCGTGGCCAGCCACCAGGCAGCGCACACCATTACATATCCGACTGCGCTGAAGGACCTGAACGGATTGGTGACGGCCGGACTTGTCAGTAAAGAGCGCGTGGGGAAGGCGTCCGAGTATTTCGTGCTTCCTGGGCTGCCCGAGCGCTTGGCACTGTAGCTCCACGCCATGCGTGGAGGTGTGTCGAGGCGACGTGCCGCGCGCGGTCAGGCCGAGGCGTAGCGCACGGCCGTACCGATCCAGCGCTGCACCACGCGATCTGCAAGCGCCGGTTGCTGCGCCAGCAGGCGTTCGGCCAGCGCATGCACGCCCGGCAGCAGGCCGGCGTCGCGGGCCAGATCGGCAATGCGGAAACCGGCCAGGCCGGTCTGCCGGGTGCCCAGCAGTTCGCCGGGCCCGCGCAGCTCCAGATCCTTCTCGGCAATGACGAAACCGTCGTTGGTTTCGCGCATGGTCTGCAGGCGTTCGCGTGCCATCTGCGAAAGCGGTGCCTGGTACAGCAGCACGCAGCGCGACACCGCCGAACCACGGCCGACGCGGCCACGCAGCTGGTGCAGCTGGGCCAGGCCCAGGCGCTCGGCGTTCTCGATCACCATCAGCGAGGCGTTGGGCACGTCCACGCCGACTTCGATCACGGTGGTGGCCACCAGCAGGTCGATGTCGCCGGCCTTGAACGCGACCATCGTCGCCAGCTTCTCGGCCGCTTTCAGCCGGCCATGCACCAGCCCCACGCGCACGCCCGGCAGCAGCGCCTGCAGCGATTCGTAGGTGGCCTGTGCCGGGGTGGCATCCAGTTCTTCGCTTTCTTCGATGAGCGTGCACACCCAGTACACCTGCCGCCCTTCGCGGCAGGCCAGGGCGATGCGCTCGATCAGCTCGGGGCGGCGATCGTTGTTCAGTGCCACGGTCTGCACCGGCGTGCGGCCCGGCGGCAGTTCGTCGATGGCCGATACATCCAGGTCGGCGTATTCGGACATCGCCAGCGTGCGCGGAATCGGCGTGGCGGTCATCACCAGCTGGTGCGGCACGTTGTTGCCGCCCTTGCCCTTGTCGCGCAGCGCCAGGCGCTGGTGAACGCCGAAGCGGTGCTGCTCATCGACGATGGCCAGCGCCAGATCGTGGAATACCACCGCCTCCTGCATCAGTGCGTGGGTACCCACCACCACCTGCGCTTCGCCGTTGGCAACCTGTTCCATCACCTTTGCGCGCGCCTTGCCGGTGACCTTGCCGGCCAGCCAGGCGATGCGCACGCCCAGCGGCTCCAGCCAGCCGCGCAGGTTGTTGAGATGCTGTTCGGCCAGCAGTTCGGTGGGGGCGGCCAGTGCGACCTGCTTGCCCTGCTCCACCGCCAGCATCGCTGCCAATGCCGCCACCACGGTCTTGCCCGAGCCGACATCGCCCTGCACCAGCCGCAGCATCGGGCTGGGGCGCGCAAGGTCTTCGCGGATCTGCTTGAACACGCGTGCCTGCGCGCCGGTCAAGGCGAACGGCAGCTGCTTCAACAACGCCTTGGCCAGCTTGCCGGGACCGGCCAGCGGCGGCGCGTGATGCGCCTGCAGCGCAATGCGTTGGCGACGCAGGCTGAGGTGGTGCGCCAGCAGTTCTTCCATTGCCAGCCGGCGCTGCGCTGGATGGGTACCGGCGGCAAGTGCGGCCAGGTCTGCATCCGGCGGTGGCTGATGCACGGTCAGCAACGCACTGCGCAGCGATGGCAGGCCCAGGCCCTCGAGCCAGCCGGTCGGCAGCAGTTCCAGCGTGCTTTCTTCCGGCAGGCGATCAAGCGCCTGGCCGATCAGCTTGCGCATCGTCATCGGGCCGACGCCTTCGACGGTGGGATACACCGGGTCGAGGCGGTCGCCGAGATCGGGATCGTCGTTGCGGCCCAGTACCTGGTAACTGGGATGGACAATCTCCAACCCGAGGTGCCCCGGCTTGGGTGTACCGAAGCAGCGCAGGCGGTTGCCGACCGCGAACTGGCCGACCTGCTGCTGGCGGAAATGGAAGAAGCGCAGCACCAGGGTGCCCTGCCCTTCATCCTCCACCGCCACTTTCAGCATCGGCCGGTAGCGCATGCCGCGCTCGACGGCGACCACCCGCACTTCCACCTGCGCCGGAATGCCGTTGCGAAGGTCTTCGATGCGGGTCAGCCGGGTGCGGTCTTCATAGCGCAGCGGCAGGTGCAGCCAGAGATCCTGCAGGGTGGCCAGGCCACGCGCCTGCAGCTTGGCGGCCACGGCCGGCCCGACGCCGGCGAGCATCGCAAGCGATGCTTCACCGGACGGTGCCAGTGCCGGGGTGACCGCCGCCTTGCGTGCCACGTGGCGGTCAGTCGATGATCATCACCGCGTCGACCTCGAAGTTGGCGCCCTTCGGCAGGCCGGAGACTTCGATGGTGGAACGGGCCGGGAACGGGGCCTGGAAGTAGTCCTGCATCACCGCGTTGACCTTGGCGAATTCGGCCAGGTCGGTCAGGTACAGGCCCAGGCGCACGACCTTGTCCAGCGAACCGCCGGCGGCTTCGGCCACGGCCTTGAGGTTGTCGAAGGCACGACGGGCCTGCGCTTCGACGTCACCGACGCCGACGATGTCGCCGGTGGCCGGGTCGAGCGGAATCTGGCCGGAGAAATACACGGTGTTGCCGGCGCGCACGGCCTGCGAGTACGGGCCGATGGCGGCCGGGGCCTTTTCGGTGTTGATGATCTGGCGGGACATGGGTCGCTCCGGTGCGTTGGGGGAAAACAGAGCGGTGATTGTACCGGGTGGGGGCAATGTCGGCTGGGGTCGGATCCGTTTCCCGGCGGCAAACGGATCCGACCCCGTGCGTTGTGTGCGCGGAACGTCATCCACGCATGGCGTGGATCTACTGCCGGCGAACGGCCTGCACGACCGACAGGCGGCGCAGGCGACGCATCACTTCGGCCAGATGGTTGCGGTCGCGCACCTGGATGTTGAACGCCAGCACTGCGGCGTTGAAGTCGCGGTCCAGGTAATCCACGCGCTCGATGTTGGAATGGCTCTGCGCGATCGCCGCGGCCAGCTGTGCGAGCACGCCGGTGCCGTTCTCCACTTCCACCACCAGCGAGGTGTCGTAGTCGCCGGATACGGTGGTATCCCAGCCGATCAGCACCCAACGCTCGGGCGACTTGCGCAGTTCGGCCAGGTTCGGGCAATCCATGCGGTGCACCACAATGCCCTTGCCGGCGGTGTGGTAGCCCATGATGTCGTCGCCCGGAATGGGCTGGCAGCAGCCGGCGAAGGTAACCACGCCCCGCTCGCTGCCGTTGATCAGGATCTTTTCCTGCGAGCTGTGGCGCGAATGCGCGCCGCCGCGCAGTTCGGCGTAGGCCATCAGTGCCTGCGCGGCCTGGGTCGGCATCCAGTTGCCCAGCGCGACTTCAGCCAGCAGGGCCTCCAGGCGCGGGAACCGGTGTTCGGCCAGGAAGGCATCCAGGCGGCCCTTGGGCAGGCGCTCCAGCGAGCTGTCCATCGCCTCCAGCGCACGGTCGAGCATGCGGTGGCCCAGCTGCACGGCGTCTTCGTGCTCCAGCTGCTTGAGCTGGTGGCGGATGGCGGTGCGCGCCTTGCTGGTCACCACGAATTCGAGCCACTGCGGCTTGGGCGTGGCCGAGCGCGCGGTGATGATCTCCACCGACTGCCCCGACACCAGCTTGGTACGCAGTGGCACCAGTTTCTTGTCCACGCGCGAGGCCACGGCCATGTTGCCGACGTCGGTATGCACGGCGTAGGCGAAGTCGAGCGCGGTGGAATTGCGCGGCAGGGCCAGGATCTTGCCCTTGGGGGTGAACAGGTAGACCTCGTCCGGGAACAGGTCGACCTTGACGTTGTCGAGGAACTCCAGCGACGAACCGGCGGCCCGCTGCGAATCGATCAGTTCGACGATCCAGGCGTGGGCGCGGCTCTGCGCGCTGTTGGGCGAATCACCGCCGAACTTGTAGGTCCAGTGCGCAGCCACACCGCGCTCGGCGATGAGGTCCATTTCCTCGGTGCGGATCTGTACTTCGATCGGCGAACCATACGGGCCGAACAGCACCGTGTGCAGCGACTGGTAGCCATTGGCCTTGGGAATGGCGATGAAATCACGGAAGCGCCCGTCCAGCGGCTTGAACGCGGCATGCACCGCGCCCAGCGAGTGGTAGCACTGCGGCACGCCGCGCACCACCAGGCGGAAGCCGAACACATCCATCACCTGGTCGAAGGATTTGTTCTCGTCGCGCATCTTGTTGTAGATGCTCCACGGGGTCTTGATGCGGCTGACCAAGCGGTGCTCGATGCCTTCCTTGGCCAAGCGCTGCGACAGCTGCACTTCCACCTGCGCCAGCGCCTCGCGGCGCACGACCGGCTGGCTGCGGATGTGCTTTTCCAGGATCGCGTGGCGCCACGGGTACAGCGCCTTGAAGCCGAGGTTCTGCAGTTCGCTCTTGACCAGGCTCATGCCCAGCCGCTGCGCGATCGGGGCGTAGATCTCCAACGTCTCGCGGGCGATGCGGCCCCGCGCTTCGCGGCTCTGCGCGCCCAGCGTGCGCATGTTGTGCAGGCGGTCGGCCAGCTTGATCATGATCACGCGCAGGTCGCGCGACATCGCCAGCAGCATCTTGCGGAAGCTCTCGGCGGCTGCTTCCTGGCGGTCACGGAACTTCAGCTTGTCCAGCTTGGTGACGCCGTCCACCAGTTCGGCCACGGCTTCGCCGAACTCGGCCGACAGGGCCTCGCGGGTCAGCGGGGTGTCTTCGATGGTGTCGTGCAGGATCGCGGCGATCAGCGCTTCCACGTCCAGGCCGAGCTCGGCCAGCACCTGGGCCACGGCCACCGGATGGGTGATGTAGGGCTCGCCCGACTTGCGCGTCTGCCCAGCGTGCGCGGAGGCACCGACTTCCCACGCACGGCGCAGCAGCGGCAGCTGCTCGGGCGGCAGGTAGTGGGCGGCGCGTTCGAGCTGGAGTACGTAATCGGGTACGGCGGCAGCGGGGACTGCGGCGACCTTGGCAGTGGGGCCTGGGTTCATGGCCAAAGCCTATGCCAGCGCGACGTTTACGGCAAACCCTGAATGCGAAACAGCCCGCACGGGGCGGGCTGTTCGGCGTATCCAGCAATGACGTTGATCGATGCGATCAATCGTCGTTCTTGGACATGTCTTCGTCGGCGACCACTTCGGCGGCGGCCCACTCCAGCGCTTCGCGCTCGGCGCGCTCACGCTCGGCCTTCTCGACTTCGTCGATCAGCGCGTTGTCGATCTTGCGGGCAGCGATTTCGCGCAGCGCCAGCACGGTCGGCTTGTCCTCGCTCTCGCTGTTGTCCAGCGTGGCCTGCACGCCATTGGCGAGCTGACGGGCGCGCTTGGAGGCCATCATCACCAGCTCGAAACGGTTGTTAACGACTTCCAGGCAATCTTCTACGGTAATGCGGGCCATACGGGCTCCCGGCGACCGGTCGGCCGCTCAGTCGAATGAGGGAAAGGGGACGGAGTGTACTGGCAGGGGCTGGACAAAATCAAGCCAACCCCCACCGGACCCTTTAGGAATCAATCAGTTGAACCCGCATCCGGGGTCAACAGGGCCTGGATCAGGCCGGCATGGCGGACCTTCTGGGCATCCCGGCGCAGGCGGCTGGCGGTGAAGATCGCGCACAGTTCGTCCACGGCGGTATCGAACACTTCGTTGACGATGACGTAGTCGAACTCGTTGAAGTGCAGCATTTCATCGCGGGCGGCGCCCAGGCGCTGGGCGATGACCGCCTCGCTGTCCTGTCCACGCTTGCGCATGCGGTCCTGCAGGGCCTGCTTGGACGGCGGCAGGATGAACACCGTCACCGTGCCCGGCACCAGCTGGCGCACCTGCTGCGCGCCCTGCCAGTCGATTTCCAGCAGCACGTCCTGGCCGGCGGCCAGCTGCGGCTCCACCGACTGGCGGGCGGTGCCCTTCCAGTCACCATGCACCCAGGCGTGTTCGAAGAAATCGCCGGCGGCGATCATTTCCTCGAACTTCTCGGCGCTGACGAAATGGTAGTGCTGGCCGTTCACTTCACCCGGGCGCATGGCGCGCGAGGTGAAGGAGATCGACAGGGCAATCTGCGGGTCGCGCGCCAGGGTGGCGTTGACGATGCTGCTCTTGCCGGCGCCGGAGGGGGCGGCAACGATGTACAGCGTGCCGCGTGCGATCGCGGCCGGGGGCGTGGAAATGCTCATTCGATGTTCTGCACCTGCTCGCGGATCTGGTCGATCAGCACCTTCAGCTCGACGGCGGCGTTGGACGTGCGGCTGTCCACCGACTTCGAGCCCAGCGTGTTGGCCTCGCGGTTGAACTCCTGCAGCAGGAAGTCCAGGCGGCGGCCGACCGGTTCACGCTGCTTGAGCACGCGGCGGATCTCGACGATATGGCTGGACAGGCGATCCAGCTCCTCGTCCACGTCCAGCTTCTGCAGCCACATCACCAGTTCCTGCTCGGCGCGGCCCGGATCAACCGGATGCGGCAGGTCGGCCAGGCGAGCGGCGAGCTTGGTGCGCTGGCCGTCGCGAATGGCGGGAATCAGCGTACGGACCTCCGCGGCGATGCGCTCGATGGCATCCACGCGCTCGGCGATGGCGGTGGCCAGCGAATTGCCTTCACGCTCGCGGGCGGCGATGAAGCCCTCCAGCACCTGGTCCAGCAGCGCCAGCGCTTCAATCTGCAGGGCTGCCGCATCGGTGGCCTCACCCTGGGTGACGCCCGGCAGCTGCAGCAGGTCGGTGAAGCTGACCTGCAGGTTGGGGAAATCGGAGGTCAGCCGGTGCGCCAGCTGGCCCAGCTGGCCCAGCAGCACCTCGTTGACCTGCAGGCTGGCGGCCGAGTCCGGCGCGCGCAGGCGCATCACCAGATCCAGCTTGCCACGGCTCAGGCGCGCGGAAATGCGTTCGCGCAGCTGCGGTTCCAATGCGCGCAGTTCCTCGGGCAGGCGCGTGCCCACTTCCAGGAAGCGGTGGTTGACCGAGCGCAGCTCGCAGCCCAGCGTTCCCCACGGGGTGGAGCGCTCGCCGCCGGCATAGGCCGTCATGCTTCGAATCATGGATGTATCCGGTGCTTGCAAAGGGGGAATGGTACCCTAGCGGTCTCTTTTGAGCCCCTTTCCCCGCCCCGTGAAGGCCGCGGGGACGGTGGCGTACTCCCTTTCCCTACGGAACCTGCCCCATGTCCGATTTCCGCCCCAGTGGCCGTCAGCCCGATCAGCTGCGCCCGGTCGTCATCCAGCGCGGTTTCACCCGCCACGCCGAAGGTTCGGTGCTGGTCTGCTTCGGTGAAACCCGCGTGCTGTGCACGGCCAGCATCGAGAACCGGGTGCCGGGCTTCCTGCGTGGCAAGGGCGAAGGCTGGGTGACCGCCGAGTACGGCATGCTGCCGCGCGCCACCCACACCCGCAGCGACCGCGAAGCCGCACGCGGCAAGCAGGGCGGCCGCACGCTGGAGATCCAGCGCCTGATCGGTCGCAGCCTGCGCGCCTGCGTGGACCGCAACGCACTGGGCGAACGCACCATCACCCTGGACTGCGACGTGCTGCAGGCCGACGGCGGTACCCGTACCGCAGCCATCACCGGCGCCTATGTGGCCCTGGTCGATGCGGTGAACGTGCTGATGAAGCGCGGCGACATCAAGCGCAATCCGATCCTCGGCGCGGTGGCGGCGGTATCGGTCGGCGTCTACCGCGGCACCCCGGTGCTGGACCTGGACTACGCCGAAGACAGCGACTGCGACACCGACATGAACGTGGTGATGAATGACGGCGGCGGTTTCATCGAACTGCAGGGCACCGCCGAAGGCCATGCCTTCCGCCGTGACGAGCTCGATGCGCTGCTGGGCCTGGCCGAGAAGGGCGTGACCGAGCTGCTGGCCGCGCAGCAGGCAGCGCTGTCGGCATGAACCGGCGCATCGCCCTGACCACCCTGGTGGTGGCCGACTATGACGAGGCCATTGCCTGGTACACCGGCAAGCTCGGCTTCCAGCTGCTGGACGACATCGACCAGGGCAGCAAGCGCTGGGTAGTGGTCGGGCCAACCGATGGCAGCGCCGCCGCCCTGCTGCTGGCCCGCGCCAGCAACGAAGAACAACGCAGCCGTATCGGCAACCAGACCGGTGGCCGCGTCGGCTTCTTCCTCAATACCGATGACTTCCGCCGCGACCACGCGGCGATGCTGGCTGCCGGTGTCCAGTTCCTGGAAGAGCCGCGCGAAGAACCCTACGCCACGGTCGCGGTGTTCCGCGACCTGTATGGCAACACCTGGGACCTGTTGGAGCCCCGCTGATGAAGAAGCTTGTCCTGGCCAGCCACAACGCTGGCAAACTGGTGGAAATGCAGGAAATCCTCGCCGACCTGCCGCTGCAGATCACCTCGGCCGCCGAACTGGGCCTGGGCGATGTGGAAGAGACCGGCCTGACCTTCGTCGAGAACGCGCTGCTGAAGGCGCGCGCGGCCTGCGAAGCGACCGGCCTGCCGGCGCTGGCCGATGATTCGGGCCTGATCGTCGATGCCCTCGGCGGTGCACCGGGCCTGTACAGCGCGCGCTATGCCGGTCACCCGACCAATGCAGCGGCCAACAATGCCAAGCTGCTGGAAGCGATGGCCGACATCGCCGATGGCCAGCGCAGCGCCCGCTTCTACGCCGTGATCGTGCTGCTGCGCCATGCCACCGACCCGCAGCCGCTGATCTGCGAAGGCCGCTGGGAAGGTCAGATCATGCGCGAACTGCGCGGCACCAATGGGTTCGGCTACAACCCGGTATTCCTGGACACAACCCACGGCCTGACTGCTGCGGAAATGGAACCGGCGTTGAAGAACGCCATCAGCCATCGCGCCATCGCCCTGCAGCAGCTCAAGCAGCAGCTCGCGGCCTGGCTCTGATGCCCCACCGGATCGACACAGGGAAGCCGGCCAGCGGCCGGCCCTACCGATGACCACCATGCCGCACGACCACGCCCACGACCACTGCAACCACCTGCCCGGTGAAGCCTGCGACCACGACGCCCTACCGCGCCTGGTGCCACCGCCGCTGGCGCTGTACGTGCATCTGCCGTGGTGCGTGCGCAAGTGCCCTTACTGCGATTTCAACTCGCACCAGGCCAAGGGCGAACTGCCCTTCGATGCCTACATCGATGCGCTGGTGCGCGACCTCGACCAGGACCTGCCGCTGGTCTGGGGCCGGGTGGTCAGCAGCGTGTTCTTCGGGGGGGGCACGCCCAGCCTGTTCCCCCCCGAGGCGATCGACCACTTCCTGCAGCAGGCCAGTGCCCGCCTGCGCTTTGCACCGAATGCCGAGATCACTCTGGAAACCAACCCGGGCACCGCCGAGCACGGTCGCTTTGATCGTTACCGCGCGGCCGGGGTGAACCGCCTCAGCTTCGGCATCCAGAGTTTTGACGATGCCGCGCTGAAACGACTGGGCCGCATCCACGACAGTGGCGAGGCCGAGCGCGCGGTGAAGATGGCGCAGGATGCGGGCTACGACAACTTCAACATCGACCTGATGTATGCACTGCCGGAGCAGACCCTGGCCGGTGCCGAGGCCGATCTGGAACGCGCGTTCGCGTTGCAGCCGGCCCACATCTCGCACTACCAGCTGACCCTGGAACCGAACACCGTGTTCTTCGCGCGGCCGCCGCAGGGCATCGCCGATGAAGACCATGCCTGGGACATGCAGGAACACTGCCAGGCGCTGCTGGCGCAGGCCGGCTTCGGCCAGTACGAGGTGAGTGCCTATGCCCGTCCCGGCCGGCAGAGCGCACACAACCTGAATTACTGGCGTTTTGGTGACTACCTCGGCATTGGTGCCGGCGCACACGGCAAGATCAGTTCCGGTGCCGAGGAACACGTGCTGCGACGCTGGAAGCACAAGCACCCGCAGACGTACATGGACACCGCAGGCACGCCCGCATCGTTCGGCGGTGATGAAGTGATCGCCGCCGAGCGCCTGCCGTTCGAGTACATGCTCAACCTGCTGCGCCTGCACGAAGGGTTCAGCCTGCGCGACTTCGAATCGCGCACCGGCCTGGCCCGCAGCGTGCTGGACGCACCGCTGCGCGAAGCAGTGCAGCGTGGCTGGCTGGTGGTGGCAGACGGGCACGTGCAGCCGACCGAACTGGGCCGGCGCTTCACCAACGATGTGGTCAGCCTGTTCCTGGAAGCATGATCTGCTGCGGCGCCGCCATCGCAGGCGGCCCTGAATGGATCCATCGCTAAAGTAGCGCCTTCACCGGCCGACACGGTAGATTCCAAGATCGATCCGCGGGAATCCGGACCCCCTCGCCGATGTCTGCTGTCTTTTCCCTTTCCAGTGCCGACACAGCACGCCTGGCCGCAGCCGACCTGCCGCCGCGCGTGCGCGAGCTGCTGGGCGCGTTGATCGGCCTGTGCCACCACGCCCTGACGGCACCGCTGATCCTGACCGTGGAAGCGCTGGAGCAGACCCTGCTGCATGACGCCGACCATGCCCGCAACCCGCAGCAGCAGGCCGAGCTGCTGGCACAGCGCGGCCAGCTGCATGCGTTCGCCGGCCACTTCAGCGACCGCATGCTTGATGCACTGGCCGATGCGCTTGCGCGGCTGCGTGAACCGACCGCCCCGGTGGTGGCCGCCGCCACCCCACCGCCCTTGCCCGGCATGCTGGGGCTGACCCTGGTCGCCGAGCATGAAGTCGACCGCGACCTGCTGCTGACTGAAATGGTGCGCCGGGAAACGCTGCGATCAGCCAACGCCCTGAACCTGCTTGGCCAGCGCCTGGGCGTTGTCGCCGGTGCACCGGCCTTTGAAGCCGATACCCTGCCGCTGGCCCCGCAGGCCCTGTGCGCGATGGTGCGCAAGCTGGCCGAACAGGATGCCCTCAGCGCCGAGGTGCAGATGGCGCTGTACCGCAGCTTCGAGCGGCAGGTGCTGGAGCGGCTGGGCGATGTGCTCGACCGCGCCAATGCACTGCTGGCACAGCACGGCATCCTGCCGGGCCTGGTCTACACCCCGTACCTGGCACGCTCTTCTAGCACCCGCCGGATCATCACCCAGTCGGTCGGCAGCGGACGCAGCGGACGCCCGTCGCCGCGCGTGCCCACGCCGATGACCGGCTGGGGTGGCTCGGCACCGCCCGGCTCGTGGTCGACGTTGATGCAGGATGCCTTCGCCGACGCGGCTGCGCCCGGCGCGTCGGCCGGCATGACGGTACCGGCCAGCAGCGTGCTGCACGAGATGCTGCAACAGGCGCGGCAGAGCCCGCAGCCAGCGGCCGATCCAGCGGCCCTGCCCAGTGCAGCGGTCGATGCCGTGCTGGCGCGCCTGCAGGGCCAGGCCAGCGCCGCCAGCGCCATGACCGATCTGCAGGCCGCCGTGCTCGCCCAGCTGCGCAGCGAACATGGCACGCAGGCCAGCCTTGGCAGCCACGACCGCGACAACCTCGATCTGCTGCGCCTGCTGCTGCAGCAGGTGCAGCAGCAGCAACGGCCGGACCCGGTGCCGGCCGCGCTGCTCGCGCGCCTGCAGGTACCGCTGGCGCGCGCAGCGATGGCCGATCCCGGGTTCTTCGTGCGCGACGAACATCCGGCACGCGAACTGCTCAACCATGTCGCTGAAGCCGGCGCCAGCTGGCTCGGCGATGACGATGTCGATCCGCAGCTGCTGCAGCGGCTGGCGCAGAGCGTGCAGGGCCTGCTCGGCCAGGATGCACGCACGCCCGAGGCCTTTGCCGCCGCCAACGACGAGATACAGCAGCACCAGCGTGCCGCCGCGCACCGCGCCGAGCTGGCCGAGCGCCGTCACGTGGAAGCCGCACGCGGCAAGGAGCGGCTGGAACTTGCGCGACGCCAGGCCACTGCGCAGATCGACCAGTGCTGCGATACGCAGGAGCCGCCGCGCTTCGTGCAGACACTGCTGCGCCAGGCGTGGGCAGATGCATTGACACTGACCCGCCTGCGCCACGGCGATGATTCGCCGCAATGGCAGGAGCGCCTGCAGCAGACCGAACGCATCGCGGCGATCACGGCCGAGGCCGCCAGCGAAAGCAGCGCGACCGACGCTGCGCTGGCTGCCGAGGTTGAATCGGCCCTGCTGCAGGTCGGCTACCACGCAGAGGAGGCGGCTGCCGTCGCGCGCCGCCTGTCCACGCCGGGTGGCGAAGACGAAAGCACCTCGCGCACCGAGCTCAGTGCACGCCTGAAGGCCCGTGCACGGCTGGGCGAACACGCCGGCGCACAGGCCCTGGCAAGCGTTGCCGCACCACGCAGCGAGGCCGAGGAGGCCAGTTACCAGCAGCTGTGCGCGCTGCCTTTCGGCAGCTGGTTCGATATCGACGCTGGCGAAGGCACGCTGCGCCGCCAGCGCCTGTCCTGGTACAGCCTGCTGACCGGCCATGTGCTGTTGGTCAACGCGCGTGGGCAGAAGATCGGCGAAACCAGCTTGGATGCCCTCGCCCGGCAGATGGCCGCCGGACGCGCGCAGCTGGTCACCGAAGACAAGGGCCGTCTGGTCGACCGCGCCTGGCAGGCCAGCCTGAGCGCACTGCGCACGCTGGCCGGACGTCGCCCGCAGGAGCCCAACGCATGAGTACGCAACCGCCCGTTGATACCCGCCGCGCGCCACGCCGGCAGGTGTCCGATCTGGTACCGGTGACCGACCAGATGCGCGACAGCGTGGTCGGTCGGCTTGGCAACGTGTCCGAGACCGGCATGCTGATGCTGGCCAGTGCCGCGCTGCGCGACGACGCGCTGTATCAGCTGCGCTTCCCGTTGCCATTGGCCGATGGCCGCAGCGAGTGGATCGACGTCGGCGTACACCTGCTGTGGAGCGAACCGGCGCATGCACCCGGCCAGAGCTGGGCGGGCTTCCGCTTCCTGACCCTGTCGCGCGAGCATCGGCAGCTGCTGCGCCGGTGGATCGGCGAAGACAGCGACGAGGCACCGGTTTCGACGGGCTGAGTGCCGGTTCCGGCACAGCGGATTGCGTCGGTATCCGGCAGAATCTAGGGCCGTTTTCCGTGTCGAGCCACCGCAATGATCCAGCAAGACCCCGGCGCCCTGTATCCCGACCACCTGGCCGTGCTGTGCCGACGCGCCGAGCAGGCGCTGGCCCGCGGCGGCTTCGACCACCTGGTGGTGCCCAGCGGCACCCTGCATTACCAGGTCTTCGACGATCGTGACTATCCATACGCGGTCAACCCGCAGTTCAAGGCCTGGCTGCCACTGACCCGCGTGCCCAACAGCTGGATCGTGTTCACCCCGGGCAAGCGTCCGGCGGTGATCTTCCACCAGCCGTTCGACTACTGGCATGTGGTGCCGGATGCACCGAGCGGCTGGTGGGTCGAGCACTTCGACATCCACATCATCCGCACGCCGGACGAAGCGCTGGCACTGCTGCCGCCCGACCCGGCGCGCTGCGCGATCCTGGGTGAGCCGCAGAGCGCGCTGGGCGCGTATGTACCCAACAATCCGGCGCCGGTGGTGAACTACCTGGAATGGCACCGAGGCAGCAAGACGGCGTACGAAATCGCCCTGATGCGCCAGGCGCAGGTGCTCGGCGTGCGCGGCCATCGCGCGGCCGAAGCGGCGTTCCGCAACGGCGCCGACGAGTTCAGCATCCACATGGCGTACTGCCAGGCCGTGGGCCAGGACGCCACCGAGCTGCCGTACGGCAACATCGTGGCCTTGAACGAGCATGCGGCGGTGCTGCATTACACCGAACTGGGCCGCAAGGCACCGCAGCCGCTGCGCAGCTTCCTGATCGATGCCGGCGCCAGCGCGCACGGCTATGCCAGCGACATCACCCGCACCTACGCCGCCGCCGGCCATGACGAGTTCGCGGCGATGATCGACGCGGTCGATGCCGCGCAGCAGACGATGTGCGCGGCCGTGCGCCCGGGCTTCGACTACAAGCAGCTGCACGTGGATGCGCACCTGTCGCTGATGGGCGTGCTGAAGGACTTCGGCGTGATCAAGGTATCGCCGCAGACCGCGCTGGAAACCGGCGTCAGCGCCGCGTTCTTCCCGCATGGCATCGGCCACCTGATCGGCCTGCAGGTGCATGACGTGGCCGGTTTCGCGGCCAGCGATGAAGGCGGCCGCATCGAGCGTCCCGCCGGCCATCCGTACCTGCGCCTGACCCGCGTGCTGGAGCCGGGCATGGTGGTGACGATCGAGCCGGGCCTGTACTTCATCGACATGCTGTTGAACGAAGTGAAGGACGCCGGTCATGGCGATGCGATCAACTGGGAGCGTGTGGACTTCTTCCGTCCGTACGGCGGCATCCGCATTGAAGACGAAGTGCTGTGCACTGATGGCGAGGCGGACAACCTGACGCGCCCGGTGTTTGCGGCGGCCAACGGCTGAGCCCCTCGTGGTTGGATGCTGAAATCAAAAGCCGCGGTTGGCGGGGCGGGTGGGCCATGCAGGGGCGTTGGCGCCATGGATGGCGCCATCGAGCTTACAGGGACGTACTTGCAGCGTCCCCTGCATGGCCCACCCGCCCCACCTTTGACAGTTCCTTGCGCGCGTCCAACCACGGAAAAGAAAAAAGAAAAGCAGAAGCGGGTCGCTTGCTGCGCTCGCTCCGTGTCGACCAAGGCCGACACCTACCAATAGTCGCGCGTGCCGACAACCGCCGTTACCAACAGCCGCGGGAAACTGTCGAAGGCGGGGTACCGTGGATTTGCGGGGTGTGAGCCGCATGGATGCGGCGACCAAGCCTACAAGGACGTACTTGCGGCGGCCCCGCAAACCCACAGGTGCCCCGCCATCCCACCGAATGCCGCTGTTGCTGTTGCTCTGGCTTGTAGCGGGTGCAGGGCTGCAAGCCCTGCAGAAACCCCTCTTACCCCGCCTTTGACAGTTCCTTGCGCGCGTCCAACCACGGAAAGAAAAAGAAAAGCAGAAGCGGGTCGCTTGCTGCGCTCGCTTCGTGTCGACCAAGGTCGACACCTACCAATAGTCGCGCGTGCCGACAACCGCCGTTACCAACAGCCGCGGAAAACTGTCGAAGGCGGGGTACTGTGGGTTTGCGGGGTGTGAGCCGCATGGATGCGGCGACCAAGCCTACAAGGACGTACTTGCGGCGTCCCCGCAAACCCACAGTACCCCGCCATCCCACCGAATGCCGCTGTTGCCGTTGCTGTGGCCTCTGCAGGTGCAGGGCAGCAAGCCCTGCCGAAACCCCTCTTACCCCACCTTTGACAGTTCCTTGCGCGCGTCCAACCACGGAAAAGAAAAAAGAAAAGCAGAAGCGGGTCGCTTGCTGCGCTCGCTCCGTGTCGACCAAGGCCGACACCTACCAATAGTCGCGCGTGCCGACAACCGCCGTTACCAACAGCCGCGGAAAACTGTCGAAGGCGGGGTACTGTGGGTTTGCGGGGTGTGAGCCGCATGGATGCGGCGACCAAGCCTACAAGGACGTACTTGCGGCGGCCCCGCAAACCCACAGTACCCCGCCATCCCACCGAATGCCGCAGTTGCCGTTGCTGTGGCCTCTGCAGGTGCAGGGCAGCAAGCCCTGCCGAAACCCCTCTTACCCCGCTTTTGACAGTTCCTTGCGCGCGTCCAACCACGGAAAAGAAAAAGAAAAGCAGAAGCGGGTCGCTTGCTGCGCTCGCTTCGTGTCGACCAAGGTCGACACCTACCAATAGTCGCGCGTGCCGACAACCGCCGTTACCAACAGCCGCGGAAAACTGTCGAAGGCGGGGTACTGTGGGTTTGCGGGGTGTGAGCCGCATGGATGCGGCGACCAAGCCTACAAGGACGTACTTGCGGCGTCCCCGCAAACCCACAGTACCCCGCCATCCCACCGAATGCCGCTGTTGCCGTTGCTGTGGCCTCTGCAGGTGCAGGGCAGCAAGCCCTGCCGAAACCCCTCTTACCCCGCTTTTGACAGTTCCTTGCGCGCGTCCAACCACGGAAAAGAAAAAAGAAAAGCAGAAGCGGGTCGCTTGCTGCGCTCGCTCCGTGTCGACCAAGGTCGACACCTACCAATAGTCCCGCGTGCCGACAACCGCCGTTACCAACCTGTCGAAGGCGGGGTAGTGTGGGTTTGCGGGGTGTGAGCCGCATGGATGCGGCGACCAAGCCTACAAGGACGTACTTGCGGCGGCCCCGCAAACCCACAGTACCCCGCCATCCCACCGAATGCCGCTGTTGCTGTTGCTCTGGCTTGTAGCAGGTGCAGGGCTGCAAGCCCTGCAGAAACCCCTCTTACCCCACCTTCGACAGTTCCTTGCGCGCGTCCAACCACGGAAAAGAAAAAAGAAAAGCAGAAGCGGGTCGCTTGCTGCGCTCGCTCCGTGTCGACCAAGGTCGACACCTACCAATAGTCGCGCGTGCCGACAACCGCCGTTACCAACAGCCGCGGAAAACTGTCGAAGGCGGGGTACTGTGGGTTTGCGGGGTGTGAGCCGCATGGATGCGGCGACCAAGCCTACAAGGACGTACTTGCGGCGGCCCCGCAAACCCACAGTACCCCGCCATCCCACGGAATGCCGCTGTTGCTGTTGCTGTTGCTGTTGCTGTTGCCGTTGCTCTGGCTTGTAGCGGGTGCAGGGCTGCAAGCCCTGCAGAAACACCCTTATCCCGCCATCAACGCTTCGATCTCGTCGGCGCCGCGTTCCAGGCCTTCGGTCAACACCCGATGCCCGTCGTCGGTGATCAGCACGTCATCTTCGGTACGGATGCCAATGCCGCGCCAGCGCGGTTCCACCGTCGTGTCGTCCACGCCGATGTACAGCCCCGGCTCGATGGTGAAGGCCATGCCCGGCTCCAGCAGGCGCGAATCGCCGGCCAGGCGGTAGTCCCCCACGTCGTGCACATCCAGCCCGATCCAGTGCCCGGTCTTGTGCCGGTAGAAGCGCTGATACAAGCCTTCGGTGAGATTCTTTTCCAGCGTGCCCTTCAACAGGCCCAGCTGCAGCAACCCTTCGGTGAGGGTCTGCACCGCCGCCAGATGGCCCATTTCGTACGCTACGCCGGGCTTGGCCTGGGCAAGCGCCGCCGCCTGCGCGGCACCCACCAGATCATGCAGCGCGCGCTGCTCGGCGCTGAAACGACCATTGACCGGGAACGTACGGGTGATGTCACTGGCGTAGCCGCGGTATTCGGCGCCGGCATCGATCAACACCAGTTCGCCGTCGCGCGAACGCGCGTTGTTGTCGCGGTAATGCAGGATGCAGGCGTTGCGGCCGGCACCAACGATGCTGCAGTACGCAGGCACCGCGTCGTTGGCACGGAACACCCGCTCCAGTTCGGCCTGCAGTTCGTACTCGTGGATGCCCGCCTTCGCACCCTGCATGGCCGCGCGATGCGCCAGCACACTGATGTCGGCCGCACGCTGCATCAACGCCACCTCGGCACCGGACTTGAACAACCGCTGCTCGTGCAGCAGATGGCCCAGTTCCAGGAACTCATGCGGCGGCTGCGCACCATGACGCACCTGCGAACGTACGCGGTTCACCCAGCCGATCAACTTCAGGTCGAAATCCGCATCGCGGCCGAAGTGGTAGTACACCCGCGAACGCCCTTCCAGCAGGCCCGGCAGGATGTCGTCCAGGTCGGTGATCGGGTAGGCATCGTCCATCGCGAACTGCGCCACGGCGCCTTCCTGGCCGGCGCGACCGCCATCCCAGGCTTCGCGCTCGGGATCGCGCTCGCGGCAGAACAGGATCGCTTCGCCGTGGCGCCGGCCGGGAATCAGCACCAGTACCGCTTCCGGCTCCGGGAAGCCGCTCAGGTACTGGAAATCCGAATCCTGCCGGTACGGATAATGGGTATCGAGGCTGCGCACCTTCTCAGATGCCGCCGGCAGCACCAGGATCGCGTCTTCGCCCGCCATGTCCATCAACTGCCGGCGACGACGCTTGTACTCGCCGGCAGCGATGCCGGTGCGCTGCTTGATATCCATCAGTTCAGGCGCTGCCGATGGCGCGCGGCCAGCACCACGTCACCGTGCAGCAGCAGCACCGCCACGCGGATGAACTCCTCGATCTCCGACAGGGCTTCGTCGTCGTCATCACCACCGGCTTCGAAATCCTCGCTCGAGGCGCGGGCCAGGCTGGCCAGGTCGTTCAGCGCCTCCTCGCCTTCTTCGGACAGGGCCGGCCGGTGGCCGCCACTGCCCAGGCCGAAGCCGCCCAGGAAGGAACGGGTCCAGCTGAACATGGCGTCCGCCTGCGCGGCCACGTCGCTGCTGTCGGTCAACAGCAGCTCAAAGGCGAAGTCCCGGTCTTCCAGCTGCTTGATGGTGGCCTCCAGCAACTGCGCCAGCACACTGTCGGCAGCTGCCTGCGGCAGATTGTCGTCGGCCAGCACGCGCGCCGGCCAGTCATTGCCGGGGGCACCGCCAGCGGCCAGCCAGCCGCACAGCCCGCCATGCAGCTCGGCAGCAGTGGCGCCCAGGCCCAGTTCCTGGCTGGCGCGGGTAACGTCGTCGACGGAGGGAAGTTCGGTCATCGTGCGGCTCGTTCGGAAGGGAAAACGGCAGAGCGCGCGCGCGCCCGTGAGCCGGGTAGTGTAGCAATGTGTCCGCCTGCTCTCCGTGGCCGCCGGGGCCTGCTGCGACAGTGCTTGACCGGCCTGACCCGGCTTGCCTATCGTGCGGGCATGGAACCCGCCGATCCCCTTGCCCAGCTGCAGGCCTTCGCCGCCCGTGTGGAGGCATTGCTCGACCGCAACCTGCGGCTGGCCGAGGAGAACCGCAGCCTGCGCCACCAGCAGGAGCAGCTGGTGGCCGAGCGCTCGACGCTGCTGGCCAAGAACGAGCAGGCGCGTTCGCGGGTGGAAGCGATGATCACCCGGCTCAAATCCCTGGAGCAGCACACATGAGTGCCGAACCGGTCAGCGTCCGTATCCTCGACCGTGAATACACGGTCGGCGTCGGTGGCGATGAACGCGACAGCCTGATGGCGGCCGCCCGCCTGCTGGATGCGCGCATGCGCGAGATCCGCGGCAGCAACCGGATGGCCGCAGTGGACCGCATCGCGGTGCTGGCCGCGCTCAACCTGGCACACGAACTGCAGCTGCTGCGCGACGAGAACGCCCGCCAGGCGGTCGCCCTGCAACAGACCCTGGCCGACCTGAACCGGCGCCTGGACCGCGCGATCGACAGCAGCACCTGAGATGGGCGCGGAATGCGCCTTCTCTTTTCTGAATTGGCACGCACTGTTGCCGACGAACGGCCTATCCAGATCACGCGCGGTAGCTATAATGGCCACGCGTTCTCTGCGGTACTCGACGGCATGTGCAAACATTCGCCTTGTCCCTTAAGAACGACACCGGGAGCGCGACAGCGCCGGGAGTGCAGGTCCGCCTTGCAGCGGGAAGCCCGATGGCTCTCCAGCGTTCCCACTTGAGCCCCCGGGTTCAAGGTCGTTTCGCATGCATCGACATTGCGGAGAATGCAATATTCCAGCAAGGGCGGCGTCTTCGGGCGTCGCCCTTGTTCTTTCCGGCACAATGACGGCTGATCCTTGCCGCATGCTGCCATGACCGACCCGCGACAGGCCCTGCGCCACGACCTGCGGCAACGCCGCCGCGACCTTTCCGCCCCCACCCGTATCGCCGCTGCCGAATCGCTGGCCGATGCGCTGCTGGCACTGCCGTTCGCCCCGCGCGAAGGCGCCGTGGCCGGCTACTGGGCGCTGGATGGCGAGATCGCCCTGCACCGCTGGCAACTGCAGCTGCCCGATCGCTTGACCTACTGCCTGCCGGTGCTGCACGGCGACGTGCTGCGCTTCGCGCCCTGGCGCCCCGGCCAACCGTTGACCAGCAACCGCTACGGCATTCCCGAACCGGACATCGCCCTCGAAGACACGCTGGAACCGGCGCAGATGGCCCTGGTGGTGACGCCGCTGGTGGGCTTCGACGCACGGTGCCGGCGGCTGGGCATGGGAGGTGGCTGGTATGATCGCAGCTTCGCCTTCCGCCATGATCGGCCGGCGCCACCCTGGCTGGTCGGCGCGGCATTCTCGGTGCAGCAGGTCGAGTCCTTGCCGGTGGCGTCCTGGGACGTGCCGGTGGATGCGATCTGCACTGAAGCCGGCACCCTGCTCCCTTCCGCTGCCCCCGTGAACGCATGACCGCCCGCAAGCGCTACTGGCTGATGAAGTCCGAACCGGACGCCTTTTCCATCGACGACCTGGCCAAGGTCAAGGTTGAACCCTGGAACGGCGTGCGCAACTACCAGGCGCGCAATTTCATGCGCGATGGCATGCAGGTCGGTGACGGCATCCTGTTCTACCACTCCAATACCAAGGTGCCCGGCATCGTCGGCCTGGCCACGGTGGCCAGCGCGGCCTACCCGGACGACACCCAGTTCGACCCGAAATCCGACTACCACGACCCCAGGAGCACGCGCGAGAACCCGCGCTGGATGCTGGTGGACGTGGCCTTCGACCGCAAGCTGAAGCAGGTGATCGCGCTGGACGAGATCAAGCTGCATGCCGAGGAACTCGGCGAAGGCTTCCCGCTGGTTGCCAAGGGCAACCGCCTGTCGGTGTTCCCGGTGACCGCTGCGCAGTGGAAGCTGCTGCTGTCGCTGGAAAAGAAATCCTGATTCCCTGCCTGAGAGCTCTCCGCAATGTCTGAAGCCAAGCGCCTGGCCGCCGAAAAGGCCATCGAGTACGTCGAAGACGGCATGATCGTCGGTGTCGGCACCGGTTCCACCGTCGCCTATTTCATCGATGCGCTGGCCCGCATCCAGCATCGCATCAAGGGTGCGGTGTCCAGTTCCGAACAGAGCACCGCGCGCCTGAAGCAGCATGGCATCGAGGTGATCGAGCTGAACCACACCGGCACCCTGTCGCTGTACGTGGATGGCGCCGACGAGTGCGATCCGAACAAGTGCCTGATCAAGGGCGGTGGCGCTGCGCTGACCCGCGAGAAGATCATCGCCGAGGCCAGCGAGCGCTTCGTCTGCATCGTCGACCCGAGCAAGCAGGTGCCCGTGCTGGGCAGGTTCCCGCTGCCGGTGGAAGTGATCCCGATGGCACGCAGCCTGGTTGCCCGCCAGATCCGCGACATGACCGGCGGCCAGCCGACCTGGCGCGAGGGCGTGGTGACCGACAACGGCAACCAGATCCTGGACATCCACAACCTGCAGATCACCGATCCGGAAAAGCTCGAGCGTGAGCTCAACCAGCTGCCGGGCGTGGTCTGCGTCGGCCTGTTCGCACGCCGCCGTGCCGATGTGGTGATCGTCGGCGGCGAGCCGCCGATCGTGCTCTGACCCTTTCCAAGGACCCTGACGATGTCGTTGCTGCGCTCACTGCTGATGCTCCCGCTGCTGGCCCTGACCGGCTGCGCCACCGATGCTGCCCGCCACTGGGTGGAACTGGGCGGCGCACGCTATGACGTTGAACTGGCCACCAACGATGAAACCCGTGCGCGCGGGTTGATGTTCCGCGACCAGATGGCCGAGGACCACGGCATGCTGTTCGTGCACGACCGCGAGGAAATGCAGGCGTACTGGATGAAGAACACCAAGATCGCGCTGGATATCCTGTACTTCGACAGCGAGCGGCGGCTGGTGAGCCAGCAGCGCGACGTGCCACCGTGCTCGGCCGGCGACATGTGTCCGCCCTACCCCAGCGGTGGCCCGGCACGCTTCGTGCTGGAACTCAATGCCGGCCAGGCGGAGAAGCTCAAGCTGAAGGATGGCACCGAGCTGATCTTCGGCCCGGGCATCGAAAAATAAACGATGCGGCCGGGCAGTGCCCGGCACCCGCCGAATCAACATCAACGTCAAAAGCGGGCTATCCGTGGGATGGCGCGGTGGGTCCACCTCTGACAGCTTCCTGCCGCTGTTGGTGGGTGTCGACCTTGGTCGACACGGTAGATCCACGCCATGCGTGGATGGAAGGACGGCGACGTGACGAATTCACGCCGCACTGCTTGAAACCGCCTGCGATTGCCGCCAGTCTGTGGACATGCAGGACCGGATCACACTCCCCGACTGGGATGCACTGGCCGACTTCGACGACGAGGCGCTGCCGCTGCTGCCGACCGCGTTGCTGATCGCGCGCGATGAATATCCCGATCTGCAGCCGTCGACCTACGATGCGCTGGTGCAGAGCCACGTCGAGCACCTGCGCGCCGAGGTGGACAGCATCGAGCACAGCCCGCTGAAGATGGCGGCCATCAACCGGCATCTGTTCGATGAGCTGGGCTACAGCGGCGACCACCAGGAGTACTACGACCCGCGCAACAGCTACCTCAACCAGGTCTTCGAGCGCCGTCTGGGCAATCCGATCTCGCTGGCACTGGTGCAGATGGAGGTGGCGCGACGGCTGGGCATTCCGTTGGACGGCGTGTCATTCCCCGGGCATTTCCTGGTGCGCCTGCCGGTTGACGATGGCGTGCTGGTGATGGACCCGTTCAATGGTGGCCGGCCGCTGGACGTGGACGAACTGCGCGAACGCGCCAGATCGCACCTGGGCGGTCAGATGCCCGACGACCAGGTGCTGGCGCAGATCCTCGATCCTGCACCGAGCCGCGCGATCCTGATCCGCATGCTGCGCAACCTGCATGGGGTCTATGCCGAGGCCAGCGAGTGGGATCGTGCCGCGCGCAGTGCCGACCGCCTGCTCAAGCTTGCCCCCGAACAGGACGATGCCCTGCGCGATCGCGGCCTGGCCTACCTGCAGCTGGACTACCTGGCCGGCGCGCGCAACGACCTGGGCCTGTACCTCAAGCGCAACCCCGAGGCCAGCGACGCGCAATGGCTGCGCGAGAAGCTGATCGACCTGGGCGGACCGGTACCGCGGCTGCATTGAGGTTGTCCGGTGTGCGGACCAACGGTCCGCACCCACCGCCAACGATCCGCCCCACCGGTAGCGCCGGGCCATGCCCGGCGGCGATTGCGATCA
Organism: Stenotrophomonas sp. SI-NJAU-1; assembly: GCF_020883215.1. Lineage (NCBI taxonomy): Bacteria > Pseudomonadati > Pseudomonadota > Gammaproteobacteria > Lysobacterales > Lysobacteraceae > Stenotrophomonas > Stenotrophomonas sp. SI-NJAU-1. Next base: position 3,578,644 of record NZ_CP086598.1, read on the forward strand.
ATCGATCTCGACCATCTCGAAATCGTCCTTGGTCACACCGCAATCCGGGCAGGTCCAGGTCTCGGGAATGTCTTCCCAGCGCGTGCCCGGGGCGATGCCCTCTTCCGGCAGCCCATCCGCTTCGCGGTAAAGGAATCCGCAGACCACGCACATCCAGGTACGCAGGGTGGTGGGGGTGGCTTCGCTCATCGGATAATCAGGGCTGGATTCACGGGCCGCCATTGTCCCATCGCGGTCCACTCACCGGTAGCCATCGATGACTTCTGCTTCCCCGGCGCCCCGCGGCGTCTACCTGATCACCCCGGATGAACCCGATACCGCCCGCCTGCTGGCGCGCACCGCGCCGCTGCTCGCCGCCGGCGCCACCTGGCTGCAGTACCGCAACAAGACCGCCAGCGACGCCCTGCGGCGGGAACAGGCCACGGCGCTGCAGGCCTTGTGCGCCGCCCACGGCGTGCCGCTGATCGTCAACGACGACCCGGCGCTTGCCCAGGCCATCGGCGCGGCGGGCGTGCACCTGGGCGGCACCGACGGCGATATCGGCGCCGCACGCAGCCTGCTCGGCCCTGACGCCATCATCGGTGCCTCCTGCTACGACCAGCTGGCCAACGCCGAGCGTGCCGTGGCGGCCGGCGCCAGCTACGTGGCCTTCGGCGCGTTCTTCCCCACCACCACCAAGGTCACCAGCAGCCGCGCCCACCCCGACCTGCTGCGGCAAAGCGCCGCACTGGGCGTGCCGCGGGTGGCGATTGGTGGCCTGAGCCCGGACAATGTCGGTCCCATCATCGATGCCGGCGCCGACCTGCTGGCCGTGGTCAGCGGCATCTACGCCGCGCAGGACCCGGTCGCGACCCAGCGCGCCTACCTCGCCCGATTCGATACGCAGCAGTAACCCCCAGGAAACCCCATGAACCACGACCAGTCCCACGCCCTGTTCTCCCGCGCCCAGCAATTGCTGCCTGGCGGCGTCAACTCACCGGTGCGCGCGTTCAAGTCGGTCGGCGGCGAACCCTTCTTCGTCGAGCGCGCTGACGGCGCCTACCTGTACGACGTCGACGGCAACCGCTACATCGACTACGTGGGATCGTGGGGCCCGATGATCGTCGGCCACAACCACACCGCCGTACGCCAGGCGGTGAAGAAGGCGATCGACAACGGCCTGTCCTTCGGTGCGCCGTGCGCAGCGGAAGTGACCATGGCCGAGACCATCACCCGGCTGGTGCCGTCGTGCGAGATGGTGCGCATGGTCAACTCCGGTACCGAAGCCACCCTGTCGGCGATCCGCCTGGCGCGCGGTGCCACCGGCCGCAGCTGCATCGTCAAGTTCGAGGGCTGCTACCACGGCCACGGCGATTCGTTCCTGGTCAAGGCCGGCAGCGGCATGCTGACCCTGGGCGTGCCGACCTCGCCCGGCGTGCCGGCCGGCCTGAGCGAACTGACCCTGACCCTGCCCTACAACGACTTCGAGGCGGCCACCGCGCTGTTCGAGGCACGCGGCAGCGAGATCGCCGGCCTGATCATCGAGCCGGTGGTGGGCAACGCCAACTGCATTCCGCCGCGCGACGGCTATCTGCAGCACCTGCGCGACCTGTGCACCCAGCACGGCGCGCTGCTGATCTTCGACGAAGTGATGACCGGCTTCCGCGTTGCCCTTGGCGGTGCGCAGGCGCACTACGGCATCCGCCCGGACCTGACCACCTTCGGCAAGATCATCGGTGGCGGCATGCCGGTGGGCGCCTACGGCGGCCGCCGCGAGCTGATGCAGCAGATCGCACCCGCTGGCCCGATCTACCAGGCCGGCACGCTCAGCGGCAATCCGGTGGCGATGGCCGCCGGCCTGGCCATGCTGGAGCTGATCCAGCAGCCGGGTTTCCACGACGATCTGAGCGCGCGCGCCGCACGCCTGTGCGCGGGGCTGGAAGCTGCCGCCGCCGATGCGGGCGTGGCGGTGACCACCACCCAGGTGGGCGCGATGTTCGGGCTGTTTTTCACCAGTGAGAAGGTGGAGACCTACGCCCAGGCCACTGCCTGCGACATCCCGGCGTTCAACCGCTTCTTCCACGCGATGCTGGACCAGGGCGTGTTCCTGGCACCGTCGGCGTACGAGGCCGGCTTCCTGTCCAGCGCACACGATGATGACGTGATCGAGGCCACGCTGGCCGCAGCACGCGTGGCATTCAAGGCGGCCAAGGGCTGACCCCGGCATGGTAGGTGCCGACCCTGGTCGGCACTGCCGGCCCTCATCCACGCATGGCGTGGATCTACTGGATCGATGTGCCTCATCCACGCATGGCGTGGATCTACTGAGCCGCGTCTCTGGAGTAGAGCCACGTCATGCGTGGCTGCTGCGCACTCAACCGAAGACGAACTTGCCCTTCATCATCGCGAAGTGGCCGGGGAACGAGCAGAAGAAGGTGTAATCGCCGCCCTTCTGCATGCCCTTCGTGGAAAAGCGCACGCGGGTGGTCTCGCCGCCGCCGATCACCTTGGTATGGGCCAGCACGCGCTTGTCGGCCTTCGGCAGGTAGCTGTCGGCCAGGGTCATGCGCATGCCCGCCATCGCCACCGGCTGGTAGTCGGCGGTGCGGGTCAGCACCCAGTTGTGGCCCATCGCGGTGGCGGCCAGCCTGCCGGTGTGGCGCAGGGTCAGGTCGATTTCGCTGCAATCGGCAGCCACCTTGATCTCCCGACTGCTGAAGCTCATCTGGTCGGTGCTGTCGATGCTCACCGCACATACGCGCGCCATCGCCGATGGTGCCAGCATCAGCGCACCCAGCCCCACCGCTACCATCCAAGCCTTCATCGTCGCGTCTCCTGCAGGTTCGGTGGTCATTCTAGGCAGACACCTGGGCACCCGGCTGCGACCGTGTGTCGCAGGGGTGGTCCAGGGTTTGCGCGGGGATACGGCAATGGCATGCTCGACCGATGCGGATCGATCTTCTCCTGCTCGATGTTGATGGCGTGCTGCTGCACTACCAGCGCGCACAGCGCGTGCTGCATCTGGCGCAGGCGCTGGACGTGCCGACCGCGCACGTGCAGGCCGCGCTGTACGACAGCGGGCTCGAAGTGGCACACGACAGCGGCACGCTGGATGGCGCGCGCTATCTGGCCCAGCTGGGCGAACGGCTCGGCACAACGGTAACGCTGCACACCTGGATCGCCGCCCGGCACGCGGCCAGCCACCCGCAACACGCCGTGCTGCAACGGCTGCATGCCCTGCAGGTGCCGATGGCGGTGCTGACCAACAATGGTGCCTTGATGACGCAGGCGCTGCCGACGCTGCTGCCGGAGCTGTATCCCATGCTGCACGGCCGGGTGTTCTGCAGCGCGGACTTCGGCCTGCGCAAGCCGGCGCCGGAGGTGTTCCTGCGCACGCTCGCAGCCCTTGAGGTGGCACCGGCGCACACGCTGTTCGTCGATGACCTGTTCGTCAACGTGCGCGGTGCGCGCGCAGCCGGCCTGCACGCGGAAACCGTGCAGGACGGACGCGGACTGGGGAAGGTGCTGAGGCGCTACGGGGTGCGGTAGCGCCGGACCATGCCCGACGAGCGCAGCGGAAAAGCAACGCCGGGCATGGCCCGGCGCTACCTTGGTCAATGATCAGCGCGCTGCGACGAACGCGGCAATCGCCGCGCGCAGGCGCTTCAGGCCTTCCGCCACTTCTTCGTCGGTGATGTTCAGCGACGGCACGAAGCGCAGCACGTCCGGGCCGGCCTGCAGGGTCAACAGGCCCTGCTCCGCAGCGTGGTCGAGGATGGCACCGGCCTGGCCGGCGAACGCCTTGCTCAGCACCGCACCCAGCATCAGGCCGCGACCGCGCACCTCGCTGAACACCTTGAACTCGTCGTTGATGCGGGCGAACCCATCGCGCAGCGCCTTCGACTGGCGGCTGACATTGGCCGCGATCTCGGCCGAGGCCAGCTTGCGCAGCGCCACGCGGGCGACGGCCGCGGCCAGCGGATTGCCGCCGAAGGTGGTGCCGTGGGCACCGAACTGCATGGTCTCGGCCACCTTCGGGCCGGCCAGCATCGCGCCGATCGGGAAACCACCCCCCAGCGCCTTGGCCAGGGTCACCATGTCCGGCACCACGTCATCCTGCCAATGCGCGAACAGGGTACCGGTACGGCCCATGCCGGCCTGGATCTCGTCCAGCACCAGCAGTGCGTCGTGCTGGTCGCACAGTTCGCGCACGCGCTTGAGGAACCCGGACTTGGCCGGCATCACCCCGCCCTCGCCCTGGATCGGCTCCAGCATCACCGCCGCCACGTCGCCGGCGGCCATCGCCGTTTCCAGCTGCACTTCATCGTTGAAGTCGATGTAGCGGAAGCCACCCGGCAGCGGCTCGTAGCCTTCCTGGTACTTCGGCTGCGCGGTGGCGGTCACCGCACCCATGGTGCGGCCGTGGAAGCTGCCGCGGAAGGTGATGATCACGCGCTTGTCGGCCGGGCGGCCCTGGCTGGAGGCCCACTTGCGGACCATCTTGATCGCCACTTCGTTGGCTTCGGCGCCGGAGTTGCACAGGAACACGCGCTCGGCGAAGCGGCTGGCCTTCACCAGTTCCTCGGCCAGGTGCAGCGGCGGCGCGCTGTAGAACACGTTGCTGGTGTGCCACAGCTTGCCGGCCTGTTCGACCAGCGCGGCGACCAGGTCCGGGTCGTTGTGGCCCAGGCCGCACACGGCAATGCCGGCGGCCAGGTCGATGAACTCACGGCCCTGGCTGTCCCACACGCGGGCGCCCTGGCCTCGCTCCAGCACCACCTGGCGGGGCTTGTACACCGGCAGGTAGTAGTGCGACAGGGAGATCAGCGGATCGGTAGCGGCGGTCATGGCGGTCAGCAGGGTTCAGGAATGCCCATTCTCGCGCTGGAACCCGTGCGGCACAATGCACGCATGCGACCGTTTTCCGCCCCCCAGCTGAACCCCGCCACCGAGACCGGCTGGCGCCGCCGCTGGTTCGACATCATCTACCGCCACGACAGCCGGCCCTCGCGCAATTTCGACCTGCTGCTGGTCTACGCGATCATCGCCAGCGTGCTGGTGGTGATGTTCGACAGCGTGCAGCGCTTCCACATCGCCTATGCCGACTGGCTGTACGTGCTGGAATGGGGGTTCACGATACTGTTCACCGCCGAATACGTGCTGCGGCTGGCGGTGGTCAAGCGCCCGCTGCGCTATGCGGTGAGCATCTGGGGCATCATCGACCTGGCCTCGATCCTGCCGACCTACCTGTCGCTGTTCATTCCCGGTGCGCAGAGCCTTCTGGTGGTGCGCGCGCTGCGCATCCTGCGCGTGTTCCGCATCCTCAAGCTGACCCGCTACATCGAAGAAAGCGGCGTGCTGATGCAGTCGCTGTGGCGCAGCCGGCGCAAGATCCTGCTGTTCCTGTTCACGGTGGTCACCATCACCATCATCGCCGGCACGCTGATGTACGTGATCGAGGGACCGAACCATGGCTTCACCAGCATTCCCAGCAGCATGTACTGGGCGGTGGTGACGATGGCAACGGTCGGCTTCGGCGACATCGTGCCGCAGACCGTGCTCGGCCGCTTCGTCACCTCGGTGCTGATCCTGATCGGTTACAGCATCATCGCCGTGCCCACCGGCATCTACACCGCCGAACTGGCCAGCACCATGCGCGATGCCGAACTGGCCGCGCGCCGCGATGCACGTGGCTGTCCGCACTGCGGGCTGGAAGGCCACGAGCCGGATGCACGGCACTGCCGCAAGTGCGGCGGACCGCTGCCGGACACGTTCAGCCACTGATGATGAGGCCGGCCGCCGGCCGGCCCCACCGAAGCCAGCACAGTAGATCCACGCCATGCGTGGATGAACCCCACCGGAGCCATCGCGGTGCGAACCAAGGTCCGCACCCACCAAAGGCACACAGCAGATCCGCGCGATGGACGAATGCGGCATCCCGCATCCATCCATCGCAGTCGACCCACTGGCTCAATTCATGCGATTGCTGGTGGTCACCAGATCGTTGTAGGCGGCCATCACTGCCGCCTCCGAGCCCGCAGGCGCCGATCCGACACGGCCACTGGATGTCCGTTCTTCCTCGCGCTCACGTTCGGTGAATGCCTTGCCTGATGCAAGGCGCTCGACGCGGCGCCCGGCATCCCGGATCAGCACGTCCGTCGACCGCTGTACATGTGCCCACAGCGGGTTGTCCCTACCCACCCCTGCATCCTGCATTTCCTTGACCAGCGCTTGGTAGTCGGCCAGCTGCGTGCGCGCCACCTGCAGGTCCGGCGCCTCTCCCTGCAGCGACAGTGCCAGGCGCTTGCCGTCACCGATGATGCGCAGGTGGTAGTACGCCAGTGAACGACCTTCGTCCGCTTCGATCTGCTTGAGCTGCGCGGCACGGCGTTGCTCCTCGTTCTTCTCCAGCGCCGCGTCCAGGGCCTCGCTGGCCTTGAAGAAGTCAGCGTAGGCCTGCATCAGCGGCGCATGCTGCGCGCGCATGCCTTCGCCGTTGTCGCGCCGATAGTCCTCACGGGTGAAATAGCCATCAGCGCGTTCGATCAGCGCATACAACGACTGGAAGGCCGTCTGGTACTGCCGCACCGGCTCATCCAGCGGCGTGGCCGGCGTCCGGGCCAATGCATCGGTCAGCGGTTGGCCGCAGTACTCGACACGATGCGACAGCACCTTGCCCGGCGAGCGCGGCTGCGCTTCCTTGCCCGTCGGCCCCGCTTCGGGATCCTTGATCCAGCCGGTATAGGTCTGGAAGCCCTCGTGGATGGGCTGTTCGACGCCGTTGTAGCACTCGATGTAGGCGTTGATCTTCTGCAGGCCCGGATCGGCCACCGCCAGCCCTGTCGATCCGTTGCAACCAGAGAGGGCGGCGGCAGCGCCGAGCATGAGCAGAGAAAGTACACGCGCGGAAGAATTCAAACCGGTTCCTTGCAGATATGAGACGGCGCACATTCTCGCGCGCGGTGGAACAGCCCGCATACGCGGACGCCGATGCCATCGAGACCACGGGGCACCCCTTCCTTCACGTCGCAATCAGCCTGCTCGAATGCGACAGAAGTGGGGGCAGTGCGCCGGATTACTGGCGGTTGCTCTGGAACACCAGTGCGTTGTAGATGTGCAGCAGTCGCCCGGCCGAGCCGCTCGGCGCCATCGAGGGCGAATCAAGCATGCGTCGTTCGAAGTCGGTGTAGGGCGTGTTCGCGCTGACGCGCTGCAGGCGCTCCTTGCCTTCGCGGCGGAAGTTCTCGGCCTCGCGTTCGAAGCTGTTCCAGTCCAGCTTGCCCGGCTCCTGATCGGCCACTTTGGCATGCGCTTCGTCGGAAATGCGGTTGAAGGCGTCCAGCCGCTCCTGTGCCCGGGTCACGTCGAAGTCGTCCTCGCCCATCATCTCCATGATCGCTTTCGCTTCCAGCATCATCGCCAGTCGGTAGTACTCGCGGGTGCGTCCTTCGGCCTGCTCCAGCGCCTTGAGCTGTTCGCGCTGGGCAGCGTCGTTCTGGCGCTCCAGTTCGGTGTTGAATGTTTCACTGGCAACCACGAAATCCTTGAAGGCGGTCATCAACGGCGCGTGCAGCTGCTTGCCCTTGGCAAACTTGTCGTCTTCGAAGTCCTGACGCTCGTAGTAGTCGTGGGCTTCCTTGCTGATCGGCACCAGCGCCTTCAGCGCCTGCTGGTAGTGGCCGGCAGCGGCATCGAGATCGGCAAGCGCCGGCTTGGCAGCGATCGCCTCGGTCACGGGGGCGTCGCATTGCTTCATGTCGTAATCGCCGATCTCGAACGGTCCGTGCACGTTCGTCTCGCGCCCGCTCGGGCCGGCATCCACGTCCTTGATCCAGCGCGTGTAGGACTGGATGCTGCCGTGCGTTTTCGAATCAAGCGCGTTGAAGCAGCCAATGTAGGCGTTGAGCTTTGCGGTCAACTGCTGTTGGGCGTCGGCCGGCGCCGTGCTGGCCTCCGGCTTGCCGGCGGAACCCGCGTCGGCTGCGGTTGTGGGCGCCTTGCCACCACAGGCAGCCAGAAGAAGCGACAGCGAAGCGGCCAGCGCCGCGATGGAAAGAGTACGTGACATGGGCTCACATCCCTGTTGAAAACGATTACAGCCGCGCATTCTAGCGCAGCCGGCCGAAGTCGGCAGCCATCGGCCTTTTTCCCACCGGCAGGGTCAATCCAGGAACAGATCCGGCAGCAGCGGCCGCGACGCATCCACCGCATATCCCGACAGATCGGTTACGCCGGCTTCGGCCAGCACCTCGTCATCGATCAGGAAACGGCCGTGGAAACCGGCCGCCTCGCGCACCAGCACCGCGTGTGCAGCGTCGGCCATGATCTGCGGCGTGCGGCAGCCACCGACGTCCACGCCGGGAATCATGTTGATCGCATCGGTCGCAATGACCGTGCGCGGCCACAGCGCATTGACCGCCACGCCCTGCGGGCCGAACTCGGCGGCCAGGCCGAGGGTGACAAAACTCATGCCCATCTTCGCCAGCGTGTAGCCGGTATGCGCGCCCCACCACTTGGGCTCGAGGCTTGGCGGCGGCGCGAGGGTCAGGATATGCGGGTTCGGCGCCTGCAGCAGGTACGGCAGGCAGGCCTGCGCGCACAGGAAGCTGCCGCGCGAATTGACCTGCTGCATCAGGTCGAAGCGCTTCATCGGCGTATCCAGGGTGCCGCGCAACCAGATGGCGCTGGCGTTGTTGACCAGGATGTCGATGCCACCGAACGTGTCCACGGCGGCAGCAACGGCCGCCTGCACCTGCTCTTCCTCGCGGATGTCGCACTTCAGCGCAAGGCCCTGGCCACCGGCTGCGGTGACGGCCTCGGCGGCAATGTGGATGGTACCCGGCAGCTTCGGATTGGGCACCGACGACTTGGCGGCAATGGCAACGTTGGCACCGTCGCGCGCGGCGCGCAACGCGATCGCCAGGCCGATGCCGCGCGAGGCACCGGTGATGAAAAGGGTTTTGCCCTGCAGACTGCCCACGTTCCACACTCCAGCGTATGCAATGAGCCGCTAGTATGCCGCGCCGACGCGGAGTTCACCGCACGTTGACGATACTGGCGCTCCGGTCACTGCACGAGGTCCATGCCATGCGCTGTTCCCGTCTGTTGTTGCCTGCCCTGGGCCTGGCCCTGCTCACCGCCTGCCAGGGCCGCTCGCCCGAACCCGGCAGCGCGCCGGCCAAGGATGACGCCGCCAGCGTCGACAAGGCCACCGGTGATGGCAAGCTGCGCTGGAGCGAGGCCGTTGTCTGGGATGGTGACCTCAACGCCTGCCGCCAGGGCGACAGCGCGGCCACCCGCGATTGCCTGCGCGATGCGATGCGTGCCGGTGGGGCCAGTGCTGATGCGGTCACTGCAGCCGAGCAGCTGTCCACCGGTGGCGAACTGGCCTACGTGACCGCCTGGCATGAACACGACGGACTGGGCGTGGCCACCGTCGAGTATCCGTTCCGCGCCAATACCAACGAAGGCACGCGCCTGGTCGATGCCGCAGGCAAGCGTATCGACGTGGATGCGGTGCAGCTGGACGACACGCTGCGCGCCGATCCCGGCGTGCAGGAGGTGCTCAAGGCGCATCCGCAGGCCACGCCGTTCGCACCGGCGCAGGCCGCGGGTACCGCAGCGCTGGACGGGGGTGGCATCCGCCTGCTGTACCGCACGCCGCTGCGCGACTGCCATGCGTGCCCGGACGTGGGCCAGCTGCAGATCGGCTATGACTTCGATGGCAAGCGCAACTTCATCGGCCAGCAGGTGGTGCCGGTAACGCCGTAGGGGTTTGCCGCGCCATGCGGCAACGCGCATCCACGCATGGCGTGGATCTACTGATATCCGCGCACCTGCTTGCTCAGCAGGTGCGGCGCGATCCATCGATGCACCGGTGTCACCGGCAGCATGTACAGGCGGCCGAACGCGTTGTGGGTGTGCACCACCGTCGCCACTTCCAACATATCGCCGTGCCATTGCAGCGCCAGCTGCACGCGCAGATGGCGGTCGTTGTCTTCCAGCACGATGGCATCCTCGTCCAGCGCCTGCAGGGTGAAGATGCCGAGGCGTTGCCCGGGCTGCGGATCGGCGGTCTGCTGCACTCCGCGCAGCGAGCCGAGATCCTTCATGCCCAGCAGCCGCATGCCCCTGTTGCGCAGCGCCATCAGTCCATCGAACCAGCCGGGCACCGTCGCGGCCATATCGCGGTAGGCCTGCAGCGCCGAACGGCCGTTGCGCGGCGCCGCCTCTTGGCAGGCATGGACGAAATCGGCACCCGGCAGTTGCGAACGCAGCACGCTGCCTTCGCTTAGCTGGGCGCTCACGGCTTGGGGCCCTGCCCTTCGTTGTCTTCCCAATGCAGGATGCGGCGGGTGACGAAGCGGTAGACCGGCTTGCCGGTGGCGAACCAGAGATCGCGTACCCACGAGGTGCGCTTGAGCACGCGCTTCTCCACCGGCGTCAGCGACTCCCGGCAGTACATGCGCTTGTGCTTGAGCAGGTGGCGCAGGTCCTCGCGTGCCAGCAGGCGCATCCAGCGCGAGCGCGGGTCGCCGATCACTGCCAGCTGGAAGTCGATCAGGGCCGGTCGACCGTCCTCGGTCACCAGCCAGTTGGCTTCCTTGGCCAGGTCGTTGTGGGCCACACCGCGCCGATGCAGCTGCTGCAGCAGGCGGCGTGCGGCGCGGAACCAGGCCACGTCACCGCGCGGCGGGCGCTGGTACATCGCATCGCCGGCCATGAAGCTGCGGTCGAGGTGGCGGCCATCCCAGTCCAGCAGTTGCGGCACGTCGGCCATGCCATGGATATGGCGCAATGCGCGCGCTTCGCGTCGCGCCAACCACCACGCAGGCAACCGCAGCCACAGCGGCGTGGCCCCCAGATCGCGGCGCACGAAGGGGCCTTCAGGCCCCTGCACGAGGAGGATCCGGCCGAAACTGTCGGCCTTCAGTGCATGCGTTGGCGCGTCATTGGATACAGGCATGGCCACATTCTAGGCGATGGCGCCGGTTGCAAACGGTCACCAAGCGGCTGGGAACCAGTCACCTTCACGCCCCTATAATCGGGCAATGGACTCTTCATGGATCGACGCCACCCTCGCGTGGATTGCCGCTCATCCCGTGTTGGCGGGTGCGGTCATCTTTCTGATCGCCTTCTGCGATGCGGTCATCATTCTTGGCGCCATCGTGCCGGCGCTGCCGTTGCTGTTCGCCGTTGGCGTGTTCATCGGCCTGGGCCAGATATCCGGGCCGTATGCGGTTGCCGCTGCGGCACTGGGTGCGTTCGCCGGTGATGGCATCAGCTACTGGATAGGCCGGCGCTGGGGCGACCGCCTGCGTGGCGTCTGGCCGTTCAGCCGCTACCCGCAGCTGCTTGACCGGGGCGAGAACCTGTTCCGCCGCAATGCATTCAAGAGCATCCTGATCGCCCGCTATGTCGGTGCCATCCGGCCATTCGTGCCCGCCATCGCCGGCATGATGAAAATGCCCGCCAGCCGTTACGTGCAGGCCAGTGGCATCGCCAGCATTTCCTGGGCCGTGCTGTTCCTGGCACCGGGCTGGATTCTCGGCGAAGCCTATGATGCCGTCGCTGCTGTAGCCGGCCGGCTGGTGGTGGTGGTGGGCTTGCTGGCCGTGATCCTCAGCCTGGTCTGGGCCATCGTGCTGTACGGCTATCGCTGGTCGGCCGCGCGCATGGACAGCTGGCTGGCACGCCTGCTCGACTGGTCCAACCGACACCCGACGCTGGGCCGCTACACGGTGGGCGTGCTCGACCCGAAGCGCCGCGAATCGGTGCCGCTGGCGATGCTGGCGCTGATGCTGCTGTTGTTGGGCTGGGGCTGGTTCGCGCTGCTGACGGTGGTGGTCGCCCATGGCGAGCCATTGGCGGTGGACCTGCTGGTGCACCAGGCGATGCTGGCCCTGCGCAATCCGCTGGCCGACTATCCGATGGCTGCATTGGCCTCGCTCGGCGCGTGGCAGGTGCTGCTGCCGGCAACCGCGGCCGCGTTGGGCTATCTGGTCTGGCGCCGGCGCTGGATGGCTGCTGCCCACTGGTTGGCTGCACTGGCCTTCGGCCTGGCTCTGACCAAACTGCTGGGCACCACCGTCGATGTGGTGCGCCCGATCGATGCCAGCAGCGGCTTCGGCTTCCCGTCGGTGTCGGTGACCATGGCCACCATCACCTTCGGCTTCTTCGCGGTGCTGATCGCCCGCGAAATGCCCGGCCGCACCCGCGTCTGGCCCTACCTGGTGTCGGGCATCGTGGTCAGCCTGATCGGCTTTGCGCGCCTGTACCTGGGTGCGCACTGGCTGAGCGATGTCATCGGCGGCATGTTGTTCGGCACCTTCTGGCTGCTGGTGCTGGGCATCGCCTACCGCCGCCGCTTCAACCGCTCGTTCTGGGTAAAGCCGGTGGCATGGCTGTTCTACGGCGTCTTCGTGGTGGCGGCGATGTGGTACGCGCCGCGCAACATCGCCATCAAGCTGGAACGCTTCGAGCCGACCCTGCCGGCGCCGCTGGCGATGGACGCGCAGGCCTGGTGGCAGCACGACTGGGCGAAGCTGCCGGCGCGTCGCAACGAATTCGACGATGACCAGCGCTGGCCACTGGACGTGCAGGTGGCCGGTCCGTTGGCGCCGTTGCAGGCGCAGCTGGAAGCGCGCGGCTGGCAGGTGCAGGCCCAGGCCGGCTGGCAGGAAGCGCTGCTGATGCTGGACAAGAACACCGGCGCCAATGAACTGCCGGTACTGCCGGCGACACTGGATACGCGCGTTGAAGCGCTGCTGATGGTGCGCCAGGGCGCGCAGGCCGACGAGCGTTACGTACTGCGCTTGTGGCAGGCGCCGGCGCAGCTGCAGCCGGGCGACACCCCGTTGTGGCTGGGCAGCGCACAGACCCTGCGCTACGAGCGCCACTTCCAATGGATCGGCATGTGGCACCCGGTGCGGGGCATCGACCCGGCGTTGAATGCGGTCAAGGAAGCGGTGCAGTCGTTGCCGCAGCGTGAGGATGTGCAGCCGGAGACCGGGCTGCCGGTACTGCGGTTGAAGACCGCCACGCCGTAACGGAGCCGCCGGGCATGGCCCGGCGCTACCGTCCCGCTCTGGTAGTTGCCACCCTTGGTTGGCGCTTTCGGGAAAGGCCGCCAACCAAGGCTGGCAGCCACCGACGACGCCGGGCCATGCCCGGCGAGCACGGCGGCCGGTTTTTTACGGCATCCAGCCCAGCAGCTGCTGCAGGCGCTGGTGCGGGTCGTCCAGCTGCAGCAGCTGCAGGCGCTGCTGCTCGCTCAGCGGCAGAAGCTCGGCCAACCGCCAGCTGACCCAGCTGGCCTGGTCCATCAAGGCTGGCGAGGCCGGTGCGAACGCCGTGCCCGCCTGCTCGATGATGTGGTCCAGTACCGTGGCCAGCAACGCATGCTGCGGGCGCAGTTCGTCATCGGGATCCTCATCGCACCAACGCACATCGGCAACCACCAGCCCGTTGTCGCGCACGCGCGTGCGCTCGACGTGGAAGCGACGGGTGCCGCGCAATCGCAGCTGCAGCACGCCATCGGCGCCGACATCGAAATCCTCGATCTTCACCTGCACGCCGAAGGCGGCCGGCGTTGCCGGCGCTCCCACTTCGTTTCCTTCCAGGATCAGGCAGACACCGAAACCTTCACCGCTGCGGCCGGTTTCGCGCACCAGATCCAGGTAGCGTGGCTCGAAGACACGCAGGCCGATGGCCGCGCCCGGCAGCAGCGTCGTATGCAGCGGGAACAGCGGCAGCGAACCCTCGCTGTTCATCGTGCCTGCAGCCCTGCAAGGAAGCGGCGCGGCGCGCCGTCGAAGCCGCCGTTGGACATGAACACCACATGGTCGCCGCTGCGCACGTCGGCCTGCAGCTGCGCCAACAGCGCATCGGTGTCTGCCACGGCATGCGCCTGTCCGCGCACCGCGGCGATCACCGCTGCCGCATCCCAGGCCAGCTCCGGGCGGTGCAGGAACACCACCTCATCGGCGAGTGCCAACGACGGTGCCAGCGCCTGTGCGTGGGCGCCCAACCGCATCGAATTGCTGCGCGGCTCCATCGCCACCACGATGCGGGCATCACCGACCCTGGCACGCAGGCCTTCGAGGGTGGTCGCAATCGCGGTCGGGTGATGGGCGAAGTCGTCGTAGACGGTGATGCCATCGTGGTTGCCGATCACTTCCATGCGCCGCTTGACGCTGCGGAAGCGCGCCAGCGCCGGGATCACCTCGGCCGGCGCGACACCGACTGCGTGCGCAGCGGCCAGTGCAGCCAGGCCATTGAGCACATTGTGCCGGCCCAGCAGCGACCAGTGCACATCGCCAAGCGCCTGCCCGCGATGATGGACGCGGAACGCGCTGCCATCGGCGGCCAACAGCTCGGCATGCCATTCCAGCGCGGGGTCGAAGCCGAAGCGTTCGACCGGGGTCCAGCAGCCCATCGCCAGCACTTCGGCCAGGTGCGCGTCTTCGCCGTTGACGATCAGGCGGCCACGCGCCGGCACGGTACGTACCAGGTGGTGGAACTGGCGCTGGATCGCCGCCACATCGGGGAAAATGTCGGCGTGGTCGTATTCGAGGTTGTTGAGGATCGCCACCAGCGGCCGGTAGTGCACGAACTTGCTGCGCTTGTCGAAGAACGCGGTGTCGTACTCGTCGGCTTCGACAACGAACTCGCGGCCCTGGCCCAAGCGGGCGGACACGCCGAAATCCTCGGCGACGCCACCGATCAGGAAACCGGGGGAGCGACCGGCATTCTCCAGCAGCCAGGTCAGGATGGTGGTGGTGGTGGTCTTGCCGTGGGTACCGGCCACGGCCAGGGTGTCCCGGCCCGGCAGCACCTGCTCGGACAGCCACTGGGCGCCGGAAATGTAGCGCTGGCCGGCATCCAGGACCGCTTCGACGGCAGGATTGCCGCGCGACAGCGCGTTGCCGATCACCACCTGCCCGGTGCCCTTCGGCACGCTGTCGGCGCGGTAGCCCTGGTCCAGAGTGATGCCCAGCTGCTCGAGCTGGGTCGACATCGGCGGATAGATGGCCTGGTCGCTGCCACTGACCGTATGGCCCAGTTCCCGCGCCAGGGCGGCCACGCCACCCATGAAGGTGCCGGCGATTGCAAGGATATGTACGCTGCTCATGACCGGGGATTGTGACCGATCACGGCCGTATAGGGCCATTGTCAGCACAGGGGTAAGAGAACCCCTACAGCTGCTGTGAGAAAACTCCAACGGCATGTCAGGGAATTCCTGATAGCGATGTTCTGTGAACCCGGACACAATTCAGGCTGCCAGCCGCAGTACCCGAACCGGTCCTACTCCCCAAGAGGCCATCCCCAAGGGAGCTCATGCTGTGGGGGCCCTGAGCAAGCCCTTTGCTGGCACCTATGAAACGAAACAGGCCTGATCCTCGCGGATCAGGCCTGTTTTTTTTTGTGCCTGCGGTGGCCGGCATCGACCGGCCAAGCGGGTCAGCGCTTGATCGCCGCCAGGATGCGGGCTTCGATCTCGTCCAGTTCGCCAACACCATCGACGCGGGCCAGGGTGCCCCGGCCGGCGTAGAAGTCGACCACCGGAGCGGTCTGCTCGGTGTAGACCTGCAGGCGCTTGCGCACCGATTCCGGATTGTCGTCGGCGCGGCCCTGCTCCTGCGCACGACCGGCGATGCGCTCGACCAGCAGCTCGGTGGCCACGTCCAGCTGCACGACCGCATCCAGCGGCTGGCCGATCTCGGCCAGCATGCCGTCCAGCGCGTTGGCCTGGGCCACATTGCGCGGATAGCCGTCAAGGATGAAGCCCTTGGCGACATCGGCCTGGGCCAGGCGCGACTTCAGCATGCCCAGCAGGATCTCATCGGACACCAGGTTGCCGGCGTCCATCACCGACCTGGCCTGCTTGCCCAGCTCCGAGCCGGCGGCGATTTCCGCGCGCAGCATGTCGCCGGTGGAAATGTGGGCGATCTCGAGCTTTTCCTTCAGGCGCGTCGCCTGTGTCCCCTTGCCCGAACCGGGCGGTCCCAACAGAACCAATCGCATTGACCTGACTCCAACGTGTTGAAAATAAAGAAGGTTCGCGCCCCGGACGGTCCGGTATCGCTGCACCGCAATAGCGCCACTTTAGCGCATCCGGGTAATGTCCCTGCAATGTCCCCTCCCCCGAACAGGTAGAAGCATGCGCAATGGCACCCTCCTTTACGCCCAGTCCGGCGGCGTCACCGCCGTCATCAACGCCACGGCCGCGGCGGTGATCGAACAGGCCCGCGCCAAGGGAATCAAGGTCCTGGCTGCGCGCAACGGCATCCTCGGCGCCCTGCGCGAGGAGCTGATCGACACCAGCAAGGAGAGTGCTGCGGCCATCCGCGCCCTGGCCCACACCCCCGGCGGCGCGTTCGGCTCGTGCCGGGTCAAGCTGAAATCGCTGGAGGCCGACCGTGCCCGTTACGACCGCCTGCTGGAGGTCCTGCGCGCCCATGACGTGCGCTGGTTCCTCTACAACGGCGGCAACGACTCGGCCGATACCGCGCTGAAGGTGTCGCAGCTGGCAAAAAGCTCCGGCTACGACCTGACCTGCATCGGCGTGCCCAAGACCATCGACAACGACCTGGCGGTGACCGACACCTGTCCCGGCTTCGGCTCGGCGGCCAAGTACACGGCCGTGTCCGTGCGCGAAGCGGCGTTGGATGTGGCGGCGATGGCCGAGACCTCCACCCGCGTCTTCATCTACGAGGCGATGGGCCGCCACGCCGGCTGGCTGGCCGCGGCCGCCGGCCTGGCCGGCACCGGCGAGGACGACGCCCCGCACATCATCCTGCTGCCCGAGCGTGCCTATGACGAGGCCGCGTTCCTGGCCAAGGTCAAGGCGGTGGTCGCGCGCGTGGGCTACTGCGTGGTGGTGGCGTCGGAAGGCATCGCCACCGCCGATGGCCGCTTCGTCGCCGACGCCGGCGGCGGCAAGGACTCCTTCGGCCATTCGCAGCTGGGCGGCGTGGCCGCGCATCTGGCCGGGCGGGTCAAGGACCAGCTGGGGCTGAAGGTGCACTGGGCCCTGCCCGACTACCTGCAGCGATCGGCCCGCCACCTGGCCAGCAAGACCGACTGGGAACAGGCCCAGGCGGTGGGCAAGGCCGCGGTGCAGCTGGCGCTGAAGGGCCAGAACGGGGTGATGCCGGTGATCGTGCGCAGCAGCGATGCGCCGTATCGCTGGAAGATCGAAGCGGCACCGCTGTCGAAGATCGCCAACCACGAGAAGAAGATGCCGGCCGGCTTCATCCGTCGCGATGGATTCGGCATCACCGCCAAGGCACGCGCCTACCTGTCACCGCTGATCAAGGGCGAAGCCCCGCTGCCGTATGGCACCGATGGCCTGCCGAAGTACGTGACGCTGAAGAACGTGGCGGTGAAGCAGAAGCTGCCGGCGTTCGAAGGCTGAAGCCCGCCTGCGCCCTGCGCGGAGCGCAGGGCGCATTGCGGCGGCAGCCGAAGCGCTCCACAATCGGGCTCCGGCCCGGGGCACAAGGGGTCGCCGCAAGCCAGATTCGACGCTGCCCGGCCGCACGGCACGGGCCCGTGCTGCCATTTCACAAGGACTGTAACCATGAAGCACCCGATCCTGATCACTGCACTGCTGTGCGGCGCTGCTGCGCCGGCCTTCGCTGCGACGTGCGAAAGCAACTTCCAGAAGAAGGGCAATCCCTTCGTCGGCACCACCTTCACCTCATCGGTCACCCACCCTGACCTCACCGTGGCCAGCGCCATCGGCCAGATGCGGGTGATCGCCAAGAACGCCAACATGGATGTTCTCAGCGAGGATGCGGAAGGCGGCTCCATGCTGATCGAAGAGCCGGAAACCATGGCCCACAAGCCGATTCCGATCATCATCAGCGCCACCTCCGAAGGCGGCCAGGGCACCGTCGGCATGGTGGTGAAGGTCAACAAAGGTGCCATTGCTTCGGCAGACGGCGTGCGCGATGAAATGTGCAAGCTGCTCAACCAGGTCAAGCCGGGCAAGGCCGGCGAACAGGCGGCCAGGACCGCCCCGCAGGCTTCGGTGGTGACCATCGCTGCTGATCGCTTCGGCTTCCAGCTGCGCAACCAGAACAAGGACAATCCGGCTGCGGTCGAGCCGCGCTACAAGGGCAAGACCTACGCCATCACCGGCCGCATCACCACGGTGCTGCGCAGCGGCGGCACCTACAACACCAGCTTCGACCTGCCCAGCGATGGCAGCATCGACTATGAGCGAGTGGCTATTTCCTGTTCGTTCGCCGCCAACCAGGCCGCGTATGCGCTGGCCCTGCGCCCGCGCGAAAAGGTGACCTTGACCGGCGTGGTCGACAGCTATGACCAGATCGGCCGTGTGTTGTGGCTGAAGGACTGCCGCGGCAACTGACCGCTGCCGGCATGGGCGAAGGCCCGGGTGCGCAAGCATCCGGGCCTTTTCATTTCCCACACGGTTCACGTCTGTCGCACGTGCATCGCAGGAAGATGGATTGCCCCGCCTGGAGATCATCATGGCCCTGCATGTGGTTCGTCTCGGCAGTGCGCGCCTGCCCGGCGAGGGACTGCGCATCGGCACCGTACGGCGGCCGCCGCGCGGCGTGCCGCGCAGCGAGTTCGCCCGGCAGGACTGGTATGACGTGTGGTTCCCGGCACTGTCACCCAGCGCCGCGCTGGTGAAACAGGCGCACGAGGCAAAGACCGCCGCCGACTGGAATGCGTTCTTCCGCCACTACAGGGCCGAGATGAAGGCCCCTGATGCGGCGCATGCGCTGGATCTGCTCGCAGCGCTGTCGCAGCACAGCGATATCGCGGTGGGCTGCTATTGCGAGGACGAGGCGCATTGCCATCGATCGGCGCTGCGCGAGCTGCTGGTGGCGCGTGGGGCGAAACTGGCGGAGTAATCCATCGGTTGCCGGCCAGCGGCCGGCACTACCCAGGTCTCCCATCCAGGAGATCCACGCCATGCGTGGATGCTCGGCCTCAGATGCTCGGCCTCAATTGCACGCCTTGCCTTCCATCTGCAGCTGCGCGGCGAACATCGTCACCTGCGGGATCTTGCCTGCGGCGGCCTGCTTCCTGGCTTCTTCCAGATAGATGCGCGACTGTCCCTGCCCATCCAGCGCCTGGGCGTTGTTCACCGGCAGGCGCCACACACGCACCACCGCCTGCTGCGCCGGGCAGGCGGCATTCGGAACACGGATCACATCATTGAGTTTCCAGCCCTTGTCCGCGCTCGGTTGCGCCTTGCCGTAGTCGACAAAGCGGGCACGCGGCTGGCACTGCTCGCTGGTGCGCACCGCCGAGAAACGATAGGGCTCTGCGGCCTGGCCGGTGAACGCGCCCTCCAGGCGGGCACAGGCTTCGGGAATCTGCCGCAGCGTGTGCACCGCGCCGACTGCTTGTGGTGCACCTACCGCTCGCTGCAGTTCCGGTGCTTCCGCCGCGAAGGCAGGCAGGGCCGGGGCCAGAACGGCAAGCATCAACAGGGACAGGCGCATGGGGATTCTCCGACGGGACTGCGCGCAGGCTTGCAGAGGTTGGCTTAACGGGGTGCAAAGGTGGCGATGGGAACGACGGATATCGCGTCGGTGCAGCAACCGCTGCGCTCGCCGGGCGCGGCCTGGCGCTACCATCCGGGCGCGGGTGCACGCATACTGCTGGCACCAGGGAATGCTGAACACCGCCATACGTCGGACGACCGCCAAGGTCGGTACGGGTTGGTTCCAGGCTGCAGCCCGTCGTCCCCCTCGTGGTGCGTTCATCGCCACTGGATGCTTGTCCATCCATTCTGCGGAGGGGTCTAATGCTGGAACGTCACGGGCTGTCATTGGCGCTGGGCTGCGCCATTCTCGCGATCCTGTACGGAATCGTCTCGGCGCGCTGGATCCTGCGCCAACCCACCGGCAATGAGCGCATGGTCGCCATCGCCATGGCCATCCAGGAAGGTGCGCGTGCCTACCTCAACCGCCAGTACCTGACCATCGGCATCGCCGGCGTGGCGCTGTTCGTGCTGGTCGGCGTCTTCCTGAGCTGGTACACCGCGATCGGCTTCGCGGTCGGTGCGGTGCTGTCCGGTGCCGCGGGCTACATCGGCATGAACGTGTCGGTACGCGCCAACGTGCGCACCGCGGAGGCAGCGCGCCACGGCATCAGCGCGGCCATGGACGTGGCCTTCCGCGGCGGTGCGATCACCGGCATGCTGGTGGTCGGCCTGGGCCTGCTCGGCGTGGCCGGCTACTACGCGCTGCTGCTGCGCCTGGGCCTGCCGATGGAACAGGCACTGCATGCGCTGGTGGGCCTGGCCTTTGGTTCATCGCTGATCTCGATCTTCGCGCGCCTGGGCGGCGGCATCTTCACCAAGGGTGCCGATGTCGGCGCCGATCTTGTCGGCAAAGTCGAAGCAGGCATTCCCGAGGACGACCCGCGCAACCCGGCGGTGATCGCCGACAACGTCGGCGACAACGTGGGCGACTGCGCCGGCATGGCCGCCGACCTGTTTGAAACCTATGCGGTCACCGTGATCGCCACCATGCTGCTGGGCAGCCTGATGCTGGCCGAGGCCGGCGCCAATGCGGTGCTGTATCCGCTGGTGCTGGGCGGTGTTTCGATCATCGCGTCGATCATCGGCGCGCTGTTTGTGAAGGTGAAGCCCGGTGGCTCGATCATGGGCGCGCTGTACAAGGGCGTGATCGTCTCCGGTGTGCTGGCAGCGATCGCGTTCTATCCGATCACCACGGGGCTGATGGCGGACAACGTGCACGGGCCGATGGCGCTGTATGGCTGTGCGCTGATCGGCTTGGTATTGACCGGCCTGATCGTGTGGATCACCGAGTACTACACCGGTACCCAGTACAAGCCGGTGCAGCATGTGGCGCAGGCCTCGACCACCGGGCACGGCACCAACATCATTGCCGGCCTCGGCATCTCGATGAAGTCCACCGCGCTACCTGTGATCGCCGTCTGCGCGGCGATCTGGGGCGCGCACGCACTGGCCGGGTTGTACGGCATCGCCATCGCCGCCACTGCAATGCTGTCAATGGCGGGCATGATTGTCGCACTCGATGCCTACGGGCCGATCACCGACAACGCCGGTGGCATCGCCGAGATGGCCGAGCTGCCTTCGGACATCCGCGACATCACCGATCCGCTCGATGCGGTGGGCAACACCACCAAGGCGGTCACCAAGGGCTATGCCATCGGTTCGGCAGCACTGGCCGCACTGGTGTTGTTCGCCGACTACACGCACAACCTGCAGGCGGCCAATCCCGGCCAGGAGTTCCGCTTCGACCTCAGCGACCACACCGTGATCATCGGCCTGCTGATCGGCGGCCTGATTCCCTACCTGTTCGGCGCGATGGCAATGGAAGCCGTCGGTCGCGCGGCCGGCGCGGTCGTGGAGGAAGTGCGGCGGCAGTTCCGCGAGATCCCCGGCATCATGCAGGGCACGGCCAAGCCGCAGTACGACAAGGCGGTGGACATGCTGACCCGCTCGGCGATCCGCGAAATGATCGTGCCGTCGCTGCTGCCGGTGGCCGTGCCGGTGGTGGTCGGCCTGCTGCTGGGGCCACGCGCGCTGGGCGGGCTGCTGATCGGCACGATCGTCACCGGGCTGTTCGTGGCCATTTCGATGACCACCGGCGGCGGTGCCTGGGACAACGCCAAGAAGTACATCGAGGATGGCCACTTCGGCGGCAAGGGCAGCGAGGCGCACAAGGCAGCGGTGACCGGCGACACCGTGGGTGACCCGTACAAGGACACCGCCGGCCCGGCGATAAACCCGCTGATCAAGATCATCAACATCGTGGCGCTGCTGCTGGTGCCGTTGCTTTAGCAGGTGTGCGGCTGATGGCCATCATGATGGTCGTCGGCCGCACCTTTCCTCACGTCGGTCGATGCCTGCGCGCATCGACCGACGCAGGCCGTGCCAGGGCAGGCACTGCCCAGACGAATCATGCGGGAGTTCCCCCGCCCGTGCTTGCGTTGATAATACGGTTCCTTTCCATCACCAGCCCGCACCGATGATCACCACCGAACCGCGCATGACCAACCTTTTTCTGCAGCTGGGCCTGGATGCCAGTGCCGAAGGCATTGCCCGGTTCATCGCCGGCCACCAGCTCGCGGCCGGAGTGGAAGTGGCCGATGCGCCGTACTGGAACAACGCCCAGCGCCAGTTCCTGGCCGAGTCGCTGCAGGCTGACGCGGCTTGGACCACCGTGGTCGACGAACTGAACGAAGCGCTGCACGAAGCGTCGGTGAAGGACGCGGGACACTAAGCACCCGGTCGCAGGCATCGGTGCGGGCCCGGCGTCCGCACCCACCCGGCCTGCACCCGCTTTCGAATAGGGTCACTCGCTACCGCCAGGGAGAGGCCAGACGCGCGGCGCGGCGCAGTGCCGGCATCACGCCCGGCACCCGCCGATCCAGCTTTCAAAGACAGTCTGTCAGCCCGTCATAGACGCTCGTGGTCGTACCAGGCAACGGCGCGTGGATCGCCTCATGCCCGGAACCCGCCTGCCAGACCTGCAGGAGCTGCTCCAATGGGGTTCCAGATGCCAGCGGCAGCACACATGCATAGCTGCCATGGTCGATGTCGATCCGGCCGTCCTTCTGCACCCAGGTATCGCTGCCGGCGAAGGTCCAGATGCAGCTGCCGACCACACCTGTCGCTCGCTCCACCGAACAGCGCAGGCGCATGGCCCACAGGTTGTAGTACTGCCCCTCGCAGAACGTGTCGCCACAGACATCATCGAACCCGCGCACCAGCATCCGTTCGGCGGCCAGGAACCGCTCCCGGCCAGTCGCTGGATCGGGATGGTCACGGGCGTCCACGAACGTCGGCGCGGCCTGCGCAGCGCCAGCCACCATCAGGCCGCAGAGCAGCCATCGTCCCGGGAACGTGCGCATCAGGCGCCCCTCCCCTGCGCCCGCAGGCAATCGGCGAGCCCGTCGAACAGACCATGATCGAGCCCGGGCAGCGGTGCCATCAGCCCATCCGGCGCCTCCAGCGCGGCAAAGAAGGCTTCAACCGGCACCCCGGGCCGCATCTCCACCGGGCAGGTCCAGCGACCGTTGTCGACCTGCACCTGGCCGGTGTCACCCTGCACCACCAGTTCGCTGGCCGCCAGCACCCAGACACACCGCTGCACCGTGCCCCGGTGGGCCAGCACTGCACAGCGGAACTCCATCACCCGGTAGTTGCTGTAATCGCCTTCGCAGAAGGTATCGGCGCACACGCGGTCGAATGCCTGTGCAAGCGCTCCCTCAAGCGCGTAGGCCCTGTCCCACCCGGCCTCCCGGGTCGGGTAGTGGATCAGGTCGACATGCGTCCCGCGCGCGAGCGCGGCCAGCGGGGCAAGCAACAGCAGGACTCCGCAGTGCCAACGGTTCCAGTTCATGGCAGGACTCCTCGGTTCAGGGTTCCAGCCTGCCCCGGTCGCCCGGCCGGCCCCATCGGGGAACCCCGTCCTGGCCGGTCGTCGGCTACCGCGACGGCCCGTCGGCGCCCCACCCTGCACAGCGACCGGCAAAGGCATAAAATGGAGAGCTATCCGTCTACATCCCCCACCTGGAGCACACCATGGGTCTGGAACTCGTCTCGCCCGGCAAGAACCCGCCGGAAGAAATCAACGTCATCATCGAGATCCCGAAGGATTCCGAGCCGGTGAAGTACGAAGTGGACAAGGAAACCGGCGCGATCTTCGTCGACCGCATCCTTTCCACCCCGATGCGCTACCCCTGCAACTACGGCTACGTGCCGAGCACCCTGTGCGGCGACGGCGATCCGGCCGACGTGCTGGTGGTGCTGCCGCTGCCGCTGGTCCCGGGTTCGGTGGTGCGCTGCCGTCCGGTCGGCGTGCTGAAGATGAGCGATGAGGCAGGCAGCGACGAGAAGATCCTGGCCGTGCCGGTGTCGAAGATCTTCAGCGGCTATGCCCACGTCGAGGACATCGCCCAGGTGTCCAGCCACTGGCTGGAGCGCATCGGCCACTTCTTCGAGCACTACAAGGACCTGGAGAAGGGCAAGTGGGTCAAGCTGGACGGTTGGGGCGGCGCGGCCGAGGCCAAGCAGATCCTGATCGAGGCGCACCAGCGCCACCTCGACAGCAAGGCCTGAGACTGAACAGCATTGCTCCGGCGCACGGCGTCGGAGCGATGCGGGTCACGTTTCATGACGGCGGCACATCACCTTTGCCGCCGTATTAGGTAAATTGCGTCACTTCACACGTCATCGACATCGACCGTCGAGACAGCCAGGGGAATGTGTCGTGCGTATTCTGCTTGTTGGGGATACAGCCAGCCTGCCGGCTGAGCTGACCGAATTCATTGCCGATCTTGGGGAAGACTGGCAGCCGTTGACCGCCACCGATGGCCATGCCGCGATGACCGCGGTTGCCAGCCAGGGCGTGGACGCGGTGATCGTCTGCCCGCAGTTGCCTGATCTCAACGCGACCACGTTGCTGGGACAGATCCGCACCTTGCGCCCGGAGACCATCCGCATCGCACTGGTCGATGCACAGCATGGCAACCGGCCGCCGCCGGCGCGCCTGATCGGTGTCGCCCATCGCTTCCTGCCCTTGCCGCTGGCACCGGAAGTACTGCTGGAAGCGCTGACCAGCCTGGAAGAGCTGCGCGAAGTGCTGGACAGCCCGCGCCTGCGCGATGCCATCGGCCGCATCGAGAAGCTGCCTTCGCCGCCGCACCTGTACCTGAGCCTGACCCAGGCACTGGAACATGACGACGACGCCGACAGCGCCGATGTCGCCAAGCTGGTCGCCGCCGACCCGGCGATCGCGGCCAAGGTGCTGCAGCTTTCCAATTCGGCGTTCTTCAGCCAGGGCCGCACCATTGCCGACCTGCGCACCGCCGTGACCCGGCTGGGCCTGGCCACGCTGCGTGACCTGGTGCTGGCCAGTGAGGTGTTCTCCGCGCCTACCTTGTCCGGGGCCGAACGCAACTCGCTGCAGCAGCGTGCCTTGATGGCCTCGCGATTGGCCGCACGCCTGCTGCCCGACTCCAGCGCCGAACTCGGTGCCACCGCCGCCCTGCTGGCCGACATCGGCCTGCTGCTGCCGGGCGTACGCAACGAGCGCAGCGAGCCGGAGCCGGCCGATGATGATCGCCCCGGGCATGCCGAAGCCGGCGCCTATCTGCTGGGCCTGTGGGGCCTGCCGATGCCGATCATCGAGGCGGTGGCGTTCCATCTGCAGCCGCAGCGCGCCAATACACGCAGCTTCTGGGTGACCGGTGCAGTGCACGTGGCACTGGCGCTGGTCAACGGTGACCCGGTGGATGAAGAGTATCTGCAGCGCGCCGGTGTGCTGAACAAGCTGCCGCAGTGGCGCGAGCACGCCAACAGCCTGATGGGGCTGGTGCCGAGCGAGGCCTGAGGCACAGCGGCAGGCGGGTACGAATGGGACGAAAGGCAGGCCAGGTGGCCTGCCTTTTTTCGTTGTGCGGAGCATTCATCCACGCATGGCGTGGATCTACTGGAGGTGACCAGAGGCGCGTTGGCGCGGGTGTGGAGCAATCGATTGTGATCGGATGTGCACCACTGCGCGGCGTGGATGTCGGCGTTGGCCGACCGCACAAACAAGAAGGGCGGACCTTGCGGCCCGCCCTCCTCTTTCTGCTGTCACGCTTCGATGGATCAGAAGCGCTGGGTGTACTTCATGTAGTAGAAGCGACCGATGTCGAAGCCACCGTAGTACGAGAAGCTCGAGTTCGGCTGGCTGTACATGATCGGCCCCTGGTGGTTGAACACGTTGTTGGCGCCCGCCGAGATGGTGGCGTTCCACGGCGTGTTGTAACGCACCTGCAGGTCGTGGAAGGTGTTCGAACCGGTGTTGCGGACCGGAATGGCCAGGGTGTAGGCCGAGGAGAAGTCCGGGTTGTTGCACTCGGCGCCGCCGGTGCGGTCGTAGGAGCACTCTTCCTTCAGGCCCGAGTAGTAACGCATGCCCCAGTTGACACCGAAGTTGCCCAGGCTCCAATCGATGTTCAGGTTCGAGCGCACGCGGAAGTTGCCACCCCAGTCGCCAGTGCCCCAGCCGGTGTGCTGCTCGACGGCAGTCTGCTCTTCGTTGTCACGCTTGTACTCGAGGTAATCGACGTAGGTGGTCTTCCAGTCGATGACGATGTTGCCGAAGGAGAACTCCGGCAGGCGGTACTTGATGCCCAGGTCGTAACCGGCGGTTTCCTGGTAGCCGCCGTTGATCAGCGTGCGGGTGACGTCGGTCACCTGCGAGCCATTCTCCGGATCGCGGGTGACACGGTCACACGCATTGGCGTTGCCCAGGATGTAGCACTGGTTGAGGATGGAGGTCACCGATTCGGCCGCGATCACGTTGTCGATGCGGATCTTCCACCAGTCCAGGCTGATGTCCAGGCCCTGGACGAAGTTCGGGCTGTAGACCAGGCCGACCGTCCAGGTCTTGGAGGTTTCCGGCAGCAGCTCGGCGTTGGAACCCGACAGGTAGGCGTAGTTGGACTGCGACCCCGGACCGGTGGCATCGATGCCGCCCGATGCTTCCTGGCGGAAGTTGGCCGGGACGGCGCCGGCGCAGCGCGCGGCAACCTGCGGGTTGCGTACCGCAGCACCGAACAGGGTGTCACACGGATCGGTGTACTTGTCGAAGGTCTGCGAGGTGCCGCCGTACAGATCGGCCACCGTCGGCGCACGGAAGCCCGTGGCGTAGGTACCGCGCACCAGCAGGTCGTCGATCGGCTTCCACTTCAGGCCGAACTTGCTGTTGAAGGTGTTGCCGAAGGTGTTGTAGTCCGAGTAACGGCCAGCCATGTCGACCGACAGTTCCTTGGCGAACGGCAGGTCGGCCAGGATCGGCACGTTCAGCTCGAGGAAGAACTCGTTGAGCTTGTAGCCACCCGCGGTGGAGGCACCGGCCAGGTCGGTGCTCAGGCCCGACTGCAGCAGGGCATCCGGGTTGTACTCGGCTTCCTCTTCGCGGTGCTCATAGCCAGCGGCGAACGACAGGTCACCCGCCGGCAGGGTGAACAGCGCGCCGGACAGGTTGGCGCTGTAGACCTTGGAGGTGGTCAGCGAGGTGTCGTGGGTCGGCAGGAAGAGGTACTTCTGCAGATCCGGGTTGGACAGCGAGCCAGCGCCTTCGACGCCATAGCCCAGCAGCGGGTTCCACGGGGTGCAACCGGCGATGACCGCGCCCTGGGCACCACAGTAGGCAACACCGTTCTCGACGAACGACGGGCCGACGGCATTCTTCACGTTCGGGATGAACAGGTTGCCGGTGCCGGTCTTGGTGCCCTTGTTACGGTTGTAGACGTAACCGACATCCCAGTCGAAGTACTTGTCGCCGAACTCGAACGAGCCTTCCAGGCCTGCCGAGAAGCGGAAGGTGTTCAGCTCGGACTTGGTCTGGCGCGGCATTTCCCAGGTGCGACGCATGAAGTCGACATCCTGGTCCAGCGGGTTGAACGCACTGTCCTTGGACAGCTTGGTGCCGTAGGCGCTGGAACGGTACGGGTAACCGGCAATCTGCTGCAGCGCCTCGCGTTCGGTGTACAGAACGTTGGCGGTACCGCGGATGTTGTCGGTGAAATCGTACTGGCCGTTGGCGAACACCGAGCGACGCTTGATCCCGGTCGACAGATACATCTGCTGCGACGGGTTGGACAGGTCGGCGTTGGTCAGCTCGTGGTAGTTGGCGAAATCGGTCGGATCGGCACCCGGGTTCACGACGTAGTTGTTGCCGCCGGTGACCAGCACGCCCTTCTCGGTGATCGCCGACCAGCCATTGGCATCGTCTTCGGTCGGGAACGCATGACGCGGGCCGTTGGCGTAGGCGCTGAAGCTGCGGTCCTTGGCCAGCACCGGCTTCTCGTCGCTGTACTCTGCACCCAGGGTCAACGAGCCACGGTCATTGGTCATGCCGTAGACGAAGTTGTAGGTCTCCTTGTCGCCGTCGCCCTGGCCGTACTGGCCGCGGTAGACGCTGGCTTCCAGGCCATCGAAGTTCTTGCGGGTGATGATGTTGACCACGCCGGCAATGGCATCGGAGCCGTAGATGGCCGATGCGCCGTCGGTCAGCACTTCCACGCGCTCGACGATCGAGGTCGGGATCGAGGCCAGATCGGTGTAGCCACCGGAGCTGACGCCCATGCGCTTGCCGTCCAGCAGCACCAGGGTGCGCTGCGGGCCGAGGTTGCGCAGGTCGACGTACTGGCCGCCGACTTCTTCGCCCGAGGACAGGGCATCGGCGCGGCTGATCGCCGGCGAACCGGTCGCCGACAGGTTCTGCACGATGTCGGCAACGCTGGTGAAGCCCTGCTTTTCAATGTCGGCGCGCTGCAGCGCGATCACCGGCTGCGCGGTTTCCATGCTCGCCTGGCGGATGCGCGAACCGGTGACCGAAATGCGGTCCAGGTCGGTCGTGCCGCCGGCAGCTGCGTCCTGCGCCGAAGCGAAGGACGGTGCCAAGGCAAGCGCAATGCCGGCCGGCAACAAGCCGAGCCGCACTGCAGGAATACGAACGTTCATCAATCTCTCCAAGGTACGTGTTAGTAGCGTGTTAAAACGCCGTAGCACGTTACGATTGCGTTGCAGCGCTGTATTTGCGCGACACAACCGGAGACTTTGCGGAGTGTGGCGGAAGCTGTCCGTCATTCTCGCGGAAGCGCGAGGCGGACTGGCCGTAGCGGGCGCGGAAGGCACGCGCGAAGCTGCAGCAGTTGTCGAAACCGCTGGCGGCAGCGACTTCGCCGACCATCATGTCGGTATCGCGCAGCAGATCGGCCGCGCGCTCGAGGCGCAACCGTGCCGAAAGCGACTGCGGGCTTTCCTCGTACAGGCTCTGGAACGTCTTGGAGAGATACCAGCTGGAGAAGTTGGTCAGCTCGGCCAGTTCGCCGATGCGCACCACACGGTGGCTGTTGCCTTCCAGATACAGGCGCGCGCGCTGCATGCGACCAAACACCTGGCGCTTGCGGCTGCGCGAGCGGCCGGGGCAACGCTGTACGTTGTCGGCCAGGCTGCGCTGCAGACCGGCCAGATGCAGCAGCAACGGACGCAGTGCCTGCGCCGGCTGCCCGCTGGCGAGGGCGTCACGCCACAGGCGCAGCGCCACCCGCGCATCAGCGCGGTTCATCTGGCCACGACCGGCGTACAGGCCGCAGTCGGCCATTTCGGTCAGCACGCGCAGCGCTTCCACGTTCAGGTTCATGCCCACACACAAGCCGTTGCGTCCGGCCTGGACCAGCGGCCTGGACTCCTTCTCGAACGCGATCCACTCGCCCTGGCGAAGCCGGAACCGCCCTTCCTTGGCTTCCACCCATGAGGTGCCGCGCACCTGCATCCAGACGCTGAAGCTGGTGCCGGCGGTCTGCAGGCTGCCGAGGCGGGCAACCCCCATGCAGGTCGGCGCGACATCATCGATCGCCTTGTCCAGGGATACGGTTTGGCCACGATCAGCCAGCGAGAGTTGACGCATAGGGGCACCACGGATTTGCCAAGTACAGGCCTCCGTTTTGCCAAATGAGGTGGCAGCACGTCAGGAAAGACTGCCGAGATCGCCACGAATTCGCGGCGAGATCGTCACGAAGAAATTACGAAGGCCCTTTCTCGTTCAAGATCAATAATTTGGAGAATGCCGGGAAGAGCGCGGGCGGTTGCTCGGGCAGCCTCATCACCCCGATGTCGGCACCATCGCTGATGGCCAGGGCCAGGTACAGGCTGTTTCCGTCGGCACTGGCGCTCAGTCCATTGCCCGCGCTCAGCCGCTGGGCGTCCAGGCAGCGCTCGGCTTCTTCGCGTCCGGACTGGATACGGACCAGGGTCGTGCCACAGCTGGCACTGCTGCCGAGGTAGTCGATGCTGCCGTTGCCGGCCACCGTCCAGGTCCGGTAGCGCCAACGGCTGGGCCGGTCCTCACTGACCTGCTGCACGCTGGCAGGGGTCAACGCCGCGTCCACCGACCACAGCCCACCGGCTGCCAGCCGGGTGAACAGCACCCGCCCGGTACTGCGGTCGAAACGCGCCTGCGACACACCCTCCAGGCTGGCCAACCGCCGCCATGGCTGCGCGCTGCGGTCGAACAGGCTCAAGCGGGTGTGCTGGTCGGCATCACGTTCGACCACCAGCAGCTGCTCTGCGTCTACGCCGTACAACGCCTGCAATGGCTGCTCGGCGGGAACCGGAAGGCGATGCAGTTGTTCATCGCGCGGTGCGATCTCGTAGACAACCGCTTCGCCATGCTCATCGCGGCCCACCACCAGCAGATGCCGGCTGTCGGCCGACCAGTCGGGCGCCTGCCGTGCCTCGGGCTTCAGCCCCTCGATCGGCCGCAGCGATTCCGGCCGCTGCATGTCGGCCCACCACAGGGCGAAGCTGCCGGAACGATCGGAACTGAACACCAGTTGCCGCCCATCCGGTGCCACCATCGGTTGCCCGTCGCGGCCACTGGAGGCGAACAGGCGCTCACCGGCACCGCCCTGCGCGGGCATCCTGAACACCCCGAACTGCGCGCGCCGATGCACGAACGCCAGCATGTCGCCGCGGCGGGACACTGCCGGCCACTGCGCATCGTCGAGCCCGGCGTCGCGCAGCGTGCGGCGCTCGACGTCGAGGTAGTACAGGCGTGCTTCGCTGTCCACGCGGCGACCGAACACGATATGCCGACCGTCGCCCAGCCATGCCCAACCACGCAGCTCGGCCGATTCGGTGGTCAACTGCTCGGGCGTGCCGCCGCTGGCAGGCATCCGCCACAGGTCGCCCAGCTGAGGGTTGCGGACAAACACCAGCCATCGGCCATCCGGGGAATAGCGCGGGGCGTAGTCGAAATCATCCTCGTCGACAGCGTACTCCAGCGCACGCCATTGGCCGGTGGCCAGATCGAGCACGCGGATGCCGCGATGGGCATAGCGACCAACCATGCTGCCGAAGACCAGGCCACGACCATCGGGCGTCCAGTCGAAACTGAGCAGCTCGGTACCGTCGCAGCGCGTGGCCTGGCGCACGGCGCCGCCGGTGGCGCTGGCGATCAGCACCTGGCAGCTGGCATCGGCACCAAAGCGGGCGAAGGCGATTTCGCGGCCATCGGGCGACCAGTTCGGAAAGCGGTCGCTGGCACCTGCCGGTGGCGATAGCAGCTGGCGCGCGGGGGCATTGCCGGAGGTCTGCACCTTGATGGCGTTGCCGCCGGTGCCATCGTCGTTGGCGCCTTCGTAGGCGACCTGCGATCCATCAGGAGAAAGTGTGGGATAGGTCTCAAAACCGGCCGTTGCGGTAATCAATCGATACGGCCGCTCAGGGCTTCCGATCACCCGCGTGCCGTTCTCCACTGCCGCATCCACCGGAGAATTCACCGGCGCCGGGCGGCGCAGCAGCAGTACGCTCAACACCACCAGCGCAAGCAGCATCACCACGCCCAGTGCCAGCAGCAGGCGACGTCGCAGACGGCGCCAGCGGCGGCTTCCGCGTTCAACCACCGGCACGCCGGCGGGAGCTACGGCATCCGGCGCAGGCGGCTGTGATGCGGTCGAGTCCTCTGCAACGGCGATCGCATCGGTCTCGTGGTCCGCCAGCGGCTGCACCGGCACAAGCAGGCGGTAGCCGGTCTTGGCGATGGTTTCGATGTACGCCTGGCCGTTGTCGTCGTCGACGCTGAAGGCCTTGCGCAGCTGGGTCACGGCCTGGGTCAGCACATCGTTGGTCGGCAGCGTGTCCGGCCACACTTCGGCGAACAGCTCGTCACGGGTCACCACGCGCCCCGGCTGCCGCATCAACACGCGCAGCACGCCCAGCGACTTGGGCGTCAAACGGCGTGTACGGCGGGCACCGGCGACTTCGACCTCACGCGAGGACAAAGTAACGATGCACTCACCGACGCGGACGCGGTCGGATTCAGGCGACTGGATTTCGCTGTTGATCATTCGTTGCTATGGGGCTGAAACAGGCCGCAAACACTGTTCACCATCGATCCCTTCCCATCCTTGGCACAGCAAGAAGCCAGATTCCGCACAAAGCATCGGCGCATACCGCAAAAAAAACGAAGCCTCCGGATATTAGCCTATGCGAGTTACCTCGCCTATCGCGTGGTCGACATCAGGCTCTCTCTCGCCGACGCATTCACATAATACGCATCATCATTCGCGCCCTTTTGGGCGCGATATTTTTATCTGGCGTTCATTTTCAGAAGCGTTTCAGCATGGTCAGGCCAACCAGCCGCGAAACCACCAGCGCTACGTACATGACGCCGGAAAACTGCTCCAGCATTACCAGCGCGCGGGCCTGCGGATGCAGTGGCACGACGTCGCTGAGACCTACCCCTGACAATAAGCTGAAGCTCAGATAAAGCAGCTCCATCCATGTGCGCTGCGCGCCGCCACTGGCGCCCTGGAAACTGCCCGGATACCACTGCTGACATACGGCGAAGGTAAAAGCGAATGCCCATGCCAGCAGAGTGAACGTGGCACCGGCGGCGAACAGCTCGTCGCGCGTCACCTTGTGGTCCTGCAGCATGTAAGCGATCAGCGCACCGGCGGTGTAGAAATACAGCAGGCTTTCCAGCAGCTGCGCAGTGATGCCCAGTGCAGGCCGGTCGAGCAGGGCCGCCGAAAGGGAAAACACCACCGCCGGGATGGCCAGCACCAACGCCAGCCATGTCCCCAGCGGGCTGCGCTGCACCACCCACAGTGCCAGGCCGAGCACGGCCATGCCGAATACGCCTACTGCCGCGCGCCCGGCAGCGGTTTCGTCCAACGCCGGGTACAGCAGTACCGACAGCAGCTGTGCGCCGAGCAGCCAGGCAGAGGGATGACGGCGGGCGATGGCCAGCCAGCGGGTGGTGACGGCAATGGGCATGGTTCCGTGTCCCCGGGGAACGATGGGGCGAGGATAGCGGCATGTCGGTGAGTTGGGTGACTGGGCGGTGCCGGGCATGACCCGGCACCGCCCATCTGCGATCAGCCCTGCTGGTACACCTCGGCGCCGGCCGCCCGGAACTGCTCGGACTTTTCCTGCATGCCCTTCTCGGCGTACTCGCGCACGTCCTGGGTGATCTTCATCGAACAGAAATGCGGGCCGCACATCGAACAGAAGTGGGCCAGCTTGTGCGCGTCCCTGGGCAGGGTCTCGTCGTGGAATTCCTTGGCCTTCTCCGGGTCCAGGCCGAGGTGGAACTGGTCTTCCCAGCGGAATTCGAAGCGCGCCTTGCTCAGCGCGTTGTCACGCACCTGCGCACCCGGATGCCCCTTGGCCAGGTCAGCAGCATGGGCGGCGATGCGATAGGCCATGATGCCGTCGCGCACATCCTGCCGGTTGGGCAGGCCCAGATGCTCCTTCGGCGTGACGTAGCAGAGCATGGCAGTGCCGAACCAGCCGATCATCGCCGCACCGATCGCGCTGGTGATGTGGTCATAGCCCGGCGCGATGTCGGTGGTCAGCGGACCGAGCGTGTAGAACGGCGCCTCGCCGCACTCGCGCAGCTGCTTGTCCATGTTTTCCTTGATCAGCTGCATCGGCACATGGCCAGGGCCTTCGATCATGGTCTGCACGTCGTGCTTCCACGCAATCTTCGTCAACTCGCCCAGCGTCTCCAGCTCGCCGAACTGCGCCGCATCGTTGGCATCGGCGATGCAGCCAGGACGCAGGCCATCACCCAGCGAGAAGGTCACGTCGTAGGCCTTCATGATTTCGCAGATGTCTTCGAAATGGGTGTAGAGGAAGTTCTCCTTGTGGTGGGCCAGGCACCACTTGGCCATGATCGAACCGCCGCGGCTGACGATGCCGGTAACCCGCCTGGCGGTGAGTGGCACATAGCGCAGCAGTACCCCGGCATGGATGGTGAAGTAGTCCACGCCCTGCTCTGCCTGTTCGATCAGGGTGTCGCGGAAGATCTCCCAGGTCAGCGCTTCGGCGCGGCCATCGACCTTCTCCAGCGCCTGGTAGATCGGCACCGTACCGATCGCCACCGGCGAATTGCGGATGATCCATTCGCGCGTTTCATGGATGTGCTTGCCGGTGGACAGGTCCATCACCGTGTCGCCGCCCCAGCGGATCGCCCACACCAGCTTTTCCACTTCCTCGGCAATGCCCGAGGACACCGCGCTGTTGCCGATGTTGGCGTTGATCTTGGTCAGGAAGTTGCGGCCGATGATCATCGGCTCGCTTTCCGGGTGATTGATGTTGTTGGGCAGCACCGCACGGCCGCGGGCGATTTCCTCGCGCACGAATTCCGGGGTGATGATCTGCTGGATCGACGCACCGAATGCTTCGCCCGGATGCTGCTGCAGCAGTGCGGCATCGCGGATCGCTTCCAGCCGCTGGTTTTCGCGGATTGCCACGAATTCCATTTCCGGGGTGATGATGCCGCGGCGCGCATAGTGCATCTGGGTGACGTTGGCGCCGGCCCGCGCGCGACGTGGCAGGCTGCGCGCGGGAAAACGCACCGGGTCCAGCTTCGGATCATGTTCGCGCGCGCGGCCGAACGAGGAGCTGAGGCCGTCGAGCTGCTCGGTGTCGTTGCGCTCCTCCACCCAGCCACGGCGCAGTGCCGGCAGGCCCGCAGACAGGTCGATGCGCACGTCCGGATCGGTGTATGGGCCGGAGGTGTCGTAGACGGTGACCGGTGCGTTCTCTTCGCCGCCGAACACGGTCGGCGTGCGGGTCAGCGCGATCTCGCGCATCGGCACCTGCAGGTCCGGGCGCGAGCCAGGCACGTGGATCTTGCGCGAGCCGGGAATGGGCCGGGTCACGGATTCGGAGAGTTGCTGGGCCTGTTGCTGCAGGGCGGAGAGCTGTGCGTTCATCGGGCATCGTCCAGGAAGGTCAGGGACGAAGCGGCGGCGCACTGCACCCGCGCCCGGACGGCACCAAGGCGCTCCCTGGGCAGGTTCCGGGTACGGCTGCATTGCAAAGCTTCCCTACGCCGGTATGAGCCGGATCAGGTTCCAAGGGACTATCTCAACCGTGGCCACAAGGCCGCGGTACCCCCGCTTCTTGGTGGGCATTAGAGCATAGAAACCACTCGACCTCCTGGCCGTCCATCCACGCAGGGCGCAGATCTGCCGCAGCCGCGTTAACGGAACCGTGACGTCGCATTCAGTAACGTGCACGCGCGCCGCACCGTTGCACGCGGTGCTTTCCCTGCCGCCATCGCGGTGCCTGTCCGGTGCGCGCACACTGCCGCCGGCCTACTCCCTGCAAGCTTTCGCTCGCTCCCCTCAATCCCTTGATCGGAGAAGCTCCTTCATGGTGTTTCGCATTTCCATCGCACTGGTGCTTGCCCTGGTGCTGCTGGCCGGCCTCGCGCCCGGTCCCTTCAATACCGTCGTGCAGGCGGCGCTGGCTGATGTCATCCGCAGCGTCGGTTGGCTGTACCTGCTGGTGGTGTTCCTGGCGCTGGTATTCCTGATGTACCTGGCCTTCGGCCGCTTCGGCAACCTGCGCATCGGTGGCGAAGACGCTGAACCCGAATTTTCGCGCGCCAGCTGGATGTCGATGCTGTTCGCCGCCGGCATGGGCATCGGCCTGGTGTTCTGGGGCGCGGCCGAGCCGATCTCACACTTCACCAAGCCACCGGAAGGCATTGAACCGCAGAGCATGGACGCTGCGCGTGCCGCCATGCGCTACGTGTTCTTCCACTGGGGCCTGCATCCGTGGGCGATCTATGCACTGATCGGCCTGGCGATGGCCTGGTTCCAGTTCAACCGCAATGGACGCGGGCTGGTCAGCGATATGCTGCAGCCGATCATCGGCCGCCACCATCGCGGCTGGATCGGCCGTGTCGTCAACATCGCGGCGGTGGTCGCCACGGCGATCGGCGTGGCGACGACGCTCGGCTTCGGCACCATCCAGATCGCTGCAGGCGTGGAGCGCGTATTTGGTCTGCAGGCGACTGTACCGGTGCAGATGACCATCATCGCCATTGCCTTCGTGCTGTACATGGCCTCGACCGCCAGCGGTGTGGAGCGCGGCGTGAAGTGGCTGTCCAACTTCAACCTGGCACTGGCTGCATTGCTGGCCGCGACCGTACTTGTGCTGGGGCCGACTGGCTTCATCTTCGATACGTTCACCACCACGCTGGGTTCCTACCTCAACCAGCTGGTGACCATGAGCCTGCGCATGTCGCCGTTCTCCGGCAGCACGTGGGTGGCCGACTGGACGATCTTCTACTGGGCCTGGTGGATTTCGTGGGCCCCGTTCGTGGGTTCCTTCATCGCGCGCATCTCGCGCGGCCGCAGCGTGCGCGAGTTCGTGATCGGCGTGGTGCTGGCACCGACCCTGCTCGGGTTCTTCTGGTTCGCCGTGTTCGGGGGAACGGCATTGTGGGCGCAGATCTTTGGCCACGCCGACCTTGTGCAGGCACTGGGCAATGGCTATGAGACGGTGCTGTTCACCCTGTTCGACAGCCTGCCGGCGTCGCTGATGCTGTCGGCGGTGGCGTTGGTGCTGTTGATGATCTTCTTCGTGACCTCGGCCGATTCGGCGGTTCTGGTACTGGCCAGCATGTCCACCGACGAAGCCGGGGATCCGCCGCTGAAGCGCAAGCTGGCGTGGGGCATCGCGGTAGCGTTGATTGCGGCGGCATTGCTGCTGGCGGGCGGGCTGGATGCGCTGCAGGGCATGATCACGATTGCCGCGTTGCCGTTCGCGCTGCTGATGGTGCTGGTGATGGTGTCGCTGTACCGGGTGCTGGACCAGGAATACACGCGCGAGCGGCGGCAGGCGCAGCGCCAGCGACGCATGATCGATGCGTGGATCGCACGCGAGATGGCAGCGCAGGAAGAGACCCAGGCGGAGGCGGCACACGCGCAGGATCAGGATTGAGGATGTTTTGCAGCCTGCGGCTGCACCGCTTTTTTCAGGCAAAGGCAACGGCCGAAGCCAAGGCGGCTCTGGGTTGCTGCTTGCCTGGCGGGGAGGGGGCCGATGGCGGGACACGCCGCAAGTACGTCCCTGTAGGCTCGGCCACGGCATCCATGCCGTGGACGGTCCCGCCATCGGCCCCCTCCCCGCCTCCGACAATTTCCCGGTGACGGTTGGTGGATCCACGCCATGCGTGGATGAGGTGTATCGGAAAACAAGGAGGGGTCGGATCCGTTT
Source organism: Stenotrophomonas sp. SI-NJAU-1 (assembly GCF_020883215.1). Taxonomy (NCBI): domain Bacteria; kingdom Pseudomonadati; phylum Pseudomonadota; class Gammaproteobacteria; order Lysobacterales; family Lysobacteraceae; genus Stenotrophomonas; species Stenotrophomonas sp. SI-NJAU-1. The sequence continues at coordinate 3,615,686 of NZ_CP086598.1, forward strand.
TCCAAAGGAAAACGGATCCGACCCCAACACACAGCGCGCGGCTGTTGCTGCTGCCTTTGCTTTTGATCTTCTTCTTTCTCTCTTACTGCGGTGGCGGCCACAGGAAACTGTCCGTGGCCGGGTGGGTAGGTTGGCTGGGGGCGTGAGCGCCATGGATGGCGCGCCCGAGCCTACAAGGACGTACTTGCGGCGTCCCCCAGGCAACCTACCCACCCGGCCAACCACAGCATTGCTGCCACCACCGCAGAGGGGGCTCAGCCCGGTGGCCGGGAAACCTCAATACCCCGCCGCCTGCCCATCCTTGCGGCTCTCCGACGCGCCGTAGTACACACCCGTTTCCGGATCACGCAGGATCGCCTGATAACCACCATACGGACCATCGGCGAACACCACCCGGTGCCCCTTGCGCATCAGCGCCCGCACCGTCTCGTACGGGAACCCGGTTTCCAGATTGACCTCGCCACCATCGGTCATCGCCGTCGCCTGCCCGGTCGGTTCGGTCGATCCCTCATGCTGGATGCGGGGGGCATCACCGGCCTCCTGCAGGTTCATGCCGAAGTCCACCAGGTTCATCACGATCTGTGCGTGCCCCTGCGGCTGCATCGCACCGCCCATCACGCCGAAACTTGCATAAGGCTTGCCGCCCTTGGTAATGAAGGCCGGAATGATGGTCTGGAAGGGACGCTTGCCCGGTGCGTAACCGTTGGGATGGTTCTTCTGCAGCACGAACATCTCGCCGCGATCCTGCAGGATGAAGCCCAGCCCCGGCGGGGCCATGCCGCTGCCCATGCCGCGGTAGTTGGACTGGATCAGTGACACCATCATGCCGTCGGCATCGGCCACGGTCATGTAGATCGTGTCGCCCTCTTCCAGCTGCTTGGGCGTACCCGGCTGCACTTCCTTCAGCGCCTTGCCCATCGAGATCAGCGCGCGACGCTGCGCTGCGTACTCCTTGGAAATCAGCTTCTGTACCGGCGCGGGCTGGAACGCCATGTCGGCGTAGAAGCGCGCACGGTCGGCGAAGGCCAGCTTCTTGGCTTCCACGAACAGATGCACGTGCTCGGGTGAGCCGAACGGAATCTTCGAGAAGTCGTAGCCTTCCAGTACGTTGAGGATCTGCAGCGCGGCGATGCCCTGGCTGTTGGGCGGCAGCTCCCACACGTCGTAGCCGCGGTAGTTGCTACTGACCGGCTCGACCCACTCGCCGTGATGGTCGGCCATGTCCTGGTAGCTCAGGTAGCCGCCGTTCTTCTTGAAGTAATCGCCGATGGTATGGGCGATGCCGCCCTTGTAGAAGGCATCACGGCCGCCGTCGGCGATCTTCTGCAGGGTGTCGGCAAGGTTGGGGTTCTTCCACATCTCGCCCTTGCGCGGCGCGTGGCCATCGATCGTGAACTGTTCCTTGAAACCCGGATACTGCGACAGCTTCGGCACCGAGCGATCCCAGTAATAGGCAATCACTTCGGCAACGGGATGACCGTCGCGCGCGTAGCGGATGGCCGGGGCCAGGTTGTCGGCCATCGGCTTGCGGCCGAAGCGCTCGTGCAGCGCGAACCAGCCATCAACCGCGCCCGGAACCGATACCGGCAGCGGGCCGGTCGCGGGGATCTCCTTCAGGCCACGACGCTGGAACTCGGCCAGGGTGAGTGACTTCGGCGAACGGCCCGAGCCGTTGTAGCCGTAGAGCTTCTGCGTCTTCGGGTCCCACACGATGGCGAACAGGTCGCCGCCGACGCCATTGCCAGTCGGCTCCATCAACCCCAGCGCTGCGTTGGCCGCAATGGCGGCATCGACGGCCGAGCCACCGGCCTTCATCACGTCCAGCGCGATCTGGGTAGCCAGCGGCTGCGAGGTGGCGGCCATCGCATGCGGGGCGATCACCTCCGAACGGGTGGCGAAGGTGTGACCGGTAATGCGGTCGGCGGCCTGGGACAGCATGGGCACGGCAGCCAGCACGGCAGCTGCCAGCAGGGAACGGGCAAGACGTCGGGACACGGTCAGGTTCCGAGGGAAGGGGTGGTGACCCGATCTTCGCCGCTACCGCGACCGGGGGCCATCGGGCATAGGTCATGGGGCGCCTCATGGAGCCACGGGCGCCATTGCCACGAACGCCTCGCAATGCGCGCCGAACCTCCCGCGGCACACGGGGCGCTGCACGACCCAGCGAGCGCAGCTGGTATCGCCGGAATCCGCGCAAAAAACCCGTTGAAAAGAGTGAATTCGGGTTCACCGAAACACTTTCAGCAGCAACCATCCTTGTGCCACAAGCGATTGCACTGCATGCAGCGGAAACTGACGGAAATAGTGCTGCGAGGGTTGACACGGCGGAAATGGCTGTGTTTTTCTCGATCACATGTTGCATCACAACACACCACCGCGAACCCACATCGAAGCCGCCGACACCGGCGCCGCCTCGCTGCGTTCGATTCTTGTGCTCGTACTTATTACCCAACCAACAGGTGCGGGACGAGCCAGCGTGTAAGCAACAAACACACCGGAACTCTTCAAAAACCCGCACCCGCCCAGGTGCGGGTTTTTTCATTTCAGGACCTGGTTTCAGACGCAACCACCATGACCACCGCCTCCTCCACAACCTGGACCTGCTGCACCACGAACTCTCGTGGTGGCAGTACCTGTGCGATGCGCGGCGCTGCTCTCCCCACTTTTCCCTGACCGGCCGGTACGTCGCTTCGACTGCCGGCCGTCTTTTTTCTTCCCACCCGCAAGGAACCTCCCCCATGAGCACCAACGAACTGCCCCAGACCAAGATCGCCGTCATCGGCTACGGCAGCCAGGGCCGCGCGCACGCGCTGAACCTGCGTGAATCCGGCTTCGATGTGGTGGTAGGCCTGCGTCCGGGCGGCCCCACCGAGGTCAAGGCACAGGCCGATGGCTTCACCGTGAAGGCACCGGCCGATGCGGTGAAGGATGCCGACCTGGTCGCGGTACTGACCCCGGACATGGTGCAGAAGAAGCTGTACGAGGACGTGCTGGCGTCGAACATGAAGCAGGGCGCGGTGCTGCTGTTCGCGCATGGTCTGAACGTGCACTTCGACATGATCAAGCCGCGCGAAGACCTGGACGTCGTGCTGGTCGCACCGAAGGGCCCGGGTGCACTGGTCCGTCGCGAATATGAAATCGGCCGCGGTGTGCCATGCATCTGGGCGGTCTACCAGGACAAGAGCGGCAAGGCCGCCGAGTACGCGCTCGCCTATGCGGCCGGCCTGGGTGGTGCGCGCGCCAACCTGATCCAGACCACCTTCAAGGAAGAAACCGAAACCGATCTGTTCGGCGAGCAGGCGGTGCTGTGCGGCGGCGCTTCGGCACTGGTGCAGGCGGGCTTCGAGACGCTGGTGGAAGCCGGTTACCAGCCGGAAATCGCCTACTACGAAGTGCTGCACGAACTGAAGCTGATCGTCGACCTGTTCTACGAAGGCGGCATCTCGCGGATGCTGGAGTTCATCTCCGAGACCGCGCAGTACGGCGACTACGTCAGCGGCCCGCGGGTGATCGACGCCGGTACCAAGGCGCGCATGAAGGAAGTGCTGAAGGACATCCAGGACGGCACCTTCACCAAGAACTGGGTGGCCGAGTACGAGGCGGGCCTGCCGAACTACAACAAGTTCAAGCAGGCCGACCTGGAGCACCCGATCGAGAAGGTAGGCAAGGAACTGCGCGCCAAGATGGTCTGGTTGCAAGGTCAAGCCGCGTAACAACGCGGCACCCCCACCCGCTCTGCAAGGTTCCCCCATGAACTCTCCCACACACCGCAGCGCGCCGCCCAACGGCGCGCGCTGGCTGACCCAGGCGCTGGAGGCCGAGGGTGTCCGTACGCTGTTCGGCTATCCGGGCGGCACCATCATGCCGTTCTACGACGCGCTGGTGGATTCGTCGCTGAAGCACATCCTGGTGCGCCATGAGCAGGGCGCGGCACTGGCCGCCAACGGCTTTGCGCGCGCCAGTGGCCAGGTCGGCGTCTGCGTGGCGACCTCCGGGCCGGGCGCGTCGAACCTGGTCACCGGCATCGCCGATGCGATGCTCGATTCGGTGCCGATGGTCTGCATCACCGGCCAGGTCGCCACGCCGCTGCTGGGCACCGATGCGTTCCAGGAACTGGACGTGTTCGGCCTGACGATGCCGATCGTCAAGCACAGCTGGCTGGTGCGCAGCGTCGATGACCTGCCGCGCGTGGTGGCCGATGCTTTCCGCATCGCCCGCGAAGGCCGTCCCGGCCCGGTGCTGATCGATCTGCCCAAGGACGTGCAGCTGGCCGATGCCAGCCACCTGCCGGCGCATGTGCCGGCCAATGTGGAACCGCCGCCGGCCCCCGCCGACGCGGCCATCGCCGAGGCCATCGCGGCTCTGGCGGCGGCCGAGAAGCCGGTGGTCTACGCCGGTGGTGGCATCGCCCTGGGCGATGCCGTGCAGGACCTGCGCGAATTCGTCGAAGCCAGCGCCATCCCCACCGTGATGACCCTGCGTGGGCTGGGCGCGCTGCCTCCCCAGCACCCGCAGTCGCTGGGCATGCTGGGCATGCACGGCACCCGCGCGGCGAACATGGCCGTGCAGGAAAGCGATCTGCTGCTGGTGCTGGGTGCGCGCTTCGATGATCGGGCGACCGGCAAGCTGGCCGAGTTCGCACCGTTTGCCCGCGTGGTGCACATCGATGCCGATGCGTACGAGATCTCCAAGCTGCGCAGCGCCGATGTCGCCGTGCCCGGCAACGTCGGCCACGCCATCCGCGCCCTGCGTGCGGCCTTCCCCTCCCCCAAGGCCCACCAGGATGCATGGCGCAAGCGCTGCGCCCAGCATCGCGATCGCTTCGCCGCGCGTTACGACGCACCCGGCCAGCACATCTACGCCCCGGCGCTGCTGAAGCGCCTGAGCGAACTGGCGCCGGCCGATACGGTGGTCGCCTGCGACGTCGGCCAGCACCAGATGTGGGTTGCGCAGCACTGCCGCTTCACTCATCCGCGCAACCACCTGACCAGCGGCGCACTGGGCACGATGGGCTTCGGCCTGCCGGCGGCGATGGGCGCGCAGTTCGCCTGCCCCGAGCGCACGGTGGTGCTGGTGTCCGGCGATGGCAGCTTCATGATGAACGTGCAGGAGCTGGCGACCATCGCCCGCTGCCGCCTGCCGGTGAAGATCATCCTGCTGGACAACAGTTCGCTGGGCATGGTGCGGCAGTGGCAGGAACTGTTCTTTGCCGAGCGTTACAGCGAGATCGACCTGTCCGACAACCCGGACTTCGTCGCCCTGGCCAAGGTGTTCGGCATCGCGGCCACGCGCATCGACGCACGTGATGACGTCGAAGGTGGCCTGGCCGCGCTGCTGGCCGAACCCGGCCCGGCCCTGCTGCACGTGGCCATCGATGCACGCGCGAACGTGTGGCCGCTGGTACCGCCCAATACCGCCAACAGCACCATGCTGGAAAGCAACCCTGCACATGCACGCCAGGAGATCCCCAATGCAATACCGGCTTGACCTGGTGCTGCAACCGGCCGAGGGCGCGCTGCTGCGCGTGATCGGCATGGCCGAACGCCGCGGTTTCGCGCCGCGCGCGATCACCGGTGCGCCGGTGGCCGCCGATGATGGCCGTTGGCACCTGCAACTGGTGGTGGACAGCCAGCGCCCGCCGGAAACGCTGTGCCGGCAGATGGAAAAGATCTACGACTGCGTTTCGGTGCAGATGACCGCACTGGAAGGAGCATCCGCATGAACGCCCGTACCGTATGCAACACGGTGCCGGTACGGAGGCGTCTTCTTCGCCGCCCGTGCCCGCATGCGGTGGTCGGCAACACCCTGCTGGTGGCCCATGCCGGCCGCTGACACCAGCAAGGAAAGCGACGGCGGCGACGTAACCGTTGCCGACGTACTGGCCGCGCAGGCCCGCCTGCGCCGCTTCCTGCCGCCTACGCCGCTGCATCATGCCGAGCGCTTCGGCACCTGGCTGAAGCTGGAAAACCTGCAGCGCACCGGCTCGTACAAGGTGCGCGGCGCGCTGAATGCCCTGCTGGCCGCCCGCGAACGTGGCGATGCCCGGCCGGTGATCTGCGCCTCGGCCGGCAACCACGCCCAGGGCGTGGCCTGGGCCGCCTATCGCCTGGATGTGCCGGCCATCACCGTGATGCCGCATGGCGCACCGGCCACCAAGATCGCTGGCGTCGCCCATTGGGGTGCAACGGTGCGCCAGCACGGCAACAGCTATGACGAGGCCTATGCGTTCGCCGTCGAACTGGCGCAGCGCCACGGCTACCGATTCCTGTCCGCCTTCGACGATGCCGATGTCATCGCCGGCCAGGGCACCGTCGGCATCGAGCTGGCCGCACACGCGCCGGACGTGGTGATCGTACCGATCGGCGGTGGCGGCCTGGCATCCGGCGTCGCCCTGGCGCTGAAGTCGCAGGGCGTGCGCATCGTCGGCGCGCAGGTCGAGGGGGTCGATTCGATGGCCCGCGCGATCCGCGGCGACGTGCGCGAGATCAATCCCGTGCCGTCGCTGGCCGATGGCGTGCGGGTGAAGATCCCCGGTTTCCTGACCCGCCGCCTGTGTACCTCGTTGCTGGACGACGTGGTGATCGTGCGCGAAGCCGAGCTGCGCGAGACCCTGGTGCGGCTGGCACTGGAAGAACACATCATCGCCGAAGGCGCCGGTGCGCTGGCACTGGCTGCCGGCCGTCGCGTCGCCGGGCGCCGCAAGTGCGCGGTCGTCTCCGGCGGCAACATCGATGCCGGCGTGCTCGCCGGCCTGCTCACCGACATCCGTCCACGCCCGCCACGCAAGCCGCGCCGGCGCCGGGCAGAAACCCCGCGCTCGCCCGGCAAGGCGACCGCCACCGCTTTTCCCACGCCTTCCCCTTCCCCCCTGCAAGCCGTCGCACCCGCTGTCGAGGAGATTTCCCTGTGACCACCATCGAACGAATTACCACCCCGCGCATCCGCATCTTCGACACCACCCTGCGTGACGGCGAGCAGTCCCCCGGCTGCAGCATGAGCCCGCCGCAGAAGCTGGTGATGGCGCGTGCGCTGGACGAACTGGGCGTGGACATCATCGAGACCGGCTTCCCGGCCAGCTCGCAGTCCGACCGCGAAGCGATGGCCCTGATCGGCCGCGAACTGCGCCGCCCGAGCCTGAGCTTGGCGGTGCTGTCGCGCTGCCTGCAGGCCGACATCGAAACCTCGGCGCGTGCGCTGGAAGCCGCTGCCAACCCGCGCCTGCATGTGTTCCTGTCGACCAGCCCGCTGCACCGTGAGCACAAGCTGCGGATGACCCGCGAGCAGGTACTGGAATCAGTACGCAGGCACGTAGCGCTGGCCCGCTCCTACATCGATGACGTGGAGTTCTCCGCCGAGGACGCCACCCGCACCGAACTGGACTACCTGATCGAGGTCTCGCGCGTGGCGATCGCTGCCGGCGCCACCACCATCAACCTGCCCGACACCGTCGGCTTCACCACGCCGGAAGAGATCCGCACGATGTTCCAGCAGGTCATCGCTGGCGTCGCCGATGTGCCGAACGCAGCCAACGTGATCTTCAGCGCCCACTGCCACAACGATCTGGGCCTGGCGGTGGCCAACTCGCTGGCCGCCATCGAAGGCGGCGCGCGCCAGGTCGAATGCACCGTCAACGGCATCGGTGAGCGCGCCGGCAACTGCTCGCTGGAAGAGATCGCGATGGTGCTGAAGGTGCGCCAGGCTTTCTACGAGCAGGACACCGCCATCGATACCCCGCGCATCGTCGGCACCTCGCAGCTGCTGCAGCGCCTGGTCGGCATGCCGGTACAGCGCAACAAGGCCATCGTGGGTGCCAATGCCTTCGCCCATGAGTCGGGCATCCACCAGCACGGCATGCTGCGCCACCGCGGCACCTACGAAATCATGCGTCCGGAGGACGTGGGCTGGGAAGATTCGCAGATGGTGCTGGGCCGCCACAGTGGCCGCGCCGCCGTCGAAGCACGCCTGCGCGCACTGGGCTTCTGGCTGGAAGAAGACGAGCTGAAGCTGGTGTTCGAGCAGTTCAAGGGGCTGTGCGAGCAGCAGCGTGTTGTCACCGACGCTGACCTGCAGACGCTGATGCAGGGCGGCTCCAATGCCCAGGGCTACCGTCTGGCTTCAATGACCATCAGCGATGTCGGCAGCCGTGCCAACGCGCTGGTCGAACTGTCCGACCCGGACGGCAACCGCGTGGCCGAGACCGCGCAGGGCGACGGCCCGGTCGATGCGCTGTTCGGCGCGTTGTCGGCCGCCACCGGCGTGCAGCTGATGCTGGACAGCTACCACGTGCACAGCGTCGGCATCGGCGCCGATGCGCGTGGCGAGGCCAACCTGAGCGTGCGCCACGAGGGCGTGGAGTACGACGGCACCGGTACCAGCAAGGACATCATCGAAGCATCCGCGCTGGCCTGGCTGGACGTGGCCAACCGCCTGCTGCGCCAGCGCCAGGCCAACGCCGGCATCAGTACTGAATCACCTGCCACCGCCACCGCCTGAGGAAAGTGAGATGAGCGCCTTCGACACCGCAACCACCACCAGCAGCGCTGGCCAGCAGTGGAATGCCCAGGACTATGCGATCGATGCCGGCTTCGTGCCGACCCTCGGTGGCGCCGTAGCGCGCCTGCTCGATGCGCGTGCCGGCGAGCGCATTCTCGACCTGGGTTGTGGCGATGGCGTGCTCACCACCGAACTGGCCCTCAGCGGCGCACATATGCAGGGCGTCGATGCCTCGCCGGAAATGGTGATCGCCGCGCGTGCGCGGGGCGTCGATGCGCAGGTGATGGATGGCCACGCCCTGGCCTTCGACGGTGCGTTCGATGCGGTGTTCAGCAACGCAGCCCTGCATTGGATGCCCGACCCGGATCGCGTGCTGGAGGGCGTGCGCCGCGCCCTGCGCCCCGGCGGCCGCTTCGTCGCCGAGTTCGGCGGCCATGGCAACGTGGCCACGATCGTTGCTGCCGTGCAGGCCGCGCGCGTGGCCCATGGTCATGGCGCCAGCGCATTCCACTGGTACTTCCCCACCGCCGATGCCTACGCAGACCGCCTGCGCCAGCATGGCTTCCAGGTGCAGCTGATCGAATGCCTGCCGCGTCCGACCGCGCTGCCGACCGGCGTTGCCGGCTGGCTGCGGGTGTTCGCCGCTCCACTGCTGGACGACCTGCCGGCCGAGGTGCGCGCCACGGTGCGCGATGCCGCCACGGCCCTGCTGGCCGACCTGCCGCGCAATGCCGCCGGCCAGCCGCTGGCCGACTACGTGCGCCTGCGCGTGCTCGCGCGGCGCCGCTGACCCGCTCCTGTTACTTTCTCTTCGATGCCCGTTACTCCGTACTCCTGCCAGGCAAACGCATGACTTCCGCACCCCGCACCCTGTACGACAAACTGTGGGACGCCCACGTGGTGGTTCCAGAAACCGACAGCGCGCCCGCCGTGCTGTACATCGACCTGCACCTGATCCATGAAGTGACCTCGCCGCAGGCCTTCACCGAGCTGCGCGAGCGTGGCCTGAGGCCGCGCCGTCCGGATCGGACCAAGGCCACGATGGACCATTCCACGCCAACCCTGCCGGCCACCGCCGACGGCACGCTGCCCTATGCCAGTGCCGCCTCCGAAGCACAGGTCGCGATGCTGGCACGCAACTGCGCCGAGCACGGCATCGAACTGTTCGACATGGCCTCGGACAACCGCGGCATCGTCCACGTGATCGCACCGGAACAGGGCTTCACCCAGCCGGGCATGACCATTGTCTGCGGCGACAGCCACACCTCCACCCACGGCGCATTCGGGTCGCTGGCCTTCGGCATCGGCACCAGCGAAGTCGGCCATGTGCTGGCCACGCAGTGCCTGCTGCAGCGCAAGGCGAAGACGCTGGCGATCACCGTCGATGGCAAGCTCGCGCCGGGCATCGGCGCCAAGGACGTGGTCCTGCACATCATCGGCGTGATCGGCGTCAATGGTGGCACCGGGCACGTGATCGAGTTCCGCGGCAGCACCATCGAAGCGATGGACATGGAACAGCGCATGACCCTGTGCAACATGTCCATCGAAGCCGGTGCACGCGCCGGCATGGTCGCTCCCGACCAGGTGACGTTCGACTTCGTTGCCAATACGCCACGTGGCCCCAAGGGCGCCGACTTCGACGCTGCCGTTGCCCGCTGGACGCAGCTGCGCAGCGATGAAGGCGCGCGCTTCGACAGCGAGGTGCACATCGATGCCGCCGATATCCGCCCGACCCTGACCTGGGGCACGCACCCCGGCACCGCCATCGCGGTGGATGCGCCGATCCCGGCGGCCAACGATGCCGCCGCGCAGAAGGGCCTGGATTACATGCACTTCCGGGCGGGACAGACGCTGGCCGGCACGCCGGTGGACGTGGTGTTCGTCGGCTCCTGCACCAATGGCCGGCTGAGCGACATGCGCGAAGTGGCACAGGTGCTGCGCGGCCGTCGCGTCGCCGAGCGCGTGCGCATGCTGGTGGTGCCTGGTTCTGAAATCGTCAAGCGCCAGGCCGAGGCCGAAGGCATCCATGAGATCGTGCGCGCGGCCGGTGCCGAATGGCGGGAACCGGGCTGTTCGATGTGCATCGCCATGAATGGCGACCTGGTCGCCCCCGGCCAACTGGCGGTCAGCACCAGCAACCGCAATTTCGAAGGCCGCCAGGGCCCGGGCTCTCGCACGCTGCTGGCCTCGCCGATGAGTGCTGCCTGGGCCGCGGTGCAGGGCCACGTCGCCGATGCCCGTGAGCTGTTCGCCCAGGAGGTGGCCTGATGAGCGGCTTCCGCACCCTGAGCTCGGCCAGCGTGGTGCTGCGCCAGACCAACATCGACACCGACCAGATCATTCCGGCGCGGTTCCTGTCCACCACCGAACGTGCTGGCCTGGGCCGCAATGCGTTCAACGACTGGCGCTGGCAGGCCGATGGCTCGCCCGTGGCGGACTTCGCCTTCAACCAACCGCACAACGCCGGCCGCAGCATCCTGCTGGCCGGGCGCAACTTCGGCTGCGGCTCATCGCGCGAACACGCGCCGTGGGCACTGACCGATCTCGGCCTGCGTGCCATCGTCAGCAGCGAGATCGCCGACATCTTCCGCGGCAATTCGCTGAAGAACGGCCTGCTGCCGATCGTACTGGACGAGGCCGACGTGCAGCTGCTGATGCAGCGCCCGGACGATGAGCTGACCATCGACGTTGCGGCGCGCGAGCTGCGCACGCCCGATGGCCGCGTCTACTCTTTCCCGTTGGACGGCTTCTCGCAGACCTGCCTGCTGGAAGGCGTCGATCAACTGGGGTATCTGTTGGGCCGTGTCCCTGAAATCGAACGTTACGAGAGTGAGCATGCACGCTGAAATTGTTGTTCTGCCCGGTGATGGCATCGGCCCGGAAGTGGCCGCCGCCGCCGTCGCCGTTCTGAACGCCGTCGCCAAGCGCTTCAACCACACCTTCACCTTCAGCGAGCACGACATCGGTGGCATCGCCATCGACCGCCACGGCGAACCGCTGCCGGCGCCGACCCTGGCCGCCTGCCAAGCGGCCAACGCTGTGCTGCTGGGCGCCGTGGGCGGGCCGAAGTGGTCCGACCCGAACGCCAAGGTGCGCCCGGAGCAGGGCCTGCTGGCGATCCGCAAGGCGCTGGGCCTGTATGCCAACCTGCGTCCGGTGCGCACCCATGAAGCCGCGCTGCACGCCTCGCCGATCAAGGCCGAGCTGCTGCAGGGCGTGGACTTCGTGGTGGTGCGCGAGCTGACCGGCGGCATCTACTTCGGCGACAAGACCCGCGATGCCGACAGCGCCAGCGATCTGTGCCGCTATACCGTGGCCGAGATCGAGCGTGTGCTGCGCAGTGCCTTCCGGCTGGCGCAGCAGCGTCGCGGCAAGGTCACGTCGGTGGACAAGGCCAACGTGCTGGAAACCTCACGCCTGTGGCGCGACGTGGCCGCGCGCATCGGCCGCGAGGAATTCCCGGACGTCGCGCTGGAACACCAGTTGGTCGATTCGATGGCGATGCATCTGCTGGCCAAGCCGCGCGAGTACGACGTGATCGTGACCGAGAACATGTTCGGCGACATCCTCACCGATGAGGCTTCGATGCTGGCCGGTTCGCTGGGCCTGCTGCCATCGGCATCGCTGGGCGAGCCGGGTGCGGTGGGCATCTACGAGCCGATCCACGGCTCGGCACCGGACATCGCCGGCAAGGGCATCGCCAACCCGTACGCGACGATCTTCAGCGCGGCGATGCTGCTGCGCCATTCGCTGCGGCTGGAAGACGAAGCAGCAGCAGTGGAAGCGGCAGTGCACGCGGTGCTGGACGATGGCGTTTTCACCGCAGACCTGGCCGCCAAGGGCCACGCGGTGAGCACGGCGACGGCCACCGACGCGGTGCTGGCCAAACTGGGATGAGTGATCGGGGTACCGGACGGCGTCCGGTACCCGTTCTCTCTGCGCATCCCGCACTGACTCACTCAGTGCGGGATGTTCGCGCTCTGCGGATCGCTCGCGGCCGCGCGCATCTGCGAGCTGCTGCATCCGGTCAGGACAGTGCCGTCGTCAGCTCTGGCCACCACGCGTTCATGGATTCGGATGCTGCCTGAAGGCAAGCCGCTGCGCGACGCTTCGCGTTGCCAGACCTGCACGCCGGCCTGCTGGTGAGCCGTTGTCAGACCGGCATCGAGCAACACGCTTGCGACGTTGATTCTGCCAAGGTCTGCAGCGATCAGGCCGGCCGGTGCGGCCAGTACCTTGTCGGTGGTGATTCCCTGGATCTGCAGCGGCGTCTGCAGTTCGATCTGGAAGACGGGAAGCACCGTGCCGTTGATCGCATGCGTGCGTGCCGACACTGCGTGCACCTCTGCCGGCCATTCGCTCTGCGGCTGTTCCATCATCTGCTGCAGCAAGCGCCCGACGCGGCGCAGGGCCGCATCGTCGGCACGGCACTCGATGGCCGCTGCAAGGTCATTGGCATCTGCACGCTGCTGCCGATCCAGTGGCAACGTTCCCTGCGTGCTGGCAGCTGCGGCAGTACATCCCAACCGATAGCCGTCGCCATCGCCATCGCTGCTCACCATGATCGACGTGGCCGACGTGTTGCCATCAACCGATCGTGCGGACCACACCCGGAAGGGTTCACGCAGCGTGCTCGACTGCAGCTGCAGGCCGTGGCGTGCAACGATACGATCACGCGCTGCAGCGTCGATGGCAATGGACAACCCCTGCGCGCCTGCGAAAACGCGCTGGGTCCGGACGCCCTGCGCGGTCAACGGCACCGGCATATCGATGATCGTCACCGAAGCAGCGTCGGCGTCTCCGGCCTGCTCGAAATGCCAGTCACGCAGATGCAACGGGCGACCGGCCGGATCGCCGTAGCGTGCCGCCCGCAGGGTGCTGGCGACGGTCTGCCGGGTATCTGCACTGGCACGGCATTCGAGCACGGCGAGCAGGTTCTGCTGGAAGCGCAGGGCCTCGGTCTGAGCCGGCTCTGCATCGGCATGACCGCAGCAGGCAACCAGCATCAGCACGCAAGCGCGGATCGTGCGAGGGAACATGCAGGCGCTCCGGCCCCGGGACAGCCCGCTATTGTGCCCGTGAACGCCCTGATTGGAAGCCAGCAGCATCCACGCATGGCGTGGATGCTGCTGCACGAACCCAAGCCTCGCGTGCCTCTACTTTGTGGTGTAACCACCATTGACCAGGATGGTCTGCCCGGTCATCCACCAACCGTCGGTCACCAGGAAGCGGATCCACGGCACGATGTCGGCGATGTCGGTCAGGCCGGTACGGGTGAATGCCGACAGCGCCGCGGCGGTCTTGTGATACGCCTGCGCATCGGCACTCTCGGCCGGATAGAAGAAGGGCGTATCCATCGGCCCGGGGCCGATCGCGGTCACCGAGATTCCACGTTCGCCAAACTCCTTCGATGCCGCGCGGGTGAAGTGTTCCACCGGCGCCTTGGTGCCCGCGTAGCTGGAATAGAACGGCGTGAACGCGCCCAGCAGCGACGTGACCAGCGTGCAGATGCGGCCGCCGTCGTTGACATGGCGTCCTGCCTCCTTGAGGAAGAAGAAGGCCGTCTTCGCATTGACCGCGCTCATCTGGTCGTACTCCGCTTCGCTGATGTCCAGCATCGGCTTCTTCAGCACTTTGCCGACGGTGTTGATGGCGATGTCGGGGCGACCGACGGCGGCGACCGCGTCGGCGAACAGCCGCTCCATCGCAGCGGCCGAGGTCAGATCGGCCTGCAACGCCACGGCCTTGGCACCTGCGGCCTGCACCGCCGCAACGGTCGCCTCGGCATCGGCCTGGGTGGCGGCGCTGTTGTAGTGGATGACGATGGCCTTGGCGCCCTGTTCGGCGAAGTCGCGGGCGATCAGCCCGCCTAGGTTCTTGGCACCGCCGGCGATCAGCACGGTCTTGCCCTGGATACGGTGGTCGGTCATGGCATCGGTCTCGGGAAGAGGCTGCCGGGCTGGCAACCCTGTGCCGACGACGATATCGTGCAGAAATTGCGGATAAAGACCGCAACATTGACTTAACTTTCCAAAGCGGGCGAACAATGGACCGGATCGAGCGTTTCCGCATCTTTGCCCGGGTGGTGGAGTGCACCAGCTTCACCCGCGCCGCCGACCAGCTCGGCCTGCCCCGCTCCACCGTCTCAGCGGCTGTGGCGGAACTCGAGCAGCGCTTGGGCACGCGCCTGCTGCAGCGCTCCACCCGCAGGGTTTCCACCACCCACGACGGCGACACCTTCTACGTGCGCTGCCTGCGCCTGATCGCCGAGATGGAAGATGCCGAGTCGCTGTTCCGCCAGGACGACGCACAGCCGAGTGGCCTGTTGAAGATCGATGTACCCAGCCGGATCGGCCGCCGCATCATCGCCCCGGCCCTGCCGGACTTCTTCGCACGGCACCCCCAGGTCGAGCTGGAACTGGGCATGACCGATCGCGCGGTGAATCTGATCGAGGACGGCTGCGATGCGGTGCTGAGGGTGGGCCAGCTGGGTGACTCCAGCCTGGTGGCCCGCACGCTGGGCCAGCTGGACTTCGTCAACGTTGCCGCGCCGGCGTACCTGCATGCGCACGGCGTGCCGCAGCATCCTGCCGACCTGCAGCAGCACCGCGCGGTGAACTATGCGTCGCCGACCACGGCGCGGGTGGAGCCGTGGGAATGGCAGGACAGCGACCAGCTGCGCACGCTGCCGATGCCCGGCTGGGTGCGGGTGAACAGCGCCGAGGCGTCGATTGCCTGCTGCGTCGCGGGGTTGGGACTGCTGCAGATTCCACGCTACGACGTGCAGGCCGAACTGCAAACCGGTGCACTGCTGGAAGTGATGCCCCAGTACGCGGCGCAGCCGCTGCCGGTGACCCTGTTGCTGCCGCACCGGCAGCATCGCGCGCAACGTGTGCAGGTGTTCCTGGATTGGCTGGTGCCGCTGCTGCGTGAGCAGCTGCAGTTACAAGGGTGATCGGCCGGGCGGCTGCCCGGCGCCCGCAGAGGCGACTGCAACTACAACTGCAAAAGCCGGAGCGGCTCTGGGTTGTTGCTTGGTTGGCGGGGAGGGGGCAGCTGGCGGGACACGCCGCAAGTACGTCCCTGTAGGCTCGGCCACGGCATCCATGCCGTGGACGGTCCCGCCAGCTGCCCCCTCCCCACCTCCGATCATTTCCCGGTGACGGTTGGTGGATCCACGCCATGCGTGGATGAGGTGTATCCGACCCCAACCATCAGCACGCGGCTGTTGCTGTTGCTGTTGCTTTTCGCTCTTCTTCTTTTTCTTCCTGCGGTGCAGGCCACAGGAAACTGTCAGGGGCCGGGTGGGTGGGCTGGGCGGGGGTGTCAGCCGCATGGGCCCGAGGCATGCCTCGGGCGGGCTGGGCAGGACGCCCAACCCCGGTCTTGCCGTGTGCGCAGGACAGCGCACACGAGCAAGCGGCTGCCAAGCCTACAAGGACGTACTTGCGGCGTCCCCCGAACAGCCCACCCACCCGGCCCAGACCAGCGATCCCGCTTCTGAACCCACCGCAGAGGGGGCTCAGCCCGGTGGCCGGGAAACCCGGGGCATCACGCCCCGGATTCGTCCGGCTTGACCCGGAACCACGCCGCATACAGCGCCGGCAGGAACACCAGCGTCAGCACCGTACCGACAATCAGGCCACCCATGATCGAGATCGCCATCGAGCCATAGAAAGCGCTGCGCGACAGCGGGATCATCGCCAGCACCGCCGCCAGCGCAGTCAGCACGATCGGGCGGAAACGCCGCACCGTGGCATCGATGATCGAATGCCAGCGGTCATGCCCGGCATCGATGTCCTGCTGGATCTGGTCGATCAGGATCACCGAGTTGCGCATGATCATGCCCGCCAGCGCGATGGTGCCCAACAGCGCCACGAAGCCGAACGGCGCGCGGAACAGCAACAGGAACAGCGTCGCGCCGATGATGCCCAGCGGAGCGGTCACCAGCACCATCGCCGCACGCGAGAAGCTGCGCAGCTGCAGCATCAGCAACGTGGCCACCACGATCAGGAACAGCGGCATGCCGGCCTTGATCGAGTTCTGCCCGCGCGCAGAATCCTCCACCGAGCCGCCGGTCTCCAGCAGGTAGCCGCTGGGCAGGTCGGCACGGATGCCATCCAGGGTCGGCACGATCTGCTGCACCACGTCCAGCGGCTGCATGCCATCGCTGATGTCGGCACGCACGGTCACCGTCGGCAGACGGTTGCGGTGCCAGATGATGCCGTCCTCGAAGGCGTATTCCAGCCGCGCGACCTGCGACAGCGTCACCGCAGTGCCACTGCTGGTCGGAATCGCCAGGCTGCCGAGCAGGTCCAGCTGCGCGCGCTCGTTGTCCGGGCCACGCAGCAGCATCTCGATCTGGCGGTTGCCTTCGCGATAGGTGCTCACGCTCATGCCCGACAACGAGCTGCTGAGGAACTGGCTGACCTGGGCACTGCTGACGCCCAGCGCGCGGGCGCGGTCCTGGTCGATCACCAGCCGCACCACCTTGCTCGGCTCGCTCCAGTCCAGGTTCACGTTCATCACGTGCGGGTTCTCGCGCACCTTGGCCTCGACCTGGCGCGCGATCGCCTGCACCTGCGCGATGTGCTCGCCGGACACGCGCATCTGCACCGGATAACCGACCGGCGGCCCGTTCTCCAAGCGCGTCACCCGCATCTGTACATCCGGGAACTGACTGATCACGTCCTTCAGCATCCAATCGCGGGTCGATTCGCGGGCCTTGGCGTCTTCGGTGAGCACCACGAACTGGGCGAAGTTGGTGGCCGGCAGCTGCTGGTCCAGCGGCAGGTAGAAGCGCGGCGAACCCGTGCCGACGTAGGCCACGTAGTTGCTGATGCCTTCGCGGCCCTTCAGCAGCTTCTCCAGCTTGTCGGCCTGAGCCTGGGTCGCGGCCAGCGACGCACCTTCGGCCAGCTCGATGTCCACCATCAGTTCCGGCCGGGTCGAGTCGGGGAAGAACTGCTGTGGCACGAAGCGGAACAGCATCAACGAACCGATGAACAGTGCAATGGTCGCAGCGATCACCCACCAGCGATGGCGCAGGCAGGTATCCAGGAACGCCCGGAAGCGCGTGTAGAACGGCCGCTGGTACGGATCATGATCGTGCGCATGCTCCTTCGGTGCGATCCAGCGCGCGAGTGACGGATGCCGGTCGGCCCACTGCAGGCGCTTGGCGCGCCAGCGGCCGGCCAAGCTGTCCGGCTTCGGCAGCTGCGGGTTGAACAGGTCCGGCAGCATCTTGTCGCCCAGGTACGGGATGAACAGCACTGCCGCGATCCACGACACCACCAGCGCGATGGTCACCACCTGGAACAGCGAACGGGTGTACTCACCCGTGCTGGATGCCGCCGTGGCGATGGGCAGGAAGCCAGCGGCAGTGATCAGGGTACCGGTCAGCATCGGGAAGGCGGTGGATTCCCAGGCGAAACTGGCCGCGCGCAGGCGGTCGTAGCCCTGCTCCATCTTGGTGGCCATCATCTCCACCGCGATGATCGCATCGTCCACCAGCAGGCCCAGTGCCAGCACCAGTGCACCCAGCGAAATCTTGTGCAGGCCGATATCGAAGTAGTGCATGACGAAGAAGGTCATCGCCAGCACCAACGGGATGGTCACGCCCACCACCAGGCCGGTACGCAGGCCCAGCGAGAAGAAGCTGACCAGCAGCACGATCACCACCGCTTCGGTGAGCACCTGCACGAACTCGCCCACCGACTCTTCCACCGCATGCGGCTGGTCGGACACCTTGCGCAGCTGCATGCCGGCCGGCAGGGTCTTCTGCAGGCGTTCGAACTCGGCATCCAGGGTGGCACCGAGCTTGAGGATGTCTCCGCCGTCCTTCATCGCCACCGCCAGGCCGATCGCATCCTGGCCCATGAAGCGCATCTTCGGCGAGGCCGGATCGGCAAAGCCACGCTTGACCTCGGCGATGTCGCCCAGATGCAGCGTGCGTTCGCCGGCCTGGATCGGGAATCTGCGGATGTCCTCGATCGAATCGAACTGACCGGTCACGCGCAGCTGCACGCGGTCGGTCGGGGTTTCGAAGAAGCTGGTGGCGCTGACCGCGTTCTGGTCGGCCAGCGCCTGCTGCACCTGCTGCAGCGATACGCCCAGCGTGGCCAGCTTGGTGTTGGACAACTCGATCCACACCTTCTCGTCCTGCAGGCCGACCAGGTCGATCTTGCCGACGTCGGGCACGCGCTGCAGCTCCAACTGGATGCGGTCGGCATAGTCGCGCATCACCGCGTAGTCGAAGCCTTCGCCGGTCAACGCATAGATGTTGCCGAAGGTGTCGCCGAACTCATCGTTGTAGAAGGGCCCGACGATCTCCCTCGGCAGCGTCGCGCGGATATCGCCCACGCGCTTGCGCACCTGGTACCACAGGTCCGGAATCTGCTTGGAGCGCAGGCTGTCGCGCGCCATGAAGATCACCTGCGATTCGCCCGGCCGCGAGTACGAACGGATGAATTCGTACTCGCCGGTGTTCATCAGCGCTTTCTCGATCGGCTCGGTCACCTGCCGCGAGACCTGCTCGGCGGTGGCGCCCGGCCACATCGTGCGTACCACCATCGCCTTGAAGGTGAAGGGCGGATCTTCAGACTGGCCCAGGTGCTTGTAGGACCAGGCACCGATGACGGCGAACGCCAGCATCGCGAACAACACCAGCGCACGGTTGCCCAGCGCCCATTCGGAGAGATTGAAGCGGCGCACGGGTCAGTGCCCCTTGCCTGCGGCCGGCGCCGGCTTGGCGGCCGACGGTGCCAGCACCGGGCGGTTCTGGCGGTCGACCGGCGTCACCACCTGGCCTTCGCGCAGCAGATGGCCGCCGGCAGCGACCACCCAGTCCGTCGCGCCCACGCCGGACACGACCGGCACGGCCTGCGCGCCGTAGGCACCCACCTGCACCGGCGTTGCCTTCAATGCACCGTTGGACGGATTGACCACCCACACGCTGGCCTTGCCATCACTGCCGCGCAGCACAGCCGCCAGCGGCAGCTGCAACGCACCACTGCGCCCGGCGCTGGCAAACACCCGCGCACTCTGGCCCAGTTCCACTTCGCTCAGTGCTTCCGGCGCCAGGCTCACGCGCGTGGCATAGGTGCGCGCCTGTGCATCGGCGGCCGGGGCGATCTCGCGCAGGGTGCCCGGCAGCAGCTGGCCCGGACGGTTCCACAGTTCCACCTGTACCGACTGGCCGACCTTGTAGTCGCGGATGCTGCTTTCCGGCAGCGCGATCAGCACCTCACGGCCACCATCGGCGGCCAGGGTGAACACCGTCTGCCCCGCGCTCACGACCTGACCGGCTTCGGCCTGGCGGCTGGCGATCACCCCATCGGCGGGTGCGCGCAGCTGCGCGTACTCAGCCTGGTTGCGGGCCACGGCGAGGTTGGCCCGGGCCGCGTTGGCCTGGCCCTGCGCGGCCTTGAACGCAGCGGTCTGCTGGTCCAGTGCCGAGCGGCTCACCAGCTGGTCTTCCGCCAGCTTGGCATAGCGCTTCTGGTCATCGCGCGCGCGCACCAGGTCTGCTTCGGCCGCCGCCAGCTGCGCCTGCGACGCCGCCGCCTGCGAGGCGTAGTCGGCCGCATCCAGCTCGGCCAGCAGCTGGCCCTTCTTCACCCGCTCGCCTGCGTCGACGAGGCGCCTGACCAGGTTGCCGCCAACCCGGAACGACAGTGGGCTTTCCTGGCGGGCACGCACCTCGCCGGGGTAGGCGGCCGCGGCCTGTCCATCCTGCGTGGTGGGATGCACCACCAGCACCGGGATGGCCGCCGCCGGCTCGGCGGCCTGCTTGCCGCACGCTGCCAACACCACGACCAGTACGCCTACGCCCAACCAACGCATGTTTTTCATGAGGTACAGGACCTGAAAAGAAATCCGGGGGGGAACGCGCCGGCAACATACTGTTGCAACGCGGACATTAGTGAACCAGCCGGTATAGTATAAATATCGAACCGCTTGGTCTAGTATTAGCGGAATGAGTTCTCCCACTTCCCGAAAGCCGACGGCCAAGCCCGTTGCCAAGGCTGCCGGTCCCGGGCGCCCCAAGGATCTGGGCAAGCGCGCGGCGATACTCGAGGCAGCCAAGACACTGTTCATCGAGCAGGGCTACAGCGGCGTGAGCATGGACAGCATTGCTGCCCAGGCCGGCGTATCGAAGCTGACCGTCTACAGCCATTTCGGCGACAAAGAGACCCTGTTCTCCGAAGCTGTGCAGTCCAAGTGCATCGAGATGCTGCCCGACGCGCTGTTCGTGGCCGACGTCGAAGGCCCTCTGCGTGACCAGTTGCTGGGCATCGGCATGGCGTTCTTCGAGATGATCACCTCCGACGCGGCCCTGTCGATCCAGCGGATGATGATGGCGCCGGAGACCGACGAGCGCCTGCGTGAACTGTTCTGGCAGGCGGGCCCGCAACGCACCTGCGAGGCACTGGCCGACTTCATGCGTTCGCGTGCCGAGCGCGGCGAACTGGATATCCCCGACTGCTACATCGCCGGCCAGCAGTTCCTGACCCTGGTGAAGGGCGAAGTGCACATGCATATGATGTGCGGCATGCCACTGTCCCCCGTCGAGACCGATGCTGCGATACACGTGGCCGCCAGCGTGGATTTCTTCCTGCGCGCCTACGCGCCGCGGGGGGCCGGGAACGCTGGATAACCAAAACTGAACGAACCGGAGGTCGCGATGACTTCCGGCACTGCGACCCCGGCCACCCTGCAGCTGATGCTCTGGGCGCGCCGCCGGCCCCCGGCACCGGTAAAATGGCCGGCCCACTGCGCTGGATTTGAACCTCATGACGATTGATTACGCCCACGCCCGCGAACTGATGGTGGAACAGCAGATCCGTCCCTGGGACGTGCTGGACATCAAGGTGCTCGACGTCCTGGCCCGCCTGCCGCGCGAGGCCTTCGTCGCCGACGCGCACCGGGCGCTGGCCTATGCCGATGTCGAACTGCCGATCGGCAACGGCCAGAAGATGATGAAGCCGGTCATCGAGGGCCGTACCCTGCAGGCACTGGATCTGCAGCCGGGTGACGAAGTGCTGGAAATCGGCACCGGCAGCGGCTTCCTGTCGGCCTGCATCGGCGCGCTGGCGCGCGACGTGCTGAGCCTGGAAATCGATCCGGAACTGGCCGCTGCTGCGCGCGCCCGCCTGGATGCCACCGGCCTGGGCACCAACGTGCGCGTGGAAGTGGCCGATGGCCTGGCCTGGCAGACGGAACGCCGCTTCGACGTGATCTGTGTCACTGGCGCCGTCGACGTGGTGCCGTCACAGTTTGCTTCGTGGTTGCGTCCGGGTGGTCGCCTGTATGTCATCCAGGGCCGTTCGCCGGCAATGGAAGCACTGCTGGTGAAGGCCGATGGCAGCACCGAGTCGCTGTTCGAGACCGATATCGATTACCTGCGTGGTGCCGCCCCGGCCCCCCAGTTCCACCTCTGAGTCCAAGGAAGCCGCAATGATCCGCCGATCCCTCGCTGTTGCGCTGGCCACTGCCCTGCTGCCGTTGTCCGCCCATGCCGCCGACCTGCTGCAGGTCTATGAAATGGCGCGCAATGGTGACCCGCAGCTGTCCGCCGCCGAATCCACCCGGCTGTATGACAAGGAAGGCGCCGTGCAGGCGCGTGCTGCCCTGCTGCCGCAGATCAACGGTACAGCGCAGTTGAACCGCACGCGCAGCGAGCCGAACGCTGACGCCAATTCCGGCTCGTTCACCAGCAAGCGCCGCAGCTATACCGTTGATGGCACCCAGACGCTGTTCAACTGGACCCAGATCAACAACCTGCGTTCGCAGCGCGAGCTGAGCAAGGCGGCGGACTTCACCCTCGACTCGGCCAACGACAACCTGATCGTGCGCACCTCGGCGGCCTACTTCAACGTGCTGGTGGCGATCGAATCGCTGAACGCCGCACAGACCAATGAAGCGGCCGCGAAAAAGCAGTTCGACTTCGCCGACAAGCGCCTGGAAGTGGGCCTGGCGCCGATCACCGACGTGCACGAGGCCCGCGCCCAGTACGACCAGGCGCGCGCCAACACGATCGTTGCGCAGAACACCCTGGCCGACAACTACCAGGCCCTGACCGAACTGACCGGCCAGCCGGTGATGAACCTGAAGGGCCTGCCGGCCGATTTCCGTCCGGAAGTGCCGGCCAACCGCGGCAACCTGGACCAGCTGGTGCAGCAGGCGACCACGCAGAATCCGGCGCTGAAGGCGCAGGAGCTGAAGGTCGGTGCCGCCGAAGCCAGCGTGCAGGCCGCCCGTGGTGGTCACTACCCGACCCTGTCGCTGGGCGGCAGCTGGGGCAAGAGCGCAACCTGGGGCGACAGCGTCGGTGCCGGTTCGCTCTCCCCCGATGCACGCACCAACAGCATCGGCCTGACCCTGAGCGTGCCGATCTTCTCCGGCGGCGCCACCCAGTCCGGCGTACGCCAGGCGCTGGCCCAGCGTGACATCGCCCAGGACGGTTTCGAGCAGCAGAAGCGCGCACTGGACCGCAACACCCGCAATGCCTACCAGACCCTGGTGCAGGGCATCAGCGAAGTGGAAGCGCGCCGTTTGGCCGTGGTTTCCGCGCAGAGCGCCTACGATGCCTCGCAGGTTGGCCTGGAAGTGGGTACCCGCACCGTGCTGGACGTGATCCAGAACCAGCGCATCCTGTTCTCCGCACAGCTGGATTACGCGCAGGCCCGCTACAACTTCCTGCAGAACCGCCTGCTGCTGAGCCAAGCCGTGGGTGGCCTGGATGTCGCCGAACTGCAGGACATCAACCGCCTGCTGACCCAGGACGCGGGCAACCCGGCGACGACCACGAACTGAGTCGGCGCGACCGGCCTGACCAGGAAGCCACCCGCGAGGGTGGCTTTTTTTGTGGATTGCAGATGGCCTGCGGTGTGTGAGGCGCTAGCGCGAACGTCCGGCGCGCCGACGCAACAGGACGCCTGCCAACACGACCGCCAGCACCACCAGCACCGGTACGAACAGCCGCGACGTGACTGCCGGCAACAGGCACAGTGCGGTCGCCATAGGGGCGAGCACCATCGGCATCAGCCGCCGATCATCCGCATCCGTCGCCCGCCAATGACTGCGCGCAACGCCCAGGCATACGGCAGCCAGGACCAGCAGACCTGCGGGCCCCGGCAGCTGTGGAAGCCACCCCTCCGGCAGCGACAGCGCCAACGCCGCCGACAGCACGGTCAGCGCCAGCAGCAGAGGCGCACCGGTGCCCACTTCGCCGGACTTCGGCGGCCAGACTTCCCCCCCCAACCGCGCGGCCAACAGCAGCAGTACCAACTGCAGGGCCGCCAGCCCCGCGCCGCCCGCCAACGGCAACAGTGGCAGCAACCACTGCAGCTGCGGGACACCCTGCAACGCCACCGACAGCGGCCGCGTGCTGGCCAACGCGGCAAACTCGACGAGGCCCGACTGCAGCGCAGCCAATACCATCAGCCACAACATCGCCATCAGCACCGCTGCGCCGGCGGCTCTGGAAACCTGCGCACGAGGGCGCGGCACCCGCCCGCAGAACCCTGCCAGCAGGCCTGCACCGAGCAGGACACCCAGCAACGCCACGCCCGCCGCCAGCACGCCCCCCAGCCCGAAGCGATAGGGCGCGGTAGCCGATGGCAGCCACGGAATCCAATGCGCGTAGTGCACATGGCGTGCTGCCAGCAACAACAGCAGCAGGCCCACGCCCAGCTTCACCGTCAACAGTGCACTGGCCAGCAACAGCGCGCGCGGCGTCCGCAGCACTGCAGTGGCAGCTCCCAGCAGCAGCACCAGGATCGCCGCCGCCAGCGGCAAGGGCAGCCACTGCGCGGGAGTGGCGTCGATGACCTCCGCAGCAGCGTACAGATGGCGCGCCGTCGATTGCGCCAGCCCTGCGAGGGTCGCCGTCAGTTCCAGCAGCAGGGCTATCACCAGTACATCGGCAAGCAGCCTGCCCCAGGCGGCACGGAGCAGGCCGTGCAGACCCGAAGCATCCGGCACGCGCCGCATCGCCATGCGCAGGCAATACAGCATCGGTACTGCGCCCAACGCCGCCAGCAACAGGCTGAGCACTATGGCGGGGCCCGCCTGTGCCGCCGTGTGCTGGCCGACCAGGGCGACAACGCTGCCGCCCATCAGCAGGGTCAGCGCCACCACCAGCAGATGGTCGGTGCCCAGCCTCCCGGTCTTCGCGCTGGCGTGCAGCGCGTCTCCGTTCTCGCCGCTCATTCAAAGCTCCCTTGATGCCGCCCAAGCGTGGTCGACAACAGGCTGGCAGCCTGACGCGGCAGGCGGAATCGGAATCTGCGCCATACGAACGATGATGTGACAGCTTGCACGCCGTGGACGGCGGTAGCGGTCCAACTACGACAGATTCAACATCATCAAGCAGACTTGATGCAGGCGTTCACGACAGCGCAGGCGAAGCGCCCCTGAAACATCTGATGGCGACAGGCCGGGTCTCAGGCCAGCGGCGGCGGCAAATGCGGAGCCACCAGCTGCAGCGTCCGTTGCAGCGCGCCGCGGCCATTGCTGACCAGCGTGCAACCGGCGCGGGCCATGTCTTCGCGCGCCTGCACGTCGTCGAGCAGGTGCAGCAGCAGATCACCCACCGCCTGCACGTCCTCGCCGATCAGCAGTGCACCGGCCTCGCGCATGCGCCGCGAGATCTCGGCGAAGTTGTGCAGGTGCGGGCCGGTCACCGCTGCGGTGCCCATCGCCGCCGGTTCCAGCAGGTTGTGGCCGCCGATGGCCTGCAGGCTGCCACCGACGAAGGCTACCTGGGCACAGCCATAGAACGGCATCAGCTCGCCCAGCGTGTCGATGACGAAGACATCGCTGCGCGCGTCCGGCCACTGCTGGGCGCGCCGCGTCGACACGTTCCAGCCCTGCTCGCGGGCCAGCGCCTCCACCCTGGGGAAGCGCTCGGGATGCCGCGGCGCCCACAGCAGCAGCAGGTCTGGATGCTGCTGGCGCAGGCGGCGGTGCAGGTCGATCACTGCCTGCTCTTCACCATCATGCGTGCTGGCCGCGATCCACACCGGGCGCGTGGCCGGCACATGGGCATGGAACTGTTCGATGAAGGGCTGCACGTCCGGCGTGGCGATGTCGAACTTCAGGTTGCCCAGTGCCTGCACCTGTTCCGGCGCCGCGCCCAGCTGCACGAACCGCGCAGCGTCATCCTGCGACTGTGCGGCCACGCAGGTGACCGTGCGCAGCGCGCGCCGGATCAACGCCGCCAGCACGCGGTAGCCGCGCAGCGATCGGGCCGACAGGCGCGCATTGAGGATGTACACCGGAATGCGACGGTCGCGGCAGCCGAACAGCATGTTCGGCCACAGTTCGGTTTCCAGGATCAGCGCCAGGCTGGGCTGGAAGTGCCCCAGGAAGCGGTTGACGCTGCCCGGCACGTCGTACGGCAGGTACACATGGTCCAGCGCATCGCCCCACAGCGCGCGCACCCGTTCCGAGCCGGTCGGGGTGATGGTGGTGATGACCCAGCGGATGTCCGGCCGCTGCGCGCGCAGCGCGTTGACCAGCGGCGCAGCGGCGTTGACCTCGCCCACCGAGACCGCATGCAGCCAGACCCGGGGCTGGCCGCTGGGCTGCGGATAGGACGCATAGCGTTCATCCCAGCGCCGGAAGTATTCACGGACCCGGAAGCCGCGCCAGACCAGGTGGTACACGGTGATCGGCAGCAGCAGGTACAGCACGGCCGAGTACAGGCCACGCAGGATCCATTCGACAGGGTCTTTACGCATGCGGCAAGGATACGGGAGCCCCCCGGGAAAGACACGCGGCCGGGTTGGTAGAATGGCAGCATGTCCGATGCCACCACCGCCGTCCGTCCGTCGCTGCGTGACCCACGCAACTGGCCGATGTTTGCCGTCATGTTCACTGCCTTCGGGATCGCCCGGCTGCCGTGGACGCTGCAGCGCGTGCTGGGCCGCGGGGTCGGCTCGATCGCCTGGCGCCTGGCCGGCAGCCGCCGCCATGCCGCCGAGGTCAACCTCAAGCTGTGCTTCCCCGAGAAGGACGAGGCCTGGCGCAAGCGCCTGGTGCGCGACAGCTTCGACGCCCTGGGTGTGGGCATCTTCGAATGCGCGCGTTCCTGGTGGGGCAGCATCGACAGCATCCGCCCGCAGGTGCACATCGAAGGGCTGGAGCACCTCAAGCAGATGCAGGCCGAAGGCCGCGGCGTGCTGCTGGTCTCGGGCCACTTCATGACCCTGGAGATGTGCGGCCGCCTGCTGTGCGACCACGTCGACCTGTCCGGCATGTACCGCAAGCACAAGAACCCGGTGTACGAATGGGCGGTGAAGTTCGGCCGCCTGCGCTATGCCAAGGCGATGTACGCCAACGAGGACATCCGCGCGACGGTGCGCCACCTGAAGAAGGGCGGCTTCCTCTGGTACGCCCCCGACCAGGACATGCGCGGCAAGGACACCGTGTTCGTGCCGTTCTTCGGCCACACCGCCTCCACCATCACCGCCACCCACCAGCTGGCGCGGATGACCGGTTGTGCTGTCATTCCCTACTTCCATCGCCGCGAAGGCGGGAAGTACTTCCTGAAGATCGGCGCGGCACTGGAGAATTTCCCCAGCGAGGACGTCGAAGCCGATACCGCGCGGGTCAACCAGGCCATCGAGCAGATGGTGCGCGAGGCACCGGACCAGTACCTGTGGATCCATCGCCGCTTCAAGCGCCAGCCTGGTGGGCGCAGCGATTTCTACAAGTGACGTGAGATTTGGATGGCTCATCCACGCATGGCGTGGATCTACCGGGAATCCCGATCAGCAGATCCACGCCATGCGTGGATGCTCTTCCTTCGGATGCGGAAATCTACAACGGCCAACGACACCAGGCGTGAGGGTAGTCCCCCAGCCCACCAGCCAATCCGGCCCGCACCGGATTGCCCAGGATGTACATCGCCGTCTCATGAAGGGATTCATCGGTACGCACCGCATGGTCGTGATAGCCGTGCTGCCAGAGCGGCCCTTTTCGTCCCGATATCCGGTTCAGCTGCCGGCTGCTGCGTGATTTCAGCAACGCCATGCACTGGGCCAGCGTTCCCTTCTGCAGCTCCATCAACCAGTGCAGGTGGTCGGGCATCACCACCCAGGCGAGGCTGTGGCTGATGCCGCTGCGTTCGACGAAGCGCAGCGCGTCCACCAGCACAGCGACATTGCCTGCGTCGGAGAAGAATGGCTCCCGGCCTTGTGTTGTCGTGGTCAGGGAATAGACATTTCCCGTGCGGGAGTAGCGACCGTAGCGGAGTCTGGGGCTTGCCATGGGGACAGACTGCGGTTTGCCCGGTCATCCTTGCATTGGCGGACCACCCTGCGGACGGTCGGGAAAAGCCGCGACACCGGCCAATGTTCATGGGAAAGCCCATCCACGCATGGCGTGGATCTACTGCTCCCCCGCCAGACACGTCCCCGGAGATCCACGCCATGCGTGGATACGACCAGCCACCCCGCACAATCCAGTAGATCCACGCCATGCGTGGATAGGCCCCAACCCGCACACGCAAGTAGATCCACGCCATGCGTGGATAGGCCCCAACCCGCACACGCAAGTAGATCCACGCCATGCGTGGATACGACCAGCCACCCCCGCACAATCCAGTAGATCCACGCCATGCGTGGATGCGGAGATTACCCGGCGCCCGGCTGATCGTCCGGTTCGCGCACCAGCAACGTGCCGACGAACAGCGCGGCGAGCAGGACGGTCAGGCCGCCCCAGAACGCGGAGTAGAACGCCAGGTGGGTGTTGAGCGGGAACACGGTGACCGCCAGGGCCAGCATGGCCGGGCGTGCACGTTCGCGCGCCGGGGCCGGGGCGAAACGCCATGCCCGCCACGCCTGTGCCACCGCCGCCAGCCACAGCAGCAGCCCCAGCGAACCGGTCTCGGCCAGGATCTCCAGCACGATCTGATGGGCGTGCAGCGCGGGCATCGTGCCCCACACCGCCGGTCCTTCATCGGCAACGCAGTGGGGATAGGCGTCGCGGAAGCCACGTGCACCGACACCATTGATCGGATGTGCTTCGATCATGCAGGCTGCCGCACTCCAGATGCGGGTACGGCCGGACAGGGCCTGCTCGACCCCGTCCTCGCCACCGTCCCAGGCCATTGCCGTGCGCGCCACACGCTCACGCAGCTGCGGCACGCTGGCCGTCAACACGCCCGCCGTGAGCACAGCGGCCAGTGCCAGCAGACCCAGCCGCTTCCATCCCAGTTGGCGCACTCCGCTGTAGGCGACCACCAGGCCGAAGGTGATCCATGAGGCACGCGAGCCGGCCAGCAACAGCACCACGCCCACCGCAGCAGCGGCCAGCAACCAGCCCGCATTGCCGAAACGGCGCGCCACCGGCAACAACAGGAACGGCGAAAGACTAGCCAGCACCAGGCCGAATTTCAGGTTGCACGGCCCCAGCGCGCCGCTGAGACGATCCGCCAACGCGGCTTCCTCGGCCGGGCACAACGCGTGGCCGCTGATGGCCAGCTTGATCTGCTGCAGCGACCAGAACCAGGGACTGGTGCCTGCCAGTGCCTGCACCAGCGCATCGAGCGTCCACAGGCCGGTGATCACCGCCAATCCACCCAGGGTCAGGCGCCGCCGCTGCGGGGTGGCCACGGCGATCGCCACCAGCCACATGAAAGGCAGATAGCGCAGCCCGGCCGCAGCCTTGGTCCACGACGCCGACGGGTCCACGGCATCGAAGGCCGAGAACGCCTGCGGCAACCAGTAGCCGAGGAAAAGAATCGATGTCAGTGCCCACGCTGCCGGGCTCAGCAGATGAGGGCGATGCTGCACCCGGCGGATGACCATGCGTGCGGCGGCATACAACGCCCCCAGGCCCAGCACGGTTTCGGCGATACCTGGCAGTGGCCACAACGCGACGTAGGCCAGCACCCACCAGGGTGCCCAGCGGCCGGCGCGCTCATCGCGCAGGGGCGGCGTGGCGTCAGCCAGCGAGGTCGGCATAAAGGCGGAGGGTATCGCGCTGCATGGCCTGCAGGGTAAACGGGATGCGGGTCGGCAAGGACGGTGGCTGTGCCAGCAGGGCCAGCGCACGTTCACCCAGCAGCCGCGCATTGCCCAGCGGCACGGCGCCACTGGGCTGCAGTTGCTGCAGCAGTTCGCCGACGCCGCCGTGGTCCCAGCCCAGCACCGGCCTGCCGACCGACAACGCTTCGACCACGGTGCGGCCGAAGGCTTCCGGCTTGTCCGACAGCTGCAGCACCAGATCGCTGGCGGCGTAGGCCTGGGCGATGCACGCGGTCGGCGTGCTGATGTGCACGGCCCCGGTCACACCAAGCAGGTCTGCCTGCCTGCGCAGCTCTGCCACATAGGCTTCCCGGCCAGGCTCGTCGGTGCCCAGCATCCACAGCTGTGCCGGCACGCCTGCTGCACGGACATCGGCAAGCAGCTGCAGCGCGTGGGCGTGGCCTTTCAGCCGGGTGCCGCGACCGGGCAGCAGCAACAGCGGTCCATCGACCTGGGCCAGCCATGGATAGTCCGCCGCCAGCGCCAGCCGAGGCCGTCGATCGGCGCGTGCCACACGCGGGAACTGGCTGACATCCACCCCACGCGGGATCACCTGCAGCCTGGCGTGCGGCACCGTCGGGTAATGGGTGTGTACGTAGTCGCGCACGCTGTTGGACACACAGATCACGCGTTCGCCGCTGGTCATCACCGCGCTGTAGCGGCTGGGCGAATTCAGCCCATGCACGGTAGTCACCCAATGCGGGCGTTGCGCCGGCTGCATCGCGCGGATCGCGTACAGCCCCAGCCACGCCGGCAGGCGCGAACGGGCGTGGACGATGTCGGCGCCCACTTCGGTGAACAGGCGACGCAGGGTAGGCAGATGGCGCAGCGTCAGCAGCGACTTGCGGCCGATATCCAGGGTCAGGTGCTCGGCACCGCTGTCGAGCAGCGGCTGCACCAGGCGACCACCAGCAGACACCACCAGCGCGCGATGGCCGGCAGCGACCAGGGCCGCGGCGATTTCAAGGGTCGAGCGCTCGACACCGCCGGAGTGCAGCGCCGGCAGCAACTGCACCACGGTCAATCGGCGCATCGAGGGGGCAGCCGTTCAGTCGGCCAGCACGAACACGGCGCCGCAGTAAGCACACTGCGCTTGCCCGTTGGGTTCGTCTTCGATCGGCAGGTACACGCGCGGATGCGAGTTCCACAGCGCCATTTCCGGGGTCGGGCAGCTCAGCGGCAGATCGCTGCGGTGCACGGTGTAGCGCTTTTCGGCGTTGGCGGGCGCGGTGGCGGTATGGCTCATGGCGGATGTCGATGAACGGATTGCGAGGCCTGCGATTCTAGCATCTGGGCCCGGCAAACACCGTGCGCGGCGTGGCCGCTGCGCGCGGCGGCCCGCTTGCAGCCTTCACCGGTGCAGCCACGTGCGACCGCCCTGCCCCTCCCGCGCTGCCGTCGCCCTGCCCCCATCGGCGGGAAATCCCAGGCAGGCCAGTCAATTCCGCGCGGAATCGGTCGTCGTTCGAATTTCCCGCATTTGGATCGAACTAAATGGCACTTGTCAGGGCGCTGCCGGCTGTTGCAGCATCGGCAGCGATCCATTCCTGACCCGATCGCATGGCCCGCCCCCCACCGGACCTGCATCGCCTCCCGACTGCCCTGCGGCGGACGGGGCGATGCTGTCCGTGGTGTTCGCCGATGCGGGTTCTGCCTGCCGCCTGCCCTACCGGGAGACCCTGCATGACCCTGTCCGATCCGCGCCGCGCCCTGCTTCCGCTCGCCCTGGCCCTGGCCTGTGCGACCACTGCGACGCCGGTGCTGGCGCAAGGGCTGCAGACCTCCTTCGAGCCGGGCGAACCGGCGCCGGCCAGGTCCGATGGCACCTTGTCCGTCGAAGTCGGCAGCGGCCCCGGCGCGCCGTACGCGGCCAAGCGCAACGTCGGCTACAGCGGCCTGCATGCGTTGCACTACAGCGCCAGTGGCGGCCAGGCACGCCGCGAACTGTTCAAGACCGATCTGCCCATCGGCACCGACACCACGCTGTCCTGGCTGGTACTGCCGGAGATCGTCGGCAAGGACACCGTGGCCTCCACCTATGTCTCGCTGGACCTGCTGCTGGACGATGGCAGCCGCGTCTCCGCCAGCGGCGCGCGCGACCAGCACGGCGTAGCGCTGGGCGCACGGGCGCAGGGCGATTCGAAGACGCTGTACCCGCAGCAGTGGGCGCGCAAGGCGGTCAGGCTGGGCGACATGCCGGCGCTGAAGGGCCGCCGCGTGCTGGCCATCGAGCTCGAGGTGGCCAGCGCCAATGGCGCGCCGGCGTCGGGCTGGATCGACGACGTGCGCCTGGACGAGCAGCCACGGCAGGCGCCGCAGCGGGTCTCCGACTGGGTACTGACCACGCGCGGAACCCAGGCCAACGGCACCTTCTCGCGCGGCAACAACTTCCCGGCCACTGCGGTACCGCACGGTTTCAACTTCTGGACGCCGGTGACCGATGCCGGCGCCCTGAACTGGCTGTACCGCTGGAACGAGCAGAACGATGCGAAGAACCGGCCGCAGCTGCAGGCGTTGGCGCTGAGCCACCAGCCCAGCCCGTGGATGGGCGACCGCCAGACCTTCCAGGTGATGCCCTCCGCCACGCGCGGTGTGCCTGAGGCTGATCGCAGCAAGCGGGCATTGTCCTTCAACCGCACGCAGGAAAACGCGCGCCCGTACCGCTACGACGTGCGCTTCGACAACGGCATCGCCGCGTCCATCGCCCCCACCGACCATGCCGCGCTGTTCCGCTTCGAGTTCCCCGAAGGTGGCGACGCCAACCTGCTGTTCGACAACGTCGATGCCCGCGGCGGACTCACCCTCGATGTCGCCACGCAGACGTTGACCGGCTACACCGATACCCGCAGCGGCCTGTCCAACGGCGCTACCCGCATGTACGTGGTCGCCAGCTTCGACAAGCCGTGGCGCAGCAGCGGCCAGATCGGCACCGGCCGCCCGACCGGCTACATCAAGTTCGACGCGGGCAGCGAGCGCCGGGTGACGATGCGCATCGCCACCTCGCTGATCTCCGTCGAGCAGGCGCGGCACAACCTGGCGCTGGAAATCGCCGCCGCCGATACGCTGGAAAGCGTGGCAGGCCGTGCACAGGATGCGTGGGATGCGCGCCTGGGCCGTTTCGACATCGGCAATGCCAGTGACGACCAGAAGACCACGCTGTACTCCAGCCTGTACCGGCTGTACCTGTACCCCAATTCCGGCCACGAGAATGCGGGCACCGCCGCCGCGCCCGAGTGGCGCTATGCCAGCCAGGCCAGCGCCGCCGATGACAACACCCACGGCAGCGCGACGCGCAGTTTCGCACCGGTGCGCGACGGCAAGGTCTTCGTCAACAACGGCTTCTGGGACACGTTCCGCACCACCTGGCCGGCGTATGCGCTGTTCACCCCGGATGATGCCGGGCAGCTGGTACAGGGTTTCATCGAACAGTACCGCGCCGGTGGCTGGGTCGCGCGCTGGTCCTCGCCGGGCTACGCAGACCTGATGGTCGGCACCAGCTCGGACGTCGCCTTCGCCGATGCGTGGCTGAAGGGCATCGGTGGCTTCGATCCGGAAGAGGCCTACGCCGCAGCGCTGAAGAACGCCACCGTGGTGCCGCCGGACCGCCACGTCGGCCGCAAGGGCATGGAGCGTTCGACGTTCCGCGGCTATGCCAGCGCCGACGTGCATGAAGGCATGTCGTGGACGATGGAAGGTGCGCTCAATGATTTCGGCATCGCCAACATGGCCGATGCCCTGGCCAAGCGCGCGACCACACCGTCCGCGCGCGAACGCTACGCCACCGAGGCCGACTACTTCCGTCACCGCGCCGGCAGCTACGCGACGTTGTTCGATCCGGCCGCCGGCTTCTTCCAGGGCCGCAGGCCCGATGGAAGCTGGCGCCTGCAGGCCAAGGACTACGACCCGCGCGTGTGGGGCCACGACTACACCGAATCCAATGGCTGGACGTTCGCCTTCACCGCCGCGCACGATGGCGAAGGCCTGGCCGCGCTGTACGGTGGCCGCGACAAGCTGGCCGCCAAGCTCGATACCTTCTTCGCCACCCCGGAAACCGCCGACGCCGCATTCGCCGGCTCCTACGGCGGCACCATCCATGAGATGACCGAAGCGCGCGACGTACGCATGGGCATGTACGCGCACAGCAACCAGCCGGCACACCACATCCCGTGGATGTACCTGTATGCCGGACAGCCGTGGAAGACCCAGCAGCATGTGCGCGAGATCCTGTCGCGGCTGTATGTCGGCAGCGAGATCGGCCAGGGCTATCCGGGCGACGAGGACAACGGCGAGACCTCGGCGTGGTACGTGCTGGCCTCGCTGGGCCTGTATCCGCTGCGCATGGGTGCGCCGGAGTACGTGATTGGTTCGCCGGCGTTCCAGCATGCGCGCGTCGAGCTGCAGGGCGGCGCGGTGTTGACCGTCAATGCACCGCAGAATTCGCCGGAGAACGTGTACGTGCAGTCGCTGAAGATCAACGGCAAGCCGTGGAGCAAGACCTGGGTGCCGCACGAAGTGATCGCCAAGGGTGCAACCCTGGACTTCGTGATGGGCCCGCAGCCGTCACGCTGGGGCAGCGGCGTGGATGATGTACCGCGCTCGCTGACCGCCCGTGGCCAGCGCCCGCAGCTGCTGCATGATCTGCTCGGCAATGGCGCGCAGGCGGCACTGGCTGATGGCCGTGCCCTGCCCGCGCTGATCGACGACGATGCCAACACGGCCGTGCCGCTGGGCGGTGGCGTGACCATCGCATTGAGCCACGTGGGCGACGACGTACCGACGATGTACACGCTGACCAGCGGTGACGGCACGATCCGTGGCGGTGAGTGGACGCTGGAAGCGCGTGCCGGCAACGGGCGCTGGGTAACGCTGGACCAGCGACGCGGCGAAGATTTCACCTCGGCGCGGCAGACCCGCCCGTTCCGTATCGCCTCGCCCTCACGCTACGCCGAGTACCGTCTGCGCCTGGCTGCGCCGGGGCGCCTGCAGCTGGCCGAGATCGAACTGTTGGCGCCCTCCCCCCTACAATGACGTCCATGCGCCTACGTTTGCTCCCCCTCGCTCTTGCCGCCCTTGTATTTCCCAGCCTCAGCCACGCACAACCGCAGACCCAGGCCTTCGATGGCCAGGTCAGCCGTGACGGGGTGACCCTGTACTACCAGGATGCCACCGGCGCGCTGGCCGCGCCGGTGCGCAAGCGCATCATCGATACGTTCTACTTTGCTTACCTGCGCGAGCGTGCGGACTTCCGCCCGGCCGCGCCGAACGAAGTGCGCATCGTGATCGATCCGGCGTACAACGGCGTCGCCTTCGTCGGCGACAAGGACAAGGCCAGCACGATCACGATCAATCCGGGCTGGCTGGTCCAGCACCCGGATGACATCGATCTGGTCACCCACGAAGCGATGCACATCGTGCAGGGCTACCCCAGCTATGGCGACAAGCGCGTGCCGGGCTGGCTGGTGGAGGGCATTGCCGACTACGCCCGCGATCGCTACGGCATGAACAACGCCGCTGCCGGCTGGGCGTTGCCGGACAAGCTGAGCCAGGGCCAGACGGTGGAAAGCGGCTACCGGGTAACCGGCGCCTTCCTGAAGTGGGCCGAAGCGGCGCACCCGGGACTGGTGCTGGCACTGGACAAGGATCTGCGCGACGGGCGCTATGCGCCGGCGCTTTGGCAGAAGCACACCGGCAAGACCCTGCCGGCGCTGTGGGCGGAGTACGCCAAGCTACGCTCCCCGGCCCCTGCGCCGCCGCCCGCGAAGCGGCGGTAGGCTCGACGTCGCCGGGGCGATGCCCCGGCCTTCAACGCGACTGCACGAAGCCGGCGTACAGCGCGAACAGCTGCTGGAAGTACCGCTTGCTCACTCGACTGCGCATGACACTGCTCCGCCCATGGAAAGTTGGTCGGGCCCAGGGTGGGAAGGCCGGTCCGGTCCCTTCCCACGGCCAGGCCGCGTAGGCGTATTGGGCCGCAGCAAGGTTGCAGGGCGATTACCGGGCGGCTGCAGTTCTCCGGTGGCGCCGGGCCATGCCCGGCGGAACACGGGAAGCGCCGCGCTGCGCGCTCGCCGGCCAGCGGCCGGCACTACCGTTCCCGCACTGCTTCTCCGGTAGCGCCGGGCCGTGCCCGGCGGAATACAAGACGCGCCGCGCTGCGCGCTCGCCGGGCATGGCCCGGCGCTACCCGATCCGGTTTCCGCGTTGCGGAAACAGAAACGCGCCCCGTGGGGCGCGTTTCTGCAGATCGCAGCGGAACGAAGGCTTATGCCTTCTTTTCCGCTTCGATCTGCTTGCGGATCTGCGCATCCACCGCGGCGATCGCGGTCATGTTCAGGATCCGGCGCGAGGTCGCGCTGGTGGTCAGGATGTGCACCGGCTTGTTGACGCCCATCAGGATCGGACCGATCGCCACGCCATCGGTGAACACGCGCACCAGGTTGTAGGCGATGTTGGCCGCTTCCAGGTTCGGCAGCACGAACAGGTTGGCACGGCCCTGCAGGGTCGAGCCCGGCAGCAGCTTCTGGCGCAGGGCTTCATCCCATGCGGTGTCGCCCTGCATTTCGCCGTCCACGTTCAGACGCGGGTTGCGCTTGAGCAGCAGCTCGCGCACCTGGCGCATCTTCAGCGCATCCTTCGAATCGTGGCTGCCGAAGTTGGAGTGCGACAGCAGTGCCACCTTCGGTTCGACGCCGAACAACTTCATGCGGTACGCGGCCTGCAGGGTCGCTTCGCACAGCTGCTCTGCGGTCGGGTCTTCCTGCACGTGGGTATCGACGAAGAAGAACACACCCTGCTGGTTGATCACGCCGGTCATCGCCGAGGTCGAGGTGACCTTCGATTCCAGCGGCAGCACGCTGCGCACATAGCCCAGCTTCTTGTGGAAGCGGCCGACGATGCCGGTCAGCATCGCATCGGCTTCGCCACGGGCCACCATCACCGCAGCGATCAGGGTCGGGCGCGAACGCATCAGGTTCTTGGCGGCGGCCACGGTGACGCCACGACGGCCGGTCAGGCCGTGGTAGTACTGCCAGTATTCGTTGAAGCGCGGGTCGTCATTGATGTTGGTGACTTCAATGTTCTCGCCGATCTTCAGGCGCAGGCCGAGGCGCTCGATGCGCGATTCGATCACTTCCGGGCGGCCGATCAGGATCGGATGTGCCAGGCCGTCGTCGACCACGTTCTGCACCGCCTGCAGCACCACTTCTTCTTCGCCTTCGGCATACACCACGCGCTGCTTGTCGCTGCGCGCGCGATCATAGACCGGCTTCATCATCAGGCTGGTGCGGTAGACGAACTGCGACAGCTTCTGCCGGTAGGCTTCCATGTCGGCGATCGGACGGGCGGCCACGCCCGAATCCATTGCGGCCTGGGCCACGGCGGCCGACAGCTCCACCAGCAGGCGACGGTCGAACGGACGCGGGATCAGGTATTCGCGGCCGAAGCTGGGGGTCTCACCGCCATAGGCCGAACCCATGTCGGTGGCGGCGCGGCGGGCCAGCGCGGCGATCGCGCGTACGCAGGCGATCTTCATTTCCTCGTTGATCGCGGTCGCACCGACGTCCAGCGCACCGCGGAACAGGTACGGGAAGCACAGCACGTTGTTGACCTGGTTCGGGTAGTCCGAACGGCCGGTACCGATGATCGCGTCCGGACGCGCAGCGCGCACCAGTTCCGGCATGATTTCCGGGGTCGGGTTGGCCAGGGCGAAGATCACCGGGTCCGGCGCCATCGTCTTGACCATCTCGGCGGTCAGGATGCCCGGCGCCGACAGGCCCAGGAAGATGTCCGCGCCATCGACGATCTCGGCCAGGGTGCGCTTGTCGGTGTCGCGCGCATAGCGCAGCTTTTCCGGGTCCAGGTCGGTACGGCCGGTGTGGATCACGCCTTCGCGGTCGAAGGCCAGGATGTTCTCCGGCTTCAGGCCCAGCTGCACCAGCATGTTCACGCAGGAAATGCCGGCCGCGCCCATGCCCGTGGTCGCCAGCTTCACTTCTTCGATCTTCTTGCCGGTGATCGCCATGGCGTTCAGCACCGCAGCACCGACGATGATCGCCGTGCCGTGCTGGTCGTCATGGAACACCGGGATCTTCATGCGCTCGCGCAGCTTGCGCTCGACGATGAAGCACTCCGGTGCCTTGATGTCTTCCAGGTTGATGCCGCCAAAGGTCGGCTCCAGCGAGGCGATGATGTCGACCAGCTTGTCCGGGTCGTTCTCGTCCACTTCGATGTCGAACACATCGATGCCGGCGAACTTCTGGAACAGCACGCCCTTGCCTTCCATCACCGGCTTGCCGGCCAGCGCGCCGATGTTGCCCAGGCCCAGCACCGCGGTGCCGTTGGAGATCACCGCCACCAGGTTGCCGCGGGCGGTCAGCTCGCTGGCCTGCTGCGGATCGGCCTTGATCGCTTCACAGGCGTACGCCACGCCCGGCGAATACGCCAGCGACAGGTCGCGCTGGGTCAGCATGGGCTTGGTAGCGGAAACCTTGATCTTGCCGGGCGGAGACATCCGGTGGTAATCGAGGGCGGCCTGTTTGAAATCTTCGTTGGACATCGATGTGGGTTACATGAATGGGCAGAAGGGACAGGGGATCATACCCCCGTTGGAGCGGTCGGACCTGTCGCTATGCTGTCGCACCGATGCTGCGACCGCACAATTCCATGGCGTATGCGACCTTACCAGAGCACAGCTTCGGCGCTGGCGATGACAGCCGTGGGACGCCTTGAAACGCTGCGGGGCCGTGCCACTGTCGTGACCGGCCCCGCAGTACCACACACCCGGATCAGCCCTTGGCGGGCAGCGCCTCGGTCATCGCCAGCGGCACGGCATCGACCGGCGGCGGCAGTTCGCTTTCGCGACCATCCAGCGCCAGCTTCAGGCGGTCGCGGTCCAGCGCACCTTCCCAGCGCGAGACCACCACCGTGGCCACCGCATTGCCGATGAAGTTGGTCAGCGAGCGGCACTCGCTCATGAAGCGGTCCACGCCCAGGATCAGCGCCATGCCGGCCACCGGCACTTCCGGCACCACCGCCAGGGTGGCGGCCAGGGTGATGAAGCCGGCACCGGTGACGCCGGCAGCGCCCTTGGAGCTGAGCATCGCCACCAGCAGCAGCGCGATCTGGTGGCCCAGGGTCAGCTCGGTGTTGGTGGCCTGGGCGATGAACAGCGCGGCCAGGGTCATGTAGATGTTGGTGCCGTCCAGGTTGAACGAGTAACCGGTGGGGACCACCAGGCCGACCACCGACTTGCTGCAGCCGGCACGTTCCATCTTCTCCATCAGCGACGGCAGCGCCGACTCCGACGACGAGGTGCCCAGCACCAGCAGCAGCTCGGCCTTCAGGTAACGGGCCAGCTTGAACACCGAGAAGCCACACAGGCGGCAGACCACGCCCAGGATCACCGCAACGAACAGGAACGCGGTGAGGTAGAACGAGCCGACCAGCCAGGCCAGGTTGACCAGCGAGCCGACGCCGTACTTGCCGATGGTGAAGGCGATGGCACCGAAGGCACCGATCGGCGCAGCCTTCATCAGGATGTGCACCAGCTTGAACACCGGCGCGACCAGCGCTTCCAGGAAGTTCTGGATCGGCTTGCCCTTCTCGCCCACCGAGGCCAGCGCGATGCCGAACAGCACCGCCACGAACAGCACCTGCAGGATGTTGCCGTCGACGAAGGCGCTGATCAGCGTCTTCGGGATGATGTCCATCAGGAAGCCGACCAGTGTCAGGTCGTGCGACTTCTCGACATAGCTGTGCACCGCGGTCTGGTCCAGCTCGGCCGGATTGATGTTCATGCCGGCGCCGGGCTGCACCACGTGCGCCACGATCATGCCGACGATCAGCGCCAGCGTGGAGAAGAACAGGAAATACGCCATCGCCTTGGCGAACACCCGGCCCACCGTGCGCAGGTGGGTCATGCCGGCGATGCCGGTGACGATGGTCAGGAAGATCACCGGGGCGATGATCATCTTCACCAGGTTGATGAAGGCATCGCCGAGCGGCTTCATCTTCGCGCCGAGCAGCGGCTCGTAGTGGCCGAGGACAGCACCCAGGACGATCGCCACGATCACCTGGAAATACAGTTGGCGGTAGAGCGGCAACGGCTTGCTTGGCACCGGCGCAGCGGTCGGGATGTGCATGGCGGACTCCGGAAGGGGCGTTTTCAGGCACGTACGGTCCCGGAACTGCACGGGAACCGTTACCGTGGAAACTGACCGCACGCCCCGTGACTGCAGGCGCAGGGGTGCGACCAATGGACGCCTTTGTACGCGCCGGGCACGCCAGCGCAGATAACCTATTGGTACTAGCCCCCCGGTTCAGGCGGCTGCGCTGCCTACACTGGCGCCGCACCCCTGATCGCGGGGACGCCGGTGGCCCGACCTGAACGGCCGGGCGCGTCATTGCGAAAGTTCCGGCCATCGCGGCCGTTGTTGTCCTGTCCACACGCAATCCGAGAGAGCCGCACCACCCATGCGCCCGATTCCCACCTTGCTGGCCCTTTCCCTGGCCGCCCTCCCCGCCTTCGCATCCGCTGCGGATTTCGACAACTGGCCGACCAAGTACGCCTTCGGCGACGGCACCGAGCTGGCCGCTACCGCCAACATCGCCTACGACTACAACGACTTCTCGTCCGCCAGCGGCATCGAGGATGACGATGCGGTGCGTCGCAAGGAGTTCGGCGCGACCCTGAAAAAGAAGGGCGTGTACGACGCGATGGTCTACTACGATTTCCAGGCCGATACCTGGCTGGACGTGTTCGTGCGCTTGGAGAGCAAGGCGTTCTTCGGCCGCGATGTCGGCCGCTTCCGCTTCGGCTACATGAAGACCCCGGTCGGCCTGGATGCCAACACCTCCTCGCGCGCCGGCAGCTTCCTGGAAACCGCGCTGCCCGTGCAGGCGTTCTACGCAGGCCGCCGCACCGGCGTGGAATGGGTGCTGGAGCGTCCGCAGTACCTGCTGCAGGCCGGCGCCTATGGCGGCAAGGACCTGCAGGGCGACAACCCCGGCACCACCCAGGCAGTGCGTGCGGTGTGGACGCCGGTGAAGGCACCGGGCGATGTGATCCACCTCGGCCTGGCCTATTCGCAGGAAAATCCGCGCGGTTACCACGATGGCCGCGACGTGCACCACGAAGCCAGCGCGCGCCTGCGGGCCCGTCCGGAAGCCGGCCTGACCGATATCCGCCTGGTCGATTCGGGGGCCCTGGTCACCGCCGACCAGATCCGCCGCACCGGCCTGGAAGGCATCTGGATCCGCGGTCCGTTCTCGCTGCAGGCCGAAGCGCTGCAGGCCACCGTCACCCGCAATGATGGCAAGCCCGACTACACCGGCCACGGCCAGTACGCGATGGCCAGCTGGGTGCTGACCGGCGAATCACGCCCGTACAACGCCGGCGCCGTTGCCAACATCAAGCCGGCGCACGACTACGGTGCGGTGGAACTGGTGGCCCGCTACAGCCGCCTGGACCTGGACGACGGCAGCATCCTTGGTGGCCGCCAGCACGACCTGACCCTGGGCGCGAACTGGTACCTGACCAGCCACTTCAAGTTCCAGGCCAACTACGTGAAGGTCGACGCCAGCCGTCGGGGTGCGCGCAGCACCCCGGAGATCTTCGAACTTCGCGCGCAGATGCACTTCTGATCCCTTCCACGCGTCAGATCCCGGCGGGCGTGCATGCCACGCCCGCCGGCCCTGCGTAGACTGCCGCCATGTACTGGCTCAGCCGACACCGCCTGCAGTTGCTGACCGTTCTGGTGATGGTGGCCGGCACCGTGCTGTGCGCGGCCGCCGCAGGCCACTATGCCTGGCGTCGCGCGCTGGGCACCGAAAGCGCGCAGGTGCAGCGCCAGCTGCAGCTGTATGGCCAGGGCCTGCAACAGCGCATCGACCGGTTCGGCACCCTGCCGCAGGTGATGGCGCTGGACCCGGACCTGCTGCACGCACTGCAGGTGCCGCCCTCGCCCGCCGAGCGGCAGCGCCTGAACCTCAAACTGCAGCGCGCCAATCAGGTTACCCGCACCTCGACACTGACCCTGGTCGGCCGCGATGGCGTGGCCGTGGCCGCCAGCAACTGGGACCAGCCGACCAGCAACGTCGGCGAGGATTACAGCTACCGTCCGTACTACCAGCAGGCGCTGGCCCATGGTCGTGGTCGCTTCTACGGCATCGGCATGACCACTGGCGTGCCCGGCTACTTCATGTCCGAGGCCATCCTCGATGCCGACAGCCAGCGCATCGGCGTGATCGTGATCAAGATCGAGCTGTCGGCGCTGGAACAGGAATGGTTGAACAGCCCGGATGTGGTGCTGACCAGCGACAACCACGACGTGGTGTTCCTGGCCAACCGCGATGCCTGGCGCTACCGCCTGCTGCGCCCGCTCGGCACGGAGGAACGCCGCGAGATGCGCGCGGCGCGGCAGTACGCCGACCGCTCGCTGCAGCCGCTGCGCGTGCGCACCGAGGACGTGCTGGCCGATGGCGGCCGCATGGTGCGCCTGCTCGACCCGGCACTGCCGCAGGCGATGCTGTGGCAGACGCTGGCGCTGCCCGACGAAGACTGGAGCCTGCACCTGCTGCACGACGCAAGCGCGGCCATCAGCGCCGGCCGCGGCGCGGCAGTGGCCGGCGCCGCCGCATGGCTGGCGCTGGGTTTCCTGGTGCTGTTCGTGCAGCAACGGCGTCGTCTGTCCAAGCACCGCCAGCGCAGCCGGCGTGAACTGGAAACCCTGCTCAAGCAGCATGCACAGGAACTGCGGACCGCCCAGGACGGCCTGCTGGAAGCCGCGACCGATGCCGACGTTGGCTTGAGCCGCAGCCTCGAACATCTGCCCCAGGGCGTGGTGGTGATCGACAAGGAACAGCGTCTGGTCGCGTGGAATT
Source organism: Stenotrophomonas sp. SI-NJAU-1 (assembly GCF_020883215.1). NCBI lineage: Bacteria > Pseudomonadati > Pseudomonadota > Gammaproteobacteria > Lysobacterales > Lysobacteraceae > Stenotrophomonas > Stenotrophomonas sp. SI-NJAU-1. The sequence goes on from NZ_CP086598.1 coordinate 3,658,096, forward strand.
CACGCTATCTGGAATTGTTCCGCTTCCCGGCGGGGCTGGTGCGGGTGGGCCGCCCGATCGAGGAACTGTTCCGCTTCAACGCACGTCGCGGCCTTTTGGGGCCCGGCCCGATCGACGAGGCCATCGAACGCCGTCTGACCCACCTGCGCAGTGGCCGCCCGCACATGCGCGAGAGCGAGAAGGACGACGGCACGGTGCTGGAGATCCGCGGCAACCCGCTGCCCGACGGCGGCTTCGTCACCAGCTATGCCGACATCACCAGCTACAAGAACGCCGCGCGCGAACTGCGCTCGCTGGCCGATGCGCTGGAACACCGCGTGGCCGAACGCACCCAGGATCTGGACGAAGCCCGCCGCGAAGCCGAGCAGGCCAACCGTTACAAGACCCGCTTCGTCGCCTCGGCCGTGCACGACCTGCTGCAGCCGCTGAACGCCGCGCGCATGTTCGTGTCGGTGCTGCGCGGCAAGCTCACCGACCCCGAACAGCAACAGACCAGCGACCATATCGACGCCGCACTGGCCGCGCAGGACGCCATCCTCAACAGCCTGCTGGATATTTCACGGCTGGAGTCGGGGTCGTTGCAGGTACGGGTGCGCGCATTCGCGCTTTCTCCTTTGCTGGAAACGCTGGCGCGCGAGTTCGGCATCGCCGCACAGAGCCGCGGCCTGCAGCTGGACTGGGTGGACACCCGTGCGGTGATCGTCAGCGACGAAGCACTGCTGCGGCGCATCCTGCAGAACTTCCTGTCCAATGCGCTGCGCTATACGCCACGTGGCCGCGTACTGATCGGCTGCCGGCGTGCAGGCGACCAGCTGCGCATCGAGGTGCATGACCAGGGACCAGGTATTCCGGAAAGCCTGCAGGGCGAGATCTTCGAAGAATTCCGTCGCCTGAACGACGGCGTGGAGCAGGAACGGGGCGCCGGCCTGGGCCTGGCCATCGTTGAACGCATCGGTCGACTGCTTGGCCACCGCATCAGCCTGCGTTCCGCGCTGGGCAAGGGCAGCGTATTCGCGGTGAGCGTGGCACTCGGGCGCGCCGACGAGGTGATTGCGCCGCCGACGGCGCCGGTCGTCGCGACCGAACCGTCCGATGACAGCCCGCTGCGCGAATGTCGGGTCTGGAGCATCGATGATGACCCCCACGTCTGTGCGGCAACCCGTGCTCTGCTGGAACGCTGGGGCTGCCATGTGGAACTTGCCGATGGCCCCCAGGGGGCACTGGAAATCGCCAGTGCGCTGAACGTGCCGCAGCTGTTGCTGCTGGACGTACGCATGGGGCAATGGCACGGACCGGACCTGTATGAAGCGCTGTGCACGCTGTGGAAGGCGCGGCCACCGGTGATCCTGGTGACCGCTGAGCGCGATGATGCGCTGAAAGTGCATGCTGCCGAGAACGGTTGGGGCTTCCTGCTCAAGCCCGTGCGGCCGCCGGCGCTGCGGGCGTTGATGACGCAGCTGCTGTTGCGGCATCGCGGGTAAGCCAGTCACACCTGAGCGAGGGCCGTCGGCCCGCGTCAGAGCGTTCACGCTCTGACGTGAGCGGGTGCTCCGCCACTTGATGGCCAGACATCCTTCGCTTGCCATCCGCTCTTTGAGAGGAGGATGGGAAGCGACGTACCCGTGACGAAGCATGGGCATAGTCCGAACAACAAACGAGCAATCGCCCTACTTACCAACGTTGCTGAAGATCAGACAATTGCGTGCCCGGGCCAACCGGCCAGCCAGACCAGAGGCAACAACCGTGCTCCCTCGTCCCGTGCCCCCTGCATCTACAAGACACTTCGGCCTGATCGCGGCAATGCTTCTCGGCCTGTACTGCAGCGGATGCGTCGATGGCAAATCACAAACAGCAGACCGCAATCAACAGAGATCCACAGAAGAAGGCGGCATCAATTACTTTCATCCGGACCTACCCGAACCAGCGGGCCGGTCCGGCCGAACGTCTTCGAATGAAGCTGTTTCAGCTTCGGCCAGCAATCGTAGAGAACGCACATTCGAGTACCTTCAAGTCGAATCCGGATTCATGGCAAACGGGGGCATCTCGAACCAAGCAGCTGAAACCCTTTTGCGATCCAGCCGCAGCAGCTCTGATGCAATCGACCGTATGACCATCGACGCAGCATCCAGCCCTGATGCCCAGGACCTGACCAGGCACTATCGATCATCTCTCGAGCGCGCAATGGGTCAGGACGGGGTTCTTGATCGCCTGGCGTGCGGCCTGAGCATATGCATTGGTATCGCTCGCGCCCAAAGCAGTGCCGACCACGAAGCATGGGGCCACAGACTGGCGTCAGACCGATCATCTCCCACATACAGCTACACCGAAGTATCTGAGAAGCTCGGCGCGGGATACGAGAACAGATTCATGTTCTCTACCGATCCCGAACTGAATTCGATCAGCGGGAACTGATCAGGAAAGCGGAACAGCATCCACAACGACGCAGTACATGCGCCAACGTCCCGTCTCGGTCAGCCATCCAATCCAACGCGCGCATCGCCTTCCGGCTCCAGTGCCTTCACCAGCACTGCCGCCTGCGTGCGGCTGTGGCATTCGAGCTTCTTCAGGATGGCGGTCACGTGCACCTTCACCGTGTTTTCGGCCAAGCCCAGTTCATAGGCGATCTGCTTGTTGAGCAGCCCGTCGGCCAGGCACAGCAGCACCCGGAACTGCTGCGGCGTCAGCTGCGCCAGGCGGCTGGCCAGCAACGCGTCGGCCTCGGAACGCTCAGCGGCCATCGCCGGGAACCACAGGCCACCATCGAGCACCGCTGCCACCGCTTCACCGATGGTTTCGGCAGGCGCGGACTTGGGAATGAAACCCGCCGCGCCGAACTGCTGCGCGCGGCGGATCACCCGCGGGTGGTCGTTGGAGGACAGGATCACCACCGGAATGTCCGGGTGCGAACCGCGCACGTGCAGTAGCGCGGAGAATCCATGTGCGCCCGGCATGGTCAGGTCCAGCAGCACCAGATCCACATCGGGCTGTGCGTCCAGCGAAGTGGCCAGTGCTTCGGCGCTGGCAACCTCGCGTACCTGCGCCAGCGGCAGACTCTGCCGCAACGACTGCACCACCGCCGAACGCAGCAGCGGATGGTCATCGGCGATCAGGATGGTGTATTCGCTCATGCGGCCATTGTACGGGCAGCGAACTGCCTCCGCCGGGCATGGCCCGGCGCTACCGGAGCACCAGTACGGGCGCTACCGCCCCGCCGGCTCCACGCTGCTGCGCCATGCATCCAGGAACTGGCGGCGCTTGAGCGCATCCAGGTAGACCAGCAGGCCGGGGCCGAGCTGGATCGGGCGACGGCTGCGGCCAGGGGCATCCCCGCCGCCTGCATCGCTGCGCACGATCGGCATCAGCCGCGCTTCCCGCGCGAGCACCTGCTGGCCGCGCGGCGACAGCAGGTAGTCGAGGAAACGCCGCGCTTCCTGCGGGTGCGCGCCGGTACGCGGAATCACCGCCGTACGCAGCACCACCAGCGTGTAGTCTTCCGGCTCGACGATGGCCAGCGGTGCGCCCGCATCGATACGCGCCTGCGCATACGAGCCCAGCACGTTGTAGACCAGCGACAACTGGCCGCTGGCCACCTGGTCCAGCAGCACCCCGGTACGCTCCTCGCGCACCACCGCATTGTCGCCCAGCGCACCGAGCAACGCACCGGCGATGCTGCCGCGCTGGGCGTCCTGGGTCGCCAGCAGGTAGCCCACGCTGCTGCGTTCGATATCGTAGGTGCCAACCTTGCCGCGCAACGGCGCCCCTTCCGCGCGCAGCAGGTCCAGCAGCTGTCGACGCGTGTGCGGCGCTTTCGCCGCCGGCAGACTGCGGGTGTTGTAGACCATCACCACCGGTTCGTAGCTGATGCCGAATGCCTCGCCACGCCATTGCGCCCACGCTGGCAGCGCCTGGGTCTGCAGCGAGCGGTGTGGCAACGCGTGGCCGTCGTTGACCAGCTTGGTCTGCAGGTCCATGCCGCTGGAGATCAGCAGGTCCGGCGACGCAGGCCCGCTGCGGTCGCGCAGGTAACGCGCGTACAGGTCCTGGGTGATGATGTCTTCGTACACCACCTCGCTGCCCGGATGCAGCCGCTGGTAGTCGGCGATGACCTCGGCGAAGACCTCGATATCGGTGGTGCCGTGGATGCGCAGCTGTGCGGTGGCAGCGCCCTGGGCGGGGAAGCGGCGTACATCGCCCGGTGCAGCGAGTGCCGGCACGGCCAGCAACAGGGCAACAACAACGACGAACAGGCGGATCATGTGCTGCTCCGTGGCAGGCGGATGGTGGCGACCAGGCCACCCTGCGGTCGATTGCTGAGATCGATCTGGCCGCCATGGCTGTCGACCACCCGCTTGACGATGGCCAGACCAAGGCCTGCACCGCCGGAGGGTGCGCCTTCGCCGCGCGCGAAACGCTCGAACACGCGTTCGGCATCGGCGGCGGCGATGCCGGTGCCGTGGTCGGCGATGGTCAGCACGGCCTGTCCGCCTTCAGCGGTCAGCGCGATCTGCAAGGGGCCATCACCGCCGTACTTCAGCGCGTTGTCGACCAGATTCTTGATGGCTTCGCGCAGCAGCAGCGCGTCGCCATGCACCTGCACCGGCTCGGCCGTCATCGCCAGCTGCACGCGCGGGGCGGGCCCTGCCTGCGGCAGCGCTTCATGCAGGGCCTGGTGCACGGTCTCGGCCAGGTCCACGGTGGCGAAGCGCTGCAGATGTGACCGATGGATCACACTGGCGTCGCTGAGCAGCTGGTTGAGCAGCCGGCTCATGTGGGTGGCGTTGCGCTCGATCGCCTGCAGGCTGCGCCGCATGTCTTCCGGATCGTCGTCGTCCAGCGCCAGCTGTGCCTGCGCACGCAGCGCGGCCAAGGGCGTGCGCATCTGGTGCGCGGCCTCGGCCATGAACGCGCGCAGGGTTTCATTGCTGCTGGACAGGCGCTCCATGAAGCGGTTCAGCGCAGCCACCATCTGGTCCATCTCGCGTGGCACGCGCGCATCCAGCGGTTTCAGGTCGGACGGCTCACGGCGTGACAGTTCGCGCTCGACCCGCACCAGCGGCCGGAACGCGCGGTGCACGCCGAACGCCACCAGTGCCAGCAGCAATCCCGACAGCACGCCGATGGCCAACAGCGCGCGGGTGACCAGTTCCTGCGCCACCGCTTCACGTGCACGCCGGGTCTGCCCCACCTGCACCTGCACCTCGCCCTGCGCGGAGGCCGCGGCAAAGCTGCGGCCGACCACCACGAAACGCACGATCTCGCCGCTGTAGGGCGCATCGAACAACTGCGGTTGCGTGCCCGGCCGCCGCGGCGGCGCAGGCAGGTCACCGTAGCCGGTGATCAGGTTGCCGCGGCTGTCGGCGATCCGGTAGAACACGCGGTCTTCCGGCGCCATCGCAAGAAGGTCCAGCGCGGCATACGGAAGGTCCACCTGCCACTGGCCATCGACCAATGCCACCGAATCGGCGATCGACAGGGCCGACGACACCAGCAGATGGTCGTAGGAGCGGTTGGCGGCACGCTGGCCGTAGTCGCGTGCAGCGAACAGCAGCGCCACCGCGAACACCGCCAGCAACGCGCCCAGGTACAGCAGCAGGGTGCGCCGCAGCGACCCGGGGGCGGCACTTGCGCTGCGCGCGTCAGCCATCGGCATCGGCCGGGCCGTCGCTGGCTTCAAGCAGATAGCCGACACCACGCACCGTGGTGATGCGCAGCGGCGCGCCTGCCAGCTTTCTGCGCAGGCGACCGATGTACAGCTCGATGGCATTCGGCCCGGCTTCGTCATCGAAGCCGAACAGGCCATTGCCGATCTCATCCTTGCCCACCACCTGGCCCAAGCGCCCGACCAGGATCTCCAGCAACCGATACTCGCGGTTGGGCAGCTCGATCGGCTCGCCATCCAGGGTCACCCGGTGCGCAGCGTTGTCGAACTGGAAGCCGCCGATCTGCACCACTTCGCTGGCCTGCCCGCGTGCACGTCGCAGCAGCACGCGGCAGCGCGCTTCGAATTCACGGAAGTCGAATGGCTTGCCGAGGTAGTCGTCAGCACCAACATCGAGTGCCTGCACACGATCCTCGATGCCATCGCGTGCGGTCAGCATCAGCACCGGTGTGCTGTCACCACGTTCGCGCATGCCGGCCAGCACCCGCAGCCCATCCAGTTTTGGCAGGCCGATATCCAGCACCACCAGATCGAAACTCTGGTAACGCAGCACGCTGGCGGCGGCCAGGCCGTCGGCCTGCCAGTCCACCGCGTGACCACTGCGGCGCATGCGACGGATGATCGCATCGGCCAGGTCCGGGTTGTCTTCGACCAGCAGCAGGCGCATGGGCACGACAGTGGGAGGGGAAACGAATGCTACCGCATGGCGCCGCTGCGCTCGCCGGGCATGGCCGGGCGCCACCGATGCTGACCTGTTCCGCCGGTCATGGCCCGGCGCCACCGGGGGCATCGTCGCCGGGTAGCGCCGGGCCATGCCCGGCGAGCGCAGCGGAGACCATTTACGCTGCACCGCACAAACCGCTGACAGGACGATGACAGCTTGCGCGACACAGACTGCGGCCGTGCACCGTCCGGTGCCCACGATTGCCGCGCGCCTGGCGCGCACCTGGGAGGGTTTGTGGAATTGAGCATTGCCTGGCGGCGTCCTGCCGCCATGATGGCCCTGGCTGCGCTGGCCGCGCCGGCCTTCGCCGAAGACGAGCGTCCAGTGACCGCCACGGTGGGCGGCCGCCTGCACCTGGACTTCGCCACCTTCGACAACGACAACCGGGGTACGCCGAACAAGGACGACACCGAGATCCGCCGCGCCTGGGTTGACGTGTCCGGCAAGTTCTTCGTGGTCGACTACAAGCTGGAAGCTGATTTCTCCGGCGACCGGGTCGAGGCCAAGGACGTCTACCTGAGCCGCAGCTTCGGCGATGCCGGCCGCCTCACCGTGGGCCAGTTCAAGCAGTATTTCTCGCTGGACGACCGCACCGGTTCCAACTACGGCAGCTTCCTGGAGCGCGGCAACGCCGGCACCACGCTGGCGCCGCTGTACCGGCTGGGTGCCTCCTGGCAGGCCAATCCGGGCGATTTCACCTGGGCGGCCAGCGTGTACAGCCTGGAGAGCATCGACGCCTGGCAGGTCAAGGGCCGCGCTGCGGGTGGACGCGTCACCTGGGCGCCGTCACCCAGCGAGGGCGACGTGCTGCACCTGGGCCTGTCGCTGGCCCGCGAGGCCTATGACAACCCGGGCGGCAACGGCACGCCGGGCCTGAAGATCCGTCCGCGTCCGGCCGGCCATCTGTCCGACGAGAGCCGCCTGACCCTGGTCGACTTCTCCGCCGGCCGCGATACCGACGTCAACAAGTGGTCGCTGGAATATGCGCAGGTGCGCGGCCCGCTGTCATGGCAGGGCGAGTTCAGCGGTGCCACCTTCGATGATGGCGCCCAGCGCGGCGACGTGATGGCCGCCTACGGCATGCTCAGCTGGTTCGTTACCGGCGAAAGCCGCGCCTACGACCGCAAGACCGGTCGCTTCGCCCGGGTCAAGAACATCCGCCACAAGGCCGGTGCCTTCGAAGTGGCCCTGCGCTATGACCAGATGTGGGGCGCGCAGCACCTCGATGGTGCGCCGGACCTGCGTCGTGGCAGCACCGAAGGCTGGACGCTGGGCGGCAACTGGTACCTGCGCGACAACCTGCGCTTCATGCTCAACGTGATCGAAAGCCGCAATCGCGACCGCCTCGCCGGCACCACGGTGGATCGCACGCGCGCGGTCACCGGGCGCCTGCAGTTCGACTTCTGACGCGTTTTCCCCGGGCACGCACGCTCGGGCCCCTTCCACGTCCCACGTCCTGTTTCCTCTAGGAGTCCGCAGATGATGCTGAGCATCCTCGGCTTTGGCATGGTCATTACGTTCATGTACTTGATCATGAGCAAACGACTGTCGCCGCTCGTTGCCCTGATCACCATTCCCATCATCTTCGCCCTGATCGGTGGCTTCGCCGCCGGCATCGACGAGATGATGCTGGAAGGCATCAAGAAGATCGCGCCGACCGGCGTGATGTTGATGTTCGCCATCCTCTACTTCGGCGTGATGATCGATGCAGGCCTGTTCGATCCGCTGGTGCGGATCATCCTGCGCTTCGTCAAGGGCGACCCGATGAAGATCGTGCTTGGCACCGCCGTGCTGGCGATGCTGATCTCGCTCGACGGCGATGGCTCGACCACCTACATGATCACCGTCTCGGCGATGCTGCCGCTGTACCAGCGGCTGGGCATGAACGCGCTGAACATGACCTGCGTGACCATTCTCGCCGGTGGCGTGATGAACCTGACCCCGTGGGGCGGCCCGACCGCACGCGCGGCCACCGCTCTGCACGTGGATCCTGCCGATGTGTTCGTGCCACTGATTCCCTCGATGGTGATCGCCTGCGCTGGCGTGCTGCTGCTGGCCTGGTACCTGGGCCTGAAGGAGCGTCGTCGCCTGGGCGTGGTGACCCTGCCCAAGGGCGGCAGCTGGATGGACAACAGCGTGTCCGATGACGGCAACACGCTGCCGACCGTGGAAAACGCCGAAGACACCAAGCGCCCCAAGCTGCTGTGGGTGAACCTGGTGCTGACCCTGGCCTTGATGAGCGCCCTCATCATCGGTGTGCTGCCGATGCCGGTGCTGTTCATGATCGGCTTCGCCATCGCGCTGGTGATCAACTACCCGAACCTGGCCGAACAGCGCCGCCGCGTGGTCAGCCACGCCGGCAGCGTGCTGTCGGTGGTGGCGCTGATCTTCGCCGCGGGCATCTTCACCGGCATCCTCAACAACACCGGCATGGTCGAGGCGATGTCGCACAGCTTCCTGGCGATCATCCCCGACAGCTGGGGCCCGTACCTGGCGGTGATCACCGCCGTGGCCTCGATGCCGTTCACCTTCTTCATGTCAAACGACGCGTTCTACTTCGGCGTGCTGCCGATCCTGTCCGAGGCGGCCGGCAACTACGGCATCACCCCGGTGGAAATGGCCCGCGCGTCGCTGGCCGGGCAGCCGGTGCACCTGCTCAGCCCGCTGGTGCCTTCCACCTATCTGCTGGTGGGGCTGGCCAAGGTTGAGTTCGCCGACCACCAGAAATTCACCCTGAAGTGGGCGATCGCCATTTCGCTGCTGCTGATGACCGGCGGCCTGTTGTTCGGGCTCTATCCCTTCACGGCCTGATTTCCTTACCAAGGAGCGTTCTGCAATGACTCTTCGCATCGCCTACGTCACCAGCGGGATGGGCAGTGTCGGCACTGCCATCTGCCAGAGCCTGGCCCGTTCCGGCCATACCGTGGTTGCCGGCTGCGCACCCAACTCGCCGCGCAAGGCCAACTGGCTGCGCGAGCAGCGCGAACAGGGCTTTGATTTCATCGCCTCCGAAGGCAACGCCACCGATTGGGCGTCGACCACGGCGGCCTTCGCCAAGGTCCGCACCGAAGTGGGCGAGGTGGACGTGCTGGTCAACAACTCCGGCGGCAGCCGCGACCTGCTGTTCCGGCAGATGACGGTGGAGGACTGGAATGCAGTGATCGCCTCCAACCTCAATTCGCTGTTCAACCTGACCAAGCAGGTGGTCGATGGCATGGCCACGCGCGGCTGGGGCCGCATCATCAACATCGGTTCGGTCAGCGCCCACAAGGGCCAGATCGGCCAGGTTAACTACGCCACGGCAAAAGCCGCGATGCACGGTTTCAGCCGTGCGCTGGCCGCTGAAGTCGCCTCGCGCGGGGTCACCGTCAACACGCTGTCGCCAGGCTACATCGCCAGCCAGGCGATCAGCAGCTTCCCACCGGACGTGCTGGATCGACTGGCCGCGTCGGTACCGGTGCGGCGCCTGGGTCGCCCGGATGAAGTGGCCGGCCTGTGTGCCTGGCTGGCTTCGGATGAAGCCTCCTACGTGACCGGTGCCGACTATCCGGTCAACGGTGGCCTGTACATGGGCTAGTAGTCTCCACGCAGGGCGTGGGTCTGCTTCCCTCCCCCGGCAGATTCACGCCCTGCGCGGCTTCCCCCACGACGCCGTTCGTTGGTTTTCCGTAAACAAGGTTTCATGTTCCGTTCGCATAGTGGCCGTGCACCACGCCCCCGGGCCGGTGACCATCCCCCATGCAACGGACCATCATGCAGACCCGATACCTGACGATCGCCGTGGCGATCGCGCTTTCCGCCGCCAGCGCCCACGCCGCTGAAGCCACCGACGCCACCGCCGATACCGCGCTGAGCGCGCAGACGCTGGATACCGTCTCGGTCATCGGCCAGGGCGAGACCCGCCAGGTGCAGCGCATCACCACCGTCGACAAGCAGGTGCTGCCGCCGGGTACCAGCGGCCAGAAGATCCTCGACCGCCTGCCCGGCGTGTCGGTGCAGTCCAACGATGCATTCGGTGCCAACGAGGAATCGCAGACCATCAGCCTGCGTGGCTTCGACAAGAGCCGCCTGGGTTACACGCTGGACGGCATCCCGCTGGGCGACAACAGCTACGGCAACTACAACGGCCTGAGCATCGCCCGTGCACTGATCGCCGAGAACCTGGCCGGCGCCGAGCTGTCGCAGGGCATCGGCTCGCTGGGCGTGGCCTCGACCAGCAACCTTGGCGGCACCATCCAGTACTTCTCGATGGACCCGTCCACCGAATTCGGCGGCCGCGCCAGCATCACCGTCGGCGATGACAACCAGCGCCGCGGCTACCTGCGGGTGGACACCGGCGACATCAACGGCTTCTCGGCCTACGTGTCCGGCGTGCACCAGGACCAGGACATGTGGGCCGCGCCGTACCAGAACCAGACCACCCGCCAGTTCAATGCCAAGGCGGTATGGAACGTGGGCGACAACCGCTTCGGTGCCTTTGTCGCCACCTCGCGCGCCAGCCAGGCCAACTATGCCTACCTGTCCAAGGACATGCTGGCGCGCGGCCTGGGTTATGACTGGAACATCTATGCACCGGACTGGGATCGCGCCGTCGCGGCTGCATACTGCGCACCGGGCACCTACAACAAGGCACGCTGTGCATTCAGCGGCGGCGTCAACAGCATCGACGATGCCTACTACCAGAGCCGTGCGCTGCGCGATGACAACCTGTACTCGATCGACGCCGACATCCGCCTGGGTGAACAGGGCCGCCTGAAACTACTGGGCTACCACCACGAAAACCGTGGCCAGGGCCACTGGTGGGCACCGGGCCAGCCGTCCTACCCGGGCACCGCCAGGATGCTGCCGATCTCGATCCGCAGCACCAACTACACCATCAACCGCGATGGCGTGACCGCTGCGCTGTCGTGGACGCTGGGCATCCACGAACTGGAAGCCGGCGTGTGGTACGAACAGAACGACCATAACGTCTCACGCAACTTCTACTACATCAGCGGCCCGTTCCTGGACGACCTGTACCTGCAGAATCCGGACCGTCGCCTGTTCAACCAGGACTTCGACATCCGCACCCGCCAGTTCTATGTGCAGGACCGCATGCGCTTCCTCGACCAGCGCCTGACCGTGGACGTGGGCATCAAGAGCCCCAACACGCGCATGACTGCCAAGGCCCAGCCAGGTGTGGAAACCAGCATCGCCTCGGGCACGCTGACCGCCAAGGAATCAGTGCTGCCGCAGCTGGGCGTGGGCTTCAAGCTCAACGCCAACAATGAAGTGTTCGCCTCGTACGCCGAGAACATCGCCGCCTTCGTCGGCGGCGGCAGCGGTGGTCCGCTGCAGGTGTCGCCGGAATCGTTCGCGGCCAGCGCCGGCCTGGAGCCGGAGAAGTCCAAGAGCCTGGAAGCTGGTTTCCGTACCTTCGGCGAGAAATACCAGGCATCGATCGCGGCCTACAACGTGAAGTTCGACAACCGTCTGCTGTCGTTGAACCCGTGCTCGAGCATCGAGGTAGGCACGCGTCCGGAGTGCGTGACGCGCTTCATCAACGTCGGTTCGGTGAAGAGCCATGGCGCAGAGCTGACCTTCATCCTCAAGCCGGTCGATGGCCTGCAGTGGTACAACGCGCTGTCCTGGAACAAGACCACTTACGAGGATGACTACACCTCGGGCGGTGCGATCGTACCGGTGGCCGGCAAGATCACCGTGGATACGCCGCAGCGCATGGCGTCCAGCGAGATCAGCTGGAACCGCGATGGCTTCTTCGCCAGCCTGCGCGCCAAGTACACCGGCAAGCGTTATTACACCTACACCAACGACCAGTCGGTGCCGGGCGTGACCACCTTCGATGCCGGCGCCGGCTACGACTTCGGCCCGGGCATGGGCCTGCGCAACGTGCGGGTGTCGTTGAACGCGACCAACCTGACCAACAAGCGCTATGCCGGCCAGCTGAGTTCGTTCGCACCGACCGATCCGAAGGGCACGCGGTATGCAATCCATGCGAGTGCGCCGCGGCAGATCTTCATGACGGTGGCGGCGGAGTTCTAAGTCGAAAGCGGGCGCTGCGGCGCGTTGATTGTTCCTGCATGGCGTGGGTAGGCAGGCCCATGCAGGACACGCCGTAAACCCATCCATGGGGGCTCGATGGCGCCATCCATGGCGCCAACGGTCCTGCATGGGCCTGCCTACCCGCGCTGGACAGTTCCCCGCGCCGGCGCGGAGGCAATGGATAGCAAGAGCAAAAGCAAAAGCAAAAGCAAAGAGCCGGGCAGTGCCCGGCTCTTTGCTTTCCAAGCGCAATCCCTTCGGCGCGGTGATGTGCTGCCGCCCGCGCGGGAAACTGTCTGGCGGCGGTGGGGCACCCTGGCCAGGACCGTGAGGCGCATGGATGCGCCGATCGAGCCCCCATGGATGGGTTTACGGCGTGTCCTGGCCAGGGTGCCCCACCGCCGCCAACCGATATCAATCGAGGCGCCAGCGCATCATCCCGCCAACGCATTTCATTCCGGCGCCAGCTGGTCCATCCGGATGCGGTTGGCGAACAGCGAGAACGCCAGCATGCCGGCCAGGCCATTGGCCCGGCTCATCCAGTGCGGCAGCCAGCGCGGTGGCTTCAGCACACCCGATTCGAACAGCGGGGCGAACGCAATCGCATCGGTCAGGCTCATCTTGCCGGCGAACAACCAGCGGCAGACCTGCAGGCGATCCTCGGCCAGCATATGGCGGAAGAAGGTATGCACCGACACCAGACCGCGCAGGTACACCGTGTCCTTGGTGAAGGCCAGGCCGCCACTCGGCGGCACACCGCGGAACACCCGCTGCGCCGAGGCGAAGCTCTCTTCCGGGTTCTGCCCGGCATCGCAGAAGTAGCGGAACACCTCGATGAAGTCCGCACCTTCGCGCGCCATCGCGATCGCCTCGGTACGCAGGCTGATGCGCTTCAGGCGCTCGATGTCGATGCTGCCGGTGATCTGCTCGGCAAACGTCGCCAGTCCTTCCTGGGTGGCCGTCACCCGTGGCGAGGACAGCGCCAGGCTCGGCAGCACCGGCTGCGCGCGACCGTTCAACGCCGTCAACGAATGCACCAGCGCTTCGTGGTGGAACAGCTGCGCGCGGTCGTAGGCGCTGAAACGCGCGCTGGTGCGCAGGCGGATGCGGGTCGGTCCGGCAGCCGCCTTCGAGACCAGCTCCGGGTCCAGCTGCACCTGGATGATGCGTGATTCAAAGAACGCATCGAGATCATTCTGCAGCTGCAGCTGCAGGGCGATCGCCGAGATCGGCACCTGCTCTTCCGGTGCCAGCAGCTCGTGATCCAGTTCGGCAGCAATCTGGATGAAGTGGCGCGCCGCATCGCGCGTGCTCGGTCCATTGCCCGGCAAAGGCTGTTCGGGTGAACCGAACAACTGCATCGAACAGGCATCGACGGCTGCGGTGCCGAGGCCTTCCAGCAGCTGCGCCGCCAGATCCCAGCTCTGCGCGGACTGCCGCACGTAATGGCCCAGCGGATGGCTGTCGTCACACTCGGCAGCGAGCGCGGCCAGCGCGCGACGCTCGTCGCTGAAGTCCAGCTTCGGGTAGTCGACCACCGGCAGCGTCGGCTGGCCACGGGCCACGCTGTCCAGAAAGGGTGCCTGCAGTGTCGCCGGCCAGCTGGTCAGGCCCAGCAGGCGGATGCCTCCTACGGCCTCGACCAGGCGCGCATCGAGCGCTGCATGGTGGGCCACGTCACGGTCCAGCGTCGCGGTCGGTTCCATGGGCGGACTATAACGCCCTGCCCGCGCGTTGGTAGGTGCCAACCCTGGTTGGCATCCGTCGACGGCGGGCTTTGGACACCTCCGTGCCAACCAAGGTTGGCACCTACCGGAAGCGGGTTTCCGGCACCGCGGGGTCAACGCCGGCGCGGTTTGCCCGCCGGGCGGAACTGCTGGCTCTTGCCCTTCCTGCCACCGCGTTCCTGCGCGGTCTCGGCCTGGCGCACGGCCAGCTTGGCGGCGGCGGCGGCCACTTCTTCCTTCAACTTGAAGTAGTTCAGCAGCCGGCTCTCTTCGATCTCGCCGGCATCGATCGCCGCACGCACGGCACAGCCGGGTTCCTGCTGGTGCATGCAGTCGCGGAAGCGGCACTGCGCGGCCAGCGCTTCGATGTCGGCGAAACCGCCTTCGGCCAGCGTTTCTTCGCCGGTCGGCTTCAGTTCGCGCATGCCCGGCGTATCGATCAGGCAGGCGCCCATCGGCAACGGCATCAGTGCGCGGTGGGTGGTGGTATGGCGGCCGCGCGAATCGTTGGCGCGCACCGTATTGGTCTTCATCCGCTGTTCGCCCAGCAGCGTGTTGGTCAGCGTCGACTTGCCCGCACCGGAAGAACCCACCAGCACCACCGTGCGGCCCGGGCCCAGCCACGGCTCCAGCACTGCAACACTGTCGGCATCCAGGCCATTGATCGCGTGCAGGGCGATGCCCTGCATCTCCAGTTCTTCCAGCACCGCCAGCGCATCTTCGCTGTACTCGGTCTGGTCGGCCTTGGTCAGCACCACCACCGGTTCGGCACCGCCACCGCCCACCAGCAGCAGGTAGCGTTCAATACGGCGCGGATTGAAGTCCGCATCCAGGCCACAGACGATGAAGACGGTATCGATGTTGGCGGCGATCACCTGCTGGTGGTAATGCTCACCGGCAGCGCCACGCTTGATGGCGGTGCGTCGCGGCAACAGGGCAACGATGCGGATGCCATCCAGCAGCACCCAGTCGCCCACCGCCGGCCGTTCGTGGCTGGGGAAGCGCGGACGCTGCCACTCCGGCAGCGATTCGGCCTTGATCGATGCCTCCGGGCCATCAGCCACCACATAGTGGGTGCGATGCTGCTCGATCACCCGCGCCGGGTGGGCCTGCGGGTGTGCGGCCATCACAGCCTGCCAGTCGGCCTGCTGCGGCGGGCCCGGCCAGGGCCAGCCAATGGTCTGCAGAGCGGTGAAATCGGGGGTCTGGGTCATCGCCGCCATTCTACCCGTGTGGTGCCGCCCAGCCCAATGTTGGCGGGCCCTGCGGCCCTTGCCATGCGCTGCAGCAATTCCGCTACCATGGAAGCCCCATGCCTTCTGCGGCCCACCGCCCATGTCCACTCCCTCGCCCAAGCCCCTGGTCATCCGCGAGCGCCTTTCCGAAGTGCGCTACGAAATCCGCGGAGAACTGGCACGGCGAGCCCGGGAGCTGGAAGCGCAGGGCCACAAGCTGATCAAGCTCAACATCGGCAATCCCGGCGCTTTCGGTTTCCGTGCACCGGAACACCTGCAGCGCGCGATCGCCGATGACATGGGCCGCACCGATCCGTATACCCACCAGCAGGGCCTGCCGGTCGCCCGCGAGGCAATCGCCGCTGCCTACGCCCGCCGTGGCGCACCGGATGCGCATCCGGACCGCGTGTTCGTCGGCAACGGTGTCAGCGAGCTGATCGACCTGTCGCTGCGTGCGCTGCTCAACCCGGGCGACGAAGTGCTGGTGCCCTCGCCGGACTACCCGCTGTGGTCGGCCTCGACCATCCTCAACGACGGCCGCCCGGTGTATTACCGCTGCGCCGCCGAGAACGGCTTCCAGCCGGACCCGAGCGAGATCGAGACGCTGGTGTCCTCGCGCACCCGCGCCATCGTGCTGATCAATCCGAACAACCCCAGCGGTGCCAGCTACCCGCGTGAGCTGCTGGAGCAGGTGGTCGAAATCGCACGCCGCCACAACCTGCTGCTGCTGGTCGATGAGATCTACGACCAGATCCTGTACGACGACGCGGTGTTCCAGCCGGTCGCACCGCTGGCAGGCGACCATCCCTGCCTGACCTTCAGCGGCCTGAGCAAGGTGCACCGCGCCTGCGGCTGGCGCGTGGGTTGGGCGCACCTCAGCGGCGACGACGCGCGGCTGGGCGACTTCCGTGCCGCGCTGGACCTGCTGGGCGCGCTGCGCCTGTGTGCCAACGTGCCGGGCCAGTACGCCATCGACGCCGCAGTGAACGGCCCGGACACCATTTCGGAGCTGTGCGCACCGGGTGGCCGCCTGTATGAAACCCGTCGTGCGGTGATCGAAGCCTGCGCGGCCAGCGAACACCTGTCGCTGGTTGCCCCCGCCGGCGCGCTGTACGCGTTCCCGGCCGTGGTCGGTGCCGCTGCCAAGGGCTTCGACGATCATAATTTCGCGCTGGACCTGATGAACAACGACGGCGTGCTGGTGGTGCCGGGCTCGAGCTTCAACGTGCCTTACCGCCATCACTTCCGCGTGACCCTGCTGCCGGAGGCGTCGGTGATGCGCGACGTGTTCGCCCGTATCGACCGCGCCCTCGCCCGCCGTGCTGAAGACGCCACCAAGGTGGTGCCGCTGAAGCCCCGCCGGTCGGTGGCTTGATCGATGGGCTTGTCGTATCTGGCCCTGGGCGATTCCTACACCATCGGTGAAGCGGTCGCGGTCGACGGCCGCTGGCCGCATCAGCTCGCCGCCGCCCTGCGCGCGCAGGGCATCGCGCTGGACGACCCGCAGACCATCGCCACCACCGGCTGGACCACCGACGAGCTCGACGCCGGCATCGACGACGTTGCGCCGCAAGGGCCGTTCGACTTCGTCAGCCTGCTGATCGGCGTCAACAACCAGTATCGCGGGCGTCCGCTGGACGAGTACCAGGTGCAGTTCCAGGCCCTGCTGCAGCGCGCGATTGGTTTTGCCGGCGGCCGTGCGGACCGGGTCCTGGTGCTGTCCTTCCCGGACTGGGGCACCACGCCGTACGGTGCAGGCAGCGGTCGCGACCTGGGCCAGATCGAACTGGAAACCGACGAGTTCAACGCTGCCGCCGAGGTGATCAGCACCCAGCAGGGCGTGGCCTTCGTCGACATCACCGATATCAGCCGCGACACCGGCGCTGACCCGGCGATGATCGCCGAGGATGGCCTGCACCCGTCCGCCCGGATGTATGCGCTGTGGAGCGCGCGTGCGCTGCCGGTGGCCGCACACCTGCTGGGCGGAACGGACTGAGACGATGGACGGCACGCCACGGAACGGCACGCCCCTGCCCTGTTCGCCGCTTGATGCCGGGCAGGCGCGCCTGATCGCCGAGTCCTTCCGGCCGATGCAGGCCT
Source organism: Stenotrophomonas sp. SI-NJAU-1 (assembly GCF_020883215.1). NCBI lineage: Bacteria > Pseudomonadati > Pseudomonadota > Gammaproteobacteria > Lysobacterales > Lysobacteraceae > Stenotrophomonas > Stenotrophomonas sp. SI-NJAU-1. The sequence goes on from NZ_CP086598.1 coordinate 3,675,583, forward strand.
GGGGCAGCCGCCGCGATTACTACTACACGCGCGGCAAGCTGGGCAGCGACCCGCTGTATGACGGCGTGCTGCGGCACCTTCCCGACGACGGCCAGCCGGTGCTCGACCTGGGCTGCGGGCTGGGCCTGTTCGCGCATGTGCTGCGCCAGCGTGGCCGCCAGCAGGGGTACCTCGGGGTCGACGTGGACAGCGACAAGATCGCCCGTGCGCAGCGCGCCGGCAGCGGCCTGGCCGACGTACGGTTCGACTGTCTGGATGTGCAGGCGCCGTTGCCGGCGCATGGTGGGCATGTGCTGCTGCTGGATGTGCTGCAGTATCTGGACGAAGCGCCGCAACTGGAGCTGCTGCGCGCGGTGAGCGCGCGGGTCGCGCCCGGTGGCCGCCTGCTGCTGCGCACGCCGCTGGCGACCGGCGACCGCCGCGACCGCACCACGCGGGTGGCTGACCGCCTGGCCTGGCTGGTCGGCTGGATGGGCACGCGACCTCGCCACTACCCGGATCCGCAGCGGCTGCAGGCCACGCTGGCAGCTGCCGGCATGCAGGTGGCTCCGTTGCGTCCGCTGCATGGGCGCACGCCGTTCAACAGCTGGTTGCTGGTGGCCGAGCGGCCGGGAACTGCGGCCAACGGCTGAGCCCCTCGTGGTGGGCGGCTGTCTACGGGGGTTGCCCGGGGCGGGATGGGCTGCGCGGGGACGCCGTGAACCCCTCCTTGGGGGCTTAGCCGCGCCATCCATGGCGCGGATACCCCGCGCAGCCCATCCCACCCGGGCACGGACGGTTTACGGGCGCGTCCACCACGGAAGACAAGAGAAAAGCGAAGGGCAAACGCGGGTCGCTTCGCTCTTGCCGCGCTGCGCGCTCGCCGGGCGTGGCCCGGCGCTACCGGTCACCTGGCCGGCAGTTCGGCCTTCAGGCCGCGCTCGTCCAGCACCTGCAGCACCCGTTCGATGATGGCCAGGTTGTGGCCATGTGCGGCACCTTCATGCAGCAGCACGATCGCGCCCGGGCGCAGGTCCGGGAGCAGACGCGCCAGCACGCCATCCGGGGTGCAGCCGACGCCGTCATAACCGCGGGCGCTCCAGCCCACGCGCACCAGGCCCAGCTTGCGCAGTACCGGCGCCACGAACGGGTTGGTCATGCCCACCACCGAGCGGTACCAGCGCACCGGTCGCCCACTCACCGCCTGCAGCGTCTGCTGGCAGCCCTCGATCTCCGCCGCCATCATGCCCGGGCCCAGCCGCCAGAAGCGCGCCTGTGGATGGCTGTGGCTGTGGTTGCCGAGGTCGTGTCCGCGACGCAGGATCTCCTCCACCAGGGCCGGATGCGCCAATACACGCTCGCCGACCAGGAAAAAGGTCGCCTTCGCCTGGTGCCGGTCCAGCAGATCCAGCACCGCCGGGGTCTGTTCACTGGGGCCGTCGTCGATGGTCAGCCAGACGCTGTTGCCGGCCTCGGGCAGCCGGCTCAGCACCGGCGCATAGAAGCGGCTGTTGGGCAGGAACACCGGCACCATGAACAACGCGTGGCTTGCCACCATCAGGGCCAGGCCCCAGTGCCAGCCCGCCAGCACCCAGACCAGGATCACGGCCAGCTGCGACAGCACCAGCCAGGGCACCCAGCGCCAGGGCCGGGTCGGGATGCGATGCAATGTTCCTGCGTTGGTCATGCCCCATGATGCCATGGGGGGTAGAATTGATGATTCGAATTTTTCGGACCCATGACTGCCATGTCCCTCGATCCCGCCCTGCGTTCGCGCATCGAAACCATCCTCAACGACAACCGCGTCGTGCTGTTCATGAAGGGCCAGCCGTCGATGCCGCAGTGCGGCTTCTCGGCCAAGGCCGTGGGTGCCCTGCAGGACCTGGGCGTGGAGTTCGCCCACGTCAACGTGCTGGCTGACGCGGAGATCCGTGAAGGCATCAAGGCCTATGGCGACTGGCCGACCATCCCGCAGCTGTACATCGACGGCGAACTGGTCGGCGGCAGCGACATCGTGCTGCAGATGGCCGCCAGCGGTGAGCTGAGCAGCGTGCTGGGCCTGGCTGCACCGGACCGCACCCCGCCGCGCATCACCGTCACCCCGGCCGCGGTGGAAATGCTGAAGGGCGCGCTGGCCGATTCGCCGGGTGCGTCGCTGCAGCTGGGCATCGATGCCCGCTTCCAGCCGAACTTCCAGCTGGCCCCGTACGATGAAGGCGCGATCGCCGCCGAGTCCAACGGCCTGCGCGTGCAGTTCGACCTGGCCAGCGCCCGCCGCGCCGATGGCATCACCATCGACTGGGTCGACGACATCCGTGGCAAGGGCCTGGCGATCGACAACCCGAACGCGCCCAAGCCGGTGCAGGAAATCAGCGTGCGTGATGCCGACGACCTGGTGCGTGCCGGCAACGTGATGCTGGTGGACGTGCGCCCGGCGGAAGAACGCGCCATCGCCGCTGTCGGCGTGCCGTTCAAGAGCTTCGATGGCAACGGCCGCGCCGAGCTGGAAGCCCTGCCCAAGGACACCGCCCTGGCTTTCCTGTGCCACCACGGTGGCCGCAGCGCGCAGGCAGCGGAACAGTTCCGTGCGCTGGGCTTCAGCAAGGTGTTCAACGTCACCGGCGGCATCGATGCCTGGTCGGACGAAGTGGACAACGGCGTGCCGAAGTACTGATCGGCGGCGCTTGATACATAGGAAAAACGCCGGCGAAAGCCGGCGTTTTCTGTTGAGCCCATCCACGCATGGCGTGGATCTACTCTTTCCGTGTCCCAGGCGCGGGGGCTGACGTTCCGGTTACCCGGCAAACCCGCCTTCGGCCAGGTAATCCAGTTCTTCCGGCGACGGAATGCGGCCAAGCACCGCATTGCGGTGCGGGAACCGGCCGAAGCGGCGGATGATGTCGCGGTGCAGTTCGGCGTACTGCAGGTATTCCTTGTCACCCAGCACGTCGAACATCGCGACCGAGCGGTCCTGGTCCAGCGGATCTTCGGAGTGCTCGAACGGCAGGTAGATGAAGGCGCGCAGCTTGGGGACCAGCTGCAGGTCCAGCCCCTCCTCGATCGCGCGCGTGGCGTAGTGCCGGGCCAGGCCATCGGTGGCATAGGAATGGGCGGTTCCGCGGAAGCAGTTGCGCGGGAACTGGTCCAGCAGCAGCATCAGCGCCAGCGCGCCCTCGGCGCTGCCCAGCCAGTGCTCGCGCGCGCGCGATGCGGCAGCGTGGTGTTCGTCCGCGAACAGCGTGCGGAACCGCGCGTCGAACGCATCATCACGGGTGAACCACTTTTCAGGGCCCGCGTCTTTCCAGAAATCCACCACTTGCGCGGCAACGTCCATCACCTACTCCCCAGGGCCGGCGCGCCGCGCCAGGCCATCATCATCATTCGTCGAAGCGCAGGTGGCGGACCGACTTGCCGTTGCGCCGGATAAGCTTAAGCGCCTCGATGCCGATCTGGATATGGTTTTCCACGAACTGCGAGCTGACCTTGGCGTCGGACGCCTCGGTTTTCACCCCGTCCGGGATCATCGGCTGGTCTGAAACCAGCAGCAGGGCCCCGCTGGGAATATGGTTGGCGAAGCCCGCAGCGAAGATCGTCGCGGTTTCCATGTCGATGGCCATGCAGCGCATCGCCCGCAGCCGCTCCTTGAAGGCCTCGTCGTGCTCCCAGACCCGGCGGTTGGTGGTGTAGACGGTGCCGGTCCAGTAATCATGGCCGAGGTCGCGGATCATGGTCGAAACCGCACGCTGCAGGGCGAAGGCCGGCAAGGCCGGCACTTCCGGCGGCAGGTAGTCGCCCGAGGTCCCCTCGCCGCGGATGGCGGCGATCGGCAGCACCAGGTCGCCCAGCTGGTTCTTGCGTTTCAGCCCGCCGCACTTGCCCAGGAACAGCACGGCCTTGGGCATCACCGCCGACAGCAGATCCATGATGATCGCGGCATTGGGGCTGCCCATGCCGAAGTTGATCATGGTGATGCCGTCGATGGTGGCGCTGGCCATCGGCCGGTCCAGGCCGATCACCGGCGCCCCGGTCAGCGCGGAGAACGTATGCAGGTAGCCCCCGAAGTTGGTCAGCAGGATGTGCTGGCCGAACTGGTCCAGAGGCACGCCGGTATAGCGCGGAAGCCAGTTGTCGACGATGTCCTGCTTGCTCTTCATGGGCGCTCCGGTACGGCGTGGGGAGCACCATTTTCCGGGAGGCGGTCGTTGCCGTCGAGATGGCCGATGGCGACCCGTGAAAAAGGACACTTGGCAAGCACGCCGCTCCCCGGCTAGCGTCGGTGGGTTGAACACGCTGCCAAGGGGATCTGCATGACATCGACGTTGTTGCGCGCCGGGTTGGGTCTGGCGCTGGTATCGCTGAGCACGGCGCCGGCCGTGGGCGCTTCGCGCTTCGTGGCCGATCCCTACCCGAGCACCTACCAGGCGCACCCCGATGGGCCGCTGCTGATCCAGAACGCAACGGTGCTGACCGGCACCGGCCAGCGCCTCGACAACGCCGATGTGCTGCTGCGCGATGGCCGCATCGTCGCCGTCGGCGATGCGCTGCAGGTCGATGCCAGCGTCACCCGCATCAACGCCGACGGCAAGTGGGTGACGCCCGGCCTGATCGACGTGCACTCGCACCTGGGCGTCTATCCCAGCCCCGGTGTCGGCGCGCACAGCGACGGCAACGAGATGACCGCGCCGGTCACCGCCAACGTCTGGGCCGAGCATTCGGTATGGCCGCAGGACCCCGGTTTCCAGGCGGCACTGGCAGGCGGAGTGACCAGCATGCAGGTGCTGCCCGGCTCGGCCAACCTGGTCGGTGGCCGCGGCGTAACGCTGAAGAACGTGCCTGCCACCACCTACCAGGCGATGAAGTTCCCCGGCGCGCCGTGGGGCCTGAAAATGGCCTGCGGCGAAAACCCCAAGCGCGTCTACGGTGGCGGCAAGGGCGTGGCACCTGCAACGCGGATGGGCAACGTGGCCGGTTACCGCGCAGCCTTCATCGACGCGGCCGACTACATCGCCAAGAACACGCCGAAGCCGGCCAAGCGCAAGGGCTGGTTCGGCAGCGACAAGGGCGACAGCGCCGGTGATGCCGGCGGCAAGCGCGACCTCAAGCTGGATACCCTCGCCGGTGCGATCCAGGGCGATATCCGCGTGCACATCCACTGCTATCGCGCCGATGAAATGGCCACCATGCTCGACCTGTCCAAGGAATTCGGCTTCAAGGTGGCCGCCTTCCACCACGGCGTGGAGGCCTACAAACTGGCCGACCGGCTGGCGGCCGAAGGCGTATGCGGGGCACTGTGGGCCGACTGGTGGGGCTTCAAGATGGAAGCCTTCGACGGCATCGCCGAGAACATCGCGCTGGTCGACCGGCCGAAGAACAGCTGCGCCATCGTCCACTCCGACTCGCCCGAGGGCATCCAGCGCCTGAACCAGGAGGCAGCCAAGGTGATGGCCGCCGCGCGCCGCGCGCACATGCCGGAGATCGCGCCGGAACGCGCGATCACCTGGATGACCGCCAACGCCGCCAAGGCGCTGGGCATCGAGGCGCAGACCGGCACGCTGGAGGCCGGAAAGATGGCCGACGTGGTGATCTGGAACGGCAATCCCTTCAGTTCGTATGCACTGGCCGAGCAGGTGTTCGTCGATGGCCGCCGTGTGTACGACCGCAGCACGCCACCGGCAACGCCGCGGTCGGATTTCCAGCTTGGACAGGAGCTGCGCTGATGGGCATGTTGAACAAGCGCCGCCGGGGATGGCCCGGCGCCACCTTGGTTGCGCTGTTGTTGCTGACAACCGCAGCCTCGGCGCAGGACCTGCTGCTGCGCGGTGCGACCGTCGCTACCGCCAGCGCACGTGGCAACGTGGAAGATGCCGATGTGCTGGTGCAGGGCGGCATCATCCGTGCGGTGGGCCGGGGCCTGTCCGCACCGGCCGGCGTGCCGGTGGTCGAAGCCAAGGGACGCATGCTGACCCCTGCCCTGTTCGGTGGCATCACCGAGATCGGCATCGAGGAAGTATCCGGTGAATCGAGCACGGTCGACAGCGCGCTGAAGATCGGCGAGCAGCCGCTGCGCCCTGAATTCGACGTGACGCTGGCATACAACCCCGCATCGGTGCTGATTCCGGTGGCACGCCTGGACGGCATCGGCTTCACGGCGCTGGGCGCGGCCACCGGCGGCGGCTTCGTCGCCGGCCAGGGCGGCGTGGTGCGCTTCGATGGCAGTGCCGACCCGATCGGCCCGCGCGCGCTGTTCCTGCGCCTGGGTGCTGCAGCATCTGAACTGACCGGTCAATCGCGCGCAGCGCAGTGGATGCTGCTGCAGCAGATGGTGGACGAGGCACGCGGCCAGGTCGACGCCGATTCACCGCATGCGCTGCTGACCCCGGCCGGCCGCCGCACCTTGGCCCGCTATCTGTCCGGACAGGGCCGCATCGTGGTGGAAGTGGACCGCGCGGCCGACATCCGCCAGCTGCTGCGCTGGGCGGCCCGCGAGAAGGTGAAGATCGCCATTGCCGGCGGTGCCGAGGCCTGGCAGCTGGCACCGCAACTGGCAGCGGCCAGGGTACCGGTATTCGTGGACGCGCTGGGAAACCTGCCGACGACCTTCGACCAGATCGGCGCCACCCTGGAAAACGCCGCGCGGTTGCAGCGCGCGGGCGTACCGGTGGCCTTCGCCCAGCGCGATGACGCCTCGCACAATGCACGCAAGATGCGCCAGCTGGCCGGCAATGCGGTGGCCAACGGCCTGCCCTGGGCCGACGGACTGGCCGGGCTGACCCGGGTACCGGCCGAGGTGCTGGGCGTGGCCGACCAGATCGGCAGCATCGAGCCGGGCAAGCGTGCCGACCTGGTGCTGTGGGAAGGCGATCCGCTGGATGTGGCGCACTATGCCGAACAGGTCTGGCTGGGCGGCCGGGCGATGCCGATGCGCTCGCGCCAGACCGAACTGCGCGACCGCTACCTGCAGCGCAACGCGCAGCCCTGACCATCACCAGGAGCCATCGATGCCCACCCTGCGCTGGTATTTCGACTTCGTCTCGCCCTATTCCTACCTGCACTGGCAGAAGGTGAAGCAGCTGCCGCAGTTCGGGCGCATCCAACCGGTGCCCATCGCCTTTGGTGCGGTACTGCACCATCTGGGCAACCTGGGCCCGGCGGAGATCCCGGCCAAGCGCCGCTTCATGTACCGCCAGCTGCTGTGGACTGCGCAGGCCGAGGGCACCCCTCTGCGCTTCCCGCCCGGACACCCGTTCAATCCGCTGGCGGCCCTGCGCCTGTGCCTGGCCGCCGGTGCCAGCACTGCGGCAGTGGACGTACTGTTCGACTGGATCTGGCGCGACGGCCACGCCGGCGACACGGCCGAGGCCCTGCGCGAACCCGCCGACCGGCTGGGTATCAGCGACGTAGAAGCGGCCATTGGCGAGCCGGCCATCAAGGAGCAGCTGCGTCGCAACACCCAGGCGGCGATCGAGACCGGAGTGTTCGGCGTGCCGACCCTGGCCATCGACGGCGAACTGTTCTGGGGCAACGACACCCACCCGCTGATGGCAGCGGTGCTGGACGACCCCAGCCTGCTGGACCGGCCGGACTGGCAGCAGGCGGTGGCCCTGCCGGTGGCGGTGCAGCGTAGTCGCTGAACAGGCAGTGGCGCGTTTCCCTCGCGCGCCCGGTCCCGTTTTGAGATAGTTTTCACATTTCCGAACCAACAACCGCCCTGGAGGGGGAGCCGCGGATGCGCATCGGAATCGTCGTCGACTCGGCCTGCGACCTGCCGCAGGACTTCATTGCCGAGCACAACATCGTGCTGCTGCCGATCACCGTGCGGATCGGCGAAGCGGTGCTCGCCGACCACCGCGACGAGCAGGCAACGCTCAGCTTCCTGCACGCGCACGTCGCCGAGCACGGCGCCGAAGCGGAGACCATCCCCTTCAGCGTCAACCAGATCCGCGACCTGTTCCTGCAACGCTTGGTGATCGACTACGACCATGTGTTCTGCATGACCATCACCAAGACCCGCAGCCCGATCCACGACAACGCACTGCAGGCCAGCTTCGCCATCCTCAACGACTACAAGCCGGTGCGGCAGGCGGCAGGCTTCAACTCGCCGTTCGCGCTGCGCGTGCTGGATACCCAGAACCTGTTCGCCGCACAGGCGGTGACGGCAGTGGAAGCGGTGCGCCTGCGTGCCAGCGATGCCAGCGTGCAGCAGATCCGCGAGCGGCTGGAGGAACTGGCCGGCAACGTGCACGGCTACATGGTCACCCGCGACCTGTACTACATGCGTGCCCGCGCCCGGCACAAGGGCGACCGCAGCGTCGGCCTGCTCAGCGCCGCACTGGGCAGTGCGCTGGACATCAAGCCGGTGCTGCATGGCTATCGCGGCCAGACCGGGCCAGTGGCGAAGATCAAGGGTTTCGACAATGCCGTGCTGAAGCTGTTCGGCGTGGTCGGCCAGCGCGTACGCGCCGGCCTGATGACGCCAACCGTGTGCGTCAGCTACGGCGGCGAACTGGACGAGCTGCGTGCCCTGCCCGGCTATGCGCAGATGAAGGAGGTCTGCGCCGACCATGGCGTGACCGTGTACGAATCGGTGATGAGCCTGACCGGCATGGTCAACGTCGGCAAGGGTGCGGTCACCGTGGGCTTCGCCGATGGGCCGCATCGGTTTGAATGAAGGCCAACCGCGCTCTGGAATCTGCACATCGATTCCACCGTGCCTATGCCAGCCTAGCCGCACCTCAAGGAGATCAACATGCCTGCGCAGTACCACATCAGCCTGCCCGAACCGTCCAAGGCCCGCGGCAGCGACCCCGACCTGTCTTTCCATTCGCAGGGCGCTGCCGGCTTCGCCGAAGAACTGCAGAACGCGCTGCGCAATGGCAGCCTGTTCGAGCGCTGGCGCGACAAGCAGCCGGACCCGGATGCGGTGGAGCCGCAGTGGGGCGCGACCGATCCCGAAGCCACCGTGACCGGTGAGCAGAAGGATCTGCGCATCAACCTGGTGGCCACCACCCGCATCGACAGTGACGTGTTCAAGCAGCGCCTGCGCCTGCTGGCAGGGCACCACTGGGAACTGCGCGACGTGCGCTGAGTTCCGGCTCTGGTAGGCGCCAACCTTCGTTGGCGCTTTCCCGAAGGCTGCCAACCAAGGTTGGGATCTACCGACTCTGCGCCTCCGAATTGTCGCAAATAGCCCGGTAGTGATGACCGTGCTTTGGTAGGTGCCAACTTTGGCTGGTACTTCCCGGCACATCGCTCATGTGACTGGCACACTGGCGCGATGAGAAACACAGACCCAATCTTCTGGCCGCGAGTGCCTGGCCGGGTGACTGGCATGTTCTCCAGCGAGATATGCCTTTACCTGGACGAAGACTATTTCCAGGGACATGTCGCCACCACGGCAGATGGACAGGTCACCGCCATCACCTCGCGCAGCCTTGCTGCCGAATGGGGACTCGCCTTGCCCAACGGTATCGAAGAGCGCGGCGTGCAGGTGCGCATCCCACCTGCCGATGACCACGAGGGGATGGAACAGGAATACTGGTTCTTCGGCGAGATTGCCGACCGGCCGTGATGGGTAAGACCGACCCGTTCCGGTAAATGCCAACCCTGGTTGGCAGCCTTTTGGAAAGTGCCAACCAAGGTTGGCCACTACCGGCTTCACCTTGCCGAGCTGCCGGCCAGCGGCCGGCACTACCCAACCTGCGCCTTACCAACCGCCGCCCAGGGCGCGATACAGCTCTACGCGTGCAATCGCGGCGGTCGCCTGGCTGTTGGCCAGCGCGGCCTGGTTATCCAGCGCGATGCGCTGGGTGCTCAATACATCCAGCATGTCGACCACGCCGGCCCGGTACTGCCGACGCGCCGCACCCAGCGCCGTCTCGCTTTCATCCACCGCCACGTGCAGCTGCGCGGCACGCTGCTGTTCGGCGGCATAGCCGTCGATGGCATCGTCCACTTCATGCCAGGCCTGCAGCACGGTACGGCGGAACTGCAGGGCCGCCTGTTGCTGCTGCAGCCTGCTCAGCGCCAGGTTGGCCTTCAGGCGTCCGCCCTGGAAGATCGGCAGGCTGATCGACGGGCCGATACTGAAGCGATGCGCGTTCCAGCCATCCAGATCATCCAGCTGCCTGGCCTGGAAACCGGCATCGCCATTCAAGGTGATGCGCGGCAGGAAGCTGGCCTTGGCCACGCCAATTCCCGCCGTGGCAGCATGCAGCGCAGCCTCGGCACGGCGGACATCCGGGCGACGCTCGGCCAGTTCACTGGGCACGCCCACGGCCACGGTCGGCAACGCGGGCCAATCGCGGCGCGCGCTCTGCAGCTGCGCATCCAGCGCCTGCGGCGGCTGTGCCAGCAGGAACGCGAGTGCATTGCGCAGCTGCGATTCGCGGTGCCGCAGCGGCGCAATGCGGGCCTGCAGCGAAGCGACCTGCGCCGCCGCACTGGAGACCTGCAACGTGCTGGCCACGCCCTGGCGCTGGCGCGCTTCGGTCAGCCGCTTGATGTCGTGGGCGATGCTGAGGTTGTCCTCGGTGATGGCCAGCAGCTGGCGCGTCGCGCGCAACTGCAGGTAATCACGCGCGGTCTCGGCCAGCAGAGCGATGCGCACCGCGTGTGCATCTTCCTCAGCCATCTGCACGCGTGCGTCGGCCGCTTCCACCTGACGGCGTACGCGTCCCCACAGATCCAGTTCCCAGCTCATGCCGATGCCGGCCTGGAACAGCCCATAGTCATCGCGACCGCCATTACCGGACGGATCGTTCAGGCCTACCTCGCTGTTGCGCGCGCGTACGCCACTGGCAGTGGCGCCGACGCTGGGCAGCCGGTCGGCCGCGGTGACGCCACGCGCGGCGCGGCTCTGCTGCACCCGGTTGGCGGCCAGCTGCAGGTCGAGATTGGCCTGCAGTACCTGCGTCGCCAGTTGCCCCAGCAGCGGATCATCGAAACCGGACCACCAGCTGGCGTCGTCATCCAGCGCCGCTGAAGCCACCGCTTCGCCCTGCCACTGCGTGGGCAGGTCGGCCTGCGGGCGCACGAAGTCCGGGCCCAGCGTGCAGGCGGTCAACGCCGTGCACAGTGCCGCTGCAGCCAGTACACGCGGGAATACGCGGATCATGCGCCTTCCCCGCCCGTGCGGTGCCGCTCGCGCTGCGCACTCTGCACCCGCTGCGGACGCTGCAGGTCCACGCTGGCTTCCACCGACATGCCGGCCCGCAGTTGGCCCAGCAATGCCTGCTCCGGCTCCAGCACGATCTTCACTGGAATGCGCTGCACCACCTTGGTGAAGTTGCCGGTCGCGTTTTCCGGCGCCACCGCGGCGAACGTCACGCCAGTGGCCGGGGCGATGCTGTCGATATGGCCACGCAGCCGCGTGCCGGGAAATACATCCACCGTCAGCTCAACCTGTTGCCCTGGCTGCATCCGGGTCATCTGCGTTTCCTGGAAGTTGGCGACAACGAAGGCGCGCTGCAACGGCACCACCGCGGCCACCGGCGTGCCCGGGGTCAAGTAGGCGCCGACGCGCACTGCGCGGCGTCCCACCACGCCATCGATCGGTGCACGCAGCTCGGTGTGCGAAAGATCCAGTTCGGCGCGCGCCTGTGCGGCTTCGGCACGCTGCACGGCCGCCTGTGCGGCCTGCACCCCGGCAGCGAGGATGTCGGTGCGCTGGCGTGCGGTCGACAACGCGGCCTGTCCCTGTTGCAGATGTGCACTGGCCACGGCCTGCTTCGACTGCGCCTGCTGCGCGTTCTGCACGGTACCGGCACCGTCGCGGGCCAGCTCGCGGTAACGCTGCTGGTCGGCGCTGGCCAGGGTCAGTTCGGCGCGGCTGACATCCACACTCGCCTTAGCCTGTTCGATCAGCGAGCCCTGCTGTGCCAGCGCCGCCTGCGCGTTGGCCAGCTGCGCGCGCGCATTGGCCAGGTCGGCGCGGGCGGCCAGCAACGCGACCTGGTAGTCGCGGTCATCGATGCGGGCCAGCACGTCACCGGCCTTCACCGCCTGGTTGTCTTCCACGTTCACCGCGCTGACGAAGCCGGCGATCTTCGGTGCGACTACGGTGTAATCAGCAACTACGTAGGCGTTGTTGGTGGTCTGGTGGCGGCCATCGCGCAGCAGCAACCAGGCAGCACCGGCCAGAAGCAGTACGCCCAGGCCGAGGCCGGCGTTGAGATACGTTCGATTGATTGTCATGGGGAGTTCCTGCGAAGGGATCAGGCCACGGCACGTGGCGGATGGATGCGGGTGGGCATCCAGGCAATGAGGGGAATGAAGGCCAGCGCGACCAACGCGACCAGCAGGTAGAGATCGGCCGAGGTCAACGTCTGCACCTGCGCGTGCAGGCGCGCGCCAAGCTGCGGCCCTTCGGCCAGCCACGGCTGTTCGCCAAGCCGCTCGACCAGCACGGTGGAGTGGAAATGGCGGCGTCCCTGCGCGACCGCTTCCAGCACGCCGCTGGCCAGCACCGCAGCAAAGCCCTTGACCGTGTTGAACCACGCCGAGGCAAAGGGGCCGTCCTGTGGCGCCAGGCCGCCGGTGGCCAGCATCAGCAATGGCAGCACCGCCATCGGCTGCGCAAACACCTGCAGCAGCTGTACCCACAGGAAGTTGTCGCGTATCCAGCTGACGTCCAGATGCGCGCCCAGCCAGCAGGCCAGCGCCAGCAGGGCCAGGCCGGTGGCCTGCACCCAACGGCAATCGATCGCACGGATGTTCAGCAGTGCGGCGACCAACGGCAGCGCGATGACCTGCGGCACCGCCACCCACAGCAGCATCGGCGCGGTCTGTTGCGGGCGATAGCCCTGCACGCTGGCGAGGAAGCCGGAAGGAATGGAGATCACCGCCAGCAGCACGAACAGCACGCCACCGAGGGTAATCAGCGAGTAGCTGAGGTTGCGGTTGGCCAGCAGCTGCAATTTGAAGAACGGCAGTGGATGGAACCACTCGTTGATGAAGAACAGCACCAGCAGACCCGCACCGCCACCCAGCATCAGCGTGATCAACGACGAGTCGAACCAGTTCAGGCGCGGGCCCTGCACCAAACCCAGTACCAGCAGCACCAGCGCCGGCAGGCCGAGCATCAGGCCGACGCCGTCGAACTGTGCGAAGCGCTCCAGCCGCAGGGGATCCTGTGGCAGGCCCCAGCCGACCATCGCCATCGCCGCCAGGCAATACGGCACGATCTGCCAGAACGCCCAGTGCCAGCCCACCTGCTCCACCCAGAATGCGGCCAGCGGAGTGCCCATGCTCGGGCCGAAGGTGGCGGTCAGTGCGTAGGCGGCCAGGCCGTACAGCTTGATGCCCGGCGGCAGGAAGCGCAGCGCCACGCTCATCAGCAGCGGCGGCAGCGCGCCCCCACACAGGCCCTGCAATGCGCGCAGCAGCAGAAAGGTCTGCAGGTTGGGGGCGAGCGGGCATAGCACGCCCAGCACCATGAAGCCGCCGATCATCGCCAGCGCAAAGCGGCGCAGCGAGAAGGTGGCTGCGCACCACGGTGCGAATGCCATCGCGCTGACCGACATGGCGCTGTACAGCGCCACGATCCAGCTGCCGTCATCGACGCTGAAACCCATCGCACCGCGGATGTCGGCCAGCGCGACCTTGGTGACGTTCTCGTTGAAACCCGACACCAGCACTGCCAGCAGCACACCGCACAGCCCAACCAGGATGCGCCGGTCGAAGCCGGGGGCAGCGACGGGCCGGGGCACTGCCGGCGCCGCGGGCATGGCGGCCGGCGTGCTCACTGCCGACTGCCGATCCGTGCAGTACACGGCATATATGGAGACATTGGATTGCGCTCAGTGGAACTTTCGGGAGCGCAGTCTAGAAAGGCCGTTGCCTGCGAAAAATGGCGTGCCCGGCATCGCAGGCGTGCGTGCAACGCACGCCCGCGGGCAATCAGTGGTGGGCCGCCTCGACCGAATCGCACATGCCCTTGATCGCCCGCCGCAGCCACTGGTGGGCCGGGTCGTTGTCCATGCGCGGGTGCCAGGCCTGCACCAGCGCTACGGTCCGCACCGGCACCGGCAGCGGGAACATCCGCAGCGGCAGGCCCATGCGGGTGATGCGGTAGAGCATCACGCTTGGCATCTGCGGCAGCACCAGGTCCGAATCGGCGGCAGCAAAGATCGCGCCATGGAAGGTAGGGATGACCACCGCCACCCGCCGTTGCAGGCCGAGCGCTGCCAGCTCTTCGTCGATCGGGCCATGCGCAAGCCCGCGCCGGGACACGGCGATGTGGTCGCACGCGGCGAAGCGCTCGACACTGATGTCGCCGTCGAACAACGGATGATCCTCGCGTGCCGCGCCCAGCAGCGAGGTGGTGAACAGGTGCTGCACCTTGGTTTCCGGGCTGTGCTTGCCGGCCGTGCTGATGTACAGGTCGATCCGCCCCTGCACCATCGCATCGTCATCGGTATCGCCTTCGGGCACGAAGCGCAGCATGCAGCGCGGTGCCTGCTGGCGGAAGACATCACGCAGGCGGCCGCCATAGCTGCCGATGAACACATCGTTGGCGCGCACGCTGAACGTTCGTTCCAGCGTGGCCATGTCGACCTCGCGGCCCGCATTGAACACGCGGTGTGCCTGCTCGATCACATCGCGCACCTGCTCACGCAGTTCCAGCGCGCGTGGCGTGGGGGCGAGCCCACGGCCGGCGCGCACCAGCACCGGATCACCCAGGGCTACCCGTACCCGGCCCAGGGTACGGCTCATCGCCGGCGCACTGAGATTCATCCGTCGCGCAGCGGCCGCCACGCTGCATTCGTCGATCAGCACATCCAGTGCCAGCAACAGGTTCAGGTCCGGCAAGGGCATGGCAGTCTCCCGCAAATGGGATGACTCTACTGCAATCCAGACCATCCAGAATTGCGTTGTACGCACGCATTGACTGCGGCGCACGGCATGGGTGTGCGCGACGACATCAGCGACCATCAGCGCCCTGCAAAGGAGCTTTCCATGTTCAACACCCTGCTGGTCGCGCTTGATGGCGGCCCCCAGCACGACCGCGTGCTGGACCTGGCCGCCACCATGGCCGGCCCCCGCAGCCGCCTGCACCTGCTGTGCGTGCTTGACCCCGAATTCGCACTGGCCGCAGGTGCCACCGATGCCGACCGCCGTGAGTATCCCGCCGCCGCCCGGCAGCAGGCGCATGCCGAAGCGGTACTGGCCGACGCCCTGGCCGAGCTGCGCGAGCGCGGCGTGGACGCCATCGCACAGCTGCCTTCAGGCGATCCTGGCGAAGTAATCAGCGTGCAGGCGCGTCGCCTGCAATGCGACCTGATCGTCATCGGCCACCGCCATCTGTCACGCCTGCAGCGCCTGTTCGAGCCCTCGGTGGGGCAATGGACGATCGACCATGCGCCCTGCCCGGTGCTGGTGGAAACACGCGATCGGTAGGTACGCCTGCATGGCCTCACGTTCCCCTGTATTTCCCACCCGTGTGAGTTATCGCGCTTTCGGCCGTCAATTCAGCCGGGGCGAGCAGATGCTGCTGGCTGCGCTGCGGCAACTGCGCGACCCCGCCCTGCATGATGAAGGCATGGCGCAACTGGCCGCGCTCGGTGTCGACGCTGAAGGTCGCGACGCCTTCGGTGAGCTGCTGCCGCTGCTGGCCGCGCCGCAGGCACCTATCGATCTGCTGCGTCCCGGGTCGCCCTTCATTTCTGCCAGCGAACTGGACCTGTTGGTCTGTCTGCTGCGCATCGCCCAATGGCGGCACGCACGCCCACGCGAGGACGATGAACTGGCGCCGCTGCGTCGGCAACTGGCGCACTGTGCAGCGGCCGTGCACACCACGCAGTTGACATTGCGGCAACGATCGCTGTCACCGGTGGGCCTGCGCCTGCTGGATCCGGCCGGGTGGCTGCGCCAACGCTGATCGACCACGCAGCTTGCTGCGACAGTCGCGCAGGCGTGCTCAACAGTCCAGCGTGTCGTGCGCGCCGCTGTCGTCGTCCAGCACGTGTGCGTGCAGGATCACCTGGTTGCGGCCCGCACGCTTGGCCGCGTACAGGCCGGCATCGGCATCGGCCAGCAACTGTTCGGCGGTAGCCAGCGCCGGCGGATGCAGGTAACCCACGCCCACGCTGATGCTGACGCGGCCTTCCGGCAGCGGCAGCG
Source organism: Stenotrophomonas sp. SI-NJAU-1 (assembly GCF_020883215.1). Classification (NCBI taxonomy): domain Bacteria; kingdom Pseudomonadati; phylum Pseudomonadota; class Gammaproteobacteria; order Lysobacterales; family Lysobacteraceae; genus Stenotrophomonas; species Stenotrophomonas sp. SI-NJAU-1. Next base: position 3,691,681 of record NZ_CP086598.1, read on the forward strand.
CTTCCACCGCCTCGCGCAGGCGCTCGGCCAGCGCCAGCACACCCGACAGCGGGCTGCCGGGCACGATCACCGCGAATTCCTCGCCGCCATAGCGCGCCACGCTGTCGGCCGCGCGCCCGGCGGTGGCCTGCAGCACCGCGGCCACCGCCTGCAGGCAGCGGTCGCCGGCGGGATGACCGTGCTCGTCGTTGAATGCCTTGAAATGGTCGATGTCCACCAGCAGCAATGCGAGTTCGCTGCCGCTGCGACGCGCCCGGTTCCACTCGGCCAGCAGCAGCGTATCGAACTGGCGGCGATTGGCTACGCCGGTCAGGCCATCCTGCCGCGCCAGCTGATCCAGGCCTGCCTGCCGTTCCAGCAGGTCGAGCTGCAGCAACGTGCTGCGCAGGCTGAAGCCCAGCGTTGCCACCACGAACCCGGTCAGCGCCAACGGCCGCGCGTGGTCCACCACCAGGGTACCGACCACCAGCAGCAGCAACGGCAGGATGATCGGCCCACCCGCCTGCACCAGCCGCGACAGACGCGGATGCAGCGAGAAACCGGGCGCTGGCGCCTGCCGCAGTGCCAGCACGGCCAGCAGCAGGAACGGCAGATCGATCAGCGTGTCGTTGTAGGCACCGAACGACTGCTCGGCGGTGTAATGGTTGATGTAGTAAGCCACCAGCAGGTAGAGCAGCGCAAACAACGCTAGTGCCCGAAAGAAACTGCGCCGTTCGGGCACGTCGCCCGCCAGCCAGCGCACCACCGCGAAACCGGCGATGCACAGGTTCTGGATGTCGAACATGTGCTGCATGTTCGACATCGCCTGGTCATCGATATCGATGCGGTCGGCGAAGAACTGGGTATGCACGAAGAACAACACGCCCAGCAGGGCGGCCATCACGCCGTCGATCAGGCTGATGGTCCAGCGTTCGCGACGGGCGCGGGCCAGGATGAACACCAGCGGCACGCCGTACAGCACGTACAGTAGCAGACTGACCCGGGGAGTCAGGTCGGCACGTCCCGCCCCCACTGCGTCGACCATGTTGAAGGCCATGCCACCGGCCCACAGCAGCAGGGCCAGCGCGGTGGCGCGCCAGCCCAGTGCAGCACGGTCGTGCTGGCCGCGCCACAGGCAGGCCGCGGCCGCCAGCAGGGGTGCCGCAGTCAGAAACACGAACGATCCCTCACCAGCCGCACCCGGCCAGAACGCCACGACCACGCCATGACAGATCACGAACATCAGCGCCAGCACAACCAGCATGCATCCCCCATGCGCAAGGCCGTATGCCGGCACAATAGCGCGCCGGCACGCCACCGCGGCGTGATCCACTGCGGCAAAACGAAACTCCGGGCACACGCGCTGGTCGTGCCGGCCGCTGGCCGGCAACTTTAGGGAATCACGGGTCTGCAGGTTGCCGGCCAGCGGCCGGCACTACCAGCAAAACGTCAGGCGTGCAGCGCGCGGGCGTGGTGGGCGATGTGCTCGCCGATGAAGCTGGCGATGAAGTAATAGCTGTGGTCGTAGCCGGGCTGCAGGCGCAGGCTCAGCGGATGGCCGGCGGCATCGCAGGCCTGCTGCAGGCGATGCGGCTGCAGCTGGCTGTGCAGGAACTCATCTCCCTCGCCCTGGTCAACCAGCAGCGGCAGGCGCTCGCTGGCGTGGGCCACCAGTTCGCAGGCATCCCACTGCGCCCAGTCGGCCGGGTTGTCACCAAGGTAGGCGGCGAATGCCTTCTGCCCCCACGGCACGTGGCTGGGTGCGACGATCGGCGAGAACGCCGACACGCTGCGGTAGCGGCCGGGGTTGCGCAGCGCGATCACCAGCGCGCCATGGCCGCCCATCGAATGGCCACTGATGCCTCGTGCGTCGGTTGCCGGGAAACCCGCCTCGATCAACGCCGGCAGCTCGTGAGCCACGTAGTCGTGCATGCGGTAGTGCTTGGCCCACGGCTGCTGTGTGGCGTTGAGATAGAAACCCGCGCCCTTGCCCAGGTCATAGCCCTCTGCATCGGCCACGTCATCGCCTCGCGGGCTGGTGTCCGGGGCGACGATGATCACGCCGTGCTCGGCCGCATAGCGTTGCGCGCCGGCCTTGGTGATGAAGTTCTGCTCGGTGCAGGTCAGCCCGCTCAGCCAGTACAGCACCGGCAGCTTCTGCGTTTCGGCCTGCGGCGGCAGGTACACGGCGAACTGCATGTCGCAGCCCAGCGTGGTGGAATGATGGCGGTAGACGTCCTGCCAGCCGCCGGCACAGGCACGGTGTTCGATACGTTCCATGAGGTTTCCTCCCGAGGGACGGCAGGCAAGCGCCTGCCGCCCGGCGCGGCTCAGTAGTGGACCACCGAACGGATCGACTTGCCTTCGTGCATCAGGTCGAAGGCCTCGTTGATCTTGTCCAGGTCCATGGTGTGGGTAACGAACGGGGCCAGCTCGATATCGCCCTTCATCGCGTCTTCGACCATGCCGGGCAGCTGGCTGCGGCCCTTCACGCCACCAAACGCGGTGCCCATCCACTTGCGGCCGGTGACCAGCTGGAACGGGCGCGTGGAGATTTCCTGACCGGCACCGGCCACGCCGATCACCACGCTCTGGCCCCAGCCACGGTGGGCGCATTCCAGCGCCGCACGCATCACGTTGACGTTGCCGATGCACTCGAAGCTGTGGTCCACGCCCCAGGTGGTCATCTCCACGATCACCTGCTGGATCGGCTTGTCGAAGTCCTTCGGGTTGATGCAGTCAGTGGCGCCGAATTCGCGGGCCAGCTCGAACTTGGACGGGTTGGTGTCCACCGCGATGATGCGCCCGGCCTTGGCCTGGCGCGCACCCTGGATGACCGCAAGGCCGATGCCGCCCAGGCCGAACACGGCCACGCTGTCGCCTTCCTGCACCTTGGCGGTGTTGTGCACCGCGCCGATGCCGGTGGTCACGCCGCAGCCGAGCAGGCAGACATGCTCCGGGTTCGCTTCCGGGTTGATCTTCGCCAGCGACACCTCGGCAACGACGGTGTATTCGCTGAAGGTCGAGCAGCCCATGTAGTGGTAGATCGGCTCGCCGTTGTAGCTGAAGCGGCTGGTGCCGTCCGGCATCACGCCCTTGCCCTGGGTGGCACGCACCGACACGCACAGGTTGGTCTTGCCGCTCTTGCAGAACAGGCACTCACCACATTCGGCGGTGTACAGCGGAATGACGTGGTCACCCGGCTTGACGCTGGTCACGCCCTCGCCCACCTCCACCACGATGCCGGCGCCTTCATGGCCCAGCACCACCGGGAACAGGCCTTCCGGATCATCGCCGGACAGGGTGAACGCATCGGTGTGGCAGACACCGGTGTGGGTGATCTTGACCAGCACTTCGCCCGCCTTCGGCGGGGCGACGTCGATCTCGACGATCTGCAGCGGCTGGCCGGGACCAAAGGCGACGGCGGCACGGGATTTCATGATGGCACTCTCCAGAAAGGGCTTGCGGAAAACAGGATGCGCGGCGCGGTGTCGCGCCGTCGTTCATTTCAGGTACGAGCGGATCAACGCGCTCATGTCGCGCACGCGTTCGGCGCGTTGTTCATCGGAGGCGGCGGGCTGGCCGAACTCCTCGCGCAGGTGCGCTTCCATCACTTCGGACATCAGGCCGTTGACCGCGCCACGGATGGCGGCGATCTGCTGCAGCACCGGCCCGCAGTCGGCGCCGGCTTCCAGCGCGCGGTCCAGCGCATCGCACTGGCCGCGAATCCGGCGCACACGCGCCAGAACCTTCTTTTTCTCTTCGGGAGAGTGCGGCATCGTGGGCCGGCCTCGGAACTATACTGGGGGATAGTATACAGGAGCCGATCCGGACCTCAATCAAAGGCCCCTTCTGCGGCCAGCCGGGTCAGCTCTTCCACCACGTAACGCACCTTCGGCCGCAGATGCCGCGTCTGTGGCCACAGCGCGTGGATGTCCACATGGTGCTGCGTGCAGTGGTCCAGTACCGACTGCAACGCCCCGGATTCCAGATGATGGCGCACCAGAGACATCGGCATCTGGCAGATCCCCAACCCGGCGATCGCCCCCTCGATCACCGCATCGCCATCGTTGAGCTGGTGCGTGGCACTGGGGATGAAGCTGCCGTTGGTGCCCTCGCTGCCGATCCGCCACGCCACCGACTGGCCATGACGGAAGCCGACCACGCTGCGATGGTCGCGCAGTTCGTCCAGCGTCTGCGGCACGCCATAGGCCTGCAGGTAGGTCGGCGACGCGCAGGTCACCAGGCGCTGGCTGGCCAGCTTGCGCGCGACCAGGTGCTCGGCGTGATGCAGGCCGCCAAAGCGGATCAGCAGGTCGATGCCCTCTTCCACCGGGTCAACGAAGTGATCGGTGAAGGTCATCGTCAACTGCAGGTCCGGGTGTTCATTGCACATGCGCAGCAGCACTGGCAGCACCACCAGCCGACCGAACGAGGACGGCATGTCGATGCGCAGGCGGCCGCTCGGCAGATGCGCAGCCGAGCCCAGGCAGGCTTCGGCCGCCGCGATTTCATCCAGGGCCGCGGCGCAGGAGGCGTAGTACGCCTCGCCGTCGGTGGTCAGCGCGATGCGCCGGGTGGTGCGATGGAACAGGCGCACGCCCAGCCGCGTTTCCAGCCGCGCGATGGCCTTGCCGACCGCCGAGCGGGAGATGCCCAGCGCGTCGGCGGCCTCGGTGAAGGTGGCCGAGCGCGCCGTGGTGACGAAGGTCGCCAGGCCATTCAGGGATTCGACGGGAAGCATCGGCACGCTCGCTTATTGGGGACAGATTGTCCCGCCTGACGGGAAATCTACCGCCTTTATGTGCCCGCATGTCAACTCCATCATGGTGCTGTCGCGCCGTTGGCGCCCTCCCCCGCTCCGAGATGACTGACATGACCGCCGCCCTGTTCCGCCCCTTCGACCTCGCTGGACTACCCCTGCACAATCGCATCGCGATGGCGCCGATGACCCGTGCCCGCAACCCCGGCGCCGTCGCCAATGCGCTGACCGCCCAGTATTACCGGCAGCGCGCCAGCGCCGGCCTGATCATCAGCGAAGGCACCCCGGTCTCACCGCAGGGCCAGGGCTACATCGACGTGCCCGGCATCTGGTCGGCCGAGCAGGTGGCCGGTTGGAAGCTCGTCACCGACGCCGTACACGCTGCGCAGGGCGCGATCTTCGCGCAGCTGTGGCACGTCGGCCGCATGTCACACGCCTCGCTGCAGCCCGACGGCGGCCAGCCGGTAAGCGCCGGCACGCGGCCGGTGGCGAGCGACCCGAAGAACACCTCGTTCGTGTATCTGGACGACGGCAGCCGTGGCCATGCCGATCCGACACCGCCGCGTGCACTCAGCACGGAAGAAGTGCCGGGCATCGTCGCCGACTTCGTGCAGGGGGCCGACAACGCGATCGCCGCCGGCTTCGATGGCATCGAACTGCATGCGGCAAACGGCTATCTGTTCGAGCAGTTCCTCAACCCGGTCACCAACGACCGTCAGGACGTGTACGGCGGTTCGCTGCGCAACCGCGCGCGGCTGATCCTGGACACCGTGGATGCGATGGCCGCGCGCATCGGCGCGCACCGCATCGGCGTGCGCCTTGCGCCCAACAGCCAGGTCTTCGACATGCCCGCCTATGCGGAAAACGAAGCCAGCTATCTGTACCTGGCCGAGGAACTGGGCAAGCGCGGGCTGGCCTATGTGCATCTGAACGATAACTACCTGCATGGCGCACCGGCGATCGGCGAGGCCTTCCTCAAGGCCTTCAAGCAGGCCTATGGCGGTACGGTGATCCTGGCCGGCGGCATGACCCGCGAACGCGCCCTGCGGCTGGTCGAGGAAGGCATCATCGATCTGGCCGCCTTCGGCCAACCGTTCATCGCCAACCCGGATCTGGTCGAGCGCCTGCAACGCGATGTCCCGCTGGCCATCCCCGACCGCAGCACTTATTACGGCGGCGGCAGCGAGGGCTACCTCGACTACCCGGCCGCAGGCTGATCACGCAGGAGCCGGAGCACGGCCGATGGCTGCGCTCCGAGCATCCGAACTTCAGGCGTCTTCGCGCACGTAGGCGAACGAATCGTCCAACCTCTCAAAGCCGATCACCGCAGCGACGATGGCCTGCGCGTCGTCGTCGCTGACACTTCCTTCAGCAATATCGTCAACGCGGGCGAACAGCCGCTGCAACGCTGCGTACTGGTCGCCGCGCAGGAAGGACTGGTGGGTCTGCAGCCAGCGCTGCAGATTGCTGGCCAGCTCGCCATGCGACAGCAGCGTGTACGGCGGCTGGTAGTCGGCAACGGCTTCGACCATCTTGCGGAACAGGAAATCCTGGTAGCTGGCGGCCAGCACATCCGCGCGGTCGTCGTCATGCCACACCAGCACGACCGGCGGTTCGGCGAAACCGGGGGCGTTGCTCCAGAAGCAGTAGCTGTCGCCGCCGCCTGTCCGCGCAAACGGCAGCAGCTGCAGGTCGGGGCGCAGGGGATTGTAGTGGTCCTCGGCGGTCAGCTCCTGCCACGCCTCGAGCAGCTCATCGAGTTCCAGCGGTTCGTATTCCTGGGCGTACAACAGCACCGGTGGATCTGCCTGCAGCGTCGGGAACACCACCTCGGACCATTCCGGATGCGGACTACCCCAGCTCAACCGGCCTGCTGCCTGCAGCTGCCTGAACAACGGCGGGAAGGACTGGCCGGTGGCCTGTTCGATGTCAGATAGCGCGCTCATGGATGTCCTTGTCGACAGAGGCCGCCCAGCTTGCCTGAAGCCTGGCCGGAGATGAACCCGCGTCCTGCTCCAGGGCTAGACTGCATGCAACCGGCCACCGCAGACCTCTGACATGGATTCCGTTGCCCGCACCTTCATCGTTAACGTTGATGTCCCCGACCTGGCCGCCGCCGAGACGTTCTACACCCGGGCCTTTGGCCTGCGTAGCGGCCGCCGCCTTGGCCCCGGCGCGCTGGAACTGCTCGGTGGTCCCACGCCGCTGTACCTGCTGCAGAACGATGCCGGCAGTGCAGCGACCGAAGACGGCGATGTGCGCGATTACCAGCGCCACTGGACGCCGGTGCATCTGGACTGGGTGGTCGCTGACGTCGACGCGGCGCTCGCCCGCGCGGTTGCGGCCGGCGCCGCGCTCGAACGTCCCATCAGGGAACGCCGCTGGGGAACGATCGCCGTGCTGTCCGATCCGTTCGGCCATGGCTTCTGCCTGATCCAGTTCAGCGACGAGGGGTATGACGCGCTGGTCGAATGAATTGCTGGCTGCGTAGCGGGCGCCAATCCACGCATGGCGTGGATCTACTGATCGGCTTCAAGCAACGCGTGGAGGTGTCGTTCCGCAGTAGATCCACGCCATGCGTGGATGCGCCCCACCACCATTCACTCGCGCAACATGTCCACGAACGCACGCAGCGCGCCAGGCATCTGCCGCTGCTTCGGGTAATACAACGCGAATCCCGCGAACGGTTCGCTCCAGTCTTCCAGTACCGCCACCATCTGTCCCGAATCGATGTAAGGCCGCGCGGTGTCTTCCAGCACATAGGCCAGCCCGATGCCATCGAGCACGGCACTGACCACGGTGCCCTGCTCGCCCAGGGTCAACCGCCCCGGCACGTCGATCTCCAGCGCCTGCCCTTCGCGCTCGAACTGCCACTTGTACAGATGGCCGCTGGCGAAGCGGAAGCGGATGCACTCGTGCATGGCCAGGTCGCGCGGATGCTGCGGCGCCGAGCGTCTGCGCAGGTAGTCCGGCGAGCCGACGATCAGCCCGCGCAGCGGCGGCCCCATCGGCACCGCCACCATGTCCTCGGGCACGAACTCGTGCAGGCGCACGCCAGCGTCGTAGCCCTCGGCAACGATATCGACCAGGCCATCGTTCTCGGTCAGCTCCACCCGTACGTCCGGATGCGCGTGCAGGAACCGCGCCAGCCGCGGCCCCAACTGGGTCGCCACCGCCGCCCGCGTCGCATTGATCCGCAGCAGGCCGGCCGGCACCGCGCGGAAGTGGTTCATTTCCTCCAGCGCGTCATGCACCTGCCCCAGCGCCGGCTGCAGGCGCTCCAGCAGGCGCTGCCCGGCCTCGGTCAGGGCCACGCTGCGGGTGGTACGGTGGAACAGGCCCACCCCCAGCCGTTCCTCCAGCGCGCGGATCGCATAGCTGACCGCCGAGGTCGACAGGGCCAGTTCGGCACCGGCGCGGCGGAAACTGCGGTGGCGGGCGACCGCAGCGAAGGCGGCCAGGTGGGTCAGGTTGTCAGTGGCCATGATTGTGCAGTCTGCCTTGATGAATCATGCCGATATATACGCTTCTTACCCCGAGGTACGGAGCGTATTGTAAAACGCCTTTCGACAAACCCTGCCAAGGATTCCCCATGTCCCTCGCCCGTGGTTACGCCGCCCACACCCATACCGACCCGCTGGTGCCCTTCGAATTCGAGCGCCGCGCGGTCGGCCCGAACGATGTGCGCATCGAGATCCTGTACAGCGGCATCTGCCATTCCGACCTGCACCAGGCCCGCGACGACTGGGGTGGCTCGATCTACCCGATGGTGCCGGGCCACGAGATCATCGGGCGGGTCACCGAAGTCGGCAGCGAGGTCACCCGCTTCAAGGTCGGCGACCACGCCGGTGTCGGCTGCATGGTCGACTCCTGCCGCCATTGCGATGCCTGCCAGCACGACCTGGAGCAGTACTGCGCCGAAGGTGCGACCTGGACCTACAACGGCCGCGAGCGTGAAAGCGGCGCACCGACCTACGGCGGCTATTCCGACCACGTGGTGGTCGAGCAGCGCTTCGTGGTCAAGGTCTCCGAAACGCTGGACCTGAAGGCAGCCGCGCCGCTGCTGTGCGCCGGCATCACCACCTGGTCGCCGCTGCGCCACTGGAAGGTCGGCCCGGGCCAGAAGGTCGGCGTGATCGGTCTGGGCGGCCTCGGCCACATGGGCGTGAAGTTCGCCAAGGCGCTCGGCGCGCACGTGGTGATGATCACCACCACCCCGGAAAAGGGTGCCGATGCCAAGCGCCTGGGCGCTGACGAAGTGCTGGTTTCGCGCGATGCCGAGCAGATGAAGGCGCATGCCGGCAGCTTCGACTTCCTGCTCAACACCATCCCGGTCAGCCATGACACCAACCCGTACATGGGCCTGCTCAAGCGCGAAGCGACCATGTGCCTGGTCGGTGTGCTGACCGAACTGGACCCGCCGTTGACCGGTGGCAGCGTGATCTTCGGTCGCAGGAACCTGACCGGCTCGGCGATCGGCGGCATGGCCGAAACCCAGGAGATGATGGACTTCTGCGCCGAGCACGGCATCGTCAGCGACGTGGAGATGATCGACATCAAGAACGTCAACGAAGCCTGGGAGCGCATGGCCAGGAACGATGTGCGCTACCGCTTCGTGATCGACATGGCCACCATCAAGGCCTGATCGCTGCGCTGATGGAATGAAGAAACCCCGGCATTGCCGGGGTTTTTTGCGTACGCCACCCGCCGGGCATGGCCCGGCGCTACCGGATTCGTGGCGGGTAGCGCCGGGCCATGCCCGGCGGGCGCATTTTCAGTACGCGAACTCGCGGAACACCGGATCCACGTCACCGTGCCAGCGGCCATGGAACAGCGCCAGCTTGCGCTCGGCCGGGGTCAGGCCGGACTCGACGATTTCCTGCAGCACGTCCAGGAACTTGCTTTCATCCTGGCCATCGGCATTGCGCGCCGCACGGCGCTTGAGCCCGTCCACCGAAATCTTCACCGCCTCGCGGGCGAGGTCGCGCACGGTGCCATTGCGGAACGGCAGGCCCATCGCATGTTTGGGCACCCCATCACGCAGCGCATGGCGCTCGGCCAGGCTGAAGTCACGCACCAGATCCCACGCCGCATCCAGCGCCGTGTCGTCGTACAGCAGGCCCACCCAGAAGGCCGGCAGCGCACACAGCCGGCTCCACGGGCCACCATCGGCACCGCGCATTTCCAGGTACTTCTTCAACCGCACTTCCGGGAACGCGGTCGTGGTGTGGTCCGACCAGTCGCGCAGGGTCGGCAGCTGGCCCGGCAGCACCGGCAGCTTGCCCTGCATGAAGTCGCGGAAGCTCTGCCCGCTGGCATCGTGGTAGATGCCATCGCGGTAGGAAAAATACATCGGCACGTCGAGCAGGTAGTCGACATAGCGCTCGTAACCGAAGCCGTCCTCGAACACGAAGTCGAGCATGCCGGTACGGTCGGCATCGGTATCGGTCCAGATGTGCGAGCGGTAGCTGAGGTAGCCGTTCGGCTTGCCTTCGGTGAACGGCGAGTCGGCGAACAGTGCGGTGGCGATCGGCTGCAGCGCCAACGACACACGGAACTTCTTCACCATGTCCGCTTCGCTGGCGTAATCCAGGTTCACCTGCACGGTGCAGGTGCGGGTCATCATGTCCAGGCCGAGCGAACCGACCTTGGGCATGTACGAGCGCATGATCTTGTAGCGGCCCTTGGGCATCCACGGCATTTCATCGCGCGTCCACTTCGGCTGGAAGCCCATGCCGAGGAAACCCAGCTGCAGTTCGCCGGCCACCTGCGCCACTTCATTGAGGTGGGTACCGGTTTCCACGCAGGTCTGGTGAATGGTTTCCAGCGCCGCGCCGGACAGTTCCAGCTGGCCCGCTGGCTCCAGGGTCACCGAGGCGCCATCACGCAGCAGGGCGATGGTGTTGCCGTTCTCCTGCACCGGCGTCCAGCCGAAGCGGACCAGGCCGTTGAGCAGTGCCTCGATGCCGCGCTCGCCATCGAAGGTCGGCGGGCGCAGGTCATCCAGGCGGAACCCGAACTTCTCGTGCTCGGTACCGATGCGCCACTGCGAACGGGGCTTCTCGCCGGAGGCGATCTCCGCCACCAGTTGCGAGCGGTCGGTAATGGGCGTATCGGCGACGTGGCTGGGGCTCGACAAGGGGGGGGGCTCGCTGGACGGTGGCAGGGGATGTGGGGCTGGGAGCCTTGCATCGCAAGGGCGCACTATAGCGTGGCGGCTCGTTACGTCATGCGACGGTGACGGGTTTCAGCATCCTACCGACACCCTCTTGACCCTCGTACACTCAGGGCCATGAGCCGCCATTCACGACATCCCGAGCTGCACCGTGCCGATCGCGTCGGCTGGCTGCGGGCCGCCGTACTGGGCGCCAACGATGGCATTGTCTCGGTCGCCGGCCTGGTGGTCGGCGTGGCCGCCAGCGGCGCCTCGGCCAGCACGATCCTGGCCACCGGCGTGGCCGGCACCGTGGCCGGCGCGATGTCGATGGCCGCCGGCGAGTATGTGTCGGTGCAGACCCAGGCCGATACCGAAAATGCCGATCTGGCGATGGAGAAGCGCGAGCTGCACGAAGACCCGCACAGCGAACTGGACGAACTCACCGCGATCTACCGCCATCGCGGGCTGGAGCCGGCGTTGGCGCGCCAGGTTGCCGAACAGCTGACCGCCCACGACGCGCTGGGTGCCCACGCGCGCGACGAACTGGGCATCACCGAGGAACTGCGCGCGCGGCCGTTGCAGGCCGCATTGGCGTCGGCCGCCGCCTTCACCTGTGGCGCCGCGCTGCCGGTGCTGACCGCACTGCTGACGCCGGTACAGCACGTCGCCACGGTCACCACGGTCAGCACGCTGGCCGGCCTGTGCCTGACCGGCGCGATGGCGGCACGCGCCGGTGGCGCATCACCCACGCGCGGCGCCCTGCGCGTGATGTTCTGGGGTGCACTGGCGATGGCCGCCGCGGCCGCGGTCGGTCGCCTGCTGAGCGCGCACGTCATATGACCGGCATGCCCCCCACCGCCATGGCACTACTGGCGGAGATGGCCAGCCTGGCCGGCTGCCAGCGCGCTGAGGGCTATGCCTGCATCACCGCCCGCCGCGAGCATGGTGCCAGTTCGGTGGAGATTCCCCAGCCACAGTTCGCCATCCTGCTGGAAGGCCGCAAGCAGGTACGTACCGCCCACCAGTCGCTGACCTTCGTCCCGGGCGACATCCTGCTGATCACCCAGCGCTGCCGCATCGACGTGGTCAACACACCGGACCCGCAGACCGGACGCTACCTCAGCGCGATCGTGCCGCTGTGCACGGAAGTCCTGGCGGCGGCGCGCACGCTGTGGAGCGAGGCCTTGCCAACGGCCGGCGCGGCGCTGGCCCGGCAGGCGCTGGGCGATCACGCCACGGTACTGCGCAGCTGGCGGCAGTCGTTGCAGGACGGCCACTACAGCGAAGCGCGGTTGGCGCTGGCCACGCTGGTGCTGGCGTGGTGCCGGCAGGGCCACGGCAACCTGCTGTTGCCGCACGCACCGACGCTGGGCGAGCAGATCCGCGACCGCATCGCCGCCGAGCCGGCCCGCGACTGGCAGTCGCGCGACGTTGAAGCGCACTTCGCACTGAGTGGCGCGACCCTGCGGCGGCGGTTGGCCGCCGAAGCCACCAGCCTGCGCCAGCTGCTGACCGAAGCGCGCCTGGCCCATGGCATGCAGCTGCTGTACACCACCGATCTGCCGCTGAAGACCGTGGCAGCACGCGCGGGGTATCGTTCCGCAGCGAGTTTCAGCAAGCGCTTCGCCGAGCAGTACGGGCTGGCTCCCACAGATATCTAGGGTTGTTCGGCAGGGCTGCGCCCTGCACCCGCAGAGGCAACGGCAACAGCCGAAGCAACAGCAACAGCGTGCATTCCGTGGGATGGCGGGGCGGTGTGGGTATGCAGGACACGCCGTAAACCCATCCATGGGGGCTCGATGGCGCCATCCATGGCGCCAACGGTCCTGCATACCCACACCGCCCCGCCTTCGACAGTTTCCCGGTGGCCCGTAGATCCACGCCATGCGTGGATGATTTCCTCCAATTTCATTCGATTCATTTCGATGATTCCGAATTGAATTCGAAGAGCATCCACGCATGGCGTGGATCTACGTGTCGACCAAGGTCGACACCCACCAAAAGCAGGCCATGCCATCCCGACAGATCGCAGAAACCTGTCGAAGGCGGGGTGGGTCCGGTTGCGGGGGCGTGAGCCGCATGGATGCGGCGACCGAGCTTACATGGACGTACTTGCAGCGTCCCCCGCAACCGGACCCACCCCGCCTCCCCACAGGAAGCCAGCTTCTGCTGTTGCTTCGGCCGTTGCCGTTGCTGTTGCTGTTGCCTCTGCGGGTGCAGGGCGCAGCCCTGCCGATAACCCCCCATTGAGCATTCCGCGCAGTGCTTTGAGCGCCGCACGCACGCGCAACACGGCACGCTGTGCGCAACGGGCCTGCCCATCACTCACCGAGAAGAACCGTCATGACCCTGCGTCATCTGCCATTGCACGCCGCCCTGCTGCTGGCCCTGTCCTCCCTGCCGCTGGCCGCGCTGGCCGAGGCCACCTCGCCCGCCCCCATCCAGCAGGTGCCGGGCGTGCAACACCAGCGCATCGGTGCGCTGCAGGTCACGGCCCTGTTCGACGGCGTGGTTGCGCTCGGCCGGCAGGAAGTGGTCGACGTGCCGCCAACGCTGGTCAGCCGCCTGCTCGAAGGCCGCTATGTGCCCGAAGACAAGAAGGGCCTGCAGACCGCGATCAACGCCTTCCTGGTGCGCCAGGGCAAGCACCTGACCCTGGTCGATGCCGGCACCGCGCAGTGCTTCGGCCCTGACCAGGGCCAGGTGCTGGGCAACCTGCGTGCGGCCGGCGTAGACCCGGCCGAGATCGATGAGGTGCTGCTGACCCATGCGCATCCCGATCATCTGTGCGGGATCCTCGATGCACAGGGCAAGCCGGCCTATCCGAATGCGACGGTGTGGCTGTCCAAGGCCGATGCCCGCTACTGGCTCGACCCGGCCAGCGAAGCCACGGCACCGCAGGGCGTGCGCTTTGCCTTCGCGCTGGCACGCAACGCGATCGCGCCGTACCAGGCCGCCGGTCGCCTGCACACCTTCCAGCCTGGCGACGCGCTGCCGGGGCACGCGGTGGCGATGGATACCCACGGCCACACGCCGGGGCATGTGTCCTACCGTTTCGACAGCCAGGGCCAGTCGCTGCTGGTGTGGGGCGATGTGCTGCATTTCCATGCGGTGCAGTTCGCACACCCGGAAGCAGCATTCGAGGCCGATTCGGATCGCACGGCGGCTACGGCCAGCCGTCGCAGCCTGTTGCAGGAAGCCACCGCCAAGGGCTGGTGGGTTGCCGGCGCGCACCTGCCCTTCCCCGGGCTGGGGCACGTGCGCAGCGAAGGCCAGGCCTATGCGTGGGTACCGGCGGAATACTCGCCACTGAAATGAAGTGCCGCCGGGCATGGCCCGGCGCTACCGCATCGCGGTGACGGAAAACACCAGGGTAGCGCCGGGCCATGCCCGGCGAGCGCAGTGGAGCGCCTTATTCCAGCCCCAGCCAGCCGCCGATGATGCCGCGGGCTTCATCCACGCCGGTACGGGCCGAGCCGGAGAACACCTGCACACTCACCGTATCGCCGAACGACGAATGCAGTTCCTTGCGTACCTTCTGCAGGGTCTGCATCTGCTGGCTGCGGCTCAGCTTGTCGGCCTTGGTCAGCAGCGCATGCGCCGGCAGGCCACGCTGCACGGCATAGGCCAGCATCTGCCGGTCGTAGTCCTTCAGCGGATGACGGATGTCCATCACCACCACCAGCCCCTTCAAGGCCTCGCGGGTGCGGAAGTAGCGGTCGATGAAGGCCTGCCAGTGCGCCTGCAGGTCCAGCGGCACCTTGGCGTAGCCGTAACCGGGCAGATCGACCAGATGGGCGTCCGGGGTAACCTGGAAGAACACCAGCTGCTGGGTCCGGCCAGGCGTCTTGGAGACCCGGGCCAGGCTGTTCTGGCGGGTCAGCGCATTGAGCGCGCTGGACTTGCCGGCGTTGGAGCGACCTGCAAAGGCCACTTCAGAACCTTCATCGGGCGGCAGCTGCCCCATGTTGTGGGCAGAGAGGTGGTATTGGGCGCGTTCGATGAGCAATGACATGCGCATAGGATCGCATGTTGCGGCGCCGCGCGCCCGGCCCGGGGCCTTCCCGCGGGAAAATGCTGCACTGCTGCGTTGACCGTGCAAGGAAACGGCGTTGATAATCCGGGCGATGCCGGCCGCCGCCGCCCGGCCGGTCCATACGGAGCTTCAGCATGCGCCACGCTCGCGTTCTTGCCGTATCCGCCCTTGCTACTGCCGTTGTTGCCGCTGCTGCCTTTGCGCAGACCACGCTGACCCCGCTGCCCGACAACGGCCCGATCAAGACCGCCTCGCTCGAGGTGGATTTCAGCAAGACCACCTGGGGCGACGCCAAGGCCGGCCAGACCAAGGCCACCGCGTGTGCCGCCTGCCATGGTGCCGATGGCAATTCCACGGTGGAGATGTATCCCAGCATCGCCGGCCAGAGCGAGCGCTACGTCGCCCAGCAGATGGCCCTGATCGCCAATGGCCAGCGCAGTTCCGGCGCCGCCGTGGCGATGGTGCCCTTCGTGCAGAACCTCACCCCGCAGGACATGCGCGATATCGGCGCGTTCTTCGCCACCCAGAAGGCCAACGCCGGCATCGCCGACGACACGCCGGTGGCCGAGGGCCCGTACAAGGGCATGAAGTTCTACCAGATCGGCCAGCAGCTTTACCGCGGCGGCGATGCCCAGCGCGGGCTGCCGGCCTGCATGGCCTGTCACGGCCCCAGCGGCGCCGGCAACCCCGGCCCGGCCTACCCGCACATCGGCGGCCAGCACGCCAGCTATGTCGCCCGGCGCCTGCAGGAGTACCAGGCCGGACAGACCAACGAGACCGACAAGGCGCACTTCCAGATCATGGCCACGGTGGCGCAGAAGCTGACCGAGCAGGAGGTGCAGGCCCTTTCCAGCTACCTGCAGGGCCTGCACAACAAGGCCGACGATCTCGCCGCCGAAAGCGCTTCGACGCGACCGGCTGCCGCCCCCTGACCGCCACTGGTCGGCGCCGGTCGCCACGACGGCCCGTCGCTGCGGTATGTTTCCTTCACGCCGGCGGCTGCGCCGGCGTTGTCATTTTCAACGGAGATGCGTGTCGATGAGGTTGATTCCCCGCCTTCTGCTGTCCCTGCTGGTGCTGCTGCCGTTGGCGGCCTGCGCCGCCACCCCCGCGAACGCCCCGCTGGTCGAAGGCAAAGACTACGAGCGCATCGCCCAGCCTGGCCCGTTCCAGCCGCTGGCCGGCAAGATCGAGGTCGTCGAGGTGTTCGGCTACACCTGCCCGCACTGCGCCCATTTCGAACCGCAGCTGGCCGCCTGGGCCGCCAAGCTGCCGGCCGACGTGCGCTTCACCCCGGTCCCGGCCGCCTTCGGCGGTGCCTGGGATGCCTGGGCACTGGCCTACTACGCCGCCGACGAAGTGGGCGTGGCCAAGCGCAGCCACGCCGCTGTGTTCAAGGCCCTGCACGATGACGGCACGCTGCCGATGCAGAACGTCTCCGCCGATGAGCTCGCCAGCTTCTACAAGGCCTACGGCGTGACCCCGGAGCGCTACACGCAGGCCCTGCGCGGCGAGGCGGTACAGAAGAAGGTCGATGCCGCCCGTGCCTTCGCCCAGCGCACCCAGGTGCCGGGAACCCCGGCCATCATCATCAACGGCCAGTACCTGGTCCGTGGCAAGAGCTTCGACGACCAGCTGCGCATCGCCTCGGCGCTGATCGCCCAGGCCCGCGCCGCCCGCGGCCGCTGAACCAACACACACCATCGACACGGCGCTGTCGCCGCCGCATGTCATCATTTCCCTCTGGCCGGCGCCTGACGCCGGCCCCACCTTTCCAGATGCTGGAGACGCTTCCATGAAGACCCGTTTCGCCGCCCTCGCCCTCGCAGCGCTGCTGCCGATCCTGGCGGCCTGCAAGGCCGACGATGGCACCACCAACACCACCGCCCCGGCAGAACCGGCAGCGACCCCGGCCAGCACCGAACCGGCCGCGCCGGCCGCAGGCGGCGAAGCCGCTGCCCCGGCTGCCGAAGGTGACAAGACCGCTGCCAGCGCCGCGCCGGCCCCGACCACCGCCGCGCTGACCGGCCCGGCCCCGGTGGAAGGCGCCGACTACCAGCTGATCCCGAACGGCCAGCCGTTCCAGCCGGCCGCCGGCAAGGTCGAAGTGGTCGAGATCTTCGGTTACGTCTGCCCGGCCTGCGCTGCGTTCCAGCCGCTGGTCGGCCCGTGGAAGGCCGGCCTGCCGAGCGATGTGAACTTCGTCTACGTGCCAGCCATGTTCGGCGGCACCTGGGACAACTACGCCCGTGCCTTCTACGCCGCACAGACCCTGGGCGTGCAGGAGAAGACCCACGAAGCGCTGTACTCGGCCATCCACTCGCAGAAGACCCTGAAGGGCGAGCGCGGTGCTGATTCGGTCGATGACATCGCCAAGTTCTACGGTGCCTACGGCGTGGATCCGAAGCAGTTCGCCGCCACCATGGGCAGCTTCGCGGTCAATGCCAAGACCAACTCGGCCAAGCAGTTCGCCCAGCGCAGCCAGATCAGCGGCACCCCGTCGATCATCGTCAACGGCAAGTACCTGGTGAAGGGCAAGAGCTTCCCGGACATGCTGCGCATTGCCGACCACCTGATCGCCCGCGAACGCGGTGCGGCCCAGGCTCACTGATCAAAGAGACGTTTTCCCGGCCGTGACTTCCCCCACAACACGGACCCTGCGCTTGCTGACGGCCAACATCCAGGCCGGCTCAAGTACCCGCCGCTACAGCGACTATGTGACCCGCAGCTGGTCACATGCGCTGCCGGCGGGTCGCAAGCGCAGCAGCCTTGACGCGATTGCCACTTTGGCGCGCGGTCATGACATCGTCGGCCTGCAGGAGGCCGACCCGGGCAGCCTGCGCTCGGGCTTCACCAACCAGACCCATTACCTGGCCCAACGCGCCGGCTTCAATTACTGGAGCCACCAGCCGAACCGGCGCATGGGTGGCGTCGCCTCCAGCGCCAACGGCCTGCTGAGCAAGCTGGAACCGGTGGAAGTGCAGGACCACGCCCTGCCCGGCCGTATCGGCGGGCGCGGCGTGCTGCTGGCCAAGTTCGGCGATGGCCGCGATGGCCTGGCCGTTGCGGTAGCGCATCTGTCCTTGGGCGCCGGTTCGCGGATGGCCCAGCTCGGCTTCATTGCCGAGCTGTTGTCCGACCATCCCAATGCGGTGCTGATGGGCGACTTCAACTGCCTGGCCGAACGTCCGGAAATGCAGGTGCTGTACCAGAAGACCCGGCTGCAGCCACCCGGCTGCATCGTGCCGACCTTCCCCAGCTGGCGCCCCGACCGCGCCATCGACCACATCCTGGTCAGCAGCGGCCTGCAGACCCGCACCGTGGAAGCGGTGCCCGCGGCGTTCTCCGACCATCTTGCCCTGGCCATGGCAATCGACGTCCCGGCCGACGCCCTGCGCTGAGCGCTTCCGCTGCGCTCGCCGGGCATGGCCCGGCGCTACCGCCCCAGGTAGGGGCCAACCCCGGTTGGCACGCTGCCCTGGTGGGTGCGGACCGTTGGTCCGCACGCTCTCCGCCGGGCATGGCCCAGCGCTACCCCGCCTGCGCCACCGGCACCTTCAACCGCCGTGCGGTCATCGTGCTGCCCACCGAGGCCAGTACCGTGCAGCCGATGGCCAGCCACTGCAGGCCATGCAGGTGCTCATGCAGCAGCAGCATCGCCCACAGCGCAGCGACCGCCGGTTCCATGCTGATCAGGATGCCGAAGGTCTCCTTGGGCAGGCGCTTGAGCGCCATCATTTCCAGTGACATAGGGATCGCGCTGGACACCAGCGCCACCACCAGCCCGGCCAGCAGGATCTTCGGCTCCAGCAACGCCGCGCCGGCATGCACCACGCCCACCGGCACCACCACCAGCGACGCGGCCAGCAGCCCCAGCGACACCGAATGCCCGGCGTGCAGGTGGCCGGCGCGCTTGCCGAACACGATGTACAGGCCCCAGCACGCTGCCGCCCCCATGGCGTACAGCACGCCCACCGGGTCCAGTGCCGGGCCGCCACCGATCGGCAGCAGCAACAGCAGCCCGACCGCCGCGCAACCCACCCACAGGAAATCGATCGGCCGCCGCGACGACAGCATCGCCACCGTCAACGGGCCGGTGAATTCGATGGCCACCGCGATGCCGAACGGGATCGTGCGCAAGGCCATGTAGAACAACAGGTTCATCAGGCCCAGGGTGAGGCCGTAACGCAGGATGGTGACCGCATCCACGCGGCTGGTCTTCCAGCGCCATGGCCGCCAGAACAGCAGCAGCAACAACGCCGAAAAGCCCACGCGCAGCGCGCTGGTGCCCTGCGCGCCGATCAACGGAAACAGCTGCTTGGCGTAGGAGGTACCAATGGCCAGTGCGGTGACCGAGCCGAGCACCGCCAGCGCCGGCAACATCGGCGCGATTCGAGAAGTCTGCATGCCGCCAGTCTATTGCGTCGGCGGCGAGCACTTGGCTCAATTGACGGCCCGTCCGCGCAACTTCTGCTCACCATGGCCACCGCCCCCGTGCTGGACAGCTTCGACCGCGCCATCCTCGCCCTCCTGCAGCAGGACAACACCCTGCCCCAGCGGCAGATCGCCGAAGCCGTGCACCTGTCCACGCCGGCGGTGCAGCGGCGGATCAGGCGCCTGCAGGACAGCGGGGTGATCGCCGCCAACGTGGCGGTGATCGACGCTGCGAAAATCGGCCGGCCATTGACCATCATCGTCGAGGTGCGCGTGGTCAGCGAACAGCGCGGGAAGGTCGCCCCGTTCCGCCGCCGCGTGCAGAACGATCCTGCCGTGCAGCAGTGTTACGCGATCACCGGCGACGGCGATTTCCTGCTGCTGCTCTCGGCGGCATCGATGGAGGAATACGAGGCGATCACCGAGCGCTTGTTCGGCGGTGATGACAACATCGAGCGCTTCCGCACGTCGGTGGTGCTGGGCACGTTGAAGCGCGGGTTCGACGTGCCGCTGACATGACGCAGATGCCGTCGAGCCTGTCCTGCTCCTACACTGGTGACGCATGAACACCGCTTCCCCCTCCAACGCCAGACGCCTGCGCCGCTGGTTGCTGCGTGGCGCCGTCCTGCTGATCCTGGTCATCGCGGCGATGGCCTTCTGGAACAGCCCGTGGGCTGCCGCACCGAAGATGCTGTGGACACTCTCGCGCATGCCACCGGCCACGCAACTGCCAGTGCCGGTGGACGGCGTGCGGCCCCGGCAGATCGCCGATACCTTCGGCGCACCGCGCGGGCGCGACCGCACGCACGCGGGTATCGACATCTTCGGCAAGCGCGGCACGCCGGTGCGCAGCGCTACCCCCGGCGTTGTCGCCGACATCCGCGACAGCGGACTCGGTGGCCGCCAGGTCTGGGTGATCGGGCCGGGACGCGAGCGCTATTACTACGCGCACCTGGAAGACTGGGCCGATGGCCTGGCGCGCGGCCAGGTGGTGCAACCCGGCGACCTGCTCGGCCATGTCGGCAACAGCGGCAACGCCAAGGGCACGCCGCCCCATCTGCATTGGGGCATCTACGGCGCCGACGGCGCGCGGGACCCGCTGCCGCTGCTGCAACCGCAGGGCACCCGCTGACGGCAACCGAGCCGAGCCTCGAGGCCGCACGCGTTTGTTCATGATTTGTAAATAGGAATAGTTCGTATTACCATTTCTTTCGTTTCCGGTGGTGCCAGGACGGCCTGCCCGCCCTTCCCCTACCCGTAGCGCCTCGACTCCTGGATGACGGCCGAACGCGCGTGCCCGTTGCAGGAATCCGCATGATCCGTCCCGCCTTCCGTACCCCGCAGCCGCAGCGGCTGTCCGTTGCCGTGCTCGTCGCGCTCTGCGCCGTCGCACCCACCGCCTTCGCCGAAACCACCACCGACCCGACCACCCTCGACAAGGTCGTAGTAAAGGGCGAGCGCGCCGAAGGCTATTCGGTGCGCCGTACCTCGGCCGGCACCCGTTTCGACCTAGCGCCGCGCGAGATCCCGCAGTCGGTCAGCATCATCAGCCACCAGCGCATCGAAGATCAGCAGCTGGACGACATCATCGACGTGCTGGGCAACACCACCGGCGTCACCAGCACCCAGTCCGACAGCGAGCGCACCGAGTTCTATGCGCGCGGCTTCTACATCGATGCGTACCAGTTCGATGGCCTGCCCACGCAGATGGTGCAGAACTGGAGCTACGGTGACTCCGGCCTGGACCTGGCCCTGTATGACCGCGTGGAAGTGGTGCGTGGCGCCACCGGCCTGCTCAGCGGCGCCGGCAATCCTTCCGCCTCGGTGAACCTGATCCGCAAGCACGCCGACAGCGCGGAACTGACCGGCAGCGTGTCGGTCAACGTCGGCAGCTGGGGCCGCACCCGCAGCACCGTGGACGTGGGCAGCGCGCTGAACGCCAGCGGCACTGTGCGCGGCCGGGTGATCGGCAGCTACCTGGACACCGATGGGCAGATGGACCGCTACAACCAGCGCAAGACGCTGGGCTATGCGGTGATCGACGCCGACCTGACCCCGGATACCCAGCTCAGCGTGGGCTACGACTACCAGCAGAAGCGCGCCAACGGCGCGACTTGGGGTGGCTTCCCGATGCTGTACTCCGACGGCAGCGCGACCCCGTACGACGAATCGTTCAACGCCAGCCCGGACTGGACCTACTGGGACACCACCAGCAAGCGCGCGTTCGCCACCCTGCAGCACGCCTTCAGCAACGGCTGGAAGTTCAAGATCGGCGCAACGCATGACCAGACCAAGGCCGACGACAAGCTGTTCTACCCCGCGTACAACGATTGGACCACCGGCGCGTCGAACTTCGACAAGACCACCGGTGCGGGCATTTCGCCGTCCGCAGGCTTCTACAACACCGAGCGCAAGATCACCGGTGTCGATGGCTACGTTGATGGTCCGTTCCAGCTGTTCGGCCGCGAGCACCAGTTCATGGCCGGGCTGAGCTACAACAAGCGCGACTACGCCAACTACGGCGACTACCAGGTCGGCGGCGCCGGCCAGAGCTGGGACCCGTTCGCCAGTTACCTGAACTGGACGGGCAACATCAGCGAGCCGGACTGGAATCCGCTGGCGCTGGCCAGCGAGGGCACCATCACCCAGAAGGCCGGCTATGCCGCCGCACGCCTGTCGCTGGCCGATCCGTTGAAGCTGATCGTCGGCGCGCGCTACACCGACTGGAAGAGCGAGGGCGAAGGCGCGGATCGCCAGCACAAAGTGACCACGCCGTATGCCGGCCTCGTGTTCGACATCAACGACACCTACTCGGCGTACACCAGCTACACCGAGATCTTCCAGCCGCAGACGTTGAAGGACCGCAACGGCAGCTATCTGGACCCGGTGGATGGCAAAAGCTACGAAGTGGGCGTCAAGGGCGCCTGGTTCGACAACCGCCTGAATGCTTCGCTGGCGGTGTTCCGCATCGAACAGGACAACGTCGGCCAGATCACTGGCGAGCCGGTGCCCGGCAGCCAGAACGAATTCGCCTATCGCGCCGCACGCGGCACGGTGAGCCGTGGCTTCGAGTTCGAGCTCAACGGCGAACTGGCACCGGGCTGGAACGCCACGTTCGGCGCCTCCCGTTACGTGGCCAAGGATGCCAACGATGCCGACATCAACACCAACCTGCCGCAGACCGCGCTGAAGCTGTTCACCAGCTACACCCCGCAGTCGCTGCAGGAACTGACTGTCGGTGGCGGTGCCAACTGGCAGAACCGCATCTACTACCCGGTGCCGGCCTATGGCCGCATCGAGCAGAGCGGCTACGCACTGGTCAGCGCCTTTGTGCGCTACCGCATCTCGCCGGAGTTCAGCGTGCAGGCCAACCTCAACAACCTGCTGGACAAGAAGTACCTCTCACAGATCAATGGCTACGGTGCGTATGGCGATGGTCGCAACGGCTCGCTGACGTTTACCTGGTCGTTCTGAAGGAAACGTTGCCGGGCATGGCCCGGCGCTACCGCGGCAACAGCAGCGCCGGAATCTCTCCGGCGCTGCTGTACTCACATCAGAACCGCAGGTCCGCGCGCAGGTACCAGTAACGGCCACGCGGGATGTCGTAGGTCGAGGCGTCATAGCCGTTCAACGAACACGACAGGCAGATCGGCGGGTCCTTGTCGAACACGTTGTTCAGGCCCGCCGTCAGCTGCAGGCCCTTCATCCAGTCGATCCTGTAGCCCACCTGCATGTCATGGAAGGTGGTGGCCGACAGCGTGTTGGTGCCGGCGGCCTGGTTGCTGCACACCGGGAACGCCACGGCGTCACCGCAGTCTTCGGTCAGTTCGGAAATGTGGCGTACCGTCCAGTTGGCGCTCCAGTTGTCCAGCGTCCAGCCGATGCTGGCGTTGCTGGTCCACTCCGGAATCGAACTGTCAGCCACTTCCACGCCGGGCTTCTGCGGCTGCCGCTGGCCGGCAGCACCGGTGGCCTCATAGCGACCGACGAAGGTGTTCTTCCAGCCCAGCTTGAACTGGCCGATCGAGCTCTGCGGCAGGGTCCAGAACAGGTCCACATCCCAGCCGTCGGTCTTGATCGAACCCAGGTTGGTCAGGCGGTTGTTGAAGCTGCTGACCGCACCGGTGCTGGCACGGGTGATGCCGTCGCAGTAGATCGGGTCCAAGGTATCCACGCACAGGTCCAGCTGGGTCTGCGCGTTGATCGCCTGGATCGCGCCATCGATGTTGTGGCGGTAGAACGTCACTTCCACGTCGAAGCGCTCCGACCACGATGCGTCGTTGCCGAACCAGGGGCTCCACACGAAACCGGCACTGAAGCTGCGTGACTGCTCCGGCTCCAGCTCGCGGTTGCCGCCGGTGGTCACCGAGATCTGCGAGTTGGCCTGCTGGAAGCCGGTCGGCACGCCCAGCGATGCGCAGTTGGCCGCACTGCCACGCGGCGGTGTGCCACCCAGGCCCACCGAGCACGGATCGAACAACTGCAGATCGGCGCGCGCGGCCGAGCCGTACAGCTCGCCGATCGACGGTGCGCGGAAGCCTTCGGCGTAGGTGGTACGCAGCACGAAGTCATCGGTCACCTGCCAGCGTAGGCCGTACTTGGGCGTGAACTCGCCACCGAAGGTCGAGTAATCCGAGTAGCGGCCAGCCAGGCTCAGGTCCAGCTTCTTGCCCAGTGCCGAGTCGGCGAAGATCGGCACGCTCAGCTCCAGGTACGCTTCATTGACGTCGTAGGAGCCGGACGTCGGCTGCGACGGTACGCCGTTGTAGTGGCCGATCACCGTCAGCGGGTCAGGCTGGTACGAACCTTTGTACTTGCGGTGTTCGAGGCCGGTGGCGAAGGACACCGGGCCGGCCGGCAGGGTGAACAGATCGCTGGACAGGTTGGCGGTGAACAGGCTCAGCTCGTTCTGGCTGCGGTCGCGAACCACCGGCTGGATCCAGCGCAGCATGTCCGGGGTGATCGAACCGGCGCCACCGAAGATGTTCAGCGGTACGCAGCCCGGCGTCGCTGCGCACACCGCAGGATCGCCCAGCGCCATGTTGACGTTGTAGATGTTGTAGCTGCCGTAGTTGGTCTGCTCGGCCTTGTTCTTGCTGTACATGCCGTTGACGTCCCAGTACCAGCTGCGGTCAGCGGCCTGGAAGTTGCCGACCAGGCCGGTGGCGAAGTACGTGGTGTCCACCTGCTGTTCAAATACGCGCGCGCCGCCTTCCACCGGACGGCGGCCGATCAGGCTCATGTTGCCCGACGACACCAGGTCGAAGCCGAACGGGTTGTACGGGTTCAGTGCCGAGACCACGATGTTGTCGGCCAGCGGATTGCCGGTGGCACCATCAGGGCCGAAGAACAGCGGTTCCGGGCCGGCCTGGTTGGTCGACTCGCGGCGGTTGCCCAGTGCCTTGACGTACCACTGCACGTTGTCGGTGATGTCGAACCGGAACTGGCCGAACAGGCCCTTACGCTCCGACGGTGTCAGCACCATGTTGTATTCGGCGAAGTTGAAGCGGTCGGCGCTGGTGAAGCAGTGGTAGTCGTCGGTGCGGTTGCAGCCGGCGCTGCCGTCGTAACGCGGGCTGCTCACGCCGGTGTTGGGCACGATGTCCTGTTCGGCACCGGTGTTGGGATCGACGAAGGCGAAGCGCCCCTGCGGAATGCCGCCGCTGCCGAAGGCCAGACCGGTGCCGGGGATCGGGAAGCGCGACTGCTCGCGGTCCTTCGCATACACCGGGTCCTGCTTGGTCCAGCTTGCCCCCAGGAACAGGCTGTAACGGTCGCCGCTCTTGCCCCAGGCCAGGTCCACGCCCTTCTGCGTGCCATCGCCCTTGCCATACTGGCCGTAGTTCATCGTCACCTGGCCGCCATCGAAATCGCGGCGGGTGATGATGTTGACCACACCGGCGATGGCATCGGAGCCGTACAGCGACGATGCGCCGTCTTCCAGCACTTCGATGCGCTCAACGATCGCCAGCGGGATGGTATTGAGGTCGGTGGCCGAGCCCACGCCCGAGGCCGAGGATTCATTGACCCAGCGGATGCCATCGACCAGCACCAGAACGCGCTTGGCACCGAGATGGCGAAGGTCCACCTGCGCCGAACCCGCGCCGACGCCGCTGCCGTCGGGTGGGAAACCGAAGTTGCCCGACGAATTGAACTTGGCATTGAGCGCCGAGCCCGAGCCGGTGAGCTGTTGCAGCACTTCACCGATCGAGGTCAGGCCGGTGCGTTCGATGTCGGCGCGGTTGAGCGTCTGGACCGGCACCTGGCCTTCCACTTCAGCGCGCTTGATGCGGGTACCTGTGACTTCGACGCGATCCAGGTCGGTGGTGGCCGATTGGGCAGCAGCCCCCAACGGGGCCAGTGCGGTCACGCACAGCGCGACGGCAACCGCCAAGGGGCGGTGATGCAGGTAATTCATTCGCTCTCTCTCCAAAGGAATGTCGGGACATGGACTGCCGCGCTCCCCCCTGCATGGCGGCAGCGTCTCCTTTGTAAACAAGCTGTAAACATCGCGGCGTGATGCCCGACACTCTTTCACGCGAATTTGACGATTCTGAAAGCAGATAACGTCATTTACCTACGTATTCACCGAAATGCGCGTACGACAACATGGCCGTAGCGCTGGGTCATTCTCCCGCCGGGGTCACGGTAGCGCCGGGCCATGCCCGGCGAATTGTCGAACACGTCTCTGCCAAGCCCGGTGCGCATCGCAGGTCTGCCGCCGGGTATGACCCGGCGCTACCGGTGCACGTGCGGCCTTCCCTTGGGAAGGCCGCACCGGTGATCCACTCACTGCACGAACGCGATGCGTTGCATGCCGGTGGCTTCGGCGGCGGCCAGGATCTTGGCCATGCCGTCGTACTCGGCCGACGGATCGGTGCTGATGCGCAGCTCCGGCAGGTTGCCGGCATGCTCGCTGGCCTGCGCCTGCAGGCGCGACTGCAGATCGCCGATGGCCATCGGCTGTCCGTCCCAGCTCAACTGGCTGGACGCATCCAGGCGCAGCTCGATCGGCGGCGGCGGCTCGGGGCGATCCACCACGCGATCGGTGGCCTGCGGCAACTGCACGTTGATCGGCCGTGACAACATCGGCGCGGTCACGATGAAGATGATCAACAACACCAGCATTACATCCACCAGTGGCGTGACGTTGATGTCCGC
Organism: Stenotrophomonas sp. SI-NJAU-1; assembly: GCF_020883215.1. NCBI lineage: Bacteria > Pseudomonadati > Pseudomonadota > Gammaproteobacteria > Lysobacterales > Lysobacteraceae > Stenotrophomonas > Stenotrophomonas sp. SI-NJAU-1. The sequence goes on from NZ_CP086598.1 coordinate 3,718,210, forward strand.
CAGCGGGCCGCTTCTTCCTGCGCTACTGAATGCCATGTGCCGCTCCCTGCAGCAGGGCCGGTCGCCCCAGCCCAAACCTACGCCGGACAACCGCCCTCGCGGCAGTGCGGATCCCGCCATCATTCAGCTGTCGTTGCCGTCTTCGGCCGTGTACACGATGCGAAACTGAATTCAGCCACTGCCCGCTATGCTGGTCGCCATGACCCGACGATCTTCGACCGCCCTGTCCCTGCTCCCGCTGGCCACCACGCTGCTGATCGGCTGCGCGAGTGCCCAGTCCCTCGATGCCCAGAACGCCCAGCTGAAGGCCGCCATCGCCGCCGCCGAACGTGGCCAGTTCGATCCCGGCCAGGCCGCCGCGCTCAGTCGCCACCCCGCATATGGCTGGCTGGAGTTCGCCAACCTGCGGCGCAACATCGACACCGTCGATACGGCGCAGGCACAGGCCTTCCTCAAGCGTTACCAGGGCCAGGCCGTGGCCAACAGCTTCCGCAGCGCCTGGCTGCCCTCAGTCGCGCGCCGCCAGGACTGGCCGACGCTGCTGGCCAACTGGGCTCCCACCGACAACCTCGGCCTGCGCTGTGCGCAGCTGACAGCGCGCCAGGCCACCGGCAAGCTGGACCCGCAGTGGATCAGTGAAGCCCAGGATCTGTGGCGCAAGAACGGCAAGTCGTTGCCCGATGCCTGCGACGCCGTGTTCGCCGTGCTGCAGGCGCAGGGTGGCATGAGCGATGCGCTGCGCTGGGAACGCATCGATGCCGCTGCCGATGCACAGCAGCCGGCGGTGATGCGTTCGGCCGCACGCGGCCTGCCGGCCAGCGATCTGGCCCTGGCCAACACCTACGCCGCCTTCGTCGACAAGCCCAATGCCAGCGCCCTGAACTGGCCGCGCAACGAGCGCAGCCGGCGCATCGCCACCGACGGCCTGGCCAAGCTGGCCAAGGCCGACCCGGATGCTACCGAACAGCAGCTGCCGCAGTACGCGCAGGCGCTGGGCCTGAGCGCCGAACAGCAGGGCCAGGTGCGCTACCAGATCGCCCTGTGGACGGTGGCGTCGTACCTGCCCGACTCGGCTCGCCGTTTGAATGCCGTGCCCGATTCGGCCTATGACGAGCGCCTGCACGAATGGCGCGCGCGCGAGGCGATGTCGCGCGGCGATTGGCCGGCGACGCTGGCAGCGATCCGCAAGATGGGCCCGACCCAGCGCAACGATTCGCGCTGGCGCTATTTCGAAGGCCGCATGCTGGAAAAGACCGGCCAGGCACAGCAGGCGCAGCCGTTGTTCCGCGAAGCCGCGCGCGCACCGACGTTCCATGGCTTCCTCGCTGCGGACAAGCTGCAGCAGCCCTACACGCTGTGCCCGTGGAAGCCCAACGACAGCGCGCAGGCGCAGGCCGCGGTGGCCCGCGATCCGGCCATCCAGCGGGCGATGGCGCTGTATCAGATCGACCGCACCGGCTGGGCGGTGGCCGAATGGAACAATGCGCTGTCACGCTTCGATGACACCCAGCGTCGCCTCGCCGTGCGCGTAGCGCAGGACAATGGTTGGTTCGACCGCGCGGTGTTCGCGCTCGGCAAGCAGCCGCAGGAGCAACGCCTGTACGACCTGCGCTTCCCGCTGCACCACGACGCCACGATCCGCCGTGAATCGGCACGCAATGCCATCGACCCGGCCTGGGTGGCCGCCGAGATCCGCGCCGAAAGCACTTTCACCCCGCGCGCGCGTTCGCCTGCCAATGCGATGGGCCTGATGCAGGTACTGCCGGCGACCGGCGCCGGCGTGGCCAGGTCCATCGGCCTGACCGGCTACGGCGGCGCTGACAGCCTGTACGACCCGGATACCAACATCGCCATCGGCACCGCGTACCTGCGGCAGTTGATGAACAAGTACGACGGCCTGCCCTACGTGACCATCGCCGCCTACAACGCGGGCCCGACGCCGACCGCACGCTGGCAGACCCAGCGCCCGGGCTTCGATCCGGACCTGTGGATCGAGACCATCAGCTATAAGGAAACGCGCGAGTATGTCGCCCGCGTGCTGGCCTTCAGCGTGATCTACGACTGGCGACTCAATGGCGACGCATTGCCGCTGAGCGACCGCCTGATGGGCCGCCTGGTGGACAAGCGCAAGGCCTTCACCTGCGCCGCCAACGCCGACCAGGGCGGCGATTGATCACGCTGTATCGGTAGCGCCGGGCCATGCCCGGCGAACGCCATGTGTTCCGCCGGGCACGGCCCGGCGCTACCGTGCCATCATCCCCCCCATGAAGATCTATCTTGTCGGCGGCGCCGTGCGCGACCGCCTGTTGCAGCGGCCTGCCGGCGACCGTGACTGGGTCGTCGTCGGCGCCACGCCCGCGCAGATGGAAGCCCAGGGCTTCACCGCCGTGGGCCGTGATTTCCCCGTCTTCCTGCACCCGAAGACCGGCGAGGAATACGCGCTGGCCCGCACCGAACGCAAATCCGGCCGTGGCTACCGCGGCTTCGTGGTCGATGCCGATCCGGCGGTGACGCTGGAAGAAGACCTGCAGCGCCGCGACTTCACCATCAATGCCATCGCCTGCGATGAAGACAGCGGCACGCTGGTCGATCCCTATGGCGGCGCGCGCGACATCGAGCAGCGCGTGCTGCGCCATGTCGGTCCCGCATTCGTTGAAGACCCGCTACGCGTCCTGCGTGCGGCGCGCTTCATGGCCCGCTTCGCCTCGCTCGGCTTCACCGTCGCGCCGGAAACCATGGCGCTGATGCGCGAGGTGGCCGCCAATGGCGAACTCGACGCGCTGGTGCCGGAACGTGTGTGGCAGGAACTGCGCAAGGCACTGGTGTGCGAACGCCCATCGGCGTTCCTGCGCACCCTGCACGACGCGCACGCGCTTGGCCCGATACTGCCAGAGCTGGAAGCGCTGTACGGCGTACCGCAGCGTGCGGAATTCCATCCGGAAGTCGACACCGGCATCCACCAGGAAATGGTCAGCGACATGGCGGCGACGCTGGCGCCCGGTGATGACCTGGTCGGCTTCGCAGCACTGACCCACGACCTCGGCAAGGGCCTGACCCCGGCCGAGGAATGGCCGCGCCACATCATGCACGAGCAGCGCGGCATCAAACCGCTGAAAGCACTGTGCGCGCGCCTGAAGATCCCCGCCGAGCACCAGCAGCTGGCCGAGGCGGTCTGCCGCGAGCATCTGAACGTGCATCGCATCGACGAACTGCGCGACGCCACCGTGCTGGAGCTGCTGGGCCGCTGCGATGCGTTGCGCCGGCCGGAGCGGGTGGCACGCATCGCGCTGTGCTGCGAGGCCGACAAGCGCGGCCGGCTCGGTTTCGAGGACAGCGACTACCCGCAGGGCGAAACGCTCAAGCGCCTGCACCGGGCGGCGCTGTCAGTGCAGGCGCGGGATCTGGACCTGCGCCAACTGAAAGGCCCAGCGGTGGGCGAGGCACTGGCGAGGGCGCGGGTGAAGGCGATTGCGGCCGCGCGGTAGGGATGCGCGGCTTGCTGGGGAAGCGTGGCGCTAGACGCCGCTGTCAGTACCTGAAGTAGGTATCGCCCAAGGCGGGGTGGTCGCCCGGCTGACGCTTCTGCTTGGTGATGCGTCGCAGATTGATGCGCTTTGCATTGGGCCAACCGAGCGTTCCGAATATCGCATCGGCCATCTTTGCGAACCGCGTGAAATGGCGGCCAATTCTGTATCCAAGGTAGAGGCAAACCAGAACGCATATCAAGTATGCATCCGCGATCATCTCCAAGGGTGCCAGTCCGTCTCCCGTGAGAGCGTCGATCAGGAAGAACGCGACATGGATCATGTACAAGGGAACAGATAGCGCCAGCGAGTACTTGGCCACCGCGATCCAGTGGGCCCAGCTACCTGAACTGACATACGGATAGGAAACGATGAGCCTCTTCTTCTCATCGAGCACAGACAAGGCAATGAAGTTCCCCGCCTTGTCCCGACGCCCGACCACCCGCACGGAGTCGCCCTCTTTGAAGGGCCAATTCCAGAACAGCCCCTTCACCAGCATTTCGCCGAACCGAAATTCCACCCTCGTAGCTGGTTCTTCCGTTTCCTCATTGGACATCATCGCCATGCCAGCGGCGGGCCCGCTAAGGCCCAGCGTGGCGGCAGCGGCGCCCGTGGCGGCCATTTTTTCGCGATCCCCGTCGCGCCAGAAGACGTTCTGCACCACATGCCTGACCCGCAGATTGGAAATGATGCCGGTTTCGGTCTCGAACAGCACCTTGCCGGTCGAGCCCGGCTTACGTTTACTATTCACTGCAATCCACCTGGAAAATTTCACAAGCTAACAGATGCGCATCCGCCATCGAAATCATCAAAAGATTTTCAGTATCTGAAATAGGTGTCCCTAATACCGGAGCCATCACCTTCTCGCGCTCGAGCCAACCTTCCGGACCTGAGATTGATCTCTTTAGGATCGCTCAAATCCAGCTCGGCAAACAGAACAGCACAGAATATCCTCGAACGCATGCTCAACAAAAAGCTCTGAGACCACACCAGCCTCCGTATCAAGCGGAATTCTACTTTCAGGTCAACCGATCGAGCATCTGCCGGCCATCACCCCAACACTGATGTAGAGAATTCAATATCTGAAATAGGTATCACCCAGAGCGACATGATCACCTGCCTGTCGCTTCCTCTTGGTCACTCTACGAAGATTTATTCCCCTAGGCCCCTTCCACCCAAGCGTAGAAAAAACTGAATCCGCCAATTTGGCATAACTGACAAATCTACGACCAACTCGATACCCAATCACACAAAAAACAAGAACCCCCACCAAATAGGACTGAACCAACAGGTGAAATGGCGCATAAAATTTCCATGCATAGAAAGCTATTACCAGCCCCCACCACGGAATTGAAATCACAAGCGAATATTTAAGCACTGAAATCCAATGCGCCAACGTACCAGCACTGACATGCGGATAGGAAACAATCAGCCTTCTATCCTCATCAAGAACCGAGATAGCAAAAAATCTTCCTTCGTCGTTCCGTGCACCAACAACTCGAACAATGTCACCCTCGTTAAAAGGCCAGTTCCAGAGAAGCCCTTCCACAGCCATCTCACCAAGTCTGAACTCAACTTTGGTAACTGGCTCTTCCATTTCCTCCGCAGACATCATAGCCATGCCTGCTGCTGGTCCACTAAGGCCTAGCGCCGCTGCGAATGCACCGGTGGCTGCCATCCCCTCCCGATCACCCTCCCGCCAGAATACGTTCTTGACGTAATGCTGAACCCTCAGATCCACAATTGTTCCAACCTCAGTTTCAAGCGGGCCACTGCCAGTAGGATCTACCTGAATTTCAGTGCTCATTGCACCCTCGCAGACACGGCACCGAGCGCCTTCTCAAACGCCAGCTGCTGCTCCCGCGCTGTTGCATAAGAACTTCCACCCTTCTTCTCATCCCTTTTTCCGAAGGAGTTGGACGCGCACCATTTCTCCAGCTCGTTTGGACTAATCGCCCAGATCAGCGCCTCTATAGCCAGCAGAATCAAAGCCACCTCCCAGCCACTCAGTCGCAAAGTCCATACGCCGACACGTTTCATTGCTTGCGATGCGACTATATGTCCGCCCTCCCTTCCTGCGGCAACTTCAAGTCCAGCATGCAGCCCCCTCAGACCTAAAGTTAGTGCATTTCTCCCAACAGTCCGTTCGATCACCGGGGAAGAATAAGCAAGCGCCGTCAGAAAATGAGCAGATCCAGCTGCTCCTGCCGCCCCGCCCTTGACCAAGAGCGCTGTGAAATGAGCGTAGTTGCCTTTCCTCACAGTCCCATCAGCTTCTTCCAGGCTGTAATACGCCCCAATTAAGCTACCCGCCCCCGCCATCACACTCCCGGCAACCTTCATCCGTACGGCACTGACACTGCCCGCTCCAAAAAACTCTTTCGCCACAGTCTCGTGCACACCGGTATACACGGCCACAAGCGACATTCCAGAGGCCAATAGCGTCGCGTAGTCCCGCGTCTGTTTATCCACCTTCGTGGCCAGATGGATGAAGTTCACCATCTCCAGCACGCCGGTCAGCGAATTCAGGCGCACCACGTTGCGACTGCTCTCTGCCGCGGCCTGCCAACGCTTGCGCATCGCCAGCGCGCCGTAGTGCAGCTCCAAGTCCCGAAGCGCGAACTGCATCGGCAGTGCACTGCCCTTGGCGCGATAGAACTGGATGCGCTCCAGAAAGTAGCGTTTGCCCTGCTGGCCACTACTGAGCTCTTCGGCGACCAGGCTGATGGCCTCATCGCGTTCCATCAACGACCGGGTCAGAAGCACAAACCGGACCATGGCATTGCCGGCGGTGTCCTGGATGCCATTGAGCGGGAACCGATTCAGCAGGAACGCACCGGCGGTGGTGACGAAGCGATCAACGCCACTGTCTCGAAGGATGCGGGCACTGGCGGTGGATGGCACTGCCTCCTTCTGCGCGGCTTCCAGCTTGCGATAGTTGGAGATGAAGGTCTTCAGATGCGCCGTCCCGGACACAAATGCCGCCCAGCTCGCACCTGCGGCGGACAGAATGGTGTTGGCCCCGGCCTCAGCCGCCTTGAGCGTCTGCTGCAGCTCTTGCCGGGCAGCGTCCTGGTTCTGCGCAATGACTCGCCACAGCAGGGACGATCTGCCGGTCACAGCCAGATCGCCAGCCAGTTCAGTCAACAGCGTTCGGCCGATCTCGTGCATGCCAAGCACCGCGATCGCCTCAGTGATGATCTCCTCAAACCACACTCCCTGCGCAGCGGACTGTCCATCAAAGTCCTCCAGCGTCACCAGCAGCAGATCATGGCGGAGCCAGGCAACCAGCACACGCATCTTCGGCGCCATCCGGTCGAGTACCTGCTGCGCCATCGCGTCCATGTTCTTCTTGAACGCGGTGAAACGCGGCTCGTCAATCAGTGGCCAGTATTTGTTCTTCCACGCGTCCTGGGCGTCCTGCAGATAGAGCGGCAGGAACTGGCGCTCATATTCCCGCGCGAGTTCTCGCTTCTCCTCCTCGGAAAGCTCTACCTTGGGATCCCATGAGGGAAGCGAGGGATTGCCGAGGCGACGCTGCCGCTCCACCTCACGCACCGTCTGTTCTGCGTAGTTTCCTGCCATCACAGCACCATTGAGCTCCAGCAGGCGCGAGATCTGTTCGATCTGGTCAACAGCGCTGACTTCCAGCTCGCGCTCGCTCTTGAACTGGTTGATGCAGGCAACCAGGTCATTGCAGTAGCCACTGAGCTCGTGCACGACGCCAACCGCATCCCACAGGCCCAGCAACATGGGCGGGTACTCCTGGCGATCACTGCCGATGCGCCCATTGCTGCTGTGCTGCTGCAGACGTTCAAAACGCTGTTGGCGCGGGTCGACACCGTCGCTGCGTGGGTAGTCCCGCCGCGACCACGGGTAGCGCGTGCCATGCGCGTGCAGCCGCGCCTTGCGAAGCCCTCCGTCCGGATTGGAGGCAACCGGGAGCGCACTGCTGTACGGAAGGTCTTGCGGGTCTCCTGACGGATTGTCCAGCCATCGATACTCCATGATCGAGGCCAACGCGCTTGCGTCGCTCAATGGCGCTTGGTCTCCTTCCGCTCTCGCCGACGCGATCCATCTGTCGGGCTCGATGGCCTGCATGCGTTCAGCGCGAAGGACCGGGTCTGATCCGTAGCGCTCCAGCGTTGCGGGCGTCCAGGGATGCTGGGAGTAGGCCAGCCAGACCGTTCCACACAGATACGGGCGCTGGATAGTGATGAACTCGGTGCGCATCGGATCGTGGCCACTACGGCCGCATCGGGGCAGGCCGCCACCTGCGATGGCGCGCGCACTGTAAGCGGTGGGTTGTCGCCACAGGGTGCCGTTCTCGGCGATGGCGTAGCATTCCCAGTATTGCGGGCCGTAGGGGCCCTGCTCGTAGTACAGGTACAACAGACCCTGGCGCAATGTTCTGAGCGCGTAGGTGTATCCCGCTGCACTGACATCAACATCGCTGGCGTGTGCGGGTGACAGGCCACCAAGGTCCACGTTGCAGCTGGCAGGCACCACCGTGTAGCGCACCGGCAGGATGGCCAGCCCGGCGGAGCGGCAGACGTCGCAGGCTGATCTTTCTGTCGCATCCGGCAGCGTGGCGGTAACCGTCGGAAGATCGACGATGTCTGGACTACCCGTGCTGCGGACCCCCACACTGCTGCCACCGGTGAAGGGCCCGTTTGTGTCGAACCCATCTCTGCTATCGCGCATCACGTGTCCTGCCTCCCTTGATCGCACTTGCATGTGCGGACGCCGCGATGCGGATGTCCTGCCACTCCGTGTCTCCAATCCGTCGAATTAGCTCGCCATACCGCCCACCGTGCGCGATCTGCGTCAGCAATGCCTGGATCGTCGGATGCCTGTGGAAATGAGGGCCAATGGAGAGCCCATGCGTGGCGAACAGATCCAGATCAGTACCACTGGACACACCACAACGGCGCCCCTCTCCGACACTGCGCTGCACCTGCGCGAGCGTGGCGCGATCCGGCGGACTTCCGGCTCGCAGCGCGCCGATCCACGCCTGGTTCAATGCACCAATACATTCCAGCTCGGGCCAGAACACCGCAGGGTCACCGGGCAGTGCAGGTGCGACGGCGTTGCTGATGGCCCACTCTCCCCATCGATCCAGGAACATCCACGTGGTCACACCTTCAAACCGATACGCCCGTTGCGGTCGCGATGAGCACTGCAGGAACAGATCCGTCACCATCGGGTCATAGAAGCGCAGCCATCGCTTCCGGCCCTGCGCATGCGGGCAATGCGCGACCGCACGCTCGGCCAGCTGCCTGGCCAATTGTCGTGTCAGCAACGGCGTCCATACCCACGCACACGCACGTTGTGGGCGCGCGGCCAGCAACGACGATGCCGAGCGCTGCGCCATCGCCATTTCCACCGCCTTGCCGGACAGCAGGGAGTGCTCGCCTTTGCCCAGGTCGAGGGGGATCAGGGACGGCCACAGGGTCGACGGTATCTGTCGAATGGCGACGGGAACCGGCGTTATCCCGACCGATTCCAGCAACGCGTCGAAGGCCTCATCCCCCTCGCATCGATCATCTGCCGGTTGCACCAGCAGGTGGCATTGCCCCGCACTGCTGCGGTCGATACTGACCAACTGTTCGCGCAACGATTCAACCGACATCGGCGTACCCCTCGTGTCGGCGCGCTGCAGCGTTCAAGTGCGGCTCACACCCCTTGAACTGCCCAGCTGGAACGCCTGCCTCGCCGGAAATGCTCGCCGGCCCCACCCACTCCCGCTGGCTCGCCTTGAACTCCACTTTCCCCGGCGCGCCCAGCTCGATGTTGTCGCCCTCAATGCGAATGTAGGCCCCGGCGGCTGTCGCCAGCAGGTGCTTGCTCGGTGCCGACAGCTGCACGTCCGCCTCGGTACTGGCGATACGCACCTGCGTCCTGGCCGCCACGATCGCCTGGTTCTTGTGCGCACGCGCGCTCACCTTGCCCTGCGCTGCGTGCAGCGCGATGCCGCGCTCCTGGTTCGGGCTCCCGGCGCTGGGCTGCACGCCGGCGGTGTACAGCACCAGGCCACCGGCCACGGCCATCGTCAGTGAGCCCTGCGTCATCCAGTTCAGCGCCACGCCGCTGGCCAGGGTGGTATGGGTGCCGCTCACCCAGACCTGGTCGGCCGGGGTCAGGCTCAGCACGCCGGCCACGCCACTGCCCAGCAGCACCGGTGAACTCCAGCCCGGCGCTTCGCCATCGCCGCCGGCGATGCTGCCCGCCGCACTGCCGCTATGGGTGGCGCGCAGCGCTTCCTGCAGTTCGGTCAGGGTCGTGTCGACCGGCAGCTCGGTCGGGTCACTGGGTAGCTGTGCCTGCTGGTTGGCTGCGGACTCGGCCAGCTGTTGCAGCAGCTGCTGGCTTTCCTGCAGCTGGCCCAGTGCCTGCGGCGCGGCCATCTGTGGCGTGCCCTGCTCGGTGGTGAGCAGCAGGCCGCGGCCGGCGCGCAGTGCCCCCTGCGCCTGCGTGGCCAGCTCCACGCCGAAGCCGCGCTCGCCTTCGCGCACGTTGTCCTGGCCGCCCTTGAGGTGGCCCAACGTCAGGGTGGTCTCGTGCTGGGTGGTGGACAGCTGCGCGCGGCCCTGCCCGGGCGTGTCGTCGAACCGCAGCTGCTGGTAGCCGCCGGTACCGCCCTGGCTGTCGGCCAGCGCCTGGCTCTTGAAGCCGGTGTACACCGCCGCGTGGTCGTTGCCCTCGAACCAGGCCGCCGCGTTGCCGGTGGCGTTGGCGCCGCCGCCGTTGATCTGGTTGTGCTGCGCATCCTGCTGGCCGCGGCCGTTGTAGACCGCACCGACCACCACCGGGCGGTCGATGTCGCCTTCCAGGAACGCCACCAGCACTTCCTGCCCGCGCCGCGGCAGCACCACGCCGCCCCAGTTGTCGCCGGCCCAGGGCGTCATTACCCGCACCCAGGTCCAGGCGCCGCCGTTGGCCGGGGCATTGTCGTCGCCACCGGGATGGGACAGGCCGCTGCTGGCGTTGCCGCCACGCTGCCACGGGAACTGCACCTTGATGCGGTGGTCGCGGTCGGACAGCAGGGGATCGCCATCGCTGACCACGATCGCGCTGAGCGTACCGGTGATGGTCGGCCGCGGATGCAGGTGCACGCCGTGGCCGTCCTCGGTCTGCGGCCGGTACGTCACCTCGGACGGGATGGCGACGAAGCGGTTGTCATAGAACGCGGTGGACACCTCGCCGGGCGCATCGCCGTAGGCCAGCCCGGACAGCGCGCCGGGCAACGCCGGTGCGGCCACGCTGGCCGGTCCCAGGGTCTGCTCCAGCGCATCGAATACGTCGGCATCCAGGTTGTTGCGGGCCTGGTGCCGCACCGACAGGCACAGGAACTGTGCGCCCTCGCCCACCTGCGGATGCTGCGACAGGCCGAAGCGTGCGCCCGGGGCCAGTGCCCGCCACTGGCCGGCGCCCTCGATGGTGTGCGCGCGCACGCGCAGCGCATCCAGGTGCTGCTGCGCGCGGCGCTGGCCGCGGGCATTGTCCTGCCAGCCATACGGGCCACAGGTATCGCGGTCGACGATGCCCAGATCGTTGCCCTGCCCGGCCTCAGCACTGGCCTGGCGGCGCTCCAGGGTGCGGTAGTCCCAGGTGGCGCGCTCGACCTTGCCCGGCCGCCAGCGGTGCGCGGTGGACCACTGCTGCACGCTGTCGCTGCGCTCGCTCTCGTCGCGGCGATGGAAGCGCACGCTGCCCAGGTCGGCGGTGTCATGGCTGTGGTCGGCCAGCACCAGCGTGTGCGTGCCGAAGTCCGCGCCGCCGGGCTCGCCGGCATGCTCGAACCAGTAATAGATGCCTTCCTCGGCCAGCAGGCGCTGGACGAAGGCCAGGTCGCTTTCCTGGTACTGGGTGGTCAGGCTGCGCCGCGCGTACTGGCTGGCGTCCGCCAGCGACCAGCGCCAGGCCGGCGCCAGCGTGCCGTAGTCGGCGAAGAGGTCCTCGACGATCTCCACCACGGTCTTGTCGTGGAAGACGTAGCTGTCCACCCGCTGCGACAGGAATGCCAGCCACGGCTGCAGGCGCAGCCGGTAGCGGGCCAGGCCGCCGTTGCTGCCCAGCCGCTCGGCGGCGGTGATGCGCCCATGCAGCGGGCGCACGCTGCCGTCGGCCTGTTGCAGCTGCAGCAGCGCGCCCTGCCCGATCAGCGGCGCCAGCGCCAGGCCGGCGTCCAGCGACAGGGCGGTGATCGTCCACTGGAAACCGATGCCGTCGATCTGCTCGATGCCATCAAGGGTTTCGGCCACCAGCGCATCCGGGCCACACGATGTATGCAGTCTCAGGAAGCGATGCGCATCCCCGGGCGTCGCCAACGCCGAGCGCAGGGCAAACCATTGCGAAGAAGGAACGGAGCCATCCATGGGGCAACGCGCACAGGATCAAGGGATCATGAGCGTGTTGCGGGAATGGGCGCCGATGAAGAGGCAAACGCGACGCGGCAGACAGGTCTACCGCGAAACGCAGGCGCTACCTACGTGCCGCGCTCGCTAGGAAAAATACGAAACGCCGACCAGGACCGGAACAGGAGGACTGCATCTGCCAAGTGGCCTGTCTGAAAACGGCAGCGAGCTGGGCGCGGGGACTCTCAGTGCGCCATCCCACGGGTGATCGCCGCCGCGCGTTGCTTCAACTGCTCCACCGCATCGGGGATCATCTCCATGCCCACGTCCAGGCCCGGGTTCAGCACCAGGCCGACGCCCTCGCCGATGCCCGACAGCAGCGCATGCACCGCGATGGGCATGGCGTGGGCAAACTGCGGCAGCTGCTCGTGCCAGATCTCCGCGCGCTCGGGCGCGGTGAACACCGCAAACATCGGCTCGCCGCTTTCGCTGGTCAGCACCAGCGGCGAAATGCTCTCGTCCCAGGCGCCGTCTTCGCCGATGGCCTTGTCCAGCAGCACGAACACCGGCGCGGTCAGCAGGCCGTCGAGGAACTGCGAGGCCGTGAGGGTTCCGTCCTGGGCCTGCAGCAGGCGCACTTCCAGGTCGTTGGCTGGTTCGAACGGCGTTTCGTGGTCCATGGTCGGTTCCGGTACGTGGTTGCTGGCTGCAACTTTAGCAGGCCGCGTCTTCAAGCGACGTGTCCATGCCGCCACATCCACCCCGCCACCGCCAGCCCGGCTACTACCACCAGCATCACCGGCAGGCCGAAGCGGTGTCGCCACGGGATCGGCACCCCGCCCAGCTGCTGGTCCATGCTTTCGGTATCCAGCACCCAGCCGTGCTCGCAGCCGGTGCAGGCCATCTCGTAGCGGCGCTGGTAGACGAAGCCGAACAGCAGGTCGATGCGCGCCATCCTGTAGCGCAGCTGCGGGGCGAATTCGGTTTCGGTCTGGCAGCGCAGGCAGTGGTGGGATTCGGTGGGGCCGACAATCAGCACCCGCTCGTGTTGGCCGATCAGCAGCATGGCTCAGCCGTCCTTGCAGGCCGGCTGGGCCAGCAACCAGGCTTCGGCCGCCGCTACCGTGGCGTCATCGCCAGCGGTGGCCTGGTCCGGCACGATCTTCCGCCCATCGCCATTTCCGTTGCGATCGCGCATGACGCTGGTGGTCAGCACCAAGGCGCTGCCGTCCACCAGCCGGCGCACCACGTTGGCCGTCGATACACCGGCCGTGGGCTGTCCGAAACTGCGGGTCTGCGCCCGGCCTCGGAACGCCAGTACGGTCGCTTCGCCGGAACTGGCGGTGCGCGGGCCGGTCAACACCGCTACCGGCGCGCCAACCTGGCGGGGCAGATAGCCGGGCTGGCCGAAATCCAGGCGCGTCGCCTCGCCCATGCGCACGCCACTGGCAGTGGTCTGCCAGCGTACCGGACCGTCGGCGGTCTCGAATGAGCCCACGTCCTCGATAGCCATCGCCGAAGTGCGCAGCAGCGGCGCAACGCCCAGCAGCATCGGCCACATGTTGCCGCCGGTGTTGTCGCGCAGGTCGACGATCCAGCCACAGCGAGGCGTGCTGTCCTTTTCACGGATGATGTTCTGCCAACGCACCGCACGCTGGATGTTCTGTTGCTGCAGCTGCTGCGGCGGCGCACCGGGGTCTGCCGCATAGCCCTCGATCAGCACTTGGCCGATACGCGGGTCACGTGCGCGAGCGGCGTCGCTTTCGCTGCGGGCAGCGGCGGTGGCGTTTTCGCGGGCGAAACGCTCCACACGTTGCTGCTGTCGTTGCGGGGTCATCCAGCTGCCGTGACCGCCTGAACTGCGACCGATGGCCTCGGCCAGGACGGTCCGGACCTTGGCCGGATCGCCCTGCGCATCCTTCAGCCGCGTGCGCGTGGCAGGCCAATCGACCCTGCCTCGGTACAGCGCCTCGCGTTCAAGCATGTCCAGCAGCTGTGCCTGTGCGGCGGGTGATGGAATCTCGATGGCGTCGGCCGCAGTGGCAGCGGTCGTTGCCAGCAGCGCGGCGATGAGGAGGGCACGCCCCGGCAATCCTTTGCTGTTCCGCATCGACATCTCCCTGTCGTTGAATGAAGGCGAAGCATAACGCCTTGGCCGCCGCGCGGCGTGTCGCATCAGGCACGTCAGGATCGGACTGCGATTTACAACTTTGCCCATGTCGGCACGCTGGCAAACGCGCGAAGGTCGCTGTGCCGGCGCCACCTGCGCTGGCCGGGATTGGCGTCCTGAATCAAACATTCAAGCGATCGCGTTGCCGCTTCAACGGCAATCACGACAATGCACCTGCTCGCCCATGGTGGGCGGTGCGTGGGGATCCTCGCGATCCGTCGGCTTTTTCGCTTGGATTTTGACCGGCACGCCAACCCGCACCGCCCGCCACCTTGCATCCCGCAGGTGGCCCAGCCCTATGAGGTTGTTGCCATGACCACGCTCTACCCCACCTATCCGCGCCTGCACACACTGCTGGGTGATGCCCTGCCCGACCTGCAGCTGCCCAACGCCACCGCCGAGGCGCTGGAAGACGCGCTGACCGAAGCCGATGAAGCTGCCCCCACGCCCGCCTTCTTCGAGCGGCTGCGCGACGTCACGCGCTGCCACGCCGCTGACGGCGAGCCGTGGACGGAACTGCGCATCACGCCGGCGCGTGCGCGCGATCTGGCCTGCACCACGCGTTGCCTGCTGGCGTTGTCGGCGCTGGCGGGTGTGCTGCTGGCGACGCAGGCCGCGCGTGAACTGGACGACGCGGAAGCGCAGTGCCCGCCGCTGACGGAGGAAGGGCTGCTGCATGCGGTACAGCTGCTGGCCGATCACGCGGGCGCGTTGCTGGGGCGTTCGCCGTTGTGATGAAGCGGCGTTGGGATTGCTTGATTGGTGGAAAGGCGTGTCGACCGAGGTCGACACCTACCAGAGCGGGTCATGCCGCTTGAGGGATTCGTGCCGACCCAGGTCGGCACCCACCGGAGCAGGTCATGGCGCTGGAGGGATTCGTGTCGACCGAGGTCGACACCCGCCAGAGCGGGTCATGACGCTGGAGGGCTTCGTGTCCACCGAGGTCGACACCTACCAGAGCAGGTCATGGCGCTGGAGGGATTCGTGTCGACCGAGGTCGACACCCACCCAAGCGGCGATCGTCACCAGTCCGCGCGCAGGCCGATGTTGCCTTCGATGATGCGGCGCTTGCCGTTGTCGCTGCCACCAACCTCGCGGGTGTAGTCGGCCACGGCATACGCACTGATCGTGCGGTTGAAGCGCCCGACCACGCCGACACCGGCCTCCACAGCACGCGAGCGCTGCGAATTGATGATCGCGTCGCTGTCGAACAGGATGCGGTCCTCGCCCGAACGGCCATGCCAGTAGTTCAACTTGAAGTACGGCTGCCAGCCGTTGTCGGCCAACTGGTAATCGCCCGCCAGGCGCAGGCCGACGCGGCCAGTCCAGGCGTTGTCGTTGTCGAAGGAAACGGTGGACACCAGATCACGCTGGTCATCCAGTGAACTGCGCTGCCAGATCACCTGCAGCTGCGGTTCCAGCCACCACGATGACTGCCCGAACTGCAGCAGTGGCTTGCCCGCTTCCAGCGACAGCGTGGTGCCATCGCCCTTGAGGTCGATGCCCAGCCCGCGCGAGGAGCGCGTGCGGCCGTCGTAGCGGCTCTGCATCGCCACCGCGTCGATGTAGCCGCCGCTGCTGTCGGTCAACGTCCAGTACAGGCCCACGTGCTTGTCGTCCAACCGGCTCTGGCCGACCAACACGTTGTCCCAGCCCACCGCCAGGCCGGTGATCCTGCCATCGGCGCGAGTGCGGCCGACGAACACGCCGATCTGGTTGCGGTGGCTGTCACCGCTGGCAGCCCACACATCCAGGCCTGCCTGCACACCCATCACGTCACCATCGAAGCCGGGCCGTGCATCGCCTTTCCAGTGGATCTCGCTGCTCTGCCCGACCAGCCGTCCCCATGCCGTGCGGAAGGCGCCCTGGTTGTACAGCAGGCGCTGTTCGCCCTGGCGCTCATGGAAGGTCCCCAGGCTGGCCAGCGAGGTCTCGCGCAGCAGCGGTGGCACCACGGCGTAGGCCGCGGTCTCCAGGCGGTACAGCGGCACCAGGCCGTTCTCGTTCGGCGCGGCGGGCCTTGCCCCCGCACTGGGCGGCGGCGAACCGGTACCGGGCAGGCTGCCACCGGCCACCGGCACGTCCGGTACGGGTGGATCACTGGGCGGCGCTACGGGTGCAGGTTCCGGCGGCGGCGGCGGCGGTGCGGCTTCGCCTGCGGTCAGGTCCGGATCGGTGGCGCCCTCTGGCGGCGGTAGGGGTGCCGGGGGAATCGGCGGTGGTGGCGCCACCGGGGGCGTCGGCGGTGGCGGTGGCAGTACTTCGCCGCCGCCGTTCGGCGCGGGCGTCGGCCCGGCCGCCAATGTCGAACGCAGGTACCAGTTCTCGCCGGTGCCGGCGCTGACGCCGCCCTTGAACAGGAAATACTCGTAGGCACCGGCCGAGACCGGTGCGAACAACGAGAACGCACCTGGCGCGGTGGTTGCGCCGTTCAGCGCCTGCACCACCAGGATACCGTCGACCAGCGTGGCCGCTCCTCCGCCACCGGTGTTGATGATGCCCAAGCCGGTGCTGCCGGTGGTGGTGCCGCCATCAAAGACCAGGCGATCGCTGGCTGAGTCGTCTGCACCCAGCACGGTCTGCAGGTACACGCCGCCGCCGTCGCCGCGGTAGTTGCCACGGATGGTGAAGGCATCGCTGGCGCCGCTGTTGTTGGTCAGATCAATGCGTCCGGCGTTGACCATGTTCACCAGCGCAGCTGCCGCGAACGGACGGATCGCATGGTTGCCTCCACCCGCGAACAGCGTGCTGGTCTCGTCCACGTTCAAGCTGCCGGTGCCGGTGGCACTGTCGCCCAGCACCAGGTCGCCATCGAAGGTGAGCTCGGTGCTGCTGGCCAGGCTGATCGCTTCCCAGTTCTGGAAGCGTCCGACGCCAGCGGTCTTGAGGTTGTTGAAGCTGAGGCGATCGCTGCCGGTGCCACCATCGAACAGCGGTACAGCGCCGAGGTTGGCCTGGTTGAGATTGCCCAGGGTCGCGACGTCATCGTCGGGGCCCATGTCGATGGCGCCGTAGACAATGCCGCCGCCATTCCAGTTGAAGGTGTCGTTGCCGGTACTCAGCAGCACCTGGCCACGCACCGTGCCACCGGTGATGGTGACGCTGTCGGCGCCGCCACTGACGCTGATGTTGCCGCCGATGTAGGCGTCGTTGGAGATGATGATGGTGTCGGTGTCGAAGCCGGTGACCACGTTGCCGTCGACAGTGCCGCCGGACATGTCCCACAGGTTCTTGTCCAGTTTCATGTTGACGCGGCCGATGCGGCCGCCGGTCATCCATGCCTGGTCGCCATCTTCGAACGCGCCAACGATGCGGCCACCGCTCATGCGGAAGGTGTCGATGTTGTCGCCCTGCTGCAGGGCGCCGATGGTGCCGCCGGTCATGACGAAATCATCGCGGCCACTGCCCTGCGTCACCAGCCCGGTGATGGTGCCGGCGTTGACGGTCAGCTGGTCATCGCCATTGCCCTGGTCGAGGCTGTCGATGGTGCCGCCGCTGAGCAGCAGCACGTCGTTGCCATCGCCCTGCTGCACGCCGCCGCTGATGCTGCCGGCCAGCATCTGCAGACGATCGTTGCCGGCACCGAACTGCACGCCGCTGCTGCCACTGATGGTGCCGCGGTTGACCAGTTCGCTGTCGCCGGCACCGCTGAACTGCAGTGCGATACCGCTGCCGGAACTGATGCTGCCGGTGTTGTCGACGCGGCTGCCGCCGCCAAGCTGTACCGCGGTACCGCTCGCCGAGCTGATGGCACCGAGATTGGTGAGCACGTGCCCGCCCGCGCCGAGCAGGGAGATGGCGCTGCCCGCGCCGGCCTGCTGCAGCTGCGCGCCATTGCCAACATTCACGGTGATGCCCGTCGCGCCAGTGGCACTGATGGCTGCTGTCTCGGGATTGGGGGCGGTGCTGCTGCAGGTGACCGTCTGCCCGGCCACGGGAGCCGTCGCATCGCACCCGGCCCAGGCGGCAGGGGCGGACAGGGCGAGCAGCGAGGGCATCGCCAGGATCTGCAGCAGGGAAACAGTCAAGCGGCGCTGGCGGAATCCGCGCGGGACGACATGGGACATACAGCACTCCTGGGTCGGGGGATCAGGAACTGCGGATGCTCTGTACGACACTGCTGATGCAGTCTGCCCTGCCATGAATGGTTTCGATAGGTGAACTTATCGGCAGTCGGTCACGCTTTCGTTGTGAAACCGGGAAGTAGTCACGCAGCCCGCATGTCGATGAACCGATTCATTGCCCATCGCCCGGATGGTGGATTTACAGCGGGCATGCCACGCCTGGATAGCCATGGATCCACACCCGGATGGGCCATGCCCAGTAGATCCACGCCATGCGTGGAGGGGCCGTTCTCCACGATCTTTGCCGCGCTCAGATCTTCAGATAAATGCGACGTCGGTCCAACCACCACGCCACGCCCCACCACAGCGCGACGAACGCCAGCGCCTGCAGCATCGAGGCCAGCTCCAGCGCCTGGGGCATCGCTGCGGCCAACTGGTGCCAGACCCAACCCCAGGCGCCGGTGGCCAGCAGGATCACCGACATCACCGAGGCACCCAGATAGGCGGTGATGGCATTGACGCCGAAGCGCCGACCCAGCGCCGGCCATCCCTTGCGGTCGATCAGCAGGTGCCCCAGCCACAATGCCAGCGCGGCCAGGCCACCAGTCCACAGCACGTAACTGGGCGTCCACAGCTGCTTGTTGAGTGGCAGAACGGTCGCCAGCAGCAGGCCAAACACGGCGGTGACCGCACCCAGCGCGGCCAATGCACCGGCGCGGCCACTGCGCAGCAGGCCACCGGCCAGCAGGCCCAGCACGGTGCTGGCCAATGCGCCGAGACTGCTCAGCAATCCTTCCGGGTCATGGCCCAGACCGGTATCGGCCTGCCATTGGTAGATCCATGGCGCGAACAAGGTGGTATCCAGGCGACTGGCCGGGTTGGTCCACGGCGCCAGGTCACCCACGCCCAGCAGCAGCGCGGCGTAACCCACCAGCAGCGCCACCAGCGCGGCCGCCTGCACGCGCGGGCGCGCATGCACCGCCAGCACGCCCACCACGGCCGCGCACAGCGCAATGCGCTGCAGCACGCCCCAGATGCGGAAATGGTGCGTGTGCAGTGCCCACCACACCAGCAGGTGCAGCAGCACACCGGCAACGGCGATGCGCAGCGCGCGTTCCAGCACGCCACGTGCAAGCGCAGGCCGTGCGGCCGGATCCAGCGCGCGCGGTGCGACGCTGAAGGCCATGGACACGCCAACAAGGAACAGGAAGAACGGGAACACCAGGTCGGTCGGCGTACAACCGTGCCAGTCCGAATGGCGCAGCGGTGCGAACACCGCGCTCCAGTCCCCTGGGTTGTTGACCAGCAGCATCGCCGCCACGGTCATGCCGCGCAGGGCGTCGATCGAGCCCAACCGGCGTGGCGGCGCGCTGCTCATCGTCAGGCCGCCTCGTACTGGCCGGCGATCCACGTACCACGCACCTGCAGCGCGTCGTCCAGCAGCACCAGGTCGGCCTGGTAGCCCTCGGCGATGTAACCCAGGCGATCATCGACATTGAGGAACTGCGCCGGATAGGTCGATGCCATGCGCGCGGCTTCGGCCAGCGGCTGGTGCAGCAACTGCACGGTGTTGCGCACGGCAGTGGCCATGTCCAGCGCCGAACCGGCCAGCGAACCGGCCGCGTTGCGCACCACACCGTCGACGGCAGTGATGGTTTCGCCATACAGCACGTAGCTCGGATCGTCGGCACCGACCGGCGGCATCGCGTCGGTCACCAGCAGCAGGCGGCCACGCGGCTTGGCCGCCAGCGCCACCCGCAGGCTGGCCGGATGCACGTGCACGCCATCGACGATGATGCCGATCCAGCTGTCGCGATCTTCCAGCGCCGCGCCGACCGCGCCGGGTTCGCGGCCCTGCAGCGGCGACATCGCGTTGTACAGATGGGTGAAGCCGCGAATGCCGGCATCGAGGCCGGCACGGATTTCTTCATAGGTACCGGCGGTATGGCCAGCAGCGACGATCACACCACGCTCGACCAGCGCGCGGATGGTCTCCAGCGGCACGCGCTCGGGCGCCAGGGTCAGCAGGGTCACGCCGTTGTCCAGCGACGACGCCAGTTCGATTTCCTGCTCGTCCGGCACGCGGAACTTGCTGGCATCGTGCGTGCCCTTGCGCGCCGGTGCGATGTACGGGCCTTCCAGGTGGATGCCGATCACGCCAAGCACGCCCTGTGCGATGGCCTGGCGCATCGCGCTGATGGCCTCGCGCATCACGACCACATCGTCACTGATCAGGGTCGGCAGCATCGCCGTGGTGCCGAAACGACGATGCGCACGGGCAATCGTACGCAGCGACTCGACGTCGGGCGTGTTGTTGAACAGCGCGCCGCCACCGCCGTTGACCTGTACATCGATGAAGCCGGGCAGCAGCCAGCCACCGCCCAGATCCAGCTGTTCGTCGGCCGTACCCAGCTGCGGCGCCGCGTCGGGCAGCAGCGCGCTGATGTGGCCGTCTTCGATCACCACCGCAAGATCATCGCGGAACTCATCGCCGGCAAGAATGCGGGCATTGCGCAGGACGGTTGCCATCACACCGTCTCCGTCACCTTGTTCAGATGCGGCGGCAGATCCGGGTTGAAGCCGCGGCGCAGCGCCAGTGCATTGATCGCGCGGTAGAAGCTCTGCACCGTCAGCAGCGGCGCGCACAGCGGATGCGGCGCGGCAGCGACCGGCAGGTTGCCGCCGGCACCGGCCAGCCACACCTTGGCGCCACGTGCGGTGAACTCTTCAGCCACGGCGCGGGTGCCGGCGCCGGTCTCATCGGGCTGGGCAAAGGCCAGCACCGGGAAGCCGCGATCGACCAGCGCCATCGGACCATGCTTGACCTCGGCCGAGCTGTAGGCCTCGGCATGCAGGCTGCAGGTTTCCTTGAACTTCAGCGCTGCTTCCTGCGCCGCGCCCAGGCCGAGGCCACGGCCGAGCACGAACAGGTTGTTGGCCTCCACCAGGCCATCGGTCACCGCGCTCCAGTCGCACTGCCAAGCCTCGCGCATCGCATCGGGCAGCAGGTCCAGTGCATTGCGCAGCGCGCTGTCCTGCTTCCAGTACGCGGCCAGCTGCAGCAGCGCGGACAACGAAGCGAGGTAGCTCTTGGTCGCCGCCACGCTCTTCTCCACGCCGGCATGCAGCGGAATGACCGTGTCGGCCAGCTGTGCCAGCGGAGAATCCTCGACGTTGACCAGCGCCACCACGCGCGCGCCAGCGGCCTTGGCCGCTTCGGCATTGCGCAGCAGGTCCGGGCTCTTGCCGGACTGCGAGATGACAATGAACAACGCACCGCGCAGCTGCAGCGGTGCCGCGTAGACCGAGCCCACCGATGGCGAGGCCGAGGCAACGACCAGGCCCAGCTGGGTTTCCAGCAGGTACTTGCCGTAGGTGGCGGCATGGTCGGAGCTGCCACGTGCGCAGGTCACCACGAACGGCGGCGGCGCAGCGCGCAGGCTGGCTGCCAGCGTCTCCATCACGGCGTGGTTGCGGGCGAACTGGCGGGCAACGACCTCGGCCGCTTCGGCAGCCTCGGCGAACATCAGGGTGGCGGTGGGATCGGACAGCGACATGGCAGGCTCAGGAAGGATCGGAAGGGAGGGGACGAGCGGCGGCAGGACGCATCGGTGCGGTCGAGCCGCGCACCACCAGTTGCGGCACGAAGCCCTGGTTGTGCAGCGGCGCCGGCGCATCGTCGTAGGCATCGCTGCGCAGCTGTGCGATCAGCAGGCGCGCGGCATGGCGGGCGATGTCTTCGGTGGCCTGCTTGGCGGTGGTCAGCGGCGGCCACGACTGGCGCGAGAACGGACTGTCCTCGAAGCCGGCAATGGACAGGTCGTAGGGGACGTTCATGCCGGCCGACTTCGCTGCGGCCAGCACGCCGGCGGCGATTTCATCGTTGGAACCGAAAATGGCGGTGGGCGGTTCGCGCAGTGCCAGCAGGCGCCGCGCACCGCGGAAACCATCGTCGAAGGTGTAGTCGCCCTGCACCACCAGATGCTTGTCCACGGTCATGCCGTAGTCCTTCAGCGCGGCCTCGTAACCGGCGTAGCGTTCGCCCGAAGAACGGTGCGAGGTGCCACCCCAGAGGAAGCCGATGCGCTGGTGGCCCAGCTGGATCAGGTGCTCGGTGATTTCATAGGCGGCTTCGCGGTCGTCGACGAACACGCAGGCGCCATCAGCCGGATCTTCGGTGGCGGCGATGATCCGCACCAGCTTGATGCCGCGCGCGGTGAGCGCCTGGACCAGGTCGCGACGTTCGGACATCGGTGCGGTCAGCACCAGCCCGGCCAGGCGCGAGCGCTGCACCCAGTCGGCCAGTTCATCGGCCAGCAGCGGCGAACTGGAATCGCACGGATGGATCTGCAGGCCGAAGCCGGTTTCGCGGCAGGCCGCGAGCACGCCGTTCTGCACGCCGATGATGTGGTACGGGTTGGGGTTGTCGTACACCAGCCCGATCACGAAGGTGGTGCCGCTGCGCAGGTTGCGCGCCGACGGATCGGGTTCGTAGTCGAGCTCGGCGATGGCACGCAGCACCCGCGCACGGGTGGCCTGCATCACCGAGGGCTCGTTGTTGATCACCCGCGACACCGTCTTCAGCGATACCTTGGCCTTTTCGGCAACGTCCTTGATGGTCGCTCTGCGCATCGGCTTTTCCTGGGGTTGGCTGCCGTCCATCATCGCCGATCAGCCCTTGTCCTGCGGCAGGCCGACGCGATGGCCGACCACCGAGTAGAACAGGATGTACAGGTAGCAGGGCACCATCAGCAGCAGGAACACCAGCTGGAAGTCGATGTGCTGCTTGAGCACGGCAAACAGCTGCGGAATGATCGCGCCGCCGGCGATGCCCATGACCAGCAGCGCCGAACCGGTTTCGGTGAAGCGGCCCAGGCCACGGATCGCCAGCGGGAAGATCGCCGGCCACATCATCGCGTTGGCAAAGCCCAGCAGTGCCACGAAGGCGACCGACACATAGCCGTGGGTGAAGAAGGCGCCCAGGCAGAACAGCACGCCCAGTACCGCCGAGACGGTCAGGTAGCGCGACTGCGAGACCACTCGCGGGATCAACACCAGGCCGACCACGTAGCCGATGAGCATCGCAAACAGGGTGAACGCGGTGAACATCTTGGTCTGGTCCAGCGGCAGGTCGAAGCCATGACCGTAGGTACCGATGGCATCTCCGGCCATCACTTCCACGCCGACGTAGACGAACAGGCAGAGCACGCCCAGCCACAGATGCGGGAACTGGAAGATGCTGCTGCGCTCGGCCTTGCCTGGCACGCCGGCCGGTGTGGCATTGGCCTCGGAAGCCTTGATTTCGGGCAGCGGCGAGAACAATACCGCCACCGCCAGCAGCACCAGCAAACCAGCCATGGCCAGATACGGCGCGTGGATCTTGGCCGCGAACTGGTTGAGCAGCGTGGCCTTGGTGGCCGCATCGGCGGCCTGCACCTGAGCGTCGAGATCACCGATGCCATGCAGCACCAGGGTGCCGATCAATATCGGCGCAAGGATGCCGGCGATCTTGTTGCAGATGCCCATCATCGCGATGCGCCGTGCGGCGGTTTCGATCGGGCCGAGGATGGAGATGTACGGGTTGATCGCGGTCTGCAGCAGCGCAAGGCCGCTACCGATCACGAACAGGCCGCCCAGTGCACCGGGATACCAGCGCTGGGTGGCGAATTCACCGAACAACGCCGCACCACCGGCCATCACCAGCAGGCTCAGGCTCAGGCCTTTTTTCATGCCGGTGCGGCGCAGGATCCACGACGCCGGCAGGGCCAGGAAGAAGTAGGACAGGTAGAACACCATCAGCACCAGGAAGGCGCCGACCTCGCTCAGCTCGAAGGCGAGTTTGACGAAGGTGATCAACGGGCCGTTGAGCCAGGTGAAGAAGCCGATCAGGAAGAACAGCACGCCGACGATGGCGATGGACGAGGCCACGTTCGGGCGTGCGCTTGCAGCGGGGACGGCTGACATCAGGAAGGCTCCTGCGGCGACGGCCGCAGAACACGGCGTCGGAGAGTGGCTGGGAACAACGTTGTCACATTCTTTCGATGGACAGCGACCGTTTGTCAACTTCTGTCAACTTCCCTGCACGAGTCACCACACCTCATGTTGCACTGCGCAAGCGCGTTGCACGGCCATCCGCTGAATGCGCTTGGCCCTTGAAGCCCCTTGCTGCAACGGTTCCGCCCGGGATGCAGTACTCACGCCATGTAAACGTTTACGGCGATCTGCATTCGTTGCGGCGCAGCAACGAAAGTGTCACGAACTCGTTGACATCGTTGTCAACGCGGTTACAGACTCCGCCCAATCGCCGGCTCCATCGTTGCCCTTCCCAGGGCCGGCCCCACCTGCAGCAGGAGCCCGCGTGACCGCCAGCCATCCCGCCCCGGCCCATGTCCTGTCCCGCGTCGCGCCGTCGTTCCTGGCTGCCGACGTTGGCGGCACCCATGTGCGTGTCGCCCGGGTCCAGGCCAGCGGCGACGATGCCCATCCGGTGCAGGTGCTCGATTACCGCAAGTACCGCAACGCCGACCACGCCGGGCTCAGCGCGATCCTCGCCGACTTCCTGGCCGAAGGCCCGCGCCCGTCGCATTGCGTGGTCGCCACTGCCGGCTACGCCCGCGAAGACGGCACGGTGATCACCGCCAATGTGCCGTGGCCGTTGTCGGCGCGGCAGATCGAGGCCGACCTCGGCCTGCAGCGGGTGCACATCGTCAATGACTTCGAAGCGGTGGCCTACGCGGCCGCGCAGGTCGATGCCAGCGGCGTGCTGCACCTGTGCGGCCCGGAAACGGCGCCGCGCGGCCCGACCCTGGTGGTCGGCCCCGGTACGGGCCTGGGCGCAGCGCTGTGGATTCCCACCGCCAACGGCCCGGTGGTGCTCGCCACCGAGGCCGGCCAGCCGACCCTGGCCGCCAGCACCGAGCTGGAAATGGCGATCGTCCGCCACATGCAGCGCGACCGCGCGCACGTGTCGATCGAACATGCCCTTTCCGGTCCCGGCCTGATGAACCTGTACCGCGCGATCTGCGCGCTGCAGGGGCAGGCACCGGCGCTGGCCAGCCCCGATGCGGTCACCGCTGCGGCGATGTCTGGCACCGATCCGCTGGCACGGCAGGCGCTGGATGTGTTCTGCGGCCTGCTCGGCAGCACCATCGGCGACATGGCCCTGTTCTACGGCGCGCACGGCGGGGTGTACCTGGCCGGCGGGATCCTGCCGCAGATCCGCGAGTACCTGCGCACCAGCACCTTCGTCGAACGCTACCTGCAGAAGGGGCCGATGGGCGAGGCGCTGGCACGCATCCCGGTGAAGGTGGTCGAGCACGGACAGCTGGGCGTGATCGGCGCTGCCAGCTGGTATCTGCTCCACGCCGACGCCTGAACCTGCAATCGGCTTCAACGCAATCGCAGCACGTCGTTCCGTTCCATGCCGTAATCGCAATCCGCATGCCGCCGCCGGCACCCAACGAGTGATGAGGAGAGACATCATGAATACCCGCAAGACTCTGCTTTCGGCAGCCATCGTCGGCTGCCTCGCCTTCTCGGCGCACGCACAGGACCAGAGCCCGCAGGACCTGGACACCGTGCAGGTGGTGGGCATCCGCGCCAGCCTGGAAAAGTCGCTGGACACCAAGCGCAACAACGTCGGTGTGTCCGAAGCGATCACTGCCGAGGACATCGGCAAGTTCCCCAGCACCAACGTTGCTGAAGCACTGTCGCAGATCCCGGGCGTGACCCTCGACCGCCGCTTCGGCCAAGGCGAGCGCGTCAGCATCGACGGCACCGACCCCAGCCTCAACCTGTCCTTCCTCGACAACCACCCGGTGGCGCAGGCGATCTGGCTGTACGGCGAACAACCCAACCGCGGCTTCGACTACACGCTGCTGGCCCCCCAGATCCTGGGCCGCGCCGAGATCCTCAAGTCGTCCGAAGCGCGCCTGACCGAAGGCAGCCTCGGCGGCACCGTGCTGATGCATACCCGCCAGCCACTGGACCTGAAGCAGAACGAAGTGGCCGCCTCGGTAGGCTACAGCTACAGCCAGCAGGCCAGCGAAGGCAAGCCGAACGCCGCCGTGCTGTACAGCTGGAAGAACAACGACGAAACCTTCGGCGTGGCCGTGTCGGCCCAGCACTACGAAGAAGCCGTCGACCGCCAGGGCAAGGAAGTGTTCGGCTACACAAAGGCCAGCACCTTCCCCAATGCCACCGGCGTGGCCGCCGACGTGGACGTGCCCAATTCCTTCAACGCCGCCTGGTTCCAGCAGGAGCGCAAGCGTGACAGTGCCGTGGTCAACCTGCAGTTCAAGCCGACCGATGAACTGGAATTCAACCTCAGCGGCATGTACATCAAGGAAAAGTTCGACAACTACAACCAGTCGCTTTATTCCTTCCTGACCTGGAACCCGGGCACCGTCAACGCAGTCAACCAGCTTGGCGACGTGCGCAATGGCGTGGCCACCAGCGGCCACTCCAACGCCAGCGCCACCGCCAACAGCGGTACGCTGATCTATGACAACAACGTGCGCCTGTCCGAAGTGGTCACCAAGGGCGTGGACCTGCGCGGCGCGTGGAAGGGCGAGGGCTGGGGCATGACCGGTCAGGTCGGCCAGAGCAAGTCCGACAACAAGAATCTGGCCCAGTACTTCATCGAGCCGTTCTACAACGGCGGCTACAGCTGGAACATGGACAAGGGCATCACCTTCGACGATCCGGCCGGCGCGCGCGATCCGGCCAACTGGGGTTCGGCCGGTGGCTGGTTCGGCAACAACGGCGTGTTCTCCACCGAGAGCAAGGACACCTACGCCCAGCTCGATTTCAACGTCCAGTTCGACAGCATCTTCAACCAGCTGCAGTTCGGCGTGCGCCACGGCAAGCACGATGAAGCCTTCACCCTCAACGTGTATGGCGGCGTCACCCCGGGCACGCTGGCCGACGTGGGCACCATCGGCCTGACCGATATCCAGGGCTTCACCCCCGACCAGGGCCGCCACGTGCAGGCCGGCCGCAACAACGTGCTGAACTGGGTGCGCAACAGCCCTATCGACTACAGCAACCCCGATCCGGCCAGCTACCTCAACAACAGCTGGGCGCTGACCCAGACCAACAATGCCGCCTATGCGCAGCTGAACTTCTCCAACGGCCCGCTGCGCGGCAACCTGGGCGTGCGCTACGTCGATTCCAAGACCGAAGGCAGCGGCTTCGTCTACGGTGGCACGCCCTCGCTGACCGACCTGGACAGCAAGTGGCAGACCCGCACCAAAAAGGAAGACTTCGTGCTGCCGTCGTTGAACGTGGCCTGGGACACCGACAACGACTGGGTGTTCCGCTTTGCTGCAGCCAAGGTGATCGCCTGGGCGCCGTACAACCAGATGGTCAACAACACCTTCCTCAACGACACCACCCTGACCGGTTCGGGCGGCAACGCCGATCTGTCGCCGTATGAGTCGTGGAACTTCAACGCCTCCGCCGAGTACTACTACGCGCCGCAGGCCGTGGTGGCCTGGTCGGTGTTCTACAAGAAGATCGACAACTACATCGATACCTCGGCTACGATCGAGCGCCAGTACAACTCGATCCGCGACACCTCGCCTGCCACCTGGGCCAATATCGTCGGCAGCAACGGCTGCACCGCCGATGGCTACTGCGATTACAGCATCCAGCGCCCGCGCAACGCTGGCAGCGGCCACGTCAAGGGCTTCAACATCAGCTTCCAGCAGCCCTTCGGTGAAAGCGGCTTCGGCCTGACCGGCAACTACACCTACGCCAACGGCGAGAACAACACCGGCGACCCGCTGCCGTACCAGTCGCGCAATGCCATTGCGTTCAGCCCGTACTACGAGAAGGGCCCGATCAATGCGCGCCTGACCTACAACTGGCGTGACAGCTATCTGGCCGGCGGCTACGTGGCCGGCGCGGCCCCCTCCAGCGTGGACGATTACGCAGAACTGGGCGCCAGCTTCGGCTACACCTTCAACGACAACTGGTCGCTGACGGTGGATGCGCAGAACCTGCTGGACGAAACCTACTTCCAGTACCTGGGCGACAAGGAACACTTGGCCGGCAAGTACAAGAGCGGCCGCCGCTACATGGCCACCCTGCACTTCAAGTTCTAAGCCTGCACCCAGCTGCACATCGCGACGGGCCCGGATTTCCGGGCCCGTCGTACGATGGGAGTCTGGAAACGCCGCCTGCGCGGCGGCCACGCGCGGCACAGCGAGCCGCCCACCACAGGAGTGAGATGATGCGACCCTTTCCCATTGCCGGCATGCTGCTGGGCCTGGCGCTGCTTCCCGCCGCCTGGGCCGCCGATGCCCCGGCACTCGATACCGGCCCTGGCCCGCAGCTGCGCGCCGGCAGCCTGATGTTGATTCCCGCACCGGCCAACGTGCAGCGCGGCAACGGCGCGGGCATCACCGTGGGCGCCGCTACCGTGCTGCATGCCGATGGCGAAGCCGCACAGCGCGTGGCCGCACAGTTCGCCGACCTGCTGGCGCGCAGTGGTGGGCCGCGGCTGGCCATGGCCAACGGCAATGCCTCCGCCAAGGGCAACAGCATCCGCTTCCAGATCGTGCCGACCTTCCGCGACAGCGGCGAGGGCTACACGCTGGAAAGCACCGCGCAGGGCGTGCTGGTGCAGGCCGGCAACGAGACCGGCCTGTTCTACGGCGCCACCACCCTGGCCCAGCTCGCCACCGGCGGCAGCAACGGCGTGCTGCCGGCCGTGCAGATCCAGGATGCGCCGCGCTTCAGCTGGCGTGGCTTCATGCTCGACTCGGCACGGCACTTCCAGAGCCTGGACGAGATCAAGCGCGTGCTCGATGCGATGGCCGCGCACAAGCTCAATACCTTCCATTGGCACCTGACCGACGACCAGGGCTGGCGCATGGAGATCAAGCGCTACCCGAAGCTGACCGAAGTCGGCAGCTGCCGCCTTCCGGCCGGTGATGGCGGCATCGATCCGGTCAGTGGCAAGGAGCATCCGTACTGCGGCTTCTACACGCAGGACCAGATCCGCGAAGTGATCGCCTACGCCGCCAAGCTGCATATCCAGGTCATTCCGGAGATCGATGTACCCGGCCACGCCACCGCTGCCATCGCCGCCTATCCGGAACTGGGTACGATCGACGCGCCGTTGAAACCGTTGAGCGAATGGGGCGTGTTCCCGAACCTGTTCAACGTCGAGGACGGTACCGTCACCTTCCTGGAAAACGTGCTGGAAGAAGTCGTCGCCCTGTTCCCGGCCAGGTATGTGCATGTGGGTGGCGACGAGGCGGTGAAGGACCAGTGGGAGGCATCAAAACAGGTGCAGCGGCGCATGCGCGAGCTGGGCATCAAGGATGAGATGGCCATGCAGAGCCACATCATCAAGCGCCTGGAGACGTTCCTGGAACAACACGACCGTCGCCTGATCGGCTGGGACGAAATCCTTGAGGGCGGCCTGCCGCCGCAGGCCACGGTAATGTCCTGGCGCGGCACCGAAGGCGGCCTTGCTGCGGCCAGCGCCGGCCACGATGTGGTGATGTCGCCGGTCAGCCACCTGTACCTGGATTACCTGCAGACGGCCTCGCCGAACGAGCCGCCGGGCCGGCCGACGCAGGTGAACCTGGCCAAGCTCTACAACTACGAACCGGTGCCGGCCGAACTGGCCGCCGACAAGCGCGGGCACATTCTCGGCCTGCAGGCGAACATGTTCACCGAGCACACGCGCACCTACGCGCGTCTGCAGCACAACCTGTTCCCGCGCCTGGCCGCCGTGGCCGAGACCGGCTGGAGCACGCCGGAGCGTCGCGATTTCCGCGACTTCCTGGCCCGCCTGCCCTCGCAGCTGCAGCGCTATCAGGCCTGGGGCCTGGCCTACGCGCAGACGCCGTTCGAAGTAGGCGTGGCCTACACCGATGACCGCGCGGCGAACACGGTGACCGTGTCGCTGGCCAATCCTCTGGGCTATGAAGTGCGCTACAGCAGCGACGGCAAGCCGGTGACCGCGCAATCGCCGCTGTACCGGCAGCCACTGACGTCCACGCTGCCGGCGACGGTGCAGGCTGCCGCCTTCTACCAGGGCAAGCCGCTGGCCGCGAAGCCGACGGTGGCGGCGTACACCGCGCAGTCGCTGCTGTCGCGGCACAGCGAAGCACTGCGCAGCTGCGTCGGCGAGAAGGGCCTTGTCCTGCGCCTGGAAGATGATGGTCCGCGCGAAGGTGCGCGTGCGGTGTTCACCGTCGACATCTTCCAGCCGTGCTGGCGTTGGCCGCAGGCACAGCTGGATGGCATCGGCAGCGTGGAAGTGCGCGCAGGCCGCATTCCGTACTACTTCCAGCTGGCCCACGACGAGCCGAAGCGTCGCTTCGAAAAGGCCCGGAGCGCGCACGGCGAAATGCAGATCCGCCGCGGTGACTGCACCGGCAAGGTACTGGCGCAGGTGCCGCTGCCGGCGCAGACCGATGCCGACGGCTTCGTGACCCTGCGTGCGGCTTTGCCGAAGGGCACCTTGGGCACGGGTGATCTGTGCATCAACTTCACCGGCGACACGCGCCCGGCGATGTGGGTGCTGGATGAGGTGACGCTGGGGAAATAGCGGCGGACACGCATGGCGTGGATCTACCGTAGCGCCAGGCCATGCCTGCCTGCCTTGGTAGACGCCAACCTTGGTTGGCGCCGGGAAGATTCATCCACGCATGGCGTGGATCTACCGTAGCGCCAGGCCATGCCTGCCTGCCTTGGTAGACGCCAACCTTGGTTGGCGCCGGCGAGATCCATCCACGCATGGCGTGGATCTACCGTAGCGCCAGGCCATGCCTGGCTGCCTTTGGTAGACGCCAACCTTGGTTGGCGCCGGCGAGATCCATCCACGCATGGCGTGGATCTACCGTAGCGCCAGGCCATGCCTGCCTGCCTTGGTAGACGCCAACCTTGGTTGGCGCCGGGAAGATTCATCCACGCATGGCGTGGATCTACCGTAGCGCCAGGCCATGCCTGGCTGCTTTGGTAGACGCCAACCTTGGTTGGCGCCGGGAAGATCCATCCACGCATGGCGTGGATCTACCGTAGCGCCAGGCCATGCCTGGCTGCCTTGGTAGACGCCAACCTTGGTTGGCGCCGGCGAGATCCATCCACGCATGGCGTGGATCTACCGTAGCGCCAGGCCATGCCTGGCTGCCTTACCCCCGCCAGCGCAGCAGCATGTCGCGCAGCGGGGTCAATGCGGTAGCCATCCCCGCCAACACGCCAACGGTGTTGGCCACCGCATCCATCGGATCGGCCATGCGGTTGCTGGTCAACGCGCCCTGCGCGAACTCGATGCCGACGCCCATCAGCACCAGGCCAGCACCCACCCACAGCAGCGGGCGGCCACACCGGAACAGCTGCACCGCGCTTCCGGCCAGGATGAAATAAGCCAGGAAATGCTCACCCTTGTCGCTGTTTTCCGGCAGCGGGATCGGCGGCGGCGGAATCAGGCAGACCACGATCACCGTCAGCACCGCCAACACCCACAACGCGGTCCACAGTCGTGGCCGCCGCAGCGGCTTGATCACCGGCAACGCTGCACTCACAGGCGCCAGCTCAGGTCGCCCAGTTCGAAGGCCGGTTCGAAATCAACGTCGCGCTGCAGGCCAAGGGCCTGGAAACGCTCGCCCATCTCCGTTGGCAGGGTCAGCTTCTTCACCTGGTCGCGCAACTGGATGCGGCCCACTTCATCGGTGCGCTCCTCGGCCAGGGTCAGTACCTGGTCCAGGCCGTTGCCGAGCAGGAAACTGGCCTGGCTGCAGTAGCCGGCCAGTTCGAAACCGCCGTGCAGGCCGGCCTCGGCCATGGCAGTGAAATCGACCGACGCAGTGATGTCCTGCAGGCCCGGCCAGCGATGGATCTCGTTGTGCACGTGGTGACGGTAGAACGCGCGCACGGTGCCGTCATCGCGTTCTTCCTGGTAGAACTCGCCCCGGTTGTAGCCGTAGTCCACGAACAGCATCGCGCCACGCCGCAGGCCACCGGCCACCGCCTGCAGCCAGTACGGCAGCTGCGGCAGCACTTCGGAACGGTAGCCGTCGGCAAAGGGCTTCTGCAGATAGCGTTCGAGATGGCGCACCGCGCCGTTGAGCAGGAGGTCGGCCGGCTGCGCGCCCCGGATGAAGTTGCCCTGCCCGTCCAGTTCGACGGTTTCCTCATATACCTCGCCGTCCTTGATGAGGAAGCGCGGTGTCGGCAGCGCATCGATCACCTCGTTGGCGAACACTACGCCGTCCCAGTCGTCCTCGAACGGACGATCAAGCCATTCCACCCGGCTGGCCAATTCAGGCGGCAGGTTCTGCTGCAGGCGCTCCTGCTGGCGCTGGCGCAGGTCCGCACTGGGTTCGAGGATCGCGTAACGGGCCGGCAGCGCCTCCAGCTCGGCCAGGCGCAGCAGCACCGCCTCGGCGAAGGCCCCGGTGCCGCCGCCCAGTTCCAGCATCCGTGCATGCACATCCAGCTGGCCGAACACCGGCGCCAGCGCATTGGCCACGCTGCCGGCGAACAGGCTGCCAAGCTCGGGTGCGGTGGTGAAATCGCCGCTGCCGCCGAATTTGCTGGCGCCGGCGCTGTAATAGCCCCAGCCCGGCGCGTACAGGCACAGCTCCATGAAGCGGGAGAACGGCATCGCCCCACCCTGCGCGAGGATCTCGGCACGCAGGGCGGCGGCCAGTTGATCGCTGTGGGCCAGGGCATCGGCTTCGGGCAGGGGGAAGGTAGGCTGCATGGCGTCTTCGAATGCGGTGACAATGGTGCACAGGATAGCCGAGCCTTGGAGGACCCTCGATGAGTGACACCGCCCCCGTGGCCCTGATCACCGGCAGCGCACGCCGGATCGGCGCGGCCATCGCCCGCCAGTTCCACGCCTGTGGCTGGTCGGTGGTGCTGCACGCCCATACCTCCAGCGCCGAACTGCAGCAGGCCGCCTTCAACCTGGACAACGCGCGCCCCGGCAGCGTGCTGGCGTTGCAGGCCGATCTGCGCGACGCCGAGGCCCTGGCCGATCTGGTCGAGCAGGCGGTCACCCACTTCGGCCGCCTGGATGCGCTGGTCAACAACGCCTCCAACTTCTTCCCCACCCCGCTCGGCCAGGTCACCGCCCAGGCGATGGATGAGCTGTACGCGGTCAACGCGCGCGCGCCGCTGCTGCTGGCCCAGGCCGCCGCGCCCTATCTGCGCCGCCAGCACGGCTGCATCGTCAACCTGACCGACCTGCACGGCACCGACCCGATGCGCGACCACGTCGCCTACACGATGGCCAAGGCGGCGCTGGAAATGGCGACCCGCTCGCTGGCGCTGGAACTGGCGCCGAAGGTGCGGGTGAACGCGGTGGCCCCCGGTGCGATCCTGTGGCCGGAACAGGGCAAGGACGATTTCGCCCGCGAGGCGCTGCTGGCGCGCACGCCGCTGGCGCGGATCGGCACGGTCGAGGAAATCGCCGAAGCGGTGTACTGGCTGGCGGCCGAGGCCAGCTTCGTCACCGGCCACACGCTGCGCGTGGATGGTGGGCGTACGGTCAGCTGAAATGCTGCCGGCCAACGGCCGGCACCACCGGTAGCGCCGGGCCATGCCCGGCGAGCGCAGCGGCAACAACAACCCATCATTCCAGGTCCACGACCTCGAACGCTTCGCCAAACTGCTTGTGCGCGCGCCACAACGTGGCCAGGTCCAGGCCGCTGACCGGATCGACGAAGTCCGGGGCGATGTCAGCCAGCGGCTTCAGCACGAAGGCATGCTTCAGTTCCGGGCGCGGAATGCGCAGATGGCCGGGGCCCTCCACCACCAGGTCGCCATAGAACACCACATCGACGTCCAGGGTCCGGTCGGAAAAGCGCGGGCCGCTGCGGTCACGACCATGCGCATCTTCCAGCGCATGCAGCCAGTCATCCAGTTCCTGCAGCGGCAGGTCGGTCTCGAGGGCAACACCGTTGTTGAGGAAGGCCGGGCCGTCGAAACCGACGGCAGCGGTGCGGTAGGCGGCAGACACCTGCAGCGCGCCAAAGCGCTCGCGCAGGGCCGCCACCGCAGCGTGGAGGTAGCGGCGGGGATGGACGTTGCTGCCCAGGCTCAGGAGCACGGTGGTCATGCGGTTCCGGTGACGGCAATCAGGTGGAGCGCGGGCATGCCATCGTCACAACGGCCTGCCTACAATCCGGGACGCATATGATAGGGCACCGACATGACCTATTGCGTTGGAATCGAGGTGGACGAGGGCCTGGTCTTCGCCGCCGACACCCGCACCAATGCCGCGCTGGACGATGTCCGCGTGCACCGCAAACTGCACGTGTTCGAATATCCCGGCCAGGCTGCCTATGTGGTGATGGCCGCTGGCAACCTGGCCACGACCCAGTTGCTGGTGTCGCGACTGAAGCGCGATGCCGAGGAGCGGCGCACACCGAACCTGCGCGACATGGCCCATCTGTTCGAGGCTGCGGCCTACGTCGGCTCCCTGCTGGTGGACAGCCAGGTACAGAGCCAGCACACCGAGCATGGCCACGACGGGGTGAACACCCAGGCGACGCTGATCTTCGGTGGACAGATTGCCGGTGAACAGCCTGGCCTGTACATGGTCTATCCGCTGGGCAACGCCATTGCCGCCTCGCCGGAGACGCCCTATCTGCAGATCGGTGAGTCCAAGTACGGCAAGCCGATCCTGGACCGCATCCTGACCCCGTCCACGCGCCTGGAAGATGCCGCACGCACGGCGATCGTCTCGCTGGATTCGACCATCCGTTCCAACCTGTCGGTGGGCCTGCCGGTGGACCTGGCGCTGCTGCGCGCCGGCGAACTGCGGATCAGCCAGCAGCTGCGGCTGGGCGCCGATTCGCCGCTGTATGCCGACATCCACCAGAACTGGTCGCGACGGCTGGAACAGGCGGTGGAAAGCCTGCCGCGGTTCCCGTGGGAACCCCAGGTCCGGTAGTGCCGGCCCCTGGCCGGCAACCGCAATGATCCGACCACACGCAGATGCCGGCCAGCGGCCGGCACTACCCCTGTTTCAGCCCAGCGCGTCGGCCACCGCGCGGAAGACCTGCTGCATCTGCAGCGGCTTGCGCAGCAGGTGCACCTCGATGCCAGCGGGGAACACATCTTCCGGCATCTCCCCGGCAGCGTCTTCCAGCACCAGCGCCGGGCCGCGGTAGCCGAGCGTGGCCATTTCGCCCAGCAGCTGGCTGGCCGACAACAGCTTGGAGCCGGCATCGGCAATCACCAGCGCCGGCATCGCCTCCTGCTGCATCCAGCGCAGCGCAGCCGGGCCATCGGAGGCCAACTGCAGCTGATAACCCTGACTGGACAGTGCATTGCCCAGCAGCGACAGGCGGGTGGCTTCACCATCGACCACCAGGATCGACTGGCCACTGCCCAGTGCCACCAGCTGTTCGATCGGTTCGCCGCCCTCGGCGCTGGCATGCATCGGCAAGCGCAGCTCGAAGCAGGTGCCCCGCCCCAGCTGGCTGTCGACGTGGATGCTGCCCCCGGCACCTTCAACGATGCGCTTGCAGGAAATCAGGCCCAGCCCGGTGCCATCGGCCTTGGTGGTGAAGAACGGATTGAACAGGTGCGACAACGTGTCCGCATCCATGCCGGTGCCTTCATCGACCACTGCGATGCGCAGCCAGTCCTCGCCATCGCGCTGGCCACCATGGCTGGCGGTCAGGCTCAGGTTGCCACCCTGGGGCATCGCCTGGATCGCGTTGAGCGCCAGGTTCAACAACACCTGCTGCAACTCGGTGTAGTTGGCATCGACCACCAGCCCCTCATCCTCGACCACCAGGTCCAGGCGGACGCCATCGGGCACGTTGCTGCGCAACAGCAGCGCCACGGCCTGGAACAGGTCATCGATGTGGATGCGTTCGCTGGCCTTGCGCGAGCCGCGCACGAACGACAGCATCGATTCGGCCATCTCATGGCCACGGCGACCGCACTCGGCGATCACGTCGGCCAGGTGGTGCAGCTGCGGATCTTCGGTACGCGCCTTCAGCAGGTCCGGCATGATCAGCAGCGGCTGCAGGATGTTGCGCAGATCGTGGCTGAGCCCGGCGGCCAGCAACGACAGGCTTTCCAGCCGTTGCGCGCGCATCAGCTCGGTTTCCACCCGCGAGCGCTCGATGGCGCTGCGTGCCTCACGCACCGCGCGCGCAACGGCCGACGGCAGGCGCGCCGGCTGGTGCTTGATGATGTAGTCGTTGGCTCCCTTCTGCAGGGCCGCCACCGCATTCTCCTCGCCCATGGTGCCGGAGACGAAGATGAAAGGTACCTCCGGCAACGCATCGCGCACGATGCGCAGCGCGTCGTCGCCGGAGAAACCGGGCATGCTCAGGTCGGACAGCACGATGTCCGGCTGGAAGCGCGCCAGCGCATGGCGCAGGTCGTCCGCGCTCTCGACACGCTCGAAGGTGGCCTCAAGGCCTGCATCGAGCATCTGTTCGGACATCAGCTCGGCATCCTCCGGGGAATCTTCCACCAGCAGGATGCGCAATGCGCCGAGCGCGGGACCGGTCAGGGGCATGGGCCTACTCGATCTCCGGAGCCTGGTTGATCAGTGCCCAGAACTTGCCCAGGGTCTGCACCGCGCCGAAGAACTGGTCCACGTCCACCGGCTTGACCACGTACGCGTTCACGCCCATGTCCCAGCTGCGGGCCAGGTCGCTCTCCTCGCGCGAGGAGGACAGGATCACCACCGGCAACCGCTTCAACTCATCGTGTTCACGGATCTGCCGCAGCACTTCCAGGCCATCCATGCGCGGCATCTTGATGTCCAGCAGCAGCACCGCCGGCAGGCCGTCTTCGCGGCTGGCGAAGGCGCCACGGCGCAGCAGGTAATCCATCACTTCCACGCCATCTTCGACGTGCACGATGGGATTGGCCAGGCGCGCTTCCTGCAGCGCATCGATCGCCATTTCGGCGTCGGCCGGGCTGTCTTCGGCCAGGAGGATGGTGCGCAGCGTCGTCATGCGATGGGGCCCTGTTTGTCCGCGTCGAGCACGGGGGGAAGATAGAAGTGGAAGGTGGCGCCGGCATCCGGTGCGGCTTCGGCCCAGATGCGGCCGCCATGGCGGGTCAGCACCCTGCGAACGCTGGCCAGGCCGATACCGGTGCCGGGATAGTCGCTGGCCTTGTGCAGGCGCTGGAATACACCGAACAGCTTGCCGGCGTAGGCCATGTCAAAGCCTGCACCATTGTCGCTGACCGTGAACTGATGACCGCCATCGGGCTGCTGCTGGTAGTCCACACGGACCTTGGCCGGCTCGCGGTTGGCTGAATACTTCACCGCGTTGCCCAGCAGGTTCAGCCAGACCTGGCGCAGCATGTTTTCGTCGCCCACCACGATCGGCAGCGGTGCGATGCTCCACTCCACCTGATGGGCGTGGCCACTGCTCTCGGCTTCGCTCTGCACGTTCGCGTCGAGCATCGCGCGCGTATCGGCCACCAGCGACTGCATGTCCACGGTCTGCTGGCGCATCGCCACGCGGCCGAGGCGCGAATAGACCAGCAGGTCGTCGATCAACGTGGCCATGCGCCGCGCTGAACCGGAGATCACCCCCAGGTAGTGCTGGCTCTTCTCGTCGGCAGCCTCGCCCAGATGGCGCGACAGCTTGTCCGAGAACCCGGCGACATGGCGCAGCGGCGCGCGCAGGTCGTGCGACACCGAGTAGCTGAACGCTTCCAGTTCGCGGTTGACCTCCGAGACCTGGGCAACCTTGCCCTCCAGCTGCCGGTTCAGTTCTTCAACACGTGTCTGCACCGCACGCTGCACGGTCACATCGCTGACGGTCAGCAGCACCACTTCATCGTCGGTGTCAGGCAGCGGCATGCGCCGTGCGTTGAGCAGCATGTAACGGGACATGCCGTCAACGGTGCGTTGTTCGTGTTCGAAATCCCACAGTTCGCGGCCGCGCAGCAACACGTCGGCCAGACGCTGGCGCACCACCGGGTCACGCCATGCACCGTCGCCTACGTCTTCCAGCAGCAGGCCGTCGGCGCGCTCATCCTGCAGCCCGTACAACTCCGAGAACGCGGGATTGTGCAGCTGCACGCGCAGCTCGCGATCCAGCAGCACGATCGGTTCGCGCACGGTCTGCAGCACCGACGCCGCGCGTGCGGCCGCGCGCTGCGACTGCCGCTCTGCCTGCAGGCGGCGGCCGATCTGGCGTTGCAGCAGCCACAGCACCAGGCCGAGCAGCGCCAGCTGCACCAGCAGCGAGCTCCACGATACGAAGTTGGTCTGCCGCTTCTGTCGCTCCGCCTGGGCGGCGCGCTGGGCCAGCAGCGCTTCCTCACTGGCCTGCAGCTCTTCCACCAGGCCGCGGATCGGGTAGCGCGTACTCAGGTCCTGCACCAGCTCGCGCTGGTCGCTGTTCGGCTCGGACTTCGCCAGCTCACGCGCTACCCCCAGCCGGCCTTCCAGCATCGACTGGATACGGCCGATGCGGATCAGCTGGTCGGGATTGTCGCGGGTCATCCGGCCCAGTTCGGCCAGGCGCTCGGGAATGTCGTTGGCCTTGGCCATGCGCTCGCGCAGGCCCGGCGCGTCCACGCCTTTGGACAACGTCAACGCCGCCGACTCGATGTCGCGCACGTCGGTCTGCAGCTGCTGCAGGGCTACGGTCACCTGTTGGGTATGGGTCACCCAGCCCATGGCCAGTTCGTTGTCCTGCTGCAGTTTGCGCAGGGTCAACCACGGGACCACGATGATGGCTGCCGCTGCCAGTGCCAGAGCAGGCATTCGCCAGCGATCCCATATGTCATCACTGAAAACCAGCGCCATAGTTCCTCGTCAGCTCAGCCGGGGAGTGCGATCCGGGCAGGACCGGCCACGGCGGAACCGGCAATATAGCGCAGCCGGTCAAATCTCTGGGGCAATGGGTCATTCGGCGGGGCGCCCACCAGCACGTATCGAGCAGGCGCCACAGCACAAAACAGGGCGCCCCCGCGGGAGCGCCCTGTCGACAACCTGCGGCGCCGATCAACGCTTGGCGGCGCTGACCTTCAGTGCAGCGGCATCAACGCGGGTCACGCCCTTGATGCCCTTGGCGGTGGCGATGGCCTTGTCATGCTCGGCCTTGGTGGCAACGGTGCCACTCAGGCTGACCACGCCATTGACCGTCTCCACCTTTACTTCGGTACCCGGCACATTGCTGCTGGCGAGCAGATCGGCCTTGACCTTGGTGGTGATCCAGCTGTCGGTGACCGGCTCGTTGGAATCATGGCGGTCTGCATGGGTCATCGCCGAATGATCGGTTTTCGGCGGGCTCTTCGCTGCAGCGTCCTGGGCGAATGCGGCCGAGGAGGACAGCGCCAGGCCCAGGGTGAGGGCGGAAGCCAACAGCGTACGGGTCGTGGTGCTCATCGTTTGGTTCTCCTACTGGTTGGTGTGCCCAGTGTCGCCAAGTGCTTGTAGTGCAGGCGTAGCGCTGCGGTCACGCTCACGTGAATGGGCGCAGCCGCAGCGGGAATGGTTCAGCTTCCGGGCGCGTAGTCATCTCGTTTACCCTGAGGTTCCTGTCCTGCACTTCACGATCTGCGCGGAGTCCTCCCATGCGCCCTGAGCTGCAACTGGCCCTGATCGGCTACGGCCTTGCCGGCCGCGTCTTCCACGCCCCGCTGATCCAGCACACGCCGGGGCTGGCCCTGCACAGCGTCGTCAGTTCGCAGCGCGATACGCTGCTGCGCACCTTCACCGATGTCCACGTACGCGCTACCGCGCAGGAGGTCTTCGATGACCCTGCAGTGGATGCGGTGGTCATCGCCACGCCGAACGAACAGCACGCACCGTTGGCCATCGCCGCGCTGGCCGCCGGCAAGCATGTGCTGGTGGACAAACCGTTCGCGGTGAGCGTGCGCGAAGCCGAACAGGTGCTGGCCGCAGCGCGGGACGCTGCACGCATCGCCACCGTGTTCCAGAACCGGCGTTTCGATGCGGACTTCCTGACCCTGCAGGCGCTGCTTGCCGACGGCACGCTCGGTGACATCGCCGAATGCCACGCACATTTCGACCGCTATCGTCCGCAGGTGCGCGAACGCTGGCGCGAGCAGGACGGGCCGGGCAGCGGCCTGTGGTACGACCTGGGGCCGCACCTGCTGGACCAGATGCTGGTGCTGTTCGGCTGTCCGCAGGCGATCGATGCGGACCTTGCGGTGCAGCGCGAAGGCGGCAGCGGCATCGACTATTTCCACGCCGTACTGCACTACCCGCGCCATCGCGCGATCGTGCATGCCGGTTCACTGGTCGCCGCGCCCGCCCCCCGTTTTTCCGTGCATGGCACGCGCGCCAGCTGGATCAAGCAGGGCCTGGACGTGCAGGAAGCGCAGCTGCGTCGCGGCATCGCTCCAGGTGCGCCGGGATGGGGTATCGACCCGCGCCACGGCGAACTGCTGCACTGCGACGCGGAAGACAACATCCAGCGCAGCACCGTGGACAACCTGCCGGGCGACTACCGGCGCCTGTATGCCGACTTCGCGGCGGCGATGCAGGGTGAGGGCGAGCCGACGGTCAGCGCGCTGCAGGCGCTGCAGGTGATGCGGCTGCTGCAGGCGGGGACGGACAGCGCGCGCGAAGGGCGGCGGGTGCAGGTGGGGTGATCGGCAGGGCTGCGCCCTGTACCCGCCGAAGCGGTAGTGCCGGCCGCTGGCCGGCAACAGCAACAGCAACAGCAACAGCAGAAGCGGGCTATGCGTGGGATGGCGGGGTGGGCCCGATTGCGGGGGACGCCGTGAATCCATCCCTGGAGGCTTGGCCGCGGCATCCATGCCGCGGACACCCCCGCAACCGGACCCACCCCGCCTTCGACAGTTGTCCGCTGCTCTTGGTGGGTGTCGACCTTGGTCGACACGGCATGGCCTGCTCTGGGTGGGTGTCGACCTTGGTCGACACAGTAGATCCACGCTATGCGTGGATCTACATAAAACCAGTGCTTACGACTTCTTGATGGCGTGGCCGCCGAATTCGTTGCGCATCGCCGACAGCAGGCGGTCGGTGAACGAATTGGATTCGCGCGAACGCAGGCGTTCGAGCAGCGACAGGGTGATCACCGGGGCAGGTACGTCCAGCGCGATCGCTTCGGCGACGGTCCAGCGGCCTTCACCGGAATCTTCCACGTATGGTGCAATGCCATCCAGCGAGGGATTGCGCTTGAGTGCTTCGGTGCTGAGGTCCAGCAGCCACGAACGTACCACGCTGCCGTGGCGCCAGACCTCGGCCACCTGGGCCAGGTCCAGTTCCATCTCCTGCTTGCGCTCCATCAACGCGAAGCCTTCGGCGTAGGCCTGCATCATTCCGTACTCGATGCCGTTGTGGACCATCTTGGTGAAGTGGCCTGCGCCGGAAGGGCCGACGCGCGCCCAGCCGCGGTCCTCGGCCGGTGCCAGCGTGCGCAGCAGCGGTGCGATCTGTTCGACCACCGCTGCATCGCCACCCACCATCAGGCTGTAGCCTTCCTGCAGGCCCCACACGCCGCCGCTGGTGCCACAGTCCACGTAGCCCAGGTCATCTTCGGCCAGCGCCTTGGCGCGACGGATCGAGTCCTGGTAGTTGGAGTTGCCACCGTCGATGACGATGTCACCTTCGGCCAGGTGCGGGGTCAACTGGCCCAGCGTCTGGTCCACGGTCTCGCCGGCGGGCACCATCAGCCACACCACGCGCGGCACCGGCAGCGCGGCCACTGCTGCGGCCAGCGAATCAACCACCTCCAGGCCGGCCTCGGCGGCGCGCTGGCGGGCGCCCTCGCCCGGGTCGTAGCCGACCACGCGGTGGCCACCGCGGTGCAGGCGCTGGGCCATGTTGGCGCCCATCCGGCCGAGGCCGATCATTGCAATATCCATTGTTTCACCTTCAGTTGGGGTCTAGGGTCAGGCTGCCTGGCCTGCCGGTGGCTGCGCAGTGGCGCAACTGCGCCTCGCGCCAACGCCGGTAGAGCGTGGTATGCAGATTGTGCAACGCCAGGTCGATGGAAAACGGCGTGCGCGGATTCCGGTCGAGCAGGCGGATGATGTGGTAGCCGACAGGACGTATACCGCGTGGGTGCGCGTAGATCACGAACTGCTGGTAGAACGGATCGTCCAGCAACTGGTCCATCTGCTGCACGACGTCACGATAGCGCGGGGCCAGCTGCGCACGCAGCGCTGGATCGCGTTCGTACAGCAACCGCTCGAAATAGCGTTGGCCGACACGCGGAATGCCCTGCGCCAGCTGCCACAGGGCACGGTTGCGCTGGTCATACCAGGCCAGGCCACCGTGCTCCGCCAGTGCCTGCGCCGCGCCTTCGCCCACCTCCACCACCACGAAATTCTCCGCCTGGTTGCTCAGATCGTCCAGCGTGCTTTTGTCGAAGACGTGTTCGATGAAGCCCGGCAGCCCGGCAAAGGCCTGCCGCCCCATCGCCGCCGTGCGCACGGCCTTGCCGTCGGCCATGAACTGGCCGGCCTGCGCGCCCAGCAGGATGCTGTCGGTGTCGTGCAGGCCAAGGAACGTGCCGATGGACAGTTCGGCGGGCGCGAATTCCGCATCGAAGGCCGTATCGCCGTACAGTTCGCGCTGCGTGGCCAGCTGCGCGACCTGGCGGCCGACACCGCACTCGGCGCGCACGTGGCCCGTATAGAAGGCGTCCAGTGCGCGGCTGTTGCTGGTGGCCGGCACATAGCCCCGGCCGAAGCTGCGCACCCGCTGCCATCCCTGTGCCGGGGCGCCGCGTGCGCCAAAGCCGATCCAACCCAGCTGCACACCGGTGAAGCGGAAGGATTCATTGTCCTGCAGTGCCTGCGTAGCGCGTTGCACGGCAGCGCCCAGTTCGAAGGCGTAGGCGCAGACCGTGGCCGGGTCATCCAGCAACTGCTGCAACAGGGCCTGCCGGTCGGCCTCGGCCAGCGCTGCCGGCCAACGCACGCGCAGATCACCAGCCGCCTGCGCCTCGGCCAGCGAGGCACGCGTACACACCGGCCCACCCTGCACCTGTGGCGTGGTGATCGCTGCGGTTTCAAAGCGCCATCCCAGCCGCTGCAGCAGGCCTTGGCTGCACTCGGCCGTAGCGGCCAGCGTGCTCAGGGGCCAGCTCAGCAGCAGGGCCCACGCCATCACCCTGCCGCGCACGCTCAGCCCTGGTCCGTTGCTGCCGGCGCTGGTTCGGGTTCAGGCCCGGCAGGAGGCTGCGGCGACGCGGCCGGTTGCGGCTGCGGCTCTGGCTTCGCTGCCGCTGGCAGGTACTGCTGCAGGCGCTGGAAGAAGCGCCGATAGAACTCGGCATCGGTGATGGTGCTGCTGGCAACTTTCACCAGCGAGTCGTCATTGCTGCCGAACGGCAGCGACACCGAGCCCAGCGCGCCGACGCCCACGCTGGCCGAGGTCGGGCTCTTCTTCAGTGCATAGCGGTCCTGCACGGCGCTGACGAACACCAACGCCTGGCTGCCACGCGGCGCGCACGAGATACGCAGCACCAGCTGTTCATGGTCATCCTCGCGCGGCTGGAAGTTCTTGTTGCCTTCCACCTGCGCATCGTCCGAGCGTGCGATGGCATAGCCCTGGCTGAGCAGGGTGCGCCGGGCTGCTTCGCAGGCTTCGGCCGGTCGGCCATCGACGGTGCGCGAGAAGGTGTCGCCGGAGTCGAAGGACTCCCGCAACAGGCTGCTGTCGGCGGCACGACCGCCACAGGCGGTCAATGTCAGGGCACTGGTGGCTGCCAGCAGGGAAGCAGAAAGAAGGGAGGCCCGCATGGGTACTCCTGCGAAGACGGTATCGGTGAGGGTAGCCCCCTGCACGTGTGCGCCGGGTCGAAACCAGCGGGCTCGTCCTCCACCGTTGTACCCGGTTCATGCAAAAAGGGGACGGAAGGACCACGTCGTTTGTGCCACTAACGACTTGATCCCTCCGTCCCCTTTTTCGGTCAATCAGTCGGCCCAGCGGCCTGCGGCGGTGGACTGCGGCAGCACCTGCGCCGACAGCGGACGGTCGGCCTCCAGCAGGTTCACCGCGTCGGCCAGGATCGAGGCCGATTCACGCAGCAACGGATCCGGACGCTTCTCGGCGGCCTTCTCGCGGGCGGCATCCTTGACGATGTCGCGCTCGTTGCCGGTCAGGCCGTCGTCGCTGCTGTCATCGGCCAGCGGATCCAGGGCCAGGCCCAGTTCCTTGCGCACGATCTGGCGCTGCTTGCGCTGGGTATCCTGGCGCTCGCGCTCGGCGCGCCGCGTGGCTTCATTCAACGAAACATACTTCTTCGCCGCTTCGGCACGGAACTGCTCCACATCCTCGTTCCACCACTGGAATTCCTTGTCGGTGGCGATGCGCGCGTCATGGCGCGTTTCCAGCTTGGGCAGCAGCGGCGCGAAGTTGCCGTACTGGGTGTGCGGCACCGCGGCGATGCGGGTCCACGGCAGGGCATTGTCGTAGGTGCTCTCGCCGAACTCGGTGGCATCGACGCTGGCCGGGAACGCCAGATCCGGCACCACACCCTTGTGCTGGGTGCTGCTGCCGCTGATGCGGAAGAACTGGGCGATGGTCAGCTTGACCTGGC
Organism: Stenotrophomonas sp. SI-NJAU-1; assembly: GCF_020883215.1. Lineage (NCBI taxonomy): Bacteria > Pseudomonadati > Pseudomonadota > Gammaproteobacteria > Lysobacterales > Lysobacteraceae > Stenotrophomonas > Stenotrophomonas sp. SI-NJAU-1. The sequence continues at coordinate 3,762,829 of NZ_CP086598.1, forward strand.
CAAAGCGCTGGGCTTCGCCGCTCGGCCAACGGTCGAGGTCGACGATGTTCTGCACCGTGCCCTTGCCGAAGCTGGTTTCACCGATGACCAGGCCGCGGCCGTAGTCCTGGATGGCACCGGCAAAGATCTCCGATGCCGAGGCCGAACCACGGTTGATCAGCACGGCCAGCGGACCGTCCCATGCCACGCCCTGGTTGCGGTCGCTGTTGACGGTGACTCGGCCACCGGATTCGCGCACCTGCACCACCGGACCCTGCTCGATGAACAGACCGGTCAGCTCGATGGCTTCATCCAGCGAACCGCCACCGTTGTTGCGCAGGTCCAGCACCACGCCGTCCAGCTTGTCGGCCTTGAAACCGGCCAGCAGCTTGGCCACGTCGCGGGTGGCCGACGCGTAATCGGTGGCGTTGCGACGACGGCCTTCGAAGTCCTGGTAGAACGTCGGCAGCTTGATCACGCCGACCTTGCGTGCCGGCTCGCCATTGACGGCCGGAATGGTCATGGTCTCGCCCTTGGCGGCCTGTTCGGCCAGGCGCACCTTCTGCCGGGTCAGCACCAAGGTGTGGTGCTTGCCGTCGACGCCCGCTTCGGCCGGAATGAACTCCAGCTTCACCTGGGTGTCCTTGGCGCCACGGATCTTGGCTACGACATCATCGATGCGCCAGCCGATCACATCTTCCACCAGCCCGGACGTGCCCTGGCCGACGCCGACGATGCGGTCACCCGGCTTCAGCGTGCCATCCACGGCCGCCGGGCCACCGGCGATGATCTCGCGGATCACCACCACGTCGTCCTGGCGCTGCAGCTGCGCGCCGATGCCTTCCAGCGACAGCGACATCGCCTGGTTGAAGTTCTCGGCGGTGCGCGGAGTGAAGTAATCGGTGTGCGGATCAACCGCGCTGGTGTAGGCGTTCATGAAGAACTGGAAAGTGTCTTCACCCTTCAGCTCGTTGACCGACTTTTCCAGGGTGGCGTAACGCTTGTCCAGCGTCTTGCGGATGTCATCGGACTTCTTGCCGGCCAGCTTCAGGCGCAGCCAGTCATTCTTCACCGACTTGCGCCACAGCTCGTCGAGCTCGGCGTTGGACGCTGCCCACGGCACGTCCTTGCGGTCGTACTCGAAGCGCTCGTCGGTGGTGAAATCCGGTTCCTGCTTCAGCAGCTTGCGCGCATAGGCCACGCGCTCGCCGACGCGCTGCTTGTAGACCGCGAACACCTGGAAGGCCGGCTCCAGCTCGCCGCCGCGGATGGCATTGGCAATGCCGGCCTGGAACGGCGCGAAGCGGGTGATGTCGGCCTGGGTGAAGTACTGCTTGCCGCCGTCCAGCGTCTCCAGGTAGCGCTTGAACACATCCTTGGAGGTGGCTTCATCGAGCGCACGCGGACGGTAAGCGTAGCGGCTGTCGGACAACAGGCCGTACACCAGCTTGGAGGTGGTCACCTGATCGGCGGTAGCCGCCGCCGGCAATGCCGGCGAGTCGGCCTTGGCCGCCAGCGCCAACGGCGCGACCAGCGCCAAGGCCATCAGGAATGCGGGGGCTTTGAATTTCATTGACGTGCTCGAAGGCGCCTTGCCAAGGGGGAGACTGCAGGGTGTTCAGACACCACGACAGTGCCGAAAGTTGCCGGGTTTGTCACCCGCCCACTTCCGGTGGAAAACCAGCCTAGCGGGGCCGGTGTAGCAAATTGTGAATGCAGGCAAAGGCCGCCGCTGCGCTCGCCGGGCATGGCCCGGCGCTACCGACACCGCGCGCACGGGGTAGCGCCGGGCCATGCCCGGCGGCAACCGCCTTACTGGACGCCGGCGCCCTTGGCCTGTACGTCGGCGTGATACGACGAGCGCACCATCGGGCCAGAGGCCACGTGGCTGAAGCCCAGCTCGTAACCGTAGACTTCCAGCGCCTTGTAGTCGTCCGGGGTCCAGTACTTCAGCACCGGGTGATGGTGCGCGGTCGGCTGCAGGTACTGGCCGATGGTGATCATGTCCACATTGTGCGCACGCAGGTCGCGCATGGTGGCCTTGATCTGTTCGAAGTCTTCGCCCAGGCCCAGCATGATGCCCGACTTGGTCGGCACGTCAGGGTGCTGCGCCTTGAAGTTCTTCAGCAGGTTCAGCGACCACTGGTAATCGGCGCCCGGGCGCACGTTGCGGTACAGGTCCGGCACGGTTTCGATGTTGTGGTTGAACACGTCCGGCGGGTTCTGCGCGAGGATCTCCAGCGCGCGCTCCATGCGGCCCTTGCCGCGGAAATCCGGGGTCAGCACTTCGATGCGGGTGCCCGGCGACTTCTCGCGGATGGCGGTGATGCAGTCGACGAAGTGCTGGGCACCGCCGTCGCGCAGGTCATCGCGGTCGACGCTGGTCACCACCACGTACTTCAGGCCCATATCGGCCACGGTCTGGCCCAGGCTGGCCGGCTCGTTGGCATCGGGCGGCTTCGGCCGGCCGTGAGCCACGTCGCAGAACGAGCAGCGGCGGGTGCAGACCTCGCCCAGGATCATGAAGGTGGCGGTGCCGTGGCCGAAGCATTCGTGGATGTTCGGGCAGCTGGCTTCCTCGCACACGGTCACCAGGCGGTTCTCGCGCAGCTTGGCTTTCAGGTTCTGCACGGCATTGCCCGAAGGAATGCGCACGCGGATCCAGGAGGGCTTGCGCAGCACCGGCACGTCGGCGAACTGCACCGGCGAACGGTTGATCTTGTCCCCACCCATCTGCTTGACCCCGGCCTGCAACGGCGCGGTGGACGGAAGCTCGGCCTGCACGATCTGCAGGGGAATGGTGCGGGCAGTGGTTTCAGTCATGGCGTTTCCGGGGGCGGTCAGGCGGCCGCAGAGAGATCAGGCAGTTCAGGCACGGGCTGCAGCAGCAGGCCGAACTGGCGGGCCAGGTGGTCCAGCAGCACCGGCTTGACGGCGTCCATCCCGGACGGACCGCCCAAGTCTAGCACCGTGGTCACCTGCAACCCCTCATAACCACAGGGGTTGATGCGGTGGAAAGGATCGAGGTCCATGGCCACGTTGAAGGCCAGGCCGTGGAAGGTGCAGCCGCGCCGCACGCGGATGCCGAGCGCGGCGATCTTGGCGCCGCCGACGTAGACGCCCGGGGCGCCGTCAAGCCGTTCGGCACCGATGTTCCATTCCGCCAGGGTGTCGATGATGGCCTGCTCGATGCGGCATACGTAGTCGCGCACACCGATGCCCAGCCGCGGCAGGCGCAGCAGCGGGTAGATCACGATCTGGCCGGGGCCGTGGTAGGTCACCTGGCCGCCGCGATCGACGTGGACCACCGGGATCTCACCCGGCGCCAGCACGTGTTCGACCTTGCCGGCCTGGCCCAGGGTGAACACTGGATCGTGCTCGACCACCCACAGCTCGTCCAGCGTGTCGTCGTCGCGCTGGTCGGTGAAACGCTGCATGGCGTGCCAGACCGGCTCGTAGGCCTGGCGCCCCAGGTCGCGCACCACTGCCGGGCGCGGCGGACGCGCCTCGGGGGCGGCCGCTTCGGCGGGACAGCTGACGGCTACACCGTCCACTTCACTTCCGGGTGGTCGCGCAGGGCCTGGTGGGCCACGTCGTACTGTTCGCGGCTCTCGGCCCGGAAGACCAGGCGCACCGAGACGTACTTGCCGTTGGACGAATGCTTCCAGCTGATGCGCTCGTTCACCACGTCAACGCCAGCAGCCAGCAGCAGGCGGGGGAGTTCATGCTCCAGGCCGCGGTTGGCCGGGCCCATCGCGCTGAGCTCGAACTGACCGGGGAACTGGAAGCCGTGTTCGGGGTTGTCGGACTTGATTTCCATGCGCCCATTATCGGGCCGCAGGGCAACAAACCCAAGAGTATTCATGTAAGCCGGCGGCCCTGCGGGCGGGCCGCTGCGTTGCAGCTGAACATCCATTCAGGCTTGGACCCACCTCCGAGGGCCCCTGCCCCATCGCTGCGGCTTCACCTGCGGTAACCGATTGTATCGATCAGACAATGTTGTTTTCGGAACAGACAAGTGATCCCAGCGCGCTCGTTCCATCACAGCGCCGGGAGTACCGTGTCGTTGCATAAAACGACAGACAAAAGCCCCCTTCCCGATGATCATCCCATCCATGCGCCACCTCGCATCCTTTGGATTGTCCGGCCTGCTGGCCACCGCCCTCCCCCTTTCCGCCTACGCAGCCGAGCAATGCGGCCCGGACGCGATGCGCGAGCATCCGCCGCAGGTCAATTTCCGCGTCGACAACGACCTGTTCGGCGGCCGCCACCAGGACCAGGGCTATACCAACGGCGCCCAGCTGACCCTGGTCTCGCCCAACCTGGTCGATTACACCGACGACCCGTGCCTGCCGCGCCTGGCGCGCTGGGTGAACAGCCACCTGGAGGCACTGCACCCGGGCAGGTTCGAACAGCAGAACATGATCTTCAGCCTGGCCCAGGGCATCTTCACCCCCACCGATTTCACCCGGAAGGACCTGATCGAAGACGACCGCCCGTATGCGGGCGTGCTGGTGGCCAGCTTCGGCTACAACGCACGCAGCGGCGACCACCTGCAGACCACCCAGCTGACCCTGGGCGTGGTGGGCCCGTGGGCGCAGGGCCGGCAGGTGCAGAACGCGGTGCACGACGTGCTGGGGGATGAGAAGTTCCAGGGCTGGGACAACCAGCTGCACAACGAACCGGTGTTCATGCTGACCCACGAGCGCATGCGCCGCTGGCCGGGCGATGCCAGCATCAATGCCGATGGCTGGGGCTGGGATGCGATCAGCCACTACGGCGGCTCGATCGGCAACCTGGAAACCAAGGCCAACGTCGGCGGCGAAGTGCGTTTCGGCTGGAAGCTGCCCGACGACTTCGGCAGCACCCCGCTGCGCCCGGCCGGCGAGAACACCGCGCCGACCCGGGGGGGCAAGCCCAGTGGCTGGTCGTGGCACATGTTCGCCACCACCGATGCGGCGTGGGTGATCCGCGATATCACCCTGGACGGCAACACGTTCCGCAACAGCCACAGCGTGGACAAGCGCCACGTGGTCGCCTACGGCGGTTACGGCGTGGCAGTGATGCGCGGCCGCTGGAAGTTCGCGGTAGCCCGCTACCACAGCACCCGCGAGTTCAATGGCCAGCGCGAAGCCCCGGTGTTCGGCAGCTTCACCATCAGCCGCTCGCTGTAAGCGAGGGGCTGCGTCCGCCGGGCATGGCCCGGCGCTACCCGATCGCCGGTAGCGCCGGGCCATGCCCGGCGGGATCCCACGAAAAAGGCCGGCATTCGCCGGCCTTTTCCATTCACCGCAGCAGGCTGCGGATCATTCCGATTCCCACCACATCCAGAAGCTGTCCCACAGGCGCTTGAAGAAGCCGGCCTGCTCGACGGCGGCCACAGCCACCAGCGGCGCTTCGGCCACCAGCTTGCCATCCAGGGTGACCTTGACGGTGCCGATCTGCTGGCCAGCGGTGAACGGCGCTTCCAGGGTCTTGGGCACGTCGATGCTCGGCTTCAGGTCGTTGTAGCGACCGCGCGGCACGCTGACCAGCATCGGCTGCGCCACGCCCAGCTGCACCTTGTCGGTGGTGCCCTTCCATACCTTGTGCTCGGCCACGGCCTTGCCCGGCTCGTACAGGCGGTGGGTCTCGAAGAAGCGGAAGCCCCAGTTCAACAGGGCCAGGCTGTCATCGGCGCGCTGCTTTTCCGACGCGCCACCCAGCACCACCGCGACCAGGCGCTGGTCACCGCGCTGGGCCGAGCTCATCAGGCAGTAGCCGGCCTCGGAGGTGTGGCCGGTCTTGATGCCGTCCACGCTGCCATCGCGCCACAACAGCAGGTTGCGGTTGGGCTGCTTGATGGTGCCGACCTGGAATTCCTTGATCTTGTTGTACGCGTAGGTTTCCGGGTAGTCGCGCACCATCGCGCGGCCCAACAGGGCCAGGTCGTAGGCGCTGCTGTGATGGCCCGGGGCGGTCAGGCCGTGGGCGTTCACGAAGTGCGAGTTCTTCATGCCGATCTTGGCGGCGTAGCTGTTCATCAGCGAAGCGAAGGCTTCTTCGCTGCCGGCCACGTGCTCGGCCAGGGCGATCGCGGCGTCATTGCCGGACTGGATCGCCATGCCCTTTTCCATGTCTTCCAGGCGTGCGGTCTGGTTGACCGGGAAGCCGCTGTAGCTGCCGTCGGTGCCGGCGCCACCTTCGCGCCAGGCGCGTTCGCTCATCATCACCTGGTCATCGGGACGGACCTTGCCGTTCTTGACCTCGGCGGCGATCACGTACGACGTCATCACCTTGGTGATGCTGGCCGGGGCCAGCTGTTCGTTGATGTTCTCGCCTGCCAGCACCTGGCCGGTGGCGTAGTCCATCAGCACCCAGGCCTTGGAAACGCTGGGTGCAGGCGCCGGCGGCGTGGCCACGGTGGCGGGGGCAGCAGCGGCGGCAGGCGCCGGGGTGGCCGGGGTCGGCAGCGGCGTCTGGGCGGAGGCCAGGCCCACCACCAGGGTGGCGGCCAGGGCAGTGGCGGCGGAACGGAAATTCATGGGACAGCAGGCTCCAGGGGACGGCCGGAAAATGAAGGATGGGGCGAGGTGGCCATTGTAAGGCCGAGGTGGCAAGGGCCGGCAGCACCGGCCCGGGCGGAATCAGTCCTTGACGATCTGTGGCGAGCCAAAGCCCAGACCCGAGATGCGCCCGGCAAGTTCCGCCGCGCTGGCATGGTCGCTGGCGGGTACCCGCAGGCGCCACAGGGTACGACCACCGGCAGCGATGTCGCTGATGGTGGCACCGACGATGCCGGCAGCGTTGAGCTGGCCCATCGCCCGGTTGGCGTTGTCGCGGTTGGAGAAGCTGGCGACCTGCAGCATCACCGCGCCCACCACCTTCTGCGACAAGCTGGGGCTGCTGGCCGGGGCCGGGCTGCGCGGCATGGCGGTGGCCACGACCGGCGCTGCCGGACGCGACGCGGGTGCACTGGGCGGCAGGCTGCTGACCGCCACTTCCGGCATCGTGCTGACAGCGGCCTGGGTGGTAGCCGGCTGGCCGCGCTCGGGAGCGGCGTCGGCCGGCAGGCGCTTGACCAGGCGATCGATGTCACTGTCGGCAACTGCGCGTGCGGCGGGTACAGGGCGCGCGCTGGCGACGGCAGCGGTGGCCGCAGCCGCTTCCGCAGCACGGCGTTCGCGGCGCGAGGGCTTCTGCGCCATCAGGTTGCCTTCGCCCGGCTGCAGCGCGCGCACTTCCACGTTGCCGGTACCGCGCTGGGTGATGCCCAGGCGCACAGCGGCGGCGTAACTGAGATCGACCACGCGGCCATCGTGGAACGGGCCACGATCATTGACGCGCACGATCACCGATTCGCCGTTGTCCAGGTTGGTCACGCGGGCGAAGCTGGGCAGCGGCAGGGTCTTGTGCGCAGCGGTGAACTGGTACATGTCGTAGACCTCGCGGTTGGAGGTCAGGCGGCCATGGAACTTGGCGCCGTAGTACGAAGCGGTGCCGCGTTCAACGTAGTTGCGGGTGTCGTCGAGCACCTTGTACTGCTTGCCCAGCACGACGTAGGGCGACTTGTTGCCGATCGCCGAGCGATCCTCATTGGTCACCACCGGCTCGGGAATACAGGCCACGTTGGGCACGTAACTGGGCGTGGTGTCTTTCACGCCGGGCTTGTACAGGCCACCGGCGGTGTAGTTGCCACGGGTGGACAGGTCCTCGGTGGCCGCCGCGTACGGCGAGCCCTCCGGACAATGCGCCGGACGCCCATCCTTGCCCTGCACCACCGTGCCGGACGGCTTGCCACCGTGGCCGGCGGTCGCCGGCTTTTTCGGCGCGCTGCTGCAGGCGGCCAGCGCGAGGACGATCAATCCAGGGACCAGCCATCTGATGTTCATGCCGGGGGCAGCTCCTGTCCGGCAATGGCCTGCGACAACTGGAACACGGCCATCGCGTACATCTTCGAGAGGTTGTAGCGGGTGATTGCGTAGTAGTTCTGGAAGCCCAGCCAGTACTGCTTGCCGGTGCTGCCTTCAAGGGTGATCGGGGTGGCGGTGGCACCGGGCTGCACCGCCGCGCTGGGCTGGTAGCCGCGCTGGGCCAGGTCGGCCAGCGACCAGGTGGGCATCCACTCGGTCGGGTTGAACTCCTCGCGGCCGGCGGCGAGCGTGGCCGGCACGGCAACCTGGCCGCCGCGCACCCAGCCGCCCTTCTTCACGAAGTAGTTGGCGATGGACGAGAACACGTCGTCGTAGCTGGTGAACAGGTCACGGCGACCATCGCCGTTGCCGTCCACAGCGTAATCCAGATAGCTGGAGGGCATGAACTGGCCCATGCCCATCGCACCGGCGTAGCTGCCCTTGAGCGTGGTGATGTCCAGCTTTTCCTCGCGGCCCAGCTCGAACAGCTTGGCCAGTTCATCGCGGAAGAACAGCTCGCGGCGCACTTCGCGCTCCAGCTTGGCCGGGTCGCCACTGCGCGGGTAATAGAAGGCCAGGGTGTACAGCGCATCGAGCACGCGATGGCTGCCGGCATTCTTGCCGTAGCTGGTTTCCACGCCGATGATCGCCACGATCACTTCCGCCGGTACGCCGGTGCGCTGCTGCACACGGTCCAGTTCGGCGCGATGCTGGGCAAGAAACGCCTTGCCGCCATCGATGCGTGCCTTGCTGATGAACATCGGCCGGTATTCGTTCCACGGCTTGACCCGTTCGGCCGGCCGCGACATGGCGGCGATGATCGGCTGGCGCACCTGCGCCTGGTCGAGCACGTTGCGGATCTCGTCGGGCTTGAGGCCGTAGCGCTTGGCAGTGTCGGCAATGAATCTGGCGCGCGCGGTTTCGAACGGCACCGGGGTGAGATCGACCGGTGCTGCCGTGGCCGCGGTCGCTTCCGGCGCGGCCTCGGCCGGGCCGTGGGGCTTGGCCGCCGGGTGGCGCGGCGTACTGCTGGCCTGTGGCGAAGTCGGTGGGGACGTCGGCTGGGTCGCGCAGGCGACCAGGCCGAGGGTGAGCATGCAGGCCAGAGAACGTCGAATCATCACCGCAGATTAGCAGGTCATGGATGAATTAAAACCCCTAACACCATGAATCACAACGATTTGCACGCGTTCAGTGCGAAATGTGAAGACGTTGTGATTGACCTGCCCCATTCAGGCAGAGGTTGCCGGTTGCGTCCCCATCCCCGCAGACGCAACCGGCCGCCGGACCCGGTCGGTACCTGCGCGGCTGCCGCTCCCCAGTGGCAGTACTCCGCGCTCCCTGTACCCGTTGGATCAGTACTGCTTTCCCATCCGACGCCCCTCGCGCTGCATCAAAGACGGCGCGCCATGCCGAACGGGCCGCCATTGTGCAGGCCGATTGCGACAAGTCCATTGATCAGGATCAACGCGGCGTCAAAATGTGAATTGGCGCCCACTTTTAATGGAACTTCGTCAGCGGCGATGCTGCTGTGCGGCGTTGTGGGAACGATTACAGAAATGCGCTTGCGCAGATTCATGCGCGCATCGGCGGCGAAGGTCGGCGAACGGCGCAGCCCCTCGTGGGTGGGCGCCAAGCGATTCATCCAGGGTTGGCCGGGCGGGTGGGTAGTGCGGGGTGTCCGCGGCATGGATGCCGCGGCCAAGCCCCCAGGGATGGGTTCACGGCGTCCCCGCACTATCCACCCGCCCGGCCAGCCCTCAGCAATCCAGCTTTCCACGACCCACCCGCCCCCACCCACGAGGGGCTGCGCCGTTGGCTGGAAACCTACGCGTGCACCGGCCGATGCCCCCGCACCGCCATCACCAGCCCGATCCCCGCCAGCAACGACACCGCCGAGGTGCCGCCATAACTGATCAACGGCATCGGAATGCCCACCACCGGCAGCAAGCCGGAAATCATCCCGCCGTTGACCAGCACGTACACGAAGAACGCCAGGCCGAGGCTGCCTGCCAACAACCGCGCGTGCGTGTCGCGTGCCTGCACCGCGATCGACAGGCAACGCCCGACCACGAACAGATACAGCGCGAACACCGTCACCACGCCAATCCAGCCGAATTCCTCGGCCAGCACCGAGAACGCGAAATCGGTGGTGTACTCGGGCAGGAAATCCAACGTCGCCTGCGTGCCGTGCCCCCAGCCCCTGCCCTGCAGGCCACCCGAGCCGATGGCGATGCGCGACTGCAGGATGTTCCAGCCGGTGCCCAACGGATCGGCAGCCGGATCCAGGAAGGTCAGCACGCGATTCTTCTGGTATTGCCGCAGCAGCCCGAACCAGGCCAACGGCGCAGCCACCGACACCGCGCCCAGTCCGGCCGCCACCCAGCGCCACTGCAGGCCCGCCAGCAGCAGGGCGAACACGCCGCTGGCGGTGACCAGGGTGGCGGTACCGAGATTGGGTTGCATCAGGATCAGCAGCGCTGGCACCCCGATCAGTACTGCGGCCGTCAGCACCGTGCGCGGCGATGGCGGCAGAGGCTGGCGGTGCAGATACCAGGCCATCATCAACGGCAGGCTGAGCTTGAGCAGTTCCGAAGGCTGCAGGTAGAACACGCCGAGGTTGAGCCAGCGCTGCCCGTATTTGCCGGTGCCGATCACGTACACCGCCATCAACGGCAGCATCGACAGTGCATAGATCGCCGGCGTCCACGCGCGCAGGCGCAGCAGCGAAACCCGCGACAGCAGCCACATCGCCACCAGGCCACCGGCAAAGCGCATCGCCTGCCCGTGCACCGGCCCGTTCACGCTGTGCAGCACCGCCAGGCCTGCGCCCATCAGGATCAACAACGCGATCAGCAACGGCAGATCGATCGTGCGCAGCGCCTCACGGCAGCCACCAAGCATTCGTTTCCATTTCACCGGCGGCACGGTAGCAACCGGCGCTTTCGCGAAGCTGTCAGCGCTGTTTGACGCTATCGACTCCTTCGGCGACAACTGCCTTGGGCGCCCGGATTTTCCGGGTTTCAAGCAATTCTGATTGGAGCCGCAAGGGCCCCGTGCACATCATGTGCGGCCACCGACAACGGGTGGCACGGGACTCCAATCCCGTTTGATAGATGCGTTGTTTACGCTTGCCAGCCGGCGTCGCTTTTTCCTTGTTGAGCGGCGTCGGCTGGCAATCCGTCCGTGCGTCTTTGGCGGGCGGTGCGTGGAGGGCCTCGTGCCCGGCGGCGTTCCAGCGTCTATCACCGGTATTGGAGCCACGCATCGCCTGCCACCCTCGCCTCCACGCGGGGTGGCCCTTGCCGACCGCACGAGGACCTCGCCATGTCCGCTTCCACCTACCCGTACCTGTTCGCCACGCTGGGCGAGGCTGCTCACCAGCTGCCGCATGACATCGCCCGCGCGCTGGAAACCACGCTCACGGCAACGCAGGCCGCCAACGCGCCCGGCGGCCCTACCCTGCTGGACTGCCTGCAGCGCATCCGCCAGGTGGAAGCGGCAGATGGCCAGCCGTGGCCGAGCAAAGGGCGAACGCAGGCGCAGTGCATGGCGATGGCGCGCATCGACCGCGCCAATGCCGGGCTGACCTTCCTGCTGGAACTACTGCACGCCAGCGAACGCGTGCGCGTGGACGGGGACGACACGCAGCATCTGCCCGACGACGCCCGCGAAGGCCTGCTGCTGGCCTGCCGAGGCCTGTCGGAATATGTGAATGTGCAGTTGCAGGCCGCGTAATGCGCACGTCGCTGTGCCCTCGCCTGCCTCTCGTACAGCGCATGCCGGCCCTGAGCCGAGCATGGCTCGGCACTACAAAGAGCGAAGCGACCCGCTTCTGCTCTGCTTTATTTCTCTTTGCGTGGGTGGCCACCGCAGGAAACTGTCAGAGGCCGGGCGGGGTGGGTTCGCGGGGGTGTCCGCGGCATGGATGCCGCGGCCAAGCCCCCAGGGATGGGTTCACGGCGTCCCCCGCGAATCCACCCCGCCCGGCCAACCACGGCTGTTGCTTTCAGCAACCACCCACGAGGGGCTGCGCCGATGGCTGGAAACTAGCCGTAACCGCCATGCACCGGATTGTGACGACGCACCGCCATCACCAACCCGAACCCCGCCAGCAGCGACACCGCCGACGTACCGCCGTAACTGATCAACGGCATCGGCACCCCCACAACCGGCAGCAGGCCGGAAATCATCCCGCCGTTCACCAGCACATAGACGAAGAACGCCAGACCCGTGGCACCCGCCAGCAGGCGTGAGTACGAATCGCGCGACTGGCTGGCGATCCACAGGCAGCGCCCGATCACCACCAGATACAACGTCAGCACCAGCGCCACGCCGATCCAGCCGAACTCCTCGCTCAACACCGAGAACGCGAAGTCGGTGGTCTGCTCGGGAATGAAATTCAGGTGCGACTGCGAGCCTTCGCCCCAGCCCTTGCCGTCGAAACCGCCGGAACCGATGGCGATCTTCGACTGGATGATGTTCCAGCCCGCGCCCAGCGCGTCCATTTCCGGGTCGAGGAACATCATGATGCGGTCCTTCTGGTACGGCCGCAGCAGCCAGAACCAGGCGACCGGCGCCACCGCTGCCACACCGCCCACGCCCAGTCCCACCCACCACCACGGCAGGCCCGCCAGCAGCAACACGAACACACCACTGGCGGCGATCAGCACGCCGGTGCCGAAGTCCGGCTGCAGCATCACCAGCCCGGTCGGCACACCGATGATCACCATCGCCACCAGCACGGTGTTCAAGCGCGGCGGCAGCGGCATCCTGTGCAGGTACCAGGCCACCATCATCGGCAGGCTGACCTTGAGCAGTTCGGCCGGCTGCAGGTAGAAGAACTTCAGGTCCAGCCACTGCCGGCCGTACTTGCCCGTGCCCAGCACGAACACCGCCAGCAACGGGATCATCGAGATGGCGTAGATCAGTGGCGTGGCCGAGCGGATGCGCAGGATCGGCGCCCGCGAAATGCCCCACATCGCCGCCAGACCCACGGCAAAACGCACGCCCTGCGCCATCACCAGGCCATCGCCGCCAGCACTCTTCAACGTCGCCAGGCCGATCACCATCAGCGCGCCCAGGGCCAGGCACAGCAGCCAGTCGAGGCTGCTGAAGAACCGCTGCAGCATTTCCCCGGCCCAGCGCAGGAACGCGCTCATCGGGCGCCCTCCGCAGCAACCGTGGGACGTGACGTGGCCGGCAGTGCCGCAGAAGGATGCGTGGCCGGAGCAGGTGCCGGTGCCGGCGGCGGTACACCGACCACGACCGCATGCTCGCCCAGCTGCGCCGCAGCCGCGTCGCCGGCCTGGCGCGCACCCACGTCTTCGTTGTCGAACGCGGTGGCGCCGATCGCGGTCGTACCGCGTTCGCTGTCCAGCGGCTGCATGCCTTCGGGCATCTTGCCCAGCAGCCAGGCATCGAACACCTTGCGAGCGATCGGCGCAGCTGCCGAACCACCGTAGCCGCCGCCCTCCACGGCAATCGCCACGGCGATGACCGGGTTGTCGGCTGGTGCGAAGCCGACGAACAGCGCGCGATGGCGCAGGTGCATCGGCAGGCTCTTCGGATTCACCGCGGCGGTACCGCGGCGGCTGATCACCTGTGCGGTACCGGTCTTGCCCGCCATCACATACGGTGCGCCGGCCGCTGCGCGCGCGCCGCTGCCACCGGGCTGCATGGTGCCCATCATGCCCTCGCGCACGGCCTGCAGGTTGCTCGGGGTCGGGCTGATCGGCTTGCTCTCGCCCTGCGGCATGGGCGTCCAGTCCGCATCGAAGCCGGCGCGCTGCTGCATCACCAGGTGCGGCTGGCGCAGCTGCCCGTTGGCAATGCCGGCCACGCCGTGCACCAGCTGCAACGGGGTGACCTTCCAGTCGCCCTGGCCGATGCTGGCGTTGACGGTGTCGCCGGGATACCAGCGCTCCTTGCGTGATTTGTACTTCGATGCCGGCGACGGCAGGATGCCGCCGATCTCGCCGGTCAGGTCGATGCCGGTCGGCTGGCCGAAGCCGTAGTAGCCCATGTAGTGGTCGAAACGCTCGATGCCCATGTCCAGGGCCAGCTTGTAGTAGTACGTGTTGACCGACTGGGTGATCGACTTGCGCAGATCGGTCCAGCCATGGCCGCCACGGTTGGCATCGCCCCAGCCCCGCGAGGTGCCGGGCAGGTAGAACATGCCGGTGGAAAGAATCTTGTCTTCGGGCCGGCGCACCCCGCTGTCCAGGCCGGCCAGGCCGATCAGTGGCTTGATGGTCGAACCGGGGGCCACGCCACCCAGCACCAGGCGGTTGAACTGCGGCCGCGAGGGATTCTCATTGAGCGCCTTGAAGTCGGCGTGCGAGATGCCATTGACGAACAGGTTGGCGTCGTACGACGGGAGGCTGACCATCGCCAGCACTTCGCCGGTGCGCGGGTCCATCGCCACCGCGGCACCTTCGAACTCGCCGAAGGCGGCCACCATCGCCCGTTGCAGGTCGGCATCGATCGACAGCCGCAGGTCGGCGCCGGACTGCGCGGCGACACGGCCGATGGTGCGGATCGCGCGGCCCTGCACGTTGGTCTCGACCTGTTCGTAGCCGACCTTGCCGCGCAGCTCCTGCTCGTAATAGCGCTCCAGGCCGGACTTGCCGATGTGGGTCAGCGCGGCATTGCCCTCGCCGAGGATCTCCAGGTCCTTGTCGTCGACCCGGCCGACGTAGCCGATGATGTGCGCGAACAGGTCGCCATAGGGATAGCGACGGGTCAGGTACGGTTCCAGCTCGACGCCGGGAAAGCGCCAGCGGTCCACGGCGAAGCGCGCCATTTCCTCATCGCTCATGCGCAGCTTCAGCGTGACCGGCAGGAACTTGCGGCGCGCCTTGCGCGACTTGTTGAACGCTTCCAGCTCTTCCGGACTGATCTGGATGATCTTCGCCAGCCCTTCCAGGGTGGCGTCCATGTCCTTGACCTTGTCCGGGGTGATGTCCAGGCGGAACGCCGGCACGTTCTCGGCCAGCAGGCGGCCGTTGCGGTCGTAGATCATGCCGCGCCCGGGCACCACCGGCCGCGGCTTGATGCGGTTGGCTTCGGAGCGGGTGGCGTAGATGTCGTGGTCCAGCACCTGCAGCTTGAAGTACCAGCCGCCCAGGCCCAGCAGGCAGACCAGTACGCCGAAGAAGCCCAACGCCGCACGGCGCCGGAACTGTTCGGCTTCTGCGTGCGGATTCTTGACCTGGCGGCGCGGCAGCATGGCTCAGCGTCCGCGCTTGCCGAAGCGCACCGCGTCCAGCAGCACGAACACCAGCGGCCACAGGCCCATGCCCAGCAACGGTGCCCACCAGTACGACCACGGCAGGGTCGGCTCGCCCACCAGGATATGGACCAGCGCGCTGACGATGCGATCGTTGAACAGCAGGCCGCCGATGGCCAGCATCTGCTGCGACATCGGGAAGAAGCGGATGCGCGCGCGGAAGCGCTGCAGGATGAAGGCCAGCATCACCAAGCGCAGCGCTTGTTCGCCCAGCACCCCGCCATACAGGAGGTCAGCGACGACACCGCTGGCGAAGGCGATGCCGAGGCCGACCCGCTCGGGCGTTTCGATGACCCAGTAGGCCAGCACCAGCGCCAGCCAGTACGGACGCAGCGGCTGCAGCAGCGCCGGCAACGGCAGCAGGCCCAGCAGCAGGGCCACCACCAGGCTGGCCGGCAGCACCCAGCGGTTGTCGCGAAGGCGGCTCATCGCTGCGCCTCCGGCTGCGGTTGGGTGGGCTGCGGTTGAGTTTGCTGCGGTTGCCGGCCAGCGGCCGGCACTACCGGGGAGCTGGCTGGGGGAGAGCCCCCCTCTTGTTGAGGGGGGCGCGCCGAAGGCGCGGGGGTAAGGGAGGATGCGCGGGCAGCCGGGCTCGTCGCAGACGAGGACGGCTGCCGGCCAGCGGCCGGCACTACCGGGGTAGCCTGCGTTGCTGCAGGCGCGGTGCCGGTCGGCAGCGTTGTGGCATCGGCCGGGCCACCGGGAGCGGCCTGTTCCATCTGCAGGCGCAGGTTCGGCGGAATACGGATCGCCGCGCCGGGGCGCAGCAGCAGCACGTCGCGGCCGCGATCAAGCTGTGCGGCCGGCTTCAGTTCGCCCACCAGGAAGGCGTGGGTATCGTCCGGGCGCAGGCCGGTGATGGTGCCGACCGGGAACCCGGCCGGGAACCGGCCACCAAGACCGGACGTGACGATCTCGTCGCCCACTTCCACGCCGGCGCTGAGCGGGATGTCACGTAGTTCCAGCTTGTCACCGCGGCCGTAGACGATCAGGCGCACGCCATTGCGGGCCACGGTCACTGGCACCGCATGGTCGGGATCGGTCAACAACAGCACGGTGGCGTTGCCACCGGTCACGCTGATCACCTGCCCCATCAGGCCACCGGCGTCGATCACCGCCTGGCCGACGTGCACGCCTTCGCGGCTGCCAGCGTCCAGCACCAGCCGTTGTTTGACCGGGTCCAGGTCGATGTCCAGGATCGGCGCCAGCTGCACGTCCAGGCCACTGCGCTCGGCCACGTTCAGCAGTTCGCGCAGCTGCGCGTTGTCCAGAGCGGCGGTCTGCAGGCGGGTCAGGCGGGCGTTGGCCAGCAGCAGCTGGTTGCGCAGCTCACGGTTTTCGGTCACCAGCTGGCCGTGGCTGGCAGCGGTGTCACGCACCTGGCCGCCGAGCTTGCCGGGCAGGCCGGCCAGCGCCCACACCGGCTGCACCAGGCTGTTGGCCTGCTCGCGCAGGCGCGCCAGCCAGCCGGCCTGGTCATCGAGGACGATCAAGGTGATTGCCAGTGCGAGATAGGCCAGCAGCCGCAGCGGGCTGGCGGCATCACCGGATCGGGAAGCGACGGGAGGTCCGGCGTAGGGCGGCACGGCAACGATTCAACTGGCAGAAGGCGGAAGGGAAACACGCGGGCGCCCCGCCGGTGCCGACCCGCCAACGTGGCGGGCCGCACCCCGGAGGGGCGCTGCGGGCGCAAGCAGCCGGGACGGCTTATTCCGGCGCAAAGAACTCGTTGCCGTGCATGTCCACCAGTTCCAGCGCACGACCGCCACCACGGGCCACGCAGGTCAGCGGGTCATCGGCCACCTGCACGTGCAGGCCGGTTTCCTCGGAGATCAGGCGGTCCAGGTCGCGCAGCAGGGCGCCACCACCGGTCAGCACGATGCCGCGCTCGGCGACGTCGGCACACAGTTCCGGCGGGGTCTGCTCCAGCGCCAGCTTGACCGCGCTGACGATGCCCGACAGCGGCTCGTGCAGGGCTTCGAGCACCTCGTTGGAACTGATCTTGATCATCTTCGGCACGCCCTCGGCGAGGTTGCGGCCGGAGATTTCCATCTCGATCACTTCCGCCTGCGGGTAGGCACAGCCCAGTTCGACCTTGATGCGTTCAGCGGTGGCTTCACCGATCAGCATGCCGTGGTTGCGGCGCACGTAGTTGGTGATCGACTCGTCGAAGCGGTCGCCGCCGATGCGCACCGAGGCGGAATAGACGATGCCGTTGAGCGAGATCACCGCCACTTCGGTGGTGCCGCCGCCGATGTCGATGACCATCGAACCACGGGCTTCGGTGACCGGCATGCCGGCGCCGATCGCGGCTGCCATCGGTTCTTCGATCAGGAACACGTCGCGGGCACCGGCCTCCTCGGCCGATTCCTTGATGGCGCGGCGCTCGACCTGGGTCGAACCGGCCGGCACGCAGACCAGCACGCGCGGGCTCGGGCGCAGGAAGCGCGACTTGTGCACCTTCTTGATGAAGTGCTTGAGCATCGCCTCGGTGTAGGTGAAGTCGGCGATGACGCCATCCTTCATCGGGCGGATGGTGGTGATGTGGCCCGGGGTACGGCCGAGCATCTGCTTGGCCTCGGCGCCGACGGCAGCCACGGAGCGGGTACCGCCGATGGCACGGTCCTGGCGCACGGCGACCACGGACGGCTCGTTCAGCACGATTCCCTGCCCACGCACATAGATGAGGGTGTTGGCCGTGCCCAGGTCGATGGACAGGTCATTGGAGAACATGCCGCGCAGTTTCTTGAACATCTGGGAGTTGATCCTGAGGGGTGTCGCGCCCAACGCGGGATGGCGAAAAAATGGGCAGAAATCGAGGTCGACAAGCCTAGCAACCCGCCTGCCGCCGAGCAAGGAGAAAACTAGCTGAACCCGCGCCTTCACAGGCTTTCGGCCTGATCGGGCATCACCCGGTTCTGGCCCTGAGCGGCACCAGCGGGTAACCTTTGCGCCGTCGGGCGCCCAAGGGCGCCGTTTGCTTGCCTGCCGAAGTGGGCCGGCCCACCCCAAAATTCACCGCATAGGCTTACATCGATGTCCGCTCTGATCTGTGGTTCTCTTGCCTTCGACACCATCATGGTGTTTCCGGACCAGTTCAAGAATCACATCCTGCCGGACAAGGTGCACATCCTGAACGTGTCATTCCTGGTGCCGCGCATGCGCCGCGAGTTCGGCGGCTGCGCCGGCAACATCGCCTACAACCTGCACCTGCTGGGTGGCGACCCGATTCCGATGGGCACGGTGGGTTCGGACTTCGGCCCGTACCGCGAACACTTCGATGCGCTGGGTATCGACCTCACCCGCGTGCGCGTGATCGATGAGCTGTTCACCCCGCAGGCGTTCATCACCACCGACCACGACAACAACCAGATCACCGCCTTCCACCCGGGCGCGATGATGCGTTCCTACGAAAACCACGTCCGCGACGTGCCGGGCGTCAGCCTGGGCCTGGTCGGCCCGGACGGCCGCGAAGGCATGATCCAGAATGCGCTGGAATTCCACGAAGACGGCGTGCCGTTCATCTTCGACCCGGGCCAGGCGATGCCGCTGTTCAACGGCCCGGAACTGCGCGAGTTCATCGAGCAGGCCGATTACGTGGTGGTCAACGACTATGAGTCGAACCTGCTGCAGGAACGCACCGGCTGGAACGAAAAAGAGATCGTCAGCCGGGTCAAGGCCTACATCACCACCCGCGGCCCGAAGGGCGCGGTGATCCACACCCCGGAAAAGAGCTACGACATCCCGCCGGCGCACGAGCGCCGCGTGGTTGATCCGACCGGCTGTGGCGATGCGTTCCGCGCTGGCCTGATCTACGGCATCCAGAAGGGCTTCGACTGGCTGACCATCGGCCGCATGGGCAACCTGATGGGCGCGCTGAAGGTCGAGCACCCGGGCACCCAGAACCAGCGCTTCACCTTCGATGAGTTCAACGAGCAGTTCAAGCAGCAGTTCGGCTACGCGTTGAACGCGTAATCGAACTGCCCGCGCATTCCACCCGATGCGCCGGGGGGAGTGCTACTGGTAGGTGTCGACCTTGGTCGACACTGTCGTGGTAGCGCCGGACCACACCCGGCGGCTTTCCGATCAGACACCTTCCATTCCGGGTGCAGCCCGCGCTGCGCGCTCGCCGGGCATGGCCCGGCGCTACCTCCGGCTCAGTGCCTGGCCTTCTCCGGCAAGCGGTACAGCTCTTTCTCGTAGGCCAGCGTGCCCCACATCGCGTAGGCATGGGCGCGCCGTGCCAGTTCCGGCCGCAGCGGCCGTGGCTGCAGCTGGTCGCTGGCCGGGTCGTAGCGGAAACCCTGCGCTGGCTTGTCCGGCTGCAGGATGGCCACATCGTTGCCCTCCATCCACGCCAGATTGCGGTCGTACTGCATCAGCGCGCGTCCGGGCTGCAGCCGTTGCAGGTCGGTCAGGTCCTGTCCAACGGTGGGGGTGGCATCGGCAATGCCCAGCAATGACAACAGCGTCGGTGGCAGATCGATCTGGCTGACGATGCGGGCATCGCGGCGCGCCTCGATGCCGCCGCCAAGGATCAACCCGGGAATATGGAAGTTGCCGATCGGCACCATGTTCCTGCCGAACACCCGCGAATCATGGTCTGCCACCACCAGGAACACGGTGTCCTCCCAGTACGGTGAGGCCATCGCCCTGCGGAAGAACTCGCCCAGCGCGTAGTCGGCGTACTTGGCGGCGTTGTCACGGGTCTGCTTCGGTTGCTCGTACAGGTCGATTCGGCCGTCGGGGAACTCGAAGGGATCGTGGTTGCTGGAAGTGAACACCAGGCCGAAGAACGGCGTGCCCTGCGCTTTCAGCTGCCGGAACTGCTGGTCGGCGCGAGCGAACAGGTCTTCGTCCGACGCGCCCCAGGAGCCGACGAAGGCCGGTTTGCGGTAATCCTTGCGGTCCACGATGCGGGTGAAGCCATTGGCGAGGAAGAACTCGCGCATGTTGTCGAAGTGGCTTTCGCCGCCGTAGTAGAAGCCGGTGTCGTAGCCATGCCGCCCCAGCACATCGGCCAGGGTGAAAAAGCGCTGGCGGCTGGCAGGCAGCTTCACCACCGATTCGGCCGGGGTCGGCGGGAACCCGGTCAGGACCGCCTCAATGCCGCGCACCGAACGCGTGCCGGTGGCATACAGCCGTTCGAACGCCCAGCCCTGTGTGCTCAGGCGGTCGTAGTTGGGTGACAACGGTCGTCCACCGAGACTGCCGATGAACTGCGCGCCCAGGCTTTCTTCCAGCACGATCACCAGATTGCGCGGACTGCCCTGGTACTGCGGCGGACGCAGCGCCAGGCTCGGCAACGCGTCGGAGGCGTACGCCGATGCCGGCAGGCCGCTGCTGGCGCGCAGTTCGCTGACCACCTCGGCAAGCGGCAGGTCACCGTAGACGCGCGAGGTTTCGCTGCGGGTCGCCAGTTGCCGCGCGGCATGGCCGACGGTGTACAGCGAATTCAACGGCAACGCGTTGACGGTGGGGTCGGAGGAGAACGCCACCAGCGCCGGATTCAAAGGACGATGACCCAGGCTGGAACGCACGCCCAGCGCCGCCAGCAGCAGCACCAGCAACGCCAATGGCAGCCGCCACAGCCATCCGGCTTCGACTGCGAGCGTCGTGCTGTTGCCGACCCAGCGCCGCGACCCGCGAAGCAATGCCCAGAACAGCACGATCACAGCGGCAACTTCGATCACCACGGCCAGCAGATGGCCGCGCAACAGCGTCATCCCGACTTCTTCGGGATAGATCAGATACTCCAGGAACAGGCGATTGGGGCGCAGGCCGTACTCGGCCATGAAGCTCGGCGTGGCCAGTTCCATGAACACCAGCAGCACGCTCGCCAGGATCAGCCACCACCGCAACAGATGGCGCCACGCGCGGCCCACGCCTCCCTCCAGCGGCAACAGCAGCGCCAGCACCGCAGGGATGCCGTACAGCAGGCACAGGGTCGACACATCCACCCGCAGCCCCTGCAGCAACACTGTAGACCAGCCGTCGGCAGCACTCACCCGCGCGGCATGCCACAGCGACAGCCCCAGCCGCGACAACGACAGGGCGACCAGGCCGAACAGGAAGAAGGCGGCGATCGGACACAGACGCCGGTACAGCGACACCCACGCAGCTCGGAGCATGAAAGGAATCCAGAAATGGAGCAAAGGACACCCATGCCCCATCCTTGGCAGCGGGCCACACCGGACAACGTGTTACCCGACACAACTGCCAGCGCAGCGGAACTTCCCGCCGGCACCTTCAGCATCCACCTCAGCTTCAACCGGGCTGCGGCAGTGCGCGGCGGCGGTTCAGCAACCGCTTCCGCTTCAGCCCCGGCGGGTCATTCGAAGAACGTCCCGCCGACCGCGCACAATACACTGTGATGACAGTCGACAGTTGACTGCAGGTGCGGGGCCCCTGGCTGCCTGCCAGCGCGCGCACAGAGCGCCGCGCTAGTGCCGCCAGCGCTCCAGCACCGCCCCGCAATCGGGCAGGTGCCAACAGGCCATGCCCGGCCACGGGTTGTCCGGAGCGTTGACCAGAAGCGTACGGCTGCCCGCCGCGCGGCCGCATTCCAGATCGAAGCGGTAATCGCCCACCATCACCACCTGCGCGGGCTCCACCTGCCAGCGCTGCTGGAAGTACTGCAGGCCGGCCGGTGAGGGTTTCGGCTCGGCCTCGTCGCGGCCGATGATGTCGTCTTCGGCAAAGACGTCGCCCAGCCCGATCGCCTGCAGGGTGACCTGCGCCAGGCTGCGCACGTTGCGGGTCAGAATGCCCAGCCGGCAGCCGGCGCCCTGCAGCGCACGTACCAGCGCCACCGCTCCCGTTGCCGGCTGGGAAGCAGCGGCCAGCGCACGCTCGTGCGCCAGCAGCCAAGCGTGCTTGGCGCTGGCCTCTGCGGCCGGCAACCCGGCCAGGTGGGTGAGGATGTCATCCTCTTGCGGAATCGCCAGTTCGCGCTTGATCCGCGCGAAATCATGCACCGCCACGGTCAGCGTGCCATCCATGTCGAACACCCAGTGGCGGATCGCCGACAGCGACGACGCAGCCGCCGGTGCCTGCACGGTCAACGCCACCACGCCGGCATGCGGCTGGCATCCACGCCACCGGTCTCGAACACGGCCGTGCGCGTGCCACCGGCCTTGACCGGGAACTCGATGCTGATCGACTTGCCCTTGGCTGCCAGCTTCCACAACGCCTTCTGGTCGGTGATGAACATGGCGATCGCCTCGTCGGTCTTCGGCCGCCAGGCCGCCATGGAGACCGGCTTGCCGCCGTCCACCGTGACCTTCACCGTGCACTGCGGGCAACGGAAATCGCCGGCCTGCAGCACCAGGTAGGCATGACGCTTCCATTCGGGGTGGTCGCGGAACACCAGCTGCACCGGCTTGGCGCCGCTGCCATCCACATCCACCCGCTCCTTGCTGAAGATCTGCGCCGACAGCTGGTTGCCCTTGCTGCCGACCGGAATCTGGTTGTACTGCCACAGCGCCTGCATGCGGCGCAGATCGCGCGCGGCATCGCCCTTGGCCTTGACCTCGTCGAAGCCGGCGGCGATGCGCCCGGCGGCGGCGGTGTCCTTGTACTGGTCCAGCAGCGAGGCGCCATGCAGGCGCGCACGCTCCCAGTCCTGCGCGGCCACGGCCATGTCGTACTGCTTGGCCACGTCTTCGGCCTTGGCCTCCTTCTGCGCCTGCACGGCGGCCGCGGCGGCTTCCTGCGCCTTGCGTTCTTCCTCGGGGTTGCTGCAGGCGGCCAGGGCCAGGGTGCATGCGGTGAGCAGGATCAGTCGTTTCATGGCGGAGTCCTTTACGGGTGCATTCCGATTCTATCGGCAGCGAAAAGCGGATACAGCAACGGCGGGTTTCCCCGCCGTTGCTGGTGAAGCAGCATCAGGTTGCCGGCCGGCGGCCGGCACTACCGTTTACTTGGCTTCAGCCTTGGCCAGCATGTCCTGCACCGAGGCGGTGGTGATCGGGTGGTAGCCCGGCTTGGCCTTCTCAAAGGCCTGCTTGGCCAGCTCCAGCCCCTTCGGGGTCTTCACCAGTTCAGCGTAGATCGGCAGGATCAGCTTGCGACGGCCGACACGCTCGATGAACGCAGCGGCCGCTTCATTGGCCTGCTCGTAGCCGCTGCGGATGGTCAGCGGGTACCAGCGCATGGCGATCTCGCCATTCGGGGTGCCGGTGAAGTGGAACGTCTTGTCCAGCGTGGCCAGCTTGTCCAGCGGCTGGGTGGCGCCCAGGCCGTCGATGAAGCGGACCCACTCCTGGGTGCTCCACTCGGCAATCACCTGGCTGCTCGGCACGGTGCCGGCGCTGGCGAAAGCGATGCGCGCGGTATCGACGCTGCTGAAGTTGCGCGACTGCGCCTTGGCTGCGAACGCCGGAATGCCCGGCTCGTCCAGCCACGCCTTCAGTTCGGCCTCGGTCACCGCCGACGGATTCTTCGGCAGCAGGTTCTTCTTCAGGTACTCGACGAACTGGTCGGTGTTGGCGCTCTGGAAGGCGTGGTCATCGAACCAGCCGCGCAGGAACGGGTCGAAGGTTTCGCGGCCGAAACGCTGTTCCAGGAATTCCAGGAACCACGAACCCTTGACGTAAGCCACCTGGCTCAGGGCTTCGTCCGGGTCACGTTCGTTCAGCGGCGGCAGCGCCAGCGCCTGGTCGGCCGGGCTCATGTCCTTCACTTCGGCCAGCAGATCGGTCTGGTCGATCTGCTTTTCCATTTCGGCCATCTCCTTG
Source organism: Stenotrophomonas sp. SI-NJAU-1 (assembly GCF_020883215.1). Classification (NCBI taxonomy): domain Bacteria; kingdom Pseudomonadati; phylum Pseudomonadota; class Gammaproteobacteria; order Lysobacterales; family Lysobacteraceae; genus Stenotrophomonas; species Stenotrophomonas sp. SI-NJAU-1. Next base: position 3,786,729 of record NZ_CP086598.1, read on the forward strand.
CCATACAGGGCTTCGGTGATGCGGCCCTGGACGTAGGTGGTGAAGCCTTCGTTGAGCCAGATGTCCTTCCAGCTGGCGTTGGTCACCAGGTTGCCCGACCAGCTGTGTGCCAGTTCATGGGCGACCAGCGAGACCAGCGACTTGTCGCCGACGATCACGGTCGGAGTGGCGAAGGTCAGGCGCGGGTTTTCCATGCCGCCGAACGGGAACGACGGCGGCAGCACCAGCATGTCGTAGCGGCCCCAGCGGTATTCGCCGTACAGCTTCTCGGCGGCACCGATCATCTTCTCGGTGTCTTCGAATTCCTTGGCGGCCTTGTTGACCATGGTCGGCTCGGCCCAGACGCCGGAGCGGCCGGAGATCGGCTCGAACACCAGGTCGCCGGCGGCGATGGCCAGCAGGTAGGACGGAATCGGCTGCGGCATCTTGAAGGTGTAGTCACCGTCACGCGCGGCCTTGGGATCGTTGTCGGCGCTCATCAGCACCATCACGTCCGGGCGCGAGACCACGTGCGCGCTGTAGGTGAAGCGCACGCTCGGGGTGTCCTGCAGCGGTACCCAGGAACGGGCGTGGATCGCCTGCGACTGGCTGAACATGAAGGGCAGCTTCTTGCCCTCGGTCATCGACGGCGCCAGCCATTGCAGGCCCGAAGCGGTCGGTGCGGTGTGGTAGGTCACTTCGACCTTGGCCGGCTGTTCCGGGGTTTCGATGGTCAGCTTGCTGCCGAACACCTTGTCGGCCGGGGCCAGCACGAACTGCAGCGGGCTGCGCGCACCGTCAGCGGCGATCGCTTCGACCTTGGCGATGCTCAGCTCGCGGGTGTCCAGCACCAGCTGCTTGGCGTCCTTCTGCTTCCATTCCAGGGTGTAGGTGGCGGTGCCGCCGATCTGCTTCTGGTCGAAGTCCAGCTTCAGGTCCAGCGCGATGTCCTTGACGACGACCTTGTCCGGCTCGGCGTACGAGCTTTCATCGTGGCTGCGGTTTTCGGCGTTCACGGGGGCGGCGGGAGCCTTCTGGGCAGTCGGGGTGGCGGCGGGTGCGGCCGCCTCCTGGGAGCAGCCGGCGGCCAGGGCCACGGCCAGCGGAAGGAGCATCAGCGGATTGCGCATGAATCGGGACCGTTACGGGGAACAAACCCCAATGGTACCTCTCCCCCGACCGGGAAGCGTTGCGCGGTGCGGGGTAATGGCGGCGTGGCGCCACCCTTTGGTAGGTGCCAACCTTGGTTGGCACGGATCCATCATTGCTCGCGCCACGTGCCGACCTTGCTGCTTCTGGCAGGTGCCAACCTTGGTTGGCACGGACCGGGCAGCGCTCGCGGACGGGCGTGTGCCAACCAAGGTTGGCACCTACCAGGACCGTGCCGGGACGTTGCGTGGTAGCGCCGGGCCATGCCCGGCGACCGTCAAGGCTTACAGCTTGTAGCCGGAGTGGATCGAGACGATGCCGCCGGTCAGGTTCTTGTAGTGGCAGCGCTCGAAGCCGGCCTGCCCCATCATCGCCTTCAGTTCTTCCTGCGGCGGATGCTTGCGGATGCTCTCGGCCAGGTACTGGTAGCTGTCCGAATCGTTGGCGAACAGCTTGCCCAGCTTCGGCAGGATCTTGAACGAGTGGAAGTCGTAGATCGGCTTGAACCAGTCGGCGGTGACTTCGGAGAACTCCAGCACGCGGGCCTGGCCGCCTACCTTCAGCACGCGGTACATCTCGCGCAGGCCGGCGTCCTTGTCGGTCACGTTGCGCAGGCCGAAGGCGATGGTCACCAGATCGAAGCTGTTGTCCGGGAACGGCAGGGCCTCGGCGTTGCACTGCACGTAGTCCAGGCCCAGCACCAAGCCGCGGTTGGTCAGGCGGTCACGGCCGACCGACAGCATGCCGGCGTTGATGTCGCCCAGCACTACCGAGCCCTCGGCACCGACGCGCTCCTTCAGCAGCGCGGCGATATCGCCGGTGCCACCGGCCAGATCAAGCACGCGGTCACCCGGCTTCACCTGCGCGGTGGCGACGTAGTAGCGCTTCCATGCCCGGTGCACGCCCATGCTCATCAGGTCGTTCATCAGGTCGTAGTTGCGCGCGACCGACGTGAACACCTGGCCGACCAGCTTCTGCTTGTCCTTGGCGTCAACGTCGCGGAACCCGAAATGGGTGGTACCGGATTTGTAGGGGGATTCGCTCATGCCCCCGATTATCGCACCGCCGGGCCCCTGCGGGGAACGCTGGCCGTATCATGGCGCCCCACGACCTACCGGAGCCCCGCATGATCACCACGCCCGACTACCAGGCCCTGCTGCAGACCGCCATTGCCGAAGCCCGCCAGGGCCTGGCCGAAGGCGGCGTGCCGATCGGCGCGGCGCTGTACCACAACGACGGCCGCCTGCTCGGCTGCGGCCACAACCGCCGCGTGCAGGAAGGTGACCCGTCCGTGCATGGCGAGACCGACGCCTTCCGCAAGGCCGGCCGCCAGCGCCGCTACCAGGACACCATCATGGTCACGACCCTGGCCCCGTGCTGGTACTGCTCGGGCCTGGTGCGGCAGTTCAACATCGGCACGGTGGTGGTCGGCGAATCGCGCACTTTCCAGGGCGGCATCGACTGGCTGCGGGAAAACGGCGTCAACGTGATCGACCTGGACAACCAGGAATGCGTGGACCTGCTCGGCGGTTTCATTGCGCAACATCCGGAAATCTGGAACGAAGACATCGGCGAATGAGCATCCGCCACGGCTGATGAGCCCGCTTTGATGAACGCTTCAGTGCCGGCACAGCCTTGTGCCGGCAGCGTCTGCACGCTTCAACGTGAACTGCTGCGCAGTCAGCTGCGTGCAGTCAACACGCGCCACTAACATCCTGCTGCGCAGCGACGTCTAGGGTGGAATGCAACCGGGCCCCCGCCCCGGATTGGAGCCGACCATGCACGCGCATGCCGTACGTCCTCGCAGTGACCCGGCGCTGGCCGCGATCTGGAGCCGACTGCAGCAGCAGTACGCACTGCACCAGCGCAGTGCCCCGTTCTGGAGCGCCTACCAGGACATGCAGCAGGATCTGCTGCACGACCATCCCCGCGACCTGGTGCGCCTGTGCAATGCGATGGCCGCCATGGCCGAACAGCTGGGCGCGGTTGAACACGCGCAGCTGCTGCGCCGTCGCCACGCTGGCTGCACATCGCGCTGACGCGGCATGCACCGCCGCCCGGGCCACACTGTAACGGGCCCCACTCCCTTCACCTCCAACCGATTGGATCGTCATGCACGCTGAAGTTCCCGCCATTCCCCCTGTCATCAATGTCGATGCGGAGCTGGATTACTGGCGCCGCCAGCACGCCGATGGCGCACTCGCGCACACCTCGTTCGGCACCTATGTCCCGTGGATCAAGTTCGCCTGTGATTCGCTGATCACCCAACCACGCGCCAGCAACGCCCAGCGCGATGAGCTGTTCCAGACCCAGTACGCCCTGCAGATCATGCCGCGCCTGAGTGAAGCGCAGGCCCGCGAATTCGTCGAACGCTGCTGGCAGCATGTCTACTTGGCCAGCCCGGTGCGCAGCCAGGAAGCACCGCGCCTGCGCGCCTGAGTCCATGCCTGCTGCACGGCACCTGCACGGCCATGTGCCGATGATCATCGCCATTCCCGTGGAACGATGACGATGAGCGCAAGGAACCTGTTCAATACGATCGCCAAGAAGGCCGCGGCCGCCACCGGCTCGCCGTGGACCTTCCTGGCCGCAGTATCGATCGTCGTGCTGTGGGGCATCAGTGGCCCCATATTCAAGTTCAACGACACCTGGCAGCTGGTGATCAACACCGGCACCACCATCATCACCTTCCTGATGGTGTTCCTGATCCAGCACACGCAGAACTCGGACACCGCGGCGATGCAGATCAAGCTGGACGAGCTGATCCGCGCCACCGCCGAGGCCAACAACGAGCTGCTGGATCTGGAAGAGCTGGACGAAGAGCGCCTCGAAGAGATCCGCGCCGAGTACGAAAGGATGGCGCGCGAAGCCGGCGACGCATTGACGCGGGTACGCGCCTGCCGCACCGAGCGGCGCGACGACGAAGCGGTGTGACGGTAGCAACGCTCGCCGGGCATGACCGGGCGCCACCGGGAATTCCCCCCTCTGGTAGCGCCGGGCCACGCCCGGCGAGCGCGAAGCGCGGAACGCAGCAGACACCGTGAACACCGAACGGGAAAGCCGCCGGGCATGGCCCGGCGCTACCGCAGTGTCCCCATACGGATGGCGCTCAACCAGTGCGCAGACTGGAGGATCCCCACAAGAATCAGTGGCGATTGCCGATGCCAGCAGACATGCTGTTCCAACAGACTGGCTTCATGTCCAGTCGTCATCTTGCTCGTGGCCGCGATTCCCGGGTCGATAGCTGCTATGTGCTCACCACTGTCGTACGGCAGCGGCGTCGGGTTTTCGAAGACCCCGACCATGCCGCATGCCTGCTGGAAGCGCTGCGGTTCGTGGAACGTGCAGGCATGAGCCACTCGTTTGCCTGGGTCATCATGCCCGATCATCTCCATTGGCTGGTGCAACTGCGCAGTGGAACACTTGCCCGACTGATGGGAACGGTGAAGTCACGCAGCAGCAGACACTTGGGGCAACAGTTCGGAGTGGATACACCGCTTTGGCAGCCCAGCTACTTTGACCATGCGGTGCGTCATGAGGAAGCCTTGAGGCGTCACGCTCTCTACATCCTGGGCAATCCCATTCGGGCGGGACTCACCAGCCAATGGGATGAGTATCCCTTTGCGTGGTGCCGCTGGCCGATGCGGTAGCGCCGGGCCATGCCCGGCGAGCGCGGAACGCGGAACGCATCAGACACCGTGAACACCGAACGGGAAAGCCGCCGGGCATGGCCCGGCGCTACCGAAATCGGAGCGGCTTACCCGCAAGCTCGGAACGCAGCAGACACCGTGAACACCGAACGGGAAAGCCGCCGGGCATGGCCCGGCGCTACCGGAATCGGAGCGGCTTAGCCGCAAGCGCGGAACGCAGCAGACACCGTGAACACCGAACGAGAAAGCCGCCGCGCATGGCCCGGCGCTACCGGAATCGGAGCGGCTTACCCGCAAGCTCGGAACGCAGCAGACACCATGAACACCGAACGGGAAAGCCGCCGGGCATGGCCCGGCGCTACCAGATCAGAGCGACTTACCCGCGCTCGTGCCAGCCACCGCCCAGCACCTTGTACAGCGTGATGCGGTTGGCCTGCTGCGCCAGCTGTGTCTGCAGCTGACTCTGCTGCGCGCTGTAGGCGGTACGACGTGCATCCAGCAGGGTGACGAAGCTGTCCAGGCCCGCGTCATAGCGCGCCTGCGACAGGCGGTTGGCCTGCTCGGCCGCTTCCACCAGGCGCTGCTGCGAGGCCGCCTGTTCATCCAGGCTGACATTCAATGCCAGCGCATCGGCGGTTTCGCGGAAACCACTCTGGATCGATTTTTCGTACTGCGCCAGCGCGATATCGCGATCGGCGTTGGCCACGGCCAGGTTCGCGCGCAGCTTGCCGCCCTGGAAGATCGGCAAGGTGATCTTCGGCAGGAAGCTCCACACCCGCGTACCGCTGTCGAACAGGCCGGACAATTCACCCGAGCCACTGCCGATGCTGCCGGTCAGCGAGATGCTGGGGAAGAACGCAGCGCGTGCGGCACCGATGTTGGCATTGGCAGCCAACAGCTGATGCTCTGCGGCCATGATGTCCGGGCGCTGCAGCAGCACGTCGCTGGGCAGGCCAGCCGGCGGTGGTGCCAACGCAAGCACCTGCGGTGCGATGCTGTCCGGCAGCAGCGCCGGATCCAGCTGGCCACCGGCCAGCAGCGCCAGCGCGTTGCGGTCCTGGGCCAGCTGCCCACGCAGGCGTGCGGCATCGGTACGCGCTGTTTCCACCAAGGTGCGGGTCTGGGTCAGTTCCAACCCCGAACTGCCACCGCGCTCATGGCGCGCTTCGGCCAAGCGCAGCGAATCCTCATAGGTCTTCACTGTGGCTTCGGCGATTTTCAACTGTTGCGCGTCGGCACCATAGGTCAACCACGCGGTGGCGGTCTCGGCCACCAGGCTCAGCTGCGCGTTGCGGCGGTTGGCGGCTACAGCGAAGTACTGCTGCAGCGCGGCTTCGCTCAGGTTGCGCACGCGGCCGAACAGGTCCAGTTCGAACTCGGCCACGCCGACGCCCGCGCTGAACTGCTCGGTGACCGGCACATCGCCACCGCGGCGGTCCATCTGCCCGGTCACCGCCACGCCCGGTACGCGGTCTGCGCGCTGCACGCGGTACTGGCCGCGCGCCTTTTCGACGTTGAGCACGGCCACGCGCAGGTCGCGGTTGTTGTCCAGCGCCTGGCCGATCACCTGCTGCAGGTGCTCGTCGGTGAAGAAGTCACGCCAGCCGACCGCGGCCGCATCGGCCACTTCGCCCTGCGCTGCTTCGGCCGGCCACTGCGACGGAATGGCCGGGGCCACTGCGGTGTTCTTCGGCGCCAGGGTGCCGCAGCCGGCAAGCGCCAGTGCCGCCGCGATGGAGAGGAACAGAGATGCACTTTTCATTGGAATGACTTCCATCGGTACTGCCGGATGGCAGGAGGTAGTGCCGGCCGCTGGCCGGCAACCTCATTGGATTCACATCAAGCGAGCAGCAGCTGCCGGCCAGCGGCCGGCACTACCGTTTCGAATCAGCTGGTGGCGTTGCGCTTCTTGAACACGCGCTGCACCACGACGAAGAACAGCGGCACGAAGAACACGCCGAGTACGGTGCCGACCACCATGCCACCGAGCACGCCGGTGCCGATCGCCTGCTTGGCGCCGGAGCCGGCACCGCTGGAGATTGCCAGCGGCAGCACGCCCATGCCGAAGGCCAGCGAGGTCATGATGATCGGGCGCAGACGGTCGCGGACCGCGTGCATCGTCGCTTCGATCAGCCCCGCGCCCTTCTCCAGATGCTCCTTGGCGAACTCGACGATCAGGATCGCGTTCTTGCTGGTCAGGCCCACCGTGGTCAGCATCGCCACCTGGAAATAGATGTCGCGCTCCATGCCACGGAAGGTATTGGCCAGCACCGCACCGAGGATGCCCAGCGGTGCCACCAGCAGCACCGAGGTCGGCACGCTCCAGCTTTCATACAACGCGGCAAGGCACAGGAACACGATCATCAGCGACAGGGTGTACAGCAGCGGCGTCTGCGAGCCCGCCTGGCGTTCCTGGTAGGACATCGCCGTCCACTCGACGCCGAAGCCCGCCGGCAACTGCTTGGCCAGCTGTTCGATCTCGGCCATGGCATCACCGGACGCCACGCCCGGGGCCGGCTCGCCCTGGATTTCGGTAGCCGACACGCCGTTGTAGCGTTCAAGGCGCGGCGAGCCGTAGTCCCAGTGCTTGCTGGCGAAGGCGCTGAACGGAACCATCTCGCCCTTGTCGTTCTTCACCGACCAGAGATCGAAGTCCTCCGGCACCATGCGGAACGGCTGGTCAGCCTGCACGAACACGCGCTTGACGCGGCCGCGATCGATGAAGTCATCGATGTACGAGCTGCCCCACGCGGTGGCCAGGGTGGTGTTGACCTGGTCGATCGACAGGCCCAGCGAGCTGGCCTTGGCCACATCGATATCGATGCGGAACTGCGGGGTGTCTTCCTGGCCGTTCGGTCGCACGTTGGCCAGCTTCTTGCTGCCGGCCGCCAGGCCCAGCAGCTGGTTGCGGGCCGCCAGCAATGCCTCGTGGCCCTGGCCGCTGTTGTCCTTCAGGAAGAAGGTGTAGCCGGAGGCCGTGCCCAGTTCCGGAATGGCCGGCGGCGGGAAGGCAAAGATGAAGGCATCCTTGATCTGCCCCAGCGCGGCCATCGCACGTCCGGTGATCGGCATCACACCGTTGTCGGCGTCACGATCCTTCCAGTCCTTCAACTTGACGAAGGCCATGCCCGCGTTCTGGCCCATGCCGGCGAAGCTGAAGCCCTGCACCGAGAACACCGATTCGACGGCACCCTTCTCGTTTTCCATGAAGTGCTTTTCGAGCGCGGCGATCGATTCCAGCGTGCGCTCCTGGGTTGCGCCCACCGGCGCCTGCACCAGCGCCATCAGCACGCCCTGGTCTTCGTTGGGCAGGAACGAGCTGGGCAGGCGCACGAACAGCACGCCCATCAGCAGGAACAGCGCGGCCACGATGCCCATGAACCGCCACGGACGGTGCAGGATGCCGCGCACGCCGCGCTGGTAGCTCTCGCTGGTGCGGTCGAAGCCACGATTGAAGCCGTTGAAGAAGCGACCGGCGAACCCGCGGTGGGCGACGTGGTGCTCACCCTTCTTCAGCGGCTTGAGCATGGTCGCGCACAGCGCCGGGGTCAGCACGATCGCGACCAGCACCGACAACGCCATCGCCGACACGATCGTCGCCGAGAACTGCCGGTAGATCACGCCGGTGGAGCCGCTCATGAAGGCCATCGGCACGAACACCGCCGACAGCACCAGGCCGATGCCCACCAGCGCGCCGGTGATCTGGCTCATCGACTTGCGGGTGGCTTCCAGCGGCGACAGGCCCTCTTCGGACATGATGCGCTCGACGTTCTCCACCACCACGATGGCATCGTCCACCAGCAGGCCGATGGCCAGCACCATCGCGAACATGGTCAGCATGTTCACCGAGAAGCCCAGCACCGACAGCACGCCGAAGGTACCCAGCAGCACCACCGGCACGGCGATGGTCGGGATCAGGGTGGCGCGGAAGTTCTGCAGGAACAGGTACATCACCACGAACACCAGCACGATCGCTTCGAGCAGGGTCTGCACCACGCCCTTGATCGACACGCGCACGAACGGGGTGGTGTCGTACGGGATCTCGGCCTTCAGGCCGGCCGGGAAGAAGCCTTCCAGTTCCTTCAGCGTTTCATCGACACCGGCAGCGGTATCCAGCGCGTTGGCGCCGGTGGCCAGGGTGACCGCCAGGCCGCTGGCCGGCTGCCCGTTGTAGCGGGTGACGAAGTCGTACGACTCGGCGCCCAGCTCGACGCGGGCTACATCGCCCAGGCGCAGTTCGGCACCGTCCTGCGCACCGCGCACGATGATGTTGCGGAACTGTTCCGGGGTCTGCAGGCGCGACTGCGCGTTGATGGTGGCGTTGAGCTGCTGGCCCTTCACCGACGGCGCACCACCCAGCTGGCCGATGGCCACCTGCGCGTTCTGTGCCTTCACCGCAGCGACCACTTCCGGCACCGACATGCCGTAGGTGTGCAGCTTGTTCGGGTCCAGCCAGATGCGCATGGCGTACTTGCCACCGAACACCTGGATGTTGCCCACGCCCGGAACGCGGCTGAGACGGTCCACGACGTTGGAACCGACGTAGTCGGCGATGTCGTTGGCATCCATGCTGCCATCTTCGGACACGAACGCGATGACGTTCAGGAAGCCCGAGCTGGACTTGGCCACGTTGATGCCCTGCCGCTGCACTTCCTGCGGCAGCAGCGGCATCGCCAGCTGCAGCTTGTTCTGCACCTGCACCTGGGCGATGTCGGGATTGGTCCCGCTCTCGAAGGTCAGGGTGATGGTGGCCTGGCCGTTGGACGAGCTGTTGGAGGAGAAATAGATCAGGCCATCAAGGCCCTTCATGTTCTGCTCGATGATCTGCGTCACCGAGTCTTCGACCACCTTGGCCGAAGCACCCGGGTAGCTGGCGCTGATTTCCACCGCCGGCGGTGCGACGTTGGGGTACATCGAGATCGGCAGCTTGAACAGGGCTAGGCCGCCGGCGAGCATGATGATGATCGCGATGACCCACGCGAAGATGGGTCGATCGATGAAGAAACGTGCCATGGAGTTCTCCGCTTACTTCGCGCCTGCGGCCGCAGCTGCAGGTTGGGCGGCGGCCGGCTTGACCGGGGCGGCGCCCTGTTCGGTGGCATTCACGGGCATGCCCGGGCCGATCTTCTGCAGGCCTTCGACGATGACCTTGTCGCCGGCCTTCAGGCCGTCCTCGACCAGCCACTTGTCGCCGACGGTGCGGCTGACCTTGACCGGGCGCACTTCGACCTTGTTGTCCTTGCCGACCACCATCGCACTGGTATCGCCCTTCGGATCGCGGGCGATGCCCTGCATCGGCACCAGCACCGCATCGCTGCGCACACCGCCGCCGATCACCGCGCGCACATACATGCCCGGCATCAACAGGCCATCGGGGTTGTCGACCTTGACCCGCAGCGCGAAGCTGCCGGTGGCCGGATCGACGCTGACTTCGGAGAACTCCAGCGTGCCCTTGTGTTCGAAGGTGCTGCCGTCTTCCATCAGGATGCTGACCGGCGTCTGCTGGTTGTCCTGCAGGCGGCCGGCGGCCAGTTCGCGGCGCAGCTGCAGCAGCTCGGCCGAGGACTGGGTCAGGTCGACGTAGATCGGGTCCAGCTGCTGCACGGTTGCCAGCGCCGTGGCCTGCCCGGCGCTGACCAGCGCGCCCTGGGTGACGCTGGACTTGCCGATGCGGCCGCTGATCGGCGCGGTGATGCGCGCATAGCCGAGGGTCACGTTGGCGGCATCCAGCGAGGCCTTGGCGGCGCCGACATCGGCCTCTGCCTGCTTCTGCGCGGCCACGGCGTTTTCCAGATCCTGCTGGCTGACCGCGTCGACCTTGGCCAGTTCGGTGATGCGCTTGGCGCTCAGCCGCGCTGCATTGGCAGTGGCTTCGGCGCGGGCCAGCTGTGCACGCGCACTGTTGGCCTGGGCGCGGTAGCTGGCGTCCTCGATCTGGTACAGCGGCTCGCCGGCCTTGACCATCCCACCCTCGGTGAACAGGCGCTTGGCGACGATGCCATTGACCTGCGGGCGCACTTCGGCCACCAGGAAGGCGTTGGTGCGGCCCGGCAGCTCACGGGTCAGCCCGACGGTCTCGGACTTCAGCGTGACCACGCTGACCTGGCCCGGCCCCTGTTCGGGCGCCTGGGGTTGGCCGCCGCAGGCAGCGACGGTGGCAGCGATCGCCAGCGACAACGCGAAGGGTCGGATTCGGCTCAGCAACATGATGGGAATGGCTCTTGAAGGGAGGGATCTCAGCAGGTGCTGATACGACGGACCCTCCCCTTGCAGGAGTAAGTCCGCGCGAACAGCGCCCACCCGCGTGAAGTGGGAGCCGGGACTGGCCTGCCACGCGCACGACGGGAATGATGGGACGGAAATATACATACATGCGTGTTTGTTTGTAAAGCGGTACAATTCAGCCACGTTTCACCCGCACTCGTACCCGCTCATGGCCCGCAAAACCAAAGAGGACACCCAGGCAACCCGCGAAGGCATCCTGGATGCCGCCGAAGCCTGTTTCCACGAACACGGCGTAGCCCGGACCACGCTGGAGATGATCGGTGCCCGCGCCGGCTACACCCGCGGCGCCGTGTACTGGCATTTCAAGAACAAGGGCGAGGTGCTGACCGCGATCGTCGAACGGGTGCACCTGCCCTTCATGCAGGAGCTGGAGCGCACCTCCACCGACCAGCGCGACACGCCGGTGCATGACCTGCGCGCGGTGATGATCCACTCGTTCATCGAGCTGTCCGAGGACGAGCGCCTGCGCAAGACCATGGAGATCATGCTGCGCAGCGATGCCTCGGCCGACACCAGGGTGCTGACCGAACTGCAGCAGAGCGGTTTCCGCGATGCCCTGGACCGGATGGAACGCGCCCTGCGCCGTGCCCAGGACCTGGGCCAGCTGCGCGACGGCGCCGACCCGAAGATCGCCGCGCGCATGCTGCACGCCACCGTGCTCGGCGTGCTGCACGGGGCGATGGTCGAACCGGACCTGATGGACCTCAAGCGCGACGGCATGCTGGCGCTGGACATGACCCTGGCCGCCTACGTGAAGGAAGGCGTGTTCGTACCGGGTTCGGTACCCGAGCCGCTGCCGGAGGCGTGACGGCGCCGCCGGGCATGGCCCGGCGTTACCGCAGATTCGGCCACCCTGCATAACGAAAAGGCCGCCTTTCGGCGGCCTTTTCGCATTCCCGGTTACAGGATGTAACGGCTCAGGTCCGGGTCCTGCACCAGCTCACCCAGGTGCGCATCGACATAGGCACTGTCGATGGCCAGGGTTTCACCATCGCGGTCCGGTGCTTCGTAGCTGAGCGAATCCAGCAGGCGCTCCAGCACGGTATGCAGGCGGCGCGCACCGATGTTCTCCTGGCGCTCGTTCACCTGGAAGGCGATCTCTGCCAGGCGGTCGATGGCATCGGTGGTGAAGCTGACCTTGACGCCTTCGGTGGCCAGCAGCGCTTCGTACTGCTTGGTCAGCGCGGCCTTCGGCTCGGTCAGAATGCGCACGAAATCAGCCTTGCTCAGCGCACCCAGCTCCACGCGGATCGGGAAGCGCCCCTGCAGTTCCGGGATCAGGTCGCTGGGCTTGGCCAGGTGGAAGGCGCCCGATGCGATGAACAGGATGTGGTCGGTCTTGATCGTGCCGTACTTGGTGGACACGTTGGAACCTTCCACCAGCGGCAGCAGATCGCGCTGCACGCCTTCGCGCGAGACATCGCCCCCCCCCACGTTGTCACCCCGCTTGGCGACCTTGTCGATCTCGTCGATGAACACGATGCCGTGCTGCTCGCAGGCTTCGATCGCAGCAGTGCGGATATCGTCCTCGTTGACCAGCTTGCCGGCTTCTTCTTCCTGCAGCAGCGGGCGCGCGGCCTTGATGGTCAGCGTGCGCTTGTGCGCCTTGGCGCCACCACCGAGGTTGGCGAACATCGACTTCAGCTGCTGGCCCATTTCCTCCATGCCCGGCGGGGTCATGATGTCCATGCTGACGTTGGCGGTCAGGTCGAGCTCGATCTCGCGATCGTCCAGCTCGCCGTTGCGCAGCATCTTGCGGAACTTGATGCGGGTCTCGTTGTCCTGCGCCGACGGCTCGTTGCGTGCCGCCTCCGGATCGAAGCCGATGCCACCACTACGGCGCGGCAGCAGTGCATCGAGGATGCGGTCTTCGGCGCGCTCTTCGGCCTGCGTGCGCACACGCGCCTTGGCCTGCTCGCGGTACAGCTTGACGGCGGTATCGGCCAGGTCACGGATGATCTGCTCGACATCCTTGCCGACGTAGCCGACTTCGGTGAAGCGGGTCGCTTCGACCTTCACGAACGGCGCGTTGGCCAGCGTGGCCAGGCGGCGCGCGATCTCGGTCTTGCCGACGCCGGTCGGGCCGATCATCAGGATGTTCTTGGGCATGACCTCGTTGCGCAGTTCGGGCTGCAGCTGCATGCGGCGCCAGCGGTTGCGCAGGGCGATGGCGACCGCGCGCTTGGCGTCGTGCTGGCCGACGATGTGCCGGTCCAGTTCCTGCACGATCTCGCGCGGGGTCATGGTGGCGGAGGAAACTTCGATCTTGTGCGGCATGGATGTGCTCACGAATGCGTTGTCGGTAGCGCCGGGCCATGCCCGGCGGCTCATGTATGCGTGTGACGGTTCCCCGTCACAACTCCTCGACCACCACGTTGCGGTTGGTGTAGATGCAGATGTCGCCGGCGATGTTGATCGCTTCGCTGGCGATGGTGCGTGCATCCAGTTCGGTGTGCGCCATCAGCGCGCGTGCAGCGGACAGCGCATACGAACCACCGGAACCGATGGCGATGATGCCGTCCTCCGGCTCGATCACGTCGCCGGTGCCGCTGATGATCAACGAGGTTTCCTTGTCGGCCACCGCCAGCAGCGCCTCGAGCTTGCCGAGGCGGCGCTCGGTGCGCCAATCCTTGGCCAGCTCCACCGCGGCACGCTGCAGCTGGCCATGCTTTTCCAGCTTGGCTTCGAACAGCTCGAACAGGGTGAAGGCATCGGCGGCCGCACCGGCAAAGCCGGCCAGCACCTGGCCATCGCGGCCAAGGCGGCGGACCTTGCGCGCGTTGCCCTTCATCACCGTGTGGCCGAGGGTGACCTGGCCGTCGCCGGCAATGGCCACGTGCTCGCCGCGACGAACGCAGACGATGGTGGTGGCGTGGAAAACGGTGGGATTCTGACTGGGGTCCATGCGGCCTCCGATAGCTGTTCACGGGACATGGGGACAGCCGCCGAAGCGATCAAGCCCGCACCGATAGCTGCCGTTCAGCGCTTGGCATGCGTTGGCCGGTCCGGATTGGGTTCAATGCCCCACGCCACGTACCAGTCCTCATCCTGCGTCTCGATCGGGTGCTGGGTGCGGCCCGAGCCGTTGCCACAGGCCAGTGTGTCGGCAGCGCAGTAACGGTAGCGCCGGGCCATGCCCGGCGAGCGCGCCGCGCGGGCGGTGTCGCGTACACGACACATGGATCGCACAGCCGCCGGGCATGGCCCGGCGCTACCCCACCGTGTCGGGCGGGTCTTTGCGACGTTTCGCGCGCGGATGCGCGGCATCGTAGACCTTGGCCAGATGCTGGAAATCCAGGTGGGTGTAGATCTGCGTGGTGGCGATGTCGGCATGGCCGAGCAGTTCCTGCACACCGCGCAGGTCACCGGAGGACTCCAGGATGTGGCTGGCGAAACTGTGCCGCAGCATGTGCGGGTGCACGTGCTTGAACAGGCCCTGGCGCTGTGCCAGCTGGCGGATGCGGATCTGCACCGCGCGCTGGCTGATAGGCCCGTTGCGACCGGGGAAAACCGGTGTGGCAGCGCCACCGCCGCTTTCGCTGCGCCAGGTCAGCAGCGCTTCGCGTGCCGGTTTTCCGAAGGGGACGCGACGTTGCCGGTTGCCCTTGCCCATCACGTTGACCAGGCCGCTGGCGAAATCCAGATCGCGCCAGGTCAGCGCACAGACTTCGCTCAAGCGCAGGCCGGAGGAATAGAACAGTTCCAGCAGCGCGCGGTCACGACGGCCCAGCTCGCCTTCCGGTTCCAGTTCAACCAATTGCACGGCTTCATCGGCGTCGAGCACCTGCGGCAGCCGTCGTGGCGCACGCGGCGCCTTCAGCGTCGCTGCCGGGCTGGCCTCGATACGGCCATGCTTGAGCAGCCAGGCATAGAAGCTGCGGCAGGCCGACAGCCGGCGCTGCAGGCTCTTGGCCGACAGGCCACGGCGGTGTTCATCGGCAACGAACTGGCGCACCGCGTCGGCATCCAGTGCCTCCACGGCCACCCCGCGGGGCTCGGCCCACACCGACAACGCCTCCAGATCGCGGCGGTAGGCGTCGAGCGTATGCGCCGACATCCGCCGCTCCACCTGCAGGTGCTGCAGGAACGCCTGCACCGCGCTCATCGCCGTCGTTTCTCGCTCAATCCGCGAAGCGCTTGAGCCCGGTCACCAGGGCCTCGCCCATCATCCGCAGGAACAGCGTGCCCATGCCGGGATAGAAGCGGTTCGGATCATGGCTGCCCACCGCGATCAGGCCAACACCCGGCAGCGGCAGCAGCGCGGTGGTCTGCACCTCCTCGCTGCGCGCGCCGTACAGCACCGCGTTCTTGTCGCTGTGCAGGCGGCCGCAGATCGGCTCACCATCCTTCAGGCAGTCGCGGAACGGGCCCAGCTGCGCATCATCGGCAGCCAGCACCTGCAGCCACTCGGCCTGCTCCAGCCCGGCCACCGGCGCATGCACGACCAGCCGCACCAGATCGCCGGCGAAATCTTCCTGCAGTGACGCCGCCATCGCGCGCAGTGTGTCGGCGGCGTTGTCCTGCTTCATCAGGGCCAGGGTGAGCTGATGTGTGCGTACCGCCAGCCGCTCGTTGACCTGCGCGGTCGCGCCCAGGTCGGCCAACCGTCGCGCCAGCTCGCGGTTCTTCTCGCGCAGCACTTCCAGCTGGTAGCTGGCCAGCGATGCGGTCGGGCCGTCATCGCGTGGCACCACCAGGGTCAGCGCCAGGTCCGGGAACTGCTTGAGGAAGCCCGGATGGCGCCGCAACCAGGCCGCGACTTCATGGGCACCGAGCTTGTCGACGGTCTCAGTCATGCGATCCACTCCCCTTCGAAGACGAATGCGGTCGGGCCCGCCATCACCACCGGCTGGCCATCGCCGGGCCACTGGATGCGCAGGTCGCCACCAGGCAGGCTGATGCGCGCATCGCGCTGCAGGCGGCCGCGATGCATCAGGGTCACTGCCGCCGCGCAGGCGCCACTGCCGCAGGCCAGGGTTTCACCCACGCCGCGCTCGAACACGCGCAGGCGCGCATGTTCCGGTCCCATCACCTGGGCAAAGCCCACGTTCACCGACTTCGGGAACGAAGCATGCTGCTGCAGCAATCCGCCCACGCGCTCAACCGGTGCTGCATCGACCAGGCCCACTTCGATCACCGCGTGCGGATTGCCCATCGACACCGCCGCGAAGCGCACGGTCTCACCCTGCAGTGGCAGCAGGTATTCCTCGCGCGGGTGGGCGAAGCCGATCAGCGGCACCTGCGCCGGATCGAACACCGGCACGCCCATCGCCACCGCATACTGGCCATTGCCCAGGACGTCCACGGCGTGGCTGGCCAGCGGGCTGTCGATGACGAAGCGATCGCCCTGCGCACTGCCCTCGCGCACCAGCCAGGCCGCGATGCAGCGCGCGCCGTTGCCGCACTGCTCGGAGTTGGAGCCGTCGGCGTTCCAGATGCGGTACGAGGCAACCGAGCCTTCGGCACGCGGCGGCTCGATGGTCAGGATCTGGTCGCAGCCGACGCCGGTATGGCGGTCGGCCAGTCGCGCGGCCAGTTCCGGGGTGGGCGGCGGGGTGCCGTCGCGCAGGTCGATCACTACGAAATCGTTGCCCGCGCCGTGCATCTTGCTGAAGCGCAGGCCGTTGGAAACCGCCTTACTCATTCCCGTCGTCCACCTTCTTGACCGGGTCCGGGGTCACCGACGGACTGCCGTCGCGGGGGTCCTGGGTGGCAGCGGGCGTGGTGTCGGTATCGGTGGCCGGTTCGACGGTTTCTTCCACCGGCACCGGCTTCTGCGGCAGCACCAGCGGGCCCTTGTTGCCGCATGCGGCGAGGAACAGCAGCGAGGCCGCTGCCAGCGGAATCAGGATGACATTGCGATGGGGGATGTTCATGCCCCGAGTATAGCCATTGGCGGCTGAGCGGTTGGTGCAGGGTGCCGCGCCACGCATCCGCCGGGCATGGCCCGGCGCTGCCGCAACCCGGCCCCTGGTAGCGCCGGGCCATGCCCGGCGGGAGAGATCAATCGGCCGGCGGCAGCGGCCGGGTCCACAGCCAGATCGCCACCACGGTCATGCTGCCGATGGAGAACCACTTCACCCAGGCCACCGGTACGCACCACAGCATGATGCCGGCGCACACCGCCATGGTGATCGTGGCCATCCATTTGCCGTAGCGGCTGACCGCACCGTGGGCCTGCCAGTTGGTGATGGCCGGGCCGAAGCGCGGGTGCTGCAGCAGCCAGGCGTGCAGGCGCTCGGAGCCGCGCGAGGCGGCCCAGGCCGAGATCAGGATGAATACGGTGGTAGGCAGCCCCGGCACGAAGATGCCGACGATGCCGGTGCCCAGGCTGGCGTAGGCCAGCAGCCACCACGCCCAACGGAACCGCACCGGCCGGGCGGGCGTTGGCAGATCCTTGGTGGCGGGCGGTTCGGGCGTGCGCATCGCGCAAGGATACCGAGCGCAGGTGGCGGCGGCGATATCACCGCCGCCACGATGCGTCATTCCGTCGCAGCACCGGCCGCGGGCGTTTCGATGCCCAACTGCTGCAGCACGAACGCATACGACTCGGACAGTTCGCGGTAACGCTGGAAGCGCCCGGACTTGCCGCCGTGGCCGGCTTCCATGTTGGTGCGGAACAGGATCGGGAAGGGGCTGGTGTTGTCATCACGCAGCTTGGCCACCCACTTGGCCGGTTCCCAGTACTGCACCTGTGAATCCCACAGGCCGGTCCCCACGAACAGCGACGGATAGGCCTGCTTTTTCACGTTGTCGTAGGGCGAGTAGGACAGCATGTACTCGTAGTACGGCTTCTGCTCGGGGTTGCCCCACTCGTCATACTCGTTGGTGGTCAGCGGGATGGTCGGGTCGAGCATGGTGGTGACCACGTCCACGAACGGCACCTGGGCCACCAGCACGCGGTAGTCCTGCGGCGCCTGGTTGGCAATGGCGCCCATCAGCAGGCCACCGGCGCTGCCACCGGACGCGGCGACACGATCCTTCGCCGCCCAGCCCTGTGCCACCAGGCCACGGGTGACGTCGATGAAGTCGTTGAAGGTGTTCTGCTTGTGCAGCAGCTTGCCGTTCTCGTACCAGTCGCGGCCCATTTCCTGGCCACCGCGGATGTGGGCGATGGCGTACACCACGCCACGGTCGAGCAGGCTCACCGCCGTCTGGTTGAAGTAGGGGTCCATCGACATGCCGTAGCTGCCGTAGGCGTACTGGAACAGCGCGCCGGTGCCATCCTTCCTGTAGCCCTTGCGATAGACCAGCGACACCGGCACCTTCACCCCGTCGCGCGCGGTGATCCACACCCGGTCGGTCTCGTACTTCGAGGCGTCATAGCCGATCACCGGCTGCTGCTTCAGCTGGCGGCGCTCGCCGGTGGCGGTGTTCAGTTCGTACACCGTGGTCGGCGTGGTCATCGAGGTGTACACGTAGCGCAGCCACGTGGTGTCAGCCTCGGTGTTGTCGCCCAGGCCCATCGAATAGGCCGGCTCGTCGGCCTTCACGTAATCGGTGCGGCCGTCCTTGAACAGCAGGCGCACGCGCTCCAAGCCCTCGGAACGTTCGGCGATGGCGGTGTAGGTATCGAACAGTTCGAAGCCTTCGATGAACACCGCATCGTCATGGGCGATCCAGTCCTTCCACTGCGCACGCGAGGTGGCATCGGTCGGTGCGGTCACCAGCTTGAAGTTCTTCGCGCCATCGTTGGTGCGGATCACCCAGCGGCCGTCATGGTGGTCGGCGTCGTACTCCACGTCGCGCTGGCGCGGGGCAAGCACGGTGAACGTGGTCGGGTCGCTGGCCGGCGCGTAGCGCTCTTCGGAGGACACGGTGCTGTGCACGCCGATGGTGATGAAGCGATCGTCGCGGGTGCGGCCGATGCCCATGTAGAAGCTGTCGTCCTTCTCTTCGTAGACGACGGTGTCGGTGCTGGCCGGGGTGCCCAGCACGTGCTTCTTCACCCGCACGGTCAGCAGGGTTTCCGGATCGTTCTCGACATACAGCACGGTGCGGTTGTCATCGGCCCAGACCAGATCGCCCGAGGTGCCGGTGATCGTATCCGGCAGCACCGCGCCGGTGCGCAGGTCCTTGAAGCGGATGACGTACTGGCGGCGGCCCACGTCATCATCCGCCCAGGCCAGCAGCTGGTTGTCCTGGCTGACCTCCATCGAGCCGACGTTGAAATAGCCCTTGCCGGCAGCCATCGTGTTGACGTTGAGCAGGACCTCTTCCGGCGCGTCCATGCTGGCCTTGCGGCGCGCATGGATGGGATAGTCCTGGCCGGTCTCGTAGCGGCTGTAGTACCAGTAGCCGCGCTCGCGCGCCGGCACGCTGGCATCGTCCTGCTTGATGCGGCCGACGATCTCGCCGTACAGCGCATCCTCCAGCGGCTTCAGCGGTGCCAGCAGCTGGTCGGCATAGGCGTTCTCGGCCTGCAGGTAGGCCAGCATGGCCTTGTCCTCGCGCTTGTCGTCGCGCAGCCAGTAGTAGTCATCGTTGCGGGTGGCGCCGAACGGCGCCTTGACCACGTGCGGACGCTTCTCAACATCCGGCGGAACGGGCGGGGTGGCGGCGGTAGCGGTGCTGGTCATCAGGCTCGCAAGCAACAGGCAGAGAGTGGATTTCATGAAATAAGGCTCCTTGATCGGCAATGCAATGGCGTCCTTGCGCCTGAGTCTGGGTGGCAGGGGGGCTGCGGGCAACCCTGCGGATCGTCATGGACGCGCGGGGGTAGTGCCGGCCGCTGGCCGGCAACCGCAGCAGACTGTTCATCCCGAGGTTGCCCAGCGGCCGGCACTACCGGGACACCCGGCGTACCATGTGGGGCATGAGTACCCTGCCCCACACGCCGGGCTACAGCCGGCGCAGCCACGAAATCGCTCCCTTCCATGTGATGTCCCTGCTGGCCCGCGCACAGGCGCTGGAACAGGCCGGTCACGATGTGATTCATCTGGAGATCGGCGAACCGGACTTCACCACCGCCGAGCCGGTCGTGCGTGCCGGCCAGGCGGCGCTGGCCGCCGGCCACACCCGCTACACCGCCGCGCACGGCCTGCCCGCCCTGCGCCAGGCGATCAGCGGTTTCTATCGCAGTCATTACGGCCTGGATATCGACCCCGAACGCATCCTGGTCACGCCCGGCGGCTCCGGCGCGCTGCTGCTGGCCAGCAGCCTGCTGGTCGACCCCGGCCGCCACTGGCTGCTGGCCGATCCCGGTTATCCGTGCAACCGCCACTTCCTGCGGCTGGTGGAAGGCGGCGCGCAGCTCGTTCCGGTCGGCCCGGAAACGGCCTACCAGTTGACCCCTTCGCTGGTGCAGCAGCACTGGAACGCCGACAGCGTCGGCGCGCTGGTGGCGTCGCCGGCCAATCCCACCGGCACAGTGCTGTCAGCCGATGAACTGGCGGCCCTCTCGGCTTCGCTGCATGCGCGCGGCGGCCACCTGGTGGTCGACGAGATCTATCACGGCCTGACCTACGGCCTGGATGCAGCGAGCGTGCTGCAGGTCGATGACAGCGCGTTCGTGCTGAACAGTTTCTCCAAGTACTTCGGCATGACCGGCTGGCGACTGGGCTGGCTGGTGGCGCCACCGGCGGCGGTACCCGACCTGGAGAAGCTGGCGCAGAACCTGTACATCAGCGCTTCGAGCATCGCCCAGCACGCGGCCCTTGCCTGTTTCAGCGACGAGGCGATGGCGATCTTCGAGCAGCGCCGCCAGGCCTTCCAGCAGCGCCGCGACTTCCTGCTGCCGGCCCTGCGCGAGCTTGGCTTCCGCATCGAAGTGGAACCGAAGGGTGCGTTCTACCTGTACGCCGACGTCAGCGCGTTCACCGATGACGCGCAGGCATTCTGTGCGCACTTCCTGGAGACCGAGCATGTGGCGTTCACCCCGGGCCTGGATTTCGGCTTCCATCGATCGAACCAGCACGTGCGCCTGGCCTATACCCAGGAAGTGCCGCGGCTGCAGGAAGCGGTGGAGCGTATCGCGCGCGGGTTGAAACATTTCCGGTAGCGCCGGGCCGTGCCCGGCGGATTTTTGCCGCGCGACGCGGCAAAGGAGCCGCCGGGCATGGCCCGGCGCTACCGTTCAACGAGTACCCAACGAAAAACGCCGCCCAAGGGCGGCGTTTTTCATTTCATCATTTACCGCCCAACCGCTCCCACAGGAAGCTGTAGGCCAGTGCGGACATGTGCGCGGCCTGCGCGTTGTTGGCTGCACCGCCATGACCGCCTTCGATGTTCTCGTAGTAGGTCACGTCCTTGCCGGCATCGATCATCTTCGCGGCCATCTTGCGGGCGTGGCCCGGATGCACGCGGTCATCGCGGGTGGAGGTGGTGAACAGCACCGGCGGGTAGCTCTTCTTCGCGTCGAACAGGTGGTACGGCGAGAAGGTCCTGATGAACTCCCAGTCGCTGGTGTCCGGGTTGCCGTACTCGGCCATCCACGACGCGCCGGCCAGCAGGTGGCTGTAACGCTTCATGTCCAGCAGCGGAACCTGCACCACCACCGCACCGAACAACTCAGGGTACTGGGTCAGCATGTTGCCGGTGAGCAGGCCACCGTTGCTGCCGCCCTGCACGCCCAGGTGCTTGGCAGAAGTGATCCTGCGGGTGACCAGGTCCTGGGCAACCGCGGCCATGTCTTCATAGGCCTTGTGACGGTTCTGCTTCAGCGCCGCCTGGTGCCAGCGCGGGCCGTACTCGCCACCACCACGGATGTTGGCGACCACGTACACGCCGCCCTTTTCCAGCCAGGCGCGGCCCATGCCGCCCGAGTACGACGGGGTCAGCGAAATCTCGAAACCACCGTAGCCGTACAGCAGGGTCGGGTTGGAGCCGTCGAGCTTCATCGCCTTGTCGTGCACCACGAAGTACGGCACGCGGGTACCGTCCTTGCTGGTGGCGAAATGCTGCTCGATCACCTTGCCGTCGGCATCGAAGAACGCCGGCATGGTCTTGAGCACTTCCGGCGCCTTGCCGATGTCGGCGATGGCCAGGGTGGTCGGGGTCAGGTAGTCGGTGGCGGTCAGCCACACCGCATCGCTGTCATTGCTGTCGACCGCACTGACGCCCAGGGTGCCGAAGGCCGGCGCGCCGACGAAATCGCTCTTCTGCCAGCCCTTGGCGGTCGGAGTCAGCACCGACAGGCGGTTCTTGACGTCGTCCAGCACGTTCAGCACCAAGTGGTTCTTGGTCCACGAGGCACTGGCCAGCGAGGTGGTCGCGGTCGGGGTGAACAGCACCTCGAAGTCACGCTTGCCGGCCAGGAAATCATCCAGCTTGGTCACCAGCAGTGCGCCGGAGGCGTAGGTCTTGCCACCCACGGTCCACGGGTCGCGCAGTTCCAGGGTCAGCCACTGCTTGTGCAGGCCCTTCTCGGCCGAGTTCGGCGCATCGATCCTGGTCAGCTTGCCATCGTCGCCGCGCAGGTAGATCTCGTTGTTGTAGAAGGCCAGCGTACGGCTGACCAGGTTGCGCTCGAAGCCCGGGGTGTCATCGTGCATCGCCGCGATGTACATGTCTTCCGGCTTGCCTTCGTAGACCAGGCTGGCGGCGGACATCGGCGTGCCACGCTTCCACAGCTTGGCCACGCGCGGGTAACCGGAGGTGGTCATCGAGCCGCTGCCGAAATCGGTGTAGACGAACACGGTGTCGCGGTCGATCCAGCTCAGGCCGCCCTTCGATTCGGGACGGAAGAAGCCGTCCTTGATCCAGCTCTTGCTGGTCAGGTCGAACTCGCGGGTGACATCGGCGTCCGCACCACCGCGCGACAGCGCGATCAGGCAGCGGCTGTAGTCCGGACGCAGGCAGTCGGCGCCGTGCCAGACCCAGTTCTCGTTCTCGGCCTTGTTCAGCGCATCCAGGTCGAGCACGGTTTCCCAGGTCGGCGAGGCCTTGCGGTACTCGGCCAGGGTGGTGCGACGCCACAGGCCGCGCTCGTGCTGCTTGTCCTTCCAGAAGTTGTAGTAGTAATCGCCGATCTTCTGCACGCCGGGAATCTTGGCGTCCGAGTCGAGCACCTCGCGGATGCTGCTCTCCATCTGCTTGAAGGCCGGGGTCTGCGCCAGGCGCGCCTCGGACTTGGCGTTCTGTTCCTTGACCCAGGACAACGGCTTGTCGCCGGTGACGTCCTCCAGCCAGGCGTAACGGTCGGTGTCTTCAGCGGCCACGGCGGTACCCACCGAGGCAGCGGTCATCATGCCGGCCAGCAGGCAGGCGGAAGCGAATCGTGACATTGCAGCTCCAGGCAGTCATTAGCCGTGGAACGCTAGCATGGATCACCGGGGCCGCCCCCGTGTCGAAGGTCAGGCCGTGGCGGTGTGCGCCTTGCGCGTACGTGTGGGGGAGCGCCGCCGGGCCTGCCCATGGTCGCGTCGCAGCGAGCGGAACGCGGCCAGCGTTGGCAACGGGCAGCGCAGCAGTGCCCACCAGGCCGCCAACGGCATGCCGACCAGCCACAGCGGCAACCAGCCCAGCCAGGCACTGCTGCCGCGCGCGGCCGGCCACGCCAGCACCACGGCCAGGCCAGCGAGGGCGAGCTGCGGCACCACCCGCAACAGGCGCGGATCGGCGCGTTCGCTGACGCGTTCAGTTGGCAGGCGGTGGCGGGGACGTGTGCGCATGCGGATTCTCCGGTGGTCGATGGCGGTCAGCTTGGCTGCGGGGCTTCTCACCGGCTGCGACACCATTGACGGATGGCGTGCACACAGTGACCATGCGCGGGCAAGCCCACTGGAGCCCGCTCCCGCATGACCTCGATCCGCCCGCTCTGCGCTGTGTTGCTGGCCCTGTCCCTGGGCGGTCCGGCAGTGGCTGCCAATTCCCCACCCTCGTCCCGCAACAGCGCCGCGGAAGCCTCTGCAGATGGGGTGATCGACCTGCAGCGCTTCATGGGGACCTGGTACGTGATCGGCCGCGTGCCGAACTTCATCGAGCGCGGCCACGTCGCCAGCGTCAACCAGTACGAGCTGCGCGAGGACCACAAAGTCGCCATCACCTATCGCTACCGCGATGGTTTCGGTGAACCGCTGCAGGAAATCCGTGCGCGCGCCAGCGTCGATCCCGACAGTGGCAACCACGGCTGGCGCACCTGGTTCTACCGGGTCGTGCCGACCCACTCGCGGGTACTGGAAGTAGCGCCGGACTATTCCTGGGCGCTGATCGGCTACCCGGGCCGCGAGATGGCCTGGATCTTCGCGCGCACGCCTGACATGGACAAGGCCCTGTACAAGGACCTGGCCGAACGCCTGCGTGACGAGTACGGGGTCAACACCGACAAGCTCAAGCGCGTGCCGCAGCACGCCGAGCAGGTGGGCAAGCTGGGCTACGAAGTACCGAACGTGCGTTGACTGCACACGGCGGTAGTGCCGGCCGCTGGCCGGCAACTGCACGGTGCTTCCCGCGTTCATGAGGTTGCCGGCCAGCGGCCGGCACTACCAGACATGAAGCTGCCGGCCAGCGACCGGCACCACCCTGAACGATGCCGGGCGCCGCCCGGCATTCTGCTATCTGCGGCTGTAATGCGCGACCAGGCGGTCGCCCAGCATCTGCAGCAGCTGCACCAGCACCAGCAGCAGGACCACCGTGACCAGCGCCACGTCGGTGTGCGAGCGCTGGTAGCCGTCGCGGAAGGCCAGGTCGCCCAGGCCACCGGAACCGATCGCACCGCCCATCGCGGTGAAGCCGATCAGGGCCACGGTGGTCACCGTGGCACCGGCAATCAGGCCCGGCCGTGCTTCGGGCAGCAGCACGCGGGTGACCAGCTGCCAGGTGGTGGCACCCATTGCCTGGGTCGCCTCGATCACCCCGCGGTCCACTTCACGCAGCGCGGTTTCCACCAGCCGCGCATAGAACGGCGCAGCGCCGATGACCAGCGGCACGATCGCGCCACGCACGCCCAGCGAGGTGCCCATCATGAACAGGGTGACGGGGATCAGCACGATCATCAGGATGATGAAGGGCACCGAGCGCAGCAGGTTCACCACCAGCGCCAGCACGCCGTAGGCAACCGGCCGGCGTTTCAGCTGTGGCGCACCGAACAGGTACAGCAGCACGCCCAGCGGCAGGCCGATGGCCAGGGTCAGCGGCAGCGAACCGGCCAGCATCAGCAGGGTGTCGATGGTGGCCTGGCCGATGTCGGCCCACTTGCCTGCATCCAGGTGACGGAAGAAGCCGCCGGCGGTGGCGATGATCATCGACGCAGTTCCTCAACATGCACGCCGGCGGCCACGAATGCGGCCTGCGCGGCGGACTGGTCACCGCCCACCAGGGCGACGATCAGCTGGCCATACGGGGTGTCCTTGATCCGGTCGATACGGCCGGACAGGATGTTGTAGTCGACCCCGGTCTGCCGCGCGACGCTGCCGAGCAGGGGTTCGTAGGTGTCGGCGCCAAGGAAGGTCAGGCGCACGACACGGCCACCGACCGCGTCGAAATCGCGGTGCAGGGTGCCCTCGTCCACCTGCTCCGATTCGCTGACGAAACGGCGGGTGGTCGGGTGCTGCGGGTGCAGGAACACCTTCGTTACCGGGCCGGTCTCGACCAGCTGGCCGGCATCAAGCACGGCCACGCGGTCGCAGACGCGACGGATCACGTCCATCTCGTGGGTGATCAGCACGATGGTCAGGCCCAGTTCGCGGTTGATCTTCGACAGCAGTGCCAGCACCGACGCCGTGGTCTGCGGATCGAGCGCGCTGGTGGCCTCGTCGCACAGCAGGATCTGCGGGCGGGTGGCCAGCGCACGGGCGATGCCCACGCGCTGCTTCTGGCCGCCCGACAGCTGCGCCGGGTACTTGTCGGCATGCGCCTGCAGGCCCACGGTCTGCAGCAGTTCGGCCACGCGGGCATCGATCTCGGCCTTCGGCGTACCGGCCAGCTCCAGCGGGAAGGCGACGTTGCCGGCCACCGTGCGCGAGGACAGCAGGTTGAAGTGCTGGAAGATCATGCCGATGCGCCGACGCAGCGCGCGCAGGCCTTCCGGATCAAGCGCGGTGACGTCTTCGCCGGCGATCAGCAGGCGGCCACCACTGGGCTCCTCCAGGCGGTTGATCATGCGGATCAGCGTCGATTTGCCCGCACCGGAATGACCGATGATGCCGAATACCTCGCCGGCCTCGATGGTCAGGTCCAGCGGCTGCAGCGCGCTGACTGCGCGGCCGGCAACGGCATAGGATTTGTGCAGGCGCTGGAACTCGATCACGGGATCAGCTCACCGGAAGGGCGATGGAAGGGGGCGTGCAGCCTACCAGCGCCGGCGCTCGCGCGCCCGCGCCATGGGCCAGAATGTTATTCCTTTTGGTTCTAAGGCGCCCGCATCGGCACATCGGCGGCGGTCAGAGCCCCTTCCCCTGCCAGATCGGTTCAGGGATGGTCCAACGGCTTCGGCGGCTCCTGCCGGTTCACCCGTTCGCGGTGCAGCAGGTACAGGCCCGAGGCGACGATGATTGCCGCGCCCGCCCAGGTGTAGCCATCCGGCAGCTGCCCCCAGAAGGCCAGGTCCCAGCCGATTACCCAGACCAGGCCGCTGTATTCGAGCGGTGCGATCATCGATGCCTCACCCAGCTGGAAGGCCTTGGTCAGCGCGATCTGGCCCAGCGCCCCGGCCAGGCCCATGCCGGCGATCAACGGCGCATGCGCCATCTGCAGCGGCACCCAGCCGGGGATAGCCAGCAGCCCGGCGCCGATGGCCATGATGACCAGGAACCAGACCACCATCGACTGCGAGGTATCGGTGCGGGTCAACAGGCTGACGGTGATCGCGGCGATGGCATAGGCGGTGGCGGCGGCCAGCACCATCAGGCCCGGCACCGAGATGAAACCGCCCACGCCCGGCCGCAGCACCACCAGCACGCCGACCAGGCCGATGCCGATGGCGACCCAGCGCCGCGGCCCGACCCGCTCGCCCAGCAGCGGCACCGACAGTGCGGCAATCAGCAGCGGCGCGACGAAATAAATGGTGTAGGCGGTGGACAGCGGCAGGTCGCGCAGGGCGAACACGAAGCAGCCGATCATCGCCATGCCCAGCCCGCCGCGCAGCAGGTGCAGCCCCCAGCGGCGCGGGATCAGCGAGCGTGGCCCGGCACTGGCCAGCACCCAGACCAGCACGAAGGGCAGCGACGCCGCGCCACGCAGGAAGGTGACCTGCAGCGAGGGATAGCCGGCCGAGAGCTGCTTCATGCCGGCGTCCATCAGCGAGAAACAGGCGACAGCGGCGACCATCCAGGCCACGGCGCGCGAAGGGGAGCGTTGCACGTTCATGGCCCATTATCGCCGACCACGGGCGTTGCCGCCGCGACCGGCGCGATAGAATGGCCGCCACTGATTTCTGCGGAGTAACGCCCATGCCTTCCTTCGACGTCGTGTCCGAAGTCGACACCCACGAGCTGACCAACGCCATCGACCAGGCCAACCGCGAGCTTGCCACCCGTTTCGACTTCAAGGGCGTGGACGCCAAGTTCGAGCGCGAGGGTGAAGTGATCACCCAGTCCGCACCGACCGAGTTCCAGCTCAAGCAGATGAACGACATCCTGCGCGCTCGCCTGGCCGCCCGCGGCATCGACGTGCTCAGCCTGGAATTCGGCGACGTGGAAACCAACCTGGCCCAGGCCCGGCAGAAGATCACTGTCAAGCAGGGCATCGAGCAGAAGATCGCCAAGAAGATCGCGGCGACGCTGAAGGAAGCCAAGCTGAAGGTGGAAACCCAGATCAACGGCGACAAGCTGCGGGTGATGGGCAAAAAGCGCGACGACCTGCAGGATGCCATCGCCGCGCTGAAAGCCGGCAAGTTCGAACTGCCGCTGCAGTTCAACAACTTCCGCGATTGATCGACACCGCGATGTAGCGCCGGCCTCGGTGGCCGGCCTCACTCGCGCAGCAGTTTGTACAGCGTTGTCCGCGAGATGCCGAGCTGGCGTGCGGCGAGGCTGAGGTTGCCGTCGGCGGTATGGGCAGCTCGCCTTGCCGCATCGCGCTGCTGGTCACGCAATGGTGCCGCCTGCATGGGCGCTGCGGCCCTCGCCGGTGAACGTGTCCGTGCGGCGCGCGGTGCCTGCAGATGCTGCAGATGGACCGCACTGCCCTCGCCCAGTCGCACCCGATGCGCAGGGCCGGGCTGCAGCAGTCGACGTCGCTGTGCTGCGCTGGCGCCGGCAAACAGCGTGTCCAGCGAAATCAGCGGCAGCGGCCCACGCCGCGGCAGGCCGAGCAGGCGCCGGGCGACACGATTGGCGCAAAGCAACTGGCCGTCTTCCTGCACCGCCAATAGGCCCTGCAGCGGTGATGCCAACCAGCGCAGATCATGCTGCACCGCCAGCAGATGCACATCGCTGAGCGTGTGGATCAAGCGGTTCTCGATGGCCAGCGCTGCCTGCCGGAAATAGCCCTGCAGCAACGCCGGATCGCGTTCCCCCAGCCCAGTGATGTCGATCGCACCGCAGACCTGCCCCTGCAGGTCATGCAGCGGCTCACTCAGGCAGAACACGGGGGCGAACCGCTGCAGATAGTGTTCATTGCCGCGTACCAGCGCGGGCAGGTCGTCGGCCAGGCTGACCGCAGGCGCGGTGGTGCCGATCTCGGCCTCGCCCAGCCGCCGGCCCACCTGGATCGGCCGCAGCAGCGCTGCATCTTCCAGGCCATGGGCGCGATGCACGATCACCATGCCGTCGCGGTTGGCGCAGAACATCGTCCATCCACGCGCACCAAACGCGGCCCACAACTGCTCCAGTTCCGGCTGCACGCAACGCGCCAGGCGGCGGTCATCGCGGGACTCCAAGCGGTGTCCATTGCCCTGCAACGGCGGGTAATACGGCTCCTGCCCGGGGCGCACACCCGCCGCATGCGAGCGCTGCCAGGACTGCTGCAACGGCAAGGGCAGCATCGCCAGCGACTGCACGTCGCCCTCGGCGAAGGCGGCCCGAGCCGCCACCAGCTGCTGTTGCCCGACTGTCGTGGCCATCATGCATGCAGCGTACACCCGCACACGCCATGACCGCGTTACATGCCAACAACGGAGCGTTTCCATTTTCGTCGGGCATTCATCCACGCATGGCGTGGATCTACGCGTCGACCAAGGTCGACACCCACCAACAGCCGCGTGCCGACCAACGGTCAGCACCCACCAACAGCAGCGGGAACCTGTCGAAGGCGGGGTGGGTCCGGTTGCGGGGGCGTGAGCCGCATGGGCCCGAGGCATGCCTCGGGCGGGTTGGGCAGGACGCCCAACCCGGGCCTTGCCGTGTGCGCAGGACAGCGCACACGAGCAAGCGGCGACCGAGCTTACATGGACGTACTTGCAGCGTCCCCCGCAACCGGCCCCACCCCGCCATCCCACGGAATGCCCGCTTTTGCCGTTGACGTTGACGTTGACGTTGCCGTTGCCGTTGCCGTTGATTCGGCAGGTGCAGGGCGCAGCCCTGCAAACCCACCCCACCCTCACCTCACGCCGCGATCCGCAGAATCGGCTTCAGCGTAATCCCCCGCGTGCTGTCCTCGGCCGCCTGGTTGATCTGCTCCAGCGGATAGAACTTCACCAGCCTGTCGAACGGGAAGCGCCCCTGCTGGTACAGCGTCACCAGCTGCGGAATGAACACCTGCGGCACGCTGTCGCCCTCGACAATGCCACGGATGCTGCGGCCACCCAGCAGCAGGTTGTTCACATCGAAACTGGCAGTGGTGCCCAGCTTCGGCGCACCGACCACGCCCATCATGCCAAGCCCGCCGAGCGCTTCGATGCCGGCTGACAGCACTTCCGGGCGACCGGTCGATTCCAGCGCGAAATCGGCGCCACCACCGGTGATCGCGCGCACCGCCTCGATCACGTCGGTCTCGCGGCTGTTGACCACATGGGTGGCGCCCAGCTCCATGGCCAGCTGCAACCGCGAGGGCACCACGTCGATGGCGATGATGGTGGTGGCACCGGCGACCTTGGCCGCCATCACCGCACTCAGGCCGACCGCACCGGCGCCATAGCTGGCGAAGCTGCTGCCTGATCGCACCTGCAGCGAGTTGAGCACCGCACCTGCACCGGTCTGGATGCCGCAGCCCAGCGGACCGAGCAGCTCCAGCGGCGCATCGTCAGGCACCTTGATCGCATTGATCTCGCGCGCCAGCGCAAACGTGGCGAACGACGACTGCGCAAAGAAGTGATCGTGCAGCGGTTGGCCCTGTGCATCGGTGATGGCGGTATGGCCGTGGCCATCATCACCACCGAAATTCAGCGCGAAGAAATCGCGGCAGTACGCACCGTGGCCACCACGACAGGGATTGCAGTGGCCGCATTGGCCGTAGGTCAGCACGACATGGTCGCCGGCCTTCAGTTCGCGCACATTGGGGCCGACCGCTTCGACGATGCCCGCACCCTCATGGCCCAGCACCGCCGGCAGCGGCACCGGATAGTACTGGTCGCGCACGATCAGATCGGTATGGCACAGGCCGGTCGCTACGATCTTCACCAGCACTTCGTCGTCCTGCGGGCCGCGCAGGCGCGCCTGCTCGATGACAAAGGGCTGTTCCTTGCCGCGCACCACCGCTGCGGTGATGTCACGCGATCCACTGTTGCTGCTCATCGTTGCGTTCTCCTCGATCAGATGGGATAGGCCGGGGCTTCGCCCTTGACCGTCATCCATTGCCACTGGGTGAATTCCTCCACGTTGGACGGGCCGCCGATGCTGGTGCCGTTGCCGGACGCCCCTACCCCGCCGAAGGGATTGATGACATCGTCGTTCACGGTCTGGTCGTTGATGTGCAGCAGACCGGTGCGCAGGCGCTCGCCCAGCTTCAGCGCGCGGCCGACATTGCGGGAGACGATCGCCATCGACAGGCCGTACTCGCTGTCATTGGCCAGGCGCACGGCTTCGTCGTCGTCATCGAACGGCACCACCACCGCTACCGGCGCGAAGATCTCTTCGTTGAACGCCGGATTGTCGACACTGACGTTGCCGAGCACGGTGGGTGCGAAGAACAGGTCCTGGTGGGTGCCGCCGGTTTCAAGCGTGGCACCCGCCTTCACCGCGTCGTCGACCACACGCGCTGCATGGTCGCGTTGCGCGGCATTGATCAGTGGACCCAGCGCAACATCCTCGCGTGCCGGGTCACCCACCTTCAGCGACTTCGCCTTGGCCACCAGCTTCTGCAGGAAGGCCTGGTGGATGCTGCGCTGTACCAGCACACGGCCGGTGGCCATGCAGATCTGGCCCTGGTGCAGGTACACGCCCCAGGCGGTGTTGGCCACGGCCAGGTCGAGATCCGCATCGTCAAGGATGATCAGCGCGTTCTTGCCGCCCAGCTCCAGCGACACCTTTTTCAGGTGCTTGCCGGCGGCTTCGCCAACCTTGCGTCCGGCCGCCGTCGAGCCGGTGAACTGGATCATCGCCACATGCGGGTCGCTGGTCAGCGCGGCACCGGCGGCGCCGTCGCCGGGCAACATCTGCAGCACACCCTGCGGAAGACCAGCCTGCTCGAACAGGCGTGCGATCACCGCACCACCACACACCGCCGTGCGCGGGTCCGGCTTGAGCACCACGGCATTGCCGAGCGCGATCGCCGGCGCCACCGCGCGCATCGCCAGGTACAGCGGGAAATTGAACGGAGAGATCACCCCCACCACACCCAGCGGACGGCGCCGCGCCAGGTTCAGCCGCCCAGGCTCGGACGGCAGGATCTCACCCACGCTGCGCGAAGGCAGCGCGGCGGCCTCATGCAGCGCCTTGATGGTCACCTTGGCCTCGAAACCGGCCTTCAGGCGGGTGGAGCCACTTTCGCGGACCAGCCAGTCGACCAGCGTATCGATGTTTTCTTCGGCCAGGCGTGCAGCCTTGCGCAGCACCTCGGCGCGCCGTTCGTACGGCGCTGCCGCCCATACCTGTTGTGCCTGCGCCGCCGCGGCCGCCGAACGTGCGACCTGCGCCGCATCGGCCAGGCCGATCTCGCCAAGCGAGTGCCCGGTGGCGGGCTCGATCACCGGCTGGCGCTGTGCAGCGGCGCTCCATTGACCGTCGAAGAAGGCGCCTGACCAGAGTGCGTCCGGCAGCCATGGGGAAGATGCAGTCATGAAAAGTCCTCCTGTGTCGTGCCGCCATTGCACGCTTGGCCCGCAGCGTCGGCAATCGGCCATTGGCGTGATATCGGCAAGGGATTGAATCGATGGGAATTTCCAGCATCGCCGTTGTCCAGTTCCTGCACAGTGAACGGCGCCCCTGCAGCGGCCCGCCTACAATGGCCACCCCCGCCAGCCGATGCGCCCGCCATGACCGACACCCCCCTGCCCACCGATGACCCGATCGCCGCCACCCGCCTGTGGCTGGAGCGCATCGTCATCGGCCTGAACCTGTGCCCGTTCGCCAAGGCGGTGTACGTGAAGGACCAGGTCCGCATCGTGCTGAGCGACGCGACCACACCCGAAGCCCTGGTGGAAGAACTGGCCGAGGAACTGGTGCTGCTGCGCGACACGCCGGCCGAGCAGATCGATACGACCCTGATCGTGCATCCGCAGGTACTGACCGACTTCCTCGACTACAACGACTTCCTCGACAACGCCGATGCGGCGATCGAGGCGCTGGACCTGCAGGGCATCCTGCAGGTGGCCAGCTTCCATCCGGACTACCAGTTCGATGGCGTCGCCGCCGATGACGCCAGCAACTACACCAACCGCGCGCCCTACCCCACCCTGCACCTGCTGCGCGAAGACAGCGTGGCACGCGCGGTGGATGTCTACCCGGACCCGGACGTGATCGTCGAGCGCAACATCCAGACCCTGGACCGGATCGGTGTCGAGGGCTGGCACCGTCGCCTGCGCGGCGATGACCTGTCATGAGCACGGTGCCGCCGATTGCCACCTGGCCGGCTGCGCCGCTGCACGGCAGGGTGGTGCTGGTCACCGGCGGTGCCAACGGCATCGGCCGCGGCATCGCCCAGGCGGTGCTCGGGGCCGGCGGCCGTGTGCTGATCGGCGATCTGGACGTAGAGGCGGGCCAGGCCTGCCTGGCCGAATGGCAGCGCGGCGATGATGCCGCGTTCCAGCGGCTGGACATCACCGACGAAAGCAGCGTGCGCGACTTCATCGCGGCGGCCCTGCAACGCTTCGGGCGCATCGACGGCCTGGTCAACAATGCCGGCATCGCCGGGCCGCACGGCACCCTGCTGCAGGACATGGACTGGGAAGAATGGCAGCGCCGGCTGTCATCGCTGCATGGCGCGTTCCTGTGCAGCAAGCACGCATTGCCGGCGTTGTCGGCCGACGCAGGCGCGATCATCAACATCGCATCGACGCGCGCCTGGCAGTCCGAGGCGCACAGCGAAGCCTACGCTGCGGCCAAGGGCGGGCTGGTGGCCTTCACCCATGCACTGGCCATCAGTGCGGGACCGGCGGTGCGGGTGAACAGCATCAGCCCCGGCTGGATCAGCACCGATGCCTGGCAGGCGCCGGCACGCCGGCACGTGCCGCAGTACTCGGCCACCGACCACGCCCAGCATCCGGTTGGCCGCGTTGGCGAACCCGAGGACATCGGCGCACTGGCGGTGTACCTGCTGTCCTCGTTGTCCGGCTTCAGCACCGGCCAGGACTTCATCGTCGACGGCGGCATGACCCGGAAGATGATCTACGCCGAGTGAAAGCGGGACGCCCCGGTAGCGCCGGGCCATGCCCGGCGGCTTTCCTACGCCGCGCTACGTGCTCGCCGGGCATGGCCCGGCGCTACCGGAGCGCTGCCCTTTTTTGCGTTTACGCCATGCCGGAGCATTCCGGTAGATCCACGCCATGCGTGGATGGCGGCAATCTGCTTACGCCATGCCCGAATGGCGCAGCAGCGCGTCGATCTGCGGCGCACGGCCGCGGAAGGCCTTGAAGTTCTCGGCGGCCGGGCGACTGCCGCCGCGCGACAGCACCTCGTCGCGGAAACGCGCGCCGGTTGCGGCCAGCGCCTGCGGTGCTTCCTCGAACGCGGCGTAGGCATCGGCGCTCAATACTTCGGCCCACTTGTAGCTGTAGTAACCGGCGGCATAGCCACCGGCGAAGATATGGCTGAACTGGTGCGGGAAGCGATTCCAGCTCGGCGGGTGGTTCACCGCCACTTCCGCACGCACCCGCTCAAGCAGTGCCAGCACGCTGTCCTGCGCCGCCTCGAACTGGCTGTGCAGCAGCATGTCGAACAGACCGAATTCCAACTGGCGCACGGTGGCCATGCCACTGTGGAAGTTGCGTGCGGCCAGCATGCGCTCGTACAGGTCGCGCGGCAGCGGCTCGCCGGTTTCCACATGCGAGGTCATGCCCTGCAGGTGGTCCCACTCCCAGCAGAAGTTCTCCATGAACTGGCTGGGCAGCTCCACCGCATCCCACTCCACGCCGTTGATGCCGGCCACGCCCAGTTCGCCGATGCGGGTCAGCAGCTGATGCAGGCCATGGCCCATTTCATGGAACAGCGTGGTCACTTCATTGTGGCTGAAGGTTGCCGGCTTGCCATCGGCACCCCGGCCGAAGTTGCACACCAGGTACACCAGCGGCGTCTGCACGCTGCCATCGGCGCGCTCGCGGCGGTTGCGGCAATCATCCATCCAGGCGCCGCCGCGCTTGCCCTCGCGGGCGTACAGGTCCAGGTAGAACTGGCCCACCAGGGCGCCCTGCGCATCCACCAGGCGGAAGAAGCGCACGTCCTCATGCCAGACCGGCGCACTGTCTTCCTGCACCCGAAGGCCGTACAACTGCTCGATCACCGAGAACAGGCCGCCGAGTACCTTCGGTTCGGTGAAATACTGCTTCACTTCCTGCTCGGAGTAGCTGTAACGCGCCTGCTTCAGGCGGTCGGCGGCGAACGCCAGATCCCAGGCCTGCAGGCTGTCGATACCGAGATGCTCGCGGGCGAACTGCTCCAGCTCGGCGCGGTCCTTGGCGGCGAACGGCTTGGCGCGCGCCGCCAGGTCACGCAGGAAGCCCAGCACTTCGGCGGGGTCGCTGGCCATCTTGGTGGCCACCGAATAATCGGCGTAGGAATCAAAGCCCAGCAGCGCGGCCAGCTCGGCACGCAGTGCAAGGATGCGATCGATGTTGCCGCCGTTGTCCAGCGCATCGTCGCCGAACTCGGAGGCGCGTTGCGCGCTGGCGCGGTACAGGATCTCGCGCAGGTCGCGGTCCTCGCCCCAGGTCTGCACCGGCAGGTAGCACGGCATCTGCAGGGTCAGCTTCCAGCCTGCCTTGCCGTCTTTTTCCGCAGCGGCGCGTGCAGCAGCCTTCACGTCGTCCGGCACGCCGGCCAGGCGCGCCGGGTCTTCGACGATCAGCGACCACGCATCGGTGGCGTCGAGCACGTTCTGCGAGAACTTCGCCGACAGCGCCGATAGTTCCTCCTTGATGGCGGAAAAACGCTGCTGCGCGTCCGCATCCAGTTCAGCACCGCCGAGGCGGAAATCACGCAGGGTGTTGTCCAGCACCTTGCGGCGCGCCTCATCGAAACCGGCCGCTTCGGTGCTGGCCGCCAGCGCCTGGTACTGGCGGTACAACGCCAGGTTCTGGCCCAGCGCACTGGCAAAGCGGGTCACCCGCGGCAGGTTGCTGTTGTAGGCCTCACGCAGCTCCGGCGTGTTGACCACGCCCTGCAGGTGGCCCACCAGGCCCCAGGCGCGCCAAAGGCGTTCGGTGGCGTCGTCCAGCGGGGTGACGAAGGTCTGCCAGGTTACCGGCTGCACCTGCTCGGCAGCGCTGACCGCTGCTTCGGCCTGCGCCAGCAGCACGTCCAGCGCCGGCGCCACATGCTCGGGGCGGATCGCCTCGAAGCGCGGCAGGCCGGAAAAATCGAGCAGGGGGTTGGCAACGGTCACGGCAGGTCTCCAGGGTACGGGCCCGGCAGCGCGGGCAGCCAGATCGATATGGCGTTGGCCGGGCCGACAGACAAGGGGCGGCGGGCCATTGTTCACGTCGGCCTGACGGCCGCCGGCTGAAGCTTGCGGCGCGGGGGAGACCGCAGCGGAACGTATCGAGGAGGCCCCACATGGAAGGTCTGGCTCCAGCTCCATCCGCAGTACGTTCACCGTCGCTGGCGCTGTCGGCCAGCCCGACTGAACTGGCCTGGATCGCCGCGCTGTGCGATGCGGGCGATGATGCGCCGCGCCACCTCCAGCAGTTGCAGGCACTGCAGCGCCAGGGCGGCAGGTTCAGCGACGAGCAGGAATGGTATCCGTTCGAAGTGATCGAGCGCGGTGCCAGCCAGGTGCGGCTGGGCCACGAGCGCGAGTTCGTCATCTGCGTGCTGCTGTGGCTGCAGGCCCTGGCCCAGGGCCGGGCCAGCAGCCTGGACCCGCGCCTGCACCTGGACGACCGCGCCGTGGAGATCGAGGCCCTGCCCGATGCCCTGCGCGATGCGGTGCTGGAGGCCTTCATGGCCGCGGGGTATTGAGCGCGATCCAATGCGCCGCTGCGCTCGCCGGGCATGGCCCGGCGCTGCCGACCTGTCCTGGTAGCGCCGGGCCATGCCCGGCGGATGCCTGACGGGCTTACAGTGCTTCCAGGCTGCACCACGGCAATCCAGGCAGGCCCTGCCCGGCCACCGCCGCCGCTACCTGCGCGTCGGCAGCGTCCACATCGATTCCCTGCCGCACATACCAGGCCGGGTCGTAATAGCTGTGCGCGTAGCGATCACCGCTGTCGCACAGAATGCTGACGATGCTGCCTTGGCGGCCGGCCTCGCGCATCCACTGCGCAGCCTGCAGCACGCCGATGAAATTGGTGCCGGTGGAACCACCGACGCGGCGTCCCAGCTGGCGGCTGACGTGGCGCATCGCGGCCAGGCTCAAGGCGTCGGGCACCTTCACCATGGCATCGACGCTGGTCGGGATGAAGCTGGACTCCACCCGCGGCCGGCCGATGCCTTCCACCCGCGAACCGCCGTTGCAGGTCATGCCGCGCCACTCGTTGCCGCCGGCCAGGGCAGCCTGGTATCCATCGTAGAACACCGAGACTTCAGGGTCCGCACACAGGATGCGGGTGTCATGCCGACGATAGCTGACGTAGCGCCCGAGCGTTGCTGCGGTACCGCCGGTGCCAGGGCTGCACACGATCCAGTCCGGAATCGGGCTGGGCTCCTCGGCCATCTGCTTGAAGATCGATTCGGCGATGTTGTTGTTGGCACGCCAGTCGGTAGCGCGCTCGGCATAGGTGAACTGGTCCATGAAGTGGCCGC
Organism: Stenotrophomonas sp. SI-NJAU-1; assembly: GCF_020883215.1. Lineage (NCBI taxonomy): Bacteria > Pseudomonadati > Pseudomonadota > Gammaproteobacteria > Lysobacterales > Lysobacteraceae > Stenotrophomonas > Stenotrophomonas sp. SI-NJAU-1. The sequence continues at coordinate 3,823,942 of NZ_CP086598.1, forward strand.
CGGTTTCGCGGGCCAGCTTTTCCGAATCGCAGTTGAGGTCGCAGGCGCGCTCGACCAGATGGCAGCGGCCACCGTGGAACTCGATCGCGGCAATCTTCTCCGGCGACGTCGTGGCCGGCATCACTGCGATGAACGGCAGGCCGAGCAGGCGCGCGAAGTAGGCCTCGGAAACGGCGGTGGAGCCGCTGGAGGCCTCGATCACCGGCCGCCCTTCACGCAGCCAGCCGTTGGCCAGCGCATACAGGAAAAGCGAACGCGCCAGCCGGTGCTTGAGGCTGCCGGTGGGATGGCTCGATTCATCCTTCAGGTACACCTCGATGCCCTCGAACCCGGGCAGCGCCAGCGGAATCAGGTGGGTATCGGCGGAACGGTTGAAATCGGCTTCGATCTTGCGGATGGCGGCGGCCACCCATTCACGCTGCGACATGGCGGGCAATGGTCATCAGGACGGAACGGTGCGATCCGGCCATTGTACGTCGCGGTGCCGTCAGCTGCCGGCCCGTAGAATGACACCCATCCGGCCGGCAACGGCCCTGTCTGAAGGACCTCCCCCATGACCATTCCCGCCCTGCGCGATGTCCCCGGCGTCACCACCCAGGCCGCGGCCGAGACCACCGGCTTCGTCTTCAACCACACCATGCTGCGGGTCAAGGACGCCACCGCCTCGCTGGACTTCTACACCCGCGTGCTGGGCTACCAGTTGATCGACAAGCGCGACTTCGCCGAAGCCCAGTTCAGCCTGTACTTCCTGGCCTACGTGCCCGCTGGCGTCACGGTGCCGGAAGATGACAACGCCCGCCGCCTGTGGATGGCCGGCCTGCCGGGCGTGCTGGAACTGACCCACAACCACGGCACCGAAACCCAGGACGGCGCGGTCTACCACGACGGCAACAGCGACCCGCGCGGCTTCGGCCACATCTGCGTGTCGGTGCCGGACATCGAGGCGGCCTGCCAGCGTTTCGAAGACCTGGGTGTGACCTTCCAGAAGCGCCTGACCGACGGCCGCATGAAGAACCTGGCCTTCATCAAGGACCCGGACGGCTACTGGGTCGAGATCATCGCCAACGCCTGACCGGCAGAAAGGGCCCCGTTCCGGTAGCGCCGGGCCATGCCCGGCGACCTTGCGCCGACATTCATGGCACGATGGTGCCGCGAGCGACTTGATCCCCTCCGTTCCCTTTTTTGTGAGGTTGGCATGGAAACGATGGAACTGCACCGTGGCCGCCTGATCGACCACATCCAGCTGGTGGTGCGTGATCTGGCCGCCAGCCGCCGCTTCTACCAGGCGGTGTTCGACACCATCGGCATCCCGATCGCCGGCGAAGGCGATGATTACTTCTGGGCCGACGAGCTGTTCATTTCCAGCGCCAGCAGCCGTGCCGCCGCCGGCCAGCTGACCGGTCGCCACCATCTGGCGTTCCAGGCACGCGATACCGCCACCGTCGATGCTTTCCACAGCGCTGCGCTGGCGGCTGGCGGCAAGGACAACGGCGCGCCCGGCGAGCGCCCGTACCATCCCGGCTACTACGGCGCCTTCGTGCTCGATCCGGATGGCAACAACATCGAGGTCGTCTACCACGGCCCGGCGAACTACAGCGCCGACTCGGTGAAGGTCAGCTTCTGATTCCTGCGCTACGCGCTCGCCGGGCATGGCCCGGCGCTACCAACGAATGAAACCGGGCATGGCCCGGCGCTACCAACGAAGAAGCCGGGCAATGCCCGGCTTCGTTTTATCACACAGCGCAGGCCTCAGTGGGCCGCCATGTAGATGTCCTGCAACACGGCCTTTTCCAGCTCCAGCTCACCCAGCAGGTTCTTCACGATGTCACCCAGGCTGAGGATGCCGACCAGCTGGTTGCCATCGGTGACCATCAGGTGGCGACGACGCGAGTAGGTCATCAGCGACATGGCCTGCTTCAACGTGGCGTCCGGCGCGATGCCTTCCAGGCCGGTGGACGGCAGGCTGGAAATCACCCGGCGACCGGCCTGCGGGCCATCATCGGCCAGGCTGCGGACGATGTCCTTTTCGGAAATGATGCCGACCGGGGCATCATCCTTCATCACTACCAGTGCGGCGATTTTATTCGCGCTCATCTTGTGCGCGGCGGCACCGATCGTGTCTTCCGTGTCGATGGTGATGACAGCTTCTTTCTTGGATTGCAGGAGCTCGCGGACGTTCATTCTTGTTTCCTGGTGCAGGTCACTCAAGTCAAAAAAGTGTGCTCTGCCGATTCGCCCCCTCCCCGGGAACAGACCTTTCAGTGCACGTCTGGCGCACCCACCTGCCGCTTGGAATGGATCGGCAGACGTCGTGCTGCAACACGAACGAGGGGGTTCAACGGCTCAACCCGGATCTCGGTCAACTCGATTCTACGACTGCGACCATCGGTCACTAGCGGCATCGATGGGACAGTTCGTCGTAGGAACCAACTGACGATCCAGAGAATGGCACCGCGGCTGAAACCGCCGCTGAATACAGGCGATGTCGCGCATTAAAGATTGATTGCCTGCTGCCGACTGCGGACAGAAAGCCCGGCAGCTGTCCCACTTGGAAGCGCCACCGTCGTAAACGAAAGGGGCCACGTGGGCCCCTTTCGCATGCAGCATCCAATGGACCCGAGTGTTACTCCACCGTCACGCTCTTGGCCAGGTTGCGCGGTTTGTCCACGTCGGTGCCGCGCGCCAGCGCGGTGTGGTACGCCAGCAGCTGCACCGGGATGGTGTGCACCACCGGGCTGAGCACGCCGGCATGGCGCGGGGTGCGGATCACGTGCACGCCTTCGGACTCGCTGAAGTTGCTGTCCTGGTCGGCGAACACGAACAGCTCGCCGCCACGCGCACGCTGCATGTTGGATTTGACCTTCTCCAGCAGGCTGTCGTTGGGCGCGATCACCACCACCGGCATGTCCTCGTCCACCAGCGCCAGCGGCCCGTGCTTGAGCTCGCCGGCCGGGTACGCCTCGGCGTGGATGTACGAGATTTCCTTCAGCTTGAGCGCGCCTTCCAGGGCGATCGGGTAGTGCAGGCCACGGCCCAGGAACAGCGCACTGCTCTTGCGTGCGAAGCGCTCGGCCCATGCGGCGATCTGCGGTTCCATGTTCAACGCATGCTGCACGCTGCCCGGCAGGAAACGCAGCTGCTCCAGGTAGTCCGCTTCCTGTGCGGCATCAACGCGGCCATGCAGCTTGCCCAACACCACGGTCAGCTGGAACAGCGCGGCCAGCTGGGTGGTGAACGCTTTGGTCGAGGCCACACCGATCTCGGCGCCGGCACGGGTGTAGCAGACCAGTTCGCTGGCGCGCGGAATCGCGCTTTCCGGCACGTTGCAGATCGACAGCGTGTGCATGTGCCCCAGCGACTTGGCGTACTTCAGCGCTTCCATCGTGTCCAGCGTTTCGCCGGACTGGGAGATGGTCACGATCAGATGCCTCGGATTGGCGTAGGCCGCGCGGTAGCGGTACTCGCTGGCGATCTCCACGCTGCACGGCAGGCCGGCGATGGCCTCGATCCAGTAGCGCGCGGTCAGGCCCGAGTAGTAACTGGTGCCACAGGCCAGGATCTGCACGCCCTCGATACCCGACAGCACCGCTTCGGCATTCTTGCCGAACAGTTCGGCCGGGAAGCCGCCAGCGTCGATCGCCGCTTCGATGGTGTCGCCCAGCGCACGCGGCTGCTCGTGGATCTCCTTCTGCATGAAGTGGCGGTACGGGCCCAGCTCCAGCGAGGCCAGCGAGACATCGGAGAGATGCACATCGCGCTCGACCGGCTGATCGTTGCCGTCAAAGATGCTCACGCCATCACGGCGGATCTCGGCGGTGTCGCCCTCTTCCAGGAAGATCACCTTGCGCGTGGCCGACAGCACCGCCGACACATCGGACGCCACGAAGTTCTCGCCCTCGCCCAGCCCCACCAGCAGCGGGCAGCCCATGCGGGCACAGACGAAACGTTCCGGCTCGGCACGGCTGACCACGGCCAGCGCATAGGCACCGGTCAGTTCCTTCACCGTGTGCTGCAGCGCGACCAGCAGGTCATCGCCCTTCTTCAGATGGTGGTGGATCAGGTGGGCGATCACTTCGGTGTCGGTCTGCGACTCGAAGGTATAGCCCAGCGCGCGCAGCTTCTCGCGCTGCTCCTCATGGTTCTCGATGATGCCGTTGTGCACCAGCGCCACGCCATGGCTGATGTGCGGATGCGCGTTCGCCTCGGTGACACCACCATGGGTGGCCCAGCGGGTGTGGCCGATACCGAGGCTGGCGTTGAAGCCTTCAGCCTGGGCAGCAGTGGCCATCTCCGAGACACGACCGGTGCGGCGTACGCGGCGCACCTCGGGCCGTTCGGCCTGATCGATCACGGCGATGCCGGAGGAATCGTAGCCGCGGTATTCCAGTCGCTTCAGTCCTTCGATCAGCAGCGGCACCACGTCGCGCCCGGCGATCGCACCCACGATTCCACACATGTCACGCATTTCCTTGAAGACGGTCGCCGCATTCTAGCCTGCGTGTCCGCCAGCCCCCTCCTGTCCGCTTAATGAAAGTGTCCGGAAAGGTGTCCGCGGACACCCGGACAGTAGCGACACATGTTCAACTCATTGATGGAAAAGGAAATAAAGTTGGCACGCTATGTGCTTTGTCCTTGACACCACTCTGGCACCACCGACAGGCACGAACCCGATGATCCGCGACACCTCCGCCCAGGACCAGATCGTTTCCTCCGCTTCAGCCAGTGCCCCCAAGGCCGCGTGGCACCGTTACCGCTGGCCGGCGCTGGCGGGTATCGCGCTGCTGGCCGGCATCGGCTGGGCCGTGCATGCGTGGTCCAATGCCAGCAGCTCGTTCGACAGCAGCCGGGTGCGCATCGCCGAAGTGCAGCGCGGCGACCTGGTGCGCGACATCGCCGCCGACGGCCGCGTGATCGCCGCCAACAGCCCGGTGCTGTACGCCATCTCCGCCGGCACGGTGGACCTGAAGGTGGTGGCCGGTGACGTGGTCAAGAAAGGCCAGGAGCTGGCGATCATCGACAGCCCCGAGCTGCGCAGCAAGCTCGCCCAGGAGGAGGCCACCCTGGCCGGTCTGGAAGCCGAGGCCAGCCGCGCCACCCTGGATGCCACCCTGGCCCGGGCCAAGTCGCGCAAGGAAACCGACCAGGCCAGCATCGAGCGGCAGGCCGCCGACCGCGACCTGCAGCGCTACCAGCGCGGCTTCGATGGCGGTGCGGTGCCGCAGATCGATCTGGCCAAGGCCCAGGACGCCCTGAAGAAGGCCGACATCAGCCTGGTCAATGCCACCACCGATGCACGCCTGCAGAGCCAGGGCGCGGACCTGGACGCACGCAACAAGCGCTTGCTGGCCGACCGCCAGAAGGCCGTAGTGGCTGAAGTGCGGCGCCAGGTGGACGCACTGACCCTGCGTGCACCGTTCGATGGCCAGGTCGGCCAGGTGCAGGCCACCCAGGCCACCAACCTTGCCGCCAACGCGCCGGTGCTGGGCGTGGTCGACCTGTCCAAGTTCGAAGTCGAGATCAAGGTGCCGGAGAGCTTCGCGCGCGATCTGGCGATCGGCATGCCGGCGCAGCTGACCGGTGGCAATGGCCAGCCATTCCCGGGCGAGATCAGTGCGGTGTCGCCGGAAGTGGTCAATGGTGAAGTCAACGCCCGCGTCCGCTTCGCTGCGGCCCAGCCTGAAAGCCTGCGCCAGAGCCAGCGGATGTCGGTGCGGGTGCTGCTGGATACCCGCAGGAACGTCATGAAGGTCGAGCGCGGCCCGTTCGTGGAACAGGGCAACGGCGTGGCTTACGTAATGGATGGCCGCACCGCGGTGCGTCGTCCGATCGAACTGGGCGTCAGCAGCCTGGGCGAAGTGGAAATCAAGTCGGGTGTGCAGCCGGGGGACCGCATCGTGGTCTCGGGCAGCGACCTGTTCAAGGACGCCGAACGCGTCTCCGTCAACTGACAACTCATACATCCTGGAGAGAGGACACCCCATGTACATGCTCGAAATGCGTTCGGTCGCCAAGGTCTTCCGTACCGAACAGGTGGAAACCCACGCGCTGCGTTCACTGGAACTGCAGGTCAAGGAAGGCGAGTTCGTCGCCGTCACCGGCCCGTCCGGCTCCGGCAAGACCACCTTCCTCAACATCGCCGGCCTGCTGGAAACCTTCACCAGCGGCACCTACATGCTTGATGGCCAGGACGTCAGCAAGCTCGGCGATGATGCCCGCAGCCGCCTGCGCAACCAGAAGATCGGCTTCATCTTCCAGGGCTTCAACCTGATTCCGGACCTCAACCTGTTCGACAACGTGGACGTGCCGCTGCGCTACCGCAGGATGAGCGCCGGCGAGCGCCGCGAGCGCATCGAGAAGGCGCTGAGCCAGGTTGGCCTGGGCTCGCGCATGAAGCACTACCCGAACGAACTCTCCGGCGGCCAGCAGCAGCGCGCGGCGATCGCCCGTGCCCTGGCCGGCAGCCCGCGCCTGCTGCTGGCCGACGAACCGACCGGCAACCTGGACACGCAGATGGCGCGCGGGGTGATGGAACTGCTGGAGGAGATCAACGCCGCCGGCACCACCATCGTGATGGTCACCCACGACCCGGAACTGGCCGCACGCGCGCAGCGCAACGTGCACATCGTCGACGGCCAGGTCACCGACCTGGTGCGCGAGCCGGTGCTGGCCACCCCGCGTCGCATCGTCGCCGTCAACGAGTGAGGGCACGATCATGTTCGCCTACTACGCCCGACTGGCGGTACGCAGCTTCCGCCGCAACAAGGTACTGACCGCGCTGATGGTGGTGGCCATCGCGCTGGGCATCGGTGCTTCGATGACCACCCTGACCGTGTTCCACGTGCTGTCCGGCGACCCGATCCCTGACAAGAGCGACCGCCTGTTCTACGTGCAGGTCGATCCGCGCCCGCGCTCGGGTTACCTGACCGGCGAAGAGCCGGAGACCCAGATGACCCGCTTCGATGCCGAGACGCTGCTGCGCGAGAAGCGTGGCGAGCGCCAGGCGATGATGAGTGCTGGCGCCGTCACCGTCGAGCCGGAAGGCAGCACGTTGAAGCCGTTCAACATCGACACCCGCTGGACCTCGGCTGACTTCTTCCCGATGTTCAACGTGCCGATGCTGTATGGCCGCGCCTGGACGGCCAGCGACGATGACGGTCGCTCCCGCGTGGTGGTGCTGTCCAAGGTGATCAATGACAAGCTGTTCCAGGGCGCCGACAGTGTCGGCCGCCAGATCCGGGTCGAGGGCCATTCGCTGCGCGTGATCGGGGTGATGGATACCTGGAATCCGGAACCGCACTTCTTCGACCTGACTGTGGGCAACTACGGGCGCGAAGAGGACCTGATGATGCCGCTGTCCACCGCGATGGACCTCAAGCTCGGCAGCAACGGCAACATGAACTGCTTCCGCGACGGCGCACCCGATGACGACAGCAATTCGATCAACGCGCCGTGCACCTGGATCCAGTACTGGGTGGAGCTTGACCCGTCCAAGGCCGAGGACTATCGCCGCTACCTGGTGAACTATTCGGACCAGCAGCGGGCTGCCGGCCGGTTCGAGCGCCCGGCCAACGTGCGCCTGCGCACCGTGATGGAGTGGCTGACCTTCAACAACGCGGTACCCAGCGACGTGCGCCTGCAGATGTGGCTGGCACTGGGTTTCCTCGGTGTCTGCCTGGTCAACACGGTCGGCCTGCTGCTGGCCAAGTTCCTGCGCCGCAGCGGTGAGATCGGCGTGCGTCGCGCACTGGGCGCCAGCCGCGGGCAGATCTTCCTGCAGTGCCTGGTTGAAGCAGGCGCGGTGGGCGTGGTCGGTGGCGTGCTCGGCATCGGCCTGGCACTGCTGGGCCTGTACGCGGTGCGCCAGCAGCCGGTGGACTACGCCAAGCTGGCCCACCTCGACGGCAGCATGCTGCTGCTCGCCCTCGGCCTGACCCTGCTGGCCAGCATTGCTGCCGGCTTCCTGCCCGCCTGGCGTGCAGGTCACCCCGGCCATCCAGCTCAAGTCGCAGTAAGCACCAGAACGAGGACTTCCCATGGACATCCGCCCCATCCTCAGCACCCTGCGCCGGCACAAGACCGCAGCCGCATTGATCGTGCTGGAAATCGCCCTGACCTGCGCCATCGTCTGCAATGCCCTGTTCCTGGTCACCCAGCGCGTGGAAAAGATCAGTCAGCCCAGCGGCCTGGCCGAGAACGAACTGGTCATGGTCCGGGTCAGCGGCATCGGCAAGCAGGCCAACGCCATGGCCCGCACCAACGAAGACCTGGCATCGCTGCGCGCGATCCCCGGCGTGACCAGCGTGGCCAAGGTCAACCAGCTGCCGTTCCGCCGCAATTCGAGCAACACCAGCATCTCGCGCGAGCGTGACCAGGAACGGCCGACAGCCTTCGTGTCGCAGTACATGGTTGGCGAGAACGCGTTGTCCACGCTCGGCCTGCAGCTGGTCGCCGGCCGCGACTTCCAGCCCAGCGAGTACATCGACCTGGAAGAAGCACAGAAGAATCCGAAGCCCGACCGCGCCGCACCGGTGATCATCAACCAGCAGGTCGCCGCCAAGATGTACCCGGACCAGAGTGCGCTGGGCAAGACCTTCTACATGGGCAACCAGGCCCTGCATGTGGTTGGTGTGGTCGCCCATCTGGCCACCCCCACCGACTACAACGACAACAGCACCCTGTCGATGATCCTGCCGGTACGTACCGACTTCACCCGCGGCCCGTACATGCTGCGCACCTCACCGGAACGCCGCGATGAAGTGCTGAAGGGTGCGCTGGCCGCGCTGGAGCACAACGACCCCAACCGCCTGGTGCGCGAGAAACTGACCTACCAGGAACAGCGTGCCGACTACTTCAAGAACGACCGCTCGATGGTCGGCCTGCTGGTGACGGTCTGCGTGGCGCTGCTGGTTGTCACCGCCCTGGGCATCGTCGGCCTGGCCAGCTTCTGGGTGCAGCAGCGCAGCAAGCAGATCGGCATCCGCCGCGCATTGGGCGCCACCCGCGGGCAGATCCTGCGCTATTTCCAGACCGAGAACTTCCTGCTGGCCACGCTGGGCATCGTGCTGGGCATGCTGGCGGCGTACGCCATCAACCTGGCCCTGATGAACATGTACGAGCTGCCGCGCATGCCGCTGCTGTACCTGCCGCTGGGCGCAGCGCTGCTGTGGCTGCTGGGGCAGATCGCCGTGTTCGGCCCGGCCCGCCGCGCCGCTGCGGTGCCCCCGGCCGTCGCCACGCGGGGGGCGTGAGATGCGCGCCAGCCTGCTGGTGCTGTTGCTGGCCCTGCCGCTGCCGGTACTCGCCGGAAGCAGCAGCGCGCAGACGCTGGAGTGGCGACAGGACGATGCGCGGCTGGCGCTGCGCTCGACCGAAGGCGTGGTGAGGGTGGATGCGGCCAGCCCGGAGGCGCGCTTCGGCGTGCGCCATGGCGACCGCATCCTGCGCGTGGACGACTCGCCGGTGCGGCAGATCGAACAGCTCGCCGACGCAATACGGGCGGCATCGACGCCCACCGTCTACCTTCTGCTGCGCCGCGATGGCCGGATGCTCACGGTACCGGTGGCGGTGTCGGCGTGGCGGGCGGCGCTGAACCCGCCAGCACCACCGCCACCGCCGCCCCCGCCACGGCGCTGAGTCCGGACGCCCCTGCGCTACCGCTGGTTTCGCTATATTGCAGAGCGGCCCGGTAGCGCCGGGCCATGCCCGGCGGTTCCAGCCGCTGCAACTGCACCCGCCCCGCCGGGCATGGCCCGGCGCTACCCTCTTTGCGACCCATGCCTGCGATCCTGATCATCGACGACAACGCCAGCGTGGGTACCGCGCTGGATGTGCTGTTCTCCCTGCATGACATCGACACGCTGCAGGCGCAGAGCCCGGCCGAAGGGCTGGCGCTGCTGGAGTCTCAGCCAGTGGACCTGGTGATCCAGGACATGAATTTCAGCGAGGACACCACTTCCGGCGAGGAAGGCGAGGCCCTGTTCGCGCAGATCCGCGAACGCCACCCCGATCTGCCGGTAATCCTGCTGACCGCCTGGACCCACCTGAGCAGCGCGGTGGACCTGGTCAAGGCCGGTGCCGCCGACTACCTGGCCAAGCCCTGGGATGACCGCAAGCTGCTGACCACGGTCAACAACCTGCTGGAATTGTCCGAAGCGCGGCGCGAACTGGACCAGCGACGCCAGCGCGAACAGCGCCAGCGGCATGCGCTGGAAGACAAGTACGCATTGTGTGGTGCAGTGTTCGCCGACCCCGCCAGCGAGCGGGTGATCGCCCTGGCCTGCCAGGTCGCGCGCTCGGAGCTGCCGGTACTGATCACCGGCCCCAATGGCGCGGGCAAGGAGAAGATCGCGCAGATCATCCAGGCCAACTCGCTGGTGGCCAAGGGCCCCTTCGTGGCGGTCAACTGCGGCGCCCTGCCCTCCGAACTGATCGAGGCCGAACTGTTCGGCGCCGAGGCCGGCGCCTATACCGGCGCCAACAAGGCGCGCGAAGGCAAGTTCGAGGCAGCCGACGGCGGCACGCTGTTCCTGGATGAGATCGGCAACCTGTCGCTGGGTGGGCAGATGAAGCTGCTGCGCGTGCTGGAAACCGGACGTTTCGAGCGCCTGGGCTCCAACCGCGAACGCCAGGTCAAGGTGCGCGTGGTCAGCGCGACCAATGCCGACCTGCCGGCGATGATCCGCGAAGGTACGTTCCGCGAAGACCTGTACTACCGGCTCAACACGGTGGAACTGACGCTGCCGCCGCTGGCCGACCGCCCCGGCGACATCGTGCCGCTGGCCGAGCATTTCCTCAGCATCGGCAAGCCGCTGTCCAGCGCGGCGGCCACCGCACTGCAGCGCCACCTGTGGCCGGGCAACGTGCGCGAGCTGCGCAACGTGATCCAGCGTGCCGAACTGCTGGCCACCGGCAACCGCATCGAAGTGGCCGATCTCAACCTGCCGCGTGCACCTGCTGCACCACGCCCGACGCCAAGCGCCGGCAATGATCCCGACCGCGCACGCATCGAAGACGTGCTGGCGCGCAACCACGGGGTCATCGCCCAGGCCGCTGCCGAGCTTGGACTGAGCCGGCAGGCGCTGTACCGGCGCATGGACCGTCACGGCATCCCACGCGAATGAAGCGACGCTCCTTCACCTTCCGCCTGTTCCTGCGCCTGCTGCCGGTGCTGGCGCTGGCTGCCGCGCTGCCGTGGCTGCTGGCCTACTGGATGGACCATGGCTGGGTGGTGACCACGGTCTCCACGATCATCCTGCTGTCATTGATGTGGTGGACGCTGCGCCGCGCCACCGCACCGGTGCGCTCGTTGATGCGGGCGCTGTCCGGGACCACCAGCAGCTACCGCGACGGTGAGTACAACTTCGGCATCTACTGGCCCGGCAATGACGAACTGGGTGACCTGGTGCAGGCGCACCGCGAACTGGGCGAGGTGCTGCGCGCACAACGCCAAGGCCTGGTGCAGCGCGAACTGCTGCTGGACACCATGGTGCAGAACACTCCGGTAGCGATGCTGCTGATCGCCGCCGGTGGCGATGGCATTTCCCGCGTGGTGTTCTCCAACCTGGCCGCGCGCAAGCTGCTGCACAGCGGCTGGAAGCTGGAAGGCCAGCGCATGGAGGATGTGCTCGAGCAGCTGCCGGTGGAACTGCGCGATGCCATCGGCCGCGGCGGCGACAGCCTGTTTGCGGTGAAGTCGGAAAGCGAAGACGGTGTGGAAGGCGACGAGGACGACGAACAGGTCTATCACCTGTCGCGGCGCGCGTTCCAGCTCAACGGCCGCCCGCATGACCTGCTGCTGGTACGCCAGCTCACTGCCGAACTGCGCCGGCAGGAAGTACAGACCTGGAAGAAGGTGATCCGGGTGATCAGCCACGAACTCAACAACTCGCTGGCGCCGATCGCCTCGCTGGCGCACTCCGGTGGCGAACTGGTCAAGCGCGAGCGCTTCGACCGGCTGCCGGAGATCTTCACCACCATCGAAGACCGGGCCCGCCACCTGGAAGGCTTCATCCGCGGCTACGCGCGTTTCGCCAAGCTGCCGCAGCCGCAACTGCAGACCGTGCACTGGGCGCCGTTCCTGTCCAGCCTGTGCCAGCAGATTCCGTTCACGATGGTGCGTGCACCCGACGCGGAACTGAGCAGCCGGATCGACATCGCCCAGTTCGGCCAGGCCCTGCTCAACCTGCTGAAGAATGCACACGAGGCCTGCGCCGAAGCCGACCCGCCCAACGACGACGTGCAGGTGCAGCTGACCCGGCTGCCGCAGTGGCTGCGGCTGGATGTGCTGGACCGCGGCAAGGGCATGAACGAGCAGGTACTGCAGAATGCGCTGATGCCGTTCTATTCGACCAAGCGCAACGGCACCGGGCTGGGGCTGGCCCTCACCCGCGAGATCGTCGAGGCGCACGGTGGCCGCGTATCACTGCAGAACCGCACCGAGGGCGGGCTGTGCGTGTCGATCCTGTTGCCGGGGGGGTAGGTTTGTTCTTCCTTCCTCTGTTGATGGCTGAAGGTTGATCACGGTTCATGGGTGTCACTTTTCTTTGTACGCAAAGAAAAGTAACCAAAAGAAACGTTCCGCCGGCCGCGAGCCGATGCTGCGCATCGGTGCCCTGCGCTCCTCGGCGAATCAGGGGGCGGTGCCGAACTCGCTGCGCTCAGACATCGGCACCTCTCCGCCCCTGATTCCCCTGCGGTGCCGGCTCGCTTCAAGGCGGACTTGAGAAGCAGAGCAAAAGCATCCACGCATGGCGTGGATCTACTGGGTGCAGCTGTGGCCTTTGACTTGGGTCCGCCTTGAAGCGAGCCGAGCACCGCAGGGCCGGCGAGGGCGAAGAGGCGCGGGTGTCTGAGCGAAGCGAGTTCCCGCGCCGTCCCTCGACGGACCGGGGAGCGCAGGGTACCGGCGTGCGCAGCACGACGGCTCGCGGACTGGCGGCGCGTTTCTTTTGGTTACTTTTCTTTTCGCGCGAAAAGAAAAGTGACACCCATGAACAATCATCAACCTTCAGCAATCAACAGAAGAAGCAAAACTAAAGCCCCCGCCGCATCGCCACCCGCAGGTGCATCGGGAATCCCAACGCGGCTTCCTCGGCCATCACCCCTCGCAGGCCCGCGCTCCACTCTGACTCCGGGAGCAGGGTGAATCCTTCGCTGGCATAGAAAGCCGCATTCCACGGTACATCCGACAACGTGGTCAGCACCGCCGCCGGATAGCCAAGCGCCTTGGCCTCGGCGAGTGCGTGCTGCAGCAACGCCCGTCCGTAGCCACGGCGAGCATGATTGGGATCGACATCCATCTGCAGCACATGGAAATCGCCGTCGAGCGCCCCACCCAGCAGGTAGCCGGCGATGCAGCCATCGGCGCCTTCGATGATCCACAACAGGCCACGCCGCAGTCCGGCCTGCAAGGTGGGAAGGTCCAGTCCATGGCCGGCGAACACCGGGTACGCCTCGTGCCCGCGCAGCAGTTCGCCCGCACGCTGTTCGATGCGGGGCAACGCGTCGAGCTCGTCGACGCGCGGTGGCCTCGGCTCAGCTTTTCTTGATGGGGCGCTGCCAGCCATCGATGGTTTCCTGGCGCGCACGGGCTACGGTCAGCTTGCCGTCCGGCGCAGTGCGGGTGATGACCGAACCGGCAGCAATCGTCGCGCCTTCACCGATCAGCACCGGCGCCACCAGCGAACTGTTGGAGCCGATGAAAGCGTTGTCGCCGATGGTGGTGGTCGACTTGTTCACGCCGTCGTAGTTGCAGGTGATGGTGCCCGCGCCGATGTTGACCTTGCTGCCGATCACCGCGTCGCCCAGATAGGTGAGGTGGTTGGCCTTGCTGCCCACTCCCAGGGTGACCTTCTTGGTTTCCACGAAGTTGCCCACGTGCACGCCATCAGCCAGCACGGTGCCCGGGCGCAGGCGCGCGAACGGGCCGATCTGGGCCGCACCCTCGCTGATCACGCCTTCCACATCGCAGTGCGCACGCACTTCGGTGCCCGCGCCGAGAGTGACGTCCTTCAGCCGGGTGAACGGGCCGATGGTCACGCCATCGCCGAGCACCACCTTGCCTTCAAGAATCACATCGACATCGATCATCACGTCGCTGCCGACGATCACCTCACCCCGGATATCCACCCGCGCCGGATCGCGCACGCGCGCGCCCTGGATGCACAGCGCGCGCACCGCGCGCCGTTGCCAGGCCCGTTCCAGCTGCGAGAGCTGCCACGGATCGTTCGCGCCTTCGGCGTCCTGCGCATCGGCCACCAGGGCCATCTCCGCCGGAGTGAACTCGCGGGCGGCAAAGGCGAACACATCGGTCAGGTAGTACTCGCCCTGCGCGTTGCTGTTGGACAGCTGGGACAGCCAGCGGCGCAGCGCCGTCGATTCGGCAGTGATGATGCCGGTGTTGATGATGCGCACCCGGCGCTGTTCATCATCGGCGTCCTTCTGCTCGACGATCGCCCCGACTTTGCCTTCGGCATCGCGCAGCACGCGACCATAGCCGGTGGGATCCTCGACATCGGCCACCAGCACGGCCAGCCGGCCCGGCTGGGCCAGCAGCTCGCGCAGGGTCTGCGCACGGATCAATGGCACATCGCCGTACAGCACCAGCACCTGGGCGGCGTCGGGTACCTCCGGCATGGCCTGGGCCACCGCATGGCCGGTACCCAGCTGCTGCGCTTGTTCGGCCCACAACAGGTCCGGCTGGTCAGCGAAACAGCTCCGCACCTGATCCCCGCCGTGGCCGTACACCACGTGGATGGCAGCCGGCTGCAGTTCCCGCGCAGTGGCGATCACATGCGCCAGCATCGGCTGGCCGGCAATCGGCTGCAGCACCTTGGGGAGCACCGACTTCATGCGCTTGCCGGCGCCAGCGGCGAGGATGATCACGTGCAGGGGTTGGGTCATGCGGGCGGTCCACGATTCGATGGCGGTGATTCTAGAACGGGGGCCGTTAACATGGAGCCCCCATCATGACCCCGGCAGCATGAGCCTGCTTCGCCAAGGCCGTTCCTATCTCATCGTCGGCCTGCTGCAGTTGCTGCTGGACTGGGCGGTGTTCGTGCTGGCGACGGCGGCCGGCATGCCCACGGCGCCCGGCAACATCTGCGGGCGCGTGGCCGGCATGCTGCTGGGTTTCTGGCTCAATGGACGCATCACCTTCGCCGACGCCAACGGGCAGCGCCTGGGCTGGCGCCGCTTCGCACGATTCCTGCCGCTGTGGCTGCTGCTGACCGCGGCCAGCACGCTGCTGGTGGCCGCCGCCGACCATGCGCTGGGCCTGCGCTACGCCTGGCTGTCAAAGCCGCTGGTGGAAGGCGGGTTGGCAGCGCTGTCTTTCGTGTTGATGCGGTGGGTGGTGTACCGCTGAATCCCGCCGTGGTTGCCGGCCAGCGGCCGGCACTACAGAGTCCCCACACATACAAAAACGCCGGCACTGGGCCGGCGTTCCTGCTTGATGGCGCTGGACCTCAGTGCTTGAGGGTCTTGCGCAGGCGCTCCAGCGCCTGCAGCTGGACAACGGCCTCTGCCAGCTTCTGCTGGGCTTCGGCCACTTCCATCGCTTCGCCGCGGTTGGCCAGGATGCGTTCGGCTTCTTCCTTGGCCTTGCGGACCGAGGCTTCGTCGATGTCCTGTGCGCGGATCGCGGTGTCGGCCAGCACGGTCACCACCTGCGGCTGCACTTCCAGGATGCCGCCGGAAATGGCGAAATCCAGCTGCTCGCCGCTCGGCGTGGTCACTACCACCTTGCCCGGCTTCAGGCGGGTGATCAGCGGTGCGTGCTTGGGCGCGATGCCCAGTTCGCCCAGCTCACCGGTGGCCACGACCAGGGTCGCTTCGCCACGGAAGATTTCCTGCTCGGCGCTGACGATGTCGCAACGGATGGTGCTCATGTAACTCTCTTCGCTAGGGGGCGGGTCGAACCCACCGCAGGGATTCCGCAGCGGTGGGCGCAGGCCCACCCCGTGTCACGGTCGGGACGGGTGTGTGCCCGTCCCCGCCGCATCAGGCCTTCTCGGCCATCTTCTTGGCCTTCTCGACCGCTTCTTCGATGCTGCCGACCATGTAGAACGCCTGCTCCGGCAGGTGGTCGTACTCGCCATCGACGATGGCCTTGAAGCCACGGATGGTGTCCTTCAGCGACACGTACTTGCCCGGCGAGCCGGTGAACACTTCGGCCACGTGGAACGGCTGGCTGAAGAAGCGCTCGATCTTGCGGGCGCGCGACACGGCCTGCTTGTCTTCTTCGGACAGTTCGTCCATGCCCAGGATGGCGATGATGTCCTTCAGTTCCTTGTACTTCTGCAGGGTCTGCTGGACGCGCTGGGCGGTGTCGTAGTGCTCGTGGCCGATGACCAGCGGGTCCATCTGGCGGCTGGTGGAGTCCAGCGGATCGACCGCCGGGTAGATACCCAGCGAAGCGATCGAACGCGACAGGGTCACGGTCGAGTCAAGGTGGGCGAAGGTGGTCGCCGGCGACGGATCGGTCAAGTCATCGGCCGGCACGTAGACGGCCTGGATCGAGGTGATCGAACCATTCTTGGTCGAGGTGATGCGCTCCTGCAGGACGCCCATTTCCTCGGCCAGGGTCGGCTGGTAACCCACTGCCGACGGCATACGACCCAGCAGTGCCGACACTTCGGTACCGGCCAGGGTGTAGCGGTAGATGTTGTCGACGAACAGCAGCACGTCCTTGCCCTTGCCGTTCTCGTCCTTCTCGTCGCGGAAGTACTCGGCCATGGTCAGGCCGGTCAGGGCGACGCGCAGACGGTTGCCCGGCGGCTCGTTCATCTGGCCGTACACCATCGCGACCTTGTCCAGGACGTTGGAGTCCTTCATCTCGTGGTAGAAGTCGTTGCCCTCACGGGTACGCTCACCCACGCCGGCGAACACGGACAGACCGCTGTGCGCCTTGGCGATGTTGTTGATCAGTTCCATCATGTTGACGGTCTTGCCGACGCCGGCGCCGCCGAACAGGCCGACCTTGCCGCCCTTGGCGAACGGGCACATCAGGTCGATGACCTTGATGCCGGTTTCCAGCAGCTCGGTGGCCGGGGACTGGTCTTCATACGACGGAGCAGCGCGATGGATTTCCCAGGTGTCGCTGGAGGCGACCGGACCGGCTTCGTCGATCGGGCGGCCGAGCACGTCCATGATGCGGCCCAGGGTGCCAGCGCCGACCGGCACGGAGATGCCGCGGCCGGTGTTGGTGGCCACCAGGTTGCGCTTCAGGCCATCGGTGGAGCCCAGCGCGATGCAGCGGACCACGCCGTCACCGAGCTGCTGCTGCACTTCCAGGGTGATTTCGGTGTTGTCCACCTTCAGCGCGTGGTACACCTTCGGCACCGACTCGCGGGGGAATTCGACGTCGACGACGGCGCCGATGATCTGAACGATCTTGCCCTGACTCATTGCTGCATCCTCTAAATGTGTGCTTTTAACGAACGCGGTCAGACTGCTGCCGCGCCGCCGACGATTTCGGAGATTTCCTGGGTGATCGCTGCCTGGCGGGCCTTGTTGTAGACCAGCTGCAGGGTTCCGATCAGCTTGTTGGCGTTGTCACTGGCCGACTTCATCGCCACCATGCGCGCGGCATGCTCGGAAGCGACGTTTTCCAGCAGCGCCTGGTACACCAGCGACTCGATGTAACGCGTCATCACGTGCTCGAGCACGGTCGCGGCATCGGGTTCGTACAGGTAGTCCCAGTCGTGGTGCGCAACCTGCTTCTCAGCGGCCGGCAGCGGCAGCAGCTGATCGAAGCTGGCCTTCTGCGTCATCGTGTTGACGAAGCGGTTGTAGACCAGGTACACGCGGTCGACCTTGCCTTCGGTGAAGGCGTCGAGCATGACCTTGATCACACCGATCAGCGATTCCAGCTTCGGCGTGTCGCCGATGTGGGTCACCGTGCCGACCATGTTCACCTTGACCCGGCGGAAGAAGGTCGATGCCTTCTGGCCGATGGTCACCAGGTCCACTTCGGCGCCCTTGTCCTGCCAGGCCTTGGCTTCGCCAAGCATCCTGCGGAACAGGTTGTTGTTGAGGCCGCCGGCCAGACCGCGATCGGAGGAGATCACGATGAAACCGACCCGCTTGACCTGCTCACGCTCGACCAGGAACGGATGCTGGTAGTCGGTGCTGGCCTGCGCCAGGTGGCCGATCACCTGCTTCATCGCCTGCGCGTACGGACGCGAGGTCTTCATCCGATCCTGCGCCTTGCGGATCTTGGAGGCCGAGACCATTTCCAGGGCGCGCGTCACCTTGCGGGTGTTCTGCACGCTCTTGATCTTGGTTTTGATTTCGCGTCCGCTTGCCATCTCTTATTCCCGTGGCGCGGGGCCGGGGCCCCACGTTGTTCAACCGTTTGATCGTCTGGTCCAGCGGAGCATCGCTCCGCTCTACAGGACCTCGATTACCAGCTGCCGGTGGTCTTGAACTCGACGATGCCCTTCTTGAAGGCAGCTTCGATGTCGTTGTCCCAACCGCCGGTGGCGTTGACCTTGCCGATCAGTTCGCCCTGGGTGTTGGCGAAATGCGCGTGCAGGCCTTCTTCGAACGCCAGCAGCTTGCTGACCGGCACGTCGTCGAGGTAACCCTCGTTGACGGCGTAGATCGACAGCGCCTGGTTGGCGATCGACATCGGCGCGTACTGCTTCTGCTTCATCAGCTCGGTGACGCGCTGGCCGCGCTCAAGCTGCTTGCGGGTGGCTTCGTCCAGGTCCGAGGCGAACTGCGCGAACGCAGCCAGCTCGCGGTACTGGGCCAGCGAGATACGGATGCCGCCGGACAGCTTCTTGATGATCTTGGTCTGCGCCGAACCACCGACGCGCGACACCGAGATACCGGCGTTCACGGCCGGGCGGATGCCGGCGTTGAACAGATCGGTTTCCAGGAAGATCTGGCCGTCGGTGATCGAGATCACGTTGGTCGGAACGAACGCGGAAACGTCGCCGGCCTGGGTCTCGATGATCGGCAGCGCGGTCAGCGAACCGGTCTTGCCGGTCACCGCACCGTTGGTGAACTTCTCGACGTACTCTTCGGACACGCGGGCAGCGCGTTCCAGCAGGCGCGAGTGCAGGTAGAACACGTCACCCGGGTAGGCTTCACGGCCCGGCGGGCGCTTCAGCAGCAGCGAGATCTGGCGGTAGGCCACGGCCTGCTTGGACAGATCGTCGTACACGATCAGCGCGTCTTCGCCGCGGTCCATGAAGTACTCGCCCATGGTGCAGCCCGAGTAGGCGCTGATGTACTGCATCGCGGCCGATTCGGACGCGGTGGCAGCCACCACGATGGTGTGCGCCAGGGCGCCGTTCTCTTCCAGCTTGCGCACGATGTTGGCAACGGTCGAGGCCTTCTGGCCGATCGCTACGTACACGCACTTGATGCCGGTGCCCTTCTGGTTGATCACCGCATCGATGGCCAGTGCGGTCTTGCCGGTCTGGCGGTCACCGATGACCAGCTCGCGCTGGCCACGGCCGATCGGGATCATCGAGTCGACCGACTTGTAACCGGTCTGCACCGGCTGGTCGACCGACTTGCGCCAGATCACGCCCGGAGCAACGCGCTCCACCGGAGCGGTCAGCTGGGTGGCCAGCGGGCCCTTGCCGTCGATCGGCTCGCCGAGCGCGTTGACGACGCGGCCCAGCAGTTCCGGACCGACCGGCACTTCCAGGATGCGGCCGGTGGTCTTGGCGACGTCACCTTCGCGCACGTTCTCGTAGCCACCCAGGACCACGGCGCCGACCGAGTCGCGCTCCAGGTTCAGGGCCAGGGCAAAGGTGTTGTTCGGCAGTTCGATCATTTCGCCCTGCATCACGTCGGCCAGACCGAAGATGCGCACGATGCCGTCGGACACGCTGGTCACGGTGCCTTCGTTGCGCGATTCCGCGGCCAGCTTGACCTTCTCGATGCGGTTCTTGATCAGTTCGCTGATTTCGGAGGGGTTGAGCGTGGTTGCCATCGTCAAGTCCTAGTGCCGGCAGCGGGGCCGGACGTTAAATGAATTCAGTTAGCGAGCGCGGTCTGCAGACGGGCCAGCTTGCCCTTCAGCGAACCATCGATGACCACGTCGCCGGCGTCGATCACAGCGCCGCCGATCAGCGAGGCGTCGACCGCGGTGGTCACTTCGACCTCGCGGTTGAAGCGCTTGCGCAGCGCGGCCTTGATCGCGTCCAGCTCGGCAACCGACAGCTCGGCCGCGGAGGTCACCGTGGCCTTGACCACGTGCTCGGCCTCGGCGCGCAGGGCGTCGAACATGCCGGCGATCTCCGGCAGCAGCGGCAGGCGATGCGATTCGGCAAGCACAGCCAGGAAGCGCGAGTAGGTCTCGCCGCGGGACTCCGGCGCCAGCAGGGCGATGGCGTCATCGCGACCCAGCTCCGGGTTGGCGAGCAGGGCCGCCACGCGCGGGTCGGCGGCGACGTGGGCGGAGAACGCCAAAGCGTCCGACCACGGCGCGAACGCGCCTTCGTCACGCGCGGTCGCGAAGGCGGCGCGGGCGTACGGGCGGGCAAGCGTGAGGGCCTGGCTCATCCTTAGATCTCCGAGGCCAGCTCGTCGAGCAGCGCCTTGTGGGCGTTGGCGTCGATTTCGCGCTTGAGCAGCTTTTCGGCACCGGTCACGGCCAGCGCGGACACCTGCTTGCGCAGATCTTCACGGGCACGGTTGGCGGCGGCGTCGATTTCGGCCTGGGCCAGGTCCTTCTGACGGGTGGCTTCGGCAACAGCTTCGTTGCGGGCCGCGTCGACGATCTGGTTGGCACGCGCGTGGGCCTGGTCGATGATCTCGTTGGCCTTGGTGCGGGCTTCCTTCAGCGCTTCATTGACCTTGTCCTGCGCCTGGGCCAGATCTTTCTGGCTGCGGTCGGCAGCAGCGAGGCCTTCAGCGATCTTCTGCTGGCGCTCTTCGATCGCGTTCATCAGCGGCGGCCAGATCTTGGTCGCGATGAGCCAGATCAGGGCGGCAAAGGCCAGGGCCTGGGCGATGAGGGTAAAACCGATATCCATGGGGTTCGCTCAGTCGGTTGTGACGGGATGGATGCGCCGCCACACGGGCGGCGCCTCCGAACCTTCATCCGCGACCAGGCGCCTGCGGCGCCCGGTCGTTTCACTTTCGCTGGATCAGCCAGCGATTGCCGGCAGGCGCGAGACGAACTCGCCGACCAGCGGGTTGGCGAAGGCGAACAGCAGGCCCACGGCGACCGAGATGATGAAGGCGGCGTCGATCAGGCCGGCGGTGATGAACATGCGGACCTGCAGGACCGGGATCAGTTCCGGCTGGCGCGCGGCCGACTCCAGGAACTTACCGGCCATGATGGCCAGACCCAGACCGGCGCCCAGCGCGGCCAGGCCGATCATGATGCCGACGGCGAGGACGGTGGAGCTCTGAACTTGGGCGAGATTGGTCAGGACGGCGAAGTACATGGTTTTCTCCAGGAACTTGATTGCTAAGGGTTTAGAAACAAACGGATGAAGGGTGAAGCGAAACTCAGTGAGCGTCTTCCGACAGGCTCAGGTACACGATGGACAGCATCATGAAGATGAAGGCCTGCAGCGGGATCACCAGCAGGTGGAACAGCATCCAGCCGAAGCCGGCGAACGCGCCTGCAAACATGCCGGCGATACCTGCACCGCCCAGCACCCAGATCAGCAGGAACACGATTTCACCGCCGAACATGTTGCCGAACAGTCGCATCGCCAGCGAAATCGGCTTGCTCAGCCACTCGACGATGTTCAGGATCAGGTTGAACGGCATCATCCACTTGCCGAACGGTGCGGTCAGGAATTCCTTGGTGAAACCACCAATACCCTTGGCGCGCAACGCGAAGAACAGCATCAGGAAGAACACGCTGATCGACATGCCCAGGGTGGCATTGACGTCGGCGGTGGGGACCGGCTTCCAGTACGGCACGCCCATCAGTTCAAGCGGCTTGGCGATGAAGTCGGCCGGGATCATCTTGATGAGGTTCATCAGGAGGATCCAGAAGAAGATCGTGATCGCGATCGGGGTCACCAGCTTGCTGGTGCCGTGATAGGTGTCCTTGGCCTGGCGGTCAACGAACTCCAGGCAGATCTCGACGAATGCCTGCCACTTGCCCGGCACCCCGGAGGTGGCCTTGCGGGTCGCCATCCAGAAGGCGACGACCATCACCAGGCCCATCAGCAGCGAGGTTACCAGCGTGTCCACGTGGATCGCCCACGGGGTGCCATGACCTGCCGTCAGATTGTGCAGGTGATGCTGGATGTAGGAGGTGGGTGTAAGCGCCTCGCCTGCCATGTGTCCGGAACCTTAAGTTAAATGAATTCGATTAGCGCCTGGCCATGGCCAGGACCTGGAACATCAGCCCGACGGCGATACCGGCCAACAGCGCCAGTGCAGGCAGCTTGAAGACCAGGAACCCCACCATCAGGACACCAAAAACGAGCGCCCACTTGGCCACGATCGCAACGATCAGGCGTGCCATGGCCGAACCGGCCCCCAGCGCACCACCACCCAGCGCCATCCGTGCCGCCACCCAACCACCGGCCGAAACCGCCACACCGGATGCCAGGGCACCAAGGGCATACTTCGGCCCCACCAGCAGGAAGGCCAGAGCCAGGACAGCCACCGCGGCCAGCGGGTAGACCGCGGCGCGCAGCATCAGTCGCCGACCCGTTTCTACGGAGTTCAGCACAGGACGTCCCGCGTGGTTACAAGTGGATGGCTGAGGCGACTACAGCAGGGGGGCCTCATCGAGCCGCCAAATTATAGCAATGGGACAATTTGCGAGACAACCGCTGCCTGTTCATATCGGAACAGCGGAAGTTGCGGTAAGGGCTGCGGTTTTGCAGCCCACCACGGGGACAATGCCATCTGCGCGATGTTGCGGTGCAACGCATTGAACTTTGGTCGCAGGTGGCGGAACTTTCCGCCGACGGCAGTGGTCCCATCTTCCGACCTGCCTGCGGCTACCTCGTCGACGCTTCGCCTGCAGGTCCCCATGATGGCCCCGAAGCGCCGCTCCGGGGCCATCTTTTCGCAGGGCGCCGACAGCGCTGAACCGTCCACATCGCGTGGACCATACCTTCACGAATGGTGGACAGCGACGTCCGGCAAAGTGGCCTTCATTCCGATGAACCACTGCAAGGACTCTTTCGATGCGCTCCGTCCCCACCCTGCTCGCCCTCTCGCTTCTCGCCGCCGGCGCGTCGTTCGCCTCCTCCGCCCATGCCGCCGAAGGCGATGACCGCTTCGCCCTGCGCCTGGGTGCGATGAACATCGACTCGGACAACACCCTGCGCGGCAACACCAATGTCGCCGGCCAGGACATCGGCTTCTCCGAGGACTTCAAGCTGGGTGGCAAGGAATGGGAGCCGCGCATCGACGGCATGTTCCGCATCAGCAACCGCCAGCGCCTGCTGTTCAACTACTTCAAGTACGACAAGGACCGCCGCGAGACGCTCGGCCAGGACATTTCCTTCGGCAACGTGAACGTGCCGGCCGACAGCTTCGTCAAGGCCGAACTGAAGTACCAGGTGGCCAGCCTGGTGTATGACTACTCGGTGGTGGACACCGAGAAGTTCGACCTCGGCCTGCAGCTGGGTGCCGAATACGCCAAGGTCAGCACCAAGGGCTACGCCGACCTGGGCACGGTGTATGAAGGCCAGTTCCTGGACGAGAAGACCGACGGTGTGGCGCCGGTGGTGGGTGCACGCCTGAGCTTCACCCCGTCCGAAAAGTGGATGATCACCCTGCAGGGCCAGTACCTCAACACGCGCTGGGGCAGCTTCGACGACTACAAGGGCGACCTGAGCCGCGCCAACGCCATCGTCGATTACCGCTTCACCGACAACTTCGGTGTGTTCGCCGGCTACGACTGGTTCAAGCTGGACGCGGACAAGAAGGGCAGCGACGGCACCATCGGCCTGAAGCAGGAATTCAAGGGCCCGGTGGCGGGTATCAGCGTCAGCTTCTGACCCCTGCTCCCCTTCCACGACAAGCTCTCTCCTGGCGCGGCCTCCGGAACATCGGGGGCCGCGTTTTTTGTGGCTTCCTGACAGAAGAGCAGAAGCGGGTTGGTCGAGCGCTGGAGGGAGAGGGGGCGGGGTGCGGATGTCCCCCGGCGCCGGCCTGCGGCCGTCACCTCCTCCTTTACTTCGCACCCAGCCCCCTCTCCCTCCGCGTGTCAGGCATCCAGACAGCCGCTGCGGTGGCGGTGGTTGTGGCTCCGCCTTCCGCAAGCCGAGCCGCTGCGCGGGCGGCAGGCGTTTCGACAAAGTAAAGGAGGAGGCGACCGCCGAAGGCGGGCGACGGGGGACATTTGTCGAAATGCCTGCCGCCCGCGCAGCGGCCCTACAGCTCGCAAGAATCCGGAGCGCATAAACAAAAAAACCCCGGCGATGCCGGGGTTTTTCGTTCGCAAAGGCGCGGGCGCCTTATTTCTTCTTCGGCATGTACAGATCGGTGATCGTGCCGTCGTAGATTTCCGAGGCCATCGCCACCGACTCGCTCAGCGTCGGATGCGCATGGATGGTGTGGCCGATGTCCTCGGCCTCGGCACCCATCTCGATCGCCAGGCCGATCTCGGCCAGCAGATCACCGGCGTGCACGCCGACGATCGCACCGCCGATGATGCGGTGGCTGTCCTCGTCGAAGATCAGCTTGGTGAAGCCCTCGGTGCGGCCGATGCCGATCGCGCGGCCGCTGGCGGCCCACGGGAACTTGGCCACGCCCACCTTCAGGCCCTTGGCCTTGGCTTCGGTCTCGGTGACGCCAACCCAGGCGATTTCCGGGTTGGTGTAGGCCACCGACGGAATCACCCGCGCCACCCACTCCTTCTTGTGCCCGGCAGCCACTTCGGCCGCCAGCTTGCCCTCGTGCGTGGCCTTGTGGGCCAGCATCGGGTTGCCGACGATGTCGCCGATGGCAAAGATGTGCGGCACGTTGGTGCGCATCTGCCGGTCGACCGGAATGAAGCCACGATCGGTCACCTGCACGCCGGCCTTTTCAGCATCGATCTTCTTGCCGTTCGGCGAACGACCCACGGCCACCAGCACGCGGTCGAAGGTGCCCTGCGCCAATGCCGGCGCCTGGCCTTCCTCGGCGGCTTCGAAGGTCACGGTGATGCCCTTGGCATCGGCGGTGACGCCGGAGGCCTTGGTCTTCAGGTGCACGTCAATGCCCTGCTTCTTCAGGCGGTCGGCCAGCGGCTTGACCAGATCCTTGTCGGCGCCCGGCATCAGCTGGTCCATGAACTCGACCACGGTGACCTTGCTGCCCAGCGCGCCGTACACGGTGGCCATTTCCAGGCCGATGATGCCGCCACCGACGACCAGCAGCGAACCCGGCACTTCGGCCAGTTCCAGTGCGTCGGTGGAGTCCATCACGCGCTTGTCGTCCCACGGGAAGTTCGGCAGCTTCACCGCCTGCGAACCGGCGGCGATGATGCACTTCTGGAAGCGCAGCAGCTGGGTGCTGCCGTCAGCGGCGGTGATTTCCAGCTCATTGGCGGACACGAACTTGCCCACGCCCTGCACGCTGCGGACCTTGCGCTGCTTGGCCATGCCGGCCAGGCCCTTGGTCAGCTGGTTGACGACCTTTTCCTTGTACTGGCGCAGCTTGTCCAGGGTGATGGTCGGCTTGCCGAACTCGACGCCGAAATCACCGGCATGGGCGACTTCGTCGATCACCGCAGCGGCGTGCAGCAGTGCCTTGGACGGGATGCAGCCGACGTTGAGGCAGACGCCGCCGAGGCTGGCGTAGCGTTCGACCAGCACCGTATCCAGGCCGACGTCGGCGGCGCGGAAGGCGGCGGTGTAGCCGCCCGGGCCCGAGCCCAGCACAACCATTTCGCACTCGATGTCGGCGGCCTTGCCACTGGCCAGCGCCGGCTTCGGTGCTGCAGGCTCGGCGGGGGCGCGGTGCGACGGCGTCACCGGCGGCTTGCTGGCCGGGGCGGCGGCCGCCGGGGCCGGCGCAGCGGCCTTGGCCGGCGCTTCAGCGGCGCCTTCGGTCTCCAGCAGCACGACGACCGCGCCTTCGGACAGCGTGTCGCCCAGCTTGACCTTGATTTCCTTGACCACGCCGGCTGCCGAGGACGGCACTTCCAGGGTCGCCTTGTCCGACTCCAGGGTCACCAGACCCTGGTCTTTCTTCACCGTATCGCCAACGGCGACCAGCACTTCGATCACCGGCACATCGCTGTAATCGCCGATGTCGGGAACCTTGATTTCAATCGTGGCCATGGTGGGTTTTCCTCGTGCCCGACCGGCGTGGCCGGCGGGCTGTCACTGCGTTTCGACAGGCGGCCGCGCCAGGGGCAGCGGCCGCACGGTGGGGGCGAAGCGGTGCCTTACAGCAGCACGCGGCGCATGTCGGCCAGCACCTGCGAGAGGTACGTGGTGAAGCGTGCGGCCAGGGCGCCATCGATGACGCGGTGGTCGTAGCTCAGCGACAGCGGCAGCATCAGCTTCGGAGCGAACTCCTTGCCATTCCAGACCGGCTGGATGGACGACTTGGAGACGCCGAGGATGGCCACTTCCGGGGCATTGACGATCGGGGTGAACGCGGTGCCGCCGATGCCGCCCAGCGAGCTGATCGAGAAGCAGCCGCCGCTCATGTCGGCCGGGCCCAGCTTGCCGTCACGCGCCTTCTTGGCCAGCTCGCCGGTTTCCTGCGCGATCTGCACCACGCCCTTCTTGTCGACGTCGCGGATGACCGGAACGACCAGGCCGTTCGGGGTATCGGCAGCGAAACCGATGTTGAAGTACTTCTTCAGGGTCAGGTTCTCGCCGCTGGCATCCAGCGAAGCGTTGAACTCCGGGAACTTCTTCAGCGCCGCGGCGCTGGCCTTGATCAGGAAGGCGAGCATGGTCAGCTTGATGCCGGCCTTCTCGTTCTCCTTGTTCAGCGCCACGCGCAGGCCTTCCAGGTCGGTGATGTCGGCCTGCTCGAACTGGGTGACGTGCGGGATCATCGCCCAGTTGCGGGCCAAGTTCGCACCTGAGATCTTCTTGATGCGCGACAGCGGCTGCACTTCCACGTCGCCGAACTTGCTGAAATCAACCTTCGGCCACGGCAGCAGGTTGAGGCCACCGCCGGCAGCCACGGTGCCACCGGCAGCTGCCGGAGCGCCGCCGCTGAGCGCGGCCTTGACGAACTTCTGCACGTCGGCCTTGGTGATGCGGCCGCCCTTCTCGCTGCCACTGACCTGCAGCAGGTCGACACCGAGCTCACGGGCGAACACGCGCACCACCGGCGATGCGTAGGGCACCTTGGCCGGCAGCACGCCATCGGCGTTGAACTGTACCGGCGGGCTGGTCGGCGCGCCGGCCGAGGGGGCGCTGGCGATCTCGCGGGCGGCCAGCTTGTCCGGCTGGGCCGGCACGGCGACCGGCTCGACCTTGGTGGCGGTTTCGGCGGCAGCCGGGGCAGCAGCGGCGGCCGCCTTGCCCGGGGCCGGGGCGGCAGCGCCTTCGGCTTCGATGATGGCGACCACGTTGCCCTGCGACAGGTTGTCGCCGACCTTGACCTTGATCTCCTTGACCACGCCGGCGACCGACGACGGCACTTCCATGGTGGCCTTGTCGCTTTCCAGCGTGACCAGGCCCTGGTCCTTCTTCACCGTATCGCCCACGGCGACCAGCACTTCGATGACCGGAATGCCGCTGTAATCGCCGATATCCGGCACCAGGGCTTCCACCGCGCCGCCGCTGGCAGCGGGGGCGGCAGCAGCGGCCGGAGCGGGAGCAGCGGGAGCAGCCTGGGTGGCAGCGGCCGGAGCAGCGGCCTTGGCCGGTGCGGGTGCAACGGCAGGTGCGGCAGCAGCGGCCGGCTGGGCAGCCTCGCCGTCGGCCACTTCGATCAGTGCCACGACCTTGCCTTCGGACAGGCTGTCGCCCAGCTTGACCTTGATTTCCTTGACCACACCGGCCACCGAGGACGGCACCTCCATGGTCGCTTTATCGCTTTCCAGCGTGACCAGGCCCTGGTCCTTCTTCACCGTATCGCCGACGGCAACAAGCACCTCGATTACCGGGATATCGCTGTAGTCACCGATATCGGGGACACGTGCTTCCTTGATTTCGGCCATGGGGAGAACTCCGGCAATCTGGTGTAGGGAAACGTCTATTGTGCGGCCAGCGGGAGCCAGCGCCAACCGTTACAGGTGTTTTCAGTACGCACGCAGCCGGGACACGCTGTTGCTCATGGCCCGCCGGCGCTTCCAGTCGGTAGCGTATTGTCCTGCCGATGTCCGCTTGATGTCGCCAGTGCGACGGCCACCGGCTGCCAGGCCTGGCGCAGGCGCGGCAAGGACCACGCTGCGTTGGCCGGACTGGTGGACGGCAGCGCCAGCACCTTGGCCGACGTGGCCAGCTGCGGCTGCACCCAGCGCTGGAAGGCCTGCATCGCCGCGCCACCGTTGCAGCCGATCAGCTGCAGGTCAGGTAGTGCGGCGATCAGTGCGGGAAGTGCATTGGCCACTTCCGTGCCACGCACGATGTCCGCATCCAGGCTGCCGCGTCGTTCGCAGCGGCCGATCACATCCCACAGGCCGACACCATTGGCTGCCAGCGCCTGCAGTCGCTGCGCGTACGGCATTGCCGGGTCGAAGCCGCACAGATCGCCGAGCAAGGGCCAGAAACGATTGCGCGGGTGCGCGTAGTAATGCTGTGCCTGCAACGAAGCGATACCGGGCATTGAACCCAGCAGCAACACCCGGCAATCCGCGTTCACCTGCGCAGGGAGGCCGATGCACAACGTTGCAGCGCTCACATCTTCTCCAACTGCATGAATATTCCGGGAGGGCAGAAACCGCATGGAAACAGGGATTCCGCGCTGTTCGCTGAACAGTGCGAACTAATTTTTAACGCGCGTCGGATTCGATTCATGTTGGGGCGACTACGGTGTGCTCGCCCCGCAACCGGGGGCCCAAAACAAGAAACATTAGGAGATTCCCCCATGCGCTCCATCCGTATCCTGAGCCTCGCCCTGCTGACCTCCGCCGCGTTCGCACCGGCTGCCTTCGCGCAGGACAGCAGCACCACCGATACCGCCTCTGGCAAGCATTTTGCCGTGGTTGGCGGCGTCTCGCTGCTGCAGCCGAAGAATGACCCGATCGACGGCATCAAGAAGGTCGATGGCGGCCCGGCACCGACCGTCAGCTTCAGCTACTACATCAACGACAACTGGGCCGTTGAACTGTGGGGCGCTGCAGACAAGTTCGACCACAAGGTGAAGGGCCCGGGCAATGCCCGCCTCGGCAGCGTCGAGCAGCAGCCGGTCGCGCTGAGCGGCCAGTACCACTTCGGCCAGGCTGACAACGTGTTCCGTCCGTTCGTGGGCGTGGGCTACTTCCAGTCGGCCTTCAGCAATGAAACCCTGGCCGACGGCAGCGATTCGGACATCCGCCTGAAGGACGCCAAGGGCGTGATCGGCACCGTCGGTGTGGACATGAACATCAACTCGACCTGGTTCGCCCGTGCCGACGCCCGCTACATGCGTTCGCGTCCGGACGTGAAGGTCGGCGGCGAGAAGATCGGCGAAGCGAAGATGGATCCGTGGACCGTCGGCTTCGGCATCGGCGCCCGCTTCTAAGCGCTTCTGCGTCTTTGTTGTACCGCGACGGGCCCTACGGGGCCCGTCGTCGTTTCCGTCACCCGGGTTCTGTAGAGTCGACTGACAGTCGGATCTACACAGACGGGATGCGGAGGCGCGATGCACGAGGTCGACCTGCTGGTGATCGGCGGTGGCATCAACGGCGCCGGTATCGCCCGTGATGCCAGCGGCCGCGGCCTGAAGGTGCTGCTGTGCGAACAGCACGACCTGGCAGCACACACCTCCAGCGCCAGCAGCAAGCTGATCCATGGCGGCCTGCGCTACCTGGAACAGCGCGAGTTCAGCCTGGTGCGCAAGGCACTGGGCGAGCGCGAAGTGGTGCGTCGGCAGGCGCCGTTCCTGGTGCGGCCGCTGTGCTTCGTGCTTCCGTGGCAGCCGCACCTGCGCCCGCGCTGGATGCTGCGGCTCGGGCTCTGGCTGTACGACCATCTGGGCCGGCGCAGTCCCGCCTTTCCTGCGTCGCGCGCCGTGGATCTGCACGACGATCCACTCGGCGCGCTGCTGTCGCCACAGCTGCAGCACGCCTTCAGCTACGCCGACGCGCAGGTGGATGACGCGCGGCTGGTCGTCCTCAACGCGCTCGACGCTGCGCAGCGGGGTGCATGCATCCTGACCGGCACGCGCTGCGTGGACCTGCAACGCGGGCACGGACGCTGGCACGCCGTGCTGGAAAACGCCGCAGGCCATCAGCAAACCGTGCAGGCACAGGCGGTGGTCAACGCCGCAGGCCCCTGGGCCGGCGGTCTGCTGGAGCGCATGCACGCCCGCAGCGGCGGACCTGCGCTGCGCCTGGTCCAGGGCAGCCACATCGTGCTGCGCCGCGCTTGGCCGAACGACCGCGCCTGCCTGCTGCAGCAGCCCGACGGCCGCGTGGTGTTCCTGCTGCCCTTCCACGACCACCTGCTCATCGGCACCACCGACACCGACTATCGCGGCGACCCCGCACGCTGCAGTGTGCTGCCCACGGAAGTGGACTACCTGTGCAGCGCTGCCAACGGCTACCTGCGCGATCCAGTCGCACCTGCCGAGGTGGTCTGGCAGTTTGCCGGTGTGCGCCCGTTGCTGGCCGACCCGGACCCGCGCGCGGCCAAACTGAGCCGTGACTATCGCCTGCAACTGGACGCCGAAGGTGCGCCTGCGCTGCACGTGCTGGGCGGCAAGCTGACCACGTACCGGGTACTGGCCGAGGAGGCACTGGACCTGCTGCGCCCCCATCTGCCGCACGCCGGCCCCGCCTGGACGGCGGCAGGCGAGCCACTGCCCGGCAGCGACTGGGGCGATGCCGGGCAGGCACGGGAACAGCTTCGGCACCAGGCCCCCTGGCTGCCGGAGGCCACGCTGCGGCGCTGGGCCAGCGCCTATGGCAGTCGCAGCATCGATCTGCTGCACGGCGCACGCAGCCTGTTCGATCTGGGCGAAGACTTTGGCGTGGGCCTGCACGCACGCGAGGTGGCGTTCCTGTGCGACCACGAGTGGGCCCGCAACGCCGAGGATGTACTGTGGCGGCGGAGCAAGCTGGGGCTGCAGATGGACGCGGCGCAGGCAGTACGGCTGCAGGCCTGGATGGATTCACATCGCCGGTAATGCCGCGCGCGGCCCGGCGCCGCTGATGCATTACGATCCCAACATCGCCACCGGAGACGCTGCATGACGCCCCGCTACGTGCTGGCCATCGACCAGGGAACCACCAGTTCGCGCGCGATCCTGTTTGATCGTGCCGGCGACATCGTCGGCAGCGCGCAGCGCGAGTTTGCCCAGTTGTTTCCACAGCCGGGCTGGGTCGAGCATGACCCGCGCGAGATCCTGACCAGCGTCTACGCCACGATCACCGAACTGCTCAGCCGCGAACAGATCGATCCCCGCCACATCGCCGCACTGGGCATCACCAACCAGCGCGAAACCACCGTGGTCTGGGACCGTGCCAGCGGCCAGCCGATCCACAACGCCATCGTCTGGCAGTCGCGGCAGAGCCAGGCGATCTGCGAGCGGCTGAAGTCCGGCGGCCACGAAGCGCTGATCCGCGAGCGTACCGGCCTGCTGATCGATGCCTATTTCTCGGCCACCAAGATCCGCTGGATCCTCGACCACGTGGAAGGCGCGCAGCAGCGGGCCGAACGTGGCGAGCTGCTGTTCGGCACCATCGACAGCTGGCTGGTGTGGAATCTCAGCGGCGGCCAGGCGCACGTGACCGACTACAGCAACGCCGCGCGTACGCTGCTGTTCAACATCCATACCCTGGACTGGGACGAGGACCTGCTGGCCCTGCTGGACATCCCGCGTGCGATGCTGCCGCAGGTGCGCGATTCCAGTTCGGTATACGCGCACACGCGCCCGCAGTTCTTCTTCGACCATCCGATCCCGATTGCCGGCATCGCCGGCGACCAGCAGGCCGCGCTGTTCGGCCAGGCCTGCTTCCAGCCAGGCATGGTCAAGAACACCTATGGCACCGGCTGCTTCATGCTGATGCACACCGGCACGCAGGCCGTGCGCTCGCGCAATGGCCTGCTGACCACCATTGCCTGGGGCCTGGGAGGAAAGGTGGAATACGCGCTGGAGGGGTCGATCTTCATCGCCGGCTCGGTGGTGCAGTGGCTGCGCGATGGCCTGCGCATGATCGATCGCGCTGCTGACAGCCAGGCCTTGGCCGCACAGGTGCCGGACAGCGCGGGGGTGTACCTGGTGCCGGCCTTCGTCGGCCTGGGTGCACCGTACTGGCGCAGCGACGTGCGCGGTGCGATGTTCGGCCTGACCCGTGGCACCGGCAAGGCCCACTTCGTGCGCGCAGCGCTGGAGGCGATGGCCTACCAGACCCGCGACGTTCTGGATGCGATGCAGTCCGATGCGGGCATCTCGCTCAGTGAACTGCGCGCCGATGGCGGCGCGATCGGCAACGACTTCCTTGCCAGCTTCCAGGCCGACATCCTCGGCGTCCCCCTGCTGCGACCGCGGGTGACCGAGACCACTGCACTGGGTGCGGCCTACCTGGCCGGACTGGCGGTCGGCTTCTGGGAGAGCCGCGAACAGATCGCGGCACAGTGGGGGCTGGATCGCCGCTTCGAACCGCAGATGGCGGTGGCCCGGCGCGAGAAGCTTTACGCAGGGTGGCAGCAGGCCGTGGCCGCCACCCTCGCCTTCCACGTCGACTGACGGCGGTAGCGCCGGGCCATGCCCGGCGAGACACCCATTCCGCCGGGCATGGCCCGGCGCTACCCAACATCAGAACGCCGGCAGCACCGCGCCCTTGTACTTGGTCTCGATGAAGGTCTTCACCTGCGGGCTGGTCAGCGCCTTGGCGAGCTTCTGCACGCGGGCGTCGTCCTTGTTGTCCGGGCGGGCGACCAGGAAGTTCACGTACGGCGAGTCCTTGCTCTCGATCGCCAGCGCGTCCTTGGTCGGGTTGAGGCCGGCATCCAGCGCATAGTTGGTGTTGATCAGGGCCAGATCGACCTGGTCGAGCACGCGCGGCAGCATGGCCGAATCCAGCTCGCGGAACTTCAGGTTCTTCGGGTTGGAGACGATGTCGCGCTGGGTGGCCAGTGCGTTGGTCGGATCCTTCAGCTCGATCACGCCGGCCTTGTGCAGCAGGATGAGTGCGCGGCTGTTGTTGCTGGGGTCGTTGGGGATCACCACTTCGGCCCCTTCACGCAGTTCGGCCAGCGACTTGATCTTGCGCGAGTAGGCACCGAACGGCTCGATGTGCACGCCCACCACCTTGGTCAGGTCGGTCTTGCGATCACGGTTGTAGGCGTCCAGGTACGGTTCGGTCTGGAAGTAGTTGGCATCCACCTGCTTCTGTACCAGCTGGTCGTTGGGCTGCACGTAGTCGTTGAACACGCGCACGTCCAGCTCCACGCCTTCCTGCTTGAGGATCGGCTTGACCACGTCCAGGATCTCGGCGTGCGGCACGGCGGTGGCGGCCACCACCAGCTTCTGCGAAGGCTCACCGGACTTGCCGCAGGCGGTCAGGGCCAGCGCAGCGGCGAACAGGGGCAGCAACAGGGTCTTCTTCATGGGCGCAATCGATCTCGGGGGAGGTGTCAGGATTTTTCGTAGTTGGTCAGGGCCAGCTCCAGCAGTGCCTTGGCCTGCTCGCGCAGCATCATCGGCTCGACGATCTCGGCATCGGACCCGTAATGCAACACGTCCATCAACAGTTCGCGCGACACGCTGTAGGGCACCTTCAGTTCGTAGCGGCCATCGGCGAGGAAGCGTCCCTGCTGCTTGGAGTGCCAGTGCTCGTCGGCCACCCAGCGCGCGGCCTTGGCACTGAACAGGATGGTTGCCCAGCCCTTGGGCGCACCGGAGAAGATGCCGTAGCTGGCACCCAGCTGCTCGTCCAGTTCGCTGTCGGCGACATCGCGGGCGGTGCTGTCGATCACCCGCGCCTTGTAGATGCGGTCCACCGCAAAGCTGCGCAGGGCCTGGCGATCATGGTCCCAGCCGTCCAGGTACCAGTTGTCGCGGTAATGGGTCAGCCGTTGCGGCGATACGGTGCGCTTGGTCGCTTCGTCGGTCGAGCGGGCCCGGTACTCAAAGCCCAGCTGCTTGCGCTCCAGCACCGCCGAGGCCACCGAACGGAAGCTGGCTTCATCGAACTTGCGGCCACGGTGCGGAATCACCCGCACCCGATCCACCGGCCAGCTGGAAACACCGGCCTGGGCGGCGAGCAGGCTCTCGATGCGCTGCTGCAGCGGCGCCAGCACCGAAGACAGCACGCCGCCGCCGGTACGGGCCAGCAGGTGCTGCGAGGCCAGCAGGGCGTGCAGCTCCTCCGAGCTCAGCCACAGGCCGGGCAGCTCGAAGCGGTCACTCTCGTCGGCCAGGTAGCGGAAGCCGGCCTCGCCATCGCCCTCGATCGGCGCCATCAGCGCATCGCGCAGGAACGCCAGGTCGCGGTAGACGGTGGCCCGGGAGCAACCGAGCTTGTCCTGCAGGGTCGCCACCGTCACCGGATAGCGTGCGGACTTGAGCAGACGATGCAGGGCGGTGATGCGTTCGTATCGGTCCATGCCCCCGATTATGTCCGAGTCTCGGGCGTTGTGGCGGACGATTGGGCTATCGTGGGCGCCCCCTGACCCGTGGAGCGCCCGATGCGCCGGTTGTCTGTCCTGCCCCTGCTGGCCTGCCTGCTGCTGGCCGCCTGCGACCGCGCACCGGCGCCAACCGACGCTGCGACGCCCGTCCCCGCTGCCGATCCGGCGCAGGCGGTGCTGTCTGCCAGCCAGCGCTTTGCCGCCCTGCGCAGCTTCCATGCCGAGCTGGAGGTGCTGGGCGCGCAGCAGCCGGTGCGTACCGCGATGGACTTCGTCGCCCCGGACCGCTTCCGGGTGCAGACCCCTGCCGGGCCACAGGTGATCATCGGCGACACCATGTTCCTGCAGGCCGACGATGCGATCCGCCAGGTGCCGACCCCGCCGGGGCTGCTGGAGCAATGGCGCAGCCCGCTGCCTGCCGATATCCCTGCACAGGCCCTGCAGGCCGAAGACCTGGGCAACCAGACGCTGGAGGGCGTCAGCACCCGCCACTACCGCCTGCGTGGCGCTACCGCCGGTGAACGCCTGGAGTACTGGGTGGATGCGCAGGGCCTGCCGCGGCAGATCGTGCGCAGCGGCCACAACAACGGCAAGCCCTTCCAGCTGCGGCTGCGGTACTCGCGCTTCAACGATCCGGCCCTGCAGATCGATCGGCCCTGAATGGGCCTGGCCAACAACGCCTGCTGAAGCAGGCGGGACAGGCGATTCGGACGGTCATCACGCTTCCAGTATCATCGCTGGCTGCCAACCGCTTCGGAGAAGCCTCGATGTCCCTGCGCGTGTCCCTGCTGGTCCCCTTGCTGCTCTGCGCCCCGCTGGCGTACGCGCAGGATGCCTCCGAACTGGCGGCGATGTCCTCGCCGTGGAGCGGCAGTGGTGGCGAACTCGGCTTCGCGTCGGCACGTGGCAACAGCAGCACCGAGAGCTTCAACGGCCGCCTGCGGCTGCGCTACACCGATGGCGACTGGGTGCACAGCATGGACCTGTTCGGCCTGCGCTCCAGCTCCAAGGTGACCGAAACCAGCGACGACGGCACCACCACGCGCCGCAACAACACCACTGCCAACCGCTATACCGGCAGTGCGGGCAGCGCGCTGCAGCTGGGCGAACATCGCCAGCTGACCGCCACGGTACGTACCGAGCGTGATGATTTCGCCACCTACGACCGGCAGAGCTCGTTCGGTCTTGGTTACGGCACCCGGCTGTGGAACACCGAGCGCTTCTCGTTCGACGCGCAGATCGGCCCCGGTGTGCGCCGCACCCACAGCACCGAGGATGACCGCACCCGCACCGGCCTGATCGGTCGTGGCCTGTTCGACCTGAAGTACTCGCTGACCGACAACACCGACCTGATCAACACGCTGCTGGTCGAATCGGGTTCGTACAACACCTTCGGCCAGAACGATTTCGGCGTATCGGTGAGCATGAACGAGCACCTGGCGCTGAAGGCCGGCTGGCAGGCGCGTTACAACAGCGACGTCGCCGAGGACAAGCGCAAGACCGATACGCTGACCACGATGAACGTGGTCTACAAGTTCAAATAAGCGAAACGGGCGCCTGGCGCCCGTTCTGCTTTTGGTAGTGCCGGCCGCCGGCCGGCAACTGCATTCCATCGGGCTCATGAGGTTGCCGGCCAGCGGCCGGCACTACCTGCGGTGGCTCAGACGTTCAACAGCTCGCCAGCACCCGCATCCAGCAGCATCTTCGCCACGCGCTGGCCCAGCGCTTCCGGGTCGCTGGCCGGGCCCACGGCGTCGGCACGCACCGCGCGGCCGTCGCTGGCGCTGCCGACCAGCCCCTGCAGGTGCAGGTCCTGGCCCTGCCACTGCGCGATCGCCGCCACCGGCACATGGCAGCTGCCATGCAGCGCGCGGTTCATGGCCCGCTCCGCTTCCACACAGGCGCGCGTGGCGGCGTCATCCAGGCCTGCAAACAGCGCCATCAGCGCGGCATTGCCGCCATCGCACTCCACCGCCACTGCGCCCTGTGCTGGTGCCGGCAACCACTGCGGCGGCTGCAGGCGGGCGACGATGCGGTTGCCCAGGCCCAGCCGTTCCAGCCCGGCCACGGCCAGCACGATGGCGTCGTAGCCGCCGTTGTCGAGCTTGGCCAGACGGGTGTTGACGTTGCCGCGCAGGTCCAGCAGCTCCAGGTCCGGGCGCAGCGCACGCAGCTGGGCCTGGCGGCGCAGTGACGAGGTACCGACGCGCGCACCGATCGGCAGTGCATCCAGCGAGGCATACAGGTTGGAGACGAAACCATCGGCCGGATCGTGGCGGGTCAGCATTGCCGGCAGCGCGAACGGCGCATCCAGTTCCATCGGCACATCCTTCAACGAGTGCACCGCGCAGTCGGCCTCGCCACGCAGCATGGCCAGCTCCAGCTCCTTGAGGAACAGGCCCTTGCCACCGATGGCCGCCAGCGAGCGGTCAAGCACTTCATCGCCGCGGGTGCTCATCGGCACCAGTTCCACGTGCAGATCGGGATGTGCCTGGCGCAGGCGGTCGGCGACGTGTTCGCTCTGCCAGAGGGCGAGCGGGCTCTTGCGGGTGGCGATGCGGACGGTTTCCATCCTTTCATTATCGCGCCTATCGGCGGGATACGGCCAACGGCGGAGCCCCTCGTGGCTGGAAGCAACAGCTGTGCTTGGCCGGGCGGGGTGGACTGCGCAGGGGTCGCTGCAAGTACGTCCATGTAAGCTCGGTCGCCGCATCCATGCGGCTCACGCCCCTGCGCAGCCCACCCCGCCCGGCCTCTGACAGTTTCCGTGTGCGTCAGCCACGGAAGATCAAAAGAAAAAAGAAAGAGCAGAAGCAGAAACAACAGCCGACGGCTTCCGGGGTCAGATCCCTTTTCCGCAGGAAAAGGGATCTGACCCCTCTTTCCCACCCGATAACAACAATGCCTTTGCCGTCCGACGCAGTGGACAACGAGAGGGTTGGGCCGGGGTGGGGTGGCGGGACCGTTTGATCTGGCTCCCCATGAGCGGACGCCAAGAAGCGATACTTTGATCGCACTTGGAGGTCCTTTTATGTCCCGTATCACCCGCCGTAGCTACACCGATGAGTTCAAGCACCAGGCTGTGGCGCTGGCCGAGTCACTCGGCCCAGCCGCAGCGGCGCGACAACTGGAGATGTCGGTCAAAACGCTGGCCAATTGGGTCGACGCTGTTCGGGCCGGCCGGTCGCTGACCTCGGAGGCCCGTAGACCGGCCACCGACCTGGAAAGCGAGATCAGCCGCCTGCGGGCCGAGAACGCCAACCTGAGGATGGAGCGGGAAATCCTAAAAAAAGCGGCGGCGTTCTTTGCCAAAGAGTCCAAGTGAGGTACGCCTTCGTCGCCAGCCATAGGACTCGCTACCCGACCCGGTTACTGTGCCGTGTTCTCGGAGTATCCGTCTCTGGATTCCATGACTATCTGCGCCGACAGTCCGGCGCAGCCACCGACCCCGATGCAGCACTCCGTGCCGAGCTTCGGGCTATCCATGCGGCCAGCAAGCGCAGCTATGGACGACATCGGCTGGTCAGGGCCCTGCGCGACCGGAATCATCACATCGGCCATAAGCGCGTGGCGCGGCTGATGGCCGAGGAGCGCATCCAGGGTAAGACCAAGGGGCGCTGGCGGCGCAACGCTTCGGCCGGAAGTTCGACCCTCGCCCCGAATCTGCTGGATCGAAAATTCGCTCCTGGTGCCGGGCCGACGGCGTGGGTCGGAGACATCACCTATGTCGCCACCCGTCAGGGCTGGCTGCATCTGGCGGTGGTCATCAGCGTCCAGACCCGCCAGGTGCTGGGCTACAGCACTTCCGACCGGATGACCGAGGACCTGGTGGTGAAAGCCTTTGCCAACGCTTGGGCCCTGCATCCACAACGGCCTGGCCTGATCTTCCATTCGGATCGGGGCGGGCAATACTGGGGCAATGAGTTTCGCCGGCTCCTGCAATCCCACGGGGTGGTCCAAAGCATGAGCCGGCCTGGCAATTGCTGGGACAACGCAGTAGCCGAGAGCTTTTTTGCCACGCTCAAGGCCGAAGAGGCCGCTGATCCTTACTCAAGCCGGGAGCAGGCCAGCCAGTCCATCGCCACCTACATCCACGGCTTCTACAATCCCGCCCGGCTACACTCGGCACTGGGCTATCAATCGCCCAATGCCTACGCCCGGCAGCTCAGGGCTGCCGCCTGAAACGGCTTCATGGCGTCCGTTTTCAGGGAGCCAGATCAGTTGGCGCCAAGGATGGCGCCATCGAGCCCCCAGGGATGGGTTTACGGCGTGTCCCGCCACCCCACCCCGGCCCAACCCAGCACGTAGCAACACCGAGCCATGACCCGCTGTTGCTGTTGCTGTTGCTGTTGCTGTTGATGTCGAAGCAGTCGCGGCCGCAGGCCGCGCGGAAAACCTACAGATGCCGCAATTCCTGCTTCAGCGTCGCCACGCAGCGCCGGCTCACTTCCAGCGGCTGCTTGCCATGCCGCAGCACCGCCTGCACCTGCCCTCCGCTGCCACGCCGCAGCTCCACCAGCTCGTGGCGCGCCACCAGGCAGTTGCGATGGATGCGCACGAAGCGGCTGGCGAACTCCTCCTCCAGCGACTTCAACGATTCCTCGATCAGGTCCTCGCCACGCGCATGATGCACCACCACGTACTTTTCTTCGGCCTGCAGATAGTGGATATCGTCCAGCGGAATCAATCGCAGGCTGCCGCGCAGGCGGGCACACAGCATGCTGCGGGCCTGGCCGCCGGTGTGCTGGGGCTGCCCGTCACGGCCGGCCAGGAAGGTGCGGGCGCGTGCGATCGCCGCTGCCAGCCGCTCGGCGCGCACCGGCTTCATCAGGTAATCGATGGCCGCTGCCTCGAAGGCCGACAGCGCGTGCGCATCGTAGGCGGTGCAGAACACCACCGCCGGCCTCGGCTCGAAACTGGCCAGATGGCGGGCCGCTTCCAGCCCGTCCAGGCCGGGCATGGCGATATCCAGCAGCACCAGGTCCGGCTGCAGTTCGGCGCACGCGTGCAGGGCCTGCTCGCCGTTGCCGGCCTCGGCCACTACGTCCACCCCTTCCTGCGCGGCCAACAGGCTGCGCAGGCGCTCGCGCGCCAGCGGTTCGTCATCGGCGATGACTACCCTCACGATCGTCCCCTCACTGGATCGGCACTGTCACCTGGCAGGCATAGTAGCCCTCGCTCCAGCCAGCCGTCATCCGCGCGGCGCGGCCGAAGCGCCAGCTCAGGCGATGGCCGATGCTGTGCTGGGCGTGGCCTGCCCCCTGGGCCAGGGCCAGCCCGGGCACCTGCGGATCCGGTGCAGGATTGCGTACGCGGATCTGCAGCTCGCTGCCCACACAGGCCAGATGCAGCTCGATGGTGCCGCCTTCGGGCAGGCGCGAGACGCCGTGCAACACCGCGTTTTCCACCAGCGGCTGCAGCACCAACCGCGGCATCGGCAGGTCCCAGGGCAGGGGTTCATCGCGCTGCCAATGCACCCGCAGGCGGTCGCCCAGGCGCAGTGACTCAATCGACAGATAGCGTTCGGCCAGTTCGCACTCATCGCGCAGGGTCGAATCGCCCTCGCCTGCGCCCAGCGCGGCACGGAACAGATCGGACAGATCGAGCACCGCCCGCTCGGCCACCGCTGGGTCGCGATGCAGCAGGCTGGCGATCAGGTTCATGCTGTTGAACAGGAAGTGCGGGCGGATGCGCGCCTGCAGGGCGTCGGCCTGCGCGCGGGCATTGGCCTGTACCTGCGCCGCCCAGCGGTCGCTGACATAGAAGTAGCGCAGCGCCAACGCGGTGATCAGCGCCGTGGTGGCCGCGCTGCCCAGGGTGAAGCGCCAGAAGCCGATGCCGCGTGCGAAGCTGTCGCCCAGCACGCCATACAGGGCATGGATGATGCCCGCGCACAGGATGGCGATCAGCGCGGCCAGGCCGACGGCGGCGACGGCGCCCAGCAGTTCCGGCAGCTTCGACAGCGCCTGCCGCAGCAGGCACAGGCTGGCGGTGACCGCCAGCGCCAGCCACAGCGCGAAACCGCTGGCCGAGGCCAGTTCCCCCATCGTCCAGTGGCGGCTGCCATCGGGCGCCAGCGCCAGCA
Source organism: Stenotrophomonas sp. SI-NJAU-1 (assembly GCF_020883215.1). Taxonomy (NCBI): domain Bacteria; kingdom Pseudomonadati; phylum Pseudomonadota; class Gammaproteobacteria; order Lysobacterales; family Lysobacteraceae; genus Stenotrophomonas; species Stenotrophomonas sp. SI-NJAU-1. Next base: position 3,864,646 of record NZ_CP086598.1, read on the forward strand.
CCACCACCACCAGTTCGGCCAGGCCGAGCATCGCTGCCAACCGCGGCAAGCGGCACAGCTCCGGCATCCACGGGGTGGCAGCGCTCGCGGCCATGGGTCAGGCGGCGCCCAGGCGTGCCTGCAGCCAGTCGCCCAACGCGTCGATTTCCTCGGCGCAGACCTGGTGGGCCATCGGGTAGCTGTGCCACTGCACGTCGAGCCCGAGCGTGCGCAACGTCTCGGCGCTGTGCGCGGCCACCGCCTGCGGGATCACCGGATCGCTGCTGCCGTGGGCCATGAACACCGGCACATCCACCGCACCATCAACGCGCGACGCGCTTTCGGCCTCCGGCAGGTAGGTCGACAGTGCGATCAGGCCGGCCAAGGGAGCAGTGCGTGCCAGCGCGGCGCTGAGGATCACCGCCCCGCCCTGCGAGAAGCCGGCCAGAAAGATGTGATCAGCGGCGACACCGCGTTCGATCTCACGGGCGATCAGCGCATCCAACTGCACCACCGACTCCTGCACGCCGGCCATGTCGGCGCGCGAGCGGAAGTCCATGCCGACGATGTCGTACCAGCCACGCATCGGCACGCCGTTGTTGATCGTGATCGGCCGCACCGGTGCGTGCGGGAACACGAAGCGCAGCGCCGGCCAGTGCGGACGCACCAGTTCGGGCACGATCGGCGCGAAATCATGGCCGTCCGCACCAAGGCCGTGCAGCCAGATCACCGACCACTGCGGCGAGGCGCCGGTTTCCTGTTCCACCGTTTGCAGCATGTTGCGGCTCCTGTACGTTCGAGCCGCATTATGCCGCTGGCACGGTGCGATCAGTACAGCGGCGGTTGCTCGGCCGCTTCCCGGCGCAGCTGTGCGGCGCGCACCAGCACCGGCGGCGGAATGTTCTCTTCGGGAATGTCGAGCAGGCCCAGGCGATGCAGGAAGGCACCCGGCCCGCGCAGCGAGGTCAGTGCCACCACCGGCACCGCCAGCACCATGCCGATCACCACTGGCGCCATCCAGGCCGCCAGCGACGGCGACACCGCCCACGCCAGCACGCCCATGAAGGCGCCAAACACGCCCAGGCCGCCGTAGCCGCGCACCAGCGAAATCCACGAGATGCCACCGTCATCGCGCTGCTGTGCATCCCAGCCCGAGTCGCGGCCGGACAGCACTTCGGCCACCCCGCGCGACTGCACGTACATCACCACCGGCGCCATCAGCGCGGCCAGCACGGTTTCCACCAGCATCGACAGGAACGCCCGGATCGCGCCACCACAGCCACGGCGTTCAACCGGATCGAGCAGCATCGCAAAGTAACCCAGCACCTTGGGCATCAGCAGCACCGCCATGGTGGCGGCGAACAGGCGCACCACCTGTTCCTCATCCTGCGCACGCCAGTACACGCTGGGCGACAGGTGCAGCAGGGCGTTGAAATCGATGCCTTCCTGGAACAGCGGGATGGCGATGCCGATCAGCATCAGCATCGCCCACATCGGTGCGGTGAAGTAATGGCCGATGCCGATCAGCATGTGCACGCGGCTGATCCAGTGCAGGCCACGGCTGCCCACCACCTTGCCGTGCTGCAGGTTGCCCTGGCACCAGCGGCGGTCGCGCACCAGCAGGTCGGTCAGCGTCGGCGGGCCTTCCTCGTAGCTGCCGCCCAGGTAGGGCACCATGTGCGCGGCCCAGCCACCACGGCGCATCAGCGCCGCTTCCACGAAATCATGGCTGAGCACGTGGCCACCGAACGGCTTGCGCCCCGGCAGCTCCGGCAGGCCAGCGTGGTCGGCAAAGGCACGGGTGCGGATGATCGCGTTGTGCCCCCAGTAATTGCTTTCCGCACCGTGCCACCAGGCCACGCCACGGGCGATCACCGGCCCGTACACGCGCCCGCCGAACTGCTGCATGCGCGAGAACAGGGTGCGGCCGCCGATGACTGATGGCAGGGTCTGGATCAGGCCGACGTCGGCGTTGTGCTCCATGCCGGCGACCAGGCGCACGATGCTGTCACCGGTCATCAGGCTGTCGGCATCCAGGATCAGCATCTGCGGGTAGGCACCGCCGAAGCGGCGTACCCAGTCGGCGATGTTGCCGGCCTTGCGCGCGCTGTTGTCGCCACGGCGGCGATAGAACAGTCGCGCACGCCCATCGGGCACCAGCTCGCGCAGCTCGGCGAACACCTGCTCTTCGGCCCGCGCGATGTCCTCGCGACGGGTATCGCTGAGCACGAAGAAATCAAACCGCTGCAGCTGGCCGGTGGCCGCCACCGATTCGTAGATCGCACGCAGGCCGGCCAGCAGCCGGCGCGGGTCTTCGTTGTAGGTGGGCATCAGCAGCGCGGTGCGGCTGTGCACGGTCGGCAGCGGCTTGTCCGGATCGATGCCCAGACGGTAGCCCCGGTCGAACACGGCCGTCAGGAAGCCGGCCACGGCACTGGCAAAGGACAGCGCGATCCAGGCGAACAGGCCGACGAACAGCACCAGCAGGCAGGCCTCCAGCACGCTGATGCCGTTGCCGGACAGCACCCGCCACATCATCCGGGTGGCCACGGCGGTCATTGCCGCGGTGCCGCCGAGGATGTACAGGCGGCGCAGGCCGATCATGCGCGGCGAGGTGCGATGGCGGCGGACCTTCAGCTTGCCTTGGCGCAGCGTCTGTTCGGGCATCACCAGCGGCGATTCGGCCGGCAGCAGGGCCCAGCCCGCGTCGGGACCGGCCGTGACCGGCTCCGCGTCGATGGTTTCACTCCCCATGGCCGCCTACTCCCTGCAGGCCGCAGGACCAGCCGTCCCGGCCGGGCTGCGTGCACCAAGGTTCCTGGTACGCGTTCCCGGCGCCCGCACTTGTCCTGTCTGCCACGACGTCATGCCGCGCAGTCGATGTCTGTCACTACCGGAACCCACACGATCTCCAACGGGGCGGAATCGAAAAATGCGGCCCAGTCTATGGCCCCGGATGTAAGCCGGGTGCGAAGGTCTACGCCGGAAAATCTCCCCATTCAGCAATCAGCAGGCGAACGACGCCATGCGTCCGCGGGTGTCGATCCATCCCGGAAAGTACTGGATCGTAACAAACGAGAACGGTTATCATTACGCTAACCAGGCAGGTCGCCGCGCTCCGCGCACCGGACCCACCCAGCTGCGCCGGACCCTCCGAGCGCCCGACGACCCAGGGAGGGGGTTGGCTGCCTGCTGTCTGCGTGCGCCTGCTGCTTCCACCGGGTCTCTCCTCTCCCTTGGAAGCCATCATGTCCCCTTTCCGTTCCGCGCGCCTGTCGCGCACCCGCCTGGCCAGCGCCCTGGCCGCCGCCTGCCTGCTGGCCCTGCCTGCCCTGGCCACTGCTGAAGCCAGCGCCGACGCCTCGACCAAGGACCTGGATACCGTGGTGGTCACCGCCTCGGGCAACCAGCAGTGGATCAAGGATGCCCCGGCCAGCATCAGTGTGATCAGCCGCGAAGACATCGAACGCCAGCCGGTGCACGACCTGGCCACCCTGCTCAGCCGTATTCCGGGCGTGACCGGTGGGCTCAGCGCCGTTGGCGAGCAGTCCAAGATCAAGCTGCGCGGCATGCCGTCCAACTACACGCTGGTACTGGTGGACGGCAAGCGCATGGGCAGCTCGGCCTCGACCAATTATCGCCCCGACCTGGGCCGCCAGGACCTGAACTGGATTTCCCCCGACCAGATCGAACGCATCGAAGTGGTGCGTGGCCCGATGTCCTCGCTGTATGGCTCGGACGCGATGGGCGGGGTGATCAACATCATCACCAAGCGCATCGGTGACAGCTGGAACGGCAGCGCCACCCACAGCTACACCCGGCCGCAGGATGGCGACCGTGGCGATACCCAGCAGATCGGCGCGACCTTCTCCGGCCCGCTGGGCGAGCGCTTCGGCCTGCGCATCGGTGCCAACAGCATGCGCCGCGACTCGGACCGCTCCAACGGCGGCGTGTACGGCAACGCCTACGCCGGTGAGAAGGACCGCAATGTCGACGCGCTGCTGCAGTGGAAGCTGAGCGAGGCACAGGAAGTGTCGCTGGAAGCTGGCCACGGCGTGCAGCAGGCCTTCATCGCCCAGGCGCTGGAAAAGCAGGACGAAGGCGCCTGGGGTGCCAGTGAGCTCAAGCGCAGTTCGCTGGCGCTGAACCACGACGGCAAGTGGGATTTCGGTACTTCCAAGCTCAGCGCGTACTGGACCGAATACAAGAACGACATCGGCCCGACCGGCCGCTCCGAGGCAACCGATACGATCATCGAAGGCAGCCTGAGCACGCCCTTCACCCTGGGCGTTGGCCACCAGTTCGCGGTGGGCGGCCAATGGAAGCGGCAGGAGTTGATCAACACCGACACCATCGGCCGGGCGCCGGTGGACTATGCCGGCAACCCGGTGGTCGGCTCTGCACTGGAAGTGGATACCTGGGCGCTGTTCGTCGAAGACGAACTGAAGCTGCACCGTACCCTGGCCCTGACCCTGGGCGCGCGCCTGGACCACCATGAACAGTTCGGCAGCCATGTCAGTCCGCGTGCCTACCTGGTCTGGCACCCGAGCGAGCAGTGGACGATCCGTGGCGGCGTGTCCAAGGGCTTTCGCGCGCCGAGCCTGACCGAGAATTCGCCCAGCGCGGCGACCCAGTCCGGTGGCCGCGGCTGCACCTCGCTGATCCCGCTGGGCTACGTACGTGGCGGCTGCTACATGGCAGGTAATCCGGACCTTGACCCGGAAACCAGCACCAACCGCGAGATCGGCGTCAGCTTCGACAACGATCTGCTCGACGCCGGCCTGACCTACTTCCATACCGACTTCAGGAACAAGATCGAGTATGAAGCGCTGGGCTTCTTCAACGGCTACTGGTGGACGCGCATGAGCAACGTGCAGCGCGCGCGCACCAGCGGCATGGAAGGCAACCTCAACTTCCGCTTCGGCGATCACTGGCGCTGGCGCACGTCGGCGACCTGGATGAAGGAAGCCAGGAACCTGACCACCGGCCGCAACCTGATCGACACCCCGGAGTTCTCAGGCTATTCGTCGCTGGACTGGACCCCGGATACCACGTTCTCCAGCAGCCTGTCAGCGCAGTACACCGGCAAGCAGACCGGCGTGGTCAATACCTTCCTGAAGGCCTACACGCTGTATGACCTGACCGCTGCATGGAACGTCAATGAGGTGATGACCCTGCGTGGCGGCGTGAGCAACCTGGCCGACAAGAAGCTGTACGCCGACGGCGCTACCGACTACTTCGTCGCCGGCCGCAGCTACTTCCTCAGCATGACCGCGCGCTTCTGATGCGCACTGCGATCGCGCTGGCAACAGGCCAGCGCGATCAAGGCTGGTTTCCCGGGCTCAGTCGTTTTCCAGCACCGCCGGCGCATCGTCGCGGCTGGCCGCGATGCGTGCACGATCCATCGCCACCGCCAGTTGCTGGCGGGCGAGCAGTTGTTGTGCCTGCACCACTTCGGGTGTCGGCAGGAGCACCGGTCCGGGTGCGTTTTCCGGTGTAGCAGGTGTGGTCATGCAACCTCCATGGACATACCGCCGCTACCCGCAAACAGCCGGGGTAGCAGCGGAACTGCGCACCCTATCCTAAAAACAAGGCGGGTGGGTGACGGTGCGGCACCAGGACGCAAGCCCTCTGCCGTAGGAACGTCACATTTTTGACGGTCCAAGCTGGTTTGCTGAATGTGACTGACTTATCATGAAAACGTTTTCCTAACAGGGACGTCCCTACTCACATGAACACCGTCGACCTGACCCGCTTCAGCCCGAAGTGGCAGTTCCGCTTCAACTTCTTCCAGCAGCACGGCGCCCCCAAGGAGCCCGGCTTCAAGCAGGCCTGGAAGGCGCTGTCCTTCGGCGACCGCCTGAAGATCAACCTGAACTTCTTCGCCTTCTTCTTCGGCGCGATCTATCTGTTCATCCTGGGCATGTGGCGCAAGGCGCTGGTGGTGATCGGCATCAACGTCGTGCTGATCGCGGTCAGCCTGGTGCTGCCGGACATCGTGGCCCGCGCACTGTTCATCGCAATGAACTTCCTGGTCGCCTCGAGCACCAACTACAGCTACTACCTGGAACAGGTGAAGGGCAACACCAGCTGGAACCCCTTCGAAGGCATGTTCTAAGCCCAGCGCACCACATACGCAGTGGCACATCGACGCCCGGCCTTGGCCGGGCGTCGTCGTTCATGCCCCGGCTCAGGCGGCGCGCAACGCGGCAGCCGGTCGGGTGTCGGCCTGCAGGCGGAAGCGTGACACCGCCACCGCCAGCTGCTCGGCCTGTTCTTCCATCGCCCGCGCCGCAGCGGTGGCTTCTTCCACCAGCGCCGCATTCTGCTGGGTGGTCTCGTCCATCTGCACCACGGTCTGGTTGACCTGCTCGATACCGGCCGACTGCTCGCGCGAGGCGGCCGAAATCTCGGCCATGATCTCGTTGACCCGGCCGACCTGGCCGACGATCTCCTGCATCGTGCGGCCCGCACCGTGCACCAGCTGCGCGCCGGCGCCAACATGGGCGACCGAGGCGTCGATCAGCTCCTTGATCTCCTTGGCCGCGCCCGCCGAGCGCTGTGCCAGCGCGCGCACTTCGCTGGCGACCACCGCAAAGCCACGGCCCTGTTCACCGGCGCGCGCCGCTTCCACCGCCGCGTTCAAGGCCAGGATGTTGGTCTGGAACGCGATGCCATCGATCACCGAGATGATCTCGGCGATGCGCTGCGAAGAGGTCTCGATCTGCTCCATGGTCTGCACCACCTGGCTGACCACCTGCCCGCCTTCGCTGGCAACGCCTGCGGCCGAGGCCGCCAGCTTGTTGGCCTGCAGGGCATGATCGGCGTTCTGGCGCACGGTGGAGGTCAGTTCCTCCATCGACGCTGCGGTCTCTTCCAGGTTGGCCGCCTGCTGCTCGGTACGGCGTGACAGGTCGCTGTTGCCCGATGCGATCTCGCCTGCAGCCAGGCGGATGCTGGCAGCGGACTGCTGGATCTGGCCGACGATCCGGGTCAACTGCTGCACGGTGCTGTTGGCATCGTCGCGCATCACCGCGAACACGCCGTGGAAGTCCCCTTCCATCCGTGTACTCAGGTCACCGGCGGCGATGGCACGCAGCAGCGTCGACAGCGCAGCCAGGTTCTGGTCGCTGACCTGCATCATGGTGTTGAGGGTTTCCACCATGCGGCGGAAGTCATGCTCGAAGCGCTGCGCATCGCCACGCACCGCGAAATCGCCTGCCGCCGCAGCAGCGGCCAGCTGCTGGATCTGCTCGTTGATGGCCGCCAGGTTCGCCTTGGTGGTTGCCATGGCAGCGGTGAATACTGCCTTTTCGCCCGGCAGTGCCTGCATGTCCACGCTCAGGTCACCCACCGCGTAGCGCTGCATCACCTCGACCAGGCGTTGGGTGACCGCATTGCTGTCGGCTACCAGCTGGTTGCTGTCGGCCACCATGCGACCGTACTCGCCCGGGAACACCGACGCGTCCATGCGGTAGCTGATCTCACCGGCATCATGGCGGCGCGCCATCTCCGCCTGTGCGGCCATCACCGCCTGCAGCTGGCCTCGCATGCCCTGCATCGCACCCAGCAGGCGGCCCACTTCATCGTTGCCCAGCGCCGGCATGGCGGTGTCCAGCTTGCCCGCAGCCACGTCGCCGGCGATGCGCACCGCCTGCGCCAGCGGCCGCACCGCCAGGCGCTGCAGCAACAGGTAGACACCGCCACTGAGCACCAGCGCAGCCACCACGCCTACCAGCAGGATGATCCACAGCAGCTCGCGGGCCTGCGCGATGATCACCGCATGCGGCACCACCACGCCCAGCGCGAAACGCTGCGGCGCGTCACCCACCTGCAGCGGCACGTACAGGCGGACGTTGCCGGCGGCGTCGGGCTCGAACGCTTCGTAGGTTTTGTCGGCGGCGATCTGCGCCAGCATGCCGAGGGTGGCGGCATCGGTACGCGGTTTGCCGATCTCGGCAGCATCGGCCGAGGCCAGCACCACGCCCTTCGGCGACAGCAGTTCGACGCGGCCGGCACCCATCGGCGTCAGCGTGGCCAGGTGCTTCTGCAGCGCCTCCAGCGAGAAGTCGACGGTGAAGACACCGAGGAAGGTGCCGTTCTCGACGATCGGCGTGCTCAGCGTGCTCATCAGCACCTGCTTGCCGCCGATGTCGTAGGCATACGGTTCGCTGACCAGCGGCAGCTTGTCGCGGCTGGGCACCATGTACCAGTTGCCCGAGCCGCTGGGCGTCTCGGTGTAGTCGGTCATCGTCGACTGCTGCGGCTTGCCGTCCTGCCAGGCCCAGTAGCTCATGTAGCGGCCGGTGGCGTCGTGCGCCTCGCTGTTGACGAACTCGGCGTCCTTGCCGTCGAAGGCATTGGCCTCCCACATGGTGCTCTTGCCCAGCCATTCCGGGTGCGCGTGCAACTGCTCGCCGATGACATTGGCCAGGCTGGCGCGATCAGGGGCATCACCGCGGGCACGCTGGGCCAGCACGGTTTCCACCATCGCATCGTTGCTGGCAAAGGCCGTGCCCAGGTCGGCAGCCACCTGCCGCGCCTCGGCACGGGCTTCACTGGCCATGGTCTGCCGCGAGGACGACACCAGCGCCGAACTGGCCTGGTGATAGATCAGGAACGCGGTCGCGCCGAAGCACAGCAACGCGATCACCGCAGTGCCCAGCATCAGCTTGTGGGCGATGCTGCCGGGGCGGCGGGCAGCGACGGAACGGGAAGAAGACATGGGAGGATCCGCAGGCAGTTCAGGTCGACCGGTGCCACCAGGGCACCGCGCAGATGCGCGGTCCGTCGCGCGGGCCGCCTGCCGGCCGGATCGGAACCCGGCGCGGGAAGGCGCGCACCGGGTTAGCGGCCATGGCCGGGCGAGGTTGAGGCTCGCCGCACGCACAAAACCTGAACCCGCTCAGCTGCGGCCGTCGACGCAGGCCCGCGCTGCTCGCCTGTGCTATTCGGCGACGCGGTCGCGGATCCAGTCCGCACGGGGCAGGACCTCGATGCTGCCCGCGGCGTACTGCTGCAGCACGTCCTCCGGACCAAAACGGGGCTGCCAGCCCAGCGCTGCACGCATCCGGCTGCTGTCATAGACCCGATCGATGCTGAGCGGCAGTGGCCAGCCACGGCGCTCGAACTCGGCCAGCAGCTGCGGTGCGCGGCGCGCCAGCACCTGGCGCGGATCGGCGGCCAGCTGCAGGCAGTCCTCGCGCCGGAAGGGCGTCGGTGCACAGGCGAGGTAACGCTGGAAGGCCGCGCCTTCATCGTGCAGCAGCGCGGCATGCGCGCTGGCAACATCGCGCGCGTCGATACCACGGTGCAGGCGGAACATCGCCATGCGGTCAGGCGGCTCGGGGAAGCAACGTGCCATCCGCAGCACGCGCACGGTGAACGTTGCGCTGGCCGCCGCTTCGGCCAACGCTTCGGCCTGCAGCTTGGTGCGGTGATAGATCGTGCGCGGCAGCGGCTCGGTGTCCTCGTCGATCCAACGGCAGCCGCCGGACACCACGGCGTGACCATACAGCGCCGTGGTACTGGTCAGCACGAAGCGCTGCACGCCGGCCTCGCGCGCCAGCTGCAGCAGGTTCGCGGTGGCCTCCACGTTGATCTGCTGGAACACCGCGTCAGGTACCAGGCCCACGTGCGGGGCGTGCAGGGCCGCGGTGTGGATCACCGCGTCGACCCCCTGCACGGCGCGTTCCAGCGCCCGGCGATCGGTGACATCGGCAATGACCCGCGTGGTGGCGAACGGACTGCGATCCAGCCCCACCACCTCATTGGCAGCGGCCAGCGCACCGAAGATCGCCCGTCCTATCCGCCCGGAACTTCCGGTCAACAGAATCTTCATTGAATCCATTCACTCGACAGCGCCCGGGACCTACCGGGATGGCTTGATTCTAGGCATGCACGATGGCATCGGCGATAGCAGACGATGACATTCTGCATGCCATCCACATACGGCCGACGGCTCGAAGTCTCCCTTGCCGGGGCGCCACTGGTGACTGCGATGACCGGTTGCAGATCCCGGCGCGTCGAGCACGGTAACCGGTCGTCAAACGCGTGCGTAGGCCATGTGAGCCTCGTGCAGCCCACTTCGACCTGTCTTTAGCCTGCTCTGTGCAACAACGGACCGTCACTGATGGCAACACCCCGTGTTCACACCCGGAGACCGGTAATGATCAGCTCACGCAATGGCAACAGCAATCGGGGCTTTGCCTCGATGGACGAAGACAAACAGCGCGCGATCGCGGCCAAAGGGGGACGTGCTGCCCACGCATCCGGTAATGCGCACCAGTTCAGCCCGGCCGAGGCCCGGGTGGCGGGCCGGAAGGGCGGTGAGGCGATCAGCCAGGACCGCCAGCACATGGCCGCGATCGGCCGTGAAGGCGGCCATGCGCGGCACGCCAGCAGCCGCCAGCAACAGCAACAGCAACAGCAACAGCAACAGCAACAGCAACAGGATATGCCCGGCCAACCTGACGGCAGCCAACAGAGTTGAGCGACCACCGTCACCGTCGCAGGGCGGCTGAGCCGCATTCTGCCGGTCAGCGGTGGGCGAGGATGTTCAACAGGCGCCCGAACGGGTCACGCACGAAGAAGCGACGCACCCCCCAGGGCTCTTCGGCCGGGCCATATTCAAGGGAAATGTCGGCTTGCCGCAGGCGTTCAAGCACCTCATCCAGATCGTCGACCTCAATTGAAAGATCCGGCACCGGCGCCCCGGACCCGCCTTCGCTGGCAACGCTGAGCTGTGCCAGCGCAGCGGCCTGCCCGCCATAGGTGACGATCCAGCCATGGTCCATCACGATGTCCATGCCCAGGATGTCGGCGTAGAACGCGGCCGCCTGCGCAGGATCGGTAGTGGCAATGTTGGCGACGACGCGTTTGACGGCCACACAGCACTCCAGGTGGAAGATAGCAGGGTCAGCCTGCCAGCAATTGCAGATCACGCAGCTGCGCGCGCAGCTCCGCAATGTCGTGCCACGGCAGTATCGGCGAGTTCCCGCGCTCATCGGGAGGGTTGCCCGGAAGGCCATCCGACCAGCCGCCTGCCCCCACCAGCGGCAGCAAAGGCCGCTTGTGCAGCCAGGCCAGGCATACTTCGGAAATCGTGCCCGCGCGCCCGCCGATGACGATGCAGGCATCGCCGGCCAAAGCCATGATCAGGTTGCGGGCATCGCCCATGCCGCAGGGCACCACCACCGTTGCCGGCCAGTCTGCTGCGGGCATGTTGCCTTCCGGGATCACGCTCAGCACCGTGCCGCCGGCTGCGACTGCATGCTCGGCTGCCACCCGCGTGGCTGGGCTGCCACAGCCACTGACCAGGGTGATTCCATTTTCGGCGAGGAACCTGCCCGCCTGTGCAGCGAGGTCGAACGCCGGTGAGCCAGGATCGGCACTCCCCAGGATGGCGATCTGGGGCTTGCGGAAGGACTTGCGGGAGGTTGGTGTCATGGAGCGACCTGGGTAACCGAACGGAAGGACAGCATGGAGACGGAACCGATCCGGGCAGCCACTGTTCAATTGCCCGACGCGCGACCGTATCACGCCAGCCGTTTGTCTTTCTGATGCTGATTGCACAGTTCACCGCCTCAGCATCACCAGGCCACCCAGGCTCAACGACGGCAGCAGCAGCCCAAAGGCCACCAGCGGCCAGACCGTATCGCCCGGCAGCAGCAGCGTCGCGAGCGTGCCAAGCGTTGCCACGATCACGCTCTGCACGGCGTAGTACAGCGCCACTGCCGTGCCGGAGGCATCGGCAAAATCGCGCAGCGCACCGTTGGCCGCCACCGCAGCCACCATCACGATGCCGATGGCCACCAGCCACATCGGCAACACGACACTGGCAAATGACGGCGGCAGCATCGCCGTCATCGCCATGACCAGCGTGCCGCCGACCATCACCATCAGCCCCCGCAGGAAACTGCCACCAATGCCCCATCGCCCGATGAATCGAGCGGCGAAGCGCGAGGTGACCATCATCACCAGCGCCACCGTCGCGAAGGCCAGGCTGAAGCCCATCGGCGAATAGCCGGCCCTCCCCATCAGCACCCGTGGCGCGATCGAAAAGAAGACGAAGAACGTGCCCATCGCCGCACTGAATCCCAATGCATGCACCCAGAAACCCGCATTGCCGAGGATGCGCGCGAAGGCTGGCGATGCGTGGACATGCTGCGGTGGCCGTGTTTCCTGCCAGCCGCGGCATGCGTGTACACCCGCCAGCAGCCCCAGCACACCCAGCGCGATGAAAATGGCCCGCCAGCCCAGCGCGTAGGCAATCAATGCGCCGAGGATCGGACCGAGCGCCGGCACGAACGCCAGCATCGAGGCGAACAGGCCATAGAGCGCGGCGCCTTCGGCCGTATCGGCATACACGTCGCGCACCGTGGCGAACGTGGCCACCAGTGCGGCCGACGCCCCAACCGCCTGCACGCCGCGCCATGCAAGGAATGCCGCACCACCACTACACGCGGCCAGCGCGAAAGACGCCAGCGTGAACAACAGCGCGCCCATCAGCAGCACCGGCCGTCGCCCGATCCGGTCCGACAGCGGGCCGAAGATCAACTGGCCCAGCCCAAGCACGAGCATGTACAGGCTCAGCGTCAACTGGATGAGGGCGGGCGACGTGTCGAGTGCCTGCGGCATGGCCGATACGACCGGCAGGTAGATATCCATGGCCAGCGAGGCCAGGAGGTCGAAGGGCGCCATCAATGCGATGGCGCCCGGCAGGGAATGGGCCCAGCGAAGGGCTTTTCGATCAGACATGGGGAAACATCCGCTCAGGAGGGAATCCGGCGGTGATCAACCCAGTGCGTGGAGATCGCAGGACAAGATCACCGCAACAACGTGCGTACCGTTGTTGCGGCTCAGCGGACTGTCTGCGGACCGTTCCCGTTGTTCATCTGATGATCCGGTGGAAGATCGAATTGTGCCCAGTGTAGCAAGGCCGCGGCCGCAGCAGCGACGCTGGCGCCAGCCTGGCCATTGCCCTGCTCAGGCCACGCGCCTGATCGCAGATGGCAGATGGCAGATGCAGAAACGACCAGGGCAGCACTGGGCTGCCCTGGTCGCGGCGACGTGGGGGATGATCGCCGGATGCGATCAGGCAGCCTTCATCGCATGCTTGCGGGCGCGCATCACCGAGTGGCATTCCTGCACTTCCGGCAGCCACTGGGTCACTTCCTGGCGCACCGCCGGCGGCAGGTCGTTGTCCTTCAGCACGTCCTTGAACGCGCCCAGCAGGCGATCCTCGGACTCTTCAAGTTCGGCCACGTAACCGTAATTGGTGTCGCCGAAGGCCGCGCGCACCTTGCCGTAGAACTGCTGCATGGAACCGACCATGGTGCCGTGCTCGGCCGGCTTGCCGCCGGTAGCGGCCACCGAGCTGCTCAGCGAGGACACGATGCGGCCCTTCACGCCGGCGATGCGGATGAACAATGCCGACAGCTCGGCATCCTTCACCTTGGTTGCGGCTTCCTCGTAGAAGGACTTGCCATCACGTGCGATCTCGATCAGGTCGTTGAGGCGATGCTCGATGGTGGACTGGGTGCTCATGTGTAGTCTCCTCTGGGGGAAAAGGGGCAACAGTGGAATCCGCTGCCTGCGAGCCCAGACTGGCCGACCGGGTGTGGTTCGCGGGTGAGCATCGATTGATGCGGTGATCATGCTGCCCAACGGCGCCCCACCCACTCACGCGGGCGACGCGGCGTCTTCACCGCCTCTGAATCCTGGCAGTGACCTGCACGGTCATCCGCACCGCATGTCTAGTCCACCGCTACCCGCACCACGTGGCTGATGCCCCGATGGAACATCTTCGCGTACGGACAGACCCGTTCGGTGTTGCGCACCAGTTCGGCTGCACGTATCGGGTCCATGCCAGGCAGGCACACCACGATCTCGGCCGACAGCAGGTACAGGCCGTCCACGGGATCTCGCGCGAACGTCACCGCTACGTCGATGCTCGGGTCGACCAGTTCCATTCCCGCACGCGCAGCCACCAGCACCATCGCACCGTGGAAGCAGCCGGCGTAGCCCGCCGCCAGCAACTGCTCGGGATTGGTACCGCCACCGGGTCCACCCAGCTCAGCGGGCAACCGCAGGTCCACTGACAGCGCACCATCATCGGACCGCACCACGCCCGACGCGCGGCCGTGCTGTGCCACGCCCCCCCTGACCCGCACCCGCCCGGTGTACAGCGGGCGCACCTCATCACCGTGGTACTTGTCGAGCACACTGTGCGGAGGCGGTTTCAGCCCGGTCATCGCAGGTTCCTGCTGTCAGCGTCCACCGCCGATCAGGCCGGCTGGCCCTGTGCCAGCCCGGACTGCTGCAACCAGCGCTCGAAGCCGATCGAGCCGAGCCATGCCTGGCCCACCGGCACCAGCGTGTCCTGCTGCAGCTGCGCACCGAAGTAGCGCGCCTGGGCATCGCCAACCACTTCACGCGCGTCACCGGTTGCCTGCAGGAAGCGCTGCGCCAGCACCGCCATCGATTCGCGTTCCGGGCCGGCGATCTCCACCACGCCATTGGCTGGTGCCTGCTGCGCGATGCGCGCAACCGCATCGGCCACATCCTCGGCGGCGATCGGCTGCACTGCGGCGGTCGGCAGCTGCAGGGTCTGGCCGTCACCGGCTGCCTGGAGGATGCCCGGCAGGAACTCGAAGAACTGCGTCGAGTGGATGATCGTGTACGCCAGGCCCGAATCGCGGATCAAGCGCTCCTGGGCGATCTTGCCGCGGAAATAGCCGCTGGCCGCCAACTTGTCGGTACCCACCACCGACAGCGCGACATGATGGCGTACGCCTGCCTGCGCCGCGGCCGCCAGGATGTTGTGGCCGGCAGTCACGAAGAACGACAGCACCGCCGCATCTTCGAACGAGGGCGAGTTGGCCAGGTCGACCACCACCTCGGTACCCGCCATCGCAGCGGCCAGGCCCTCGCCGCTCAGCACATCGATACCGGTGGAGGGTGCAGCGACGACGACCTCGTGGCCAGCCGCATGCAGGCGGTCGACCACCTTGCTGCCGATGCGGCCGGTGCCACCGATGACGAGGATCTTCATGACAGGTCTCCTGGAACGTGGAAAGTTCGGATGTGGCCGCATGCTAGGAACGCATTGGCCGGCGCAGTAGATCCGTAGTGGGCCACGCACTGTTGCCGCATCGGCACCAATGCGGTCATGCCCATGCCGGGACCGAATCGCGCTGCGCTGCCGCCTGCTGCCGCGCTTCCCAGTGCGAGAACACATCCAGATCCAGCGCGCGTATGCGCTGGGTGCTGAAATCGATGAACGCGCGGATCCGCTTGGGCAGCTGGCGTCGGCTGAGATAGCACAGGTAGTGGCCACGATCGTGCGGCGCGTAGCAGTCCAGGCAGGTCACTACAGCGCCTGAGCGCAGCGCATCACTTACCTGGTAGCTGGGCAACTGGGCGACCCCAAGCCCGTCGATCACGGCCTGCAGGACAAGATCGGCGTCATTGAACACCACCTCCGCCGGCGGCTGCAGATTCACATCCTGGCCGTCCACACGGAAGTCCCAGCGCTGCAGGCGCCCACCAGGCAGGCGTCGACCGATGCAGGCATGCGTGGACAACGCTTCGATAGTGTCTGCCAGGCCATGTGCCTGCACATACGCGGGCGACGCACAGACCACCAGCTGCATCGGCACCAGCTGCTTGGCGATCACCTGGCTGTCTTCCAGCACGCCATCGCGGAACGCTACATCGATGCGATCGGCGGCCAGGTCCGGTGCCTGCTCGTCCAGCAGCAGCTCCACAGAGACCTGTGGATACTCCGCGCGGAACGCAGACAGCAGCGGCGCGATCACCCGGCGTCCGAAGCCATGGGTCGCACTGATCCGCAGATGCCCGCGCGGCGGTCCTTCGCGCAGGTCGCGCATTTCATCCAGCGCCTGCAGGATGCTGGCAACGCCCGGGCTGCAGCCCTCCAGGAACAGCTCGCCTTCGCGGGTGAGTGTTGTCGAGCGCGTGGTGCGCAGGAACAGGCGCACGCCCAGTTGTCCCTCCAGCTTCTGCACGCTGCGGCTGACGGCCGAACGACCGATGCCGAGGCGATCACCGGCGCGGGCGAAGCTGCCCTCGGCGGCTACCGCGATGAATGCCAGAACCCCGGCATAGCTGGCGGAGAAGGACGCCGTGAGGGAATCGCGGCCGTCGCTGGCCAGGCAGGACTGCGGCATGACGTTCATGGTGTTCCGGGCTCCTGGAATTCGCGTCGGGCAAGCAGGTGGGCGCGTGCATGGGCCAGTCGCTGGCGGCATGCGGGCAGCTCCAGCCCCAGCAGCGGCGCGATGTCTTCAAAGCCCGCGCCCAGCACGTCATGCAGCAACAGCACGGCCCGCATGTCCGGTGGCAGTTCGTGCAATGCGGCAAGGAAGGCCTGCCAGACCCGCTCACTGGCGGGGCAGGCTGCTGCGCGGTTCGGGGCGGATGAGGTGTCCATGCCCGGCAGACGGGCGAGCATCCGCCGCTGTGACAGGCCATTGGTGTTTTTCGTGCAACACCGTGCAGCCCTGCCCTCGCCTACCGCCCCACGCGCAGCGGGCCTAGCCTCGCTGCGTCCCTCAACTCCCATCGGAACACCGTCATGAGCCAACGCCTGGACTACGCCGCACAGTCGCCCGAACTCTTCAGGAAGCTCGGCACCTTCTCCCATGCCGTGCACAACAGCTCGATCGAAGCGGCCATCATCGACCTGGTCAACATCCGCGCCTCGCAGCTCAACGGCTGCGGGTTCTGCCTGGACATGCACGTGAAGGAAGCGACGATCCGTGGCGAGCGCGCACTGCGCCTGCACCATGTCGCGGCGTGGCGTGAATCGAACCTGTTCAGTGCGCGCGAACGTGCCTGCCTGGCGTGGACCGACGTACTCACCCACCTCCCTGCGCAGGGGGTTGCGGACGACGTGTATGAGCGCGTGCGTAGTCAGCTGTCCGAACAGGAAATCGTCGATCTGACCTACGCGGTGATGGCGATCAATGCCTGGAACCGCGCCAACGTCGCCTTCCGTACGCAACCCGGCTCGCTGGACCAGGCCTTTGGCCTGGACAAGGCCGGTCTGGCCTGAGCGTCGACTGCACACTTTACTGCTGGAGACCTGCAATGCGTTCTCTCCGTTCCCTGGCGCTGCTGGCCCTGCTGCCGTTGACCAGCATCGCCGCAACACCGCCGCCCACCGCACCCGAGCCCATCGTGCGCGAGGTCATGACCCGTCCGTTGCCGGAACAGCCGGGCAAGGAAGCACTGATCCTGACGGTGCAGTACCCACCCGGCGGCGCCGATCCCGTGCACCGGCACGACGCCCACGGCTTCGTCTATGTGCTGCAGGGCCGCATCGTGATGGGCGTGGCTGGCGGCCGCGAGGTTACCCTCGGCCCGGGAGAGGCCTTCCATGAAGGCCCGGACGATCTGCACACCGTCGGCCACAATGCCAGCCAGACCGAGCCGGCGACATTCGTCGTGTTCCTGATCAAGGACATCGGCAAGCCGGCGGTACTGCCACCACGCTGACCGCCACCGGTCCGGGGCAGTACCCGCCACTCCCACAGGTCCGCCGGTGTCACAATCGGCGGACCTGTCCCGTCTCTGCTGGCATGGACGACCCCACCGCACTGTTCACCCGACTACGCCCGCGCCTGTTCGGCGTGGCCTACCGCATGCTCGGCTCCTCGCACGAGGCCGAGGACGTGGTGCAGGATGTCTGGCTGCGCTGGCATGGCGCCAACCAGCAGGACATCGAGAACGCCGAAGCCTGGCTGGTGGCCACCACCACCCGCCGCGCCATCGATGGCCTGCGCCTGGCCCGGCGCACGCGCGAGCACTATGTCGGCATGTGGCTGCCCGAGCCGCTGCTCACCGAAGACACCGGCACACCCGAGTACATGCTGGAAACGGCCAGTGATCTGTCGGTGGCCTTCCTCAACGTGCTGGAGCGGCTGGCCCCGGACGCGCGTGCCGCGTTCCTGCTGCACGATGTGTTCGACCAGGATTACGACGTGGTGGCACGCACGCTGGACAAGACCGAAGCCGCCTGCCGGCAGATCGTGCACCGCGCGCGCCTGCAGCTGCGGCAGGAGCGACCGCGCTACAACGTGCCGCAGGACGTGCACCAGAAACTGATGCGGCGTTTCGCAGAGGCCATCGCCAATGGCGACTTCAGGACAATGAAAACCCTGATGGCCGAATCGGCCGTGCTGATCGGCGATGGCGGCGGCATCGTCACCAGCTTCCCGAGACCGATGGTCGGCGGCGCACGCATCGCACAGCTGCTGTACGCCCCGCACCTGCGGCGCAAGGACCAGCTGCGCATGGTGCCGAGCATGATCAATGGACGACTGGGGCTGCTGCGTTACTTCGACGACGTGCTGGAATCGGCAATGGCTTTCGATACCAACGGCGAGCAGATCGTGCAGATCCTGGTGCAGCGCAACCCGCACAAGCTGCAGGGCCTGCACCAGCCAACCTCGATCCAGTAGATCCACGCCATGCGTGGATGCGGTTGCCTTCATGCACAGCAAAGCCACGCATGGCGTGGCTCTACTGGTTCTCCGCGCTGCCTGATGGCTGCCCTCGTGGTTACTTCTGCTGCAGGAAGGCCAGCAGGTCCTGGTTGACCTTGTCCTTGTGGGTCTCGGTCAGACCATGCGGCGCACCCGGATAGACGATCAGCCTGGCGCCCTTGATCAGCTTGGCCGACATCCGTCCCGCCACGTCGATCGGCACGATCTGATCGTCGTCGCCGTGGATCACCAGGGTCGGCACATCGAACTTCTGCAGGTCAGCGCGGAAGTCGGTCGCCGAGAACGCGGCGATCGAGTCGTAGGTGTTCTTCTGCCCACCCAGCATGCCCTGCGCCCACCATGCATCGACCATCGCCTGGTTGACCTTCGCGCCCGGTCGGTTGAATCCATAGAACGGCCCGGACGGAATGTCCTTGTACAGCTGCGACCGGTTCTCCAGCTGCGCCTTGCGGATGCCGTCGAACACTTCGATCGGAACGCCACCGGGGTTGTCTGCGGTCTTCAGCATGAACGGCGGCACCGAACTGATCAGCACGGCCTTCTTCACCCGTCCCGTGCCATGGCGGCCGATGTACCGCGCCACTTCGCCGCCGCCGGTGGAGAAGCCCACCAGCGTGACGTCCTTCAGGTCCAGCGTATTGATCACCGTGGCCAGATCATCGGCATAGTGATCCATGTCGTTGCCATCCCAGGGCTGGCTGGAACGACCGTGGCCACGGCGGTCGTGTGCGACCACCCGGTAACCGTGGTCCGCCAGGAACATCATCTGCGATTCCCAGCTGTCCGAATCCAGCGGCCAGCCATGGCTGAAGGTCACCACCGGCCCATTCTTCGGGCCCCAGTCCTTGTAGTACAGCTGCACACCATCGGCGGTGGTGATGGTGCTGGCGGTGCGCGTGACAGCGCTGGGTGCGGACGGGTGTGCCGGCGCGGCGGCCTGGGCGGACAGGCCCGCCTGCATCGACAGGGCCAGGGCAGTTGCAGCGAGGGTGCGGGTAACGGTGTTCATGGTGGACCTCCAGAGGATGGGTGGGTTTCGACAGGGGTTACTTTGCGCCCCTGCCCGGGACCATTGGTGACGTGAAGTCCAGAAAACTTGATCAAAAATCCCAGAACACCGGCACCCAGCGGAACGCCTCGCCCTCGCGGGACACCCGGCCCACCGACGGGAACGGCAGGTGCGTGGCCACCAGCATCTCGCCGGTGCCGGCCAGCGCATTGAGCAGTTCGATGCGCACCCGCGCCGCCTCCTCCGGGTCGTGCTCGAAACCGTTGTGCCAGTTCGGTTGATCGAAACCGACGGCGAACACGGCATCGCCAGCAAAGGTCAGCGCCTGGCCCGCCGAGGCAACGCGCACCACGCAGTGGCCCGGCGTGTGGCCGCCGGTGCGGCGCGCGACTACGCCCGGTGCGATCTCATGCTCATCCTCGAAGGTGTGCACGAAACTGCCGTACTCGGCCCAGAAATGCGTGGCCGTTGCGCGAAGCGCGTCCGGGAACCCCTGTGGCATGTTGGTGCGGGTGAAGTCGGGCGACTTCCAGAACGCCACTTCCGACGCTGCGACGTGGATCTTCAGGTCCGGCCGCAGCTGTGCTTTCACTCCGTCCACCAGCAGGCCGCCGATGTGGTCCATGTGCATGTGGGTGATGACCACATCGGTGATCTCGCGCAGGTCGATACCGGCAGCGCCGAGGCGACGGATCAGCTGGCCGGCGCGCGGCAGCTGCAGGTCCGGGTCCATGCCCAGGCCGGCGTCGATCAGGATGGAGCGCTCACCGCTGTGCACCACCATCACGTTCAACGCCCAGTCGAACGCATCCTGTGGCAGGTACATCTCATTGAACCATTCGGCACGCTCGGATGCGGGAACATTATGGCCGAGCATCTGCGTCGGCAACGGCAGCACGCCGTCGCTGACCACGAGCACGTCGATGTCACCGACTTTCAGGGCATAGCGCGAGGGAACAAGCTCGTCGAGCGCAGGCGCGGCAGGGGCAATGGTGTTTTCCAGGCTGAACATGAGGCGATCTCCACGAAGGTTGGCTGGCAGGCAGTGAAGCAGGGCCGGCGGACAGTTCCGGGGTTACGCCTTCGCACGGCGCAGGGCATGGCGTTGCCGGGCAGCAATGCCCTGCAGCACAGCGCCGCTGGTTCGATTGAAGACGGGATCCACGAGCTGCAGTGGACCCGGAGCACGGCAAGGGCCGTGTGGGATCAGCGTAGGCAACGCAGGCAGTGCGCAGTAGATCCGCAGGCGGGCTCGCGGCGTTGCCTTTTGGGAAGCAGTGGACACGTTGCCCGCTTCGGCAGGCGGCGGCCGCTCGCTCAGTCAGGACGCAAGCAGCGCCACGATGGCCTTTGGAAGAAACAACGCCGCGGCGACAGCAACCGACAGGATCAGTACAACCCTGACAGTCAGGGGTCGACGACGCGGGTTGCTGACGTGCAGGCGTAGATCGCGCACCTCCGCTTCCAGTGCGCGACGTTCACTCGCATCGCGCTGCTGTGGATCGTACAACTGCCGCTCCACCTCGCGCAGGCGCTTGATCAGCTCCCGCGCGGGTGTTGTCCGCAGTATCTGCTGGTCAACTGCCTGCAAGCGCAGCGACAACGGCATCAGCGCCTCCGCGAACTGCCCCGCGGGCAGTTGCCTGGCAGCAAGCCGGGCCGCTTCGACATTGATCTCGGCCAGCAGCGCAGCACGCTGGGCATGCAGCCGTTGAAGCCGGTTTCCACGCAGACGCATTGTTGCTCCCTGACTCAGCCGTCCGTGCCCATCATCCAGCGGATGGCCTGCGGGAACGAGGTCTTCCAGTCGTCCGGATAGAAATGACCACCCTCATGGGTACGCGACCGGAGCTCGTTGCCATCGCTGAAAAGGGCGCGGAAATCCGCGCTCATCTTCTGGTTCGCCGGCCCTTCCTGCTCGCCGTTGATGACGAACACCCGCTTGCCGTGCGCGCTGCTCTGCGTGGGCACCGGCTGGCGCCAGCCACCCGGCGACACCAGCAATGCACCGGCATAGTCATCCGGATGCTGCGCCAGCAGCGCGCCGGCATGCTGCGAGCCCTGCGAGAAACCCATCAGGTACACCTGCTTGCGGTCGATGCACTGGCGCGCGGCCAGTTGCTCCAGCCCCGCCTGCACCACCTTGTGCGTGCCCTCATACGGGCCGGTCCAGCTGAAGCTGTCGAACGACTCGCGCATCTCCGTACCGTTGATGCCCAGCAACACCACACCAGCATCGGCCAGAGGCTGCTCGCTGCTGTCCAGGTGGCCGTTGATGCCGTAGCCGTGCAGCCACACCAGCACCGGCGCACAGGCCGGCATCGCAACGCTCTTAGAAGGGGCCAGCACCGAGATGGCGCCCACCTTGCCGACCGATACCTTCGCGTAGCGTGCCTGCGTATTGGCGAGCACCTGCTTGAAGAAAGGTGTTCCGCGCAGGTGCTCGAAGTCATCGTTGTCGGCCAGCGCGGGCGCGAACCACATGCCACGCTCATCGGCCTGGCGCAGATAACGCTCGGCCAGCGCATCGTCACCGCGGCGTGCGAACAATGCCGCTGCGTGGTACGGCGCCTGCACCAACGTGGCGTCTTCGCGGGTTGCGGCCAGATAGAGCGCCAGCGACTGCAGCAGCGTGGCGTCGTCTTCCTCGGCCCGCTCCATCAGGTCCTGCGCATCGTCGGCATTGACCAGGGCATTCAGCACCGGACCGATCGACTTGAACGCGATGGTCGAGGCGCTGTCCTGTTCCTCGGCGTGTGCGGTCGGCGCGCAGACAGCGAGCGCCAGGAAAACAGCAAGAGCAGACAGCTTCGGCATGGGGAATCTTCCGTGATTGCGGCAACGCGCGGGGCGCGCAGTCTAGCAACCTCGGGGCCGATCAGGTCACCCTGCGCTCAACCGTAGGCAGGATGGCTGCCGGTAAGCACGCCCATCGAGAACGCGTAGCCCGCTTCCTCCAGCAGCAGCCGCATGCGCAGTTCGGCCCGGCGCGGAACACACAGCCCGCTAGGTGCGTACAGCGCATAAACAAAGCCGGCGCCCTCCACGTACTCGCGGCGGACCGAACAGTTGTTGGTTTCCGCGGCATCGGACCACACGGCCCGCAGCTTCTCCGGGCCGATGGATTGACCGTTGCGCAGGCGGAACGTCAGCCAGCGCACGCCCAGCGGCGGATGGTAGGTCAGGTTAGCCATTGCGCACCTTCAATACGGCGGCGGAGATGGTTCAGGACGTCCGGTTGCAGATCAGGATGCTCGTTGCGCGTGGACGCCGGCAGATCGATGCGGACAGCGCCGTTGACCAGCGCGGGGGGATCGGTGTGCAGGTCGATCCACCATCCATCGGGAAGGCGAAGCCCGCGTCCATCCCTGTCATAGAGGTTGATCTGAAAAGACATGACGCTCGCTCCCATTGGAGCTCGAGCATACGCCTGCGCGATGTCACTCCAGACTGCGACCCGCCGACGCGGTTTCCTCGACCCGCTTGGCGCACACGAAAACGAACGCCTCGTCCTGCTGCACCTTCAGGAACGAATCCAGCCACCGTGCCGCAGCACCGCGGTTGCCGATCACGACCCCGAGTTCTTCGGTAAGGCAGCGCGCGCACTCCATGCCACCCGGACTGGGGGCCTGGCAGGCGCGGCAGCGCGCCATCGTCGTCGTTCCTGCCGGACGGCACTGGTACATGATCTTCGTCATCAGGCTTACCGCACGGGCATGGGATGGCATCAGCGCTCTTCCCGAACGTTGGACAGAGGAAAGCCGCGCAACGCGCGGCCTCTTCTTCGCTTACTGCTCAGCGACGGGTGTCACGGCCCGGCTCGCTTTTCTGTTCCTGCCCGGACTTCTGCGGGCCGACCGGCTTTGCATCCTGCTGGACCTGCTGCTCCTGCTGGCGCTGCCTGCCGTCCTGCTTCCGGTCGCCGCCCATTGCGTTGTCATCAGCCTGGCCGTGCTGGGCGGCCTGCTTGATGCCGGTCGGGGCGTTGGTGCGGTCGGTCTGGCCTTGCGGCGTATTGTTGTTCATGTCTTGCTCCACCGCAGCGATCTGCTGCAGCGCCACTGTGGGCGCGGGCCGGTTACGCAGCTGCATGAAAGCCGGAGATTAATGAACGGGCACCATGAACAGCGCTGCGCGCACACAGGCTCCTGACATGCACAGGTGTACGTTGGCGTTCCAACAGGAGAAGTCTCATGGAACGCATTACCAACAAGGACTTCGTTGACGTCGAGCGCGAGCTGCAGCACTGGCAGGCCGCGTTCCAGACGGGCGATCTGCCCGCCATCAACTTCCGCCACGAGGTCGCACCGGTCATCCGCCTGGCGTGCGACATCTATGTCCGCAACCCACACGGCACGCGCACGGCATGGCTCACCGATCTGCAGTCACGGCTCGCGCTGCGCACCAGCCTGCGTGGCCACCCGGGGTCGGCGGAAATGGCGATGGGCTGCTGGGCGCGCCTTTCCGGGCCGGCATTGGCCACGCAAGCGGGCTGACACCGGCTGCGGGCAGATCACTCCTCGCCCGCGAGCTGGTTGCCTTCCTGCATCAGCTGATCATTCAACCGGTTCACCAGCGCGATGACCGCATCGGCCAAGGCACGCGCATCGGCGATGGAGCCGTGGAAGGCAATGCGGGTGCCCTCCACCTTCACTTCCGCCAATGACAGCTGCGACGCCAGCGTCGCGCAGTGCTGCAGGAAGCGGCCGGTCCACTGTTCGTCGGGTGCCTGATCGAGCAGCGCGGTGATGGCTTCATCGGCAGTCGCATCGACCTGCTGGTGAAGCCGTGGCACGTCGAACCCAACGATGCGCGGCAGTCTGGACGTGCTCACATACTTCCCCCGGAGTGTGCAGGACGTCAGTATCGCGTCACCGACCCTCCCGTGCGAATCGTTCGACGTGAACCGTTCATCCGGGCCGGCGATGCCGGGCCCTCGGTCCGCGGAGGCGTGTCGATTCCCGCGCCGTCCGCGCGTCGAGAGAAGAAAGGCCGGCCGACGTGGCAGCCAACGCCGATGGACATCCCGATGACCCCGATCCTGACCGCATTCAAGCATTCCCCGGACCGTGGCCAGGGGCTGGCCCGCGACATGCGCGTGCGCTGGGCGCTGGAAGAGCTGGGCCTCGCCTACGACGTCCATCTGCTCTCCTTCGAGGAGATGAAACAGCCGGCGCACCTGGCGCGGCATCCGTTCGGTCAGATTCCCACCTATGAGGATGGCAACGTAGTGCTGTTTGAATCAGGCGCGATCCTGCTGCACCTGGCCGAACAGCACCCCGGGTTGCTGCCCGCCGACGCGGGTGCGCGCATGCGCGCGATCACCTGGATGTTCGCCGCGCTGAACACTGTGGAGCCGCCGATCGTCGAACGCTCCATGGCGTGGGTGCTGGAACGCGAACAGCCCTGGTACGCACAACGGCTGGTGATGCTGGACGAGCGCGTGCGCCGGCGGCTGAGCCAGCTGTCCGCCCGGCTGGGCGATGCACCGTGGCTGGACGGAGACTTCAGCGCCGGCGACCTGCTGATGGTGTCGGTGCTGCTGCGGCTGCAGAGCAGCGGCATCGTCGGCGAGTATCCAGACCTTGCTGCCTATGTTGACCGCGCGACCGCGCGGCCGGCCTACCAGCGCGCCTTCGCCGCACAGCTGGCGGTGTTCCAGAACCTGTAGCTCCACGCCGCTCCCAGTAGCTCCACGCCATGCGTGGAGTTCGCCATCCATTGGTACTGCTACGCGTCAATCGGCAGCCATCCGCGTGCCACCCGATCTACGGAAGCAACCGCCACTGGATCAGTGGATGTCCAGCGCGACGATGCCATCCCCTTCCAGGGTGAACGCGTGTGTCAGCACCACCGGGCTGCCCGGGAACGTGCCGCTGACCTGTGCAGACACGATGTGGCGACCGTCCTGCACCTGCAGCTGCAGGGGGACCACGTGTTGCTGGTAGGCCGCACGCGTCTGCGCCACCCAGGCGGCAATCGCCGTGTGTCCCTGGTGCCGCTGGCGCTCATCGCCCACCGTCGCGCCTGCGGCAAAGCACTGCTCCACGTGGGTTCCGGGCTCGCCATTGGCCAGCAGGAAATAGCGGGACAACGGCGCGGGAAGATCAATCGACATCGCAGGCACTCCAGGCGGGACTGGCGCTATTCTCGGACCGCACCCTGGCCGCCACAAGAACGCACCTGAAGGTAAGTGACCCACCCCATGAGAAAGGCCTATACCCCTGAGACCGCCGCCGCGGACGTGGCCCGTGCACTCGCCCTGCTGGAAGGCCGCTGGAAGCTGTTGATCCTCTTCCACCTGTTCGACGGAAAGGTGCAGCGCTATTCCGACCTGGAGCGGCTCATCCCCGGCATTTCGCAGAAGATGCTGGCGCAGCAGCTGCGTGCGCTGGAAGGCGACGGCATCGTGCTGCGCACGGTGTATCCGCAGGTGCCACCGAAAGTGGAGTATCGACTCAGTGCGTGGGGACAGGCACTGTGCCCGGCACTGGACGCGCTGCTGCTGTGGCAGGAGCAGAAGCCAGCGGCAGGAGAGCCATTGGCATGACCAACTTCAGCGCAGCCACCATGCTGCTGCGCCAGATCCACCGCGACCAGCTGGCCGATCGCGGGGAGAAGTCGCAGACCTGCCAGCAGGCCAAGGCCGCCTGTGATCTGCTCGCCCACGAGTACAAGCAGAACTGGGATTCCGCCGCCCACGATGCGCTGGCGGCGGAGGCGGTGGACGTCTTCGACCTCCTGCAGCGCGGTGAGGCCACGGCGGTGCCGCCGCGCAAGTCCGATCACGTTTTCGAGTGATCGCCGCCCTGTAGAAGATCAGAGGATGACGGCAGCAAACAGGCCGACAACCCCGATCGTCGTCAGCAGGAACGAGACCACTACCGCGCCGAGCGCACGCAGCGCTGATCCTCCATTCAAGGCCACGAAGGCCCGCATGCGGGCCCACAGGTACCACGCCACCGCCAGCACGCTGATGCAGGTCGCGGTGAACGGGCCAGCCTGTGCCGGGGACGCGGCTGCCACCTGCGATAGTGCGAGTGTCACCACGAACGGGCATGCGATGAACGCCTGGATGGAGAAAGGCTCGCGCAACGTCTCGCGGTTCACGGGCAGCCGCTGGCGCCAAAGCGTGCCCAGTGCCGCGCCGAGCGCGTACACGCAGAACACCGCAGAGCGGGTGAGCAGCAGTCCTTGTTCGCTGCTGAAAAGCAGCTGCCCTACTGGCGTACTGAGCCGGGGCGAGGACATGCGCATCGCCATCTCCAGGGCATGGGCGATGGCCACCGACAGAATCAGCATCAGCACCGGGCTGATCGCATCGGAGAACCTCTGGTCGGGATCCTTGCCGAGCTCGATGCGGGTGTAGCGCGCGACCTCGCCGGGGTGAATCAGTACCCGCCAGAACATCCGCGGATAGAACACCAGCCAGCCGACCAGCTCGTAGAGGAATTCTTCCAGCGATCGCAGCAATCGTATGAGGTCCATGACCGCCGTGGATAGCGTGCGGCGCGTGAAGCCGGGATCACGGCCGGGGCCAGGCAACGGGTGCCGGGGCCTCCCCGACCCAAGGCAATCACCGGCCCCGCTTGCTTCTCGTAGCGTGCGGGCTGTCCGGGCAAGCCTGCGAAGTGCGGTGCCGTCGGCCTGTCCCGCATTTAAGAAACGTCTGATGTATCGCTGACCCTGCTGGAAACAGACTAGCGGCCGGTCGATTCATCCCAAGCGCAACAACGCCTGGCGCGACCGGAGGCACCCGCGCGCCTCTGGCAAACACGATACAGGTGGATCTGGACGCTTGAACTCTCAAACACCTACGGGATGTGGGACCGAGCGCGGCCGCTTATCGCTGGGCTCGACCTGCACATCTGCACCGAGGTTACGAATGCAAGTAGCTGCAATGAAGTTGATCACCACCCCATGCAGAGTCCTGCTCTGCGCGGGGGCGCTGGCACTGATGATTCCCGCTGCCGAAGCAAACATGCTGGTCTATCCGATGGCCGCGTCGATAGGGCCGGACGGCAACTCGGCAGCTCAGCTTCGTGTCTACTCCAAGTCCGAACAGACACAGTATGTGAAGGCCACAGTACAGCGGGTGGTCGATCCAGCGACCGATCATGAGCGCGAGGAAAGCGACGCGGTATCAGGCGAATATCCGGTCGTAGTATCTCCCGCCAAGTTTGTGCTTCCTGCAGGCGGCGCACGACTGATCCGGATAATCCCCTTGAGCACTCCCGAGAAGGAAGTGCTCTACCGGGTCTACCTGCAGCCGGTCGCGCCCCCCTCCGGCGAGGATGTCGCTGCAGACAGCGCGACAGCCGGGCAGATCAACTTCAACCTGGTATGGGCGCCGCTGGTGCGGGTACTGCCAAAGCACCCGGCACCTGATCTGCAGGTGTCGGAAGGCGTAGTGATCAATACGGGAAATGTGCGAATAGGCCTTCTGGATGCCGGCGGTTGCCCAACCGCGCGGGATGAGTCGGCCTGCAACTGGAAGACGTTCGAACGCAGCGTCTATCCAGACCAGAAGTTCAAGCTGGATGGCTTGAGCCCCGCACGCTATGTGCGGATCCGATATCGCGTCGAAGGAATGCCGGACGTGCAGCAGAGAGTTGTGCCTGCGCATCCGGCCGACGCGATGGACTCGCATAGCGCGCTCAATCTGACCATTCCGGGTCAGCCCGTTGTTTCCATAAGTCAAAAGGACTAATCATGTTGAAGTTTGTTCCCGTTGCCGCCATTGCATTGATGTCGATCTCGATGTCCGCCCATGCGGTGCAGAAGGACATCACCGTAACCGCCAATGTCGACACCTCGCTGGAGATCCTCTCTGCCGACGGCTCCCCCCTGCCGACGACGATGCAGATGCAGTACCTGCCGGGCCAGGGCCTGCAGACTGCGCAGGTAATGACCAAGATCTTCACCAATGATGTCAAGAAGGACCTCCAGGTACGCCTGTCGGCTGATCCCGCCCTGCGCAACACCACCAACCCGGGTGCACCGGACGTTCCGCTGGCAGTGAAGTTCGGTAACGCCAACCTGACCACCAAGGCCGAGACCCTGAGTGCGGCAGAGATCTTCTCTGGCGACATCAAGAATGGCTCGAACGCGCTGCCGCTGTCGGTGGCGCAGAAGCAGGCAGGCGCACTCACCGAAGCTGGCAGCTACCAGGGCGTGGTCAGCGTGATCCTGACCCAGAGTGCCGCATCGGGCGGTTGACCTGCCACGTGTTGCCACGCCGGGCGCGCCCTGGAGGCGCGCCCGACTCTTTGCGAATGCTGCCCCGCTCAATGATCCCATCAGATACCAGGAAAACCGTCGCTGCGTGCTTGGCCGTGATGTATGCGATGAGCATCGCGTCCAATGCCGGCGCCGCTTCGGCGGTGCCGGATGGATTCGAAAGCATCGCAGCGGGGCATGACGAACGCGTTGAGATCACATTCCTTGGCGAATCGCTCGGACTGTTCCGCGTATTTGTAACCCCCGACACACTGCGCATTGAAGATCCTCAGGACCTGCTGCGCAAGTTGGGGACAAAGATTTCCGCGGCTGTAGACCCGTCGACGATCATCGAATCGCTATCGGCGCCAATGCCGCGGAATGGAAGCCTGGCCTGTGCCGGCCTGGCCGGTGCAGATGGGTGTGGCTATGTGGACACTGATAGCGCAGCGCTCATCTACAACGAGATGGAGGGCAATGCCGATCTGTTTCTCTCACGGGAGTGGCTGGGCAGCGAAGAGCGCGACATCCGATTCCGCGATCCCACGTCCGATTCCAGCAATGCACTGATCCATCAGCAGACCCTGAACTACTCCGGCGGGCGGGGCTACAAGAGCCTGGCCGTCTCCGGCACCGGTGCGCTGGGGCTCACGCCCGGAAGCTTCATAGGTGCAAACTGGAACTTCACGCACAGCAGTTTTTCAGGCAGATCCAACAACCGCACCGAGCTCTCAGACATCTATTTCCGCAATGATGTCGGCAGGCAGCACTATGTCCAGGTCGGGCGCATGGACAATCGAAATCTCGCAAGCCCGCTCGGTGGAAATTTCGGATTCTCGATGCTTCCGGTCGGGGCGTTTGATGGCGTCCGCATCGGTACGACCCTGGCCTATGCCAATCCGGAGTCGGCCGTCCAGGGCACGCCCGTAACCGTGCTTCTGTCCCGCGACTCGCGAATCGACGCGTATCGCGGCAATGAGCTGCTCGGCACCTTCTACATGAGGGCCGGGGTGAACTCGGTTGATACCTCTCGATTTCCCGAGGGCACCTATCCGGTTCTTCTTCGAATATTCGAGAGCGACATGCTGACCCGCACGCAGACCACACCATTCACCAAGACCGGTGGCGGCGTCGGCTTCCGCAGCCGCCAGTGGTTCGCGCAGGCGGGTCGCACAGCCGAGTCGAACGGCAACGACACCGCAACCGTGGCTGCGGGCGTCCGATATCCTGTGACCGATGGCCTTTCGATAACGACCGGTGTTGCCCATGTGGATGGTGGCAGCTACGGTGAAACGGAGTTCGATTGGCGCCACGCCGTGGGTCGCGGGCTGCTCTCGGCCACTGCCTCGTTGTCGATTGGCAATGATGGCTCGCGTGGCAGCACGCAGCAGCTCTCCTTCTCCAACACCATCGCGTGGAGCATCTACCGGTACAGGATGCGCGGAGCCGCCTGCGATGGCGAATCGCTATCCCATCGCGATGTCGGGTGTTACGACATGCTGAACGCAACGGTCTCCATCCCGATGGGGGACTGGTCGACAATGCTTGGCTATACGTACAACAGAAGCGCCGGGCGGGTTCCCGGCTGGCCGATCGCCGACACGGACAGCCGCTGGCTGCCTATCGATGCACGCCGGGTGGACGACGTTGCGCGTGCCGTTCAGCTCTCGGTTTCGCGTTCGGCAACCTGGAGGACATTCAATGCAAACTTCAGCGCAGGCGTATTCGCCAACCGCAGCGCCGGAGGAAACACTGTATATGGCGGCTACATCGGCGCGACGCTGTCGATGGCCGACCCGGCGGCGCGCTCGGGCGCGGTTGCCACCTTCACATCGGCAGGGGTCGAGGTGCGTGGCGACAGCGAGAAGACGTTGGAAAGCTACGCCTTGAATCGAAACTGGTCCTGGCAGGGACAGAGTCAACGCGAGATCGCGCTTGGCCTGTCGGGCAATGGCTCGGACAGCCTGACTGGCGGCCTGCAGGGCAGATGGAACGGGCGCTATGGTGATGCGGCTGCATCCATTACAAACACCTATCGCAATGGCGGTCCTGCATCCAGCCCGTCATTGTCGGGCAGCTATTCGTCAACATTTGCCGCCTCCCGGTCGGGTCTGTATGTGGGCGCCTCTGCGTCGCAGGCCGATCCGCTGGCGGGGTACGCGGTAAAGGTAACGGAAAATGATGAAGCAGCTGGAATGGCTGCGGAGGTGAGTGGGGGTTCGAGCTCGAACATCAAGATCGGGTTTGGACAGCGCACGTTGCTTCCTGTGACCGCGTTCTCCCCGGCCACCGTCGAAGTGAGCGATGCCGGCGTCGGGTCTTCGACGAACGCTACCAGCGTGATCGATGGCCTGGGCCGGCAGGCCGTGTTCATGGTGCCGGGCCAGCTCATGACCCGTACCGTGCGCGCAAGCATCATCTACACCTATGTCGGCCAAGCGGTCGACATCAACGGAAGGCCGCTGGCGGACGGCGTAATTCTCAATGGAGCGATGCCATCACTTGACGCCGAAGGCGGCTTCATCGCCGAACTCGATCGCAAGGAAGACAACCTTTTCGTCATTGAGGGCTCGACATTGATGCGCTGCCCGCTTCATGTAAAGCGCCGCCA
Source organism: Stenotrophomonas sp. SI-NJAU-1 (assembly GCF_020883215.1). NCBI lineage: Bacteria > Pseudomonadati > Pseudomonadota > Gammaproteobacteria > Lysobacterales > Lysobacteraceae > Stenotrophomonas > Stenotrophomonas sp. SI-NJAU-1. The sequence goes on from NZ_CP086598.1 coordinate 3,895,997, forward strand.
GGACGTGCTGATGATTGTTGGCAAGGTGCAGTGCGAAATGGCTACGGTCAACGCACTTCCAGAGATTCTGCGGTCGCAGGCACGCGTGCAGAAGCTGCTGGAACAGCGATATGTCACCAGCACGCAGAGAGACGAAAGAGGATCAGGCGTAAGCCATTGAATGAGCAAGATGTTCCCCGGCCCGTCCAAGGCCAGCCCGCATGCATGCATGCATGCAGAACGGTAAGCAGACAGATGACTCTATCCAGTGACCGCAGCATTCTGGCGATCACCCTGGCGGTGGCATTGAGTACATTTTCGCTCAATGCCTCGGCAGGGTCACAAGCGCCAGCGAACCGCAACGATTCGGTGGAATCGATCCGGGATCGAGGAGAACCGCTGGGCGACGTTCTCGTATTCAATGCGGCATCGGGTGGCTACGACACTGACGACGCAGCAAAGTGGGGGCGCAATACCTGGACCTGTAGATCTGCCACTGATACAGCGGCGGGTGCCTGCCCGACCTCGCCAGTCTGGAACGGCGGTGGCGGGCCGACCCCCATCCGGCTTTCCTTTACGGAGGAAACGACCGGCGCCTCGGCAGTTCTGGGCTTGATCGGAGAAAATGGGTATAGCCGCCACGCCGATTGCGACGGAAAGGACGTGCCAGAGACCGTGGCGGCCACCCGCGTTGCAATCCACCAGGCGCAGCTGGCAGAAATCGGCACCTGCAGCACCGGCCGCCATTGGGACGGGCGAAGCCTCTTCGTCAAAATTCCTGCCACAGAGATTGCGAAGCTTCCCTCAGGTGGCATTTGGAAAGCCAACCTGCAGCTCGATCTGCGGCTGTGGGGCGGGAGTAATCCAGTAATCGCCACCTTCCAGGCGGCGATCAAGCTGAAGGTCACCGACAGGAACAACATCCAGATCTATCTTCCAGGAGCCGGCACGTCGACGCCTACGATTGATCTGCAGCTGATGAAGCTGCCCAATGGCGCCATGATGTCAGGCACGTCGACGATCGACATGTGCCTGTACGATGGCTACAACTCCCAAAGCGCCTGGTTCGACGTATCTGCGAGTGACAACCTGACAATAGACAGGCGCGACAGTGGCAGCTACTCGGTGCTTCTGGACTCGGACAGAAGCGGCGCTTATGCGTCCCGAATCGACTACAACGCCAGCCTGAAGTACGGGGGAAAGAGGACCGAGCTGCCGAACAATCAGGTCGTCCGCCTGCAGAGCGTGAACAACAGCGCCGGCCGCACGGTAACGTTGCCAGGTATTCCGGTGCCGGTTGTGTGCACGCCTACGCCACTCACCCTGGAAACCCCAAAGGTCCAGTCGGCTTTCAAGCGCCCTGGCCGCTACAGCAGCACTCTGACAGTAACGTTCAGCCCGTCTTCTTCAAGCCTTTGATGCACGTTCCGCAGTAGCGGGCGCATCGCTACGGCGCGCTGCTCAGCGTGCATGCGAAGGCGCGCTGCTGCCGCGCTTCGGTCAGCATGTCCGGCGGCGGCTTGATATCTGGACCCCACTGGCTCGGATGTACTTGCCAGCGAACCGCAGATTGGTGCCAATGAAGTTGGCAATCCACTACGACGGGGATACGGCAATCGCTCGAGTTCATTCGCAGACGGAAGCCGCTGCCTCCAGCAACGGCCCCACGGCAAGCGCTGGCGCCGGGCGCTCGGCCGGGAATGCAGCCGCGATTGCCTTGGCTGCGCGGTCAGCGTGCGGCTGGGCATACCATGACGAATCGCTGGACAGCGCTTTCCCACGCACGTCCCGTTCGAACCGGTACTGGCCCCAGTAGATGGCCAACGGCTCTTCCAGTGCGTTCAGCGGATTGGGCAGGGCCAGCGCACTGGGGCACAGCTGCGCGAACGCTGCCGCCATCGCCTCCCGGTTGGCAGCAGGCTGCCCCGCCGACAGGAAGTGCGCGTACTCGTGCAGCACGATCGGCGCCCAGTCATCCTGCACGTGCTGCTCGGAGAACAGCACAATGGAGCCACCGCGCAGCTTGGCCTGGGTGCGGTTCGAATACGGCCACCACACGAATCGCACCTGGAAGAGGGGCGCGGCCTCCGCACCGTAGAAGGTGCGCAGGCGCGCGGCAAATGCAGCGGCCTCCGGCGCCGCAAGTTCCCGGGTCAACGTCTCCTGTTGCTGGCTGAAGCGCGCCGTCCCGGTCAGGAGCGCGCGTGCACGGGGCACAAAGCGTGCATAGAAACGCCTCAACAGTTCCCGGTCACCAGCGGCCTGTCCGGCGATGGCGGCCTCGGTGGCGGCGGAGAATGATGTCGCGTTCTGGAAGTAGCCCGTGTATGGGTCGCCAATGCGTGTATCGCTGCCGGCAAACAGGCTGTCTGCCAGAGGCCGCTTCCCCTCGTCATTACGGGCCATCGGGGAAGTGCGTTGACGAAACCGTGCATAAGCCTCGAGCGCAGCACGATCCTCCGCGTCCAACCCGAACCTGCGCTCCCAGTCCTGCTGGTAGATCGCGTTTGTATAGCCTGGCAGCCAATCGGGCAGGTTGTCCAACAGATTGAACAGATCAAAGGCTTCGTCGTAGCCCACCGTAACCATTGGGGGCACCTGCAGTGTCGAGCTTCCCGACCCGGCACGGGCCCACTGGGGCGCCAGCACAAGAACGGCGACGCACACGAAATGCACTGCCTGCGACCTGAGTGACATCCGACATGCTCCTGGACGACCGGGTGGACCGATTCGAGCATGCCGCCGAAGGTTCCACAACGTGACCATCGGCAGGGGCTGGCAGGTCCCTCCCCTCTTCACAACCCTGGGCAGATTGCCGACGCGTATCCCATTGAATGAAGCGGGCGAACCGAAGGAGATCCATCTTCGGCATCAGCGAGCCCAGGCTCCAACGACAAGAGCAGGAGATGCTGACCGGGCTGCGCACAACGAATCAGGATTGTGGATTTCGAGGATGAGGATCTATCGGGAGAAGGCTGCGCTGGCTCAGCCCCGAAGTGCAGCAGGGGGGCGCGAAGAATGGCAGCTCCCAACAGCGGCATGGGCACTGCCGGGAATGCAGCCACCAAGTAGGCACCAAACGAAAAAGGCACCGCATGGCGGTGCCCTTTTTGATGGTCTAAGCCATTGAATGCAATGGTGGCCCACCAGCAACCGAATTGCCAGTGCAAGCTATTGATATAAGTGCATACCTGCCAACGAATAGGCCCCGTTGACTCGCCAACTGACTCGCTTTTGCGACGACTGTCCATGACCCCCCGTTGGCCGATTTCTTGGCTTCCGGCACGGCCCGCACTGTGGCAGGGTGGCCGGGGACACGTTGGCGGAGATCTAGATGGACACTTCTGAACCCGACATTTCCCTGCAGGACGAGATCAAAGCTCTTCGCCAGCAGTTGGCGGTCCTTCGTTTCGATATTTTAGGCAAGGAGTGGCTCACTGTTGACGAGGCGGCGCACTATTGCGGCGTGTCGGCGAGCCAGTTCAATGCCAGGGCACATGAATACGAGCTCGAGCCACGTAATTTCATGGGCAAGAAGCTCTATGAGAAAGCGGCCTCTATCAGGCAATCTACGGCGCCAAGGCTTGGTCGCGGCCATCCGCAACTTTCGCTCCTAGTTTGGTGGCAACCTCCTCCGAGATGGAGAGCAGGCTCTTGCCCGACTAAGGCGTTTTGACCAACGAAGGGGAAAGGCTGATGGATCTTGCCGACAAGCTGATGACACTCGCTCAGGCAGCTGAGCTTTGTGCATGCCACCCACGAACCCTTAGAAGGGCGATCAATGATGGACACCTCACCGCGATGCGTCTGGGGCAGAGTGCGAAATCGGATCGAATCCATGCTGACGACCTGGAAGCATGGTGGCAACGCTCGCGTTACGTGCCCCCAACTGTACCGACCTTCCCGAAAGTACCATTCGAGAGCCCGCAGATCTTCGATGCTGACGAGCGACTCAAGGCCCTACTGGGCACCAAGAAATCTAAGACGATCAGCAAGAGGCCGTTCGTTCGCTCCAAGAAGTTAAAGGGCCAAGGCGGACACTGACCTGAGGCAACCGGTGGCTAGGCAGCGGCCGCTGCCTGCGATTTCAGCGGGTCCTTCACGTTGATCCAGGCCAACGCCGGCAAATGGCTTACCTGACTACTACACTGTTGAAGCCCTCTCGTTATTGCGTCACAGTTCGCCACTTACTACGGAGCTGCCGCATGCACGGAATGACTCAACATCTCAGGATGGCAACAGCCGGAATCACACTTATGCTGCTGGCAGCCTGCACCTCTGTTGGCGACATACGCAGTACCGGACCTGTAGCCACTTTCTCGTCCAATCAGGACCCCTTGGCCGCCGCCACTTGTGTCCGTGACGCATGGGGAGAGGTGAGCATTGGAGGATCGCGATGGCAGTATGTGCTTGAGCCCCGTTCCGGTGGCTACTCCGTGTCGACCTCCAATGGCGGCGTACCGATGGAGTTTGTTGAAGTCGCCCCTCGAACTGGTGGGGGAAGCTATATCAAGTTTTACAGCAAGTTCCTGAAGCGTCGACAGGCTCGGTACACCGAGGCCGTCACCCAATGTGGTGTCCGCACGGATTAACCCAGCTCCTGAATGTTGCGAAGATCGAAGCCTTTGCCGGGATCATCGCCACGCGCTGACTCGACCTGCAGCTACTGCGGCCCTAGGCTTGGCTTCGGCTGGAGGTCTGCATGGCCCCAGTGCTGCCCTTATTCGCGCAAGTTCCCCAGCCCCAGCCTCGGCCAAGCGCCGGACATGTTGCTGCTGCTCGCGGGTTGGAGACATGCAGTGGCGGGGGCAACTGGATCGGCATGCTGTCGGTCAGCCGGGCGACAGCCCCACGCAGAGGCAGGTCGGGATACAGCCTGGCCGCGCACCAGCGCTCGGCGTAGCGCTTCGCCTGCCGGACGTTGGCCGCGCGCACTTCCTTCACGTGCCACATCTTCTGGCCTTCCATCCACAGCCGGACCCCGGGACCATCATCAGGGGGGACGCTTGCTGTCTCCCGGCCGTTGTACCAGAGCGCCCAGCGCTCACCGGTCTGGACCCAGCCAGATGGGCGTGGTGCTGAGCGGAAGCCTTGGTAGCCGTGCATCGGGAGCATGGATGGAAGGATACGGCCTGGCATCGCAGATCCTGCGAACGCGCCATCCACCGACCTGAATCGCTCACACCTCGACAGGCGTCACATACCTCGCCGCCGTGGGGCTTTACCTACGCCGTTCCGGTCGGTTTTCCGATTGCGCCTATGCCGGGGTGTTGCGACCGTGCGCGGGCAGTGCAGCACTACCACCCTACTCATGGAGAGATGGAAGTGAAATCGAAACGAAATGACGTCAGAACTGCCAGATCAACCCTTCGCCGCTCACTACTGGGCGCGTCTCTTTGCCTGATGTCAGCCGGCCTTGCCCAAAATGCGTTCGCGGGCCAGTGGGTCCAAACTGGCCGGGTGCTACTGTTAGATTCGGAAGGTATAGCGCCTTACATCGTGTCGTGGACCAACACGTGCCAAGGCGGAGTGGAAGGACCTTCGGGCTTCTACACCTACGGGGACTGGGGTCCAGAGGGACTGGGCTCGTGCTCCTCCGACGCAAACACCGGCTGGGCAGCAAATTACGCCGGGAGCATTGGCTACTGCAGGCCCGAGCCCGAACATCTTGGCGGAGGGTACTCCTGCACCGAGTACTCGCACACGTTTGGTGGTCAAACGTACACGGGTGCTATTCCGGCAACGTGTAACGTGCCTGGGACCTATGCCATAAGCTACATGCGACGCGCAGAGCTTGTGTATTCCGGTAACGGAAACATGCCCAATGACTATTATGACCGGGTTAACGAAGTCTCAGCCGAGTTCTACTGCCAGCAGTAGACTGACGCAGGACGCCTGACCGTTTCAGAGCCTACAGTCCCCGCGCAAGCGGGGACACTTGCTTATACCCCCCTGCCAATTTCATATCGCCCCGAGGTCCTTCACGACGGCTTGGCTCTTCTGCAGGAATCCAGCCAGCAACCGACCGCCAGCCACCTCTCGCCCCACCCGACCGTTGAGCCAAGCGGCTTAGATCTTTCCGGCTGCAAGCAAATCGGCTTCGGCAAAGCTATCCGGCCTACCAGCCAGCGGCTCTCCGGGCGAAACCAAGCCTCCCTCCAGGGGTTGAACCAATGTTTTGCGCGAACTGTCGCTCTTGGCATACGCCGTGGCCACCATCCTGCCGTTCTTCGGCGACCAGCCCCCAAGCACCAACTCGGTCCCGAGCTGTTCGAGCGGAAGACCCGCCTCGACTGCCGCCTTCTCGTAGTTCGGCCACAACTGGTCAACGACTAGACCCAGCTCTCTGCCAAGCTGTTCCATGGTGAAGTCCGCGCGGAAGCTGGCCTGTAGAGCCAACTCATAGATACGCAGGAAGAACTGCGCACTCCCGCGAGTCGCCAGTACCAAGTTGTGCTGGGGGATCAGTAGCAGTTTGGCCCCCGCTGAGGGCGCTCCGGTAAGCGCTTCCTCGGCCAAAGTGTCGACCGCAACAAGAAGCTGGTCAGCGCGCAGCAGAACGTTGAGGATGCTCAAAGCTCGGGTCCAAATGGGGCCAACCCACTATTACCGTTATTCCACTCACTGTCGATGGAGGCTCACATGGACACCCCCAACTGGACCGGCCAGGATTTCGTAGACATCACAGAGCCATAATCAATGGAAGCGAGAGAGGTGTCTATGGCAAGCAAGCAGTACACCGATGACTTCAAGGCCGAGGCGGTCAAGCAGGTTACCGAAAGAGGCTTTGCTGTAGCCGAGGTTGCCAAGCGGCTGGGGGTCTCATCCCACAGCCTTTACCAATGGCTCCGCAAGGCCAAGCGCGAGGCCTTGGCGGGCACGCCAGAGGGGTCGATGTTGCCGACGCCCAGGGACTCAGCCGAGGTGCGTCAGTTGAAGGCCGAGGTGAAACGCCTGACTGAAGAGCGCGACATCCTAAAAAAAGCCGCGGCGTACTTCGCCAAGGGGTGATGGCGAAGTACGCTTTCATGCGTGAGCACTTGGGCGAGTTCAGGCTGACGGCCATGTCTCGAGTGCTTGGGGTTAACCGCAGTGGCTACTATGCATGGGCGGGCAATTCGGGCAGGCCGCGTCGTCGTGAGGATGATCGTCTGCGCGGTCTTATCAAGCACGCCTGGCTGGCAAGTGGAACGGTGTACGGCTACCGCAAGATCACCCGGGAACTTCGTGAGGCCGGTGAACGTTGCAGCCGCCATCGTGTTCGACGTCTGATGAAGGCAGAGGGAATAAGGGCAGAAATTGGCTACGGCACCAAGCCGCGCCATCGAGGCGGTCCGCCTGGGATGGTTGAAAACGTCGTCAATCGCAACTTTTCGCCCGCTGCACCAAACAAGGTGTGGGTCACCGACATCACATACATCCGCACCTACGAGGGCTGGATTTTCCTGGCAGTGATCGTCGACCTTTACCCACGGCAAGTGGTTGGCTGGGCGATGCAGTCCCAGATGACCACCGACCTTGTGCTACAGGCACTGGTATCGGCGGTATGGAAGCGAAAACCTGCTGCGGGCCTGATCATCCACTCTGACCCAGGCAGCCAGTTCACGAGCAGCGATTGGCTATCGTTGCTGAAGCAGCATGGCGTGGTTCCAAGCATGAGCCGGCGTGGAAACTGCCATGACAACGCGGTGGCTGAGAGCTTTTTCAGTGCACTGAAGAAGGAGCGGATCAAGCGACGAATCTACCCGACCCGGGACGAGGCGCGCTCGGATGTATTCAATTACATCGAGATGTTTTACAACCCAATCCGACGCCACGGTTTCGCTGGCAACCTGGCCCCTGTAGAGTTTGAACGGCGCTACGCGCAAAGCGGCTCATGAATGTCTACGGAAGTCTGGCCGGTCCACGTCGTGCTCCTTCCGATGTCCTGGTGGTTGATCGCTACGGCATCTCAGATCAGCGGCTCTAATTCCATGGCATGCCCACTACAGGGTACTGGCCGCCAACCGTTTCATCAGCTCCTGCGCATCAACGGCGACCGGGGATCCACGCACACCCTCGCCATGGTGTCGCATTTCGCCAGTTTGGCGCTCACCTGCGTACACCGCGACGCCGAAGGTGACTATTAGCTCCAAGCGTTGCCACTATCTTCGATGCACCCCGCCCCACGCTTCACGCCGAAGGGGGGTTGACGCCATGTAAATATTTCTATAAAGAATTGACATCCATGGATGGTGGCGGAGATCTGCGATGGGGGCACTTCCTGTTTTCGCGTGCGCAGCGACCAAGGACCGGCGGGGCTGGACTAGACCCGACGCCAATGGCGACAGATACCCCGATGGGGGATTCATACCCAGTGGAATGGATTGCGTACATTGCCCCATTTCGAGGCTGAGTGACATCGCGGCTGTGCATCAATGCCGCGAGGCATACCGTGGCAGATAACCTCTTTCGCAGAGAGGCTTCACCTGAAGATCAGCATAGTGGCCTCGGCGAGATCCTGCTTGTCGGACCACCTTCTCGCTGGCTATGGCTTTGCCTGATCCTTCTGCTAACGACTGCTATGGGCCTATTCCTGATCCTAGGCCAATACACCCATCGAGAAACGGTGACGGGTCAACTGGTGCCCGCTAGCGGACTGATCAGCATCACCGCTCTTAGCGCGGGGACGGTGGCACGACTGCATGTGGAAGACGGCCAATCCATACAGGCAGGCGAGGTCCTGATGGAGATATCAAGCGAACAGGACACGGTTCGTCTTGGTGCAACCCGAGCATCAATTGACGAGAAGCTTGCGGAAAAGGAGGGACGCTACAGGGCCGATCTCGTTTCCCAGGACTCCGTCGTTCGGCATCAACGAGAGGCACTGGTTGCTCGTGAATCGCTCATACGACGACAGCTTGATCAAGTCGATCAACAGGTTGCATTGCAGGGCGAGGAAGTTGAAGGCTCGCAGGCGCTCTTGGCGCGGATCGAACCTTTGGGAGAGGGTGGATACATTTCTGTATTTGAAATCCAGCGCCAGCAAGCGGTGGTACGTGCCGCACGCTCCCGCAAGGCAGACCTGCAGCGGCAGGGGCTCGAACTCCAGCAACAGCTTGCTGCCGCCCAGGAGTCCTTGGCAAAACTTCCGTTAGAGGACGCAACTCGTCGAAACGCAATCGTGCGAGACCTTGCTGACGTCGCGCAGTCGCAGGCCCAGAACGATCTGCAGCGCGGCACACTACTTAGAGCAGGGCAAGGCGGTGTCGTCGCGGCCCTACTTGTTAAGGCCGGTCAAATGGTGAGTGCCGGTCAGCCAATGATGACGATATTGCCCGGCGACGCGAAGCTGCAGGCGCAGCTCCTTATTCCTAGTCGTGCGATTGGATTCATCTCTCCAGGCAATCGCGTCATCCTCCGCTACGAGGCATTTCCGTACCAGAAATTTGGTCAGCAGTACGGAAGGGTATCCATCGTCTCACGAAGCGCACTGACGCCGGCGGAACAGTCCGCCTTGACTGGCCGACTACCGCCCGCGGATCAAGGACCACTCTATCGGGTGGATGTCGAACTGGACCGGCAGTACGTTCCCGCATATGGGATCAAGGAGTCGATCCGGCCTGGGATGGCGCTACAAGCAGATGTTCTTATAGAGCGGAGACGTCTTATCGAATGGCTGTTTGAGCCGCTTTTTGGCATCCAGAGCCGTGTGCTTGAGGAAAATCCCAATGGCTGATGGCTCCGCATCGGCAGAGCAGAGGCGCCCCGATCGACATTCGCGAGCGGACGTCCGGGCCGGACTCCGTTTTGGATGGCGCCGCGAAACGCCATTGATCCTGCAGGCAGAAACCGCAGAATGTGGACTAGCCTGTCTGGCCATGGTCGCCGGGTACCACGGTCATCATGTAGATATGCTGGGAATGCGGGCGAAATTCGGATCTTCCCAGAAGGGTGTCACGCTGAGGCAGATGATGCATGTGGCGACGGCACTCGGCATGGAGGGGCGTCCGCTGAAGCTCGATCTTGATAATCTGTCCAGATTGAAGCTGCCCTGCATCCTGCATTGGGGAATGAGTCATTTCGTCGTGCTGTGCAAGATTGGCCCTCGATCGGCTGTAATTCACGATCCGGCACGAGGTGTCCGAAAGCTCGATCTTCTGGAGGTGTCAAGCCAGTTCACCGGTGTCGCCTTGGAGCTCATACCAGGCGCCGACTTCCGTCCAGCGCACAGGCCCCAATCTATCTCACTTTGGCGGCTGGTAGGTACCGTCCGAGGACTCGTGCCGGCTGGCCTCCAAGTTCTGGGCCTTGCACTGGCGCTAGAGGCGTTCATTCTCGTTGGACCATTCTATCTCCAGTGGACGATGGATCAGGTCATCGTATCCGCTGATAGAGATCTTCTTTCGCTGCTGGCAATTGGTTTCGCAATTGTTGCGGTCTTCCAGGTTGTCATCACGGCACTACGCGCCTGGCTAATCAGCTGGATCAGTGCAACAACATCCGCGCAGTGGATGAGCAACATGGTTGGGCATCTCCTTCGGCTGCCCCTGGCTTGGTTTGAGAAGCGGCAGGTGGGTGACATCGTCTCGCGACTTGGCTCAGTCCAGATCATACAAAGTACGCTGACAATCCAATTCATCGGCTCGCTGTTGGATGGGCTGATGTCACTTGTCGTTCTTTTGATAATGACCTTCTACAGCCCTGGATTGGCGGCGCTGGTAGCGGGCCTGTTTCTACTCTACACGTTGCTCCGATGGGCGTTTTTTGCTCCGTTGTGGAGGGCAAACGAAGATCAGATTGTTCATGCCGCACGCCAGCAGGGCGAAATCCTGGAAAGCATCCGGGGAATACTTCCGATCAAGCTGGCCAATCAGCAGAATGCGCGACGTGCACGCTATGCCAATGCATCGGTTCAGGTGATAAACCGTGGAATCAGAATTCAGCAATTGAATATTTCTTTCGGAATTGCCAACGGTCTTATCTTTGGCCTGGGCAGAGTCGCACTGATCTGGATAGCCGCCTCTCTGGTCATGGATGAGAAGTTCTCTGTTGGAATGATGGTTGCATTTGTCGCCTTCGCAGACATGTTTATTCATAGATCCACCTCTTTGGCGGATAAGTGGGTGGATTTCAGGATGCTTAGATTGCACGCGGAGCGGTTGTCCGATATCGCCCTCAGCGAACAGGAGAACGCCGACGGCGTCGACTCGTGCCATGTGCCGGCCGAGTCGAGTGTCGAATTCAAGAATGTCAGTTTCCGCTACTCCGACGGAGAGCCCTGGGTGTTGAGAAACTGTAGCTTTAGAGTGGAATCGGGCCGTTCAATCGCCATCACTGGAGTGTCGGGGAGCGGCAAGACGACACTCGCCAAGATCATGCTCGGCCTACTGAAGCCTAGCGAAGGAGAGGTGATCTTTGGAGGACAGAAAATTGATGATCTGGGTCACGGACGATTCAGAAGCCTGGTCGGCGCAGTCATGCAGGAAGATCAGTTGTTCGCCGGAACGATCGGGGACAACATCAGTTTTGGTGATCAGGACGCAACCGATGAGCGCATCAGGGAAGCGGCGGCACTCGCTGCAGTGAGCGACGATATCGAGGCGATGCCAATGGGCTACAGAACTCTGGTTGGCGACATGGGCTCCAGCCTGTCTGGAGGGCAGAAGCAGCGAGTGATCCTCGCTCGGGCGCTGTATCGCCGCCCTCGTCTGTTGGTACTGGATGAGGCAACCAGCCATCTGGACCTCGAGTGTGAGCGACGCGTCAATGCGGCCGTGAAGATGTCGAGCATGACCCGGGTGGTGATCGCCCATCGGCTGGAGACAATTCAAAGTGCAGACGAACGGTTCGAGATGAACCACCGGGAGGGCTGAGCAATGCTGAGTGCGAGGCTTCAGGGAAGTGGCTGTGGAAGGGATGATATGCGCGAAACTGCGGGCAAGGCTTTCATTCGACTGGTGCCCATAGCTCCAAAGCCATGGGCTCTGATGGCAGCCTTGCTCCTGTGGGCTGTCCTCACGGCAAACGCATGGGCCGGGACGCGTGATTGCCTCGCGTCCGGCCTTGAGGTCGACACAGCCATGTCAAAGGCGACTTTGCGAGTGACAGCGCGGAGTACGCCCAAATTGAACCTGCAGGAGTGGCAAGCGTCGAAGCGCTCCCGCTCGGACGAACACGTCTACACCTTGGATATCAGCAGGAGCCTGCTTCCCGAAGGAAGAAAGTATCCGCTGATCATCAGGTTGGCGCCCTCTACTGTCGCGATCAACCTCCAGCCCTTGATCAATCCTGATGATTCGCAGTTTGAACGCCTATGTGGCGATATCGATCCAGGAACCTCACAGCATCCAGCAAGCTCTCCAGTGACGGTGTTCGAAGGTTACGCATTCTTCAGCGATGGGCGTCCAATACCAGTTCCAACGCTGCTAGCGGATCAAGGCGTGCCACAGGCGTTCAGGAGCCAATATCAGGATTGGCTGGAGAAGGCCCAGACGTTCTATAGGCGTGCCCTGGGACCTGAGCCGCACAGCGTGAGCTCTGTAATCTTCTTGCTTGAGCAGGGCGCCAATACCCAGCAGGGCTGCCGCTTCAGCGGAAGCTCATTGCCCGGGCTGCTGCTGATTGGCCTTCGTGCGGGCTGCCTGGACACCTCAAAAGGCTTTCCAAATGACTTGTCTCACTTCATTGCCCATGAAGCATTTCATCAATGGAATCAAGATGTGCAGATGATGGAGTCACTACCGCAGGAAAGCAGAATTATGCTGCTCGAGGGCGGGGCAGAAATGGCAGCGAGCTTGTTTCTGTCGGAGGTGACCGGGAGCAAGGAGCAAGGGATCACGCGTGACGTAGGCGCAGCTGCAGAGTCATGTATCGACCAGGCAGAGTACAAGAAACGACCACTGAATGACCTGATCAGTGGGGGCGAGTATCAACTTGCTTACTCCTGCGGGATGGTCTACACCTTCATCAACCTCATCCGGATAGATTCTGATCCAGCAGCCGCTCTAGGCGCGTTCTGGAAAAGCACTCTGCAAGACAACTCCTCGTCGCGCTTCAATGGAAGAACCGACTTCAATGAAGCATTCGGTGCGCGATCGCCGGTGCAGAACGCCATGATCGAACTTCTCGCCCAGAATGGCTACGCGCTTCGCGAAACGATCAGCGGCTTGAGCAAGGACCAGCAGTTCCGCATTGCCGCAGAACTGATGCGAGAGGTTTCACGCAACGACTGCCACGGGAACTACGGTCTGTTTACCGGTGGCGGAGTGATTGTGCTTGATCCCGAATTGAAGACCTGCAGCTCTCTGAGGCCTGGTGAAAAACCCGTGGCAGTTGACGGGTTTGATTTTAGAGAGCATGTGTTGGAGGCTCGATCTGCATGGATTTCAGCTTGCCGGAATGGAGGAGCAGTGAGCATTGACTATTCCGACAGCTCCGCGAAACCGTCGATCGTGTCGTGCCAATCCCCCCCAAGATCCCTGTACACGCCGTTTCATCTTTCTCGAATCACGCCTAGGGGGCAACCATGATCGACGTACTCAACAGCGACGCATCTTCCCCGATTCAGAAGCTACATGAGCTGCAGGTCATCATCAAGATCGCCGAGCGCTGCAACCTTGCTTGCAGCTACTGTTATTACTTCTTCATGGGCGATGACTCCTACAAGGACCGTGATCCAATCATGAAGCCTGACAAGTTCTCAGCCGTCGCTGATTACATCAAGCGTGGCGTCGAGGATCTGGGGATTAGGAATGTAAACATCGTCTTCCACGGCGGGGAGCCCACCCTCATGAGAGCCCGCGATTTCAGGGGGCTGGTGTCTGCTCTATGTGAGACGTTGGCCCCGATATGCGGGCTGAGCCTTGGCATACAGACAAATGGATATCACCTTACAGCCGAGTGGGAAGAGCTAATCTCCGAGTTCAATATTTCCGTTGGAATCAGTCTTGATGGTCCAGCTGAGTACAACGATAGATTCCGTGTGACCCATAAGGGAAAGGGATCGCATGAGAAGATCGCACGCACGGTTGGGCGACTTCACGAGTTGGAGACCGAGCGAAAGATCAGTGCAATCGGCGTACTGAGTGTGCTTGGACGCGACATCCCGATTGAAGAGACATTTGATCACTTCGTTGAGGAGCTCAAGTTCCGTCATATGGGGTTCCTATTGCCGGACAGGAGTCATGATGAACCATTCGTCGATGGAGAGACCCCAGGCGAGTACGGAGATCTACTGATAGGCCTCTTCAATAAGTGGCTGAGCCATCAGGACATCTCTGTGAGAGAAGTAACTAAGGTAATTCGCTACTTTCAAGAGTATGTACCAGCACGCACCGTAGCCACGGATGTATTCGACAAACGAACCCATGTGGTGGTGATCCAAAGCACGGGCGAAGTCAGTTGCGATGACTCGTTGATTCCTGCACTGGAGTGGCGATCCTCGCAGCGTTCGTACTCGATCTTCAGTTCATCGCTCTATAGCTTCGTCAATGATCCAGGCCTTGTGGTACTTGATCGGGCGCGAGCAAACCTCCCCGATGACTGTGTCAATTGTAGGTGGGTGAAAATATGTGGAGGGGGCGCACTGGAGAATCGCTTTAGTCGTGCGCGGCAGTTCGATAATCCAAGCGTCTACTGTGCCGGCCTGAAGAAGTACTACTCACACGTAGTTGATTTTCTTATCGAGAACGGATACCCGGAGGCGGCGATTCAGGAGCGCCTGAAGGCTGACGAGGTCATGCAGCCCACCTTCGCGATCTAAGGATTGTGCAGGACCTGAAGGGTGATTTCTTGGCAATCCTGCTCTCTCGCCTCACCGAGGCTCATGCCTGTTGTGCCTGTCGATCCCGACCGCGGTCGACGGAAATCAAGGGAAGTGCGGTCAATTGTTGATCTCTAATCAGAAAGGAGTTCGCGATGAATGCAAGCGACAAGAAGTCAAAGGGTGAAGAGTTGGTCGCGCGGCTGCTGACGCCGCAAGAGACCGATGCCGTTGCTGGCGGTGGGTTCGAGACCTATGCGCAGAATGGAAATGGGTATTGCAGATTCGACCAGAAAAGCGGCGGATATGACCAGAAGTGCACGAATCCTAGCATTTCCTGAGATGTTTAACTTCTAATCTTGTTGCATGACGGGGTGTCCTATGGCCACCCCGTCTTTACCGGTACTTGCATGCAATATCGATATCTTGGAAGGACGGGCCTGAGCGTGTCTGTACTCGGCCTGGGCACCTGGCTTAGTGTTGGTCAGCGGCTGAGCAATTCGGATGGCGCCAGGTTGCTATCGCAGGCTTACCATGGGGGCATCAATCTGTTTGATACCGCCCAGAATTATGGCTGGGGTCAGGCACAGAGTGAGTTGGGGCGCGCGATAAGAGATGCCGGCTGGCAGCGCGACACCTACTCCATCTGTAGCAAAGCTTTCTACGGAGCAAAGCCTGACGATCAGCTCAAGCCGACTCAGCGCGGGTTGGGCCGCAAGCATCTGGTGGAGGAGTGTGATGCTGCGCTGAAACGACTGGGCATGGAGTACTTGGATATCTATCTTTGCCATTCACAGGATGCAAATGTGAGTGTCGGAGAGATCGTATGGACGATGCACTCGTTGATTATGCAAGGCAAGGTAATGCATTGGGGGACGTCGAAGTGGCCTGCTGAACTGGTGGCGGAGGCGCATGATTTCGCTCTTTCCAATCATCTGATTGGCCCTTCGGTCGAGCAGCCTGAGTACAACCTAGTCGCCACCAGAGCTGTAGAGGAAGATCTACCAGACCTGATTGATCGATATGGCATGGGGTTGCTCACTTGGTCGCCATTGAAGCAGGGCATACTCGCTGGTCGCTACGACCAGGGCATTCCTCCTGGCTCGAGACTTTCCTTCCGGGACTTCACGACGTTGAGGGATCGTGCGGGTGAGGCACAGTTCCTGCGATGGGTCGAAGCTGCAAAAGGCATCGAGAGAATTTCCAAGGCTCTGGGAGTATCTCGCGCCCAGCTTGCCGTTGCGTGGTGCTTGCGAAACAGGCTCGTCAGTAGCGTCCTGCTTGGCTGTTCGGGGGGCGCGCAACTAGCCGAATGTTTGAAATCAGTAGACGTCGCGAGCTCCATCACACCAGAGTTGTGGCTGGAGTTGCACTCGCTGGGTCAGTGCTGATCTCATGCGCCATCGAAGGAGTCGGGAGAGACGGCACGACTCGGTCATCTGTTAGCTGTCAAGGCCCTCAGTAGTTTGCTTCAAACACTGCAATCTCATCCGCCTTGTTGGTACAGGCGTCATGGGATAAGCAACTGGAGGGCCCTGCCCCTTGCCCTCCATTGCGCAGGACTGCTCAAAGCATCAGTATTCGCAGACGACAACGGGAAGGAGCATGGATGTGCTGAAGATTCCAAAGAAGGTCTCGGACAGATGGCCGACAACGGTAAGATCGCTGGTCTCGGTCGCCGTTTCCCACAAGACCAAGGATGTGTCTGAAGCCGATACGGTGACCTTGGTCAAGGACATGCTTGCCGACATCTTCGGTTACGACAAGTACAACGAACTGACTAGCGAGCAGCAGATCAGGGGAACGTTCTGCGACCTGGCGGTAAAGATCGATGGCAAGATCAGGGTTCTGATCGAAGTGAAAGCAGCGGCAATCTCGCTAAACGAGACCCATCTGCGCCAGGCCATCAACTATGGCGCCCACGAGGGCATCGAATGGATCGTGCTCACCAACGCGTTGGAGTGGCGCCTCTACAGAATCAAGTTCGGCCAACCCATCGAGTACGAGCTCGTCTCATCGTTCTGCATAGCAGATGTCAACCTAAAGAACGAAGAAGACCAGCGCAAATTGTTCCTACTCTGTAGAGAAGGAATCACCTCTGACGCGATGGGCCTGTATCACCAGCACATCTCGGTGCTCAACAAGTTCACGGTTGCGCAGGTTGTTCTCGGAGAGCCGGTCGTTTCTGTCATCCGCCGAGAGCTTCGCCGCCTGTTCCCGGAACTGAAGATCGAGTCGGAGGCAGTTGTTGAGCTTCTCAATAATGAAATTCTGAAGCGTGAAGTGCTTGACGGAGAGAAGGTAAAGGATGCGCAGCAGCGTATTCGGAAAGCTGTCTCCAAAAATGCGAAGGCGCAATCAAAGAAGAGCTCGTCGCCCGAGATTGCGCAGGAGCCAGCCGTGAACTAGTAGCTGCGCATCCGCGGCGTCGCTTGTCTCCAATTCTATACGCCACAAGACATCACACGCCACAGGCAGGCCCGGCCACTCGGCCGGGCGCCATGCCGCGCGAACTGCAGACCGTAAAACGTGCCCCAGACCCAAGAGAATCCGCGCCGGATGGGTTTGGAATTCCTCCAGGCTATCCAAACGGTAGCTCAGTGAGAACACGTTCAAGAATTCCAGGTTCGAGCCGCTACCGACCTACCGATACTGCATGGAATGGAGGCGCGATGGGAACGGTTGCAAGCTGGAACGAAATTGCCACGTTAGCTAGCGCCACTGTGCCCATCGTGGGCATTTCATTAGTCTCGCTCTATCTTTGCTACAAGTCGGGCACGCTCCACCCACTCCGAAATCGTCTCACGCGCCTCTTTGTTGGTCGCGAGGACATTGAGCCAGGACCAATTAGAAACAGCCTTTCCGACCGCTCCGCAGTCGTTTCTTTTGCAATGATATACGGCATCCATCTAGACACGGCGTCTGAGGTCAAAGCTCTCATTGCTAAGGCGGAGTCTCGTGATATCCCGCTCCACCTAATTGGCATCGCCGGGAGTGCTTTCGATCGATCAGAGTTTGCTGTTAAGCCCGGAAGATCGCCCCGCAGAGGGGTAGACGGGATGATCTGCATGGGGCTTCTGGTCAGCTACCTTGCCACAGCGTGCTTTCTCGCCGGAACCTTTGCGGACGACATATTGATCCGAGTTCGAGCAACCAATACGGTGCTCTGGGTGGCTGCGAAGGAAGGTGAGGGTGCCGCGCGCGGGATTCTCAGGAGGAGGAATATGGCGTTCTCGCAAGCGGAATGCGAGAAGCCACCCAATACGGGGGCAATTGAACCTTTCGTCGGTAACGAACCTCGCTATAACTTGTCAGTGCTGTGCGCGATTTGGACCTCGCCTTCGGAGAGGAAGGAGCTCATCGACGCACTTCCACAGCAACGTACCGCTTTCGGCGCGGTGGCGCTGCTATGCCTTATGGCTCTCGTTGGTTTCCTGCAGGCGCTGACCAGGCGAAACGCCATTCGCAAGCTAGAACGGCGAGCACCCGCTCATTCCTCGCCGGTGTCGGCGACGCCGCGCTCTGGCCAGAGCCGACGACTCGTTTTACGAATCGGCAAGTCAATCTATCTGAGCTACGGAACAACTGAGGCTAATTTCTACCATCGCACCAAGCATTAGTAGAGACACGCTCCACAGATGAAATAGGCCGGTCAGCGATCCTCGCTTGAGGCAAAGGCCATGAGGAACTACGGATCCTCTCGCAAAGGCCATACCCCAGCCCGGTAGGCATCAGAGCCACGCGTGCGCGGCCAATGCCGACATCAGGTCACCTCGCTGTTGCTAACCCAACGGGACCAGCCGTCCTTCCAGACCTTCCAGACGCTGCCGTCGACTTGGCACCTGATGGACCCGTCTTTTCCTTCCCAACTACAGGTGGTGGGTTGTCTCGTCCAGGCTAAAGAAGGCGGGAATCATCATACGCTCTCCAGAATTTTCGCCGAAATGCACAGGGCTCTGAGGCGGCCGTATGATTCATACATTCCGTAGGGGGCAAGGACACATGGATTGGATGACCTGGACGCCTGAGGCAAAGGCAGCGTGGGCACAAGCGATTCTGTCGGCCCTGGCTATTTGGTACTCAGGTAGGCTGGCCTTCGGACAGGCTCGAGCTGCGAAGCGCGAGCGTGTCGACACCTATATTCAAATGCTTGCGATCAGTCAGACTGCTGCTTGGGGGGCGCGACGGTTCATTGGCGAAGGGAAGACCTTCCCAGTCGGCGGCGACATCTTTGGCTTTGCCAAGCTCCAGAAGGACTTCGAGGCAATTTCGTTTCATGATGTTCCACACCATAAGCTGGTTCCCATTCTTCGGGATGCTGCAGAGGCTTGCCGCATGTTGGACCAAAACTGCGATCAGCTGCTGAATACCGCTAAGGTGCCAAACGTGCTCAACGCGTCAGCAATTGCAGAGGCGGCCGATGTATTGGAGCAGTGCTACACAGAGGCGATCCACATTTCCGTCCGTCTGCACGGTCCGCTGGAACGTTGTCTTCTCGAAATGAAGATCGAGCTGAGGCGCTTGTTGGTACGAATCAAACAGTGTCTACGCACTGGCATCGATTGATGTGCCCACTCCAGCAGCCGTGATAGCCACGCAAAGCGCCACAGTTCAGATCGGCTTGGCCCTTTGATGACCCGACCTTGGATCTGCTGCAGATCGCACATGTGGTAGCCACTGCCCGCGCAGGATCATCGGCCGCACTTCTCCTGGAACACGCACTTGAAGCAACGGGGCCCTCCATGGGCGCAGCTGAGAGCACACCCGAAGTCGTGCTGAAGCTCGAGCAGGTCGAAGTCCACACCGGGATGAAGAAGAGCTACATCTACCGCGAGATGGAGAAAGGGACGTTCCCGCAAAGGCACAAAATCGGGGGCGGCACCCACTGGCTCCAGAGCGACATTCAGCGCTGGATCGCGGCCCGCAGCAATGCCCATCGATGGCAGCCTGACAACACGGCTATGCCGGCGGTGGACTGCGGCACCACTAGGCATTGAACGGTCACCAAGCGGTCACCGGACGGGGCTAGCTTGATGAGGAAGGCACGGCGGATGATCCTAAGTGCCTGATTCGATGGTGGGCCCACCAGGATTCGAACCTGGAACCAAGGGATTATGAGTCCCCTGCTCTAACCGTTGAGCTATAGGCCCTGCGCAGCGTCACAGTGTAGTGGAGCACGGCCGGAGTCGGCTACTCAGTCGGCAGCAGCAAGCGCCTCGCCAACACGCTGCAATCGTCGCTCCGCCATCCCCGCCAACCGCTCCATCTCCTGCAGATGCGCCTGGAACAGCGCCACTGCCTTCATTGCGCCCTCCAGCCCCCTCCGGTTGCCATCGGCAAACCCCGCAACCAACTGTTCTCCCGATTGCGTCAGCAGCGCCAGCGTGGGCCGTCGGGCGAAGCCCAGCCGATCCTCCAGTTCGTCCTGCATGACGTCCTGCCACGTCATCAACGGCGGGAAATCCAGGGCAGCGACAACAGGCGCATCATGTTCAACAGCCTTCGTGGCCAAGCTCCAATGCTCAACAGGGGTGATGCCGCAGATACACGCGTTGCACGTGTCCCCGCAGCGCGTCCGCCTCGGTGCCGGTGATTCCGGCCCGCCCACGAGGTGTGTTGAGCACCTGCATCGCCAGCGTGCGTCTGGCATCCCTGCACGTCAAAGGGCGGATGCGTCATCGCCAACCGCGGCCGAGCATGGCCACGGCTCCACACCGGATCCCCCAAAGAAAAACCCCGCCGAAGCGGGGTTTTTCTCGACAGAAGCCGTTGCCGAGCATGGCTCGGCACTACCTGGATATCAATCGATATCCAGGAAGCTGCGCAGCTGCTCCGAACGGCTCGGGTGACGCAGCTTGCGCAGGGCCTTCGCTTCGATCTGGCGGATGCGCTCGCGGGTCACGTCGAACTGCTTGCCGACTTCCTCGAGGGTGTGGTCGGTGTTCATGTCGATGCCGAAGCGCATGCGCAGCACCTTGGCTTCCCTCGGGGTGAGGCCGGCCAGCACGTCGCGCACGGTTTCAGACAGGTTGATGTTGGTGGTGTTCTCGATCGGGGACTCCACGTTGGTGTCCTCGATGAAGTCGCCCAGATGGGAATCCTCGTCGTCGCCGATCGGGGTTTCCATCGAGATCGGCTCCTTGGCGATCTTCATCACCTTGCGGATCTTGTCTTCCGGCATGTCCATTTCCTTGGCCAGCTCCTCCGGCGTAGCCTCGCGGCCGTACTGCTGGAGCATCTGGCGGGAAATGCGGTTCAACTTGTTGATCGTTTCGATCATGTGCACCGGGATACGGATGGTGCGCGCCTGGTCGGCGATCGAACGGGTGATGGCCTGGCGGATCCACCAGGTCGCATACGTGGAGAACTTGTAGCCGCGGCGGTACTCGAACTTGTCCACGGCCTTCATCAGGCCGATGTTGCCTTCCTGGATCAGGTCGAGGAACTGCAGGCCGCGGTTGGTGTACTTCTTGGCGATCGAGATCACCAGGCGCAGGTTGGCCTCGACCATTTCCTTCTTGGCCTTGCGCGCCTTGGCTTCGCCGTAGGCCATGGCACGGCTGAGTTCTTTCAGCTCGTCCAGGTCCAGCAGGGTGACCTTCTCGATGTCGATGGTGGCCTGCTGCTCGGACACGATCTGGTCCTTCACTTCACGCAGCGCCGAAGACCACTTCTGCTTGCGCTTCAGTGCGTCTTCCACCCACTCCAGGTTGGTCTGGTTGCCTTCCCAGGAACGGATGAAGTCCTTGCGCGGCATGCGGGCAGTGACGGTGGCCAGGTTCAGCACGCGGCGCTCGTGGGCCTTGATGCTGCCCATGGTGTCGCGCAGCTGCTTGGTCAGCACGTCGGTCAGCGGCAGCGGCAGCTTCAGGGTGACGAACACCGCCGACATCTCCTCGCGGAGCTTGGGCAGGTTCTTCTTGTCGCCCTTGGCGGCAGCCTTCTTGAAGGCGTTGAGGGCATCGCCCAGCGCCTGCATGCGCGCAGCCACTTCCTCCGGATCCGGACCGGTCGGTGCGGCTTCTTCATCGCCGCCGTCGACGTCGTCTTCTTCCTCGTCGGCGTCGGCATCGGCGTCGTCCGCGTCATCGGCCACCACAGCGGCCGGGGCCGGCACGTCGTCGGTCAGGTCGTTGAAGCCGACGATCACTTCGGCAAGGCGCTTGCGGCCTTCCTTGTGCGCTTCGTAATCGGTCAACAGCGATTCGACCGACACCGGGAACTGGCCGAGTGCGGCCTGGACCTGGGACAGGCCTTCTTCGATGCGCTTGGCAATGGCGATTTCGCCTTCGCGGGTCAGCAGCTCGACGGTACCCATTTCGCGCATGTACATGCGCACCGGGTCGGTGGTACGGCCACCTTCGGTGTCGAGCGCGCTCAGCGCGGCGGCAGCTTCTTCGGCTGCGGTGTCGTCGACCTCACGGTTGCCCGTGTTGCCGTCGTTGAGAAGCAGGGTTTCCACATCCGGAGCAACTTCATGGACATCAATGCCCATGCCGTTGATCATGCCGATGATGTCTTCGATCTGTTCCGGATCGACCATGTCGTCGGGCAGATGGTCATTGACTTCGGCATAGGTCAGGTAGCCCTGTTCCAGGCCCTTGCTGATCAGTTGCTTGATTTCGGATTGGGCAGGACGTTCGTTGGCCATGTAGTGCTCGCGCCACCGGCTGGGGGGGAATAGGGAACGTAGCATTATACCAGCCCGGGGCCCGGCCTGCCGGGCGGTGGTCCCGGCGGCCTAGGGCCTGAGGAGGAAGGTCACGGGACCGTCGTTGACCAGGCTGACGACCATATGGGCACCGAAGCGGCCCGTTTCCACCCCCGGCGCGTGATTTTCACGACAGATGTCGACAAATCGATTGAACCCGCGTTCAGCCTCCTGCGGCGGTGCCGCGCTGGTGAAGCTCGGCCGCATGCCGGAACGGGTATCCGCGGCCAGGGTGAACTGGCTGACCAGCAGCAGGCCGCCGCTGGTATCACGCAGCGAGCGGTTCATTTTTCCGGCCTCATCTGCAAACACACGGTAGCCGAGCAGGCGTTCGGCCATCCGCTGCAAGTGGGCCTCGGTATCGCCCGGCTCCATGCCGACCAGGGCCAGCAGGCCGGGGCCGATCTGCCCCACCGCCTCACCTTCCACATGCACGGCAGCCTGGCTGACACGTTGAATCAGGACGAGCATCGGCGGGCTTCCAGGCAAGGGGCCGGCCACGATAGCAGCGCCCTTGGCTAAACTGGGGCCGATGAATCCACACCGCAAAGCCCGGCTGGTCTACCGCGCCACCACCCTGTTCGCCCGCCTGCCCTGGCCCCTGCTGCGCGGGTTCGCGCGCGCCCTGGCCTGGGCGTGGGTGCGCCTCGATGCCCGCGAGAGCCGCGTCACCCGCCGCAACCTGGAGCTGGCCTACCCCGAGCTGGACGCACCGGCACGCGACCGCCTGCAGCGCGAACTGCTGCGCTCCACCGCCCTGCAGGCCATCGAGACCCTGCGCCTGTGGAGCCGGAAGCCCGCCGACAACCTGCGCCTGCACCTGAAGGAGCGCCACGGCCAGGCGCTGTACGACGCGGCCCTGGCCAGCGGCAAGGGCGTGATCGTGGCGGCCCCGCACTACGGCAACTGGGAGCTGCTGAACCAGTGGCTGGCCTCGCGCGGGCAGATCGCCATCGTCTACAAGCCGCCGGAGGACGAGGCCAGCGATGCCTTCCTGCAGATCGTGCGCGGCGGCGACAACGTGCAGCAGGTGCGTGCCGAAGGCCCGGCCGTGCGCCAGCTGTTCAAGGTGCTCAAGGACGGCGGTGCCACCGGCATCCTGCCCGACCAGCAGCCCAAGGCCGGCGATGGCGTGTTCGTGCCGTTCTTCGGCGTGCAGGCACTGACCATGACCCTGGTCAACCGCCTGGCCGAGCGCACCGACGCGACCGTGCTGTATGGCTGGTGCGAGCGCATCGGCCCGGACATGGAATTTGCCCTGCACATCGAGCCGACCGACCCGGCCGTGGCCGATCCGGACCCGCACGTGGCGGCCACCGCGCTCAACGCGGGCATCGAACGCATCGCCCGCCGCGACCCGGCGCAGTACCAGTGGACCTACAAGCGCTATACGCTGCGGCCACCGGGCAGCGGCGAGGAAGACCCGTACGCGACCGACGAACATCCGCACTGAGAGCCGCTGCACCCGGCCTGCGACACACCGCCGCAGTACGTTGAATACGACGCTGGCGCCCCCATAGAGACACCGATGTCCGCCTCCCCCGGTCCTGCCATGTCTGCTTCCTCCCTGTTCGGTGATCCGGCAGCGATCCGCTGCGAGCGCGCGGTCGCCGAACTGCGCGCCGGTCGCCCGGTCCTGCTCCACGATGGCCAGGGCCAGCGCCTGGCGGTGATCGCGCTGGACAGCGCCACTGCCAGCAGCTTCGCCGCCTTCGCCAGTGCCGCGCGCGAGCGCCATTACCTGTACCTGACCGCCACCCGCGCCCGCGTGCTCGGCGTGGAGGCGCCCGAGGGCGCGCGCCTGCCGCTGGCCGGCGTTGCCTTCGATGCCCTGCCCTCGCTGGGCTACCTGCGCGAACCCGGACCGATGCCCGCGGCCTGGAGCGCAGGCGATGCGTTCGATGCCGGCGCGGTGGAACTGGCCCGGCTGGGCCTGCTGCTGCCGGCGATGGTGGGCGTGCGCCTGGATGCAGATGACGCCACGTTCGATGGCGCGGCCGAGGTTGCCCTGTGCGATCTGGCCGAAGGCGCCGCGCACGCCGCACATGATTACGAACTGGTGGCGCGTTCTCCGGTGCCGCTGCGCGACGTCGGCATGACCACCTTCGCGGTGTTCCGCGGTGGCGTCGCCCAGCGCGACCAGGTAGCGATCATCGTCGGCGAACCGGACCTGTCCGCAGTGGTGCCGGTGCGCGTGCATTCGTCCTGCCTCACCGGCGACCTGTTCGGTTCGCTCAAGTGCGATTGCGGCGACCAGCTGCGGCGCGGCCTGCGCAAACTGAAGGAACTGGGCGGCGGCGTGCTGCTGTACCTGGACCAGGAAGGCCGCGGTACCGGCATCGCCGCGAAGATGCGCGCCTACGGCTACCAGCATGACGGCCTGGATACCATCGACGCCGATGCGCAGCTGGGCTTCGGCGCCGACGAGCGCCGCTATGGCAGCGCGGTGGCGATGCTGCGCGGGCTGGGTGTATCCCGCGTTGCCCTGCTCAGCAACAACCCGACCAAGGCACAGCGCCTGCGCAATGCCGGCATCGAAGTGCTGGACTGCATTCCGGTCACCGGCGAGATCACCGCCGAGAACGAGCACTACCTGCGCACCAAGGCCGACCGCGCCGGCCATCTGCTGGACGTCGATGCGCTGATCCAGGCCGCCCAGTAACGCGGGCGACCTGCTAACGTCTGCGCGGTGCGGCCATCACCGCGCCTGCCCGCCCTGCTGCCCGACGGACGCCCGCGTGACCGAACTGCCCTTGCCTGTTGCTGCTGCCGAAATGCCCCTCGACCACTGGCAACCCCTGCCGCGGCGCGCTGCCCGGTTGGCGGCGCTGGAGGGCGCCTTCGGCGGACTGTTCATCCCCGGCGCACCGCTGGCGGCCCTCTGGTGGTTCTTCGATCTTCCCGGTGGCCCGTGGGCAGCGATGCTGGGCCTGCTGGTCGGCCTTGCCTTCGGCGCCTGGATCGGCCATCGGCGCCTGACCCGCACCCGATGGCGGCTGGACGCACAGGGCTTGGGCCTGCGCCGCGACCTGATGTGGCAGCTGGAGACCCGCATCCCCATTTCGCGCGTGCAGCACCTGGACCTGCGTCGCGGGCCCCTCGAGCGGCGTGCAGGCCTGGCAACGCTGATCGTGCACACCGCCGGCACCCGCCTGAGTGCGGTCACCGTCAGCGGCCTGGACGAGGCCGATGCCGAGCGCCTGCGTGACACCCTGGCCCATCAGCTCGACCAGGACGCCGACGCGCTGTGAGCCTGCCGCCGCCCCTGCCGCCCTCGCTGCCCGACGGTGGCGACGAGCATCGCCTGCATCCGTGGTCGTGGCTGTTCGTGCTGCTGATGCAGCTGCGCCACTATTTCCTGCCGCTGGTCGCGTTGCTGGTGTTCGGCCAGCGCGGCGACCGCGATCCGATGTGGGCACAGGTGATCCCGTTGACCGCCATCGCCGCGCTGGTGCTGGTGTCGGTGCTGCAGTACCTCAGCTACCGCTATCGCATCGGCAACGATGCGATCACCGTGCGCAGCGGCCTGCTGGCGCGCAACCGGCGCGAGATTCCCTTCGCCCGCATCCACAACGTGGAAGTGCGGCAGAACCCGTTGCACCGGTTGTTCGGGGTTGCCGAACTGCGCCTGGAATCGGCCGGCGGGGTGCGTCCGGAAGCGGAGATGCGCGTGCTGCGGCTGGACCAGGCGTTGGCCCTGGAACAACTGGTGCGCCAGCGTGGACAGGCGCCGCAGCCGACGCCGGGCGACGCGCCGGCTGCCGATGTCGTGCCATCCGACGACGAGCAGGTACTGCTGCGCCTGTCGAGCTGGGACGTGCTGCGCATGGGCCTGCTGTCCAACCGTGGCTGGGCGCTGGCGATCGCCGCCTTCGGCGTCCTGTTCCAGACCGTACCGCGCCCGGTGATGGACGATGCCATCCAGCGTGGCGGGCGCGAGGCCTTCGGCTACGCCAGCCACCTGCATGCCGGGGTGACCGGCGGGCTGGTGCTGTTGGCGGCCGCGTTGCTGCTGGGCTGGCTGCTGCTGCGGGTGTTGTCGGTGGTGTTGACGCTGCTGCGCTACCACGGCTTCACCCTCAGCGAGCGCGAACGGCGCCTGACCGTCTCCACCGGCCTGCTCAGCCGCACCCGCAGCAGCGTTGCGCGCCGCCGCATCCAGGCGTGGACGCTGGGCGAGAGCACGCTGCAACGCTGGTTCGGGCTGCGCCAGCTGCGTATCGACAGCGCTGCCGGTGGCCCCTCGCGCGACGACGACCGCGCGCTGCGCGAGCTGGCACCGCTGGCTGGCGCAAGCGCCTGCGATGGGCTGGTGCGCCACCTGCTGCCGCAGCTGCAATGGCCGCCGCAGCAGTGGCAACCGATACCGCAACGCGGATGGTGGCGATTGTCGCTGTCCACCTTGCTGCTGGTGCCGTTGCTGACCGCTGCGCTGTACTGGCGCTGGGGCCTGCCGGCCCTGGCACTGCTGGCCTGGCTGCCGGTCAGCCTGTTGATCGCGCACCGGCAGATGGCGCGGATGGGCTGGCACCTGGATGGCCAGTTCGTGGCAGTGCGCGGCGGCTGGTGGAAGCGCTGGTGGCGCTGGGCCGAGCTGGACAAAGTGCAGGGCCTGCGCCTGCAGCGCTCGCCGCTGGACAAGCTGCTGGGTACGGCCAGCCTGCAGCTGGACACCGCCGGTGCGCACGGCGATGTGGCACTGGCACTGCGCTACCTGCCGCAGGCGCGTGCACATGCCTTGATGGAAGAACTGGCCACGGCGCTGGCACGGCGCAAGCTGCGCTGGTAGCGCGGCCGATCGTTGAACCGCCATCCACGCATGGCGTGGATCTACTGCACCACCCACGCATGGCGTGGATCAACGGTAGTGCCGGCCGCTGGCCGGCAAGCGCAGGCATTCCGGTGGTTGCCGGCCAGCGGCCGGCACTACCCACATCACCGCTGCGACGGACCCCAGTAGCCCAGGTCCTTGCGGATCTGCAGGTCGCGCACCCAGCTGCCGAACGGCTTGCGACGCAGCACGCCCATTTCGCCGGACAGGAAATCCTCGGTAGCGGCGATCACCCGCTCGCTGGACAGGCCATCGCGATAGGGGTGGATGGCATCGGCGTAACGCACGATCTCCGCCTGCAACGCCGCGTCGGGATGCAGCGCGCGCGCCAGCATGGCCGGCAGCTGCTGCGGATCGTCGAAATCGATCATGTGCGGCTTCGGCACGCGGTTGCGGAAGGTCACCACCGGCTTGTGCTGGACGATGAACTCCGAAACGATCGATGAGGTATCCGACACCAGCACGTCGGCGGCGCGCTGGGCAGCCATCACCTGCTCCGGTTCGATGAAACGCGCATTGGCGCCGGCCAGCGCGCGGTAGCGTTCGAACAGTTCCGGCGGGCACTTCGGGTGCAGGGTCAGCAGCCAGTAGTGCTGCCCGGCGGCGATGTCGGCCGCGATCTGCGCATGCAGGTGCGGGGCGGCACTCAAGCGCTCGGTGAAGGTGGATCCGAACAGGATCACCGGGCGGCCGCCGGCGGCACTGCGCAGCGCGGCACTGTCGCCACCGTCGTCGCGGAACAGCGGGTCCAGCTTCGGCCAGCCGGTTTCCGCCACGGCGAAATGGCCCTGCACTGCCGCGATCTCGCGGAACGGCGCGGTGGTGGCAGGGCCCTGCGTGCAGTACAGGTCGAACATGCCGCGCACCCGGAAGTGGCCACGCGCACTGTCGCGCTTTTCCACGTTGAAGCCATGGAACAGCTGCACCTTGGCCCCCGACAGGAAGGTCGGCACCCAGTTGGCCGCGCTGAACACCGCCCGTGGACGCATCGCCAGGGCCTGCTTCAGGCCGATGTTGGGCACGCCGGGCAGCTGGCTGCCAGCCGCGCCATCTTCGAACCAGGCCGCCACTTCCTGGCCGGAAGCGTGCAAGGCCTGCACCAACGGGGCGAGAATAGGCAGCGCATAGCGCTCCGTCGCAAACAACAGGTACCCGGCCATCATGTCCTCCACGACCGCTCCCATCGAACGGCCTCGCATCTCGGCCTGCATTATCGCGTTCAACGAGGCCGGGCGCATCGGCGACTGCCTGGCCTCGCTGGCCTTCTGCGATGAGATCGTGGTGGTGGACTCGCTGTCCACCGACGCCACGGTGGCCATCGCCGAGGCGGCCGGCGCCCGCGTGCTGCAGCGTCCGTTCGATGGCTTCCGCAGCCAGAAGGCGTTCTGCGTCGAGCAGGCCACCCACCACTGGGTGCTGTGCCTGGATGCCGACGAGCGCATCAGCCCGGAACTGCGCACGGCCATCGAGCAGGCCCGCGACGGCGGCTTTGCCGGTCATGCGGGTTACCGCTTCGCCCGCCTGTCGGAGTACTTCGGCAGGTTCCTGCGCCACGGCAATGCCTATCCGGACCGGGTGCTGCGCCTGTTCGACCGCCGCCGGGGCGGTTGGCGCGGCAAGCGCGAAATCCATGAGGCGGCCAGCGTCGATGGCACGGTCGGCACCCTGCGTGGTGACCTCATCCACTTCCCCTACCGCTCGCTGCAGCAGCAGCTGGCCAAGACCGAGAAGTACGCACGGATGATGGCCGAGCACGACTTCGCGCGCGGCAAGCGGGCCACCCTTGGCAAGCTGGTGCTGGCCCCGGCCTGGCGGTTCTGGCGCGGCTTCCTGTTCCGTGGCGGCTTCCGCGACGGCTGGCATGGCCTCGTATACGCCTACGTGCGCGCCAACTACGTGCGCCAGAAGACCATCATGCTGTGGATGCTGGGCAACGGTCAGGCCGTGTCCGATCCGCCCAACCCCTGAGTACGGCGTCGAGCGTGGCGGGACGCTACCCGGCGTTCCCTGCCCGGTGCCGCGCACCTTCAACGATCGACAGGCCGGTCAGCAGGCCGACGATGGTGACGTAGAAGCTGGCGGTCATCTGGTGCGCGAACATCGACTGGGTCAGGCCGCACAGGATGTAGGACACCACCACCATCACACCGGCGGCGGCAGGGCCACGGAAGGTGGCGTGCCCGCTGCGCCGGTGCAGGCGCACGAATACCCACAGGGGTACGCCATACACGGCCAGCAGCAGCAACACGCCCGGCAGGCCCTGGGTAGCCCCCCACTCGGCCAGATCGTTGTGCGCATGGCGCAGGTGGCAGCGGATTTCCTGCGGATTCTCGCGGCAGACCGGCACCCGCTTCATGGCCGTGTCGAAATGGCCGATGCCTACCCCGGTGAGCGGATGATCGAGGAAGGTCTCCCAGGCCACCTGCAGGCGCTCGACGCGCGCCCCGGCCGAAGAGTCGCTGTCACCCTGCTCCATGCGCTGCACATCGCTGTGCAGTTCGGACAACCGCACCTGGTGGCGCAGTTCGGGCACCGACAGCAGCAGGGTCGCGGCGATGGCCAGCATGCCGGCAAGCACTGAAAGACGCGCCACGCCGGTACGCCAGCGCAGGCTCAGTGCCAGCACCACCAGCAGTGCCAGCAGGGCCGCGAACACGCCACGGCTTCCGGTCAGGATGATGGTTCCGCAGCCGGCAGCCATGCCCACGATCACCAGCGACCAGCGCCGCGACGGCCGGCAGAACACCAGCAGCACCATCAGCATCATCACGATGTCGGCGAGCACGATCGCGTTGGTGAACAGTTCGGCGCGCGGCGCCCCCTTGAACACCTGCAGTGCCGAAAGCACGAAGGTGCCCACCAGCCCGGCCAGCGCACCGCGCCACAACCAGCGCATGTCCGGGCGCAGCGCACACACCCACAGTGCGATCCACGGGATGACCAGGAAGCGGGATCGATTGTCGACATCGCGCAGGCCCTGTTCGAACAGCACGACCGACACGATGGCCATCACCAGCACCGCCAGCATCAGCCAGCTGAGAACCTTGATCGGCTGCATGTCCATACGCCGAGCCTGCCACAGCAGGCCGGGCACCATCGCCGTGCTGACCAGCAGCAGCAGCGCGTAGGGCAGCAGGTTGATGGGGATCGTCAGCACCAGTGCCGGCATGCAGAACAGGCCGACCTGCGCCAGCCAGTGCGCCGCGCGCGGGCGTCCCCCAGCAGGGACGCCCAGCGGATCGCCGATCGTGGATTCCAGATTGTGCTGTGAAGCTGCCACGTCGAAAAAGTTCGCTGCGATCCGGCGGAATGAACGGGATCACCGGCAAGGCCGATCCCATGCTGACGTTTTACTGCCTTTGCTGTCGCTTGGGCAGTCTGGACAAGCGCAGGCCAGGATGTTTATTCCTCACGCTGCAATCGCCGTTCACGTTCGCGCTCGGCGGCACTGGCCACGCACGGCTCTTGGACCGCAGCGGAAGGTACCAGCCACCAACGGCGGCGGTTGGCGATACCGGCCAGTTCTGCGCGACGGCGATCGACGCACGGCAGCAGCGCGTCTTCGTGGACCAGCAACCAGCGGCGGCGGGGCGCCAGCTGCTGCCATTCCACCGCCGCAGCCAGCTGTGCATCCCAAGGCTCGTTGAAACCGAAGGTGGCTGCCGGGCGGTCGGCCATCAGCAGATTCTGCTCTTTCCAGGCTACCAGCCCCAGCTCGGCATCGGCGCCGATACGCTGGCCGGTGTGCCGCATCAGGCCGCGGGCGGAACTTGAATCATTCAGCAGCGGATAGCCGATCAGGCTGTACAGCACCCAGACGGCAGTCAGGGTCGAGACCAGGGCCAGCTCGCGGCGGGCGCGCCCGAACAGCAGCAGGCTGGCCACACCCCAGCCGCCCATCGCCATCGCCGCCCAGGCCAGGGCGTTCATTTCGCCATTGCCGATGCCCCGCGTCTGCATCAACCGCGCTTCGAAGCCGGGCTTGCCCAGCAGGGCAGACAGCCCGGCGGCCAACGTCCCCAGCGACAGCAGCAGGGTGAACGCGCCCAGCAGCCATTGCACATCGCGCCGGCGCAACAGCCCCGGCAGCAACGGCGCCAGCGCCAGGCAGAACATCGGCAGCGCCGGCAGGATGTAGACGTCGCGCTTGCCATCGGGGATGGAGAAGAACAGCACGATCAGCGCCCACCAGCCCAGCAGCAACAGGTAGCGCGCATCCCGGCGCTGCAGCCGGCGCCGCCAGGCGGGGATCGCCCACGGCACCGCCAGGAAGGCGGGAATCCACATCGACGGCATGGTGCCCAGGAAGTACCACCAGGGCTGGTGGTGGTCCCACGATTGCGCATAGCGCTTGGCCGTCTGCCGGAACAGGATGTCGTCCATGTAGGCCAGGTATTCGCCGGAACGGGTGGCCAGCGCGGTCATCACCATCGGCACCAGCCACAGCGCGATGGCCAGCACGAACGCCAACGGCGCCAACCAGAAGCGCAGGTCGCGTGCATGCAGCCGCACCCGCGGCCAGTGCAGCGCCGAACCGATCACCGCTGGCACGATCATCAGCAGCGCGATCACGCCCACACCCTTGGTGATCACCCCGATGCCGGCAAAGAACCAGCCCAGCCACCACCAGCGCCAGGCAGGCCCCAGCAGCAGGTGGCGCAGCAGACCATAGTTGGCCAGGGTGATGAAAAACACCACCAGCGGGTCGATCTGCGCCTTCTTCGACTGGAAGGTGAACTGCAGGGCGAACAGCAGCGCCCAGCCAGCGTACAGGCCGACCTGGCGTGTCCACAGGCGCCGGCCGAGGTCGACCACGCACCACAGCGTGCCGAGAGCAGCGATCAGCGAAGGCAGCAGGAACGCCACCCGCCAGTTGCCGACCACGCTGTACAGCGTGGCCTGCCACCACATCAGCATCGGCGGCTTGTCCGAGTACAGCTCCAGCCCACGGTGCGGGAACAGCCAGTCGCCGCTGTCCACCATCTGCTTGGCGACCAGGGCGAAGCGCGGTTCGTCCGAGGGCCAGGGATCGCGTAGTCCCAGCCCGGCACCCAACACCAACAGGGCCATCACAACGAACAGCCATGTCTGGCGTGACGCACGGGTTTTCAGCATGGGGGCTCGGACAGCGGTTGGGTCAGCCCTTTTTTAGCAGACGCGCGTAGAAAAATCCGTCAGCATCGTTTTCACCGGGCAGGCGCTGGCGAGCAATACCGTCACAATCCAGACCAAATGCGTCATCCAGCGCGACGGCTTCCGCATCCGCGTGCCATTTCAGGAAGCCCTTTACCTGATCGACGTTTTCCGCGCGCAGGATCGAGCAGGTGGCATACAGCAGCACACCACCGGGGCGCAGCATCGACCAGCAGGCTTCCAGCAACCGGGCCTGGATGCCGACCAGCGCATCGATGTCTTCCGCCCTTCGATGGAACATCACATCCGGCTGCCGGCGTATGACGCCGGTGGCCGAGCACGGTGCGTCCAGCAGGATCGCGTCGAACGGAACGCCGTCCCACCATGCCCCCGGATCGCTGGCATCGGCCACCAGGACCTGGGCGCCGTCGCCCACACCGGTGCGGGCGAACGTATCCCTGGCGCGCGCCAGACGACGCGCATCGATATCCAGCGCCAGCAACCGCAGGCTGGGGTCTCGCTCGAGCAGGTGCGCCGACTTGCCGCCCGGAGCGGCACAGGCGTCAAGCACGCGGCTGCCTGTGGGGGGCGCCAGCGCGTCGGCAGCACACTGCGCCGACAGGTCCTGCACCGACAGCAGGCCTTCGCCGAAGCCGGGCAGCTGGTTCACCGGAACCGGTACGGCCAGTCGCAGCGCATCGGCGCTAAGCGGGCTGGCTTCGGCGGCAATGCCCGCCTCGGCCAGGGCCGCCATCATCTTGTCGCGCCCGCCCAGCTGGCGGTTGGCACGCAGCCACAGCGGCGCTGGCTGCAGGCTGGCGGCGAAGATCGCCTCGGCCTGTGCCGGCCAGTCGTGCTCGACGGCCTCGGCCAGCCAGGCCGGAAATGCGTCGCGCGCCGGCTGTTCGGGGAAACCGTCGCGCTGGGCGCGGCGCAGGATCGCATTGACCAGGCCAGCCTGGCGTTCACGGCCGAGTGCGCGCGCAGCATCGACCGTGGCCGACAGCGCCGCATGGGCCGGCAGGGCCAGCACATCCAACTGAGCGAAGCCCACCATCAGCAGCGTGCGCAGGTCGGCATCGCGCGCGGACAGCGGCTTCTGCATCCACGCCTGCAGGGCAGCGTCATAGGTGCTGCGACGGCGCAGCACCGCAAAGCACAACGCTTCAAGCAGCGCGCGGTCGCGGGTGTCGGCCAGCTTGGGCAGCGCCCAGGCCAGCTCGGCCTTGAGCGAACGGCCGCGGGTGAACACCTGCGCAAGCACGCGCGCAGCCAGCATGCGGGTGGCCGCGCCCGGCGCCGCCTTGGCGATGGCGAAATCGTTTGCCTTGCTCACCCGTCAAACCCCCACGCGCAGATCACGGCGCGCATTGAGGTAGTCGGCAGCGGTGATTGCCTTGCCGCCTTCGCGCTGCAGCACGCGCAGGCGCAACGCGCCCTGCCCGCAGGCGATGTCGATGCCCTCGCGGCCCGCGGCCAGCACCGTGCCCGGCGCCTGGCCATGCGTCACATCCAGCGCCACCGCGCCGTGGATGCGCACGCGCTCACCGGCCAGCAGTGCCTCGGCAATCGGCCACGGGTTGAACGCACGCACCGTGCGCGCCAGCGCTCCTGCGTCCTGCGCCCAGTCAAGTTTTGCCTCGGCCTTGTCCAGCTTGTGCGCGTATGTCACGCCCTGCTCCGGCTGCGGCCGTGCGATCGGCTTGATGCCGGCGCGCAGCAGGCCCAGCCCATCGGACAGCACCTGCGCGCCGAGCTCGGCCAGCTTGTCGTGCAGCTGGCCGCCGGTATCGGTGGCGGCGATCGGCAGCTCCTGGTGCAGCAGCACCGGGCCCGTATCCAGGCCGGCTTCCATCTGCATCAGGCAGATGCCGGTCTTGCTGTCACCGGCCTGGATGGCGCGCTGGATCGGTGCGGCGCCACGCCAGCGCGGCAGCAGCGAACCATGCACGTTCCAGCAACCGTGGGTCGGAATGGTCAGCACCGCCTTGGGCAGGATCAGGCCATAGGCCACCACCACCATCAGGTCCGGCTGCAGGTCACGCAGCTGCTGCTGGGCCGCTTCGTCCTTCAGCGTTTCCGGCTGGTACACGGGGATGCCACGGGCGACCGCTTCCAGCTTGACCGGCGAAGGTGCCAGACCACGGCCGCGACCGGCGGGGCGATCGGGCTGGGTATAGACAGCCACCACCTCGTGATGACGCGCGGCCGCGCGCAGCGACGACACCGCGAATTCCGGCGTACCGGCAAAGACAATCCTCATGGCAACCCCACTTGCAGGATGAAATCGTGCAGGAAAAAAAACGGCGCCGTCGGCCGGCGCCATGCAGCCCGCGCGTCACGCGCAGGCGCGGGCCACCCCGAAGGGCGGCCCGGAGCAGCGATCACGCCACGTGCTTGCGCTGCTTGGCCAGCTTCTTGCGGACCATCTCGCGCTTGAGCGGCGACAGGTAATCAATGAACAGCTTGCCGTCCAGATGGTCCATCTCGTGCTGCACGCAGACCGCCAGCAGGCCGTCGGTGGTCAACTCCTGCGGCTGCCCCTGGCGGTCGAGGAACTTGACGGTGATGGTGTCGGCACGGGTCACGTCGGCGAAGATGCCAGGCACCGACAGGCAGCCTTCCTGGTACACCTGGCCCCCGTCCTTGGCGACGATTTCCGGGTTGATGAAGACGCGCGGCTCGTTCTTTTCTTCGCTCACGTCGATGACCATGAAGCGCTGGTGCACATCCACCTGGCTGGCAGCCAGGCCGATGCCCGGAGCGTCGTACATGGTCTCGAACATGTTGTCGAGCAGCTCCTGGAACGCCGGCGTGGTCACTTCGGCGGCATCGATCAACGCAGCCTTGGTACGCAGGCGCGGATCGGGGAACTCAAGGATGGGGAGTAAAGCCATGGCAGTTTCCGGGGTTGGGGCCGGGGTACGCCGGCATACGTCGCAGATTCTAGCTCCAACGCTTGCCTTGCGCCCCGGTTTCTGGACTATAGTGCGCGAACCTGTTGGGGAATCAGGGCTTCACACCTATGTTGCTTCGTTTTCGTACGGTCGTCGCCGCGGCGATGCTGACCGTGGCTGCCTATGCTACCGCCGTGGAAGTGAATGGCGGGCACCCGGACACCTATGTGGTCCGCAAAGGGGACACCCTGTGGGACATCGCAGGACGATTCCTGCAGAAACCATGGCTGTGGCCGGAGATCTGGCAGGCCAATCCACAGGTCGCCAATCCGCACCTGATCTATCCCGGTGACGTCCTCAGCCTGGCCTACCTGGACCGGGTGACGGCCCAGCCCGGCCCGCGCCAGGAAGCCCCGGTGACCGGCGTGCCGCTGGCCCAGGTCGAGCCGTTCCTGAAGCAGCTCAGCGTGGTCGACAGCATCGAACAGCTGCCCTATGTGGTCGGCCTGGAAGACAACCGCCTGCGCGCCACCGGTGGGCAGACCGCCTATGTGCGCCTGGCCGACGCCCAGGCCGGGCAGCGCTGGGCCGTGGTCCGCCCGACCGTGCGCTACGCCCAGCCCAAGCCCACCGAGGACCTGACCGCCAACGGCGATGTCACCCCCGGCAGCGGCAACCTCTGGAAGGCCTTCAGCGCGCCCAACCACCGCCGCGGCATTCTGGGTTACGAGCTGGCACAGGTCGGCACCGGCACCATCACCAAGGTGGCTGGCGGCAGGACCGAAGCGTCGACCCTGGCCCTGGACAACGCCAGCGGCGGCCGTGAAGTGCGTGCCGGCGACCGTCTGGTACCGGTGGAAGCCACGCCATACGACCTGCAGTTCTTCCCGCATGTGCCCGCCGCCGGCGTGGAAGGCGTGGATGTGCGTGTACTGGCGGTCACCGACATGTTCAGCACCGGCGGCCCGCGCGATGTGATCGCGATTTCGGCTGGCCGCGCCCAGGGCGTGGACAACGGCACCGTGTTCTCGCTGTGGCGCCATGGCAGCCACGTGGCGCACCGGATGAAGTTCCCGGGGTCCTCGCGCATGGACGACTCGGTCAGCACGGGCGCCGGCCGGGTCAGCCTGCCGGATGAGTACGCCGCGCATGCCATGGTCTTCCGCACCTTCGACAACGTCAGCTATGCGTTGGTGATGCAGGGCGTGAAGCCGGTGCGTGTGGGCTACAGCGCGCTGCATCCGGACGCGAAGTGAGCCAGCGCCGGGCCCCGCCCGGCCCCGGCAGGGAGTGCCGACCGCATCGGCCGGCAACCTCCGGGATACCCTGACAGCAATACGCGAAGGCGCCCTAGGGCGCCTTTGTCGTGTGGGGCCGATAGTCTGGGGATGACTGAGCATGGACATGAGGCGCTGCTGCGCCTGTTGATCGCCGGTGGTTCCCTGGCCCCCAGGCGCACCCTGCTGCAGAGCACCGGCAATGCGGATGCAGCGTTGGCGCTGGGCGTTGCCGGCTGGCGGGCCCACGGCTGCACGCCGGAACAATGCGCTGCACTGGAGCGTCCCGATACCCGCGCCCTAGCGCTTGCGCAGCGCTGGCTGCAGCAGCCTGATCATCATCTGCTGGCCTGCAACGATGCGGCTTTCCCGCCCCTCCTGCTAGATGCACCCAACCCGCCCCTGGCGCTGTTCGTTGCCGGGGATCCAGCCATCGCCTGGCGTCCTGCGGTGGCCCTGGTCGGCAGCCGTTCACCCACCCCCGCCGGCCGTGCCCTGGCCGCCCGGTTTGCCACCTGCTTCGTCGAGGCCGGGCTGGCAGTGACCAGTGGATTGGCGGCAGGCATCGATGCGGCCGCCCACCAGGCGGCGCTGGAGGCAGGCGGCTGCACACTCGCGGTGATAGGCACCGGCCCGGACCGCGCCTATCCCACCAGCCATACCCGCCTGCAGGCAACAATCGCCACCGACGGCGCGGTGCTCAGCGAATACCTGCCAGGCACGCCCGCACGGCCCGGCCACTTTCCCGCGCGCAACCGGCTGGTGGCCGGGCTGGCCCTGGCCACGGTGGTGGTCGAGGCCGCACAACGCTCGGGTGCCCTGATCACCGCCCGGCTGGCAGCCGAAGCCGGCCGCGAGGTCTGCGCGATACCCGGTTCGGTGCTCAATCCGCGCGCCGCCGGCTGCCACCGGCTCATCCGTGAAGGGGTTGCCCTGGTCGAACGCCCCGAAGAAGTGCTGGAACTGCTGGCTCCGGCACTGCGTCACCAGCTTCCGGGCTTGCAAATCCGGCTTGCCACCCCCACTGAACAGGCAGCGCCGGCGGACCTGCCGGCATGCTGGGCGAACGACGCTGACTACCAGCGCTTGTGGCGGGCGCTGCAGCACGACCCAATCAGTATGGATTCACTGATCACGCAGTGTGGATTGACGGCGTCGGAGGTGTCCTCCATGCTGCTGGCCATGGAACTTGCGGGAATCGTGGTGTGCGTACACGGCCGCTACTGTCGACGTCCCTAGTTTCTTCACCTCCACAGCGTCGCGCGACGCAGGCCGAGGGGCAATGAAAGAGAGCATCCTGGATGTACTGTTGTACCTGTTTGAACACTATTTCAGCGAAGACGCGGACCTGATCCGTGACCGCGACTCACTGCAGAATGGCCTGATCCAGGCCGGTTTCAGCCCCACTGAGATCAACAAGGCATTCGAATGGCTCGATGCCCTTGCAGCGCAGCGCCCAAGCGCGGCCCAGGCCCGGGTCGATGGCCCGGTGCGCATCTATCACGGCCCCGAGCTGGACAAGCTTGACGTGGAGTGCCGTGGTTTCCTGCTGTACCTGGAACAGCACGGCATCCTCGATGCCGGCCAGCGCGAGCTGGTGCTGGACCGGGCGATGGCCCTGGACCAGGACGAACTGGACCTGGACGACCTGAAATGGGTGGTGCTGATGGTGCTGTTCAACCAGCCCGGCGCCGAAGCGGCGTACGCCTGGATGGAAACGCAGATGTTCGTGGACGAGCCAGAACCCCTGCACTGACCGTACACTTGGGGGCCGTGCGCATTCAGGAGCGTCCCCCGTGAGTGAGTGGTTCCATGCCCAAGGCAACCGCCAGCAAGGCCCGTTGCCCTCGGAACAGTTGATCGAGCTGTTCCGCAGCAACCAGATCACCCTGGACACCCTGGTATGGCGCGACGGCTTGCCGCAATGGCAGCCGTTGCGCAACGTGGTCGACGAACTGGGCCTGATCGTGCCCGCTATTGATGCAGCTGCCACTGCGCCACCGCCGCCTGCCGCCCCTCTGCCGCCAACCCTTCCGCCCGCCTCTCCGTACGCGACCACGCCGATGGACGCTGCGCCGGTCGCGAAGAAGGGCCTGTCCGGCTGCGCGTTGACCGCCATCATCGGCGGCGTTGCATTGCTGGTGGTGGTGCCGATCCTGGCCATCCTGGCCGCGATCGCCCTGCCGGCCTACAACGACTACACCATCAAGGCCAAGGTCGCCGGCGCGATCAGCGTGCTGCAGCCGGTAAAGGACAAGGTCCAGCACTTCGCCGATGACCAGGGCCGCTGCCCGGGCGCCAACGACGCCGGCTTCCCGGCAGCGGACCAATTCGCAGGCCAGGGCCTGTCGGCCGTGCATATCGGCCGCTTCAACAATGGCCACTGCGGCATCGAAGCGACGCTGGCGGTTCCCGGCAAGAGCCAGGATGGCGACCTGCTCTGGCTCGAATACGACCGCGACAGCGGGCGCTGGGAATGCAGCGGCGAAAGCGACGACAAGTATCTGCCCACGCAATGCCGCGGCTGAGCCGCGCATCGGGCAACCCACCAAGGACGACCCAACAGGGGACATGCAATGACTGAGTGGTACTACGCCGAAGGACAGCAACGCCAGGGACCGCTGGAGGTCACCGAGATCCGCCAGCGCTTCCAGCGTGGCCAGTTGAACCTGGACACCCTGGTCTGGCGCGAAGGCATGGGGCAGTGGGCGCCGCTGCGGCAGATGGTGGAAGCGCTGGGCCTGCAGACCCTGGCCGATGCCAGCACGTCCACCGCCACCGGTGGCTTCGACCTGCGCAACGACTAC
Source organism: Stenotrophomonas sp. SI-NJAU-1 (assembly GCF_020883215.1). Classification (NCBI taxonomy): domain Bacteria; kingdom Pseudomonadati; phylum Pseudomonadota; class Gammaproteobacteria; order Lysobacterales; family Lysobacteraceae; genus Stenotrophomonas; species Stenotrophomonas sp. SI-NJAU-1. Next base: position 3,935,375 of record NZ_CP086598.1, read on the forward strand.
GCCGCGATCGACAACGGCACCGCGCCCCTGCCGGGCACCGGCGCCCTCAGCAGCTCGCCGTACGCCGCGCCCGGCGCGGGCGGCAGTGACCATTCGCGACCGGTACAGGGCGGCGAAGTGGTCTACGCCGGCTTCTGGAAGCGCTTTGCCGCCTACCTCATCGACTACTTTGTCCTGCTGATTCCCAGCGGCGTGGTCGGTGGCGTACTGGGCTTCGTGCTCGGCGCAGGCATGGGCGCTGCCGGCAGCGGCGAAACAGCGGTGGAAGTGGTCACCCAGCTGATCAGTGGCCTGGCCGGCCTGTTCATCGCCGCCGCCTACTACGGCTGGTTCCATGCCTCCCGTGGCGGCGCCACCCTCGGCAAGATGGCCATCGGCATCAAGGTCGTGCGCGGCAATGGCGATCGCCTGACCCTGGGCCGCAGCATCGGCCGCTATTTCGCCACCATCCTCAGTGGCCTGACACTGTGCATCGGCTACCTGATGGCCGCCTTCACCGAGCGCAAGCAGGGACTGCATGACCTGATCTGCGACACCGTGGTGGTCGACCGCTGGGCCTATACCGACCAGCCGCAGCTGCAGCGCCGCGAGATGGGCACGGTGACCATCGTGATCCTGGTGCTGGGCGGCCTGCTGATGCTGGCCGGTTTCGCCGCGATCATCTTCGCCGTCGGCGTCATCGCCAGCATGGCGTCGTGATCGCGGATCAAGGGCCAATGCGCCGTCGCGGACGGCCATCCTCACGCCCCCCTGCTTGACAATGGCAGGCCGGGCGTGATTCCTCTAATAAGGTGAAACCTGAACGCCCGGCACAGTCCCGGGCGTTCAGTTTATTGATTTGCCCGTGGCCGCTTCACTAATGCGGCCGTTTGCTCCACCCTAGCGGCCCTTCCCCGCGGCTTACCCACAGACCCTGCTGCCATGCCCAAGCACCTGCTCATCGTTGAATCGCCGGCCAAAGCCAAGACGATCAACAAATACCTCGGCAAGGACTACACGGTCCTGGCCTCGTATGGGCACGTGCGTGACCTGATCCCGAAGGAAGGCGCGGTTGACCCGGACAACGGGTTCGCCATGCATTACGACGTGATCGAGAAGAACGAAAAGCATGTCGATGCGATCGCCAAGGCCGCAAAGGGCGCCGACGACATCCTGCTGGCGACCGACCCGGATCGCGAGGGTGAAGCGATCAGCTGGCATATCGCCGAGATCCTGAAGGAGCGCGGGCTGGTCAAGGACAAGCCGATGCAGCGCGTGGTGTTCACCGAGATCACCCCGCGCGCGATCAAGGAAGCGATCAGCCAGCCGCGCGAGATCGCCAGCGACCTGGTCGATGCCCAGCAGGCGCGCCGCGCGCTGGACTACCTGGTCGGTTTCAACCTGTCGCCGGTGTTGTGGCGCAAGGTCCAGCGCGGCCTGTCGGCGGGCCGCGTGCAGAGCCCGGCGCTGCGCATGATCGTCGAGCGCGAGGAAGAGATCGAAGCCTTCATCGCCCGCGAATACTGGTCGATCGCCGCCGAGTGCGCGCATCCCTCGCAGCACTTCAACGCCAAGCTGGTCAAGCTGGACGGGCAGAAGTTCGAGCAGTTCACCGTCACCGACGGCGACACCGCCGAGGCCGCCCGCCTGCGCATCCAGCAGGCTGCACAGGGCGCCCTGCATGTCACCGACGTGGCCAGCAAGGAGCGCAAGCGCCGCCCCGCACCGCCGTTCACCACCTCCACGCTGCAGCAGGAAGCCTCGCGCAAGCTCGGTTTCACCACGCGCAAGACCATGCAGGTCGCGCAGAAGCTGTACGAAGGCGTGGACATCGGCGGCGACGAAGGCACGGTCGGCCTGATCTCGTACATGCGTACCGACTCGGTGAACCTGTCGCAGGACGCGCTGGCCGAAATCCGCGACGTGATTGCCCGTGATTACGGCATCGCCTCGCTGCCCGACCAGCCCAACACCTACCAGACCAAGTCCAAGAACGCCCAGGAAGCGCATGAAGCGGTGCGCCCGACCTCGGCACTGCGCACCCCGGCCCAAGTTGCGCGGTTCCTGACCGACGACGAGCGCAAGCTGTACGAGCTGATCTGGAAGCGCGCAGTGGCCTGCCAGATGATCCCGGCAACGCTCAACACCGTCAGCGTGGACCTGTCGGCCGGCAGCGAACATGTGTTCCGCGCCAGCGGCACCACGGTGGTGGTGCCCGGCTTCCTGGCCGTGTACGAGGAAGGCAAGGACAGCAAGAGCGCCGAGGATGACGACGAAGGCCGCAAGCTGCCGGCGATGAAGCCGGGCGACCGCGTGCCGCTGGAGCGTATCGTGGCCGACCAGCACTTCACCCAGCCTCCGCCGCGCTTCACTGAAGCGGCGCTGGTGAAGGCGCTGGAAGAGTACGGCATCGGTCGTCCTTCGACCTACGCCTCGATCATCCAGACCCTGCTGTTCCGCAAGTACGTGGAAATGGAAGGCCGCAGCTTCCGCCCGTCCGATGTCGGCCGTGCGGTGTCCAAGTTCCTGTCCAGCCACTTCACCCAGTACGTCGACTACGACTTCACCGCCAAGCTGGAGGACGAGCTCGATGCCGTCTCGCGTGGCGAGGAAGAGTGGATTCCGCTGATGTCGCGCTTCTGGGGACCGTTCAAGGAACTGGTCGAAGACAAGAAGGAATCGGTCGACCGTGCCGAGGCCAGTGGTGCGCGCGAACTGGGTACCGACCCGAAGACCGGCAAGCCGGTCAGCGTGCGCCTGGGCCGGTTCGGGCCGTACGCGGCCATCGGCAGCACCGCCGAGGATGCCGAGGACAAGCCCAAGTTCGCCTCGCTGCGGCCGGGCCAGTCGATGCACACCATTTCCCTGGAAGACGCGCTGGAGCTGTTCCTGATGCCGCGCGCGCTGGGTGAGGACAAGGGCGAGGACGTCAGCGTCGGCATCGGCCGCTTCGGCCCGTTCGCCAAGCGCGGCAGCACCTACGCCTCGCTGAAGAAGGAAGACGACCCGTACACCATCGACCTGGCCCGCGCCGTGTTCCTGATCGAAGAGAAGGAAGAAATCGCGCGCAACCGGATCATCAAGGAGTTCGACGGCAGCGACATCCAGGTGCTGAACGGTCGTTTCGGCCCGTACATCAGCGACGGCAAGATGAACGGCAAGATCCCCAAGGATCGTGAACCGGCATCGCTGACCCTGGCCGAGGTGCAGCAGTTGATGGAAGAAACCGGCAAGCCGGTGCGCAAGGGCTTCGGCGCCAAGAAGGCCGCCGCCAAGAAGGCACCGGCAAAGAAGGCGGCAGTGAAGAAGGAAGCCGCGCCGAAGAAGGCTGCTGCCAAGAAGGCGCCGGCCAAGAAGGCGGCTGCGAAGAAGGCCGTGGCCAAGAAGGCACCGGCAAAGAAGGCCGTCAAGAAGGCGGCCAAGTAGATCCACGCCATGCGTGGATGATCTGCCAAGGTGAGCGGACCCACGGTCCGCCCCCACCGCTCCACCCGCTCTGCACGCAGCGGGGGGATAATAAAGGCCCACGCCGGGCCCGGTCGCCGCCATGAAAGAACTCACACTGGACACCGCAGTCGCCACGCTCCGCAGTGGCGGGGTGATTGCCTACCCGACCGAAGCGGTCTGGGGCCTGGGTTGCGACCCTGCGCACGAGGCAGCGGTGCACACGCTGCTGCGGCTGAAGCAGCGCCCGATCGAGAAAGGCATGATCCTGGTGGCCGCTGACCTGTCGCAGCTGCAGGGTTGGGTGCGCCTGCACGCGCTGCCCGATGCACGCCAGCGCGCAGTGCTCGCCAGCTGGCCCGGCGCCAACACCTGGATCCTGCCCGCCGGCACGCGCGCGCCGGGCTGGATCACCGGCGAACACAGCGGCATCGCGGTACGCATCAGCGCCCACCCGCTGGTCGCAGCGCTGTGCCAGGCCTGGGGTGGCCCCCTGGTCTCCACCAGCGCCAACCTTGCCGGCGAGCCCCCTGCGCGCAGCCGCGAAGAGCTGGACCCGCGCCTGCTGCGCCTGCTCGACGGCATCCTTGATGGGCAGACCGGCGGCCTGGCCCAACCCACGCCGATCCGCGACGCGCTCAGTGGCAACGTACTGCGCTCCTGACAGGTCGATTGCGTTGGCGTTGCCGAGCGCGCACGCTGCGCCCATGACCCTGCTGCGCCCTGTCCTGTCTCTGGCCCTGCTGTTGTCGTTGCCGGCCCTTGCCGCCGACGACGTGCGGGTCTACCGCTGCGTCGGCAGCAATGGTGCCGTCGCGCTGCAGGACAAGCCCTGCACGGCCGGCCGCCAGCAAGTGCGTGACCTGCAACGGCCGCGCGACCCGCCGCCACGGGTGGTCAGCACCGACACCGCGCCGCCCGCACCGGTGCAGACGCCAGCGATGCGCGAGCGCGAGGTGCGCCATGTCTACATCCAGCCGCCACAGCCGATGTACGAATGCGTGAGTGAAGACGGCGACCGTTACACCAGCGACAACAACGAAGGGAATCCACGCTGGGTGCCGCTGTGGACCACGGTCTGGTACCCGCATGGTCATCCTGGCGGTGCGCACCCCGGACCGCATCCGGGGCCGCGTCCGGCCGGCAGCGGCAACACCATCGGTCCCCCCATCGGCGGCGGGCCTGCGGTGTATCGCCCGCCGTCAGTGGGCGTCGGTGTCAACGTGCCTGCCGGCAACATCCTGGTGCGCGATACCTGCCACGCCCTGCCCCCGCAGGAAGTGTGCGCACGCCTGCGTGATCGTCGCTGGGAACTGGACCGGCGTTACAACAGCGCGCTGCAGAGCGAGCGCACCGCGATCAGCAAGGAGCAGCGTGGCATCGACGCGCGGCTGGCGCAGGACTGCGGCGGCTGAGCCCTGCGCTTGGGGGCGGTACCCTCTCTTTGGTAGATGCCCACCTTGGTGGGCACTGGCAAACAGCGGTGCCAACCAAGGTTGGCAACTACCGGGCATCTGAGCCCTGCGCTGGGGGCTGTACCCCGCTTTGGTAGATGCCCACCTTGGTGGGCGCTGGCAAACAGCGGTGCCAACCAAGGTTGGCAAATACCACGACAGGAGCATTGCGTGTGCCAACCAAGGTTGGCAACTACCGGGCATCTGAGCCCTGCGCTGGGGGCTGTACCCCGCTTTGGTAGATGCCCACCTTGGTGGGCGCTGGCAACAGCGGTGCCAACCAAGGTTGGCAACTACCACGACAGGAGCATTGCGTGTGCCAACCAAGGTTGGCAACTACCGGGGCATCTGAGCCCTGCGCTGGGGGCTGTGCCCCGCTTTGGTAGATGCCCACCTTGGTGGGCGCTGGCAAACAGCGGTGCCAACCAAGGTTGGCAACTACCACGACAGGAGCATTGCGTGTGCCAACCAAGGTTGGCAACTACCGGGGCATCTGAGCCCTGCGCTGGGGGCTGTGCCCCGCTTGGGTAGATGCCCACCTTGGTGGGCGCTGGCAAACAGCGGTGCCAACCAAGGTGGACAACAACCACGGCATGGGTACTGCGGGTGCCAACCAAGGTTGGCAACTACCCGGGCATGTGCCACCGCTGTAGGCTGCTCGCATGAGAAGACTGATCTGGCTGGCGGTGGCCCTGTTGCCCGGCAATGCCTTGGCCGACGACATGGTGATCTACCGCTGCATGGGCAGCAGCGATGTTCCCACGCTGCAGCGCACCCCCTGCCCCGCCGGCACCCGCCAGCAGATCCAGCGCGTCCCTGCACCAGCCGCCGCAGTACCCGCTGCGCCGGTGCAGGACCGCCCCCTTCCGCCGCCTGCAGCGCTGCCTTCCGTGGACCCCGCCGCCGCGCCTGCCGCGACGCAGCCACGTGAGGGCCGAACGATCATGGAAGCACGCATGGTCGAGCACGAAGGCGGCGACGCCATCCTCGACAGCGCGGTGCTGCTACGTTCGAGCGACGTCACGTCGGGGAATGGCACCACACCGTCAAAGCCACCGCTGCCGGCGATCTATCAATGCCTAGGCAGCGAGGGAAGCTCGTACCTGCATGAGTACGAGGCTGCACCAGGCCGCTGCGAACTGTTGAACGTGCAGGGCCTGGGTGGGGCGACACCGGTGAATGCCGCCAGCTGCGAGGTGGTCCGGGACCGCTGCACCGAAGTGGCCGAAGCCCAGCGCTGCGGCAGCTGGCAGCAGCGCTTCCGCGATGCACGCGGTCGCGAGCGCTTTGCTGCGCCCGAAAACCAACCGGCAGCGCGCGGCGAACGCGAACGCCTGCAGGCCGTGCTGGAAGCCAGCGACTGCCCTGTACCGAAGTAGAGCATCCACGCCCGCCGTGGATGCCTCCATCCGCAGCGGGTGGTCCCGTCAGAACCCGTAACGCAGGAAGCCGCCATCCACCGCGATGCATTCGCCGGTGACATAGCTCGATGCCGGCAGGCACAGGAAACCCACGGCCGAGGCCACTTCCTCCGGCTCACCGATGCGCCGCATCGGCGTGCGTCCGATCACCTCCTCGTAGTAGTCGGTATCGGACAGCGGGCCGGACGTGCGACGGGTCCGGATGTACCACGGCGCTACTGCATTGACCCGGATGCCGTCCTCGGCCCACTCCACCGCGAGGTTGCGGGTCATCTGGTGCATCGCCGCCTTGGTCATGCCATAGACCACGCCGCTGCGCACATGGGTCAGGCCGGACACGCTGCCGACGTTGACGATGGCCGATGAAGCGTGGCGCGCGAGCAACGGATGCGCATAGCGCGACAGCTCGAACGCCGAGAACAGATTGGTCTCGAAAATGCCGCGCCACTCGTCTTCGGAATATTCCGTGGCGGGCTTGGTGATGTTGCCACCGGCATTGTTGACCAGGATGTGCAGGCCGTCGGCGTGGTCCTCGACCCAGTCCAGGATCTGCCGGCGGTCTTCGTCGTCGGACACATCAGCCGCCAATGCGTGCACCTGGTGCTGCGGATACACATCCAGCAGTTCGTCGCGGGCACTCTCGAGCATGTCCAGGTCGCGGCCGACGATCATCAGGTCGGCGCCGAGACCCGCCAGTTCATGCGCGATCGCCAGGCCGATACCGGCGCTGGCACCGGTGATCAGGGCCGTCTGCCCATCCAGGCGCCACCGTTGCTGGGTCATATGTCCTCCGGGGCCGCGCCCACTGTGTTTCGATGCGGCAAGGATACGCGCTCACGACCGTCCGCCGCCCGGGATGCGACACTGGCTGCACGTCCCTCGTGGAGAGCTGCCATGCGCGTCCTGATTCCCGTCCTGCTGTCGGCCGTCGCGCTGGCCGGGTGCCAGCGCCCTGCACCGCCCAATCCCGAACGACCACCGCAACCGCAGGCGGTGGCCAAGGCGATCAATCAACCGCTGGACCGCGCAAAGGCCGTGCAGAAGACCCTGGACGAGACGGCCGAACGCGGGCGCAAGGCAGAGGCCGACGCGCAGTAGATGCCCGCATATGACAACGCCCGGCCAAGGCCGGGCGTCGTGCGTTCAGCTGGTCCACGCCATGCGTGAACATCCCCAGTAGATCCACGCCATGCGTGAACATCCCCAGTAGATCCACGCCATGCGTGGACATCCCCGGTAGTTCCACGCCATGCGTGGATGGGCCATCAGAACCCGCAGAAGCAATACGCCAGCGACTTCACCGGTGCTCCGTTGCCCTTCTCGCGAGCCGCATTTTCAACAAAGCGCAGCTGCGTATCGATTTCCGGCATCGTCCGCGCCAGCATCATCCGGCCCACGCCGGAATCGGCCAGCATCCAGGCGCCGGCGCGGCTGCCAGCGAAGCCGCTGACGAACTGCGCGAACGGCGTGGCCGCCTTCTCGATGTAGCGCACACGGTACTTGTCGGTCGCGCCCAGCTTGGCCCGGCCAGCGGCGTCAGCCACGGCGTCCTTCAGGCCACCGAAGGCATCGACCAGACCGCGCTCCTTGGCCTGCGCACCGCTCCAGACACGCCCACGGGCCACTTCGTCAATCGCCTCGACCGGCTTCTTGCGGGCCTCGGCGACACGGCCGGTGAAATCGGCATAGCCCTTGTTGATCACCGACTGGATGACCTGGCCCACCGCCGGGTCCATCGGCCGGGTGACATCGAAGGCACCGGCGAAACGGGTGGTGCCGACGCCGTCGGTGTGCACGCCGAACTTGTCCAGCGCACGGCTGAAGTTGGGGATCATGCCGAAGATGCCGATCGAACCGGTGATGGTCGACGGGTCGGCATAGATGCGATCGGCGTTCATGCTGATCCAGTAGCCGCCGGACGCAGCGAGGTCGCCCATGGACACCACCACCGGCTTGCCCGCAGCCTGCAGGGCCACCACTTCGCGACGGATCTGCTCGGAGGCGTAGACCTCGCCACCCGGCGAGTCCACGCGCAGCACCACAGCCTTGACGTCGTCATCGTCGCGCGCCGCACGCAGCAGCGCCGAAGTCGATTCACCGCCGATACGGCCGGCCGGCAGATCGCCGCCGCTGATTTCACCGGAGGCCACCACCACGGCGACCTGCGGACGCGAATCAACCGGGTTGCGACGCGCATCGAGCTGGGCCATATAGGTGCCAAAATCGATGTTGCGGAAGCCGCCGTCAGCGTCTTCGTCAGCCACGCCGCGCTCGATCATCAGATCCTCGAATTCCTCGCGGGTCTTCAGCGCGGTCACCAGCTTCTGCTGCAGGGCGAACTTGGCCAGGTCACCGCCGGCGGCAGCGACGCCTTCAGGCAGGGTGTCGATACCGGCCGCCAGCTGTGCCGGATCCAGGCGGCGGGCCTTGGCGATATCGCCGAGGTAGCGCTGCCACACATCGTTCATCCAGAACAGATCGGCTTCCTTGGACGCCGGCGACGCCGCGTCGAGCACGTACGGCTCGGCCGCCGACTTGTACTCGCCCACCTTGAACAGGTGCACGTCCACGCCCAGCTTGTCCTGCAGGCCGGTGCGGAAATACTGGCGGTAGCGACCCAGGCCTTCCAGCACCACCGAACCCATGGGGTCCAGGTAGACCTCGTCGGCCTGTGCGGCGAGCAGATACTGCGACTGCCCCATGCTCTCGCTGAAGGCCACCAGCTGCTTGCCCGAAGCGCGCAGGTCCTGCAGCGCGGCGGACACTTCGCGCAGCGAGGCGAAACCGGACGGCTGCAGCTTGTCCAGTTCCAGCACCACCCGCTCGATCTTCTTGTCATCGCGCGCGCTCTCGATCACCCGGATCAGATCGCGCAGCTGCACTTCCTCGGCACCGTTGTCACCGACGGCCTTGGCCAGCGCGCGGCTGACCGGATCGGCACTGTACTGCTCGACCAGGCGGCCTTCCGGCGCGATCACCAGAGTGGTGCGGTCCTGCAGCGCCTTGCTGGCACCTGCGCCCATGCCCGCAGCGACGATGAACATCACCAGCACCAGCAGCAACAGGCCGAAGAACACCAGGTTGAGGATCAACCGGCGGGTGAAATTCATCACGTCCCACAGCCCGATGAAGAAGCTGGCGACAGGATTGCGGTTCGCCGGGGGCAGCGGCGGCACGGGTTGGTTCATGGAGCACTCCGGATGGCTTCTTGCCGTGGTAACAGCATAGCCGGTGCCGCGTGAGGCAGCATCGGACACAAGTCAGGGGATCGCCAGTCACGGTTGCCCGGGACCGGCGTGATGTCAGGCCAGCGTGGACTGGCCAATGCGTTTGCTGCTGCGGCCCAGGCGCCAGCCCATCAGGATGGCGGCGGCGGTCAGGCCGACGATCAGGCCGATCCACATGCCCTGCGGCCCCATGCCCAGCCCAAGGCCCAGGCCGGCGCCCAGCGGCATGCCCAGGCCCCAGTAGGCGAACATGGCGATGAACATCGGCACGCGGGTGTCCTTCAGGCCGCGCAGCGCGCCGGCCGACAGCACCTGGATGCCATCGGGGAACTGGAAGGTGGCCGCGTACAGCAGCAGGGTCGAGGCCAGCCCGGCCACGGCCAGGTCGTTGGTGTAGACGCCGACGATGGCGTCGTGGCCGAACAGCAGTGCCGCCGCCGACAGCGTCTGCGTACCCATGATGATCGCGTAGCCGGCCCACGCCGCACGACGCACGCCGAAGCCATCGCCACGGCCAACCGCATGGCCGACCCGCACGGTGGTCGCCTCGGCCACGCCCATCGGGATCATGAAGCACAGCTGCGCCACGTTGATCGCGATCTGGTGCGCGGCTGCTTCATTGGCACCCAGGCGACCGATCAGCAATGCGGTGACGATGAACAGGCCACCTTCCATCAGCACGGTGATGCCGATCGGCAGGCCGGTGCGCAGCAGGTCCCAGATCGCTTTCCAGCGCGGACCCTCGAAGTGCGAGAACAGCTGCAGGTGGGCAAAGCGCTTGGTGAACCACAGGTAGGTACCGAAGGCGATCGCCTGCAGCCACATCATCACCGCCGAGGCGATGCCCAGGCCTTCAGCGCCCATTTCCGGGAAGCCCAGCTTGCCGTTGGCCAGCACGTACCCCATCGGCGCGAGCACCAGCAGGCCACCAAAACCGAGCAGCATGGTCGGCAGCGTCCAATGCATGCCTTCACTGAGATAGCGCATGCAGAAGTACAGCGTCAGCGCCGGGCCACCCCAGCGCACCGCATGCAGGAAGGCCGTTGCACCGGGCACGATGTCCGGGGCGATGCCGAAGGCCGGCAGCAGCGGCGGCACCACGGTGAGGAAGGTGAACATGATCAGGCCCAGGCCCAGCGCCAGCCACAGCGCCTGCCGGAACAGCGGGCCGATCTCGCGCTCACGGCCGGCGCCATGCAGCTGCGACACCGAGGCGGTGAGGGAGATCAGCGTGCCGATCGGGATCAGCATCGGCAGCCACAGCAGCGCAGTGCCGATGGTCACTGCGGCCAGGGTGGAGGTCGCATGGTGGCCGGCAATCACGTTGTCGACGAAGGAGATCAGACCGGTGGAGACGTGCCCGAGCACAAGCGGCAGGGCAAGCAGACCGGTAGCGCCGACTTCCTTGCTGAAGCGCGGCGTGGAGGTTGCAGTAGACATAAGGTGCTTGACGCGAACTACGGTTGCGCGCGAAGGGCACAGGCACCGGGTTGCGGCCGGCCATCTTACGCGCGCCGGGCGGTCATTCCCATGACTGCCCCATAAAGGGGACGGAGGGAATTAAGTCGTATCCGGCACAGTCGAGCCAAAAACGACTTAATTCCCTCCGTCCCCTTTTCGCTTATTGGCCGGCCTGGTGCCTGAGCCAGGTGTCGCGTTCGGCGGCGGGGACCGTCAGGAATGCGCTGCGTACGCTGTCGCGTTCCTGCGGCGGCGTGCGCTGGGCGACCAGGGCCAGCTGCGCCAACTGCGACGGACTCAGCTGGCGCAGCACAGCAAGCACGGCGTCGCGCTGTTGCGGCGGTACGAAGCCGAACAGGCCGTGCAGCTTGGGGAACTCGGCGCCCAGTTGCGGGCCCAGCCGCCAGCCTTCGCGGAAGGCCTGGTCCTGTGCCTGGAACTGCGCGCGCAGGCGTTGCTGCTGGTCGGCCGGCAACGCGGCGAAGCGGGCGGCGGCCTGGCGGATGCGTTCGCGCTCACCCTCCGGCAGGGCCCGCCATGCGGCGTAGTCGCTGCGGCGCTGGCGTTGCTGGGCGGGATCGAGTTGCGCGAATGCCGCCGCGGCAGTGGGCGCCGCAGTGGGCGCGGCCGATGGTGTTGCCGACGGTGCGGGCAGCGGCACGTTCACTGATTGCGGAGCGGCCGCCAGCGACAGCGGCAGGGCCAGCAGCAGGCCGGCGAAGAGGAGCTTATTCATCGGCAGCAGAGGTTTCCAGCGCTGCGCCGACCGGTTCCGGACGGGTCGGCTTGGGTTGTGACTCGTCCACCGGCAACGGGCCACCGGCGGCACTCCAGGCATGCATGTCGGCCTCGGCCAGCAGCGGGTAATCGCGGTCGGCCAGCATCGCGGCATCTTCGCTGGCCTGCGCATCGCCGCCCGCAGCGGGGCGGACATCGCTGGCTGGCAACTCCTCGACGGTGACTGGCCCGGCCTCGCCGACCACGCCTTCGGGCAGGGGGCCATCGGCAGTCAGCGCACGGCCCTGCCAATGGCGCCAGCCCAACGCAGCCAGCAGCAGCACTGCCACGGTGATCAACAGGATCAGCGGGCCACGCCAGCGCGGCTTGGCATTGGGGCGGCGACGCTTGCCGCTTGCAGATGCGCGTTCGTCGCGCGGCGGTGCGCGCCAGCTGGACGCAGGCGCCTGGTTGTTGGCCGCTGGCGCGGACGGTTGCTGCAGCTGCTGCAGGCGCTTGGCCGGCAGGTCGCGGACACGCAGCTGCACCTGTTCGGCCAGAGCGCGCCATGCAGCGGCGTCGGGCTGGCCATCGGCATCGCGTGGGCAGGCCGCGGCCAACAGGCGCTGATAGCCTTCTTCGTCGACATCCAGAACGCGGGTGGCGATGCCCTCGTCCAGGCTGCCCCCCACCCGCAGCAGCAAGGCCAGCCGCGGCAAGGGTGCCATCTCGCCCAGCGCTGCCAATGACGGTGGCCACTGACCGGTGGCCGGCTCGCGCAGCGCCTGGCGCTGGCCCAGCAGGGTCCAGAAGCGGCTGGGCCACTGCGCCATCGGCAGGTCGCTGGCGACCGCGGCGAAGGCGCGCATCACCGCCACCAGCGTCTGTTCGGCACGGGCGGGGTCACCGCACTGCAGCTCGGCCACGACCAGGGCACGGCGTTCGACGCCACGCAGAAATGCCGACAGCGCGCCGGCCGCGGTCGAGGAAACAGGGGCGGGCACAGCCGTCATCGGTCACTCCAAAGGTCTGCCGGCATGATAGCGGCAGCCCATCGCTGCCCGGCAGGACTTGCGATTGCAGACGCTTTCTGCTGCAGGTTGTGCACAGCACCACGCGGGAACCGGGCGATTCCTGCGTGAATGGCTGAATTCACCCTGTTTCAGCAATGTTTCACACTTAAGTTGTTGATTTAAATTGAATTTAAAGTGTGGCTATTTTTTGACCAACCAAAGCGTGAGGCCGTCGCCATCGGCCTCATGCGGCGCCACGAGCCGCTAACGCACAGACTTATCCACAGAAGATGTGGATAAGACTGAATCTCCAATAGACACCGATATTTAGGTGACATTTATGATTCGCCGGAGGGCAGGCCAGTCGCATCTGCCACTGCCATGCGCCCTTGCACGGGCCGTTACACTGACCCGATGCTCGCCCCTGAATCCGGCCCTGTCCCGACCCTGCAGGTCGCCCTGCCCGTGCCCTTGCCGCGCCTGTTCGACTACCTGCCACCGCAGGGCGAAGGCCCGACGGTAGAGGTCGGCTGCCGGCTGAAGGTGCCGTTCGGCAACCGCGAACTGATCGGCGTGGTGGCAGGCCACGGGCAAACCGAGGACAGCCAGGGCCTGCGCCAGGCACTGGCCTGGTGTGACACCACACCGCTGCTGCAGGGCGAGTTGTGGCAGAGCCTGCAGTGGCTGGCCCGCTACACCCACGCCCCCTTGGGCGAAGTACTGAGCACCGCCCTGCCCGGCCCGCTGCGGCATGGCGAACCGCTGCCCGACACCCATCACTGGGGCTGGCAGCTGACAACCGAAGGCCATGCCCAGCGCGAGAAGCTGCGCGCCGGCAGCCGACCGCGGCAATTGGCCGAGCTGCTGGCCGAAGCGGTGGTGGACGAAGATGTCCTGTCCGCGCGCATGCAGGATTGGCGGGTGGCCGCACGCAGCCTGGGCAAGCGCGGCCTGGCCGAACGCATCGCCCTGAGCGTGGCGCCGCAGCACGCCCAGCCCCTGCCCGGCCCCACCCTCAATGCGGAGCAGGCCGAAGCGGTGGCCGCAATCACCGCCGCCGAGAGCTTCCAGGCATTCCTGCTGGACGGGGTGACCGGCAGCGGCAAGACCGAGGTCTACCTGCAGGCCATCATCCATTGCCTGGCGCAGGGCAGGCAGGCGCTGGTGCTGGTGCCCGAGATCGGCCTGACCCCGCAGACCCTGGCGCGCTTCCGCGGCCGTCTCGGCATCGCCGTGCATGCCTTGCACTCGGGGCTGACCGACAACGAACGCGCGCGGGTCTGGGCTGCGGCCTCGCGCGGCGAAGCACGGGTGATCGTCGGCACGCGCTCGGCGGTGTTCATCCCGCTGCCGCAACCTGGCCTGCTGATCGTGGACGAAGAGCATGACGGCAGCTACAAGCAGCAGGACGGCATCCGCTACCACGCACGTGATTTCGCTCTGGTGCGGGCCAAGGCGCAGGGCATTCCGGTGCTGCTGGGCAGCGCCACGCCGTCATTGGAAACGCTGCACAACGCCTATGCCGGCCGCTATGCGCACCTGCGCCTGAAACAGCGCGCCGGTGATGCCCGACCGCCGCGCGTGCGCATCCTCGACGTCCGCAAGCGTCCGCTGCGCGATGGCCTTTCCGCCGACGTGCTGGCCGGCATCGGCGAACACCTGCAGCGTGGCCAGCAGGTGCTGGTGTTCAAGAACCGCCGCGGCTATGCGCCGGTGCTGCTGTGCCACGACTGCGGCTGGACCGCACCCTGCAGCCGCTGCGATGCACCGATGACCGTGCATGGCGGTGGCCGTCGCCTGCAATGCCATCACTGCGGTGCGCGGCAGCCGGCACCACTGGCCTGCCCGGCCTGCGGCAGCCTGGCCCTGCAGCCACAGGGCATCGGCACCGAGCGGCTGGAAGAACATCTGGTCAGTGCCTTCGCCGATTTTCCGGTGGTGCGCATCGATCGTGGCACCACCGCCCGTCGTGATGCGCTGGAGCAGCAGCTGGCCAAGCTCGGCGACGCGCCCGGCATCCTGGTCGGCACGCAGATCCTGGCCAAGGGCCACGACCTGCCCAAGCTGACGCTGGTGGTGGTGGTGGGCATCGACGAAGGGCTGTTCTCGGCCGATTTCCGCGCCAGCGAAAAACTGGCGCAGCAGCTGATCCAGGTAGCCGGCCGCGCCGGTCGCGCGCGCGATCCGGGTGAAGTGTGGCTGCAGACCCATCATCCAGGCCATCCGCTGCTGGAGACGCTGGTCAACGGTGGCTACCACCCGTTCGCGCAGGCCGAACTCAACCAGCGCCAGGCAGCCGGGTTCCCGCCCTTCGCGCACTTGGCATTGATGCGTGCCGAAGCACAGCAGGTCGAGCATGCCAACGCCTTCCTGCTCGCTGCGCGGAAACTGCTGGGTGAACAGGACATGGTGGAGGCCTACGGGCCGATGCCGGCGCCGATGCCACGCCGTGCCGGTTATCAGCGCACGCAGCTGCTGCTGTCGGCGGCACAGCGGCCGCCGCTGCATGGGGTACTGGCACAGCTGGTGCCGCAGTTGTACGCGCTGCCGGAGGCACGCAAGGTGCGCTGGTCGCTGGATGTGGATCCGACGGATCTGTATTGAGGGCAATGCGCCGGGGTCGGATCCCTTTCCGCAGAAAAGGGCTCTGACCCCGAACGTCGCCCCTTCGCTTACGTCATCGGTGACATCACGCCGCGCTGGTACGCCGGGCGTTCGCGCAGGCGTGCATACCACTCGGCCAGGTGCGGCAGGTCCGGGCGCTGGATCGGCAGTTCGAACCAGGCGTAGATCAACGAGCCCAGCGCGATGTCACCCATGGCGAACGTGTCGCCCGACAGCCACGGCTGCTTGGCCAGGGTTGCGTTGGGCAGCGCCAGGAAATCACCGGCGCGCACGATCGCCGCATTGATGCGTGCCTCATCGCGGTCGGCCGGTGCGGTGCGCATGATGCCCCAGATCAGTTCGGAGTACAGCGGCGCCATCCGCGAGGTGCTCCAGTCCATCCACTTTTCGGCCTGGGCGCGCTCCATCGGATCTTCGGCATACAGCGTGCCCAGCGAATAGCGCGCACTGAGGTAGCGCACGATGGTGTTCGACTCCCACAGCGGCAGGCCGTGGTCTTCGATCACCGGCACCAGGCCGTTCGGGTTCATCGCCACGTACTCCGGCGACTGCGTGCCACCGTGGCTGCCACCCACTTCAATGGACTCGTACGGCAGGCCGATTTCCTCGGCGCACCACAGCACCTTGCGGACGTTGCTGGAATTGCGGCGGCCCCAGATCTTCAACATGCGGGTTTCCTTGCGTGCAGCAGTGCGCCGCGATGGCGCGGAGCCGCTACGATACGCCCATCCACAGGGAGAGACGACATGACCGCATGGGATGCAGTGAACTACACGCTTCTGGCAGCAGGACTGGGGATGCTGGTGCTCGGGTACCGGCGCTCGAACCGCAACATGCTGCTGTGCGCCGGCATACTGCTGCTGGCCTTCAATGGCGTTGAAGACTTCGCCAACGGATTTGCGGAAGGCTACGCCGGCTCCAGCGCACGTACGCTGTAGCCTCACCGTGTCTTCCGCAGTGCTGCGCCACCGGCACACGCCGGGCAACGCCCGGCGCTACCGGTTCTTCTTCGGCAGCGCGCGTACGTAGGAGGATTTACCGTCCTTCTTCAGCTCGAACAAACCGATCGCCGCCAGCAGGTCACTGAGTTTGCCGTAACCATAGTTGCGCGGGTCGAACGAGGCCTGGTTGCCGATCTGGCTGCCGACCGGACCCAGGTGCGACCAGCCATCCTCGCCTTCTGCCGAGGACACCGCACGGCGCAGCATCTTCACCAGACGCGTGTCGCTGCGCATTTCCGCCCCGCTCTTGCGTGGGCGCGCATCATCGCTGGTGGCCTGCTCACCGGGCGCCTGTCCGTTCGATGATTGTTCGTTCGCTGCCTGCTCCACATCCTGCACGCTGGCGTGGGTCTGGCCCAACGCTTCGAGGTAGGTGAACTTCGAGCATGCGTTGACGAAGGGTTCCGGCGTTTTCTTTTCGCCGAAGCCATACACCTTCACGCCATCGGTCAGCAGGCGCATCACCATCGGAGTGAAGTCGGCATCGCTGGACACGATCGCGAAACCATCGAGGTTTCGCGCGTACAGCAGATCCATCGCGTCGATCACCATCGCCATGTCCGACGCGTTCTTGCCCTTGCTGTAGGCGAACTGCTGGATCGGGCGGATCGCGTACTCGTGCAGCACCGCTTCCCAGCCCTTCAGTCGTGGGCTCTTCCAGTTGCCGTAGGCACGGCGGACGTTGGCCACACCGTAGCGAGCGACCTCGGCCAGGACTTCGTCGATCTTCGAGGCCGGTGCATTGTCGGCGTCGATCAACAGGGCGATGCGCTTTTCCGGTTCGCTCATGGACTCCTCACGGGCAGTTGCCTGAACCCGAGTATCGCCGATCCCGATGCACGCTGACGTGACAAGGAGCGGCCGTGCGAAGATGCCAGGCACTTCCCCCATGCCCCCCTGGAGTGAGTCGATGAGTCGTGATCGCGTCCCCCACCTGGTCGTTGTCGGCGGCGGTTTCGCCGGCCTGTGGGCCACCCGTGCGCTGGCCCGCGAACGCATACGCATCACCCTGGTCGACCGTCGCAACCACCACCTGTTCCAGCCGCTGCTTTACCAGGTGGCCACCGCTGGGCTGTCGGCTCCGGATATCGCCGCACCGCTGCGCCACATCCTCGGCCACCAGCGCAACGTGGAGGTGCGGCTGGGCGAAGTGGTGGCCATCGACAAGCAGGACCGCCAGGTACGCATGGCCGATGGCAGCACGCTGGACTACGACAGCCTGCTGCTGGCCACCGGCGCCACCCACGCCTATTTCGGCCACGACGAATGGGCCGACGATGCGCCAGGCCTGAAAACCCTGGACGATGCCATCGCCCTGCGCCGCAAACTGCTGCTGGCGTTCGAACGCGCCGAAGCCGAACCGGACCCGGAGAAGAAGGCGGCATGGCTGAGCTTTGCCGTGGTGGGAGGGGGCCCGACCGGGGTCGAGCTGGCCGGCACCCTCGCGGAAATCGCCCGGCATACGCTGCGCAATGAATTCCGCCACATCGATCCGGCCAGCGCCAAGGTACGGCTGGTCGAGGCCGGCCCGCGCGTGTTGTCCACCTTCCCCGAAGTGCTTTCGCTGAAGGCGCGGCGGCAGCTGGAAAAGCTGGGCGTGGAAGTGATGACCGGCACGCCGGTGAGCCACATCGATGGGCAGGGCTTCAAGCTGGGCGACCAGTTCGTGCCCGCGCGCACCGTGGTCTGGGCCGCAGGCGTGGCTGCCTCACCGCTGGCGCGCACGCTGGACGTGCCGCTGGACCGTGCCGGTCGCGTGCAGGTGCAGCCCGACCTGACCCTGCCTGGTCACCCGGAACTGTTCGTGGCCGGCGACCTTGCTGCGCTGAACCAGGCCAACGGCAAGCCGGTACCGGGCGTTGCGCCTGCCGCCAAGCAGATGGGCAAGTACGTGGCGGACGTGATTCGCGCGCGCCTGCATGGCAAGGCAGCACCCGGGCCGTTCAAGTACGCCGACTTCGGCAACCTGGCCACCATCGGCCGCATGGCCGCGATCGTGCACTTGGGCAAGCTGCAGCTGTCCGGCGTGCTGGCCTGGTGGTTCTGGCTGGCCGCGCACGTGTTCTTCCTGATCGGGTTCCGCAACCGCGTCGTGGTGCTGTTGAACTGGGCGGTGGCGTACTGGAGCTACCAGCGCAGCGCGCGGATCATCTTCGGCGATGACCGCGAAGACCGGCGACCGAAGCGGTAGATCCACGCCATGCGTGGATGAATCCCTGCGCAGACTGCATGGAGCGCGACCACGCGTGGCGTGGGTCTACTTCGGCTTCGGGTACCACAGCGCGTTGACGATGACCCAGCGCTGCTCGAAGCGGCCCATGTGGAAGTAGTCGACGAACCACGGGGTTTCCAGCCGCACCGATGCGACGTTGCCGGTCACGTCCAGCACCGTGCAGCGGCGATCCCATTGATCTTTCGGGGTCTTCAACGCGCCCTGCTTCGTCAACGCAACCAGCTCTTCCTTCGACATCCGGCGCAGGCCCAGGCGCTCGTCCGGTGTATCACCGAGCACCGCGCGCTTGGCCAGATCCGGATGCAGGGAACGGGCGACGCGCAGCGGGTCGGCCTCCAGCTGGCCATCCACGTAGTCATGGCAGGTGGCATCGATGGCGGCGATCGTGGCGGCGTCGGCGGCAGGGCTTGCTGCTGCGGAAAGTGCGAACAACAGGGCAACGGTGGACATCCGGGTCTCCAGCGCTGAGGGCTGGGCGATCATGGCATGGCCGGATGCGCCCCATCCACGCATGGCGTGGATCTACTGCAACAGCCACGCCAGTTTGCGTTCGCGCGGCTGCCGCTTGAGCTCCCATTCGGCACGCGAGGCCGCTGCCCGGTCCGGGTACTCACGCACCGCCAGGACCCGCAGTGGCGGCCGCGACCGGGTGTAGCGGGCCCCCTTGCCGGCCTGGTGGGCAGCAAAGCGGGCCTGCACGTCGGTGCTGATGCCGGCGTAATAGCTGCCGTCGCGGCATTCGAGCAGGTACAGGAACCACGGGCGGGAGGGCGAAACCATTGCCGGATTATGCCGTGCTGCACTGCAGCGGATATACTGGCGACCGAATGCAGGAGAGAGGCGCCGCGCTGGCGCCCGCCGAAGGCGCAGGCTCCCATGATCGCTCAGGCCGGTGGGCTGGAATCCCACCAACCATGCATTCGACTCGCCGAGCTGGAGAGAGGTCACCGGGCACGCCCGGGACGATCCGCCGAAGGGGCACGCGGCTCACGCCGCTGAACTCTCAGGCAAAAGGACAGCGGGAGCGGCACCGGTCATCGTCATCCCGTCATTGCGCAGGCAGTGGCGGTATATGCGCATGGCCGGCCCCACCGCGCCCGGAGCCTGTCCCATGCTGCTGTCCATCATCTACCTGATCGCCATTTCCGCCGAAGCCATGACCGGCGCCCTGTCTGCCGGCCGCCGCCGCATGGACCTGTTCGGCGTGGTCATGATCGCCTGTGTCACTGCCCTCGGCGGCGGCTCGCTGCGCGACATCCTGCTTGGCCACTATCCGCTGGGCTGGGTGAAACACCCTGAGTACCTCGGCTTCACTGTGTGCGCCGCACTGATCGCCACCTGGGTGGCGCGCTGGATGCACCACTTCCGCCGCACCTTCCTGGTGCTCGATGGCCTGGGCCTGATCGCCTTCACCCTGATCGGCTGCTCGATCGCGCGCGAGGCCGGCCATGCACTGCCGATCGTGCTGATCGCCGGCATGCTCACCGGCGCGTTCGGCGGCGTGCTGCGCGACATCCTCTGCAACGAGGTGCCGTTGATCTTCCAGAAAGAGCTGTACGCGATCATCTCGCTGCTGACCGGTGCGGTGTATCTGATGTTGCTGCACTGGGGCGTGGCCGATGCCACGGCGATCCTGTGCTGCCTGGGCGGTGGTTTCGCCGTGCGTCTGCTGGCCATCCACTACCGCTGGGAAATGCCGAAGTTCGTGTACCACGACGAAGTGCATTGAGCACTTGCGTTCGCCGGAGTCCACACCACCCCGGCGATGTACCTGGCGCTGGCAGGATTGCACAGCGCCAGGCGCATCGCCGGTGCAGACGGGCCGGTCTCCAACTCCGACCGGCCCTGATCGCGGCCGCGCCCCCGCAGGCGCTGGCCGCCATCCACACACGTGCCGCACTCAAGCGGCTTCGGACACCTTCACCTCACGGCGGGCGCGCACCGCAGCGGCAAGCCGCTCCAGCACCTGCACGGTGGTGTCCCAATCAATGCAGCCATCGGTGATGCTCTGGCCGTAGACCAGCGGCTGGCCTTCCACCAGTTCCTGGCGACCGCCGACCAGATGGCTTTCGACCATCACACCGACGATGCGCTGCTCGCCGTCTTCCAGCTGGGTGGCGATGTCTTCGATCACCTTCGGCTGGTTTTCGTGGTTCTTCAGGCTGTTGGCGTGGCTGGCATCGATCATCAGGCGCGTCGGCAGCTTGGCCTTGGCCAGCGCCTGGCAGGCATCGGCCACGCTGGCCGCATCGTAGTTCGGCTGCTTGCCACCACGCAGGATCACATGGCAGTCGGGGTTGCCGGTGGTGGAGACGATGGCGGTGCCGCCCTGCTTGGTGACCGACAGGAAGTGATGCGGATTGGAGGCCGCGCCCACGGCATCGGCGGCGATCTTGACGTTGCCGTCGGTGCCGTTCTTGAAGCCGACCGGGCACGACAGCCCCGACGCAAGTTCACGATGCACCTGGCTTTCGGTGGTGCGTGCGCCGATCGCGCCCCATGCCACCAGGTCGGCGATGTACTGCGGCGAAATCACGTCGAGGAACTCGACGCCAGCCGGCAGGCCCAGCTTGTTGATGTCGCGCAGCAGGCCACGGGCGATGCGCAGGCCCTTGTCGATCCTGAAGCTGCCGTCCAGGTCCGGATCGTTGATCAGGCCCTTCCAGCCCACCGTGGTGCGCGGCTTCTCGAAGTACACGCGCATGACGATCTCCAGCTCGCCGGCCAGCGCATCGCGCAGCGGCTTCAGGCGCTGTGCGTACTCGATGGCGGCTTTCGGATCGTGGATCGAGCACGGCCCGACCACCACCGCCAGGCGGTCGTCGCGGCCGTGCAGGATCTGGTGCAGGGCGGCGCGCGAAGCGCTGACGGTGTCGGAGGCTTCGTCATCGCAGGGCAGCATCGCCAGCAGCTGGGCAGGCGGTGTCAGCGGTTCGATGGTGCGGATACGCAGGTCGTCGGTGTGCGGGGGCATGGTGGGGGGTCTCTACGGAAGGTGGGGGTCCGCAGCGTGGCGACATGAAAAAAGCCGCCAGGTTCGCTGGCGGCTTTCGGGAATGCGTCTGAAGCTTTCTTCAGGGTGAGCGCAATCCTTCCTCCGCCGGGGGCTTCGGAAAGTAATACCAATAAAAGCTGGCGTGGGCTGCGTTCATGGGATCTATTGATAACACAGGGTTTTGGCGGGTGCCAACTGTTTCATCCGCAACTGCGGGCGCGGTTCAGCGGACTATCGGCCGCCATGCACTTCCACATCCAGCAGCAGCGTCTCGTGGATGTCGACCCAACGCTCGACCACCCGGTCCAGTTCCTGCCTTGCCTCATCAAGCTGTTCGGGGTTGAGCATGGACCTGGCCGTATACAGATCGGACACCAGCTGCCGCAGCGCGGCTTCCTGGATGGCCACCACCGGCCCTTCCAGGCCGGGCACCTGCAGCGCTGGACTGCTGCCCAGCGCTCCGTACAACGTCACCTGGATCTTGCTCTGCATGCTCGACTTCCCTGCGGATGGATGCGGCCGAGCGCCATCTTTACCTGGAATGGATGACACGCGCATGTGCCACCGCAGGCCGCGTTACAGCGCTGCGAGATCCGCAAGGTGCTGGGCCATCGCATCCACCGCGCCCACGGCATTGGTGGTGGTGAAGTAGTCATGCCAGCCAGTGGCACTGATGGCGGCCATCAAGGCATCGGCATCTGCACGGCTGCCGCACCTCCAGACCGCGTAGAACTGCTCGGTGCTGGCATATGACACGTTGCTGGCCACACGGCCCATCGCCAACGGTGCGATGCGTGCAGGGTCCAATTGCTGCATGCCGGCGCCGATGCGGGTGAAGAAGGCGTTCCGCTGTTCCGCGCGCAGCGCTTTCCAGGCCGGCGTCGCGGCGTACAGCTCGATGAGAAGGTGGGACATGGGGTCCTCCTTGAGGGTCATGGGGTTGCCGGCCAGCGCCCGGCACTACCGGGAAACGGGGGTGAACGGTACGGCGTTACAGCGAGCGCAGCGCGCGCTTGCGGATGTACGTACTGGCTGCGCTGTCGTGCGTTGACTGCCACCGTGCGCACACATCGCGCACCCATCCGGGCTGGCTCTTGCCGGCGTCGTTCAGCCAGTTGCCGACCGAGTCCTGCACATAGCGGTCGGGATCGTCAGCGAGGGCCTCCAGCAGGGGCAACGCGTGCTCGGGTTGCTGCTTGAACAGCGCGATGTGCGTGGCCCATACACCGCGGGGGCGCAGCGCCTCGCAAGCGAAGCGACGCAGACGGGGCGATCGCTGCTGCGTCCAGGGTTGCAGCAGGGCAAGCGCTTCCAGCGGCTCGGCGACGATATCGCTGCGCAGGGCCAACCACGCCCATTCGCGCACACCGAAGTGCGGATCATCTGCCAGTGGACGCACCGCCTGCAGCTTGTCGGCCAATGCCGCCTGCGCGTCGCCGCCGATCAGATAGCAGGCCCATCCGCGCACGGTGTCGGAGGGATGCACCTGCCAGCAGTGCACGCCACCCTGCCCCGCCTCGCGCAGTATCGCGGCGGCCAATGCCATGCGCTGGGTGATCCCCTTGCCTGCAGCGGCGCGCATGCGCTGCATGGATGCCTGGGGCAGGGTCGGTGCCACCACCTGCAGCAGCGCGGCGAAATCCACTGCGAGGCACTCGGCCAGGTGCGTGCTGGATACGCTGCCCGCATTGAGTGCCTGCAGGCGTGCCGTGCCGATGGTGCTGCTCATGCACCTGTTTCCTGGCCTGCGTCGGTGTGTCGCCAGACTTTTTCCAGCAGCTGCGACAACTGCACCTGCTCGCCGGAATCAAGGCCGTTGAACAGTCCACCGATCCACTGGGTGTGCTGGTCGAACAGATCGGCTGCCAGGCGCTCGCCGCGCGCGGTCAGCACGATCTGCAGACGGCGGCCATCCTCGGCATCGCTGCACCGCTGCAGCAGGCCGTCGCGCTGCAGGCCATCAAGCAGCCCGCTGATGGTGGCGCGGGTGACGCCGGCACGCTCGGCCAACGCATGCGGTGGCAAGGTGCCGCCAGCGCCGTGCAGCAGGAACAGCACCACGAAGCGGCCTTCGCTGAGGCCATGCGGCGCCAACCGTGAGGCGCAGTCGCGGTCGATGGCGCTGGACAGCGAGAGCAGCTGGAAGCACAGGCGAAGCTGGGCCAGGTGGGGATCTCCGCGACGGCCGGCCTCCTGGATGAGAGCCGCGTGTTTTACTTCGATCATCTACCAATCCCGACCTGGTTAGGCGCCTTATTATATTTCCGACGCCGCAGGACGCAAGTCCGGGCAGGACGGCCGCAGGGCATGACGCGGCGCCGCGCCGGGGCCTGGATGGGGTCGACAGGCGCCAACAGCCAAAGCTGCGGTAGCATCGCGCCACGTCCCGCCAGGAGTTCCACGCATGTGCCGTGTCGTCCTGTTGTTGCTGACGCTGTTGCCGATGGCCGTAGTCGCTGCGCCACCACCGCTGCCATCGCCAGCCCGCATTGATGCCCAGGCGCAACGGCTGATGCAGGCCGCACACGCACGTGGCATGGCGCTGGCGGTGATCGACGCCGGCAAGGTGGTGCACGTGGCCTCCTATGGCGAGCGCAACGCCGCCGGCGAACCGCTGCGTACCGACACCGTGATGTACGCCGCTTCGCTGACCAAGATGGCCTTCGGCCACCTGGTCGCGCAGCTGGCACAGGACCAGGTGATCGCGCTGGACGCCGGCATTGCCACGTATCTGGACAAGCCATTGCCGGACTACCCCGTCGATACGAAGCACTACGCCGATTACAGCGTATTGGCTGGCGACGAACGCTGGCGCCGGCTCACCCCGCGCCTGCTGCTCAATCATGGCAGCGGCTTTGCCAACTTCGCGTTTCTGGAACCGGATGGCAGGCTGCAATTCCATTTCGATCCGGGCAGCCGCTACGGCTATTCCGGCGAAGGCTTGATCCTGCTGCAGTTCGTGCTCGAACGCGGGCGCCTTGGCCAGGACATCGGCGCGCTGATGCAGCGCCGCGTGTTCGACCGCTTCGGCATGCCCCGCACCAGCATGATGTGGCGCGGGGATTTCGCCACCAACCTGGCCGACGGCTGGACCGCCGATGGCACGCCCGAGCCGCATGACGAGCGCAGCCGGGTGCGGGCCGCCGGCTCGATGGATACCACCATCGCCGACATGGCCAACTTCGCAGCGGGCTATGTGCGCGGCGAAGGCCTTTCAGCGGCGATGCGGCAGGAGCTGGTACGTCCGCAGCTGCCGATCACCACGGCCAGCCAGTTTCCGACCCTGCAGGCGGAACTGCCGGTAGCGGAGCGGCGCAGGGACCTGGCAGCCGGCCTGGGCGTGGTCACGTTCCGCGGGCCGCAGGGGCCCGGCTTCTACAAGGGCGGCCACGATGACGCGGTGGGCAACACCCTGGTGTGCATCGAGCAGGGCCAACGGTGCGTGGTGATGCTGGGCAACGATGTCCGCGCCGAGGCGGCGTTTCCGGCACTGGTGGCGTTCGTGCTGGGCGATACCGGAGTGCCGTGGGACTGGGAGTACGGCGCGGAGAAGGTGTTCGTGCGCTGACGCCATCCACGCATGGCGTGGATCTACTGGCGTGGACCCATGGGCATGGATTCATTGGCATGGACCCATTGCTGTGAACCCATTGGCGGGCAACACGCCACCCCAAAAAAAACCCCGCCTTGCGGCGGGGTTTTTCATTGCAGCAGTGCAGCGGACCTTAGAAGTCCATGCCGCCCATGCCACCCATGCCGCCCATGCCACCGGCGCCACCCATGGCCGGCTCGTCCTTCTTCGGAGCGTCGGCAACCATGGCTTCGGTGGTGATCATCAGGCCAGCGATCGAGGCTGCGTTCTGCAGCGCCGAACGGGTCACCTTGGTCGGGTCCAGGATGCCGAACTGCAGCATGTCGCCGAACTCGCCGGTGGCGGCGTTGTAGCCGAAGCTGCCGGTGCCTTCCTTGACCTTGTTGACGATGACCGACGGCTCTTCACCGGCGTTGGCAACGATTTCGCGCAGCGGGGCTTCCATCGCGCGCAGGGCGATCTGGATGCCGTGGTTCTGGTCTTCGTTGGCACCCTTCAGGCCAGCCAGTGCGGAGACCGCACGGACCAGGGCAACGCCGCCGCCCGGGACCACGCCTTCTTCAACGGCTGCACGGGTCGCGTGCAGGGCGTCGTCGACGCGATCCTTCTTTTCCTTCATTTCGATTTCGGTCGACGCGCCGACCTTGATCACTGCAACGCCACCGGCCAGCTTGGCCACGCGCTCCTGCAGCTTCTCGCGGTCGTAGTCCGAGGAGGTGTCTTCGATCTGGGTCTTGATCTGCGCAACGCGCGAATCGACCGCAGCCTTGTCACCCACGCCATCGATGATGGTGGTGTTTTCCTTGGAGACCTGCACCTTCTTGGCGCGGCCCAGGTCCTTGATGGTGGCCTTTTCCAGCGACAGGCCGACTTCCTCGGAGATCACGGTGCCGCCGGTCAGGACGGCCATGTCTTCCAGCATCGCCTTGCGACGGTCGCCGAAGCCCGGCGCCTTGACGGCCACGACCTTGACGATGCCGCGGATGGTGTTGACCACCAGGGTAGCCAGCGCTTCGCCTTCGACTTCCTCGGCAACGATCAGCAGCGGCTTGCCAGCCTTGGCGACGCCTTCCAGCACCGGCAGCAGGTCACGGACGTTGGAGATCTTCTTGTCGTGCAGCAGGATGTACGGGTCATCCAGGTCAGCGGTCTGCGACTGCTGGTTGTTGATGAAGTACGGGGACAGGTAGCCGCGGTCGAACTGCATGCCCTTGACCACGTCCAGCTCGTTGTCCAGGCCCGAGCCTTCTTCAACGGTGATCACGCCTTCCTTGCCGACTTCCTTCATCGCGTTGGCGATGATCTGGCCGATCGACTCGTCCGAGTTGGCCGAGATCGTGCCGACCTGGGCAATGGCCTTGTCGTCAGCGGTCGGCTTGGAGATGTTCTTCAGCTCGGCGACGGCAGCCACGACGGCCTTGTCGATACCGCGCTTGAGGTCCATCGGGTTCATGCCGGCAGCAACGGCCTTGGCGCCTTCGCGGATCAGGGCCTGGGCCAGCACGGTGGCGGTGGTGGTGCCGTCGCCGGCGTCGTCGTTGGTACGCGAGGCGACTTCCTTCACCATCTGCGCGCCCATGTTCTCGAACTTGTCAGCCAGTTCGATTTCCTTGGCGACGGACACGCCGTCCTTGGTGATGGTCGGGGCGCCGAAGCTCTTCTCGAGCACGACGTTGCGGCCCTTCGGGCCCAGGGTGGCCTTGACGGCATTGGCGAGAACGTTGACGCCGCGCACCATGCGCGAACGGGCGTCTTCACCGAAACGAATATCCTTGGCAGCCATTGCGTTTACCTCATTGGTAGCGCCGGGCCATGCCCGGCGGCTGGGTGTTGGAATCAGGGGATGAAGCAGGTCGCGCCGACGCTCAGCCGATGACGGCGAGCACGTCGTCTTCGCGCAGGACCTTGTACTCGACGCCTTCGCTCTTGTACGAGCTGCCGGCGTACTGGCCGTAGATGACCTTGTCACCGACCTTCAGCGACGGAGCGCGCACGTTGCCGTTGTCCAGCGGCTTGCCCGGGCCCACGGCCACGACTTCACCCTTGGTGGACTTTTCCTTGGCGGAGTCCGGGATCAGGATGCCACCGGCGGAAACTTCGTCGGCTTCGATCGGCTTGACCACAACGCGGTCGTGCAGCGGCTTGATGCTCATGTGGGACCTCTTAAGTTATTGATTGGTCTGAAAAAGTCCGGCGATGTTAGCACTCGCACCAGGCGACTGCCAGCAACGCGCGTGAAAAAGCCCGACAGGTCGGGAGCACGACAGAGATGGAGACCTCCGGAGGCCTTTCAAGGCCCGCCCCCGAAATTTTTCCCGGCGGCCCGGCGGCACTCCATCCCCGCGCGGACGCCTTTATAGGGATGCGTCGCGGCAAGCCAAGGGGGAATTGGCCACCATTTGGTGACCGCCGTCGCACTGTCAGATATCTGGCGTTCATTTACGACAAAGTGTCACCGGATCGGCTTTAGGGTGGCCCGGCATTCCCAATCACAAGGAGTAGTCGATGCGATTGCTGTCCCCGCTCGCCGCCGCCTGCCTGCTGGCCCTGGCTGCCGCGCCGGCCCAGGCCGAGGTCTTCATCAACGAACTGCACTACGACGACAGCACCGCTGCCGGTGACGTCGGCGAAGCCATCGAAGTGGTCGCCACCGCCGGCGAAGACCTGTCCGGCTACCGCCTGTACCTCTACAACGGCAGCAACCCGTCGGCCGCCACGGTCTACGCCAACAACGCGGTGCCGGCCGGAACCGCGGCCAGCTGCGGCAGCGCCACCCTGGCGGTGGTCACCTACCCCAGCAACGGCCTGCAGAACGGTGCCAACGACGGCATCGCCCTGGTCGACGCCAGCGGCAAGGTGGTCCAGTTCCTCAGCTACGAGGGCGCGATCACCGCCTCCGGCGGCCCCGCCGCCGGCATGACCAGCCAGAACATTCCGGTTGCCGAAACCAACAGCACCGTAGCGGGCACCTCGCTGCAGCTGACCGGCAGCGGCAGCCAGTACGCGCACTTCACCTGGGCCGAATCGGCCAGGCAGACCTTCGGCAGCTGCAACAACAACCAGACCTTCAGCGGCGGTAGCACCCCGGGCCCGAACACGCCGCCGTCGGTGTCCACCACCACGCCGGCACAGGGCAGCAGCACCTTCCCTGCCGCCGCCGACCTGGAAGTGGTGTTCAGCGAGACGGTCAACCTCGCCAGCGGTGCCTTCGCACTGACCTGCGGCACTTCGGGCAGCGTGCCGCTGACCTGGCCGGCCAGCGGCAAGAGCGTGAAGCTGTCGACCAACACCGCGCTGGTCGCCGGTGAAGCCTGCCGCTTCGACATCCGTGCCGCACGCATCACCGACGCGCAGGGTGCACACCCGGCCGCCGACAGCCGCATCGCCTTCACCGTGGCCACCACCACCGGCAATCCGGACCCGGGCAATCCCGGCGGACCGGCCGGTTACTACTCGAAGGTCAACACCAGCAGCCCCAGCCAGCTGCGCTGCTCGCTGCATGCCACCATCAAGGGCCATACCGCGTACCCGTACAGCGGTACCGGCACCAGCACCTGGACCATCCTGGAGATCGCCGACGAGGATCCAAACAATCCGAACCGGATCCTGGATGCCTACCGGAACCGCAGCTATGCCAAGGTCAGTGACCGCGCGGGAACCGGCAGTGGCCTGACCTACAACCGCGAGCACACCTGGCCGAACTCGCTGGGCTTTGCCAGCACCACCGGCGACAAGGGCCTGCCGTATGCGCCCTACACCGATACCCACATGCTGTACCTGACCGACGCACAGTGGAATGCCGACCGCGGCAACAAGCCATTCGGCAACTGCGATGCCAACTGCGGCGAGCGTGCCACCGAAGCCAACAACGGCCACGGCGGTGGCAGCGGTGGCTACCCGGGCAATTCGA
The DNA here is from genome assembly GCF_020883215.1 of Stenotrophomonas sp. SI-NJAU-1. Lineage (NCBI taxonomy): Bacteria > Pseudomonadati > Pseudomonadota > Gammaproteobacteria > Lysobacterales > Lysobacteraceae > Stenotrophomonas > Stenotrophomonas sp. SI-NJAU-1. The sequence continues at coordinate 3,964,447 of NZ_CP086598.1, forward strand.
ACTGGGTACGCACGCCGGATGGCAATGCCGGTACCTTCGAGGTGTGGGGCCATCGCAAGGGCGACATGGCACGGGCGGTGATGTACATGGCCATCCGCTATGAAGGTGGCAAGGATGCGGCCACCGGCCAGTCCGAACCGGACCTGGAACTGACCGACGACCGCAGCAAGATCGTCAAGACCAGCAGCTCGCCGGCCTACATGGGCCTGCTGTCGACCCTGATCGACTGGCACCTGTCCGATCCGCCGGATGCCGCCGAGCAGGCGCGTAATGACGTGATCTACTCGTTCCAGGGCAACCGCAACCCCTTCATCGACCACCCCGAGTGGGCCACCCCGGGCCTGTTCACCTCGGCCAAGCCGGCCACCTGCCAGCTGGCCAACTGACCGCGCAACGCTGCGGTCCACTGCCGTCGCCGGGCCCTGCCCCGGCGACGGCCCTATACTCGACGGTCATGTCGACCGTCGATCCCGTCCTGCTGCTGTTGACCACCTGCCCGGACCGGGCCAGTGCCGAGCGCATCGCGCACGCGCTGGTCGCCGAGCACCTGGCTGCCTGCGTCACCCGCGTGGACGGCGCTCAGTCGACCTACTGCTGGCAGGGCGAGGTCACCACCGACACCGAGCTGCAGCTGCTGGTGAAGACCACCGCACGCCGTGTCGATGAAGCCATCGCCCGGATCGTCGAACTGCATCCGTATGAACTCCCGGAGTGCATCGCGGTCGAAACCCGGGCCGGCCTGCCGGCGTATCTGGACTGGATCCGGGCACAGACCCGGGAGGACACTGATTGAAGACTCTGTTTGCGCGTGGCGCCGCCTTGTGCGCTCTGTTGTGGCTTTCATTGCCGGCCTTCGCGCTGGATGAGAAGGATCTGCTGCCGGTGGACCAGGCGTTCGCGCTGACCGCCAGCGCGCCCGAGCGTGGCCAGATCCAACTGCAGTTCAAGATCGCCCCCGGCTATTACCTGTATCGCCACCGCACCACGGTGAAGGCCGATCCGGCGTTCAATGCCGCCGCGCTGCAGATGCCCGCAGGCAAGAAGCACCACGACGATTTCTTCGGCGAGGTGGAGACCTACCGCGAGCGCCTGCAGGCCACCCTGCCCGGCGCGCCCACCGATGCCGCCGGCACCATCAGCCTGGAAGTGCGTTACCAGGGCTGCGCCGATGCCGGTGTGTGCTACCCGCCGCAGAAGCGCGTGGTGCAGGTGACCCTGCCTGGTGCAGGCGGTGCGGCGGCCACGCTGCCGACCGCACGCGCCACCGGCGCCAGTGCATTCAACAACCCGCTGGCCGGCGCCGGCAGTGGCGGTGGCCTGCGACTGCCGGGCACCAGCAACAGCCAGGCACTGCCGCTGCCGTCGGATCAGGCATTCGGTTTCGATGCCATCGCCAGCGATGGCAATACCCTGCTGCTGCGCTTCAGCCCGGCACCGGGCTATTACCTGTATCGCGACCGCACCTCGCTGAAGCTGGAAGGCAGCGCCGGGGTACTGGCCGACAAGCCGCGTTGGCCGGCGGCGCAGTCGCACCGCGACGAGCACTTCGGTGATGTGGCGGTCTATTTCAACCAGGTGGAAGTGCCGGTGCCGCTGCGCCGCAGCCGCGCCGAGGCGGTCGACAGCACGCTGGTGGTGACCTTCCAGGGTTGCCAGACCGATGGCATCTGCTACCCGCCGATGACCCGCCGGGTGAAGTTGTCGATCCCCGCCGGCAAGGCCAACACCACCAGTGATGCACCTGCCGCACGCGACGAAGTGATTCGTTCGCTGCCGGCTTCGGCCACTGCCGGCACCCGCGAGGGCGCCAACGGCACAGCGCTGCGCCTGCTTCCGACCGTGCCCAACGACGCGCCGGCCGCCACGGGTGGTGCCGACGCCAGCAACGGCTCGCGCGATGCCTTCGCCGCCGACGCGCAGCAGGACAATGCGCTGCGTACCAAGGCTCCGAGCCGCGTACCGAAAACCGACAGCTCGCTGCTGTGGGTACTGCTGCTGGCACTGGGTGGTGGCCTGGTGCTGAATCTGATGCCCTGCGTGCTGCCGATCCTTTCGCTGAAAGTGCTGAGCCTGGCGCAGAGCGGTGAAAGCGCCGAGCGCGCCCGCAGCCATGCCATGTGGTACACGCTGGGCGTGCTGGTCGCCTTCGCGGTGATCGGCGCGCTGATGGTCGGCCTGCGCATGCTCGGCAATGCGGTCGGCATCGGTTTCCAGCTGCAGCATCCCGGCGTGGTCGCGGCGTTGGCCTACATCATGTTCGCGGTGGGCCTGAGCCTGTCCGGCGTGTTCACCATGGGCGGCGGCATCGGCAACTTCGGCCAGTCGCTGGCGCGACGCAGTGGCCCGGCCGGCGATTTCTTCACCGGCGTGCTGGCCTGCGTGGTCGGCAGTGCCTGCGTGGGACCGTTCTTCGGCCCGGCGGTGGCCTATGCCTTCGTTGCACCGCCGGTAGCGGCGATGCTGGTGTTCCTGTTCCTCGGCCTGGGCCTGGCCCTGCCGTTCCTGCTGATCGGCTTCGTGCCAGCGCTGGCCCGTCGCCTGCCCAAGCCGGGCCAGTGGATGGAAACCCTCAAGCACGTGCTGGCCTTCCCGATGTACGCCGCCGCGTTGTGGCTGCTGTGGGTGCTGGGCAAGCAGCGCGGCGTGGATGGCATGGCGCTGGCACTGGGTGGCCTGCTGCTGCTTACCGGTGGCCTGTGGTTGTTCGAGCGCAGCCGCTGGCGCAGCCAGCGCGCGGCCGGGCTGCTGGGCGTGCTGCTGGTGATCGCCGCGCTGGTGCCGGTGTGGGCGGTGACCCAGCTGGCACCGCCGGCACGTGCCGCGCAGGCGAGCAGCGAGAACGTGGTGGATTACTCGCCGCAGATGCTGGACCGCCTGCGCGCCGACAACCGCGTCGTGTTCGTCAACATGACCGCCGACTGGTGCGTGAGCTGCAAGGCCAACGAGCGCGCGGTGCTGTCGCGCCCGGAGTTCAAGGAACTGCTCAAGCGCACCAACGCGGTGTACATGCGTGGCGACTACACCAATGTCGACCCGCAGATCACCGCGTTCCTGGATGAGCACAAGGCCGTGGGCGTGCCGCTGTACGTGGTGTACGGCCCCGGCGCCCCGCCGACGGTGCTGCCGACCCTGCTGACGCAGGCGCTGGTGGAAGAAGCACTGCTGCGCACCGCGCGATGAAGTGGCAACGGCCAGCGCTGCTGTGGACAGCAGTGCTGGCTGCCGGTCTTGGCCTGTGGGCCGGCAACCGGCTGGTGCCGGAGCCGGCGACGGAAGCTGCAGCGCCTGCCGTATCGCCACCGGCGCTGCCGATGCTGCGGCCCGGTGATCCGCTGCCGGCGCTGGTGCTTGCCGACGCTGAAGGCCACGCGCTTGATATCCGCGAACGCTTCAAGAGCCGGCCATTGCTGGTCAATGTGTGGGCCAGCTGGTGCGGCCCCTGCGTGGAAGAGATGCCCGAACTGGCCCGCTTTGCCGAGGGCCAGGGCGCACACGGCGTGCAGGTGTTGGGCCTGGCACTGGATACGCCGGACGGCGTGCGTGATTTCCTGCAGCGGGTGCCGGTGGACTATCCCATCGTGCTCGATACCCCCGGCCCACGCGATGCCAGCGTGCAGTTGGGCAACGCGCAGGGTCTTCTGCCCTACAGCGTGCTGTTCGACGCACAGGGACGGATGGTGAAGGCCAAGCTCGGACCGTTCGCGCACGGCGAAATCGAAGGCTGGGCGAAGTAGGCCGGCAGGGCTGCGCCCTGCACCTGCAGATGCTTTCAGGCAACAGCAACCGCTACAGCTACAGCGGGCTTCCGTGGGATGGCGGGGCGGTGTCGGACTGCGGGGACGCCGCAAGTACGTCCTTGTAGGCTTGGCCGCGGCTTGCTCGTGTGCGCTGTCCTGCGCACACGGCAAGACCGGGGTTGGGCGTCCTGCCCAGCCCGCCCGAGGCATGCCTCGGGCCCATGCAGCTGACACCCCGTACTCCGACACCGCCCCACCTCTGACAGATTTCCGGTGTCTGATGGATCCACCTCGTGCGTGGATGAATCTTCATCGGAATCGAATATCTCGACAATTGAACGAAGAGCATCCACGCGTGGCGTGGATCTACGTGTCGACCAAGGTCGACACCCACCAAGAGCATCACAGAACGCCGTCCCGACAGGTCGCGGACAACTGTCGAAGGCGGGGTGGGTCCGGTTGCGGGGGCGTGAGCCGCATGGATGCGGCGACCGAGCTTACATGGACGTACTTGCAGCGACCCCCGCAACCGGACCCACCCCGCCCACTCTCAGGAACCCAGCTTCCGCTGTTGCTGTTGCTGTTGCTGTTGCTGTTGCTATTGCTGTTGCTATTGCTGTTGAGGTTGCCGGCCAGCGGCCGGCACTACGGCGGGTGCAGGGCGCAGCCCTGCCGGCAAGCCCTCCTTGACCGCAGCGGCCCGCGCCCCGGAGAATTACGAGATTAATTCTCATTTGCTGTTGCGCAGGATGCGGGCGGCAGCCTCTACGGCCCTCGATCCCGATGTTCAAGAACGTCCTCTTCCAACTGCACTGGCTGCTGGGCATCAGCGCAGGTGCCATCCTGGCCGTGATGGGCCTGAGCGGCGCAGTCCTGTCGTTCGAGGATGAACTGCTGCGCGCGGCCAATCCCGGCTTCGCCGAGATCGCCGAGCACCATGCCGACAACCAGCAGCCGCTCGCCCTGAGCGAGCTGGTGCCGTTGCTGCAGGCAGGCAGCGAGCGGCCGCTGCAGCGCCTGCGGGTGGATGCCAGCGGCCAGCGGCCGTCGGTGGCACGCTTTGCCGGCGGCAAGGACCACTGGGTCTATTTCGATCCCTACAGCGGCGCCCGCTTCAGCGCACTGCGCGGCCAGGCCTTCTTCGATTTCGTCGAGGACCTGCACCGCCACATGGTCGCCGGCGAACGCGGCTCGTGGATCACCGGCAGCTGTGCGATCGCGCTGTTGTTCTTCACCCTGTCCGGGCTGTACCTGCGCTGGCCACGCCGCTGGTGGCACTGGCGCAGCTGGCTGGTGGTGGAATGGGCGCGCAAGGGCCGGGGCTTCCTGTGGAGCCTGCATTCGGTGATCGGCACCTGGGTGCTGCTGATCTACCTGATGAGCGCACTGACCGGGTTGTGGTGGTCGTTCGACTGGTATCGCAACGGGCTGACCCAGCTGCTGGGTGTTGCGCCTCCCGCCAAGCACAAAGTCGCCACGGATCAGCCCCTGGATCTGCACAAAGTCGAGGCCACGCTGTATGCACTACCCGGCGTGCGCCAGGGCTTCATCGACCTGCGCCTGCCGGAGAAGCCCGGTCAAGCGCTCAACGTACGGGTGATGTCGGCTGATCCCGCACAACGGGGCGGCCATCACGACCGCGCACATGACCTGCTGCAGCTCGACCCGGCCACCGGCGTGGTCCTCGACGCGCGCCCCTACGCGCGCCAGGGTGCCGGCGGCCAGCTCACCACCAGCATGTTCGCCCTGCACTCGGGCAGCTTCTTCGGCATGCCCGGGCGCATCGTGGTGATGCTCAGCAGCCTGGGCATGTGCCTGTTCTTCGTTACCGGCTGGCTGTTGTACCTGGACCGCCGCCGCGGCCAGCGTGCCGCCCGCGCGCTGCGGCAGAGCGTTCCGGCTGCAGCGCCCCAAGCCGTGGGCGCGCCGTGGCTGGTGGTGCATGCCAGCCAGAGCGGCCTGGCCGAACAGTTGGCCTGGCGTGCGGCGGCGCAGCTGCAGGCGGCCGGCCAGGCGGTGCAGGTACTGCCGCTTGCGCGCGTGGTGGCCGCGCAGCTGCAGGCCACCACGCAAGCGCTGTTCGTACTCAGCACCTTCGGTGATGGCGAACCACCGGACAACGCACGGCGCGGCGCGCGCCAGCTGCTGGCGCAGCGTCCGGACCTTTCCGGCCTGCGCTACGGCATGCTCGCGCTGGGTGATCACCAGTACGCGCAGTTCTGCGGGTTCGGCATCCAGATCGACGACTGGTTGACGCGCTCGGGCGCGAAAGCCTTGTTCGCCCGCATCGACGTTGATGCCGCTTCGGTGCTGGCGCTGCGCCAATGGCAGCTGCAGCTGACCGCACTGACTGGCATCGGCACCGACGACAGCGTGTTGCCGGCCGCCACGGTGATGCACGACTGGCGCCTGCTCGGCCGCACCCTGCTCAACCCCGGCAGCGTCGGTGGCCAGATCTGGAAGATCCGCCTGGCACCGCCGGCCGATGTCGAATGGCAGGCCGGCGACATCCTGCACATCGCGCCCCGCCACGACGCGATGCATGCCAGCGCGGTACTGCGCGCGCATGGCCTGGATCCCCAGCAGCCACAGCTGATCGACGGCGTTGCGAAGACCCTGCTGGAACTGGCCAGCGAACGCGTGCTGCCCGAACCCGGCCGTGCGTTGCAGGTGCAGGATGCAGGCCTGTGGTTGTCGGGCCTGCCGTCACTGCCTGGGCGTGAGTACTCCATCGCCTCATGCGCCGCCGATGGCGAAGTGGAGCTGGTGGTGCGGTTGGTCCACGACGCAGCAGGCCGCGCAGGACTGGGCTCGGGCTGGCTGGCCCTGCATGCGCCGCTGGACGGTGCGATAGCCGCCCGCGTGCATCGCAACCCGGGCTTCCATCGGCAGCCGGGCGCGCCGATGCTGCTGATCGGCAACGGCACGGGCATCGCCGGCCTGCGCAGCCTGCTGCGCGAAGCCGCGCACCAGGGCGAGCACGGTCACTGGCTGCTGTTCGGCGAGCGTCAGCGCGCGCACGATTTCCTGTTCGCCGACGAGATCATCCGGTGGCAGGCTGACGGGCATCTGCTGCGCTTGGATCAGGCCTATTCGCGTGATGTGGACGATGGCAGCTACGTACAGCATCGATTGCGCGCTGCGACAGATGAACTGCAGGCGTGGTTGGCACGAGGTGCAGTGATCCATGTGTGTGGATCGCTGCACGGCATGGCCGAAGGCGTGGACCAGGTGCTGCGCGAAGCACTGGGCGATGAAAGGGTGGAACTGCTGCTGGAGAACGGGCGCTACCGGCGCGACGTGTATTGAATCCGATCGCCGGGCATGGCCCGGCGCTGCCCGTCATGGGTTTCAACGGTAGCGCCGGGCCATGCCTGGCGAAGGCGATCAGGCCATCACGCCGCCGCCCGTGCCCGGCGCTCGGGCTGCAGCCGGAACGCGGCCACCGCTTCGGCCAGCGCGCGCACCTGGGTCTGCATCTGCGCAGTCGACGCGCCGGCCTCTTCCACCAGGCTCGCATTGCGCTGCGTGCTGGCCTCCATCTGTACGACGGTCTGGTTTACCTGGGCAATGCCCGCATGCTGTTCGTGCGAGGCGCTGCGGATACCGGCGAGCAGGCCGGCCAACTGCTGCACGCTGCTGACGATCTCGTCCATCGTCGTACCCGCCTGCTCGGCCTGCGTACTGCCCTGGTCGACCCGCGTCACCGAATCCTCGATCAGCCCCTTGATCTGCTTGGCCGCATCGGCACTGCGCTGGGCCAGCAAGCGCACTTCGGCCGCCACCACCGCGAAGCTTCGGCCCTGCTCGCCTGCACGCGCGGCCTCCACTGCCGCGTTGAGGGCCAGGATATTGGTCTGGAAGGCGATGCCGTCGATCAGCTGGATGATGTCACCGATGCGCCGCGACGCCGCACTGATACCCTGCATGGTGGCCACCACCTGGCCAACCGCAGTGCCGCCGCGCTCGGCAACCCGGGCGGCCTCACGTACCAGTCCATCGGCGCGCTCCGTCGCATCGGCGTTGCGGCCGACGGTATCGGTCAGTTCATGCATCGATGCAGCGGTTTCTTCCAGGTTGGCGGCCTGCTGTTCCGTGCGCTGGGAAAGATCGTGATGGCCGGCGACGATTTCACCCACCCCCACATCCAGGCGGACGGTGGCCTGCTGGATGCGGGTGACGATGTGGCCCAGCTGCGCGACCGTGGCGTTGGCATCGTCACGCATGCGGGCAAACACGCCCTGCAGGTCGCCCTCCAGGCGCACGCTCAGGTCGCCGCGTGCCAGTGCGGCCAGCAGCGCCTGCAGATCGCCGAGGTTGGCCTCGAAGGTGGACAGCAGGCGATTGATGCTGGTCGACAGCGTGCGCACGAAGCCTTGCTTGCCCTCCAGTACGATGCGCCCCTGCAGCTCGCCATGCGCCGCCGCGTCGACCAGTGCCGCCACTTCGGTTTCCAGCAGCGTCTCCAGCGCGCGGCTGCGCCATTCCACTGCCACGCCGAGGAAGTGGTCGTCCTCGACGATGGCGTTGGCGATCAGCTGGTAGCGGGTGCCGGCGTGGCCGATCTCGCGCTCTTCGCGCTGACGGACACCAATCAACCCCGCCAGTACCGGGTGCAGGCGGACCGCGTCGCTGCCAAGCAACGCCTCTGCAGGAAGATCCAGCAGCTTCAGCAGCGCTGGATTGGCGTAGGCCACCTGCCCTTCCGCGTCGACCACCATCAAGCCGGTCTGCGCGCTGTCCAGCGCCTGCCGCACGCGCGTGTTGCCGCGCGCGACCGCGCGCTCGGTTTCGATCCGCGCACGCAGGCGTTGCTGCATGTCGACCAGGCACTGCGCAAGCTGGCCGATCTCATCGTTGGCGTTGTGCACGCGCAGCGTGGTGTCGAGCCGATCATCGGCGATATCGCCAGCGAAACGCAGGGTGTCCTGGATCGGTCGACGCACCGCGCGGACGACCAGCACCAGGCTGGTGATCAGCACACCAGCCACCAGCAGCAGGGTGGCCACGAACAGCACGCTGGCCATCCGTGCGCCCGACTGCTGACGAAGCTGCGCCTGGGCCAGGGCCACACTTTGCGCCTGCTGGAATGCGGCCAGTGCCGGGCCCACGGCTGCCGCCGTCTCGAGCAGCGACTGTGCTTCCACATCCAAACCGACACGCGCGGCGGTATAGCCCAGCAGCGCGGCCTGGTAGGCCTCCATGCCCGTGCGCACGTGCTCCTGCACCTCGGCTGGCAGGCCCGCCAATGCCAGATCGAAGGGCAGCTTTTCTTCGCTGGCGCGATCGGCGTGGGTGGAATCGCCATCGAGCAGCAGCAGCGCTTCCTGGCGCCGCATCCGCTGTACATGCAGGGAAAGCGCAGGGCGCTCCAGCGCGTCCACCTGTGCCTGCAGTGCGTCGGCGGACTGCTGTAGCTGCGCGGCCAGGCCTGCGTCGCCGCGCCCCATCTCATCGACCCGCTCGAACAACGCGGCGATGCCCTGTGAGAATGCGTCGACGGCTTCAGTCATCGCCCGCAGCACCTTGCGCCGCCCCGCATCCATCGGCATTGCACGCAACGCCTGCAGATCCTGCTTCAACATCCGTTGCGTGGCCAGCAGCTGGCTGCGGTCGGCATCGTCGAAACTTCGCGCATACTGGGTCTGCAGGCGCCGGGCCTCGGCCACCCGCGCTGCCAGCGAAGCGACGCGGTCACTGCCGTGCTGGTAGCTGGCCTGATCCCGCGCCGCCTGCGTGCTCGCATGGCTGGTCCAGGCATGGACGGCGGCGATGGCCACCAGGCCCAGGCTGCAGACCAGCAGGGTCGCCTTGAGCTTGTCGGCGACGCTCAGCCGATGGGGCTGCAACCAGCGCAGCAGGCCAGGGAAACGGAAACGCAACCCGGCAACGCGGCTACGCAGGGACCGAAGGTGGGAAACGACGGCCGGCATGACAGACTCCAGGCGGAAGGACGCACCTGTATCGACCGGTTGCAGCAGAACTTTAGCCCCGGATTGATTCCCGCCACCAGTGGCGGGCAGTTGTCGCTGTTGTACCGGCCGTAGGCGACCGGGGGATGACACCGGCGGGATGCGCTTGACCTCAACCCCGGTTGCGGTATCACAGTGGAGGCCCCTGCCCGTGATGCCTGCCATGCCCATCGACGTCCCCCGCTACCTGCAGCGCCTGCAGCTGGATGCCCCGCCCCCGCTCACCCTGGCCGGGCTGACCCTGCTGCAGCAGCGCCACAATGCCCTGCTGCCGTTCGAAACCCTGACCAGCCTGCTGCGCGACGCGGTGGCGATCGACCTGGACAGCGTCCAGCACAAGCTGCTGCACGCGCAGCGCGGCGGTTACTGCTTTGAACTCAATGGCGCGTTCCTGGCGCTGCTGCAGGCCTTGGGCTTCGATGCGCAGCCACTGAGCGCACGGGTGCTGCTGTCGGCCACCGATGGCGGGCTGACTGCGCGTACGCATCTGCTCCTGCGGGTGCGTCTGCAGGAAGAGGATTGGCTGGTCGATACCGGCTTCGGCAGCCTGACCCCGACCGTACCGCTGCGCCTGCACGAGACCGCAGTGCAGGACACACCGCATGAGCGCTACCGCGTGCGGACGCTGGATGATGGCGACTTCATGCTCGCCGCCGAGGCGGGGGATGACTGGCGGGCGCTGTACCGCTTCGACCTGCAGCTACCGGCGCCGATCGACAACGAGGTAGGCAACTGGTACGTGTGCACGCATCCGCAGTCGAGCTTTCCCGGCCAGCTGCGTGCATCACTGACCGGGCCGGACTGGCGACGCACCATCGGCAGCGGCAACTACACCGAATACCGCCCGGGCCAGGCGCCGGCCAAGCGCCCGCTGCGTGATGTGCAGGATGTGCGCGAGGTGCTGCAGCAGGGCTTCGGCATGCGCCTCCCCGACGATCCGCGGTTGGATCCGGCCATCGCCGACTGGCTGCAGCGATCACGGGCCACGTCCGTGTAGCGCCACGCCATGTTCGGCGGCCGTCCTTGCCGCTATGGGTTGACGGGTGCCTGCAGAGCAATCCGGTTGCCCTCGCTGTCGCGGATCTCGGCTACCCGCCAGCCACCGGCCACCGGCCACGGCCGGGCCAAAGCACAGCACCGCGCCGGCCTGCAGGGCACGCTGCAGGCTCCGCTCCAGATCGTCCACGCCCAGGTAGATGCGCGGGCCCTGCTCCGACGGCACGCAGTCGGCGCCGTGTACCAGCGCCATGCTGGCACCTGCGGCGGCGTCGTTGAACGACAGGTAGGCCATCCGGCAGTCATGCAGGTCGATCGGCGCTTTGATGCGCACCTGCAGCCAGTGCTCGTAGAACATCACGGCGCGTTCGAGATCGGCGACCGGAACTTCAACATGCAGGATGGGATTCATGGTGATCGTGCTCGGCGTGCAGGTGGATGAAAGGGAGCATCGCCGCCCTGTGCACTGCACGATACGGCCCCGACTGGCATGCTGGACAGCCTGCCACCGTACTGGAAACGCCCATGTCCCTGGCCGATCACCGTCATGCCCTGGCCCCGTTGGGCCACCTGCGCGTTGCCATCAACCTGGGCAACCCGGTGCTTGCCCAGGGCGACGCCAATTCACCACGTGGGCCGTCGGTGGAACTGGCCACCGCGCTGGCACAGCGGCTGGGTGTGCAGGCACGCTTCAGTTGCCACGACGCGGCCGCATCGGTGGTTGCAGCGGCGAGCGACGATGCATGGGATCTGGCCTTCCTGGCGGTGGACCCGGCACGTGCCGACCGCATTGCCTTCAGCGCGCCGTATGTGGAGATCGAAGGCACCTATCTGGTGCGCGATGACAGTCCAGCACAACGGGTTGTAGACCTTGATCGCAACGGGCTGCGCATCGCGGTGGGACGCGGCGCCGCCTACGATCTGTTCCTCAGCCGTGAGCTGCGGCACGCGACGATTGAACGTGCCGGCACCTCGGCCGCGGCCATCACCCTGTTCGACCAGCAGCGGCTGGATGCAGCAGCCGGCGTACGCCAGCCCCTGCAGGCCTGGGCACAGGCACATCCCGGCCATCGCGTGCTGGCCGATCGCTTCACCGTCATCCAGCAGGCGGTTGCCGCGCCCATCGCACGGCCCGCAGCGGCGTTGCAGGCGCTGTTCGCGGAAGTGCAGGCGATCAAGGCCGGGCCGCTGCTGGGCGAGGCCTTCGCGCGTACCGGGCAGGCAGTCACGCTGTTGCGGTGACGCTCACTCCATGGCGTCGCGCCTGGCCGCGCGGCGTTACCCCGCGTCTGCGGCCTGCATGTGCCGCACATGCTCGGCCGCTTGGGCGTGCAACCATTCGCGGAAGGCCAGGAAACCACGGTGCCGCACCGAGCGCTGCGGATACACCAGCCAATGCGGCCATGCGGTTTTCAGGCGCCGGTCCGACAACGCAACCAACTGGCCGGAATCCAGCAGCAGCCGTGCCCGCGTGACCCGTCCCAGCGCGACACCGACGCCGTCCAGTGCGGCGCGATGGTGAGCTTCGGAATCATCCAGCACCGCCACGTACCGCGCCGGCGGGCGCTGCCCGGTCAGCGCGAACCATGCGCCCCACGCGCCGTCGGGGTCTCCCAGCAGCGGCCACTGTGCCAACGGCAGGTGGCCGATGCCGCCCATGCGCTCGATCAGTGCCGGGCTGGCCATGGGCAGCAGCCATTCGTCGAACAACGGTTCCACCACCAGCCCCGGCCATTGTCCGCTGCCCAGCCGCAGTGCTGCATCGAACTGCAGTTGCCGGTCGAAGTCGATCAGTCGCTCGCTCGACTGCAGATTGATTTCGATCTGCGGATGCGCTGCCACGAAGTTGCCCAGGCGTGGCACCAGCCAGGCGCTGGCCATCGACGGCACGGCGCTGAGGGTGAGCACATGCTCCGATCGCGCGGCGTAGGGCTGGAAGGCTTCGTTGATCGCATCCAGATGAGGGCCCACCTGATCCAGCAGGCGCTGCCCTTCCAGGGTCAAGGCCACACCGCGTGCCTGCCGTATCAGCAGCGGCTGGCCCAGGCGTTCCTCGAGCTGGCGCATCTGATGGCTGAGCGCACTGACCGTCAGGTTCATCGACGCGGCGGCGCGGGACAGGTTGCCCAGGCGTGCGGCAGCGACGAAGCCCTGCAGGGCATGCAGCGGTGGGCGGGACATAAGCCTTGAATTCCTCTCAAGTCGACCTTGCGGAAATGTCGCTTTTTGCACCGCCATGCTGCCCGTATCGTGCATTCCACTCAAGTGGAGCCACGATCATGAACATCTTCAGCGGTCTGTTGTTCCTGCAGGGTCATGTGACCAACGTTGCCCTGGCCCAGCGCCTGGCCAGCCCCGTTCCCGCAGCGCCCGATGCACGCCGGGCACCCCGTCCGGGCAACACCCCGGCCGCCCCGGGCAGTGTCACCACCCGTGCTGCAGGTGCTCGGGCAACCACGGCTGCGGATCGATAGCGAGCGCGCGATACGCATTGATGGCGTCGCGCAGTGCGGCCACGCCGACGGGCGAACGCAGGCTTTCCTCTTCCGGCACCTGCACTGCGGCCCAGTCATGCAGCCGGTCCAGGCGCTGGACCATTGCAGCCCGCAGCCACAACCGCAGCGGATAGGTGTGATAGCCCTGCTGCGCCAGCGCTTGCACAGCCTCGGCCAATGCAGCGTTGGCCCCGCGCACCCATTCGGTGTGCCCACCGGCCTTGTCCTGCACCGTCATCGGTGCCGGCGCACGATGCAGCTTGAAGGGCCGGCGCAACTGCAGTTCCAGGTCACGCGCATCCCGCTCTGATTCCGCCTCGACCAGCGCGCCTGCTTCCAGATCGAAGAACTCGAACCAGCGCCGATGCAGCGCACTGATCCGGCCCAGCGGATCGCGCGAGAAGCCGATCTTCGCGTAGTCCTCCCAGGCACACGGAAAGACATAGGCGAACACGCGGCCATCGATGCGGATGTCGGAATCCATGACCACAGGATCGCGTGGCGGGTATTCGCAGGATGTGCAGGCAATGCCCACGGCATGCGTACTCCGGCTACGCTTGCGCGACCATGCCTTCATCGCACGCCCCTCGCCCGCCCGTGTCATCGATCACGATCGATGCCATCTCGCTCGACATCCTGCAGCAGCAGCACGCGGATCTGCGACGACCACCGGCCTCGCTGACCAAGCTGATGACCGCCTACACCGCGCACGACCTGCTCGCGCAGTCGGGCGGTTCGTGGTCGGACATGATCACCATCGACCCGCGCGACGTACACGAGGTGGCCGACGATGAAACGCGGATGGGCCTGGTGCCCGGCGAAAGCATCGCCCTCGGTAGACTGCTGGAGGGCCTGATGGTGGTCTCCGGCAACGATGCCGCGCTCGCCCTGGCCCGTCACCTGGCCGGATCGCAGGCGGCGTTCGCGCAGCACATGAACGATCACGCGCGAGCGCTGGGCCTGCACGACACGCATTTCATCTCCGCGTCCGGCATCACCACTGCGGGCCATCTGTCGACCGCACGCGACATGGCGATGCTCGCCGCGCACCTGCTCGCCAGCTACCCTGATCTGCTGGCGATCACCGCACAGCGCAGCTTCGTGCACCACACCCTGCACAAGGCCAACCAGAACGCCCTGCTGGGCGAAGACGGCGTGGATGGTTTGAAGACCGGTTACACACAGGCGGCCGGCTTCTGCCTGGCCGCTACCGCCCGTCGCAGGTGCGCTGGGCACGCCCTGCCACTGCGCCTGATCACCGTGGTGCTGGGTGCAGATTCCCGTGCGTCGCGCGATGAGCAGGTGCGTGCGCAGCTTGATGCAGGCTTCGCCAGCGCCGGAATGGCCGACGCCCAACGCGCGTGACCGGCAGGCTGGGCAGACACCACGGGCAATGCGCTCTATAGTCCAGCGCCCGAAGGAGTACCCCCACCGATGGATCGACGACTGTTGTGCTGGATGCTTGCGCTGTCCTGCATGTTCGCCGCTGCAATCACCCATGCCGGCGAACTCAGCCCTGCCGAGACCGACGCGCTGCAGCAGGATCTGCGTTCTCTGCTGTCCACCTTCGCGCGTGGCGATACCGATGCCATGATCGAGCGCACGCATCCGAGCGTGAAGCGTTTCGCTGGCGGCGACGCGACGTATGCAAAGGCCGCGCGCGATGCGATGAAGGCACTCGGCGACATGGGCCTGAAGGTCATCAGCGATGAGGTCGGCGAACCGACCCGTACCTACGCTGCCGGCGACGAAGAAGTCTGCTTCGTGCCGCGGACCACGGTATTCACCGCCGACGCACAGACAGTGAAAAGCCTCACCTTCATGGTCGCCATCCGGCCGGCAGGGGGGACGCAGTGGCGCTACATCGATGGTGCCGCCATGCAGGCAATGCCGGAGCTGCTGCGACAGCTGTTGCCGGACCTGCCGCGTGACGTGCCACTGCCATCAGTCAGCGTCGAGCAACTCTAGGCCGCTTCGCCCACACGATTCAGCTGCCACGCTTGACGATGGCGACGATCACGCGCTCCAGCTCGGCCTCGGCAGCCGCGTGTTCCACCGCACCGGCCGCAACCGCTTCAGACAGGGTTTCGGCGGCACCGAGAATGGCCCACAGCCCGGTAGCCGGCACGGCCTCGCCTACTGCGAACGGGCCCAGCCACTGCGCGCACTTGTCGATGAAATCCTGCTGATAGCAACGGCGTACCGCACGCAGTTCCGGTGATCCGGCCAGCGCGGCGAGAATGTCCTGGATCTCGCTGCCCTGCGACAGCACACAATCGATGTAGCCCGACGCGATGGCACGCGCGCGATCCTTCAACCGGGCCTTCGCACTGCCGATGCGCTCGTCGAAGACCACCGTCTGCTTCTGGTCATAGTCGGCATACAGCGCGGCCAGCAGGCCGTTGCGGGTTTCGAAGTGGTCGTAGGCCAGCGGCTTGGTCACACCGGCCGCCTCGGCCAAGCGGGCCAGGGTCAGCGCATCGGTGCCCTCTTCGCCAACCAGCGCCCACGCCACGTCCAGCAGCTGCCGGGCGCGCTGTTCACGGGTCAGGCGGCGACGGGGCTCGGGCGCGGCAGGTCTGGAAGGCAAGGGAGATCGTCAGGGCGCGGGGGTTCCGATCTTACGTCCGATGTCCACTGCCGTCTGCAGATGCGCTTCGGCCATGCCGCTGTCGGCGTCCAGCAGCAGCGTGGAGGACAGCACCGGCGCCCCGCAGTAGTCGAAGATGCCCTGGTCGATCTGGGTCTTCATCGCCGCGCCATAGCCACGCCGGTCGATCATCTGCTGGCCCGCGCCGCCCAACCCGACCAGATGCACCTGCAGCCGCTGCAGCTTTTTTTCCACCTTGCCGTCGGCACCTTCGTCATAGGCCCAGCCCTGGGTGAAGACACGGTCGATCCATCCCTTCAGCAGCGCCGGGAACGACCACCAGTAGAGCGGGTAGACCAGCACCAGCGCATCGGCCGCATCCAGCCGGGCGTGCTCGGCGGCGACATCGGCCGGCAGCGTTGTGGTCCTGCGGAAGAACGCGTGGTCCTGGGCGCTGAAACGTGGATCGAAGCCTTCGGCCATCAGATCCACCGAGGTGACCGTATTGCCGGCATCGGCGTTGACGATGGCCTCACCGATCCGTGCAGCGACGGCGTGGGTGAGCGAGGCCGGTTCAGGATGTGCAACGACAATATGGGTATGCATGATGGGGCTCTGCTGTTCGCTAGTTACCAATGGTAACTACGATTGCAGCCGGCACCAGCACCATCGGTGGAATGCTGTTGCGCGCTGCGGTCGCTGTTGTGCACATCACAGCCACACTAGGCTGCCACGGCCTTGATGCCGGTAAGCGGATGCTTGCCGGACCAACGCAGCATTCGCACGACAACACACCATGCAGAGCAACAACGAACGACCCGCACCACTACCCCGCCTGCTCCTTGTGGAAGACCAGCTCGATCTGGCAGATCTGATGGAACAGGCCCTGACCGACGAAGGCAACGAAATCGCCCACGCCAACAGCGTTTTCGAGGCATTGGGCATGCTCGACACTGGCCACTTCGATGGCGCCGTGCTGGACGTGGAACTTCGTGATGGCGTGGTATTTCCTGTGGCCGATCGGCTGCTCGAACTGGGCATCCCCTACCTTTTCGCTTCAGCGGTATATGACCAGCTGGTACCGGTCAGGCATCGGCGCGCGCCCTTCCTGGCCAAACCCTTCCATGTGCAGGGCCTGCAGCGCGCGGTGCGCGAAGCACTCGGCAGGACGGCCGCCCCGCCGACGCCGCCGCACTAGCCTGCACGCACCTACGGCTTGAACAACCCGTTGAGCTCGGCACCGGACGGGGTGGCCGGCAGCGCATCGAATGATCCACTGGCAAGCATCTGCCGGGAGGCGTCGAGAAAGCCGGACCACGCGCTGCGGGCCAGCGCACCGCCGACACTGACCCGGCGCACGCCCAGGCTGGCGGCCTGCTGCAGCGTCATCACGCCGGGCGCACCGATCAGCAGGTTGACCGGCTTGCCACCGGCGGCCTCCACCACGGCGCGGATCTGCTCTGCGGTCCGGATGCCGGGCGCATACAGACAGTCGGCACCCGCCTGCGCGTAGGCGCGGATGCGGGCCAATGTATCGTCCAGATCAGGGCGGCCGACGAAGAAGTTTTCCGCGCGCCCCACCAGCATCACATCGTGCCCGCTGTCATCGATGGCGCGCCGCGCGGCCTGCAGCCGGGCCACGCTGTCTTCGATGCTGCGCAGCGGATGCTCCGCATCGCCGCTGGAATCCTCGATCGACAGGCCGGCCACACCGGTAGCGATCGCCATCGACACGCTTTCGTGCACCGCCTCCGGGCTGCGGCCAAAACCATCTCCGAAGTCGGCGTTCACCGGTAGATCGGTCGCCGCCACCATCGCGTGCAGGTGGGCCAGAATCTCGCTGCGGCCCATCGCCCCGTCAGGCTGCCCGTGGGCCCAGGCATGGCCGGAACTGGTGGTAGCCAGTGCCTGGGCACCCAGTCGCGCCAACGCCACCGCACTGCCCACGTCCCATGGATTGGGCAGCAGGAAGCAACCGGAGGCATGAAGCGCCCTGAAGGCGGCACGGCGGTTTCGGATGGCGTCGGCACTCATCACGGACTCCTGATGGAAACATTCTCCCCGGCCGCTGCCCGCGCAGTGGTCACCTGGCAGCGGGCTTCACGGCGGCGCGACCCGGTCCCACTGTCTTCTGCGGGGGCAGGCTCTGCAACATCGTCCTGTGCAGCGTCCCCACCACGACAGCACGGCGCCCGGCCAGATGGGGCCACCGGGTGCGGAAAGCCGCGAACGCCGAGGGGATGCTGGGCATGCGCGCTTCCCACTATCTACTATCTATAGGAAGCGTCCCCGCTTCCGTACCCCATGCAACCACGCGGAAGACCGCGTCTTTCAAACGATCGCTTTAAACACCACTAATTTCGCCGAACTGGACAGCATCCTCAGCTTCCGCCAGACTGCCGCCCTTTCCCGTCAATCGGATCCCATGGCGAAGCTGCTGGTCCTGCATGGCCCCAACCTCAACCTGCTCGGCAGCCGCGAGCCGGAGGTCTACGGCCACACCACGCTGGCCGACATCGACCAGGCGCTGGCCGCCCAGGCCGCTGCCGCAGGTCATGTGCTGGAGAGCCTGCAGTCCAACGCCGAGCACGTGCTGGTGGATCGCGTTCAGGCCGCACGCACCGACGGAACCGCCTTCATCCTGATCAACCCGGCCGCCTTCACCCATACCTCGGTTGCCCTGCGCGATGCGCTGGCGGCGGTGGCGGTGCCGTTCATCGAGATCCACCTGTCCAACCCGCATACCCGCGAGCCCTTCCGCCAGCACAGCTATTTCAGCGACAAGGCGGTAGGCGTGGTGTGTGGCTTCGGTGCCGACAGCTACCGCTATGCGATGGATGCGGCCTTGGCGCGCGTGCAGGCTGCCGCCGCATCATGAACCTGTCGCGCGTCCTCGCCAGCGTTGTGCTGTGGGCCGGCCTGTGCGGCGCTGCCAGCGCGCTCGACCGCAATGACGAAGGCATCGACTGCGCGCACCCGACCACCACGATGGAGAGCGACCTGTGCGCCTCGGACGTGGCGGCGGCTGCCGACGTCGAACTCAACACCGTATACGCACAGGCGCGCCGGCAGCTGCGTACGCCGGCCAACGGCGGCGGTTGCAGCTACTGCGGCGACGCCGAGCAGCAGCTGGTGCTGGCCCAGCGCGCGTGGATGCAGCTGCGCGACCACGACTGCCAGGCGGTATATGCCCTCAACTCCGACGGCACCGCGCGCAACGGCGCACAGATGCGCTGCCTGATCACCCTCGCGCGCGACCGCACCCGGCAGCTGCGCGACTTCTACGAACTGCTTTGACCCGAGCGCAACGCGCTTCCCACCACACTGACATCAAAGAGCAAAGAGGCCACCATGGATCTCCGCAAAATCAAGAAGCTGATCGACCTGCTGGAAGAGTCGAACCTGGCTGAAATCGAAATCAAGGAAGGCGAAGAGTCGGTGCGCCTGTCGCGCGCTCCGGTGTCCGGCTACGGCATGATGCAGGCCCCGCCGCAGATGATGATGGCCGCTCCGGCCGCTGCCCAGCCGGCCACCCCGGCCATGCCGATGCAGTCGCCGACCGAAGCCTCCACCGGCGGCACCGCCAAGCCGGGCAACGCGCTGCCGGAAGGCCACGTGCTGCGCTCGCCGATGGTCGGCACCTTCTACGCCTCGTCCGCACCGGACAAGCCGGCGTTCGTCAGCATCGGCCAGCAGGTCAAGGCCGGCGAGACCCTGGCCATCATCGAAGCGATGAAGATGTTCAACCCGATCGAAGCCGATGCGTCGGGCACCATCGTCGCCATCCTCGGCGAGAACGGCCAGCCGGTGGAATTCGACCAGCCGCTGTTCGTGATCGGCTAAGGGGCGGCTGCCATGCTCGACAAAGTCGTCATCGCCAACCGAGGGGAAATCGCGCTGCGCATCCTGCGCGCGTGCAACACCCTGGGCATCCGCACGGTGGCCGTGCACTCCACGGTCGACCGCAATCTCAAGCACGTGGCCATGGCCGATGAATCGGTCTGCATCGGCCCGGCGGCGTCGGCGGAAAGCTACCTCAACATCCCGGCATTGATCGCCGCGGCCGAGGTCACCGACGCCCAGGCCATCCACCCCGGTTATGGCTTCCTGTCCGAGAACGCCAACTTCGCCGAGCGCGTGGAAGAGTCCGGCTTCATCTTCATCGGCCCGAAGGCAGACACCATCCGCCTGATGGGCGACAAGGTCGAAGCGATCCGTGCCATGAAGTCGGCCGGCGTGCCGTGCGTGCCCGGTTCGGGCGGCCCGCTCGGCGACGACATCGTCGCCAACACCAAGATCGCCCGTGAGATCGGCTACCCGGTCATCATCAAGGCGGCCGGCGGCGGCGGTGGCCGTGGCATGCGCGTGGTACACGCCGAAGCCTCGCTGAAGACCTCCATCGAGACCACCAAGAGCGAGGCCAAGGCCGCGTTCGGCAATGGCGAGGTCTACATGGAGAAGTTCCTGGAGAACCCGCGCCACGTGGAGATCCAGGTGCTGGCCGACGGCCAGGGCAACGCCATCCATCTCGGCGAGCGCGACTGCTCGATGCAGCGTCGTCACCAGAAGGTGGTCGAGGAAGCGCCGGCACCGGGCATCACCGCCGAGCAGCGCGAGCAGATCGGCAAGGTGTGCGTGGAAGCCTGCATCCGCATCGGCTACCGCGGCGCCGGTACCTTCGAGTTCCTGTATGAAGACGGCCGCTTCTACTTCATCGAAATGAACACCCGCATCCAGGTGGAACATCCGGTCACCGAGATGGTCACCGGTATCGACCTGGTCGCCGAACAGCTGAAGATCGCTGCCGGCCAGAAGCTGTCGATCAAGCAGAGCGATGTGGTGCTGACCGGTCACGCGATCGAGTGCCGCATCAACGCCGAAGATGCCGAAACCTTCGTGCCGAGCCCGGGCACCATCACCGGCTTCCACGCGCCGGGCGGCCCCGGCGTACGCGTCGATACCCACATCTACAGTGGCTACCGCGTGCCGTCGAACTACGACTCGATGATCGGCAAGCTGATCGTGCACGGTCCGGACCGCGAGACCGCCATCGCCCGCATGCGGGTGGCGCTGAGCGAGATGGTGGTCGATGGCATCAAGACCAACATCGCCCTGCAGCAGCGGATCATGCGTGACAAGGGCTTCCAGGCCGGTGGCCAGAACATCCACTACCTGGAAAAGCGCCTTGCCGAACGCAAGAGCAAGCCGATCGCGTTGACCTGACCGGCAGAGCGCCATCGCCGGACACGAAAAGGGCGGGGATTTCCCCGCCCTTTTTGCGTTTTTACGGCAGCGCCGGGCCATTCCCGGCGGCCTTCTATCGCCACCGCCCACCCGCCGGGCATGGGCCGGCGCTACCGGCGTGGCGTCAGCGCGCGTCGGCCGCGGTCGCCGGAATCTGCGAATTCGGCAAAGGGCGCACGCCGTTCGGCGAGGTCGGATCGACGATCACCATGGTCTCGCTGGAGCCATCGGGCCACACCACCTGGAAGGTGCTGCCGGCCGGCAACGACGAGAACGGCACGCCACTCTGCGCGCGGTACACGGCGGCGACCTGGCTGGCACCGGCACGGCGCACATCTTCCTGCGCCTTCACCGAGGTCAGTTCCACCTTCGACAGATGCCGGTAACGGTCCTCGTAGGTGTCGATCATCAGCAAGCCCACGGCACCGGCCGAGTACGCCACGAACAACACCACCCAGAACCAGAACTTGGCCCCATGCAGGAATCGACGGTAGTTCATCGTCCGTCCCTCGTTCCAATCAATCGCTTGATCCATTCCTTCATTTTCCCCGCACCTTGCCGCGAAACCGCGGCGTCATACACAAAATCACGGAAGTCCTGCGTCCCATCCGGCGAACAGATCCCTCCATTCGCACAAAAACTGTTGACCAGCACGCTGTCGGCCCCACAGGGAAGACCGAGTTCGCAGGCCGCAACCCGCCATGCCAGTTCACTGAGCTGTTCACCGGCAACCATCCCGACCAGCGCCTTGTCGCCGGCCGCGCGCAGTCCCATGCCCGGCGCCAGCGCCATATAGGCCTCCGGATCGCGCGAGGTACGCACGCGCTCGACCAGATCACGACGGTACTGTTCGTCCTCCTGCAGCGGCTCACCTTCGGCAAACAGTGCCGCTTCGGCCGCCAGGTTGCCCTGCTGGGCCGCACGACGGCGCTCGCCGATCACCAGTGCCGGCCCCAGCTTGTCGCCGGGCACGAAGCCACCGCAACGCTGCGCCACCCGTTCGCGCGCCTCCACCATCTCCGGCGCTGCACTCAGGCCGAGGCCGGACAGCACGTTGTTGTCCAGCCGGTAGCCGCCCGGGTCAACGGCGTACTGCGCGCAGTAGTCGTAGACCCGGCTGAGCATCCAGCGCGCCTCGTGGTTGCCCTGGTCGGCCTGCACGCGCAGGCGCTGTGCGTAGGCGTACAGATCAGTGGCACTTTCGATGTCGGCGCGGATATCCAGCGGCAGGCCCGACGGCAGCGCGGTGCCACGTTCGAAAGCCGCGAGGCGGCGTGCCAGCGCTTCGGGCATCACCGGTGCCAGCGCGCCCTGTGCATCGCCGGCCTGGGTGGCCAGCGGCACGTCGACATGCGCGTCCATGGCCCGACTGTGGCCGTTGGCCCGATAACCGGCCACGCCCAGCACGGCCACGGCCGGCAGGACGAGCAACCAGGTTTTCAGGGTCGGGGCGAAAGCCATCGGCAACGGTCGGCGGTACGGCGCACAGGAAAGCGCCGAGTTTAGCAAGGCCCGTGAGGCCTGTCTGAACCGGTTTCGTTCATCTCAAGGCATACGGAGACGCCCCGATGGTCTAGCATGGCCCCCTTTCCCGCGATTGCCCTCACCGCCATGCCGTTCCTGGAACTGACCCTGCGTTGTACCGAAGCCACCCAGCCCCGTTATGAGAATGCGCTGGAGGATGTGGGCGCGCTGGCGGTGACCCTGCTTGATGCCGAAGCCGACACCAGCAACGAGCAGGCCATCCTCGAACCCGGCGTGGGCGAGACCCCGCTGTGGGACACCCTGGTGCTCAGCGCGCTGTTCCCGGCCGACAGCAACGCCTTGCTGCTGCTGGCCGCGCTGGAAGCGTTCGACCCGGAGCTGGACTGGAGCAACGGCAGCTTCCGCGCCGTGGAAGACGAAGACTGGGAGCGCGCGTGGCTGGACCAGTTCCAGCCGATGGACTTCGGCAGCCGTACCTGGATCGTGCCGTGGAACCACGAGCTGCCGGAAGCCGCGCAGGCCACCGACGCCGCCATCGTGCGCCTCGACCCGGGCCTGGCCTTCGGCTCGGGCACCCACCCGACCACCGCGCTGTGCCTGCGCTGGCTGGACCAGTTGGCCGTTGATGGCCAGCTGCAGGGCCAGCGCGTGCTCGACTTCGGCTGTGGTTCGGGCATTCTCGCCCTGGCCGCGCTGAAGCTCGGTGCCGCCCAGGCCATCGGCGTGGACAACGACCCGCAGGCGCTGATCGCCACCGCCGACAATGCCGAACGCAACGGCGAACAGGCACGCATGCAGGTGTACCTGCCGCAGGACGAACCGGTCGCCACCTACCCGATCGTGGTCGCCAACATCCTGGCCTCCGCGCTGGATGCACTGGCCGAACTGCTGGCCGCCCGTGTCGCCAGCGGTGGTCGCATCGCCCTGTCGGGCATCCTGCATGGCCAGGAAGACGAACTGCTGCAGCGCTATGCGGCGTGGTTCGACGACCTGCAGGCCACCCAGGATGGCGACTGGATGCGCATCACCGGCGTACGCCGCGCCTGATCGTGGTTGAATGACCGCTGGATCCGAGCCCGCGCCCTGAGCATGTCCGAGCCGAACCCACCGCGCCGTCCCCTGGCCACGTTCCTGCGCACCGCGCCGGGACGTGATGCCGCGCCTGAAGCCACGGAACCGCGCGAACCGGGGCCGAGCGATGCAGCGCCGGTGATCGAGGACATCGACCCGGCAACGGACATCGTGGCGGCAACCGAAACAGAACCGGTGGCCGCCGCTGATCCAATCATCGAGCCGGACTTCACTGCCAGACCCGGCATCGTTGTCACCGCCGCCGATGCGCCCAGCTTCCTTGGCGTGCGCCCGCGGGCGCTGCCCACCCCTCGCTGGCATTGGCTGCTGGTGGCCGCGCTGGCGCTGCTGCTGTTGCTGCAGAGCGTGCTTGCCGACCGTGCACGGCTGGCCGCCGATGCCGGTACCCGGCCGTGGATCAGTGCGCTGTGCAGCGTGCTGCGCTGCGAGCTGCCCGCTTGGCGCGAGCCCACTGCATTGACCATGACCAGCCGTGAAATCCGCCCGTTGCCGGCCCAGCCCGGCGTGCTGCAGATCCAGGCCAGCATCCGCAACGACGCGCGCTGGCCGCAGGCCTGGCCGGACCTGCGCCTGTCGCTGTCCGATGCCGATGGTCGTGTGATCGGCACCGGCGTGTTCGCACCAGCGCAGTACCTCGGCGAAAACCCGGGCGCGGCCCCTCTGGAACCGGGCCAAAGCGCACGCATCGCCTTCCGCGTGCAGGAGCCCGCCGCATCCACGGTCGCATTCACCTTCGAGTTCCTTTGACCTGGGCCTGACCGTCCGGCCGTGGCAGGCCGGGCACGCTCGCGCTAGACTGACCGCCATCACCTCATCCGGTCCGGCGCCCCGCGTGCATGGACCAACCAGATCGGGAACCCCCTTGAACGCTGTCCTTTCTCGTCCTGACAACAGTCGTGGCGCTGCCCGGCCACCGCTGCGCGAACATGTGGCCCAGTCCGTGCGCCGTTACCTGCGCGACCTCGATGGCTGCGATGCGGACGATGTCTACGAGATCGTACTGCGCGAGATGGAGATTCCACTGTTCGTGGAAGTGCTCAACCACTGCGAAGGCAACCAGAGCCGCGCAGCGGCGATGCTGGGCATCCACCGCGCCACCCTGCGCAAGAAGCTGAAGGAATACGGCATCAGCGCGTAAACGCAGCAGGGGTAATGCCGGCCGCTGGCAGGCAACCGCAACACGCTGTCATCGTTCATGGGGTTGCCGGCCAGCGGCCGGCACTACCGGCTCTGGTAGATCCACGCCATGCGTGGATGGCCCGCCGGCGGAATCACCCGCCACCTCCCGCCTTCCAGTAGTAACGCACCACGTGGAAGAACACCGGGGCGGCGAAGCACACTGAATCCAGCCGATCGAGCATGCCGCCATGGCCCTCGATCATGTTGCCCCAGTCCTTGATGCCGCGGTCGCGCTTGATCGCCGACATCACCAGGCCGCCCCAGAACCCCATCAGGTTGATCAGCAGCGACAGGCCGAACGCCTGCAGCGGCGTGAACGGGGTGATCCACCAGAGCGCGGCGCCCAACGCGCTGGCACAGAGCACGCCGCCCACGAAGCCTTCCACCGTCTTCGACGGCGACAGCTTCGGCGCGATCAGGTGCTTGCCCAGCAGCTTGCCCCAGATGTACTGCAGCACGTCCGACGACTGCACTACGATCACCAGGAAGGCGAACAGCAGCACGTTGCGCGCCGGATCGTAGCCCGGCACTCGCAGGTTCAGCAGCAGCGGCACGTGCGAGATGCAGAACACGCAGATCATCAGGCCCCACTGCACCTTCGACGTGCGCTCCAGGTAGTGGGTGGTGTCACCACCGATGGTGGCCAGGATCGGCAGGAACAGGAACGCGTACACCGGGATCAACAGCGTGTACATGCCATACCAGTCGATCCACACCAGGTAGTACTGCCACGGCAGCACGATGTAGAACGCGGCCAGCAACGCGTAGTAGTCACCTGATCGTGTTGGCGCCAGGGTGATGAATTCGCGCAGTGCGAACAGCGAGATGATGGCGAACAGCACGATCACTCCGGCGCGCCCGAAGAACAGCGCCAGCCCGACCACGATGGCCATCACCCACCACGCGCGGATGCGCGAGACCAGGTTGGCGATCACCGCGCTGGGCTGTCCACGCTGGCGCCAGCGCAGGGTTTCGGACACCAGCGTGGCCAGCACCAACACCGCGCCTACGCCCGCGAACAGCAGCCCTGTCTGCTGGCCCACGCTGCGCGCGGCAAGATCGCCGGACACATCGATCATGAAGCTCATGCACGGCCTCCGTTCGGGGCCAAGGCCAGCAGCGCCTGCCGGCTGCGTGCCAGGAACGCCGCCTTGTCCTCATCGGCCTGCAGCCGCAGCGGCGTACCGAAGGTTGCCGTGCACAGCAGCGGCAGCGGCAGGAAACGCCCTTTCGGCATCACCCGCTTGAGGTTGTCGATCCACACCGGTACGAACTCCAGCTCCGGGCGTTGCCGGGCCAGGTGGTAGATGCCGCTCTTGAACGGCAGCAGCGGCTCATCACCGATGTTGCGCGTGCCTTCCGGGAACAGGATCAACGAACAGCCCTCGTCCACCGCGTCACGCAGCACCTGCAGCGGATCCTGGTGGCGGTTGCCGGCCTCGCGTTCGACCAGCACGCCATTGAACACCGCGTCGATCAGGTAGCGACGCAGGCCATCGCGCTGCCAGTACTCGGCGGCGGCGACCGGCCGCACCTGGCGCCGCAGCGCCGGCGGCATCGACGACCAGATCAGCACGAAATCACCATGACTGGCATGGTTGCCGTAGTACACGCGGTGCTCGCTGGACGGCGCGCAGCCGACCCACAGCGCGCGTGCGCCGGTCACCACATGGATGGCCGCGCTGCAGGCGCGGGCGATCAGTTCAGCGAACATTGGCACCTCCGGTCAGGTCTGCGGCCACAGCACGGCCAGCAGCAACGCAGCGAACTGCAGCAGCGTGGCGGCGTACTGGCGCATCAGCAGACGCCGCATGCCGGTCCAGCGCGCATCCCAGCCACGCGTCGGCGCCTGTGCTTCCAGCCTGCGCAGGCCAGCGGTGTGCAGCGCCTGGTCCACCCGCTGCGCTGCGTCTTCACCCTGCAAGCCCTCGCGCTGCAGCAGGCGCAGCAGGCTGGCGTCCAACTGTACCCGCACCGCGTAGTACGCCTGCAGAACGCCTGCCACCAGGCTCAGCAGCAGCAGGCCAGCGGCGAACATCGCCAGCCCCGGCTCGATGCCCAGCAGCAACAGGGCCACCAGCAGCAGGCCCAGCGACAACGCGGCAGGCAATCGCCCCTGGCGCAGCAGCAGATGCATCATCGGCAGATCGGGCACGGCGCTCATGCAATGGTCTCCTGCGCGGCAGCGGCCGCGATCACCTGTAGATGAACGTCATGCAGCACGATCGACGGCCGCGCGCCACGCACGATCGACACCGCGTCGGCCACATCGCGCGCACGGCCGGTGCGCAGCAACCAGGTCGCCACGCTGGCCGCGCTACGTGAGTACCCCAGCGCACAGCAGACCAGGACGGGGCCATGCCCGCGCAGGCGTTCAATGGCATCTGCCGCGGCGCGCAGCTGCGCCGCCGAGGGCACCACCAGGTCCAGCATCGGCACGCTGGCGTACGCTGCTCCCGGCGCGCGGCAGGACAGCTCCGCACAGGTGTCGACCACGCCCACCAGCGGTGCCGGCAGTGCGGTACCTGGCAGGCGCCCCAGCCAGACAGCGTCGACGACCGGCACCGGCTGCGGCGCGCGGCGCGTCCACAGCCGCGAGTTGATCCACGCCGCACCCAGGTACGGTGCCAGCAGCCAGCGCGCGGCCATCGTCAACCGGCCATCGGCGCGCTTCTGGAACACCGCCGTGCCCAGCCCGGCATAGGCCAGCGACACCAGCAGCAACGACACCACGGGCCACAGCAGCCACAATGCGGTGCCGCGCAGCATCACCACCGGCACCAGCAGCAGGCCGGCACCCGACACATACAGCGCGGCCAGCCGCCAACGCTTCGGGTCACCGGCAGCCTGCCAGGCGCGCAACGGCGGCGTGCCCTGCTCCGGCCACAGCCACACGCACAACCAGCCCGCCAGCAGCCCGGTGGGAATGTCGATGAAGTGATGCTGGAACGTGGTCAGCACCGAAATGCCGATCAGCAGCGCCCACACATGCAGCACCAGCCGCCAGACCCCGTGCAGGTACTGCGCGAACTTCACCCACAGCACGATCAGCAGCACGATATGCAGCGACGGCGCCTGGTTGAATGGCTTGTCGAAGCCCAGCAGCACGTCGAACAACCAGCCGAACACACCGCCGATTTCCGGCCGTTCGAAGCTGAAGCGCAACGGCCACAACAGGAAGCACGCCACCGCGATCACCTGCGCGCTGAGCAGGCGCAGTGCGTGCCGGTCCAGCTCCAGCCGGCGCCGGCACAGGAAGAACGAGATCGCATAGAACAGGTCGATCGACCAGTACGGCACGATCGTCCACGGCACGAACGGAATCCGCGCCTCCCAGGCAAATGCCATCACCGGCAGCTGGGCATGGCGGCCGGCCATCCAGTTGGCGAAGCCATAGCTGGCGAAGAAGAACGGACCGAGCAGGGCCAGCCACAGCAGGGCGCGCCGCCAGGGGCGCGCCTCGCTGGGTGATGCGGTTGCCGCCAGCGTCGCCATCACGCGATCCGTCGTGCCAGCGATACGGTGAAGATGCCGAAGTCATCGATGCGCTGGGCCACCTTCTGGAAGCCGGCCAGGCGCACCAGTTCGTCCATCTCGTGCTGGGTACGGCGGCGCATCACCCACGCCGCGCCACCACGATGGCTGGTCAACGCACGCGCGATGAACTCCAGCTGCGGATGCCACGGCTGCCCGGTGTAGGCCAGGTAACCGCCCACCGGCACCGTCGCAGCGATGCCCTGCAGTGAACGCAGCACCGCATCGTTGTCCGGGAACAGTTCGTACAGGCCGGATACCACCGCCAGCGTCGGCGCCGGTTCCACTGCTGCCAGCTGCACCGGATCGAACGCATCGCCCTGTTCGAAGCGGGCGATGTCGGCCGCGCCGAGGCGCTCGATCAAGGCCTTGCCCTGCGTTACATTCAGATCGCTGAAATCGCGCAGCACGATGTGGTCGGCACGCTGTTCGCCCTGGCCGAGTGCTTCCAGCACGTAACGGCCATGGCCGGCCGCCACGTCCAGCACGCGCACCGGCGCGCCCTGCCCGCGCAGTCGCTGGGCGGCATCGCGCAGCAGTTCCTGCAGGTGCTTGCCGCGCACGCGGATGCCGCGCCAACCGATCGCATCCAGATAGTTGCGGTCGACCATCCGGCCCAGCGGGCCCTTGCCCCGCGCCTCATCACGGTAGATGTAGTCCAGCGTGCTGCCCGAATCGAAGCCGGTCTGCAGTCCCAGCGCGATGCCCTCCGACAGCGTGCCGCCGAAACGCAGGCCACCGCGCACCACGCGCCAACGCAGGTCGGCCAGGCTGTTGCGCTCCGGTGGCCACGACAGGATCTCCGATTCCTCGAAGGTCGGGCCATGCCGATGCGCATCGCGCCGCGACAGCTCCTGCAGCGGTTCGGCAAAGCGTGCCTGGATGAAGCTGCGGATACGCGCCAACGCCGGTGCACGGTCACGCTCGCCGAGGGTGTCGTGGAAGAAGCCCGGCAGGTGCACGCGCTCCTTGATCGGGCTGGACAGGCGTTCGTAGAAGCGGTCCTGCGGGCCACGGTGCACCACGAAGTCCGAGCCCGATACCAGCAACTGCACCGGCACGCTGATCGCCTGCGCGTCGGCCACGATGCGGTCGGCCGCTTCGTACAGGCCCAGCAGCACGCGCACCGAGATCGGCCGGGTGATCAGCGGATCGGTGCGGTAGCTTTCCACCCGTGCCGGGTCGTGGGTCAGCCACTGCGGCTTGACGTAGCTGTTGACGAAGAAGTTGCCGCGCAGTTTCTGCATCAGCGCCAGTCCAGCGCGTGCGAATGGCACGTACAGCTTCACCTTGAATGCCGGCGAAGCCATCACCAGCGCGCGCAGCCGCGGCGCATAGTCATGCACCCAGGTGGCGGCAACCACCGCCCCCACGCTCTGCGCGATCACCACGATGTCCTCCACCGCGATGCCATGCTCGGCACTGATGTGGGCGATGAAGCTGTCCAGGTCGCGCACCAGCGCCGGGAAGCCCGGTGCGTCGCCGCGCGTGCCGGGCGAGCGACCATTGCCGCGCGCATCCCACGCGAAGAACGCGGTGTCGGGCAGGTCCAGCTCGTCGACCAGATGGGTGACCCGGCCGGAGTGTTCATGGCCGCGATGCAGCAGCACGATGGCCTTGGCCGGCGTGGTTGCCGTGGTGCTCGGCCAATACCGGTAGAACAGCGGTACCTGGTCGAAGCTGTGGAATTCCCGTTCCTGCGCCTGACGCATGCAATCTCCGTATGGATAGGGCGTGTAATCGTGTTGTGCCTACCGCTGCGATATCGCCGCGGCTTCCTTCAATCCCTGGCGTACGCGACGGACCACCGTCACCCCACACAGCAGTGCGGCCAGTGCGGCGACCGCGCTGACCACGGTCGCGCCTGCCCAGGCAAACGCCAGCAGCAGGCCCAGCACGCCGATCACGAACGCACGGTCGCTCTTGCCCATCGGGCCGTCATAGCGGCGGCTGGCGCCGACCATCAGGCCCAGCACGCCGGCGTACTCGCTCAGCGCGGCGGCCCAGGCCAGCAGCCACAGTGCCTCGGGGCGCACGCCCGGTACGCTGAGCAGGCTCAGGTACAGCGCCGCGTCGGCGATCACATCGCACACCTCGTTCAGATAAGCGCCCAGCCGCGATTGCTGGCCGAATTCGCGGGCCAGCATGCCGTCGACGGCGTTGAGGGCCATGCGCAGCAGCATCCACAGCGGCAGGGCCAGATACAGCAGCGGCTGGGTGGGAGCGCAGCACCACACCGCAGCGGCCACCAGCAGCGAGACCACGGCCGCAGCCACGGTCACCGTGTTGGCGGTGATCCCCATGCGGTACAGGCCGTGTACGGCCGGACGCAGCAGGTCCTGGAAACGTCCTTTCAATGCGTAGATCGACACGATCTGAACCCGCTAATCCTTGGCAGTGCGGGCACAGCCTACCTGATTGCGACAGCGCCACATATCGAATTACGCCCAATGCCGGCCCATGCAGGTGCTGCCGGGCGGACCAGGACAGGAGTCGGCACCGGCCAATTTCCCCCACCAGCGCCCGCCACCGGCCCCCACCGCCTACAATATCGGCCCCGCTCCGCTGCCGATTGCCCTGTCCCCATGACTGCTGATCTGTTGCCCGTCCGCCGGGCCCTCCTCTCCGTTTCCGACAAGACCGGCCTGGTCGAGCTGGCCACCGCGCTAGCTGCACGCGGCGTGGAGCTGCTGTCCACCGGCGGTACCGCCAGGGCGATCCGCGATGCGGGCCTGGCCGTGAAGGACGTCGCCGAGGTCACCGGCTTCCCGGAAATGATGGATGGCCGGGTCAAGACCCTGCATCCCATGGTGCATGGCGGCCTGCTGGGCCGCTCCGGCCTGGACGACGCGGTGATGGCCGAGCACGGTATCGGTGCCATCGACCTGCTGGTGCTGAACCTGTACCCGTTCGAATCGGTCACTGCCAAGGCCGACTGCACCCTGGCCGACGCGGTGGAGAACATCGACATCGGCGGCCCGGCGATGCTGCGCTCGGCGGCCAAGAACTTCGCCCGCGTGGCGGTGGCCACCGACCCGTCGCAGTACGCCGAACTGCTGGCCTCGCTGGATGCCAACGACGGCCAGCTGTCGGCCGGCACCCGTTTCGCATTCTCGGTGGCCGCATTCAACCGCGTTGCCCAGTACGACGCGGCGATCAGCAACTACCTGTCGGCGGTCACCGCCACCGACGCCGCCGTGCCGGTGCGCGCCGAATACCCGGCGCAGATGAATTCCACCTTCGTGAAGGTGATGGACCTGCGCTACGGCGAAAACCCCCACCAGAGCGGCGCGTTCTATCGCGACCTGCATCCGGTGCCGGGCACGCTGGCCACCTTCCAGCAGCTGCAGGGCAAGGAGCTGAGCTACAACAACCTGGCCGATGCCGATGCAGCCTGGGAATGCGTGCGCCAGTTCGACGCGCCGGCCTGTGTCATCGTCAAGCATGCCAACCCGTGCGGCGTGGCCGTTGGCGCCGGCAACGGCGATGCCTACGAGCTGGCCTACGCCACCGACCCGACCAGCGCCTTCGGCGGCATCATCGCCTTCAACAAGCCGCTCGATGCAGCCACCGCGCAGGTGATCCTGGACCGCCAGTTCGTTGAAGTCCTGATTGCGCCGGACTACGAGCCGGCCGCGCTGGAATACGCGCAGAAGAAGGCCAACGTGCGCGTGCTGCGCATCCCGCACGGCGACGGCCTGAACAACTTCGACAACAAGCGCGTGGGCTCGGGCCTGCTGCTGCAGTCGTCGGACAACCGCGGCATGACCCGCGACGAACTGAAGGTGGTCAGCAAGCTTGCACCGACCGACAAGCAGTTCACCGACCTGCTGTTCGCCTGGAAGGTCGCCAAGTTCGTCAAGTCCAACGCAATCGTCTACGCCAAGGACAACCGCACCATCGGCGTGGGTGCCGGCCAGATGAGCCGCGTGTACTCCGCACGCATTGCCGGTATCAAGGCGGCCGATGCGAACCTGGTGGTCGAAGGTTCGGTGATGGCCTCCGATGCGTTCTTCCCGTTCCGCGATGGCATCGATGCCGCTGCCGCCGCCGGCATCAAGGCAGTGATCCAGCCGGGCGGTTCTATGCGCGATGCTGAAGTGATCGCCGCCGCCGACGAACATGGCCTGGCCATGGTGTTCACCGGCGTCCGCCACTTCCGCCACTGATTGCTGGAGCGACACGGATGTCTGCCGTCTCTTTGAAACCGCTTGCCGTGCTCGCCTTCGCTGGCACGACCCTGCTGGCCGGCTGCAAGCCGGCTGCCGAGCCCGCACCTGCCCCGCAGGCAGATGCGGCAAAGCCCGCCGCCAGCGAACCGGCGGCGCATGTCAGTCGCACCGCGCGTCTGCAGGCCTTCCTGACCGGGCGTTACGGCAAGGACGCCAAGCTTTCCGGCCAATGGCGCGGCAGCTGGACCCAGGACGATGAAACGCGCGCGATCGACTGGCAGGTCTGCGCCGAGCAGCCGGTGGTGACCGGCGACAGCTGGCAGCAGCTGCTGGCGGTGTGTGGTGCGCTGGTCGATGGCGCGCATATCGACCCGGGAACGATCGAGTTCTTCGTGCTGCAGCCCAAGGGCGATGGCTTCGGGATAACCAGCGAGCTGACCGGCGAGCGCTTCGGCAGTGGTGGCCAGCCCGGCACCGCCAGCATCATCCGCGCCGGCAGCGATTTCTACGGCTTCCGCGTCGAGGATGGCTGGTTCGGCCAGGGCTTCTCGCTGCTCTCGCAGACCCTGGTGCTGCCGGGCCCGAAAGGCCTGACCAGCACCGGCAACGTGCGCAGCCACATCGACAACGACGCCCAGTACGAATGCGAGAACGTCGATGCGGCCGCCGATCCCGATGCCGCCGAAGACTGCCGCACCCGCCGCTTCAGCATCGATTTCGCGCTGCGTTTCGACGACAGCGACCGCAGTGCGCGCATCTGGCCACTGCTGATCGAGGAATCCGGCAACACCTGCGGCGGCAAGCGGGTGCGTCAGGAGCACCGCTTCACCCTGGACCCGAAGTCCTGGACCTACTCCTTCCCCGAATCACTGCGACGCGAAGGCTGCGAATGACGCACACGCGCCGCCGGGGACCTCGAACTTCCCTTCCCACGCAATCTGGAATCTCGTGATGAACGTACTTGTCATCGGCTCTGGCGGCCGCGAACACGCCCTGGCATGGAAGCTGGCCCAGTCCTCCCGTGTCACTGAAGTGCTCGTGGCGCCCGGCAATGCCGGCACCGCCAACGAAGACAAGTGCCGCAACGTGGCGGTGAAGGTCACCGACATCGATGGCCTGCTCGCCCTGGCCCAGGCCGAAAGCGTGGCGCTGACCGTGGTCGGCCCGGAAGTGCCGCTGGTGGCCGGCGTGGTCGACCGCTTCCGCGCTGCCGGCCTGCGCATCTTCGGGCCGACGGCGGCGGCCGCGCAGCTGGAAGGCAGCAAGGCCTACGCCAAGGATTTCCTGGCACGCCACAACATCCCCACCGCGTTCTATTCGGTGCACACCGAGATCGAGCCGGCACTGGCCTACCTGCGCGAGAAGGGCGCACCGATCGTGGTCAAGGCCGACGGCCTGGCCGCCGGCAAGGGTGTGATCGTGGCGATGACCCTCGCCGAAGCCGAAGACGCGGTGCGCGACATGCTTTCGGGCAACGCCTTCGGCGATGCCGGCGCGCGCGTGGTGATCGAGGAATTCCTCGACGGTGAGGAGGCCAGCTTCATTTCGATGGTCGATGGCGTGCATGCACTGCCGATGGCCACCTCGCAGGATCACAAGCGCGTCGGCGACGGCGACACCGGTCCGAACACCGGCGGCATGGGTGCGTACTCGCCGGCCCCGGTGGTCACCCCGGACGTGCACGCCCGCGTGATGCGCGAGGTGGTGAACCCGACCGTGCAGGGCATGATCGCCGACGGCATCCCGTTCACTGGCTTCCTCTACGCCGGCCTGATGATCGATGCCAGCGGCGCGCCGAAGGTGATCGAGTTCAACGTGCGTTTCGGCGACCCGGAAACCCAGCCGGTGATGCTGCGCCTGCAGTCGGACCTGGTCGACCTTGTGGACGCGGCCATCGATGGCCGCCTGGACCAGGTGGATGCGCAGTGGGATCCGCGCCCGTCACTGGGCGTGGTGCTGGCCGCCAGGCCGTACCCGGACTCGCCGATCACCGGCGAGGTGATCTCCGGCCTGGATGATGTGCCGGCAACGGCCAAGGTGTTCCATGCAGGAACGACGCTGGATGCGCAGGGCCAGGTGCTCAGCGCCGGTGGCCGCGTGCTCTGTGTGGCAGCGCTGGGCGACAGCGTGCGCGAGGCGCAGGCGAACGCGTACGCGGGCGTGGCGAAGGTGACCTGGGCCAACGAGTTCCACCGCACCGACATCGGCTGGCGCGCGATCGCGCGGGAAATCTGAGACCGCGCTGATCCACGCGTGGCGTGGATCTACTGGATCGCGAAGTAGATCCACGCCATGCGTGGATCCAGCAGGAAAAAAAAGGCCCGGCAATGCCGGGCCTTTCCATTACTCAAACGCTTCGCCGCCTTATGCGGTGAACAGCGCCTTCATCTTCTTCAGCGCGTTCGCTTCAACCTGGCGGATACGCTCGGCCGATACGCCGTACTCGTCCGCCAGCTCCTGCAGCGTCACCTTGCTGTCCGCATCCAGCCAACGGCGGCGGATGATGTCGCGCGAACGCGCATCCAGTTCCGCCAGGCCTTCGCGCAGCAGCTGCATCTGGTTGTCTTCGCTGTCCTCGCGCTCGTAGGCCATCGACGGATCTTCGTCATTGGCCACCAGATACGCAGCCGGCGACGGCGGCGCGTGGTCGTTGTCCTCATCGGTCGGGGCATCGAAACCGATATCGCGGCCGGACAGGCGCGACTCCATTTCCAGCACCTCGCGCTCGGACACGTTCAGGTCCTTGGCCACTGCGCTGACTTCGGCCGCGTTCATCCAGCCCAGGCGCTTCTTCGACTTGCGCAGGTTGAAGAACAGCTTGCGCTGCGCCTTGGTCGTGGCGACCTTCACGATGCGCCAGTTCTTCAGGATGAACTCGTGCATTTCGGCACGGATCCAATGCACGGCGAAGGACACCAGGCGCACGCCCATGTCGGGGTCGAAGCGCTTGACCGCCTTCATCAGGCCGATGTTGCCTTCCTGGATCAGGTCGCCCAGCGCAAGGCCGTAGCCGTTGTAACCGCGGGCCACGTGCACCACGAAGCGCAGGTGCGAGTGCACCAGCTCACGGGCAGCGTCCAGATCGTTGCCGTCGCGGAAGCGACGGGCCAGGTCCTGTTCGTTATCGACCGACAGCACCGGGATCTGGTGCACGGCACCGATATAGGCGTCCAGCGAACCGAGCGCACTGGGAATCGGCAGATTGTTTGCCACAAGGGCAGTAGAGGTGTTCTGGCTCATAGGCACCCATCTTAGCAGTCCGGGATTTGGACTGCTAAAGGAGGAAAAAGTTCCAGCATTCCACTGATGAAACACTGGTCCCAAACAGAAGCCTACCGTAGCGCGATTTGATGACAGTGGCGAGCGCGCTTTTCGGGATACACAATCCCTTGCAATTCAACCCACTAGCCAGGAAAACCGGGCCTTTCCAGGTCAAAGGCAGCTGAACGGGCGGTGGTTTTACCCGTTCGACACCGGGCAGCGTTGCCCGCCGTTCAGGCCGATGGCGCCAGCGTCGCCCGCGGCGGCAGCGACCAGTCGATCGGCGCCTGGCCACGGCGCTGCAGGTACTCGTTGGCCATCGAGAAATGACGGCAGCCGAGGAAGCCACGGTGGGCCGACAGCGGCGAAGGATGCGGTGCTTTCAGCACCCGATGGCGGCCGCTATCGATCACCTTGCCCTTCTGCTGCGCGTAGGCGCCCCAGAGCATGAACACCAGGCCCTCGCGCTCACGGTTCAACACGTCCACCACATGGTCGGTGAAGCCTTCCCACCCGCGCCCCTGGTGCGCACCGGCCTTGCCCTCTTCCACCGTCAGCACCGCGTTGAGCAGCAGCACGCCGCGCTGCGCCCACGGGATCAGGCAGCCGTGGTCCGGGCGGGCTATACCGAGGTCCCCCTCGATTTCCTTGTAGATGTTCAACAACGACGGCGGCACCGGCACGCCCGGCTGCACCGAGAAACTCAGGCCATGGGCCTGCCCACGGCCGTGGTACGGGTCCTGGCCGAGGATGACCACTTTCACCTGATCGAACGGGGTCGCATCAAAGGCGGCGAAGATCTGCGGTCCAGGCGGGAACACCGCCGCACCGCTGGCCTTGCGCTGCCGCAGGAAGCTGGACAGCTCGCGCATCTGCGGCTGCAGCAGGTAATCGCCCACACGCTGCTTCCAGCTCGGTTCCAGCTGGATCGCCGGGGTGTCCACTACTTCATCGATCATCGCAACACGTCATCGCAACAGGGGTCCATCATTCAACCGGGCCAGCCGCAGCTGGAACAGCACCTTGGTGATCAGCAGGCGCTCTTCGATCGGCTTCAGCACCAGATCGTTGGCGCCAGCCTGCAGCAGGCCGGTCTGGTTGTGCGGATTGCCATCGCCGGTCATCACCAGCACCGGCAGGCGACGCTTGCCGTAGCCGAAGTCCACGCGCACGCGCTGCACCACGTCGCGGCCGCTCAGCTCTCCCTTCAGGGTCACATCGGTCAGCACCAAGTCGATGCGATGGCGGCTGCGCCCCAGCGATTCGGCGGTGAGCAGGGTAAACGCTTCTTCGGCGCTGACCACATGCATCACGTTGAGCTGCTGGCGCTCGAGCATGCGCTTGGTCGCCTCGGCCACCACCCGGCTGTCCTCGATGTAGAGGATGGTCGCGCCGGGAATGGTCTGCGGCTGCACGTAGCCGCGCACGAAGGTCGCCAGGGCCTCGTGGCCCAGCGATTTGTCGAAGTAGTCGGTGACGTACTCGGTGAAGCGGCGCTGCTCCAGGTGCTGCTGGGCGTCGCCGGAGACCACGATCACCGGCACATAGGCCTGCCCTGCCGCTTCGCGCACCATCCGCGCCAGCGCCAGGCCGTCGCCATCGCGCAGGGTCAACGAGGTGGTGACCAGATCGACCGGCCCCTGCGCCAGCGCATGCTGTGCGTCTTCGATGCTGTCGCAGCCAATCACCTCCACGCCCGGCAGATCGCGCTGCAGGACGTCGGCGATCAGCTTGCGCACCAGCTTGGAGCCGTCAACCACCATCACCCGCGTCGCGGGCCCTTCAAGGTGCTTCAGCGCTTGCGGTTGCATGCCGGTCTCAGGTGTCGGTCGGGCGGGTCTGGCGGAGGAAGTGGCCGGTCACCAGCCATGCACCCAGCCAGCCCAGCAACAAGGTGCCAAGCAGCACCAGGCTGCCATGCAGCAGGTCCAGGCCATGCAGCACGAACGGGCTGCCGTAGCTGCGCGACAGCTCGGCCAGCGGCGCGCGCAGGGCGGCACCGGCAATACCGATCAGGCCCAGCGCGACCGCACCGGCGCCCAGGCCATACCAGGCGCCCAGGTACAGGAACGGGCGGCGGATGAAACCATCGCTGGCGCCGAGCAGCTGCAGCACGCCGATTTCCTCGCGGCGGGCCTGGATGTCCAGGCGCACGGTGTTGCCGACCACCAGCGCGGCACCGGCGCCGAGCAGCACCGACAGCACCTGCACCAGCCGCGCACCAAACGCGAGCCAGGCATCCAGGCGCTGCCGCCACAGGGCGTCGTGCTGCACCAGGTCGGCACCGGGCAGGCTTTCCAGCGCGCGTGCCAGCCGTGCATCGTCCTGGCCCTGGCCGGGGGTGACCACCAGCAGCGAGGGCAATGGGTTGTCGTTGAGTGCGTCGATGGCTTCGCCGAGGCCGGCCTGGCGCAGTTCCTCCAGGCCCTGTTCCGGCGTGCGCACGGTGACACTGGCCACGTCCGGGCGATCGCGTAGTTCACCGGCCAGGCGCAACGCACCCGGGCCGTCGACGTCCGCCTTCAGGAAGACATTGATGTCGCGCGACTGCTGCACGCTGCCGGCAAACTGCTTGAGGTTGTCCAGCGCGATCGACAGGCCCAGCGGCAGCGCCAGGGCCAGCGCCATGACCATCACGGTCAGCAGCGTCGCCCACGGTTTGCGGCACGCACGGCCGAGGCTGAACACCACGCTGTGCACGTGATGCTGGAACCACACGCCCAGGCGCGACGGCGCAGCAGCTTCGGTGTTTTCGTTCTTGGCCATGGTTACTCCGCCAGATCCTGCGGCGAGATGTCGTCCACCAGCCGGCCGTGGTCGAGGATCAGCACGCGCTTGCGCATGTGGCGCAGCAGCGGCAGGTCATGGCTGACCACCAGCACGCTGGTGCCGCGTGCGGGCAGCTCGGCGAACAGGGACATGATCTCGGCCGCCAGGGTGGGATCGAGGTTGCCGGTCGGCTCGTCGGCCACCAGCAGCTTGGGCTCGCCGACGATCGCCCGGGCGATGCCGACGCGCTGCTGCTCACCGGCCGACAGCTGCGAGGGCAGCGCCTTCTCGCGGTGGCCAAGGCCCATGCGCTCGAGCACCGAACGCACGCGCTTGTTGATGTCGCCACG
The DNA here is from genome assembly GCF_020883215.1 of Stenotrophomonas sp. SI-NJAU-1. Lineage (NCBI taxonomy): Bacteria > Pseudomonadati > Pseudomonadota > Gammaproteobacteria > Lysobacterales > Lysobacteraceae > Stenotrophomonas > Stenotrophomonas sp. SI-NJAU-1. The sequence continues at coordinate 4,003,323 of NZ_CP086598.1, forward strand.
GCGGGTACCGCGCAGGATCAGCGGCAGGGCCACGTTCTCGGCGATGGAGCGGTCCATCAGCAGGCGGTGGTCCTGGTAGACCGCGCCGACCGCGCGTCGATGCCGCGGCACATCACCGCCGCGCACCTTCAGCAGGTTGCGCTCGTCGAACATCACCGCGCCGCGGCTGGGCCGCTCGTCCAGGTGGATCAACTTGAGCAGGGTGCTCTTGCCCGCCCCGGAGTGACCGGTGACGAACAGCATTTCGCCCGGCGCGACCTCGAAGCTGACATCGGTCAGGGCTTCGTGGCCACCGGCGTACTGTTTGCTGACATTGTCGAAGCGCAGGACACTCATGCCCCGATTATGCAGGACCGGCGCGACGGATCGGTAGCGCCGGGCCATGCCCGGCGAAAACCTTCCGGCATCGCGGCCCCGGACGGAGGCCGCTGCGCTCGCCGGGCATGGCCCGGCGCTACCGGCTTAATTGCCCGACAGCATCCGGCGGATCTTGCGGCCGATACGGGTCAGGAACGAGTCGCCGGCATCGGCGCTGGTACGCACCGGCTTGGCCACCACCTGCACCGGGGTAACTGGGCTGGCGCCGTTGCCGGCGTTGCTTGCCACAGCTTCGGCGCCCTCGACCGGACGGCCGTGGCGACGACGACGGCGCTTGCGCGGCTTGCGCTCGCCATCCACCGCACCTTCCGGCGCAGCTTCGGCGCGCGGCGGACGCGGGGCCTGCACGGCAGCAGCTTCAGCCGTCACCGCACCCTCGGCTGCGGCGGCAGCAACCTGCTCACCTTCCACGCGCGGCTTGCGCGGGCCACGCGGACGGCGTTCGCCGCTGCGCTCGCCATCGCGGCCGCCACGGCCACCACCGCCACTGCCGGAACGACCGCCACTACGGCCGCCGCCACGACGCTCTTCCTCGGCGGCGCGCGCTTCGCGTGCTTCGCGGAAGATCTGGCCGACGCTTTCGTTCTCGTCGCCTTCCTCGCCCGGTGCCGGGGCGGCACGCTCAGGGCGCGGCAGCGACGTCAGGATCTCGCTGGTGACCGCTTCGACCGGGATCTTCTGTTCGATGTAGGCCTCGATGTCCGGCAGGCCCATCGCATAGCGCTCGCAGGCGAAGCTGATGGCATCGCCTTCCTCGCCCAGGCGGGCGGTACGGCCGATGCGGTGCACGTAGTCTTCGGCGTCGAACGGCAGGTCGTAGTTGTAGACGTACTTGATGCCGTCGATGTGCAGGCCGCGGGCGGCCACATCGGTGGCCACCAGGATTTCCAGCTGGCCCTTCTGGAAGCGGTTGAGCAGGCTCTCGCGCTTCTTCTGCGGCACGTCACCGGACAGCACGCCGACGCGGTAGCCGGCACGCTCCAGCGAACGGGCCACGCGCTCGACGAACACCTTGGTGTTGACGAAGACCATGGTGCGCGCGCCTTCGCTGCGCGACAGCAGGCCCAGCAGCAACGGGATCTTCTCTTCGTCGGCCGGGAAATAGATGCGCTGGCGCACGCGCGCGGCGGTGATGGTCTCGGCTTCGACCACCAGCTTCTGCGGCTCGTTCATGTGCTCATAGGCCAGCTCGAGCACGCGGTGGCTCAGGGTGGCGCTGAACAGCAGGGTCTGCCGGGTGGAGCGCTCGGGCATGCGGCGCAGCAGGAAGCGGATGTCCTTGATGAAGCCCAGGTCGAACATGCGGTCGGCTTCGTCCAGCACGCAGATCTCGCAGGCGTGCAGCGACACCACCTTGTGCTGCTTGACATAGTCGATCAGGCGGCCGGGGGTGGCGATGATCACGTCCACGCCCTGCTGCAGCAGCTCGCGCTGCTTGTCGTAATCCACGCCGCCATAGACCAGCGCGAAGCGCAGGCCAAGCTCGGAACCGAACTTCACCGCATCCTTGTGGATCTGGATGGCCAGTTCGCGGGTCGGCGCCAGGATCAGTGCGCGCGGGTCTTCCGGCTTGCGGTCGGCCAGTGCCGGGCGGGTCAGCAGGCGGTTCACGACAGCGACCAGGAAGGCCAGCGTCTTGCCGGTGCCGGTCTGGGCCTGGCCGGCGACATCGCCACCGGGCAGCGCGACCGGCAGGGTCAGCGCCTGGATGGGCGTGCAGCGGGTGAATCCGGCTCCTTCAAGACCGGCCTGCAGGGCCGGATGCAGATCAAAGGAGGAAAAAGTCAAATCGGTCAGCGGTTTGTCGCTCATGTGTCCGTCTTGGTATGGCCACGCGCCTGCGGGCGGCGGCACTGGAATCTGTCTGGGGCTCCGTCGCAAACTGCGGCCCCTGCGGCGGGTCGGGCTGGCCGGGACCCCTCGGGTCCGCGCGCCGCACAATGCCCCAGTTTACCGCACTCGGGCCGGCAAACCGGAACCCAGCGTCTCACACCAGAGGGAGACGCCCCTCTTCACACCGCAGTACCGCGCTTGAACAGCGGCGCTGGCCTCCATGGCCTATCGCACCGGCACCCCCATTTCAGGCAGGGACAGTGAAACCGGAGACCTACCGTGCTCACCCCCGATCACGATACGCTGGGTTCCAGCCAGCACCTGTCCCCGCCCTGCGATAGGGGTACACTGCCGGCCGTGAGCGTCCAGGCATCCCGCCGAACGCACCGTGGCAGTCGGCCGCGAGGCAACGACGAGGGTCACGCCACCGGGCATGGCCCAGTTCACCCACCTCCGGCCTGGCCGGGTGCAATCCAAGACGAGAAACCAAGATGAGCGACAAGGTTGTACACGTCGGCGATGCCGACTTTGATAGCGCCGTACTGAATTCCAAGGAACCGGTGCTGGTCGATTTCTGGGCCGAATGGTGTGGCCCGTGCAAGATGATCGCCCCGGCACTGGATGAACTGGCCGATGCCTACCAGGGCCGCGCCAAGATCGCCAAGGTCAACGTGGACAACAACCGCGCCCTGGCCGCCAAGTACCACGTGCGTTCGATTCCCTACCTGGTCGTCTTCAAGGACGGCGAAAAGGTTGGCGAGCAGATCGGTGCCGTTGGCAAGGCCCAGCTGGCCGGCCTGCTGGACAAGGCCCTGGCCTGATCCCGCATGTTACCGGCAGCCGTTTTCCACGGCTGCCGGGCGGGCGCCCCCGCGCCTGACTGAATACCGTACCCGGCGACCCTTGCGTGGCGCCGCAGGCCGATGATAGTGTCGGCATATCCGGCCGCGTTCGCGTGCCGCATCTTCTGGACGCAGTCTCTTCCAGACCCATTCCCAATGTTCGCCGCCCCAGCCGGGCGCTCGCACCTTCAAGCGAGGAATAACGCTCTTGTCCGATAACACTTCCGAAACCGGTAGCGCTGAAGCGCCCGCCGAAAAGCGCGTGCGCAAAGCCCGCGTGACCAAGGCTGCCGCTCCGGCCGCCGCCGAAACCAGCGCCGCCCCGGCGCAACCTGCCCTGCCGCTGGCAACCGCGCCCGAAGCGCCGGCACCGGCTGCAGCGCCTTCCGCGCCGAGCGCACCCGCCGCCGAGGCCCCTGCCAGCAGTGGCGGCGGCGAAGGGAGCGAGGGCCGCGAATCCGGCCAGCCACGGCAGTCGCAGCAGAACAACCAGGGTGGCGGGCAGAACCAGAACCAGAACCCCTACAACCAGGGCGGCCAGCAGGGCCAGCAGGGCCAGCAGGGCCAGCAGGGCCAGCAGGGCCAGGGCAACCGCCGTGACCGTTTCCGCAACCGCCGCGACCGTGATCGCAATGGTGGCGGCGGCGGTGGCAACGGTGGTCGCTTCCGCGACGACGGCATGCCCAACGACAACGGCGAACAGCAGCCATTCGTACCGCGCCCGCACGCCAACGTGCCCGAAGGCTTCCCGGTCTATTCGCTGAGCGACCTCAAGCGCATGCCGGCCCAGAAGCTGCTGGAGATCGCCGAGCAGCTGCAGATTTCCGAAGGCGTGGCCCGTGCCCGCAAGCAGGACGTGATCTTCGCACTGCTGAAGGTGCTGACCCGCCACGGCGACGGCGTTGCCGCCGACGGCGTGCTGGAAATCCTGCCGGACGGCTTCGGCTTCCTGCGCGCGGCCGAGGCCAGCTACCTGGCCGGCCCGGACGACACCTACATTTCGCCCAGCCAGATCCGCCGCTTCAACCTGCGTACCGGCGACCACCTGTCCGGCCGCATCCGCTTCCCGAAGGACGGCGAGCGCTACTTCGCGCTGTCGATCGTGGACACCATCAACGGTGAGCCGCTGGAAGCGTCGAAGAACAAGGTGCTGTTCGAGAACCTGACCCCCCTGTTCCCGCGTCGCCGCTTCACCCTGGAGCGTGGCAACGGTTCGTCGGAAGACATCACCGGCCGCATCCTCGACCTGATGGCGCCGCAGGGCAAGGGCCAGCGCTCGCTCATCGTGTCCCAGCCGAAGGCCGGCAAGACGATGATGATGCAGCAGGTGGCCACGGCCATCACCACCAACCATCCGGACGTGCACCTGATCGTGCTGCTGATCGACGAGCGCCCGGAAGAAGTGACCGAAATGCAACGCACCGTGCGCGGCGAGGTCATCAGCTCGACCTTCGACGAACCGGCCGCGCGCCACGTGCAGGTGGCCGAAATGGTCATCGAGCGAGCCAAGCGCCTGGTCGAGCACAAGAAGGACGTGGTGATCCTGCTCGACTCGATCACCCGCCTGGCGCGCGCCTACAACAACGTCGTGCCGAGCTCGGGCAAGGTGCTGACCGGCGGTGTGGACGCCAACGCCCTGCATCGCCCCAAGCGCTTCTTCGGTGCCGCGCGCAACGTGGAAGAAGGTGGCAGCCTGACCATCATCGCCACCGCGCTGGTCGATACCGGCTCGAAGATGGACGAGGTGATCTACGAAGAGTTCAAGGGCACCGGCAACAGCGAAGTGCACCTGAGCCGTCGCATCGCTGAAAAGCGCGTGTTCCCGGCCATCGACATCAACCGTTCCGGCACCCGTCGCGAAGACCTGCTGATCGAGCCGGAGCTGCTGCAGAAGATCTGGATCCTGCGCAAGCTGCTGCATCCGATGGATGAGATGACGGCGATGGAATTCCTGCTGGACAAGATGAAGAACACCAAGTCCAACGACGAGTTCTTCGGTTCGATGAAGCGCTGATCGCGCGGCATTGATGGAATACGGAAAGGCCCCGCAGTGCGGGGCTTTTTCTTTGGGTGGCGGCAGGACAAGCGGCTTCACTTCGCGGCTCGTTGATTTGGCGATAATCTGCGGGACAAATGCCTGACTCTCCGTCCCGACCGCGCTGGCCGGGCCGCCGATTTCCGCTGTTGCCCCATCCGGAGGATCCGGCGGGTCCAGCCCTGCACGATTCTTCAACCGCATGCGCACGCTGTCCCCCCGCCTCAACCTGGGCAAGCTGATCCTTGCCCTGGCCCTGCTCAGCGCCGTCATCGCCCTGGCCAACACGCTGCTTGCCAGCTATCGCGTACAGCGCGACCAGCTGGTGGGCAACACCCTGGAAGCCAACCGCGTTTACGCCACCAAACTGGCCGAAACCACGCAGGACTTTCTGCTGGCCGCGCAGCAGCAGCTTGCCTACGCCGCCACCCGGCTTGGCAACAGCGACATGGATCCGGCCCAGGCGCAGGATGAGGCCCGTCGCCTGCAGCTGCAGTCCAGCAGTTTCAACTCTTCGCTGGTGGTGGCCAATGACGGGCGGGTGATCGCGACCTCGCCGCAGAGCCTGCAGCTGCAGGGCGAGATCCTGCGCAGCGCTGGCAACCAGGCAGCATTGGAACGGCGCCAGCCGATGATCAGCGATCCCTACCAGTCGGCCACCGGCAAGCTGCTGATCTCGATCTCGCACCCGGTGTTCGACCGCAGCGGCCACTACCGCGGCTATGTCAGCGGCACGCTGTACCTGCGCCAGCGAAGTGCGCTCAATACCCTGCTGGGTACGCACTACTACCGCGACGGTTCCTACCTGTACGTGGTGGATCGCCATGGCCGCCTGATCTACCACATCAATCCCCAGGAAGTGGGCACGTATGCGCTCAGCAACCCGGCCGTGAAAGCGGTGATGCGCGGCCAGCGTGGTGCGCAGCAGGTGCGCAACAACCACCGGGTAGCGATGCTGGCCGGTTACGCGCCCGTCGCGGCAACCGGCTGGGGCATCGTCGCGCAGCGCCCGACCGAGGCGACGCTGCAGCCGCTGTCACGGCTGATGTCGGCGGTGATCTGGAATGCCATTCCGCTGGGCGTGTTGTCGCTGCTGATCACCTGGTGGTTCGCCCGCCGCATTTCGTTGCCGCTGTGGCAGCTGGCGCGCAACGTGCAGGACGGCGAAGATACCGGCAACGCGATCAGCCACGTCAATGGCATCCGCGCCTGGTACTTCGAGGTGGCGCAGCTGAAACAGGCGGTGCTGTACAGCTTCAATGCGCTGCAGGACCGGATCGGCACGCTCAACCGCGCCAGCCGCACCGATCCGCTGACCGGACTGCTCAACCGCCGCGGGTTGCAGCAGGCGCTCGACGTGCTGCAGGCGCAGGGCCTGCCGTTCGCGATCCTGGCGCTGGACATCGACCGTTTCAAGTCGATCAATGACGGCCACGGTCATGACATCGGAGATGCGGCCATCGTGCACATCGCCGAACAGATGCGCCGCCATTCGCGCGAGACCGACGTGCTGTGCCGCGCCGGTGGCGAGGAGTTCCTGGTGCTGTTGCCGGGCGTTGGCATCGAAGCGGCCCGGCAGACCGGCGAGCGCCTGCGCCAGGCCATCGCCGACGAACCGTTCGCTCCGGTGGGCACCATCACCGTGTCACTGGGCGTGGCCCACTTCCCCAGTTTCCATACCGATCCGGAACAGGCACTGCGCTTGGCCGACAAGGCCCTGTACCTGGCCAAGGAACAGGGCCGCAACCGGGTGGTGGTGTACCCGCACGCCGATTGAGCACATCGATTCGATCGGGATGCGCCGGGGCAGGCCCGGCGCATCCCGCAATGACGCATCAGCCCAGCGGGGTCAGCAGGCGCGGGCCTTCCTGCGCACGACCGACCATGTACACCCCGCCTTCGGGCAGCAGATCGGTTCCGGCGACCTGGGTTTCCTCACCGGTCTTCCACGGCGCCTGCTGGCGCGGGCCGGGAATGTACGCGGTCCAGCGGCCGTAACGCTCACGCGAATCCTGGAAGGCGAAGCGCACCGGTACGCGCACGGTCCAGAAATCCCGATCCTTGTCCTCGCCGGTAGTGGGCGGGTTGAACGTCCAACGCTTGGCGCTATTGACACTGGCCTTGGCCAGGATATCGCGCAGCTGGTTCATCGCGCGCGCGGTGCCAATCACGGTCAGGTTGGTCTGCTCGGCGATCACATCGGCCACCCTGCCATCGCGGCCGACCTTGACCATCAGCATGACCGTGCCCTCCCCCTGCATGGTCACCGCCTGCGGTGGGTAATCCGGTCCCCGCAGTCCATTGCTGGTCACCCTGTCGGTGCTGACCTCACGCTCGCCACCCACCTTGCTGAAACTGGCATCGACCAGGCGGACCCGCATGGTCCCCTCGGCAGCATTGTCGGCCATCAGCCGCAGGCGCACCGCAGTGCGTGCCTGCACGGGCGCGCCATTGACCAGCACCGGTTCGAAACGCCAGCCCCGCACGGCCTTGTCCACGAAATCGGCAATACCCGCGTCGATTTTCTCGCGACGATCAAGCTGGAACCCTTCAACCTGGCCTTCGCCGCCGATGTCGATGACACCGCTGAGGGTCATGCTGGCCTCGGCCTGCCTGCGTACCTCGCTCGCGGTCTGCGCATCGGCGGTATCGATCAGGGCGGCACCGCCAGACACCGCAAAGGCCAGTGCCATGAAAAGGGAAGAACGCATCACAGCCACTCCTTGTGCATGAAGATGATGACGTCTGCCCCCCGGGCGGGGGCCGATGAAACGTGGCGGCGGTTGACCGGCATCATTGCTCGGCAAGCGGCGTCAACAGGCGCAGCCCGCGGCTGGCGCTGTCGACCATGTACACACCACCGGCCGGCAGCAGGTCGCTGCCGACCTGCGCGGCGTCCTCCGCAGTGCGCCACGGTGCCCGCTGGCGAGGGCCGGGAATATGGGCCTGCCAGCGACCATAGGGTGTGGGGGGCAGCCTGCTGCTGTTGCTCAGCGCGAAGGTGACCGGCACGCGCACGGTCCAGAACAGGTCGCCTTCATCCTGCCCGGAGGTCGGCGGCGTGAACGTCCACTTGCGCGCCTGGTTGATGCTGGCCTTGGCCAGAATGTCGCGCATCTTCTGCATGTCCCGCTCGGGTGCGACCACGCCCATGTTCACCTGCTCGGCAATGACATCGCCGACCGAACCATCACGCTCGACCTTGACCAGCAGCATCACCTCGCCCTGTGCGCCGATGCGGAACGCTGCCTCCGGATAGCGCGGAGGCCTGATGCCGCTGGCGGTTACCGCGTCGGTGGCCTTGTCGTCATACTCGCTGAAGTCGACGCTGGTCATGCGCACCTGCATGCTGCCATCGGTGCCGGGCCTGCCCAGCAGGCGTACGCGCAATGGTGCATGTTTTGCCACAGGCCTGCCATCCACCAGGGTGGGTTCGAACTGCCACTTGCGGATGGTGCCGTCCACGAACACGGCGATGGCCGGTGTGATCGACGCCCGCTGGTCAAGCACCAAGCCGCTGACCGTACCATCTGCGGCAACATCGATGGTACCGGTCAAGACCATGCTGGCTTCGGCAGTGGCACGCACCTCGCGCACGGTCTGCGCTGCGGCGTCGGCGCTGGGCAGGGGACCGGCCGTACCGATCACCAGCGCGAAGGCGAGAAACAGGGAGGAGCGCATCATTGTCCAGTCCTTGGTGATGAAAGCACCGAGATTACCCGAGTTCTTCGCCGTCGGCGCGGTCGATCACGCCAATCGCTGCGCAGCCGAGTACGGTGGTGTGTCCGGATAGTCGCCCGCCGCAAAGCGCGCCTGCAGCCCCTGCCACCAGGCGGGATCGAACAGGTGGCGATAGTGCTCGCGCACCGCCGCCAGTTCCTGCGCGGGCAAGCCCATGAACGGTCCGAACCGCTCAGGGAAAACATCGCGCGGCCCCACATGGAACCAGGGCTCATCGGCCATCGCTTCCTCTGCGGAGCTTGGCTTGGGCCAGGCCCGGAATACGCAGTCACTGACCAGGCACAACTCGTCGTAGTCGTAGAACACGGCACGGCCGTGGCGCGACACGCCGAAGTTCTTCGGCAGCATGTCACCGGGGAAGATGTTGTTGCGCGCCATGTCGGTGATCGCCTGCGCGTAGTCGAGTACGGCTGCACGCACCGCCTCGCCAGCCTGTTCGCGCAGATAGAGATTCAGTGGCCGGAAGCGGCGCTGCACGTAGCACAACGCGATCTCCACCTCGTCGCCATCCACGCGCACGCTCTGCGCGCACTGCTGCAGCAGTTCGTCCAGCAACGCGGGAGCGAAGCGTTCGCGCGGGAAACGCAGGTGCCGGTAGGGTTGTGCATCAAGCAGGCGACCGACACGGTCGAGGTTGAACACCAGGGCGTACTTCTCCTCCACCTGCTGCCGCGACATCGTCTTGGGCCAAGCGAAACGATCACGGATCAGCTTGAACACCAGCGGGTAGCTGGGCAGGGTGAACACCGCCATGACCATGCCCGGCGTGCCTTCGGCATGCGCCAGACGCTCGTTGGAGTGTTCATTGAAGTGGCGGAAGAACGTCCGGTAGCGCTCGGTCTTGCCCTGTTTGGCGCGTCCGAGCACGGTATAGATCTCGTCGATCGGCTTGCCCGGCAGCAGGCTGCGCAGGAACACCACCGCATCGCCAACCGTGCCCAGGTCGGCCTGGAAATAGCTGCGCGACACGCCGAACAGATGGGCCACATCGCGACGCCGGGTCAGCACGGCATCGGCGCGCAGGCCCTGGTCGTCGTTGACCAGCGCGATCACGCACGGCGAGAAACGGTGTTCGCCGAACACGCGCCCGACCAGATAGGCGCGACGCTCGCGGTAGAACACGGTATCGAGCAGTTCGATGCTGCGTACCGGCGTGTCGCCCCAGTGCGCCAGATCATCCTGCAGGCGCACGGCGATGGCGGCGGCACAGCGCAGCTGGTGCGCATACGGAACATCGAAGCGGTAGTCGGCCAGCACCCGTTGCAGCGCCTCTACCGGCCGCGTCGGCGGGACCGCATAGGTGTGCCGCGCCACCGGATGGGTGATCGCATCGGAGGGCTCGACATCGAAGGCGATGAACTCCACTTCCGGGTCCACACCGCGGATGGCGAACAGCCGCCGCGACAGCGTGTTGTAGAAGGTCTTGTAGAGCTCGGCGTCGATCAGGCCCTGCAGCAGGGCACTGAAGTGCGCGTGCACCTGCAGCCACAGCGCGCGTTCGCTGATGGCATCACCGGCCAGCCGCCGCAGCGCATCCATCTGCTCGGCGATGCACTGGTCGTACAGGGCAATGCGCTCGACCGCATCGTGGCGCGCCGCCGCCCAGTCGCGCTGCTGGAAACGCACCCGGGCACGCGCCGTGATCGCGGCGAAGCGGGCGTGATACTGCTCGAAACCATCGCGGATGGCCTCGGCGATGCGCGGTGCGAGTTCGGTTGCGGTGACAGGATCGGACATGCACGACGTATCCGGGGGAACCGACCTCACCATACGCTGGCGTGTGTGATGTCGTCGAGCGTGCAGACGGCGCCGGCCGCTGGCCGGCACCGTCTGGGCACCCCGAGGATGCAGGCAGTTGCCGGCAAGCGGCCGGCACTACCCTTCAGATCGCCAGTTCGGCCTCCACGTCCTGCACCTTGCGCCGCGCCAGGGCAAGGTTGGACTTGGCGCGGTCCAGTACGATGTAGAAGAACAGGCCCTTCTTCTTCGCCACCGGGCGCATGATGTGGTACGCCTTGCCGAGCGAGATCAGGATGTCCTCGATACCATCGTTGAGGTTGAGCGAGGCGGCGGTTTTCATCTTCGCGCGGATCACTTCAGTGTTGCCGGCCGCCGCCACTTCCATGTCCATGCCCGAACCGGCCTCGCCCAGCAGCATGCCGCTTTCGTAGTCGACCAGCGCCACGGCCTGCGCGCCATCGATACCCATCAGTGCAGTCAACGAATCATTCAATCCAGCCACGTTGCACCCCTTTCAATGTTGGTTCGAGCCCCTCGTTCCCCCGCGGCCGGGCTCACGATCCGCTGAGTTCGGCCAGGATCGCCTGGCCACATTCCCTGCTCTGCCACAGCACCTGGCCGATCACGCTGCGCTGGTCGCAGGCGGCCATCAGCAGCAGCGGCGCGCGCGCCTCGGCCTGGATGGCCAGCATCAGCACCTTGCCGCCGGCGGCCTCCAGCATCAGTGTCTGCAGATCGCCCAGTGCCAGTTCGCGCCCCACTGCTGCGGCCAGGGCCAGCATCGCGCTGGTCATCGCCGCCAGGCGTTCGCCACGCCCCTCCGCACCTGCGCTGACCAGGGCAAAGCCATCGACGCTGGCCAGCACCACGGTGCGCACCCCTTCCACCCGCTGCTGCAGGTCCTGCAGCAACGGCCGCAGGCGCTCGCGCTGCTGCGCGTCCGGCAACAGCGTGCCTTGTCCATCAGCCATGTGCGGCCACCAGTGCATGCGCTTCCATTTCGCTCATCAGTACGTCCATCAGCAGCAGTCCTTGTTCGCGATCACGGGCATCCACCGCCAGCAGCGGCAGCGGCTGGCCATCGAGCCGGGCACGCTCGGCCCAGTCATCCAGTGCCGCTGCCGGCACCTGGTCAAGATGGGTCACCGCCACCACCAGGGCCAATGCAGGGCCGAACGGGCGCAGCACCTGCAGGTAGGCGTCCAGCTCAGCGGCCACCCCGGCGCGGCGCGCGTCCAGCAGCAACACCGCGCCGCGCGCACCCTGCAGCAGGATCGGCCACAGGAAATCAAAGCGCTGCTGGCCAGGCGTGCCATACAGGCGCAGCCTCTCGCCGTTGGGCAGGTCGATATCGGCGTAGTCCAGCGCCACCGTGGTCGAAGCCTTGTCGGCACCCGCGCGGTCGCTGTTGGCTACGTCGGTGTCGACCACCGCACCGGCGGCGATGCTGCGTACCAATGTCGACTTGCCGCTGCCCATGCCACCGAGCACCACCACCTTGTGCTCACGCATCGCGATCACTCCCGCGCAGCGTGCGCCACAGGCGTGCGAGCAGGCCGTTGTCAGCCGTGTTGGCACGCGCACCCGCCAGCGGTACTGCAGGTGCGACCTGCAGCTGCGCATAACCGCACAGGTAGGCGGCATGGATGAAATCGCGCACGGCGGCGGCGGGAAGATCCAGCAGCATCGCGCATTCGTCCACCGTGCAGGCACGCTTGAGCAGCAGCGAACATAGACGGAAGCCATCGTGATCGTGGCCGAGCACGCGGAAGTCCGGCCAGCGCAGCAGCTTCACCGACGCCCCGCGCAGGCGCTCATCCAATGCCTGCCAGTGGCGGCTGCGCTGCGCCCATTGCCACAGCAACGGACGCAACGGCAGTCGCGTGCGGTCACCCGCCAGGGCCTGCAGCTGCGCTGGCAGCAGCGCATCCAGATACAGGTGCTCGAAGCCCTGCGCCAGCCGTTCCACCAGCACCGTAGCCGGCTCGTGCAGCAGCACCGCCTGGTCCTGTTCCAGATCCAGCAGCAGCAGCGGTTCTCCACCCTCGCCCAGCAGCGCCTGGCCCTGCCGCGATGGCAGCCGCTCGCGCAGCAGGCGGGTGATGGCGTGCGCGCCGTCAGCCAGGCGGATTGGTGTCGCTTCGGTGCCGGTCTGCATGCCGCGCAGCGCCCGTCCTATCGCGCCATCATCCAGTACGTCCTGGCCGCCATCGCCTTCGCGCAACTGTCCGCCGAGGTCCTCGATCCAGCAGTGCAGGCGGGGGCGCTGCTGGCGCATGCGCAGTGCCGCGTTGCGCAGCGCCGGCGTATCGCGGATCACCAGCAGATCGCAGTCGTCCAGGTCCTGGCTGCGGCGGATCTGCCCGTCCGGCAGCGCCGAGGCCAGCCGCAGCCTCTGCAGCAGGGCCTGTTCGCCCTGGATGTCGGTCCCCACTACGAGCACGCGTGCCATCCGTGTTCCCCGTGCGACCACCTCCCCGGCGGTCTCGCATCGCCAAGGCTAGGCCATGGCTTGCCGCCATCGTCGTGATCGACTGCTCATATTGGTGGCAGTGGTGAACATGCATGCATCCGTTCTGCGACGGCCATCGCGGGCAAATTTCATGCCGTGTTGACAGCATTCCGACAGCCGATGGATTTAACGGTTTTGTACAGCTCCCGCCCGCGCGTGGACGGGCATCGGCCGCATACGGGCAAAAAGAAACCCGCGCCGAGGCGCGGGTTCCTTCCAGGTCTCAACCGGGCGGCGATGAATCAGCCGCGCAGCTGCTCCAGCGCGGCATTGAAGGTCGCGCTCGGACGCATCGCGGCAGCGGCCTTGGCCACGTCCGGACGGTAGTAGCCGCCGATGTCCACGGCCTTGCCCTGCACCGCGATCAGCTCGTCAACGATCTTCTGCTCGTTGTCGGCCAGCGCCTTGGCCAGCGGAGCGAAGCGTGCCTGCAGTGCGGCATCTTCGTTCTGCGCTGCCAGGGCCTGCGCCCAGTACAGGGCGATATAGAAGTGGCTGCCACGGTTGTCGATGCCACCGAGCTTGCGCGAGGGCGACTTGTCGTTGTCCAGGAATTGGCCGTTGGCCTCGTCCAGCGCCTTGGCCAGCACGCGGGCGGCAGCGTTGTCGTAGCGGTTGCCCAGATGCTCCAGCGACGCGGCCAGGGCCAGGAACTCACCCAGCGAATCCCAGCGCAGGTAGTCCTCTTCGACGAACTGCTGCACGTGCTTCGGCGCCGAACCGCCAGCACCGGTCTCGAACAGGCCGCCACCGGCCATCAGCGGCACGATCGACAGCATCTTGGCGCTGGTGCCCAGCTCCATGATCGGGAACAGATCGGTGAGGTAATCGCGCAGCACGTTGCCGGTCACCGAAATGGTGTCCTCGCCCTTGCGGATGCGGGCCAGCGAGAAGGTGGTCGCTTCCACCGGCGGCAGGATGCGGATATCCAGGCCGGTGGTGTCGTGGTCCTTCAGGTACGTCTCGACCTTGGCGATGACCTGCGCATCGTGGGCGCGGGCGGCGTCCAGCCAGAACACGGCCGGGGTGCTGCTCAGGCGCGCGCGTTCGACGGCCAGCTTGACCCAGTCCTGGATCGGCGCGTCCTTGGTCTGGCACATGCGCCAGATGTCGCCGGCTTCCACGGCGTGTTCGAACACCACGTTGCCAGCGTCATCAGTGACCTTTACCACGCCGTCGGCAGCGATCTGGAAGGTCTTGTCGTGCGAGCCGTACTCTTCAGCCTTCTGCGCCATCAGGCCGACGTTGGGCACCGAGCCCATGGTGGCCGGGTTGAAGGCACCGTTGCTGCGGCAGTCGTCGATGACAGCCTGGTACACGCCGGCATAGCAGCGGTCCGGAATGACCGCCTTGGTGTCCTGCAGCTTGCCTTCGGCATTCCACATCTTGCCGGAGTCGCGGATCATCGCCGGCATCGAGGCGTCGACGATCACGTCGCTCGGCACGTGCAGGTTGGTGATGCCCTTGTCCGAGTTGACCATGGCCAGGCCCGGACGCTGCGCGTACTCGGCCTGCAGGTCGGCTTCGATGGCGGCACGGGTGGCTTCGGGCAGCGACGGCAGGCGCGCGACCAGGTCGCCGATGCCGTTGTTGGCATCGAAACCGGCCTGCTTGAGCGTGTCGGCGTGCTTGGCGAGCACGTCCTTGTAGAACTCGTTGACGACCACGCCGAACATGATCGGGTCGGAGACCTTCATCATGGTCGCCTTCAGGTGCAGCGAGAACAGTACGCCCTGCGACCTGGCGTCTTCGATCTGCGCATTGATGAAGGCGGCCAGCGCCTTGCGGCTCATCACTGCCGCGTCGACGATCTCACCGGCCTTGACCGCTGTCTTTTCCTTCAGCACGACGGTGCTGCCGTCCTTGCCGTGCAGGGTGATCTTCAGCGCGCCGGCGTTGGCCAGGGTGGCCGACTTCTCGCTGCCGTAGAAATCACCCGCGTCCATGTGCGCAACGTGCGACTTCGAATCGGACGCCCAGGCGCCCATGCGGTGCGGGTGCTTGCGGGCGTAGTTCTTCACCGACAGCGGCGCGCGCCGGTCGGAGTTGCCTTCGCGCAGCACCGGATTGACTGCGCTGCCCTTGACCTTGTCGTAGCGCGCCTTGTAGTCGCGCTGCTGGTCGTCGGCCGGGGTTTCCGGGTAATCGGGCAGCGGATAGCCCTGGTCCTGCAGTTCCTTGATGGCGGCCTTCAGCTGCGGCACCGAGGCGGAGATGTTCGGCAGCTTGATGATGTTGGCGTCGGGGGTGGTCGCCAGCTGGCCCAGCTCGGCCAGGTCATCGTTGACCTTCTGCGCATCGCTCAGCAGTTCCGGGAACAGCGACAGGATGCGGCCGGACAGCGAGATGTCACGGGTTTCCACTGCGATGCCGGCGGTGGAGGTATAGGCGTCGACGATCGGCAGCAGCGACTGGGTGGCCAGGAACGGTGCTTCGTCGGTCAGCGTGTAGAGGATCTTGGACATGGGGGACTTGGACTCTGTAGCAGTGCTCAGGGGAAGGCCGGCGCCAGCGCCGGGCCACGTGCAACCGTGTCACTTTCCCCGCCGCCGTCAGGGTGGGCGCGCGCCGGGGAAGCCCCTGCATTGTCGCGTTTTCAGCCGCGCGGGGCAAAGCCGTGCCATACGCGGCGGTACTGGACCGCTGTGTTTCGTCCTTGGCTCGCTTCCGGTCAGGAAGCTGAGGCTTGATGGCTAATTCGACTTCCCGCTCGTTGAGGCACGCATGACCCACTCCGACAATCGCTGCCCCCACTCGGCACGCCTTGGACAGATCAATGTCTGCGAGCGCTTGCTTTGCTGGAAGTTGCAGATTCGGAATCCCCCAACGACGGCGGCCAGACTGGCGAGTTCATCAGCCGTCGCTGCAGAGCCTCGGATGTGCAGCGAACCGGCGCCAGATGATCCGGGTCGAACGTAGACGTCGTACCGGGTGGAAGGTCCTTCCGCCCTTGCATACCCCGACACGACATATCCGCCATCCGTGAAGCGCAGATCCGGCGTGCTTCCTGGCACAGGCTTTTCGGGGGCATCGCCCTCGTAGATCAAGGCGACTTCCCTACCATCACGCCTGATGCGGTGCAGACCAAAGTCAACAGGTGCCTCGTAGGTCACGGACATGTCTGTCGGCACACGCACACAGGCGCCGTATAGGAAGTGGTCGCAACTGTAGCTCCACAGACTAGATTCCTGGGCCCACGAAGTGAGCGGGAATAGGAAAGCGAAGAAAACCAAAATGCGTGCAAGCATCTCAACGCTCCCGTTCCTGAACTGCCGAATCGCCGTCCACAATTCCACCGATGGTATGGCTGTCAACCACACCGGGAACCCTATTCATGATTCCGTCGCCGCGTGCAGGATTGGGCAGCCCCGTTGTCTTGTCATAGAGATCATCCACACCGCCAAGATGTGACACTTCATGAGGAACAACACCCTTGTCAAATCTATCCAGGACATTGATCTCGCCCTTCTTTCCGCCCAACTCCGCGAAACTCCGTCCGCTGCGGTGGGAGGTTTCCCCGTTGACAAGCTTTATCTCATTACGGGCGGCCCGCGGGGTACTTTTTTCAATGTCAGTGACCTCGACCGTCACGCGCGTCTCCTTCCCGCCAATATCATAGGTTCCTGACATTGACGCCACCTGCTCTTTGAAGGTCGCTATGTTCTTGGGTGTCGCACCATCCCCTGAAAACTTTGTTGGGAAGCTGATTTTCACCGAACCGTCCTTCATCCGCGTAACTACAGGAACTCTGCCGTCCGGATCGACAAAGTTGTAAGGACTGCTATTGGCGTATCGGTACCTGTTGAAGAGGGAAGACTTCCCACCATAGGCAGCGACGGGATCTACACTGAGAAAGGCACCTATTTCGGGAGAGTAATATCGTTGCTGCATGTAATTGAGACCTGTCGTGGAATCAAACACATGGCCTGAGTAACCAGGACCATCTGCCGCGACGATTCCAACGACAGAGCCATAAGGCTCGTATGCGAATCTCTCGATCACCTTCCCGTCTGAGTCCGTAATAGCCACCGGACTCCCGAGTGCATCCGTATGAACATAGGTGACTACTTCACCGTCCGTCGACGCCATTGCCAGCGTGAGAACAATCCAGTTGAGCATCCCATCCCTCCCACGTTTCCATATTCCGTTCAGCGTACCCGAGGTCCCCCTCGATCGAGTATCGCCCAACAAAAAAGACGCAGCCTCGCGGCTGCGTCCATCGTGAGTCCAACCGGGAGAGAGTCGGCGGGACTTACTTGACCTCGAACTCCTGCGGCGTTCCGGCCGCCTTGCCATCGACCATGACTTCGGCGCGGTACTTGCCGGCCGGCCAGCCGTTGGCATTCTTGAAGGTGATGTTGGTGGTCTCTGCACCGCTGGTGTTCAGGGTCGCGTTCTGCTCGCCGGCCACCTGGCCATCCTGGAAGGTCAGCTTGGCGCCGACGGTGACATTGTTGGCCGCGCCATCGGTCTTCACCGAGACGATGACATCGTCCTTCGGCGCGAACAGGGCGGCGGTGGTCACCGACTTGTCAGCTGCGGCAGTCTTGCCGACAGTGACCGCCGATACCGCTACGGCCGATGCAGCCATCGGCGGCGGGGCGCCGGTCATCGGAGCGGGCGCCTCGGCCGGCGTGGTTGCCGCCGGAGCCGCGTTGTTGTCAGCGGTTTCTTCCTTCTTCTTGCAGCCCACCAGGGCGACGCTGCCCAGCAGCGCGGCCAGCAGGGCATTCTGAAGCGGGGTCGTCTTGATCATGCGGGGTTCCTCCAAGGATTGTTCGGACGGCGATTGGATCGCCGGTATTACTTCGGCGGCAGTTTCAGGGTCTGGCCCGGGAAGATCTTGTCCGGGTCGTCGAGTACATCGCGGTTGGCTTCGAAGATCTTCTTCCAGGCGTTGGCATCGCCCAAGTGCTGTTTGGCGATCTTCGACAGCGAATCACCCTTCTGCACGGTGTAGGTGCCACCGCTGACCACCTCGGCGGTACTGTCCACCGAAGCGCTGACGCCGGAAAAGTCCGCCTTGGGGACCTGCTGGGCGGTACTGTCGACGCTGCCACTGACGCCGGAGAAATCGGCTTTCTTCTCGGTACTCATCCACACACTCCCGTCTGTATGACTACATGGCTGGCACGGTGTCATAGAGGTTGTTAAATGGGGATGGTGCCGATGTGAAGCCGCCCCCCGGGGCGGCTGAACAATCGGGGCCCAACCGGTAGCGCCGGGCCATGGCGGGCGGCTCTGCATATGGCCGCTGCGCTCGCCGGGCATGGCCCGGCGCTACCTGTAAGGGCCGCTGCGCTCGCCGGGCATGGCCCGGCGCTACCTGTAACCGCCTGCGGCGGTTACTGCCGCAGTTCGCGGTAGGTCGCGGCCGGGGCGGCAATGCCAGGGCTGGCGCGCCACGGGTTGATGTCCAGGCCACCGCGACGGGTATAGCGGGCTTCGACTTCCAGCCACTGCGGCCGGCAGCGCGCGGACACTTCACTGAAGATGCGCTCAACGCACTGCTCATGGAACTCGGCGTGCTCGCGGTAGCTGACCAGGTAGCGCAGCAGGCCGGCACGATCGATCTGCGGGCCGCGGTAGCGCAGGCTGACGGTGGCCCAGTCCGGCTGGCCGGTGACCGGGCAGTTGGACTTCAGCAGGGCCGAGACCAGGGTCTCCTCCACCAGCGCATCGGCGTTGGCCGACAGGTAGTCCGCCTGCGGCGGGCCATAGCAGTCGATGTCCACCTCGAGGCCGTCGATCAACTCGCCCAGCGGTGATTCGCGCAACGCCGGCAGGCCGAACGTGACCTGGACCGGGGCGCCGGCGCAGGCCGACAGGTCGGCGACGAGGCGCTCGCGCAGGGCTTGGGCACTGTCGATGCGGGTGCTGTTGAGGGAGTTCAGGTACAGCTTGAACGACTTCGACTCGATCAGCCGCGGCGAGGTGCACGGCACCTGCACGGTGGCGACGGCGACCTGCGGTTTGCCACGCAGGTCGAGCCAGCTCAGTTCGAAGGCGTGCCAGCGGTCATGGCCGACGAAGGGCAGCGCGGCCTCGTCCAGACCGATCTCGGCGCGGGCGCCGACGCGCGGGATGGGAAACAGCAGGCCGGGATCGTACTGCGACGGGTAACTGACCTCGCGACCGAGGCTGGAATCCTGTGGGGTGTTCATGGTGCTTATTGTATCGCGCGCAGAGCGGGCCTTCGGCCGGGTCGGCCAACGGCGGAGCCCCTCCGTGGTGGGTGGGTTGGTCGGCAGAGCGGTCTATCGGGTTGGCCGGGAAGGTGGGTTGGCTGGGGGGACGCCGTGAATACGTCCCTGTAGGCTCGGGCGCGCCTTGCTCGTGTGCGCTGTCCTGCGCACACGGCAAGACCGGGGTTGGGCGTCCTGCCCAACCCGCCCGAGGCATGCCTCGGGCCCATGGCGCTTACGCCCCCAGCCAACCCACCCTCCCGGCCACGGTCAATTTCCCGCGCCACCACGGGAAAGATCAGGAAAGAATCAAAATCAAAAACAGGATCAAAAACCGATCCTTCAGCCATTCATGGCATCTGCCATCCACGCATGGCGTGGATCTACCGTGTCGACCAAGGTCGACACCCACCAACAGCCGCACAGAACGCCGTTCCGACAGATTGCGCAAACCTGTCGAAGGCGGGGTGGGTCCGGTTGCGGGGGTGTCCGCGGCATGGATGCCGCGGCCAAGCCCCCAGGGATGGGTTTACGGCGTCCCCCGCAACCGGACCCACCCCGCCATCCCACGGATAGCCCGCTTCTGCTGTTGCTGTTGCTGTTGCTGGCCAGCGGCCGGCACTACCGCTTCGGCGGGTGCAGGGCGCAGCCCTGCCGGCAACCCTCAACCCGCCGGGGTGCCCGCACCATGCAGATAATCCAGGCTCACCTGCAGCAGCGCACGGAATCCGACATCCAGCGCCTTCTCATCCAGCAGGAACTTCGGCGAATGGTTGGCCGGCGCCGTCGCCGGGTCGATGCCCACGCTGGTGGAACCGACGAAGAAGAACATGCCCGGCACTTCCTTGGCATACAGCGAGAAATCCTCCGCGCCCATCTGCAGCGGCGGCTCGTACACGTTGTCCTTGCCCACCACCGCCTGCAGGCTCGGCAGCATCTTCGCGGTCAGCGCCGGGTCGTTCACCGTGGCCGGGTTGCCTTCCGATTCGTAGATGTCGGTCACCGCCTTGGCCCCATGCGCGGCAGCGGTGTGGTCGGCCACGTTGCGCAGGTCGGCGAAGATCTGCTGGCGCATGCCTTCGTCGAAGGTGCGGATGGTGCCGACCATCTCCACTTCATCGGGAATGATGTTGTAGCGGATGCCGCCGTTGATCGCGCCGAAGGTCAGCACCGCCGGCTGCTTGGACAGGTTGGCGCGGCGGCTGACGATGGTCTGCGCGGTGCCGATCAGATCAGCAGTGGCCACGATCGGATCCACGCCGTTCCACGGTGCCGAGCCATGGGTCTGGCGGCCGATCACCTTGATGCCGAAACGATCGGACGCGGCCATCAGCGGGCCACCGCGCACCGCGATCTGCCCTGCCTGCACGCTGGAGAACACATGCAGCCCGAACACCGCCTCGGGCTTGAAGTCGGCAAACAGACCTTCCTTCAGCATCAGCGCCGCACCGCCCTCTTCCGGCGGCGGTGCACCCTCCTCGGACGGCTGGAAGATCAGCATCACCTGGCCCGGCAGGTCCTTCTTCATCGCCACCAGCGCTTCGGCCACGCCCAGCAGGGTGGCAGTGTGCGCGTCATGGCCACAGGCGTGCATCACGCCCACGGTCTGCCCGCGGTACTGCGCGGTGGCCTTGGAGGCGAACGGCAGGCCGGTCTGCTCGGTCACCGGCAGTGCGTCCATGTCCGCGCGCAGGGCGATCTTCGGGCCCGGCTTGCCGCCTTCGATGATCGCCACCACGCCGTGGTGGGCAATGCCGGTCTTCGGCTTCAGGCCCATCGCGCGCAGGCGCTTGGCGACCTCGGCGGAGGTGCGCTCCTCGCGGTTGGACAGTTCCGGGTGCTGATGGAAATCGCGGCGCCATTCAACCACCTTGGCCTGCAGGCGCTGTGCGGCAGCAGTCACTTCCGGGCGCTGTGCGTCCTCGGCGTGGGCAAGGGCCGGCAGGGCCAGCAGCAGGGCGGACAGCAGCAACGAACGGCGCATCTCGATCTCCACGGAAGGGGTCTGCACCTGAATGTAGGGCAACCTTGCCGTTACGGGAACCTCCAGCGTCGTCCATCTGTCTGAGCGCCCGTCCCATCCGTCATGCAGGAAACCCGGTGGGCCACAGGTATGCTTTGCGCATTGTCACCCGGGGTCTGCCCCGGCCAGCCCTCTTGGAGTCTTGAATGTCACGTGTTTGGAAGATCGTGCTGCTGGTCGTGGCGGTACTGGTGCTGGCCGTGGTGGGCCTGCGCGTACTCGGTGGCGGCAAGGACAAGGCTGCCGGGCAGCAGGCAGGCGCCGGCCAGGGGGGCGAAGATCCCGATGCCGGCCCGGTGCCGGTGACCGTGGTCGATGCCGCGCGCCAGGACGTGCCGGTGTATGCCAGCGCACTGGGCACGGTGACCGCGATGAACACCGTGACGGTCAGCCCGCAGGTGGGCGGCCAGCTGATGAGCCTCAATTTCCGCGAAGGCCAGGAAGTGAAGAAGGGCGACGTGCTGGCGGTGATCGACCCGCGCACCGCCCAGGCCAGCTATGACCAGGCCGTTGCATCCAAGCGCCAGAACGAAGCCCTGCTGGCCACCGCACGTTCGAACTACCAGCGTTCGAACGCGCCGGAGTACCGCCAGTTCGTGGCCAAGACCGATCTGGATACACAACGAAACCAGGTGGCACAGTACGAAAGCGCAGTGGCGGCCAATGAAGCCAGCATGCGTTCGGCGCAGGTGCAGCTGCAGTACACCCGGGTCACCGCGCCGATCACCGGTATCGCCGGCATCCGCGCGGTCGACGCCGGCAACGTGGTCAACGCCGGTACCGCCTTGGTCACCCTGACCCAGATCCATCCGATCCACGTGCTGTTCAACCTGCCCGAACGCCAGCTCGGCGACGTGCGCCAGGCGCAGGCCGCCGGCAGCGTGCCGGTCGCAGCGCTGGACCGCGCCGATTCGCACGTGCTCAGCGGCGACGGCAAGCTGGACGTGGTCGACAACCTGATCAGCGCCGACAGCGGCACCTTCAAGGCACGCGCGGTGTTCGACAACACCGACAACGGCCTGTGGCCGGGCCAGTTCGTCAATGTGCGCATGCAGCTGCGCACCATCGGCGGCGGCGTGGTGATCCCGACCCAGGCAGTGCTGCGTGGCCCGGACGGCGAGTACGTCTACGTCGTGCAGGGCGACAACACGGTGAAGATGCAGACCGTGCGCAGTGGCGTGGAAGTGGGCGACAGCCAGGTGCAGATCGCCGAAGGCCTGAAGGGCGGCGAGCGCGTGGTCAGCGAAGGCCAGTTCCGCCTGAAGCCGGGCAGCAAGGTGACCGCGCTGAAGCCGGGTGAAACCCCGGCCGCACCGACCGAGGCCGAACTGAAGGCCGCCGAACAGAAGAGTGGCGGCGGCCGCCGCGGTGGTGGCCCGCGCTGAGCGCAGGCCCCTGCTCTTCCCCGCGCCGGCGATCCCGCCGGCGCTGCCATTGAAGTGCCAGCAAGGATCAGTCCGTGGGCTTTTCGACGATCTTCATCCGCCGCCCGATTGCCACCTCGCTGTTGATGGCGGGTCTGTTGCTGCTGGGCATCCTCGGTTACCGCAAGCTGCCGGTGTCGGCGCTGCCGGAAATCGATGCGCCCAGCCTGGTGGTGACCACGCAGTACCCCGGTGCCAACGCCACCACCATGGCCTCGCTGGTGACCACGCCGCTGGAGCGCCAGTTCGGGCAGATCTCCGGGCTGGAACTGATGACCTCCGATTCCTCGGCGGGGTTGTCGACGATCATCCTGCAGTTCTCGATGGACCGCGACATCGACATCGCCGCACAGGACGTGCAGGCGGCGATCCGCCAGGCCACCCTGCCCTCGTCGCTGCCGTACCAGCCGGTCTACAACCGGGTGAACCCGGCCGACGCGGCCATCGTCACCCTCAAGCTGACCTCCGATACGCGGCCACTGCGCGACGTCAACAACTACGCTGACTCGATCCTCGCCCAGCGCCTGTCGCAGGTGCAGGGCGTGGGCCTGGTGTCGATCGCCGGCAACGTGCGTCCGGCCGTGCGCATCCAGGTCAATCCGGCGCAGCTGTCCAACATGGGCTTGACCCTGGAAGAGCTGCGCAGCGCGCTCACCCAGGCCAACGTCAATGCGCCGAAGGGCTCGCTGAACGGCAAGACCCAGTCCTACAGCATCGGCACCAACGACCAGCTGGCCAGCGCCGCCGAGTACCGCGACACCATCATCAGCTACAAGAACGGCCGCCCGGTGCGGCTGTCCGACGTGGCCGAAGTGATTGATGGCGTGGAGAACGACCAGCTGGCGGCATGGGCCGACGGCAAGCCGGCCGTGCTGCTGGAAGTGCGCCGGCAGCCGGGCGCCAACATCGTGCAGACCGTCGAGCGCATCCGCGCGCTGCTGCCGCAGCTGCAGGGCGTACTGCCGGCCGACGTGCACCTGGAGGTGTTCTCCGACCGTACCGAAACCATCCGTGCCTCGGTGCATGAAGTGCAGTTCACCCTGATCCTGACCATCGGACTGGTGGTGGCGGTGATCTTCGTGTTCCTGCGCCGGTTCTGGGCCACCATCATTCCCTCGGTGGCAGTGCCGTTGTCGCTGGCCGGCACCTTCGCGGTGATGGCCTTCACCGGCATGTCGCTGGACAACCTCTCGCTGATGGCGCTGGTGGTGGCCACCGGCTTCGTGGTCGACGATGCGATCGTGATGATCGAGAACATCGTGCGCTACATCGAACAAGGCAAGAGCGGCAAGGAAGCAGCCGAGATCGGTGCGCGGCAGATCGGCTTCACCGTGCTGTCGCTGACGGTTTCACTGGTGGCGGTGTTCCTGCCGCTGCTGCTGATGCCCGGCGTCACCGGCCGCCTGTTCCACGAGTTCGCCTGGGTGCTGAGCATCGCCGTGGTGCTGTCGATGCTGATCTCGCTGACGCTCACCCCGATGATGTGCGCCTACCTGCTCAAGCCCGATGCGCTGCCCGAGGGCGAAGACGCACACGAACGTGCGGCCGCGGCCGGCAAGCAGAACCTGTGGACGCGCACCGTCGGCCTGTATGAGCGCAGCCTGGACTGGGTGCTGGAACACCAGCCCCTCACCCTGGCCGTGGCCGCTGCCGCGCTGGTACTGACCGTGCTGCTGTACGTGCTGATTCCCAAGGGTCTGCTGCCCGAGCAGGACACCGGCCTGATCACCGCCGTGGTCCAGGCCGACCAGAACATCGCCTTCCCGCAGATGGAGCAGCGCACCCGGCAGGTGGCCGAAGCGCTGCGCAGGGATCCGGACGTGACCGGCGTATCGGCCTTCATCGGCGCCGGCAGCATGAACCCCACGCTCAACCAGGGCCAGCTGTCGATCGTGCTGAAGGAGCGCGGCGAACGTGATGGGCTGGAAGACATCCTGCCGCGCCTGCAGAAATCCGTCGCCGGTATTCCCGGCGTGGCGCTGTACCTGAAGCCGGTACAGGACGTGACCCTGGACACCCGCGTGGCCGCCACCGAGTACCAGTACTCGCTGTCGGACGTGGACAGCGCGGAAGTCGCGCTGCAGGCCAGCCGCCTGACCCAGGCGCTGCGCCAGCGCCCGGAACTGGCCGACGTCGACAACAACCTGTCCAACCAGGGCCGCGCACTGGAACTGAACATCGACCGCGACAAGGCCAGCGTGCTGGGCGTGCCGATGCAGACCATCGACGACACCCTCTACGATGCGTTCGGCCAGCGCCAGATCTCGACCATCTTCACCGAGCTCAACCAGTACCGGGTGGTGCTGGAAGTGGCACCGCAGTTCCGCACCAGCACCGCGCTGATGGAACAGCTGGCGGTCGCCTCCAACGGCGCCGGCGCCCTCACCGGCACCAACGCGACCAGCTTCGGCCAGGTCACCTCGTCCAACTCGTCCACCGCCACCGGTATCGGTGCGCAGAACACCGGCATCACCGTCGGTGCGGGCGGCATCATCCCGTTGTCGGCGCTGGCCGATGCGAAGGTCTCCAGCGCGCCGCTGCTGGTCAGCCACCAGCAGCAGCTGCCTGCGGTGACGGTCTCCTTCAACGTCGCGGCGGGGTATTCGCTGTCCGATGCGGTCAAGGCCATCGAAGAGACCAAGGCCAGCCTGGACATGCCGGCGCACGTGCATGCGCAGTTCATCGGCAAGGCCGCTGAATTCACCGGCAGCCAGACCGACGTGGTGTGGCTGCTGCTGGCCTCGCTGGTGGTGATCTACATCGTGCTGGGCGTGCTGTACGAGAGCTACATCCACCCGATCACGATCATCTCGACCCTGCCGCCGGCCGGCGTCGGCGCGCTGCTGGCATTGATGGTCTGTGGCCTGAGCCTGTCGGTGGACGGCATCGTCGGCATCGTGCTGCTGATCGGCATCGTCAAGAAGAACGGCATCATGATGGTCGACTTCGCCATCGAGGCGCGGCGCACCGGCGCCAACGCGCGCGAAGCCATCCGCCGCGCCTGCCTGCTGCGTTTCCGCCCGATCATGATGACCACCGCTGCAGCCATGCTTGGCGCGTTGCCGCTGGCGCTGGGCACCGGCATCGGCTCGGAACTGCGTCGGCCGCTGGGCATCGCCATCGTCGGCGGCCTGCTGCTGTCGCAGCTGGTAACCCTGTACACCACGCCGGTGATCTACCTGTACATGGAACGCTTCTCGGAATGGCTTGCCCGTCGCCGTGAACAGCGTGCGCTGCGCGATGGCACGGTGCAGGAGCCGCAGGCATGACCCTGGCCCCGCACCTTCGGGGGGCTGCACGATGAACCTGTCCGGCCCCTTCATCCGCCGCCCGATCGGCACCGCCCTGCTGGCCATCGGCTTGTTCATGGTCGGCGTGATCTGTTACCTGCGGCTCGGCGTGTCGGCACTGCCGAACATCGAGATCCCGGTGATCTTCGTGCACGCCAGCCAGTCCGGTGCGGATGCGGCGACCATGGCCTCCACGGTGACCGCGCCGCTGGAGCGCCACCTCG
Organism: Stenotrophomonas sp. SI-NJAU-1; assembly: GCF_020883215.1. Taxonomy (NCBI): domain Bacteria; kingdom Pseudomonadati; phylum Pseudomonadota; class Gammaproteobacteria; order Lysobacterales; family Lysobacteraceae; genus Stenotrophomonas; species Stenotrophomonas sp. SI-NJAU-1. Next base: position 4,029,550 of record NZ_CP086598.1, read on the forward strand.
GCCAGCTGCCGGGCATCGACCGCATGCGTTCGTCGAGCTCGGAAGGCAGCTCGCTGGTGTTCATGATCTTCCAGAGCGACCGCGACATCGATTCGGCCGCGCTGGACGTACAGACCGCGATCAATTCGGCGCAGGCCGACCTGCCCTCGGGCATGGGCTCGCCGATGTACCAGAAGGCGAACCCGAACGACGACCCGGTGATCGCCATCGCGCTGACCTCGCAGACGCAGTCCGCCGATGAGCTGTACAACGTCGCCGATTCGCTGCTGGCCCAGCGCATCCGCCAGATCGGCGGCGTCGCCTCGGTGGATATCGCCGGTGCCTCGACGCCGGCGGTGCGTGTGGACGTCAACCTGCGCCTGATGAACGCGCTGGGACTGACCGCCGACGACCTGCGCAATGCCGTACGCGCGGCCAACGTGACCTCGCCCACCGGCTTCCTCAGCGATGGCAACACCACCACGGCGATCATCGCCAACGATTCGGTTGCACGCGCCGCCGACTTCGCCGATCTGGTGGTCAAGACCCAGGGCGATGGCCGGGTGATCCGCCTGAAGGACATCGCCAACGTCTACGACGGCCAGCAGGACGCCTACCAGGCCGCGTGGTTCGACCACAAACCGGCCGTGGTGATGTATGTGTTCACCCGCGCCGGCGCCAACATCGTCGAGACCGTGGACCGGGTGAAAGCGCAGATTCCCGCGTTGCGCGACTACCTGCAGCCGGGCACCACGATGACGCCCTACTTCGACCGCACCCCGACCATCCGGTCGTCGCTGCATGAAGTGCAGATCACCCTGCTGATCAGCCTGGCGATGGTGGTGCTGACCATGGCGCTGTTCCTGCGCCGGTTGGCGCCGACGCTGATCGCGGCGGTCACCGTGCCGCTGTCGCTGGCCGGCGCCGCGCTGGTGATGTACGTGATGGGCTTCACCCTGAACAACCTGAGCCTGCTGGCGCTGGTGATCGCGATCGGCTTCGTGGTCGACGATGCGATCGTGGTGATCGAGAACATCATGCGCCACCTCGACGAGGGCATGCCGCGGATGCAGGCGGCCTTCGCCGGTGCGCGCGAAATCGGCTTCACCATCGTCTCGATCACCGCCTCGCTGGTGGCGGTGTTCATCCCGCTGCTGTTCGCCAGCGGCATGATGGGCGCGTTCTTCCGCGAATTCACCGTCACCCTGGTGGCGGCGATCGTGGTGTCGATGATCGTTTCGCTGACGCTGACCCCGGCGCTGTGCAGCCGCTTCCTCAGCGCGCACGACCACACGGCGGCGCCGTCGCGCTTCGGCCGCTGGCTCGATGCCGGTCACGAGCGGATGCTGCGCATCTACACCGTGTTCCTTGATTTTTCGCTGCGCCATGCGCTGCTGCTGTCGTTGACGCCGTTGATCCTGATCGGCGTCACCATCTTCCTGTTCGGTGCGGTGAAGAAGGGCGCGTTCCCGCCGCAGGACACCGGCCTGATCTGGGGCCGCGCCAATTCCAGTGCGACGGTGTCCTTCGAAGACATGGTCAGCCGCCAGCGCCGCATCACCGACATGCTGATGGCCGACCCGGCAGTGAAGACCGTGGGCGTACGCCTGGGCAGCGGCCGCCAGGGCTCCAGCGCGCAGTTCAACGTGGAACTGAAGTCGCGCAAGGAAGGCCGCCGCGAAACCACCGCACACGCACTGGCACGGCTGAGTGCGAAGGCCGACCGCTACCCGGACCTGCAGCTGCGCCTGCGCGCGATCCAGGACCTGCCCAGCAACGATGGCGGTGGCAACAGCCAGGGCGCGCAGTACCGCGTCTCGCTGCAGGGCAACGACCTGGCCGCACTGCAGGAATGGCTGCCCAAACTGCAGGCGGCATTGAAGAAGAACCCGAAGCTGCGTGATGTCGGCACCGACGTCGACAACGCCGGCCTGCGCCAGAACATCGAGATCGACCGGGCCAAGGCCGCGCGCCTGGGCATCTCGGTCGGCGCCATCGACGGTGCGTTGTACGGCGCCTTCGGCCAGCGCCAGATCTCCACCATCTACTCGGACATCAACCAGTACAGTGTGGTGGTCAACGCGCTGCCGTCGCAGACCGCTACGCCTTCGGCGCTGGACGAAGTGCATGTGCGTGCACGCAACGGCGAGATGGTGCCGATCACGGCGGTGGCCCGCCAGGCGCCGGGCCTGGCGCCCTCGCAGATCACCCACGAAAACCAGTACACGACGATGGACCTGAGCTACAACCTCGCCCCCGGCGTCAGCATGGGCGAGGCCAAGGCCATCATCGACAGCACCGTGGCCGGCATGCGCATGCCCGGCGACATCCGCTTGGCCGACGACGCCGGCTTCGGCTTCAACTCCGACCCCAGCGACATGCTGATCCTGGTGCTGGCAGCCATCCTCACCGTCTACCTGGTGCTGGGCATCCTGTACGAAAGCCTGATCCACCCGGTGACGATCCTGTCCACCCTGCCGGCCGCCGGCGTCGGTGCGTTGCTGGCGCTGTTCGGCACCAACACCGAACTGTCGGTGATCTCGATGATCGCGCTGGTGCTGCTGATCGGCATCGTCAAGAAGAACGCGATCATGATGATCGACTTCGCCCTGGTGGCGCAGCGCGAACATGGGCTGACTCCGCGCGATGCTGCCCGTGAAGCCAGCATCGTGCGTTTCCGGCCGATCATGATGACCACGATGGTGGCGATCCTGGCGGCGGTGCCGCTGGCGATCGGCCTGGGCGAAGGTTCAGAGCTGCGTCGCCCGCTGGGCATCGCGATGATCGGCGGCCTGCTGTTCTCGCAGAGCCTGACCCTGCTCAGCACGCCGGCGCTGTACGTGATCTTCTCGTGCCTGGCCGAGCGCTGGAAGGCGCGGCGCGCGCGCAGGCGTGAAGCGAAGCTGCTCAGGCGCGCACAGCGGGCCTGACTTCGGTAGCGCCGGGCCATGCCCGGCGGCCTTTCAGCAGTCCGCGCTGCGCGCTCGCCGGGCATGGCCCGGCGCCACCGGCCTCTGGTGGGTGCGGACCGTTGGTCCGCATACCGTTGCCATTTGACGCGCTGTAACGAAAAGAGAACAATTCTCATCCAGCCATGGTCCTGCGCCCCCTTGTGGCGCCCCGCTGCCGTTCCCGGCACGCCTGCGTGATCCCAGCCACCGACCTTTCCCCCTGCATGGGCGGATGGCCCGTGGCCGCCCGCCGAGGATCTCCATCGATGTTGCCGATTCGCTCCCCCCGCCTGGCCGTACTGGCCGTCGCGCTGTCCGCCGCCTGCACTGCACACGCCGAAGCCCCGGCCGGATCCCGCAGCGCCACCGATCTGGACGCGGTCAAGGTCATCGCCGAGCGTACCCACACCGAGGCTGGCGCCCTCGGCGATCGCGCCCTGCGTGATACCCCGTTTGCGATCACCGCCGTCGGCCGTGAGCAGATCGAACAGCGCCAGGTCGTGTCGCTGGGCGAAGCCTTCCTGCTCGACCCCTCGGTCACCACCCAGGTCAGCGCCTATGCCAGTGGCTGGAGCTCGCCGATCCGCAACCGTGGCATCGACCTGAATTTCGACAGCTACCGGGTCAACGGTCTGCAGGTCTCGTCCTGGGGCACCGAATGGCCGCTGGAAGTGATGGAACAGGTCGACCTGCTGAAGGGTCCGGGAGGTTTCCTGTACGGCTTCGGCGCGCCGGGCGGCATCGTCAACTACATCACCAAGAAACCGACCGACGTACCGACCTTCTCCGCCCAGCTCGGCTGGCGCGAGCAGGGCATCGTCAGCGGAGGCATCGACGTCGGCGGCCGCTTCGGCAACGCGCAGATGTTCGGCTACCGCTTCAACGCATACCAGGAAAAGGGCGAAACCTTCAACGGTGGCCATGTCGATCGCAAGGTCGGTGCACTGTCGCTGGACGCGCGCCTGAGCGACGCGCTCACCTGGACCTTCGACGGCGTGTTCCAGTCGCGCGACCTGCGCGAGGAATCACCGCAGTACTACTTCCGTGGCCTGACCTCACTGCCGCGGCCGATCGCCGGCGATGTCGACAACAGCGTGCCCGGCACCTACTACGACACCCGCTCCAGCCTGCTGTCCACCGCGCTGAACTGGCAGATCAACAGCGACTGGAAGGCCAGCCTGAGCTATGGCGTCACCACCTCGTGGAACGACGTCAACAAGATCTTCGCCTACATCGACGACACCAACGGCGACTACGCCGTCAACGTCTATGAGCTCGGCGGCAAGAGCGAGTGGAAGCTGGCGCAGGCACTGGTGCAGGGCCGCTTCGGCACCGGCCCACTGCAGCACCAGCTGGTGGCCGGTGTCAGCCACCAGACCGGGCTGGGCTGGGACCGTCCCTACGAGTTCAGCCTGATCGGCCGCGCCAATCTCTACCAGCGCCATGGCATCCGTCACGACGCGGTGGGTTCCCGGGTGATGACCCGCGGTGACGAGACCGTGCAGCAGGCGGTGTTCGTCAGCGATACCGTCGATCTCGGCCATGGCTGGTCGGTGCTGGCCGGTTGGCGCTACAACGACTTCGAGACCAAGGGCGCCTACCACACCTATCCGGTCACCCCGACCTATGCGGTCATGTTCAAGCCCAGCGAGGCCGTCACCCTGTATGCCAGCTACATCGAGTCGCTGGAAGCAGGCAGCCGCGTAGGCAACAGCTACATCAATGCCGGCGATGTGCTCGACCCCACCATCAGCAAGCAGTACGAGATCGGCGCCAAGGTGGAAGCGAATCGCTGGAACGCGAATGTCGCTGCGTTCCGCCTGGAACGTGGCGCCAACATCGATCAGCTGACCGATGCAGGCAAGCGCCTGGTGCAGGATGGCATCACCCTGTACGAAGGCGTCGAAGCCAGCGCCGACCTGCACCTGACCGATGCGCTGACCGTGGGCGGTGGCGTGACCTGGCTGGACCCGACCTACGACAAGCTGTCACCGGGCAGCGCGGCGCAGGAAGGCAACCGTACCGTCGGTGCTGCGCGCTGGAGCGGCGTGCTGCACGCCACCTACCAGCTGCCGTGGGTGGAAGGGCTGGAGACCTATGCCGCCGTGCGCTACTACGGCGATGTCTGGTACGACGCCGACAACACCCTGAAGCTGCCCGACTACACCCTCGTCAACGCCGGCATCGGTTACCGCCTGCTGGCCTCCGGCCATCCGGTGACCCTGCGTGCCAGCGTGGAGAATCTGGCCAACCGCAGGTACTGGTCCAATGCCGGCGTCGGCCTGCCGCGCACCTTCGCGCTCAGCGTGCGGTTCGACATGTAACGGGCCTCGGTAGCGCCGGGCCATGCCCGGCGGCTGCATGCCACGCCGCGCATGGCGCGGCGCTACCGGATTTCACGCGTGGCCCGTAATAATGGTGGCCGATCCTTTCGCCGAGCCTGCATGTCCGCACGCGAATCCCGCCTCAGCCGCCTGTGGGCCCACGAGAAGGCCAGCTATGGCCTGCGGGTGTTCATTGCCCTGACCGCGGCCCTGGCTGTGTGCTGGCACCTGGATGCGCTGACCGCGCTGCCCGGCGTGTTCCTCGGCATCATCGCCAGTGCGATTGCCGAGACCGATGACAACTGGTGGGGCCGGACCAAGGCCGTGCTGCTGTCGCTGTTGTGCTTCTGCCTGGCGGCGGCCTCGGTGATCTGGCTGTTCCCCTGGCCGTGGATATTCATCGCGGCCCTGGCGCTGTCCACGTTCGGCCTGACACTGCTCGGTGCACTGGGCGAGCGCTACGCGTCCATCGCCCAGGCGACCGTCACGCTGGCCATCTACACCATGATCGGCCTGGAACAGCATGGCGCCCATGACCTGCACAGTGCGCTGGATGCGGTCAGCCACCTGCTTGCGGGTGCGGTCTGGTACGGGCTGCTGTCGATCCTGTGGACCACGTTGTTCGCCAACCGGCCGGTGCGCGAGCGCGTGGCCCGCCTGTACGTGGAACTGGGCCGTTACCTGCAGCTCAAGGCCGCGCTGTTCGAACCCGTACGCGAGGCGGACCTGCAGCGCCGCCAGCTCGACCTGGCCGAGCAGAACCGCCGCGTAGTCGGCGCGCTGAACGAAGCGAAGACGGCAATCCTGGCGCGCTTTGGCCGCTCCGGACGGCCCGGCGTCAACTCCGGCCTGTACCTGCGCCTGTACTACATGGCACAGGATTTCCATGAGCGCGCCAGCTCCTCGCATTACCCGTACGGCGCGCTGGTCGACGCGTTCTTCCACAGCGACGTGCTGTACCGCTGCCAGCGACTACTCGACCTGCAGGGCCAGGCCTGCGCACGGCTGGGCGAAGCGATCCGGCTGCGTCGTCCGTTCGTCTACGGCGAGAGCAACCAGCAGGCCGGGCGCGATCTGGCCGATGCCCTGGCCTACCTGCGCGACCAGCAACGCCCGCAGTGGCAGCGCCTGCTCGGCTCGCTGGACCTGCTGGTGCACAACCTGCGCAGCATCGAGCGCCGCCTGCTCGATGCCGAACGATCCGAAGCCAGCCTGGACAACGTCGACACCCGCCTGCGCGACAGCAACCCGCACACACTGCGCGAAATGGGCGTGCGCCTGCGCCAGCAGCTCACCCCCGGCTCGGTATTGTTCCGCCATGGCCTGCGCATGGCGCTGGCACTGATCGCCGGTTTCGTTGCCATCCGTCTGTTCAATGCACAGAACGGCTCGTGGGTCCTGCTGACCATCGTATTCGTGTGCCGGCCCAGCTTCGGTGCCACCCGCCAGCGCCTGGCCCAGCGCATCGTCGGTACGCTTGCCGGCCTGGTGCTGACCTGGGCGCTGCTGCAGCTGTTCCCAACGCTGGAGATCCAGCTGCTGATCGCACTGCTGTCGGCACTGCTGTTCTTCTTCACCCGTACCGACCGCTATCTGGTCGCCTCGGCCGCCATCACGGTGATGGCGCTGACCTGCTTCAACCTGATCGGCGACGGCTTCGTGCTGATCGTGCCGCGCATGGTCGATACGATCCTGGGGTGCGCGATCGCCGCAGCGGCCGCGTTCCTGATCCTGCCGGACTGGCAGGGTCGACAGCTGCACCGCGTGCTGGCGCGGGTGCTGGATACCGCCGCCCGTTATCTGGAATCGGTGCTGGGCCAGTACCGCAGCGGCATGCGCGACGACCTGGCCTACCGCATCGCCCGCCGCGACATGCACAACGCCGATGCCGCACTGTCCACCGCATTGTCGAACATGCTGCGCGAACCGGGCCACGTGCGCCGCAACCTCGATTCGGGTTTCCACTTCCTGGCGTTGTCCAACACTCTGCTCGGGCATCTGTCGGCGCTGGGTGCGCACCGCGACCAGGTCGACAGCTACGCGGGCGATCCACTCGCGCTGGCCGCCGGCGAGCGGGTGCGTAAAGCGCTGCAGCAGCTGGCGTCGGCATTGACGGCGCAGCAGCCGGTGCCAGAGGAAGACAACGACGCCGATCGTGCGGTGGCTGCGGAACTGGAGCAGCTCGATGAGACGATGCCGCCGAAGCTGCAGTTGATCCGCACGCAGATGGCGCTGGTGCTGCGGATGCTGCCGAAGGTGAGGGCAGCGGCCAATGGCGCGGTGCGCGGCCTGGCTTGAGCGGACGGCATCCACGCATGGCGTGGATCTACTGCAGCGGCATCCACGCATGGCGTGGATCTACTGCAGCGGCATCCACGCATGGCGTGATCTGCTGGAGCGGCGTGCGTCCACGGCGGCATCCAATACCCCCCGGAACGACGGTCCCGTCGTCCCTGCATACGGGCAGGAATGCTAGGCTGCGCCGGTCCAAGGAGGTTCCATGTCCGGTCACAACCAGTTCGCCCTGCTGCGCCAGCGCCGTTTCCTGCCGTTCTTCATCGTGCAGGGCTTGGGTGCCTTCAACGACAACGTGTACCGGCAGGCGATCATCGGCCTGCTGTTCTATCTGGGCGTGGCCGAGAGCGAGCGCACGCTCTACACCAACCTGGCGCCGGCGCTGTTCATCCTGCCCTACTTCCTGTTCTCTGCCTTGGCCGGGCAGATCGCCGAAAAGCTGGAGAAGTCGCGGCTGATCGTGATCACCACCACCATGGAGATCGTGATCATGACGCTGGCTGCGGTGGGCTTCCTCACCGAGAGCCTGCCGGTGCTGCTGGTGGCCCTGTTCTGTACCGGCCTGCAGTCCACCCTGTTCGGCCCGGTGAAGTACTCGGTGCTGCCCTCGGTGCTGCGCCCGGAAGAACTGACCGGTGGCAATGGCCTGGTCGAGATGGGCACGTCGATGTCGATCCTGACCGGCATGATCGTCGGCGGCCTGGTGTTCACCCTGGTCGGCAGCCATGGCCCGATCGTGGCCGCCACTGCGGTCATCGCGCTGGCGATCTGCGGCAACCTGGCCGCGCGCATGATCCCCAAGGTGGATGCCGGCGCCCCGGACCTGAAGATCAACTGGAACCCGGTCCCCGAATCGCTGGCCGTGCTGCGCATGGCCAGGAAGCAGAAGGCGGTCCGCAACGCCATCCTCGGCGTGTCCTGGTTCTGGTTCGTCGGCACCATCCTGACCGCGCAGCTGCCGTCCTATGCGGTCACCAACCTCGGTGGCGAGCCCACCCTGTACATCTTCGCCCTGGCGCTGTTCTCGATCGGCACCGGCGTCGGTTCGCTGCTGTGCGAAAAGCTGTCGGCGCGCACCGTGGAGATCGGCCTGGTACCGCTGGGTGCGTTCGGCATGACTGCCTTCCTGCTGGACCTGTACTTCGCACGCGCCGGTGAAGCCACCGCGCAGGGCCTGTCGGTCACCCAGTTCGTGCACCAGGCCGGCAGCATCCGCATCATCATCGACCTGCTCGGCATCGGCCTGTTCACCGGCTTCTTCGTGGTGCCGCTGTTTGCGTTGATCCAGAGCCGCACGCCGAAATCGGAGATGTCGCGCGTATTCGCCGCGCTGAACATCCAGAACTCCGGCTTCATCGTCGCTGCGGCCGTACTCGGCCTGCTCACCCAGCGGCTGCTCGGCTGGACCATCCCGCAGCTGTTCCTGGCACTGGCCATCGCCAATGCCGTGGTGGCGATCTACATCTTCACCATCGTCCCCGAATTCCTGATGCGCTTCCTCAGCTGGGTGATGGTACGCACGCTGTACCGGCTGCGCCCGCACGGCATCGAAGCGAACGTGCCCGATGAGGGACCCGCGCTGCTGGTCTGCAACCACGTCAGCTACATGGACGCGCTGATCCTGTCGGCGACGATTCCGCGCCCGGTGCGCTTCGTCATGTACTACAGGATCTTCAACATCCCGGTGATGCGCTGGATCTTCCGCACCGCCAAGGCGATTCCAATCGCCGGTGCGCGCGAAGACCCGGCCCTGATGCAGCGCGCGTTCGATGAAGTCGATGCCGCACTCGCCGAGGGCGAGCTGGTGTGCATCTTCCCGGAAGGCGCACTGACCCGGGACGGCACGATGGCACCGTTCAAATCCGGCGTGGAGAAGATACTTGAACGCCGCCCGGTGCCGGTGGTGCCGATGGCGCTGCGCGGCATGTGGTCAAGCATGTGGAGCCGCCGCGATACCCGTCTGGGGCGCATGCGCGTACCGCGCCGGTTCCGGGCGACAGTGGAGGTGGTCGCCGCCCCGGCGGTGGATGGCCGTTCAACCGATGCCGCCGCCCTGGAAGCGCAGGTCCGCACCCTGCGCGGCGACCTCGCCTGACGCAATCGCCCCCTTCCGCGGGCGATGACGGGTCGCCGCATACGCCGCCGTCCAGAGGCGATGCACGACCCAACGGGGCTGAAAACGCATACATGCGTCGTCGGTTGCGGTAGATTACGCACCCACAGGGGGGAGGTTCGGCCCGTTCACACGGCCGGCCACCAAGGAATGGAGTCTTGCTTTGAATCAACCGCCACCGCTCAGCCGTCCGGTCTACATCCCCAACCATCTGGTCTGGGCGATCCTGACGACGCTGTTCTGCTGCCTGCCGTTGGGCGTGGTGTCGATCGTGTATGCCGCCCAGGTCGATGGTCGCCGCGCGGCCGGAGACCTGCCGGGGGCCTATAGCGCGTCGCGCAAGGCGGGCTGGTGGGCGGTGGCTTCGGCCGTCGCCCTGCCGGTCCTGTTGCTGTTGTGGTTCGGGCTGTTCGGCGGCTTGGCCGCGCTGGGCGCTCTATCCGACCTTTGATTCACCACCACCACCCATCGAGGAGCTTGAACCATGAACACCACCACTGCGCAGGTCCCCAACAATCTGGTCTGGGCCATCCTGTCCACCCTGTTCTGCTGCCTGCCGGCCGGCATCGTGTCGATCGTCTACGCCGCCCAGGTCAACGGCAAGCTGGCTGCCGGCGACGTCGCCGGTGCCCGTGAGTCGGCCGACAAGGCCAAGAAGTGGGCCATCTGGTCGGCTATCGCCGCCGTCGTCGTCATGGTGCTGTACTTCATCATCATCATGGCCGTTGGCGGCCTGGGCGCCCTGAGCGGCGGCAACGGCAGCTACTGATGCCCGCGACGGGGTCCGGCCATGCGCCGGATCCCGCCCCCGCATGTCCGCACTTCCTGCTCGATCCCGACTCAGCCGCTGGGCTCCGCTGCTGGCCGCATCCGGCCTGGCTGCGGGTGCCGCCGTGGTCCTGCGCCACGTCAATCCGTATGTCTCCGGCAATCCGCTGCCGGGTTGTCCGCTGTACGCACTGACTGGCTTCTACTGCCCCGGCTGCGGCAGCACGCGCTGCCTGTATTCACTGGTCCACTTCGACCTGCCCGGCGCGATGGCGATGAACCCGTTGCTGGTCATCAGCCTGCCCTTCCTGTTCCTGATGCTGCTCAACACCGCCGGCGTGCGCCCGCGCGTGCTTGATCCACTGATGCGGGTACTGGCCAGCCCCACGTTCTGGCTGTGGCTGCTGCCCGGCTATGCCGTGCTGCGCAACCTGCCGTGGGCACCGTTCACCGCGCTGGCCCCGGTGTAGGTTTCCCGCCAACGGCGCAGCCCCTCGTGGTGGAAGGCAGAAGCTGGGGTTGGCCGGGCAGGTGGGCTGCGCAGGGGGCGCTGCAAGTACGTCCATGTAAGCTCGGTCGCGCCATCCATGGCGCTTACGCCCCTGCGCAACCCACCCGCCCGGCCACGGACAATTTCCGTGCGCGTCCACCACGGAAAGAAAGAGAAGATCAAAAGCAGAAGCGGGTCGCTCCGCTCGGCATCCACGCGTGGCGTGGATCTACTGGCCGTCATCGGAAACTGTCGAGGGGGGGGCGGTGTGGGGCTGCAGGACCGTTGGCGCCATGGATGGCGCCATCGAGCCCCCATGGATGGGTTAACGGCGTGTCCTGCAGCCCCACACCGCCCCGCCAAACCCACAGAAATCCAGAGCCTCTGTTGCAGTTGCAGTTGCGGTTGCAGTTGCTTCCAGCGGGTGCAGGGCAGCAAGCCCTGCAGAAAGAACAACTAAGTCACCCAGCCCGCGATCACCAGCAGGGCCAGCACCGCCAGCCACAGCAGCAGCATCCGCCACACCAGGCTCATCGCATCCCGCAGGTCAGGCAACCGCTGCCACACCGGCAGCAGGCCGGCTTCGGTGTAATCGTGAGCGTCTTCGCGAAGCTCGGCATTGACGCTGGCGCGCGCCACCGCACCCAGGAAACCGATGCCACCGGCCAAGCGCTCACCATGCGCCTGGCGCCATGCTTTCCAGGCCGTGTCGAAGTTGCCGACCAGGGCCATCGAGAACGCCATCAACTGTGCCACCGGCCACTCGATCCAGCCCAGCAACCGCTGTGCCAGCGCCAACGGCTCCACCGGCACGCGCGCGCGCATCGGGCTTTCCGCCATCAGTGCCAGCAGGCGATAACCGAGAGCCCCCACCGGACCCAGCAGCAGGAACCAGAACAGCACCGCGAACCAGCGCCGCAGGGCGTTGAGCACGGTCGCCTCGACCAGTGAAGGAACATCCTCGCGCAGGCTGCCACCGGCCGACTGCAGGTTGCGTACCGCCGCCTGCCGGGACGGCGCATCGTCGGCATCGATGATCGCCTCGATGTCGCGGTCCAGATCGCGCGGGCCCCAGCACCAGGCCAGCACGGCCACGCCCAGCAGCAGCGCCGGAAGGCCGAACAGCACCCCGCGCAGCAGCCAGGCGACCAGCGCCATCAGCAGCAGTGGCGGTACGATCGCCAGCGCCACGCCGGCGGGCCCCTGCCAGGCCCGACCACCGCGCGCGTCCAGCCAGCCCAGCCAACGCCGGAAGCCGTCGAAACGGCGCAGCGACGCGGCAGCGGCCGGGGCGACATGGCCAAGGGCCAGTGCCACCAACACGGCGACCAGGGTGGTGAACATGGCAGGTCTCCCTACGAGCGAGCGTTCGGCGTCGCTACCTTACCTGTCGCAGCGTCGCCGTCAGCGGTGAACCGTACTGTAACCGGCAGCGTGTTCAGGTGGCGGCAATGCTGGCGCCGCCGGATGCCGGTTGCTGGCGGTACCAATGCTCGATCAGACCCCGCGAAATGGAAATCGGCGGTGACAGACGGATGCCTTCTCCATCGTCCTCGACGTCACGCGCGAGGGCCGCGCCAACTTCCTCGGCGCTGAACCAGCGCGCGTCTTCCAGTTCGCCATCCACGGTCGGCACGTCGTCGTGTGCCTGCGCACGGAATCCGACCATCAATGCGCCGGGGAACGGCCAGGGCTGCGAGCCCAGGTACTGGCAGGCGGTCACCCGCACCTTGCTCTCTTCGTGCACTTCGCGCGCTACGGTCTGCTCGAAGGTCTCGCCCGGCTCGACAAAGCCGGCCAGCACCGAATAGCGGCGCGGCGCCCAGTTGGACTGGCGGCCCAGCAACAGCCGGCCCTGGTTTTCCACCGCGACGATCACCGCCGGGTCGACGCGCGGATAGTGCTCGGTCGCGCACTGCGGGCAGCGGCCGACGAAGCCACCCCGGGCGAACGTCACGGCACTGCCGCAGACACCGCAGAAGCGGGTACGCGATTGCCAGTAGGACATGCCACGGGCGTAGCTGAAGGCGGTCGCATCGGCCACGGTCCACAGCAGCGCGGCCTGGCGCAGATCGAGCCGGCGTGGCGCGGTGACGGCCACGCTGGCCGCTTCCACCGAGAACCACGCCTGCTCGCCACGCAGGCCGAGGAAGATCGCAACACCTGGCCCGCCACCGACATCGGCGCCGGTCAACGCCAGCGGCTGGTCGTCATCACCGGTGAAGGCGGTGCCGTCCTGGTCCAGGACAAGAATGCGCGCATCGGGCCACAGGCGCGCCAGAGCATCGGCATCTTCGCGCATGGCATCGGCGCGCTCCAACGGTTCACCCACGAAGGCAAAACCGGAAAGCGGCGAAGGAGAATTGAGCATCCAGCTAGCCTGCCGCCAATCACGGCAAGTGGCAAGCCGCAGACTGTGCAGAAACCCGCCTGTGGTTGCAGTAACGGTCATCCACGCATGGCGTGGATCCAGCGAAGGCAGCGCGCGGGGTGCATGCCCCACGCCCTGCAATTACATGCTGAAACTGCTGCCGCAGCCGCAGGTGGTCTTGGCGTTCGGATTGCGGATCACGAACTGCGCACCGGTCAGGCTCTCGGTGTAATCCACTTCAGCACCCATCAGGTACTGCAGGCTGAGCGGATCGACCAGCAGGGTGACCCCGCTGGTCTGCACCGCCAGGTCATCGCCGGCACGGTTCTCGTCGAACTCGAACCCGTACTGGAAGCCCGAACAGCCGCCACCCTCGATGTACACACGCAATGACAGGTCGGGGTTGCCCTCGTCCTGGATCAGTTCCTTGACCTTGGCCGCAGCGGCCTCGGTGAAGTTCAGCGGCCGATCCAGCGACTGGTAGTCGGGCGCGGCGGCCGGCGTGGCGCCGGGGAGGGAGACGAGCGTGTTCATGGGCTCAGCATGGGGGCGCCGGCGCTGGCTTTCAAGCCATCGCCTCGGCCAGCTTGCGACGGGCGGCGGTGTCGCCCTTGCCGTCAGCGGACGCTTCGCCTTCCGGCGCCGGCAGGGCCTGCATCGGGGCGCTGGCATGGATCAGCCGGCCGTTCAGCTGGGCACCCGCATTCATTTCCACCACCTGGTAGTGAACATTGCCGTTGACCCGCGCACTCGGGGTCAGTTCGACCTTTTCGGTGGCATGGACATCGCCGTCCAGGCGGCCACTGATGACCACCACCTGGGCGCGGATCTCGCCTTCGATCACGCCATGCTCGGCGAGGGTCAGGGTCGCCGCGCTGGCGCCCTCCTGGGCAATCACCTTGCCGTGGATGCGACCTTCCACGTACAGGCCACCACTGAATTCCACATCGCCACGGATCACCACCTGGTTGCCGATCAGGGCATCCACCACCAGTTGGCCATCACGGCTGGATTTGCTGCTTCCGAACATCTGCCTACTCCCCTTTGCTGGCCGGTGCGCCGGCCTGTTTCCAGTCGAATACCTGCGTGGTGCCCCCCGCACCACTCCCCAATGTCACCTTCACCCGTTGCGGGGTGAAGTCAGCCGGCAGCATCACGCTGCCGGTGAGCTGCTGGAAGTACCGGAACGAGTAATCCTGTCCCGGCACCTTGCTGCGCTGGTGCAGCTCGTCCCAGCTGATGGTGGCCAGCTTGCCGTTCTTCACGCCTTCCACCGTGAAACGCATCTGCCCTTGGCTGATCGCTCCGCGGTTGAGGTTCTGCGTCAGCACCACGCTGTACTGCCAGGTGCCGGCCGATTCCGGGCTGAATTCAATCGAATGGGTGTTCAGGCCCTTGCGCTGGCTGGTCGAGCCCACCAAGCGTTCGTAGAAGGCGACGTCAGCGCGCAGGCCGGCGATCTCTTCATCGCGCTCGGCCAGAGAGGACTGCACTTCGTTGTTGGCGGCGCGGCTGATGCGGTCCGACGCTTCCAGCGTGGCCTGCTTCTGGCGCAGTTCGGTCAGCTGCGTCTGCAGCGTATCGGCGCGCTTCTCGGCAGCCTGCACGCGCTGGCCCTGTTCGCCGCGCGGCGTGCCCAGCCAGCAGCCACCCAGCACCGCAAGCACCAGGCTCAGCAGCCAGATGCCGGCGATCACCAGCAGGCGACGGCGGTCGGCGGGGGGTTGCGCGGCACCGGGAAGGCGGACCTGCACGCGCATGGGAGGGCGGTTGTTCATGGGTAGTCTCCGTGGCAGCGCCGAAGCGCCGCCAGTACGGCCCCTGGGGCAAACGACGGGCTAGTGTATGACAGGAACGGCAGGTTTCCCCGGTGCCGGCCGGTACCGGGCGGTGGCATTCAGCCACTCCATGGTCGATAGTGTGGCACCCCGCACAGTTCCGCCGCCGGAGCCCGCCATGACCGAAGCCCACCTGTTCGTGATCGGCATCCTGCTGGCCTGGCTGGCCGGCATCCGCGTTTACCTCACCGTATTCGGCGTCGGCATCGCCGGCCTGCTCGGCTGGGTCGACCTGCCACCGGCGCTGCAGGCCACCGAGTCGTGGTGGGTGCTCGGCACGTCGGCGGCGCTGGCCATTGCCGAATTCTTCGCCGACAAGATTCCCGGCGTGGATTCAGCCTGGGACCTGGTGCAGACCCTGGCGCGCGTGCCCGCCGGCGCTTTCCTCGCGGCAGCGACACTGTCGCCCGATGGCGACCTGGGCACCGGTGCACTGGTCGCCGGCGCGGGGGTTGCGCTGGCCAGCCATGGCCTGAAGGCCGGCACCCGCGCCCTGCTCAATACCTCACCGGAACCGGCCAGCAACTGGGTCGCCTCTGCGGCCGAAGATACCGTGGTGATCGGCGGCTTGGCGCTCGCGCTGGCGCATCCATGGATCGCGCTGGTGGTGGTGCTGGCCTGCAGCCTGGCCGGCGCATTGCTGGTCTGGCTGGTCTGGCGCACCCTGTGGAAAAGCGTGCGCTGGTTGGCACGTGGCGGCAGCGACGACGGACAACGGCAACCGCGTACCGGCTGATCGGCAGGCTTGTCGCATAATGGCCGCGAACACCAGGAGCATCGATGGCCGCAAACGAATCCGCCGCGGGCCCCCGCCCGGGACGCGCTGAAACCCCTCCGGCCGATCATTGGCAACGTTGGGCCGCCCCCTTGGCCGCGGCAACGCCTGCCGAAGCAGTACCGGCGGTGTCAGAGACACCCGTCCTGTCGGTGCCCGGCGACGGCGCCCGACTGGCGGCTCCGCCGCCCCTGCCCTCCACCGCGGCACTGCCCGAGGCGGGCAACAGTGACATCCCGCCTGTCGATGCCGACTCGCCCTACCGCGTGCTGATCGTCGAAGACGATCGTGCCCAGGCGCTGTTCGCACAGAGCGTGCTGCATGGCGCCGGCATGCAGGCGATCGTGCTCGGCGATGCCGATGGCGTGCAGCAGGCCATCCGCGAGCAACGCCCTGACCTGATCCTGATGGATCTGCACCTGCCCGGGCTGGATGGCATGCGGCTGACCGCGATGATCCGCCAGCAGCCCGGCATGCAGCTGCTGCCGATCGTCTTCCTCAGCGGCGACCCGGATCCGGAGCGCCAGTTCGAAGTGCTCGACTGCGGTGCCGACGATTACCTGAGCAAGCCGATCCGGCCGCGCCACCTGATTGCCGCGGTGGCCAACCGTATCCGCCGCGCACGCGCGCAGGCAGCGACCCTGCCCGGTGCCAACGGTGCACCGGCCACCAGCAACCCGGAAACCGGGCTGCCCACGCGCCACCACGTGCTGCAGCAACTCAACGCGACGCTGGCGCAGCACGACCGCGGTGGCGTGTTCTTCGTGGAAATCTCCAGCGCGCTGGGCCTGCGCGAGCGCTATGGCTATGCGGCCTTCGAGCGGCTGATGGTGCAGGCCGGGCAACGCCTTGCCGAGGCTGGCCATCCGCACCTGCTGGCGCGCCTGAACGACAACAGCTTCCTGCTGCTGGCGCGCAACGCCGATGAGGACAGCCTGGAAGCGATCGCCGGCACCCTGCGCGAGCAGCTGTCGGCGCGCGCCTTCGTGATCCGCGACGACGAGTCGGTACACCTGCGTGGCGTGGTCGGCTACGCGCCGCTGTCGCCGGGTTTCGACGATGCCAGCAGCGCCCTGGAAGCGGTCGAACGTACCACCCTGCAGGCACGCCTGCTCAGCGCCGGCGTGGCCGGCCACGTGCATCGCCAGGTCACGACCGAGCAGGAGCACCTGGCGTTGCTGGAAGGCCAGCTCGAGCTCGCTTACCAGCCGATCGTCGCCGTCGCCGGCGGCAGCAGCGCGCAGTACCAGTTGCTGCTGCGCCTGCGCCGGTCCGATGGCAGCGTACTGACCGCCGGCCAGGTGATTCCGGCAGCCGAGGCGGCCGGCCGCATCGCCGACCTCGACCAGCAGGTGCTGGAGCATGCGATGGGTCTGCTCGACCTGTATCGCCACGCCACCCAGCCGCTGAACCTGTTCGTCTCGCAGTCGCTGCGTACCCTGCAGCGCGATGCCTTCGCCGACTGGCTGCTGGAGTCACTGCAGCAACGCCGGCTGCCCGGCAGCGCGCTGGTGATCGACGTGCGCCTGCCCGATGCACTGATCCACACCGTGCCGTTGCAGCAGTTCTGCCAGCGCATGGCCAGCGTCGGCGTGCGCTTCTGCCTGAGCCAGTTCGAACCGGGCAGCGAAGCCCTGGCCCTGCTCACCCAGCTGCCACTGTCGTTCGTGCGCATGGCCGCACGCTTTTCCAGCAGCCACTCCAACCCCGATACGCGCGAAGAACTGCGCCGATCGATCGAGCAGGCGCATGCAGCCGGCCTGCAGATCATCGGCCAGCAGATCGAGGACCCGCAGGCAGCGGCCGCGATGTGGGTCGGCGGTGTCGATTACATCCAGGGCAACATGGTGCAGTCGGCCGGCAGCGACCTGAACTTCGACTTCCACAACGCGGTGCTCTGAGTGTCACCGACGGTCGCGCTGTTGGCGGTACTGGCGCTGGCCATCGTCGCCCTGCTGGTACTGGGCCTGCGATTGCGTTCGCGCAATCGCGCGCTGGCGACACTGCAGCGCGAACGCATCACCCTGACCAGTGAACGCGACCAGCTGCGCCGCACCACCGAGCGCCAGGGCCAGCTGGAACATCAGCTGCTGCAGGCCAAGCAGGCTGCAGAAGCAGCCGTGCTGGCCAAGGGCGAATTCCTGGCCACCATGAGCCATGAAATCCGCACCCCGCTCAACGGCATCCTGCCGATGCTGGAGCTGATTGCCCGCGGCCCGCTCGGCGAAGACCAGCGGCAGATGCTGGCCACCGCCTCGGCCAGCTCGCAGCAGCTGCTGCGCATCGTCGATGACATCCTCGACTACTCGCGCCTGGAAGCCCAGGCGCTGGAGCTGGAGATCACCAGCTTCAACCTGCGCGAACTGCTCGACGGCGTGGTGCAGCTGCTGCAGCGCGCCGCCGAAGCCAAGGGCCTGACGCTGAGCCTGCAACTGGATCCGGCCGTGCGCCTGCCGGTACGCGGCGACCCCGTGCGCCTGCGCCAGGTCCTGGGCAACCTGCTGGCCAATGCCATCAAGTTCACCGCACGCGGCCAGGTGCAGTTGCGCGTGCAGCGGCTGGGCGAAGGCCCCGCCCAGCACCAGCTGCGTTTCGAAGTGGTCGACACCGGCATCGGCATCAATGAGGCCCTGCAGGCGCGGCTGTTCCAGTCCTTCAGCCAGGCCGACGCGTCCACCACCCGCATCTACGGTGGCACCGGCCTGGGCCTGGCCATCTGCAAGCGCATCACCGACCTGATGCATGGCGACATCGGCGTGCATTCCACCCCAGGCCAGGGCGCAACCTTCTGGTTTGAAATACCGCTGCTGAAGATTCCCGGCGACCTGCCGGCGCTGGCCCGCTCGCCGGCAGCGCTGCTGCTGTACACCGCCGATGCGCAGCTGCAGCCACGCGTCGAACGCATCGCCGCGCACCACGGCCTGCAGGTGCAGCCGCTGGCCAGCATTGATGAGGCAATGGAACGCCTGCGCGCAGCACCACGCCCGGGCCAGAGCACACCGGCATGGCTGCTGGTGGACGCGCGCCACCGCCGCAATGGCGAGGCAGCCCTGCAGCGGGCCTTGGCCGAGCGCGGTGCCGACGACGCACTGCAGGTGCTGTGGCTGCAGGATGATCCGGTTGCTGCCCGGCCGCGCCAGCAGCAGCTGCACAGCACCTTCAACGATGCCGACCTGCACGCGCTGCTGGCACAGCCAACCGCCACCGCGCGCCCCGCAGCGCTGCTGGCCAACGCCGAAGACGCCAAGCCAGCCGCCGCGCTGCCGCCACTGGATCTGCAGGTGCTGCTGGTCGAAGACAATACTGTCAACCGGATGGTGGCCGAGCACCTGCTGCGGGTCTTCCAGTGCCAGGTGCGCAACGCGGCCGATGGCGAGCAGGCCCTCGCACTGCTGCGCGAAGGTGGAATCGACGTGGTGCTGATGGATTGCCAGATGCCGGTGCTCGACGGCTACAGCGCGACACAGCGCTGGCGCACGGAGGAAGCCGAAGCCGGGCGCACGCGGTTGCCGATCATCGCGATGACCGCCAACGCCATGGCCGGTGATCGCGAACGCTGCCTGCAGGCGGGCATGGACGACTATCTTTCCAAGCCGATCACGCGTGAAGCGCTGCATGCGCTGCTGCAGCGCTGGGGCCGGGTTTCCGTGGATCGCGGACATGCACCGCTGCCGGACCCCGTGCAACCTGCCGCAACCCCGGGCGTGCCCGACGGCGAAAGCCTGGACGATGAACGAACGCGCGCGATCCCGATTCCTCAGCCGGTGCTTGATCGCAGTGTGCTGGATGAACTGCAGGCGGTGATCGGCGATGCCGCCGCGCAGATCGTAACGGTGTTCCTGGAAGACGCACCGCAGCTGGTGCAGCAGCTGCAGCAGGCGGCGCAGGGCAACGACATCGAACGCCTGCAGGCGCTGTCGCACAGCCTGAAATCCTCCAGCGCCAACGTCGGCGCGCTGTCGCTGTCAGCGGTGGCGCGACGGATCGAACTCGAAGCCCGCAGTGGCAGCCTGCAGCGCCCTGCCGTGGCAGTGGCGCTGCTGGTGGCGGAGTTCGCCCGCGCGCGCGTGGCGCTGACCGGCTACCTCGCCGGCCAGGCCCGTTGAGTCACTCTTCGAGCTTGCTCAGCAGGTACTTCGGCTCACCGATGCGCTCGATCAGCTCCAGCTGGGTTTCCAGCCAGTCGATGTGTTCTTCCTCGGAATCGAGGATCTTCACGAACAGCTGGCGGCTGACGTAGTCACCGACCGAGTCGGCATAGGCCACGGCCTCGCGCAGGGTGACCACGCCATCGCGTTCCAGCGACAGATCGCACTGCAGGATCTCGGTCGGGTTCTCACCGATGCGCAGCTTGCCCAGCGCCTGGAAATTCGGCAGGCCTTCAAGGAACAGGATGCGATCGGCAAGCATGTCGGCATGCTTCATTTCCTCGATCGATTCCTTGTACTCGTGTTCGGCCAGTTCCTTGATGCCCCAGTTCTTGAGCATCTTGGCGTGCAGGAAGTACTGGTTGATCGCGGTCAGCTCGTTGTAGAGGACCTTGTTGAGGAATTCGATGACCTTGGTGTCGCCCTTCATGGGGATGCTCCTGCACGCTGAAATCGCGGGCACTGTAACGCCTTGCGCCTGCGCGTGAAGGAACGCGAATCGTGTGCATTGACCACTGCGGCCAGCAATGAAGACCAGGAGAGCGCGGCGTCAACGCGCCGCGAAACGACTCAAGCGACCTGCGCCAAGCCCAGTACCGGCAACGGCAGATCGTGGGTGGCACGCGCCTTGGCCAGCAGCTCGCCGGCCATGTCCAGGCAGGAACCGCAGGTGGCGCCGCATCCGGTGCGCATGGTCAGCTCGGCCACCGACGTGACGCCATGGCTGGCGGCTTCGCGGATCTGGTGGTCGGTAACACCATTGCAGATGCAGACGTACACGGGCAGGAACCAAGGCAGCAGGCCAGTAGCGGCCTGGGCACTATTCCAATGGAAACGAGAATGGTTGTCAATCAGGGACCTGAACCATTCTCGATAAGGTTCAGCCTCCAGTCCAACCGGCCCGCCGTAGGGCGGCTACAGATACAACAGCGCCAGCACCGGCGTGCCAAAGAAGACGATCAGCCAGCAGCGCTCGCCGCCTGCTGCCCTCCGCCGAATCAGGTGGTCCGCCAGGAACAGGGCACCGGCACCGGTGGCCAGAGCCAGGACCACCCCCAGCGCAAGCGGCATCCATGCGATGTCGGCGAGGATCACCACGCACAACAGCAGCCAGGGCAGGCTTGCCAGACGGACAGCCAGTTGCTGACGGAAACAACCGGCAGGGGGACGTTGTGACAGCTCGCTCCGCGCTTTGCGCAGCTTCCCCGTCAAACGGCCCCCGGCTCACCCTTCGCCTTGCGCGGCCAGTATCCGCCGCGCTTGGGCGTGCGCTTGCGTGGCCTGTCATGGCCAGCGGCATGGCCGGGCATCCAGGCCTCGGCAGCGCTCTTGGGCATGGCGCTGATGCCCTGCCCGGCCACTCCCTGGGCCAACGGCGCCAGATGTCGCAGGGCGCGCGCGTAGACGCCACGCTTGAACACCACCACATGCTCCACCGGGTACCAGAAGTCCACCCAGCGCCAATGATCGAACTCGGGCGAGTCGGTATGGTCCAGGCTGACGTGGGCCTCATCACCGGTCAGGCGCAGCAGGAACCAGACCTGCTTCTGGCCGATGCAGACCTGGCGTTCGTTGCGGCGGATGGCACGCGCCGGCAGCTTGTAGCGCAGCCAGCCCGGTGTCGCCCCAAGCACTTCAACGTGCTCCGGCAACAGCCCGGTCTCTTCCTGCAGTTCACGATACATGGCCTCGACAGGCGTCTCGTCGGTGTTCATGCCACCCTGCGGGAACTGCCAGCCATCCCGGCGCACACGTCGTGCCCAGAACACCTGCCCGTCCTGCCGCATCAGCACGATGCCGACGTTCGGTCGATAGCCGTCCGGATCGATCACGATGCGGACTCCTAAGAAAATCTACTGGTTGGGACTATCCCATGCCGTCTGTCGGGCCACAAGCACGATACAAAGGTGTTGACAGTCCTCGTACACATCAGCAGAATAGCGGGCTCACCAAGGCTATGTAGCTCAGCCGGTTAGAGCACAGCACTCATAATGCTGGGGTCGGTGGTTCGAGTCCACCCATAGCCACCACGTTGAAGTTGTTTTTCAACGTGAAAAGTGAGAAAATGGTTACACGCGACATTGCCCCGTCGCCAAGCGGTAAGGCACCTGACTCTGACTCAGGCATTCGGTGGTTCGAATCCATCCGGGGCAGCCAAACAAAAAAGAAAAAAGCCTGATCGAAAGATCAGGCTTTTTTCTTTTTTGTCTGGTCACGCATCCCACCTTATCCCCGCGCCCGTCGGCGTGCCCCCTTGAACAACAAGGGGGCTCTTCTCCAGAAAGGGATCCGGGGGCGGATCCTTTTCCAAAGGAAAAGGCCCTGACCCCACCCCATCGCCAGCCACTGGCCGGCAACCTGGAAATGCATGGCCCCCGGAACGACAAAAGCCCGGCCGAAGCCGGGCTTTTGCTTTTCCATCCAGCGGGCTCCCGAAGGAGCCCAACCAGGCGCGGTAAATCAGCGCTTGGAGAACTGGGTGGCGCGGCGGGCCTTGTGCAGACCGACCTTCTTACGTTCGACTTCGCGGGCGTCGCGGGTCATGAAGCCAGCCTTGCGCAGCTCGGACTTCAGGGTCTCGTCGTACTCGACCAGAGCACGGGCGATGCCCAGACGGATCGCACCGGCCTGGCCGGTGGTGCCGCCGCCAGCGGCGGTGACCAGGATGTCGAAGCTCTCGGTGTTCTTGGTCAGCTCGAGCGGCTGGCGCACGATCATGCGAGCGGTCTCACGGCCGAAGAACTCGTCCAGCGGACGGCCATTGACGGTGATGTTGCCCGAACCCTTGCGCAGGAACACGCGAGCGGTGGAGGACTTGCGGCGGCCAGTGCCGTAGTTTTGAGTGATAGCCATGATTAGATATCCAGAACCTGCGGCTGCTGTGCGGCGTGCGGATGCTCAGTGCCGGCGTAGACCTTGAGCTTGCGGTACATCTGGCGACCCAGCGTGCCCTTCGGCAGCATGCCCTTGACGGCGGTCTCGATCACGCGCTCCGGGTGGCGCTCAAGCGCCTGGGCGAGGGATTCGGTCTTCAGGTTGCCGATGTAACCGGTGAAACGGTGATACATCTTGTCCTGCAGCTTCTTGCCGGTGACGACAATCTTTTCTGCATTGATGACGACCAGGTAGTCGCCGGTATCAACGTGCGGGGTGTAGACCGGCTTGTGCTTGCCACGCAGACGGCGGGCCAGCTCGGTGCAGAGACGGCCCAGGGTCTTGCCCTCGGCGTCGACGAGGTACCAGTCGCGCTGGACGGTCTCGTTCTTGGCAGTGAAAGTGCTCATGAAGAACTCTTGGTTAGGTCGGGCTCATTGCGGCGAAGGACTCGCCGGAACTCTGCCACGCGTTGTGAAAGGTGGAGCGTAAGGGGCGGCATTGTACGCAGCTTGGCTGGCGGGTGCAACCGGCCCCCTGCCCCGGGTTGGCAGGGGACCGGGGCCGGGCGAGAATCGGGCCTCCCCCGCTCCACGCCGTGCCGCCATGACCGTGCTTCGCCAGACCACTCCGCTGGACCACCTGCTGACCGAGGCGCAGCGCGCCCTGGACACGGTGTTCGGCAACCCGCCGGCCAGCCGCCCCTATCCGGCCATGGACACCGGCGAGCCCGGCATGGACAGCGCCCAGCGTCGCCACGCGGCCGGGCTGATGCGCATCAACCATGTCGGTGAGGTCTGCGCCCAGGGCCTGTACTTCGGCCAAGCCGCGGTGGCACGCGACCCGGCGACCCGCGAACATCTGCTGGAGGCGGCCCAGGAAGAAACCGACCACCTGGCCTGGTGCGCCACCCGCCTGGGCGAACTGGACAGCCGCCCGAGCCTGTTCAATCCGCTGTGGTACGCCGGCAGCTACACCATCGGCACCCTGGCCGGTCTGCGCGGCGACGGCTGGAACCTGGGTTTCGTGGTCGAGACCGAGCGCCAGGTGGAAGCCCATCTGGACGAACACCTGGTCGACCTGCCGGCCGGCGACCTGCGCAGCCGCGCGGTCATCCGGGTGATGAAGGAAGACGAGGCCCGGCATGCCGAGCATGCCGAACAGGCCGGCGCACGCCGCCTGCCGTTCCCGATCCCGGGCGCGATGGCGCTGGCCTCCCGGGTGATGAAGACCATTGCCTACCGGCTGTGAGGCCAACTGACGGTAGTGCCGGCCGCTGGCCGGCGGCCCCGCATGGGTCGCCGCAGGTCATGAGGTTGCCGGCCAGCGGCCGGCACTACCAGGGCTTAGTTGGGTGACACCAGCTTCAGGCCGATCACGCCGGCCACAATCAGGCCCACGCAGGCCAGGCGCGCCGGGGAAGCGCTGTCGTTGAACAGGTAGATGCCCAGCACCGTCACGCCCATGGCGCCGATGCCGGTCCAGATCGCATAGGCCGTGCCGACCGGAATGTTCTTCATCGCCTGGCTCATCAGGTACAGGCTGATCAGGGCCGACACCACCGTCAGGGCGGTCGGCACGGGTTTGCTGAAACCTTCGGAGTACTTCATTCCAAGGGCGAATCCGATCTCGAACAGACCGGCCAGCAGCAGATAGATCCAGGGCATGGGTGGGGGCTCCTTACCTTTTTGGGAAAAACGAAACGGCCCGGTGTTTTCACACCGGGCCGTAAGTCGGTACATCGCCGTGGAACTGAATATTGCGCAGCGCGCCTGTTCCACGGGGCGGGACGTCCCGCCTGGGTGGCGATGCCTGCCGGCATCGCGCATGGGTTACTCGGCCAGGTTCCGCCCGTGGAACAGCTCTTCGATCTCACGACGCAGCAGCGCCTCGATCTTCATGCGTTCCTTGAACGAGATGTTCTTGGCCTTCTCTTCGAACAGGTACTGGTCCAGGTCGAAGTCCTTCAGGTGCATCTTCGTGTGGAAGATGTTTTCCTGGTAGACGTTGACGTCGAACATCTCGTAACGCGACTTGATGTTCTTGGCCAGGAAGTTCTGGATCGAGTTGATCTTGTGATCGATGTAGTGCTTCTTGCCCTTCACGTCACGGGTGAAGCCACGGACGCGGTAGTCCATGATCACGATGTCCGATTCCAGGCTCTCGATCAGGTAGTTCAGCGCCTTCAACGGCGAAATGACGCCGCAGGTAGCCACGTCGATGTCGGCGCGGAAGGTGGCAATGCCTTCCTGCGGGTGCGTTTCCGGATAGGTGTGCACGGTGATGTGCGACTTGTCCATGTGCGCGACCACGGCATCGGAGATCAGCTCCTTGCCGGCCTGCTTCTTGTCGATCACCGGTTCTTCGGAGATCAGGATCGTCACCGAGGCACCCTGCGGATCGTAATCCTGGCGGGCCACGTTGAGGATGTTGGCGCCGATGATCTCAGCGACATCGGTCAAGATCTGAGTCAGCCTGTCGGCGTTGTACTCTTCATCGATGTATTCAATGTAACGCTGACGCTCCTCTTCGGTGCGCGCGTAACACACGTCATAGATGTTGAAGCTCAGCGCCTTGGTGAGGTTGTTGAAACCCTGCAACCTCAGGCGAGGCAACGGCTTGACCACGGCGGTCGATTCCTGTGTAAGAAGGGAAAGGGGGAATTATGCGGCATAAGTGTCTCCAGGGGGAACGTGAACACGCTCAGCTTCTGGCACACTGTTTGCCCTTAACAATTGCGCTGGTTAAGCTCCGCTATCGACCCCGTGAATCCGTTCATGCGCAGAGGGAGCGCCCCTATCGTGTCAACCGTGCGCCTAGCTAGCAGCCCATTGGCCTTGGACATCGCAACAATCGACCGCTTCCTGGCACACAGCCACCGGCGGCGCTATCCCACCCGTACCGACGTCTTCCGACCCGGTGACCCGGCGGGAACCCTGTATTACGTGATCAGCGGCTCGGTTTCGATCATGGCCGAGGAGGAAGAGGACCGCGAGCTGGTACTGGGCTATTTCGGCGCCGGTGAGTTCGTCGGCGAGATGGGCCTGTTCGTGGAGTCGGACCGCCGCGAGGTGATCCTGCGCACCCGCACCGCCTGTGAGCTGGCCGAAATCAGCTATGAGCGCCTGCACCAACTGTTCCTCGGCCCGCTGTCGGCCGATGCCCCGCGCCTGCTGTACGCGCTGGGCCAGCAGATCTCCAAGCGCCTGCTGGACACCAGTCGCAAGGCCAGCCGCCTGGCGTTCCTGGATGTCACCGACCGGATCGTGCGCACCCTGCACGATCTGGCGCAGGAGCCGGAGTCGATGAGTCATCCGCAGGGCAGCCAGCTGCGCGTCTCGCGCCAGGAACTGGCCCGTCTGGTTGGCTGCTCGCGCGAAATGGCCGGCCGCGTGCTGAAGAAGCTGCAGACCGACGGCCTGCTGCACGCCCGCGGCAAGACCGTGGTGCTGTACGGCACCCGTTGACCCCCCGGTGTCCGCCGGGCATGGCCCGGCGGATCGCCGTACGTGCGACGTACCATCGCATGTTCCGCACACCCGCTTCCGCTAGGCTCGATCCATGGAACTGAGCAGCGAATTCTGGTGGTTCATCCTCATCGGCCTTGGCGCACAGCTGGTCGATGGTGCGCTGGGCATGGCATTCGGGCTGGTTTCTTCTTCGGTGCTGCTCAGCATGGGGCTGCCTCCCGCACAGGTCAGCGCCAGCGTCCATACCGCTGAAGTGTTCACCACCGGCGCGTCCGGTGTGTCGCATCTGGTTGCGGGAAATGTCGACAAACGCCTGTTCTTTCGTCTCGCGCTGCCCGGCGCTCTAGGCGGTGCACTCGGCGCGTACGTCCTGACACAGGTCCCTGGCGACCTGATCCGCCCGCTGATCTACCTGTACCTGCTGGTGCTGGCCATCATCATCCTGGCGCGCGCGGCCGGCCGCTGGATGCCCAAGGGCGAGATCCGCCGGGTGCCGGTGCTGGGATTCTTCGCTGGCCTGCTCGATGCCAGCGGCGGCGGCGGCTGGGGCCCGGTGGCCACCTCCACCCTGCTCGCCCGCGGTGGACAGGCCAGGACCACGATCGGCACCGTCAACGCGGCCGAGTTCGTGGTCACCTTGACCATTTCGGCCACGTTCCTGCTGTCGATGGGGGTGCAGCACCTGCAGATCGTCGCCGGCCTGCTGATCGGCGGCATGATGGCCGCGCCGGTGGCGGCGGTGCTGGTGAAGCGGGTGAAGGAACGCTGGGTGCTGGTCGCGGTGGGCGTGCTGGTGCTGGGCATCAGCCTGTTCCAGGTGGGCCATGCGCTGTTCGGATACCTGCACCGCTGACCGCTAGCCGGGCGTGGCCCGGCGCTACCCGCGTGGGATCCGGTAGTGCCGGCCGCTGGCCGGCAACCTCATGAACTCCGGAAACGCGTGCAAGGTTGCCGGCCAGCGGCCGGCACTACCGGGTCCCTGCCCGGCGGGCAGGCGGGATCGATTACGCCTTGTCGCCGCCGCGGTCCACGCAGCCCCAGTTGAGAATGCGGGTGCCGGCCGGCAGCACGCGGCGGAAAAACTCCACCTTGGCCGGCTTCGGGTTGACCACCACCGGCGCTTTCGCCGCCAGCAGCAGCGGAAGGTCGGCGGTGCTGTCGGAATAGGCGATGTCGATGTCGCCGTAGCCGCGCTCGCGCAGCATGCGCATCTTCTCTTCGTTATGGCAGTGGCGGGTCGGCCCTACCCCGCCCAGACGCGGCCCCACCTCGGTTCCGATCACCGGCACGTCCTGGTGAGCGACGAAGGCCAGGATCGCGCGCGCCAGCTCCGGCGGCGCACCGGTGGCCACCACCACGCGGTCGCCCTTGGCACGGTGCGCGGCGAACACCTCCAGCGCCTGCGGCAGCAGCTTGGCGCGCATCTGCGCCTCGTTGCGCAGCACGTAGGCATCGATCACCTTGTTGAACTCACGCGCGCGGTGCAGCCCGAAACTGCCGATCCAGACATAGACCGAGATGCCGGCACGGCGGGTCGGCAGCATCGCCACCATCGGCCCGGCGATCGGGGTGACCAGCAGCGCCGCCAGCATCCGCAGCGGGTTGCGCTTGATCAGCGAGGCGAACAGGTGGGTGCCCGAATCGCCGTCATACAGGGTGTGGTCGAAGTCGAAGACCACCAGCGGCGCATCCTCGCGCGGCGTTGGATAGTGCGTTTTCATGCTGCGAAGAATAGCTGACGCAGACCCTCGCCCGGCTCTTCCACGCGCATGAAGGCCTCGCCGACCAGGAACGAGTGGATGCCGGCATCGCGCATCAACGCCACGTCCTGCGGGCCGAGAATGCCACTCTCGGTAACCAGCAGGCGGTCGCGTGGCACGGCCAGGCGCATGTCCAGCGTGGTCTGCAGCGACACCTCGAAGGTGCGCAGGTTGCGGTTGTTGATGCCGATCATCGGCGCCGGCACCTGCAGCGCACGCTCCAGTTCGTCGATGTCGTGCACTTCCACCAGCACGTCCATGCCCAGCGACATCGCCAGTTCGGACAGCGTGGCCAGCTGCGTATCGTCCAGCGCGGCGACGATCAACAGGATGCAGTCGGCACCGAGCACTCGCGCCTCATACACCTGGTAGGCGTCGATCACGAAGTCCTTGCGCAGCACCGGCAGCGTGCAGGCGTCGCGGGCCTGCTGCAGGTAGACGTCGGCCCCCTGGAAGAAATCCACGTCGGTCAGCACCGACAGGCAGCTGGCGCCGCCGAACTCATAGCTGACCGCGATGTCGGCCGGGCGGAAGTCGGGGCGGATCACGCCCTTGGACGGACTGGCCTTCTTCACTTCGGCAATCACCGCCGGATCGCCATTGGCCACGGCGGCCTGCAGCGCGCGCACGAAACCGCGCACCGGTGGCGCATCGGCCAGCGCGGCCTGCAGCTCCTCAAGCGGCCGCTGGGCGCGGCGCTGGGCTACTTCTTCGGCCTTGCGGGCCAGGATCGTCTGCAGGATATCGCTCATCGTCGTCGGGTCGGTGCTGGGGCGGTGAGGACGACCATTATCGGCCATCGGGTGGGTCAGGCTGAACCGCGCGCTCAGGCAACCAGCGCGCGGGTGGTATCGACGTACTGCTGCAGGCGGGCACGGGCGCTGCCGTCGGCGATGACCGCGCGGGCACGGGCCAGTCCGTCGCCGATATCGCTGGCTACGCCGGCCACGTACAACGCTGCGCCCGCATTCAGCGCGACGATGTCCAGCGCCGGACCCGGCTCGTTGTCGAGCACCGCGCGCAGCATGGCAATGGATTGCTCCGGGCCGTCCACGCGCAGGTTGCGGCTGGCCGACATGGCGATGCCGAAGTCTTCCGGATGGATCTCGTACTCGCGCACCTTTCCGTCGCGCAGCTCACCCACCAGGGTGCCGGCGCCCAGCGAGATCTCGTCCATGTTGTCGCGGCCCCAGACCACCATCGCACGCTCGGTGCCCAGCTCGCGCAGCACGCGCGCCTGGATGCCCACCAGGTCGGGATGGAACACGCCCATCAGCACCGACGGTGCGCTGGCCGGGTTGGTCAGCGGGCCGAGGATGTTGAAGATGGTGCGCACCCCCATCTCGCGACGGACCGGCGCCACCACCTTCATCGATGGATGGTGGATCGGCGCGAACATGAAACCGATGCCGGTCTGTTCGATGGCTGCGGCCACCTGCGCCGGCTGCAGCTCGATGGCCGCACCCAGTGCCTCGACCGCATCGGCGCTGCCCGACTTGGACGACACGCTGCGGTTGCCATGCTTGGCCACGCGCGCGCCGGCGGCAGCGGCGACGAACATCGCGCAGGTGGAGATGTTGAAGGTATGCGAGCCATCGCCACCGGTGCCGACGATGTCGACCAGGTGGGTGGTATCGGCTACCGGCACGGCCAGCGCGAATTCGCGCATCACTGTCGCTGCGGCGGCGATCTCGTCGATGGTTTCCTTCTTCACGCGCAGGCCGGTGAGGATGGCGGCGGTCATCATCGGCGAGACATCGCCGCGCATGATCTGCCGCATCAGGTCGACCATTTCGTCGAAGAAGATCTCGCGGTGTTCGATGGTGCGTTGCAGGGCTTCCTGGGGGGAGAAGCTCATCGGAATACTCCTTGGATCAGGCAGCCGGGCGCTGCAGGAAATTGCGCAGCAGCGCGTGACCATGCTCGGTGAGGATCGATTCGGGATGGAACTGCACGCCCTCCACCGGGAACTGGCGGTGGCGCAGGCCCATGATCTCTTCGATCGAGCCATCCTCGTTCTCGGTCCAGGCGGTCACTTCCAGCGCGTCGGGCAGGCTGTTCTTGTCCACCACCAGCGAGTGGTAGCGGGTGGCCTGGTAACCGTCCGGCAGCCCGGCGAACACGCCCTTGCCTTCATGCCGGATGGGCGAGGTCTTGCCATGCATGATGTTGCCGGCGCGGATGACCGTGCCGCCGTAGACCTGGCCGATGCCCTGGTGGCCCAGGCACACGCCGAGGATCGGCGTGGTCGGGCCCAGGCGCTGGATCAGCTCCAACGACACGCCCGCTTCGTTGGGCGTGCACGGGCCGGGCGAAATGACGATGCGTTCGGGCTTCTGCGCGGCGATCTCGTCCACGCTCATCGCATCGTTGCGCACCACCTTCACTTCGGCACCCAGCGTCTGCAGGTACTGCACGAGGTTGTAGGTGAAGCTGTCGTAGTTGTCGATCATCCACAACATGGTCAGGTTCCGTCGCTTATCAGGAAAATGGCGTACACGTTTTCGGTGTAGGTGATAGGGCCGGCTTCGATGGATTCGCGACCGCGCGAGCCGGTTGCCTCGACGCTCGTCTGTGCCGGAGCTGGCGGGCTGGGCGGGGTGACCATGTCAGCGCTGCGCGGCCAGCTGCCTGCCTGCACGCCGTAGGCGAAGTTCGGGGCCACGTCGGAGATGCTGTAGAGGCCGGTGATGCGCGCGCCATAGGCCCCGGCAAGCTGCTTGGCGGAGGCGCGTGTCTGCGTTGCCGCTTCAGCCTTGAGTTCGCCACGCAGTGCTGCCTCCTTCGAATAGCCGGACCGCATGCTGCTGATCTGCAGGTCATCGCTGGCGTCGACCGCGCGCAGGAAGGCCTGCAGGTCGCCGGTGGTGCCGAAGCTGCCCTTCAGGCGCCGGCTTACCCGCGTGCCGAGGTATTCCTGCTTGCCCTGCACGCTATAGCGGTAGTCCGGCTGGATGGTCAGATTGTCGGCCAGCACGCTTGCCGGCAGCGCATGGTTGCGCCTGAACGCAGCCAGCACCGCCTCGACATTGCCCTGCACGCGCGAGCGCGCGACATCCGGCTGCAGATCGGTGGACTTGACCAGCAGTTCAACGGTGAACCGGTCCGGCATCACCGTTCGCGCGCCCTCGCCCTTCACCAGCAGGTGCGGCTGCGAGGGAATGGTGTTGGCCTGCGCCCAGGCAGCCGGGGCGGCTGGCAACAGCAGCGACAACCACAGCGATGCACTCAGCAGCTTCATCGTCTACTCCTTGCTGGAAATGGGCTCGGGCAGGCCGGCGGCAACCAGGTCGGCGGCATGCCGCTTGGCCAGTTGCTGGCCCATGTAGCGCGCGTAGCCCAGCGACAGGTGATGCTGGTCATAGAAGGCCGGCTCGCCGTTGGCCTCCATCACGCAGCCCTCCATCGCATTGCCACCGCACAGCAGTTCGTACTTGCTGATGTACAGGTACGGCAGCGACTTCACCTGCGGGATGGTCGACTTGGCGCGCTCATCCGGGTTGAAGTAATTCACCAGGTCAGGGCGTTTGCATGCATCGAAGCTTCCGTAGCGGTTGTAGAGCGACGCACAGTCGGACGTGGTCTGCAGGAAGGAGCCGATCGCAATGATCTTCAGCTGCGGGTTGCGCGTCTTCAGGATCTCCAGGATCCGCCACAGATCGGCGGCAACCGGGTCAAAGCCCTGGTGCGTGTTGTAGACGACCACGTCCAGCGCCTGTACCAGACGATCATCGTCGAGTGCGGCGAAGCGGGTATCGCACGCCAGTTCGGGCGTGGGCGATGCAATGCGATCCCGCTCCAGCACGACCTTGCAGTCATTGACCGTGCCGAAATTGATCAGGTTGACGCGACGGTCATGCCCGTAGATCTGCGCGAAGGCGTTGAAGCCATCGGGCTCATGCGAATTGCCGAACAGCAGCACCTGCACCGGTCGATCCATGGGGCAGCGCGCTGGATCCTGCAGCGACTGCACGTTGCAGGCCGCGGCAAGGCCTTCGAACCGGCGTCCCTTGCCGGCTTCGATGTCGGCGGCCGCCAGCGGCTGGAACACCGGCGCCTGGGCGTGTGCTACAGCGCCCTGGCCAAGGGCGCTGGCCGTCGTGCCCGGCCCCACCCTGCCGGGGGTGAAGTACTGGTAGCGCCAGACCATGCCGTTGGATGCCAGTACCGTCACACCCAGCGCACAGCAGAACAACGAGACGCCGAGCGTACGGCCCACCAGCGCCCCCTTGGGCGCTGCCGGATCGACATAGCGGAAACGCACTTCGACCCAATGATGCAGCGCCACCGCCGTCAGCAGCGACAGCACCACCATCAGGCCGAACTGCACCGGCCACGGCGAGTGCGGCATGAACTGGGTGACGAAAACCACCACCGGCCAATGGGTCAGGTACAGCGAGTAGCTGATCTTGCCGAACCATACCGCCAGCGGGTTGGCCAGCAGCAATGTGGTAGCGCGCGAGCGGTTCGATGCGATGACCAGCAGCGTGCCCACGCAGGGCGCGATGGCGTTGGTGTACGGGAACACATCGCCTTCCACCAGGGTGATGATCGAATGGACGATCAGCGCCGCGCCGACAGCGAACATGCCTTCATGCAGCCAGCGCGACGACGGCAGCCGCGCGGCGATGAAACAGCCGGCTGCGCCGATGGCGAACTCGAACACGCGGAACTGCGGCAGGAAGAACAGATCCGACGCGAACCCCAGGCTCTGCCCGGCCACGGCCAGGTGGTTGGCCAGAAAACTGACGACCCCTGCGACGACGATGCCCCAGGCGATGCCGCGGCGGCCGCCGAACCGGTAGCAGAGGAACAGGAACGCGGGCCAGACCAGGTAGAACTGCTCTTCCACGCTCAGCGACCAGGTGTGCAGCAGGGGCTTGGTCTGCGAGGCCGCATCGAAGTAGCCGCTTTCCGACCAGAACAGCAGATTGGATACCGACAGCGCCGAGGCCAACAGGGACTTGCCGTACGCGACCAGATCGGCAGGAGTGAGGCTGAGCACGGCCAGCACGGTGGTCGCCAGCAGGGTGGCGATCAGCGCGGGCAGGATGCGCCGGACCCGACGCGCGTAGAAATTGCCGAAGCGGAAACCACCGGTCTCCACCAGCTCACTGCGGATGATGGAGGTGATCAGGTAACCGCTGATCACGAAGAAGATGTCCACGCCGACATAGCCACCGCCCAGTCCAGGCACGCCGAAGTGGAAGAGCAGGACCGCCAGCACTGCGACGCAGCGCAGTCCATCGATGTGCGGCATGTACCGGGAAGTGGCGCTTTTCATGATCTGCAGAAACCCATTCAAGTGGGCGCGGCGCATCCCATGCACCGCGTGACGGACAGCCTTGGACGACGGGGAGAGGTTACAGGCCCTTGGCGGCCTGGGCGA
Organism: Stenotrophomonas sp. SI-NJAU-1; assembly: GCF_020883215.1. Classification (NCBI taxonomy): domain Bacteria; kingdom Pseudomonadati; phylum Pseudomonadota; class Gammaproteobacteria; order Lysobacterales; family Lysobacteraceae; genus Stenotrophomonas; species Stenotrophomonas sp. SI-NJAU-1. The sequence goes on from NZ_CP086598.1 coordinate 4,063,095, forward strand.
CGGCGCGGAACAGCGCGCGGCCCTTGTTCATCGTCTCGTCCCATTCCTTGTCCGGGTCCGAGTCGTAGACGATGCCGGCGCCGGCCTGCACGTACAGGCGGCCATCCTTGATCACCGCGGTTCGGATCGCGATCGCGGTATCTGCATCGCCGTGCCAGCCGATGTAACCGATGCTGCCGGCGTAGACATTGCGCTTGATCGGTTCCAGTTCGCGGATCACTTCCAGCGCGCGGATCTTCGGCGCGCCGCTGACCGTACCGGCCGGGAAGGTGGCGCGCAGCACGTCGGCGTAGCTCAGGCCCGGCTGCAGCTGCCCGGTCACTTCGCTGACGATGTGCATGACGTGGCTGTAGCGTTCGATCACGAACTGCTCGCCCACTTCCACGGTACCGGCTTTGGACACGCGGCCGGCGTCGTTGCGGCCCAGGTCGATCAGCATCAGGTGCTCGGCGCGTTCCTTCGGATCGGCCAGCAGTTCGGCCTCCAGCGCCTGATCCAGCTCCGGCGTGGCGCCGCGCGGGCGCGTGCCGGCGATCGGGCGCACGGTCACTTCGCCCACGCCTTCATGGGTATGCTGCAGACGCACCAGGATTTCCGGCGACGAGCCGACCACCTGCAGGTCGCCGACATCGAGGAAATACATGTACGGCGACGGGTTCAGTGCCCGCAGCGCGCGGTATACATCCACCGGCCGCGCCTTGAACGGCACGCTCAGGCGCTGGCTGAGCACCACCTGGAAGATGTCGCCGGCACGGATGTACTCCTTGCTGCGCTGGACCGCATCGACAAAGCCCTCGCGGGTGAAACCGGAAACGAAGTCGGACTCGTCCAGCACATCGCTGGTGAGCGGTGCCGGATAGCCTGCCCCCGGCGCGCGCAGCCTGGCCGCCAGCGCGTCCAGGCGCGCCTGCGCCTGCTCGAAGGCGCCCGCTTGGCGCGGGTCGGCGTGCACGATCAGGTACAGCCGGCCCTTCAGGTTGTCGAACACCGCCAGCTCATCGGAGTGCAGCAGCAGGATGTCCGGCGTGCCCAGTTCGTCGCGGCCGGCCGGCGACGCCAGGCGCGGCTCGATGTAGCCGATGCACTCGAACCCGAACCAGCCGACCAGGCCACCGGTGAAGCCCGGCAGGCCTTCCAGCTTCGGCACCGAGTGGGCGCTGCGCAGCGCCTCGACCTCGGCAAACGGATCGGCCACCTCGCGGGTTTCCACCACCTGGCCGTGCTCGCGCACCGTCAGGGTGTGGCCGTGGAAGGCGTACACACGGCGTGCCGGCAGGCCGATGATCGAGTAACGACCAAAGCGCTCGCCGCCTTCGACGGATTCAAACAGGTAGGTATTGGGGCCGTCGGCGAGCTTCAGATAGACCGAAAGCGGCGTGTCCAGGTCGGACAGCACTTCGCGGACAACGGGAATATGGGTGTGGCCTTCAGCGGCCTGCTGCTGAAACTGGGCGTGCGAGATCAAGACGACTTTCCTTCCGGGACACAGCGTTATGGGAGCGGACGACGGCAACAGGCCACCATCGCCACCAACGGCGTGCGGAAGAAAGGGTATGCGGGGTCGTCAGGCTGGACACGCCTTGACTGTATCGCAGCTTTGGCCGCAGGGAAACCCTTTGGCGACGGGCGGTTTGTCTTCCCCCTGGCCCATCCGCCGTGCCTGCCCCCGGATTTCCTGTACCTGCTGCGGGACCGCGATCTCCCCGCTCCTGCTTGCGACCGGCGTCGATCGCGTCCCTCGGCCGGTCCTCGCGCGCTCAGCGTTCCGACAGCAACGCACAGTCATCGGGCAGGTGCATCCGTACCCTGCCCGACACGCAGTCGATGCGGAAGCGGCGCGCCTGTACCGGTTCGCCGTCCAGGTTCAACGTCAACGGCTGCGGTGCGTCGATCTGCAGCCACGGCAGCTGCGCGCGCGTGGCGACACGTTCCAGCGCCGCCTCCTTGCCGCCGGTCAGCATCTGCCCAAGGGTGGCTGCGACTTCACCCTCCAGTTCCGGCACCACGGTGACGTCCAGCAGGCCGTCATCGATCAGTGCCTGCGGGCACAGCTGCTGGCCGCCACCGGCCTGACGGCCGTTGCCGATGCCCAGTGCGATGAACCCGCCTTCCCACTGGAAGTCCGGCCCGATCAGGCGTGCGGTGATGGGTTCTATGCGGCCGAGCTTGGCGATGCCGGTGATGACATAGGCCAGGCCGCCGAGCATCTTCTTCAGCCCCGCATCGGTTTCCACCGTGACCTGGGTACCGAAGCCACCGCTGGCGAGGTTGGCGCACCACCATGGCTTGCCGTCGGCATCGACGCGCAGCAGGTCCATGGGGCGTGGGTGGCCGCCGGCAATCAGCGCGAAGGCCGCCTGCGGCTCCACCGGAATGCCCGCGGCGGTGGCGAAATCGTTGGCGGTGCCCATCGGCACCAGCGCCAGCGAAGGCAGCGCCTCAGCCGGCTCGTCGCGATGCGCCAGCGTCTCGGCCACCGCGCTCAGCGTTCCGTCGCCACCGGCCGCCACGATCACGTCCACGCCGTGATCGATGGCCTCGGCGACGTAGCGCTCGGCATCACCGTCTTCCCAGGTCACCCGCACTTCCAGCTGCACACCGCGTTCGCGCCAGTGGCCCACGGCCTCGCGCAGGTCATCGTTGCCTGCGGACTTGCCGTTGAGGATCAGGCGCCAGCGCGGTGTGCTCATGCGGTGCTTCCAGGTGAGGGCGGCACAGGCTAGCAACCGCGCGTTCGGGGCCAGTGAAAGGCATTGGCCACCGTTCAGGTCAGGGCGCTGGGCTCGCCCGCGCGGCATGTCATGCAGGTGTCATCGGCCACCGGGAGAATGGAAGGCCATAGCAGGGACGACGGATGGAGGCAGGATCAGCCTCCCACGCATGCAGCAGGGCCACGCCAGTGTTTGGCGTGGCTTTTTTTTTCGCTGTGCGGCGCTGCATATCGGCTTACAGGTAAGCCTCGATGGGACCGTGCAGGAGGCAGCTGTCGAAGGCATCGATGCTGCACAACATCGCCTCATCAATTGCGTACTCCTGCAACAGAAGCTTGAGCGCCGGAATTCCGGTCACGAGCCTGCGTTCCACCCGCGTCTGCGCGTCCTGCATGGCGTAGTCGTAGTCGAAGCCATAGGCGGTCTCGGTGAAGCGTGCAGCATGGGTGATCAAGCGCAGCTCGTAGGTGTCTTGTTCGCCAGAGATGACATGGGCGAAACAGCGCAACCCGGTGTACAACGAAGCCAGCTCCGCTGCCAGCGCCCATCCCTTTTCAAGCGCCGCGAATGGCCGCGGCGGCGGCGATGGGTGGCGGCGACGCCAAAGCATCATGGCGCGTTCCACGTCATGGCCAGCGGCCTGCAGCTCGATGGCGGCCTCGGCGACCCCCAACCCTGTGCGGTGCCCGTAATCGGCCACGAGCTGATCAACCACCAAGGCGTGCGCCTGTGACAGGTCACCGCCGGCAGCCTCCAGCGCCTGCCTGCAGACAGCAATCGAGGCCGGCAGCCGCTGTCGGAGTGCGGCAATGGCGTATTTCATCGGCACACCAGTCACCAGGACACGGACTACCCGGCGAATGCCTTCAGCGCCTCACCTTCCAACCGGAACACCGTCCACTCGTCCTGCGGTCTGGCGCCAGCTGCGGTGTAGAACGCGATGGCCGGCGTGTTCCAGTCCAGCACCGACCACTCGAAACGACCGCACCCTTCAGCAACGGCCTGGCGGGCGATGTACTTCAGCAACGCTTTGCCCGCGCCGGAGCCACGCTTTTCCGGGCTCACGTACAGGTCTTCCAGGTAGATGCCCTTGCGCCCCAGCCAGGTGGAATAGTTGTAGAAATACACCGCGTAGCCGATGGCTTCGCCGTTCGCCTCGCAGACCAGCGCGCGGGCGGTGGCGTCGGCGCCGAACAGGCTTTCGGCGATGCCGATCTCATCGGTCTGCACCGACTGCTCGGCCTTCTCGTAGATCGCCAGTTCGCGGATGAAGCGAAGGATCAGGCCGGCGTCGGCGACGGTGGCCGGGCGGATGTTCAGGAGTGCCATGAGCGGAAAAAAGGGGACGGAGGGGATTAAGCGAGCTTAATCCCCTCCGTCCGCATTTTGTCAGCGTGCCGCAGCGACGTTGGCGCGCATCTGCGCGATCACGTCCTGGTAGCTGGTCTTGGCGTTGAAGATGGCCGAGCCGGCCACGAAGGTGTCGGCACCGGCAGCAGCGATCTCGCCGATGTTGTCGGCCTTCACGCCACCGTCGATCTCCAGGCGGATGTCACGGCCGCTGGCATCGATCTTCTGGCGCACCACGCGCAGCTTGTCCAAGGCCGACGGAATGAAGGCCTGGCCGCCGAAGCCCGGGTTGACCGACATCAGCAGCACCAGGTCGAGGTCGTCCAGCACCCAGTCGAGGATGTCAACCGGGGTGGCCGGGTTGAGCACGATGCCCGGCTTGCAGCCCAGCGAGCGGATCAGCTGGATGGTGCGGTGTACGTGGCGGCTGGCCTCCGGGTGGAAGCTGATGTAGGTGGCACCGGCCTCGGCGAAGTCCGGGATGATGCGGTCGACCGGCTCGACCATCAGGTGCACGTCGATCGGCGCGGTGACGCCGTGCTTGCGCAGCGCCTGGCAGACCATCGGGCCGATGGTCAGGTTGGGCACGTAGTGGTTGTCCATCACATCGAAATGGACCCAGTCCGCACCTGCGGCCAGGACGTTGTCGACTTCCTCGCCCAGGCGGGCGAAGTTGGCCGAGAGGATGGAAGGAGCGATGAGGCAGTTGGACATGGCCGGGGCCTTCGGAACGGGGAAAGGGGTCTCCCGCCCGCAGGCGGGGCAATGGGGTCAGCGCTTGCGCAGGGTCTTGATGCGGTCGTAGGCGGCGTTGATGCGCCGCGACTTCTGCTCGGCCTGCTGCTGCAGCTCGGGGGCGGCGCCGCCCAGCTTGTCGGGGTGGTACTGGGAGATCAGCTTGCGGTAGGCGCGCTCGACCTCGGCATCGGTGGCCTCGGAGGTCAGCCCCAGCTCGCGGTACGGGTTCTCCTTGTTCAGGCGGAACCAGTCGCTGTCGAAGGCATGCCCCAGCAACAGGCCGACCACCGCGCCGAACAGCGGATTGGGCCGGAACAGCAGGGCGCCGGCGATGAATCCGAGCAGTTTTCCGTACCAGCGCATGGCGCTCCGGGGTCGGCCGACGAAATGGACGCTCATTTTACGTCACAGCGGGCCCGGACCGCTTTACACTAGGCCGCCCGCTGACCAGTTGCGGGCCCGCCGGGTCCCCTGGGCAGCCGTCTCGACGAAGCCCCAGGAGTGCCCGTGCCAACCACGCTGTTGCAATCCGATCTCCCCGGCCTGCCCTTGCGCCACCGCGGCAAGGTGCGTGATGTGTTCGATATCCCGCGCGAGCGGCTGCCGGCCGGTACCCCACCGGGGGACTACCTCTTGATGGTCGCCACCGATCGCCTGTCGGCGTTCGATGTGGTCCTGCCCGACCCGATCCCGGGCAAGGGCGAGATGCTCTGCCAGGTGTCCAACTTCTGGTTCGCCAAGACCGCGCACCTGATGCCCAACCACCTGACCGGCATCGATGTGGCCAGCGTGCTGCCCGAGGGCGTGGACGCGGCCCTGTACGCCAAGCGCGCGGTGGTCACCCGCAAGCTGAAGCCGGTACCGGTGGAAGCCATCGCCCGTGGCTATCTGATCGGCAGCGGCTGGAAGGACTACCAGCGCACCGGCAAGGTCAGCGGCATCGAGCTGCCCGACGGCCTGCGCCAGGCCGAGCAGCTGCCCGAGCCGATCTTCACCCCCTCGACCAAGGCCGCCGTTGGCGACCATGACGAGAACATCGACTTCGACGCGATGGTGAAGACGGTCGGTGCGGAAATGGCCGAGCGGGTGCGCGACGCGACGCTGCGCATCTACAAGTTCGCGGCCGATTACGCACGCGAGCACGGCATCATCCTGGCCGACACCAAGTTCGAGTTCGGTACCGACGCCGACGGTCGCCTGTACATCATGGACGAAATGCTGACGCCGGATTCCTCGCGCTACTGGCCTGCCGACGAGTACGAAGTGGGCACCAGCCCGCCGAGCTACGACAAGCAGTTCGTGCGTGACTACCTGGAGACGCTGGACTGGGGCAAGACCGCCCCGGGCCCGAGCATCCCGGCGGAGATCATCGAGCGCACCCGCGCCAAGTACGCCGAGGCGCTGCAGCGCCTGGCCGGGATCAGCATCGACTGAATCCCCTGCGCCCCCTGCCCGCGTGGCGGGGGCGTTCTGTATGCGGTACTTGCCGGTCGCTGGCCGGCAACCCCGCGAACCTGCAGCCGGGCATGGCCTGGCTCTACTGACGGTTGATGGGGCCGGCCGCTGGCCGGCAACCCCGGCGAAACTGCAGCCAGGCACGGCCTGACTACTGCCGGTTGGTAGTGCCGGCCGCTGGCCGGCAACCTCGGCGAACCTGCAGCCAGGCATGGTCTGGCTCTACTGCCGGTTGGTAGTGCCGGTCGCTGGCCGGCAACCCCGCGAACCTGCAGCCGGGCATGGCCTGGCTCTACTGCCGGCCCCGGCCGGGGTATGCTGGCCACATGCAGACCAGCACCCAGCTTGCGCGTCCGATCGACCGCTATTTCGCCAGCTACTCCGACGACCACCGCAATGTGGTCAACCAGCGCATCCACGTAGTGGCGGTGCCGGCGATCCTGTGGTCGGTGGTGGCCCTGCTGTGGTGCGTGCCGCCGCTGATCACCTGGTTCCAGTACGGCATCTGGTCGGCGTTCGCGATGTTCAGCGCGTGGTGCTTCTACAACAAGCTGTCGCGTCCGCTGGGCATCGGCATGCTCATCCAGTTCTTCGTGTTCGGCTGCCTGTGCCGGCTGCTGGAAGCGGAAATCGGCCTGCACAACCTGCGCTCGCTGGCCATCGGCGTATTCGTCGTCGCCTGGATCGCGCAGTTCATCGGCCACAAGTTCGAAGGCCGCAAGCCCAGCTTCCTGACCGACCTGACCTACCTGCTGATCGGTCCGGCGTGGGTGATGGCCAAGGCCTATCGCAAGCTCGACTGGCGCTACTGACCAGCGTCGCCGCGTCGACGCCTTCGTTTCCTGAACGGGCAGATCCCGTCACCGACACTGCACGGCGCGCCTGCCAGCCTGCCGCGGTGACCTCCTCACCTTGCCCCGCCCAGCGGCGGCGGTCCCTGTGCGACAGGGGCTGCGCTGTCCCTGCGTGGGCGTAGGGTGGACCTGCCCGACGGGTCCTGATGGGTCATCCGCGCGGCATGCTGCATCGCAGAAAAAATGAATCAGCGCACGTTACATGCAATTGATCGCTGTTCAATGGGTTTCGGCGACATTTGGCAGCCTGTTATGCTCCCTGACCTGCTCGTGAATCATGGATTCCCTGCATGCTCCCCAGCCTGCCCCTGCTGCTGGCCCTGCCGTTCCTGATGGCAGTGGCTGTCGCAGCCTTCCCCCGTAGTTCGCGCTCGACTGCTGCCTGGCTGGCGGCGCTGGCGCCGTTGGGCGGGCTGGCGATCCTCGCCTGGCTGACCCCATCGGTGCTTGATGGCCAAGTGGTGCGCACGATGGTGCCGTGGCTGCCGCAGATCGGCCTGGACTTCACCCTGCGCCTGGATGGCCTGGCCTGGATGTTCGCGGGGCTGGTGCTGGGCATCGGCGCGCTGGTGGTGCTGTATGCGCGCTACTACCTCAGCAGCCAGGACAACGCGCACCGCTTCTATACCTACCTGTTGCTGTTCATGGGCGCCATGCTGGGCATGGTGCTGTCGGGCAACCTGTTGCTGCTGATGGTCTTCTGGGAAATGACCAGCATCAGCTCGTTCCTGCTGATCGGTTTCTGGTCGCACCGCCAGGACGCGCGCGAGGGCGCGCGGATGGCGCTGGTGATCACCGGCGGTGGCGGCCTGGCACTGCTGGCCGGCGTGCTGCTGATCGGCCGCATCGTCGGCAGCTTCGACCTGGACGTGGTGCTGGCCGCTGGCGAGCAGATCCGCGCCAGCGCGCTGTACCCCTATGCCCTGTTCCTGGTGCTGGCGGGCATCTTCACCAAGAGCGCGCAGTTCCCGTTCCACTTCTGGCTGCCGCACGCGATGGCCGCGCCCACCCCGGTGTCGGCCTACCTGCACTCGGCCACCATGGTGAAGGCGGGGGTGTTCCTGCTGGCGCGCCTGCATCCGGCATTGGCCGGCAGCGATCTGTTCTTCTACACGGTCAGCGGCATCGGTGCGATCACCCTGCTGATCGGTGCCTGGAACGCGATCTTCCAGCATGACCTGAAGGGCCTGCTGGCCTATTCGACGATCTCGCACCTGGGCCTGATCACCCTGCTGTTCGGCCTGTCCACGCCGATGGCGGTGGTCGCCGGCGTGTTCCACATCATCAACCACGCCACCTTCAAGGCCTCGCTGTTCATGGCCGCCGGCATCATCGACCACGAGACCGGCACCCGTGACATGCGCAAGCTGGGTGGCCTGCGCAGGCTGATGCCGTTCACCAGCGCGCTGGCGATCATCGCCTCGCTGGCGATGGCCGGCATCCCGCTGCTCAATGGCTTCCTGTCCAAGGAAATGCTGTTCGCCGAAGCGCTTTCGGCGGGCGGCACCGACACCATGCGCACGGCGGTGTCGATCGCCGCGCTGCTGGCCGGTGTGTTCGGCGTGGCCTACAGCCTGCGCTTCGTGCACGACACGTTCTTCGGCAAGGGCCCGCATGGCCTGGACCGCGTGCCGCACGAACCGCCGCGCTGGATGAAGGTGCCGGTGGAGATCCTGGTGGTGATCTGCGTGGCGGTGGGTATCGCCCCGGCCGTGACCGTGGCCCCGGTATTGCACGCGGCAGCCGCCTCGATCCTCGGCAGCGCGATGCCCGAATACAACCTGTCGATCTGGCATGGCTTCAACCTGCCGCTGGCGATGAGCGCCGCTGGCGTGGTTGGTGGCGTGCTCCTCTACTTCGGCCTGCGCAAGCTGATCGATCTGCACGCGGTAACCAACACCACGCCGGGACGCAACGTCTTCCACCACCAGCTGGACCTGCTGTCGGCCGGTGCGCAGCGGTTGACCGCCGGCATCGCCAACGGCAGCCTGCAGCGCATGCTGCTGGGCCTGGTGCTGGTGGCGATCGTGGTCGCCGCCGCGCCCTACATCGCCAACCCGGCCTCGCCGGAATGGACCGGACCGCAGCCGATACCGCTGCTGGGCTGGGCGTTGTGGCTGGTGATGATGTCCTGCGCGGTGGCGACCCTGCGCATGTACAAGCAGCGCCTGCTGGCCGTGCTGCTGGTCGGCGGCGTCGGCCTGATGGTGGCGCTGACCTTCGTGTTCCTGTCCGCACCGGACCTGGCGCTGACCCAGCTGCTGGTGGAGATGGTGACCCTGGTGCTGATGCTGCTGGGCATGAACTACCTGCCGGCACAGTCCGGCCCGGAGCGGCCACGCTGGCGCAAGCGCCGTGATGCGCTGATCGCTATCTTGGCCGGTGCGGGCCTGGGCGCGCTGGCCTACAGCGCGATGACCCTGCCGCCGAACACCATGGCCGGCGAGCTGCTTGCCCGCGCCCTGCCCGAGGCATACGGCCAGAACGTGGTCAACGTGATCCTGGTCGACTTCCGCGGCTTCGATACCTTCGGCGAGATCACCGTGTTCGGCATTGCCGCACTGGTCGTGCACGCGCTGCTGCGTCGCACGCGGATGGCGCCGGAGCAGATCATGCCCGGTCCGCCGATCAAGCTGCCGGTGCCGGCCGATCTGGCCCAGATCATGTTCCCGCTGACCCTGACGGTCTCCATCTTCCTGTTCCTGCGCGGCCACAACGCGCCGGGCGGCGGCTTCATCGCCGGCCTGGTGCTGGCGGTGCCGCTGCTGATCCAGTACGTGATCCAGGGCACCGCCTCGGTGGAGTCACGCTTCGGCTTCGACTACATCCGCTGCATCGGCATCGGCCTGCTGATCGCCATCCTCAGTGGCGCCGCGTCGATGCTGTTCGGCGTGCCGTTCCTGACCAGCGGCCACCTGGACCTGCACCTGCCGTTGATCGGCGATGTACCGCTGGCCAGCGCGATTGGTTTTGATATCGGCGTGTACCTGGTGGTGTTCGGTGGCGCGATGCTGATGCTGTCGATGATGGCCACCGTCAAACCCTCGCGGACGCGCACCGCGCGCAAGGGCGAGATCGACCTGCAACGCCGCTCGGCACGAACGGGGGAAATGCACTGATGGAACTGGCCCTGGCCTCTGCGATCGGCGTGCTGACCGCCATCGGCATCTACCTGCTGCTGCGCGCGCGCAGCTTCGATGTGATCCTCGGCATGACCTTCCTGTCCTACGCCACCAACCTGCTGATCTTCGCCGGCGGCCGCGTGGTGCAGGGCAAGGCGCCGGTGCTGCAGGAAGGCGTGGAGAGCCACCTGGGCAACTACACCGACCCGCTTCCACAGGCGCTGGTGCTGACCGCCATCGTCATTGCCTTTGCAATGACCGCCGTCAGCATCGTGCTGGCCATGCGCAGCCGCAGCGACAACCACAGTGACCACGTGGACGCGCACGAGCCGGATGACGATGCACCGCCGCGCCGGGGCGAGGACCGCGCATGAATCATCTGGTGATCCTGCCGATCCTGGTACCGCTGCTCGGCGCTGCGCTGTCGCTGTTCGTTGAACACCGCCGCTATGGGCCGAAGGTGCAGCGCGCCGTGGCGTGGACCGCGCTGGGCGCGCTGGCGGTGGTGGTCGGGCTGTTGTTCGCCGACACCGCTGGCGGCGACATCCGCGTGTACCTGCTGGGTGACTGGCCGTCGCGCCTGGGCATCGCACTGGTGGCCGACCGGCTGTCGGCGTGGATGCTGCTGACCACCCTGCTGCTGGCCATCCCCTGCCTGCTGCATGCGTGTTCGGGTTGGGACCGGCGCGCGCCGCACTTCCATGCGCTGTTCCAGTTCCAGCTGGTCGGCCTCAACGGCGCCTTCCTGACCGGCGACATCTTCAACCTGTTCGTATTCTTCGAGGTGATGCTGATCGCCTCCTACGGCCTGCTGCTCAGTGGCGGCCGTGGCCTGCGCATGCGCATCGGCCTGCACTACGTGGTGTTCAACGTCACCGCCTCGACCCTGTTCCTGATCGCACTGGGCCTGCTGTACGCCTCGCTGGGTTCATTGAACATGGCCGAGCTCTCGCAGCGCATCGCCGAAGTGCCGCCTGCGCAGCTGACCCTGGTGAAGGCGACCATGGGCCTGTTGCTGCTGGTGTTCTGTGCCAAGGCCGCGCTGATGCCGCTGTACCTGTGGCTGCCCGAATCGTATGCGCGTGCACCGGCTGCGGTGGCGGCACTGTTTGCGATCATGACCAAGGTGGGCCTGTATGCCGTGCTGCGCATCCAGATGCTGTGGTTTGGCGAGGATGCGGGGGCGATGGCCGGCTACGGCCGCGACTGGCTGCTGTGGGCCGGCGTAGCGACGCTGGTGCTGGGCGGCCTGGGCGCGTTGGCCGCCGCGCGCCTGCGCGTGCTGATTTCGTATCTGGTGATCGTCTCGGCGGCCACGTTGTTCATCGCCTTCTCGGTGGGCACGCCTGAGGTGCTGTCGGCCGGCCTGTACTACCTGCCGCACAGCAGCTTCGTCGCCGCCGCACTGTTCCTGGTCGCCGACCTGATCCGACGCCGCCGTGGCGGCGCCAGCGACCGCAAGGAAGTGATCGCACCGATGCCCGGCAAGGAGACCCCGGCCGTGCTGTTCCTGATCGCAGCGGTGTCGGTGGCCGGCCTGCCGCCGCTGTCCGGCTTCCTGGCCAAGGCCGCGCTGTTGGCCGGCATGCCGGCGCAGTACACCGGCGCGGTGTGGACCGCCGTGCTGGTCAGCAGCCTGCTGGTCATCATGGGCCTGACCCGCGGCGGCATCCGCCTGTTCTGGCGCGTGCCGCTGCCCGATCCCGATGCACCGCCATCGCGCAAGGCACCACTGCGCCGTGTGGAGCTGTTTGCCGCCTGCGCCCTGCTGGCCTACGGCATCGGCATGACCTTGTTCGCTGCCCCGCTGATGCAGCACACCGACGCCATCGCCACCCAGCTGCTGCAGCCGGGCGACTACGTGCAGCAGCTGCGCGCGACCACGCCGGAGATCCGCCAGCCATGACCGCCAAGCGTTCCCCGATCCGCCGCCTGCTGCCCTCACCCGCGCTGAGCGTGATGGTGGTGGTGTTCTGGCTGTTGATGTCCGACAGCTTCACGCTCGGCCAGTTCCTGCTGGGCCTGCTGCTGGGCGTGGTCATTCCGCTGTTCGCCGCGCGCCTGGACCGCGAGTTCGCCCGCATCGGCACCCTGCGGCCGCTGCCGAAGCTGCTGTTGGTGACCCTGTGGGACATCCTGATGTCCAACATCCGCGTGGCCATCCAGGTACTGGGCCCGGAAAAGAACATCCACCCTGGTTTCATCTGGCTGCCGCTGGACATCGCCAACATCCACGGCATCGCCGCGCTGACCAGCATGATCACCCTGACCCCCGGCACGGTGTCGGCTGCCCTCAGCGACGACCGCAAATTCCTGCTGGTGCACGTGCTGCACCTGGACGACCCGCAGGAGCTGATCGATACGATCAAGCGCCGTTATGAAGCCCCGTTGATGGAGATCTTCCCATGACTGGATTCCAGATCATCCAGACCACCCTGGTGGTGTGCATGCACGTGGTCGGCCTGGCCATGCTGCTGGCCACCTGGCGCCTGCTGCGCGGGCCGACCGTGCCCGACCGCATCCTTGCACTGGATACGCTGTCGGTGACCGCCATCGCCGAGCTGATGCTGTTCGGCATGTACCTCAATTCGGCGATCTACTTCGAGGCGGCCCTGATCATCGCCATGCTCGGCTTCGGCAGCACCGTGGTGCTGAGCAAGTTCGTGCTGCGCCGGGACATCGTCGAATGATCACCTTCATCCAGATCGCGCTGTCGATCCTGCTGCTGTTCGGCTGCTTCTTCATCCTGGTCGGCGCGCTGGGCCTGGTGAAGCTGTCCACCTTCTTCAAGCGCCTGCACGCACCGACCAAGGCCAGCACGCTGGGCGTGGGCTGCGTGCTGGTGTGCTCGGTGTGCTACCACATCTTCCTGGGCCAGGACCCGCAGCCGCGCGAGCTGCTGATCACCGTGTTCCTGTTCATCACCGCACCGATCAGCGCGCACCTGATGGCCAAGGCCGCGCTGTCGCTGCTGATGGAAACGCGCCCCAGCCTGCCGGGCAACGAGCGTGCCGAAGACGAGCAGCTGCCCCCGCCGGAACCGGAGCGGGAAGAGGAAACCACCGCGCGTTGACGGTGGGTGCCGACCGTTGGTCTGCACGACCCCGGATAACCGCCAGTAGAGCCAGGCCATGCCTGGCTGCGAGTTCGCCGAGGTTGCCGGCCAGCGGCCGGGACTACCTCAGACCGGTGTGACCAGCGCGATTTCCAGCCCCAGCCAGGCCACGAACGCGCCCAGCAGCACCGCACCTTCGATGCGGCTGATGCGCAGGTCGCCGCGCAGCATCGGGTACAGCACCAGTGCGAAGGCCAGCACCGCCGGCAGTTCCAGGCGCACGAACGAGGCTGGCAACGCCAGCGGCTGCAGCAGCCCCATCGCACCGATCACCAGCATCAGGTTGACCACGCTGGAGCCGAGCACGTGGCCCAGCACCATGTCGCCGTGACCACGGCGTGCTGCCGCGACCGCGGCCGCCACCTCCGGCAACGCAGTGCCGATCGCCACCGGCAGCAGACCCACCAGCAGCGGCGTCCAGCCCAGCGCGGCGCCGAAATCAGCGGCGGCACCGACCACCAGGCGCGCGCCCCAATACAACGCCAGTGCGGCAACCAGCAGGCGCAGCACGTTCAACGGCAGGCTGGTGCGGCTCAGGGCGGACTCGGCAATGATCGCCTGTACTTCGGCGCCCTCATGGCGTCCGCGACGCAGCAGCAGCAACTGCACCACCACGAACCCGGCCACCAGCACGCCGGCCTCCCAGCGCAGCAGGCGGCCATCGAGTCCGAACACTATCAGCAGCAGGCCCGCGGCCAGCAGCCCCCACCACAGCACGGCCTGCAGGCGCGCGCGCAGCAGCAACGGCGCCACCATCGCGGCCACCGCCAGGGTCAGGCCGAGGTTGACCACGCTGCTGCCGACGGCATTGCCCAAGGCCAGCTCCGGCTGGCCCACCACCAGCGCGCGGGCGTTGACCGCCAGCTCCGGCAGCGAGGTGGTGATGCCCAGCAACAGCAGGCCTGCGGTGAATGCACTGGCGCCGAAACGCTGCGCCAGGCCGGACACGGCTTTGACGATGGAGTCCCCACCCAGGGCCAGCAACAGCAGGCCGAGCAGGAACCAGGCAATGGCAATAGCGATCATCGGGTGCTCCCCAGCGGTCGTGGCGCGATTCTACGCTCGGCCCACCCGCGGCGGGTGAGCCGAGGACGGCCGATCAGCCGCAGCCTTCTGCGTAGTCCACCTGCGGGGTCCTGCCGACCCGCCAGGCGCTGACCTTGCCGTCAGCGCCGAGGGCGAAATCGATGATCGCCGCACCCTCCTGCGCCGGGCGCACGCGCAGGTGCTGGGCCTTGTCGTCGTACTTGTCAGGACCGACGTCGGCGCGCTCGGGATAGAGCACCTGCAGCTCGCCCAGGGTCATGCCGACCCGGCCGCCACCGGGAGCGACGATGGACGGGCTGCGTACGTCGTAGCGGACCAGCTTGCGCGCTTCGAACATCAGGCGCGGGTCTTCGGCCCCCTGCGGGCGCAGGAAGTAGCAGCCTTCATTGGCATCGTCGGCAGGCAGCGGCTTGCCCGTGGCGTCGGTACCCAGACCCTGCAAGGGGGTGCCGAAGCCACTGCGGACCTCGGCGATGCCTGCGCCCAGCGTGGCGCCGCCGAAGCCATCCAGGCGTGCCGGGCTGTCGCTGCGCGGATCCACCGGCGAAGCGGTGGCCAGATCGGCGTCGGCGGGAACGGAGGCATCCTTCGCCGGTGCGGTGGCGGGCGGCGCTGCCGGTGCGGCGGTGTCGGGACTACGGTTGCAGGCGGCCAACGACAACAGCAGCAGGCCGGCCATCGGGAGATGCTTCATCGGTGCGGATCCTTGGCACAGGGTGGGTGCACGCTACCGCAGCCGGCGTGCAGGCGCTGCATTGTCATCGCGGTTTCATCGCCCTCATTCAGGCTGGGCGAGCACCGACTTGGCTGTCCTCCCCATGCAACCGCGCAAGACCGACCTCGCCCGAACCGCGCTGCAGGCCCACCGCGCACCGCTGGACATGCGCCAGCGACGGCTGCTGATCCTGTGTGATGGCCAGCGCAGCATCGCCGAACTGACCGCACTGCTTGGGCAGGACGCGGCAGCGATGGTGATCCAGCTGATCCAGGGCGGATATCTGGTGACCGCTGCGGACGCCCCCGCCTCCACGCAACCTGCGCCGGTTGCGATGCCGGCTCCGCTGGCGCCGTCAGTCGCCGCAGCGTCCGCCGCACCGGTCGAGCGCCGCCGCTCGCTGGTCGCCGCGCGCATCTATGTGCTGGGAATCCTGGAGATGCAGCGGCATCCCAACGCAGCGGCGCTGTTCCGCGACCTGCAGCAGGCGCGCGCCGAAGGCGAGGTGCTGCGGGTGATGCAATCGGCGCTGCAGGTGCTGCCGGCGCTGACCTCGGAAGGGTACTGCCAGCGCGTGCGGCAGCGGCTGATGGAGGCGCTGCCGGTGGAGCATTGCAGCGCGTTCGCGGCCATTGCCTGAACCGGTGAACAGCATCCACGCATGGCGTGGATCTACTACATCACGTGCCCGGATGGATCCACGTCACGCGTGCACGCGGTATCGCGCTTTCCGGTAGATCCACGCCATGCGTGGATGCGGTATCGCGCTTCCCGGTAGATCCACGACATGCGTGGATGCGGACGATCAACGGAAATTGTTGCGCAGGCCGTTCCAGCACTGCTGGTAATCGCCCTGCCGGTGGCTTGCTGCCAGCGCCTGCGCGGTCGGGCGGATCACCCCGCGGGTCTCGAACATGAAGGCCATGGTGTCCTTGATCACATCCGGCTTGGACAGGTCCGCATTGGAGGCCTTGTCGAAGGTCGGGGCATCCGGACCGTGGCCGCTCATGCAGTTGTGCAGCGACGCACCGCCCGGCACGAAGCCTTCGGCCTTGGCATCGTAGGCACCATGCACCAGGCCCATGAACTCGCTGGCGATGTTGCGGTGGAACCACGGCGGACGGAACGTGTTCTGCGCCACCAGCCAGCGCGGCGGGAAGATCGCAAAGTCCATGTTGCTGGTGCCCGGAGTGTCGCTGGGCGAGTGGAGCACCAGGAAGATCGACGGATCCGGGTGGTCGTGGCTGATCGAGCCGATGGTGTTGAAGCGGCGCAGATCATAGCGGTATGGCGCGTAGTTGCCATGCCAAGCCACCACGTCCAGCGGCGAATGATTGATCGGCGCACGCCACAGGCGGCCGTCGAACTTGGCAATCAGTTCGAAATCACCGTCGACGTCTTCGAACGCGGCATGCGGGGTCTCGAAATCGCGCGGATTGGCCAGGCCGTTGGAACCGATCGGGCCCAGGTCGGGCAGCTTCAGCAGTGCGCCGAAGTTCTCGCAGATGTAGCCGCGGCTCGGGCCATCCGGCAGTTCGACGCGGAAGCGCACGCCGCGCGGAATCACCGCGATCTGCTGCGGTTCGATCTCGATCACGCCCAGCTCGGTCAGCAGGCGCAGGCTGCCCAGCTGCGGCACGATCAGCAGTTCGCCGTCGGCGTCGTAGAAGTAGCGGCCGACCATGTCACGGTTGGCTGCGTACAGATGGATGCCGACACCGGCATGCGCGTCGGGCGAACCGTTGCCGCCCATGGTGTACAGGCCTTCGACGAAATCGGTGGGCAGTTCCGGCAGCGGCAGCGGGCTCCAGCGCAGCTGGTTCGGCGAAGCCGGCTGTGCACTGAAATCGCACTGCAGCTGCGATTGCGCGAAGGGAGTGAACTCGCCGTGGGTAACCGCCGGACGGATCCGGTACAGCCAGCTGCGGCGATTGCTGCCGCGCGGTGCGGTGAATGCGGTACCGGTCAGCTGCTCGGCATACAGGCCATGGGCCACCTTCTGCGGCGAGTTCTGGCCGACGGGCAGCGCACCGGGCACGGCCTCGCTGGCGAACTCGTTGCCGAAACCGGACTGGTAGCCGCGGGCGGTGATGGAGGAAGACATGGGGGTTCCTGGAAGCCTGGGGAAAGCCGCCGGGCATGGCCCGGCGCTACCGGTGGAGAAGGTGCCGTTGTGGAAACCTTACAGCACGCCGCGGCGGATCTGGTCGCGTTCGATGCTCTCGAACAGCGCGGTGAAGTTGCCTTCGCCGAAGCCTTCGTTGCCCTTGCGCTGGATGATCTCGAAGAAGATCGGGCCGATGCAGTTCTGGGTGAAGATCTGCAGCAGCTTGCGCTGGTGGGTTTCCGGGTCGGCGTCGATCAGGATCTTGTTCTTCGCCAGGCGGGCGACATCCTCACCGTGGTTGGGCACGCGCTGGTCGATCACATCGAAGTAGGTCTCCGGCGTGTCGAGGAAATCCACGCCCTGCGCGCGCATGGCTTCGACCGTTTCGTAGATGTTCTCGGTGAAGCAGGCGATGTGCTGGATGCCCTCGCCCTTGTACGCATCCAGGTACTCGTTGATCTGGCTCTTCGGGTCGGACGATTCGTTCAGCGGAATGCGCACGATGCCATCCGGCGCGGTCATCGCCTTGGACACCAGGCCGGTCTTCAGGCCCTTGATGTCGAAGTAGCGGATCTCGCGGAAGTTGAACAGGCGCTCGTAATAGTCCGACCACTGCTGCATGTTGCCGAAGTACAGGTTGTGGGTCAGGTGGTCGATGAAGGTCAGGCCGAAGCCCTTCGGGCGCAGCTCGGCGCCGGCGATCAGCTCGTAGTCGCCATCGAAGATGCTGCCGGCATCGCCGTAGCGGTCCACCAGGTACAGCATGCAGTCACCGATGCCCTTGATGACCGGGGCGTTGACCGCCTTGCTCTCCGGCTTGAAGGCGATGGCTTCGGCGCCATTGCCCAGCGCGGTCTGGTAGACCTCCGCGCCCGGCTTCTTGAAGCGGATGGCGAAGCCGCAGGCGCACGGGCCGTGCTTTTCAGCGAAGTCGGCGGCGAACGAATCGGGGTCTTCATTGACCAGGAAGTTGACGTCGCCCTGGCGATAGACGGTAATCGGACGCTGCTTGTGCTTGAGCACCGCGCTGAAGCCCATCTTGCGGAAGTACTCGTGCAGCTCGGCACCACGGCCGGCCGGTGCGGCGAATTCGACGAACTCGAAGCCGTCGATGCCCATCGGGTTTTCGAAGGTGGTGACCTGCATGCCGGGGTTGGGATGCGAGGCGGACGGGACTGCGGTATTCATGGCGTGGCTCCGAATCGGTGCCGCATCGGCACAAACCAGGTGCGGGCGGGGTTGGACCCGGCGAGAATGCAGGGTACGGACCCAACACTTATAGTTACACTTGAAACCACCAGCAAGGTGCACCGCAACATGAGCCCCGCCGATCCCGTTTCCACCCGCCTGCGTGCCTCCCACGTCCTGCTCGACCTGGAACAGTTCCTGCCGTACCGGCTGAGCGTGCTGTCCAACCGGGTCAGCGGCAACATCGCCAAGCTGTACGGCGACCGCTATGGCCTGGCCATTCCGGAGTGGCGGGTGATCACCATCCTGGCGCTGTACCCCGGGTCGTCGGCCAGCGAGGTCTCCGACCGCACGGCGATGGACAAGGTGGCGGTCAGCCGCGCGGTGGCCCGCCTGCTGGAGCGCGGTTTCATCAAGCGTGAGACGCATGGCGATGACCGCCGCCGTTCGGTGCTGGCGCTGTCGGCGGCGGGGTTCGAGGTATACGAGACGATCGCGCCGATGGTGATCGAGATCACCCGCAAGTTGATGTCGGTGCTGAGCGAGGAAGAGGAGCAGGTGCTGGAGAAACTGATCCTGCGCCTGGCCGGCGATGGCCTGGAGCGGATGGGCGAAGGGGTCTGACCCCTTCGGGGCGGCGCCCTCGCCGCCCTTGGTAGGTGTCGACCTTGGTCGACACATGGATCCACGCCACGCGTGGATGATGTCGCGGGCTGCGCCGTGAGGGATCCGGCGCAGGCCATTGATGACGTGCAACGCGCGGCGTTCATGGCCCGCCGACGAACGGTCTTTCGGCCGGGTTCGACTCAACGTGTCGCGTTTACCACCTGATGTTTCGGCATCGGGCCGGTAGAGTCCTGACCGACAGAGCGGCTGTATCGACATTCGCGTATCGAGTGGCATTGCCTATTGGACTACCGGTCCCATCGGTCCGAGGGTAGGCGCGCAGCGGAGCACCGCTGCCGGGGTTGAAAGCCCGTCACTCAAACGCGTAACGACGCTGCACCCATGGTGCCCATCTTACGGTGGGCGCCATTCTGCAGCCGGGTCTGCCTTATGGCGGGCGGTGCGTGGGGCCTGGTGCCCACCGTTTTCGCGTTTGAGCGGTCTTTCAACCACGCATCGCCTGCCGCCTTCCCGGCGGCCCGCTACGGAGCTTCGCCATGACACGCCCCCATCACCCCACCACCGGGCCCATCGACCGCGATGCCGACCTGCAGCGCATCGATGAGGCCTTGGCCACATTGGAAACCGTCACCGAGGCCTGGCTTGAGCATCATCGCCTGAAGGCCTGCCAGCCAGGCCTGCTGCTGTCGTTGAACCGGCTGCTTGACCTGACCAGTCTCGCCAAGGGCTATGCCAGTGCGTTGCGGGTGATTGCCGAGCCCTGAACCTGCTGGAAAGCACCTCATGGATGACACACCGCGCTCCACCCTGTCGCATACCAACGACCTGCTGGCTGATATCCGGACACTGATATCCACGGCCCGCGCCGGGATGGTCAGGACCGTCAATGCCGAACTGACGCTGCTTCACTGGCGTATAGGACGTCGCATCCATGTCGATCAGATGGGTGGACATAGGACACGCTATGGGAGGTCCTGTTCAAGCGCATCGCCAGGACGCTGTCTACCGAGTTCGGCGGCTCGTTCGGTGAAAAAAGCCTGCGCAGGATGGTGCAGTTCTCCATCGCATTTGCCGACGAGCAGATTGTCGTATCACTGCTACGACAATTGAGCTGGACCCATTTCATCGCGCTGATTCCGCTGTCTGATCCACTCAAACGCGACTTCTACGCCCAGATGGCCAGCACGGAAGGCTGGAGTGTCCGCATGTTGCGCCAGCGCATCGATTCGATGCTGTACGAACGCACAGCACTCTCCAGCCAGCCCGAACAGACAATCGCCAATGAGCTGTCGGCGTTGCGCAGGAACCAGCAGCTCTCCCCGGGCCTGGTCCTGCGCAACCCGCACGTACTGGATTTTCTCGGGTTGAAGGACTGCTGGGACGAACAGGAACTGGAAGGCGCCATCCTGCGTGAAATGCAGGGGTTCCTGCTTGAACTCGGGGCAGGCTTCAGTTTCGTCGCCCGCCAGAAACGCATCCAGATCGACGACGATGACTTCCATCTCGACCTGTTGTTCTACAACCGCCGCCTGCGCAGGCTGGTGGCTGTCGAATTGAAGATCGGTGACTTCAAGCCAGCGTACAAGGGCCAGATGGAGCTCTATCTGCGTTGGCTGGATCGTTATGAACGAGAGGAAGGGGAAGAGGCGCCGCTGGGCATCATCCTTTGCACAGGCAAGAAGGCAGGCCAGATCGAGTTGCTGGAGCTGGACCGCTCAGGCATCCATGTGGCGGAGTACCTGACCTCCCTTCCCTCCCGGGAAGTCCTCAAGCAACGACTGCAGGCCGCCACCGAGCGTGCCCGGCAACGCATGGAACTCACTGCTGAAGACATCGATCCCTAGCCTCCACTCAGCAAGGATCGACAGATCCTCGCCATGCGGGGATGACCCACTCGATCAGCTCAGATGCTTGCGCCGCGCATGGATCCACGGCACCGCAAGCGCGCCGATGGCGCCACCTGCAAAGCCCAGCGATGCGGCGACAGTGGCCGCTTCGACTGCCCCGGGCAACGCCAGTGCAGCAGTAACCAGCAGCAGCGACGGCAGGCCGACGAACGTCCCCAGGAAGAACGGCCAGCGCGGCGACCAGGTGTTGAGCTGCAGCAGGCTGACCGGCTGCCACGCTTCGGACGAGGCATCTTCGGCGATCTTCGCCACCACTCTGCCCAGATCCACTTCCGGCAGCAGCTTGCCCGGACGCGCGGCGGCAATCGCCTCGGCCACGGCCTCGACGGGCGGGAAGCTGCCCGGCCACGCCACCGGTGCCGGCACGCCATAGGCGGTCAGCAGCGGCACGCTCAGCCATGGCGCCACCAGCGGACGCAGCCTGCGCCGCCCATGCACACACCAGATCTGCGGCTGGCCGTGTGCGGTCACGCTGTACAACGCCAGCTCGCTCGGCGGCGGGTAGCCCAGCATGGTCACCCGGGCCGCCAGGCTATCCTGGTCCATCGCACGCAGGAAGCCGGGACGGCTGCGCCCTTCCTGCATCCAGGCCAGGCCAAGCGCGCCGACCAGGTAAGCCTCGGCGACATCCTTGCTGCCCGCGTTGGCGCGGTCATCACTGGCCAGGTACCAGGCCAGTGACTTCGGCTCGGGTACGTCGGCCAGGCCCCAGCGGCTGTCGTCGCCCAGCACATGGCGCACCGGCAGGCGGGCCGGTGCGGTTTCACCGCGCTCAGCGGGCTGCAGGAACGGCAGCACGCCCTGCACGAAACTGGACAGGTCGATGGCACGAACGCCGTTGCCGTGCCATTCCGGCGGCAGCAGTCCGGCCAGCTGTCCTTCGGCGGCGAGTCGATCCAGCCGCGCCTTCTGTTCCACCAGCTTCTGCACCGCGCCTTTCAGCACCACGTTGTCGGGCAGGGCGATCTGCGGCAGCCGATGCCGCGGCGGTGCCAACTCCAGCGTGTCTTCGCCGGTGCCGGCGTCGTCCAGCAGGGTTTCCTGCGCAGGCAGGCTCACGCCATCGGGCGCCTCTCCTTCGGCCAACGGGCTGGCAGGTTCGGGCAGGCGTTCGGCGTGGTCGCTGTGCATGGGCGCTCCGGTCGCGCCGGGTGGCGCAGTGAGGTCCTTGCCATTAGCGGCCGAAGGGTAATGATCTGTAGATCCACGCCACGCGTGGATGTCCAGGCAGCGGGCGGGAAACGCCGGGCGCTACCGGTCAGGCGCCCACTGCTTGAGGAACGCCATCACGCGTGCGGTCTGCACGGCATTGCCCTTGCGCATTGCTTCGCTGGGCTGCGGCGCCAGCAGGGTGCCGTCGGCATCGATCACCAGCAGGCGCGGGTACTCGCCCTCGAACGGCGGGAACTGGCCCAGGAAGGCCGCGTTCGGGTTCTCGGCGCTGTCGTTGACCTTCACCCACACGTAGTGGGCATCACGGAAGCGGCGCAGATCGCCATTGCCTTCCACGGCTTCATCCAGCGCATGGCAGGGCTCGCACGCAGCGTTGCCCACTTCCAGGAGGATGCGCTTGTTGCCGCGCTGGGCCTCGACCTTGGCCGTTTCCAGGTCGGCAGCGGGGTCGCGGGCCGGGTCGAACTGTGCGCCAAGCCCGGCAATGGCGGCGATATCGGCCGCCGCCGGGGTGTTGCCCGAGACCACCGGTTCGCTGGGGTCAGCGACCGGTGGCTCGGTGGGGCGGGTGTCGAGGGGCTGCGTGGGCTCAGGGGCCGCGGGAGGTTGAGGCTGCGAACAGGCGCCGATCAGCGCCGCACACACCACTGCCACCACTGCACCACCGAACGTTGTACGCATGCCCACTACCCTCTCATTACTTCACGCCATGCATCAGCTTGTTGATCAGCGGCGCGACCAGGAACAGGACCACACCCGAACCGATCAAGGCCCAGAAGCCGAAGGTATACCCCTTCAGGGCCGATTCGACCGTCATGCCGCCTTCACCGCTGACCGCACCGGCGAAGATGCCTGACAGGTTGTTGCCGATGCCGGTGGACAGGAACCAGCCGCCCATGCCGAAGCCGACCAGGCGCACCGGGGCCAGCTTGGTCACCATCGACAGGCCGATCGGCGACAGGCACAGCTCACCGACGGACTGGATGACGTAGACCATGAACAGGGTCCAGAACGGGATCTTGCCGTCCACGACCATGGTCGACAGGGCGAACATCAGCAGGGCGAAGGCCGCGCCGTTGAACAGCAGGCCGAGGCCGAACTTGCGCGGAATGGACGGATTGGCGCGGCCCAGGGCCACCCAGATCCAGGCGATGATCGGCGCCAGGGTGATGATCGCCACCGAGTTGACCGACTGGAACCACGCGGTCGGGAAGGTCCAATCACCCAGCTGGCGGTTGACGATGTTCTCGGCCAGGAAGGTGAAGGAACTGCCGGCCTGTTCGAAGAACATCCAGAACATGACGTTGAAGGCGAAGATGATCAGCATGGCGATCACGCGGTCGCGCTGCACCTTGCCCTCGCGGATGCCTTCCACCAGCAGCAGCACGGCCAGCGCGGCAAACATCACGCCGAGGATCCACGCCAGCGCGGTGGCGCCGGTGGCGAGCAGGAAGTAGGCCACCGGAATGGCCACGACCGAGCCGGCCAGCACCATCACGATGCGGCCGAAACCTTCGGCACCGGCCGGCGGTGCGCCGATGCCCTTCAGGCCGGCACGACCGATGTAGAACCACACCAGCGAGATCAGCATGCCCACGCCGGAAGCGATGAACACGACCTTGTACGACGGCATTTCCGAGGTGCCGAAGACCTTGCGGGCCAGGTACTCGGTCAGCACCGGAGCGATCATCGCGCCGATGTTGATGCCCATGTAGAAGATGGTGAAGCCCGAGTCGCGGCGTTCGTCCTTCAGGCCGTACAGCTTGCCGACCATGGTCGAGATGTTGGGCTTGAACAGACCGTTGCCGACAATGATCGTGGCCAGGCCGAGCTTGAAGATGTGCTCCTGCGGCAGCGAGATCATGAACAGGCCGACGGCCATGATGATCGCGCCGGTCAGGATCGAGCGCTGGTACCCCAGAACGCGGTCGGCCACATAACCGCCGAAGATGGCTGCGGCGTACACCAGCGCCAGGTAGGCGCCGTAGATGCGGCTGGCGTCGCCTTCACCGGCGGCGTTGCCGTTGTAGAACTGGGCAACGATGTACAGCACCAACGCCCAGCGGATGCCGTAGAACGCAAAGCGCTCCCAGAACTCGGTCATGAACAGCATCCACAACGGGCGCGGGTGGCCCATCGTGGTGTTGAAGTCCGGCAGCGCCGGCTCTGGGGTGTTCGCAGTGGCGTTTACGCTCATGCGGAATTCCTGGTTCGGTGGATGGAGGCACGTCCGATGTGCGGTGAAGCAACGCGCGAGGATCACCGAATTCTGGCGTTCACGTCAAATACACGCCGTTTGAGGCAGGTCGCAGCCTGCTCGCTGAACTTGCATCTGAAACGATCCAGCCAGCCGCGGGCGGCCAAGCTGAATGGGGATCAGGCCAGATCCGGCGGGGGCGCGGCCTGCAGGGTGGTGCGTACCTGGAACAATTCAGGGAAGAAGGTCAGTTCCAGCGCCTTGGCCAGGAAGCCCACGCCGGACGAGCCGCCGGTGCCGCGCTTGAAGCCGATCACCCGCATCACCGTGCGCATGTGGCGGAACCGCCACAGCTGGAAAGCCGTTTCCAGGTCCACCAGGTCCTCGCACAGCGCGTACTCGCGCCAGTAGCGGTCGGTGTCCTGGTAGATGCGTTCGAAGACCGGCTGCAGGCTGTCGTCGGCCACGTGCGGCTGGGTCCAGTCGTGCGCCTCGTACACCGCCGGTACGGCGTGGCCGAAGCGGGCCAGGTACTTCAGGAATTCCTCGTACAGGCTCGGCGCCTCCAGCACGGTGCGCAGCTGCGCCTGCCCGGCCGTGTCGTGCTCGAACACCTGCAGCATCTGCGCGTTCTTGTTGCCCAGCAGGAACTCGATGTAGCGGTACTGCAGCGACTGGAAGCCCGAGGACGGACCCAGCACGTCGCGGAAGCCCATGTACTCGGACGGGGTGAGCGTTTCCAGCACCGACCACTGCTCGGTCAGCTGGCGCAGCACCTGCTTGCTGCGCGCCAGCACCTTGCGGCACTGCCAGACCTCATCGCGCTGCAGGAAGCCGATCGCCGCACCCAGCTCGTGGCCCAGCAGCTTCAACCACAGCTCGGAGGTCTGGTGCTGGATGATGAAGAGCATCTCGTCGTGATGCGGCGGGTTGGACAGCGGCTGCTGCGCGCTGAGCAGCTGGTCCAGCCGCAGGTAGCCGCCGTAGGTCAGCCGCCCCTGCAGATCGGTGTGGATACCGGCTTCGAGATCGCGTTGGTTGTTGTCGACGGACATGGGCGGGACCAGATCGGGGGCGGCAAGGGTAGCGCGTTGCCGCCGCGCTGGCAGCCGCGATGACCGTACCGGGGCGTGCGGTTCGGGCTGTGGAACGGTGGTTGCGCGTGGAACCGTTTGCGCCGTTCTACTGGCGCTCAGCCCAGGGTCGCTTGTGATGCTTTGCAGCAATGGCTGAATACGTTGAAGTTATTGGCATCATGCACCTGGAAGGGGGTACAAAGGCCGGTGGGCCGTGCTGCGCCGCAGGACGGCTTTTTCGTACGCATTCCTTAACATGGCGATTCATATCATTTGTAACTTCTCTGTCGAAGGTGCAGTACGCAATGACGGTTGCCGCTGAGTTCAAGATCGAATACCTGCAGTATCTGGACACGGACGGCACGCTCGTCCGCGATGACCTGCCCGAAGCCCTGCGCGACCCACGCGCGTTGCTGCCGATGTTCAAGCAGATGCTGTTCGTGCGCGTGTTCGACGGCAAGTCGATCGCGCTGCAGCGCACCGGCAAGCTGGGCACCTACGCGGCCTGCCTCGGCCACGAAGCCGCGCATGTGGGCATCGGCGCCTCGATGCAGAAGGACGACGTGTTCGCACCGTCCTACCGCGAGTACGGCGCGATGTTCATGCGTGGCGTGCGCCCGCACGACGTGCTGATGTACTGGGGCGGCGACGAGCGCGGCAACGACTACGGCGGCAATGCCGCCAAGGACTTCCCGTTCTGCGTGCCGATTTCCACCCAGTGCCTGCACGCCGCAGGCGCTGCGCTGAAGTTCAAGCTCAACAAGGAACCGCAGATCGCGGTGGCCGTATGCGGCGACGGTGGCAGTTCCAAGACCGACTTCTACGCGGCCCTGAATTCGGCCGGTGCCTACAAGCTGCCGCTGATCCTGTGCATCGTCAACAACGGCTGGGCCATCTCGGTCCCGCGTTCGGCCCAGACCGGTGCCGAGACGCTGGCACAGAAGGGCCTGGCCGGCGGCCTGCACTGCCTGCAGGTGGACGGCAACGACCTGATCGCGGTGATGGCCGCCATGCTGCAGGCGCGCGAGCGTGCGCTGGCCGGCGACGGCGGCACCGTGCTGGAACTGATGACCTACCGCCTGTCCGACCACACCACCGCCGATGACGCGCGCCGCTACCGCGACGACGCCGAAGTGAAGGATGCCTGGCAGCGCGAGCCGATGCTGCGCCTGCGCAAGTACCTGACCAACGCCGGTGTCTGGAGCGAGGAAGAAGAAGCTGCCTGGACCGCCGAGTGCGGCAAGCGCGTGGACGAGGAAGTGAACCTGTACCTCAACACGCCGGTGCAGCCGGTCGAGGCGATGTTCGATTTCCTCTATGCCGACCCGCCGCAGGACCTGCTGGCCCAGCGTGCCCAGGCCATCGCCCTGGAGCAGCGCCATGGATGAGATCAAGAACGGCGCGTCCAGCGCGCACACCAACGCCGCCGACAGCGCTGCCGTCGCGCGCGGAGAACAGAACATGACCGACACCCCGATCACCCTCATCGAAGCCATCACCCAGGCGCTGGCCTGGGAGCTGGAGCACGACAAGTCGGTGCTGGTGCTGGGCGAAGACGTGGGCGTCAACGGCGGCGTGTTCCGCGCCACCGCCGGCCTGCAGCAGCGCTTCGGCGCCGACCGCATCCTCGACACCCCGCTGGATGAAACCACCATCGCCGGCCTCACCATCGGCCTGGCCGCACAGGGCATGAAGCCGGTGGCCGAAGCGCAGTTCGATGGCTTCATGTACCCGATGGTCGACCACATCATCTGCCACGCCGCGCGCCTGCGTTACCGCACCCGTGGCCGCCTGCACTGCCCGATGGTGCTGCGCGTGCCGTGGGGTGGCGGCATCCGTGCGCCGGAGCACCACAGCGAGGCCAACGAAGCGATCTTCACCAACGTACCGGGCCTGCGCGTGGTGCTGCCGTCCTCGCCGCAGCGCGCCTATGGCCTGCTGCTGGCCGCGATCCGCGAGCCGGATCCGGTGATCTACATGGAGCCCAAGCGCATCTACCGCCAGTACAAGGAAGTGGTCGTCAACGACGGCGAAGCCCTGCCGCTGGACGTGTGCTTCGTGCTGCGCGATGGCACCGACGTGACCCTGGTGACCTGGGGTGCGCAGGTGAAGGAAGCGCTGGAAGCGGCCGACAAGCTGGCCGGCGAAGGCATCAGTGCCGAAGTCATCGACGTTGCTACGCTGCGTCCGCTGGACTTTGCCACCATCGCCGAGTCGGTGGCCAAGACCGGCCGCTGCGTGATCGTGCAGGAGGCCCCGAAGACCGCGGGCTTCGGCGCGGAAATCGCCGCACGCCTGGCCGAGGAATCGATCTACGACCTGCTGGCTCCGGTCGAGCGCGTCACCGGTTACGACACCCACATTCCGCTGTTCCGCCTGGAGATGAAGTATCTGCCGAGCGTGGAGCGGATCGTGGCGGCGGCCAAGCGCGCGGTGGCGGCAGGCTGACATGCGGGCCCGCCTTCTCGGGGCTTACCGCAGCCAGTATCCCAACCCGCTCCGGTTCCGCACCGGCCAGATCGTCGAAGTAGGTGTACGTGACGAGGAATGGCCGGCGTTTGCCTGGGTGCGCACCAGCGATGGGCGCGCCGGATGGGCACCGGTAGCGTGGTTGCAGCTGTTGGACGATGGTCGCGCCGAAGCCCTGCGCGACTACGACGCCCGCGAGCTGGATGTGGAGAACGGCGAGATGGTCAAGCTTCATCACGAACACGGCGGGTGGTGGTGGTCCGAGCGCGCCAATGGCGCGACGGGCTGGTTGCCTGCCCGCGAACTGGAACTGCTGGAAGAGAACTGCAAATGAGCCAGACCAAGAACTTCAACCTGCCCGACCTGGGCGAAGGCCTGCCGGACGCGACCATCGTCGAGTGGTTCGTCAAGGAAGGCGATGTGATCAAGCTGGACGAGCCGCTGGTCTCGATGGAGACCGCCAAGGCCGTCGTCGAAGTGCCCTCGCCGTTCTCCGGCACGGTGCTGAAGCTGTCCGGCGCTGCCGGCGACATCATCCCGACCGGCGCGGTGCTGGCCAGCTTCGCGCTGGACCCGAACCTGCCGCAGCGCGCTGATGGCCAGGACACCGGGCACAGCCACGGCCATGCCGCTCCGGCTGCCGCCGCAGCTCCGACGCCGCCGCCGCTGCCCACCGCAGCCGCCCCGGTGGCCGCTGAAGAAGCCAAGCCGGCTGCCGCCGAGCGTGATGACGCCGGCACCGTGGTCGGCGCGATGCAGAGCTCCAACGCGGTGCATGCCGAACAGGCGCTGGCCGTGGGCGGCGTCAAGGCCGTGCCGGCGGTGCGTGCCACCGCGCGCAAGCTGGGCGTGGACCTGAGCCGCGTACGTGCCACCGGCGCCGATGGCGCGGTGACCATGGCCGACGTCAAGCAGGCCGCCGCCGATGGCAGCGCGAAGATCGGCGCGGCACCGGCAGCGGTTGCTGCACCGGCTGCCGCCGCACCGCCGCCGGCCCAGGTGGCCGCACCGGTACCGTCCGACGCACGCACCCCGCTGTCCGCTGCCGGCAAGCCGATGCGCACCCAGCCGCCGGGCGTGGTCGCCAAGGGCCAGCCGGAACCGCTGAAGGGCGTGCGCCGCAACATGGCCCGCGTCATGGCCGATGCGCACAGCAAGGTCGTGCCGACCACGCTGAACGACGACGCCGACATCCACGCCTGGCTGCCGGGCAACGACGTCACCGCGCGCCTGGTGCGCTCGATCGTGGTCGCCGCGCAGAAGGTGCCGGCGATGAACGCCTGGTTCGACGGTGAAGCGCTGACCCGCACCCTGCACGCGCAGGTGGACATCGGCATCGCCGTGGATACCGACGACGGCCTGTTCGTGCCGGCCCTGCGCAACGCCGACATGCTCGACGCGCGTGGCATCCGTGAAGGCGTGAACCGCCTGCGCGAGCAGGTGGAAGCGCGTTCGATCGCGGCCTCGGAACTGAGCGGCTACACCATCTCGCTGTCCAACTTCGGCATGTTCGCCGGCCGCTACGCGACCCCGGTCGTGGTGCCGCCGTGCGTGGCCATCGTCGGTGCCGGCCGTGCCCGCCACCAGATGACCCCGGTGATGGGCGGCGTGGAAGCGCACAAGGTCATTCCGCTGTCGGTGACCTTCGACCACCGCGCGGCCACCGGCGGCGAAGCGGCCCGCTTCCTGCGCGCGATGATGGACGATCTGGCGCTGGCCAGCTGATCGGCCACCACCTCTGAAACACAAGAAACGCCGGGCAATGCCCGGCGTTTTTTTGTGCATGCTCCACTATGTCGCCTAGCCATGCTCGGCTGCTTTTCAGTAGATCCACGCCATGCGTGGATGAAGGCATGAAGCAAGCCGAGCTTGGGCTCTGCTATACGAAATTCCTGGATCAATCGCGCGCGACCATGCCCTCGGCCCGGCTGTAGACACGCAGCCGGTGGCCATCGGGGTCGACACCGACGAAGGTGTGGCCGAATTCCAGCGTTACCGGCGCCTGGGCGATGCGCACGCCAAGCCCGCGCCACTCGTCGTGCATGCGCTGCACCGTTGCTGCATCTGCCACCACCATCGCCAGCTCGGCTGCACCGCCTTCCGCATCCACCGGCGGCTGCACGTCATCGCGCTGCCACAGGCCAAGCGCGGCGCCATCGCCGAGCAGGAACAGGGCAAAGCCGGGTGACTGTTCGACCGGTGACGTGCCGAGGATGCCGCTGTAGAAGGTGGCGCTGGTGGCAACGTCGCGCACGTACTGCAGCAGGGTGCTTGGCTTGAACATGGGAAAGCTCCGTGGTTGGGAGCGGTCATGGTGGCCCCGCCCTGCTGACAGATCCTGTCAGCAGTGTCGAGCAGGCTCGACTGCCTTTGCTCTGCCTTTGGTAGACGTCGAGCTTGCTCGACTGCTCTCCGCGAAGAGCAAGAGCGTCGAGCAAGCTCGACACCTACCGAGCGCAGAGAGCGAAGAGCAAGAGCGTCGAGCAAGCTCGACACCTACCGAGCGCAGAGAGCGAAGAGCAAGAGCGTCGAGCAAGCTCGACACCTACCAAAGCCAGAGCAACGACCAGAAGCGGTCGAGCAAGCTCGACCTCGTCACGAACGGTCCAGCCAATCCGGGGCGATGCCCTGCGCCTTCTGCCAGCGCCGCAACAAGGTCGCGCGTGGCACCAGGTAGTGCTCTTCCAACGCACGCGCATGGCGAATGCGATCCAGGCGGAAATGACGGAAGTCCTCGCGGCCCTCGCACCACGCCGCCAGCATCGGCACTTCATCGAAGTACCCAAGGGCGAACGGCCAGACCACGCGCTCGGTACGCCTGCCCTGCGCATCTTCATAGGCGAACTGCAGCCGCTGCTGCGTGCCCACCGCTTCGCGTACAGCCTGCAGCCGCGCCGGGGGTACCTTGGCCGTCGTACGCGATGGCCCCACCCGCAGGCCGCTGTCACGCAGCGCATCGCGTCGCGCCGCCGGAAGCACATGCGCAATGCGCGCCAAGGCATCACGTGCGGCCTCGGCCAGGGCCGGCTCGGTGCGTGCCGCCACCCAGCGCAGGCCCAGCACCAGCGCGTCGATCTCGGCCGGTGGCAAGGTCAGCGGCGGCAGCACATCGCCCGGTTCCAGCTGGTAGCCGACACCGGCTTCCCCGCGCAGGTCGGCGCCCTGCTCGCGCAGCGTTTCAATATCGCGGTACAGCGTACGCAGGCTGATGCCCAGTTCCTCGGCCAGCGCCTGCCCGGCCACCGGCCGGCGATGGCGGCGCAGCACCTGCAGCAGCTGGTTCAGGCGCAGCGCGCGCGACATCAGCCGACCAGATCGCGCGACGGCACCACGTGCTCGCCCGGCTTTGCCGCCAGCGCCGCATCCACCAGCGCGTGGGCAATCACCGGTGCCGGATTGATCCGCCAGGCACGTGGCAACACCGGCCCCAGCACACCCAGCACCTGCAGCGCGAAGTGTTCGCCACGGCGGACCTCCTGCCGCTCACCGCCGATCAGCCCCGGCCGCACCAGCGTCAGCGACGGGAAACCCAACGCGCGCAGGTCGCGCTCCAGCTCGCCTTTGACCCGGCTGTAGAAGATCGACGAACGCGGGTTGGCGCCTGCGGCCGAGTTCAGCGCGAAGGCCTGGGCACCCTGCGCAAGGGCCAGGCGGGCGAAGGCCAGCGGGTAATCGTGGTCGATGCGATGGAACGCCTCGCGGCTGCCGGCTTGGGCGATGGTGCTGCCCAGGGCGCAGATCACCGCGTCCACCCGGGCCCAGTCCGGCGCATCGGGCAGCCGAGCGAAGTCGAGCACCGGGTTGTGCAGTTTCCCGTGCGGCGCAGCCAGCGGACGACGGCTGGGCGCGACCACGGCGCTGCAGCGGGGGTCGGCCAGCAGCTGCGACAGGGCGTGGCCTCCGACCAGTCCCGTCGCCCCCAGCAACATCACACGCATACCCACCTCCACTGCGGCATCCTGTCGCCCATCCTATCGGTTCAAGCCACCGCCGGTTGCGCCGATATGCTGTGACCAGCCCCCTGCCATCCCAGGATGCGTTCCATGACGGACCAGCCCGACCCCCGCCCTGTCCCCGGCACCGCCATCGGGCCGCCTGCGCGCGTGCGCGCGGTGGTCGATGACGGGCGCGGCGATCGGGTGGTACTGCAGGGCGGTAGCAGCGTGGCGTTGCAGCAGCTGTTTGCCGGGGCCGATGCCCCCGAGCCGCTGCTGGCCGCCTTCGCCAATGGCATGGCCACCCTGCCGGGTGAGCTGGGCGACATGGGTGATCGCCTGCAATCGGCGCAGGCCAGTGCCGACTGGCCGCGCTATGGCCGGGCGATGCGGCAGCTGATCGATAAATACATCCGCACCATCGACCAGCACTCGCCCGATGGGCAGCCCGACAGCCTGCGCCTGTCCGAGCAGCTGCGGTTGCTGCTGGGCGGCGCGGTGGTCGCGCTGCTGCAGCACGATCCCGACCTGCGCGAGCAGGCGCAGGCCCTGGCCGTACGCCTGCGCCAATGGCAACCGGGCGCGGCACTGGAACCGATCGAACAGGGCGCGCGCGAGCTGGGCCACCAGATCGGCGTGCGCGCCGAAAGCTGGCAGGAACAGCAGGCGTTGTTGCTTGAGTTGTTCGCCCTGCTGCTGGAGAACGTCAGCGAGCTGCTGGATGACCGCAGCTGGCTGCAGGGACAGATCGCGGCCGTGCGCCAGTTGCTGGCCGGGCCGCTGGAAGCCGAATCGGTCGAGCGCACCCGCGCCGAGCTGCGCGAGGTGATCTACAAGCAGGGCCTGCTGCGGCAGGGAATCGACGATTCGAAAGCGGCCATGCGCAGCTTGATGGGCGAGTTCATCGAACGCATGGATGGGATGGCTGCCAGCACCGGCGAATACCACGACCGCATCGGCAGCTACGCGCTGCAGTTGCGCGAGGCGCGCAGCATCGCCGACCTCAACCACCTGCTGCAGGAAGTGATGCAGGACACCGGAAAAGTGCAGCAGCAGGCGGCGCAGGCGCGCGATCACCTGGCCAGCGCGCGGCAGGAAGTGGAACGCGCCGAACAGCGCATCAACCAGCTGGAACAGGATCTGCGCGCGGCCGGCGATCTGGCGCGTATCGACCCGTTGACCCAGGCCCTGAACCGGCGTGGCCTGGATGAACTGCTGCAGCGCGAGCTGGCCCGCGCCGCACGCAACCACTCGCCGCTCGGATTGGCGGTGATCGACCTGGATGATTTCCACCGGACCAACGACGAACACGGCCATGCCGGCGGCGACGCGCTGCTGCAGCACCTGGTGGCGGTGTGCCGTCTGCTGCTGCGTGCCACCGATGGCATCGCCCGGCTGGGCGGCGACGAGTTCGTGCTGGTGCTTCCCGAAACCCCCGGCGCGGACAGCATGGCCACGGTGCAGCGGCTGCAGCGCTCACTGGCGCATCGCGTGCTGACCCTGCAGGAGCGACGCATCCCCGTGCATTTCAGCGCGGGGCTGGCGCAATGGCAGCCAGGAGACGATGCCGATACGCTGCTGCGGCGCGCCGATGACGCGCTGTATGTAGCCAAGCGCGAAGGCAAGAACCGGGTACACGCGGGCTAGCTCGTCGGTGGTGCCAACCTTGGTTGGTGCTTGCGGGAACAAAACCGCCGACCAAGGTCGGCGTCTACCGGGCAAAGCGCCGGAAACCGCTGGGAAGGTCCCAACCTTGGTTGGCACGTGCGGGCAACAAACCGCCGACCAAGGTCGGCCTCTACCGGGCAAGGCGCCGGAAACCGCTTGGTAGGTGCCAACCTTGGTTGGCACGCGCGGGCAACAAACCGCCGACCAAGGTCGGCCTCTACCGGACAAGCGCCGGAAACCGCTGGGAAGGTCCCAACCTTGGTTGGCACGTGCGGGCAACAAACCGCCGGGCAAGGCGCCGGAAACCGCTTGGTAGGTGCCAACCTTGGTTGGCACGTGCGGGCAACGAACCGCCGACCAAGGTCGGCGTCTACCGGGCAAAGCGCCGGAAACCGCTGGGAAGGTCCCAACCTTGGTTGGCACGTGCGGGCAACAAACCGCCGACCAAGGCGCCGGAATCCGCTGGGTAGGTGCCAACCTTGGTTGGCACGCGCGGGCAACAAACCGCCGACCAAGGTCGGCCTCTACCGGACAAGCGCCGGAAACCGCTGGGTAGGTGCCAACCTTGGTTGGCACGTGCGGGCAACAAACCGCCGACCAAGGTCGGCCTCCGGGCAACGCGCCGGCGCTTACTTGCCGCGCAGCTTCTGGAACCCGGTCACCGCCGCCAGCACGATGGCACCGGCGATGATGCCGACCACCATGTTGCCCAGCGCGTTGACCAGCCAGCCCCACTGGCCCTCACCGCCCAGCGCCTGCACCGCGTGGTGCAGCGCCGGCACGTTGTGCACCAGGATGCCGCCACCAACCAGGAACATCGCTGCGGTACCGGCCACCGACAGGAACTTCATCAGCCACGGTGCCGACACCAGCAGGCCACGGCCGACTGCCGCCAGCGCCGCGCCCTTGCGCGACAGGTACAGGCCCAGGTCGTCCAGCTTGACGATGCCGGCTACCAGCCCGTAGACGAACACCGTCATCGCCAGCGCGATCACCACCAGGGTACTGACTTGGTTGATGAACGACGCCGTCGCAACCACGCCCAGCGACAGCACGATGATTTCGGCGGAGAGAATGAAGTCGGTGCGGATCGCGCCCTTCACCTTGTCCTTTTCCCACGCGACCATGTCCACCTGCGCATCGGCCAGCGCCTTGCGCAGCTCGGCCTGGTGTTCGGCGTCCTCATCGGCCGAATGCAGGAACCGGTGCGCCAGCTTCTCCACGCCCTCGAAGCACAGGAAGGCGCCGCCGATCATCATCAGCGGCACGATCAGCGGCACGTTCCAGCCGCGGCTGTGCAGCCAGGCTTCCAGCGCGCTGATCGCCAGCGCCGCCGGCACCAGGATCACCTTGTTCACCAGCGAGCCCTTGGCCACCGCCCATACCACCGGCAGTTCACGGTTGGCGTTGACGCCGGTTACCTGCTGCGCGTTCAGCGCCAGGTCGTCGCCCAGCACGCCAGCGGTCTTCTTGGCAGCGACCTTGGTCAGCACCGAGACGTCGTCGAGCAGGGAGGCGATATCGTCG
Organism: Stenotrophomonas sp. SI-NJAU-1; assembly: GCF_020883215.1. NCBI lineage: Bacteria > Pseudomonadati > Pseudomonadota > Gammaproteobacteria > Lysobacterales > Lysobacteraceae > Stenotrophomonas > Stenotrophomonas sp. SI-NJAU-1. The sequence continues at coordinate 4,098,076 of NZ_CP086598.1, forward strand.
AGCAGGGCAAACAGGCTGGCACCGGCCATGGGGGATCCAGTAAAGGGAATGAGCGGATTCTGACCGATCCGGTGCCACCTGCGGTAGCGGGTTCACCGCGCGCCCACCGGGCGGCAGGGACACTGGAAGCGTAATCCGGTCCCGCCAGCGGCGGGATCACGGACATCGGGTCGTCGTCTTCAAGGAGTGTCGTTTGAGCAATCCGTCCACCGCCACAGGCAATCCGCCGCTGATCAGGGGCATGAACCGGCGCAGCCAGATCCTGCGCCTGCTGATGCGCTACCGGCACTCCGGGGTGTTCTCCGGCATGAACCTGGACGCTGCCGGCAGCCACACCGACGTGCCACCGGACGGCAATCCGGAGCAGTTCGTCAGTGACCTGGAAGCGCTGGGGCCCACCTTCGTCAAACTCGGACAGATGCTGTCGACCCGCCCGGACATGGTGCCGGTGGAGTTCGCCACCGCACTGGAGCGCATGCAGGAGAAGGTGGCGCCGATTCCGGTCGAACGCATCCACGCCATCGTCGAGCAGGAGCTGGGGGCGCCGGTGAACAAGCTGTTCGCCGCATTCGATCCGCAGCCGCTGGGCTGTGCGTCGATTGCCCAGGTGCACCGCGCGGTGCTGCATGACGGCCGCGAGGTGGCGGTGAAAGTGCAGAAACCGGAGGTAGCCGCGCAGCTGCGCTCGGACCTGGAAGTACTGCGCAGCTTCGCCCTGGCCGCCGACCACCTGACCCAGATCGGCCGCCGCGTGCGCCTGCGCGACTGGCTCAATGAATTCGCCAAGACGCTGATGCAGGAGCTGGACTACCACGCCGAGGCCGAGAACCTGTCGCGCTTCGGCCGGCATTTGAAACCGTTCCGGCGCCTGTGGATTCCGCAGCCGCTGTGGGACTACAGCAGCCATCGCGTGCTGACCATGGAACTGGCCACCGGCGTGCGCGTGGATGCCATTCCCGATGTGCGCCGCACCGAACAGGCGATGGACCCGCTGGCGGCGGCGCTGATCCGCGGCTATCTGGACCAGATCTTCGTGCACGGCGAAATCCACGCCGACCCGCACCCCGGCAACCTGCGGGTGATGCCTGATGGGCGCTTGGCCATCTTCGACCTGGGCATGGTCGCGCACATGCCGCCGCGGCTGCGCGAGCGCCTGCTGAAGATCCTGTTTGCCGCCGTCGATGGCCGCGGCGAGGAAGTGGCCGACGACCTGATCAGCATCAGCACGCGGCTGGAGGCATTCGATGAGGAGCGCTACCTGCGCGAGACCGGCCAGCTGATCGCACGCTATGCCGCCAGCGCGAATTTCTCCGAAGGGCGCGTGGTGCTGGACATGGTGCGCATCGCCACCTCATCCGGGTTGCGCACGCCGCCGGAGCTGAGCCTGCTCGGCAAGGCGCTGCTCAACCTTGAAACCGTATGCCGCCTGCTGGCACCGGATCTGGACACGCGCCGCATCGTCGAACGCCAGCTGCAGCACGTGATGCGCGCGCGCCTGAAAAAATCGCTGTCGGCCGCCAACCTGGCCAGCGAGGCGATGGAGCTGCAGCAACTGCTGCGCGACGGGCCGCGCAAGCTGTCGGACATCATGGCGCTGCTGGCCGAGAACCGCCTGCAGATGAAGGTGACCGGGCTGGAAGAATCGCGGCTGATGGAGAACCTGCAGAAGATCGCCAACCGCGTGGCCGCCGGCATCATCAGCGCCGCGTTGATCATGGCGGCGGCAATGATGATGAAGATCGACACCGGCTGGCATGTGCTGGGCTATCCCGCCATCGCACTGGTGCTGTTGCTGATCGGCGTGGTGCTTGGGCTGGGCATCGTGACCAGCGCATTGTTGTTCGATCGCCGTGCGCGTTCGCGCGAGGAACGCGGGCATCGATAGTGTCGCATCCACGCTCGACGTGGATCAGCGAAAACAGTGCATTCATGCAGGTTTTTAATGCAATCGAGCGTGAGTTTTCACGCTCGATTTACGTTCGCAGCGTGATATCGCGCGCACGATTTCAACAAACATTTCAGTCAGGTTCGTGCATGCACTATCGGGTCATCGGCCTGTCATGCAGATGTGCTTGCAGCAGCGCCGGTCGGATGGACACGCGTCGGTACGACGTCCATCGCCACCCCGTCACTGCCGAAGCTGCCTATGCTCTGGATTCTGCTGCTGTCGCTGTTGCTGCTGTCCTGGTTGTTCCTCGCGTCCGCAAAGTGGGTGTGGTGGAAAGCAGGCTTGTTCTCGCTGTTGCTGCTGGCGCTCAGTGCCTGGTGGCTGATCGACAAGCTGTCCGGTGACGGGCTCAACGCCGCCACCCTGTACCACCTGGGTGCGGACATGGAAGGCGCCGGTGTCGCCGACTTCAAGGGCTATATCGCCGGCTTCATCGTGCTGGCCGCCGTGTCGCTGCTGCCGCTGTTCGCTACGCGGGTGAAGCGTTGGCGCCGCCCCACGGCCGGTGGTGCGTGGTTTGCCGGTTTCGCCGCGCTGTGGGTGGCCACGATCATGATCAGTCCATTGGCACGTGACGGGCAGCGCCTCTATCAGCAGCTGCGCCCGGTGGATTTCGCCCGTATCGCCCCCGAATACCAGGTGCCCACGCAGGCCCTGCAGCGCCCACGCAACATCGTCTGGATCTACGGCGAGAGCCTGGAGCGCACCTATCTGGATGAGGCCGTGTTTCCCGGCCTGATGCCCAATCTCAACCGCCTGGCGGCCAGGTCGCTGGATGTACGCGGCCTGGCCTCGGCCGAAGGCGGTGGCTGGACCATCGCCGGCCTGGTGTCGTCGATGTGCGGCGTGCCGCTGACCACCTCGCAGGGTGATGAGAACAGCATGGACCGCATGGGCAGCTTCCTGCCCAAGGCCGTGTGCCTGGGCGATTACCTCAAGCAGCAGGGCTACACCAACCATTACCTGGGTGGTGCCAACGGCCAGTTCGCCGGCAAGGGCCAGTTCCTGGCCAGCCACGGCTTCGATGAAGTGCATGACCTGGCGTGGTTCAAGCAGCAGAAGAAGATCGGCCGCATCCACTACTCGGCGTGGGGCGTGCATGACGACGTGCTGCTGGACACCGCCTACCAGCGCTTCGAGCAGCTGTCGCGACAGGATGTGCCGTTCATGCTGACCACGCTGACCATGGACACGCACCACCCGGCCGGGCACCTGCCGGTGGCGTGCAAGGGCGAGCGCTACCAGAGCCAGTATGGCAACATCGGCATGCTCAATGCGCTCAAGTGCACCGACCGCCTGATCTCGCAGCTGGTCGAACGCATCCAGGCCAGCCCCTACGGCAAGGACACGTTGATCGTGATCGCCTCCGATCACCTGGCCATGCCCAATGACCTCAGCCATATCCTGACCAGGCAGAAGCGCGAGAACCTGCTGTTGTTCCTCGGTGATGGCGTCGCCCCGCGCCAGCTGGCCGCTGAAGACGGCTCGACCCTGGATTCCGGGGCCACCCTGCTCAGCCTGCTCGATCCGAACCTGCAGACGATGGGCTTTGGCCGTTCGCTGCTGGACGACAAGCGCGCGCCGAGTGCCAGCGCCGCGGCACGCCGCGATGGCGGCCGCGACTATCCGCAGTACCTGGCCTTCGCCCGCTCGCTGTGGCTGGGTGAGCCGACGCGGCAGCTGAAGATCGACGGCGACGACCAGGTGGTGGTGGGCCTGCAGCACGTGCAGCCGCCGGTGCTGCTGGAATACGACAAGGACTGGGACCTGAAATCGGTGTATCTGGAAAACACCTCGCGCCAGTTCGACGATGCCGACCCGGACAACACGCTCGCCTACGTTGATCGCTGCACCGCGTTCGAGGATGGCTCGGCCGACGGCGACTGGTGCGCGCTGCTGGTGAACCGCGACAACGGCATCAAGCTGTACCGCGATGGCCAGCTGCGCAACGGCATCGACGTGGATGCACCACTGGATGCCTTCCAGGGCCCCCGCCCCAGCGTGCGCCAGGCACACATGATCACGCAGAAGGGCCGCCGTACCCGCGCCGGCCAGTACATGCTGCAGCTGGTGGCGAGCACGCGCCCGGATCGCGGTTTCTGGATCGAAGCGGTGTCCTCGCAGCGCAAGGTGGTGCTGGCCCAGCAGTGGGTGCAGCCCGATGCGGACGGCAAGATCAACGTATCGTTCGGGCTCGACCACGAAGTGGATGATCTGGAAATCCGCGCGTGGCTGAACCATGCCGAGACGCTGGCGGTGGATACCTTCGCACTGGTGCCCTCGCGCGGCCGACCGCGGGGGTAAAGGGGGTTCGGCAGGGCTGCGCCCTTCACCTGCTACGAGCCGAAGCGACAGCAACAGCAAAGCTGGTGTTCCGCGGGATGGCGGGGCGGTGTGGGTTGGCAGGACACGCCGTAAACCCGTCCTTGGGGGCTCGATGGCGCCATCCATGGCGCCAACGGTCCTGCCAACCCACACCGCCCCGCCTCTGACAGATTCCTGCAGCTGTCGGTAGGTGTCGACCTTGGTCGACACTTCTGTCAGATATGGAAATCAATCCGGGGTCAGATCCGTTTTCTTACGGAAAACGGATCTGACCCCATCTGCATGAAATCGAATATTTCGACAGTTCATCGAAGAGCATCCACGCATGGCGTGGATCTACGTGTCGACCAAGGTCGACACCCATCAACAGCAACACAGAACACCGTTCCGACAGATCGCGGGAATCTGTCGAAGGCGGGGTGGGTCCGGTTGCGGGGGCGTGAGCGCCATGGATGGCGCGACCGAGCTTACAGGGACGTACTTGCAGCGTCCCCCGCAACCGGACCCACCCCGCCATCCCACAGGAAACCCGCTTTTGCTTTTGCTTTTGCTGTTGCTCCTGAGGTTGCCGGCCAGCGGCCGGCACTACCGCGGGTGCAGGGCGCAGCCCTGCCGACCCACCCTCTTACTGCGGCGGATCGCGGGTGATGTGGATGTCGGTCGGCGTGGACAGCGGGATGTGCCGCTCGGCCAGGATCTGCAGCAGGCTGAAATACAGATCGCTGCGCGTGCCGTACACCTGCCGTGGGCTAACCACGTAGGCGAAACTGTTGATGGTGATCTGGCCACCAGCGATGCCGTCGATGTACACCGCCGGCGCCGGCTGCGGCAGCACCGTGTCGTGGGCTCCATAGGCGTCCAGCAGCGCCTGTCGCAGCCCCGCCACATCGGTGCTGGCCGGCACCGCGAACTGGATCTGGATGCGGCCCTGGTTGTTGCCCATCGTCATGTTGCGGATGGTCTTGGTGATCAGTTCCGAATTGGGCACGATCAACGTCGACTTGTCCCCCACCTGGATCTCGGTGGAGCGCACGTTGATGCGGCGGATGTCGCCTTCCTGATCGCCCAGCTTCACCCAGTCACCGATCTTCACCGGCCGTTCGGCCAGCAGGATCAGGCCGGAGACGAAGTTCTGGATGATCGCCTGCAGGCCGAAACCGATACCTACCGACAGCGCACTGACCAGCAACGCCAGGTTCTTCAGGTTCAGGCCCATCGCGGTCAGTGCCCACAACCCCACCAGGATGATGCCCACGTAGCGGGTGATGGTGCTGATTGAATTGCGCGCGCCCAGGTCCAGCTCGGTCTTGGGCAGGTAAGTGTCGGTCAACCAGCGCTGCAGCAGCTGCGTCAGCCCCAACCCGACCAGCATCACCAGCAGCGCGATGGCGATACGTGCGGGCTTGAGAGTGATGTCGCCGATGGGAATGCCGTTGGCCAGCGAAGCGACGCGCTCGACCACCGAGCCGATGTTGCCGAACGGCGCCGCCAGCGCCAGCAACGCGATCAGCACCACGAACGTGCGCAGCACGGCAGACAGCAGCACACCGGCCTGCTCCAGCCGCGACACGCTCAGGCCGGTGCTGAGCAGGATGGTCTGGCCGACCTTGCTGTCGGCGTTGAGCAGCCAGGTGGAGAAATCGTCGACGAACTTGAACAGCAGCGTCGCCGCCAGCACCACGATGCTGCCGCCGATCAGCTGCTGGTTGACGAACTTGGCGAAGTTCACATAGCCCATCAGGGTGGCGATGATCGCGGCCACCACGGCGATGTTGCCAGCCACACGTGCCAGCACCAGCCAGCTGCTGCGCCGCACCGGAACGGCCGCGCCCTGGCCGTCGGCCTGCGCTTCCAGCTTCGCCTCGGCCTCGGCGGTCTGCCGGCGGTGCAGGCGCGCCAGGGTCACCAGCATGGCCATGATCAGGCCCAGATAGGTCAGCGCGATCACGCCGTCCAGCGCCACCGTGGTGACGTCGCTGGTGCGGGTGGCTTGGTCGACAGCCACCAGCACCGTGCTCAACCAGGCCAGGGCCGCCGCACCCCAGGCGTATTTGCGCAGCTTCAGCGCGGCGGTGTCATCGAGATTCAACAGGCGCCATGACGGGCGCTGGGGTACCAGCATGCAGGCGCTGAGCGCGGCAATGAAGGCCGCGCGGAAGGTGGCAGTCTCAATCCCCTCGGCCACCACCTGCAGGCGCGGTGCGATCGCATTGATCGCATCCAGTGCCGCCATCAGCACCACCACGGCGTAGCCGGGCAGCAGCGTACCGACCAGCAGCAGCCACATGGCGAGCCCGGAACGGCGCAGTCGGCCGTCAGGCGCACGTTCGGATGCAGCAAACCGCCGTCCCAGCGCGCGCAGCCACAGGCGCAGCGGGAACATCATCACCAGTGCAGCTGCCACGCCCAGCAGCAGGGTGCCCCAACCATGGGTACGGATGCCGGCGACCAGCGCATCCCGGCCCATCTGCGCCAGCGGGGCGACGCGTGCGATATCGATCGGCAAGCGCTCGGCCACCTTGGTCCACAGCGCAGGAGACAGCGGCGAGGCCACCTTCTGCCCCAGTTCCTCCGTGCGCTGTGCCGTGCGTTGCTGGTCGATGTCGGCCGCCATCTGCTGGGCGCGCACCGCGCTGGCCTTTGCCTGCGCCATTGAGGCCATCAGGCCATCGCGCTGGCGGGTAATGGTCCGCCGTTGCGTCACCAGCTCCGGCGGCTCGGTGGTTCCCTCGGCGGGCGTACCCAACTGCGCCAGCTGTTCGTCGAGCCGATCCAGCTGCGGCTGCAGCGCCTTCTCCAGGGCTTCAGCATCGCGTCGCGCCTGCGAAGCCTCCTCGGACAGCATCGACAGGGTTTCCACCGCTGCAGCATCAACGCGCTTGCGCTCGATATCCTTCAGCGTGCTGTCGATCTGGGCCAGCTGCTGCTTGGGCGTGGGGTCGTCATCCTGGGCCAGCGCCGGCACAGCCAGCAGCAGCGTGCAGCACAACAGCAGGGCCAACCACGGGCCACGCACCAGGATCGTTCGGAAGAAGGAAGACAAGCCAGCCATACCGTTTTGCGCGGACCACCGCGCCTGCGCGCGACTATACGGCAGGTACCGTAAACGGCGGATGCGCGGGCGCTGGCCGCTGGCTGCGGCTCAGTACTTCAGGCGCAGCTCTTCAACCTGCGGCTGCTGCAGCGCGTACCAGTCCTGGAATTCTTCCTCGGTGATCTCATCCGGCGCATACACCGCGATCGGGTGCCAGGCGTGGTCGGTCGGCAACGGCTGGCGCGGCCCGGCGCGCAGGCTGTAGGCCACGCCTTCGTAGTCCACCAGATCGTCGACCTGCGGCCACTGCTCGCGGGCGAACTGGGTTTCACTCTTCAACAGGATCACCTGGTACATCGGCACCTCCACTTCGGTTGGATCGGAAAAACGCGGCGCTGGCCGAAGCATACCGCTGCGCCGATGACGGTACGCGCTCCACCCGGGCGACGGAATGTTCTGGACATGGCCCTCGCCCCGGCTTCACCCGCCCGTGGCAGTGTCCTCGGCATCGTGGAGTTCCTCTCCTGCCACGCCTGACAATGACCGACCTGCCTCCCCTGAAGACCGTCACCGACCTCAAGCTGCCCCGCTACCTGGGCACCTGGTACGAGATCGCCCGCCTGCCGATGCGCCACGAGCCGGAGGGCTGCACCGACGTGTCGGCCCATTACCGGCTGCTGGACAACGGCAACGTCGGCGTCACCAACCGCTGCCGCATGGACGGCGAGATCGAGGAAGCCACCGGCGAGGCCTGCGCGATCGACAATGACAGCGCGCGGCTGGAAGTCAGCTTCCTGCCCAAGGGCCTGCGCTGGCTGCCCTTCGCCAAGGGTGACTACTGGGTGATACAGGTGGCGCCGGACTACAGCGTTGCCCTGGTCGGCAGCCCGGATCGCAAGTACCTGTGGCTGCTGGCACGTGAGCCCCGGCTCGATGCCACCGTGCAGGAACATTATCTGGCCAGCGCACGCCTGCAGGGCTTCGATCTGTCCGAACTGATCCTGACCCCGCATACCGGCAAGCCCACGGCCTGAGCACGACCCCGAATGGACCTGAAGAGTGGTTACCCGTGGTGGGCGGTGCGCAACGGCCTGATCCAGGCCTTTCCGCCGCTGGAACAGGATCTGCAGTGCGATGTGCTGGTGGTCGGTGGCGGCATCACCGGCGCGCTGATCGCCGATGAGCTGTCGGCCCATGGCCACGACGTTGCGCTGATCGAACAGCGTGACATCGGCTGGGGCAGCACCGCAGCCAGTACCGCGCTGCTGCAGTACGAGATCGATACCCATCTGCTGGAGCTGGCCTCGCAGTATGGGCAGGACGCTGCGGCGCTGGCCTACCAGGCCTGTGCGGATGCGATCCCTGCATTGGGCGAGGTCGCGCGCGGCCTGAAGGACGTCGACTTCAGGCAGATGGACAGCCTGTACCTGGCCAGCCGCCGCCGTGACGTACCGCGGCTGATGGCCGAAGGCGAGGCGCGCCGTGGCATCGGCCTGGACGCGCGCTGGCTGGACCGGGATGCGCTGCAGGAACGCTTCAGCGTCGATGCCGGAGGCGCGCTGCTGACCCGCCAGGCCGCACGGGTTGATCCCTACTGCTTCACTTACGGACTGCTGCGGCGGTTGCAGCGGCGCGGCGGCGTGGCGCATGACCGCACCGTGCTGCATGCCCTCACCCCCACCGCGCGCGGCGTAACCGCGCGCACCGAATCCGGCATGCAGATCCGCGCCCGCCACGTGATGCTGGCGATGGGCTATGCCAACCAGCAGTGGCTGGACCCGCGCGTGGCCCGCAACCGCAGCAGCTATGCCTTCATCACCGACCCGATCAACGCCGACGAGCTGGGCTGGCTGCAGCGCACGATGGTCTGGGAGAGCGCACGCCCCTACCTGTACCTGCGTGCCACCGGCGACCGCAGGCTGTTGGTGGGCGGGCTGGACGATTCCATCGATATTCCCGCCCGCCGCGATGGCCGGGTGGACAGCAAGGCCCGCAAACTGATGAAGCAGCTGCTGCAGTGGTTCCCGCACCTGCAGCCGACCCCGGCGTTTTCATGGGCGGGCACCTTTGCCGAGACCGCTGACGGCCTGCCGTTCTTCGGGCCGCATGCGCAATGGGGTCCACGGGTACAGTTCGCCATGGCCTATGGTGGCAACGGCATCACCTATTCGATGATCGGCGCCGGGCTGCTGCGGGCGCGGATCGAGCGGCGCCGGCACCCGCTGCAGGACCTGTTCGGGTTCGGGCGGTTGTAGCGTGAAGCCAGGCATGGCCTGGCTCTACCGCAAACGGGCGCCGACAGGCATCATTCAAGCAACGCCTGCTAGCGTCGGCCTGTACCGCCGCGTGCTGCGCGGCCCCTCTGCGCTGGAGTGCCGTCATGATCCGCCCCCTGACCCTGCTGCTGTGCCTGGCCGCCCTGCCCGGGACCGCGTTGGCGCAGTCCGCCGCCGGCGCCACCGCGCCGCAGGCGTCCGGCCTGGACCTGTCCGTGCCGCAGACGCCTATGCGCTATCTCAACGATCCGACGCTGCAACAGGATCCGCCCGGCACGTTCTACGGCGACAAGACCGGCCCGCGCGTGCACGGCGACGGCAGGATCGCCGACGTGCAGGACGACAAGGTCAAGGTCTCCGGCAGCTTCACCACCGGCATCGGCTACGCCAAGAATTACGGCAACACCCACTACAACGCCGCCACGCTCAATCTCAGCAAGAACTACACCAACGATGAAGGCAAGACCCGTGGGGTCAACGTCAACATCCACGTGAGCGAAGGCAAGGGCCCGGGCTTCTTCGGGCCGTACGGCGGTGGTGGGTATTACGGTGGTGGCCCGGGCTATTGGGATTACCCGCCGCCTTACGGCTGGTAAGCGCACGGTAGGGCCGGCCGCTGGCCGGGTACCTCCTGATCCCGGAAACACCGTGCAGCAGCCGGCCAGCGGCCGGCTCTACCAGGTAGGTGTCGACCTTGGTCGACACACCTTCCCGAGCGGGCATCAATCCAGCCAGCCATCGCGCTCGCTGTGCAGGATGCGGCCGTCATGACCGCTCAGGCGCACGTCCACCTTCTGGTTGCGGGCATTGCGCGCTTCCAGCGACCACGTCGCGCCATCGCGTTCCAGCGAATGGATCTCGCGCAGCCCCTGCGCCTGCGCCTTGGCCAGCACCTGCTCGGTGCTCATCTGCGCACGCCCATCGTGCTCATCGAAGATCTCGCCGGTCTTCGGGTCCACGTAGACCTCGCTGAAGCGACCATCGGCACGGCTGACATCGGCTTCCCACAGGCCATCATCCCGCTCGATTTCATGGATCTGGGTGTAGCCGGCCTTGCGCAGGGTCTGTTCGACCTGAGCCATGCCCAGCGGTGCGGCCTGTACGGTGGGGGCCACGGCCAGGGCGACAACGGTGGCGAGGGTGAGCGACTTCAACATGGGGGTTCTCCTGTTCGTTGCCGGACCATCCCGGCAACGCCACGATGCACGGCGCGGTTAACAGCGGCCTAGCCGGCGCTGTTAGCCAACCGTTAGTCGGCCGCGGCACACTCGCGCCTGTCACTTGTTCCCATGCTCGATGCCGTTCCCGTGCCGATCCTGCCCTCCCTGTCCCTGCTGCTGGCCCTGGCCAGCGCCCCGACCGCCACCGGCCCTGCCCAGGACCCGGCGCAGCAGGTTGCGCGCCGCGCGGTGCAGCAGGGCCGCTACGTGCCGCTGGAAGGCGTGGTGCGCGATGCGCTCAAGCGCCACCCCGGCCAGCTGCTGGAAGTGGAACTGGATGACGGGGTGTACGAGGTGGAGATCCTGCGGGGCGACGGCGTGGTGGTGGAGCTGGACTATGATGCGCGGAGTGGAAAGCTGCTGAAGACGGAACTGGACGACTGATGCGCATCCTGTTGGCCGAAGACGATGCCGCGCTGGCCGAGCGCCTGCAACCGCTGTTGGAACAGGCCGGTTACGTGGTCGAGGTGGTGGCCGATGGTCGCCAGGCCGAGGAGATCGGCCAGGTTGAAGACCTGCAGGCCGCCATCGTCGATCTGGGCCTGCCCGGGCTGGACGGCCTGAGCGTGATCGAGCGCTGGCGCGGCAATGGCCGCGACTTTCCGGTGCTGGTGCTGACCGCGCGCGGACGCTGGCACGACAAGCTGGCCGGCTTTGATGCCGGTGCCGACGACTACCTGACCAAACCCTTCCAGCCCGATGAACTGGTGCTGCGCCTGCGCGCGCTGATCCGTCGCAGCCACGGCCATGCCAGTCCACGGCTGCAGTGCGGTCCGCTGCAATTGGACGTCAATGCCGGCCGATTTGAACTGGAGGGACAGGCGTTGTCGCTGAGCCCGCAGGAGTTCCGCGTATTGAGTTACTTCATCCACCACGCTGGCAGCGTGATCAGCCGCGACCGTCTGGGTGAGCAGGTCTTCGAAGGCGGCTACGACCCCGACTCGAATGCACTGGACATGCTGCTGGGACGGGTGCGCCGCAAACTGGGCATTGACCTCATCCATACCGTGCGCGGCCAGGGCTGGCGGCTGGCCGAGGCATGAGCGCGCGTCAACCTTCACTGCGCCGGCGGCTGCTGCTGGTAGCCGGCATCGGGTTGGTGCTGGTCTCTTTACTGGCCAGCATCCTGCTGGGCGAGCTGTTCGAGCGCAGCGCACGCGACCGCCTGGATGGCGAGCTGCAGCAGGCCATGTTGACCCTGCTGGCGCAGGCCGAGGTGGATCCGGAAGGACAGCTGCGCCTGCGCCAGGAACCGAATGACGCTCGCTTCCAGCGGGTGTTCTCCGGTGCGTACTGGCAGATCGCCGACAGCCACGGCAAGGTGCTGCTGCAATCACGCTCGCTGTGGGACCAGACCCTTGCGACCGCCGCCGCTGGCCCGGCCGAGCGCAACCTGCCCGGACCGATGCAGCAATCGCTGCGCGCCCGCGTTCAGCAGGTACGCCTGCCCCGCGCAGCACAGTCCTATGTCGCCGTGGTCGCCACCGACCGCAGTGCACTGGATGCGGACGTCGCCGCGTTCCGCCAACGCAGCGCAATGGCGTTGGCCGTGCTGGTGGCGGCGTGGCTGGCGGTACTGGCCAGCCAGGTGCATTTCGGTCTGCGCCCGCTGCGTGGGCTGGGCAAGCAGTTGGAGCGCATCCGCCGTGGCGACGCCGAACGCATCGACCGCCGCCAGCTGGATCGGGAAATCGCGCCGCTGGCCGATGAGCTCGACGCACTGCTGGACCACCACCAGCGCATGGTGGCGCGTGCGCGCAGCAGCGCCGAGGACCTGGCACATGCGCTGAAGACGCCATTGAGCGTACTGGCCGCCGAGGCGCAGGGCGAAGGCCGCGATTGGCGCCGCACCCTGCACGAACAGGGCGCACGCATGCGGGCCAGCATCGACCGCTACCTGGCCGCAGGACTGGCCGTGGATCATCGCCAGCGCAGTGAGGTGGCCCCGGCTGCCGAGGCGCTGTGCCGGCTGATGACCCGCGTGCATGCAGGCCGTCGCATCCGCTTCCAGATGGATGTCGCCCCGGGCCTGGCCTTTGCCGGCGCCAGCACCGACCTGGAGGAAATGCTGGGCAACCTGCTGGACAACGCCGGCAAGTGGGCACACAGCGAAGTCCGCCTGCGCGCCTTGGCCCAGAACGACCGGCTGCACATCGAAGTGCGCGATGACGGCCCCGGGCTGGACAAGGCCAAGCTGGAAAGCGTCCTGCAGCGCGGCGTGCGCCTGGACGAACGGGTGGAAGGCAGTGGCCTGGGCCTGGCGATTGCAGCCGACATCGCGGCCAGCCACGGCGGGTCACTGCGCCTGTCGAACGAGAATCCGGGGTTGCGCGCGCGGCTGGAACTGCCGCTGGCACCGGCTGACTGAGTAAAGACGGGGCAGCCCCAAGCGCAGCCGACGTGGGCTCGGCGCTACACAGGGCCCAGGGCGGCCCCCATCAGCGGTGATGCATCCACCAGCAGTCGATGGCATCGAGCACAATGTGGACCATCAGGCCGATGCCCACCAGTCGTGTCTTCTTCGGTACGCACAGCCCGGCATACACGGCAATCGCCGGTGCGGTATGCAGCGGGTGGAAGCCGATGCTGCAGCGGTTCGGGGCGTAGATCGGATCGGCCAGCAGGTGGTCCAGATCGATGATCCAGCCCAGCAGCAGCAACAGCCACGCCGAGGCGAAGCGCTTGCGCCAGAACAGCCATGCCAGCAGGGCTGGCACGGCGGCATGCAGGAACAGATGGAAGATCGCGCGGGCGCTCATCAGCACCGGTAGCGCCGGGCCATGCCCGGCGTTCCCGTCACCCTCAGATCAACGGTTCATCTGACAGGTAGGTGTAACCGGTCAGGCCCGCTTCCAGCGCTTCGGACAGTTCCTGCGCGCGCTCCGGTGACAGGTCTGCCGAGGCCACGCGTTCGGCGTAGGCCGCACGCAGGTCATCCAGCCTGTAGCCCACGTAGTCCAGCATCACGTCGGTGGTATCGCCGCGGCGCTGCTGGGTGATGGCATAGCCATCGGCATCGGCCAGCACTTCCACCGCGTCGGTATCACCGAACAGGTTGTGGATGTCGCCGAGGATTTCCTGGTAGGCACCGACCATGAAGAAACCGATGCGATAGCTTTCGCCGTGCTTGATCGCGTGCAGCGGCAGCGAGCTGTCCAGGCTTTCGTTCTCGACGTAGGTCTTGACCATGCCATCGGAATCGCAGGTCATGTCGGCGATGATACCGCGGCGATCCGGCGCCTCGTTCAAGCGCTCGATCGGCACGATCGGGAACACCTGGTCGATCGCCCACGCATCGGGAATCGACTCGAACACGCTGAAGTTGACGAAGTACTTGTCGACCAGGCGCTCGTTCAGTTCATCCAGCGCCGGGCGATGGCTCTTCTCGTCGTAGCTCAGGCGCGCACGCACGCCATGGGCGATGGCATAGAACAGATCGTCGATGCGCGCACGCTGCGGCAGATCGATCTGGCCCAGCGCATAGCTGGCCAGGCCTTCGGCGTGGAAGTGCTGTGCTTCCTGGAACAGCTCCACCGCCGGACGCACGTCCAGTTCTTCGTGGATCTCGCGCAGGTGGCGGATCGAGGCCGGCTCGTCGTCGTGCTGGTCCGGCACGCGGCCTTCCTGCGCCTGTTCCACTTCGGACACGTTGGCGATCAGCACCGCGTGGTGCGCGGTCATCGCGCGGCCGCACTCGGTGACGATGCGCGGCGGGGTCAGGCCGTGTTCTTCGCAGGCATTGGCCAGCGGCTGCACGATGTTGCTGGCGTACGAATTGAGGCCGTAGTTGATCGAGCAGAAGCTGCGCGAACGGGTGCCTTCGTAGTCCACGCCCAGGCCGCCGCCCACGTCGACGTGGGTGATCTTCGCACCCAGCTGTGACAGCTCGACGAAGTAGCGGGTGGCTTCGCGCATGCCGTTGGCGATGTCGCGCACGTTGGAGATCTGCGAGCCCATGTGGAAGTGCAGCAGGCTCAGGCAATCGGCGTATTCGGTATCGCGCAGCGACTTCCACAGGTCCAGCAGCTGGCGCGGCGACAGCCCGAACTTGGCCTTGTCGCCGCCACTGTTCTGCCACTTGCCGGCGCCCAGCGAGGCCAGGCGCATGCGCACGCCCAGGCCCGGCTTCACGTCCAGCGCCTTGGATTCTTCCAGCACCAGCTTCAGCTCGGACGGCTTCTCGATGACGATGAAGGTCTGCAGGCCCAGCTTGCGGCCGATCAGGGCCAGGCGGATGTACTCGCGGTCCTTGTAGCCGTTGCAGACGATCAGGCCACCCGGGCGCGACAGCGCCAGCACGGCCATCAGTTCCGGCTTGCTGCCCGCTTCCAGGCCGAAGCCCTCACCGTGGTGGCTGGCCAGGGTGCCGGCCACGCCGCGGTGCTGGTTCACCTTGATCGGGTACACGGCGGTGTAGCCGCCCGGGTAGTCCCAATCCTGCTGGGCTTGGGCGAACGCCGCCTGCAGCTTGCCCAGGCGCTGGCCGAGGATGTCCGGGAAGCGCACCAGCAGCGGCAGCTTGGCACCGGCCGCGCGCGCAGCATCGACCACCTTGGGCAGCGACACCACCGGGCCATCCGCCCCGGTCGGTCTCACCACCATGTGCCCGGCCTGATCCACGTCGAAATAGCCATCCGCCCAGTGCGGGATCGAGTAGGTCTTGCGGGCTTGGTCGAGGGACCAATCGGTCATTGCAGTCGGCCTTTGTGGCAAATAAAAGGGGGGGGCATGATAACGCCTATATGCCCACAGGTTCGTTATCATGCGCGCCCGCGCCCGTGGCAGGTCTGAACCTGAACGGGCCGATCCGTCCGGATGCGTGGCACCCCGCCTTCAGCCCGGCTCCATCCCCTCCGAACAGGAATGCTTTCCCATGACTGACAACAGCAACTGGTACATCGAACACTTCGAGCGCACCGGCTCGGCCATCGGCTACCGCATCACCGGCAAGCTGGACGAAGTGCAGTCGCCGTTCCAGAAGATCGAGATCTTCCAGACCACCGACTGGGGCAACCTGATGACCATCGATGGGGCCATCATGCTGACCAGCAAGGACAACTTCTTCTACCACGAGATGATCAGCCACCCGGTGCTGTTCACCCACGCCGCGCCCAAGCGCGTGGTGATCATCGGCGGCGGCGACTGCGGCACCCTGCGCGAAGTGCTCAAGCACAAGGGCGTGGAGAGCGTGACCCAGTGCGACATCGACGAGCAGGTGACGGTGATGGCGCGCAAGCACTTCCCGGAACTGTGCGATTCCAACGACGACCCGCGCGCCGAGCTGATGTTCGACGACGGCGTGGCCTACATGGCCAACTGCCCGGCCGGCAGCGTGGACGTGGTGATCGTCGATTCGACCGATCCGGTCGGCCCGGGTGAAGGCCTGTTCAACAAGGCGTTCTACGAGAGCTGCTTCAAGGCCCTGAAGGACGACGGCATCCTGGTGCAGCAGTCCGAATCGCCGCTGATGCAGCTGGAACTGATCAACGAAATGCGCACCGAGATGGGCAAGGCCGGCTTCGGCTCGTTCAAGACCCTGCCGTTCCCGCAGCCGTGCTACCCCACCGGCTGGTGGAGCGTGACCCTGGCGCGCAAGGGCGACAGCAGCTTCGACTTCCGCCAGGCCGATTCGGCCGCCAAGACCTTCGATACCCTGTACTACACCGCCGCGCTGCACACCGGCGTGCTGGTGACCCCGCCGTTCGTGAAGGCGGCGCTGAAGGGTTGACCGGAAAGCGTGCCAACCAAGGTTGGCACCTACCAAAGCAAAAACCCGCGCTGGCGACAGCGCGGGTTTTTGTTTTCCGGTAGCGCCGGGCCATGCCCGGCGGCGGTCCGCTTACAGCGCCCAGATACCGGCGATCACCGCCACCACCAGGCCCCACTTGATCACCTGATAGGCCATCACGCTGCGCTCGCGCAGCGCCTTGGCCTTCAGCCGCACCTTGTAGACGCTGCCGAAGGCCTTGTTGACGCCACCGGTCGGGTCGCCCGGCAGGTTCGGCGAGGCGCCACCGGCCAGCAGCGTGGACGCCACCAGACGGTTGAACAGGCCCGGCAGGCCGAAGCGCAGCGGGCGGGCGATATCGCAGAACAGGATCACCCGGTCATCGGGCGTCTCGTTGTGCGCATGGTGGATGTAGGTTTCGTCGAACATCATCCACTCACCGTCGCGCCAGCTCTTCTTGATGCCGTCCACTTCGATGTAGCAGGCATCGTTGTTGGGCGTGGCCAGGCCCAGATGCAGGCGCAGCGAACCGGCGAACGGGTCGCGGTGCGGGCGCAGCTCGCTGCCCGACGGCAGCTGCGCGAACATCGCCGCGCGCACGTCCGGCAGCGATTCCAGCAGCGCGGTGGTCTTGGGGCACATCGCCTTGGCCGACGGGTGCGAGGGGCCGTACCACTTCAGGTAGAAGCGCTTCCAGCCGCGGCGGAAGAACGAATTGAAGCCGGCATCATTGAACGTGCTGGAGGCAGCGATCGCCTGCGCATCGCGCAGCGCCAGTGCCTCGTCGCGGATCATCTGCCAGTTCTGCCGCAGCGGCTCCAGCTGCGGGAATTCCTTGCCCGGGTCCAGGAACGGCGTGGTCGGCACCTTGGAGAACATGTACATGACCACGTTGATCGGGGCCATGAAGCTGGAGTGGTCCAGCAGCTGGCGCGACCAGCGCGCACGGACCTTGCCACGGAAGTGGATGTACAGCACGCAGGACACGAACAGCGCCGCAAGTACGATTTTGATGATCAAAGCACTTTCCTCCAGCACGCGCCGGACAGGGAAACAGGGCGATGCGGCCGCAAGGCCGGCATCAGTGGGGGAACGCGGCAGGAGACGGGGACGTGCCGGGTGGGTGCGGCCGTCGATGTCGCGTGTAACAGCTTATGGTCGGCAGGCCGTGCGCCGGGGTCAAGCCAGGCGTGCGTGGGCCGCAGCGCTGCGCCGCGAGCGCTGCCGGCCGCATTTGCAAGCTATTGAAATTAAATTGCTTTTCGTAAAGTGAGACGGAATTGTCCGAAAAAGCGCGACGAACTGTTCCAGCCACGACGCCGACATTTCTCCGACAAATCGTGGAATAGCGAACTTGCCGGTACTAAAATTGACTTAACGAAAGTTTAGCCAGTTCCCCCCGTCGTACCGGTTCGCTTGACGCTTCAGCGCCGCCCACCGGGTCGCCCGAGACCCCACATGATCCCTTCCATCACTCCCTCCCCGTCCTGCGGCGATGACGCCGTGGCGCCGCTGCTGCTCAAGCGCGGCGAGCGCTTCCTCGCCCCCGATGTCTACCGCACCTGCCTGGACGGCCGTCCGGCGGTGGTGAAGGACTACTCCCGCTACCGTGGCACCCCGGTGTCGCCGATCGCCCGGCTGATGGTGCGCCGCGAGGCACGCATGCTGGAGCGGCTGGGCGGCTGGAAGCACGCCCCGGCCCTGCTCGGCACCCTCGGTGGCCTGGCCCTGGGCATGGAATTCATCCCCGGCCAGACCCTCAGCACCGCGCAGGCCGTGGGCAATGAAGTGTTCGAACAGCTGCAGCACGCGCTGAGCCGCCTGCATGCCGCCGGCATCACCCACAACGACCTGCATGGCACCAACGTGGTGGTCAGCGCCGGCGTGCCGGTACTGCTGGATTTCACCTCGGCCTGGCGCGTACCGCGCTGGCTGCGCCGCAACCCGCTGAGCCGGCAGCTGAGCCGCAGCGACATGAAGAACCTGCTGAAGATGCGCCAGCGCGTGACCGGGCAGGCGCCGAGCCCTGCGCAGGCGGCGCTGGTGGCCGACCCCGGTTGGGTGGCGGCTGTGCGCCAAGGCTGGAAGCGGTTCTACAAGTGGGCCAAGCGCCGGTAGGCGCTTCGCTTCACCCGCTTTACCGGTAGAGGTCGAGCTTGCTCGACCGCTCTTCATTCCGGCGACACAAACCCCGCCCTACGCGCGCAACCGGCTTACAACGCGTCCGCGTCCAGCTCACCGGTACGAATACGCACCACGCCGCCCAGGTCGTACACGAACACCTTGCCGTCGCCGATCTTGCCGGTGCCCGCCGCCTTCACGATGGCTTCCACCACCAGCTCCACCTGATCGTCGGTCACCGCCACTTCCAGCTTCACCTTCGGCAGGAAGTCGACCACGTACTCGGCGCCGCGGTACAGCTCGGTATGGCCCTTCTGGCGACCGAAGCCCTTCACTTCCGTCACCGTGATCCCGGTAACCCCGCGCTCGGCCAGCGCTTCGCGCACGTCGTCGAGCTTGAACGGCTTGATCACCGCCATGACCATCTTCATCGTCTATCTCCTGTATTCCGGCGTGGAGGATAGCGCCTGAACGCGGCCGGTGCGAAACCCGCAGCGCCTGTCCGGCAGGCCGGGGCCGGCAGTATCCTTACGGCCGAACAGCCGTGGCCGCGCCGGATGCGCAGGCCCACCACCCCACGGAGCACCCCATGATCGACCTGAACCAAATCGATGACCTGGCCCGTCGCCTCAGCGACCTGGTGCCGCCAGGCCTGCGCGAATCGCGCGAGGAACTGCAGGCCACCTTTAAGAGCGCGCTGCAGGCGGGGCTGGCCAAGCTGGACCTGGTGACGCGCGAGGAGTTTGAAGTGCAGCGCGCAGTGCTGCTGAAGACCCGCGAGAAGCTGGATGCGCTGGAAACGGCGGTGCGCGAGCTGGAACAGGGCCGCAGCGACGCCGGCTGAGTGGACCGCCCCTGCGGCGGTGAACAACAAGGCCCGCGATTGCAGGCCTTGCCGTGTCATGCCCAGCGAGCTCACTCCAGCATGGTCTACACGCAGTATCTGCCCGGGGCAGCGGCTTACTTATTGAACCGGAACGACCGGACCTCCTCAATGTCCAAGACAACGACGCCCTCCGGCTGCAGCCGTACCCGCCCAGATACCTCCACGACGGCCGTGGTGTTGCACACCGCTGGAGCATCGCGCTTCAAGCAGATGCGCTTCTGTTCCGCGTAGAACCGCTTGACCGAATCGGACGAGCCATGCCTGCCGATCACCAGGATGTGCCCACCCTCGCCGCAATGGGAATTGCGCAACATCTCGAAGTGCCGGTTATCCGTTATGTACGTTGCGGACAACACAAGCTCTTCCCCATCGTGTTGGCTGGGGTTGCCCGCGATGGCGCACAGTAATTCGTCGCGGGGCTCTACCTCCACCGTGGTCGCGACACGATGCGCGCATGCAGGCAGCATCAGGGTCAGCACGAACGCGGCACACGCTGGCTTCATGGTCATTTGTCCTTCGCGGTCCTTTGCTGACGTGCTTCCCAGCACTTGACGGAACCCTCAACGCTCTTGGGCTGAGGCCCGAAACAGCGTGTACACGACACGCCCTTACAGCGGCGTTCTGCTGCACCCCGGCCCGGAGCATAGCGCTTGCACGCAGCCGGCGCGAAACCACCGAGTGCCGCCGGGCCTGCGCGAATCGCGCGAGGAGCTGCAGGCCACCTTCAAGAGCGCGCTGCAGGCGGGGCTGGCCAAGCTGGACCTAGTGACCCGCGAGGAATTTGAAGTGCAGCGCGCCGTGTTATTGAAGACCCGCGAGAAGCTGGATGCGCTGGAAGCGGCGGTGCGTGAGCTTGAAGGCCGCGGCACGGCAGAATAAAAAAGGAGGCGCACCGCGCCTCCCACTTACAGATTATTTCCTTGATGGGGCCTTGCCGCAAGGCCCGCCCGGCGCCCTAGACTCGCCAGCCTGTCGATCCGGCAGGACAGGTAGGAGCAGTGCCGATGGCACAGCACACCGAATGGACACCCGTATCGCATGACACCTGCGACCAGGTTGCCGGGCCGTTCTATCACGGCACCCGCGCTGACCTCGCGGTGGGCGAGTTATTGAGCGCGGGGTTCCGCTCCAACTATCGCCACAGCGTGGTGATGAACCACATCTATTTCACGGCGATTGCCAAGGGCGCCGGGCTGGCTGCGGTGATGGCCAAGGGTGAGGGGCGACCGCGTGTGTATGTGGTGGAGCCGACCGGGCCATTCGAGGACGATCCGAATGTGACCAACAAGAAGTTTCCTGGGAATCCGACACGGTCGTATCGGAGTGCGGAGCCGTTGCGGGTTGTTGGGGAGATTACGGAGTGGGAGACCTACGACGCGGAGTTCGTTCGGCAGTTGAGGGCGTTTGTGGCGTCGGGGAGTGGGGAGATCATCAATTGATGAATAGAAGTGTCCGTGCTTTGGCAGGCGGACGATCAACGCAGCAGGTTTTCGAATGATGTCCGCTTTCGGCCAGCAGCGGACGGAAGCCAAGTTTGGCTTACACCCTGCTGCAACGCGGGTTCGGCCTGACCGCACTACCCCCAGAGGGTCGTCCGCCACGCCAGCGCAGTAGCGGCGCCGAAGCCAAATTCGCGCTTGATCACCTGCGACACGTGTCGCATACTGGCGACACTGGTCACACAGGGTCGTTGAATGAGCCACGCGCCAACTCCTTCCAATGCAGAACTGGAACTTCTCAAGTGTCTGTGGCGCTGCAATACCTGCAGCGCACGCGAACTGCATGATGCGGTCGTACCGACATTGGGCTGGTCGTATTCATCCACGCGCAAGACGCTGGAACGAATGGTTGACAAGGGATTGGTTGCAGAGCGCGCTCAGCACGGACTCAATATTTACAAGGCCAAGGTGGGCAAGGTGGCGACCTTGGCCGCGCTGAGCGCGGACTTCGCCCGTCGCGTCCTGGAGATCGACGGCCCACTGCCATCCCAGGCCTTCGCTGACAGCCGATTGCTGAGTCGAGACGAACTCGAACAACTTGAAGCGCTGCTGCAGGACAATGGAAAGGACGACTGCCCATGAGCGCGGCCACGCCCATGTACTGGCTTGTCCATGTCATGTGCAGCTTGGTCATGGCGGGATTGGCGCTCGGGATCGGGGCGCGACTGCACACAAGGCTGCAGCTTTCACATACGGCCAGGGGCTACTGGCTGGGCGTCTGGACACTGGCTACATTGCCGCCGCTTTTCGTCGCGATCCTGGCGGCCTGCATGCCGGAAGCCGCCGCGAAACTTCCACTGGCGTTGCCACTCCCAATCGCAGTCGATTCGGCTGCGAGCGCGCAGGCCGTGGCGAGCAAGCTGTCGACTGGCCGGCCTGGATGGCCATCGCTGGCCGTCGTGCTCGCGAGTGTTTATGCGGTCGGGCTGGGCATCACGCTGTTGCGCTGGCTGCGTGGCATCGCCATGATCTCGAGCATCGTCCGTAACGCCTGCCCCGTCAGTCCAGCAGACTGGCAAGGAACGGGCTCCGCCGCCGAAGCCGCGCGATTGGCCGGACACGGCATTGCAGTGCGCATCACCCCACGGCCCATAAGCCCATTCGCAGTGCGATGGCCGAGTCCAGCGATCGTTCTGCCTAGGGCTTTGTTGGCGCAGTTGGACGATACTGGGCTGCGCCTCATCATCCGTCACGAAGCTGCCCACGTTGCGCACCGTGACCCGCAACGTGCATTGCTGATGTCTGTGGTAGGCGCGCTGCTCTGGTTCAATCCATTCGTGCGCGCCATTGCAGCTCGGGTGCAGATGGCCTGCGAACTGCGATGCGACGCGCACGCACTCGATGGCCAGGTAGGTCAAGGACGTGCGTTCGCCAGCGCCTACCTGCATACGTTACGGAGCTACTCATCCTTGGATGCGCCTGCTGCCGCACTCAATCACCGCGATCTTGCCGGCCATGCAGTGCGGATCCAGCACATGCTTGACGGAGACAGAAGCCGGACGCTGCCAGTTTCATGGCGCTTTGGACTGGCTGGGCTGGCGCTGGCGGTGGTTGGGTTCGTGTCAGTGCTGCAGACTGCGCTGGCTGTACCTCCGGGTGTCAGCGCGCCATATCCCCACACGCCTGTGCGCAGCGTTGCGCAAAGATCCACCCCATCTGCGACAGGGTCGCCGTTCCGCCTGGCATCCCCTCTCGATGCGCCGAACATCACCGGCCATTTCGGTGAGAACGGTCACATCCGTTCGCAACCCCACTTGGGCACGGACTTCGGCGCGCGTGTCGGTACGCAGGTACTTGCGCCAGCGGCAGGCACGGTAACCGCAGCCACTACGCATTACCCGGACGGACCGAACTATGGCACGGTCGTCGTACTGGACCATGGCAACGGTTGGCAGACGCTTTACGCACACCTGGACAGTTTCGAGGTGCACGTCGGCCAACGCGTCCTGCCGGGGCAACGCATTGCCAAGGTAGGGCGCAGCGGACGCGTGACCGGCCCACACCTGCATCTGGAAGCGCTGTTCAACGGTCAGCGAGTAGACCCCGAACGCCTGCTGCAATGACGGCATAGCGCATCACCCCGCGAGAGCTTTCCCCTTCGTCCAACGGCGGCCCGGCCCGGGAGGGTCGGCTGCTGCCTGGAGATTCATTCGAGGAGCCATCACGATGTTCGTTCCATCGTCGTCGCGACTGGTAGTCGCTCTGCTGTTCACGACTGGACCAGTGTCTGCCCAGACGGCTGCAGACAACAAAGGCGCATCGCATGCCACCGAACTCAGCGCCGTTACGGTGCAGTCAAGCCGGTACGATTCGCGGCGCGACAGCACCGCCTCGAGGATAGTGGTCGACAGCGATGAACTGGGTCGTCACGGCGACACGACCCTCGTCGATGCGCTCAAGCGCCTGCCTGGTATCACGGTAGGCACCCCCGCACCCGGCCGCTCCGGCGCGATCGCCCTTCGCGGGATGGGTGCTGGTTACACCCAGATCCTGGTCGATGGCCAGCAGCCGCCGGCAGGTTTCGACATCGACTCACTGACGCCCGACATGATCGAGCGTGTCGAAATACTGCGCTCGGCCACTGCGGATCAACGTGCGGAAGCGATCGCTGGCACGATCAACATCGTGCTGGCGGGCACCCAGCGCAAGGACACGGACAAGGTATCGCTGGTCTGGGCCGCGACGGCCAACGGTCGCCAAGCTCCAGCGATCACCTGGCAGCGGAACCGCCACCGCGACGCTGGGAGCCATGCACTGGTCGCCACGGCTTCGCGTCGTGCCTTCCTTGTTGAAGAAACTGGTCAAGAGCATGGGACGGATTCTGACGACGAAGAGCAGCTATCACGGACCACGAAGCTGCGCGCCGAAGGAAGCCGCGAAGTACTGACGTTCGCGCCGACCATCGAGGTTCACGTCGATGACGACAACACTCTGCGGTTGCAAGGCAACGCAGAGGCGAGCCGCTTTACCCGCGTCACTGATATTGAATGGAACACGCTGCAAGGTCCTGCGCTGCAGCACTCCCGTTACCGGCAGAACACGGACATTGCGGTGGCGCTGCTGCAGGGCAATGCGCGCTGGTCGCGGCAGTCCGTCAATGGAGGAAGGTTTGATGCGAAGATTGGCCTGGGTGGCAACCGAGAGCGGAATACGTATCGCGAACACGGCCAAGACGTCATAGGCCAGCCTAGCCTAGAGGAACGCACCGACCGCGAGTTGCGGGTGAGCGGCGTCAGCAGCACCGGCAGCTATGCGCTTCCTGCATCAGGTCGTCATAACCTGCAGATGGGCTGGGAGGGCAGCCTGGACCGACACAGAGAAGATCGCACCCAATCGATCCGCTACTTCGGCCTGGAACCAGACACCTACAGCAATCAAGCCTACGACGCGCAGGTTCGGCGTTTGGCCTTCTATCTCCAAGACGAGCTCACGTTCGGGCCGCAATGGTCGCTCTACCTTGGTACTCGGTGGGAGCGGATTGAAACAGTCAGCGACGGAGGTGACTTCGTCGCGATCCGCAATCGACGCCAGGTACTCTCGCCGGTGCTGCAATCGCTCTGGAAGCTGCCCGGCAAGAACGGTGACAACGGCGACCGGATTCGCCTCGCGCTGAGTCGTACCTTCAAGGCGCCCGCATTGACATCCCTGTTGCCTCGGCCCTACACATCGACCAATAACCGGCCGGCAAACCCAGACGAGATCGGCAACCCGGCACTGCGCCCGGAACTGGCGACCGGCATCGATCTTGCCTATGAGATTGGCTCAGGCCAGGGGTTGCGTCTCAATCTGGGTGGGTATTTCCGCCAGATCAAAGGCGTAGTGAGGAAGGAACTGCAGTACCAAAACGGTCGCTGGCTCATCGCACCGGTCAATGGCGGCAATGCCGCTGCCTGGGGACTAGAGCTGGACGGCGGCCTGCCGCTATCTGCGCTTTTCAGAACCGCACCGGCCATTGACCTGCGCTTCAATGCCACTCGCGCCTGGTCACGGGTGGATGACGTTCCCGCGCCGGACAACCGCATTCCTGATCAAACGCGCTTCAGCGCTACCTTGGGTGCGGACTATCGTATCAACCCACGCTGGAGCGGGGGCATCAGCTATAGCTACCGCAGCAGCGTCGATGTACGCACCACGTCGGTCCAGATGGACCTGAAATCTCCAAATCGCGAGCTCGATCTTCATGCGCAGTGGACTGCAACTGCAAAAACTCGACTTCGGTTCAGTGCCAGCAACCTACTACAACAGGAACTGGTCAGCGGTCAGCGCTACTTACTCCCCGAAGGAAGCCAGGAGATCGTCCGTACTCGGCGCGGGATCGCACTCTTCCGCGCCGAACTGGAGATTCAATTGTAAAGAGTTTGGTATTGCAACGCAGTGTAGTTCTGTTGCCGTCGCACATGCCGCCATGGACCCGTATGCGGCCGACGCGCCCGAGTGGATGTCCCTTGCGCGCCTTAAAGGGCGCTCTCCTTTGGAGTTCAGCGCGACCTTCTGACGACGACTGGGCGCGGCGAACAAGCCAGCGCGTAACCGGTCCAGCGGCAGGCTCGACCACCGCATCAGTGTCCGCTGTGGGTCGAAAGCGGACATCGACTATCAACGAACACTTCCGGACGTGGAGGAGTCATCGGTGCCGATATCGCGATCAAGCAGACAATCGATAAAGGCGCGGAGCGCCGGCAGCATATAGCGCCGGCTGGAGTAGTAGAGATACAGGCCAGGCACCGTCGGTGACCAGTCGGAGAGGACGCGCTTGAGTCGTCCGTCCTGCAGTGCTTCGGCAATGCCGTCATCGTTGTAGGCATAGAAGATGCCCAAGCCCTGGAGTGCGGCGGGCACCACGATGTCCTGGTGATTGGAGATCACCGTGCCATCGCCAAAGAACTCGACGCCTTTCCCCTTCTTCTTGAATTCCCACCCTGCGACCTTCCCGCTCCCGGGAAAGCGCCAGTTGATGCAGGCATGATGGCTGAGCTCGGCCGGTGTCTTCGGCTCGCCGTGTCTGGCGAGATAGTCGGGTGAGGCTACGGCCAGCAGGTCGATGTCCGGTGTCAGCCTGACCGCCACCATGTCTTTCTGCAGTCGACCACCCACGCGGATGCCGGCATCGAAGCCCTCGCCCGCGATGTCACTCAGTCCATCGTTGATCACGATGTC
The DNA here is from genome assembly GCF_020883215.1 of Stenotrophomonas sp. SI-NJAU-1. Lineage (NCBI taxonomy): Bacteria > Pseudomonadati > Pseudomonadota > Gammaproteobacteria > Lysobacterales > Lysobacteraceae > Stenotrophomonas > Stenotrophomonas sp. SI-NJAU-1. Next base: position 4,124,270 of record NZ_CP086598.1, read on the forward strand.
GAGCACGACATCCGGATGCGCCTTTGCGAAACGCCCCAATCTCGGCGCGATCACTTTCTTTGCCGCCATGCTCAGCGTGTTGATCCGCAACGTTCCCGCCGTGCGCGCATTTATGCCGATGGCTTGTGCCACTGCTTCGTCCATGTCGCGCAGCATCGGAGCAATCCGTTCGTGCAAACGGCGTCCGGGTTCGGTCGGCGACACGCTGCGTGTCGTGCGGTTCAACAGGCGCACGCCGAGCCGGGACTCAAGCTGCCGAATGATCTGGCTGAGGGCGGAGCGGGACAGGCCCAGATGATCGGCCGCCTTGGCGAAGCTGGCCCGGTCGACGACGGCCACGAAGGCCTTGAGTTCCGCGAATTCGGAGCCCCGCATTGTGCACTGCTTCCTACATAGCCTGATCAGATCCTAGCTGATTCTCTAACCTTCGGGAACGGCTCACTCTAGCTCCGCACACCCCAACCGGAGCATTGAAATGAAAGATCTGGACCTGCCCGAGCCGATCTCGGCGTATTTCGAAGCTGACCGCCGGGATGGCCGGACGGTGGCCCGCTGCTTCACCAAGGACGGTGTCGTCCTGGACGAGGGCAAAACTCATTCGGGCCTCGCCGCGATCGAAGCCTGGAAGACCGAGTCGTCCGCCAGGTACACCTATACCGCCAAGCCCCACACGCTGGAAACGCAAGGGCGCAGCTACATCGTCACCTGCCAGGTGTCGGGAAATTTCCCCGGCAGCCCGCTGGGCCTGCGTTACGCCTTCATCCTGGAGCGCGGCAAGATCGCCTCGCTGGAGGTGGCGTGATGGGTTTCGACCTCCAACTGGCAGGCAAGCGCGTCGTGGTCACCGGCGGCACGCGAGGCATCGGTGAGGCTGTCGTCGAGCAGCTCTCCCAACTAGATGCGCGGATCGTGGCGACATCACTCTCAAATCCCAGAAAGCCGATCGATGGCGTGCACTACGTGGCGGCGGACCTCTCTACCGCCGAGGGTGTCCAAGAGGCGGTAGAGGCCGCCCGGCAAAACCTGGGCGGCGTCGATATCCTGATCAACGTGGTGGGCGGATCGTCGGCGCCTGCGGGTGGCTTCGCCATGCTGGACGATGGGCAGTGGGCCAAGGCGCTGGACCTGAACCTGATGGCGGCCGTGCGGATGGATCGCGCACTGTTGCCGGCGATGATCGCGCAGGGATCCGGTGTGGTCCTGCATGTCACGTCCATCCAGCACGTGCTGCCGCTGCATGATTCCACCATCGCCTACGCGGCGGCGAAGGCGGCGTTGTCCACATACAGCAAGGCGCTGTCCAAGGAAGTCACCTCCAAGGGCGTACGCGTGGTCCGCGTCTCGCCGGGCTGGGTCGAGACCGAAGCCTCGGTCGATTTCCTCGGGACCATCGCAGCCAACGCGGGCACGGATTACGAAGGCGCCAGGCAGATGGTCATGGACGCGCTGGGCGGAATTCCGCTGGGGCGCCCGGCCAAGCCGAGCGAAGTGGCGGATCTCATCGCGTTCCTGGTCTCGCCCCGCGCCGCATCCATCGTCGGAACAGAACACGTCATCGACGGCGGGACCGTGCCGACGGCGTGACAAGCGCCGATGAGCCACATCGGCATGGCGCGGCCCCCTCTTGCCCGGTCGCGCGCGCTTGGCTGGCCCGTCCACTGACCCTAGGCGGGATTGCGTTCGGGGCATGTCAGTACTTTTGGTCAAGTTATCTGGACTTTACGTACCCGATGGTTCTGCCGTTCGTTCCAAAGTAGCCCTGCCCGCCAACGCCGCACATCGAACCGCCATCACCCACCACCTGAGGACACGCCCATGTTCAAGCTCATTCCCGCCGTGCTGGCCGCCGCCCTGGCGGCCAGCTTCACCCCCTCCACCTACGCCGCGGATATCGCTGCCCGTGACGCTACCCGGATCAAGAACGTCGTCCTGGTGCATGGTGCCTTCGCCGATGGCGCGGGCTGGCGGCCGGTGTACGACGACCTGACCGCACGCGGTTACCGCGTCTCGATCGTGCAGAACCCACTAACCTCGTTGGCCGATGACGTGAACGCCACCCGGCGTGTGCTGGATCGCCAGGACGGTCCCGCTATCCTGGTCGGTCACTCGTGGGGTGGTACCGTCATCACCGAAGCTGGCGCGCACGACAAGGTCGCAGGCCTGGTCTACGTGTCGGCGCTCGCGCCAGATGCGGGCGAGACCACCGCCCAGCAATACGAAGGCTTCGCGCCCACGCCCGAGTTCGTCATCGAGACCGCAAGCGATGGCTACGGCTTCATCAGCCCGGCCAAGTTCAAGGCGGGCTTCGCCCATGACACCACCGACGCTGATGCGGCGTTCCTGCGTGATTCGCAGGTGCCGATCAACATGTCGGTGTTCGGTACGAAGTTGACGCAGGCCGCTTGGCGCACGAAGCCCAGCTGGGCGGTGATAGCGACCGAAGACAAGGCGTTCGACCAAGCGATGCTCATCCACATGGCCGAGCGCATCAAGGCGCGCATCACTAAGGTCTCTGCCAGCCACGCGGTCTTCATGACCCAGCCCAAGGTGGTCGCCGACACGATCGACCAGGCGGCCAAGGAAGCAGGTCGCTCGACCAAGTAAGATCGCAACCTGCCGGACGCCGACTCCTCCCCCGTCGCGTCCGGCTTTCCTCTTCAGACAACACGCCCTGCCCACGGCGGGCGGCCGTATCCGGCTGCCTGGCGCTGTTCCCTTGCCCGGAGTTCCCCCCTTTGACGACGTCCTTCCCCCCTCATTCGCACACGCATGATCCCGGCCATCAAGAACGCTACGACTTCATCGTCTGCGGTGCCGGTCCTGCCGGCTGCGCGCTGGCCGGCCGTCTTGCCGAGCATCCGGGCTTACGCGTGTTGTTGATCGAGGCGGGAGGCTCCGATGAGACGCCGGAGGTGTTGGAGCCCGCGCGGTGGCCCCTGAATCTTGGATCCGACCGTGACTGGGCCTTTGTCGCCCAGCCCAATCCACATCTCAATGGCCGTGCGATCCCGTTGAACATGGGCAAGGCGCTGGGCGGAAGCTCGAGCATCAACGTCATGGTGTGGGCGCGCGGTCATCAGAGCGACTGGGACCACTTCGCACGCGAAGCAGGTGACGATGCATGGGGCTACGAGTCCGTGCTTGAGATCTACCGTCGGATCGAGAACTGGCGCGGCATGCCGGATCCCCGCCGACGCGGCACTGGTGGCCCCGTGCATGTGGAAGCGCCCCATCATCCGCAGCCAGTGGCCATCGCGATGATCGAGGCGGCCAAAGTGCTGGGCATGCCGATCTTCGACAGCCCGAACGGCGCGATGATGGAAGGACGCGGTGGCGTCGCGCTCAACGACCTGATCGTGAAGGCGGGCCGACGCTCATCGATCTTCCGGTCCTACATCTTCCCGAAGCTGGGGCAGGCCAACCTGACCGTTCTGACGCATACGCAGGTCAGCAGACTGCTTTTCAACGGCACCACTGTCGTTGGTGTCGAGGTCGTCCAGGGCGCGAGCACCAAGCACCTGATGGCCGATCGCGAGGTGATCCTCTCAATGGGCGCGATCAATACGCCCAAGGTCCTCATGCAGTCCGGCATCGGCCCGGAGGACGAGCTCGCGCCTCATGGCATCGCGACGGTGCAGCACCTGCCCGGCGTTGGCCGCAACCATCAGGATCACGTCTCGTTCGGATGCCTCTTCGAGGCGAACGGACCAGTTGCGGTGGGAAGTGGAGGATCCGAAGCCACGCTCTACTGGAAGACAGACCCCGCACTGGACGCGCCGGATGTCTTCCACTGCCAGTTGGAGTTCCCGGTTCCCACGCTGGAGACCGCGCCTCGTGGCGTACCGGAGCATGGCTGGATGACGTTTGCCGGCCTTTCCCATCCCAAGAGTCGCGGCTCAGTACATCTCACTGGCGCCGGCGTCAATGATCATTGCCGGATCGAGGCCAATACGCTGTCGCATCCGGATGACCTGCGCGATGCAGCGAAGACGATCCAACTCGCTCGGGACCTTGCGCATGCATCGCCCTTCAGCAGCCTGCTCAAGCGTGAAGCGATGCCGGGAAATTTGAGTTCATCCGAGATGGAGACGTACGTCCGCGACTCGGCTGTCACCTACTGGCACCAAGCCTGCACCGCGAAGATGGGTCGGGATGAGATGTCCGTCGTGAACGGCAATCTGCAGGTCTATGGTATCGACCGGCTACGGATCTCAGATGCATCGATCATGCCGGACGTCCCCAGCGGAAACACGATGGCGCCTTGTGTCGTCATCGGCGAGCGCGCCGCCGAAATACTCAAAGTAGCGCACGGGCTCTGATGTCAGATTGGCCTATGTCTGCTTCCGGCCAGGAGCGGACATCGCACCAGCCCGCACCCGGTGTTCGCAAGTAGGTAGGCGGCACCTTCCAGTTCCAGCCCATGGGCGTCCCGGCAATATTGCTAGACGAGCGATGTCGCACTTGCCATCTTCCGAATCCACCATCGGGAGAACTGGTCGATGAAACCCCATAGCTACCAAAGGCCTTGTCCCCCAAGGAATTTCGCGACCCCGCCCCCTATGCGACAATGCCAAAAACGTCTCGGGTTTTGGCGGCTTTGGCCCCAACCCCTTGGCATTCCAAACAACATCAGGCAACTCTGGTAGAGCCACCGACAACGGGTGGCCGGGCGTCGAAAACCCGAGCTATTAGGAAGTTGTTTACGCTTGTCAGCCGGCACCACCACGCGTGGTGCCGGCTGGCAATCCGTCTGCCGGCTATGGCGGGCGGTGCGTGGGGGCCTTGCGCCCGCCGGTTGTCCTAATAGCCCGGTTTTCGAGCCACGCATCGTCCGCCACCTTTATCGGTGGCGGCTTCTGCCTGCTTGCACGGAGCCTGCCATGACCACGCCGCACTCCCCTCCCCCGCGCCCCATCCAGGAAGCGCCCTCGCCCAACCATGCCCTGGACCCCAATAGCCTCATCGCCATCCTGCGCAGCATCGGCGCCGGCGCTGCAGCCGACGGCCGGCCCTGGCCCGAGCGCCATCACCTGCGCAGCCGGCAGATGGCGTTGTCCGACGCCGACTGCGCGCTGACGGGCCAGCGCATCGTGCAGGAGATCCTGCTGGCGGCCGAGCGCACGCGCCAGAACGGCGAGCCCGACCAGTACGTGGGCGATCGTGTAATGGAGGGACTGGTAATGGCCGATATCGCACTCACGGCCTTCATCCACGAGCGGGTGCGGCCACAGGACTGAGGGCGCACTTGTGGGCGTGACGTTCTGTTTTTGTGCGGGTGATGAATGAAGAAACGCGGCCTTGCCGCTGCGGCGGTGTGCATCGCGGTGATCGGCGCAGTATGGGCGGGGTGGCCCGAGCCAGCGGGCGATCAGGTGTGGGCGTACCAGAAGCTGCAGCCAACGGACTACCGGCTGCTGCACAGTGATGCACTCGGCTTCGTGACCGCCAAAGCGGATGAGGGTTTTGAACTGCACACGCGCTATGCCGGGGTGACGTCCTTCGAGATCCGATGCAAGGGTGTTCTGGTTATGGACGTGGAGAACGCCCCCTCACGTGTGCTGATCCGGGTGCCCGCCGATGCACTTACGCGGGCGCCGGATATCGAGCGCCTGCGCCTCAGTTTCGAGCGATGGTTGGACTACCACCAGAGCCAGGGCGCGTTGCTGGTGCAGAGTGCAGGAACATCGTGGATCGAAGCGCTGTTTGGGCGCTTCAGTGGGGCGGTGCCTGATGGGCAGCGTTGTGTATTTTGAGCCACCACGTCGCCAACAATCACCAAGCCAACTACGGCCGATCTTGGGACTCACTCGCGCCGTTGATGGAGCAGATCCAGCTGTGCCTGAATTGACAGCGGCCACTCGCGGTAATGCTCCATCGTGGCACCAGCCAGCGGGCAAGAAACACCCGCCAACGAGCTTTCGGGCGGGTGTCAGGACGCGTGAGAGACAGGCTGGCCAAACGACGGCGGGTCTGTCCACAGCGCTGCTCCGCTTGATACGGTCGAATTCCGCTGCTCAATATTGGGGGACGTCGGCCCGAAGCCTATTCTGGCGCAGCACAAGGCCATAGCTTAGCTCCCCTTAGCTTGGCCGCCTGAATCGCCGCGACGACATCCCGCCTGATGAGAATGGCATTGGAGGACTGGTGGCCTGCCCCAAAGAACTGCTCGCTTCGGAAGATGGGAAGATCTGGAGCCCCAACTGGCGCCGGGAGGAATCCTCGCTCTGGGCCCATGTAGCGAACGCGCCCGCATTTCGGACAACGAACCCCCAAGTCCTCCTCAATCTGCAACGCCACGCTCGTGTCAGCGCGTAGCTGCACGATGTGATCAAGAACATTCCCCTGTGTGTCCTCAACCGGCCACGTCTCAATGCAGAGTGGAGCAAGGTGCGCTTGCCATACCTCCCTATGCATGAAAATCGCATCTTCAACCCAGAACAGTTTGAGGAAGGCGTTACGCCCCCACTTCAATGACTTCCGCACACGAAAAGGCGCAATTTGGACAGCCCAAGCTCCGCACTCATCACAGTATTTCGAAGTGTCATAACTCTGCGCCAGGAAGCCAAAATCATCCTCTGGCTGAGGATACCCATTTGCATGAGTAACCAGCAGTTCGCAATAATCCGCAGCGGCAATCTCAGCGGCAGAAAAATCCGTCGTTACAAGGGAAGATCCGCCCCATTCCCTGATCAGCGAAGAAACACCACCCCATTCTGGAGCCCCTTCCGCCGAGTGGACGACACCAATGATGCACTCCCCATTGAAATCAGATGGCGGATCGACAGTTGCGCCGATCTGCTCGAGCTGCAGCGCGCGCCTCGCCGTCCATTTAAAAGTAGAACGATAGTTTACCCTCATGAATAAATGGATCTCAAGATCCGCCCCTCATAGGAATGGCTGGATAATTCGCTCGAATTTCGCGCAACTTGTTTGCAATTCGATCACAACTCAACTACCTGTCGTTGTTGCGCCCCCAACAGAGGGCAAAATGTCGGGCGACTTAGCGCCCGACAATAATGACATCACCAGGCATTTGGGCCTACGCACCTACCGCGTAGAGCGGTAGAAGCTAACTAAGCAATCGTCGTCGGATCCGTCGGCTGTAAAATGCAACACAGTCCCGCTGGAACGGAGCTGGTAACCAGATTGACGTCTCGTCCGCTCGGCGACTGCATTGTGTGGATTCGGCGCATATATGAACCGCTCGAGCGCGTACTTTTCCTTCAGTCGAGCGGCGGGGTAGCAACGACCTTCTTCCAGCTGGCCATAGTAGAAATTTATACCTTCGACCAAGCGAGAAGGAATCCGAGACTCAGTATATGCAATTCGGTAGCCATCGCTAGTCTCTACCGGGCCCGACCTAAAAACTATGGGATCAGCATTGCTGCTGCCCTGCTGCTTGAATTCAGCTATCCCTACGCGTCGAAAGTAATCAAACCCAAGTGGCCAAGGCGCGTCAATTAGGGATTGAAAAATTTCGTCAAGTGAACCCTGGCTCTTGTCCTTCGGCAGGCTCGGATCTTCAGCTGATGCCTGAAATGAGACCGCCAGCATCACGCCAAATAGAGACAGAAGGTACTTCCGCGAAGGCTTGAAGTTCATCGCTCCATCTCCTCGAACAAACCACCCCCACCGCCACCACCGCCGCCGCTACCTGGCGAAGGGCTGGGGGCAGGATGAGAGCTGTCCCATCAGCTTCCGTAGTAGTCCCCATACGAAATGTCATCGTCGCGGCCTGCGGTCCCATTCACATCAATGCGCTCACCATTTCGGTAGATTTTTCCAATCTGTCGCGCAGCTTCATCCCATCCTATGTGGCCAGCGGCAATTGACAGCGGCGGCTTGCGGTAATGCGTCATCCTGACACCAATCTGCAGGCAAAAAAACCCGCCAATTTGGGCATGTCGCGAACTAGCGCGTCAGAGGCGTGGCGGGTGTGTTGGGGCTATTTTTAGCGTCCCGATCGCTTACCTGCAAGTAATCAGGTGTCGTTTTGGGTTGACCTGATTGCCTGTTCGCAAGGCAACTTTCGAGAAAACGGGTTGAGTCCAGCAAGCTCGTGGGTACAGATCACCTGGTGTCAAAAACACGCAGGGAAGAGCGACAGCGGGCATTACGCCCGCGCGGGTGTACTTCAGGCCGGTCTATTTCCGTCACTCAATTGCAAGGATGCGCTCGGCAGAGGAAGCAGCACGCTCCAACTATCGGTCGGAGTTTCCCGAGTCGTTTCTCCAGCAATTCCCGATGGCTGCCCGCAGATCGCCGCCCCACCATCAAGCCCTTTCCCCTCCGCAGGAACCCACACATGAGCCTGGCGCTGGTCCACAGCCGTGCCCGTGCCGGGGTCGACGCCCCGTTGGTGCGCATCGAGGTGCATCTCTCTGGCGGTCTGCCGGTCACCCAGATTGTCGGCCTGGCCGAGACCAGCGTGCGCGAATCACGCGAGCGCGTGCGTGCTGCCCTGCTCTGCGCGCGCTTCGATTTCCCGCAGCGGCGCATCACCCTCAACCTCGCCCCCGCCGATCTTCCCAAGGAAGGCGGACGCTACGATCTGGCGATTGCCTTGGGCATCCTCGCTGCCAGTGGCCAGGTCGATCCGCAGTCGCTGCTGCAGTACGAGTTCCTCGGCGAACTTGGCCTGACCGGCGAGCTGCGCCCGGTGTCCGGCGCGCTACCCGCCGCCATTGCCGCCGCCGAAGCGGGGCGAATCCTGATCGTGCCGCCTGGCAACGCTGCCGAAGCCGCGCTGGCCCAGCACGCCGATGTGCGCGTGGCGCGTACCCTGCTGGAATGCTGTGCCGGGCTGGGCAATCCACGCCTGCTGCCACAGGTGGAACGCGTGGACACCACGCCGCTGCCATTGCCGGATCTGGCCGACGTACGCGGGCAGGCGCTCGCACGCCGCGCGTTGGAGGTTGCCGCCGCCGGTGGCCATCATCTGCTGCTGATCGGCAGCCCCGGCTGCGGCAAGACCCTGCTGGCCTCGCGCCTGCCCAGCCTGCTGCCGGACAGCGAAGAGATCGATGCCCTGCAGTTGGCGGCCATCACCTCGGTCAGTGGCGAAGGGCTGGACCCGAAGCGTTGGCGACAGCGGCCGTTCCGGGCGCCGCACCACAGCGCAAGCGCGGCGGCATTGGTGGGCGGCGGTAATCCACCTTGCCCAGGCGAGATCTCGCTGGCGCATCACGGCGTGCTGTTCCTGGATGAACTGCCGGAGTGGAACCGCAGCGCATTGGAAACCCTGCGCGAACCGCTGGAGTCCGGCCATATCCGCATCTCCCGCGCGGCGCGCAGCGTGGTCTACCCGGCACGTTTTCAACTGGTGGCGGCGATGAACCCGTGCCCCTGTGGTTGGGCAGGCGACCGCAGCAACCGCTGCCTGTGCAGCGACGAGCGCATCACCCGCTACCGCGCGCGGGTATCGGGGCCGCTGCTGGACCGCATCGACCTGCACATCAGCGTGAGCCGCATGGATGCGGTGGAGCTGCGCGAGAGCACGCCGCTGGGCGAACCCAGCGCCAGCGTGCGTTCGCGGGTGGAAGCGGCACAGGCGCGGCAACAGGCGCGCGGTGGTCTCAACGCGCACCTGCCGCCTGCTGCCCTGCGTGCGTGCACGCGCTTGAGCGAAGCCGACCAGGATCTGCTGGAACAAGCCATCGAGCGCCTGCAGCTGTCGGCGCGGGCGATGCATCGCATCCTGCGCGTGGCACGCACCATTGCCGATCTGGCCGAAAGCGAGACCATCCAGACCGCGCACCTGGCCGAGGCCATTGGGTACCGGCAGCTGGACCGGGGCAAGTCAGGCACATAGCGGCCCCTTCCTCACACTGTTGACTTGCTTGCCTGAGGCACACAATATTAGTTGCCTCAGGCAATCAAAGAACACCCGCCATGCCCGCCCAGCACAGCCAAGCCCTCGACCGCGCCGAGCAGGTGCGTCGTTTCAACCGCTTCTATACCCGCCGCATCGGCGTGCTGCAGGACCACCTGCTGGGCAGCCCGTTTTCGCTAACGGAAATGCGTGTGCTGTACGAACTGTCGAGCCGCGGGGCAGCGCGGGCGTTGGACCTGCGCACGGAGCTGGGGCTCAACGCCGGCTATCTCAGCCGCGTGATCGCCACGCTGGAGAGCCAGGGGCTACTGGAGAAGACACGCCACCCGGACGACGCCCGCTCGCAGTTGCTGGCGCTGACCGCGCTTGGCCGGCAGACGTTCCAGCCTTTCGAGGAGGCGTCGCGCCAGGAGGTGCTGGCCATGCTGGCGCCGTTGCCGGAGGCGCAGCAGCAGGCGCTGGTGTACGCGATGGACCGCATCGGGCAACTGCTGGATAGGCGCCCGGCAGATGTTGTGCTGCGCGCCCCGCAGCCGGGTGACATGGGCCTGGTGGTACACAAGCAGGCGCGGCTGTACGCGCAGGAGTACGGCTGGAACCAGGAGTTCGAGGCGCTGCTGGCTGACATCGTCGGCAAGTACCTGCGCGAGTTCGACCCTACCTCCGACCGCTGCTGGATCGCCGACCGCCAGGGCGAGATGGTGGGCTCGGTGTTCGTGGTGCGCCACGATGCCACCACGGCCAAGCTGCGCATGCTGTACGTGGATGCCACCGCGCGGGGCCTGGGCGTCGGCCGCCGCCTGGTGGAAGAAGCCATCGGCTTTGCGCGTGCCGCCGGTTATACCCGCATGGTGCTGTGGACGAACAAGGTGCTGCTGGATGCGGTGCGCCTGTATGAGAAGACCGGTTTTTCGCTGGTGGAGGAAGAGCACCACCACAGCTTCGGCAGTGACCAGACCAGCCAGGTGTGGGCCCGCGACCTGGCCTGAGCAGAAGCAACGGCGCAGGAGGCGCCCCTCCCCGCCACACACGCCGCGTGCGACCATGCAAGGCCCTGTCTACGTTGTCGCCTGTCCCAGCAGGCCGGCCTTCTGATCCATGAGCACTCTGCAACCGCCGCACCTGCCGACCTCCGATGCATCCACCCCGCTGACACCTGCGGCAACCGGCGGCAGCGGGCCACTGGGTGAAACGAAGATGCGCGAAATCGCGGTGCGGATCTCGCAGTACTTCCGCGATTTCCTTGAATCGGATTTCAAGCGCGCGCAGGCACCGCGGCGCCGCATCGTGCTTACCAGCGATTCCGGCTTCCGCGCGGGCATGCGCACCGCGCCGTATCCGGCGTTGGACAAGGAGCTGTGGAAGCTGCTCAGTCGGCCCTCCGGCGAGGAGCTGTCGTTCACCATCGGCCCGCGCAGCTATACCCGGCCGATCAGCGCGACGCTGCGCCGCATCGTCGAAGAGCAAGTGAACGCCATCACCGAGACCGCCATCGCCACGGTGCGCGTGGCCGTGCTGGACAAGGCGCGCGCCAGCATGGCCGGTGCGCTGGAAGACCCGGAAGCCTGGGTGGCATCGGTGCAGGGCACCTTGGTGGATGCGATGTGCGTGCAGGTGGTGCGGCCGCTGATCGCGCATCTGGCCGGTCCACTGCAGGGCCAGGCGTACTGGGTGATGGATTCGCTGCACGCGGCTGAATCGGACCTGGTCACCCGCTCCGTTGTCGATCTGTACCAGACCCTGCCGGAGGTGCTGGCGCGCTTGCTGGCCACCGGTGACGAGCTGCCGCTGCAGCAGGCCTGCGAGCACCAGCTGACCCGCGACGGCACGATCAGCGCGCTGATGGCGTTCTTCGAGAACTTCGTGGCGGCCGACGCCTTCCATGAGTTCCGCGACCTGGAAACCTATGTCGCCACCGGCGATGGTCTGCAGCTGTATCTCTACGTGGGCACGCTCAAGTACGCGGGCGTGCAGTACCCGGTGTTCTACCTGCCGCTGGACGTGGTGCGGGCCAAGGATGGATCGGGTTACACCCTGACCCTCAGCAACCGGCTGTTCGCCAACCGCCGCGCGATCGATTTCGTGCTGCAGGAACTGGCCGTGGGCATGGCCCGCGAGTGGGTGTCGCCGATCCAGGAGCGCATCCAGTACCTCGACCCGGCGCAGAGCCTGTTTGAAGTGGCGGCATCGCTGTTCCGGCAGGTAGCCAACGCGGTGGATCTGGGCGGCGACGTCTCGCTTTCCTCGTCTGCCAGCGAGGCATCCACCGCCACCGTTGCGCTGTCGCCTGCCCTGCACCTGGCTGCGTTCGAGCGCGCCGACGAGGCGCTGCTGAATGATTTCGAGGAGATCATCGACCAGGCCCGCAATGGCGGGTCGAAGCTGGTGGATCTGTTCCACGGCATGGTGGAAGGCGTGCTGATGCGCAACCCTGAACCTATCGGCGAACGGGTGGAATCGGCCTGGGATGCGCTGCCGCTGGTGGAGCGCATGGTGTTCGATTCGCCCATTCCGTTGAACGAGGAACAGCGCAAGATCCTGCTGGCCGTGCGCGAACCACAGGGCCGCATCGTGGTGGTCGAAGGCCCGCCCGGCACCGGCAAGTCGCACACCATCACCGCCATCGCTGCGGACTGCGCGTTCAACAAGAAGAGCTGCCTGGTGCTGTCGGACAAGACCGAAGCGCTGGACGTGGTGTACGACAAGCTGTCCGATGCGATGAGCCGGGTCCGCCATGATCGCGATTTCCCCAACCCGATCCTGCGGCTCGGCCAGCAGGCGGCCAACTTCAAGCGCCTGACCTCCACCGGCACGATCAGCCAGATTTCAGCCTTCGCCAAGGCCATGAAGGCCAACCAGCCCGCCCTTGAGAGCGAGCGCCAGGACACGGCACAGACGCTCCGGCAGGCCATCTCCACTACCGTGCAGACGCTGGGGCGTGTATCGCTTGCTGCAGTGAAGACCATGCACGAGCAGGAAGCGGAACTGGGCGAGCGCGCCCCTGCAGTGCTGCAGCAGGTGCACGCGGTAATGGATGCCAACGTGCTGGCCGAGCTGGAAGCGGTGGCTGCGCAGGCGGACGTGCTTGAGGCCTATCTTGCCGACCTGTTCGGCAGCACCGACTACACGCCGGCGTCGCTGGACGAACGTATCCGCCGCGATGCGGTGACCACCGCCTTCCTCGCCGACCGACCGGTTGACGGCTGGGCGCTGTTCGAGTCGTTGGATGCCGGGCAGATACGGCTGCTGGGCACGCTGTTGCTGCAGCACCAGCAGCTGAAGATGCCGCTGCTGGGCTATCTGCTGCGCGGCAATGCGGTGCGCGGGCTGGAGCTTCAGCTCAACCAGCTGGGTACCACCCGCCCGCTGCTGCTCAAGCAGGATGCAGCTGCCCTGCAGGACATCGTGCAGGGCGCAAACGCGCTGCGCATGAAACTGGAGGCCGAAGGCCTGGGCACGCAGCTGGCGGCCAGCTACCGGCAGATTGCCCACGGCGCCGCGCCGGGGCCGGGTGCGGCGGTTGCACGGCAGGCGATGACCCTGCTGGCGCGGCTCAATCCGGCCATCGTCGAGGCCCTGCTGGCCGAGCCGAAGGACGACCCCGCGCTGTGGGCGCTGACCCTGCGCTTCCTGCAGGGCTGGATGGCCACGCGCAAGGCCTTCGTCGACGCGCCGCAGTATGACTATGTGGGCACCAAGACCAAGCTGGAACGCTTGAACACCTCGGTGATGAATGCCCATGTGGATGGGCGCCTGATCAGCTTCATGGATCATCACCGCGCCGATGCGCGGGCATTGGCGGGCGTGATCGCCAACCGGCAGAAATTCCCGGTGGACAAGTTCGAGAGCGTGCGCGAGTCGTTCCCGGTGATGATCGCCAGTATCCGCGAGTTCGGCGAGTACATGCCGCTGGCGCCGGACCTGTTCGATGTGCTGGTGATCGACGAAGGCTCGCAGGTCTCGGTGGCGCAGGCGCTGCCGGCGCTGCTGCGCGCGCGCAAGGTGGTGGTACTGGGCGACTCAAAGCAGTTCTCCAACGTCAAGGCCGCCAACGCCAGCATCGCGCTGAACGACAAGTACCGCTCGGACCTGGTCAACTATTTCCGCACCCACGTCAGCCAGCAGGCCGACGTGCTGGAACGGTTGGCCATGTTCGATGTGAAGCGCTCGGTGCTGGAGTTCTGCTCGCTCTCGGCCTCGTACTCGGTGATGCTGCGCAAGCATTTCCGCAGCTATGCGGAACTGATCGGGTTCTCGTCCTCCACCTTCTACAACCACCAGCTGCAGGCATTGAAGATCCGCAGCCGGCCGCTGCAGGAGGTGATCCGCTTCAGCCAGGTCGATGCCAGTGGGCACCGCACCAGCCGCAGCACCAACGACGCCGAAGCGGCCTTCATCGCCGAGCGCCTGGTGGAACTGCTGGAAACGGATGCGCCGCCCACGGTCGGCATCATCACCCCGTTCCGCGAGCAGCAGACGCTGTTGTCCAAGACGCTGTTCAACCATCCGCGCGGCCGCGAGTTTGAAGAACGGCTTCGCCTGAAGGTGATGACGGTCGACTCCTGCCAGGGTGAGGAACGCGGGCTGATCTTCTATTCGATGGTGGCGACCGCCGGCCAGGATGCGCTGAACTACATCTTCCCGGTCAGCCTGAGCGGCGCGGTGGATGCGGTGGAAGACAAGCTGAAAGTGCAGCGCCTGAATGTCGGCTTCTCCCGCGCGCAGGAGGCGATCTGGTTCGTCCATTCGATGCCGGTGGATGCGTTCCGCGGCGCGATTGGCCATGCGCTGCGTTACTACGCCAGCCAGCTGGACCGCCCCGCGCCCGACGCCGCGCAGACCGATGCGCGCAGCCCGATGGAATCGAAGGTGCTGCAGTGGCTGCAGCAGACGCCGTTCGTGCTTGCCCATGGCGATGCGGTCGAGATCATTCCGCAGTTCCCGGTGGGCGACTACCTGCGCCAGCTCGACCCGACCTATCAGCACCCGGCGTGGCGCGTGGACTTCCTGGTGACCGTGCAGACCGTGCGCGGCGCGCTGCAGATCGTGATCGAGTACGACGGCTTCGAATTCCATTTCCGCCGCGACAAGCCGGTGCATGTGGGCAACCACGAGCGCTATCTGGTGGAGGCTGATGTCGAGCGCCAGCTGACCCTGGAAAGCTACGGCTACCGCTTCCTGCGCATCAACCGCTTCAACCTCGGCAGCGACCCGGTGCAGACGCTGTCCGACCGCCTCTATCGCCTGATTGAAGTGGCCGGCACGGAGATCCGTTCGGCAGCGGTCGACCAGGTGATCGAGCAGGTGCAGGGGCTGGAATCGAAAGAGAAGAAAGTCTGCAGCCGCTGTGGGCAGATCCGCAGCCAGGAAGAGTTCTTCGACCCTGACCTGCGCGCCGGTGCCGGCGGGCTGGGACGGATCTGCATGCCCTGCAAGGCGGGCTAGGCGGTGCTGCCGGGTGCCAGCGTGCGCACGGCCACCGCCGCCAGCCTGCGGCTGACCAGCGTGTAGAGTTCTTCCAGTTCGGCCGCGCGCGCGTCGGTCATGTTGGTACCGAACAGTACCCGCGACAGCGCGGCCTTGTGGGTGTCGGCGGGATAGCGCGCCCGCGCCCGGTACACGGCCTGCAGCACCAGCCAGGCCAGGCGGAAGCCGCCTCCGGGCAGGGGGCGGACCACGCGGTCATAGACCTGCCAGAACTGGTATTCGGCCTCCAGGTCGACCGCCGGTGCTGCGAACGGCACCGGACGCGCACGTCCATGGGCGCGCCTGCGAACCGGAGGGAAACGGGGGTTGTGCTGTGCCATGCGTACAGGATGACCCAGCAACATTGTGGGAACCTTGCGTTGGTGCCGGAATATCAGTGCTGATTGTGCAAAGTGCGGCGGATGGCCCGTTTGGATGGAGCGATTTCGCCGGGCATGGCCCGGCGCTACCGGATTGCGTGCGGCGAAGGCCCCGCTTGGGTAGATGCCAACCTTGGTTGGCAAGGCGCGTCGGCGCCGGAGGGATTCCGCCGGGCATGGCCCGGCGCTACCCAGCCTGCCGCGAAGTGCATCCACGCATGACGTGGATCTACTTAGAAGGTTATCGAGGTGCTGAACATCACCTGCCGGGGGGCGCTGCGCTGCAGGGTCTGGTAGTCGCCCGAGAACGACGAGCCGGCGATGGTGGCGGTGCCGATGTTGTTGCGGTTGAACAGGTTGCTTACGTCCAGCCGCAGCTCCAGCCCCGGCAGCAGGCTGTCCGGGCCCAGGGTGTAGGCCGTGTACGCGTTGACCTGCCAGAACGTCGGCACGCGGATGTCGTTTTCATAGGTGAAGGGCTGGCGCAGGTACGAGGTGCTGGTGGCACCGAAACGCCAGTCGCCGAAATGCGCGGACAGGTCGCTGACCAGCGACAGCTGCGGGTAGCCCGGCTGCGCGTTGCCCTTGATCGGGTACACGGTATCGCCCACCACGAAATCGCTGTCGTAGTACGAACGCGCCAGTGCGATGCCCTGGTAGAACTGCAGGTGGTCGGTCAGGTCGGCGGTGATGCCGAGATCGGCGCCGATCACGTGCATCTTCGGCATCAAGCGCACCGTGTTGATCTGCGCGAACTGGGTGCCGATGGCTGCCGACAGCAGGCGGTTGCGGATATCGTTGTAGAACACATCGCCAGTCACGGTCAGGCGGTCGAAGCGGTGGCTGGCGCCCGCGGTCAGGTTCCAGTTCTTTTCCGGGCGCAGGGTGCCGGCCACGCGGTCGAACTCTTTCTGGTCACTGATGGTCCAGGCCGACGCGGTGTAGCCGATGTTGCCGCGCTGGGCCACGCGATAGCCGTTCATGGTGTTGACCAGGTCGATGAAGGCATCGGTCCGCTCGGTCGGGCTCCAGTACAGCGACACGTGTGGCAGGAAGTTGCTCTTGGCGCGCAGCGTGCCGGACACCGGGCGCTCCGCTGCGTCGCCGATGCCGCCACCGGTCGTGGTGAAGTCCACGGCCTTGAAGCCCAGCCCCAGCACCAGCGTGTCGGTGAGGGCGTAGTTGTCATGCAGGTAGAACTGCCGCGAGCGGGTCACCCAGCTGGATGCGTTGTCGGTCTGGAACGCCGGCCCGTACACATCGAACGGCCCGGTCGCCTTCAGTGGTTTGCCCTGCCCCAGCAGCGGCTGCTGGTACCACTCGGTCTTCGCGGCCGCCTTGCTCTTCTCCTGCCAGAAGCCGGTGGTGAGGGTGTGTGCACCCGTCTCGAACTGCAGGTTGAACATGCCCCCCAAGCGATTGAGGTGCGGCGTCTGCACCTGTTCGGAGAAGGGCGCGCCGTTGGGCGAGGGCACGGTCGGGTCGGTCAAGGTGGCCTGGGTGTGGCCGTTGGCGTTGTACAGCTGCACGTTGCCGCTGAGCGCGGGCGTGATCTGGAAGCGATGGTTGATCGACGCGACGCGGTCGCGGGTCACCTGGCCGGTGTCGTAGGGAATCAGCTCGGACAGCTCGCCGCAGGTGTAGGCGCCGCAGGACGTGTCGGCGTTCTCCGGCGAGGCCACGTAGTACGCCCATGCATAGTCCGGATAGAAGCTGTCGGCCTTCCAGCCCAGCTTGCGGATCATGTCGAAGGAGATGTTGTTGTAGCCCCATACAGCGGCCTTGCTGTCGGACAGGAACACGGTGAAGTCACCCCACGCCACATCCTGCTGGGCCTTCAGGTCACCGCGCAGGAACTTCTGGGTGCCGGCGCCCTGGTACTTGTCGGCCGACACGCGCTGCAGGTCGACCAGCAGCTTCGGGCCATGTTCGCCCAGCTGGCCGCTCTGGCCCGAGACCGTGGTGACCCGCGTGTTGTTGCTGCCCACGCCCTGCTTGATGCGCAGGCTGGGGGTGTCCTGCAGGTCGCGCAGGCGGTACTCGAGGCTGCCGCCATTGACGCTGCTGGAGAACACACTGACCGGTGCACCACCCGGGCTGACCGTGATCGAACCGATGCCATCGGGCACGCCGACGTTGACCACGCTGGTGCCGGTAAGCGAGAGGAAGCCGTTGTCGTTCAGCGGCACGCCTTCGAAGGTGATGCCCATTTCATTCATGCGGAAACCACGCACGAACAGGCTGGTGGCCGAGATGTCCAGGCCGAGACCGTCGGTGGCGGTGTAGCTGGCACCCGGCACGTTCTTCAGCATCGACAGGCCGTTGTTGCCCGAGACCATCGCATCCAGGTCGGTGGCATTGATGACGTAGCGGTTCGGGCCCACCACCTGGGTGGGGGCCACAGCAGCACCGCGTGGGGTGGCGATGACCTGCAGCGCGTTCAAGGTGGTGGGGGTGTCGTGCGCGGCGTCGGTGGATTCGGCAGCGTGCAGCGGTGCAACGAGGGCGGTGCCGATTGCCAGGGCAAGAAGCGTAGGTGGAGTGTTCATGGCCAGATCCAGGGTGCAGGGAGAAGAGGACGCAGGCGCACGCCCAGCGCGATGCAGCGCCGGATGGCGATGCAGTGGCTGGTGACGCGATTGCGTTGAAGGCGGGAACGGCGCAGCGCGCGCCGGTCAGCGGCAGACGAAGACGATCAGCTGCCGAACGATTCGATGGTGTGATTTCGACGTGCGGAAGTGTTGCATTGGACCGCCACATCCGCCATTGCACCGTGGGAAAGCGCGGTTATACGCAGGTATCGCTTTCAATGCCGCGCTATCACCTGCATGTTGCAGCGTGATGTCTGTGCGCTCGGTCAGCCTTTCGACTATTCGTTCCTGGCTCGACTTGCGCCACCCTGGATGCTGAATGATCATGTCGGCGGCGGCCGCGCGGATATCTGCGATGCCTTCCGCACGCACTGCCATGCAAGGCTCCGACGCGTTAACTCGACACTTCAAAGGACGAACGTCATGTTGAATGGATTGAAACCGCTCGCCGCAACTGCACTTTGCCTGCTCGGCCTGTCTGCCTTCGCCGAAAATGCCGCCGCCGCGCAATGGGTCGACAGCGGCCGCACTGCGTACTTCAAGCAAAGCCCCTTCTCCAGCGCATGGGAACACACCTGCACGACCGGCGGCACGCCGATCCAGGACTTCCCGGGCACCTGCGCCAACGATCCGTTCAGCGGTTGGACGACCAACTACAACGCCGCCAGCGCATCGGCCAACAACCAGCTCAATGCCTGCCACTTCGACTCGCAGAAGCTCGGCTCGGCCTGCTACGGCCTGGCGTACGCGATCAATGGGCAGGTCTATGCTGGCGGCCTGCCTGCCGGCTGCAACTTCGGTGCCCGTGCGGTGGTTGTTTCGACCCGCATGGAAACGATCGAGATCCAGAACCATGAGCTCGATGTAGAGAGCGTCCAGTCGGGCAACGAGTACGTCTGCCAGTAAAACCGTTGGTGGGACGCCGCCACCGTGTGTGGCGGCGTCCTTCTTCGTATTGCCGGCTTCTTACTGCAGCACGAAGCGCTCGATCGCCCTGGCCACGCCTTCATCGGCGTTGGTGGCGGTCTCGAAGCGCGCCACGGCCTTCACCGCATCGATGGCATTGCCCATCGCCACGCTGGTGCTGGCGTACTGCAGCATGGTGAGGTCGTTCTCCTGGTCGCCGATGGCCATCACGTTGGCGCGGTCGATGCCCAGGTGCTCGGCCAGCTTCTGCAGGCTTGGCCCCTTGCCGGCGCGGTGGTCGAATACTTCCAGGAAGAACGGCGCGCTCTTCAGTACCGCGAAACGCTCGGTCAGCGCGGCCGGCAGGCGCGCGATGGCGGCGTCCAGCACGTCCGGCTCGTCGATCATCATCAGCTTGATGAAGGACATGCCAGGGTCCATGTCGGCCACGCGGCGGTACGACAGTGGCATGCGCGAAAGATGCGAGTCGGCCACGGTGTAGATGCTGATGTCCTGGTTGGGCGTGTACATGCGCTGCGCATCCAGTGCCTGGAAGTGCACGCCGATCTCGCGGGCGACCTGTTCGCAGTACACGAAATCGTCGAAGCTGAGCGGATACTCGACCACGGTTTCGCGCGGGCCGATGCGCTGCACCAGGCCGCCGTTGCAGGCGATGCAGTAGTCATCGTCGCCCTCGATGCCAAGCTCATGCAGGAACGGCGCCAGCCCGGGAACCGGGCGGCCGCTGGTCAGCACGATGTGCACGCCCAGCGCGCGCGCCTGGGCGATGGCCTGCTTCACGCGCGCGGTGAGCTTGTGGGCGGGGTCCAGCAGGGTGCCATCCATATCGATGGCGACCAGTTCGATGGTCGATTGCCTGCGACCCATGTCCATCATCTTCAACCAGTGCGGGGGACGCCCATTTTAGGCCAGGCCGCCTGGCAACGCCGGCCTCATGCATCGTTCACCTCTGCGCGGCGCTGGCCGGGGATACTCGTGGGGCCTGTGCGTCCCCCACCGCAGGACGGCCCTATCGACCGCCCTTCCCTGGACACTACTTTCGACGCATGACCTACCAAGCGCCCGACGCCACTGACACCGCCCCGCTCGCCCAGCAGATTGAAGACCTGATCGACGGCCTGCCCGGCGACCATATCCGCGTCGGCACGCTGCTGCATGCGCTGGGCGACGAAGGCCTGATGCTGGTGGTGATCCTGCTGTCGGCGATCTTCCTGATTCCGGTATCGATTCCCGGGCTGAGCACGGTGTTCGGTGCGTCCATCCTGCTGATCGGCCTGAGCCGCGTGCGCGACCGTCCGTTGTGGGTGCCGCAGCGGTTGGCCGACAAGCAGATCGCCACCGACAAGCTGAAAGCCAATCTGGGCCGTGCGCTGAAATGGGTGCGTCGGATGGAGCGGTTGTCCCGGCCGATGCGGCTGGCGGCAATGGTGCGCTCGAAGAAGATGATGCGGTTGAACAACCTGGCGCTGGTGTTCGCCACGATCCTGCTGATGCTGCCGGCCGGGCCGATTCCCTTCAGCAACACCCTGCCGGCGCTGGCGCTGATGTCCTTCGCCATCGGCTTCATCCAGCGTGATGGCGCGGCAGTGGCGGCCGGCTACGGCTTCGTGGTGGCGTCGGTGGTGTACTTCGGTGTGCTGCTGGGCGGCGTGGGCTTTGCGGCCGAATCGGTGTTCAGTGGGCTGCGCGCGGGCTGGGTCGGCTCAGGGCGTTGGTCGGCACTGGTCTGACCCGTGGATACCCCTGCATCTCATCTGCAATCGGGGAATCGCGCGCCCGTCCACAGCGACGCGGCGATGGGCCGCAGGCTGCCTTCCGGTGAATCCTGCTGGCCGTCCAGGTAACGGATGCGCAACCGGGTGTGCTCGCGCGTCAGGCGGATGACCGGCGGCATGCCCTCCGCTGCAGAGGCGGTGATGATGCCGTCCTGCTCACGCAGGATCAGCAGCTGCGGGGCCAACGCTTCCCCTTCGAACCGCTGCAGCAGCACCGCCGTCCCTCCCGCATAGGGGATGAAGGACAGCGCATGGCCGAGCAGGTCACCCGATTCGGGATGCATGCAGACATTGGAGTAGCTGCCCTGCCAATGCGCGGCTTCGACAGCAACCGCAGCAACCGGGAAGATGAGCGCAGCGGTAGCCAGCACGATCCGTCGGTACATCCTTGTGTCTCCTCAGGTGGGCCATGAAGACCGAGGCGATGCCGCCGGCAGCGGCACCGCAGTACAGTAGCGCAGGTCCGCCCTACTTCGCCGACACCCGCCACACCACGTCGCCGACATCATCGGCGACCAGCAGCGCGCCCTCCGCATCGATTGCCATGCCCACCGGCGCGCCCATCAGCGTCTTCTCATCCTTGGACGCGAACCCGCTCACCACCGCTTCCGGGCGGCCGGCCGGCTTGCCGTCCTTGAACGGCACGTACACCACTTCGTAGCCGCTCAATGGCGAGCGGTCCCAGCTGCCGTGCTCGCCGATGAAGGCACCGCCGTGGTACTTCGCCGGCAACGCCTGGCCGGTGTAGAACAGCAGGCCCAGCGGTGCCACGTGCGAGCCGATGGCGAAGTCCGGGCGGATTGCGTTGGCCACCAGGTCCGGCCGCTGCGGCTGCACGCGCTCGTCCACATGCTGGCCGTAGTAGCTGTAGGGCCAGCCGTAGAAGCCGTGCTCCTGCACCGAGGTGAGGTAATCGGGCACCAGGTCGGCACCGATCTCGTCGCGTTCGTTCACCACCGCCCACAGCTTGCCGGTGCTCGGCTCCCAGTCCAGGCCGGTGGGGTTGCGCAGGCCCGAGGCGTAGATGCGGCTGCCGCTGGTGGCCACGTCCACTTCCAGCACCACCGCACGGCGGTACTCGACGGCCAGGCCGTTCTCGGTGATGTTGCTGTTGGAGCCCACGCCCACGTACAGCTTGCTGCCGTCGCGGCTGGCCAGCAGTTCCTTGGTCCAGTGGTGGTTGATGGTGCTGGGCAGGTCGGTGAACTCGCTGCCCTTGTCGGACATGCGGGTTTCGCCCGGCACGTAGTGGTATTTCATGATGTTGCCGGTGTTGGCCACATACAGCGTGTCACCGATCAGCTGGATGCCGAACGGCGAGTGTAGGCCTTCGATGTACACGTGCTGGGTCCAGGTGCCGGTGCCCGGCGTGCGCCGCAGCAACGTGACCCGGTTGCCGCCCTTGCCGGCCTTGCCCGAGCGCGCCTTCACCTTGCCTGCGATCCACTGCTTGGGCGTGGTGACCGGCTCTTCGCCGGGACCGTTGCCTTCCACTACAAGCACATCGCCATTGGGCAGCGACAGCAGTCGGCGCGGGTGCTGCAGGTTGGCGGCGATGCGTTCGATCTTCAGGCCGTCGGCAACCGTCGGTGCCTGGCCCTCGGCCCAACCCACGCCCTTGGGCACCTGCATCGGCGGCATGAGGTAGTTCTGCGGCGCGGGCAGCGGCGGCTGTGCACCGGACTGGTCGGCCGGGTGGTATTCGGCCTTGCCGGCACACGCGGCCAGCGCCAATGCCAGCGAAAGCACGCCCACGGCGGGCAGGAAGCGCTTAGCCATGACGGGCTCCTTGCAGCAACGGCTGCTGCAGCGAAAGCACGATGAAGCCGAGCGCGATCAGTGCCACCGTCAGCACGGAGAGGATGGTGCCCGGCACGGCCGCCGCATAGGCGTCGCGGCTGTGCACGAAGGCGTTCCAGACGGCCAGCACGATGGCGACCAGGTTGAGCAGGAAATCCAGTCGGTCGGTGCCGGTGGCGGTGCCGTTGCGGCGCCAGACCGCGAACAGGTTGATCAGCCGCGGCAGGATGGCGATCAGCAGGCCGAAGGTGATCAGCCACGCCGCCGACTTGCCCCACATCACTTCAGCGGTGTTGAGGTAGAGGATGTCGAAGATGAGGCCGGCCACGAAGAAGCCGAACGGTATCGGATTCAACAGGCTGAAGAGCGTTGTGCCGAGGCCGCGGTGGGCCTGGGCGACGGGGTTGACCATGGTCGTGCTCCGGGACGGGAAGGGTGCACGGCCTGTAGTAGCACAGGGGGGCGGGAGGGAGTGCGACGGCGCCCGTTGGATCCGTGCCGTGCGTGGATGCGCGGTGACAGCCTACGGTCGGCGCCGGCCGAAGCACATGCCATAGCGGCGTAGTCGTCATTACCGGGCGGAATAAGTGTTTGTGACGCGCTTTGCACATCTGCAGATCGCCTCCGTCAACAGGTAGGGGGGTGTTCGTGGTGTTGCGTTTGGCTCGTTGCGATGGGGCAGATCCGCCCCGCCGTCCTGCCATGCCGATTCACAACAGAAGGATTCGTGTATGAAGCGACACACGCAACGCTCCGCGCCACCGCGCTCTGCGCGCCTGGCCCTGGCCACTGCCCTGGTACTGGGCAGCCTGGCCGTTACCGCCCAGGCGCAACAGGCCGACCCACTGGCGGGTATCCAGTGGCATCTGCTCAATACCGGGCAGACGGTGCCGGCCGATACGCTGCCGGTGGCCGGCAACGATCTCAACGTCGATGGCCTGTTCCGCAATGGCATCCGTGGCCAGGGCGTGGTGATCGGCATCGTCGATGACGGCCTGCAGATCGCCCACCCGGACCTGGCCGCGAACGTGGCGGCGGTAGCGGGCAAGAACTTCGCCAACGGCTCCAACAATCCCACGCCGTCCAATCCCGATGCCGACAACCACGGCACGATGGTGGGCGGCATCGCCGGTGCAGTGGGCGCCAACAACCTGGGCGTGCGTGGCGTGGCCCCGGCGGCAACGCTGAAGGGCTTCAACGTGCTGGCCTCCAATGCGCAGGGCAACCAGCAGAGCAACATCGAATACGCCTGGTGGGATGGCGCCGAGTCGGCCGATGTTCAGGTGTTCAACAACAGCTGGGGCGCTGGCCCGGGCAACCCCAACCTGCCCGTGGCCTACAGCCAGAACACGGTGAGTGCGTACGAGCAGGCACTGTCGGGCACGCGCGGTGGCCGCGGCGGCATCTACGTGAAGTCGGCCGGCAACAACTTCAACAACGCCTCGATCAGCCAGACCCAGGACGTCTGCACCACCGATACCAAGAACCGCAACACCGGCTGTGTGCCGGCTGGCCGCGATCCACGCAACAACCTGTTCAACGTGATCACCGTGGGTGCAGTGCGCGCCGATGGCGTGCGTTCGTCGTACTCGTCCACCGGTTCGGCACTGTGGGTGTCGGCCTTTGGTGGCGAGTACGGCCTGCAGGCGCAGTACGCCCCGAACCTGGTGGCACGTGCGTACGATCCGGCCATCGTCACCACCGACGTGACCGGCTGCACGCAGGGCAGCAACAAGAACACCAACCGCCAGAACACGCTGGACAGCAACCTGTCGGCGATCGACAGCACCTGCAACTACACCGCGAAGATGAACGGTACGTCGGCGTCGGCGCCGATGGTGTCGGGCGTGGCGGCGCTGGTGCTGGAGGCCAACCCGAACCTGTCCTACCGCGATGTGAAGTACATCCTCGCCACCACGGCCACCCGCAACCATCCGAACCAGCCGGCGGTGACGCTGGCCGACGGCCGCACGCTGGTGCCGGGCTGGACGGTGAATGCAGCCAACCGCGCTTACAGCAACTGGTACGGCTTCGGTGTGGTCAACGCGGCGCGCGCCGTGCAGGTCGCCGAGAACTTCCAGTCGTTGGGCCCGCTGCTGGATACGGGCTGGCGCACCACCACGCGCACGGTGGCCATCGGCAACACCTCCGCCGCCGCCGCGCGGTTGACCTTCCGGCTGGCCAATGGCGCACGCAACATCGAGTCGGTGCAGCTGGGCTTCCGGGTGAACCACAGCAATACCCGCCAGCTGCAGTTCGTGCTTGTTTCGCCCAGTGGTACGCGCAGCGTGGTGCAGCCAGCCTTCACCGCCATCGGTTCGGGTACCAATGGCGTGCAGCGCAACTTCACCAACTGGGATCTGCTGTCCAGCAATGCCTTCCTGGATGAAAGTGCCACCGGCACCTGGACGCTGGAAGTGACCGACATGGGGCAGGCCGCGAATGCTGCATCGCGCGGCAACCTCGAATTCTTCAAGATCCGCGTTCTGGGGCACTGATGATGAAAACGACCATTCTGTTGAGCACGCTCGCCTTCGCGGCGATGACCTCCCCTGCCTGGGCACAGAGCTCGGGGCAGACCCCACCGGCACGGAGCCTGTCCACCGTGGATGCGCAGGAGCTGAAAGCTTCGGCCACCGGCCGTTCGTTCGACGTGGGCGGCACGCGTTTCCAGCTGTCCCCGTCGACCACGGTGCAGCAGGCTGCGGGCGGCCAGTTCCGGATCACGCCGCAGGCAGCGGCCACCACGAGCTCGCGCAGCAAGCGTTCGCTGGATGGCGCGGCAGCAGCTGGCGCTGATGCCGGCGCCGGCAAGTTCGCCGCTGCGGTGTCCCACGATGGTGCGCCGGTGGTGGCGACCTCGCGGGTGAAGGTGTTCTTTACCGATGCGGCATCTGCACAGCGCGCGGCAAAGGCCACGGGCGGCACCGTGGTGAAGGTGTCCAGGGCTGCCGGTCTGGCCATCGTGGAATACCCGTCGGTGAACGCGGCGCTGGATGCGAGTACCCGGCTGCTGTCGACTGCGGGCGTGCGCGCAGCCGAGCCGGACGTGGTGCAGTGGGAAGAGAAGAAGTGATCTAGGGCGTTGCGTGGTGCCCCCGGCCGGTTGGCTCTCCTGGCCGGCCGGGGGATTGGCGAGCGGGAGGGCGTGCCGACCAACGGTCGGCACCCACCAGAATCCAATGGCACCCGCCAGATTCGTTCATTGCGTGTCGACCAAGGTCGACACCTGCCAGGACGATGCGTCGTTCAGCGTGCGGCGACGCTCGCGCTCTGCGGCAGCTTGCACGCCGCCAGCGCTTCACTGCCTGCGGCCGGATGTTCCGGCTCCAGCAGCAAGCGCTGCACGTCCGAGAACAGCTGCTCCACCGGCATGCCGTAGGGCGCGAACAGGCGCAGGCGGCCCTGTCGGTCGAACACGTAGCCGCCAGCGATGTGGCTCATCGTGTAGGTGTCCGGCAGCTGCCCGGGCTCTTTCTCGTAGAACGCCTTGAAGTCGCTGGCCATCGCCGAGAGCTGTGCCTCGTCACCGACCAGCGCCATCGCCTTCGGGTCGAACGCGTGCACATAGGTGTGCGCGACTTCGGGGGTATCGCGCGCCGGATCCACGCTGACGAATACCACCTGCAGCTGGTCGGCATCCTTGCCCATCAGGTGCTTGACCTGGCTCAGTTCGACCATGGTGGTCGGGCACACGTCCGGGCAGCTGGTGAAGCCGAAGAACAGGTAGGTCACCTGCCCCTGCAGGTCCTTCGGGCCACGCAGGGTGCCGGCGCTGTCAGGCATGGTCCAGTGCTGGCCCAGTTCCTCGCAGGCGATGTCCTTGGAATGGAAATCCATGCGCGACTGCGCGCTGCAGCCGGCCAGCAGGCCGAGTGCGAGGCCTGCGGCAAGCAGCGGCAGGCGCAGGGAACGAACAACGGAAGCAACAAGCATCACGGGTACCACCAACACGAGGTGGGCGCGGTCTCGGTCAGGCCTGCCCTGGGGGAAGAGAGGGCTGAGGTGCCAGGGCGATCGCGCACTCCTTGCCGATCGCCCCGGCCACGGTCAGTTGATCATCATGTGGTAGTGCATGCTCCAGATGATCCAGATCGACAACGCGACCACGATGAACAGGATCACCAGGGTGAACACGAAGCTGGCGAGGTTCCAGCCACCTTCGGACTTGCGGTCCATGTGCAGGAAGTACACCAGCTGCACCAGGATCTGCGCGACCGCGAAGCCGACCAGCAGGAACAGGGTGACCGGCCGCGACAGCACCGGGTTCATCACCAGCGCGAACGGCACCACCGTCAGCAACGCGCACAGCACGAAGCCGATCAGGTAGGACTTGGTGGAACCGTGCGCATTGCCGGCGCGCGAGGTTTCGACGTGGGCCATGTCAGAAGGCTCCGATCAGGTAGACGAAGGTGAAGACGCAGATCCACACCAGGTCCAGGAAGTGCCAGAACAGGCTCAGGCAGGAAACGCGCGTGATGTTGGTCGGGGTGAGGCCACGGCGATACACCTGGTGCATCACCACCGCCATCCAGATCAGGCCGCTGGCCACGTGCAGGCCGTGGGTGGCAACCAGAGCGAAGAACGCCGACAGGTAGGCACTGGTGCTGGGACCGGCACCTTCATGGATGAGGTGCGAGAACTCGTACAGCTCCATGCCGATGAACGAGGCGCCGAGCACGAAGGTCACGCCCAGCCAGCGCAGCACCGCCGCCTTGTCCAGGCGGTGCATGGCCAGCACGGCCTGGCCATAGGTGATGCTGGACACCAGCAGGATGAAGGTCTCGGCCATCACGAACGGCAGCGAGAACAGTTCCTTGCCGGTCGGGCCGCCGGCGTAGGCGGTGCTGAGCACCGCGTACGAGGCGAACAGCGAGCCGAACAGCACCAGGTCGGACATGAGGTACACCCACATGCCGAACACCTTCATGCCGCCCTGTTCGTGGGCGTGATCGTGCTCGTGATGGTCGTCGTGGACCAGCGCATCGCTGTCCAGTTGCGGACGGGTCAACAGGTTCATGCGCCTGCCTCCTGCAGCTTGGCGTGGTTGGCCGCTTCGGTACGCGCCACCTCTTCGGAGCTGACGTAGTAATCCACGTCCTCGTTGTAGGAGCGCGCGATCAGGGTGACGATCATCGCGATGAAGCTGGCACCGGCCATCCACCAGATGTGCCACACCAGGGCGAAGCACAGCACTAGGATCCAGACGTTGAGGATCAGCGGCACACCGGTGTTCTTCGGCATGTGGATCGGTGCGTACTTCTTCGGCGGCGGCGGCAGGCCGCGCTTCTTCGCTTCGTGGAAGGCGTCCAGCTCATCGGCCTTGGGCACCACGGCGAAGTTGTAGAACGGCGGCGGCGACGGCGTGGCCCATTCCAGCGTGCGTGCATTCCACGGGTCGCCGGTGAGGTCGAGGTTGCGCTTGCGGTCGCGCACGCTGACGTAGATCTGCACCAGCATCAGGATGATGCCCGCGAACACGAACAGCGCACCGATGAAGGCGGCGATCAGGTACGGCGTCCACGCCGGGTTGTCGTACTGGTTCATGCGCCGGGTCATGCCCATGAAGCCCAGCATGTACAGCGGCATGAAGGCCAGGTAGAAGCCGATCACCCAGCAGGCGAAGGACCACTTGCCCAGGCGCTCGTTGAGGGTGAATCCGAACACCTTCGGGAACCAGTAGACGAAGCCGGCCAGGTAGCCGAACAGCGCACCGCCGATGATGGTGTTGTGGAAGTGCGCGACCAGGAACAGGCTGTTGTGCAGCAGGAAGTCCGCGCCCGGGATGGCCAGCAGCACGCCGGTCATGCCACCGATGGTGAAGGTGACCAGGAAGGCGATGGTCCACAGCATCGGCACGCTGAACTCCACGCGGCCGCCGTACATGGTGAACAACCAGGTGAAGATCTTCACGCCGGTGGGGATGGCGATGATCATCGTCATGATGCCGAAGAAGGCATTGACGCTGGCACCGGAGCCCATGGTGAAGAAGTGGTGCAGCCAGACGATGAAGGACAGGATGCCGATCGCCAGGGTGGCGCCGACCATCGACTTGTAGCCGAACAGCTTCTTGCGCGAGAAGGTGGCGGTCACTTCAGAGAAGATGCCGAACGCCGGCAGCACCAGGATGTACACCTCCGGGTGGCCCCAGGCCCACACCAGGTTCACGTACATCATCGGGTTGCCACCCAACGTGTTGGTGTAGAAGTTGAAGTCCAGGTAGCGGTCCAGGGTGAGCGCACCCAGGGCTACGGTCAGGATCGGGAAGGCGGCGATGATGATCACGCTGGTGACCAGCACGGTCCAGGTGAACACCGGCATCTTCATCAACGTCATGCCCGGCGCACGCATGCGCAGGATGGTGATGAACAGGTTGACGCCGGTCAGCAGGGTACCGATGCCGGAGGCCTGCAACGCCCAGATGTAGTAATCGACACCGACCCCGGGACTGAACTCGATGCCCGACAGCGGCGGATAGGCGACCCAGCCGGTCATCGCGAATTCGCCAACACCCAGCGAGATCATCATCAGCGCAGCGCCGACCACGAAGATCCAGAAGCTGAAAGCGTTGAGGAACGGGAACGCCATGTCGCGCGCACCGATCTGCAGCGGCACGATGATGTTCATCAGGCCGACCACGAACGGGGTGGCCACGAAGAAGATCATGATCACGCCGTGCGCGGTGAATATCTGGTCGTAGTGTTCCGGTGGCAGGAAGCCATCGCTGCCCGGCCCGGCCGCCGCCAGCTGTGCGCGCATCATCAGTGCATCGGCGAAGCCGCGCACCAGCATGACCAGCGCGACGACCACGTACATGATGCCGATCTTCTTGTGGTCCACCGTGGTGAACCAGTCGCGCCAGAGCACGCCCCACAGCTTGAAATAGCTCACCGCGCCGAGCAGCGCGAGGCCGCCCAGCACCATGGCCGCCAACGTGACCACGACGATCGGCTCGTGCAGCGGCACGGCCTCCCACGTCAATTTACCCAACATGTTCATTACTCCTGGGAAACCTGGGCACCGCCGGCAGCGCCCGCCGGGGTTGCAGCAGCGGTGTTCTCACCAACGCCGATGAACTGGTCGATGACCTTCTTGAACAGCAGCGGTTCGACGCTGGAGAAGTGCTGCACCGGCGCGTTCTTCGACGGCGCGGCCAGCGCCTTGAACTGCTCGAAGCTGAGCGCATCCGGCGCGCTGCGCACCTCGGCCACCCAGCGATCGAAGTCTTCGTTGCTGCTGGCGGTGGCGATGAACTTCATGTTCGAGAAGCCATGGCCGCTGTAGTTGCCGGACATGCCACGGAACTGGCCGGGCTCGTTGGCGATCAGGTGCAGCTGCGTGCGCATGCCGGCCATCGCGTAGATCTGTCCACCCAGCTGCGGGATGAAGAAGGTGTTCATCGTCGAGTTGGAGGTGATGTTGAACGCCAGCGCGCGGTTGGCCGGGAAGTTGAGCTGGTTGACGGTGGCGATGCCCAGGTCCGGGTACACGAACACCCACTTCCAGTCGGTGGCGATCACGTCCACGTGCAGCGGTTCGCCGGCCACGTCCAGCGGCTTGTACGGATCGAGCTCGTGGGTGGACTTCCACACGATCACCGCCAGCACCGCGATGATCAGCAACGGCACGCCCCAGACCACCACTTCCACCTTGGTGGAGTGCGACCAGTCCGGCGTGTACTTCGCCTTGGTATTGCCGGCGCGGAAGCGCCAGGCGAACACGAAGGTCAGCACGATGGCCGGCACGACGACGATCAGCATCAGGCCGATGCAGATCAGGATCAGGTCGCGCTGTGCGATCCCGACCATGCCCTTCGAATCCAGCAGCACCCAATCGCAGCCCGTCAGGGCGATGCAGGCCAGGGCGACCAGCGCCAGGCGGATGCGGTTCCAGCAGATATTCATTGGTGGTCAACCCTGTTGAAGATGCGCGCTTGACCGGCTCGCCTGCGCGCAGCGCCCGGGCGTGGAGCGGCTACACTGTGGGTACGAGGTCGCCTACAAACAGGCGAGCCACTCCAATCAAGCCCATACAAGATACAGCATTGTATGGACTTGTGCATCTGCACGTATGGAAAAATCCGACCGATGACGCCTCCTGCTGCCGGCCGCCGCCTGAAACACCCCAACCGGACCTGGGTCCGCCCGTTCCGTGAGGGCGCAGGACCGCTGTACCTGCAGATCGCCCAGCAGGTGCGTGAGGCGGTGGACGATGGCGTGCTGCGGCCGGGCGATCGCCTGCCGCCGCAGCGCGACCTGGCCCAGCAGGTGGGGGTGGACCTGACCACGGTCACCCGCGCCTTCGCCGAACTGCGCCAGGCCGGCCTGCTGGACGCGCAGGGCGCGGGCGGCACCTTCATTGCGATGTCCGCCGGCAACCGCAGCACCTCGGTCGACCTGAGCATGAACATCCCGCCGCTGCTGGGCAGCGCGCCGTTCGCACAGGGCATGGAGGCCGGGTTCCAGCACCTGGGCCAGCAGCTGGGCCAGGGCGAGCTGATGAGCTACCACGTCGGTGCCGGCAGCCGCGACGACCGCGCTGCGGCCGTGCAATGGCTGGCGCCGGTGCTCGGCCCGGTGGGCGCCGAGCGGGTGGTGATCTGCCCCGGCGCACAGACTGCGCTGTGCGCACTGATCCTGGCCCGCACCCAGCCGGGCGAACTGATCGCTGCCGAGCAACTGACCTATCCGGGCCTGCTGGCCGCTGCGCGCGTGCTGCAGCGGGGCGTGGTGCCTGTGGCGATGGACGCCGAGGGCATGCTGCCCGATGCCCTGGACGAAGCCTGCCAGCAGCGCCGGCCGCGCCTGCTGTACCTGGTGCCGACCATCCAGAACCCGACCACGGCGACGATGTCGGCGCAGCGCCGGCAGGCCCTGCTGGCGGTGGCACGGCGGCACGAACTGACCGTGGTCGAGGACGATCCCTACTGGCTGCTGGCCGGCGATGCCGCCCCGCCGCTGGCCGCGCTGGCCGACGGTGGCTGCCCGGTCTACTACATCTCCACCCTGTCCAAGTGCCTGGCCCCCGGCCTGCGCACGGCCTACCTGGTAGTGCCGGGCGGCGAGCCGATGGAGCCGGTGCTGGACGCCCTGCGTGCGATCGCGCTGATGCCCACCCAGTCGATGGTGGCCGTGGCCTCGCACTGGATCCGCACCGGCCAGGCGCAGGCGATGGTGCAGCGCTTCCAGCAGGAACTGCGCGAGCGCCAGGCCATTGCTGCCCGCTACCTGCCCGCCCGCCGCCAAGCCCACCCGGCCGGCCTGCATGTGTGGCTGCCGTTGCCGCCGCGGCTGGACCAGTACCGGCTGATCCAGGCGGCACAGGAACAGGGCCTGGGCATTGCCAGCTCCGATGCCTTCAGCGTGGAGGAACCGCCACCGGGCAACGCCATTCGCCTGTCGCTGGGCGGTGCGGTGGACCAGGAGGCACTGGCCGGTGCGCTGGCCAAGCTGAACGAGATCCTGTCCGAGGCGCCCGACGCGCGGCATTCGGCGATCGTCTGAGCCATCCCGTGGGCCATGCCCATACAAGATGATATCTTGTATGCAATGTATGGACCGAGGATGTGCCGCAGATGGCCGCCGACAAACTGAAGTTCCACCTGGTGATGGCCGGCTGCGGCGGGTTCGTCGTGCTGATGCTGGCCGCCCTGGCCTGGGTCTGCCTGCAACCGCAGACCGTGGATGTGCAGGCCGCCGAGCGCCACGCCATTGAACAGTGCCTGCACCGCAGCGAGGACGCGGCGCGCAGCGAGATTCAACGCCGCGCCCAGGCCGACTCCTGCCGCGAGATGCGCAAGCAGTACGTGCACAAGTTCGGCGCGGACGGCTCCTGATGGGCGCAGCCGCGCCGCGCCCACGCCGTTCGATGCTGCCGGTGATGATCGCCCTCGCCTGCCTGTTCATGGCCGGCGTGGCGGCGGCACTGTGGCAGTACTTCGGCTATGGCGAGCAGTCCACGTTTGCCGAACAGGCCATCGTCTTCGATGACTCGCAGCTGCGGTTGCCGGCGGAACTGGCCGGCGACACCGGCCGCATCCGCGTGGTGCATTTCTGGGACCCGGCCTGCAGCGTGTGCAACCGCGAAACCGGTGCGCACCTGAGCTACCTGATCAGCATGTATCGCCGCGCCGGCATCGACTTCTATGCCATCCGCCGCCCCGGCACCCAGGGTGAACTGCCCGAGCCGCTGCGCAGCAAGGTGATCCCCCTGCCGACCATCGACGGCATCGGGAACATTCCGGCCAGCCCGGCGGTGGCGATCTGGGACCGCCAGGGCCACCTGGCCTATGCCGGCCCTTACAGCATCGGCATGGTCTGCAATTCGGCCAACAGCTTCGTCGAACCGTTGCTGGACAAACTGGTGCGCGGGGAAACCGTGCGCCCGAAAGGACTGCTTGCCGTGGGCTGCTACTGCCCCTGGCAGGCCCAGCGCTGAGGACGCGCGATGACATCACCGACGCTGGCCGGCGCAGCCGCCACAAACAACAACGGCGGTCACCTGTCCGAACCGACCGATGGTTATGGACAGGCTCCCGCCGTTGGAAGCAACGATACGCCCCGACATCCTCCGTACATGCCGCGACCCGATGTCGCAGGGCCTGGCATTGCAGGGCTGGGCTGGGTGCAGGACGTGCACGTGCACAGCGGCCCGATCTACCTGCGCATCGTCAACACGCTGGAACGCACCATCAATCGCGGTGGCCTTGCCCCCGGGCAACGGCTGCCCTCGCAGCGCGCGTTGGCGCAGCAGCTCGGCGTGGATCTGACCACGGTGACCCGCGCCTTCGATGAAGCACGCAAGCGTGGACTGATCGAAGCACGCGGGCCACAGGGCAGCTTCATCGCGCCGCCCAAGGCGGGCTTTGACCAGGCCGTCGATCTCAGCATGAACGTGCCACCGGTACCCGACGCCGATGCACTGGCGGAAATGCTGCGTCGAGGCGCCGCGGCGGTGCTTGCGCGCAGCAATGCGCCGAACCTGATGACCTATCACCTGGGCGGTGGCAACCCGACCGACCGCCACGCGGCGGCGCGCTGGCTGCAGCCGATGCTGGGCACGGTGGACGACGCACGCCTGCTGCTGACCGAAGGCGCGCAGGTGGCGCTGGCGGCGATCCTGCTCAGCCAGGGGCGCGAGGGCGATGCGATCCTCTGCGACCGGTTGGTGTATCCGGGTCTGCTGCAGGCGGCCGCCGCACTGGGACGGCGGCTGGTCACGGTGGAGGGCGACGAACACGGCATGTGCCCGGAGGCGCTGGCCCGCCGGGCGCGGGAATATGGCGCGCGATTGGTCTACCTCAACCCCACCTGCCAGAACCCGACGGCACTGACCGTGCCCACCACGCGGCGCGAAGCGCTGGCGCGGGTGCTGGAGCGCGAAGGCCTGCTGGCGATCGAGGACGATCCGTACTGGCACCTGGCCGTCACCGCGCCCATTCCGCTGGCGACGCTGGCACCGCGACACGTGTTCCATGTGGCCACGCTTTCAAAGGTGATCAGCCCTGGCCTGCGTACCGCGTTCGTGCAATGCCCGGGCGCCGCCCATGCCGAGGCGATGGCCACCGCACTGCGTGCCACGCGGTTGATGGGTCATCCGCTGGTATCCGCGCTGGCCAGCCAGCTGCTGCTGGATGGCTCGGCGCAGGCGCTGCTGGCGCAGGTACGCGAGGAAGCGCGCGAGCGCACGCGGATGGCGCGGTATCTGCTGGCGCCCTCGTTGCTGGAGCGCGCCGATGGGCTGCATGCGTGGTGCCGGGTGCCAGCGCCTTGGACCGACGCCACGCTGGTGCGTACGGCGCAGCTGCAGGGCCTGGCGATCGCGCCTTCATCGGCGTTCTGTCCGCCGGGCGCGCCATTCGCGAGCGGGGTGCGGCTGTCGTTGGGATTGGCTGCGGACCGGCGGCAACTGGAAAACGCGCTGCGGCGGATCGATCGGTTGCTGTTGTCCGATGCGTTGCCGGCGATTGACCGCTAGTGGAAGGACATCCACGCATGGCGTGGATCTACTGGTCCCGTTCCGTTCACGCCATGCGTGGATGGGTGTTGCGCCTGGTAGTGCCGGCCGCTGGCCGGCAACATGCACACTACGGTCATGAGGTTGTCGGCCAGCGGCCGGCACTACCCCAGCGCGGCCAACGCCTGCACCAGCGCATCCATCTGCGCGGGGCGGGTGAACACCGATGGTGTCACCCGCACACAGGCGCCGGAGTCCAGGCCATCGCGATGGGTGGTGAATATCCGGTGTTCATCCAGCAGCCGTTTCTGCAGCGCCAGGTTGTCTTCCACCGAGGCATGGCCACGCAGGCGGAAGCTGGCCAATGCACTGGCCAACGCCGGATCCGGCGAAGACAGCACCTCGATATGCGCCATCTGCCGCGCCGCCACCGTCCAACGCTCACGCAGGTAGCGCAGCCGCGCCTGCTTGTTCGCTGCGCCGATGCGCTGATGCAGCGCGATGGCCTCCGGCAGCGCCAGATAGGCGGCGAAGTTGACCGTGCCGGTGTGCACGCGACTGCCCACGCGGCCGTCGTCGGTCTCACCCATGTACGGATCCAGGTCGGCCACGCGTCCTTTGCGCACGTACATCGCGCCCACGCCCACCGGTGCGCCGATCCACTTGTGCAGGTTGATGCCAACGAAATCGGCCTTCAGGTCCGGCACCGCGTAGTCGATCTGGCCAAAGCCATGTGCGGCATCGACAATCACATCGATGCCGCGCGCCCGCGCACGCTCGGCGAGCTCGGCCACCGGCAGCACCAGCCCATGGCGGTGGCTGACCTGGGTCAGCAGTACCAGTTTCAGGCGCGGCAGGCGCGCGAACGCCTCATCGTAGGCCTGCAGGATCTGCTCATGGGTGGGCACCACCGGCAGTGCGATGCGCTCGACCTGCACGCCACGACGCAGCTGCAGCCAGCGCATCGCGTTGATCATGCTGTCGTAGTCGATGTCGGCGTACAGCACCTGGTCGCCCGCGGCCAACCGGTTGTAGCCGCCGATCAGCACGAGCATCGCTTCGGTGGCGCCACGGGTCAGCGCGATCTCGTCGGCGCCGACGCCAAGCATGTCGGCCACCTGCCGATGCACGGCCAGGTACTGCGCCGGGAACGCGTGGCGACCGTACCAGGCATTGCCCCGGTTCACTTCGGCGGTATGCCGCTGGTAGCTGGCCAGGGTCTGCTTGCCCATCGCGCCCCAGTAGCCGTTCTCCAGGTGGTTCACTTCATCGGTGATGTCGAAGTGGCTGGCGACGGCGGACCAGTACGTCTCGTCACGGGCCAGCACATCCGGCGTCGTGGAAGGTGCAGAAATGTCCATCGGCACAGCGTAGCGCGCGGCTGCCGGAGCAGCCAGCGCGGCAAGCGCCGCACTGGCCGGCAGCAGCGCGCCGGCACGCAGCAGGGAACGGCGGCGGCTGTCCATCAGAAGGTCAGCCGGTACTGCGCGTACACGTTGGCACCATCGGTGTCGTACGGCGCGTTGCGCGAATAGATCAGGCCACGGCTGGCCTGGAACGTGGCTTCGTCCGGGTAGCGGTCGAACACGTTGTCGGCACCCACGCGCAGGCTGTGGTGTTCGTTGATGCGATAGCCCACGGCCAGGTCGAGGAAGGTCATCGCACCGAACTGCTGGTAGATGTCGCCGGTGGCATTGCCCGTAGAGTCGGTCCACTTGCCGTAATAGCGCACGCGTGCCATCAACGACCACGCGCCGATGTCCCAGCTGCCGGTGAAGCTGCCCTTGTGCTCGGGCAGGCGGTCTTCGAACAGCACGCGCTGGGTTTCGTTGGTGGCCACCGAGGTGCTGCCGTTATCGACGCGGGTCTGGTTGTAGTTGTATGCCAGGGTCAGCGTCATCCGCCCTGCGCCGAGGTCGCGCAGGTAGTTGCCGACCACATCCACGCCGGTGGTGGTGGTGTCGAAATCGTTGGTGAAGTAGTTCACCGAGGTATAGCCCAGCGGGTTCGGTGTGCCGGCCGGAATGGCGAAGCTGGCCGACTGGCTGAAGCGGTCGCTGAGCGTGATCCGGTAGACATCGACCGACCCGGACAGGCCCAGCTCGGTGCGCCAGGTCAGGCCCAGCGAGGCCGTGCGCGATTCTTCCGGGGTCAGCGGCTTGGCACCCAGCAGCTGCGCCAACGGATCGCTGGGCGACAGGCGGCCGCTGGTGAAGATCTGCAGCGTGCGCGTGTCCAGGCCCTGGGTGGTGCTGGTGGTGTTGAGCTGGGCCGGCGTGGGCGCGCGGAAGCCGGTGGAGAGCGTGCCGCGCAGCGCCACGTCCGGGGTGATCGCAAAACGTGCCGACAGCTTGCCATCCACCGTGCTGCCGAAGCTGGAGAAGTCTTCATAGCGACCGGCCGCGCCGATGCTCCAGCGCTCGCCCAGCGGCATTTCCATGTCCACGTAGGCGGCCTTGCTGCGCTGGCTCCACTGCCCGGCCTGGCTGGCCGAGAAGCCCGGCGCGCCGTTGGAATTGGCTTCCAGGCCCGCCGCAGCGCCACGGCCGACCGCATACGAGGCCGGGTCGCCGGCGCGCACCTGGTAGGTCTCCTGGCGGAACTCGGCACCGAAGGCGACGTTGACCGGTTTCGACAGCGCAGCCACGTCCCATTCGTAGTTGAAGTCCGCATTGGCGTTCTTCTCGGTCTGGGTCAGCCGGCCGAGGTCGAAGGAGGTCGGGCTGTCCGGGCCCAGCGAGGCGTTGATGGAGTTGTCCAGGCTGTAGTCGATGGCATTGCGGCCATACGAGGCGCTCAGGTCCCAGCGCAGCCTGGGGGTGATCTCACCCCGCAGGCCCGCGACCAGCTGCAGGTCGTTCTGGGTGTTGCCGTACTGCGGGCTGAAGCCCACCGGATACAGCGAGCGCAGGTTCCAGCCCGGGAAGATGCTGGTCGTACGGTACGCACCGGTGGTGGTATCGGGGTTGCGCCAGTTGAAATCGCTGACGCCGTCGCTGTGGCTGTACAGGCCGAAGGCATACAACTCCAGGGTGTCGCTGGCATTGGCCTTCAGGTTGAAGCCCACGCGGCGGCTTTCCAGCTCCGGCTGGCCCCAGCGCTGCACCGGGTTGGGCACGTCCAGTTCGGGATGCGCGGCCTGGAAGGCGATGGCGTCGGGACGCTGGCGCGTGCGTGAGGTCGCATCGGAGTTGGACGATTCGGCGAACAGGGCGAGGCTGCCGTAGTCGCCCAGCGCCCAGCCGGTGCGCGCACTGAAGTCGCGCGAGCCGCCATCGCCCTGCGCGTACTGCGAATAGCCCGCAGTGATCTCGGTGCCCGGGCTGTCCTCCAGGATGATGTTGATGACACCGGCGATGGCATCCGAGCCGTACTGCGCCGACGCGCCATCGCGCAGCACTTCGATGCGCTTGATGGCGCTGGTCGGAATCTGCGCCAGGTCGGCGGCCTGTGCGCCGCGGTTGCCAAGCAAGGCACTGCGATGGAAGCGGCGGCCGTTGACCAGCACCAGCGTCTGGTCCGGCGACAGGCCACGCAGCGTAGCTGGGCGTACGAACACCTGGCCATCGGCCATCGGCAGGCGCTGCACCACGAACGAAGGCACCAGCTGCGCCAGCACGTCCTTCAGGTCGGTGGAGTCGACCGACTGGATGTCCTGCTTGGTGAACACGTCCACCGGCGCCAGGGTTTCAAACTGGGTGCGGTTGGAGGCACGGGTACCGGTGACCAGCATCGCATCGAGCTGGGTGGGCGCAGCGGCGTTGCCACTGCTGCTGGTGCCTGCCGTTCCGGCCTCTGCAGCGATCGCGCCTCCTGCGCTGACCAGACCAAGGGCGAGGAGGATGGAACGCGACAGCTTCGAACGATGCACGGCAGGACTCCGGGAAGGCACGACAGGGCCAGGTGGGCCCTGGACAAGGCGCGCAGTCTCGGGACGGAATGTGAAGCAGCGATGACGTGGAGACGACAGTTGACGCCGGCAGGCACGGCCGGAAGTGCGCGGGCAAGGGCGGGTTCCCGTCAGGGCTAAGGCCTGCGCTTTGCAGCAGTGCTGCAGAATCGATGTCCCGCCACCGCAAGAACTGCTAAGCGCCCCACCCCGTCGATCCGGTACGCTGCCCGGCATTCGAACGGGGGACAGCGCGATGAGCGCAGCCGGCAAAGCGTTGTGGTACATCGAAAGCCATGCCGACAAGCCGCTGGCGCTGGCCGACATCGCGGCAGCCGCCGGACTGTCGCCCTTCCACCTGTCACGCCTGTTCCAGGCCCGCACCGGCACCTCGGTGGTGCGTTACCTGCGCGGACGCCGCCTGACCGCCGCCGCGCAACAGCTGGCCAACGGTGCCGGCGACATCCTGCAGGTGGCGTTGGCAGCCGGTTACAGCACGCATGCCGCGTTCACCCGTGCCTTCTGCGAGCAGTTCGGGCAGACCCCGGAGCGCGTGCGCGAGCGGGGCCTGCAGGAACTGGCACTGGTGCACGCGATCCGCCTCGACGACGCGCCACAGGCCAGCACCGAGGCGCCCAGGCTGATCGACTGCACGCCCTTCCAGGTGGCCGGCATCGGCATGCGGCACAGTCGCGACAGCGGCGGTGCGATTCCCGGGCAGTGGGCACAGCTCAACCGCGAGTGGCCAACACCGGCGCCGGTCAGTTTCGGTGTGTGCTGCAACAGCGATGACGAGGGTGGCTTCGACTACATCGCAGCGTTGCCGGTGAACGCACTGCCATCGGTGCCTGCACACTGGCAGCGGGTGGATGTGCCTGCGCGCCGTTACCTGGTGGCCTGGCATGGCGGCCATATCTCCACCGTCCGCTCGACCTGGTTCTGGCTGCTGGACCAGTACCTGCCGGCAAGCGACCTCCACCTGGCCAACGCGCCGGATCTTGAACGCTACGACACCCGCTTCGACGAGCATACCGGCCATGGCGGCGTGGAGATCTGGCTGCCGGTCGATCACCGTCCTGACTGACCCGGAGAAACCGATGATGCGCGCGACACGATGGATGTTGACCCTGCTGCTGGCTGCTCTGGCGCCGATGGCGATGGCGGCCGCTCCCACCATTGCCGGTGAACGTCATGGCGTGACAACGCTGAACAGCGCAGCGATCCGCGATGGTGCTCGGCGCGACGTACTGCGCTTCACCGTGTGGTACCCGGCAATGCCAGGCAGCGAAGAAATGCCGCTGACCATCGGGCCACCGGATGCGCCGCTGTTCGAGGTGGGGCGCGCGGCGAAGGATGCCCCCATTGCCGGCGGGCGGCTGCCAACCCTGTTGCTGTCGCATGGCAATGGCGGCACCGCGCGCATGATGGGGTGGCTGGGCACCGCGCTGGCGCGGTCTGGCTACCTGGTGATCGCCGTGGACCACCCCGGCAACAACGGCGCCGATGAGATGACGCTGGCCGGCAGCGTGCTGACCTGGCTGCGCGCCGACGACCTGAAGGCGGCGCTGGCGGCCGTGCAGGCCGACCCGCAGCTGGGGCCACATGTTGATGCGTCGCGGCTGGGCGTGGTGGGCTATTCCGCCGGTGGCTTCACCGCACTGCTCAGCGCCGGCGCACGGCCGGACATGACGCGGCTGCTGGCGTTCTGCCAGGCGCACCCGGACGACGGCGTGTGCAGGCCGCAGCAGGAAGCGGCCGCGCATACGATGGCGGCGCGTCTTGCTGCGGCGGCGTCACCGCAACTGCAACCGTACGTGCAACATGCACAGGATGATCGTTCGATTGCCGGCGTTCGCGCGGTGTTCGTGCTGGCGCCCGCCATCGTGCAGGCGTTTGCACCGGAGCAGCTGAAGGCGTTGCGGCAGCCGGTGATGATCGTGCTGGGTTCAGCGGATGAAGTGGCGCCGCCGGCGACCAACGGTGATGTGGCGGCGGCACTGATTCCGAAAGCAACGCTGCACGCGCTGCCCGGTGTCGGCCACTACGATTTTCTGTCTGCGTGCACGCCGCTGGCAGATGAGCGGCTGCAGGCGCTGTGCATGACTGCGGTACCGAAGGAGCAGACGCATGCGGTGGCGGTGGAAGATGCAGTGCGCTTCTTCGGGGAAGCCTTGCGCTGAAGACAGTCGAGCACGGATCGATGCCAGGGCTGGCAACAACGATTCGTTGCACAGGTGATGACGCGGCGCAAAGGTGCACGGGACTACACTGCCCCCAGCGTTCCACGGAGGATCGATCATGCGCCTGTTGCATCTTTCTCTGCCGGTATCCGATGTTGCCAGCGTCGCCGCGTACTTCCGCGACGTGCTGCAGCTGGAGATGGTCGGCGACCAGGTCCGCATTGGCTGGAGCACGATCCAGCTGCAACCGGCGAATGGCCGTCCGGTAGGCGGGGTGCACCTGGCCTTCAATGTGCCGGACAACCGCTTCGCCGACGCCATGAGCTGGCTGCGTGCACGCACGCCGTTGCAATGCAATCCGCAAGGACTGGATTACTTCGCACTGGAAAGCAGCTGGCAGTCGCAGTCGGTGTATTTCACCGGACCCGATGGCCTGATCCTGGAACTGATCGGCCGCAGGCGCTTGCCGGCCAGCGACCGCAGTGGCGCCTTCCATGGCAGCGAACTGGCCTGCCTGAGCGAGGTTGGCCTGCCCAGCCATGATGTCGATGCGGTGCGCGAACAAGCCAGCCAACGCTTCGGCCTGCGGCCGATCAGCCCGCCGTCACCCCAGTTCGCGCCGATGGGCGATGACGAGGGCCTGCTGATCGTGGTCGCTGCCGATCGCCGTTGGTTCCCCGAGCAGAGGGACCTGCCCAATGCGCAGGGACTGCAGTTGCAGGTGGGTGATGTGAGCGGCAGCGGTGAACTGCACGATGCCGCGCTGGGCTGGCGGGTACAGGCGGCCTGAGCTACCAGCTGCCCGAGGCGCCACCGCCTCCGCTGCGGCCGCCACCACCGGACCAGTCGCTGGAACTGCTCGAGGACGAACTGGACGAGGAGCTGCTGGACGAGGAGCGGTAGCCTCTGGACGACCTCCGGCCGCCGCGGGCTTTTTCGCCGGGCAGCAGAGTGAACACCCAGATGAAGTACAGGAACAGCGTGCCCATGCTGGACACGATCGTCGCCAGCACGCGGGCGTTCTCGTCGCCGGCACGGTCGATGGCCAGCAGCGCGCCCAGCGCATAGCCACCGCTCAGCAGCACCAGCACCACCAGGCGGATGGCGAAGCTGTTGCGGTTCTTCCGCCAACGCGCGCGGCCGGCCTGCACCAGGAAGAACACCAACATGGCGGCGATGCCGACCGCCAGGTTCAGCAGCGTGTGCAGCGCAAGGCTGGGCGGCAACTGGCCGCGCACCAGCATCACCGCGAAGAAGCCGGTGCTGACGGCCAGCATGCCGTACAGCACGATGCGTACTCCGCCGCTGCGATGCCAGCACCAGCCCAGCAGGGCTGCCACCGGCACGGCGGGCAGCAGCACGAAGAACAACGCAGGCAGCACGGGGCGCGGCAGCAGCAGCGCCGCAGAAAGCCCCCCCGCAGCGATCACCGCCGTCACCAGCAACGGTCTGCCCCAGGCAGGCAATGTCGGCCACGTTGACCTGGGCATCGCCGCATTGGCTGCCAGTGCCTTGCGCCGCCGCTCGCGGCGGCTACCGGTGAAATCAGCTTCGGTCCTCGGCACCAGCAGACGCGGTGGTGATCGCCACAGACCCGCCAGGAAGCCCGCCAGCAACGTCAGCGCGACGACTGAATCCCCCTTGCGCCAGTCCGCGGGCAACACGTTGCGTGCCGACGTATCTTCCCAGGGCGGCAGTTGCTCGCCGTCGATCAGCGTCACCAGCACGTTGGTGCCGTCCAGCACGCCCTGGTCCAGGTCTCCCTCGCGCAGCTGCGGCACGATCGCCTTGTCGATGATGCGCGCGGCATAGGCATCGGGAATGGTGCCTTCCAGGCCATAGCCGGTCTGGATGCGTACACGCCGATCCTGCACCGCCACCAGCAGCAGCACGCCATCATCGACGCCGGCGCGGCCCAGCTGCCATTGGTCGAAGACCCGCTGCGCATAGGCTTCGATGCCTTCCTCGCCAACGCTGGGCACCACCAGCACCTGCAGTTGCGCGCCCTTGCGTGCCTGCAGCTGCAATGCCTGCTCGCGCAGCGCGGCGCGGGTGCTGGCGGACAGCGCATTGGCGGTGTCCACCACCGGGTCATTCAACGCTGGGACCGGGGCTGCCGCCAGCGCCAGCAGCGGCAGCAGGCAGAGCAGCAGTGCAAGCCATGCCCACGGCTTGGCAACGCGCGCCTGCAGCACCGGGCTCATGTGCCCTGCCCAGCCTCTATCAGCGCATACAGCGCCTGCAGCCGGGCAGCGTTCTGCGCGAACACCTGCAGGTCTGCGTCGACCAGTGCCGGCCAATCCGGTGCGTGTCCCAGCAACTGCGCCACCTGTTCCTGCGGTGCGCGGTCAAAGCCCTCGCCCAGCACGGTCAGATAGCGCTGGCGGAAGCCCTCCGGGTCCTGCTGGTCCTGCACATACAGCTGCACCGCCAGCAGACCGGCGTAGAGGTAGTTGACCAGGTACTGCGGGTCCTCATACATCAGTCGCTTGCTGATCCAGGTACTGCGCAGCTGCGGGTAACGTTGCGGTTGCTGGCCATAGCGCGCCAGCACCTGGCCGGTGAGCGCATCCAGATCATCGGCGGTACCCAGGGTGTCGCCCGCCACGCCCTGGTAGATCGACTGCTCCAGCTGCGCTTCCTCGGAGGAGGTGAACAGCTGCATCACCATGTCATCCAGCAGCGATTTCAGGTAGTACGCCTTGGCGCGCGGATCCTGTGCCTGCTGGTACAGCTGATCACGGAAGCGCAGTTCGTTGTAGATGGCGAAGGCCTCGGTCATCC
The DNA here is from genome assembly GCF_020883215.1 of Stenotrophomonas sp. SI-NJAU-1. Lineage (NCBI taxonomy): Bacteria > Pseudomonadati > Pseudomonadota > Gammaproteobacteria > Lysobacterales > Lysobacteraceae > Stenotrophomonas > Stenotrophomonas sp. SI-NJAU-1. The sequence goes on from NZ_CP086598.1 coordinate 4,167,849, forward strand.
ACGCACTGCCATTGAGATGCAATGGCGAGGCATGCCCGTGCAGCATCCACTGCCCATGCATGGCGTGACCTGCTTCATGGGCGATCTCCACGTCGCTCTCCAGCTCCCCGCTGCGCAGCCCCACGAACAGCAGCGCCGGCGTGTCCGGTGCGAACACATGGAATGCGTCCTGGCTGCGGCTGCCCAGTTCTGTGGCCAGGTCCATGCGCTTGTGTGCAGGGTCCAGCAGCGCGCGCAGTTCGGCGACATACTGCGGCCCCAGGTGCTGCATGGCGTCGGCGGCGGTATCGCGCAGCTGCTCCAGCGTCAGCACCGGTGGCGTATAGCCGGCATCCGGTACGGTGGTATCCCAGATCTGCGGCGACGTGATGCCGCTGCGCCCGGCATGCTGCAGCAGCATGTCCTGGTAGGCACGACGGTCTTCCGCGTGGCGCTCGATCGCCGCCAGCGTCGCGTCGACGGTCGCCGCATCCATGCCCATGCGGCGGTAGCCACGTGCGGTGGCCGAGCCATCTCCCTGCAGGCGCGCGGCGGCGTCATTCACCTGCACCAGGCCCAGCAGCACTGAAGCCATCGGCTCGCGGCGCGACTGCAGGCCCTGCCAGTATCCCTTCCAGCCGGCCTCACGCAGCGCACGTTCGGAGTGCTGGGCCAGCGCCTGCTTGTCGGCGCCGGTATCCCAGCTGCGGCCAGCCCCCTCGACGCGTGGAAATGCGGCGCTGTGGAAAATCTGCCGATGCAGGCGCGCGAAGGTATCCAGCGCCGGGTCGGCCAGCGTATCCACGGCGTCATCCAGCTGCGCATTGGCCGGCGCCGCACCTTCCTGCAGCGCACGGTCGCGCAGGAACCGGTAGGGCGCCAACCAGGGTGCATCCGCCGGTGCCTCACGCAGAGCGGCCCTGCCAGCGCGGGCGATACGGCCGCACAGCCCCATCACCTGGTCCAGCGCCTGCGCCGGGCGACGATCGCGTGCGTTGCGGGCAGCCTGCAGATGCAGATACGCATGGTGGCGTACGCACTGTGCCTGCAACGCTTCGGCCTGGCGGAAGCGCGTGGCCGGCGCGCTCGCCGTGGCGCCCTGCAACGCCTCAACGCGCTGGCCCAGGGCAATGCGTGCCGTCTGTTCGGCGGCGGCGCTGGGAAAGTAGGCGCGATCGTCAGCGTGCAGCGATTGCGCGTGGGCGACGAGGGACGTGGTCATCGCCCACAGCGTGGCGATGACCAAGGTAACGGTGGTGGTGCGCATCCTGCGGGCCTGCATCGGCGTCTCCGTGCCTTGAACGTGCTTGGAGCCTAGCAGCCGCCGACGGTGCGCGCCTGCCCCGATCTGGCCTCAGATCGACTCGTCTTCGCGCTTGACCAGCGTCCAGCACGGCTTCTGCGCGAAGGTATAGGTCTGCTGGTCGCTGCTGTCCGGTGTACGGATCTGCACCTGCATCTGCCCGTCAGCCACGGCCGTCACCTGCATCTGCCGGCCCTGCCCGGCCAACCCTGCCGGATCAGGCATCACCGGCCATTCGACATCGGCCAGTGCCAGCGGGCGTTGTACGGTGCGCGGCTCAGGCTCGGCGCCGGCGTCGACGTAGCTGTCCAGCAGCGGATCGGCCGTGGCCTTTTCCTGCAGGGTGATCTCGTTGCCGAAGTGCTTCAGGAAAGTATCGAACGCGGCATGGGGGCACGCTGCGGTCGCTACTGCGGGTGCGGGCGCCGGTTCCACCGCCGTCGCTGTGCTGGCAAGTGCCGCTGCAGGCGCCGGGGCTTCAGCCGGCGCGGGCTGCGGCGCAGGCGTGCAGGCGGACAACACAAGGCCAAGGACGGGTGCCAACAGCACAGGGGAACGGCGGGGCTTCATGGGATCGTCCTGATTCCGGTTCGGTCGCGCCATCCTACCCTGCCGCCTACAATCGCGGTTTTCCTGCTGTCCGAGATGCCCATGCGCCGCCTTCTGCTCCTGATCGGCCTGCTGCTGCCTGCCCTGTGGCCAGCCATGGCGATGGGCGTCGACGTCCGCGACGGCGACCTGCTGTTCGTCACCGCCGGCCATGGCGGCCTGAGTGCGGCCATCGACGATGCGACCGGAAAACAAGGCGCGCCGAGTTTCGACCATGTCGCGCTGGTGGCTTCCGCACCGCAGGGCTGGGAGGTGCTGCACGCCGATGAGAAAGGCTCGCGCCGGCAGACGCTGGAACAGTTCCGCGAGGACGCGAAAGGCAAGCAGCGGCAGATCGTGGTCTATCGCCTGCGTGCGCCGCCGGACAATGCCATCGCCGATGCCGTCGCCACCGCGCGCACCATGCTGGGCAAACCATACAATACTGCCTACGTGTTGGACGACGACAGCTACTACTGCTCGGATTTCATCGAGCGCGCGTTCCGTGCGCACCATGTGTTCGCACTGCAGCCGATGAACTTCCGCAACCCGCAGACCGGTGAGATCTCCCGGCACTGGGTTGATCTGTATCGCGGCATGGGCATGGAGGTGCCGCAGGGCCTGCCCGGTACCAACCCCAACGACATGGCTGCAGCACCGGTGCTGCAGCGGATCGGCGTGCTGGAATAAGCGAAGCCCCGCGCGGGGCGGGGCTTCGTCGGTGATGGATGGCGGCTGCCAGGATCACTCTTCCTCGTCCTGCCCGCCCTGCTGCTGGTTCTGGTTGCGCTTCTGCTGTTCCTGCTGCTGTTGCTGCTGCTGGTCGCGGCCGCGCCCCTGCTGCTGATCCTGCTGGTTCTGCTGGCCCTGCTGCTTCTGGTTCGGGTTCTGGTTCTGCTGTGCCATGTCCGATCTCCAAATGCCACGCGCGGAATGCGGTGGACGGGGCCATCGTCGGCAGCGATGGGTTAACCATGCGTTGTGAGCGGGCTACACCCATGTGTACGTGCGTGAATGAACCGGCGCCAGCCCTTGCGGCACAAGCGACTGAAGGATTCATGCGGGTTTGGCATGTCGTCATGCTGCAGCCGGAAACGAACGCATTCAGCGTGCCTGCCCGCCGCGGCGCGCGCAGCGGCGGCCTAAGCCCATGGTCCCATTTGCAGCATGCAGGGCCGCCGCCTATCGTCGGAATGACGTCACCCCGGAGATGCGCATGGCCCGCGACACTGCAGCACGCCCCAGCTACGAACAGGCACTGGCCGATTTCAGCATCGAGCGCGGACAGCGACAGTTGCACGGTGACCTGCAGACCGGCATCAACGCCTGCGTGGAGTGCTGCGACCGCCACTGCGGCCGCAATGCGCTGGCGCTGCGCTGGGTGGACGCCCACGGTGCCCTGCATCGGTACACCTTCGAGGACCTGCGCGATGCCTCTGCGCGTGTTGCCCAGGTGCTGGCCGCGCAGGGCATCGGCAAGGGCGATGTGGTGGCCGGCCTGCTGCCGCGTACACCGGACCTGCTGGCGACCATCCTCGGCACCTGGCGGGTGGGTGCGATCTACCAGCCGCTGTTCACTGCGTTCGGCCCCAAGGCCATCGAAACACGGTTGAAAACCGGGCGCACCGCATTGGTGGTGACCGACAGCGCAAACCGCAGCAAGCTGGACGAGGTCGATGGCTGCCCGCCGGTCGCCACCCTCCTGGCACCGGAGCAGACACTACGTGTCGGCGACATCGACTGGACCGCACGCACCGCCGATGCCACACCTGATTTCGCGCCGGTGATGCTGCGCGGCGATGCGCTGATGGCACTGCTGTCCACCTCCGGCACCACCGGCAGCCCCAAGGGCGTGCCGGTGCCGCTGCGCGCGTTGCTGGCCTTTGCCAGTTACATGCAGTTGGCCGTGGACCTGCGCCCAGAGGACGTGTTCTGGAACATCGCCGATCCCGGCTGGGCCTATGGGCTGTATTACGCCGTGATCGGCCCGCTGCTGCTGGGCCAGGCCACCACCTTCAGCGAAGCCGGTTTCAGCGTGCAGGGGCTGAACGACATCGTCGCGCGGCTGGGTGTCACCAATCTTGCCGGCTCGCCCACAGCGTACCGGCAGATCATCGCCGCCGGGCCCGAGGCCAGTGCGGCCATCAACGGCAAGCTGCGGGTGGTGAGCAGCGCCGGCGAACCGCTGAACCCGGAGATCGCCCGTTGGTTCGCCGCCCATCTGGGCACCACGGTGCTCGACCACTACGGCCAGACCGAGACCGGCATGGTGGTCAACAACCACCACGCACTGGACCACGCCGTGCGGCCGGGATCCTCGGGCTTTGCGATGCCCGGTTACCGCGTGGCGGTACTGGATGATGCCGGCAACGAACTGCCGCCGCGCACGCCCGGCATCCTCGCCGTGGACCTGCGACAGTCGCCGATCATGTGGTTCACCGGCTACTACGGTGCCGACACACCGGCGCTGGGCGATCGCTACTACCTCACCGGTGATTCGGTGGAATGCGAGGACGACGGCTCGATCAGTTTCATCGGCCGCTCGGACGACCTGATCACCTCGTCGGGCTATCGCATCGGTCCATTCGATGTGGAGAGCGTGCTGATGGAACACCCTGCGGTGGCGGAAACGGCGGTGATCGGCGTACCCGATCCAGAGCGCACCGAGATCGTCAAAGCGTTCGTGATCCTGCGCGCTGGGTTCAGCGGCAGCGACACGCTGGCGCAGGAACTGCAGCAGCATGTGCGACGCAGGCTGTCCGCCCATGCGTACCCGCGCCAGGTGGAATTCGTGGCGGAACTTCCGAAGACGCCCAGCGGCAAGCTGCAGCGCTTCCTGCTGCGCAAGGCCGAGATCGAAAAACGGGCGCCGGCCTGAAGGGCAAGGGGTCCGATCACCTCCTGCGGAAGGGATCGGACCCGGTGGATCAAGGCATCACCGGCGGCACGTAGGCCAGGGTCATGCCCAGCAGCCACAGCAACCCCAGCACCAGCGGGATGTGCACCAGCAGCTGGATGAACGTGAAGCCGACGATGTCGCGGGCCTTCAGGCCGAGCACGCCCAGCAGTGGCAGCATCCAGAACGGATTGATCAGGTTCGGCAGCGCTTCGGCCGCGTTGTAGACCTGCACCGCCCAGCCCAGGTGCGCCTTCAGCTCGTTCGCGGCTTGCATGACGTAGGGCGCTTCGATGATCCACTTGCCGCCACCGGACGGTACGAAGAAGCCCAGCACCGCCGAGTACACACCCATCACCAGCGCGAACGTATCGGTGCTGGCCACGTGCACGAACAGGCTCGACAGCCGGTGCGCCAGCGTCTCACCGTCGCCACCGGCAGCGTGGGTGAGGATCATCGCGATGCCGCCGTACAGCGGGAACTGGATCAGCACACCGGTGGTGCTCGGTACCGCCTTGGCCACCGCGTTGAGGAAGCTGCGCGGGCGCCAGTGCAGCAGCAGGCCCAGCGAGATGAACATGAAGTTGTAGGTGTTGAGGTTGGCGATCGCGCTGACCAGCGGCTTGTTGGCGAATTCGTTGAACAGCCAGCCGAAGGCCAGCAGCGAAAGCAGCACGGTCAACAACGGGCTGTACTCAAGCCACTCGCCCGGACGGGTGCGGCGCTGCAGCGGCTCCGGTTCGGCCTGCGCCGCGCCGGGGAAATCTTCGGCGGTACGCGCACTGCCGGCGGCCGGCGCGGTCAGCCAGGCGATCAGCAGCGAAACCACGATCAACACCGAGGTCAGCGCGATCGACTGCCACAGGAAGATGGTTTCGGTGAACGGCAGTACGCCGGTGATCTCCACCAGCCCCGGCGGCATGCTGGCCGGGTTGGCCTGCAGCTGTGCCGCCGACGAACTCAGGCCCATCGCCCACACCGCGCCCAGGCCCAGGTAGGCCGAGGCACCGGCAGCCCGATAGTCCATGCGCAGCTCGGTGCGGCGGGCCAGCGCGCGCACCAGCAGGCCGCCGAACACCAGCGAGAAGCCCCAACTGAGCAGCGAGGCCAGCATGCTGACCAGGCCGACGTACACCACGGCACCACGACCGGTGCGTGGCACCCGGGCCAGGTAGTCGATGAAGCGCGCGACCACCGGTGCAGTGGCTACCGCATAACCACCGATGACCACGAAGGCCATCTGCATGGTGAAGGGAATCAGGCTCCAGAAGCCGTCGCCGAAGGCGCTGGCGGTGGCCTGCGGAGTGGCGCCGAAGCCCATCGCCGCCAGCGCGACGATGACCACGCCGAGCACCGCGAATACGTACGCATCGGGGAACCACTTTTCCGCCCAGGCGGCCGAGCGCAGCGCGGCGCGCGCCATCCAGCCGTCCTGTACTGCTGCCGTCGAGGCCATCACCTACCCTCCCAGGTTCGATGACCTGATTCTGGGCGGTGGGGTGCGGGCTGTCAGCCACCTATTGGTCGTAGGTGGCCGCCCGCCGGGCATGGCCCGGCGCTACCGGTTCGGCCCAGGATTCCGACCCGTGCACATGCCGCGGGGTAGCGCCGGGCCATGCCCAGCGGCCTTCTCAACGCAGCGCCAGATCCACCGCGATACCGGCAAACAGCGCGGCACCCACCCAGTTGTTGTGCAGGAAGGCCTTGAAGCACGGCCCACGCTCGCGGTTGCGGCAGATCCAGAACTCGTACACCACCAGCAGCGTCGCCACCGCTACACCGGCCAGGTAGTACCCACCCAGCCCGCCGCGCACGCCCACCAGCGCCATCGTGGCCAGGAACAGCGCGTACAGCACGCCCTGGATGACCAGGTCCAGATCGCCGAACAGGATCGCAGTGGAGTGCGACCCCATCTTCAGGTCGTCTTCGCGGTCGACCATGGCGTACCAGGTGTCGTAGGCGGTGGACCACAGGATGTTGCCGGCATACAGCAGCCAGCCCAGCATCGGCACCTCGCCCTGCACGGCGGCGAAGGCCATGGGAATGCCCCAGCCGAAGGACATGCCCAGGTAGACCTGCGGCAGATGGGTGTAGCGCTTCAGGTAGGGATAGCTGGCCGCCAGGAACACGCCGATGAAGCTCAGGGCGATGGTCAGGCCGTTCAGGGTCAGCACCAGGCCGAAGGCCACCAGCATCAGCACCGCGAACAGCACCAGCGCCGCCCGGCCGCTGATCGCACCGGTCGCCAGCGGTCGCGCCTTGGTGCGCTCCACGTGCGGGTCGAGCCAGCGGTCGGCGTAGTCGTTGATGACGCAACCGGCCGAGCGGGTCAGCCACACGCCAGCGGTGAAAACGAACAGGGTCCACAGCGGCGGCAGGCCGCCAGCGGCCAGCCACAACGCCCACCAGGTGGGCCACAGCAGCAGCAGCGTGCCGATCGGGCGATCGGCGCGCATCAGGGACCAGTAATGCCGCCAACGCGGCGTCGGCGCCGGATGCGGCGCGGAAAGGGGGGTATCAGCCATGACACTAGGATACTCCTGTGCCTTCGGACCGACTTTGCCGGCGGGGGGAGATTTGTGCGGCGAAACTGGATAGAATGCCCATCCCGCACCGCCTCATTGCGTTGCGATGCCCGCCCCGGCCCTGGCCGACGGCGCGGCGGTTCCACCACGCGCTCGTAGCTCAGCCGGATAGAGTAGTGGCTTCCGAAGCCATTGGTCGGGGGTTCGAATCCCTCCGGGCGCGCCATCTTCCCCTCCCCCGAAGGCTACCCGCAGAACGCTTCGGCGGGCGCACGTTGGCTTGGCAGGTCGATTGCTCGCTCGTCCGGCCAGTCACACGACTCCATGCAGCGCCCGCAGCATCGGATCCTTCTCGATCAGGTTCATCCGGAACAACTGCGCGCATCCCGCGACCAGTTTCCTTCCAGCCTGCGCCACGACACCACATCCACCCGGGGCAGCTTCCGCTCCAGGTAGTAAACGCGGCTGCCATCACCCGAAAAGTGCCCGTCCAACAACCGCCAGCGCGCGCGATCCACCCCGGGCAGCGGCTTCCCGTCGCAGTAGACGTTGCTGTCATCGAAGGCGTACAGCGGCTCCTGTTGCACCCCTTGCAGCAGGTCGCCACGCCGACAGTGCTTCATCCGCCGGCCGCAGTACCAGCCGCCCTGGTCATCGGCCCCATAGCCGCCGCCGAGATCGCGGAACGTCGTGCAATCTGCCTCGGCCAGCGCCTTCAGCGAGGTCTCGTGCTCGAAGTAGACGGCGCGGTTGTCCAGCCAGTACGCGCCACATTGGCGAAAGCTTTCGCGGTCGATGGCGGTCAGCCGGGTCCACGCGTGGTAGACCGCATGCGCGTCGCGGCCGATGAAATAGTGAGCTGGATTGAACTCGAAACTTGCTGCATCGGCCCTGCGCAGCAATCGGCCCTGGTGGAAGACCTGGCCCTGGTGGATGCGCCAGAACTCGATGCCATACGGACCGATGAACCGCTGGTGCGGCAGGTCGCTGATCTTCTGCCATGCCATGGTCTGGGGCTCCGCCGGTGATGGGGGCCCTAGTGTAGGCGGTAGGAGAAGCAGCCGAGCATGGCTCGGCTCCATGGGTTCGAATGCGCTGGTGCGGGCAGCAACGCCGGGCATGGCCCGGCGCTACCGTTGGTGTACAGGTCAGTACTTGCCGTCGAAGGCGAAGATCGGCTTGCGCTTCTGCCACAGGCCCGCCGTGAAGTCCGGGAACTCCAGCGTCTGGAAACTGTTGGCGATCGACTGCTCGCTCAACGGGGTAATCGCGCTCCACGTCACTGCGTCGTAGATGTCGATCGGCATCGGCGCATTGGCCTTCAGCGCTTCCACGAACGCATGGATCACGAACCAGTCCATGCCGCCATGGCCGGCGCTGGCAGCGGTGTCGGCATTCTGCTTCCACAGCGGATGTTCGTACTGGTCCTGGTACTTCTTGAACTCTTCCCACTGGTGCGGTGGGCTGCGGCCTTCGATGTGGATCGAATGGTTCACGTCCATCCACAGGCCCTTGGTGCCCTGCACGCGGAAACCCATCGAATACGGGCGCGGCAGCGAGGTGTCGTGCTGCAGCAGGATGGTCTCGCCGTTCTCGCAGGCCAGCGTGGTGGTGACGATGTCGCCGAGCTTGAACTTCACCCTGGTGCTCGGATGGGTGGTGCCGCCGCTCTTGGCTACGGTGTATTCGTGCAGGCCACGCGCCTTGGTGGCGAATGCGTTGATGTGGGTGAAACGGTTGCCGCGGTTGATGCCGGTATACATCGCGCACGGGCCGATGCCGTGGCTGGGGTAGAGCTCACCATTGCGCTCCACCGAGTGTTCGGTGCGCCAGCGTGCTTCGCTCCAGCCCTTGGGGCCGAACTCGACGCCGCTGTCGTAGGGCTGGTTCGGGTCGCCGGAGTTGAACTTCACCCCGCGCAGGTCGTGCTGGTAACCGGCCTGCAGGTGCACCAGTTCGCCGAACAGACCCTGCCGCACCATCTGCAGGGCCGCCATCACGTCACGGCGGTAACAGACGTTTTCCAGCAGCATGTACGGGGTGCCGGTGCTCAGCTGGGTCTTCAGCACGTCCCAGTGGTCCTGCAGGGTGATGCCGGCCACCACTTCGCAGCCCACGGCCACGCCGGCCTGCATCGCGGCAATGGCCATCGGTGCGTGGTACTCCCACGGCGTGGCGATGATCACGCCATCGATGCCCTTCTGCTCCAGCAGGCGCTTCCACGCGTTGATGTCGCGGTCCTGGCCGTAGGTCTTCGGCGCAGGCTTGCCCGCCTTGCTGACCATCTCCACGGCGCGGCCGAGCATGATCGGCTCGATATCGCACAGGGCAACGACCTCCACGTCGTCGCGGCGCACCAGTTCCTTCAGCAGCACCAGGCCACGCATGCCAGTACCGATCACGGCCAGGCGTACCTTGCGGCCACGTGCCCATGCCGGGGTCTGCGGCAGCAGGCTGCTGGCGGCGACAGCGGCGCTGGCCGCGATGAATTCCCTACGCTTCATGGCAAACACTCTCCTCTTGAAGGCGCGCCAGCCTTGGCCGGCGCGCCTGGTCACGCAAACGGAATTACTTGAACCGGTAGCCGATGGTCACACTGTAACCACGACCGAAGATGGTGGCGTAGTCACTGGAGTCACCCAGGAAGCTGTTGGGATCGTAGAACGGCAGGCGGTTGAACAGGTTCTTGACGGTGAAGCTCAGGTTCCACGCATCGTCCGGGCGCCAGGTGACGCTCATGTTGGCGGTCCACCACGACGGTGCACCATCGCATTTGTTCTTTTCCAGGGCCAGGTAACCGCCGGTGCAGGTTTCCTTGTTGTTGTCCTCTTCGTCGATCTGGTCGGTGGCCCACTTGGTGCCGCCCACGTAGTTGACGAACATGCTGGTGGTGACCTGCTTGTAGGTCCAGTCGGCATTCAGCGTCGCGCGCAGGCGCGGGTTGTTGTAGTAGCCCACCACGTCGCCGTAGTACCAGCCGTTCTGTTCATCCATGTAGAAGCGGTTGCGGTTGGCGATGGTGGCGGCCAGGCCGATGTTCAGCCCGCCCCACTCACCCAGCGAGAAACGGCTGCGCGCATCGATGTCGAAGCCATCGATCAGGGTCTTGCCGCGGTTCTTGTACTGGCCCACCACGCTGGCCACGTTGCCGGCCGAGTAGCCCGGCAGCGTTCCCGGGCAGCTCACACCGCTGGCCGGGTCGGCGCACATCGCCGCCAGCTGCGCCAGGTTGGCGCGGTCGCTGTCGGTGATCGGCGAGCGGGTGGACGAGATGATGTCCTCGGCGCGGCGGTAGTCCGGGGCAACGATTTCGTTGTCGCGGTAGATGAACCAGTAGTCGGCCGACACCGACAGCCAGGTGGCCGGCTCGTAGACGAAGCCCAGCGTGGCGATCTTCGCCTTCTCCGGCTTCAGGTCCTGGTTCGGCTGGGTCATGCGGGCCACGGTGCGGCTGCAGTCCACGTTGAGCAGGCTCTTGCCCAGGTCGACATCGCCGCCGCGCTGCGATTTCAGCAGCAGGTTGGCGATGGCGTTGGTCTCGGCGCAGCGCAGTTCATCACGGTAGCCGCCCAGCTGCGCGTACACGCCGCCGTTGCCGGACTCGGCCAGGCTAGGGGCGCGGAAGCCGGTGGAATAGGTACCGCGCAGCATCAGCTGGTCGAATGCCTGGTACTTGAAGCCGATCTTCGGCGCGACGTTGGCGCTGAAGTTCGGGTACTTGTCCACGCGCACGGCCGCATCCAGCTCCAGCTTCTCGGTGATCGGTGCCACCGTTTCAGCAAACAGCGCATAGGTGTTGCGCGCGCCATCGAACCACGAGCCACCCTGCTGGGTGATCAGGCCGGCGGCCGCGTCGGCGTTGCCGGGGGTGTAGAAGGTTTCGCGGCTGGCGTTGAAGCCGAACGCGGCGCGCATGTCACCGGCCGGCAGCTGGAAAAGCGGGCCTTCGATCTTGCCGTCCAGCGTATGCAGGCGCGTCCACGACTGGATGTCGAAGGTCGGGAACGCTTCGCGGATCAGCGCGGCGTTGGCCTCGCTGATCTGGCCGAACTGGTACGCCGGATGATCGGAGATGATCACACGGCCCGTGCCCGGGTCGATGCTGTAAGGACCGAAGGCCTTCTCGAAGCCCTTCACGTTGACGTTGATCGTCTGGTAGGTGGTCGAGTGCGTGCCGGCGGTGGCGAACGCGGTCTCCCAGTTCCAGTCACCAAAGTTGCCACGCGCGCCGGTCAGCACGCGGTAGCTCTTGTCGGTGTTGCGCTGGCCGAAGTAGTTGGCGCCGGCATCCTGCAGCAGATACTGCAGGCCGACCACGCCACCCATCATGGCCTTCAGCTCGGGGCTGGCGTGGTTGTACTCGTTGTTCGGGCCCAGGAATGGATACAGGAACTGGTTGACGTTGTTGCCGGTATCGCGCGAGAACCAGCTGGTCGGGTTGCCGGTGGTGGTGCCATAGCTGCGCGGGGTACCGCCGTTGGCACGCAGGTCGATATCGGTATAGGTGGCCTCGGCGAAGATCTCGGTGCTGTCGCCCACCAGGAAGGTGCCGTTGAGGTAGGCGGTGTTGCGTTCGGATTTGGCGCCGGCGTCGATCTCGTTGTTCATCCAGGTTTCCCAGACGCAACGCGGGCCGGCCGCTTCAGTGGTCAGCACGTTCCTGCAGCCCGGCGCGGCTTCCTGCACGCGGCGGCCGGTGACCGGATCGAACGCGAAATAGCTGCCCGGGTTGAACTCACCCGGCTTGCTGCCCACGCCCAGGCGCAGGTTGTTCAGGTAGTTGGGGTTGTTGACGTAGTACTGGTCCGGGCGCTTGTCATAGAAGTCGGCCAGCGGAATCGCGTCGCGGCGGTACATGTTCACCGCGCCGTAGATGTTGAAGCGGTTCTCGGTGAGGTCACCGAAGCCGGCGGTGATGCTGGCTTGGCGCTCGCCGTAGGAATCGATGCGCGAGGAGGTGTCGTTGGTGAAGCTGATCTCCGCGCCCTGGAAGTTGCGCTTGGTGATCACGTTGATCACGCCGGCCACCGCGTCGGTGCCGTACACCGCCGAGGCGCCGTCGGTCAGCACTTCCATGCGTTCGATGGCGGCGGCGGGAATCGCATCGATATTGACGAACTGGGTCTGGAAGCCCGCCGGCGCACCGTAGTACGACAGGCGGCGGCCATTCAACAGCACCAGCGTGCCCTGCGCGCCGAGGCCGCGCAGGTTGGCCTGCGAAGCGCCGTCGGAGCCGGTGAACAGCGAGCGCGAATCCTGCTGCGCTGGCCGGGCGGCCGGCAGGTTGTCGAGTACCTGCAGCAGCGTGCGCGCACCCATGTTCTGGATGTCCTGCTTGCTGATCACCTGCACCGGCGAGGCGGTTTCAACGTCGGTGCGGCGGATGTTGGAACCGGTGACCTCGATGCGGGCCAGGTCGGTGGCCTTGTCCTTGCTCTCCTGGGCGAAGGCAGGAACGGCGACCGACAGCAGCACGCCGGCGATGGCCAGCGACAACGGTGCGATCGAACGACAGGGGGGGCGGTGGTGGCGGGCGGGCAACATCGGGGTTCTCTCCTGGCAGGGGTGCGGCGCGAATGGTGGATCGGCGGGCAAAACGCTCCCGGGCCACGGCTCCCACCGTCGTGGTGAAGCCGTAGTCGGAATGGGCGGGGGAGGAGCGGTGTTACGTGGCGGTCATGGGGCGACGATGCTGGCGGAGTCGCCCTCCTGGCCGATCAGCACGGCGTTGGCCCAGTTGGCACAGACCTGGGCGGGTTGGCTGCCCTGCGCACCCAGCGTGCGCAGGCTCAGGGTGGAAAGGCCACGGATGTCCAGCTCCGGCTTGACCACGCCGGGCGCCTTCACCAGGCCACTGTCATACAGCAGGCGGTTGTCGCCCCAGACCTGGAACTGCAGGCCACCGGCCGTGCGGCAGGCGTCGTCAATGCCGAGGTCGGCACGCAGCAGGCGCCAGCCCCCCTGCAGGCGCAGGTCGATGCGGCTGTTGGCGGACACGCCCAGGCCGCGGCGGAACTGCAGGCCGTTCATGCGCATGCCGGCGTCGCCGCTGAACGCCTTGTCGGCGTGCACCTGGCTGGCCAGCGCGGCCGGCACCGGCAGCTCGGAGAGATAGCGCTGCCGGGCCGGTCGCTCCGGTTCCTGGTGTTCGAGGATGTGGAAGGTGGACAGCGCAATCGGGCCGACGTCGCGCGGTTGCAGCGCGTCGAAGGCACGCGCACTGCCCTGTGCAGCGGTCACCATCGGATCGGTGCTGGAGGCACCGTCACCTTCGGGGTTCTGCACGCTCAACACGCGGAAGCGCAGCAGGCGGCCGGCGTGGGCCGGGAAGTCGATGCGCTGCGTGCCTTCCTTCAGCTGCAGGTGGCCGCGGGCAATCGGTTCACCCCACTCGCCATTGCTGTCGCCCAGGTACACCTCGTAGTCGCGCACCTGGCCGTGCTTCCAGTTCTTGTCATTGCGCGGCGCGATGTCGATGCCGTCGATCATCTTCCGTTCGCCGAAACCGATCACCCACTCATGGGCACCGGTGCGCACGGCCTGGTTGCGCACGCTGCGGAACCAGGTGGCCGGATCATCATCGAAGGCATTTTCCAGCGCATGGCCGGGTTCTTCGGCCGGGCGGTTGACCACCAGCAGGCTGTCGGCCGGCAGTTCGCGGCCCAGCACCGGTGCGGCCGGATAGGCATCGTCGGCGGCCGCGGCGGTGACGGCGAAGTCCAGCTGCAGCTGCAGCGGCTGGCGGATGTCCTGCGCCGCGGTGCGTACATGCAGGGTGCCGCGACGCTCCTTGGCATCGAAGTACCAGCCCTCGCTGGCGTTGTTGAATGCGGTCGCGTCGGCCAGCGCCGGCAGCGCGCGGCCAGCGGCCTGCACCGCGCGCGGCGCCTGCCGGCTGAGCACGCGCAGGCCATAGCGGCGCTGTGCCAGCTGGCCGTTGTACTGGCCCTGCACCGCATCGATCTGCACCTGCACCGGGCCACTGCCCTGTGCCGGCGCCTGCACACTGATCCGCTGCGTGCTCGATTCGCCCTGCTGGTAGCGGCGGGTGTTGCCGTCATCTTCGTACAGCGTGTACTGCGAATCACCCTGCGGATACAGGTCGAAGGTCACTTCATCGAGCGGTTTCTCGCCGTCGAACAGCATCGACGGGTACATCGGCAGGATCGCACCGGCACGCACGAACACCGGCAGCGTGGCCAGATCCACCTGGCGGTCCAGCTGGCGGCCATCGGCGGCGGCCTGCACGCGGCGGCCATCCCAGTAGTCGATCCAGCCGCCGGCGGGCAGGTGGATGTCGCGGCGCCAGCCACGGCTGGCGGCCTGGCTGCGGTACACCGGTGCAACCAGCAGGTCGCGGCCGAGCAGGAACTGGTACTTGTAGGTTTCATCCTGCGCGTGCGGATCGCGCGGGTTGTCCCACATCAGGCCACGCACCGGCGGTGCACCGGTCTGTGCGGCCTCATGCACCAGCCCATACATGTACGGGGTCAGGCGCATCTTCAACTTCAGGTAATCGCGGTTGATGCTGCGGTAGGGCTCGTCGTACCACCACGGGTGCTTGCGCGCATTCGACGACCAGCCGCTCATGCCCATCAGCACCGGGGTGAACGCCTTCCACTGCAGGTCGCGGGTGAAGGTCTCGGCGCTGCCGCCGAAGATCGCGTCCACATCGCCACTGGCGTAGGCCATGCCGGACAGGCCCGAACCCACCAGGGTCGGCACATGCCAGCGGATGTAGTCCCAGCTGCTGCTCTGGTCGCCGGTCCAGGCCACGGCATAGCGCTGGATGCCGGCCCAGCCCATCACCGTCCACAGGAACGGGCGCGAATCGGAATTGTCGAGGATGCCGTTGAACGCCTGCCGGTTGGCATCCATCGCGAACTGGTAGCCCTTGCCGGTCCAGGCCACGTCCAGTTTCTGCACGCGGCTGCCGGCCTTGCCCACTTCCCAGGCGATCTTGTCGACGCCGTTCTCGGTCCATAGGCCGGTGCGGAAACCGTACCCGGCCAGGCCCTTCACCGTCTCCGGCAACTGCTTGTAGCCGCAGCCATAGCCATCGTTGGGCAGGATCCAGCCGCCGGGCATGTCATTGGCGCGGTACTGCTTGGCCACGCTGTTGATCACATCCGGCGTGGTGCCGGTCGGGCCGTCGCTCCAGCCCTCGGGCACGGTGCCGGGCTTCTTGCTGTTGTCGCCGTCGTTGTAGCAATCGGCATCGCCGTAGGACAGCGCCCAGCGCGCGACCATGTTCGGGCGGCCGGTCAGCTGGGTGTAGCGCTCGATCAGCTTCGGCAGGTCGGCGCCAACGAAGTAGTACGCATCGAAGCGGTCTTCGCGATGCAGCAGGGTGGCCTGGTCGCTCTGCCGCAGGTCGTAGCTGCCATCGCTCCACGTATTGCGCAGCATGCCCCAGCCACGGCTGCTCAGCAGCATCGGTGCCGGGCTCGGGCGATCCCCCTCTTCCCAGCCGCCGGAGTACGAGACGTCCAGTTCGCGGCCCTTGAACTGGTAGCGGCCGTTCTGCTGGCCACCGCCGTAATAGCCTTCATCGGCCTGCGAGGACAGCACCTGCACGCTCTGCGCGGCATCCAGGTCCAGCGGCTGCAGTTCCTGCCACAGCGCGGTGGGCTGGCCGTTGTCCAGACGCTCCAGGCGCAGGCGCAACGGCTGCCGCTGCACATGCAGCACGAGTGCAGCGGTACGCACGCGGATCTCCTGCGCGTCTTCTTCCAGCTGTGCCTGCACGTTGGCCTTGGGCTGCGGCAGCACGATCGGCGCGGCCTTGTCGCCGGCACCGGTCAGCTTGCCGTTGCGGCCGGCCTGTACGCGGATGATGTCGGTGGCCGGCAGTTCAATGCGGATGCGCGTGCCGTTGTCGGTCTGCAGGTCCCAGCCATCTACACCGTCGGTGCTGGCACTGGCGCTGACCGAGCGCAGGTTGCCGACCGGTGCGGCCTGGGCCGACAGGGACGCCGACAGCAGTGCCGGCAACAGGGCCAGCAGCAGTGGCGAACGACGAACGCAGATTTCCACACGGACTCCCAACCCGTTCACCGGGCGTTTCGAAAGCGGTTGGGCCGACTCTAGGGCAGCGATTCGAAAGATGTCAACAAATTGAAAGGAAAAAGGAAGATATATTTAGATGAAACGAAAGTTGTTGCGTTGCAATACTTTGTGTAACCGCTTGCAGCCGCCTGTTAAGCATTGTGCGATACGGCATCCGGCGGTTTCTTTCGTTTCCAGAGTCATGCCGTGCGGGGAAAGTCATCACCGCGATATCTTTCTTTTTACTTTCGGTATTTGACATTTCGAAAGAAAACGCAGATGGTGCGCTGGCCCAACTGGAACCTCCGAATGGACGTCACCCTGCTTTCCGATGTGTCCGCCTGGCAGCGCCGCGGCGGAGCCGATACCGCTACCGAAATCGCCCAGCAGCCGGCGCTGTGGGAAGCCCTTGCACAGGATCTGTCGCGTGCCCGCGACCGCCTGCAGGCCTTCCTCGGCGACAGCCTCAACGACCCGAACCAGCGCGTGCTGTTCACCGGCGCCGGCAGTTCCGGCTTCATCGCTGAAATGGTGGCCGATGCCATCAACGCGCAGTGGCCGGCCGAGGTGCGCGTGGTGCATACCACCAGCCTGCTCACCCATCCTGCGCTGTACCTGCAGCGCGATCGCCCGACCCTGCTGGTGTCGTTCGGCCGCAGCGGCTCCAGCCCCGAAAGCGTTGCCGCCGTCGACCGCGTGCGCAGTGACGTGGACGATGCGCGCTTCCTGGACATCACCTGCAATGCCGAGGGCGAGCTGGCCCGCCGTGGCGCCGGCCGTGCCGACACCTGCACCCTGCTGATGCCGTCGGCCAGCTGCGACCGCGCCTTCGCCATGACCAGCAGCCTGACCTGCATGCTGCTGGCGGCATTGACCATGTTCGACCGTTCGCCGTGGGATGCGCGCATCGCACGCCTGCAGCAGATTGCCGGTCTGGCCCGCGAAGGCCAGGCGCAGTGGGATGCAGCTGTGGCCGCGCTGGCGCAGCGCCCGTTCAACCGGGTCATCTACCTTGGCAGCGGTCCGCTGGAAGCACTGGCGCGCGAGGCTGCGCTGAAGGTGCTGGAGCTCACCGCCGGCCGCGTGCTGGCGCTGGCAAACACCCCGCTCGGCTTCCGCCATGGACCGAAGTCCACGCTGGACGGCAGCACCCTGGTGGTCGTGCTGCGCAGCGTGCAGCCGCTGGCGCGCCGCTATGAGCAGGACCTGCTGGAAGAACTGCGCCGCGACGGCGTGGCCGGCCAGGTGCTGTCGATCGGCCCGCATTCGGATATCGGCGCCGACGATGACTACACCCTCACCGTGCCTGCCCTGGATGACCCGTGGCTGGCGCCGGTGTGGCTGGGCTTTGCGCAGCTGTACGCGCTGCAGCGTTCGGCTGCACTCGGCCTGACCCCCGACAATCCATTCCCGGACGGCACCGTCAACCGCGTGGTCAAGGGTGTCACCATCCACCATGGCTGAGCTGATCGCCAACGCCTGCTACGGTATCGACATCGGCGGCACCAAGATCGAGCTGGTGGTGTGCGATGCGGCGATGCAGGTCACCTGGCGCCGCCGCGTGGCTACCCCGCAGGGCGACTACGACGGCTTCCTGCAGGCGGTGGTGACATTGGTTGCTGAAGCCGATGCTGCGCTGGGTCGCAGCGATGCGGCCATCGGCATCGCCCTGCCCGGCGTGCGTGATCGTCGCAACGGCCGCCAGCTCAGCGCCAATGTGCCTGCGCTGACCGGTCAATGCGTGGCGGCTGATCTGCAGGCACGCCTGCAGCGCCCGCTGCATTTCGGCAACGACCTGCAGTGTTTTGCGCTCTCCGAGGCGCACGGCGGCGCCGCCGATGGCTACCCCAGCATGTTCGGCGCCATCCTCGGCACCGGTGCCGGTGGCGGCTTCTGCCTGCAGGGACGCCTGCTGTCCGGCTTCAACGGCCTGGCCGGCGAATGGGGCCATTGGAGCGTGCCGGGCCACCTGCTGCAGCGTCATGGCCTGCCGCTCATCGATTGCGCCTGTGGCCTGCAAGGCTGCGTGGAGCGCTACGTGTCCGGCAGTGGCCTGGCGATGATCGAGCGTCACCTCGGTGGCAGCGCTGCCGATGCCAGCGTGGTGGTCACCCTGGCCGAGGCCGGCGATGCGCGTGCACGGCAGGCGCTGGACATCCATCGCGACCTGCTCGGCCACAGCCTGGCCGCCCTGGTGCTGGCGCTGGACCCGCACGTGATCGTGCTCGGTGGCGGCCTGTCCCGGTACACACCGCTGTACCAGCTGTTGCCGGCGGCCATCGCCGCGCATCTGTTCAACGGCGTGCAGGTGCCGCCCATCGTGCCGCCGCGCTTCGGCGATGCCGGTGGTGCACGCGGTGCCGCCCTGCTGGCCTGCCAACCCTCGTTTTCCTGATGTCCGGAGCTTGACCATGTCCCCGTTGCAGACCCTGCTTGCCTCCCACCGCGCCGGCCACAACGTCGGCCTGTACAGCGTCTGCTGCAGCAACGAACAGGTGCTGCGCGCGGCCATGCACGTGGCGTTGGCGCACGATACCGTGCTGCTGATCGAAGCCACCTCCAACCAGGTCGACCAGTTCGGCGGCTACACCGGCATGACCCCGCCGCAGTACCGCGACTACGTCGGTACCCTGGCCGATGAGGAAGGCTTCCCGCGCGAGCGCTTGATCCTCGGCGGTGACCACCTTGGCCCGAACGCCTGGCAGAAGCGCCCGGCCGCCGAAGCGATGACCCATGCGCGCGTGCTGATCGAGGCCTACGTCGCCGCGGGTTTCCACAAGATCCACCTGGACTGCAGCATGTCCTGCGCCGATGACCCGGTGCCGCTGCCCGATGCCATCGTTGCTGCACGTTCGGCCGAGCTGGCCGAGATCGCCGAGCGCACCGCCGCCGAGCACGGCCTGCCGCCGCCGGTCTATGTCATCGGTACCGAAGTGCCGATTCCCGGTGGCGAAGCCTCGCTGGCCGGTGGCCTGCAGGTGACCACCCCGGCCGCCGCTGCGCAGACCCTGGCCATCCACCGGCAGGCCTTCGACACCCCGCTGCTGCGCGATGCATGGCAGCGTGTGCTGGCCATGGTGGTGCAGCCGGGCGTGGACTTCGACCACAGCAGCGTGCACGAGTACGACGCGGCCGCCGCCAGCGAGCTGGCCGACTTCCTCGAACAGCAGCCGCGCATCGTGTTCGAGGCGCATTCGACCGACTACCAGCGCGAAAGCGGCCTGCATGCGCTGGTGCGCGACCATTTCGCCATCCTCAAGGTCGGCCCCGCGGCCACCTTCGCCTACCGCGAAGCGCTGTTCGCACTGGCTGCCATCGAAGCCGAGCTGCTGCCGGCCGCGCAGTGCTCGCGCCTGCCGCAGGTGCTGGACGAGGTGATGGTGGCGCAGCCGAAGTCCTGGCAGTCCTACTACCAGGGCGACGAAGCGACCCTGCGCCTGCTGCGCAGCTATTCCTTCAGCGACCGCTGCCGCTACTACTGGGGCGAGCCGGCGCTGGTGCAGGCCGTGCACACCCTGTTCGCCAACCTGGAACAGCACGCGCCGCCGCTGGTGCTGCTCAGCCAGTACCTGCCGGAGCAGTACCGCGCCGTGCGCGAGGGCACCCTGGCCAATACGCCTACCGCCCTGGTGCAGCATCGCATCGGCCTGTGCCTGGGCGAATACGCCCGCGCCTGCAGCGCCAACCAGGCGGGAACCCGCAAGCACAACGCAAGTCCGGCTGCCGCCGATCTTGCGAACGGCTAATCTCTACCTTTCCCTGCGAAACCGAGAATGGCCATGCGCAACACCCGCTCCCGCCGGCAACAGATCCTGCAGCTGCTGATCGAGCACGGCTCGGTGCAGGTGGCCGATCTGGTCGAGCGCTTCGGCGTGTCGGCGGTGACCATCCGTGCCGACCTGACCCACTTCGAATCGCAGGGGCTGGCCACGCGTACCCACGGTGGTGCCACCCTGGTGCGAACGCCGCCGCAGGAGCAGGACATCCATGAAAAGGATGCGCTGAACCTGCCGCTGAAGGACTCCATCGGCACGGCGGCCGCGCGCCTGGTGCAGGCCGGTGACAACATCATCATCGACTCCGGCTCCACCACGATGACCCTGGCCCGCCACCTGCGCGGACACCGCGATGTGACGGTGATGACCAACGGCCTGAACATCGCCTGGGAACTGGCCAACGCGGCCGGCATCACCGTGCTGTTGACCGGCGGACTGCTGCGCCAGCAATCGCTGTCGCTGCAGGGCAGCCAGGCCGAAGCCAGCCTCAACTCCTACAGCTTCGACACGCTGTTCCTGGGCGTGGATGGCCTGGACCTGCAGTTCGGCCTGACCACCCACGACGAAGCCGAAGCCCGCCTCAACCACCGCATGGTCGAACGCGCGCGGCGCATCGTGGTGCTCACCGACGCCTCCAAATTCGGACGCGTCAGCCTGCACCGCATCGCCCGCCTCGATCAGATCCACGCCATCATCACCGACGCCGGCATCGACGACGCGACCCGCGAGGGGCTGCAGCGGCTGGGCATCGAAGTGATCATCGCCGAGCCCCCCGCATGACCGACACCCGCTCCCTGCACGGCCGCATCCTCACCCCGTTGGGCTGGCGTCGCGGCCAGGTCCAGTTCGATTCACACGTGCGCCAGCTGCAGGTAGATGACCACAGCGGCGGCGATGACCCGCAGCTGTCGGTGATCCTGCCCGGCTTCATCGACCTGCACGTGCATGGCGCGGCCGGCGTCGACCTGATGCAGGGCGGCGACGTGGCCCGCACCATCGCCCGCACCCATGCGCGCTTTGGTACCACCACACTGCTGGCGACCACCATGACCGCTGGCCTGGACGAGATCGAATACGCGCTGCAGGGCGTTGCGGCAACGATGGCAGCGCCCGATGCCGATGCCGCCTGCATCGCCGGTGTGCACCTGGAAGGCCCCTTCATCAGCCCGCAGCGGCTGGGCGCACAACCCAATCGTACGATCGAGGCGACGATGGCGCTGGTGCGGCAGCTGCACGCGCTGGCACCGATCCGGGTGATGACGCTGGCGCCGGAGATCGGCGAGCACACCGCACTGATCCCCGCGCTGTCCGCACTCGGCATCCGCGTGCAGCTCGGCCACAGTGCAGGCACCTACGAGGAAGGCGTGGCCGCATTGCAGGCCGGCGCTTCCGGTTTCACCCATCTGTTCAACGGCATGACCGGCGTCGACCACTACCGGCCGGGCATCGCCGCCGCTGCCCTGGCGCATGCCCGGTACGCCGAGATCATTCCCGACCTGCAGCACATCCACCCCGGCGTGATCCGTCTGGCCGCACGCGCGATTCCGCGCCTGTATGCGGTAACCGACGCGACCGCCGCCACCGGCATGCCCGATGGCGAGTACGCACTGGGCGAGCAGCGCGTACACAAGTGCGGCGGCTGCGTGCGCCTGGCCACCGGCTCGCTGGCCGGCAGCGCGCTGACCATGGACCAGGCGCTGCGCAACCTGGTGCAGGTGGGATTGGATCTGGCTGACGCGTCGCAGCGCGTGTCCACCTTCCCGGCCGATTACCTGGGCTTGGGCGATCGCGGCCGCATTGCGCCCGACGCCCGTGCCGACCTGGTGGTGCTGGATGCGGAACTGCGCCTGCAGCAGGTCGTGGTGGGCGGTCGATTGATCGATCTGGACTGACACACGCCATGCGGCCCGGATGCCGCACTCAAGGCGCGCAAGCGCATTGCATCAGCCACGCACCCTCCCGTTAGTCCAGGAACGAGCCGATGACCGCAGCCACTGCACCTGCCGTACCCGCTTCCACCGCCCCGCGCTGGCCCGTACGTTACCTGCTCTTCATCGGTGGCCTCGGTGGCCTGCTGTACGGCATCGACATCGGCATCATCGCCGGCGCCCTGCCCTATCTTGAAGCCACCGCCAGCCACGCCTGGCAGCTCAGCAGCCAGCAGCTCGGCTTCGTCGTCGCTGCGGTGCTGCTGGGCAGCGTGCTGTCCTCACTGTTCGCCGGCATGATCGCCGACCTCATCGGCCGCCGTGGCGCGATGCTGCTGGCCGGCGTGCTGTTCACCGCCAGCATCCCGATCATGGCGCTGGCGTCGGGTTACACCCCGCTGCTGCTGGGCCGCCTGTTGCAGGGTGTCAGCGGCGGCCTGATCGGCGTGGTCATTCCCCTGTACCTGGCCGAAGTGCTCAGCCCGGAACGACGCGGCCGCGGCGCGGCGATGTTCCAGCTGCTGCTGACCGTCGGCCTGGTGCTGGCCGCGTTGATCGGCCTGTACCACGCCCATGCCGTGGACGCCGCCGCAGAGTCGGTGCGCTCGCTGCCGGTCGCACAGCAGGCGCAGGAGCTGTTCACGGTGAAGGACCACGCCTGGCGCACCATCTTCTGGACCTGCCTGGCACCGGGCCTGCTGTTCTGCGCCGGCATCTTCTGGCTGTCCGAATCACCGCGCTGGCTGGTGCGTCGTGGCCGCATCGATGATGCGCGCCGCAGCCTGCAGCGCGTGCTGCCCGCTGCCGACATCGAGCCCACCCTGGCGCAGATCCAGGCTCCGGAATCGAGCAGCAGCAGCGGCAAGCGTGACCCGCTGCTCAGCCGCCGCTACGTAGTGCCGTTCGTGTTGGCCTGCGTGGTGCTGGCCTGCACCCAGGCCACCGGCATCAACTCGGTGCTGGCCTATGCGGTCAACATCCTCAACCAGGCAGGCCTGTCCGGCTCGGTGGCCAACGGCGCCGACGTGGCGATCAAGCTGCTCAACGCGGTGATGACCGTGGTCGCGCTGCTGCTGGTCGACCGCAAGGGTCGCAAGTTCCTGCTGATGCTGGGCAGTGGCGGCATCTGCGTGGCCCTGCTGGCCGCAGCAACGCTGTTCTTCCAGGCCGAACGGGGCCGCGTCGACGTGCAGCCGCACCTGCAGGCCGCAGTAAGTGGAGATGGCCTGCAACTGGTACTGGATGACGCGCAGTGGCAGCGGCTTGCCGGTGGCATCGACCGCGAGGGCCGGCCACTGCAGCTGACCGTGTCCTACGCCTATGGCGACTTCACCAACGTGCGCGCGCTGCGCAGCGACAACCTGACCGACCGCGAGCTGCGTATCGAGCGCGCCGGCACCGTGCAGCCGGACAGCGTCATCGGCGCGTTCTTCCGCACGATGCACCTCAATCCGTTCGCCGACCCGGCCAGCGCCGTGCAGGCACCGCTGCGCATCGAACAGGCCCGTATCGGCCCGATTCCGCCGCCCGCGCATGGCTGGGCCGTCGCTGCCTGCATCCTGGTATTCGTGGCGTTCTTCGCGGTTGGCCCAGGCGTGTGCGTGTGGCTGGCGCTGTCCGAGTTGATGCCCAACCGCATCCGCTCCAACGGCATGAGCATCGCGCTGCTGATCAACCAGTTCGTGTCCACCACCATTGCCGCCATCTTCCTGCCGACGGTGGGACACTACGGCTACGCCAGCATGTTCCTGTTCTGGGCGGGCTGCACGTTCGTGTTCTTCCTGGTGGCCGCATTCTGGCTGCCGGAAACCAAGGGGCGCTCGCTGGAAGAGATCGAAGCCGGGTTTGCAGGAAAGCAGCGCTGATTCAGCGCTGCTGTGGCGGCGCAGGGCCGCCGTGCACGATGTAGCGCGCCATGTCGTGCACTTCGGCCACGCTCATGTTGGTACCGGCCACCTGCATGGACTCGCCAAAAGGGCCCGCGATGGTGGCCACGGACAGCACGTGGTCATCGACGGTAAGCGCCACCTGCTTGCCCACCAGGGCCTCGGTCGCGTGCAGCAACCGGCCGGCGGACTCCTTGCGGAACGTCAGTTCCAGTACGGGTTGGTGCGCGGCGTCCAACGCCGCTCGCACGTCGACGATATCGGCACTGGTGAGCATCGGCGGCGCTTTCACGGCGATGCTGCGCCCTTGCCACTGCAGGGTAGCGCGGCCATCGGGATCGACCTCACGCATCTGCACCTGCACCCCCTCCCGCGGCGGATGCCGTGTCTCCGCCGGAAGCAGCCGGTTGCAGCCCGCCAGCAGCACCACCGCGAGGCCGCCGCCGAGCAGCGCCCCTCTGTTCCAGGCCCGCATCAGCGCAGCTTCCTCAGCTTGAACGCCACCAGCACCTGCAGCACGCCATACAGCAGGCTGCCGATGCCGATCCACAGCGTGGTCACCGCCACGCCTGCATAGGGGTTGGCCGCGAACAGCAGGCCCAGCACGATGGCCAGCACGCCGCTGAGAATCAGCAACCACTCACCCTGGATCTGCCTGCGCACGCGGATGGCGAAGACGATGCGATAGATGCCTGCCACCAGCAGCCATGCCGCCAGCAACAGCACCAGCACGCTGGCGGTGGCCAGCGGATTGATCACCGCCAGGATGCCGAAGCCCAGCGAGGCGACCACGTACAGCAGCAGCCAGCCACGCGAGGCGCCGCTGCCGCCAGTGATCAGCGCCAACAGGCTGATGACGCCCTCCACGATCGCCATCACGCCCAGCGTCCACGCCAGCGCGATGGCCGCCGACATCGGCCAGCCGATCGCGATGACGCCGAAGCCCAGCGCGACCAGACCGTACAGCAGCAGGATCCACCAGCTGCGTCCTACGGCCGACCACAAGGGAGACAAAGGGGAATTCATGACCACTCCTTCGATCCGGGTAGGTGATCATCCTAGCCCCTGGGGATGAAACGGGCGATCACGGCACCCGCGCGCAGACCCATGCACGTACTTCTTCAGCCCCCACCAGCCGCAGCGTTTCTGCAATCTCCAGCACGGTACTGCCGGTGGTCATCACGTCGTCGACGATGGTCAGCCGCGCCGGCACGGCGCCGCGCACATCGAAGGCGTCGAACAGGTTGTCGCGGCGCTGCTCGGCGCTGCGTTCGGACTGCGGTGCGGTATGGCGACGACGATACAGCCCGCGCCACATTGGCAGGCGCAGCAGCCGGCACAACTCGGCTGCCTGATCGTACCCGCGCTGGCGCAGTCGCTTTCCGTGCAATGGCACGGGTACCAGTGGCGCGCACGACCATGGCGGCGGGTTGCGCAGCATCAACTGCGCAAGCAGGCGTCCGGCAGCCAGGTCCTGGTGGAATTTGTAGCGGACCAGCAGCTGGTCGACCGGCGGCAGGTACAACAGACTGGCGTGGGTAGCGGTCTGCGACGGCGGCTCGTCACGGCAGGTGCCACAGATGGGCAGGGCTTCGTCCGGTAGCGGCAGCGCGCAGCGAAGGCAGGCGCGGCCCGCCCACGGTAGATCGGCGAGACAGGCGACGCAGAGGTCCAGGGTGTCGTGGCCGGGCTCGCTGCAGACCAGGCAGCGCAGGGGCAGCAGCAGGCGAAAGGCGGCCTGCAACGGTTCGCCAAGCGTAAAGGTTGTTGGGATGCGCATGCCGCAGCTTCACCCCGCAGGTGGATGCTGCCCATCGGCGAAGCAAGCACATGCGCGTAGGTGAACGGCGCGCTCCGCGCCTGGCCATTTGCGGCCGGCAGTGGCGGGTTGGGTGAATCGTCCGCTGCTTGACAGGCTGCCGCGATGTCAGGACCCTTCGCGGCATGAAAATCGACGTCGAACACCTGAGCCTGCGCGAACTGAACGCCCTTGTGACTGCGGCCGAGCAGCGGCGGGCGCTGGTCGCCAGCCGCCGCCCGGCGGCCGTTGTCCGACGCAAGCTGATCGCCTTCGCCGCGCAATGCGGCTACACGATCGAGGAACTGATCGGCACCGCGCCCGCCGAGACCACGGCGCCGGCCCGCAAACGGGGCACGCGGCGCAAGCTGGGCAAGGTGGCGCCCAAGTACCGCGATCCGGACAACAAACGCAACACCTGGTCCGGCCGTGGCCGGATGCCGCGCTGGCTTGCCGAGAAGACCCGGCATGGCCGCAGCCCTGCCGATTTCCTGATTCCCGGCCTCGGCCGGTCGGACGCCAGCAAGACCCGCACGATCGGCCAGCGAACCGTCTTCAAGCAAAGCTGACCCGGCACACTTCGCTGCAGCGCTCGACCAGCGCACACACCCTGCGTAGATCACACCTGGAATTCCCGGCTGACGGCCGGGGTCCAGCGACATCGCTGTGCCCACGACACGGGCAACGTTGCGGAACTGACCGTCACACCGGGAAAGCTGCTGCTGATCGATCCACGCGATGTCCTTATCGGTCAGCGCCGCGATGCGATGCCGCTCTTCTTCGCGATGCGTGTCCATGCGGATTCTCACCGCCCGGGCGTCGCGGCGAACGTGGCGCCATCGCCTTTGATCCGGGCGATGGCGCACTGTAAACTGCCGTTTCGTTACTTGGGTTGACAGTGTTTGCGGCCCCACCCAAACTGCGCCCTCGCTCCAGCCCTTCCAAGGTCCCGCCATGGCAACCGCCATCCGCCACGACTGGCACCACGACGAACTGCAGGCGCTGTTCGACCTGCCTTTCCCGGAACTGCTGTTCCGCGCCGCCGCCGTCCACCGCGAGCACTTCGACCCGGCCCAGGTGCAGGTCTCCACGCTGTTGTCGGTGAAGACCGGTGGCTGCCCGGAAGACTGCGCGTACTGCCCGCAGGCGCAGCGCTACAGCACCGGGGTCAACGCACAGAAACTGATGGACACCGATGCGGTGCTGGCCAGGGCCCGCCAAGCCAAAGCGGCCGGTGCCTCGCGTTTCTGCATGGGTGCAGCGTGGCGTTCGCCGAAGGACCGCGACATCCCCAAGGTGGCGGCAATGATCGCCGGGGTGAAAGCGCTGGGCCTGGAAACCTGCGCCACGCTGGGCATGCTCAGTGGCGAGCAGGCGCGCGCGTTGAAGGACGCCGGCCTGGACTACTACAACCACAACCTCGATACCGCGCCGGACTACTACGAGTCGATCATCCACACCCGGCAGTACCAGGATCGCCTGGATACGCTGGGCCATGTGCGCGATGCGGGGCTGAAGACCTGCTGCGGCGGCATCGTCGGCATGGGCGAAACACGCGCGCAGCGGGTCGGCCTGCTGCTGGCGCTGGCCACCTTGCCGGCGCATCCCGATTCGGTGCCGATCAACAAGCTGGTGCAGGTGGCCGGCACGCCGCTGCATGGCAGTGCCGAGCTGGACCCGTTCGAGTTCGTGCGCATGATCGCCGTGGCCCGCATCGCCATGCCGCGTTCAATGGTGCGGCTGTCGGCCGGCCGCGAGGCGATGAGTGATGAGCTGCAGGCGCTGTGCTTCCTGGCCGGCGCCAACTCCATCTTCCATGGCGACAAGCTGCTGACCACCGGCAACCCGGAGAGCGAGCGCGACATGGCCCTGTTCGCACGCCTGGGCCTGCAGCCGATGGCGGTGCAGGTGGACGCCGACGGTCATGACCATGGCGGCACCGTGCATGCCGATATCAGCGCCGATGGCCCCGGCTGCGGCTGCGCCCACGCGGCCTGAGCCGGCGGCCAAGCAGGCGTCGCGGCAACGCGCTACCCTAGCCGCCCCGTCGCCGCATCCAGCCGCCATGGCACGCCCCGACCTGACCGCCCGCCTCCAAGCCCAGCGCGCGTTGCGCGATGCACAAGGCCGTCGCCGCCCGCGGCGCACGGTCACCCGTCGCGATGGTGTGCGCCTGGAAGTCGATGGGCGCTGGCTGACCGGCTTCTGCAGCAACGATTACCTGGGCCTGGCCCAGCAGTTCAGCGTGGTCAACGCACTGCAGGATGCCGCCGCGCGCGAAGGTGCCGGTGCCGGGGCTTCGCACCTGGTCTGCGGCCACCACGCGCTGCACGACGCATTGGAACGCGAAGTGGCCGAGTGGCTCGGTTACCCGCGTGCCTTGCTGTTCGGCAGTGGCTTCACCGCCAACCTGGCCGTGCAGCAGGCGCTGCTGGGCGAAGAGAACGATGTCTGCGTGCAGGACAAGCTCAACCACGCCAGTCTGCTCGATGCCACCCGGCTGGCCGGCGCGCGCCTGCGCCGCTACCCGCACCTGGACGCGGAAGGTGCGATGCGCCAGCTCAAGCATGCGCCCGATGGCGCAGCGATGCTGGCTACCGACGGTGTCTTCAGCATGGATGGCGATATCGCGCCGCTGCGTGCGCTGTCGCTGGTCGCGCGCCTGCAGCAGGCGCTGTTCTACGTGGACGACGCGCATGGCGTGGGCGTGCTCGGCGATGGTCGTGGCGCGGTCGCCACCGCCGGCCTGGACGTGGACGATGTGCCGCTGCAGCTGGTCACCCTGGGCAAGGCGCTCGGCGGTTCCGGCGCGCTGGTGCTCGGCCGCGAAGACCTGATCGAGCACCTGGCCGAAACCGCACGCCCCTATATCTACACCACCGCCATGGCGCCGGCGCTGGCGGCATCCGCACTGGAAGCGGTGCGCCTGGCCCGCCGCGATCATTGGCGGCGGGCGAAGCTGGCCGATCTGATTGCCCTGTTCCGCAGCGAAGCGCGACGTCATGGGCTGGATCTGATGGCATCGGAAACGCCGATCCAGCCGCTGTTGTGTGGCGACGACCACACTGCCATGGCGATGTCGCAGGCGCTGGAGCAGGCCGGCTGGCTGGTCGGCGCGATCCGCCCACCGACCGTGCCGGAAGGCAAGGCGCGCCTGCGCGTCACCTTGTCCGCGCTGCACACCACCGAGCAGGTACGCGGCCTGGTCGAAGCCATCGCCGTTGCACGCGACCGCGTGGCCTTTGCCGCGCGTGAAGTGCTGCCGCCGTCGTTGCCGGCGCTGGCCTGAGTGATCGTGTAGTTCCCCATGCATATTGAAGTGACCGGCCATGGGCCGGACTTGGTACTGATCCACGGCTGGGCCCTGCAGGGCGGCGTGTTTGCGCCGCTGGTGCAGCGCCTGGCCGATCGATTCACGCTGCATCTGGTCGACCTGCCCGGCCATGGCCACAGCCGCGATGACAGCACCCCGCTGCGCCTGCCGTTCGTGGTCAACGCCATTGCCGCGGCCACGCCGCCGGCGGTGTGGTGCGGCTGGTCACTGGGCGGCCTGTTCGCGCTGCACGCGGCGGCCACGCTGCCGAAGGTGCGTGGTCTGGCGATGATCGCCGCCACGCCGCGCTTCGTGCGCGGTGATGACTGGCCGCATGCGGTGGAGCCATCGGTATTCGAGCAGTTCGGTCGTGACCTCGCGCAGGACTTCAGTGGCACCCTGGAACGTTTCCTGGCACTGGACGTGATGGGTTCGGCGCATGCCCGCGAGGAACTGCGCACCCTGCGCCAGCGCCTGGTCGAACGCGGAGCGCCCACCGAACGCGCACTGCGCGAGGGCCTGCAGCTGCTGGAGAACACCGACCTGCGCGGTGCCCTGCCCGCACTGGGCAAGCCCAGCCTGTGGATTGCCGGCCAGCGTGACCGTCTGGTCTCGCCGGCGGCGATGCAGGCCGCTGCCGCGCTGGCGCCCGGCGGGCAGTCGCTGACCGTCGGCCAGGGCGGCCACGCGCCCTTCCTCGGCCATGCCGATGACGTTGCAGCCGCCCTGCAACACTTCGTTGCCGGCCTGTCACCGGCCGATGGCGGACAATGAGCCTTCCTAAGCTTGTACAGGACTGACGCATGGATCTGGGCATTTCCGGCCGCTGGGCACTGGTCTGCGGCGCCAGCAAGGGGCTTGGCCTGGGCTGCGCGCGCGCATTGGTGCGCGAAGGCGTGAACGTGGTCATTGTCGCCCGCGGTGACGCTGCGCTGCAGGCTGCGGCTGAAGAACTGCGTACGCTGCCCGGTGCCGCTGAAGTACGTGCGATCGCCGCCGACGTCACCACCGAGGCGGGCCGCGCCCAGGCGCTGGCCGCCTGCCCGCAGGTCGACATCCTGGTGACCAACGCCGGCGGCCCGCCGCCGGGCGACTTCCGCACGTTCGAGCGCGACGACTGGATCGCCGCGCTGGACGCCAACATGCTGGCACCGATCGCGCTGATCCGCGCCACCGTGGACGCGATGATCGAGCGCGGCTTCGGCCGCATCGTCAACATCACCTCGTCATCGGTGAAGGCACCCATCGACGCGCTGGCGCTGTCCAACGGCGCGCGCAGCGGCCTGACCGGCGTCGTCGCCGGGCTGGCGCGGCGCACCGTCGTCCACAACGTCACGATCAACAATCTGCTGCCCGGCCAGTTCGATACCGACCGCCTGCGCGCCAACTTCGCCCACGCCGCCAGCCAGGACGGGGACGTGCAGGCGGTGGCCGAACGCCGCCGCCAGCAGATTCCCGCCGGCCGTTTCGGCACGCCGGACGAATTCGGCGCCGCCTGCGCCTTCCTGTGCAGTGCACAGGCCGGTTACCTCACCGGGCAGAACCTGCTGATCGACGGCGGCGCCTACCCCGGTACGTTCTAAGAGACTTCTGCAATGCCGTCCCACTTCGATGCCCGCCATGTCCGCCGCGCCTTCGCCCGCGCCGCCTCCAGCTACGACGCTGCCGCCGCCCTGCAGCGCGAGGTGCAGTCGCGCCTGCTGGAATCGCTGGACTACCTGGAGGCACGCAAGCCGGAGGTAGTGCTGGATATCGGTGCCGGCACCGGCCATGCCAGTGCGCTGATGAAGAAGCGCTGGCCGAAGGCGCAGGTGATCGCGCTGGACGTGGCACTGCCGATGCTCGACCAGGCCAAGCGCCAGGCCGGCTGGTGGAAGCCGTTCCAGCGCCTGGCCGCCGATGCCACGGCGCTGCCGTTGGCCGACAACAGCGTCGATGTGATCTTCAGCAACCTGTGCCTGCAGTGGGTGGACGACCTGCCAGCGGTGTTCGCCGGTTTCCGCCGCGTGCTCAAGCCCGGTGGGCTGCTGGTGTGTTCGACGTTCGGGCCGGAAACGCTGGTCGAGCTCAACGAGGCCTTCGCCGCCGCCGACGACCGCCCGCACGTGAGCCGCTTCGCGCAGATCGCCCAGTTCGGCGATGCGCTGATGATGGCCGGCTTCCGCGATCCAGTACTGGACCGCGACCTGTTCACCCTGACCTACGACGACCTGCCCTCGTTGATGCGCGAGCTGCGCGCGATGGGCGCGACCAACGCACGGGTCGATCGCCGCCATACGTTGACCGGCCGGGGGCGGTTCGCGGCGGCAGCGGCGGCGTACGAACCGATGCGCCGTGCCGATGGCACGCTGCCCAGCAGCTGGGAAGTGATCTACGCCCATGCCTGGGCGCCGGATCCGGGCGCGCCGATCCGCGAAGGTGGGCATGACATTGCGTCCGTGCCGGTGTCGGCGATCCCGATCCGGCGCAAGCAGACCTGATGTCGGCACGCGATCCGCACTGGTAGATGCCGACCTTGGTCGGCGCTGTGCTTCCCGTGCCGACCAAGGTCGGCAACTACCAAAATCAGGTCCCGGGCAGGCACGCGTTATGGGTAGCGCCGGGCCATGCCCGGCGAGCGCAGCGGCAGCCGCTCAGGTATTGGCCGGTGAACTCAACGGCGGCCGTACCAGGTCGCGGTGGAAGAAGTAGATCTCCTGCACCAGGAAGCGCCAGCTGGTATGGAAGCTGCGGAAGCGCGTGCTGGGCGTGGACGAGGCCAACGCCTGGATGCCCAGCGCCTTGCTCAGGCGCAGCGCGCGCGCCATGTGCAGCGGGTCGCTGACGATGATCACCGAATGCAGCTTGCGCTGGTCCATCAGCCGCTTGGCCTCGACCAGGTTCTGCACGGTATTGCGCGAGGCGGTCTCGATGAGGATCGCCTCATCGGGAATGCCGTGCTTGAGGGCATAGCGCCGGGCCACCTGCGATTCCGAGAAGCGCGCACCGGTGCCGCCGTAGCCTCCGGTAAAGATCAGCAGTGGTGCGTAGCCGGCGTCGTACAGATCCAGGCCGTGGCGGATGCGCTCTTCAAACACCGGCGAGGGCTTGGCATCGTAGGCCGCCGCACCCAGCACGATGATCGCGTCCGCCTTGGCCGCCTGGTCGCGCTCGCCGACCCAGACGATCCAGGCGGTCACGCCCAGCAGCCAGATCACCAGCAGTACGAACAACCGCCACACCCAACCGAACAGGCCGGTGCGTTCGCGATGGCGGCCACGGCTCATGGCGCTCCCCAACGCAGCGCAGGCAGATCGACATTGCCGCCGGACAGCACCAGTCCAACGCGCAGGCCGGCGAAGCGTGCAGGCTGGGCAAGCACCGCCGCCAGCACGATCGCCGAGGACGGCTCGACCACCTGCTTGAGCACGTCCCACAGCAGGCGCATCGCCGCCACGGTGGCGGCATCGTCAACCACGATGACCTCGGCGCCCGCGGCCTGCAGCAGCGCGAAGTTGGGTGCGCCGATCAGCGTGCGCAGTCCGTCGCAGATCGTGTCCGGGGTAAATGCCTCCTGGCGCTTGCCGGTCGCCAGCGAACGGGCGGTGTCGTCGGCACCGGCCGGCTCGGCCAGCACCAGCCGCGTACCCGGGCTGGCGTGCTGCAGGGCCAACGCAGTGCCACTGGCCAGGCCACCACCGCCCACCGGCACCACCAGCACGTCGAACGGCCCCTCGCTGTGCAGCAGCTCCAGCGCGGCCGTGCCCTGCCCGGCGATCACCGCGGGGTTGGTGTACGGATGGACCAGAGTGGCGCCGGTATCGGCCTGCACCTTGGCGCAGGTGGCCTCGCGGTCGGCAATGGTGGCCGGGCAGCGCCAGAGGGTGGCGCCATGCCGGGCAATATTGGCCAGCTTGGCGGCCACAGCCCCTTCGGGCACCACCACATGGCAGGGAATGCCCCGTGTGCGGGCAGCCAGCGCCAAGGCGGCACCGTGATTGCCGGAGGAATGGGTCACCACACCGGCACCGGCGTGATCGGCGTCGAGCGACCACACCGCATTGCACGCACCGCGGAACTTGAACGCGCCGCCGCGCTGCAGGTGCTCGGCCTTGAACGCCAGTTGCGCACCGGCCAGCGCGTCCAGCGTGCGCGAGCGCAGCACCGGGGTCACGCTGGCATGGGGCGCGATCCGCGCGGCGGCGGCGAGGACGTCATCAGCGCGGGGCAACAGTGAATCGCTCATGACGCAAGATTAACGTATGGCCCCGCGCTGGCGAGGGCGCCATCGGTCATGCCAGCATGCATGCCTACACCGCCATTCATCCTGGCCGGCGGAATTAAGGGCTGATTCAACGCCGGCGGCTGAAGCTGCCTGCATACCCGTCCTCTGGGGGGACCCATCATGAAAACGCGCCTGATGCTTGCCGGTGGCCTGCTGCTGGCCCTGACCGGTTGCACCACCTATGACTATGTCGGTGGCCGCGGCGGCGGTTACTACCACGGCGCGCCGTCGGTGGAGTACCGCTACCCGTATGGCTACCCGTCCGGCTACGGCTATCCGTATTACGGCGGCGGTGGCTATTACGGCTATGGCGGCCCGTACTACCAGCGGCCGATCTACCGCCCGCCGCACCACAACCACCGCCCGCCACCGCGTCCCGGCAACGGCGGCGAAAACCGCCCGCCACCGCCGCCGCGCCAGAACAGTGGCGGCTCGCCCTGGCGCAACATGGATTCGATGCGTCGACCGCCGCAGCCTGCACAGCGGGTCGAGCGCCCCTCGCCGCCGCCGCAGGCGCGTCCGGCTCCGGCTCCGCGTGCGCCGAGGATGAACAGTTCCCCCTGGCGTGCCATGGATCGTGAGAGATAGCGCACAGTTGACGCTTGTTCCATCTTGCATTTCACACGGTCCAAGCCTCAATCTACGCAGGTGGTGACGGCCAGCGTCACAAAGTGACAAAAGCGTTAAGGGCCCGTCCCAAACAGCTCTACGTCGATATCCGACAGGAACATCTGGATCCCCCCTGTTCCGGCCCTGTCGGATGTCGGCACCTTTAAAGACGAACGGCCCCGCACTGCGGGGCCGTTTGTTGTTGGGGACACCAGGGCGCGCGGGCAGTAGATCCACGTCATGCGTGGATGACGCGTTCCCAGCCACCCCAAAAAACAGGGCCGGACAGTCCCCCGACTGCCGGCCCCTCTGCTTCCCCACCGTGCGCCTGTACCGGCCCCTGTTCCAATTCCGGTCACCAGCGCCTGCGGCGCCAGCCACGGTGGGTGCTATTGGGTTATCTGCAAAAATCCTGCCAACTTTAGGGTTGATTTCGACGCCGGCCGGCCGGCGCCAACGTCCCTGCCCCGATTGGCGCTAAAATCGCCACCCCGGCGCCGTCTCCGGCTGCGCCTGCCCCTTGCTGAACAGCCCCCATGATCGATTCCTTCCATCGTTACGACGTCATCGTCATCGGCGGTGGCCACGCCGGCACCGAGGCCGCGCTGGCTGCGGCCCGTACCGGCGTGCGCACCCTGTTGCTGACCCACAACATCGAAACGGTGGGGGCGATGAGCTGCAACCCGGCCATCGGTGGCATCGGCAAGGGCCATCTGGTCAAGGAAATCGACGCCCTCGGCGGTGCGATGGCGCATGCCGCCGACCGCGCCGGCATCCAGTGGCGCACCCTCAACGCCTCCAAGGGCCCGGCCGTGCGCGCCACCCGCTGCCAGGCCGACCGCAACCTGTACCGCATGGCGATCCGCGCCATCGTCGAGGGCCAGGCCAACCTGACCGTGTTCCAGGCGGCGGTGGATGACCTGGTCATCGAGGGCGACCACGTGCGCGGGGTCATCACCCAGACCGGCCTGCGTTTCGATGCCGAGGCCGTGGTGCTGACCGCCGGCACCTTCCTGGCCGGCAAGATCCACGTCGGCCCGACCCAGTACGCAGCCGGCCGCATGGGCGACCCGCCCGCCACCACGCTGGCCGCACGCCTGCGCGAGCGGCCGTTCCAGGTGGACCGCCTGAAGACCGGCACGCCACCGCGCATCGACGGCCGTTCGCTGGACTACGGCGTGATGGACGAGCAGCCCGGCGACACGCCACGCCCGGTGATGTCCTTCCTCGGCTCGGTGGATGAGCATCCGCAGCAGGTCAGCTGCTGGATCACCCACACCAGCGAGCAGACCCACCAGATCATCCGCGACGCCCTGCACCGTTCGCCGCTGTACAGCGGCCAGATCGAAGGCATCGGCCCGCGCTACTGCCCCTCCATCGAGGACAAGGTGGTGCGCTTTGCCGAGAAGGCCAGCCACCAGATCTTCGTCGAGCCCGAAGGCCTGGGCATCGTCGAGATCTATCCCAACGGCATTTCCACCTCGCTGCCGTTCGACGTGCAGCTGGAGATGGTGCGCAGCATCCGTGGTTTCCAGAACGCGCACATCACCCGCCCCGGCTATGCCATCGAGTACGACTTCTTCGATCCACGCGGGCTGAAGGCCTCGCTGGAAACCAAGCTGGTCAACGGCCTGTTCTTCGCCGGCCAGATCAACGGCACCACCGGTTATGAGGAGGCTGCCGCACAGGGCCTGCTGGCCGGCCTCAACGCCGCTCGCCAGGTGCGTGGCCTCGAGGGCTGGTGCCCGCGTCGCGACGAAGCCTACCTCGGCGTGCTGGTGGATGACCTGATCACCCACGGCACCAACGAGCCGTACCGCATGTTCACCAGCCGCGCCGAGTACCGCCTGCAGCTGCGCGAAGACAACGCCGATCAGCGCCTGACCCCGACCGGCCGCGACATGGGCCTGGTCGATGATCGTCGCTGGCGGGCCTTCGAAACCAAGCAGGCTGCCGTAGCCGCCGAGCGCACGCGCCTGGGCGCGCTGTGGGCCACGCCGGCCAATGCGCTGGGCCGCGAAGTGCAGGAAACGCTTGGCGTGGCGGTCAGCCGCGAAACCAACGTGCTGGACCTGATCA
Organism: Stenotrophomonas sp. SI-NJAU-1; assembly: GCF_020883215.1. Lineage (NCBI taxonomy): Bacteria > Pseudomonadati > Pseudomonadota > Gammaproteobacteria > Lysobacterales > Lysobacteraceae > Stenotrophomonas > Stenotrophomonas sp. SI-NJAU-1. The sequence goes on from NZ_CP086598.1 coordinate 4,203,841, forward strand.
AGCGCCCGGAACTGGATTACGCACAGCTGATGCGGGTGCCCTCGCTCGGCCCGGCCGTGGCCGATGGCAAGGTGGCCGAACAGGTGGAGATCGGGGTGAAGTACGCCGGTTACCTGGATCGCCAACGCGAGGAGATCGAGCGCCAGCAGCGCCATGAAGCAACGCCGATTGCCGGCGATTTCGACTACGCCATCGTGCTCGGGCTGTCGGCCGAAGCGCTGCAGAAGCTCGAGCGCGTGCGTCCGCAGACCATCGGCCAGGCCCAGCGCATTCCGGGCATGACCCCGGCGGCGATCTCGCTGCTGCTGGTGCACCTGGAGCGCGCACGGCGCGGACGCGTGGCATAGCCCCGATGATCGCGTGCGCCGGGCATGGCCTGGCGCTACACGTATCCGCCTGCTGCCTGTAGAGTCGATCGGCTCGACGCAACAACAGCAGGAGCTTCCTTGCATGGACGACATCCATCCGATCGCGGCGGACAAGCACGCCGCCATCCTGGCCACCCTGGCCGACATCGAACGCACGCACGACGTGCGCGTGCTGCTGGCCTGCGAATCGGGCAGCCGCGGCTGGGGTTTCTCGTCGCCGGACAGCGACTACGATGCACGCTTCATCTACGTGCACCGCCAGCCCTGGTACCTGAGTGTCAACGAGAGCACCGGCCCGGGCGAGGCCCAGCGCGATGTGATCGAACTGCCGATCGACGACGAGCTGGACGTCAGCGGCTGGGACCTGCGCAAGGCACTGCGGCTGGTATCCAAGTCGAACCCGACGCTGATCGAATGGCTGCGTTCGCCGATCATCTACCAGCAGAACGATGCTGCCGTGGCGCAACTCTGGGAGGCTGCCCAGCGCTTCTACTCGCCGCTGGGCAGCTGGTGGCACTACATGAGCATGGCGCGCACCACGTACAGCCGACATCTCGGCGGCGGCGCCATCAGCACCAAGAAGTATCTGTACGTGCTGCGCGCGCTGCTGGCCTGCCAGTGGATCGAAAGCGAGTCCAGCCCACCGCCCATGGCATTCGAGCATCTGCTGGAGCGTTTGCTGCCGGATGGCCCGGTACGCGGGGCGATCGAAGCGCTGCTGGTGGTTAAGCGTGCCAGCGCCGAAGTGACGGCCGGTCCCCGCATCATCGCCATCAGCGACTACATCGACCAGGAAATGGCCACGCGCGCCGAGGGTCCGCAACTGCCCGCCGGGCATGGCGATGGTCCATGGCTGGATGCCCTGTTCCGGCAGATGCTGGCCGAACACGCGCAGCACTAAGGGGTAGTGCGGGCCGCTGGCCGGCAACCCGATGCACCTTCGGCAGAACCTCTGCAGTTGCCGGCCAGCGGCCCGCACTACCGGCAGGGCTGCGTGCTGCACGCGGTATCATCATCGCGATTGCCCCGCTCTTCCGGAGATTCCGATGACCCCGCTGCGCCCCTTCCGCGACAAGATGCCGGTACTCGGCCAGCGCGTGTATGTCGATCCGGCCTGCACGATCATCGGTGATGTCGAACTGGCCGATGACGTGTCGGTCTGGCCGGGCACGGTCATCCGTGGCGACGTCAATTTCGTGCGCATCGGTGCACGCACCAATGTGCAGGATGGCACGATCATCCACGTCAGCCACCACAGCCCGTACAACAAGGCCGGCTACCCGACCTTGATCGGCGAAGGCGTCACCGTCGGCCATGGCTGCATCATCCACGCCTGCAGCATCGGCGATTACAGCCTGATCGGCATGGGCGCGTGCATCCTCGACGGTGCCCGGGTCGAGCGCCATGGCTTCGTCGGTGCCGGTGCGGTGGTCGGCCCCGGCAAGGCGGTGGGCGAAGGCGAACTGTGGGTGGGCAACCCTGCCCGTCCGGCGCGCACGCTCAGCGACAAGGAGATCGAGTCGCTGCACTATTCGGCCGACCACTACGTGCGGCTGAAGGACGAATACCTGGGCTGAGGCCGCTTCGCCGATGGCCGGGCTCTGCTAAAGTCTGGGCCCGACCAGGAACCGTCGAGACCCCCATGCCCGTGGCTGCACGCCGGAGAGGACTCCAGCGCCCACTTCGGCGGCCATCGCGCTGATGGCCGCGCCGATGCTCGATACCTACCGCGAGGTGGTAACGCCGGAAGGCGTGCCGCTGCAGTTGCCTGCGGCCGGGCCGATGCCGCGTGCGCTGGCCTGGCTGATCGACCTGGCCGTCCGCTTCGGCGCGCTCACCGTGCTGTCCATTCCGCTGGCCCTGCTCGATGAGTTCGGCCGCGGCCTGTACATGGCGCTGATGTTCCTGCTGATGTGGGCCTACCCCATCGTCTGCGAAGCGCTGTGGGGCCGTACCCTCGGCAAGCGCGTACTGGGCCTGCGGGTGCTCGCGCAGGATGGCGCGCCGGTGGGCTGGATGGCCTCGATCACCCGCAACCTGCTGCGCACCGTGGACATGCTGCCTTTCGGCTACGCACTGGGCCTGATCAGCAGCCTGTTCGATCCGCATGGCCGCCGCCTGGGCGATCTGGTTGCCGGCACGATGGTGGTACATGCACCGCCGCATTACCTGCCGCCGCCGGCCACCATCGACAGCGCGCTGGCGCCGCCGCAACCGCTGCGGCCGGAGGAACAGGCGGCGGTGATGGCCTTCGCCGAGCGCGCGCCACGCCTGTCACCCGCACGCCAGCAGGAACTGGCCGGCATCGCCGAGCCGTTGACCAGCGCGTCCGGCCAGGTCGGCGTGCTGCGCCTGTATGCAATGGCCAACTGGTTGCTGGGACGACGATGAAGCAGGAGCAGTTCGTCGCCCGCCATCAACAGGAATGGCATGACCTGGAGCAGTGGCTGCAGCATCGCGCCGGTGCCTCGCGGCGGCGCCGGCGCAGGCCGGGCGCGGAAGAAGCCGGCGATGTCAGCTTCCCGCAGCGTTACCGACGGCTGTGCCAGCAGCTGGCGCTGGCCCGCGAACGCGGCTACAGCCCGCAGCTGGTGCAACGCCTGCAGCAGCTGATGCAGCACGGGCATGGCGTGCTGTACCGCACGCCGCCGACCCGCTGGCGGCGCGCGCTGGAATTCCTGGTTGCTGATTTCCCGCTGCTGGTGCGCAGCCAGGCGCGCAGCATGTGGGCAGCGCTGGCGATGTTCGCAGTGCCGGCGCTGGCCTGCTTCGTGCTGGTGCAGGTGTACCCGGACAGCATCCACCTGCTGATGGACAACGGCCAGATCGCCGAGATGGAGCGCATGTACGATCCATCCGCCGAGCGCCTGGGCCGCGACAGCGGCACCGACTGGATGATGTTCGGCTACTACATCATGAACAACATCAGCATCGCCCTGCGCACCTTCGCCAGCGGCCTGCTGGCGGGGTTGGGCACGCTGCTGGTGCTGCTCTTCAATGGCATCACCATCGGCGCGGTCGCCGGCCACCTGCAGCACATCGGCCATGGCGGCCCGTTCTGGCGCTTTGTGGCCGGCCACGGTGCATTCGAGCTGACCGCGATCGTGATTGCCGGCGGCGCCGGCCTGCAGCTGGGCATGAAACTGCTGGCTCCCGGGCGGCGGCGCCGCCTGGATGCACTGGTCGAAGGCGGGCGCATCGGCGCGCGGCTGTGCCTGGGCGTGGCCTTCATGCTGCTGCTGGCCGCGTTCGTGGAAGCGTTCTGGTCCTCCATCGCCGACATTCCGGCCGCAGTGAAGTTCAGCGTGGCCGGGGTGCTGTGGGCCGGCGTGCTGCTGTGGCTGTGGCGCGGTGGACGCGGAGGTGGCCATGCGGATTGACCATCTGGACGTGGTGCTGCGCGCGCGCAGCAGCTGGGAAGCGATGGAGCTGGGCAGCGCGCTGGTCCGCCGCCACGCACGCGGTGTGTGGGGCAGCTGGCTGCTGGCCAGTGCACCGTTGTTCGTGCTGTTCAATGCACTGGCCTGGTGGCTGGATGCCTTCGGCTGGGCGTGGCTGGCGATGTGGTGGTGCAGACCGTTGTTCGAACGCGCACCGCTGTACGTGCTCTCGCGCGGCATCTTCGGCGAACGGGTCGGCCCGCGCGATGCGCTGCGCGCACAGCGGCAGTGGGGCGGCAGCGGCTTCTGGGGCTATCTGGGCTGGCGCCGTTTCAGCGGCCTGCGCAGCCTGTGCCTGCCGGTCAATCTGCTGGAGGGCAATGCGCCCGCCCAGCGTGGCCCACGCCGGCGTGCAGTCGCCGCCGGCGCTGCGGGCCCTGCGCTGGTGCTGGCGGTGATCTGCCTGGCATTCGAGCTGGTGCTGGTGGTGGGCGCGATCGCCACGATCTTCATCTTCATCCCGCTGGAACTGCTGCCCGAATCCTGGCGCGCAGCGTGGGCGATGGTCAGCGTGGAGGCGCCTGCGTGGGCCAAGCTTGGCCTCAACCTGTTGTGCTGGCTGGCGGCGGCGCTGATCGGGCCGTTCTACGTCGGCGCCGGCTTCGGCCTGTACTTGAACCGACGCACGCAGATGGAAGCCTGGGACGTGGAAATCGCCCTGCGCCGCCTGCGCGAACGCCTGCTGCCGGTCGCCTCTTCGTTGCTGCTGCTGTTGTGCCTGGCGCTGCCGTTGGCGCCCGTGCACGCACAGGACGCCGACACGCCGGACGCCGCGCAGACCGCCACGGCCAACGCCGCTGAAGACGACGACGAAGACGCGGAAGACGCTGAAGAAGCGGCCACTGCGGAAAACGATCCGGCCAATACACCGCTGGTGATCTTCGGTGACAAACCGGTGGATACCGCGGGCTTCCGCCAAGCGGTGAACCGCGCCTACGAAGACCCGCTGCAGCGGCCGACGCGGCAGGTCAGCCGATGGAAGCCGATCGAAGACGCCGCCGAAAAGAAGAAGGACAAGAAGGATCTGCAGAAGGACAGCGGCAGCAACGCGGACCGCAAGGCACGCAGGAGCGGCCAGTTGTGGCTGGCCCGGCTCGCCGAATGGGGCCTGTGGGGGCTGCTGGGGGTCCTGCTGCTGGTGCTGCTGTTGACCGCGCGGCTGTGGCTGCCGTGGTTGCGCGGTTCCGGCCGCCGCAAGGAAAAGCAGGCACCGCAGATCACCGAAGAGCAGGTGGAAATGCCGGTGGTGCTGCCGCCGGATGTGGCGACCCAGGCTGGGTTGCTGTGGGACCAGGGACGGCCGCGGCAGGCACTGGCGCTGCTGTATCGCGCCAGCGTACGCACGCTGGTGGAGCGCACCGGTATCGCGTTGCCGCCCGGTGCCACCGAAGCACAGTGCCTGCGTGCCTCGCGACGCATGTCCGACAGCACCGACCGTGAACTGTTCGCGCGCATCGTGCGCATGTGGCAGTACGCCGCCTACGGTGGGCGCCTGCCCACCCGCAACGATTTCGACGCGTTGGCCAGCATGCTGCGCCAGCAGTACGGGTGGCAGGCATGAGCCCGCGCCTGTTCTGGTCGTTGCTGCTCGGCGCGCTGGTCCTGTTCGGGGTGCCGCTGACCATCCTGTTCCTGCGCACGCACGAAAAGGTGACCGAGACCGTCGTGCTGCCGCCGCAGGGCGAAGCCAGCTACAACCCGCTGTATGTGCTGGGCCAGGCGCTGCGCGCCGACGGCATCGAGGTGCAGTCCCGGCAGCGGCTGGACCTGGCACAGATGCCACTGGCCGCCACCGATACGGTGGTGCTGCTGCAGGACACCGCCGACATGCCGCCGCGCACTGCGCAGGCATTGCTGGACTGGGTCGGCACGGGTGGCCATCTGCTGCTGCGCACGCAGCCACCGGCCGAGGACGATGCCAGCAGCACGCAGGGCCCCCTGCTGGACAGGATCGGCGTGGAAAGCCTGTTCCATGGCAGCGACTGCCAACCCTTCCACGTGGTGGATGATCCCAGCCACGTCGAGTTCTGCGGCGGCCGGCGCTTCAGCCTGGGCTTCCAGGCCAACGCCACGGCCGAGCGCCGCTGGGGTGGCCAGGAAGGACTGGTGTTCGCGCGCCTGCCGCATGGCAAGGGCCGCATCGACGTGCTGGCGGACATGGACGTCATGCGCGGTGAAGGCCCGTCCGCATCAACACGCCGCCGCCCTGTCGACGCCGATGCCGTTGCCCGCGATGGCCTGCATGACCTCTCGCACCGCGACCTGACGCGCTACCTGCTCGATCCCAACTATGGGCGCGGCACGATGTGGCTGGTGTACGGCAGTCGCCCGCCATCGCTGGGCGCGCGCATCTTCTACCAGGGCTGGCCGCTGTGGGTGCCGCTGCTGCTGGCGATCCTCGGCTGGCTGTGGTCACGCGCGCAACGCTTCGGCAGTGCCCTGCCCGCGCCGGTGGTCGAACGCCGTTCGTTGCTGGAACACGTCCGCGCCAGTGGCGAACTGCTGCTGCGCTTCGGCCATGGCACGCGCCTGTACTTGGCCGTGCATGCGCTGTTCCTGCACCGCCTGCGCCTGCGCGCGCCTGTCGCTGCGGCACTCGACGGTGCTGCGCGTGACCAAGCCATCGCCGCGGTGCTGCAATGGCCCGTCAGTCGAGTCGCCAGTGCACTCACTCCGCCTTCGCCGCATGATTCCTCCGCCCTGCGCGAGCGCATCCGCTTGCTGCTCCAGATGAGATCCCTGCTATGACCGATGCCCCTGAACTTCCGGCGGCCGCCACCGCCCGCCTGATCGAACGCGTCGACGCCATCCGCCAGGCCGTCGGCCACGCCTTCATCGGCCAGGCGGATGTGCTCGACCAGATCCTGGTCGCCCTGCTGGCCGGTGGCCACGTGCTGATCGAAGGCGTGCCCGGCCTCGGCAAGACCCTGCTGGTGCGTGCGCTGGCGCAGGCACTGGAACTGGACTATGGCCGCGTGCAGTTCACCCCCGACCTGATGCCCAGCGACGTCAGCGGCCATGCGGTGTACGACCCGAAGAGCGAGAGCTTCAAGATCCGTCGCGGCCCGGTGTTCACCAACCTGCTGCTGGCCGACGAGATCAACCGGGCCCCGGCCAAGACCCAGTCCGCGCTGCTGGAAGTGATGCAGGAAGGCCAGGTCACCATCGAAGGCAAGGCCTTCACCCTGGCACCGCCGTTCATGGCGCTGGCCACGCAGAACCCGCTGGAACAGGAAGGCACCTATCCGCTGCCGGAAGCGCAGCTGGACCGTTTCCTGCTGAAGGTGCTGATCGACTATCCGCAGCTGGAGGACGAGAAGCGCATGGTCGCGGCGATCACCAGCGGCCGTGCCGCCAGTGATTTCGACCTGAGCCAGGTGCCGCGCGTGCTCGGTGCCGGCGAACTGTTGGCGTTGCAGCAGGCCACCGCGGCAATCACCGTGGATGACGAAGTGATCGACTACGCGGTGCGCATCGTCGCTGCCACCCGGCAGTGGCCGGGCATCGCCGTCGGTGCCGGCCCGCGTGGCAGCATCGCCCTGGTGCGTGCCTCGCGCGCGCAGGCGGTGCTGGCCGGTCGTGACTTCGTCACCCCCGATGATGTGCGCGACATCGCCCGCCCTGCCCTGCGCCACCGCATCGCATTGGCACCGGAGCTGCAGATCGAAGGCCAGGGTGCCGACGACGTGCTGGGTGCGCTGCTGGCCAAGGTGGAAGCGCCGCGCCGATGAGGCCTGCGCCGCTGCTGCTGGCGTTGTTGTTGGCCTGGGCCGCGCTGGGCGGCGTGGTGCTGGCCGGGCTGCTGCCACGCTGGAGCTGGGCGCTGGCCGGCGCACTGGTTGCGGTGCTGGCACTGGTTGATCTGTGGCGGCAGCGGCGTCGACCATCGCCCAGCGTCGAGCGCGACGTGCCCGAAGCCCTGGCACTGGGCGTGCGCCGCGAGATCGGCCTGCGCCTGCAGTCCGGACAGGCCATGCAGGTACAGGTATTCGATCTGGTGCCAGGCGGTTGGCCACTGGAATCACTGCCGCAACGCGTGCAGTTGCGGGCGGGCCATGCCAGTTCGCTGCATTACCACGTGCAGCCGCAGCAGCGCGGCCGCTTTGCCTTCGAAGGCGTGCAGCTGCGCATCCGCTCGCCATGGCGGTTGTGGTGGCAGCAACGCACGCTGCCACCGGCGCTGGAGGTGCGGGTCTATCCCAACTTCGTGCCACTCACCCGATTTGCGCTGTTCAGTGCCGACCAGGCCTCGCGGCTGGTCGGTGCCCATGTGAAGCGCCGCCGTGGCGAAGGCACCGACTTCCACCAGATGCGCGAGTACCGCATCGGCGACAGCCTGCGCCAGCTCGACTGGAAGGCCACCGCCCGCGCGCGCAAGCTGATCTCGCGCGAGTACCAGGACGAGAAGAACCAGCAGCTGCTGCTGATGCTCGACAGTGGCCGGCGCATGCTGGCCAGCGAAGGTGGGCTCTCGCATTTCGACCATGCCTTGAACGCCTCGCTGGTGGTGGCCTACCTGGCATTGCGCCAGGGCGATGCTGCCGGCCTGTTCGCGGTAGGCGGCGAGCGTCGCTGGGTGGCGCCGCAGCGCGGCATGGACACGGTGCAGCACCTGCTGCGCGCCAGCTACGACCTGCAGCCACAGGCCGTGGCCACCGATTACCTGGCTGCCGCCACCGAAGTCTCACTGCGCCAGCCCCGGCGCGCGCTGGTGATGCTGGTCAGCAACGTGCGCGACGAGGACATCGAAGACCTGCTTGCGGCGGTGCGCCTGCTGCAGCGCCGTCATCTGGTGTGCGTAGCCAGCCTGCGCGAGCGCGAGCTGGATGCTGCGCTGGAAGGTGAGGTGCACACGGTGGAAGATGCCGCGCAGGCCGGTGCCGCCGCGCTGTACCTGCAACAGCGCGCGCAGGCGCATGACGCGCTGCGTGCCGAACGGGTGATGGTGCTGGACGTCACGGCCGATGCCCTGCCCGCCGCGCTGGTGGAGCGCTATCTGGCGGTGAAGCGCGAAGGGCTGCTCTGACCTGTGGGACCGCTGCGCTCGCCGGGCATGGCCCGGCGCTACCGACACGTCGCCTTGGTAGATGCCAACCTTGGTTGGCACACGCACCACAGCGCCGACCAAGGTCGGCCTCTACCAACAGCGGTTGCCGACCAGCGGCCGGCACTACCCCTGCAACAACCGCCGCTGCAGACGCTCCACCGCGCGCTGCAGCAGCACGCGATGCCGCGCCAGTTTCATCCACTGCGGCAGCCGCGAGAACATCGAGCGATGATGCCCTTTGGTTTCACGCAGTGTCGCCACAGCGTACTCATGAAGCGCCTGCAGATGCTCGGCGTTGTAGGCCCAAAGCAGACCTGCGCGGGTCGGCTCGACCAGATGCAGCGGCAGGCCGAAATGTGGATCGGCCGGCTCGGCATCGCGCAGCGGACGCGTCACGACCGTGACATCGCTGCTGCGACCGCATTGCCCGCATCTGGACGAAAACGTTGGTGGTGCGGGCACGCCAGCGGGAATCCTCCGATGTACATGCAACCATTGGTGCCCGCAGTACCCACACGGCCGACGCCCCTGCATGCACACCGCGCCCACCCAGTCGCCACTGTCCAGCGCAACGCTGCAGCCGGTGCAGCGGAAACACGCCGTCCAGCGGTAGGGCTGCCAGCTCGCCAGCACCCAGCCCGGCGTATCGCAGCGATGGCAGCGCACCGCGATGCGGTCGGCGAACGCGTTCAGGCCGCGACCATCGTCGAAGTGACGGCCCGGCACGGGAGCAGGACGCCCGCGCCGAGCGGGCGGGCGTTGCACCGCCATCAGACGTAGATCCGCGTCGGCGCCTCATCGACGATCGCGTGCGGCACGAAGCGCGCACTGTCGCGGGTGATCGCGCCGTCGTCCTCGCGGATGCCGATGCCGCAGGCGTGGTCGCCGATCACCCAGCTGCCGATCAGCGGGTAGCCGCCTTCGAAGCGGGTGAGCGGATGCGCGCGCTGGATGATCGCCGGACCGTCATATGGGCCGTCGCTGCGCTGCGTGCTGCCGTCGGCCAGGTGCATCTCGATGTTGGCACCTTCGCGCGAGAACAGCGGCTTGCGCACCCAGCCCGAGGCCAGCGCGCTGCCATCATCGAAGTGTGCTTCCAGCAGGTTCGGATGCCCGACATTGCGCTGCCACAGCAGCGGCAGGATGCCCTTGTTGCTCAGCACCGCCTTCCACGCCGGTTCCAGCAGCTGCACGCCCGAGCCCGGCAGCGCGCGACCGAACTCCTCGGCCATCAGGTCTTCCAGCGGGTACAGCTTGAACAGCGTGCCGATCACCGTATCGTCCAGCGCGGTGAAGCGCCCGTCTTCGGACAGGCCGATGTCCTCGATGGCGATGGCCTGGCCATGCAGGCCGGCCTGCGAGGCGCAGTCGCGCAGGTAGTCGACAGTGCCACGGTCTTCTTCGGAACTGCCCACCGCGCTGAAGTAGAGCGGCGGCGGCAGCTGCGTGGCCAGTTCGCCGAAACGCTCGACCAGCGCTTCATGGATCGCGTTGAACTGGTCGGCGTGCTGCGGCAGGCGGCCGGCGTTGCGCTGGTCCTCCAGCCACTGCCACTGGAAGAAGCTGGCTTCGAACAACGAGGTCGGCGTGTCGTAGTTCAGTTCGTACAGCTTGGCCGGGCCGGTGCCGTCGTAGGCCAGATCCAGGCGCCCGTACAGGTACGGCTGGCGCTGGCGCCAGCTGTCGGCGATCCAGTCGCGATAATGCGCGGGGATCGCCAGCTGGTCCATCAGGCGCTCGCTGGCGGTGACATCGCCGACCAGGTCCATCGCCATCTGGTGCAGTTCGGCGCTGGGGTCTTCGATGTCCTGTTCGATCTGGCGCAGGGTGAACGCGTAATACGCGCTTTCATCCCAGTACGGCTGGCCGTCGATGGTGTGGAAGCGGAAACCGGCTTCCTCCGCGCGCGCCCGCCACTGGGCGCGCTCGGCAATACGGATACGTTGCATGGGTCGATCAGCCGCCGACGCTGCTGCCGCTGCGGCGCGCACTGGTGCTGCCGAAGCCGCTGCGGCTGGCGGTCACCGCACGGTTCGGTTCGCTGGTGACCGGGGCCAGCCCGGCCTTGCCCGCGCCGATGCCGCTGGCGGTGTTCAGGCCGCCGCTGCCGCCCGGGGCAGGACGCGCCCAACCGGCGCTCTTGTCCTGGTAGGCCGGTGCCGAAGCCGGCGCCTGCGGGGCCAGGCCACCGCGGTTGCTCAGCATCTGCGACATGAAGAAGCCCATCATCATCGGGCCGATGAACGAGGTGCCGGCCGAGGTGTGCTGCTGCACGCACTGCTCAGGCTTGTAATCCTGTTCGCAGGCTTCCTTGGTCGCGTACTTTGGTGCTGCGTCGGCAGACTTCTTCTGCGCCTCGGCAAACGCATTGCGGCACGCCGAAGGATCAGCGGTAGCCGTGGTGCAGGCCTCCACCGAGGTATACAGGCCTTCCTGCACCTGCACCTGCTCTTCCTTCTGGCAGGCAGTGAACAGCAGCGGCGCAGCGCTCATCAGCAGCAGCGCGGTGGTGCGGGAACGTTTCATGGCCTCATGCCTTCAAGTCGGAACAATGCCCCATCATGCCAAATCCGGGCCAACAACCGGAATCGGCAAAGTAGGAAAGATGAACGGAATTTCATTTTCGTCGTTCCTATCGAGCTTCATCCACGCATGGCGTGGATCTACTGGCCCACGGCCACCTGTCGAAGGCAGGGTGGGTCCGGTTGCGGGGGCGTGAGCGCCATGGGCCCGAGGCATGCCTCGGGCGGGTTGGGCAGGACGCCCAACCCTGGTCTTGCCGTGTGCGCAGGACAGCGCACACGAGCAAGGCGCGACCGAGCCTACATGGACGTATTTACGGCGTCCCCCGCCACCGGACCCACCCCGCCATCCCGCGGATAGCCCGCTTTTGATTTTGACGTTGACGTTGATTCGGCAGGTGCAGGGCGCAGCCCTGCCCAACCCCACCCGGTGGTTGCAGCAGCAACCGAAAAACTCCGCCATGATCAACCGACCCCCACGTCGTACGGCCCGCCCGTTCCGCCAGCCATGCCCGAATACCGCTCCCGCACCTCCACCGCCGGCCGCAACATGGCCGGTGCCCGCGCCCTGTGGCGTGCCACCGGCATGAAGGATGGCGACTTCCACAAGCCGATCATCGCCATCGCCAACTCCTTCACCCAGTTCGTGCCCGGCCACGTGCACCTGAAAGACCTTGGCCAGCTGGTCGCGCGCGAGATCGAACAGGTCGGCGGCGTCGCCAAGGAATTCAACACCATCGCCGTGGACGACGGCATCGCCATGGGCCACGACGGCATGCTGTACTCGCTGCCCAGCCGCGAGATCATCGCCGACGCCGTCGAATACATGGTCAACGCCCACTGCGCCGATGCGCTGGTGTGCATCAGCAACTGCGACAAGATCACCCCCGGCATGCTGATGGCGGCGCTGCGCCTGGACATCCCGGTGGTGTTCGTCTCCGGCGGACCAATGGAAGCCGGCAAGACCAAGCTGTCCGAGCACAAGCTGGACCTGGTCGACGCGATGGTCGTCGCTGCCGATGACAGCGCTTCGGACGAGAAGGTCGCCGACTACGAGCGCAGCGCCTGCCCCACCTGTGGCTCGTGCTCGGGCATGTTCACCGCCAACTCGATGAACTGCCTGACCGAAGCACTGGGCCTGTCGCTGCCGGGCAATGGCACCACCCTGGCCACGCATGCCGACCGTGAAGCGCTGTTCCGTCGCGCCGGCCGCCTGATCGTCGAACTCTGCCACCGCTGGTATGGCGGCGAAGACCCGCGTGCGCTGCCGCGCGGCATCGCCACCCAGGCCGCGTTCGCCAACGCCATGACCCTGGACATCGCCATGGGCGGCTCGACCAATACCATCCTGCACCTGCTGGCCGCCGCGCAGGAAGGCGAGGTCGACTTCGACCTGACCCACATCGATGCACTGTCGCGGCGCGTGCCGCAGCTGTGCAAGGTGGCACCGAACACGCCGAAGTACCACATCGAGGACGTGCACCGCGCCGGTGGTGTGTTCGGCATCCTCGGTGAACTGGATCGCGCCGGCCTGCTGGATACCTCGGTGCCGACCGTGCACAGCGCCACGCTCGGTGAAGCACTGGATCGCTGGGACGTGATGCGCAGCGACAACGACACCCTGCACACCTTCTTCAAGGCGGGTCCCGCCGGCATTCCCACCCAGGAGGCCTTCAGCCAGGCCACGCGCTGGCCGTCGCTGGACCAGGATCGCGCCGAAGGCTGCATCCGTGCGCTGGAACATGCCTATTCGCAGGAAGGCGGGCTGGCCGTGCTGCGCGGCAACCTTGCCGTCGACGGCTGCGTGGTGAAAACGGCAGGCGTGGACGAATCGATCCACGTGTTCGAAGGCAATGCGCGCGTGTTCGAAAGCCAGGACGCCGCCGTGGCCGGCATTCTTGCCGATGAAGTGAAGCCCGGCGACGTGGTGGTGATCCGCTACGAAGGCCCGAAGGGCGGCCCGGGCATGCAGGAGATGCTGTACCCGACCAGCTACCTGAAGTCGAAAGGCCTGGGCAAGCAGTGCGCACTACTGACCGACGGCCGATTCTCCGGTGGCACCTCGGGCCTGTCGATCGGCCACGTTTCGCCGGAAGCGGCCAGCGGCGGTGTGATCGGACTGGTGGAGGATGGTGACCGCATCCGCATCGACATCCCGGCGCGGCGCATCGACCTGCTGGTGGAGGAGGCGACGCTGGTCCAGCGCCGCGCCGACGCCGATGCACGGGGCTGGAAGCCGCGCGCACCGCGCCCACGCAAGGTCACCAGCGCGCTGAAGGCCTATGCCCTGCTGGCCACCAGCGCCGACAAGGGCGCCGTGCGCAACACCGCCCTGCTGGGCGACTGAAGACGGTAGTGCCGGCCGCTGGCCGGCAGCCTCCCTCGTAGTCCGCTAAGGTATCCCGATATCACCGACACGGAGGTTGTGATGACGCCGCTTTTCCTCGCCCTGGCCGTGGCCATGGGCGCGAGCGCCGAACCGCCGCAGGCTCCTGACTGCGGCTACGACCGCGCGGCGATGCTGGCGATGGAACCGGGCATGTTCGACCAGGACATGGACGGGGGCTGGCGCCCGCTGGCCGATCGCGGCTGCACCCAGGAAGCCGCGGACCTGCTGGCCGCGTATGCGGCATTGCCCAAGGCGACGGGCAACACCACCCTCATCTGGCACGAAGGGCAGCTGCGCGCGGAGCTTGGGCAAACCGCGCAGGCGATTGCGCTGATGCAGCGCACCTACAAGCCGAAGGACACCGACCCCGGCTACTGGAACGCCTACGTGGACGGCACGATCGCGTTCCTGCGGCGTGATCGCAGCGGACTGGAAAAGGCACGTGCCGCGCTGGTCGCGATACCGACGCCACCCACGATGGCGGAGAACATCAAGAACGGTCGTTTCCACTTCACTACCAAAGGCGGGCAGCAGGTGGATGCCCCTTGGCCGCCGAATCTCGATGTGCTCGATGCCTTCCTGCGCTGCTTCGACCGCGATTACCACAACGCGATGGGCAACCCGGCCTGCCGGAAGCCGGAAGGCGGTTGAGGCTCTCCGCCGGGCATGGCCCGGCGCTACCAGTGCGGGCTCAGCCGATGGTGCGCTTGAACGGCGGCAGCGCGTCGATGATGCGCTTGCCGTAACGGCGGGTCAGCAGGCGAGAGTCGAGGATGATCACCCGCCCGGTGTCGGTGGAGGTGCGGATCAGGCGGCCGGCGAACTGGGTCAGCGTGCGCAGCGCATGCGGGATCGCGATCAGGTTGAACGCATTGAGCCCACGCGCTTCCACCCATTCGCTCAGGGTGGCGGTCTGCGGATCGGTCGGCACCGCGAACGGCACCTGGGTGATCACCACCGTGGTGCAGGCCTCGCCGGGAAGATCCAGGCCTTCGCCGAACGAGTTCAGCCCGAACAGCACCGAACCCTCGCCGGCGGCGACACGGCGCAGGTGTTCATCGATCATGCGCGTCTTCGACATCTCGCCCTGCACCAGCACCTGCTTGCGCTTGGCGGCCGGCATCAGGCCCGCCACCTTCTCCATCTTCCAGCGCGAGGTGAACAGCACCATCGAGCCCTTCGTCCAGTCCAGTTCCTTGCCGATGTAGCGCGCCACTTCGCGCGGATGGCCTTCGCGGTCATCGGGCGTGACCGGGAACGGCGGAACGATCAGCTCGGCCTGGTTGGGCAGGTCGAACGGCGAGGACAGCGAGACCATCTCGGCGGTTTCGGGGATGCCGTTGTCGATCGCCAGCGCCTGGAAGTCGCCGCCACCGGTCAGCGTCGCCGAGGTCATCACCACCGAGTCCACTTCATCCCACAACAGCTTGCGCAGCACGTGCGCGGCCGACACCGGCGAGCCATGCAGCACCAGGTCGCCATCGCGGGTGGCGGTCACCCAGCGTGCCATCGGTGGCGCGCCTTCCTTGTCCTCGCGGCGCCAGACCTGCCACAGGTTGTACTGCTGCTCGATCATCTCCAGAGCCATGCCGAGGTTGCGCTGCAGGCGCTCGCGCGCCGGATCGTCCGGCTTGCCCTTGGCGACCTGCGCGGTGGCCGCGTGCGCCCAGTTGTAGAGGCTGCGGGTATCGTCGGCCAGCGCCTCGATCGGCTCGCGCCAGGCCTCGGGCAGGCGTCCGTTGGCCGCGCGCCACATCGGCTCCTCGTCGGCCGGCGCCGGCATCCATACCGCCTCGACGTGGTCGCGGAACGCACGCAGACCCTTGGCCACGTTGCTGGCCGCGTCGATGGCTTCGTTCGGCAGAAGGTTGCCGAGGCGATCCTTGTCGACCGCGCGGTAGGCACCGGCGATCAGAATCTGCAGGCGGCCGGTGCGCTTGGCCATTTCATCCAATGCCAGGCTGGCCGCGCCCTGGTCGATGGCCACGTTGCCCACGTGGTGGCCTTCGTCGAGCACCAGCAGCATGTCCGACGGCGCGGCGATCATCGGCTGGCCGTTGTCGCTGTCACCAATGGACAGCGCCGACAGCAGCAGCGCGTGGTTGGTGACCACGATCTGCGCATCGCGCACGGTGTTGCGCGAGCGCAGCACCGCGCACTGCGCCGAGTACGCGCAGCGTCGCCCCGCGCAGCCTGAGGCCGGCGTGGTGATGCGGCTGCGCAGGCCGGGGCTGATGGTTTCCGGTGCGTTGTCGATGTCGCCGTCCCAGCTGCCGCTGGTGAAGGCCACGGTGAGGCGCTTGGCGATGTCCATCTCGATCGGCGCCAGCGGGCGGTCGAACAGCGGCTGCTCGTCCTCGAACATGCCGTTCTGCGCGCCCTCGCCGTGCGCCTCGGCGGCGTTGCGCGTGCACAGATAGCGGGTGCGGCCCTTGGCCAGGGCAACGGTCGCCTCCAGGCCGGTGGCCTTGAGGAAGTTCGGAATATCGCGCTCGACCAGCTGCGACTGCAGCGCCACGGTACCGGTGCTGATCACCAGCTTCTTCTTGCTGGCCAGGGCAATCGGCACCCCGGCGGTCAGGTAGCCCAGGCTCTTGCCAACGCCGGTCGGCGCCTCGACCACGCCCACGCCACCGCTGGTGGACAGCGCACGCGACACCACGCCGATCATCTGGCTCTGCGAGCGGCGGGTGGAGAAGCCGGGGGTGTTGGCCTGCAGCGTCGTGTACGCCTTGCGGATCGCGTCCTTCAAGGTGTCATCGAGCTTGCGTGGAGCGGCGACGGTTTCGGTCACGCCAGAACTACCGTAGCGGGGTCAGGCCGGCCATTGTCGCATGGCCGGCCACGGGCTCCGAGGCGCGGGCGCTGAACAGGGTCAGCCGCGTCGCGCGATGGCTGGATGCGCGCCCCGCAACACTACCGACGCGGCCAAGGCCGCCATCGGAGTCAGGGTGTAGCGGTGCGCTGCCGCAGCAACCGTACCAGTGCCCAGACCAGCAGGACCGTGCCGACGGCATCCAGCATCGCCAGGCCGAAGTGCACCACGCCCAGCACGGTGCTCAGCTGCGAGATCGCGCCGAAGTCACCGTTGCTGACCATCCACATCGGCACCAGGTTGGCCAGCAGGCTGCCCATGCTGGACGCCAGCAACAGCAGCAGGCCGGTCAGCGCACCGGTACGTGCCGGATCGCGCGGCGCGCCCATCACCCAGACCAGGCCGACGCACAGGGCAATCAGCACCGGCAGGCGCACGCCGACCATGGTCAGCAGGGAGACCATCAGCGCCTGGGTATCC
The DNA here is from genome assembly GCF_020883215.1 of Stenotrophomonas sp. SI-NJAU-1. NCBI lineage: Bacteria > Pseudomonadati > Pseudomonadota > Gammaproteobacteria > Lysobacterales > Lysobacteraceae > Stenotrophomonas > Stenotrophomonas sp. SI-NJAU-1. The sequence continues at coordinate 4,220,902 of NZ_CP086598.1, forward strand.
ATCGATCAGTCCTGCCCGGCGAAGGCGCCGGCACCAGCGCGCAGCTGCTGGTAGACCTCGTCGGTCTGCGGGCGTACGGCATGCCACTGCAGGAAGCTCTCCGCCGCCTGCTCGACCAGCATGCCCAGGCCATCGACCGTGTTGCGGCACTGCGCGGCGCGCGCCCAGGCCAGGAAGGCGATGGCGGCTTCGCCGTAGTTCAGGTCGACGGCCGTGGTCATCGAATTGACCAGCGACAGCGGCAGCTTGAACTCGGCGTCGCGATCGCGGCCGGCCGAGGTGGCGTTGAGGATCAGCTCGAAATCGCCGAGGTCGCGCAGATCGTCCCAGTAGCGGCTGAGCGCGCGGCCCGGCTCGCCCATGGCATCGATCAGTTCATCGGCACGTTCCGGCGTGCGGTTGACCACCACCAGTTCGGTGATGCCGGCATCCAGCAGCGCCGGAGCGACGCTGCGCGCCGAACCACCGGCGCCCAGCAGCAGCACGCGGCGTCCGCGCAGGTCCAGGCTGTGGCGGTCGGTGAGGTCACGCACCAGGCCGATGCCATCGGTGGTGTCACCGTGCCAGCGGTCGCCCTTGCGCAGCAGGGTATTGACCGAGCCGGCGCGGCGCGCGCGTGCGGTCAGCGTAGTGCACACCGAGAACGCCGCTTCCTTGTGCGGTGAGGTGACGTTGGCACCGACACCGCCTTCGAAGGCGAACGCCTCCAGCCCGGCCAGGAATGCGTCCGGGGCGAGATCGATGCTGCGGTAGTCGAGGGAGATGCCTTCCTGGCGACCGAACGCCGCATGGATCTGCGGCGACTTCGAGTGGGCGACGGGGTGTCCGAAGACGGCGTAACGATCGGTCATGGAATCCTCAAGCTGGCTAGACTGGTGCTCTTTCGTGCATGGACCTGGATGATGCGTATCGCCCCGACCCTGCTGGTGCTCGCCGCCAGTCTACTCTCTGCCCCGGTGGCGATGGCGTTGAACGAGTACGGCATCGAAGGCATGGGCGTGGTCTCCAGCCGTGCCGATGAAGGCCGGGCCACGATCAGCGCCGATGGCCAGCGCATCGTCTTCGCCCGCCGTGGCGAGGCCGGCTGGGGGCTGTGGCAGGCGCGCGTGGTCGACGGCCGCTGGCAGCAGGCGCAGGCATTGCCGCTGGCGGTGTCCGGCGAGGTGCGCGATCCGTATTTCAGCCGCGATGGCCGCTGGCTGCTGTTCGCCGCAGGCCGCGAGGGCCGGTCGGGGCTGTACCGGGCGGCGATCGCCGCCGATGGCAGCGTGGGGGCGCCGCAAGCGCTGGCAGGCGATGGCGGCCGCCATGAAGAGCGCGGGCCGGCATTGAGCGCGGACGGGCGACAGCTGCTGTTTGCCCGCCAGCAGGGCCGTGGTGCCGGCTGGGACCTGTTCGTGGCCTCGTTGGACGCGCAGGGCGTGCGAGGCCCGGCGACGGCATTGCAGGCATTGAACAGCCCCGCCGATGAAACCGATGGCGACTGGCTGGGCAGCGCTGGCGCGGTGGCCTTCAGCCGGGGCAGCGGTGACACCGCGCAGGTCTGGACCAGCGGTTGTGCATGGACGGGCGCTGCGCCGCAGCCGATCGGACTGTCGTTCAACCAGGCCAGCGGCTGGACCGGCACGCCGGTGGTCGACAACGCCAAGCCGGGCGAAATGATGGTGGCCAGCAGCGCGGCGAAGTCGCCCCGCGCCGGTGGCGTGGATGTATACCGGCTGGCCGTGCCGAAGGTGGCGGCAGTGCCCGGGTGCATGCAGTAGATCCACGCCATGCGTGGATGAGCGTTCGGTGGATACCGACCGCCCCCCCCTCCGGTAGGTGCCGACCTTGGTCGGCACAGAAACAAGACCGCCAACCAAGGTTGGCGACTACCGGTAGACCCACGCCATGCGTGGATGAGCGTTCGGTGGATACCGACCGCCCCCTCCGGTAGGTGCCGACCTTGGTCGGCACAGAAACAAGACCGCCAACCAAGGTTGGCGACTACCCGTAGATCCACGCCATGCGTGGATGAGCGTTCGGTGGATACCGGCCGCCCCCGCTCCGGTAGGTGCCGACCTTGGTCGGCACAGAAACAAAACCGCCAACCAAGGTTGGCGGCTACCAGTAGATCCACGCCATGCGTGGATGAGCGTTCGGTGGATACCGACCGCCCCCTCCGGTAGGTGCCGACCTTGGTCGGCACAGAAACAAGACCGCCAACCAAGGTTGGCGACTACCGGTAGACCCACGCCATGCGTGGATGAGCGTTCGGTGGATACCGACCCCCCCTCCGGTAGGTGCCGACCTTGGTCGGCACAGAAACAAAACCGCCAACCAAGGTTGGCGACTACCGGTAGATCCACGCCATGCGTGGATGAGCGTTCGGTGGATACCGACCGCCCCCGCTCCGGTAGGTGCCGACCTTGGTCGGCACAGAAACAAGACCGCCAACCAAGGTTGGCGACTACCGGTAGATCCACGCCATGCGTGGATGAGCGTTCGGTGGATACCGGCCGCCCCCTCCGGTAGGTGCCGACCTTGGTCGGCACAGAAACGAGACCGCCAACCAAGGTTGGCGACTACCGGTAGATCCACGCCATGCGTGGATGAGCGTTCGGTGGATACCGGCCGCCCCCGCTCCGGTAGGTGCCGACCTTGGTCGGCACAGAAACAAAACCGCCAACCAAGGTTGGCGACTACCGGTAGATCCACGCCATGCGTGGATGATGGTTCGGTGGACACCGACCGCTCCCCCGCTCCGGTAGGTGCCGACCTTGGTCGGCACAGAAACAAGACCGCCAACCAAGGTTGGCGACTACCGGTAGATCCACGCCATGCGTGGATGAGCGTTCGGTGGATACCGGCCGCCCCCGCTCCGGTAGGTGCCGACCTTGGTCGGCACAGAAACAAGACCGCCAACCAAGGTTGGCGACTACCGGTAGATCCACGCCATGCGTGGATGAGCGTTCGGTGGATACCGGCCGCCCCCGCTCCGGTAGGTGCCGACCTTGGTCGGCACAGAAACAAAACCGCCAACCAAGGTTGGCGACTACCGGTAGATCCACGCCATGCGTGGATGATGGTTCGGTGGACACCGACCGCTCCCCCGCTCCGGTAGGTGCCGACCTTGGTCGACACAGAAACAAAACCGCCAACCAAGGTTGGCGACTACCAGTAGATCCACGCCATGCGTGGATGGCCCGGGTCCCGGGCCACGGCGCTCAGCGCGACAGCACCTTCGCGCGCTGCTGTTCGTACTCCGCTTCGCTGAGCTGGCCGTTGTCCTTGCGCCGGTTCAGGGCGGCCAGTTCGGCCTGCACGCTTTCCGGCACGGCCTGCTCGCGGGCGACCCGGGCGGCAGCGGAGAGCTGCTCGGGCGGGCGCCGCGCGGCGCGCCAGGCGGCAACGAACACGCCGACGATGATGGCCCCGAACACCAGCGTACCGGTGCCCCAGATCAGCCATTGCATCCAACCCATTTCAGGTCCCATCGCGTGTTCCTCCGTCCGTCGTGGGCGCTATTGTCAGCGCTCGCGCAGCCAACGCGCCACCTGCGGCGCGAAATAGGTCAGCACGCCATCGGCGCCGGCACGCTTGAAGCCCAGCAGCGATTCCAGCACGCAGGCGCGCTCGTCCAGCCAGCCGTTGGCGAACGCCGCCTTCATCATCGCGTACTCGCCACTGACCTGGTAAGCGAAGGTCGGAACCCCGAAGGTTTCCTTCACCCGCCGCACCAGGTCCAGGTACGGCATGCCCGGCTTGACCATCACCATGTCCGCGCCCTCCTCCAGGTCCAGCGCGATCTCGCGCATCGCCTCGTCACCGTTGGCCGGGTCCATCTGGTAGGTCTTCTTGTCGGCCTTGCCGAGGCTGGCCGCGCTGCCCACCGCATCGCGGAACGGACCGTAGAACGCCGACGCGTACTTGGCCGAGTAGGCCATGATGCGCACGTTGAGGTGGTGGTCGGCGTCCAGCGCACGACGGATCGCACCGATGCGGCCATCCATCATGTCCGACGGCGAAATGATGTCCGCGCCTGCCTCGGCATGCGACAACGACTGCTTGACCAGCGCTTCGACGGTGATGTCGTTGAGCACGTAGCCCTTGTCATCGATGATGCCGTCCTGGCCGTGCGTGGTGTACGGATCCAGGGCTACGTCGGTCATCACCCCCAGCTCCGGGAAGCGCGACTTCAGCGCGCGGATCGCACGCTGCGCCAGGCCGTCCTCGGCCCACGCCGCCGAGGCGTCCAGCGACTTCTGCGAGGCATCCAGCACCGGGAACAGGTCGATCACCGGGATGCCCAGTTCCAGCGCTTCCTCGGCCACCTTCAGCAGCTCTTCGATCGACAGCCGCTCCACGCCCGGCATCGACGGCACCGCAACGCGGCCGGCCGGTTCGTGCACGAACACCGGATAGATCAGGTCGTCGGTGGTCAGCGTGTTCTCGCGCATCAGGCGGCGCGAGAATTCGTCATGGCGCATGCGCCGCGGGCGGTAATGGGGATGAGGCATGGCAGGCTCCGGGGAGTGGCTATTGCAACAGGTAGCCCTGCGGCAGCAGGGGTGCGGGCAACGGGCGTTCGCCGAGGGCGTCGAGCTGGTCGATCTCGATGGTGCGCACCAGCGCGTCCAGCGGCAGGTCGTTCGGCTCCAGGCCGAACGGGTCTTCCATTTCTTCACCCAGCTGGTCCAGGCCGAAGAAGGCGTAGGCCAGCACCGCCGACAGCACCGGCGTGGCCCAGCCCAGCGAGCTGGCCAGGCCGAACGGCAGCAGTACGCAGAACATCCACGCGCAGCGGTGCAGCAGCAGGGTGTAGGCGAACGGCAGCGGGGTGGTCAGGATGCGTTCGCAGCCAGCCTGGATCGAGGACATCGCGTGCAGGCGCTCTTCCAGCTGGACGTAAAGAATGGAATCGAGCGTGCCGGCGCGACGGACCTGGGCCAGTTCGGCGGCGATCATCGCCAGCAACGCATCGGGCACGTTCCCGCGCTGGGCGAGCTGCCCGCGCTGCTCCTCGCCCAGCCATGGCACCGCCGCCAGCGCGACGTCGCGGGCGCGCAGGCGCGCGGCCAGTGCATGGGCGAAGGCGGTGGTCAGGTAGCCGATGCGCTGGCGGCGCGGTGCGTCGTCGGCCAGCAGCACCTGTACCTGCCGCGCCAGCGAGCGCGATTCGAAGACCAGTTGGCCCCACAGCTTGCGGCCCTCCCACCAGCGGTCGTAGCAGGCGCTGTTGCGGAAGCTGAGGAAGATCGACAGGACCAGGCCGAGCAGGGTGAACGGGGTGACCGAGACGCGCTCGATGCCGATCGGCGGCGCCAGTTCCACCACCGCGGCGACCGCGATGGACAGGACGAGGATGGCCAGCACCTTCGGCGCGATGGCCGGAACGATCGAGCCACGCAGGATGTACAGCAGTTGCCAGCCGTGGGGACGGGAACGAATGATCATGGGAGCAGCCGCGCAGGGCGCGGTTCGACAGGCACGCGGGGGGCTCGCGCAGCCGCCCATTCTACTCCCTGCCCGGCCGGCGGCCGTGTCCCTGCGACGCCCGGTCGCACCGGCCCGGCCGGCTCAGATCACGCCGCCGCCCAGCCCCAGGCGCAGGATGCCGACCACCACCACGATGCCGTTCAGGATCAGCCCGGTCCAGGCGCGGCCGCGCTTGCTGGGGTGGGTGAACAGGATGCCGAGCGCGGCGATGATCGCGCCGACCGCGGCGAACGGGATCAGGAACCAGTTGCCCCAGCCCAGCAGCGGTATCAACGCCAGGATCATCCACAGCAGCGCCAGCACGCCCCACAACAGACTGATCACACCCATAGCGCCCTCCCGTGGTTGTTCATGCGCCAACCATAGCCGTTCCCGGCAGCGCCGCCTACCGCCGTTGCCGTCAGCCTCACCGGCCCCGTGCTAGCGTGCGGCCATGGGTCGAGCCTCGATGTTGGCGCCGATTCAGAGTGCCCGGCTGATGATCCAAACCAGTCCTACAGGGGTATACGCCATGAACATCCGTTGGGTCGCCTTGGCGGCCATGCTGCTGACCGTTGCCGGTTGCGCCAGTACCTCCAAGGTCATGCTGGGCCGCGCCCGCGCGCCGATCGATCCGTCCCAGGTGCAGATCTATTCGACGCCGCCCGCCGGTTCGCAGGAAATCGCCCAGCTGGAATCGTCTTCGGCGGTGGGCTTCGGCACGCAGGGCCAGACTGATGCCGCCGTGGCTCGCCTCAAGCGCGAAGCGGCTGCACTGGGTGCCAACGGCGTGATCCTGATGGGCGTGGGCAGCAGCGGCTCACCGGTCGGCATGTCGGTGGGTGCCGGCAGTTACGGTTCGCACGTGGGCGGCGGCGTGGGCATCGGCATACCGACGACGCAGAAGCGCGCCGCCGGCGTGGCGATCTGGGTACCGGATCCGGCGCCGCCGGCACGCCTGCCGACGCAGACGATCACCCCGCAGCGCTGAGCGGCGGCGTCACCGCGGGTAGCGCCGGGCCATGCCCGGCGTCTCTTCCGCTGCGCTCGCCGGGCGTGGCCCGGCGCTACCGGTACTTCGGAACGAACTGCTGCTGCACGGCTTCGGCCAGCTGGTCCGGCGGCAACAGGCCCTGGTCGAGCAGGAAGTTGTTGAACGCCAGGCGGTCGAACTTTGCGCCCAGTGCCAGCTCGGTCTGCATGCGCAGTTCGAGGATGCGGGTGTAGCCGTAGAAGTAGCTGCCCGCCTGGCCCGGCATGCGCACCATGTAGCGGTCCAGTTCCTGGGTGGCCATCGCCTTGGACAGACCCACCTGCTCGATCAGCACGCGCTCGCCGTTGGCACGGTCGGTCAGGCCGAGATTGAGCATCGGGTCCAGCATCGCGCGGGCGGCACGCAACAGGCGGAACTGCAGCGCGATCATCTGCCCGTCCAGCGGCTCGTACGGCACCATCTCCGCCTCGGCATACAGCGCCCAGCCTTCCACGTTCACCGAATTGAACGCGAACATCGTGCGCGCCAGCGACACGCCACGCTCGACCATCGCGGTGAACTGCAGTTCGTGGCCCGGGCGGCCTTCATGCGCGCTCAGCGTCCAGGCCGCCGAACCGAAGTTGAAGTCGTCGTACTGCGCACCCGCACCGGCAGCCGGGTTGCCCAGCGGCAGCACGAAGGTGCCCTGCTGCCCGGTGTTGTTGACCAGCGGCGCAGGCAGGAAGTGCGGTGCCGGGCTGGCAGCGCTTTCGGCGGCCGAGCCCAGGCGCATCTGCATCGCGCGCTGCGGCACGTCGACGATGCGGTGTTCGCGGATCAACGGATCGATGGCATCGATCACCTTGCGGTAGTGGCCTTCAAGCTGGTCATCGGCAATCTTCTCTCCCTTCAGCGCGCGGATCACCGCTACCGGGTCGCTCGGATCACTGACCTTCAGGCCCTTCTCTTTCACCACCAGCGGCGCCAGCTGGCGCATCGCTGAGCGGGTTTCCATGAACTCCAGCTGCGCGCGCTGCATCAGCAGCTTCGGGTCGATATCAATGCCGACCTGCTTGAGCTGGTAGGCGTACAGCGGAGCCGGCAGGCGCGCATCGGCACGTGCCTTCGGCAGCACCTCCTTGCGGGTCCATGCGGCGTAGTCCTTCATCTGTGCGGCAAGCGCCTTCATCGCCTCGTCGGCACCAGCGACCTGGTACTTCTTCAGCAGCGACTCGATGCCGGTGATGTAGGTCTCGACGTTGTCCAGCGACTGCTGCACTTCGATCTTCGTCGGCTGCAGCAGCGTGCTGTCCTTCAACCGCTCTTCGTAGCGCTGGCGGGCCAGCGTGGTGAACGCGGTGCCGCCCGGCTGCAGGCCCGCATACGCCTTGAGGCGATCGACCGCCTTGGCCCGGCGCTCGGCCGGCACCTGGTCGGACAGCAGCAGGTTGAGGCCGCTGAACACGCTCTGCGGCGCATCACGCCACGGCAGCAGGTACTTCTGGTTGAGCTCGCTGCCTTCGATGCTCTGGTTGGCGGCGGCGATCATGATCTCCAGGTCCTGGCGGACGTTGGGATCCTTCTCGCTGGCCAGCTTGGCCTTCAGTTCGTCGCGGGCCTTGGCCATCGCGGCGCGGTAGCGCTGGTCGTTGTCCGGGCCGAGGTCGGCGACCTTGTCGTCGTAGCCGGGCACGCCGAAGAAGCCGGTCTCCTCGGGCTGGAACGGGCCTTGGGCATCCAGCAGGATCTGCGCCAGCGCATTGCTGCGCGCGACCCAGGCCGGGCTGGCCGGCGTGGAGGCCTTGGCGGCCGGTGCGGCCAGGGCCGGTGGGGCCGACAGCAGCGGGGCGGCGGTCAGGGCCAGGGCGATGGCAAGCGCGATCGGCTTCATGGAGCACTCCAGGACAGGGTTGCCCGCACCCTACGCGCTCACGGCGGTGGCGACAATCGGCCGGAGGTCACGCCATCTACAGCGCTGCCGTCAGCGCGCATTCGCCACGCTCCCGACAGGCCTGCAGTTCGCATTCGCCGGCCGCCTCGGCATCATCCAGCGCGCTCAGGTCGAAGGTCTGCTTGTCTTCGGCCAGCACGTACATCACCGGGTAATCCCACACGTCGTCGCTGCGGGTGCCCTTCACGAACAGGCGGCCGTGCGCATGCGGCCCTTCCAGCGCCACGGTCAGGCCAACGTCGCGCTCGCCGTTGATGGCGGTCTGCATGCTGCCCAGCGGCAGCGTGCCGGCCTGCAGCGGTTCGCCGAATACCTGCACCAGTTCGACGCTGCAGCCGGCACGGCGCATGGCCTCGCGCATCGGCGCACTGTCGTGCGCTGCCTCGGTCCAGCGCAGCACGCTCCAGGCGATGGCGCCGCCCAGTGCGGCCAGGAACAGCAGCACCGCCAACGGCATCGCCCAACGCCAATGCCGGCACCACCAGCCGGAAGCCAGGGTGGAGGGCGCAGGAATCGGCGGCGGCAGGGTCATGGGCGGGCTCCTTCCCGGAGGATGATCAAGGTTTCAGGCAACGCCCCAGGAAAGCTTCGGCAACGCGGTAGCGATGCAGTGCGTCGGCACCGGACAGGCCGTGCTTGGCACCCGGATAGGTCATCAGTTCAAACGGCTGGCCGCGCTTCTGCAGCGCGCTCATCAGGCTGGTCGAATTGGTGAACAGCACGTTGTCGTCGGCCATGCCGTGGATCAGCAGCAGCGGCGAACGCAGGCCCTCGATGTGGGTCAGCACGCGTGCTTCGCGGTAACCGGCATCGTTGCGCGACGGCAGGTCCATGTAGCGCTCGGTGTAGTGGCTGTCGTACAGGCCCCAATCGGTGACCGGTGCGCCGGCCACGCCACAGGCGTAGCTGTCCGACGCCTTGGCCAGCAGCATCAGGGTCATGTAGCCGCCGTTGGACCAGCCCTGCACGCCGATGCGCGCCGGGTCCACCCACGGCTGCTGCTTCAGCCACGCCACGCCGCGCAGCTGGTCGGCCACTTCCACCGTGCCCTGCTTGCCATACAGAGCGCCGCCGAAGTCACGGCCGCGGCGCGGGGTGCCGCGGTTGTCCAGCGAGAACACCACATAGCCCTGCTGGGCCAGGTACTGATTGAACAGATGGTCGCCACGGCCGGGCCAGCTGTCGGTGACGGTCTGGCTGGCCGGGCCGCCATACACGTACACCGCCACCGGGTAGCGCTTGGCCGGATCAAAGCCGGCCGGCTTGATCACGCTGTAGTTCAGCGGCGTCCTGCCGTCGGCCGCGGTGAGCGTGCCGAATTCGACCGGGCGCTGCGCGTCGCGGTAGCGTGCATACGGATGCTTGGGATCGGCCAGATCGTTCTCGACCAGGGTGGCGATCTTCTCGCCATTGGCGCGGAACAGTTCGATCTGCGGCGGCGTGCTGCTGTTGGACCAGCTGTCCACGTACACGCTGGCGTTGCGCGCGAAGCTGGCGCTGTGCATGCCTGGCGCCTTCGACAGGCGCTGCGGCTGGCCACCCTGCAGCGGCACGGCGTAGATCTGGCTTTCGCGCGCCGATTCGATGCCGGCACGGAAGTACGCCCGGCCGGCCTTTTCATCCACCGCCAGCAGTTCATCCACCGACCAGTTGCCGTGGGTCAGCGCGGTGGCCTTGCCCTTGCTGTCGATGCGGTACAGATGCTGGAAGCCAGTGCGCTCGGACGACCACAGCACGCTGCCGTCATGGAGGAAACGCAGGCTGTTGTGCAGCGGCACCCAGGTCGGGCTGGTCTCGTGGGCCAGCACGCGCTGCTGGTTCGAGGCCAGGGTGACTTCCACCAGGTCGAGCTTCTTCTGGTCGCGCGACTGGCGCTGGAAGCTCAGGTGCTGCGGATCGCGCCAATCGACGCGGGCCAGGTAGATGTCCTGTTCCTTGCCAAGGTCGATCCACTGCGTCTGCGCATGTTCGGCCGGCGAGATCACGCCCAGCTTCACCTGCACGTTGGCATCGCCGGCGGCCGGGTAGCGCTGTTCGATCACATCGGTGCGGTCGGCATAGACCTCGTAACGCTTCTGCACCGGCACCGGGCTTTCATCGATGCGGGCGTAGGCGATGGCCGAATCGTCGGGTGCCCACCAGTAGCCGGTATGCCGATCCATCTCTTCGTCGGCGACGAACTCGGCGACACCGTTGCCGATGGTCGTGCTGCCATCCCCGGTCAGCTGCATCTGCTTCCCGCTGGCCAGGTCGATTACCCACAGGTTGCGGCCGCGGATGAAGCTGACGAAGCCGCCCTTGGGCGACAGCTTGGCGTCGGTGGCAAAGCCTTCGCCGTGGGTCAGCTGGCGCACCGCGGCCTTGCCTTCCTGCTTGAGGTCGTACAGGTACAGCTCGCCGCCCAGCGGGAACAGCAGGCGCTGCGCGTCCGGCGACCACTGGTAGTCGACGATGCCGGTCATGGCGGCGATGCGCTGGCGCTCGCGGCGGGCCTTTTCCTCGTCGCTGAGGGTTTCGGTGCCGGGCAGCACCACCTTCGAATCCACCAGCAGGCGGGTCTGGCCGCTGCCGATGTCATAGCTCCACAGGTCCAGCTGGTTGCGGTCGCTGTCCTTGCCGCGCAGGAAGGTCACGCGTGAGCCATCCGGCGCCACCTTCGGCTTCATCAGGGTCGGGCCGGACAACGGCAGCGGACCGGTGATGGCTTCCAGGGTGAGTTTTTCAGCGTGGGCGACGGTACTGGTGGCAAGCATGAGGGCGAGCGAGGCGAACAGATGGCGCATGGAGGGTCCCGGCAAACGGCAGGTCCGCCACCGCGACAGGCGCGGGACGGTCAGCGTCCATCCTAACCAAGCCGGTGCTGGAAGACAGCATGACCTTCTGCCCATGAGGTCTTCCCATAATGCGTGCCGACCAACGGTCGGCACCCACCGTCCCGGGTCAGCGCTTGCCGAACAGGTGCCTGCGCTCTTCGTCGCTGAGCGGCTTGCCTGCGTCCGGGTTGACCTGCTGGCGCAGCGCATAGGCGCGCTGGGTCGCCGGGCGGGCGGCGATGGCCTGGTGCCAGCGCTTGAGGTTCGGGAATGCGTCGAAGTCCGCCGGCAGCTTGTCGTAGGCGCCAACCCACGGGTAGCTGGCCATGTCGGCGATGGTGTACTCCTCGCCGGCCAGGAAGGTGTGCTCGGCCAGGCGCTTGTCCATCACCCCGTGCAGGCGGCGCACTTCATTGTCGTAGCGCTCGATCGCGTACGGGATCTTCTCCGGCGCGTACACATTGAAGTGGCCCATCTGCCCGCTCATCGGGCCCAGCCCGGCCATCTGCCAGAACAGCCATTCCAGGGTGGTGACGCGGCCACGTGGGTCGGCCGGCAGGAAGCGGCCGGTCTTCTCGGCCAGGTACAGCAGGATCGCACCGGACTCGAACACGCTCTGCGGCGCACCGCCGTCGGCCGGGGCGTGGTCGACGATGGCCGGCATCTTGTTGTTGGGGGAAATGGCCAGGAATTCCGGCTTGAACTGGTCGCCCGAACCGATGTTGACCGGGTGGATGCGGTACTCCAGGCCGGCTTCTTCCAGCAGCAGGGTCACTTTGTGGCCGTTCGGGGTAGGCCAGTAATACAGGTCGATCATGGCGGCGGCTCTGGGGTACGGAAAGGAACCTGAAGTCTAGTGCGTGCGTTGGCTTGGCACCGTCATGGCGGGCCGGTAACCTCGCCGCTCCCCCGAAACGCAGCATCCTCCGCATGAGTGCAAACCGTCCGCCGCTCTCCCCGCTGTCCACCCTGATCTTCGCCTCGCGCTGGCTGCAGCTGCCGCTGTACCTGGGCCTGATCGTGGCGCAGTGCGTCTATGTGTTCCTGTTCGGCAAGGAACTGTGGCACCTGATCTCGCACTCGGTGTCGATGGGCGAGCAGCAGATCATGCTGATCGTGCTGGGGCTGATCGATGTGGTGATGATCTCCAACCTGCTGGTGATGGTGATCGTCGGCGGCTATGAAACCTTCGTCTCGCGCCTGCGCCTGGAAGGCCACCCGGACCAGCCGGAATGGCTGAGCCACGTCAACGCCAGCGTGCTGAAAGTGAAGCTGGCGATGGCGATCATCGGCATCTCCTCGATCCATCTGTTGAAGACGTTCATCGCCACCGGCGCGCTGGGCGGTATCCCGCTGTGTACCCCGGAGCAGATGAGCGTGGCTGCCGCCAACATCGGCGTGGCGCGCTGCTCGATGCTGACGGCCGACGGCGTCCTCTGGCAGACCATCATCCACTGCGTGTTCATCCTGTCCGCCATCGGCATCGCGTGGACCGACAAGCTGATGTCCGGCAGCCACGACAAGGCTGAGAGCCACGGCAAGTCTGCCGTCCATTGATCCCAATCCCGGTGGCGGTACCTGTGCCGCCACCGGCCCGCTACGCCTGCCCTTGTGCGCAGGTGAGGCCGGGATGCTAGATTGCACCCTCGCTACAGGCGACGGTGACGCTGGGAAACGTCCCCCGCCACGCCCGGACCTTGCGTCCCGGCCATGCGTATCCACGTTTTTCGTAACGTCGTCTTCTTAGAGGGGAGCAGGATGTCGCACGTCGCAATGATCGCTGCCGCGCGCCGGTGGTTGCCGGTCGCTCTGGCTTTGGCCCTGGCTGCCTGCTCGGGCAAGGATGAAACACCGGCTCCGGCCGCGCAGGGTGCCGCTGCCCCCGCCGCTGCAGCACCAGCCGCACCGGCAGTGGCCGCCAAGGTGCAGTCGATGGGTACCGAGCAGCTGCGCGAATCGGCCAGCCAGGCACTGCGCGAGAACCGCATGTACGCCCCGGCCGGCGACAATGCCATCGAGTACTACCTGGCACTGCGCGACAAGACGCCGGACGATGCCTCGGTGAAGAGCGCGCTGACCGATCTTCTGCCGTACACCCTGATCGCCGCCGAGCAGCATCTGGGCCGCGAGGATTTCACTGAAGCGCAGCGGCTGGTCGCCCTGATCGAAAAGGTTGATGCCTCGGCCCCGGCCCTGCCGCGCCTGAAGGAAGGCCTGACCAAGGGCGTGCAGGTTGCCGCCAAGCGCACCGAAGACGAGACCGAGAAGGTCAAGAAGGACGCTGAAGACCGCACCAAGCAGCTGGCCGAGCAGCAGCGCCTGACCGAACAGCGTGCCAAGGAAGCCGAGGCGGCCAAGCAGATTGCTGCGCAGCAGGACGTTGCCCGCCGTGACAGCGAGCGCCAGGAAGCCGAGCGCCAGGCTGCCGCGCGTCGCGATGCCGAGCAGAAGCAGCAGCAGGCCGCTGCGCAGCAGGCCAACGCCGCCCGCCAGGCCGCGACCGCCGCTGCGCCAAGCCTGCGCCCGGTCAGCACGCCAGCCCCGCGTTACCCGGCCGAAGCACTGCGTTCGGGTACCTCCGGCGAAGTCCTGGTGGAGATCACCGTCGGCACCGACGGCTCGGTGACCAATGCGCGCGTACTGCGCGCCACGCCATCGCGTGTCTTTGATCGCGAAGCGCTCAACGCGGTCAAGCGCTGGCGCTTCGAGCCGGTCACGGCCCCGGTCACCACCCGCCGCACGCTGGTGTTCGCACCGGGCGGCTGATGCCCAAGGCGGTAGCGCCGGGCCGCGCCCGGCGGTTCTGGAGCAAGGCCCGGCATGTCCGGGCCTTGTGCGTTTCAGGCTGCGCTGTCGATCAGCCGTTGCAGCGCAGGATCACGCGCGCTCAGCACCTGGAACAGGCCCAGCGCGTGCAGCCCGGGCAGCAGGCCGCGCAGATCAGCTTCGGCGGCGGCACGGAGGTCGGCATCACGGGCTGGGTCCTGCCACTCCCGCACGGTGGCGAGAAAGGCGCCGACGCTGCCCTTGCGTACGGTGAGGCCGTTCACCTGCACCTCGTTCTGGTGGTCGGGAAGGATGTCGTGCGGCTGCATGGCGTGCTCCTGGGAGGTGGGCGCCCAGTGTCGACGCTCACCACCGGCGGTTCTGCCGTATAACTGCCAATGGATATGGCAGAACAGACATTGCAGACACCACTGATCGACCCTGCGTTGGCTGAGGCCAGCGGCGGTCCGGCCCTGCTCGGCGCGCAGCTGGCGATGCCGGGTTCACGGCGCACCGCCCGCCACCAGCACGCGCGCGGGCAACTGCTGGGTGCCCACACGGGTCTGCTGCGGATCGAGGTGGGCAACACCCACTGGCTGCTTCCGGCCGGGCACGTGGCATGGCTTCCGCCGCAGCACCCGCATGCGCTTTCCAGCATCGGCAGCTTCGATGGCTGGAGCCTGTACTTCAACAAGGAGTCCTGCGCGGGACTGCCCACCGCACCCCGCATCTTCCAGCCCAGCGACCTGCTGCAGGTGGCAGTGCCGCGGGCACTGCACTGGTGCGGGCAGGCGTTGGATGCGCGGCAACAGCGCTTGGCCGGGGTGATCGCCGATGAGATCGCTGCAGGCACGCCGTTGCCACTTGCGCTGCAGCAACCCGGTGACCGCCGCCTGCGCCGCATCGCCGCCGCCCTGGCACGTGTGCCACATGACACCCGCACCGTCGAGGACTGGGCAGCCGCCAGCGACCTGTCCAGTCGCAGCCTCGCCCGCCGCTGGCAGGCCGAAACGAACATGACCCTGACCCGCTGGCGGCAGCGCCTGCGCGTGCTGCTGGCCCTGCCGCGATTGCTGGCCGGTGAATCCGTCACCACCGTGGCGCTGTCATTGGGCTACGACACGGCCAGCGCCTTCATCGCAGTATTCAAGCGCGAGATGGGAGTGACGCCGGCGCGGTATGCAGACGGAAGCGCTTCACGGCGCTGAAATGCACGAGACCCGGAATGACCGGGCCTCGTTTCACATCCGCCGGGCGTGGCCCGGCGCTACCGGTTACGCTCAGCCGGAAATCGCCAGCCGCTCGTTGTGGTAACGGCGCACGGCGGCGAACCACAGCACGGCGGCCAGCGCCAGGCTGGCGCCGAGGTAGATCACCCAGATGGTCGGGCTGATCACCTCGTGGCGGATCACCTTCAGCAGCATCTGGTTCTGCGACAGGAACGGCACCGCGTACTGCCACAGCTCGCTCTTCACCGGGTAAGCCATCAGCGCGTAGCCGGGCAGCATCGGCAGCAGCACCAGCCAGGTCATGTGGCTCTGTGCTTCCTTCATGCTCTTGGCCGCGGCCGAGAGGAAGGTCAGCAAGGAGGTGCCGATCAGCAGCATCGGCACCATCACCAGCAGCATCTGCAGCATCGAGCCGATGTTCATGTTGAGCTGCCGGCCGACGTTGCCGGGCGCGATCTGTGCGCTGGCCTTGAACGCGATCAAGGTCAGCAGCAACGAGGCGAAGCCGACCACGCAGGCGGCGGCGATCTTGCCGCTGACGATGGCGCTGCGCGACCCGGGTGTCGCAAGCAGCGGTTCCAGCGATTGCCGCTCGCGCTCGCCGGCAGTGGCATCCATCACCAGGTAGGCGCCACCGATGAACGAGGTCAGCGTCAGCAGCACCGGCAGCAGCATCGACAGCATCATGCCGCGCTTGGCCTCGGCACTGGCCATGTCCTGGGTGGCCACATCCAGCGGTCGTGCAACCTGTGCGTCGACGCCACGCGCCATCAGCCGCAGCGCACCAACCTGGCCGTTGTAGGTTGCCAGGGCCGCCTGCAGGCGCGCACTGGGCACTTCGGCGGCACGACGGGTGCTGTCACGGATCACTTCCACCAGCGCGGGCTTGCCATCGGCCCAGTCCTTGCCGAACTCCGGGCTGATGCGCAGGGCCACGTCGATCTCCTGCGAGCGGATCGCTTCGGCCAGATCCTTCGGTGCCGGCGCGGCGTTCAATCCCTGCGCCGCCAGGAAGCGCACCAGGTTCGGCGCATTCTCCGCACCGATGGTCGGGATCTGCAGCGGCTGTTCGATCTGGATCCGCACGCGGCTTTCCGCCAGCTTGCCCATGCCCAGGATCAGCAGCGGGTACAGCACGGGGCCGAACAGCAGGGTCAGCAGCAGGGTGCGGCGGTCACGCGAGAGGTCGCGCAGTTCCTTGCGCATCACCGTCATCAGGGTCGACATCATGCTCATGCGTGCAGGCCCTCTTCGCTGCCGATCAGTTTCACGAACGCATCTTCCAGGTTGGGCTCGCCGGACTGCGCGCGC
Source organism: Stenotrophomonas sp. SI-NJAU-1 (assembly GCF_020883215.1). NCBI lineage: Bacteria > Pseudomonadati > Pseudomonadota > Gammaproteobacteria > Lysobacterales > Lysobacteraceae > Stenotrophomonas > Stenotrophomonas sp. SI-NJAU-1. The sequence continues at coordinate 4,237,402 of NZ_CP086598.1, forward strand.
AGTTCATCGGCACCGCCGGCGGCCATCACCGTACCCTTGGCGATGATCACGATGTGGTCACACAGCGCACCGACCTCCTGCATGATGTGGCTGGACAGGATCACGCAGCGCCCTTCCTCGCGCAGGCCCAGCAGGAAGCGGCGCAGCGCGCGGGTGGTCATCACGTCCAGGCCGTTGGTGGGTTCATCAAGGATCACGTTGCGCGGGTCGTGCACCAGCGCGCGGGCAATGGCGGTCTTGGTGCGCTGACCCTGCGAGAAGCCATCGGTCTGCCGATCGAGGATGTCGGCCATGTCCAGCGCATGCGACAGCACCTCGATACGTTCGCGGATGCGCGACGCGGACAGGCCATGCAGCTCGCCGAAGTAGGCGATGTTCTCGCGTGCGGTCAGCCGCTTGTAGACGCCACGTGCATCCGGCAGCACGCCGAGGTGGCGACGCACTTCCACCGGATCGCGGGCCGCGTCGATGCCATCGACGGTGATGCTGCCTTCATCGGGCGTCATCAGCGTGTACAGCATGCGCATGGTGGTGGTCTTGCCGGCGCCGTTCGGCCCGAGCAGGCCGGTGATGCGGCCATCCTCGGCGCGGAAGCCGACATCGGCCACCGCCTGGATGCGACCGGTGCGGGTATTGAAGGCCTTGTGCAGGTTATCGGCGACGATCATGGGGCCCATCCGTTGAACGAGGTGAACGCCGGCACGTAGCTCAGCGTGTCCAGGCAGCTGGCATCCAGCGCCTTGGCATCGGTGGTGTCGATGAACTGGCCGAGCAGGCGTGGCATGCAGCCGGCGGTGAGGGTGCCGTGGCCTTGGCCGCGGGCAACCAGCGCGCGTCCCTTCGGCAGGCCCTTGAGCACCTGTTCGGCGTAACGCGGCGGCGTCACCGGGTCCAGTTCGCCCGACAGCAGCAGCACTGGCAGGTCGCTGTGCAGCGGCACTGCCGCCGCCGCCGCAGCCGGTTGGTGCGGCCACACCGGACAGGCGGCGAAGAACGCGCGCGCCACTTCCGGGCCGACCAGGCTGTCGCTGCTTTCGACCGGCGCCTGGTAGCGCGGAGCGTCTTCGCTGCAGATCACCGACCACTGCATGCCGCGGTTGATCTGGAAATCCATGCTGCGGGTCGCACCGCGCGCCAGCGACGCCAGTGGTGCATAGCGACCCTGTGCCGCTTCATCCAGCACCAGCGGCAACAGCGAGGAGTACTGCGGTACGTAGGAGAAGGCGAACGCCAGGCCGACCACGCTGTCCGGGGTCAGCACCTCCTGCCGCGGTGCGTTGGTGCCGGGGTCGCGGTAGTCGACCGTGACCGGCGCGCGGCGCAGGGTTTCCACCACGCTGCGCAGCTGCGCACGGGTGTCGACCGGGAAGCGCTTGCTGCAGACAGCATCCTTGCGGCACTGCTCGGACTGCAGGGTGATCGCGTTGTCGAAAGTCGTGGCGAAATCGCCGCCGACCACCAGCTCGTTCGGTACCACGCCATCGATCACGATGCTGCGGGTGTGCTGCGGGTACGCAGCCGCGTAGCGCTGGGCAACGCGGGTGCCGTACGAGCCACCGACCAGGTTCAGCGTGTTGGCGCCCAGCGCCTGGCGTACCGCGTCCAGATCGGCGATGGCTTCGGCGGTGGTATAGAAGCGCGGGTCGGCACGGCCCTTCAGCGACGCGGCGCAGCGCTCCGCGTACTCGCGCAGCAGTGCCTCGCTGGGCGCAGCGTCTTCATCCATCGGCAGCTCCTTGCCGTCCGCGCCCAGACAGCTGAGCGGATTGGAGCCGCCGGTGCCGCGCTGGTCGATCAGGAAGATGTCGCGCTGCTTGCGCACCTGGCGCAGTGCCGTATCGACGATGACGGCCACCTCGCTGGCCGCCTGGCCAGGTCCGCCGGCCAGGAAGAACACCGGGTCCGGCAGGCCCGAACCGCTGTTGCCCGACTCCAGCCAGGCCACGCGCAGATCGATCCTGCGGCCATCCGGCCTGCTCCGGTCTTCGGGCACCTGGAACGTCGCGCACTGCGCCTCGACGTTGGCATTGGCGCCTTCGGTGGCCAGCGTGCAGGGGCGGAAATCGATCTGGCCATAGCGGCGGCTGGGTGTATCGCCCGCGCCGTCGGATCCTGCCTGCGGTGGCGCACTGCAGCCGGCAATCAGCATGCTGGCCAGCAACCCGGCCCGCGCGAAATGGTGTCTTTGCATCGTGCGTGATTCCCCTGGGAACGTTCCTGTCCACCACGACGGTCTGTCGCGGCAGATGTGACCAATCGAATGTGACCCAACTTACACGCGCCGGACGCTGACGGCGACAGGCGGATGTCCTGGGCCGGCGTCGGCACGGCCACCAAGCGGTTTCGACCCTCGGCCTTTGCCCGGTACAGGGCGGTATCGGCCAGCGCGATGAGGTGGCGGAAAATGGCGAGCAGGTGGCCCGTGGCGCCGGCAGAATGCGCGCAGAACCGGGAGACACTCCATGCATCCGTGGCAACTCAGTGGCATCGACCACCAGCCGTTCGAGGCGCTTTTCGAATCCAGCGACGATGCGCTGGCCGCGCGGGGAATCGTGCGCCGGCGCGCCGGCGACAGCGGCGGCTACCCCTGCAGGGTCAGCCTGACCGACGCGCCTGCCGGTTCAGAACTGCTTCTGCTGCCCTACACACACCTGGCCACGCATTCGCCTTACCGCGCCTCGGGCCCGATCTTCGTGCAGCGCGGTGCAACCCGCTGCGTGCTGCCAGCGGGCGTGGTACCTGCCTACGTGCAGCGTCGGCTGATCTCGGTGCGCGCCTATGACAGCGCGGACTTCATGCTGAGCGGCCTGGTCTGCCAGGGCACCGAGGTTGCCACGCACCTGGACCGGCTGTTCGCCGATACGACGGTGGCCTTCGTGCAGCTGCACAACGCAGGACATGGATGCTTTTCGTGCCAGGTGGATCGGGTCGGCCACCCGCGTCAATGACGCTGCACGGGAACGTGATCGTCGCCGCGCCGCAGGCGTGACCACCAGCGTATTCGTTCAGTGTGGCGTGAAGCCTGCGGGAAGGGCTTCACACACGTAGTCACGGATCGGCATTGACGTGGTTTCCCACTGCGTATTGCAGCTCGATACTCGCGGCGGTACCGCTCATCGTCCGTCGCGCGATACGGCGTGGGTGCTGCGGTCACCGCTCCCTTCGACGACCACAAGGATGCGCCATGTCTCTGCGATACACCCCATTGCTGTTGGCCACCGTCATCGTTGGCGCCGGTGTTGGCGTTGCCGGCAACGCGGCTGCACACGGCACGATGATCACCCCGGTCAGCCGCGTCTATGCCTGCTTCCAGGGCAACCCGGAGAACCCCACCAACCCGGCCTGCGCGGCCGCCAAGGCCGTGGCCGGCTCGCAGGCGTTCTACGACTGGAACGGCATCAACCAGGCCAACGCCAACGGCAACCACCAGGCCGTGGTGCCCGACGGCAAGCTGTGCAGCGGCAACAACCCGACCTTCCGCGGCCTGGACCTGGAGCGCAGCGACTGGCAGGCCACGCCGATCCAGCCCGATGCGAACGGCAGGTTCACCTTCGTGTTCAAGGCGACCGCCCCGCACGCCACGCGCGACTGGAAGTTCTTCGTCACCCGCGCCGGCTGGCAACCGGGCAGCCCGCTGCGCTGGGCCGACCTGCAGGAATTCTGCTCGCTGGGCAACACGCCGCTGTCGGCCGATGGCACCTACAAGCTGCAGTGCACGCTGCCGCAGCGCAGCGGCCAGCATGTGATCTACAACACCTGGCAGCGCGCCGATTCCACCGAAGCGTTCTATACCTGCATGGACGTGCGCTTTGAAGGCGGCGGTACCACGCCGGTGCCGCAGTGGCAGGATGCCGGGCCGGTGACTGCACGTACCGAGCTGCCGGTGGGCACCACCCTGGCGCTGCGTGTGTTCAATGCCAACGGCAACGACGTGGAACGCGTGGAAGCCACCCTGGCCGCAGGCCAGACCACGCCGGCGCAGTGGCCATTGGCGCTTGCGCGCAAGGTCAACGCCAGTGCCCAGCACGCGCGCGTCGGCGTACTCAGCAACGGCGCGATCACGCCCACCGCCTCGGCCACCGACAACCGCGTGTACCTGAAGGACGGCAACCGCTTCCAGCTGGACACCAAGGTGCCAGATCCGGGTACGCCGTCACCCGGCGGTGATTTCGACCATGTGTATCCGGCCGGTATCGGCAGCTACGTGCCCGGGCAGACCGTGGTGAAGAGCAGCGACGGCAAGCTGTACGCCTGCCGCCCGTTCCCGGAAGGCGCGTGGTGCAACGTCAATGCCGAGGCCTACCGGCCGGGCGTGGGTTCGGCCTGGCGCGATGCGTGGGTGCCGTACTGAGGCATGGTCCCGGGGGCGGCGCTGTGCCGCCTCCGGTGTGCGGGGTTGCCGGCCAGCGGCCGGCACTACTTGCTGCTGACGTACTTCTCGCGGCGGATCTGCGGATTACCCAGGCCCGCCGCCTTCAGCGCTTCGGCGCAGGCGTCGACCATGTCCGGGTTGCCGCACAGGTAGGCGATGTCGGTGGCCGGGTCCGGCGTGAAGGCCGCCAGCGCCTGCTGCACATAGCCATGGTGTACGTCCGGGTGCGGCTCGGCCGGCAGTTCCCGCGACAGGCAAGGCACATAACGGAAGTTCGGGTGCTTTTCGGCGAAGCTGTAGAAGTCTTCGCTGTACAGCAGCTCGCCAGGGCTGCGTGCGCCCTGCAGCAGGACCACCTGCACGCCACGCTCGGCCATCGCCGTTGCCAGCAACGGCAGCATCGAGCGGTACGGGGTGACGCCGGTACCGGTGGCGATCAGCAGGTAGCGGCCGTTGTGGTCGCCCGGGTTCAGGCAGAACCGACCGTAGGGACCGGACGCGCTGACCTGGCCGCCGATGTCCAGCGCCTCGAACAGCGCCGTGGCGGCGCCACCGGGTACGAAGCTGACCGCGATATCCACCGCCTCGCCTGGCCCCAGCGCGTGGTCATGGATGGTCGCCAGCGAATAGCTGCGCTTGGTTTCGGTGCCATCGGCGTAGCTGAAATGGACCTGGATGAACTGGCCGGGCTGGAAATCCAGCGGCTGGCCGTCGTCACGCACGAACTGGTAATGGCCGATGGAGGGCGCCAGCATGCGGCGGTCGACCAGTTTGATGGGGAATTGGACAGGCACGACTTTTCGGGACAGTGTGTAGCCGGGGCAAGCCCTCGGGGTCTTCTATAATAGACCTTCCCCGCCCCTCTCCAGCGCCAGCCCATGGGCGCGAAGGCTTCGAGCTTGGCTTCCCTGAACGATACGGCGCCCGCCCTGCGCGTGCGCGACCTGCGTAAAACCTATGACAACGGCACCCAGGCCCTGAAAGGGGTCTCGCTGGAAGTGGCTCCGGGCGACTTCTTCGCCCTGCTGGGCCCGAACGGTGCCGGCAAGTCCACCCTGATCGGCATCATCAGTTCCCTGGTCAACCTCAGCGAGGGCCAGGTGGAAGTGTTCGGCAGCGACCTGGTGCGCAACCGCAGCGCCACCATGCGCCTGATCGGGCTGGTGCCGCAGGAGATCAACTTCAACCTGTTTGAAAAGCCCTTCGACATCCTGGTGAACTACGCCGGCTTCTACGGCGTGCCGCGCGCCGAAGCCGAGCAGATGGCCGAAGTCGAGCTCAAGCGCGCCCACCTGTGGGAGAAGGCGCAGGTGATGAGCCGCACCCTGTCCGGCGGCATGAAGCGCCGGCTGATGATCGCCCGCGCGATGATGACCCGGCCGCGCCTGCTGATCCTGGACGAACCGACCGCTGGCGTGGACATCGAGATCCGCCGCGACATGTGGCGGGTGCTGAAGGAGATCAACGCCGCCGGCACCACGATCATCCTCACCACCCACTACCTGGAAGAGGCCGAGCACCTGTGCCGCAACCTGGCCATCATCGACCACGGCCAGATCGTCACCCAGGGCCCGATGCGCGAACTGCTGGCCAAGCTTGACGTGGAAGGCTTCCTGCTGGACATCGACGGCACCCTGCCCGCCCAGTTGCCGGTGATCGAGGGGGCAACCCTGACCGCCACCGACGGCCATACGCTGGACATCGACATGCCACGTGCGATGGACCTCAACCGCGTGTTCGAGGCACTGAACGCGGCGGGCATCCGCGTGCGCTCGATGCGTACCAAGAGCAACCGCCTGGAGGAACTGTTCGTGCGCCTCACCGGCAACCAGGAGACGTCCGCATGAGCAGCACCCCGACCCCGGTCCTGACCGACGGCCAGCGCAACCGCATCGCACTGATGACCATCGTGCGCCGCGAAGTCGCCCGCATCATGCGCATCTGGGGCCAGACCCTGGTACCGCCGGCGATCACCATGACCCTGTACTTCCTGATCTTCGGCGGCCTGATCGGTTCGCGCGTGGGCGACATGGGCGGCTACACCTACATGCAGTTCATCGTGCCGGGCCTGGTGATGATGAGCGTGATCCAGAACAGCTACGGCAACATCAGCTCCTCGTTCTTCGGCGCCAAGTTCGGCCGCCACGTGGAAGAGCTGCTGGTCAGCCCGATGCCGAACTGGGTGATCCTGTGGGGCTACGTGGCCGGTGCGGTGCTGCGCGGCCTGATGGTGGGCGTGATCGTGCTGATCATCGCGATGTTCTTCACCCCGGTGCGCATCCCGCATCCGCTGGTGACGCTGAGCACGGTGATCCTGGGCGCGACGATCTTCTCGCTGGCCGGCTTCATCAACGCGGTGTATGCGAAGAAGTTCGATGACGTGGCGATCGTGCCGACCTTCATCCTGACTCCGCTGACCTACCTGGGCGGCGTGTTCTATTCGGTGAAGCTGCTGCCGCCATGGGCGGAGGCGGCCACGCACGCGAACCCGATCTTCTACATGGTCAACGCGTTCCGCTATGGCCTGCTGGGCAGCAGCGATGTGCCGGTGGTGGTGGCGTATGCGCTGATGATCGGTTTCGTGGTGGTGCTGACGGCGCTGGCGCTGTGGTTGTTGCGCCGTGGCGTGGGCATGCGCAGCTGAGGATGTTCTGCAGGGCCTGCGGCCCTGCACCCGCGTTGGTAGTGCCGGCCGCTGGCCGGCAACAGCAACAGCAACGTCAACAGCAACGTCAACGTCAAAAGCGAGATATCCGTGGGATGGCGGGATGGTGTCGGGTTGCGGGGACGCCGCAAGTACGTCCTTGTAGGCTTGGCCGCGCCATCCATGGCGCGGACACCCCGCAACCCGACACCACCCCGCCTTCGACAGTTTTCCGCTGCTGTCGTAACGGCGGTCTGTGCTGCTGTTGGTGGGTGTCGACCCTGGTCGACACAGTAGATCCACGCCATGCGTGGATGAAGCATTCGCGATGGAGCCGAGCATCTGCTCGGCTCTTTTCGTTTGTGAACTGATGGATGGGGATCCATCGAAAAGATGATCGCGTGGAACGAGCGAAGCGACCCGCTGTTGCTTTTGATTTTCTTCTTTGTATTCCGTGGTGGACGCACACGGAAACCGTCAGGGGTCGGGCGGGGTGGGCTCGCGGGGGTGTCCGCGCCATGGATGGCGCGGCCAAGCCTTATCTGATTGGAATCTGGCAACGTAGGTGTCGAGAGCCGGCGTGGGCCGCCGTGTAAGCCTGGATCTCGACGATCGCCATGTAGCTTGGCGCCCACGCCGGAATCTCCCTTGATCCGCCCGAACAGTTGCTGGAGCTGACACTCGCAGTGATAAGACTGGGCAAGCGGGGAGCTCTCGACCCTTCCAGACTATACGGAGTCCGGTGATGAACGGGATCGGGATTGATGTCAGCAAGCGCCGGCTCGACGTTGGCACGACAGACGGAAAGACCCTGCAGGTCAGCAATAGCCGCTCCGGCTTTGCTGAATTGGACCTCTGGCTGAGAAAACGCCCAGCCGTCCAGATCGTGCTGGAGGCCACTGGTGGCTACGAACAGCCTGTGCTGGACTTCCTGCACAACGCTGGTCATCCGGTGGTCCGCGCCAACGCGCTGCGGGCCCGAAGGCTGGCCCAGGGGATGGGGCAGATGGCCAAGACCGACCGCCTGGATGCCTATGCATTGGCGCAGATGGCGGCCTTGGTGAAACTGCCGTCCTATCAGCCATTGGAACCTTGGCAGCGGAAGATGCGGGAATTTGTGCGGGCACGTCGACAGGCGATGCACGCGCTGACCGTCGCGCGGCAGCAGCAGGAAATGGTGGGTAATCGTGAATTACGCCGACTGCTTCAGGCCAACATCACTTGCTTGCAGAGAACGGTGGAACGTTTGGGAAAGCGGATTTCCGAACAGGTTTCCAAGCAGCCTCAACTGGCTGTCCTGAAGTCGATGAAAGGTGTTGGCCCGGGCCTGCAGGCCGTGTTGGCCAGCTATCTTCCCGAGCTGGGCAAGATCAGTGGCAAGGCCGTGGCCAGCCTGGTCGGTGTGGCACCGATGTCCCATGACAGCGGGACCATGCGTGGCAAACGAAGCATCCATGGCGGCAGGGCTGAGATCCGTCAGGTGCTCTACATGGCCAGCATGTCGGCCATGCGGCATGAACCTCGCCTGCGGGACTTTTACCAGTCGCTGCGAGCGCGGGGCAAGGAAGGCAAAGTGGCCATCGTGGCGGTGATGCGGAAGATGCTGGTGATTCTCAACGCCCGTATGCGTGACGCTCAAGGCGGATCGATCCCCGCCTGAGCGCACCAGAGGGCGTTGCTCCTGAGGCTGCCGGCCAGCGGCCGGCACTACCGTGCCCGTCTGCAGGAGGGGCCCAGGCTCCTCCTGCAACACAGTTGCTACACGGACGTACTTGCGGCGTCCCCCGTGAGCCCACCCCGCCCGACCCAAACACAGCTTGCGCTTCAAACCACCACGAGGGGCTCAGCCGTTGGCCGCAAACTCCGGCACAATCGCTGCAGTGAATCCCCCAACTGCAGTGAGCGTGCAATGCGTATCCTGATCCTCGGCGCCGGCGGTACCGGCGGTTACTTCGGTGGTCGCCTGGCCCAGGCTGGCGTGGACGTGACCTTCCTCGTGCGCCCCGCGCGCGCCGCACAGCTGGATCGTGATGGGCTGGTGCTGCGCAGCCCGGTGGGCGATGCCACGTTCCCGGTACAGCACGTCATCGCTGATGCCCTGCCTGCGCTGGCTGCGGACACGCCGTTCGATCTGGTGATCCTCAGCTGCAAGGCCTACGACCTGGACAGCTCGATCGATGCCATCGCCCCGGCGGTGGGCGCGGGTACCACCGTGCTGCCGATCCTCAACGGCCTGCATCACTACAACGCGCTCGACGCGCGCTTCGGCCGCGACGCCGTGCTCGGCGGGCTGTGCTTCATCAGTGCGACCAAGGCGCCTGATGGCGCCGTGCTGCACCTGGGCAAGCCGGCCAAGCTGACCTTCGGCGAACGCGATGGCGGTGCGATCTCCGCGCGCGTGCAGGCGTTCGCAGCAGCGTGTGCGCAGGCCAATCTCGATCATCTGGCCAGTGAGCACATCGGCCAGGAACAGTGGATCAAGTACACGTTCCTGACCGCGCTGGCGGCGGCCACCTGCCTGCTGCGTGCGGACATCGGCACGATCGTGGCCACCGACGACGGCGACGCCATCGTGCGTGGGCTCTATGACGAATGCCTGGCGGTGGCCGAAGCAGCGGGTGAGCCGGTGCCGCAGGCGGCGCAGGACACCGCGCGTGGCACCCTGACCCAGGCCGGTTCGGCGTTGAAGGCGTCGATGCTGCGCGACCTGGAGGCAGGCCAGCAGGTGGAAGCGGCCCAGATTGTCGGCGACATGCTGGCGCGTGCGCGCGCCGCGGGCCAGGAAGCGTTGCTGCTGCAGGTCGCCTACAGCAGCCTGCAGGCCTACCAGGCCCAGCGCTCGGTGTGATCCGATGAACATGCCTGGCCCGTTGCCGAAGCGCGTACTGATCCTCGGCATGGGCTGGAGTGGCCGCGTGTTGGCCGCGCGCCTTCAGGCCCAGGGCGTACACGTGGAAGGCACGGTGCGCGATCCGGCGTCGGCACCTGACGATGGCCTGCTGCGTCATCAGCTGCGTGCTGACGCCGCGCTTGCCCCGAGCCTGCTCGCTGCGATTGCCCATGCCGACGCGGTGCTGTGCAGCGTCCCTCCCGATGCCGAGGGCGACCCTGCGCTGCGCCTGCTGCATGCCGCGTTGCGCGACAGCAGTTCACTGCGTTGGCTCGGTTACCTGTCGTCGACCTCGGTCTACGGCGACCGCGACGGTGGCTGGATCGATGAGCACAGCGTGGCCGATGCCACCGGGCCGGCAGGCATGCAGCGTCGCCTCGCCGAAACGCAATGGCGTGCGCTGGCGGATGCGCGCGGTATCGCCTCGGCGATGTTCCGCCTGCCGGGCCTCTACGGACCCGGGCGCAACGCGCTGCTGCAGCTGGCGCAGGGCCGCGCGCGGCACGTGGTGCGGCCGGGGCTGGTGTTCAATCGCCTGCACGTGGACGACCTGGCTGCGGTGGTGATCGCCGCGATGCAACGCCCCGCGACCAATGCGCTGTATCTGCCGAGCGATGACGAACCGGCGCCACCGCAGGATGTACTGGCCTTCGCTGCGCAGCTCGGGGGATTTACCCTGCCGCCCGCGGTGGCCTGGGACGATCCATCAGTGAGCGCGACATTGCGGCGCTTCTACCAGAGCAGCAAGCGCATCGACAGCCGCAGCACGCGCGACGCGCTGGGCTGGACGCCGCGGTTTCCAACGTATCGGGAAGGGCTGACGGATCTTGCCGCTTCGCTCGCCGGGCATGGCCCGGCGCTACCGGATCCGGGCGTTCCCGGCTGACGGATATTACCGCTTCGCTCGCCGGGCATGGCCCGGCGCTACCGGATCCGGGCGCTCCCGGCCGGCACTACCGTTTGCCGATCAGGCGGCGTCCGGCAACCGGAAGAACGCACGCGTGGCAGCCGTGGCGTTTGCCGCCGTGGTCTGCACATCCTCACCACGGTCCCGCGCCAGCTCTTCCACGATGTGCGACAGGAACACCGGTTCGTTGCGGCGATCCTTCGGCATCGGCTTCAAGGTGCGCGGCAGCAGGTACGGTGCGTCGGTCTCGATCATCAACCGGTTGGCCGGAATGTTCCTCACCAGCTCGCGCAGGTGGCCACCGCGCCGCTCGTCGCACAGCCAACCGGTGATGCCGATGTACCAGTCCTGGTCGAGATAATCGAACAGCTCCTGGCGCTCGCCGGTGAAGCAGTGCACCACGGCCGGACCGATGCGGCCTTCGAAATTCTTCATCTGCGCCATGAAATCGGCATGCGCGTCGCGCTGGTGCAGGAACAGCGGCTTGCCATTGTCTGCAGCCAGCTGCAGCTGGCGCTCGAACGCGCGATGCTGCGCCGGGCGCGGCGAGAAATCGCGGAAATAATCCAGCCCGCACTCACCTACCGCCACCACTTCGGCATGGGCGTGCAGCGCGCGCATCTCCGCATCGCACTCGTCGGTGTACTCCACCGCGTGGTGCGGGTGCACGCCGGCGGTGGCGTACAGGAAGCCCGGGTGCTGCTGCGCCAGCTGCAGGGCCAGCGGCGAATGCTCGCGGCTGGCACCGGTGATGATCATCTGCACCACACCGGCCCGGCGTGCGCGGTCCAGCACGGCGTCGCGGTCGCGGTCGAAGGAGTCGTGGGTCAGGTTGGCGCCGATATCGATCAGATGCATGGGGGCAGCAGAGGCAGGAAAACCCGCGCATTGTACCCGTGCCCGCCATGGCCCCTTATCCTTTGCAGATGAACGCCCCGCAATTCCCCATCTCTCCGCTGCTGCCGCAGATCCAGCAGCACCTGGCCGTGCACCCGCGGCTGGTGCTGGAAGCCCCGCCTGGCGCGGGCAAGACCACCCAGGTGCCGTTGGCGCTGCTCGATGCGCCGTGGCTGGAGGGTCGCAGGATCATCCTGCTGGAACCACGCCGGGTAGCCGCGCGCAGTGCCGCGATGTTCATGGCGCGCCAGCTCGGTGAGGAGGTCGGCGGCATCGTCGGCTACCGTATCCGCTTCGAGAACAAGGTATCGGCGCGCACGCGCATCGAGGTCGTCACCGAGGGCATCCTGACCCGGATGCTGCAGGACGATCCAATGCTGGAGACCGTGGGCGCGATCCTGTTCGACGAATTCCACGAGCGCCACCTCAGTGGCGACCTGGGCCTGGCGCTGGCGCTGGACGTGCAGTCGCAGCTGCGCGATGACCTGCGGTTGCTGGTGATGTCGGCGACGCTCGATGGCGAACGCCTGGCGCGCTTCCTCGACGCACCACGACTGAGCAGCGAAGGCCGCAGCTATCCGGTGGCGATCAGCCACTTCCCTGCCCGGCGTGACGAGGCGCTGGAACTGCAGGTGCGACGCGCGGTACAGCAGGCGCTGGCCGAGCACCCCGGTGACCTGCTGGTGTTCCTGCCCGGCCAACGTGAGATAGCACGCGTGCAGGCAGGCCTGCAGGACAGTCTTGCTGGCGCTGCGGTGGACGTCCTGGCCCTGCACGGTGAACTGCCGGTGGAACAGCAGGCGCGCGTGCTGCAGGCCGCCAGCGACGGCCGCCGCCGCGTGGTGCTGGCCACCAACGTCGCCGAATCCTCGGTGACCCTGCCCGGCGTGCGCGTGGTGATCGACAGCGGCCAGGCGCGCGAGCCCCGCTACGACCCCAACAGTGGATTCACCCGCTTGGACGTGGTCGCCATTGCGCAGGCCTCGGCCGACCAGCGTGCCGGCCGTGCCGGACGCGTGGCCGAGGGCGTGGCCTGGCGGCTGTGGCCGCAGTCGCAGCGGCTGGAACCGCAGCGTCGCGCCGAGATCGACCAGGTTGAACTGGCCGGCCTTGCGCTGGAACTGGCCGCCTGGGGCAGCAGTGACCTGCGTTTCCTTGACCCGCCACCGAGCGGGCCGATGGCCGCCGCACGCGAACTGCTGCAGCGCCTGGGCGCGTTGTCCAGCAGCGGCGCGATCACTGCACTTGGCCGTCGCGTGCTGGCGCTGGGCACCCATCCGCGGATGGCCGCGATGCTGCTGGCCGCAGCTGATGCCCGCGCGCAGGCGTTGGCCGCCGATCTGGCGGCATTGCTGGAAGCTCGTGACCCATTGCGCCAGGGCGGTGATGCACTGGCCGCACGCTGGCGCGCACTGGCGGCCTTCCGCAACGGCCGTGCGCCGGCCGATGCCAATCGCAGTGGCCTGGCCGCCATCGATGCCGCTGCCAAACAGTGGCGCCGTCGCCTGCGTTGTGACGCCGCACCGCCCGCCAGCATCGAGGCCCACGAACTGGGCGACCTGCTGGCCCATGCCTTCCCCGACCGCATTGCCTTCCAGCATCCGAACGACCCGCTGCGTTACCTGCTGGCCAACGGCCGCAGCGCCCGCCTGCATGAACTGAGCGACCTGCGGGGCGAACCGTGGCTGGTGGCCAGCGAACTGCGCTTCGAGGCGCGCGACGCGCTGCTGCTGCGCGCCGCACCGGTGGATGAAGGCTATCTGCGCAGGCACTGGCCCGAGCGCTTCGTGACCGAAGACGCGGTGCGCTGGGATGACACCCGCCGCGCCCTGGTCGCGCTGCGCGAAACACGCTTCGACCGCATCGTGATGGACAGCCGTTCGGCTGGCCGGGTTGATCCGCAGCTGGCGGCGCAGGCACTGACCGACGCCGTTGCCGAGCTCGGCCTGCAGGCATTGCCATGGACCGACGGTCTGCGCCAGTGGCAGGCACGGGTGGAATCGCTGCGGCGCTGGATGCCCGAGCTGGGCCTGCCCGACTGCAGTGATGCCGCATTGCTGGCCAACCGTGCGCAGTGGCTGCAGCCGGCGTTCGCGGGCAGGACACGGCTGGATGCACTGGACGAGGCCAGTTTCGGCGAAGCGCTGAAGTCGCCACTGGAATGGTCGCAACGGCAGCTGGTCGAGCGCCACGCGCCCACCCGGATCACCGTGCCGTCGGGGCTGGAGCGGCCGATCAGCTACGCGCTGGACGGCGAAAGCGGCGAGCCGTTGCCGCCGGTGCTGGCGGTGAAGCTGCAGGAGTTGTTCGGCCTGGCCGATACGCCACGCATCGCCGATGGCCGGGTGCCGCTGACCCTGCACCTGCTGTCGCCGGGTGGCCGGCCGTTGCAGGTCACCCAGGATCTGCGCAATTTCTGGGAGAACACCTACGCCGAGGTGAAGAAGGAGATGAAGGGCCGTTACCCGCGCCACCCGTGGCCGGACGACCCTTGGACGGCTACGGCGACCCACCGGGCCAAGCCGCGCGGGACGTAATGCGCGCCGACACCCCGCCCGTTCCTGAATGGCTGCGGTAGAGTCACACCACGCGCCCGCCTGACTGACATACCGTTTACGGGCAACAGGCGACACTGGACTTCGACCCGAGGCAAGGACACCCCCGCATGAGCAAGCTGACCGTAATCACCGACCGCGCCCTGGAGCGCGCCCTCGACCTGGCCCATACCGCAGGTGATGGCCTGAAGAGCGCGGGCGGCAGCCTGCGTCACCTCGGCCCGCAGGCCAGCGACTGGATCAAGACCGGTGCCGCCCTTGGCGCGGTGAAGACCGGCGGCAAGGTCGCCACCAGGTTCGCCCGCCGCAATCCGGCGGTGACCATCGCGGCAGCTGCCGTGGGCGTAGGCCTGCTGGGCTATGCGCTGTACCGCAAGCAGCAGAAGAAGAAGGCCGCCAATGGCCATGTGGTCAACGGCCAGGCCCAGCGCATCAATGCGCGCGATCGCCGCAACGACACCGTGGTCGACGAGCACAGCGATATCGGCAGCGACGCCTGATTGACCGGGGTCGGATCCCTTCCGCAGGAAGGGCTCTGACCCCATGACGCTGCACGAGGGTCGGACGCCGCAAGGCCTCCGGCCTTTTTTCAGCCGATCTGCCGCCACTGCCCGGGCTGCAGGTCATCCAGCCGGTATGGCCCCATTGCAGCGCGTACCAGGCGCAGCGTCGGCAGGTTCACCGCAGCGGTCATCCGCCGCACCTGGCGGTTACGCCCCTCGCGGATCGTGATCGCCAGCCAGCTGTCGGGCACCGTCTTGCGGAAGCGCACCGGCGGATCGCGCGGCCACAGTTCAGGCGCAGGATCGAGGCGCTCGATTTTCGCCGGCAGCGTCGGCCCGTCATTGAGCACCACGCCATCGCGCAGCTGCTGCAGCTGTCCGTCGCTGGGCGTGCCTTCCACCTGCACCCAGTAGAGCTTGTCCGCCTTGTGCTTCGGGTCGGTCAACTTGTGCGCCAGCGTTCCGTTGTCGGTCAGCAGCAGCAGGCCTTCACTGTCATGGTCGAGGCGGCCGGCAGCGTAGACGCGCGGCGGCAAACCGAAGCCGGCCAATGTCGGCCGCGGCGGCACGCTGCGGTCGGTGAACTGGCAGAGCACGTTGAACGGCTTGTTGAAGGCAATCAGCATCGCGGGGACGGCAGGCGGCGGGCAGGGCATTGTCCCATGCCACGCCGCGTGCTCGCCGGGCATGGCCCGGCGCTACCGGGTCACGGCTTCACGAAACGCAGGGTCATGCGGTCGCTTTCACCAATGGCCTGGTACTTGGCATCATCCGCCTTGTCATGCTGGTTGGTCGGCGGCAGGGTCCACACGCCATTCGGATGGTCCTTGGTATCGCGCGGGTTGGCATTGACCTCGGTGCGCGCGTCGAGCTTGAAACCGGCGGCCTCGGCCATCGCGATCACCTGCTGCTGGCCCACATAACCGGTGTCGTCAGCGTCGGCCACGTCGGCCTTGGCGCGGTGCTCGACCACGCCGAGCACGCCGCCCGGCTTGAGCACGTTGAAGAAGCCCTGGAACATGCCCTGCGCCTGGCCGGCCTTGCGCCAGTTGTGCACGTTGCGGAAGGTCAGCACCACATCGGCCGAGTTGGCTGCACCGAACACCGGCTTGGCCGGGTCGTAGGCAACCACGGTGGTTTTGTCGAACTGTGCCGGTGCGGCGGCGTACTTCTTTTCCAGGCTGTCGCGGCTGCGCTGCTGGTAGTCGCGGCCACGACCTTCAGCCACGGCCTGCGGATCGACCACCGCAGCGATGTAATGACCCTTGTCGCGCAGCAGCGGCGCCAGGATCTCCGAGTACCAGCCATTGCCCGGGGTGATCTCGATGACGGTCTTTTCCGGCGCGACGCCAAAGAAGCCCAAGGTCTGCGCAGGATGACGGAAACCGTCGCGCTTGACGTTGGCGGGGTCGCGGGTCGAGGCCTTCACCGCGGCATCGATCGCGGGCGACACCTGGATCTTTGCCGGTGCGACCGTGGCCGGCGCGGCGAATGCGGGAACGGCAACCAGCAGCGCCGAAGCAAGCAGCAGGCGGCAACCACGCAGGGATGAGGCAGCAATCATCGGGGCGACTCCAGCGGAAGATGCGGCGAGACTAGCAGCCGCCGCGCCGCAGGTGTTCACAAAACGTTAGCCGCGTGCGCGGTGCGGAACACAGTTTTGTGGTCAGCGCCGCAGCGCGGTCACACATCGCGTTCTATCCTGAAGGACTTCCCCCAAGGAGTCCGTGCCCATGACGGCAAACCGCGAACTGGGCCGTTCAGGCCTGCATGTAGCTCCGCTCGCCTTCGGTGGCAACGTGTTCGGCTGGAGCGCTGATGAGAAGGCCAGCTTCGCCCTGCTGGATGCCTTCGTCGATGCCGGCTTCAACCTGGTCGACACCGCCGACGTGTACTCGGCGTGGGTGCCGGGCAACCAGGGTGGCGAGTCGGAGACGCTGCTGGGCAAGTGGTTCGCGCGCAGCGGCAAGCGCGACAAGGTGGTGCTGGCGACCAAGGTGGGCAAATGGGCCGAGCGCCCCGGCCTCACCCCGGACAACATCAATGCGGCGGTGGAGGATTCGCTGCGTCGCCTGCAGACCGAGGTGATCGATCTGTACCAGGCTCACGAGGACGATGAATCCACGCCGCTGGAAGCGACCCTGGCCGCGTTCGGTCGCCTGATCGAGGCGGGCAAGGTGCGCGCGATCGGCGCGTCCAACTACAGCGCCACGCGTCTGGCCGATGCCTTGAAGGTCTCTACCGACTACGGGCTGCCGCGCTATGAAACCCTGCAGCCGGAGTACAACCTGTACGACCGCGCCGGCTACGAGAAGGAACTGGAACCGCTGGTGCAGCGCGAGCAGATCGGCGTGATCAACTACTACGCACTGGCCAGCGGCTTCCTCAGTGGCAAGTACCGCACGCCGGACGATGCCGGCAAGAGTTCCGCGCGCGGCGCCACCGTGGTCAAGCGTTACCTGAACCCGCGCGGCCTGCGCATTCTGCAAGCACTGGATGACGTGGCCAGCAAGCACAACGCCACTGCCGCGCAGATCGCGCTGGCGTGGCAGATCGCACGGCCGTCGATCACCGCACCAATCGTCAGTGCCACCAGCGTGGAGCAGCTGCACGACCTGCTGGCGGCGGCGAACGTGGCGTTGAGCGTGCAGGATGTGGCGCAGCTGGACGCGGCCAGCGCGGAAGGTTGAAGGCGGAGGGTGCCGGCCAACGTCGGCACCCTTCAACGGATCCGCGCCATGCGTGGATGCTTTGCCTCAGCGCGGCAGGCTGTCCTCGGCCACCAGCGCATGGTGCATGCCGATGCCCGCGCGCACGCCTTCGGCCATGGCCAACGTGATGTTGCCGACCGTGGTCGCATCACCGGCGGCGTACACGTTCGGCACCGAGGTCTGTTTCATCATGTCCACCTCGGCCAGCACGCCCAGCGGACTCTCCACCAGCGCGCAGCCCAGCTGCTGTACCAGCGGCGTGGCCATCTGCTGCATGGCCGGCACGAACAGCGCACGCTGGGCGACTCGGCGACCGTCGGCAAGTTCCACTTCCAGCCACGTCGGCTGCTCGCCGTGCACACCTACCACCGGCGTGGTTTCCACCTGCACGCCGCGCTGCTGCATGGCGGCCAGCTCCTCGTCGCTGATCGGCAGGCCCTGGCTGAAGAAGGTGACGTTGCCCCAGTCGGCGAACAGCGGCGCCTTGCCGGCCGACATCGGATGGCCGCCGAGCAGGCCGATCGAACCGCCACCCACTTCATAACCATGGCAGTACGGGCAGTGCAGCACGGTGCTGCCCCAGCGCTCGGCCAGGCCGGGCAGATCGGGCAGCTGGTCAGCGATACCGGTGGCCAGCAGCAGCTTGCGCGCGGTCAGTACCTGGCCGTCGGCGGTACGCACCTCGACACCTTCGGTGCGGAGCGTGGCCTGCACCGCTTCGGCATTCAGCCAACGCACGCTCGGGTAGTCCAACAGTTGCTGGCGCGCGTTCTTCAACAATTCGGCGCCACTGATGCCGTCCAGGCCCAGCACGCCGTGCGAATGGCTGGCGAAACGGTTTCGCGGCGAACCCGCATCGATGATCGTGACCGGCCGGCGCGCACGCGCCAGGATCAGTGCGGCGGCGATGCCGGCGTAGCTGCCGCCGACGATGAGGACATCAGGATTCATGGTGACCTTCCAGGGAACGGTGATGGGCAAGATGGCGGGCGAAGTCGGCGCCAAGCTGGTCGAGGGTGGTTGCCTGCAGCCGCTGCTCGAGCAGGCGCTGCGCTTCGCGGGCACTCTCCAGCAGGGCCTGGTTGACCAGCTGCTGGATCGGGCAGCCGCCCCTGCCTTCGCGGGTACCGACCTGGACCATCGGCGGCGCGCCGATGGCCTGGTAGACGTCGTACAGGGTGATCGTCGCCGCATCGCGGGCGAGCTGGCTGCCGCCACCGTGGCCGCGCGTGCTGCGTACCAGGCCGGCCTTGTGCATCTGCGCCAGCAGGCGGCGGATCACCACCGGATGGGTCGGCAGGCAGGTCGCCAGCTGTTCGGAGGTTCGCGGCCCGTGCTGGCCGACCAGATGGGCCATCACGTGCAGCGCGTCGGAAAGCGGATTCGCGGATTTCATGTAACAACAATAGTTACATTTAAACCACCTGTCGAGGGTCTGCTTTTGTTCCAAATGGACACATTTGTCCAAGTAAACATAACCTTCACATCACTAAACAGAACGGTAATGTGACAGACATCGCACTTCAGAGCGCTCAAGGACGGTCGATACCGCATCGCACCCCTTCCGAGATCTCGTCCCATGAAAGCCTCTTCCCATGCGCCGCGGCTGCAGTCGAAGCTGCTCGGTGCCGTTTCTGTTGGTCTGGCTGTTGTCCTGGTATGCGCCCTGGCGGGCCTGGCGTCGGCCTGGTTGAAGCTGTCCACCGACGTACCGCCGGAGGTTGCCCACAGCCGTGACGCCGAGCGCCTGCAACGCGAATTCCGCGGACAGGTACAGGAGTGGAAGAACGTGCTGCTGCGCGGCCACGATGACGCGCTGCGCCAGCATCACCTGCAGGCCTTCGACAACGAAGGCCGCGTCGTTGCCGAACTGGCCACGGGCCTGGCCGCCAGCCCCGATGCGCGCACGCGCGAACTGGCGCAGGCGTTTTCCGGCCTGCACGCACAGTTGCAGCAGGACTACCACGCCGCACTGCAGGCCTTCGCTGACGCCAGCTACGACCCGGCGGTTGGCGATTCCCTGGTGCGTGGCAAGGACCGTCCGGTGGCGGCCGCGCTGGATGCGCTGGGTACGCAGGCCACCGAGGTGGCCGAAGCCGCGGTGACCGCGCGTTCGCACCAGGCACGGCAGACGCTGCTGCTGTGCGCCGCGCTGACCATCGGCGCCGCCGTGCTGCTGCTGATCGCCCTTGGCTGGTGGCTGCGGCGCGCCGTGGTGCAGCCGGTGCTGGCGGTGGAAGCGGCCGCGCGTGCTGTCGCCGCCGGTGACCTCGACCACGTGGTGCAGGTGCGCAGCCGCGACGAGATCGGTCGCCTGGCACAGGCGATGCAGGCCGTGCAGAGCACCCTGCGTGGGGTGCTTGATGCGCAGACCGCGATGGCCAGGGCTCACGACGCCGGCACGATCAGCCACCGCATGGACAGCAGCGCCTTCCCCGGCGCCTACGGCACGATGGTGGCCGACACCAACACCCTGGTCGATGCACACATCCAGGTGAAAATGCGCGCGATCACGATCATGGGCCGCTATGCCGTGGGCGATCTCAGCCTGGACATGGAGCGCCTGCCCGGCGAGAAGGCCGTGATCACCCAGGCGCTGGATGCGGTCAAATCCAACCTGGGCGCGATCAACGGCGAGATCCGCCGCCTGGCCGAAGCCGCTGCCGCAGGCGACTTCAGCCAGCGTGGCGACAGTGCGCGCTTCGAGCATGATTTCCGCGCGATGGTCGATGGCCTGAACCGCTTGATGCAGACCACCGAACAGAACCTGGGGGAGGTATCGGCCATGCTGCGTGCCATTGCCGATGGTCGCCTGGGTGCGCGTATGGACGGCGACTTCCAGGGCGTGTTCGCCCGCATTGCGGGGGATGCCAACGCCACCGCCGCGCAGCTGGCGACGATCGTCAGCGACATCAAGCACGCCTCCGGCAGCATCCACACCGCCGCTGCGGAAATTTCCGCCGGCAACAACGACCTGTCGCGCCGCACCGAACAGCAGGCGGCGAACCTGGAAGAAACCGCCGCGTCGATGGAGGAACTGACCTCCACCGTGCGCCAGAACGCCGAGCATGCGCGGCAGGCCAACCAGCTGGCGATCGGTGCGCACAGCGTGGCCTCGCACGGCGGTGAAGTGGTCGGCCAGGTCGTGGCGACGATGGATGCGATCGAAGGCTCGTCGCGGCAGATCGCCGACATCATCAGCGTCATCGACGGCATCGCGTTCCAGACCAACATCCTGGCGCTGAATGCCGCGGTGGAAGCGGCGCGTGCCGGCGAGCAGGGCCGTGGATTCGCGGTGGTCGCCAGTGAAGTGCGTACGCTGGCACAGCGGTCGGCGGCGGCGGCCAAGGAAATCAAATCGCTGATCGAGGCGTCGGTGGACCAGGTTGGCCACGGTGCGCAGCGCGTGCGCCAGGCCGGCGACACCATGGCCGAGATCGTCGCGTCGGTGCAGCGCGTGACCGACATCATGGCCGAGATCTCCGCTGCGTCGCAGGAACAGTCGGCCGGCATCGAGCAGGTCAGCCAGACCATCATCCAGATGGATGGCACCACCCAGCAGAATGCCGCGCTGGTGGAAGAAGCCAGCGCAGCGGCACGCAGCCTGGAACAGCAGGCGGATCGCCTGATCGAAGCGGTGGATGTGTTTGATCTGTCCACCACGGCGACAGCAACGGGTGCCTTGGCGCGCGCGGCCTGACGGATCCACCGGGCAGTGTGGGTGTTGCCGGCCAGCGGCCGGCACTGCCATGCGTGCGATTCCCGGTAGTGCCGGTCGCTGGCCGGCAACCCGGACACTCCATCAGCGCAGGTAATCCGAGGCGGCCATCGCCTCGCCCAGGTAATCCAGGAACGAGCTGATCCGTGCCGATACGGCCGTGTTGCGGTAGTACACCGCATGGATCGGCTGGTACACATCCAGCGTCTGCGCGGCCAGCACCGGCACCAGGGTGCCGGCCGCGCGGTCGCGTTCGGTCACGAAGTCGGACAGGCAGGTGATGCCCACGCCCTCCACCGCCAGCGTGCGCAGGGTCTCGCCGCTGGACACCGCGATGTCTGGCCGCACCAGCAGCTGCCCCTCGGCATCACCCGGCAGCGGCCATCGGTTCAATGACTCCGGCTCGTTGAACCCCAGCAGCGTGTGCTGACCCAATGCCACCACGCTGGCGGGCTGGCCGTGCGTGGCCAGATAGGCCGGGCTGGCCAGCACCTGCAGCCGGCAGCGCCCCAGCGGCCGCGCATGCAGGGTGGAATCGGCCAGCGGGCCGATACGGATCGCCAGATCGGTGCGCCGTTCCAGCAGGTCGATGTAGCGCTCGGAACTGTTCAACTCCAGCTGCACGTCCGGATAGCGCGCGCGGTAGCCAGCCACCAGCGGCGCGATCACGTGCAGCACGAACGGCATCGCTGCATCCACCCGCAGCCGGCCAGCCGGACGCTCGCGCCGCGCCGCCATCTGTTCCTCGGCCGATTCCACCGCATCGATGATCGCCCGCGCATGGCGCAGATAGGCCTCGCCCTCGGCGGTCAGGTGCAGGCGGCGGGTGGTGCGGGTCAGCAGGGTCGTGCCCAGCTTGTCCTCCAGACGGCCCAGCGCGCGGCTCACGCCCGAAGGTGTCTGCCCCAGCTGCTCGGCAGCCGCGCTGATCGAACCGCTGTCGATCACCGCCAGGAAGGCCTGCATTTCGTCGAGGGTGGTTTTCATGGCGCCATTATTGACCACGCGGCAAGAGTGATTGGCGTGAAGACCGGTTTTTCGGCAAAGGTCGGCCGCGCACACTGCGCGCCTTCCTTCCCTCTGGACACTGTCATGATCCGTGGCATTCCGCTCGCCCTGCTGGCGCTGACCCTCGGTGCCTTTGCCATCGGCACCACCGAATTCGTCATCGTCGGCCTGATCCCGACCATCGCTGCCGACCTGCAGGTCAGCCTGCCCTCGGCCGGCCTGCTGGTCTCCCTGTATGCCCTGGGCGTGGCCGTCGGCGCGCCGGTGTTGACCGCGCTCACCGGCCGCGTGCCGCGCAAGACCCTGCTGGTGGCGCTGATGGTGCTGTTCACCCTCGGCAACGTCATCGCATGGATGGCACCGGGCTACACCTCGCTGATCGTCGCCCGCATCCTCACCGGCCTGGCCCACGGCGTGTTCTTCTCCATCGGCTCGATCATCGCCACCGCCGTGGTGCCGAAAGAGAAGGCCGCCAGCGCGATCGCCATCATGTTCACCGGCCTGACCGTGGCGCTGGTGACCGGCGTGCCGCTGGGCACCTTCATCGGCCAGCACCTGGGCTGGCGCGCGACCTTCCTGGCCGTGGCCGGCCTGGGCGTGATCGCGCTGCTGGGCAGCCTGCTGTTCGTGCCGCGCGGGCTGGCGCAGAGCGCGCCGGCCACCTTCCGCCAGCAGCTGGGCGTGCTGGCGCAGCCGCGCCTGCTGATGGTGTATGCCATCACCGCGCTTGGCTACGGCGGCACCTTCCTGTCCTTCACCTACCTGGCGCCGATCCTGCAGGACGTCACCGGCTTCTCGGCCAACGCGGTCAGCCTGGTGCTGCTGGTGTATGGCGTGTCGGTAGCGATCGGCAACCTGTGGGGCGGCCGCATGGCCGACCGCATGGGCCCGATTCCCGCGCTGAAGCGCATCTTCGCGCTGCTGGCCATCGTGCTGCTGGTCATGACCTTCACCGCCCACAACACCTGGCTGATGCTGCTGACCGTGCTGGCACTGGGCGCGGTGGCGTTCGGCAACGTGCCCGGCCTGCAGGTGTATGTGGTCAAGCAGGCACAGCGCTACGCACCGCAGGCGACCGATGTGGCCTCGGGCCTGAACATCGCCGCCTTCAACATCGGCATCGCGCTGGGTGCGTCGCTGGGCGGCCTGGTGGTCGAGCACATCGGCCTGATGCATACGCCGTGGCTGGGTGCGCTGGTGGTGGTCGGTGCGTTCGCACTGACGGCACTCAGCGGCCGCCTGGACCGTCGCGACGGTATCGACGATCGCGCCGAAGGCATTGCGGTGAGCGCGCACTGATGCATGCAATGCACCGTTGCCGGCATGCACACGGCCCCTGCCCTACCCTTTGCGATCACCTCCTTCCCCCGCTTTGGAGTTCTCCATGACTGTCCCCGCTTTCGGCCTCGGCACCTTCCGCCTGAAAGACCAGACCGTGATCGACTCGGTGCGCAACGCGCTGGACGTCGGCTACCGCGCCATCGACACCGCGCAGATCTACGGCAACGAAGCCGAGGTCGGCCAGGCCATCGCCGAGTCGGGCGTGCCGCGTGACGAGATCTACCTGACCACCAAGGTGTGGATCACCGAGTTCAAGCGCGATGCGCTGCTGGCCAGCCTGCGCACCAGTCTGGAAAAGCTGCGCACCGACCATGTCGACCTGGCGTTGATC
The DNA here is from genome assembly GCF_020883215.1 of Stenotrophomonas sp. SI-NJAU-1. Taxonomy (NCBI): domain Bacteria; kingdom Pseudomonadati; phylum Pseudomonadota; class Gammaproteobacteria; order Lysobacterales; family Lysobacteraceae; genus Stenotrophomonas; species Stenotrophomonas sp. SI-NJAU-1. Next base: position 4,261,279 of record NZ_CP086598.1, read on the forward strand.
CACTGGCCGTCACCGAACGACAAGGTCGACACGCCGATGGAGGAGTATCTGCCTGCCCTGGCTGAGGCCAAGGCACAGGGGCTGGCTCGGGAGATCGGTATCTCCAACTTCACCATCGCCCAGACCCGCAAGGCGATCGAGATCCTCGGCGCCGATGCCATCGCCACCAACCAGATCGAGATCCACCCCTACCTGCAGAACCGCCTGCTGGTGAAGTTCCTGCAGGACAACGGGATCCGCGTCACTGCCTACATGAGCCTGGCCTACGGCGAGGTGATCAAGGACCCGGTGATCCAGGCCATCGCCGGCCGTCATCAGGCCAGCCCGGCACAGATCGCGCTGGCATGGGCGCTGCAGCAGGACTACGCGGTCATTCCGTCGTCGACCAAGCGCGAGAACCTGGCCAGCAACCTGGAAGCCGCCGCGATCCGCCTGACCGAAGACGACATGGCGCAGATCGCCAAGCTGGACCGTGGCCACCGCCTGGCCAATCCGGAAGGCATCGCACCGGCCTGGGATTGAAGAACGGCCGCCGGGCGTGGCCCGGCGCTACCGGATGACGGTGGGTAGCGCCGGGCCATGCCCGGCGGATCCATCAGTACTGCAACAACCATCCGCGCATTGCCGCACTCACCTCGTCCGGCTTCTCCATCGGCGCCAGGTGCCCACAATCGGGCACCACCACCAGCTGCGAATGCGGCACCAGCGCGTGCATCTCCTCGCTCACCGCCAACGGCGTGATGCGGTCGTTCGCACCACAGACGATCAGCAGCGGATCGCGGTAGCCGGCCAGCACATCGTGGCCATCACTGCGCTCCAGCGCGCTCTGGCGCAGGAACACCTCCGCACCCAGCCGTGCGGTCATGTCACGCACGCGCTGCACCAGCACGTAGTCGTCCAGCCGCGAGGCGTCGATATAGCTGCGCATCAGCGCGTCACCAAAGCCGTGGAATTTACCGGGCAGGCGCACGCTGGCGCGCTGGCTGCGGCGCTGTTCGGCACGTTCCGGGGAGTCGGCATGGATCGAGGTGTCGATCAGGGCCAGCTGCAGCACACGCTCCGGCGCGGTGCGCAGGATCTGCTGGGCGACAAAGCCGCCCAGTGAGAAACCGGCCAGCGCAAACCGCTCCGGCGCCTGCGCCAGTACCTCCTCGGCAACGGCCTGCAGGGTCTCGCCGTGGGTCTGGTCGCCCACGGTGCAGTCGGCGATATCGGCCAGGTCGGCCAGCTGCGCGCGCCAGAGTTCGGCGTCGTTGAGCAGGCCCGGGAGGAGGAGCAGGGGAATACGGTCGGTCATGCGGGTATTGTGGCGTCTTCAAACCCACAACACGACCAGACACCCATGGCCGACCCCTACAACAGCGGTGCCCCGACCACGTCCGCAGCGCGCTTCGAGGATTCGATGGTGACCACCGCCTTCGAGCTGCCCGGCTACCGCATCGCGCGCAACCTGGGCGTGGTACGCGGCATCACCGTGCGCTCGCGCTCGATCGTGGGCAATTTCCTGGGCGGCATCCAGACGATCTTCGGCGGCAACATCACCATCTACACCGAGCTGTGCGAGCAGGCGCGCGAGGAAACCTATCGTGACATGGTCAAGCATGCGCGGCAGCTGGGTGCCAACGCGGTCATCGGCATGCGCTACGACGCCACCGATGTGATGACCGGGCTGACCGAAGTGCTGTGCTATGGCACGGCGGTGGTGGTCGAGCCGCTGCGTTGAATCCGACGGTCCGCCGGGCATGGCCCGGCGCTACCGTCACGGTCACGCCACCGGCGGGACGTCGGGGACTTCCACCTGCTGCACCGGCAACGTCACCATCATCACCGTCGGGTCGTCCGGGTCCAGCCGGGTCTTGAAGCCCAGGCTCTGGCACATCGCCAGCATGGTGCTGTTCTCGCGCAGCACCTGGCCTTCCACCACGTCCAGGCCCAACCACTTGGCGTACTCGATCATGATCGCCATCAGGCGCCAGCCGATGCCGTGGCCCTTCAGATCCGAACGGATCAGGATGCCGTACTCGCCACGGTGGTAATCCGCATCGGCATGCAGTCGCACCGCGCCGAGCATTTCGCCGCTGCGCGGTTCGAGCGCCACCAATGCGATCGAGCGGGCGTAGTCCAGCTGGGTCAGGCGGGCGATGAACTCGTGGCTGAAATGCTTCACCGACTGGAAGAAACGCAGACGCAGATCCTCGTCGCTGACACGCGCGAAGAACGCACGGAACAGCGCGTCATCTTCCGGCCGCACCGGGCGCACGAACGCGCGACCGCCATCGGACAGCTCGATGGTGCGCTCCCATTCCTTCGGATACGGGAACACGGCGAAGCGTGGATGGCCACGGCCCTTGTGCAGGATGCGCGACGGCGCAACCGCAACGCGCGCGTCCAGCGCGAGGATGCCCTTGCTGTCCACCAGCAGGGGATTGATGTCCAGCGTGCGCACTTCGGGAATGTCCGCCGCCAGCTGCGCCAGTTTTACCAGCGCCAGTGCCAGTGCACGCTCATCGGCGGCGGGCACATCGCCATAGGCCTTGAGGATGCGCGAGGCCCGGGTCTGGCCGATCAGCTCGTGGGCCAGGCGCAGGTCAAGCGGCGGCAGCGCCAGTGCCTTGTCGTTGATCACTTCCACCGCCGTGCCACCGCGCCCGACCACGATCACCGGTCCAAACGTGGCGTCGTCGGCGATGCCGACGATGATCTCGCGCGCCTTCGGGCGGACGATGGTCGGTTGCACCAGCAGGCCGTCGATGCGCGCGTCCGGCCGCAGCTGGCGTGCACGGGCAAGGATCGCCTTGGCCGCGCTCTGCACCGCCGGCAGGGTCGCCAGATTCAGGCGCACGCCATCCACTTCGGATTTGTGCGGAATATCGGGCGACAGGATCTTCAGCGCGACCGTCGCGCCACGCTCCAGCAAGGGTTGCGCCAGGTCCATCGCCTCGTGCGCATCGCGCGCGTGCATCACCGGTGCAGAGGGGATGCCGTAGGCCTTCAGCAGTTCATGGGTGGCCAACGGGTCCAGCCAGCCCTGGCCATTGGCCAGCGCGGCTTCGACCAGCGCGCGCGCACGCGCGGTATCCACGCTGAAATCCTGCGGCAGGCTCGGCGGCGTTTCCATCAACGCGCTCTGTGCCTCCCGGTAACGCACCAGATGCTGGAAGCCGCGCACGGCCTCCGCTTCGGTGGGATAGGTCGGCACGCGTGCGGCATTGAGGGTGGCGGTGGCCTGGTCGTCGTTGCCCAGCCACACCGCGAATACCGGCTTGTCGCGGTGATGGCGCGGGCGCAGGCCGAGCGTGCGGGTCAGCGCCTGCGCCGCATCGGCCGACGAGGTGAACGCGGTAGGCACGTTGACCACCAGCACCGCATCGTTCTCGCTGTCGGCCAGCAACGCTTCGATGGCGGTGGCATAGCGATCACCATCGGCGTCGACCACGATGTCGACCGGGTTGCTGCGCGTCCAGCCCTGCGGCAGTACCGCATCCAGCTTCTGCACGGTGCTGTCGGACAGTTGCGCCAGCGTGCCCTGCAGGGCGATCAGCTGGTCCACCGCCAGGTGGCCGACGCCACCGCCGTTGCTGAGGATGGCCAGGCGACGACCGGGGAAGGTGCCAAGCCGGCCCAGCGACTCGGCCGCGGTGAACAGTTCGTCCAGCGCGCTCACCCGCAGCAGGCCGGCACGGTTGAATGCCGCGCCGTACACATCATCGGCGCGCGCCAGTGCCTGCACGTGGGTATCGGCGCTGCCCGGCTGTACCCGTTCGGCGCGCCCGGACTTCACCACCACCACGGGTTTGGCACGCGCAGCGGCGCGCGCGGCCGACATGAACTTGCGCGCGTCCTTGATCTGCTCGACATAGAGCAGGATGGCGCGGGTACGGTAGTCGGTGGCGAAGTAATCCAGCAGATCGCCGAAGTCCACGTCCATGGTGTCGCCCAGCGAAACCACGGCGGAGAACCCTACCGAGCGCGCCACGCCCCATTCCACCAGGGCGGCGGCAATCGCCGAGGATTCGGAGATCAGCGCGAGGTCGCCGGCCTGCGGGAAATGCGCGGCGATGCTGGCATTGAGCCGTGCATGTGGTGCGATCACGCCCAGGCAATGCGGGCCAAGGATGCGCAGGCCATGCGCGCGCGCGGCGGCCTCCACCTGTGCCCATGGCGAGCCCGGGCCTTCTCCCAGGTGCGCGGTGAGGATGATCGCGGCCTGCACGCCGCGTTCGGCAGCGGTGCGTACCACCTGCGGCACGATGGCGGCCGGTGCGGTGATCACCACCAGTTCCGGCACCCAGTCCAGGTCCTTCAGCCGCTTCACCGTGCGGATGCCATCGATCTCGGCATGGCGCGGGTTGATCCATGCCACTTTGCCGGGGAAGCCGGTGCCGCGCAGGTTGCGCATCACTGCGCGGCCCGCCGAGCGCTCACGCGGGCTGCCGCCGATCACCGCGACCGACTGCGGACGGAACACGGACTGCAGGTGGTAGGTACTCATGTGCCTACGTTACACGGACCGGCGCTGCGGCGGCATGATCGTGCGCAGGATCCTGGCATCGCATCCACGCATGGCGTGGATCCACCACGGCCGCCAGGACCAGTAGATCCACGCCATGCGTGGATGACGCCGCCGTTACAGCAGCGTCCCGTGCAGGATCATCGCGGCGATGCTGAAGTAGATGACCAGGCCGGTCACATCCACCAGGGTGGCCACGAACGGGGCCGAGGCGCTGGCCGGGTCGAAGCCCAGCCGCTTGAGGATGAAGGGCAGCATCGACCCGGACAGCGAGCCGAACGTGACGATGCCCACCAGTGCGGCACCGATGGTGATCGCCAGCAGGATCCAGTGCTCGCCGTAGTCATGGAAGCCACCGAGCTGCCAGATCACGATGCGTACGATGGCCAGGCAACCGAGGATGGCGCCGAGCACCATGCCGGTGGGCACTTCGCGCAGGGCCACCTTCCACCAGTCGCGCAGGCGCAGTTCGCGCAGCGCCAGGCTGCGGATCAACAGCGAGGTCGCCTGCGAACCGGAGTTGCCACCCGAGCTCATGATCAACGGAATGAACAGGGTCAGCACCACCGCGCGCGCCAGTTCGTCCTCGTAGTGCTGCATCGCGCTGGCGGTCAGCATCTCGCCAACGAACAGAACGCTCAGCCAGCCGGCGCGCTTGCGCAGCATCTCGAAGAAGCCGATCTGCATGTACGGCTTGTCCAGCGCTTCCATGCCGCCGAACTTGTGCGCGTCCTCGGTGGACTCTTCGATCAGCGCATCGAGAATGTCATCGACGGTGACAATGCCGAGCATGTGCTGCTGCGCGTCCACCACCGGAATGGCCAGCAGATCGTGGCGGCGGATCAGCCGCGCCACGTCTTCCTGGTCCATCTGCGCATCCACCATCACCGGCGGATTGACCTGGGCCACATCCAGGATCGATTCCTCCGGCAGCCCGGTGATCAGCCGGCGCATGGTCACCACCTGCTGCAGCTGCTGGTTGGCCGGGTCGAGCACGTAGATCGCATACACGGTCTCGCGCGTGCGTTCGACCTGGCGGATGTGCTGCAGGGTCTGGGCCACGGTCCAGGTGGCGGGCACGGCGACGAACTCGGTGGTCATCAGCGCACCGGCGGTGTTCGGCGGGTAGCTCAGCAGCTTCTGGATGGTCTGCCGGGCTTCGTTGCCCAGCAGCGGAATCAGCCGCGCGCGTTCTTCTTCATCCAGCTCGTGGACGATATCGGTGGCACGGTCGTCGGCCATCAACCCCAGCAGCGCGGCGGCGCGTGCCGGCGGCAGTGCGGCAACCAGTTCGCCACTGCGGTGCAGCTCCGGCGCCTCGAGCATCTTCACTGCGCGCGGCAGCGACAGCGCGGCCAGCGTCTCGGCGGCGCGCTGCAGTTCGAGCGTGTTGAGGAATTCCACCGCGTCGGCGGTGTTGTAGTTCGCCAGCGGTGCCGACAATGCTGCGGCATCGGCCACCGGACGCAGCAATTGCTTCTGGTTCATGGTGATTCGCCTTCATGGGGTGCGACCTCGCGCAACGCCAACGCAGGCAAACCGTCCCGGTGTCAGGCGGTGGCCATCGCTGGCGTCGACCGAGGTCGACTTCTACTGTCGCTGGACATGGGTTGGGGACTCCGGAGGGGTGTACTGCCGGACACGCCGGCAGCGGCGGGCAGTCTGGACCTGCGGTCGGTGCAGGTCAACCCGCCACGCTGACCGGACAATGGGCCCGCTGCCGTTCTCGTGCGTACACAGCGGCGCGCGCATAATGCCCAGGTGGCATCCGCCGCGCTTCCCCTCCCCGCCGAACGGACGCACAGCCGGCCTCCCGATGACCAGGTATTCCCATGCATAGCGGTGGTCTGGAACTGGCACTGGTGCTGCTGCTGGCCGCGGTGATCGCGGTGCCGGTGTTCAAGAAGTTCGGCTTCGGCGCGGTGCTGGGCTACCTGGCGGCCGGCGTGGTGCTGGGTCCGGACGGTCTGGGCTTCGTACAGGACGCCGACCGCATCCTCGGCGCGGCGGAGATCGGCGTGGTCATGCTGCTGTTCGTGATCGGGCTGGAGCTGTCCCCGGCCCGGCTGAAGGTGATGCGGCGCTCGGTGTTCGGCGCGGGCGCGGCGCAGGTGGCGCTGTCCGGGCTGGTGCTGGGCGGCCTGCTGCTGCTCGATCACTTCCAGTGGAAAAGCGCGCTGGTGGTGGGCGTGGCGCTGGCGCTGTCGTCGACTGCGGTCGGCCTGCAGCTGCTGTCCGAACACAAGGCGATCAACAGCGACCATGGCCGACTGGGGTTTGCCATCCTGCTGTTCCAGGACCTGATCGCCATTCCGCTGCTGGCCGCGATTCCGCTGCTGGGCGGGGTCAAGAACGAGACGCTGCGCTGGGAAGATGCGGCCGTCGCGCTGGGCGCGCTGGCGGTGGTGATCCTGTGCGGGCGGCCGGTGCTGCGCCGGGTGTTCGGCATCATCGCCCGCACCCGCAGCCCGGAGGTGTTCACCGCCACCGCGCTGCTGGTGGTGCTGGGCACCGCCTGGTTCATGCAGGAAGCTGGCCTGAGCCCCAGCCTGGGGGCATTCCTGGCCGGCGTGCTGCTGTCCGATTCGGAATTCCGGCATGAGCTGGAATCGCAGATCGAGCCGTTCAAGGGCCTGCTGCTGGGCCTGTTCTTCATTGCCGTGGGCATGGGCATCGACCTGGACCGCATCGCCGCCGAACCGTGGATGATCGCTGCGGGCGTGGCGATCCTGCTGGTGGTGAAGTTCAGCCTGCTGTACGCCATCGGCCGCATCGCCAGACTCAGCTCGCGGCAGTCGTTGCTGCTGGGCAGCGTGTTGTGGCTGGGCGGCGAGTTCGCCTTCGTGGTGTTCAACGAAGCCCAGCGTGCGCATCTGCTGGGCAATGCCAACCATGACCGGCTGGTGGCGATCGTCGGCCTGTCGATGGCGATCACCCCGTTGCTGATGATCGCCCTGATGCGCCTGCTCGGCGAGGAGAAGGTCGCGCCCCGCCAGGCGGCGGAGGCCGACAAGGTGGCGCCGGACAATCGCCCGAAGGTGCTGATTGCCGGCATGGGCCGCTTCGGCCAGGTGATCGCGCGCCTGCTCACCGCGCAGAAGGTGCCGTTCGTGGCACTGGAGGCGAACCCGGACACGGTGGCCGACCTGCGCCGCTTCGGCAACCAGCTGTACTACGGCGACCCTACCCGGCCGGAAATGCTGCGCGCCGCCGGCGGCGAGCACATCGACGTGTTCGTGATCACCGTGGACGACCCGGAAACCAACCTGCGGGCGGTGCGCATGGTGCGCCGCCTGTACCCGGACGCGACGGTGCTGGCGCGTGCGCGCAACCGCCAGCATGCCTGGCGGTTGATGGACATGTCGGCCGAACCGTTCCGCGAAGTATTCGGTACCAGCCTGGAAATGAGCGGGCGCGTGCTGACCGCGCTGGGCGTGGCACCGAACGTGGCCGAGCGCCATGTGCAGCAGTTCCGCGAACACGACGAGAAGCTGCTGCGCGACCAGTACCTGGTCTACGACGACGAGGCCGCCGTGATCCAGACCTCGCGCGATGCCCGCAACGACCTGATGCACCTGTTCGAAGCGGACGCGGAAAGCGACGGCGACAAGGAGCGCTGACGGCGGGCCGGTGTGCCGACCAACGGTCGGCACCCACCCAATGGAAGGCGACCTTCAGCCGTTGTCGCGCAGGAACCTGGCCATCGACGATACGCCCGCCACGCGCGGCTCGAATGCGGAAAGCGGCGGCGACAAGCAACGCTGATCGACGGGGTTGGGTAGTGCCGGCCGCTGGCCGGCAACCTCATGAACCCCGCCAGGATTGCTAAGCTGCCGGCCAGCGGCCGGCACTACCGCGCCTTGGGGTCAGCCGTTGTCGCGCAGGAACCTGGCCATCGAAGAGACACCCGGCACGCGCGGCTCGGACGCGGAAAGCGGCGGCAACAAGCAACGCTGATCGACGGGGTTGGGTAGTGCCGGCCGCTGGCCGGCAACCTCATGAATCCCGCCAGGATTGCGAAGCTGCCGGCCAGCGGCCGGCACTACCGCGCCTTGGGGTCAGCCGTTGTCGCGCAGGAACCTGGCCATCGAAGAGACACCCGGCACGCGCGGCTCGAACGCGGAAAGCGGCGGCGACAAGCAACGCTGATCGACGGGGTTGGGTAGTGCCGGCCGCTGGCCGGCAACCTCATGAACCCCGCCAGGATTGCGAAGCTGCCGGCCAGCGGCCGGCACTACCGCGCCTTGGGGTCAGCCGTTGTCGCGCAGGAACCTGGCCATCGAAGAGACACCCGGCACGCGCGGCTCGGACGCGGAAAGCGACGGCGACAAGCAACGCTGATCGACGGGGTTGGGTAGTGCCGGCCGCTGGCCGGCAACCTCATGAACCCCGCCAGGATTGCGAAGCTGCCGGCCAGCGGCCGGCACTACCGCGCCTTGGGGTCAGCCGTTGTCGCGCAGGAACCTGGCCATCGACGATACGCCCGGCACGCGCGGCTCGAACGCGGAAAGCGGCGGCGACAAGCAACGCTGATCGACGGGGTTGGGTAGTGCCGGCCGCTGGCCGGCAACCTCATGAACCCCGCCAGGATTGCGAAGCTGCCGGCCAGCGGCCGGCACTACCGCGCCTTGGGGTCAGCCGTTGTCGCGCAGGAACCTGGCCATCGAAGAGACACCCGGCACGCGCGGCTCGGACGCGGAAAGCGGCGGCGACAAGCAACGCTGATCGACGGGGTTGGGTAGTGCCGGCCGCTGGCCGGCAACCTCATGAACCTCGCCAGGATTGCGAAGCTGCCGGCCAGCGGCCGGCACTACCGCGCCTTGGGGTCAGCCGTTGTCGCGCAGGAACCTGGCCATCGAAGAGACACCCGGCACGCGCGGCTCGAACTCGGCGGCGACGTCGATGAAGCCGCGCATCACCGCGATCTCGCGCGGGCTGCGGTTCAAGCCATCGCGCGCTTCCGGGTCGGCACCGGCGCGCAGCAGGCGCTGCACCAGCAGCGGCAACCCATGCAGGGCGGCCAGGTGCAGCGGGCCGAAGCCGCGCGGATCGCGCACGTCCAGGCTGACGTCTTCATCCAGCAGGCGCTCGACGGCGGCCATCACCACCTGCTCGTCGCAGGCGGTTCCCGGTTCGGCGCGCGCGCCCAGCAGCAGCAGCAGCGGCGTGACCGCACCGGCGGCGGCCTGGTCCGGCTCTGCACCAGCCAGCAGCAGGGTATCGAGCAGCGCCAGCAGGCGCGAACGGTCGCGCGCACTGAAGCCATACAGTGCCGCGCAGTGCAGCGGCGCCAGCTGCTGGGCATCGCCGGCGTGCACATCGGCACCGGCGGTGAGCAGGCGCGCCACGATGTCCGGCAGGCCCAGCGCCGAGGCCAGCATCAGCACGGTGACCCCGCCTGGCAGGCGGTGTTCGAGCTGCGCACCGGCGTCGAGCAGGGCCGAGACGATCTCGACCTGGCGCATGCTGACCGCCGCTGACAACGGCGTGGCACCACTGGCAGCGGCATGCTGCGGATCAGCGCCGCGCGCCAGCAGCAGGTCGACCACGGCCAGGTGGCCACCGCCGGCAGCACGCAGCAGCGCGGTGCAGCCCTGCGCATCGACGGCGTCGATGGCAAAGCCCAGATCATTCAGACGACGCACGGCGTCGACATCACCGGCTATCGCGGCGGCCGGCAGATCGCCTTCGCGCAGGGTCCGGCGCGGCAGCGGCCAGACGCGCCAGTCCAGCCAATCAGCCAGATCACGACGACCGATCGACAACGCTACGCCCAGTGGTGTCTGCCCATCGGCAGCACGCGCTTCCGGCGAGGCGCCGTGCTGCACCAACAGCTTCAAGGCGCTTTCGCGCGCCAGTGCGGTGGCCAGATGCAGTGCGGTCATGCCATGGCTGTCGCGTGCTTCGCGGTCCACGCCGGTGGTGAGCAGGGCCTGCTGCAGGCGCAGCCAGCCCAGGCGCACCGCAAGCGACAACGGCGGATCACCGGCCGGCGAGGCGGCAAACGGATCGGCGCCCCGCTCCAGCAGTTCCAGCGCCAGCTGCTCAAGGCCACGCGCCGCCTGGTCGTGCTGCGCACAGGCGGCCAGGAAACGCGCCAGGCCACCACGCCCGGCCGGCGACAGGCCGTGCTGCAGCATCACCTGCAGGGCTGGCACGGCATCGATGCCACGCGAAAGCAGGGCGAACATCGGCGTATCTGCGCAGGCGTCGCGCACGTACGGATCGGCACCATGGGCGAGCAGCCAGTCGACCGCACGCGGCTCCAGCGCCAGCTCCGGATCGAGCAGCAGGCCACCCAGTTCTTCGGGCTGGCACAGCCTGGCCAGTGCGGCCATGCCATCGGTATTGCCGAACCCCAGCGCCTCGCGCAGCAGGGTCAACGGCGGGCGGTCGGGCAACAGGCCGCTGGCGCTGGCCGTCTCACCGCGCTCGGCCAGGCCATCGCTGACGGCGGCGGGCAGCGGGTAGAACGGGTCCAGCAGGGCAACGATCGCCCAGCGGCCGGCTTCGGCGGCGTAGTCCACCGCGCGCCGGCCGGCCGGATCGCTGCCGTCGGCGGCGATGCCCAGTTCCAGCAGGCGCTTGATCAACAGCGGCGAAACGTCCTCGGCCATCGTGGCCAGCAGCACCGCGTTGCGGCCATCGGCGTCGACCGCAACCAGGTCGGGTTTGTGCGGCAGCAGGTGCTCGACCACGGCAGCGCGGCCGGCGCGTGCGGCTTCCAGCCACGGGGTGCGGCCCAGCGCATCGCGCGCTTCCAGGTTGGCACCGGCGGCCAGCAGCACGCCGATGATGTCCACGTGGCCGGCCAGTGCGGCTTCATGCAGCGCGCTGCGGCGCTGGCGGTCGCGCGCGTCGGCACGTGCCTTGTGCTTGAGCAGCAGCTGCACCCCGGCCGGATCGTCGTCCTCGGTGGCGGCCGCGGCCAGCAGCACCGGGGTGCCGTCAGCCGGTTCGCTGCGCGCGCCACGCTCCAGCAGGAAGCGCGCCAGGCGCCAGTTGCCGACCTGGCAGGCCACCGCCAGCGGTGACCAGCCATCACGGTTCAGTGCGTCCACTTCAGCCGCCGCATCCCGCAGCAGTGCGGCCACGCCCGGGTCGGAACTGCGCGCGGCGTGGTGCAGGGGCGTGTTGCCCTCGCTGTCGGTGGCGCGCGAATCGGCGCCGTTGGCCAGCAGGGTCATCACCGCTTCCGGACGCCCATGCCAGCTGTCGCGGGTCGCGGCCAGCAACGGGGTCATGCCGCGGTGCGGCGCGTTCACATCGACGCCGCGGCCGATCAGCTCGCGCAGCAGGCGCAGGTCCGGCAATACTGCGGCCAGTACAGCCAGGCTGCGCTGGTCGCGCCAGTTCGGGTCAGGCAATGAATGCGGATCGGCGCCGGCCTGCAGCAACTGCAGCGCGCGGTCGATGCGGCCGTGGCGTGCGGCTTCGTACAGGGCCGGGGTCAGCTCCTGCGGCGCCAATGCTTCCAGCGGCGTGGTGTCCACCGCAGCGCTGAACAGCGTTTCGCGATCGACCGGCAGTTCAGCGCCAACCGGGCCGCGCAGCGAGACCAGCGGCGCCGGTGCGATGCGCTGCAGCAGCAGGTGCAGCAGCGGCGACAGCAGCAGCACCGCCAGCGCCGACGGCCAACGCGCGCTTTCCGGCAGCAGGCCCGGCCAGGTCGGCAGTACCACCAGTGCGGCCAGGGCCATCACCAGTGCAGCCACGCCAAGGCCACGCCAGGCGCTGAGGTCGCGGCCGGCCAACGCCTGCCAATGCTGGGCCAGGCCACCATCGAGGCGCTCGACATCGTTCCACAGCGGCCAGGTGCGCCAAGCCGCCAGCAGGCCAGCGCTGACCAGCACGCTCAGGCCCAGCACCGCAGCCAGGCTGCCGCTGTCGCGCAGCGCGGCCAGGGGCCAGGCCAGCAACAGGGCCAGCAGCAACGGCGCGGCGGTCCACAGTGCCAGCAGCGCCGGCAGGTCCTGGCGGGCGATCACCTTCGGCGGCAGCAGCGCGCGGCTGCGCCGCCACCACGAGATCCCCAGTGCGAACGCCGGTTGTGCCAGTGCCGCCAACACCGCACCGGGCAGGCCGCCCAGCGCCGAACCCAGTGCCAGCAAGGCACCCAGGGTGAAGGCCAGCGACAGGGCGCGGGATCGGGAAAGCTCAGTCATAGTGGCGCAGCATCATGCTGCTCACCGATGGCGGCACCTGCAGGTAGAACCCGCGCTCGGTCAGTTCGCTGCGCACCTTGGCCGGGTCGGCCTGGGCCAGCCGGCGCTCCGCGCCGAGGGTCACGTCCAGCACGAAGACGAGCGGACCCAACGACGCCGACAGCGGCGCAGGCAAAGCGCTGAAGTCATCGCGTCGGGCGAGATAGACGTAGGTGTCCGGCTTGAGTTGGCTTTTATAGACGTAGGCGTGCATGTCCACGGGACGATAACCCGGGAAGAGCCGTGATTGTGTCGGAAAGCCGACACCGGGGAAAGCCGTCACGCGACGATGGCGGCGCGATCGACGGCGTTTCCCCGTTGGGGTTCAGCAATGTGGCGACGCCGTTCAGGCTGCGCCACCGGTCGGCAGCGCTTACTTGACCTTGGCGTAGGTGCCCTTCAGGGCCACGCCGGCGACGAAGGTGCCGGCCCAGCACTCGTAGTTGGTCGCGCTCTTGAACTCGTTCTTCTTGTAGTAGCTGACGATGTCGACCACGGCGTTGGCGCCGCGCGACTTGGCACCGTCCTGCAGGGCCAGCAGTGCCGACAGGGCAACCCAGTTGCAGGCCTCGACGTCGCTCTTGTTGGCGGCGTTGGTCTTCTTGTTGGTCACGTCCTCGCCCAGGCGCTGCTGCACGCTGACCGGCTGGCCGGCCAGGTAGAAGCGCACGCTGCCGTCGATGCCGGCATCTTTGGCGGCCTGCGAACTGATCAGCTCGCGCAGGGACTGCTCGACGCGGGTATCGCGCGCCGAAGCGGTGGAAGTCAGGGCCAGCAGCGCGGTGGCAGTGGCGATCAGCAGGGTGCGGCGCATCGGAACGTCTCCTTGTTGGTGTGCGGGTACAGCGGGATCACGCGCTCCAGCGGCGGAACACCAGCGAGGTGTTGATGCCGCCGAAGGCGAAGTTGTTGCTCATCACGTACTCGGCCTGCAGCTCGCGGCCTTGCCCGGTGATGAAGTCGAGCTGGCCGCAGCGCGGGTCCACCTCGACCAGGTTCAAGGTGGGCGCGAACCAGCCGGCGCGCATCATCTCGATGCTCATCCAGGCTTCGAACGCACCGCAACCGCCCAGCATGTGGCCGACGTAACTCTTCAACGAGCTGATCGGCACGCGGCTGCCGAACACCTGGGCGGTGGCCTGGGTCTCGGCGATGTCGCCGTGGTCGGTGGCCGTGCCGTGGGCGTTCACGTAGTCGATCTGCGCTGGCTGCAGACCGGCGTCTTCCAGCGCCAGGCGCATGGCCTGGGCCATGGTGTCGGCGCTGGGCTGGGTGACGTGCTGGCCGTCGCTGTTGGTGCCGTAGCCGACGATCTCGGCGAGGATGGTCGCGCCGCGTGCCTGTGCGTGTTCCAGATCCTCCAGGATCAACGTGCAGGCGCCCTCGCCCAGCACCAGGCCATCGCGGCCGGCATCGAACGGACGGGGGGTGGTGTGCGGTGCGTCGTTGCGCGTGCTGGTGGCAAACAAGGTGTCGAACACCGCCGCAGCCGTGGCGTCGAGCTGTTCGGCACCACCGGTCACCATCACCGTCTGCTTGCCGCTGCGGATCGCTTCATAGCCGGCGCCCACGCCCTGGCTGCCCGACGTACAGGCGCTGGAGGTGGTGTAGACACGCCCGGACAGGCCGAAGAACACACCGATGTTGACCGGCGCGGTGTGGCTCATCATCTTCAGGTAGGTGGTGGCGCTGATGCCGTCGGTGGTGAACTCATGCAGCATGCGGCCGAATTCGCCGGTGGCTTCGTGGCTGCCCGACGACGAGCCATAGGCCACGCCGGTACGGCCACTGCGCAGCACCGGGTGCTCGAACAGGCCCGCCTCACGCAGGGCGACCTCGGTGGCGCGCACCGACATGATCGCCACCTTGCCCATCGAGCGGGTGGTCTTGCGGTTGTAGTTCGGCGGCAGCTCGTAGTCCTGCGCCGGCGCGGCAAGCTTGGTGTTCAGGCCCGCATACACATCCCATTCCGGCATCGAACGCACCGCATTGCGGCAGCTGCGCAGATGGGTCTGGATGGTCGGCCAGTCGTGGCCGAGCGGACTGATGGCGGCAGCACCGGTGACCACCACGCGACGATCGGCGGCCATCAGATCATCCCTCCGTTGACCGAGATCACCTGGCGGGTGATGTAGCCGGCCGGCTCGGACAGCAGGAACGCGACCGTGGCCGCCACTTCCTCGGGACGGCCGACGCGGCCGGCCGGGATCAGCTTCAATGCGTGTTCGACCACTTCTTCGTTGAGCATGTCGGTCTCGATCAGGCCCGGGGCCACGCAGTTGACGGTGATCTGGCGGCTGGCCAGTTCCAGCGCCAATGCCTTGCTGGCACCGATGATGCCGGCCTTGGCCGCACTGTAATTGACCTGGCCACGGTTGCCGGCCACGCCGGACACCGAGGACAGGGTGACGATGCGGCCCGGCTTGCGCCGCCGCACCATCGGCATGATCAGCGGATGCAGCACGTTGTAGAAACCGTCCAGGTTGGTGTGGATCACCTGGTCCCAGTCGTCCTCGGACAATGCCGGGAACGCGCCGTCACGGGCGATGCCGGCATTGCACACCACGCCGTAATAGGCGCCATGTGCCTCCACGTCGGCCTCCAGCGCAGCACGCGCGGCAGCACGGTCGGCCACGTCGAAGGCCAGCACGCGGGCCTGCCGGCCCAGCGCCTGGATCTCGTCGGCCACCGCCTGTGCTTCTTCCACACGGCTGCGGCAATGCACCACCACGTCGAAGCCATCGCGCGCGATACGCAGCGCAATGGCCCGGCCGATGCCCCGGCTCGCGCCGGTCACCAGCACGCTTGGATTCCCTGTCATGCCTGTCCACTCTCCAGATAGGCCATCGAGTCGGCCGGTTCGAACACCGACACGTTGGCAACCGCCCATTCTTCTTCCCCTGCCAGGATGCGGCAGGCGAACATCCCTAATCCATTGTCGCCCAACAGCTCGCAACGCGCCTGTACCTGCAGGCGGGTGCCACTGGGGAAACGGCTGCGCGTGCTGGTATAGCGCCGGCTGCCAAGCAGGAAGCCCAGCTGCGGCGGGTTGCCGGCCGTGCGCGCGCGGCAGCCGGCCCAGGCAGCGATGGCCTGGGCCATGTATTCAATGCCAACCCATGCCGGGATCGCACCGTCTTCGATGAACAGGCCGGCCTCGGGCACCACCAGTTCTGCCTCGATGCCATCCTGGTCCCAGCGCAGGATGCGGTCCAGCAGGCACATGTCCTGGCGGTGCGGCACCACCTCCTCGATGGCATACAGCGGCATGTTCATCGGCGCTCCAGTGCCAGCACGGCATTGCTGCCGCCGAAGGCGAACGAACTGCTCAGCACCCGCCGCGGCGGCGACGGCAGGAACGTTGCCGGCGCCACCAGCGGCAATGCCGGCAGCGCCGGATCGGCGACGCCGTCCCACCAGTGCGGCGGCAGCTGCTGCTGCGGATTCCCGGCCAGCACGATCCAGCACAGCGCCGCTTCGATCGCACCGGACGCGCCCAGCGTGTGCCCGGTCAGTGGCTTGGTCGAGCTGGCCGGCACCCCGGTGCCCAGTACCTGCGCCACGGCGTGGCTTTCCATGGCGTCGTTGTGGCCGGTCGCAGTGCCGTGCAGGTTCACGTAATCCACGTCCGAAGGTGCCCAGCCAGCACGCTGCAACGCCTGCTGCAGGGCATCGATGGCACCCAGCCCCTGCGGGTCCGGTGCCGACATATGGTGCGCGTCGGCCGACTCACCCCACCCCGCCAGACTGACCGGACCAGCATCGCGGGTCAGCAGGAACAGCGCGGCGCCCTCGCCGATGTTGATCCCGCAGCGATGCTGCGAGAACGGATTGCAGCGCACTGCGGAGACCGACTCCAGCGCGCTGAACCCGGCAACGGTGAACCGGCACAGGGAATCGGCACCACCGGCGATGACCGCATCGACGATGCCGGAACGCAGCATGCGCGCGGCCGACATCAACGCCTTGGCGCTGGACGAACAGGCCGTGGACAGCGTCCAGGCCGGGCCCAGCGCACCGCTGCGCTCACGCACGAACTGCGCGGCGGTGCCCATTTCCTGCTGTGCGTAGTCGAAGCCCTCGGGCCAGTGGCCGTGCTCGGCACGGGTGCGCAGCGCCTGTTCGGATTCACCGATGCCCGAGGTGCTGGTGCCCAGCACCACGGCTACGCGCTCGGCGCCGTAACGGTTGATGGCATCGGCAACGGCCGGCGCGATCTGCGCCAGTGCCACGTCCAGCAGAGCATTGTTGCGGCCACGCAGGGACACCGGCAGTTCTTCCAGCGTCGGCAGCGGGCTGTGCACTTCGCCCAGCGCGAGCGTGCGACCTGGCAGCAGGCTGGCGTTGTCGCTCAGGCCGCCGGGCGCATCGGCGAACAGCGCAGCGGCCACCGCCGCGCGGCCCTCGCCCAACGCGCAGACCACGCCGAGGTCGTTCAGGAAAATGGGAGCGCTCTTCATTCCTGACCGGCCATGTCGATCGATTCGATGCGCAGGGTGTAACCCTCGGCGCGGTTGTCCAGCTGCACGCTGCCATCGCCCAGGCGCTGCAGCTGCAGCCACACGGTGCCGTCGCGGGACAGGCTGCGCTGGCGGCCGTCGTCGCTCACCTGCCAGCCGGCCGGCAGCGCGGCGGCAATGGCGTCCGTCGGCCACAGCGCGAACTGCAGGTCATCCAGTACGCGTTCGGCACGCACCTGTGGCGGCAGCCACGGTGCACGCTGCTGGGTCAACTGCTGGCCGTCCCACTGCAGGCGCACGCCGGTCTGGCCCATCGCCTGCACGGCCAGCCGCACCTGCTGCGCGTCGGCTTCCAGCAGCGCATCCAGATCACGCTCGTGGCTGCCGAAGCGGAAGTGCAGCAGCTGCTGCAGGGCCAACGGCGCCGGCAGGCTGGACGGTGCCAGCCGCAGCGGCGGCAGTTCGACCAGCGGCCGCGGCATGCGGCTGGCACAGGCGGCCAGCAGCAGGCACAGCAGGACCGCGGAGAGGCGGACGATCAGGCGCTGCACAGTTCCTCCAGCACGCGCATGCGACGGCCACTGTCGTCGGCCACATACGGATTGTTGGTATCCCAAGCGTAGCCGGCCAGGATGGAGCTGATCATGTCGCGCACCTGCGGCTGCTGGTCGGGGTGGTAGATGATCTTCTGGAAGCCGCCCTGGTACCAGCTTTCGACGAAGCGGCGGAAGGTTTTCACGCCGGCACGCAGCGGAATCGAGAATTCGCTTTCCCAGTCCACGGTCTCGCCCGCGTAACGGCGCTTGAGGCATTCGCTGGCCAGCTGCGCCGACTTGAACGCGATGGTGACGCCGGAGGAGAACACCGGGTCGAGGAACTCACCGGCGTTGCCCAGCAGCGCATAGCCCGGGCCCCACAGCGAGCTGACATTGGCCGAATAGCCGGTGATGCGGCGCACCGGCAGCACCGCCCATTCGGCATTGGCCAGCAGCGAGGTCAGGTTCGGATCCTCGCCGACGATGGCCTGCAGCTTCTGCAGGTCGTCGCCTTCGTAGCGCTCGAAGAACGATGGCTCGGCGACCACGCCCAGCGAGCAGCAGCCGTTGGAGAACGGGATCGTCCAGTACCAGACGTCGATGTGCTCGGGATGGGTGGTGATCAGGATCTTGTTGCGGTCGAAATCCGCTTCGGCCGGAATGTTGTCGCGCACGTGGCAGAAGATCGCGCCGCGCACCGGGAAGTTGGACGGTGATTCCAGGTCCAGCAGGCGTGGCAGCAGGCGCGCGAAACCAGAGGCGTCGAGGATGAAATCGGCTTCGATGCGGTACTCGCTGCCATCGGGGCGGCGCACGCTCACCAGCGGCTGCTCGCCCGGCTCGACGGACAGCACTTCGTCGCCGAAGCGCAGGGTCGCGCCCATGCGCTCGGCGCCGCGCGCCAGCACGTTGTCGAAGTCGGCGCGCTGCACCTGGTAGGTGGTGCCCCAGCCCGGCGAGAACTTCTTCCTGAAGTCGAACGCGGTGCGCGCTTTCCCGTGCACGAAGGCCGCGCCGTTCTTGTACTGGAAGCCCGCCTCGACCACGTCCTGCAGCAGGCCCGCCGCTTCGATGTATTCCATGCTCTGCGGCAGCAGGCTCTCGCCGATGGAGAAGCGCGGGAACTGCTGGCGCTCCAGCATCAGCACCTTGCGGCCCTGCTGGCGCAGCATCGCCGCGGCCACCGAACCGGCCGGGCCGGCGCCGATGATCAGGATCTCGGTACGTTCCACGTCTTCGTGGCGGGAAGAATCAGCGGCATCCACAGCAGTAGTCATCGGTGCGTCCTTGTTGCTCGATCAGGTGGAAAAGCGGAGGAATCGGAATGAAGCGTGCCCGGTCAGGCCGGCGGAGCGTCATGCGGTGGCGGCCGGAACAGCGGCGAGATCAGCCACACCAGGCCGATGCCGAACAGCAGAGTGAGCCCGAACGCACGCAGCGCCGGCGTCTGCGAAAGACCCAGCAGGCCGAACGACAGCCAGGTGCTGGCCGCACCCACGCACACCGCCAGCCAGGCGCTGGCATCGCCGCGGTGCTCGATCAGGAAGATGCCGTAGTCGATGCCCATGCCCAGCAGCAGCATCAGTGCCAGCACGTTGAACAGCTGCAGCGGCTGGCCGAACAGGCCGAGCAATCCAAGGGTGAGCGCACCGGCCACCAGGGTCGGTGCGAATACGCGCCAGGCCTGGCGCCGGTAGCGCAGCCACAGGGCGCCGAACACCAGCACGATGCCGACCAGCAGCAGGCCGCCCATCAGCTTGCGGTAGTGGCCCAGCAGCTGCGAGAAATCGGCCGTACGGTCGACCCAGCGCACGCCGTCCAGGCCTTCGGCAGCGCCGCGCAGGGTGGCCAGTGCATCGGCACGCGACAGGTCATCGACCATCACCACGCTGATCATCTGCCCGCCCACGTTGCCGACCCACAGGTGGCGGAACGGCTGCGACGCCGGCGAGGCGAGGAAGGCCTCGGCGCTCAGCGGCGCCGCTGCGAATGCGGGGCGCTGCAGGGGCTCGCCCACCGCTTCGCCCACGGCGGCCAGCACGCCGGGTTCCACTCTGGCGGTCAACGCCGCATCGGCCTGCTGCCGCGCGGGCGATGGCAACCAGTCACTGATTGCGCGGTAACCGCCGATGCGCTTGTCGTGGGTCAGTTCACGCAGGCGCGTGGTCAGCGCTTCTTCGCGCTGCAGCAGTTGTGCGGCATCGCTGCCCTGCACCAGGTAGAACTGCGCCGGGCTGGGCATGCCCAGCAACTGGCTGAGACGGATCTGCTGGGCCATCAGCGCCGGCGGCGACGACTGCAGGCTGCGCAGGTCGTCGTTGCTCTGCAGGCGGGCGATGCCGATGACCGACACCAGCGCGGCCACGCCGAGGAAGATCGCCACCGGGCGACGCCCGTGCAGGCGCGGGAAACGCTCCAGCGTGTTGCCCAGCCACTGCGCGAAGCGGGTGGTACGGATCTCGCCACCGTCCAGCCACGGGAACCAGAAGATCACCGTGAGGAAGGCAGCGGCCAGCCCCACCACCGAGAACAGCGCCATCTGCCGCAGGCCGGGGAACGGCGCCAGGCCCAGCGCCAGGTACGCCAGCGCACTGGTCAGCAGCGCCAGCCACAGGCCCGGCAGCAGATGCCGCAGCAGCTTCCAGCGACGGTCGGCCGGCTCGGCCTGGCGCGAAGCGAACCAGTGGATGCCGTAGTCCTCGGCCACGCCAACCAGCGAGGCACCGAACACCAGGGTCAGCACATGCACCTTGTCGAACACCAGCACGGTCACCGCCAGCGCCACGCCACAACCGATCAGCAGCGAGGCGGCAACCAGCAGGATCGGCCGCAGCGAGCGGAACGCCAGCCACACCAGCAGCAGCACCGCCGCCAGCGAGCCCCAGCCGATGGTGTTGATCTCCTGGTTGGCCTGCACGGCAGCCGCTTCGGCATGCAACGGCACGCCGGCATGCAGGATCTCCAGATCCGGCGCAGCGGCCTTGGCCGCCTGTCCGGCGCGTTCGAGCAGGCCATCGAGATGACGCTCGCCATCGAGCCTGAAGGCCGAGCCCGGCGTATCGAACTGCAGCGCCGCCCAGTGCTTGCCTTCGGCCTCGAGCAGGCCGTCATCGCCCAGGCGCAGGCCGGAGCCCTGGGCCTGCTGCTGCCACCACTGCGGCCACAGCGACAGCGGATCCTGCCGCCACTCGGTCAACCGCGGCGCGCCCATCGGGCCGTACAGCGCGCCGAGTGCCTGTTCGGCCAACGCACCGGCTTCGGCCTGCTGCAACTGCTCGCGCTGGGCCGGGGTCAGCAAGCGATCGCGGTACGGTGCGTAGAACGCACGCGCTTCATCGAACCAGCCTTCGATCGAACCACTGGGCACCAGCAGCGCGCTGTCGGCATCACTGGCCATCGCCGCGGCGAACGCGGCCTGCGCGCGCTTGGCAGCGGCACCGTCGGTACTGCCGAGCAGCACCACCACCTGCCGCGAGCTGCCATCGGCAATGCGCCTGGTGACGTCGCTGAGCAGGCGGTCGTGCGCGTCCTGCGGCAGCAGGGCGAGGATGTCGGTGTCGATCCGCGACTCCTGGCTCCACAGGCGCCACTGCTGCGCACCCAGCACCAGCAACAGCAGCAGCCAGGCGATACCCAGCCAGTGCCACCAGCGGCGCAGGCGATCCGGTGCGGCGCTGTCACTCAAAGCGGCGCGCCTCGTCGGCGTTCAACGTGGCCGGCGCTTCGCTCAGCGCAGTGAACTGGATGCGGGTGCGATCCTGGTTGGCTTCGATGATCTCGACCTGGCGCACGTAACGGTCGCCCTGCAACGTCAGCGACTGGAAGGCCTTGGCCAGCATCGCCGACTTCGGCGTCAGCTTCAGGCGCCAGCCCTGCCCTTCACGGGTGGCCTCGACGTTGAACTGGCTGGACAGTGCCTGCACGTCACCGCTCATCAACGCGAACATGATCGCGTTGACCGAGCGCATCGCCGGCTGCTGGCGCGCGTCCAGTTCGACGCGGGTGCTGCCATCGCGCTGGCGGCTGAGGATGCGGTCGGCAGTGACCACCACCTCCGACGGGAACGGCTTGAGCGTGGACCAGATCACGCCGTGCTTGCGCGCGACCACGAACTGGCCCTGCGAACGCAGCGGGTTCTTGAAGCCGCTGACCTGCTTTTCCTGGGTGAACTGACCGCGCAGCACGTCCGGTCGGGCGACTGCCTGGGTGATGGCATCGACGGCGGCATCGGCCGCCTGCACCAGCGGTGCGGCCACCAGCAGCAGCGCGCACAGCAGCACGCGCGTAAGACGAAGGGATCGGTTCACGGGGCAGGCACTCCAAGACGCTGCCACAGCACCGGCGGGCACTGGTACAGCATTTCCTTGCTGGCCGCGTCGACCGCGACCTGGATGGTCATTGCGCGGGTCAGCACCTGGCCGCTTTCCGCATCGAGGATCTCGTATTCGATCTTCAGCCGGTTCTCCCACTCGACGATGCGCGAGCGCACGCGCAGCGCCTGGCCGAACAGCAGCGGCCGCACGTACTTCACCCGCGCATCGACCACCGGCCACAGGTAGCCCGATTCGAGCATCTGCGGATAGTCGTAGTCGTAGCGCTTCAGCAACGCGCAGCGCGCGATCTCGAAGTACTTGAAGTAGTTGCCATGCCAGACCACGTTCATCGGATCGCAGTCATGGAAAGCGGGGGCCAGCTCGACCTCGCCGACCAGTTCGTTGCCTTCATTCACCGACATACAGCTCCCAGCGTTGCGCGCGGATCTCCACCAGCAGTTCCCGCAGTTCGCGATCCAGCGCGCGGTCTTCTTCGACCAGGGCGATGCGCTGCCCCAGGTCGGCGTACATGTCGGCCAGACTGCCATGCAGCTGCGCGTTCATGCCAACCCGTTCGCGCAGCGCCAGGCCCTGGCGGGCAGCGATCAGCATGGCCGCCACTACCTGTTCAGTCAGTTCGATCACGCGCAGGCAGTCGCGCGCGGCGATGGTGCCCATGCTGACCTTGTCCTGGTTGTGGCATTCGGTGGACCGCGAGAACACCGAGGCCGGCATGGTCTGCTTCAGGGCCTCGGCCGTCCACGCCGAAACGCTGATCTGCAGCGCCTTCAGGCCATGGTTGATCGCCGCGCGCGGGCCGGTGGCCGCCGACAGGTTGGCCGGCAGGCCGTGGTTGTAGCGGGCGTCGACCACCAGCGCCAGCTGCCGGTCGAGCAGGTCGGCGATGTTGGCAACCGTATTCTTCAGCGTGTCCATCGCCAGCGCGATGTGCCCGCCGTAGAAGTGGCCACCGTGCAGGATGCGCTCGCCGTCGGCGTCGATCAGCGGGTTGTCGTTGGCGCTGTTCAGTTCGGTTTCGATCAGCTGGCGCAGGAACGGCAGGGTGTCTTCCAGCACGCCGATCACGTGCGGCGCGCAGCGCAGCGAGTAGCGGTCCTGCAGGCGCTGCTCGTTGCGCGGCGGGCGCTCGCTGTGCAGGTCGCTGCGCAGGCGTGCGGCAATGCGCGACTGCCCCGGGTGCGGCTTGGCGGCGAACAGGGTTTCATCGAAATGGTGCGCGTTGCCATCGCTGGACAGCACGTTGAACGCGGTCAGGCGCGTGGCCATGCGTGCCAGGTAATCGGCGCGCTGCCAGGCCAGGCAGGCCAGGCCGGTCATCACCGCCGTGCCGTTCATGATCGCCAGGCCCTCCTTCGGCCGCAGCTTCAGCGGCGTCATACCGATCTTCGCCAGCACGTCGGCAGCCGGCTGCACGCGGCCGTCGTGCAGCACCTCGCGTTCGCCACACAGCACGGCCGCCACGTACGACAGCGGGGTCAGGTCGCCACTGGCGCCCACCGAGCCTTCGGCCGGAATCAACGGCAGCACATCGTGCTGCAGCAGCGTGGCCAGGCCTTCCAGCAACGGCACGCTGACGCCGGACATGCCGCGCACCAGCGAGGCCAGGCGCGCGGCCAGCACGGCGCGGGTCTCGGCCGGGTCCAGGTAACGGCCCAGGCCGCAGCCATGGTAGGTGTACAGATGGTGCGGCAGCTCGGCGACCAGTGCCGGCGGAATGTTCACCGTGCACGAATCGCCGTAGCCGGTGGTCACGCCATAGATGACGCCATCCTCGCGCAGCAGGCGGTCGAGGAAGTCGGCACCACGCTGGATATGTGCGCGGAACGCCGGCACATCGCTCAGCGCGGCCTCGCACTTGCGCTGGGCCAGGGCGACCACGTCTTCGATGGTCAGCGGTGCATCGCCGAAACGGCACACGGGTACGGCGTCAATCGTCATGAGGAGCCTGATCCCAGAAGGGGAAGAAATTGAACCAGTCCAGCGGGGACTGGATGACCTGGAGTTCCAGCCAGCGCGCGAAGCGCTGCGCCTGTTCGGCCAGTGCGGCATCGCGTGAACCGCGCGGCAGCACCACGCGGTCGGCGAACTGTTCGAATGCCACCCGATAGCCGTCGCCCTGGTGCAGGCACGACATCGTGTAGACCGGGCAGCCGAGCGCGGCCGCCAGCACGTAGGCGCCGATCGGGAACGGCGCGCGGTGGCCGAGGAAATCAGCCATCACGCTGCGCCCGCCCTGCACCGGCACGCGGTCGCCAACGATGGCGACGAAGCCCCCCGAGGCGACCTTGTCGGCCAGCATCATCGCCGTGGCCGGGCCCATCTCGGTGACCTGCACCAGCTCCACCGCGGCCAGCGGGTCCAGCCGCTGCAAGAGCCGGTTGAAGCGCTGCGCGTGCGCGGTATGCACCAGCACGGTGATGCGGAAGCCCGGCACCTGCTCGGCCAGCACCTGGCACAGTTCCAGGCAGCCGATGTGTGCGGTCAGGATGAGGCCGCCTTCGCGGCGCGCGATCCTGCCCAGCACCAGGTCACGCTGCAGGCGGATGCGCTCGGGCGGATAGCGGCCGCCGAGGCCGAGAATCTTGTCCAGCATCGTGTCGGCGAAGCTGAAGAAGTGGCGCAGGCTGTCGCGCCGGGTGGGCGCATGGCCCAGCGCACCGGCATGGGCCTGCAGCCGCTGCAGGTACTGCATCGAGGCCTGGCGACCAACGCGGTTGCCCAGCCAGTGGCAGGCCACGACCGGGCACACGCAGAGGTGGAACGGCCAGCGCCCGAACCAGCGGTGCACCCAGCACAGGAACAGCACGCCGGCCACCGACGTGGACTCGCCGATGTCGGCCCAGTGCGGGGCGTCGTGCGCGTGGCTCATCTCAGCCCTGCCCCTGCAGGCGGCGCCACAGCAGGCGCGGCGCGCGCCAGAGCATGCCGAAGAACAGCCGGGTATGCATGCGGCTGATGCGCACGTTGTCGCGCCACACATCGAAATGCGAAACGCCGTCCGCGGGATAGGTCACCCGCGTAGCCAGGTGGTCGACCGGTACCTGCTGCCAGTACAGGCGCACCATCACTTCGGTGTCGAAATCCATGCGCCGGCCGATGGTTTCCTCGCCGACCAGGCGCAGCACCGGCGGCAGCGGATACACCCGGAATCCACACATGGTGTCGCGCAAGTGCAGCGACAGCGTGTTGATCCACACCCAGATGTGGGTGGCGTAGCGACCATACAGGCGCGCCTTCGGCACACTGGCATCGTAGGCGGGAATGCCGCAGATCACGGCATCCGGCCGCGCGCGGGCGGCGTCGATGAAGCGCGGCAGGTCGCCGGTGTCGTGCTGGCCGTCGGCATCGATCTGCAGCACATGGGTATACCCACGTCGCTGCGCTTCGGCGAAACCGGCCAGCATCGCACCGCCCTTGCCCTGGTTCGTGTCCAGCCGCAGCAGGTCGACCCCCGCTCGCTGTGCCAGTTCCCGCAGCACCAGCGCGCAGGACGGCTGCGAGCCGTCGTCGACCAGCAGGCAGGGCAGCCCCGCTGCCTGCACGCCATCGACGACCGCGCCGATGGCGTGTTCGTGGTCGTACACGGGAATGACCACCAGCGGCGCGAACGCGCCGCCAGCGATGACCGGCTCAGTGCGCATCGGCGAAGACCACCCTGCCGCTGGCGTGCACGCCATGCACGGAGGTGTAGCGGAACGTGAGCACGCCGCGCCCGGTGTCCCACTCCAGGTGCAGGGTCAGCTCGTCGCCGGGTCGGGCCACGTGCTGGAACTTCACTGCATCCATGCGCTGGAAACCAACGGGCAGCACGAAGGCCTGTCGGCCGAAGCGCACCGCCCAGTCCAGCTGGGCCACGCCAGGCAGGATCGCCGCCTGCGGGAAATGGCCCTGGAATGCGCGCAGCGCGGGGTCCAGCGTCATCCGCAGGGTGGCCGCCGCCTCGTCGCGACAGTCCCAGACCGGCACCGGCATCATCGGCTGGAACAACGCCACCAGTGCGGCCTGGGTAACCTTGCCCTGGGCATTGATCGGCAGCGATTCGACCAGGCGCCAGCGCCGCGGCCGGGTGACCGCATCGTGGCCCTGCGCCAACCACGCACCGAGCCGCTGTCCCAGCGCACGCCGTGCGCCGTCACCGGCACGTGCCAACGCCGGATCGGCCGGCACCACCACGGCCGCCAGCTGCTCGCGCTGGCCCTGCAGCACCAGCACGCGCACGTCCTCGACTTCTGGATCCTCGCGCAGCGCGCGCTCCAGTGCATCCAGCGAAACGCGGCGTTCTTCGATCTTGACGATGCGGTCGGCACGGCCCAGCAGGCGGAAACGGCCATCGGCCAATGCTTCCACGCGATCCTGGGTGCGCCACCAGTCCAACGTCTCCAGGTGCGGCGAGGCCACCGCCAGGCAGTCCTCCTCGATCCGCCACTGCACGCCCGGCAACGGCTGCCACGGCGGTGCATCGGTGTCCCAGCGGCGCCAGGCGATGCCACCGGTTTCACTGCTGCCGTAAACCTCGGTGGGCGCCACGCCCAACCACTGGCGGACCTGGCGCGCGGCGTCCTCGGGTAGCGGGCCGCCGGAGGAGAACACCGCACGCAGGCGGCCGTGCAGGCTGGCCCAGTCGAGCTGCTCGGGCAGGCGCTTGAGATGGGCCGGGGTCGCCACCAGCACCGTATCGGTACCGGCCAGCGCGCCCACCAGGTCTTCGTGGAAGAAGCGCCGGGGCTGGATCGCACGGCCGGCAGCCAGCGGCCACAACACGCGGAACAGCAGGCCGTAGATATGCTGGTGGGACACGGTGCCATGCACCTGGGTACCGTCGAGCTGGGCGCCGAAGGCGGCCTGCAGCGCATCGACTTCGCGTGCCAGCTGGTCCAGCCGCTTGCTGATCGCGCTGGGCTGGCCGGTGCTGCCGGAGGTGAACACGCACAGTTCGCAGGCGCGCTCGTCCAACGGCAGCAGCGCCACGTCGGCGGCGGCGCTGTCGGTGGCCTGCAACGGCTGGTAATCCGCCGACAGGTCACCTGCGAAGCCACTCACCTGCGGCTGCAGCGCCTGCAATGTCGCGGGCAGGTTGTCGGCGGCCAGGAACACCCGCTTGCCGGCATGCCAGGCACCGAACAACGCCGCAGCGAAGGCCACGGTGTCATCGAAGTAGAGCGCCCAGTCACGACCTTCGGCAGCGCTGAAAGCGTCATGCCAGGCCAGTACGCGCAGGCGGAAGGCGACATGGTCGAGGGCAGTGCCATCGCAGATACCGATGTCACGGCCGGGCTGCGCCGCGATCAGCAGCCGGTCCAGGGCGATCCAGTCAGCCATGCGCGTGCGCTGCCTTGACCCGACGCCGTACCAGCCATTCGCCGCCGAACAACAATCCCATCATCACGTACGCCAACAATCCGTTGTAGAGCATCCAGACCCGGTCCGACGCATACAGCGCGGTGAGCAGGGCGAGACCACCATTGAGAACGAAAAAGCCGCACCACACCTGGGTGACGCGGCGGGTATAGGCCACCGCGAACGGTGGCAGGTCCGGCTCCTGCAGGCGCGCCAGGCGTTCCACCAGCGGCGGACCGAAGCGCAGGCTGGTGGCGAACACCGTCAGCATCACCACGTTCACCAGCGCCGGGTACAGCTTCAGCGGCAGGGCCTGGTTGAGCACGGTGGCCAGCCCGGCCAGCAGGCCCGCGCCGGCCGCGGCAGCCCACCACAGGGGCTGGCGGCTGCTCAGCGCGCGCAGCAGGGCCAGCGCGAACAGCAGCAGCGACAGCCAGCGCGGCTCGAAGCGGCCCATCGCCACGTAGACCAGCACCGGATAGGCAAGCGAAATCGCTGCCACCACGACCATGCGTGCCCGTGCCATGGTCGCGGCGTCCGTGCTGCTGTCAGGCAGCGGCCTGACCGGGCAGCAGGCCATGCACGACATCAACGATGTCCTGCACGGTGCGCACGGCCTTGAACGCTTCAGGCTGCAGGTTGCGGCCGAGCAGCGGCTTGAGCTGCACGATCAGGTCCACGGCATCGATGCTGTCGATGTCCAGGTCGTCGTACAGGCGCGATTCCGGGCTGATCCGCGCCGGCTCGATCTCGAAGCTGTCGGTCAGGATGCGGACGATGCGCTCGAACAGTTCATTCTTGGTCATGGCAGTTCCTGGCGCCTTACGACTGGCGGGCGGCGACGAACTCGCCGAGCGCGCGCACGCTGGAGAAATGGCGACGGGTTTCTTCCGAGTCGGCCGAGAGGCTGACACCGTACTTCTTCTGCAGCGCCAGGCCCAGTTCCAGCGCATCGATCGAGTCCAGGCCGAGGCCTTCCACGAACAGCGGCGCGGTCGGATCGATGTCCTCCGGGGTGATGTCCTCCAGTGAAAGCGAGGAAATGATCAATTCCTTGATCTCGTGCTCAAGTGCTTGCACGGGTCGGATCTCCAGACAGGTCGAAATAACGAGTGAGGTGGTCGGTGACGCGACGGGCCGCCAGGGCATCCCCCCTCGGCGAGTCATCTTCGGCCAGGAACGGCGCGATCGGGATATCTTCGCCGATCTGCAGCTGAACGTGAAAACGACGTGAGGGCACACGATACCACTTCTGGCCCTTGGTCAACGTCGGCGGGGTGCAGGTGATGCGCACCGGGGTGATGTCCAGGCGCCCGCGCACGGCGATGTTGGCCGCGCCGCGCTGCAGCCGCAGCGGCTGTCCCGGCACGCTGCGGGTGCCTTCCGGGAAGATCACCAGGGTGCCGCCGGCATGCACGGCGGCCGCGCAGTCATCGACCAGCCCAGCGCCGTCGTCATTGGAGATGTAACCGGCGGCACGTACCGGCCCGCGCATGAAAGGGTTGCAGGCCACGGCGCGCTTGACCACGCAGTCGGCGTTGGGCAGCAGGGCGATCAGGCAGACCACGTCGATCAGGGTCGGGTGGTTGGCCAGCACCAGCAGGCCGTCGCGCTGCAGGCGTTCGCGCCCGTCGACCTGCAGGGTCATCACCCCCAGCCGGCACATCAGCCACACGTGGCTGGCGAAGGCGCGCTGGACCAGCCGGCGGGCCCGGCGGCGACGCGCCACCGGATCACGCATCAACAGCAGCACCGGCATCACCAGCACGCCCAGCAGCAAGCCACCAATACCGAACGCGGCGAAGCTCAGGCCGGTGCCGAACACCCGCCAGGCATGGTCAAGGCGGCGCAGCGCCTCAGCCACGGCGGCGCCAGGACCAGCGCTGGCCTTGGCTCACATGCTGCAGCGCCGGGTCCCCGGCCAGCAGGAAGCGGTGCAGGTCCAGCGCATGCGGCAACAGGCCCGGGGCGGTCGGATCGGCGTCGCCGGCGACCTGCCAGGACAGCGAAAGATCGGTGCCACCGGCAGTACCGGCGGCTGCCAGGCGCCAGCACCAGGCGAAGAACGGGTCGGGTTCGTCGGCGAATTCAGCGTAAACGTCAGGCAACGGCGACTCATAGATCACGATCCGGACTTCACTGGCACCATCACCGAGCAGGCCGACGGCCTCCAGGCAGGCTGCTTCCACCGTCGACTGGCCAGCGGACAGCGCCAGGTAGTTGCCACGGTGGCCGCGGGCGATCGAATACAGCGCGGCGATCGCGTTGTGCACCGACAGGCCGAATCCGGTGGGCGACAGCGGCTGATCGGCCGCCAGCGAGCCCAGCAGGTCCATCGAACGGGCGACGTCGCCATGGCGGCTGGCAAACACCAGCGGCACCTGGCTGTCAGCGCCCTGCCCGTCCTCGCACCAGCACGCGGCCTGGATCGCCATGCGCCCCAGCCGTTCGATGCGGCGGCGCTGCATGGCCGGAATCTCGGCCAGGGCCGGCGTGTCCTCGCCCTGCGGCAGGAACGGCGCTCCGGCCCAGCCGATCCATTGGCTACGCTCGGTCAGGCCAGGCGCCCAGGCGGCCCAGTCGACAACGGAAAATTCGATCATTACCGGTGATGTTTCAATGGGCGAACGAGAGTCTCGAGCCATTACGGCGACACGCGGCTGCCCCCCATTCCTGCAGCCATGCATCCGTCCAGGACGTCGCCGGCTGCCCCCCTGGCTGCCGGAAAGGAGCGCACGCTAGCACGTCCGACACAGGGATGACATGTTTCACAAAGCACAACGGGGAGCGGTCAGCGACCGCCCCCCGCTTGGACCGATCCAGCGAGCCGGGTCAGTGGTAGCCGGCGTCGGCACGCACCTTGCCGCGGAACACCCGGTAGGACCACGCCGTGTAGCCGAGGATCACCGGCAGCAGCACCACCAGCCCCACCAGGGTGAAGCCCAGTGACGAGGCCGGCGCGGCGGCCTGCCACAGGGTCATCGACGGCGGCAGCAGGTACGGCCACATGCCCAGCACCAGGCCGGCGAAGCCGAGCACGAACAAGGCCAGGCTGAGCAGGAACGGCGGCAGGTCGCGACGCGGATGGGTGGCACTGCGCCACAGCGCGATGGCCACCGCCAAGGTCAGCAGCGGTACCGGCGACAACCACCAGAAGTTGCCGTCGCTGAACCAACGGTCCATCAGCCGCGACTGCAGGAACGGCAGCCAGCTGCTGACCAGGCCCATGGCCGCGATCACCGCCACCACCAGCGGGCGGGTCATCTGCCGGGCCAGCGCCTGCACGCGGCCTTCGGTCTTCAGGATCAGCCAGGTACTGCCCAGCAGTGCGTAACCGGCTACCAGCGCGGCACCGGTCAGCATCGCGAACGGGCTGAACCAGCCGAACGCGCCGCCCTGGTACACGCCATCGACCAGCGGCAGGCCCTGCACCAGCGTGCCGAGGATCACGCCCTGGGCAAACGTGGCCAGCAGCGAACCGAGGCCGAACGCCACGCTCCACAGCCGGCGCGATCGATGCGCCTTGAAGCGGAACTCGAACGCCACGCCGCGGAACACCAGCGCCACCACCAGCAGCAGCACCGGCAGGTACAGCGCCGACAACAACACCGCATAGGCCTTCGGGAACGCCGCCAGCAGGCCGGCGCCACCCAGCACCAGCCAGGTCTCGTTGCCGTCCCAGATCGGCGCGGCCGTGTTCATCATCAGGTCCAGCTGTTCCTCGTCCTCGGCGAACGGGGCGAGGATGCCGATGCCGAGCACGAAACCGTCCAGCACCACGTACATCAGCACGCCGAAACCGATCACCGCGAACCATGCCACTGGCAGCCAGGTCATCAGGTCCATGTCAGCGCTCCTCCAGCGGTTCGTCGGCGGCCGACAGCGGCCGCGCCGGGGTGTGGCTGCCATGGTCCAGCGACGGGCCTTCGTCGTACGGCTGCGGGCCATGGCGCAGGATCTTCACCAGGTACCAGATGCCCCAGCCGAACACGAAGGCATAGCCGATCACATAGACACCCAGCGACAGCGCGGTCATCCATGCACTCTGCGGGCCAACGGCATCGGCGGTGCGCAGCACGCCATAGACCACCCACGGCTGCCGCCCCATCTCGGTGACGAACCAGCCCGACAGCAGCGCGATGAAGCCACTGGGCAGCATCCAGTTCCAGCCACGCAGCAGCCACGGCGAGGCCAGCAGCTTCCTGCGCCACAGCTGGAAGGCCGAGATCCAGGCCAGCACCAGCATCAGCGTGCCCAGCCCGACCATGATGCGGAAGGCGAAGAACACCGGCGTTACCGGCGGCCGGTCGCTGGCCGGCACCGACGTCAGCGGATTGAACGTACCGTCCAGGCTGTGGGTAAGGATCACGCTGCCGAGCTTGGGAATGGCCACCTCGAAGTCGTTGCGCTCCTCCTTCTCGTTGGGCAGCGCGAACACCACCAGCGGCACGCCCTCGCCCTCCTTGGTCTCATGCCAGTGCGCTTCCATCGCTGCGATCTTCATCGGCTGGTGCTTGAGCGTGTTCAGGCCATGCATGTCGCCGACGAAGATCTGCACCGGCACGGTCAGCGCCGCGAACGCCACCGCCGCGATCAGCATGCGCCGCCCCGCTTCCACGTGCGTTCCCCTGCGCAGATACCACGCGCCCACCCCACCAATCACGAAACAGGTGGTGATGAACGAACCCAGCGCCATGTGCGCCAGCCGGTACGGGAAGGACGGGTTGAACACCACCTGCCACCAGTCGACGGGGTGCACGATGCCGTTGACCATCTCGTAGCCGGCCGGCGTATGCAGCCAGCTGTTGGACGAGAGGATCCAGAAGGTAGAGAACAGCGTGCCCAGCGCCACCATGCAGGTGGACAGGAAATGCAGCCGCGGCGACACCCGGCCCCAGCCGAACATCATCACGCCGAGGAAGCTGGCTTCCAGGAAGAACGCGGTCAGCACTTCGTAGGTCAGCAGCGGTCCGATGACCGTACCGGCCACTTCGCTCAGCCGCGGCCAGTTGGTGCCGAACTGGAAGGCCATGACGATGCCGCTGACCACGCCCATGCCGAAGGACACCGCGAAGATCTTCTGCCAGAAGAAATACAGCTCGCGCCACACGGGCAATTTCGTGCGCAGCCAGCGCCATTCGATGAAGGCCAGCCAGCTGGCCGTACCGATGGTGAAGGCCGGGAACAGCACGTGGAAACTGATGACGAATCCGAACTGGATCCGGGACAACAACAACGCGTCCAAGGGACGCCTCCTGCCAGGTGCCGGTGGGATACCAGACCACTTTAGGGGGATATCGTTAAGCCGGGATGCGACCGGGTGACGCGCTGCTTCACTTTGTCGCAGGCGCCGGTGAAGACCCGGCGCAGGAAGTACCGGGCCAAGCCCGACGAGCGCACTGTTCGACCACTAGTGCCGCCCTTCCGCGCAGCAGGTTGAGCGCTGCGCAAAGCGCCTGGCTGCTGAGCTGTGCCGGATGCGCCCCTCTCGGCTAGTCTTCCGCGAGGCGAAAGGCCCCAGCCATCCGATCTTGCTCGCGCGCTGGAAGCCCCAGCTCTCTGGCCAGCGTTCGCCACTGACGGACTATCCCCTGGAATTCATCAATGATGTCGTCGGCCTCATCCAGACTCAATCGGTAATACGCAGCGACTTCGCGAGCAAGCTCCAGATCCAGGGCGTTGTCCGCTTCAGTGATGTTGAGCTTCAGGCCGTCAGCAAGGGGCACCGGGTTCATGTCATAGGCCTCCGACAGGCGCCAACCCGACCCGGGCACCAGGATGAAGCCATGATTTCTCAGGTGGTCATCCGTGTTCGAGACGAGAATGTTGAAGACGATTCTCGACCATAGTTCACGAAGATCGGTATTGGTTTGCGAACCATGCCTGATGAGCACCTCGGCCAGCTCCAGGTAGCTGACACCCGTCGAGGCATCATCGCCATCGACGTGACCAGTCATCGTCATGGCTGAGGAAAAGTGCAGACGTTTTCCATCATCGGTGCGATCAAACCGTCGAACCATGAAGCAGTGGTGGTCACTGGCAAATTTCCGTGCCTCGGCAACAGCAACGTTCAGGCCGCAACCAACAGCCAAGGCGTTGGCGACCATTTCCCAGCCTCCGACGTCGTATTCATCACGCGAGCTCGGGAACTTGGCGATGTACAGATGTCCCTGTTCATCAGTCACGCTCGCCTTGGGCCTGGCACCGCCAAGTGAGCCACCGGGAGCGATAAGCATCCTCAGCCACTGCTGGCCCTGCTGGGAGACGTTGTCTGGATCTTCTTCCAGCGCCCGGCTTGCTCGTTCCAACGCCCGAATCCCGGCAAAGGGCGGGGCGGCCAGCCCAACGGAGTCATCGAGAAATTCCCCTTGATCGTCCCGCTTGTAGCGCAATGCACCCACGCGATAGAGGTCGTGTACGCCCAGCAGGTAGTCGGTCTCGTACAGCCGTGTGCCGGCAGGCTGGGCGCCCACGCGGATATCACGTTCGAGCCGACGT
This sequence comes from Stenotrophomonas sp. SI-NJAU-1, assembly GCF_020883215.1. Classification (NCBI taxonomy): domain Bacteria; kingdom Pseudomonadati; phylum Pseudomonadota; class Gammaproteobacteria; order Lysobacterales; family Lysobacteraceae; genus Stenotrophomonas; species Stenotrophomonas sp. SI-NJAU-1. The sequence continues at coordinate 4,295,158 of NZ_CP086598.1, forward strand.
TTCATCAGCAGACGGCCCCATCGATCAGGGCTGGAATCGGAAAACACGCCGAACCTGTCTTGCGGTGCGGACGGATACTGTGGACCTCCGAAGAGAAGGATCTTCGGGTCGAGTACCAGCTGCCCAAGGACGGGGTCCGCCAGCGCCGCAGGGTCGTACTGGAATTCAAATGTTTCTTGCGCGCGCGTCCTGCGCGAGTTCAGAAAGCCCAAGCGCTTGGGTTGCTGCAGGCCTTCCCAATCCGCATAAACGGCGATCATCGTCATTCCTTCTTGCCCTTGTCGCGTTTCCTGGCAGAAGGCTTCAAGAGCGAGACCAGGCTTGCCGACGTGGTTGCAGAGGGCCTGGCAGATGCGTTTTCTGGATCGACGCAGCTGTCATCGCGCAGTTCGTTGCCTCCACTGGCCATTGCCTGTCCGCCAGCCGTCTTCCTGCTGGCCTTGGGCAGAGCCTGTTTCAGAACGCCGGCCCCGACAAGGCGTGAGTCCTGAATCCGGCGACCAAGCTCATCCTCGGCCGCCAGCAGAGCAAGGTCTCGTTCAATACCAAGCACCTGCATCACTGAAAGATAGGCGCCCATGGTGACTCCCGATCCACCGGATTCCAGAGAGCGCAGTGTCATTGGCGACATTCCGGAGCGTTCTGCCACCTGCTTGGCCGTGAGCCTGCGCCGTAGACGCGCAAGCTTGAGCCGCGCCCCGAATTCGGCGAGCAGCTTCTCTGTCCCAGGCAGGAGGGGGGCGGTCTTCTTTGCCATAGCGCCAATATTTCTTCTTTTTCACACAGAAAGAGCAAAAATATTATCTCTTTTGGCTCCACAAGTCAGTAAAGCGCCAAAAAATACTTCATCGCCCTCATAAATGCCAATATTCCACTTATTTATTACAGAAAAAGAAAGAATATTAGCACTTTCGATATCGGCGAAAGCATGGTCATGCGACCCGAGAGGCCCCCGTCCAGGGGCACTTGCCAGCGCCGAGGCACGCCTGGCGATCCGCTCAATGCCAGAAATACCAGACACCTCCGGCCACAAGCGCCCCCAGCAACACGATCTGCACCACCGCATAGCCCACGCTGCTGTCGCGCGACTCGGACGCAATCCGCTTCTGCAGCGCTTCGCTCACATCCGGCATCTCGTCCTGCCGTGCCTGTTCATGCAACGCCTGCGAGAGCGCACGCTCGTCGGGTTCGCGGGAATCGGTTGGTCGGCTCACAACAGTTCTCCGGCGGTGGCGTGCTTCACCAGCTCCTGTTTCAGGACCTGGCGCGCACGGTGCAGGTGGCTCTTGATGGTACCCCGGGCCAGCCCGGTCACCTGCTCGATCTCGGCCAGATCGAAATCCTCCAGGTAGTGCAGGCCGACGATCAGGCGCTGCGGCGCACTCAACCGCTCCAGCGCTGCTCCCAGGTGGCTGCCAGCCTGCAATGCCTCGCTGAGTTCGGAAGGGCCCGGACCCTCGTCACCGGCCCCCAACTTCTCCGGCGCTTCCACCGCCACCATCCACTGCGCTTCCAGTCGCCGCCGCCGCAGGTGCTGCAGCGCGGTGGTGTAGGCCACGCGCGAAATCCAGGTCCGCAACGAAGATTCAAAACGGAACCGGTGCAGCTGGCGGAACACGGCCAGGAAGGTTTCCTGCAGCAGGTCGGCCACCTGGTCGCGGTCGCCGACCATGCGCCCGATCACATGCGCGCAGGTGCGCTGATGGGTTTCCACCAACTGCGCGAAGGCCGCTTGCGAGCCGTCGATGATCGCGCCCACCAGGGCGCGGTCGTCCGACCACGCAGAGGGCTCCTCCACGGGGACATTGCGCCGCCGCCCCCGCAGTGCAGCCAGCGCTCCCCCAGAAGGCTCATGCGGGGGCTCCCCTGTACCCGCAGCACGCGCCGGCTCAGCCCTTGCGCGTGGCGGGGCGGGTGAAGTGCCAAGCCAGCAGCTGGCCCAGCCCTGCGCTGCCGACCAGCGCGGCGGCGGCACCGAAGGTGAGGTCGCGTGCACCGATGGCTTCCAGCAGCGCCATGGCCAGCGCCAGGCAGACCAGGCTGATGCCCCAGCGCAGGGCGCCCTGGCGGCGGCGTTCCTCCTCCAGCACCGCCAGCGAGCGGATGACTTCCTCCGGCACGTGCGGCGCCACCAGCTTGCTGCGCGCACGCGCATCGGCGATGGCATGGATCGCATAGGCGATGCAGATGAAAAGGGTGATCGGGATGAGTTCCTGCATGGTCGTGCTCCTGTCCGGTGGATGATGCGGGTTCAGGAGATTGGATGCGCAACCCTGCCGACCGGTTGCACCGCTTTGCCGATTCCGCTGCCATGACCTGTGGCCCCTGCCCGGGGCCGGGACGGCTGCTACGCTTGCCCGGTTTCCTCTTCTGGTGCCGTCCGCCCATGTCCCGAGTGCTGCCCCTGTCCCTCCTGCTGTCTGCCGTGCTGGCCGCTCCGGCCGCGCAGGCTGCGCCGACACCGATCACCATCGAACAGGCCATGGCCGACCCGGACTGGATCGGTCCGCCGGTGGAGAAGGCCTGGTGGTCGTGGAACAGCCAGCAGGTGGAGTACCAGCTCAAGCGCAACGGCAGCCCGGTGCGCGACACCTTCCGCCAGCCGATCGCCGGTGGCGTGGCCGCGCAGGTGGCCGATGACCAGCGCGGCAGCCTGGACGTGGCCGATCCGGTGTACGACCGCAGCCGCACGCGCAGCGCGTTCGTGCGCAACGGCGACGTGTTCGTGCGCGACCTGCGCAGCGGCGCACTGACCCAGCTGACCCGCAGCAACGAGCGCGCCAGCGGCGTGAACTTCGCCGCCGACAATGGCGTGATCTGGCGCGTGGGCCAGAACTGGTTCCACTGGACCGCCGCCAGCGGCGTGCAGCAGGTGGCCAGCCTGAAGGCCGAAAAGGATCCCAGCACGCCGCCGAAGGCCGACGTGCTGCGCGACCAGCAGCTGCGCACGCTGGAAACCCTGCGCCGCGACCGCGAACAGCGCGAGGCGCTGAAGGACCAGGACCAGCGCTGGCGCCAGGCCGACCCGACCCGCGCACCGGGTCCGGTGTTCCTGGGTGCCGACGTGGAGATCGTCGACAGCGTGCTGTCGCCGGACCTGGGCCACCTGATCGTGACCACCAAGCCGAAGGACTTCGATGACGGCCGCGGCGGCAAGATGCCGCTGTACGTGACCGAGTCGGGCTATGAGGAAACCGAGGACACCCGTCAGCGCGTCGGCCGCAACGGCTTCGAGCCGCACACCCTGTGGTTCGTGGATGTACGCAGCGGCAAGGCCGAGAAGCTGTCGCTGTCCAGCCTGCCGGGCATCGGCACCGATCCGCTGGCCGAGCTGCGCCGCAAGGCCGGCAAGGACGCGCTGAAGGGCGACCGCAGCGTGCAGGTGATGAGCGACTTCATGGGCGGTGGCATCCGCTGGAGCGCTGACGGCCAGCAGGCCGCGGTGATGCTGCGCGCCAACGACAACAAGGACCGCTGGATCGTCAGCGTTGCTGCCGCCGACGGCCGCGTGCAGAACCGCCACCGGTTGACCGACAACGCTTGGATCAACTGGGGCTTCAACGATTTCGGCTGGATGGCCGATGGCCGCACGCTGTGGCTGCTGTCCGAGGAATCCGGCTTCTCGCACCTGTACACCCAGGCCGGTGGCGGCAAGCCGCAGGCGCTGACCAGCGGCAAGTGGGAAACCTCGGCGCCGGTGCTGTCGGCCGACGGCAAGGGCTTCTACTTCCTGTGCAACCAGCAGGCCCCGCATGACTACGAAGTCTGCGCGGTCGATACCGCTGCCCGGCAGGTGCGCGAGCTGACCAGCCTCAATGGCGTGGAAGATTTCTCGCTGTCGCCGGACGGCCAGCAGCTGCTGGTGCGCTATTCCGGCGCCTACCTGCCGGCGCAGCTGGCGGTGATGCCGAGTACCGGCACTGGCCAGGCGCGCGTGCTGACCGATACCCGTACCGCCGAGTACAAGGCGCGCCAGTGGATCCAGCCGAAGCTGGTGGCGGTGCCGTCCAGGCATGGCGCCGGCGTGGTCTGGGCCAAGTACTACGCGCCGGAAAACAAGGAACCCGGCAAGAAGTACCCGATCGTGATGTTCGTGCACGGCGCCGGCTACCTGCAGAACGTGCACCAGCGCTACCCGGCCTATTTCCGCGAGCAGATGTTCCACAACCTGCTGGTGCAGAAGGGTTACATCGTGCTGGACATGGACTACCGCGGCAGCGAGGGCTATGGCCGCAACTGGCGCACGGCGATCTACCGCAACATGGGCCACCCGGAGCTGGAAGACTACAAGGACGGCCTGGACTGGCTGGTCGACACCCAGCAGGGTGACCGTGACCACGCCGGCATCTACGGCGGCTCCTACGGCGGCTTCATGACCTTCATGGCCCTGTTCCGCTCGCCGGGCACGTTCAAGGCCGGCGCCGCGCTGCGCCCGGTGGTCGACTGGCACCAGTACAACCACGGCTACACCAGCAACATCCTCAACACCCCGGACATCGATCCGGAGGCGTACCGCGTGTCCTCGCCGATCGAGTACGCACAGAACCTGCAGGACAACCTGCTGATCGCCCACGGCATGATGGACGACAACGTGTTCTTCCAGGATTCGGTGAACCTGACCCAGCGCCTGATCGAGCTGCACAAGGACAACTGGTCGATCGCGCCGTACCCGCTGGAGCGCCATGGCTACGTGCGTGCCGATTCCTGGCTGGACCAGTACAAGCGCATCCTCAAGCTGTTCGAGCAGAACCTGAAGTGAGTGCTGCCGCGGCCACGATCCACATCGTGGCCGCGGTCATCCTCGATGACCGTGGCCGGGCACTGGTGGTGCGCAAGCACGGTGCCAGCCGCTTCATCCAGCCGGGCGGCAAGCCCGACCCGGGCGAGGCACCCCTGCAGGCACTGGCACGCGAGCTGGACGAGGAACTGGGCGTACGGCTGCACACCGCTTCGGCCATCGCACTCGGCAGTTTCGAGGACTGGGCGGTGAACGAGCCCGGCCATCGCGTGCAGGCGCAGGTCTGGTGGGTGTGGACCGAAGGTGAGCCGTGCGCGCATGCGGAGATCGCCGAACTGGCCTGGGTGCCGCTGCAGCCGCCGCACGGCCGGCCCTTGGCACCCTTGAGTGAACACCATATCCTGCCGGCGGTCGCTGCCCTGGCGACGGCCCGCTGACCCGGCGGGCATCGCTCACCCGGACAACGGATGTCAGCCTCGATTCCCTCGATTCCAGCACCTGCCCCACCGCCACCCAGCAACTGGGTCGGCGCAGTGGCGCAGGGCTCGTTCTGGCTGAGCCTGCTGGTCACCGTCTACTTCCTCGCGCAGGCGCTGGTCGCTGCGGTACTGGCCCGCACCGGATTCTGGACCACGCTGGTGACACTGGCATGGGAACAGCAGCTCGACGGCAGCCTGTGGTGGATGCTCAAACACCCGGCGGCCACCTCGCTGCTGGTTGCCCTGCTCTGCCTGGTCTCGACCCTGGCCAGCTGGGGCCTGTGGCGCGGGCGGCGATGGGGCTTGTGGGCCTATGTGTGGATGCTGGGCCTGAGCGCGCTGGCCAACTTCGTGATCGCCTGGTGGATGGACCGCCTGCTGCTGGTGTTGATCGCGCTGCTTGCCAGCGACCCCACGGCGCAGCATGAGCTGCAGGTGCAGCGTGTGCTGTTCACCCTGACACTGGTCGGTACCTCGGTGCTGTTCGCGGGGCTGCAGGGCTGGCTCGGCTGGCGCCTGCTGCGGCCGGACATCCGCGCGCGCTTCCGCTGAGTCGCCTCCACTCCCGCACGACAAGGATCGTCGCATGCGCTTGTTGAACTTCCTGCCCACCTTGTTCCTGCTCATCGCACTGCCCGCCGGTGCCGATGCGCTGCGGTGTGGCAAATACCGCAGTGCCGATGGCGGCATCGCGCTCGTGTTCACCACCCCCAGCACCGGCTACCGCCACAACGACATCAGTGAGCCGGAGCCGCTGTGGATCGATCGCAGTGCGGCACAGACCCGCATGGTCATGCTCGACGATGGCGTGGCGCAGCCGATCCGGATCAGTGCCGATGGGCAGCGCATCGAGGACGACGTCGTCGTGGTCTACACACTGCGCCAGCCCCGCGCCTGCGCCATCGAACCCAGCGCGATGGACGGCAGCTGCCGCGCCGCCGGCAGTCACTGCATCGCGCAGCTGCCCACCGCCTCGCCCGGCCAGGCACAGCGCGCGTGCAACGAAGGCGTTGGCGCGGGCTGCTCGGCGGTGCTGCAACAGCTGCGTGATGCAGTGACTGCGGTGGGAAGCGACGACATCGGCCCCGCGCGCTTCGAGCGCCCGCCCGTCTGCCGCGAACACACGCCCGGACATGACCCACGGGCCTGCGAGGTGCTGACCGACGATGCGCTGGCTGAAGCCATGCAGCGGGTAGGTGAACGCCTGCAACAGGAAGACGAAGATACGTTGGATTCGCGCCTTACGGCCGCTGCACGCGATCATCTGCAGCAGCTGTGCCTGCAGCACCGCAGTGGCCGCTTCTGCGTCGAAGTGGCCGAACAACAGTTGATCGCCCTGCAACCTGCGCTGGCGGTGCAGGCCCTGCAGGTGGTCTGCGATGCAGGGCGCGTCAGCGCCTGCGAACGTACCGCACCATTGCGTGAACTCGGTGCCGATCTACGCCTGGTGCCGCTCCTGCAGGTGCCGTGCGGCCGCTATCAAGCCGATGGTGGCGTGATCGAGACGCTCGACTTCGGCGATGGCACACGCGCCCGCTTGCGGGAAGGCGCCATCCACCTGCAGCAGGACGGTGAAACCCTTGTGCTGCGCCAGCTCGGCAACGGCGACCTGCTTGGCATGGACGTGCAGACCGGCTACCAGCGTTACCAGCCGGTGCCCGGCACGGCACAATGCACGCCCCCGCGCGAGGGCCGTGGTTCGCCCTAGCGCCTGGAGTTTCCCGTTCGATCGTCAAGGAGACGACATGCCTTCACCCGCACCACACCGCCGCTGGCTGGCCTGGGCGTTGCTGCTGGCCACGCCGATGGCTGCTGCACAATCGCCACAATGTGGCCTGTTCAAGGCCGATGAAGGAAGCAGCACGCTGCATATCAGCTCACCCAATCGCGGCGAGCAGAAGCATTTCGGCAGCGCGCCGTCTCCGGTCGCCTTCCAGCAGATCGACGGAAAGCTGCAGCTGGTGAGCTTGGAATACGGCCTGCCCAGCGCGCTGCAGGTGCGCGATCGTGGCCGCACCGTCGAAGTGGATGGCACGGTCTACACCCTGCAGACGCCGGCACAGTGCGCTGCGGCAGCCACACCTGCCGCTGGCAGCTGCCTGGCCGATGCGGCGGCGTGCCTGGACAATCGCACCATCGCACCGCTTTCCGTTCTTGAATCGGCCTGCCAGGAAGGCGTGCCGGGCATGTGCCTGCAGTTGGCTGATCGTTGGCACGGTGAGGCCAAACCTGCGGTCGACGCCGATCCTGCCGTGCAGAAGGCCGCGCTCGACGCGGCCCTGTCCGGCATTACGCTCCCTGCCGCCTGCCACGACGGCGGCTTCGAGCAGGGAACCCCGGCCTGTGCCGCAGCCCTGGAGGCCGCCCCTGCGGTGCAGGAGCAGCTGGTCAAGGCAGCGATGACCGCAGCCATGACCGAAGCAGTGGTGACGATGGCGGCGCCGACGGCGCCGGTGATCGTGCCGGCTGAGCGCCGCCAACAGCTGCTGCAGCTGTGCCGGAAGGTACCGCACGGCGGCTTCTGTACCCGCGTGGCTGAGCTCTCCTGGGAAGCGGGAGATCCCCTGCAGGCGGTGCAGGCACTGGCTGCGGCCTGCACACCCGGCAATGAAACCACTGCGTGCGAGCGCCTGCCTGCGCTGCAGGCGGTGGGCGCATCGCTGCGACCGCAGCCCGCAACGGCCCTGCCCTGTGGCAACTACCGGTCCGACGGCGGCCTGATGGACACGCTGGATTTCGGTGACGCCGGTCTGGTCGGTATTGGCTGGAGCAGCCAGCTGCGTGCGCGTGTCGAGAGCGGCGACATCCGTATCCGCCATGACAAGGGCGGTGACTTCGTGCTGCGTCCGCTGCCTGGCGGCCAATTGCTGGGCCTGGACAGCTGGACCCGCTTCCAGGTGTTTGCCCCCACGGGTGAGGGCGCAACCGGCTGCAGCGCACCGAAGCAGTACACGGTGCTGCCGCTGCCACAGGATTGCCCGCTGGCACTGGCCGATGGCGGTGGTGCCGAGGCCTGCTGCGCACAAGGCAAGCTGCAGGGCTGCAACATCCTCGGCAACCGCCTTGCGCTGGCCGGGAACTGGCTGCAGGCCGCCGAACACTACACCACGGTCTGCCGCGCCGGTGTCCGCGAGGGGTGCGAGAACCTGGTCACCGCGCAGGGCAACGGTGCCGGTGTGGACGCACGTGCAACCCTGGAACAGCTGTGCAAGGCCGACCGCAACGGCCTCCACGTGGCCTGCGACGTGCTCGAAACACAGAACTGGAAGCTGATCGTTCTGGGGGGCGCCCTGCAGAAGGCGGCCGATGAGGCGGCAGTGGACGACACCCCGGCGCCACGCAGTTCCAACCGCAAGCGCTGAGTCCGCCAGGGCCTGCCCGTAGCTTCGGGCAGGCCCTGCGGTAAAGTACGCGCCATGAACGAATTCGAGCGCGTTCGCGCCTATCTCACCGACCTGCAGGATCGCATCTGTGCGGCAATCGAGTCCGTCGATGGCCGCGCACGCTTCCAGGAAGACCTGTGGCAGCGCGCCGAGGGCGGCGGTGGCCGCACCCGTGTGCTGCGCGATGGCGCAGTGTTCGAGCAGGCCGGCATCGGTTTTTCCGATGTGGCGGGCAGTCGCCTGCCGCCCTCGGCCTCGGCCAACCGGCCAGAACTGGCCGGCGCCTCGTGGCGTGCCACCGGGGTGTCGCTGGTGTTCCACCCGCTCAATCCCTACGTGCCGACCACCCATGCCAACGTGCGCTTCTTCCAGGCGCAGCGCGATGGCGAAGTGGTGGCCCGCTGGTTCGGTGGTGGCTTCGACCTGACCCCGTTCTACCCGTTCGACGAGGACGTGCTGCACTGGCATCGGGTGGCGCGCGATCTGTGCGCGCCGTTCGGTGAAGAACGCTACGCCGCGCACAAACGCTGGTGCGATGAGTATTTCTTCCTGCGCCATCGCAACGAAACACGCGGCGTGGGCGGTCTGTTCTTCGACGATCTGCACGGCGATTTCGAGCGTGACTTCGCCTACCTGCGCGCGGTCGGCGATGGTTTCCTCGATGCGTATCTGCCGATCGTGCAGCAGCGCAAGGACACGCCCTACGGCGAACGCGAACGCGAGTTCCAGCTTTACCGCCGTGGCCGCTACGTAGAGTTCAACCTGGTCTACGACCGCGGCACGCTGTTCGGCCTGCAGAGCGGCGGCCGCAGCGAGAGCATCCTGATGAGCCTGCCCCCGCGCGTGCGCTGGGAGTACGGTTTTACCCCGGAAGACGGCAGCGCCGAAGCGCGCCTGGCCGATTACCTGGTGCCACGCGACTGGCTGTAGGCGCTTCCGGTACCGGGCGCTGCACGCGTTGCCGCTGCGCAATCCCTGCGGTTGTGCGGACCGCCGCCCGCGCGGCGGTGGCCCGGCTGCGGCGTGCTCTGCGGCGGTGTGTTCCGCTTCATTCCCCCTCTTGTCTTGAATCAAGGAAGACCGTGATGCCCGTTGTTGTTTCCCCACGCCGCCGGATGAGTACCTGGCGCACCATGCTGCTGCTCGCGCTGGCCGTACCCAGCCTGCCGGTGGCCGCGCAGTCGATGGCCTGCGGCACCTACCTGCAGGACGGTGGCAACGCCAGCCTGACCATCGAAAGCGAAGCCCACGGCTTCCTTTCGGGCCCCTACCAGGCCACGGAACGGCTGCGGCTGGTACGCCAGGACAACCTGCTGGGCACTGGCAACCTGTCCACCGGCCGCTTGGAGAACTGGGAGTTCAGCGACAACGACCGCACGGTCACCGGCGGATACCACACGTTCCACCTGAAAGCAGCGGCCGCCTGCAAGCCGGTACCGGAGATGGTCGAAGGCAGCTGCATGGCCGACACCAGCGCCTGCCTGGAGGCACTGCCCGAGGCCGCGCCCACGCAGCTGCACGCCTGGTGCAGCGAGGGCGTGGAGGCGGCCTGCACCCAACTGCAGGAGACCTACCAGCGCCAGGCCGAGGAGGCGCAGCCGCAGCGTGCCCGGGCCGAGCCGCAGATGCCGCCCTACTGCCGCGATGACGCATCGCCCGAGGAGGGGGAAGCCTGCATGGCCGTCATGAAGGCCATGGCCGGCGAGCTGATGGGCAGGGCGGTGATGGGCCTGGAGCAGACCCTGGACGCACCGCTGCCAGCAGCGCAGCTGGATGAACTGGCGGCGCTGTGCGCGCAGCAGCAGGGCGAGTCGTTCTGCAGCAACGTGGCCGAGGCGCTGTGGAACGGCGGACGCCTGCAGCAGGCGCAGCAGGCCCTGCACCGCTCGTGCGCGCAGCGCGAGGGCACCTACGCCTGCGGCCCGGCCAAGGGCCTGGCGATGCTGACCCCGCTGGCGCCGTCGGCGCTGACCCCGGTCGCAGCTACCGCGCTTCCCTGCGGCCGCTTCGAGGCCGAGCTTGGCCTGCTGTCGTCGCTGCGGTTCCTGGATGCCGGCCTGGTCGAAGTGGAGGGTGTCGGCACCCGCCTGCGCGCACGCGTGCAGGACGGCAGGATCCTGATCCGTCGTGACGTCGGCAGCGATTTCGTACTGCAGCCACTGAGCAACGGAACCCTGGCCGGGATGGACAAGGACAACCGCTACGGCTACTACCAGCGCATGGACAAGTCCGCGACGAGCTGCCAGCCGCCGCCGGCATTCGTGGAGATCCCGCAGCCGCTGGACTGCCCGACCTTGGCCCGCAAGGGCGGCGCCGCGTCATGCTGCAACGACGGCAAGCTGCTTGGTTGCAAGGTCGCGGGTGAGGAACTGCACAGCGCGGAGAAGTGGGCGCAGGCCCAGCCCTATTTCATCAAGCTGTGCAGCGCCGGCGTGCGCGATGGCTGCCTGGGGCTCGCCGCAGGCTATGCACACACCGCCGACCCCAAGGTACCGCAGACGATGGCGGCGATCTGCGCCAAGGACGGCAAGGGCACCCATGTAGCCTGCGATGTGGACGCGACGCGTGACTGGGCAGGCATGAAGGCGCAGGCGGCCGAACAGTAAACCGTGTCGGCGTGGGTCGCAGGAGTACTGCCTCCGGCCACGCTGTGGCGCGCGTCACCCGTCCTTGCGCTTGGGAATGATGGTGATGTGGCCGTTGGTTTCCAGCAGTGCCAGTTCCACTTCTTCCACGCCGATGCAGCTCTGCTGGCGCATGGCGACATCGAAATCGGCGCGGCTGACCAGCTCGCGCCGCAGCACACTGTCGAAGAGCTTGCCGTTGCGCGCGATCACCACCGGTTCGCCCTCGATCAGCCGTTCCATGCGGCGGCTGCGGGCGGTGATCCAGCCTACGCCATAGTTCAGCAGGATCAGCGTGGCGGCCAGCAGCAGGCCGCCGGCCAGCGAGGTGTCGGTACCCAGCAGTGCGTTCTGCACCGCGTTGCCCAGCAGTACGATCAGCAGCACGTCGAACGGGGTGACCTGACCCAGCGCGCGCTTGCCGCTGAGCCGGACCATGCCCAGCACGACTGCGTAGACCACCACCGCGCGCAGGATGAATTCCCACCACGGCATCGCCAAGTCGAACAGATCGGGCATTGCGGGTTTCCCTGCCGGGCGGTGGCCCAGCGTGGCGCAGCAGCGCACAAATAAAAAGCCCCGCTGACCAGGGGGAGGTCAACGGGGCCGGGGAACGGGCGCTTGGGGAGGAGCCCCCGTTCCGAGATCTGCTCCAGGGGATGGGAGAGATCCACGACAGGCATTGCGCCTGTCGGGAGTTATAGAAGCACTCCGAACACTAACGGTTCGTGAAGGGGCCCAATTTAATAAGCACCCATCAGGGAAACATTCATGTTTGAGTCAGAAATATCATGCAAATGAACGAATTCACGGCGTTTTCGGCCTGAATGCGACTCAGTGCGCCTCATCCCAATTGCTGCCAGTACCGGTATCGACCACCAACGGCACCCGCAATTGTGCCGCTTGCGACATGCGCTGCACGACATTGCTACGCAGTTCTTCGATGAAACCGGCCTCGGCTTCGAACACCAGTTCATCGTGCACCTGCAGGATCATCCGCGCCGGTGCGCCGCTGTCACGCAGCCATTTGTCCACATCGACCATGGCGCGCTTGATGATGTCGGCGGCGGTGCCCTGCATCGGTGCATTGATCGCCGCACGTTCAGCGCCAGCACGCAGGCCCTGGTTACGTGCATGAATGTCGTTCAGGTACAGCCGGCGACCGAACAGGGTCTCCACGTAGCCCTGCTCGCGGGCCTGCTCGCGCATGCGCTCCATGAAGTCACGCACGCCCGGATAGCGGCTGAAGTACAGCGCCACGTAATCCTGCGCCTGGCCGCGGTCGATGCCGAGGTTGCGGGCCAGTCCGAACGCACTCATGCCGTACATCAGGCCGAAGTTGATCGCCTTGGCCGCGCGACGCTCGTTGCTGGTCACTTCTTCCAGGGTGCGGCCGAACACCTCGGCGGCGGTGGCGCGATGCACGTCGGCGCCCTGCTCGAAGGCCCGCACCAGGCCCGGATCTCCGGACAGGTGGGCCATGATCCGCAGCTCGATCTGCGAATAGTCGGCCGCCAGCAGCTGGAAGCCTTCCGGGGCGATGAACGCACGGCGGATGCGGCGGCCATCCTCGGTGCGGATCGGGATGTTCTGCAGATTCGGATCGGACGAGGACAGGCGGCCGGTGGCGGCACCGGACTGGTGGTAGCTGGTGTGCACCCGGCCGGTTTCTGAGTTGACCATCTCCGGCAGCTTGTCGGTATAGGTGCTGCGCAGTTTGGCCAGGCCACGGTACTCGAGGATCACCCGGGGCAGCTCGTGCTGCTCGGCAATCGCCTCCAGCGCCTCTTCGTTGGTGCTGGGCTGGCCCTTGGGGGTCTTCACCACCGCCGGCAGCTTCAGCTCGTCGAACAGCACCGCCTGCAGCTGTTTGGGCGAATCCAGGTTGAAGCTGCGCCCGGCCAGTTCGGTGGCCTTCTGCTGCGCGGCCAGCATGCGCGAGGACAGGTCCTGGCTCTGCCGGCGCAGTTCGTCGGTGTCGATCCGCACGCCATTGGCTTCGATGCTGGCCAGCACCGGCACCAGCGGCATCTCGATGCTGCGGTACACGCTGTCCAGGGTCGGTTCGGCCAGCAGCTGCGGCTGCAGCGCGTGGTGCAGGCGCAGGGTGATGTCGGCGTCTTCGGCGGCGTAGCGGCCGGCCTCGTCGATGCCTACCTGCGAGAACGAAATCTGCTTGGCGCCCTTGCCTGCCACGTCCTCGAACTTGATGGTGCTGTAGCCCAGGTAACGCAGGGCCAGCGAATCCATGTCGTGGCGGGTGGCGGTGGAATTGAGCACGAAGCTCTCAAGCATGGTGTCGTCGTGGTAGCCCTGCACGTCCACGCCATGGCGGCGCAGCACGTGCAGATCGTACTTGCCATGCTGGCCCAGCTTCTTCTTCGCCGGGTCCTGCAGCACCGGCCGCAGCGCATCGAGCACCTGTGCCAGCGGCAACTGTGCCGGCGCGCCGGGATAATCATGGCCGACCGGGATGTAGGCGGCCTTGCCCGGCTCCACCGCCAGGCTGATGCCGACCAAGCGTGCACGCATCGCATCCAGTGCGTCGGTCTCGGTGTCAAAGCTGACCAAGTCAGCCTGCTGCACGCGCGCAACCCAGGCCTGCAGCTGCTCGGTGGTCAGCACGGTCTCGTACTCGCCGGGCGCCGACAGCGCTGGATCGAGTTCGCCGACGGGCGGCGCTTCGGCGCTGCCACGGGCAAAGCCGGCCGCGGTGCCACGCAGGCTCGGCGTCGCATCGTTGGCCACTGCAGGCGCCGGTACCGGCCCGCCCAGCTCCTTCAATGCCTGGGTGAAGCCGTAACGCAGGTACAGCTCGCCCAGGGTGGGCACATCCGGATCGCGCAGGGCCAGCGTGGTCGGGCTGGCGTCCAGCGCGACGTCGGTGCGGATGGTCACCAGCTCCTTGTTCAGCGGCAGGCGCTCCAGCGCGGCGCGCAGGTTCTCGCCGATCTTGCCCTTCATGGTCGGCGCCGCCGCCATCACCCCGTCCAGATGCTGGTATTCGGCCAGCCACTTGGCGGCCGTCTTCGGCCCGCACTTCTCCACGCCGGGCACGTTGTCGACCGCGTCGCCCATCAGCGCCAGCAGGTCGACGATCTGGTCGGCGCGCACGCCGAACTTGTCCATCACCGCCGCGTCCGAATCCATGCGGCTGCCGGTCATGGTGTTGACCAGTTCGATGCCCGGGCGGACCAGCTGGGCGAAATCCTTGTCGCCGGTCGAGATGGTGACCTTCAGGTCCTGTGCCACGCCCTGCAGGGCCAGGGTGCCGATCACATCGTCGGCCTCCACGCCATCGATGCGCAGGATGCTGATGCCCAGCGCCTCGACGATGCGGCACATCGGCTCGACCTGGCTGCGCAGTTCATCGGGCATCGGCGGGCGGTTGGCCTTGTACTGGTCGTACAGGTCATCGCGGAAGGTCTTGCCGGGGGCATCGACGACGAAGGCGACGTAGGCCGGGCGCTCCTTCAGCGTCGAGCGCAGCATGTTGACCACGCCGAACAGCGCGCCGGTGGGCTCACCCTGTGCATTGGACAGGGGCGGCAGCGCGTGGAACGCGCGGTACAGGTAACTGGACCCGTCGATCAGGACTAATCTGCTCATGTGTCGATTCTACGCGCCTGTTCCTGCATCGCGGCGACACGGCAGCGACGCGGCGTTGGGGCATAATCAAGGCTCTTTCCAGGCAAAGGCCCCGCCGATGAAGACCCTGATGCTGGCTTCCCTGCTCCTGCTTGCTGGCTGTGCCAGCATGGGCGGCGCGGGCGCTCCCCCGGTGGACGTCAAGGGCGCCGATGTTTCCAAGCGCACGATGGACAACGGCGACACCATCGAGGAATACCGGGTGTCCGGCCAGTTGCGCATGGTCAAGGTGACGCCGGCACGTGGCGCCCCGTTCTACATGTATGACAAGAACGGCGATGGCCGCTTCGACAATGACAAGGATGGCGTGTCGCCGGTGTACTGGAAGCTGTACAGCTGGTGATGTGGTTGCCGTAGGTGCGCGCCATCCACGCATGGCGTGGATCTACCGGGCATTGCGGTGGCCCCATCCACGCATGGCGTGGACCTTTGACGGTGAACTGGAGTAGATCCACGCCATGCGTGGATGCTCTTCGGGCCGCCGGAAAAAACAACGCCGGCGCGCATCCTGCGGCCGGCGTCGGGTCCCCTCCCCGGGAACGCTTCCGTATCAGCGGATGACCAGCACCGGCAGCGTGCTGCGCGCCAGCACCTCGGCGGTCTGGCTGCCCAGCAGCACGCGGGTGACGCCGCGGCGGCCGTGCGAGGTCATTACGATCAGATCGCTGTTGCGCTGCCCCGCCGTCTCGATGATGCCGTCGGCCGCGTAGCGGTCCAGCACATGCACCGGATTGGCGGTGATGCCCTGCTCGGCTGCCTTTGCCAGGGCCGGCTGCAGCACCTTCTGCGCGCCTTCCTCGCGGTCGGCCTTGTACTCCGGGCTGTTCATGTAGCCCACGCTCCAGCCCATGGCGTCGTACATGCCGACGGCCCAAGGCTCGGAGACGGTGACGATGTCGACCTCGGCGTTGAGGTCCTTGGCCAGCTCCAGGCCCTTGGCCAGGCCCTTGTCGGCCAGCTCGGAACCGTCGGTGGCGATCAGGATGCGCTTGTACATGGTGGGGCTCCGCGGTGATCCAGCCAGTGGGAACGACACCATTACACAACCTGTGTGGAGATCGTGCCTTGCGCAGGATCAATCCGGCAGCGCGCAGCGATGCCTGCGCGGCCGGGCATGATCGGCGCAGGCGCCACCAGCTTGCTCATCCTGACCACTGCGGCGCATGCTGGGCGGGCGGCACCGCGCCGCCTTCAGGGATGACAGACATGCAGAACAACAGACCACCCGCCCACAGCTCCGGGAAGCCCATCCTGATCGCCGCGATCATCGCGTTGGCGGTGCTGTTCGGTGCCTATCACGTCGGCAAGGACATGGCGCTGCGCGACAACGCCCGGCAGTCAGCGGGCCGTTGACACGCACCTGTGGAGCCGAGCATGGGCTCGTCTCCACAGTCGCCCTGCTCAGGCGATCTGCACCACGCGTGCATTCCGGCACAGCGGATAACTGCCGACGAATTCCGCGATCGCCTCACGCATCGCCTCGAACGACTGGCCGTACATGTACAGCGCGGTCTCGCTCGGGCCCTGCCACCAGCTGCAGATCTCGCCCAGGCCATCGATTCGCTCGGACAGCTGCTCGAACACGTGGTTCGAATCGCACTGCTCGTACACCTCGTCGGGCAGGGTCAGGCCATCCAGGTAAATGCCAAGACCCTCGGTCACGCCGAAGCTTCGGTCAGCCTCGCCTGCGCCCTGTACCTGCGAACCCTTCGGTGCCCCCAGCTGCTCCAGCAGGTCGACCAGCTTCGGCACGCCCGCGGCATCGACCAGCGCCACTTCGATATCGCCGTACTCGACTTCGCCTTCGTCGGACATCGCAGTACCGCCTCCGGTGATCCCGCCCAGCTCGGCCGCCTGCAGCAGCGCGTCCAGCGGATCCTCGAACAGCTCATGGCGATGCTCGGGCTGCAGCCTGGCGTTCAACTTCACGGTGACGTGCAGCGTGGGTTCGGTCATGAGGGCGTTCCTGGGAGATGTGACCGCTATTGTAGAGCCGCGCCATGCCCGGCTGCCTTCCACCGCACCGGTGGTCGGCGCCCTCCCTGCGGGAGGACTCCGCCCCCTCGACGGTGATCAGATCACCGTCAGGTTGGCATACGCCATCACCAGCCACTTGCTGCCGGCGTCGGCGAACTCGATCTGCACGCGTGCGTGGGCACCGTTGCCTTCGTAGTCGGTCACCATGCCTTCGCCGAACTTGGGATGGTTGACCAGCGCACCCAGCTTGATCGGCGGCGTTTCGATGGCGGCATGTCCCATCACCCGGCTTGCGCCCATCGACGCCGGCCGCGAGACCTGCACCTTCGGCCGCACTTCGTGCAGCAGCTCGCGCGGGATCTCTCGCAGGAAGCGCGAGGGCAGGCTGTAGTTGTCCTGGCCATGGATGCGCCGCGATTCGGCGTAGCTGAGCACCAGCTTCTGCCGCGCGCGGGTGATGCCGACGTAGGCCAGCCGACGCTCTTCTTCCAGCCGCCCGCTTTCCTCCAGCGACCGGGCACTGGGGAACAGTCCCTCTTCCACGCCGGCCAGGAACACCAGCGGGAATTCCAGGCCCTTGGCCGAGTGCAGCGTCATCAGCTGCACGCCTTCCTCGCCGGCCTGCGCCTGGCCTTCACCGGCCTCCAGCGCCGCGTAGGCCAGGAACGCAACAAGCTCGTCCATGTCCTCGCCCACTTCCTCGATGTCGTCGGCACGGCGCACGAAGCGCGAGGCCACCGACACCAGTTCGTCGAGGTTGTCGGTGCGCGATTCCGAATCCAGCGCGTTGCGGCTTTCCTTGCTCCAGTGTTCGCGCAGCTGCGAGCGGGCCAGCACGTGGTCCACGCGCTCGGCCAGGGTCATGTGCACGGTCTGCGCCTGCAGCTCGTTGACCAGCACCAGGAAGCCGGCCAGCGCATTGCGGGCACGCGCCGCCAGCGCGCTGCCCTGGGTCACCAGCATGGTGGCTTCCCACAGTGAGATGCCCTGGGCGCGCGCTTCGCGGCGCACTTCGTCCAGCGTGCGGTCACCGATGCCACGCGTGGGCGTATTCACTGCGCGCTCGAATGCAGCGTCGTCGTTGCGGTTGGACAGCAGGCGCAGGTAGGCCAGCGCATCCTTCACTTCGGCGCGCTCGAAGAAGCGCATGCCGCCATACACGCGATACGGCACCTGCTCGCTCAGCAGCGCTTCTTCCAGTGCGCGCGACTGCGCGTTGCTGCGGTAGAGCACGGCCACTTCGGTGTAGCTGCCACCATCGCGCACCCACTGCCGTGCACGCTCGACGATGTAGCGCGCCTCATCCATCTCGTTGTACGCCGCGTACAGGTCGATCGGCTCGCCATCACCACTGTCGGTCCACAGCTGCTTGCCGATGCGGTCCGGATTGTGCGCGATCACCGCGTTGGCGGCACTGAGGATGTTGGCGGTGGAACGGTAGTTCTGCTCCAGGCGGATGGTCTGCGCGCCCGGGAAATCGCGCAGGAAGCCCTGCACGTTCTCGACCTTGGCACCGCGCCAGCCGTAGATGGCCTGGTCGTCATCACCGACCACGAACACGTGGCCCTCGTGCCCGGCCAGTACCCGCACGAAGGCGTACTGGATGGCGTTGGTATCCTGGAATTCGTCCACCAGGATCTCGCGGAACCGCGCGCGGTAGTGCGACAGCAACGGCGGATTGTCGCGCAGCAGTTCGTGCGCGCGCAGCAGCAGCTCGGCGAAATCGACCAGGCCGGCACGGTCACACCGCGCCTGGTACTCGGCGTAGGCCTGGCGCATGGTTTCCAGCCACGCATCGTTCGGCTCGGGCTGGATGTGCTGCGGGCGGCGGCCCTCATCCTTCTGCGCGTTGATCCACCAGGCAATCTGCTTGGGCGGGTACTTGCCGTCATCGAGCTCCAGCGCCTGCACCACGCGCTTGACCAGCCGCAGCTGGTCGTCCGAATCCATCACCTGGAAGCCTTCAGGCAGCTTGGCATCCTGCCAGTGCAGGCGCAGCAGGCGGTTGGCCAGGCCGTGGAAGGTGCCGATCCACATGCCGCGGCTGCCATGCGGCAGCTGCGCGTCGATGCGATGGCGCATCTCGCCGGCGGCCTTGTTGGTGAAGGTCACCGCGAAAATGCCGTGGGTCGGCACGCCTTCGACTTCATGCAGCCAGGCAATGCGGTGGGTGAGTACGCGCGTCTTGCCCGACCCGGCACCAGCCAGCACCAGGTGGTGACCGAGGGGAGCGGAGACGGCTTCGCGCTGGGCCGGGTTCAGGCCATCAAGCAAGTGGGAGACATCCATGCCTCCATTTTACGGCATCGACGTCGCAGCTCCTGCGACCACCTGCGTGGCAAGTGCCTGCGCCTGCTGACGCAGTTCAGGCACCGCCAGGCTTTCCCACAGGCTGCCGATGCGCAGGCTGCCGAGTACCCCCAGGCGCGCCTGGGGCTGGCCACCCGCTGCACACAGCCGGTCGCCCGGCACACTGCTGTCCAGGCCCAGCCCATGCGGCCCGGGACGCGCAAGGCCCTCGGCCTGCAGCTGCTGCAGCAAGGGATTGCGCAGTGCCGAGGCGCGGGTCTCCACACCGGTGGCATTGACCACCGCAGCGATCGTCCACTGCACGTTGCCGCCGCCCGCCTCGCGACCCGACAGCCGCAGGGCATCACCTTCGCGCCACACCCGTTGCAGACGGGCGCGGTGAACGCGCAGCTGGCCGCTGGCCTGCAGCGCCTGCAACTGCTCGGACACCGGTTCAGCAATGCGATGGCGGTGCACGTCCCAGTAGCGCACCACGTGGCGCAGGAAGCGGCGCTGGTCGGCCTCGTCCATGCTCTGCCACAGCGCCTGGCCGTGCGGGCGGATGCGGTCCATCACGCCCTGCCACGGCATGCCGTCGGCCTGTGCCTTGCGCGCGTGCTGGCGCAGTACGCGCAGGCGCTGGCGCAGGGTCATCGGCAGCAGATCCTGCGGATCGAACGCCGGCAGACCGCCGTGGGCGTGCGGCAATGGCAGCAGACCATGGCGCGAGATCACATGCAGCGGTCCGCTATGGCCGCCGGCCACCAACGCCAGCACGGTGTCGGCCATGCTCAGCCCGGAGCCGACGATGGCCAGGGCATGGTCACTGGCCAGCGTGCGTACGCCGTCGTAATCCCAGGCCTCGACCACGTCATCGGCGGGCAACGCATCGGCGCCGTCCACCGGCAGCGGCCGCATGCTGTTGCCGGTGGCGATCACCACCTGCGCTGCATGCAGTGTTTGGCCATCGCCCAGCTGCAGCTGGTAACCGTGGTCATCTGGCTGCGTCGCCAGCACCGGTTGGGCGATGACCTGCAATCGCGCCGCACTGGCTGCTTCGGCCTCGCGCAGGCGCTGCTGCAGGTAGGCAGCGAAATAGTGGCGAGACACATAGCGTTCGCCCAGCACTTGGCGCGCCTCGCCTGGGTAGGCGTTGGCGGCCTGCAGGAAATCGAGGAAGTCGCCGGGCTGGTCGGCAAAGGCGCTCATTTTCGCCGCCGGCACGTTCAGCAGGTGCTCCGGCCACGGCGTGGCATAGGCAATGCCCTGTGCCAGCTGCGAGGCGGGTTCGAAAATGGCCAGTGCCAGCGGCGCCTGGGCCTGGCGCAACACCTGGATCGCCACCAGCACGCCGGCCGCACCACCGCCGATGATCGCAAGGTCCAGTTCGCCACTACGCGGTGAATCAGTCATGCGCCGATTGTAGGCCATCGGCCCTGCCCGGCTGGCGCTGGCCTACATCAAGGCATCGGCCAGGCGCGCGATGCCCTCGCGGCTGCGCAGCCACGCGGGACGCTTGCGCCACTGCGCCAGGTCCAGCAGGCGCGACTGGCGCAGGTAGTCGTCCTCGATGGCGCGCAACTGCGTGAGCAGCTGACGGTCGTAGCAGATCAGGCCGATTTCGGCATTCAGCGCGAACGAGCGGATATCCATGTTGATCGACCCGAGCACGGCAATGTCCTCATCCACGCTCATGTGCTTGGCATGCAGGAACTGCGGCTCGTACAGCGCGATCTGCACCCCGCAGCGCAGCAGCTCGTCGTAGTAGGCCTCCTGCGCCCACGAGGTCAGCCGCTGGTTGTTGCTGGCCGACAGGATCAGCTGCACCTGCACGCCGGACAGCGCGGCGATGCGCAGTGCACTCAGCGTTGCTTCGTCGGGCACGAAGTACGGCGTGACCATCACCAGCCGGCGCCGGGCAAGATGGATCAGCGCGGCCACCGCATCGCGCGCGTTGCTGTACGGGTAGGCCGGGCCACTGGGCAGCAGCTGGGTGGCGATGTCCTCGCTGCACACCGGCACGTCGGCGATGACCTCCAGGCGCTGCCCGGTTTCGATGTACCAGTCGCTGGCGAACACCGCTTCAAGGTGCGCCACCGCAGGCCCGCGCACGCGCGCCACCAGCTCGCGGTTGGGGTGGCCGGCAACGAATTCAGGGCGCGCCAGGTTCTGCGAACCGACATAGCCTACTTCGTTGTCGATCACCGCGATCTTGCGATGGTTGCGCAGGTCCATGCGTCCGCTGCGGCGCCAACGCAGGCCGCCGGGCAGCATCGCGCGCACTTCGATGTCACGTGACCGCAGCCGCTTGCTGTATGCGCGCAGGCCCCGCTTGGCGCCGACCGCATCCAGCAGCACGCGGCACTGCACCCCGCGCGCTGCGGCACGCTGCAGGGCTTCGACGATG
Organism: Stenotrophomonas sp. SI-NJAU-1; assembly: GCF_020883215.1. Classification (NCBI taxonomy): domain Bacteria; kingdom Pseudomonadati; phylum Pseudomonadota; class Gammaproteobacteria; order Lysobacterales; family Lysobacteraceae; genus Stenotrophomonas; species Stenotrophomonas sp. SI-NJAU-1. Next base: position 4,316,703 of record NZ_CP086598.1, read on the forward strand.
GCCTCGCCCACCGTGTCATCGAACATCAGGTAGTACAGCAGGTGCACCCGGTCCTGGGCCTGGTCGATGTCGGCGATCAGGGTGTGCAGTGATTCGTCATAGTCGGTCAGCAGGTCGATCGCGTTGCCGTGCACCGGCATGAAATCGCCCTGGCGCTGCACCAGCGGCACCACTTCGGCGCTGGCCGAATCGGGCTGCGGCGTCCAGCGCAGGCGGCGCTGCAGCGCCTGTTCTTCACGGATGACCTGCGAGGCCTCGGCCTGCCGGCGGATGCGCTCGCGCGACAGCCACGGATGCCCGAACAGCAGATAGAGCGGCAGGCCCAGCAGCGGCACGAAGCCGACCAGCAGCAGCCAGCTGCGCGCCGCGCCCGGCGTAGTGCGGGTGGGGATCCAGCACAGCGCCACCAGCCGGATCAGCCAGTCGATCAACAGCAGGTACGAGCCCAGCAGCCACTCGAACAGCATCGCGTCGCCCGTTGGGAGGTGTGGGGCCATTCTGCCCAGCGGGGTGTGCAGAGTCGAGCGGCGCTGGGGACAGCGTGCCGGCCAACGGTCGGCACCCACCGGGGTCGGAACGTGTCGACCAAGGTCAACACCTACCGGGGGCGGCGGGGCACAAAAAAACCCGCCACGAGGGCGGGTTTTTTCGGAAGCGACCCGCAATCCTTGCGGATTACTTGATCTTGCCTTCCTTGTACGGGACGTGCTTGCGCACGACCGGATCGTACTTGGAGAATTCCATCTTCCCCGGGGTGTTCTTCTTGTTCTTGTCGGTCGTGTAGAAGTGACCGGTACCAGCGGTCGAAATCATACGGACCTTATCGCGCTTGCCTGCCATGATCGTCTACTCCTCAGACCTTTTCGCCGCGCGCACGCAGCTCAGCCAGAACGGAATCGATACCGTTCTTGTCGATGGTGCGCAGTGCATGCGCGGAAACACGAAGCTTCACCCAGCGGTTCTCGCTGGCAACCCAGAAGCGGCGCTCGTGCAGATTCGGCAGGAAACGACGACGGGTCTTGTTGTTGGCGTGCGAGACGTTGTTACCCGTCTGCACTCGCTTGCCGGAAACCTGGCATACGCGGGACATGGCGCACCTCGATAGTAAGTTGTGTCTCCCCGTAGCCCGGGGGACGGCGGCCTCGGTGGTTGCCCACCACACGTCAAGAGAATCAAAGGGTTACGCTGGCGTTGGGCGGCCGGGGACGTGCTCCCGGGGGCGCCGCCCGGCACGAAACCGGACACAGCGAGCCGCGCATTATGCACGCAATCAAGACCTTGCGCAACTTACCCACAGGCCACGCCTGAACACGCTGACGGCGCCCTGCCCTCAGCGCAGATGCGGCACCACCTGGGCCAGCAGGTGGGCATCCTTCAGCGCGCCATGCAGGCCGCGGGTGCCGGGAATACGCAGGCGCTGCAGCACATCGTCGAGCTTGTTGGGCATGCCCGGCCAACGGCTGCGGGCCAGCTTCAGGCTGCAGGTCACGCGGCAGTGCTGGGCCAGCCCACCGGCCAGCCCCGCCAGGCGCAGCTCGTTGTCGAGGAAACCGACGTCGAAGGTGGCGTTGTGCGCGACCATCTCGCTGCCACGCAGGAACTCCAGCAGTTCGGCGGCCTTGCTCGCAAACAGCGGCTTGCCCACCAGCATGGCATCGCTGATGCCGTGCACGCGCTGCGCGCCCCAGTCCACCTTCCGCTGCGGCTGCAGGTAGGTGTGGAACTGGCGACCGCTGAGTTGTCCATCGACCAGTTCCACCGCCCCGATTTCAATCACCCGATGGCCCAGGCGATGCGAGATACCGGTGGTTTCGGTGTCCAGTGCGACGACGCGGCTCACGGCGCACGCCGGTATGCAGCGGCCGGCAGGCGGCAGACAAGGGACGGTAGGGATGGCAGTGCGGTCATGCGGTGCTGGATCCTGTTGCGCGCGCCCCGTGCGGCGGGGGCAGATGAGGCGGGATTGTCCCACGCGGTGCGTCGGCAGGAGCGCGGACGAACACAGCGATGTCGGCATACTGGTGATTCACTGCGGAGGCTCCAATGCGACTGCTGGCCCTCACCTACGGCACCGAAGGCGATACGCGCCCGCTGGTCATGCTCTGCGATGGGCTGATCGCGGCCGGTCACGAGGTCATGCTGCTGGCCGACGGCGGCACCCTCGACAGCGCGAAGGCCTTGGGCGTCCCGCACGCCGCGCTGGAAGGCGACATCCACGACGAAGTGGTGGCGCTGGTCTCACGCGGCAATGGCGTTGCCGCCGCCAGCACCGGGCTGGCACGGATGGCGCTGCAACACGTCGCCGGCTGGATGCGCCAGGCCGATGCTGCAGCCGACGGCTGCGATGCGATCCTGACCGGTGGGCTGGCTGCGTTCGTCGGCATGAGCGTCGGCGAGCGTCGCGGCCTTCCGGTGATCGGCGCCGGCATGATTCCGCTGACGCCGACACGCGCGTTCCGCTCGCCCTTCCTGCCGCCCGGACGCTCGCCGGGCTGGTTGAACCGGGCCAGTTATGGCCTGGTCAACGGCCTGATCTGGCGACAGTTCCGCGGCCCGATCAACACGGCCCGCCAGCACGCCGGGCAGCCACCACGACGCTCCCTCTGGGCTGGCCTGCCGATGCTGTATGGCATCTCGCCACAGCTGCTGCCACCGCCTTCGGACTGGCCGGCCGACCACCTCGTGTGCGGCCAATGGTCGGCCCCTGCTGCGCCGTGGCAACCGTCGTGCGAACTGCAGGCTTTCCTCGATGCAGGACCGCCGCCGGTCTATCTGGGCTTCGGCAGCATGACCGGCTTCGAGCGCGAGCGTGTGCTGCCGGCGCTGTTGTCGGCGCTGGCGCCACGCCGCGTGCTGCTGTTTCCCGGTTGGGTCGGCGTGCCCGACATGACGCTGCCCGACTCGGTACGGGTGATCGGCCCGACCCCGCATGAAGCGTTGTTGCCGCGCTGCGCGCTGGCGATCCACCACGGCGGCAGCGGCACCACGCATTCGGCATGCCGCGCCGGCACACCGTCGTTGGTGATGCCGTTCGCCGCCGACCAGTTCTTCTGGGCCGATCGCCTGCAGCACCTGGGCGTAGCACCGGCGCCACTGTCACCCAAGCGGTTGCAGCCGAAGGTGTTGGCCGATGCATTGGCGTTCGCCGAGCATGCCGATACACGCGCCCGGGCGGCCGCGCTGGGCGCTGCAATGGCGAACGAGGATGGAGTGGCATGCGGCGTGGCCGCACTCGAGCGCTGGCTCAGCCCAACGTCTCCACCACCCAATCAATGAACACCCGCAGCCGCTGGCTCATGTGCCGGTTCGGCGGGAACATCACGTGCATCGGCATCGGCGGCAGCTGCCAGTCGTGCAGCACGGGCAGCAGCTCGCCGCGCGCCACATGCGGTTCGGCCATGTAGCTGGGCAGCGCGACCACGCCGAGGCCGGCCAGGCCAGCGGCCAGATAGGCGTTGCCATCGTCGAAGCCGATTGAATAGCGCCCCTGCACCTCGACGCGCTCGGCGCCACGCTGCGCGGTGAACACGCGGGCGCGGCCACTGCGTGGGCTGAGAAAACCGACCGTGTGGTGGTCCGGCCCTTCCAGCGCGCGCGGGTGTTCCGGCACACCGAACCGCTGCACATAGCCCGGGCTGGCATGGAAGCCGATCGGCAGGCGCGCCAGCGGTCGTGCCACCAGCGCGGGATCGGCAGGCGCGCCACCACGGATCACGCAATCGACGTTGTCGGCGATGACATCGACCTCGCGGTCGCTGACGCCGATGTCCAGCTGGATCTCCGGATAGCGCGCCTGGAAATCCGGCAATGCCGGCACCAGCCGCAGGCGCGCATACGGCCCCGGCACGTCGACGCGCAGGCGCCCGCGCGGTTGTGTGGCGGCCTCGCCCAGCCCCCCTTCAACCTCTTCCAGCTCGGCCAGCAAGCGAACGATGCGCGGGTAATACGCCGCGCCATCGGCAGTGACGCTGACCCGGCGCGTGGTGCGGTTGAGCAGCCGCAACCGCAGATGCGCTTCCAGCTGCTGCACCAGCTGGGTGACCGTGGTGCGGCTGAGCTGCAGGGTATGCGCGGCGCGGGTGAAGCTGCCGGTCTCCACCACCCGGGCGAACGCGCGCATCGCTTCGAAACGGTCCATGGCCGTGGCTGTGATTATTTGGAATGTGCAATCAATCTAGACCGATCATCACGGTTTATCCAGACAGCGACAGCGGGGAGGATGGTCCGCTCCCGTCTGGAATCCGTCCCATGTCCCACCGTGATGTTGTCTTTCCCGCCGGCCGGCAGGCGCTGTACGAGCGAAACCGCTATTCGCCGGCGATCCGATCCAATGGCTTCCTGTTCGTTTCCGGCCAGGTCGGCAGCCGCGAGGATGGCTCGCCCGAACCGGACTTCGAGACCCAGGTCCGCCGCGCCTTCGACAATCTCAACGCGGTGCTGGCCGCGGCCGGCTGCACGTTCGATGACGTGATCGACGTGACCGTGTTCCTGGTCGACCCGGAAACCACCTTCGAAAAGGCCTGGGCGATCGTGCCCGAGTACTGGGGCCAAGCGCCGCACCCGACCCTGACCGGCATCGGCGTGACCTGGCTGTATGGGTTCCAGTTCGAGATCAAGGTGATCGCCAAACTGCCCGCAGACCGGTAGTGCCGGCCGCTGGCCGGAAGCGCATTGCGCCAGCAGGGTTCATGGGATTGCCGGCCAGCGGCCGGCACCCCGGACACCCGCCTGAACGGAACACGCCGACAAATTCCCGAGGTGGCCATTGATATTGTATCCACCGAAAACCGCTTGCTAGCCTCCCCTCCATGCGCCGGATCGCCCGCCACCTTCGTTCGACCCTGCTGATGCTGCTGATGGCGGCATTCGTGGTCGTGCCGGTGGCCGATGTGCTGGCGTGTGCGGTGGAACCGCACGACAGCGCGGTGGTGCATGTGGAATCCGGCGCCGAAGATGCCGACGGTGACACTGACAACGACGGCAAGCACGCCGCTGCCTGCAGCCACAACCACTGCCACCACTCCAACCTGAGCCTGCCGGCGAGCACCTTCGCCGCCTTTGGCACGCCGCAACCGGCGCGCTGGATGAATGCAGGCGACGCGGCGACCTATGCGGTCGCCCAGGACGAACTGGCACGTCCTCCCCGGGCGTGAGTTGAGCGCGTCCCGCAATCGCGGGCTCCCGTTTCACTCACAACCGGAATCCCCCTATGTCGATCCTGACACGTCGGTCGCCGCGCGCGGCCGGGCTGGTCGTCGCCGTGCTGCTGGGCCTGATCCCCGCCGCACAGGTCGCCGCACAAGCCGCACCTTCGTACGACACCCTGCTTGAACGCCTGGACCAGCTGCCCGGCGCCCGCGTCGGCGCGGCATTGGCCGAGGCGGCCGACGCCCGCGCCGACCAGGCCCGGGCGCTGCCCAATCCATCCCTTTCCTGGTCCGCCGAAAACGCCTGGGGCACAGGCTCCTACGGCGGCATGGGCAGGGCCGACACCGTGCTTACCCTGTCCCAGCCGCTGGAGGTCTGGGGCCAGCGCGGCGCGCGCGTCCGCGCCGCCCGCGCCGAGGCACAGGCCGCTGCCCTGCGGGGTTCGCAGAGCCGCAGCGATGTCGCCAGCCAGTTGGCGGCGATCTACGCACAGGCCGAAAGCGCCCTGCGTCGCTACACGCTGGCCGAAGAAGCGCTGAGCCTCACCCGCGACGATGCGGCGGCGGTCACCGCGATGGTCAAGCATGGCCGCGAGCCGCAGTTGCGTGCCGTGCAGGCAGAGAGTGAAGTGGCCAATGCCAGCGCCGCGCTGGATGAGGCGCAGGCCTTCCGCGACGCCGCGCTGGCCCGCCTGGCCGGTGCGGCCCTGCTGGATGCACCGGTGCAGACCATCGACAACAGTCTGCTCGATCGCGCACCGCCAGCACCGCGTGGCGCCACCGATGTGGCTCTGGCCGTGCGTGTGGCCGAAGCCGAAGCTGATGCGGCCGGTCGCCTGGTCGACGTCGAGCGCAAGCGCGCCCTGCCCGACCTCAGCGTTACCGCCGCGCAGACGCGCTTCCGCGAGGACCGCGAACAGGCCTACACGCTCGGCGTCAGTCTCTCGATCCCGTTGTTCGACCGCAATCGTGGTGGCATCCGCGCCGCCAGTGCCGAACAGCGCGCGGCCGAAGCGCGCTTGGACCAGCAGCGGCGCGACAGCGAAGCCGAACGCTTGTCGGCGGTGGCGGGCCTGAAGGCCGCCGACAGCCGCACCCGCGCCGCCGACGAAAGCGTGGTCGCCGCCGAGGAAGCCTATCGGCTGGCGCGCATCGGCTTCGACGCCGGGCGCATCTCGCAGCTGGAACTGCGCAGCACCCGCAGTGCCCTCATCGCCGCCCGCGGCACCGCCGTGGACGCGCGCCTGTCGCGCGTCGGCGCGGAAATCGATCTCGCCCGCCTCGAAGGGCGCGCACCCTTTGTGGAGGCCCGATGAACGTGTCCCGTTCTTTCCCGCTGGTTGGCGGCTTGCTGCTGACTGCATTGCTGGCCGGTTGTTCTGGTAACACACAGGCCCCGGCCGTCTCGGAGCCCGCCGGCAAGGCAACGGCCGACGATGGCCATGGCCACGCCGCCGACAGCACCGACGCCAAGGCCGAAACAAGCAAGGTGCCCGATGCCGATGAAGGCGTAGTGCAGTTGACGCCAGAGCAGATCAAGGCATCCGGCATCGACGTGGTGGCCGTCGGCCGCGGCGGCGGTGGTTCGACGCGGCTGTCCGGCCGGGTGGAACCGTCGATCGGTGCACGTGCCTCGGTCGCTTCCACCGTGACCGGTCGCGTGGAGCGCGTGCTGGTCGCACCGGGCACGGCAGTGAAGCAGAACCAGACGCTGGCGATCGTGGTCAGTGGCGAGGCGGCGGTGTTCCGCGCCAATGCGGTTGCCGCCGCCGCGGAGGCCGAGGCGGCGCGCCTGGCCCACGGCCGCGACAAGGCGCTGGTCGAACAGGGCGTGGTCGCTCGCCAGGAACTGGAAACCTCACGCGCGCGCTCGCTGGCGGCGCAGGCGCAGGCCGCCGCCGCGCAGGCACAGGCCGCCGCCAACGGTTCGCCCGACAGCAGCGGCCGCGTGCGCATCACCAGCCCGGTGGCCGGCATCGTCGGCAACGTGCAGGTCACGCCCGGCGGCGTGGTGGCGGCCGGCAGCCCGGTGGCCGACGTCGCCGATCCGTCGATGAACGAGCTGGTATTCACCGCGCCACCGGCGCTGGCCGCGCAGGTCACGCCGGGCATGACGCTGGAAGTGACCGTGCCGGGCGGCAGCTTCAGTGCCACCGTCACCGGTTCGGCCGCCGATGTGCGCCAGCAGGGTGGCGTGGCGGTGATCCGTGCCATGCCGGTGGATGCCGCATTGCCACCGGCCGGTTCGCCGGTGTCGGCGGTGGTGGTCACCGACGGCAAGGACGGCGCGTTGAGCGTGCCGGCTGATGCGGTACAGAACGTCGGCGGCAGCAGCGCGGTATTCGTCGCCGTCGAGGGCGGCTTCAAGGTGCAGCCGGTACTGGCCGGCCGACGTGCCGGTGACCGCATCGAGATTCTCGGCGGCTTGAACGGCGACGAACGCATCGTCGGCGCCAATGCGTTCCTGCTCAAGGCCGAACTGGCCAAGGGCGAAGCCGAGCACGGGCACTGAGGACCTTCCATGTTCAAGCTCATCATTGAAACCGCGGTACGCCACCGCTGGCTGGTCGTGGCCCTGGCTGCACTCGTTGCCGCCGTGGGCCTGTTCCAGCTCGGCAAGCTGCCGATCGATGCGGTACCGGACATCACCAACCGCCAGGTGCAGATCAACACGGTGGCACCGGCACTGACGCCCGAGCAGATCGAGCGACAGGTGACCTATCCGCTGGAAACCGCGCTGGCCGGCATCCCCGGCCTGACCACCACCCGTTCGCTGTCGCGCAATGGCTTCTCGCAGGTCACCGCGATCTTCACCGATGCCACCGACATCTACTTCGCCCGCCAGCAGGTGGCCGAACGCATGCGCGAGGCCGCCGAAGCGCTGCCCGAGGGTGCCTCGCCGATGCTGTCGCCGGTCACCACCGGCCTCGGCGAGGTGTTGATGTGGACGGTGGACTTCACCGCGTTCGACCCTGCGAAGCTGGCCAAGCCCGGTGAAGCCGGCTGGCAGGCCGGCGAGGTCTACCGCACGCCGGAAGGCAACCTGCTGCGCACGCCGGAAGAACGCGCCACCTACCTGCGCACCGTGCAGGACTGGATCATCGCGCCACAGATGCGCTCCAGCCCCGGGCTGGCGGGCGTGGACACCGTCGGTGGCTACGTGAAGGAATACGGCGTGCATCCGGACAGCGCGCGGTTGGCCGCGCATGGCCTGGGCCTGGCCGATCTGGTGACGGCCCTGCAGCGCTCCAACGTGCAGGCCGGCGCCGGCTTCGTGCAGCGCGCCGGCGAGGGTCTGGTGGTGCGTGCCGACGGTCTGGCACTGACCACCGACGATCTGGCCCAGGCGCCGGTAGCCAACCGCAACGGCGTGGTGGTGCGGGTGGCCGATGTGGCCGATGTCGGCCTCAGCCGCGCACCGCGCCTGGGGGCGGCCAGCCGCAACGGCCATGAAGCCGTGCTCGGTACCGCGCTGATGATCGCCGGCGGCAACAGCCGCACCGTGGCCCAGGCGGCCGCCACACGGCTGCAGCAGGTGAATGCCTCGCTGCCGGCGGACATCGTGGCCGCGCCGGTGCTGGACCGCAGCGTGCTGGTCAATTCCACCATCAAGACCGTGGCCAGGAACCTCACCGAGGGCGCGCTGCTGGTGGTGGTGGTGCTGTTCCTGCTGCTCGGCAACCTGCGCGCGGCAACGATCACCGCACTGGTGATCCCGCTGTCGTTCCTGTTCGCGGTGATCGGCATGAACCGCTTCGGCATCAGTGGCAACCTGATGAGCCTGGGTGCGCTGGACTTCGGCATCCTGGTGGACGGCGCGGTGATCGTGATCGAGTCGACGCTGCTGATGCTGGGCCAGCGTCGTGCCGAACTGGGCCGCGCGTTGACCGCGATGGAACGCCTGCGCGTAGCCGCCGATTCGGCGCGAAAGATGGCGCGCCCGGCAGCGTTCGGCCAGCTGATCATCCTGCTGGTGTTCGCACCGATCCTCACCCTGGAAGGGGTGGAGGGCAAGACGTTCCACCCGATGGCCGCCACGTTCATGCTGGCCCTGGTGGGTGCCTTCATCTTCTCCTTCACCTTCGTGCCGGCGATGGCCGCGCTGATGGTGCGCGAGCCGAAGCCGAAGGAAGGCGAGGCACACAGTGATGATGGCCAGCACGAAACGAAGCTGATCCGCATGCTGCGTGGACGCATCGAGCCGATCATCCGCCAGGCCGTCGCGCGGCCGCGCGCAGTGATCGCCGGCGCAGCGCTGATGCTGCTGGTGGGCATTGGCTCGTTGGGCCTGCTCGGCCGCGAGTTCATGCCTACCCTGGATGAAGGCAACGTGGCGATGCAGGCACTGCGCGTGCCATCCACTTCGCTGGAGCAGTCGCTGGCGATGCAGCTGGCACTGGAGAAGGCCATCGCCCAGCAACCGGAAGTGGAAACGGTGTTCTCGCGTACCGGCACTGCCGAAGCGGCAATCGACCCGATGCCGACCAACATTTCCGACAGCGTGATCGTGCTCAAGCCGCGTGCGGACTGGCCCGATCCGACGCTGGGCAAGGAAGCGCTGGTGGCCCGCTTCGAAGAACTGGCCGGCCAGCAGCTGGGCAACAGCTTTGAATTCAGCCAGCCGATCGAGCTGCGCTTCAATGAGCTGATTTCCGGCGTACGCACCGACCTGGCGGTGATGATCTTCGGCGATGACTTCAGCCAGCTGCAGAAGGTGGCCGACCAGGTGGCGCTGAAGCTGCGCGCGGTGGAGGGCGCGGCCGATGTGCGGGTGGAGCAGATTTCCGGCCTGCCCACGCTCAACGTCAAGATCGACCATGTAGCGGCAGCGCAGTACGGGCTGACCGCCGCCGACGTCAGCGATGCGCTCTCCACCGGCATCGGCGGCACGGCAGCCGGCAAGATATTCGAAGGCGACCGTCGCTTCGATGTGGTGGTGCGGCTGGGTGACAGCGCACGCAACGATCCGGATCAGCTGGCCTCGCTGCCGATCGCCACGCCGGCCGGCGTGGTGATTCCGCTGTCCTCGGTGGCGCGCATCAGCGTCAGCGAAGGGCCGAACCAGATCAGCCGCAACAACGGCAGCCGCCGGGTGGTGGTGCAGGCCAATGTGCGCGGCCGCGACCTCGGCGGCTTCGTTGGCCAAGCACAGGCCGCCGTGGCCGACGTGGCACTGCCGCCCGGTGCGTACCTGACTTGGGGTGGCCAGTTCGAGAACCTGCAGCGCGCGGAAAAGCGCCTGGCCACGGTGGTGCCAGTGGTATTCCTGCTGATCGGCAGCCTGCTGTTCATGGCCCTGCGCAGCGGCAAGGAAGCGGTGCTGGTGTTCAGCTGCGTGCCGCTGGCGCTGGTCGGCGGCATCCTCGCCCTGCTGCTGCGCGGCATGCCGTTCTCGGTGTCGGCCGCAGTAGGCTTCATCGCCGTGTCCGGCGTGGCCACGCTCAACGGCCTGGTGCTGATGCAGGCGATCCGCGAGCGCCTGGACGCCGGTGACGTGCCGATGATGGCCGCAATCAACGGTGCATCCAGCCGTATCCGCGCGGTGCTGACCACCGCACTGGTGGCCATCGTCGGCTTCATTCCGATGGCGATCGCCAGTGGTTCCGGTGCGGAAGTGCAGAAGCCGCTGGCGACGGTGGTGATCGGTGGCCTGATCACCGCCACGGTGCTGACCCTGCTGGTGCTGCCGACCTTCGCCGCGCGCGTGGCCAAGGTGCGGACGGCTGGCTGAAAGCTCACGGGGTCGGATCCTGTGATCCGACCCCGTCTACCGCGCTTCGCGCTCGCCGGGCATGGCCCGGCGCTACCACCGCACGTTCCGGTAGCGCCGGGCCATGCCCGGCGGCACGGCGATCAGGCCTTCTTGCGCTCGGCAATGTACGCCTGGATCTGCTGCTCCAGCACCGGCAACGGCACCGAACCCTGCTTCAGCAGGGTGTCGTGGAAGCCCTTGACGTCGAACTTGTCGCCCAGCTCCTTCTCGGCCTGCGCACGCAGGCGCACGATGGCGATCTCGCCGAGCTTGTAGCTCAACGCCTGCCCCGGCCAGGAAATGTAGCGATCCACTTCGGTGGTCACTTCGTGCTCGCTCAGCGCCGTGTGGTCGCGCAGGTAGGCGATGGCCTGCTCGCGGGTCCAGCCCTTGCTGTGCACGCCGGTGTCGATCACCAGGCGCGCGGCGCGCCACATCTCGTAGGTCAGGCGGCCGAAATCCTCGTACGGGGTTTCGTAGATGCCCATTTCCACGCCCAGCTTCTCGCAGTACAGCGCCCAACCTTCGCCATAGGCGGAGATGTAGGCATTGCGGCGGAACTCCGGCAGGTTCTTCTGCTCGGCAGCGATGGCACCCTGCAGTGCATGGCCCGGGTCGGATTCGTGCAGGGTCAACGCCGGCAGGTTGTACAGCGGGCGCGACGGCAGGTTGTAGGTGTTGAGCCAGTAGGTGCCCATGCCACCACGGCCGGCGGTCCAGAACGGCGCGATGTCCGGCGGCACCGGCACGATGGTGAAGCGCGCGCGCGGCAATGACATGTACTTGCCGAGCTGGCCATCGGCGCGCTTGGAGATCCATGCGGCGCGCGACAGCAGTTCTTCCGGCGTCTTGGCGTAGAACTGCGGGTCGGTACGCAGGAAGGTCAGGAACTCGGCAAAGCTGCCCTTGAACTTCACCTGCTTGATGATGTCGTTCATTTCCTTCTGGATGCGTGCCACTTCCTCCAGGCCGATGCGGTGGATCTCGTCCGGCGACAGGTCCAGCGTGGTGTATTCGTGGATCTGCTGCTTGTAGTACGCCTTGCCGTCAGGCATCGCTTCAGCGGCCAGGGTGGTGCGCGCCTGTGGCACGTATTCGTTGACGAAGAAGGTGCGCAGTTGCTGGAACGCCGGCACCACCTTGCCGCTGATCGCCGCGCGGGCCTGTGCCTGCAGCTTGGCCTGCTCCGCAGCCGGGACGGTGTTGGGCAGCTTCTTGAACGGCGCGTACAACGGCGATTCGGTCGGGTCCTTCAGTTCGGCGACAGTGGCGATGGACACCTCGCGGCCGTCGAGCACCGCACGCGGCACGCTGAAGCCGCGCTTCAGGCCGGCACGCATGTTCCCGGTCTGCTGGTCGAAGTAGCGCGGCACATCATTCAGGCGCGCGATGTAGTTCTGGTAGTCCTGCACGGTCTTCATTTCACGCCGGGCCATGAAGGACAGGTTGGACCAGAACGAGGAATCGGCGTTGAACGGCATCTCGTAGCCGCGCAGGCGCACTTCTTCGGCCAGGTTGAACACCTGGTCGCGGTAGATCGCGTAGTTGACCTGGTTGTCGGGCGAAAGGGTCTTCGGGTCGATCTTCTTCAGCGCGGCCAGGGTCTGGTCCCATACCTCCAGGCGTGCCTGCTGCGCGGCCGGGCCGACGTCGGGCATGCGGGTGGCATTGGCCGGCGCGTCTTCGTCCTCGCTGGCCTCGCCGCCGCCTTGCTGGCGCCACTTCCATTCCTTCTCGTACAGCGCGCGGAAGGCGGCATCGGCGGGCGATTCAGTGGCCACGCTGGCCGGCGCGGCGACGGTGGGCGGTGCGGCCAGGGCCACGGCAGGGGCAGACAGGGCAATCAGCAGGGCTACGGCAAGACGGGTTTTCACAAGCACAGGTTCCCGGGAAGGCAGGCCCCGATCATGGCACCCCGCACCGCCCATGGCATGGGACGAAGGTCCTGCCTGGGCCTAGCCCTGGCAGCTGCCAACCTTGGTTGGCAGGCGGGGAGACCCAGCGCCGAAGGCGCGTGGTAGCGCGGGGCCATGCCCCGCGAGCGCACAGCGCGGCCGATGTTGGTCGCCATCCCGCAGCCGCCGGGCATGGCCCGGCGCTACCTTAGCGGTGCCTGCGTGGCCGCTCTGGTAGCTGCCAACCTTGGTTGGCACCCGGAGAAAACCAGCGCCGACCAAGGTCGGCATCTACCGGGGCGTCAGTGACTGGCCTTGTCCCGCTTCCAGCCGCGATGCTTGATGTCCAGCTGCAGGCTGTACAACGCGGTGAACGCCGGGAACAGGTTCTGCAGCACGCCCACCGAGTCCTGCTTGGCCGAGAACAGGAAGTAGCTCAGCGTCATCAGGCTGCCGACCACGCTCATGTACCAGAACAGACGCGGGATCACCGGCTTGCCGGCGCGCTTGGAGGCAACGAACTGGACCAGCCAGCGGCCACCGAACATCAACGCGCCGGTGTAGCCGATCAGCTTCCAACCGGTCACATGCAGGCCGGTCCAGTACAACCAGGTCAGCGGCTGGTCCAGCCAGTGCAGCTCCAGATCCATCAACGCTCCTCCACCGCGGTGCGCTTGCTGCGGGTGATCAGCCAGGCCACGCCGCGCAGGTCGCGGATGCCGACCAGCGCGCGGCCCAGGTTGTTGTACTTGGACACGCCGGCCGTACGGTGGCGATGGTTGACCGGCACGCTGGTGGTCTTCCAGCCGGCACGCTGCATCAGCGCCGGCAGGTAGCGATGCATGTGGTCGAAGTACGGCAGATCGAGGAAGGCGTTGCGCTCGAACAGCTTGATGCCGCAGCCGGTATCGGGGGTGTCATCGCGCAGCATGCGCGCGCGGATGGCATTGGCCCACTTGCTGGCCCAGCGCTTGCTGCCGCTGTCCTGGCGGTTGACGCGCCAGCCGGCGAACAGCTTCACCTGGGCATCGGCCGCATCACGGGCGTCCAGCAGCTTGGGGATGTCGGCCGGATCGTTCTGGCCATCACCGTCGAGGGTGGCGATCCACGGCGCACGCGCGTGCTTGACGCCGGTACGTACCGCGGTGCTCTGCCCGCTCTGCGAGACGTGGTGCAGCACGCGCAGCTCCGGTGTGGTGGCCTTCAGGCCCTGCAGTACGGCCAGGGTGTCATCGCGCGAATGATCGTCGATGTAGACGATCTCGAACGGCAGCCGTCCGCGCAGTGCAGCGGTGATTTCGGCCACCAGGGGCGCGACGTTGTCGCGCTCGTTGAATACGGGGACAACGACGGACAGCTCGGGTTGGCTCATGGGGGGACTCGGCCAAGGAGGGACAAAGACCGCGCATTTTCCGACGCCGAGGTTATCCGAAGATGAATCCGGCAGTGTGAGGATGCGTTCTCACGCGCGATCAGCAAAATACTCGCGGCACCACTGCACCACCGGTGGCAGGCCCTGTTCGATGGGTATGACCGGTTCGTAGCCAAATGCGTCATGTGCGCGCCGGGTATCGGCCATCGTGCGCACCATGTCACCCGGCTGCATCGGCTTGTAGACCTTCTGCGCGGGGCGACCGGCGGCCTGCTCGATCACGCCGATGAAGCGCTCCAGCTCGACCGGCGTGTGGTTGCCGAGGTTGAACACCCGGTGCGGCACCGGACCGTCAGCCGGATGCGCGAGGGCGCCGAGAATACCGGCCACGATGTCGGAGACATGTGTGAAATCGCGCTGCATGCGGCCTTCGTTGAACACATCGATCGAACGACCGGCCAGCACCGCGCGCGAGAACAGCAGCGGCGCCATGTCCGGTCGGCCCCACGGGCCATACACGGTGAAGAAGCGCAGGCCGGTGGCACGCAGGCCATACAGCTGTGCGTAGGTGTAGGCCATCAGTTCATTGGCGGCCTTGGTGGCGGCATACAGCGAGCGCGGCTGGTCCACGCGCTGGTCTTCGGAAAACGGCGGCGTGGCCGAATCGCCGTACACCGAACTGCTGGACGCATACACCAGATGCTGCACGCCACGGTGGCGGCACAGCTCGAGCATGTTGACGAAGCCGACCAGGTTGCTGTCGACGTAGGCGTGCGGGTTTTCCAGCGAATAGCGCACGCCGGCCTGCGCGGCCAGGTGGATCACCGCAGTCGGCTGTACTTCTTCGAACAGCGCGGCCAGACCGTCGCGGTCGGTCAGGTCCAGCGTGCGCAGATCCAGCGTCGGGCACAGTGCGGCCACGCGGTCGCGCTTGATCTGTGGGTCGTAGTAATCGTTGAAGTTGTCCAGGCCGACCACCGACTGGCCCGCATCAAGCAGGGCACGGGCGGTGTAGGCACCGATGAAGCCGGCTGCGCCGGTGAGCAGGATGGTCATTGCGGTGTGCCTGGAATTCAACGGTCAATTCAGTAGTGATGGCGTCTGATGGTACGCGCAGGGCCTAGAACAGGCCGAAACGCTTCTTGGCCACATTGGTGCGCCCCGGCTGGATGACATCCTGGATGTTCTTCGCATCGAAGCGATCCAGCAGGGTTTCCGAGTCCTTTTTCAGCTTCAGGTCCATCTCTTCCGGGTACAGCGGCACGATCGCCATGAACTCGATGGTGGTGCCGTCTTCCAGTGCCAGCGTGCCGAAGTCGTCCGGGGTCGTGACCGGCGGCAGCACGATGGCGCCATCGAACCCCACGCCCGGTGCATAGGGCTCGGACGGATGGCCGTTGGGAATGGTGTGGCCGAAGCCCAGCCAGGTGTCGTACTCGTGCGGCAGCCGCGCCAGGGTCTTCAGCAGGCGCACCGGCCAGTAGTTGCGCTCATCCTCGAAGGCGTCCTGGGTGATCGGCCAATCCGCCGGCAGGGTCACCATCAGTTCCATGTGCCGGGGGACGTCCACCTCGTCGGGCACCGCCATCGGCAGATCGCTCATGCCCGAGGTCACCAGCCGCAGGTACGGGCACTCGTCGGTGGCGGGCACCACATGCACGTCGATGTGCACGATATCGGAGATGATCTCGTGGAAGACGCCGGAGATCGGGCCAAGATGGCGCTCGATGTGCGCGCTGATCTCCTCGATGTGCGACTCGCCCTGGGCCGGGGTGAAGTCCTTCTCGCGGCTGTGCACGAGGATCGGGCTGCCGCCCGGGCTGACGTCGTCTGCTTCAATGGTCATGTCCTGCTCCCTGGATGGGCCACGGGGCGGAGCGGCCCACCTGCGGTGGACGACGCGGCCTCCGGCACGCGCGGCGGTGCGTTCCCTGCAATCGACGGAACACGGCAGGAACGGGCCGTGCGCCCATGAAGATGCGCCGGGGTCAGCCCTGGCGCGTGCGCAGCCGCTCCAGCACGCCATCGAGCGTGTCCAGGTTGGCGTAATGGATGATCAGCTTGCCCTTGCCGCCGCGGCCATGATTGATCGCAACGGAAGTCCCCAGCACTTCGGACAGCTCGGTCTCCAGCGAGGCGATATCGGCCTGCTGCACCTTGGCCACCGGCTGCGGACGGTTGCTCGGCACCTTGCCGGCGGCAAACGCCTGCGCACGACGCTCGACCTCGCGCACCGACCAGCCTTCATCGGCCGCTTCCTGGGCCAGCTTGCTGGCCAGTTCCGGGGCCAGCGTCAGCAGCGCGCGGGCGTGCCCCATCTCCAGCCGGCGCGTTTCCAGCAGCAGGCGGATGGCGATCGGCAGCTCCAGCAGGCGCAGCAGGTTGGACACCGCCGCGCGCGAGCGACCGACGGCCTCGGCGGCCTCGGCATGGGTCAGGGTGAATTCGCTGATGAGGCGCTGCAGCGCTTCGGCTTCTTCCAGCGGGTTGAGGTCTTCGCGCTGGATGTTCTCGATCAGCGCCATCGCGATGACGGTGCGGTCTTCCAGCTCGCGCACCACCACCGGCACTTCGTCCAGGCCGGCCAGCTGCGAGGCGCGCCAGCGACGTTCACCGGCAACGATCTCGAAGTTGCCTGCCGGCAGCTGGCGCACCAGGATCGGCTGGATCACGCCCTGCGACTTGATCGAGTCGGCCAGTTCGGACAGCTTGCCCTGGTCCATCTCGCGACGTGGCTGGTACTTGCCCGGCTGCAGCTGGCCTACCGGCAGCTTGCGCAGCACTTCACCGGGCAGCGGCTCGATCACCGCCGTACTGGCCTGCACCTGGCTGACCGCGCCCTTCGGACCGAGCAGTGCGTCCAGGCCGCGGCCGAGGCCTCGCTTCTTGGCTGCAGGCTTGCTGCTGGTCATCAGACGGTCTCCACGGCCTTGCTGGCCTTGTTGCGTTCGTTGTTGCGACGGATGATCTCGCCGGCCAGGCCGAGGTAGGCCACGCCGCCGCGCGAAGCACGATCGTAGCCGACGATGCTCTGGCCATGGCTGGGCGCCTCGGCCAAGCGCACGTTGCGCGGCACGATGGTGCGGAACACCCGGTCGCCGAAGTGCTCGGTGAGCTCGGCCGACACGGCATTGGCCAGGTTGTTGCGCACGTCGAACATGGTGCGCAGCACGCCTTCGATCTCCAGCGCCGGGTTGAGGTTGGCACGCAGCGCTTCGATGGTTTCCACCAGCGCGCTCAGGCCTTCCAGTGCGTAGTACTCGCACTGCATCGGCACGATCACCGAATCGGCGGCGGCCAGTGCGTTGAGGGTCAGCAGCGAGAGCGCCGGCGGGCAGTCGATCAGGATGTAGTCGTACTCATCGCGGATCGGCGCCAGCGCGCGCTTCAGGCGCTGCTCGCGCTCGCTCTGCGCCATCAGCTGGATCTCGGCCGCGGTCAGGTCGATGTTGCCCGGCAGCAGGTCGTAGCCTTCGGCGGTCTGCACGCGCACGTCGGCGGCGCTGGACTCGCCCAGCAGCAGGTCGTAGGTGGAGGAGACCAGCTCGCGCTTGTCCACGCCACTGCCCATGGTCGCGTTGCCCTGGGAATCCAGGTCGACCAACAGCACGCGCTTGGGTGCGTTGGCCAGGGAAGCGGCCAGGTTGACGGCGGTCGTGGTCTTGCCGACGCCACCCTTCTGGTTGGCGATGGCGATGATGCGGGCCATGCGGGTGTGCCTCGTCGACGTGTGCTGGGACCGGTCATTATGCGTACAACCGGGCCCGTGCGGAAATCGTGGATCGCCAACCGCTTGTTCCACAAGGGGCGGGCGGCGGGGTTCAGGGACCTGTGACGGTGACAAGATGGCGTTCACCGGCCAGGCCGGGCACGCTCAGCGGGACCACCTCGCGCACCTGCCAACCGGCCGGCAGCGCTGCGATCTCCTCATGCGGGTAAACGCCTTTCATGGCCAGCAACACGCCGCCGGGGCGCAGCAGGTGGCCACCGACGCGGACGATGCCGGCCAGGGTGTCCATCGCGCGCGCGGTCAGCTGGTCGTAGCTGCCCGGCTCGGCCAGCGCTTCGGCGCGCGATTCGGCCACGCGGGCATTGCCCAGGCCCAGCTGGCGCACGGCCTCGCGCATGAAGCGGGCCTTCTTGCCGTTGCTTTCCACCAGGGTGACCTGCAGGCCCGGGCAGGCGATCGCCAGCGGGATGCCCGGCAACCCGGGGCCGGTACCGAGGTCGGCCAGGCTGCCATCGGCCACGAACGGCTGCATCGCCAGCGAATCGAGCAGATGGCGGGTGACCATTTCCTGCGGATCGCGGATGGCGGTGAGGTTGTAGGTGCCGTTCCAGCGGTGCAGCAGCGCCAGGTAGCGCAGCAGCGGCGGGGCCAGCTCGGCGGCCAGGCCCATGCTGGCCAGGCCCTGCTGCAGCGTTGTCGCTACGCCGGCGGGAAGATCGTGTTCGCTCATGCCGGCATTATCGCCGGTTTTCGCCGTTGATTCGCCGATTCACTGTGGATACCAGGCCAATGCGGCGCGGAATTGTCCGCTGGCCTGCCATTCGTGCAGGTGCCAGCGCGCGGCCTCGCCCAGCTCCGGGTCGCACCAGCGCAGGTGCAGAGCGCCATCGTCGGCCGGGGCCAGCTGCAGGCGGTGCAGGCCGAAGGAAATGCCCTGCCCGTGCGCCTTCAGCATCGCTTCCTTGGCACACCAGACGCGGAAGAACCAATGTTCGCGGTCGGCCTCGTCCAGGCCCTGCAGCCAGGCCACTTCGTCGGGATGGAAGAAGCGCTGGATGATGTCCAGCATGCGCGGGCGCGGGCGCAGCAGTTCCAGGTCCACGCCCAGCCGCACGCCCTCGCCCAGCGCCACCAGCAGCACCTCGCCGCTGTGGCTCCAGCCGGTGCCGTAGTGGGCGAGCGCGCCGCTCAGTTCCGGCCGGCCCTTGTCGTCGCGCACCAGCGGCAGCGCATCCGGCTCGCCACCCAGGGCCTGTGCCAGCACCTGCCGGGCCTGCGGCTCACCGCGCTGGCCGGGGACGTGCGGGCAGCGCCAGACGGTAACCGGACCAAACCGCCAGGGGCCCTCAAGGGTGGCTGGCAGGCTCATCCGCACGCGCCCGTCACAGGATTGCACAGCGGGTTCACGGCATTGCGCGTCAACTGGACGCGGTTATCCACCGGAGAGTCGATCATGGGCATCATCATCTGGCTGATCGTCGGCGGCATCGTCGGCTGGCTGGCAAGCATCATCATGAAGCGCGATGGCCAGCAGGGCATCATCCTCAACATCGTGGTGGGCATCGTCGGCGCACTGATTTCCGGCTGGCTGTTCGGCGGCGGCATCAATGAAGCGATCACCCTGCGCACGTTCCTGTTCTCGCTGATCGGCGCGGTGATTCTGCTGGCCATCGTCAACCTGTTCACCCGCAAGAGCATACGCTGACGCGGCGGTAGTGCCGGCCGCTGGCCGGCAGATGCATCGCAACGGGCCCGGCAATCGCCGGGCCCCGTTCGTTCAACCCAATTCCACCCACGCCGGTGCATGATCGCTGGGACGTTCCCAGGTGCGCGGCTCGCGGTCGATGCCCGAAGCCATCGCACTGCCCTTCAGCGCATCGGAGACCAGGGTGAGGTCGATGCGCAGGCCGAGGTTGCGGCGGAAACCCGCTGCGCGGTAGTCCCACCAGCTGAAGGTGCCGGCCTCATCGTTGTGCAGGCGGAAGCCATCGTGCAGGCCCAGCTGCAGCAGCTTGTTCAGTGCGCCGCGCTCGGCAGTGGACGTCAGGATGTGGTTGTCGTTCCACACCTCCGGGTCATGCACATCGCGCGCATCGGGGGCAATGTTGAAGTCGCCCATCACGATCAGCTTCGGATGCCGCTGCAGTTCTTCGGCGATCCACGCGTGCACCGCCTCCAGCCAGCGCAGCTTGTACTCGTACTTGTCGGTGCCCACGTCCTGGCCGTTGACCACGTACAGGTTGATCACCCGCAGGTCGCCGAAGGTGCCGGCGATGACCCGCTTCTGCTCGTCCTCGAAGCCGGGAATGCCGATCTGCACGTCCTGCGCCGGCTCGCGCGACACCAGCGCCACGCCGTTGTAGGTCTTCTGCCCGGCGAACACGCTGCGGTAACCGGCGGCGACCAGCGCCGAGTCCGGGAACTTGTGGTCCTCCAGCTTGGTTTCCTGGATGCCGACGATGTCCGGGCCGAAGTCCTTGAGCCACTGCTCCAGGTGCGGCAGGCGGACATTGAGCGAATTGACGTTCCACGAGGCGATCTTCATGCGGGCATTCTACCCGGGTGGGCTTTGGTAGAGGCCGACCTTGGTCGGCGCCGTGCTTCCCGCTGTTGCCTTGGTAGAGGCCGACCTTGGTCGGCGCTTGGGGTTCACGCGTGCCAACCGAGGTTGGCCCCTACCAGAACGGGCCGCGCGGGTTGGCGCCTACCGGTAGTGCCGGCCGCTGGCCGGCAACCCCAGGAACCGTTGGCAAGACCCTGCACCTGCCGGCCAGCGGCCGGCACTACCGCAAGAGGAACTTCAACAACCCCGCAATCTTCGAATACGGCGGCCGCAGCCGGTCACTGGCCGCCCAGCGCGACTGCCACAGCACCGGCAACAGCTTGCTCATCGCATCAAACCCGGCCCGCCCGTGGTACGCCCCCATGCCACTGGCGCCCACCCCACCAAACGGCAAACCGTCGGCGGCGAAGTGCAGCAGGGTGTCGTTGACCGTAACCCCGCCGGCCAGCACCTGGCCGAGAATGCGCTCCACCGTGGCCATGTCATGGCTGAAGGGATACAGCGCCAGTGGCCGGTCGCGGGCCACGATGTCGGCCAGCGCCGCATCCAGGTCCGGATAGGCGCGCACCGGCAGGATCGGGCCGAAGATTTCATCGCGCATCAGGTCCAGGTCATCCGGCGGATCCAGCACTACCGTCGGCACCAGCAGCCGCTCGCGATCGGCGCGCGCGTCATCCACCTGCGCCAGCGGAATCACCGGCACCCCGCGTTCGCGGGCCTGCGCCAGATAGCCCTGCAGGCGCCGGTACTGGGCCTCATTGATGATCCGCGTGTAGTCGTCGGCATCGCTGAAATCGCCATAGCGCTCGCGCACCTGCTGCTGCAGCGCCTGCACGAACTCACGCTGGCGCACGCTGTCGATCAGCACGTAATCCGGCGCGATGCAGGTCTGGCCGGCGTTGAACCACTTGCCGGTGGCCAGCCGCGCGGCGGCTTTGTCCAACGGGAAATCGCGGCAGACGATCGCCGGCGACTTGCCGCCCAGTTCCAGCGTCAGCGGCACCAGATGCTCCGCCGCCGCCACCATCACCTTGCGGCCGACTGCGGTGGAACCGGTAAACACGAGGTGGTCCAGCGGTAGCGAAGACACCGCCGCCGCCACGTCCGCCCCACCCTGCACCACCGACACACGATCGGGCGGGAACATGCTGGCCAGCAGATCGGCCAGGAACGCGCTGGTGCGCGGGGTGTGCTCCGAAGGCTTCAACAGCACATGGTTGCCAGCGGCAATCGCGGTGGCCAGCGGCACCAACGCCAGCGTGACCGGATAGTTCCACGGCGAGATCACCCCGACCACACCCAGCGGCATCGGCCGCAGCTGCGCGCGCGCCGACCACAGTCGCCAGCCGGCGCCCACCCGCTGCGGCTTCGACCAGCGCCGCAGGTGGCGGCGCAGGTGATCGATGGCCGACAGCACGCTCATGCCATCGGCCAGTTTCGATTCCACGTGGGCGCGGTGGCCAAAGTCTTCGGCGATGGCCGCAGCCATTTCGTCCAGGCGGTCCTTCAACGCCGCGCGCAGGCGGCGCAGGTCGGCTTCGCGCTGGTCGAGCGTGGGGCGCTGGGCCTGCCAGGCGCTGCGCAGGGTGTGCAGGAGGGCGGGAAGGTCGGCTGGGACGGTGGTGGTCATGGGCCGACTATACGGCGTGCTGTGCAATGTAATGGTAGTGCCGGCCGCTGGCCGGCAGCCTCATGGATCTCCGGCAGACATCGTGCAGTTGCCGGCCAGCGGCCGGCACTACCAGGGTGCGGGCCGGATAAGCGCCCCCACAAACAGAAAGGCCGTGGTCTGCACCACGGCCTCTCCTTCATTCGATGAACATCATTCTTACTTGGTGATGTCCACGTTCTTCGTCTCGCGCAGGAACAGGCCGCCAATCACCACCGACATCAGCGCGATGATGATCGGGTACCACAACCCGTAGTACAGGTTGCCGGTACCGGCCACCAGCGCGAACGAGATCGCCGGCAGGAAGCCACCGAACCAGCCGTTGCCGATGTGGTACGGCAGCGACATCGAGGTGTAGCGGATGCGGGTCGGGAACAGTTCGACCAGGTAGGCGGCGATCGGGCCGTAGACCATGGTCACGTACAGCACCAGCAGCCACAGCATCAGGATCGTGCCAGCGTAGTTGATGCGCGAACCATCGGCCTTGGCGGGATAGCCGGCACCGGTCAGCGCAGTCTTCAGCTCGGCACCGAATGCATCGGCCTTGGCCTTGCCTTCTTCCTTGGTCAGGCCGGCGGCCTCGTACGAGGTGACGCTGGCGCTGCCCACGTTGACCATCGCCAGTGAACCGGCAGCGGCCGGCTGCACGTCATACGGCACACCGGCCTTGGTCAGCGCGGCGGTAGCCACGTCGCAGGAGCTGGTGAACTTGCGCAGACCCACCGGATCGAACTGGAAGGAGCAGGTGGTCGGGTCGGCCACGACCAGCGCCGGCGAACTGCTGCGGGCTTCTTCGATGGCCGGGTTGGCGAAGTGGGTCAGGCCCTTGAAGATCGGGATGTAGGTGATGGCGGCCAGCAGGCAGCCGGCCAGGATGATCTTCTTGCGGCCGATACGGTCGGACAGCCAGCCGAAGAAGATGAAGAACGGCACGCCCAGCGCCAGCGCGGCGGCGATCAGCAGGTAGGAGGTAGTGGCGTCGACCTTCAGCATGCTGCTGAGGAAGAACAGCGCGTAGAACTGGCCGCCATACCAGACCACCGCCTGGCCCGCTGCGGCGCCGAGCAGCACCAGCAGCATCAGCTTCAGATTGCCGCCCTTCAGGCTGTCACGGAACGGCGTCTTGGAACCCTTGCCCTCCGACTTCATCTGCTGGAACAGCGGCGACTCGCTCAGCTGCAGGCGGATCCACACCGACACGCCCAGCAGCACGATCGAGACCAGGAACGGAATGCGCCAGCCCCAGGCTTCGAACGCCTCGTTGCCGAGGAAATAGCGGCAGGCCAGGATGATCAGCAGCGACATGAACAGGCCGAGCGTGGCCGTGCACTGGATGAAGCTGGTGTACAGGCCACGCTTGTCGTCCGGCGCGTGTTCGGCCACGTAGGTCGCCGCACCACCGTACTCGCCGCCCATGGCCAGGCCCTGGGCCAGGCGCAGGATGATCAGGATCACCGGCGCGGCAAAGCCGATCGAGGCGTAGTTGGGCAGCACACCGACCAGGAAGGTCGAGATGCCCATGATCAGGATGGTGACCAGGAAGGTGTACTTGCGGCCGATGCGGTCGCCGAGGCTGCCGAAGAAGGCCGCACCGAACGGGCGCACGAAGAAGCCGGCCGCGAAGGCCAGCAGGGCAAAGATCATGCCCGTGGTTTCATTGACGCCACTGAAGAACTGCTTGGCGATGATCGCGGCAAGCGAGCCGTACAGGAAGAAGTCGTACCACTCGAAGACCGTGCCGAGGCTCGATGCGAAAATGACCTTCTTGTGACCCTGGGTCAGGGTGCCCGCCTTGTGGACGGTGCTGGGTGTACTGGACATGGGATGCTTTCCCTCTGTAGGTGCCGACCTCGGTCGGCACGCAGTCTAGGTAGGTGCCGACCGTTGGTCGGCACTCGATCTCTGTAGGTGCCGACCTTGGTCGGCACTCCTTTAGAAGCTGTACTTCGTAGTGAACTGCAGACGGGTGATATCGCCCTTGTTGCCGTTCTCGATCTCGCGCTTGCCGTACATCAGCTCGGCACCGACATCGACCTTGGGCAGCGGCGAGTAGAAGATGTTGCCGCGGATGCTCTGCACGCTCTTGGTCACCAGCGGGCCGAGGATGCTGTCGTTGTCGTAGTCGCTGCGCGCATAGATCAGGTTGGTGCGCAGCTTCGGCGAGAACGCATGGCGCCAACCGACATAGCCGGCGATCACACCGGTCGGGTTGAGCTCGTCACGGGCCACGTCGTAGGCCGAATCGGCGGTGATGCCCAGGCCGATGTAACGGGCGATGCCCTCGCCACCGGTGAACTGGTAGTGCAGCGAATCGCTGTCACCCATCACCCACTTGCCGCCCAGGGTCAGGCCACCGGCCACCTTGTCGGCCTTTGCGCCGGTGGCCTGGTTGTCGACCTTCAGCTGACGGACGATACCGCCAACACCGAACGTGCCCCAGTCACCCTTCCAGCCATAACGCAGGGTCAGGTCCGGCAGGCTGCCGCGATCGGAATTGGCGCTGGCATTGGTCCAGGCGCCGGTGACCGGATTGCGCGTACCGGTGAGGGTGGTCGTTTCCGGATTCTCCAGCGCGACGCTGAAGCCGCCCTGGGTGTAGCGCACCTGCGCCTGGCGCACGAAGATCACGCCATCGGTGGGACCGACGAAGTCGACCGCTTCCGGCAACGACGCCGCATCCATGAAGTTCGACCAGGTCTGGCCGGCCATCCAGTTGTTCCAGTACATGTACGCATGGCGCAGGGTCACGCCATAGGTGTTGGTGGCGGTCTGGTTGCCCAGCGAGTTGCCGAAGAAATCCATCTCGAAGAACGCGCCGGCCTTGTTGCCCGACTCGCTGACGTTGTCGATGCCCAGGTTGAAGCGCGAGAACTTGGCGTGGGCGTTGTAGTCCACGTCCGAGCGCTTGCCGCTGCCGCCGGCGCCTTCCACCGGGGTCTGCCCGGGCAGGTACAGCGAGCGGCCGGTGGCATCGTCGGCCAGCTGGCCATCGCTGGTCTGGGTGGCCAGGAAATCGGCCTTGATGAAACCGCCGATCTTGACCGTGGTGCCCGGCGCCGCGCCGGGGGTGATGGTGGTGACCTGGATCGGCTGCTTGCCCGCAGGCACCGCCGGCTTCTGTTCGGCCTGCAGCGTGCGGACGTCGGTGACCGCCTGCTGGGTCTGCACGATCTGGGTCTGTTGCTGCTGCTGCGACGCCAGCAGCGCCTGCACCTGCCGCTCCAGTTCGGCGACGCGTGACTCCAGTGCCTTCTCTTTGGCGGTCTCGGCGAACGCCATGCCCGGTGCGACCAGGGCGACCAACAGGCAGGCCGCCAAAGGTGTGCGCACGGCTTTCAACGTACGGTGGCTCATGTTGCCCTCTCTCCCAAGTGGCAAGGTGATGCCGCGCGTGGGGCACGGTCGAGCCGAGACTGCGGGGCGTTTGCACGCACCGGCTATTGGCCATTGGTCGAACCCGGGCCTGCAGGGGCCCGACTTTCGACCAAGGTCTAACCGAAGTGGTGACGCGACCGGGGGTGGATGGGGCAAACTGAGGGGGAACGGCTGCTGCAATGCTGCGGCTGCACACACAAAGTCAACGTGCAAGTGAGGGTGCCATGGCTGATCTCTACCCTGTCGATCCGCAGTTCGCCGCCAAGGCGCGTATCGACAAGAACACCTATGAACAGCAGTACCAGGCCTCGGTGTCCGATCCGGATGCGTTCTGGGGCAAGGCCGCCGAGCGGCTGGACTGGTCGCGCAAGCCGACGAAGATCAAGAACGTCAGCTACGACCTGTCCGACTTCCACATCAAGTGGTTCGAAGATGGCGAGCTCAACGCCAGCGTGAACTGCCTGGACCGCCAGCTGGAAAAGCGCGGCGACAAGACGGCCCTGCTGTTCGAGCCGGACAGCCCGGACGCGTCGGCCCAGCACGTGACCTATCGCGAGCTGTACGAGCGCACCTGCCGTCTCGGCAACGCGCTGCGCAACCTGGGCGTCAAGAAGGGCGACCGGGTCACCATCTACCTGCCGATGATCGTCGACGCTGCCGTGGCCATGCTGGCCTGCGCGCGCATCGGTGCGATCCACTCGGTGGTGTTCGGTGGCTTCGCCCCGAATTCGATCGCCGACCGTGTCAGCGACTGCCAGAGCAAGCTGATCATCACCGCCGACGAAGGCCTGCGCGGTGGCCGGAAGATTCCGCTGAAGGCCAACGTCGATGCGGCGCTGAAGCTGCCCGGCACCAATACCGTGGAAACCGTGCTGGTGGTGCGCCACACCGGCGGTGCGGTGGACATGCAGGCCCCGCGCGACCGCTGGTTCCATGATGTGGTCGACAGCCAGCCGGCGAGCTGCGAGCCGGAACCGATGAACGCCGAGGATCCGCTGTTCATCCTCTACACCTCCGGTTCCACCGGCAAGCCGAAGGGCGTGCTGCACACCACCGCCGGCTACCTGCTGTACGCGGCCTACACCCATGAAGCGGTGTTCGACCTGCGCGAGGACGACATCTACTGGTGCACCGCCGACGTCGGCTGGGTCACCGGCCACAGCTACATCGTGTACGGCCCGCTGGCCAACGGCGCGACCTCGCTGATGTTCGAGGGCGTGCCGAACTACCCGGACACCTCGCGCTTCTGGAACGTGATCGACAAGCACAAGGTGTCGATCTTCTACACCGCCCCCACCGCCATCCGTGCGCTGATGCGCGAAGGCGAGGAGCCGGTGAAGAAGACCTCGCGCGCCTCGCTGCGCCTGCTAGGCAGCGTCGGCGAACCGATCAATCCGGAAGCCTGGCGCTGGTACTACGAGGTGGTCGGCGACAGCCGTTGCCCGATCGTCGATACCTGGTGGCAGACCGAGACCGGCGGCATCCTGATCTCGCCGCTGGCCGGTGCGATGGATCTGAAGCCGGGTTCGGCCACCCTGCCCTTCTTCGGCGTGCAGCCGGCCCTGGTCAATGCCGATGGCGAGATCAAGGACGGCCCGACCGAAGGCAACCTGATCATCCGTGACTCCTGGCCGGGCCAGATGCGCACGGTGTACGGCGACCACCAGCGCTTCATCGACACCTACTTCCGCACCTACCCGGGCAGCTACTTCACCGGTGACGGCTGCCGCCGCGACGAAGACGGCTACTACTGGATCACCGGCCGCGTGGACGATGTGATCAACGTGTCCGGCCATCGCATCGGCACCGCCGAAGTGGAAAGCGCGCTGGTCTCGCACCCGAAGGTGGCCGAAGCCGCCGTGGTCGGCTTCCCGCACGACGTGAAGGGCCAGGGCATCTATGCCTACGTCACCCTGGTGGCCGAAGAAGCGCCCAGCGACGAGCTGCAGAAGGAGCTGGTCGCCTGGGTGCGCAAGGAGATCGGGCCGATCGCCACGCCCGACCACCTGCAGTGGGCGCCGGGCCTGCCGAAGACCCGTTCGGGCAAGATCATGCGCCGCATCCTGCGCAAGATCGCCGAGAACGCACCGGACCAGCTCGGCGACACCTCGACCCTGGCCGATCCGTCGGTCGTGGCGTCGCTGGTGGACGAACGCAAGGTGCGTTGATGTGCTACCGGGGTCGGATCCCTTTCCACAAGGAAGGGGCTCTGACCCCATCTGCTTTCCCCCCACGGTTCCCCCCGACCATGACCACCCTCCTGATTGCCGATGACCATCCGTTGTTCCGCGAAGCCCTGCGGGGTGCCGTGCAGCGGGTCATTCCGGGCGTTCAACTGTTCGAGGCCGACAGCGTGGAAGCGTTGTATGCGCTGGCCGACCAGCACAACGACGCCGACCTGGTCCTGATGGATCTCAACATGCCCGGCGCACAGGGTTTCAACGCACTGGTGCACATGCGCTCGCTGCATCCGCACCTGCCGGTGGTGGTGGTCTCCGCACGCGAAGAAGCCACGGTGATGCGCCGTGCACTCGACCATGGTGCGCTGGGTTTCATTCCGAAATCCGCCGATTCGGACACCATCGGCCATGCGCTCGGCACCATCCTCGATGGCGAGACCTGGGCGCCGCCGGAAGCACACAACGTGCCGCCGACCGGCAGCGAAGAACGCGAAGTCGGCCAGCGTCTGCGCGAGCTGACCCCGCAGCAGTTCCGCGTGCTGCAGATGTTGGGTGCGGGCCGCTTGAACAAGCAGATCGCCTACGACCTCAACGTCTCCGAAGCGACGATCAAGGCTCACGTGACCGCGATCCTGCGCAAGCTGGGCGTGACCAACCGCACCCAAGCGGTGCTGATGGCCGGCAAGCTGGCGATCGACGACGACGCCATCGTGCTGCCGCCGGAAGAAGACTGAGGTTTCGTGCCGGCCGCTGGCCGGCAATCGCCTGTACCTGTATCACCGCTGCGCTCGCCGGGCATGGCCCGGCGCTACCGGAAACTGCTTTGGTGGGTGCCACGCTTGCTTGGCACGCTCTCGCCGTTGCGTGTGCCGGCCAGCGGCCGGCACTACCCGCTACGCTCGCCGGGCATGGCCCGGCGCTACCGTATCGCCCGTGGTATAGCCATCGCTATACAAACCAGCCGTGCCTGCGCGTTTCGCGGAAAATGCGCCACGCGCGGATCGCGGTGCTAAGCTTCGCGTCCCCTTGGGGAGTAGCCGGATTCCTGCGCAGGAATCGTCCACGTCAACATACTCGGCCAGTGCGCCGTGGCGTGGACAACCATGATGGTTGGCGAGACCAGCGGCCCGCGCGCGCAACGTCAGGTTGGGCGCGAGCGCGAGCCGTGCGTCCGTCCTTGCCCGACCTTCTGCTGCTGCCCATGTCTCCTGTTTCGATCCTCCTGATCGGCTTTGCCATGTCCACCGATGCCTTCGCTGCCGCGATCGGCAAGGGTGCCGCCATGCGCAGGCCGGTGTTCCGTGATGCGCTGCGCGCCGGCATCATCTTCGGCGTCATCGAGGCGATCACGCCCATCATCGGCTGGCTGCTCGGTCGTGCCGCCCTGCAGTACGTCGAAGCCTTCGACCACTGGATCGCCTTCGGCCTGCTCGGCGCACTGGGCATCCACATGATCTACAACGGCCTGCGCCCTGACAGCGGCGAGGACGATGAGGATCCGTCGCAGCATCATGGCTTCTGGAAGCTGGCACTGACCGGCTTCGCCACCAGCATCGACGCGATGGCGGTGGGCATCGGCCTGGCCTTCATGGACGTGCATATCGGCGTGATGGCGGCGGTCATCGGCCTGTGCACGCTGACCATGGTCACCGCCGGCATCATGCTTGGCCGCGCACTCGGCAGCATGGTCGGCAAGCGCGCCGAAATCATCGGTGGCGTGATCCTGGTGATCATCGGTGCGACGATCCTGTACGAACACCTGCACGGCGTGGCGTAACCTGCCGGCGATTGCGAGGTTGCCGGCCAGCGGCCGGCACTACCGGGCGTCGCGCAACGCGCCCAGGAACGCGCGCAGCGAGGCTGGCTTGATCGGCTTGGTCAACAGGCGATAGCCGCGCTCGCGTGCCATCCGCTTCAGTTCATCGCGGCCATCGGCGGTAAGCAGCGCGCCGGGCAATGGATAGCCCGCCGCTTCGCGCAGTGCCACCAGTGCATCCAGGCCATCCATGCGATCGTGCAGGTGGTAATCCACCAGCATCACCTGCGGACGCTCGGCGATCTTCTGCAACGCCTGGTCCACCGTCGATGCGGTGATCACCTGCACCTGCCAGCGCCCCAGCAGCGCGCGCATGCCATCAAGGATCTCCTCGTCGTTGTCCACGCACAGCACGCGCAGGCCGGCCAGCGAATCGCTGCGGATCGGCGGTGCGGCCTGCGCCACGGTGAGCGCTTCGGTATATCCCGGCAACGGCGCCACCCGCGGCAGGATGATCGAGAACATCGATCCACTGCCAACCCGGCTGCGGGCATTCAAGCGATGGTCAAGCAGGCGCGAGATGCGCTGGCAGATCGACAGGCCCAGCCCCAGGCCCTGCTCGCCCCAGTCGAACGGCTGCTGGTAGCGGTGGAACTCATCGAAGATCTGTCGCATGTGGTGTTCGGGAATGCCGGGGCCGGTATCCCACACCTGCAGCTCCACTTCGTCGCCGCGCTGGCGTACGGCCAGCACGATGCGCCCCTGCCGCGTGTAGCGCAGCGCATTGGCCAGGAAGTTCTGCAGCACGCGGCGCAGCAGGCGGCGATCACTGCGCACCCAGGTGGTGCGCGCGAACAGATCCAGCCGCAGCCCACGCCCGGCCGCAACCGGCGTGTACTGCGCGGCCAGCTCGCGCATCAACGCACTGACATCGAATTCGCCGATCACCGGATGCAGGCCACCAGCATCCAGCCGCGACACGTCCAGCAGCCCATCCAGCAGCTCTTCGGCCGCACGCAGCGACGCATCCACGCGTTCGGCCAGGTGCCGCTGCTCGTCACTGACATGGTCGCTGTCGCGCAGCGCCGAAGCGAACAGCCGCGCCGCATTCAACGGCTGCAGCACGTCATGGCTGATCGCCGCCAGGAAGCGGGTCTTCGATTGCTGCGCGACTTCCGCTTCGTGCGAGCGCTCGGCCACGCGCTGTTCCAGTGTTTCGTTGGCTTCCAGCAGCGCCCGTTCGGCGTGCTTGTAGTCGGTGATGTCGTTGTAGCTGGTGACGTAGCCGCCACCGGGCAGTGCCTGGCCACGCATTTCGATCACCTTGCCATCGCTGCGGGTGCGCTCGAACACGTGCGGCGAACCGGCGCGCATGTAGCCGATGCGGCGGTTGATCTGCACTTCGATGTCGCCCTCGCCCAGCTCGCCACGCTCGGCGTTGTAGCGGATCAGATCCGCCACCGGGCGGCCGACGTAAAGCATGCCGTCCGGGTAGCCGAACATGTCCTGGTAGCGCCGGTTCCATGCGGTCAGGCGCATGTCCGGGTCGACCACGCTGACGCCGGCGCTGATGTTTTCCAGGGTGGTCGACAGGATCTCGCGGTTGAAGCGCAGCTCCTGCCCGGCTTCGTCCAGCACCGCCACCACTTCGCCCAGGTCCATGCCCGAGCCACGCAGCAGGCTGGTCAGCAGCAGGCGCGCGGACGCCGCCCCGATCGATGCGGCCAGCAGGCGCTCGGTGAACTGCACCCACGGCCGGTCCGCCGGTGCCGAGGACTGCAGCTCGCGCCCCAGCGACTGCGCCTGTTCGAAGAACGAGCGCCGCGCATGGCGCTCGCCGACCACGCGCGAGGCCAGTGCCAGCAGGTCGCCCACGTGCACGTGGCCCGGCCAACCACCGGCCACTGAAGGCCGCTCGGCATAGGGATCGAGGAAGGGCGCAGCGCGCAGGCGCTCATCCACACCCGGACGCCAACGCGCCGATACCAGCATCATCGTCGCCGCGTTGACCAGCAGCGACCAGAACGTGCCGTGGGTCAGCGGGTCCCAGCCGGTCATGCCGAACAGCTGCTGTGGCCGCAGCCAATCGATGCCGAACGGACCATGCTGTACCCAGCCTGCATCCATCCAGCCGGCCATGGTCATCGCCGGCAGCAGCAGGGTGTACAGCCAGGTGGCGAAGCCAAGCAGCATGCCGGTCTCGACGCCGCGACGGCTGGCGCCACGCCAGTACAGGCCACCGATCAGGCCCGGCGCGAACTGCGCCACCGCGGCGAACGCCATCAGTCCGTACGAGGCCAGCGTGCTGTCGTTGCTGCTGCTGCGGTAGTAGCTGTAGGCCATCAGTGCCAGCAGCAGGATCGCCAGCCGGCGGATCCACAGCACCCGCGAGGCGACATCGGCCGCTTCCTGGTGGTCGCCACTGCGACGCAGCAGCACCGGCATCACCAGATCGTTGCTGACCATCGTCGCCAACGCGATCGAGGACACGATGACCATGCCGGTGGCGGCAGAGAACCCGCCGATATAGGCGATCAGTGCCAGCGCGTTGCGGCCCTCGGCCAGCGGCAGCGCCAGCACCATCGAGTCGTCGGCCACGCCGCTTCCGGTACCGAACAGGCTGATGCCGGCCGTGGCGATCGGCAGCACCATCGCCGAGATCAGCACCAGGTAGCCGCCGAACATCCAGCGCGCGCGGCGTACATCGCGCACATCGCCGCACTCCACCACCGCCACATGGAACTGGCGCGGCAGGCAGATGATGGCCAGGAAACTGAGCAGCGTCTGCGAGATGAACCCCACCGGCGGAAGCCCGGTGAACAGCGTATGCACCGACTCCACCACCGCCTCGTTGCGGTCGCTGAGCCAGACGTAGGCGAACACACCCACCGCCACCATCGCCACCAGCTTGATCACCGACTCCAGCGCGATGGCCAGCATCATGCCGTGGTGGTGTTCGGTGGCGTCCACCTGGCGGGTACCGAACAGGGTGGCGAACAGCGCCATCAGCAATGCCACGTACAGGGCCGGATCGCTGAAGAACCCGGTCGGGCCGGTGTTGCCGGTCAGTACCTGCAGGCTCATCGCCACCGCTTTGTACTGCAGGGCAAGGTAGGGAATGATGCCGATCAGCGCGATGATCGCCACCAGCGCCGCCAGCCGCCGCGAGCGGCCGAAGCGCGAGGAAATGAAATCAGCGATGGAGACCACGTTCTGGCTGCGCGCGATCAGCGCCAGGCGCTCGATGATGCGCCAGCCGAACAGCAACAGCAGCAACGGGCCGATGTAGATCGGCAGGTAGCCCACACCGTTGCGCACGGCGGTACCGACTGCGCCGTAGAAGGTCCACGACGAGCAGTACACCGCCAGCGCCAGGCTGTAGACGACCGGCCGCAGCCACGGCCGGTCCGGGTACATCGGCCGACGGTCGCCCCACCACGCCACGCCGAACAGCAGCGCAGCGTAGGCAACCGAGACCAGCAGCAGGATCCAGCTGGAGACCAAGCGCGTGTTTCCGTCGGAAGAACCCGCAGTGTAGGCCACGCGTGGCCGGGTGTACGGGCCCATTGGGGACAACGACCCCCACCAAGGTGGGGGCTTACGCGTTGCGGGCCACGACCGGTGGTCGCGGCCGGCTTCTTACTGGGCCGGAACGCCCATTTCCTTCAGCAGTTCAGGTGCCGGGTAGACCTTGGCCAGCAACCAGCGCAGGTAGCGCATGTCCACGTGCACGGCGCGCTTGTAGCGGGGGTCGAACCACCAGCTGGCACTGACCGACTCCCAGTTGCTGTCGAAGTTCAGGCCGATCAGTTCGCCCTTGGCGTTGAGCACCGGCGAGCCGGAGTTACCGCCGGTGGTATCCAGGTTGGTCAGGAAGTTGACCGTCTGGGTCTTCAGCGCGGGGTCGGCGGTGCTGCCGAAGTCGCCCTTGGCAATTGCGGCCAGCAGCGGCTTGGGGGCATCGAACGGATAGGCGTTGGTGTTCTTTTCGACGATGCCGGCCACGGTGGTCACCGGCGAATAGGTCACGCCATCACGCGGGTGCAGCGCTTCCACCTTGCCGTAGCTGATGCGCAGGGTGCGGTTGGCATCCGGGTACACCGCACGGCCCTGCTTGGCACGCCAGGCGAACAAGGCCTGCATGTAGGCCGGGCGCAGGCGCAGCTGTTCGCCTTCGCGGGTCTTGCTCTCGTTTTCGATGCGCAGCTGCGCGGCCACCAGCGGGCCGGCCACGGCAATCAGCGGATCGGCGGCCAGCGCCTTGCCTTCGCGGGCAGCGGCGAAGCGGGACAGGCGCTGCGCTTCGTCACCCAGCTGGGTGCCGGCATACAGCGTGTCCAGCGCCTGCGCCAGCTGTTCGGGGGTACGGCCGAAGGCCGTGTCGAACTCGGCCACGCGCTGCGCATCCGGCAGCTGCTGGTAGCGCGTCAACAGGGTGGTCAGCAGCGCCTTCTCGACCTCGGGTGCATAGCGGCGCTGCACCTGCTTCAGCACGCCCTCGATCATCGCCTGGTCGCGCTGCTGGTAGCCGGTCTCGCGCTGCGCATCCGGCTTGGCCGATTCAATGCGCAGGCGTTCCAGCAGCAGCGCCGAGCGCAGCAGCTGGCTCTGGCTGGCCATCTGTTCCAGCAGCAGGTCGCGCTCGCCCACCGCCGCACCCTGCGACAGGTTGGCCAGCAGCGCCTTGATGTCGCCCTGGTACCTGCGGTCGGTGGCGGCCAGCATCGCCTGCTCGTCGGCCGCACGCTGAGCCTTGGCATCGCTGCGCAGCAGCCCTTCCAGTTCACCGGCAGCGCGCTTGCGGTTGTTCTTCAGCGACTGCAGCTGCGAGGCATAACGGGTACGCGCCTGCGCATCCTTGGCACTGGCCGCTTCGATGGTGTCGATCATCTGCTGGAACACCGACACCCGGCGCGGCAGCACGGTATCGATCTGGCCAGCGAACTCGGCGGCGGTGCGATGGCGGTAGGTGATGCCCGGGTAGCCGGCCAGCATCGCGTAGTCGCCCTCCTTCGGGCCTTCCACCGACATCTGCAGGTGCGCCGGGGCTCGGTAGGGCACGTTGTCCTTGCTGTAGGCGGCCGGCTTGCCGTCCTTGCCCACGTAGGCCCGCAGCAGGGTGAAGTCGCCGGTGTGGCGCGGCCACATGAAGTTGTCGATCTCATCGCCGTAGTTGCCGATCGCGCGCGGCGGCGCGTAGACCAGGCGCACGTCGCTCAGCTCAAGCTGGGCGATGCGGTAGAAGTCGGTGCCGTAATACATGTTGGCCACCGAGCAGCGCACGCTGCCGTCCTTCTCGCACTCGGCCACGATCTGCTTGCTGGCTGCATCCACCGCGTCGAAGTACGCGCGGCCGGTCTTGCCCTTGGCCTGTGCCAGCACCTGGTCGGTCACCTTGTCGAAGCCGACGGTCACCAGCACGCGGAAGTCCGGATTGGCCGGACGCTCGTCGGCGCGCCCCTTGGCGATGAAGCCATCGTTGATGAAGTTGTGCTCGGGCGAGCTGTTGTACTGGATCACGCCCATCGCCACGTGGTGGTTGGTCAGCAGCAGGCCATCAGCCGACACGAACGAGCCGGTGCCACCGCCGGCACGCACGACCGCACTCAGCGGCGGCGCGGTCACGTTGGCCAGATCGGCCGGGTTGCCCTTGAAGCCGGCCGCCTGCAGCGGCTTGGCCAGCTCCGGCAGCTGCGTCGGCATCCACATGCCTTCGTCGGCATGGGCGCCAGCGACGAGGGTCAGGCCCAGGGCCAGGGCGGTGGGAAGGGCTTTGCGTGGCGACATGAGGCAATCCGGTACGACAGAACAGCCCGGGACCATAGCCGCTGGGGCCGGATGGGGCAACGGCCGATGGTTGGGTCTGCGTGCGCGGTAGTGCCGGCCTGTGGCCGGCAACCCACCGAACCCGGGAAATACGGTGCAGTTGCCGGCCAGCGGCCGGCACTACCACACCGTTATTTTTCCCGCCGCCAGTTCAACGAGCCACGGTTTTCCACCGTGCTCGACTCCACTTCCACGTCGAAACCGCGGCGCAGCAGGTACTTCAGCGTGATCACCGAACCGGCACCCACCAGCGACACGCCGTAGCCCACGTACAGCTTGGGCGAAATGTACTTGCCCACACCGATCACCGAGCCGCCCAGCGCGCGCGACTGGCTGACGCCGGCATCGTCCAGGCCGAGCTTGGCACCCAGCTGCGAAGCCAGCAGCCCGCTGCCGGCCGACAGCGCAGCCGATGCGGCGTTCACCTGCTGGGTCTGGTCGCTGCTGGCACCGGTCAGGCTGCGCCCCAGCACCAGGTAACCCAGTGCTTCGGACTGCGACATCGCCGGATCGGACCAGACATCGGCGCGCGGTTGCTGCGCGCGCCCGGTCACGTCGATGCCGGCGGTGACATCACCGATCCGGCGCTCGGCGCGGATGTTGATGCGCGGGTCGGACACCGCGTTGTAGTTCCAGTTGAGGTTGCCGCGGGTGATGGTCAGGTCCTGGCCATAGGCCTTGTAGCGGCCACTGACTTCCAGGCCACCGTTTGCGGTCATCTCGCGGCCGGGCTTGGCCCAGACCTGCATCCTGCCGGTCAGCGCGCCCTTCAGGCCGAAGCCGCTCATCTTGACCTTGTCGCCCAGGCTGACGGCCAGCTCCATGTCCAGCGGCGAGGTGCGCGACTCTTCCGGATCGGCCGGGTCCAGCACCACCACGTCCTCGGACACCGAGGTGCCACGGTCCAGGCGCTCCAGATCGATGTCGGCCTCGGGCACGTGCACCGTTCCGCGCAGCTCCATCGCGGCCTTGGCCAGGGTGAAGTCCAGGTTGGGATTGGCGATGATGCGCAGCTCGCTGGTGTTGGACAGCAGCACATTCTCGCCGTGGATCTTCAGCTGCAGCGGCTGTGCATCGCCGAACCAGGACAGGCCGCCGTCGACATACAGCGTGCCCTTGCCCGAATTGGCCTGCGCGGTGATCTTGGCCGACCCGTCGGGCTGGGCGACGAAGCTGCCCTTGCCCTGGTCGAAGGTCAGGCCCAGCGCCGGGAACTCGCCCTTGAAGTTGCTCAGCTGCGCATCACCGCCCAGCGACGGCTGGCCGCGCGTGCCACGCAGGCTCACGTGGCCTTCGATCAGGCCGGTCGGGCGCACCACATCCGGCGAGAACAGTTCCAGCCAGTACAGGCGCGACATGTTGAGGTAGAGCTCGCCGTTGAGCGGCGCACTCGGTTCCCAACCCGTCTGCATCTTCGCATCGACGAAGCCGTTGCCCTGGAAGCCCATGCCCAGGTAGCCCTTGATGCTGGCCGGGGTCATGTCCAGCTTCAGCGAGAACTGGTCATAGCGCACCAGCTCGCCACGGTTGGCATCGCCCGCGCCGGTGTTGCGGTTCTCGCCCAGGCGTACGCCACCTTCGGCCGAGCGGACTTCCACATGCCCTTCCCATGCGTTGCCACGCGGACGGATCTGCGCGTCCAGGTTGAGTTCGCCACGCAGGTAGATGCGCCGGCCGGACTGTGGCGGCAACCACGGCTGCACCAGCGCCAGCGGCAACGCATCGCCGCGCAACACCAGGCCTTCGCGCGGCCAGTTGGCATGCGCGCACAGGGCGCCACCGGTCGCAGCGCCCAGGCAGGTTTCGCCCAGCGTGTAGGTGCTGCCGTTGATGGCGAATGCCGCGGGCGCGCGCAGTGCCCACGCATCGCCCTTCACCGGTGCGATGCGCAGCGTGGCCAGTTCGCCACGCCATTGTTCGCCTTGCTGGCGAACGCTGCCCTGCAGCTCGATCGCCCCCAGTTCGTTGCGGGTCTGTGCGGCCAGGCGCAGGTTGGAGACACTGCCCTGCGCATCGATGTTCAAGCGTTCCAGCAGCATGCCGGCATTGACCTGCTGGCCCTGTATCGCCAGCGTGCCACTGTCGCCACGCCACGGCAGGCGGCCCTTGATGCTCAGGCTTTCAGCGCCATAGCCGTCCCAGTCGAGATTGTTGCCGACCAGATCTGCAGTGATGTCTGGTGCATCGCGCGGGCCTTTCACCTGCACCTGGCCACGCAGGCCGCCATCGGCGCCGGGCAGCAGATCGCTCAGCTGCAGCGGCTCGAAGCGCGCATCGATGTCCAGGCGGTCGCCGACCTTGCCGGAGGCGGTCACCCGGCTGCTGCCGACGGCCAGTTTCAATTCACCCTGGCCCTGTTCACCCTGCAGGGCGAACTTGCCTTGGGCATCCACATTGCGCTGGCGCAGGATGCCCTTCAGCGACGGCAGGTCCACCGTGGCCTCCAGCGTGCCCGCAGTGCCCGGCGGCGCATTGGCCGGCGGCGGCAGCTGGCGTCCCTTGGACGCGAGATTGCCGGACAGACGGCCATCCCAGCCCGGTGCGAAGTAGCCCGGGTCGAAATCCTTCAGCGTGGCCTTGGCATCCCAGTCCAGCTGCGGTGCCCAGGCCACCTTGCCTTCCACCTGCAGCTGGCCACCTGGGGTCTGCGCCTGCAGTTCGCGGATCTCCGCAGCCTGATCGTTGCCACGCACATCGAAGCGCAGCTGCGCCTTCTGCTTTTCGCGCTCGACATCTGCACGGCCGATCGCCGCCCACGCCTTCAAGGTACCGGCCAGGCCGAAGCGCGCTTCCTTCAGCGTCACCGGCACCGGCGAGCTGCCGGCGGTGTTCGGGTCCGGTGCCGGCACCCAGGTCAGGTCCTGCGCGATCACCGAGAAGTTCAGCTTCTGCTGCTCTTCCTGGCTGAAATCGGCGGTACCTTCCAGGCGTGCTTCGCCGCCCAGGCCCTTGACCACCAGCGGCGAGACCTTCAGCACCTGGTCCT
The DNA here is from genome assembly GCF_020883215.1 of Stenotrophomonas sp. SI-NJAU-1. Taxonomy (NCBI): domain Bacteria; kingdom Pseudomonadati; phylum Pseudomonadota; class Gammaproteobacteria; order Lysobacterales; family Lysobacteraceae; genus Stenotrophomonas; species Stenotrophomonas sp. SI-NJAU-1. Next base: position 4,354,954 of record NZ_CP086598.1, read on the forward strand.
GCAGCGAAACCACCGAGGGCGCCAGCTCCAGTTCCTGCTCACCCTGCTTCACCCGGCCATGCAGGTTGGCGTTGCCGCCCTTGCCGGAGGCGGTGAAGTCCAATGCCAGCGGTGCGATGGCCGAGCTGGCCAATGCCGGCGACAACAGCGCCAAGTCCAGCTCGTCGCTGCGTACGGTCGCGTTCCAGGTCGGATCGGTGCGGCCATCGAACACCAGCATCGCGTGCAGCGGCTTCGGTGCGCGACCGGCCAGCGCCACTTCCATATGCGCCAGGTCACCGCGCGCGACCAGGCCGACCGTGGCCGCGGTACGCCCGCGCGGCGCCGGCAGCACCGCGGTGACGGTGACGTCGGTGTCGTAGTCCTTGGCCGGGATGTAGCGGCCTTGGGCAGTGAAATTGCCCATGTCGCTGTCCACCACCAGCTTGCGCGCCTGGAACTCGCCATTGGCGATCTCGATGCCACCGCGCACACGGCTGATGTCGATCAGCGGCTCGTTGGCCTGGCTGATGCGGAAACTGTCGATGGTGATCACATCGGCCTGGATCGCCAGCGGCATTTCGATCTGCGGCAGCGAATCGGGCCACGACGGCAGCTTGAACGGCTCATCGCTCTTGGCCAGGTTGAGCGTGGCGTTGGTCAGCTCCAGCTTGTCCAGCAGCAGCTTGCGGCCCAGCAGCGGGCGCAGGTCCGGCTCCAGGTGCGCGCGCTCGGCGTGGAAATGGATGTCGTCGTAGCGGAAGTCGACGTTGTACAGGGTCAGCGGTCCGGCCACCGGGCCCTCGACCTTGTCCCAGGTAAAGCTGGCACCCACCGGCAGGCGCGCCACCACCTGCGCCAGCAGCACATCGCGGCCGGCCACCGTCTGCAGCAGCCAGTACACGGCCAGCAGGGCGACCAGCACCAGGCCGACCACGCCCGCGCCGGACCATGCCCAGAAGCGGCGACGACGGTAGAAGCGCACGCGCCGCGGCGGCGTGTTCGGCGACGGAGCCGGTGCGGGCGTGCTCACAGGTCCGCTCCGATGTTGAGGTACAGCTGGAACTGCGAATCAGGGTTGTTCAGACCGTGAGCGATATCGACCCGCACCGGGCCCACCGGCGATTTCCAGCGCACGCCGAAGCCGACGCCGGTGTGCAGGTCGATGTCGGTATCGAAGGCGCTGCCGGTGTCGACGAACACCGCTGCACCCCACGGACCGCCATTGAAGTAATGCTCGTACTCGGCCGAGCCGACCACCAGGTGCTTGGCACCAAGCGCGTACTTGTCCGGTTTCGGCGTGCGCGGGCCGACCTCACGGTAGGCATAGCCGCGGATGCTGCGGTCGCCACCGGCGAAGTAGCGCAGGCTGGGCGGCATCGCCACCAGGTCGCTGGTCCAGGTGGTGCCGCCTTCGCCGCGCAGGATCAGGCGATTGGTAGGCCCCACCGGGATGTACCAGCGCAGCACGGCATTGGCCTGCACGAAGCTGGTGTCCGAACCGACGCCTTCGACGCCGGCACGCACCGTCGCGGTGCCACTGATGCCACTGCGCGGGAACAGCTCGTCATCCACCTTCACGTAGTCGGCCACGATCTGCGGGTAGACCAGCGTGGACGTGTTGTAGACCGCATCGGTGAATTCGGTGCCCGAGGCATAGCGCCAGCGCTCGCGCAGCGCGTTGATCGAGGCGATGGCGGTCCAGTTCTCGTTGATCTCGCCGCTGCGGCTGGCAATCAGCTTGAAGTTGCGCAGATCGATGTAGTCGGTCTGCTCGTCGTAGGCACTGGCGGCGAAGGTGTACCAGCCATCCAGCCAGTTGAACGCCGGAATGCGGTAGCTGGTGATCAGGCTCTTGCGCTTCTGCGCATAGTCCAGCTGGGTGTTCATCTTGTGGCCGCGACTGTTCAGGTAGCGCCGTTCAAGGCCACCACGCACACCGGCGCCACTTTCGCTGCCGTAGCTCAGGCCGTAGGAATAGATGCTGCGCTTGGCCCGCGTCAGCTTCACATCGACCGGCACCTCGCCGTTTTCATCGGCCTGGTCCGGGCGCGGCTGGATGTCGATCACGCTGAAGTAGTCGAGCTTGGTCAGCGACTCGCGCAGGCGGTCCAGCTTGCCTTCGTGGAAATAGCTGCCCTGGTCCCAGTACACCAGCGGGTCAAACAGCTTGTCGTCGAAATAGTTCTGCTCGAAGGTCACCGGGCCCATGTTGTAGCGGCGGCCGCTGTCCCAGGTCAGGTCGATGTCGGCAGCGTTGTCCGCACGGGTGATCTGCACCTGGCGCTGGGTGTAGTCGGCGTCGAAGTAGCCGCGCTCGGCCAGGCGCCGGGTCACGGTGATCTTGCTGGCTTCGTACTGGGTATGCTCGAAGCGCTGGCCCTTGCGCGGCTTGAACGCGGCCAGGTCGTCCTGCAGGTACTGGTCGTACATCGCCGGACCGGTGATGTCGATATGCTCGCGGCGCACCAGCACCGGCGGGCCCTTGTCGACATGGATCAGCACGGTGACGTGCTCGTCCTGGCGTGGCGCCTCGACCTTGATCACCGGGTTGTAGTACCCGAACGGTTCCAGCGCTTGGCGGGTCTGCCGCTCGGCCTGCGACAGCAGGTATTCCAGACGGGACTCACCCTGCTCCTTGCCGATCGTGTCGAACAGCGTCAGCGATTCCTGGATGTTCTCGATGATCGCGGCGTCGTCGCCCTTGTCCAATCCCTTGATGTCCACCTTGTCGATGGTGCCGCGCGCATGGGCCACGGAAGTGGCGGCAAGCGACAGGACCATCAGCGGCAGGGCGTATTTCGTTGGCTGCATGCGCCACAGCATACCGACCGGAGGTGACGATGCGAAATGCATCACGCCAATCCGGATCGGTTGTTAAGTGGCGGTCAAAATGCGCGCCTTTGTGGCGATCATCGCGACCGCATGCGCGGACGTCGGCATCGTGTGTGATGCCGACGATGACTCCGATGGACATCACCGGGTAGCGCCGGGCCATGCCCGGCGAGCGCGCAGCGCGGCCTGCAGAACAACCGCCGGGCATGGCCCGGCGCTACCCATCGCGGGCGATCAGCTGGACAGGTGCTCGATCGCCGCGACCTTGCCCAGGCGCTCGCCCAGCATCGTCAACAGCGCCAGGCGGTTGCCGCGCAATGCCGGATCCTCGGCATTGACCATCACCCCGTCGAAGAACGCATCGACCTGCGGACGCAGGCGGGCCAGGCGCGCCAGCACGGCCACGTAGTCCTTCTGGTGCAGGCTGGCGCCGGTATCGTCGATGGCGGCAGTCACAGCTTCGGCCAGCGCGCGCTCGGCATCTTCCTGCAGCAGGGCCGCATCGATCTGGCCCGGGACATCGCCTTCGGCCTTGCGCAGGATGTTGCGGATGCGCTTGTTGGCCGCAGCCAGCGCCTCGGCTTCCGGCAGCGCCGCGAAGGTTCCGATCGCATCCAGGCGGCGGTCGAAATCGTACAGCGAGGCCGGCTTCAGCTCGGCCACCGCGTTGAAGTGACTGACCGGCACGCCCTTGTCGCTGTAATAGCCCTTCAGGCGGTCGAGGATGAAGTCGTACAGCTCAGCCACGTCGGCCTGCACGTTGCGCGCGGCCAGCCCGGCGTTGGCGCTGGCCAGCAGCGCGCGCAGGTCCAGCTCGAAGCCGCTTTCGATGATCGTGCGGGCCAGGCCCAGCGCGTTGCGGCGCAGGGCGAACGGGTCCTTGTTGCCGGTCGGCTTCAGGCCCGCAGCGAAACCGCCGGCCAGGGTGTCCACACGCTCGGCGATCGCCAGCACCTTGCCCAGCGGCGACAGCGCGATGTCATCACCGCCGAAGCGCGGCTGGTAGGCCTCGTCGATGGCCAGCGCCATCTCCGGCGACTCGCCACCGGCCACCGCGTAGTGTCGACCGGCGATGCCCTGCAGTTCCGGGAACTCGTTGACCATGCGCGACTGCAGGTCGTTCTTGGCCAGCTGCGCGGCACGCTTGGCCAGCAGCGGATCGGCGCCGACCTGCGGCGCGATCACCTCGGCCAGCGCCACCACGCGCGCGACCTTGTCGGCCACGCTGCCCAGCTTGGCCTGGTAGGTCACCGTCTTCAGGCCCTCACCCATCGCCTGCAGGCCCTGCTTCAGGTCTTCGTCGAAGAAGAACTTGGCATCGGCGAAGCGCGGGCGGATCACCCGTTCATAGCCCTTGGCCACTTCGGCCACGTCCTTGGACTCGATGTTGGCGATGCCGATGAACTTCTCGGTCAGCTTGCCGCCGTCATCCAGCACCGGGAAGAACTTCTGGTTGATCTCCATCGTCTCGATCAGCGCTTCCTGCGGCACCGCCAGGAACGCGCGCTCGAAGCTGCACAGCACCGCCGACGGCCACTCGACCAGGTTCACCACCTGCTCCAGGTTGTCCTCGCTGATGCGCGCGCTGCCACCGGCGGTGGCTGCAGCGGCTTCCACCTCGGCGACGATGCGCTGGCGGCGCTCTGCCGGGTCAACCAGCACGAAGGCGGCGCGCAGCGATTCCACATAGTCCTGCGGCTGGGTCAGCCACACGGTCTTGTCGTGCAGGAAGCGGTGGCCGCGGCTCATGCGGTCGGCCTTCAGGCCGAACAGTTCGGCCTCGACCACGTCACCGCCGTGCAGCAGCACCAGCCAGTGTACCGGGCGCGCGAAGCCCCAGCTGTGGTCGCCCCAGCGCATCGGCTTGGGAATGGGCATGCCGGCGATGGCCTCGCGCAGGATCTCCGGCAGCAGCGCAGCGGTGCGCGCGCCCGGGGTCACCGCACGGTGCACGAAGCGCTCACCCTTGTTGTCGGTGGTCTTTTCCAGCGCGGTCCAGTCGATCCCGGCCTTGGCCGCGAACCCCTGCAGCGCCTTGGTCGGCTGGCCTTCGGCGTCCAGCGCGATGTTCAGGTACGGGCCCAGCACTTCGCTGTGCTGTTCCGGCTGCTCCAGGCCAACGCCCGGCAGCAGCACGGCCAGGCGGCGCGGGGTCGACAGCGGGCGTGCATCGCCCAGCTCCAGTTCCACGCCGCGCTTGCGCAGGCCGTCGACAACACCGTCGAAGAAGGCCTGGGCCAGGCCCGGCAGTGCCTTGACCGGCAGCTCTTCGGTGCCCAGTTCAATCAGCAGGGGAGACAAGTGGCTCATCGGTTCGATCCTGTGGTGGGGGCGCAGCGCGCGACGCGGCCGGCGCCCCTGGGGTAGTAGGTGAAACGCGTGATGGGAGAACGGGCCGTCAGGCCTTCTTCGCGCCCGGGAAGCCCAGCTTCTCGCGCTGCTCGTAGTAGGCCTTGGCCACCGCCTGGGCCAGCGCGCGCACGCGCAGGATGTAGCGCTGGCGTTCGGTCACGCTGATCGCACGGCGCGCATCGAGCAGGTTGAAGGTGTGGCTGGCCTTCATCACCTGTTCGTAGGCCGGCAGCGGCAGGTTCACTTCCACCAGCTTCTGCGCTTCGCGCTCGCAGGCATCGAAGCGGTGGAACATTTCTTCCACGTCGGCGTATTCGAAGTTGTAGGTGCTCTGCTCCACCTCGTTCTGGTGGTAGACGTCGCCGTAGGTCACCGGCTGCCCATCCGGGCCGTAGGTCCACACCAGGTCGTAGACGTTGTCGCAGTTCTGCAGGTACATGCACAGGCGCTCGAGACCGTAGGTGATCTCGCCCAGCACCGGCCTGCACTCCAGGCCACCGGCCTGCTGGAAGTAGGTGAACTGGGTCACCTCCATGCCGTTGAGCCAGACTTCCCAGCCCAGGCCCCAGGCGCCCAGGGTCGGCGATTCCCAGTTGTCCTCGACAAAACGCAGGTCGTGCACCAGCGGATCGATGCCCACCGCCTTCAGCGAATCCAGGTACAGCTGCTGGATGTTGTCCGGTGCCGGCTTCATCGCCACCTGGTACTGGTAGTAGCGCTGCAGGCGGTTCGGGTTCTCGCCGTAGCGGCCATCGGTCGGGCGCCGCGACGGCTGCACGTAGGCCGCGTTCCAGGTTTCCGGACCGATCGCACGCAGGAAGGTGGCCGGGTGGAACGTACCGGCGCCCACCTCCAGGTCGAGCGGCTGGATGAGCACGCAGCCCTGCTGGGCCCAGAACTGGTTCAGGGTCTGGATCAGGCCCTGGAAGGTGATCGGAACGGTCGGGGTCGCGGACATGCGGACGAGTCTTGGCCGGCAAAGGGGTGCGCTAGTATAACGGCCGACCTGCGGGGCATTCCGTACCCGGAAGGAGCAGGTGGATGGAACATCGGCTGCCCACGGGCACGCCCGGCGAGCCTGGCGCGGCACCGTTGCCGCCCGGTCGCCTGCAGTTCGAACAGGTTGCGGCGGCCCTGCTGGCCGACGGCGTGGTGGCTGCGCACGAGCGCGAGCGCATCCGTTTTTCCGCACAGGGCGCCCGCAATGCCAGTGAAGTGCATCCACTGGTGCTGCTGTCCAACCTCAAGCTGGCTGCCAGCGACGGCGGCGACCTCAATCTGGAACGCCTCACCGAGTGGCTGGCCCAGCGCACCGGCAGCCGCTACCTGCGCATCGATCCGACCCGGGTCGACGTCGCCTCGGTCACCGCCGTGGCCTCGCACGCCTACGCGCGCCGCCATCGCTTCCTGCCGCTGGCGGTGGATGGCGAACGCGTGCTGGTGGCCACCAGCGAGCCGCTGGCACAGGAATGGCTGCGCGACCTGCAGCACCTGACCCGCCTGCGCATCGAACTGGCGGTGGTCAATCCGCTGGACCTGCACCGCTACACCATGGAGTTCTTCGGCGTCACCCGCTCGGTGCGCGGTGCCCGTGGCGACGTACGGGGTGAGGCCAACACCACCCTGCCCAGCTTCGAGCAGCTGGTGGAACTGGGCCGCACCGGCGACGTCAATGCCGACGACCAGCACATCGTGCACATCGTCGACTGGCTGCTGCAGTACGCCTACGAGCAGCGCGCCTCGGACATCCACCTGGAGCCCCGCCGCGACATGGGCCGCATGCGCTTCCGCATCGACGGCGTGCTGCACAAGGTGTTCGAAGTGCCACCGGCGGTGATGACCGCCGTGGTCAGCCGTATCAAGGTGCTCGGACGCATGGACCTGGCCGAGCGCCGGCGCCCGCAGGATGGTCGCATCAAGACCCGCTCGCCCGGCGGCCGTGAAGTGGAAATGCGCCTGTCGACCATGCCGACCGCCTTCGGTGAGAAATGCGTGATGCGCATCTTCGACCCGGAGGCGGCCTTCAAGAGCATCGACCAGCTCGGCTTCAGCCCGCAGGAAGCGGCCGGCTGGACCGCCCTGGTCGAGCGCCCGCACGGCATCGTGCTGGTCACCGGCCCGACCGGTTCGGGCAAGACCACCACCCTGTATTCCACCCTGAAGCGGCTGGCCACGCCGGACGTCAACGTCTGCACGGTGGAAGACCCGATCGAGATGATCGCGCCGGAATTCAACCAGATGCAGGTGCAGACCAACATCGACCTGGATTTCGCCAGCGGTGTGCGCACCCTGCTGCGGCAGGACCCGGACATCATCATGATCGGCGAGATCCGCGACCTGGAAACCGCGCAGATGGCGGTGCAGGCCTCGCTGACCGGCCACCTGGTGCTGTCCACCCTGCACACCAACGACGCGCCCTCGGCCATCACCCGCCTGCTCGACCTGGGCGTACCGCATTACCTGCTGTCATCCACCGTCAACGGCATCCTCGCCCAACGCCTGGTGCGCACCCTGTGCCCGCACTGCAAGCAGCCGCACACCCTCGGCCGGGCCGATTGGGCGGTGCTGGCTGATAGCGAAGCTGCATATCCAGATACCGCCACGCCCTGTCGGCCGGTCGGTTGCCTGGAGTGCCGGCGCACCGGATTCCTCGGCCGCATCGGCCTGTATGAGCTGCTGCCATTGGGCTCGCGCCTGCGCGGGCTGATCCGCGCGGACATGGATCTGGCCGGTTTCAACCGTGCCGCGCGTGCTGAAGGACTGCGAACCCTGCGCCAGGCTGGGCTTGAAAAGGTGGCACAGGGGCTGACTACAATCGAGGAAGTCCTGTCCGTACTGCCTCCCCCGGATGAATCCAGCGCCCTTCCTGATCCTTGAAACCGGCCGCCCCGTGCCGTCGCTGCGCCGCTACGGGCGCTTTCCGCACTGGATCCGGGTCGCCGCCGGGCTGGAAGAACACGAAACCGTCGTGGTCGACGTCGAGCATGGTGCCGACCTGCCCGATCCACGCCAGTTCGCCGGCGTGCTGGTAACCGGCTCGGCGGCCTTCGTCACCGACCACGCCGAATGGAGCGAACGCAGTGCCGCCTGGCTGCGGCAGACCGCGCACGACGACGTGCCGGTGTTCGGCATCTGCTACGGCCACCAGCTGCTGGCCCACGCGCTGGGCGGCGAAGTGGCCTACAACCCCGCCGGGCGCGAATCGGGAACGATTGAGCTGGCACTGGACCCGCAGGCCGCGCAGGACCCGTTGTTCCAGGGCCTGCCGAGCCACTTCGCGGCCCACGCCACCCATCTGCAGACCGTGCTGCGCGTACCCGAAGGTGCCGCCGTGCTGGCGCGCTCGCCGCTGGATGGCTGCCATGCCTTCCGCTGGGGCCGCCAGGCCTGGGGCGTGCAGTTCCATCCGGAATTTGCCACCCACCACATGCGTGGCTACGTGCGCGCACGCGCCGACTGCATCGGCCGTCATGGCGGTTGCGCGCGCAGCATCGAGCGCGCGGTCAGCGCCGCGCCGCTGGCGCGCCAGCTGTTGCGGCGCTTTGTCCGCCAGGCCCGGCAGTCTTCAGCCCAGCCGGTGGCAAAACAGGGATAATCGGCGGCACGGGCACACCGCCCGGCCCCTCCTGTCCCTCCCCGGATGTCCATGAAAGAGATTCGCAAGCTGCCAGCCTCGGCGGGCGCCCAGTGGTTGCTGGATACGTTCTCGCTGTATCGGCGTGCGCCGCTGCAGCTGGCCCGGATCGGCCTGACCTGGCTGCTGGTGAACTGGGTGGTCACCCTGCTGGGAACGATGCTGCCCGGTACCGCCGGCCTGGCCCTGCAGATGATGACGCTGGTGATTTCACCGGTGATGTTCGGCGGCATGCTGTACGCCATGGGTGAGATCGACCAGGGCCGTCCCGGCCTGGCCACCCATCTGCTGCAGCCGATCCGCGACCGTCGTGTCAGCCACCTGCTGGTGCCGCTGGCGATCCAGGTGCTGGCCGTGCTGCTGCTGGGCGCGCTGCTGTACCTGATGATCGGCCGCGAGGGCTTCACCGCCTTCAGCGACACCATGACCAAGATGCAGGAACTCGGCCGCAGCGGGCAGCAGATCAGCCCGGAAACCGCCGCCGAACTGGTCGCCAACCTGCCCGCGCAGCGCATCGCGCTGTGGATGCTGCTGGTGTTCTGCACCGCCGTGGCGCTGACCCTGGCGATGTTCACCCAGCCGGCACTGGTGGTGTTCGACCGCCAGAGCGGCATGCACGCGCTGCGCCTGAGCCTGCAGGGCTGCATCGAGAACATCGGCGCCACCGCCGTGTTCACCGTGCTCGGCCTGATCGCCGCGTTCTGCGTCTATGTGCTGTTCGTGATCGTGGTCCAGCTCGGCATGCTGCTGGGCGGCCCGCTGGCGGCGGCCTTCATCGCGCAGCTGGTGTTCACCACGGTGCTGATGCCGCTGTATGTCGGCGCCGTCTATGCGGCCTGGAAGCAGATGTTCGTGCATCGCGGCAGCCGCGGCGCACCGCCGGTACCGCAGTCACCGCCTGCCAACGACGTCTTCCACGCTTGAGCGGGGCTCAACGGTAGCGCCGCCGGGCCATGCCCGGCGGATGGATGTCACCTCCCCACGAACGCCGGGCATGGCCCGGCGCTACCGGGGATCAGGCCGCAGGCTTCTTGACCACCGAAGACGGCACCAGCCAGCGCGCGGCGTGGATGCCCAGCTCGTACAGCAGGCACATCGGGATCGCCAGCATCAGCTGCGACACCACGTCCGGCGGAGTCAGGATCGCAGCGAGCACGAAGATGCCGACGATCGCGTAGCCGCGTCCTTCCTTGAACTGCTGCGGCGTGATCCAGCCCAGCAGCACCAGGATCACCATCGCCACCGGCAGCTCGAAGCTGCCGCCGAAGGCGAAGAAGATCGCCAGCACGAAATCCAGGTAGGCATTCGCATCCGGCGTGATCGCGATCACTTCCGGGCTGAAGGTGGTGAGGAAGTGGAAGACCGCCGGCAGCACCAGGAAATAGGCAAAGGCGCAGCCGGTGTAGAACAGCAGCACCGAGGAGACCAGCAACGGCATCGCCAGGCGCTTCTCGCGTGCATACAGGCCCGGCGCGACGAAGGCCCACAGCTGGTACAGCAGCCATGGCACGGCCACGAACAGGGCCACGAAGAACGTCAGCTTCAACGGCGCGAAGAAGGCGCCGGCCGGGTTGGTGGCGATCATCGTCTGCCCATTGGGCAACTGCGAGATCAGCGGCTCGGCCAGTGCGTTGTAAAGCTTCTGGGTGAACGGCAGCAGGCCCAGCAGCACAACGCCCAGCCCCAGCAGCGCACGCACCAGGCGCGAGCGCAGTTCAACCAGGTGTTCCACCAGCGAACTTTCGCCGAAGTCGTGTTCGCTCATGACGGGCGCTCCGTGCGCGCGGGCGTTTCGGTCGCGGTATCAGCAACGGCATCGCCCGCAGCTTCAGCGGTGGCGGGCGTAATGGCTGCACCTTCAGTCGACGCCACCCCCGGCTCGGGCGCATCCGCCAGATGTGGGGGCTGTTCGGCCGGGGCCGGTGCACGCACCTGCTGCGCCAGTGTGTCGCTGTGCTGTTGCATCTGCTCGGCTTCGCGGCGCATGGCTTCGCCGCTGGCACGCAGCTGGTTCTCGGTGTCCTGCATGCCCTGGCGCACGTCCTGCATCTGCCGCTTGATGTCTTCGGCCTGCAGTTCGCGTTCCAGTTCCTGCTTGACCGAATCCCATTGATTGCGCGCGCGGCGTACCCACAGCCCGGCGAAGCGGGCCGCCTTGGGCAGGCGCTCAGGTCCGAGCACCACCAAGGCGACAACCGCGATCACCAGCAGTTCGCTGAAGCCGATATCAAACACCGCAACCGCTCCGGATCAACGCGGCTTGCGGTCGTGCTCGTCCTGCGCGGTGCGCGAGGCGTCCTGGCTGCGCGACTCGTCGCCCAACTGCGCGTTCGGCTTGTCGTCGTCGTGCATGCCCTTCTTGAATTCCTTGACCGCCGAGCCGAGGTCCTTGGCACCACTGGTCAGGCGCTTGGTGCCGAACACCAGCAGGACGATGGCGAGCACGACCAACCAATGCCAGATGCTGAAACTGCCCATAAGTCGCTCGTTACGTTAGTGATCAGATTGCCGAGCATAGCGCACCGGCTGTTAGCCGGCGCGCGTGACGAAAGTCAGTTGTTGCCCAGTGTTTCAGTGCGGATTTCACCGTCGTTGACCGGCTGGAAACCCTGCTGGGCCGGCGGCGGGGTCTGCGGCACGGCCTGCAGCGGCGCCGTGGTCGCTTCAGCAGGTGCCGCCGGCGCTGCCTGAACAGGCTGCGGGGCAGGCGCTGCAGCGGCCGCCGGACGCGGTGCGTCATTGCCACCATTGCGGTTGTTGCGCGCCGCGTAGGTGGCCTCTTCCAGGCGATCACGGAAAGCGACCACATCCATTGAAGGCGAGCCAGCCGCGCGGCCCTCGAAGATCATCCGCGGGGTGGTGTTGCTGCCGTAGGCGTCAAGGTTGGCAGCATCGTCGATCTGCAGGATCGCACCATCCAGGGCCACGCCAGCGAACAGGCCACGGGCGCGCGACCACGACCAGATCTCGGCCTTCAGCTGGCCATCGGTGGCGGCGGCGGCATTGCGGCCCACCGGGCCTGCGGCCACGCCAGCATCGGCGCCGAGGGTGAACTTGCCGTTGACGAGGTTGTCCAGGCTGCGGTCATTGCGGAACACCAGCACAACGTCGGAGGACTGCACACCGGCCTGGAAGCCGATGCTGCCGCCGGTGAGCTTGATGAATACCGGGTTGGACCATGCACCATTGGGCATGCGCACCGACATCAGGCCGTGGCCACGACGGCCGCCGATCACCAGACCAGCCTTGATCGTGTCGGGAATGACGATGACCGCGCGGCCTTCGTCGAGCAATTTGTCCGGAATGCCCTGTTCAGGGATTCCCTGGATTTCAGCCAGTACACGCACCGCGTTGCGGGCGCGCTGGTCTTCCTGCGGTCCGGCCATGGCCTGGCTGGACAGCAGGCTGGCGGCGATCAGCAGGGCTTGGATCGGGCGACGCATGGCAGGCTCCAGAAGTCAGTCCATAGGAAGATATAGCAAGTGACTGAAATTAGTAGTGTTGTGATGAATCCCCAATGAGCGTTGCCTGCTCATATTGGCCTTATCGATGACATCCATCCGAACCCTGCATGCCGACGTGACGATGGAATCGGCGACAATACCGCCCATGCTCGACGCACCCGATACCGCCGTACTGGCGGTCAACCTAGGCACGCCCGAGACGCCGACGGCTCCCGCCGTTCGCCGTTATCTGGCCGAATTCCTGTCCGACCGGCGCGTGGTCTCGCTGCCGGCACTGCTGTGGCAGCCCCTGCTGCGCGGTCTGATACTGCCGCTGCGCAGCAGCCGTTCAGCCGCCAAGTACGCCCAGGTGTGGCTGCCGGAAGGCTCGCCGCTGATGGTCCACACCCGCCAGTTGGCGCAGGCGATGCAAGCATTGCTGCCGACGCTGCGCGTACGCCACGCGATGCGCTACGGCGAACCCGCGCTCACCACCGAACTGGATCGGCTGGCCAGCGAGGGCGTGCGCCGCATCGTGGTATTGCCGCTCTATCCGCAGTATTCGACCACCACCACGGCCTCGGTCGAGGACCGTGTGGATGCCTGGCAGCGCAGGAACCCACAGGTCACCGTGAGCCTGGTGCAGGACTATTCGATCGATCCGGACTGGGTCGCCGCCGTTGCCGGCTCGATCCAGCGCTACTGGCAGCAGCAGGGTCGCGGCCAGAAGCTGATGTTCTCCTTCCATGGCATTCCGCAGCGCCTTGCCGATGCCGGCGATCCCTATCCGCAGCGCTGCGAGGCCAGTGCACGCGCGATCGCCGCAGCACTGGGCCTGGGCGCGGACGACTGGCAACTGGGTTACCAGTCGCGCTTCGGCCGCGAACGCTGGCTGCAGCCCTACGCCGAGCCCAGCCTGTGGGAGCTGGCCGAAGCGGGGGTGAAGCAGATCGACGTAGTCTGCCCCGGGTTTGCCACCGACTGCCTGGAGACACTGGAAGAAGTCGCCATGGGTTTCACCGAAACACTGGCCGAGCGCGGCGCACAGATGCGCTACATCCCCTGCCTCAACGCCGCACCGGAACACGCCCGCGCACTGGCTCGGCTGGCCGTGGCCTCGCTGGCATGAGCCTGCAGCCGTTTGAGCTGCAGGTCGCGGGCGTCCGCGTCGCCGGCCTGCGCCGGCCGGGCGAGGGTCCGCGGGTGCTGGCCCTGCACGGCTGGCTCGACAATGCGGCCAGCTTCGTTCCGCTGGCGCCGCATCTGCCGCACCTGGACCTGGTGGCGATCGATCTGCCCGGGCACGGCCACAGCGCGCATCTGCCGATCGGGGCGGTGTACACCACGCCGGCAGCGATCACCCATGTCCTCGATGTCGCCGATGCACTGGGCTGGGACCGGTTCACCCTGATCGGCCATTCGATGGGTGCCGGCATCGCCAGCCTCGCCGCAGCGGTCAGTGATCGCATCGAACGTCTGGTCGCCATCGAGGCACTCGGCGGCCTGCGCGGGCCGGAGGAAGAAACCGCCAGCCGCCTGCGCGAGCACGTCGACGCCAGCCGAGCACTGGCACGCAAGCAGCTGCGCGTGTTCCCGGATCTGGCTGCACCGATCCGGGCGCGGATGATGACCAACCAGCTCAGCGAAGGCTGCGCACGCCTGCTGGTCGAACGCGGTGTCGAGCCGGTCGAAGGCGGCTATCGCTGGTGCAGCGATCCGCGCCTGATGCTGCCCACCGCGATCCGCCTCAGCGAAGGCCAGATCGACAACCTGCTGCAGGCCATCACCTGTCCTACCCAGGTGATCTATGCCACGCCTGCACAGTCGTACTATCCCGAGCCGATGCGCAGCGAGCGCCTGCAGCATCTGCGCGATGGCCGCCTGGCGGTATTCCCCGGCAACCACCACCTGCACATGGAACACCCGGCGCGTATTGCCGCCGTCATCGATGCGTTCCTGAGCGAAAACGCCAACGCACGCTGACCATCGTCGGCCCCGCGCACTTCACTCTGCGCCAGCGCGGCCGATAGAACGGTAGTGGGCCCCTGCGTCCACAGCACGCAGGCCCTTTGTGCCTGCGGCTCGTTCCTGGTTCTGCAAGGAAGACCGCATGTCCCGTCTGCTGCACCGTCATCCACAGGATGTGGTCACGGTGTCCGTCCTCCGCGTCGCTGCCTGCGCCGCATTCCCCGAATTCCCCGCCCGTGCCGTCGTTGCGCTCATCCGCGCAGGGCGTTGCAGGGTCGCTGCCGTCCGTTGATCCAGGAGTTGCCGATGTCCATTGCGTCCTCCCGCCCGCCCGACCAGGGCCGTCTCCCCTATCTGCAACAGCTGGCCGAGCGAGGCGATCGTCGCCTGCTGCTGGGCAGCGTGGCGTTCGCAGCGATCGGTCTTGTGCTGGCCATGCGCGGCACGTCGGTGCCCGCTGCGAGCGCCGTTGCCGCCGCAGTGCTGCCAGCCGCCTGGCTGGGCTGGCACCAGGCCGGCCATCCGCTCGCGCGCAACGGCCTGGCCGTAGTGCTTTCACTGCAGTTGAGCCTGCTCTGCCATATCAGCGGATTGAATGCCGCATTGCCCATCGCGCTGCTGCTGGGCGTGCTGCTCATCCAGCGTGACCGCATGCCGTTGTGGCTGGCCGGCGCCGTGGGTGTCGGTGCGTTGCTGGCGCCGTTGCTTGATGGGGCGGCCGTCCTGCCGCCGCTGTTGAATGCCATGGCCCTGGCGGTGCTGACGCTGGTGCTGGGCCAGACCGCCGCGCGCCTGCGCCAACAGAGTGAGGCGCTGGGTCACGGACCGCACCGCCTGGCCGCATTGGCACGTGACATCGCCACGGGCGCCGACCTCGGCGCACACAGCGATGCACGCAACTACGCACCCGGTTCCCTGGCCCACGCGCTGGCCGATACCGCACGCCATGTGCAGGCGCAGCGCGGCCGCGAGGCCGAAGCACATGCCGAGAACGCGCAGATCCGCCAGGCACTGGATGCCTCGTGCACGGCGATGATGATTGCCGACAACGATCACGTCATCCGCTACGTCAACCGCTCGGTGGTGGCGCTGCTGCGCAACCAGCAGGCCACGCTGCGCCAGGCCTTCCCCGATTTCGACGCCGAGCGGCTGGTCGGCAGCAGCATCCATCGCTTCCATGCCAACCCTGACCGCATCCGCGGCATCCTCAATGAGCTGCAGGCGACACACAACGGCAAGGTGCGGATCGGGCCGGTGCACTTCGCCCAGGTCGTCACCCCGGTGTTCGACGCACAGGGCGCGCGCCTGGGTTTTGCGGTGGAATGGCATGATCGCACCCGTGAACTGACGCTGGAGAATGCCGTCGCCGGGATTGTCGATGCCGCCGCGCAGGGTGATCTGGAACAGCGCCTGCAGGCCAGCGAAGGCGCCAGCTTCCTCAACGGCCTGACCGGGGGCATCAACCAACTGCTGGACACACTGGGCAGCACCGTCGACGAAGTGCGGCAGATGCTTTCGGCGATGGCCAACGGCGATCTCGACCGTCGCATGCAGGGCGAGTACCACGGCGCGTTCGCCGCGATCCAGCGCGATGCCAACGCCACCGCCGGCCAGCTGGCGCGCATGGTCGGCCACATCCAGCACTGCGCCACCACCATCAGCACGGCCGCCAGCGAAATCGCCGCCGGCAACGGCGCGCTGTCCGAGCGCAGCGAGCGACAGGCCGCTCATCTGCAGGAAACGGCCGCCTCGATGGAGGAGCTGACCGCCACCGTGCGCCAGAACGCAGCGCATGCGCGCCAGGCCAGCGAGCTGGCCGCCTCCACCCAGGGCGCAGCCAGTGATGGCAACCACGCGATGCAGCGGGTGGTCGACACCATGCAGGCCATCGAAGGCGCGTCGAAGCGGATCGGCGACATTACCGGCGTGATCGACGGCATTGCCTTCCAGACCAACATCCTCGCGCTCAACGCGGCGGTTGAAGCAGCCCGCGCCGGCGAGCAGGGGCGCGGGTTCGCGGTCGTCGCCAGCGAAGTCCGTGTGCTCGCGCAGCGATCGGCGGCGGCGGCCCAGGAGATCAAGGCCCTCATCGACGAGGCAGGACGTCAGGTCGGCGAGGGCGCCCAGTTGGTGGCCGATGCCGGGCAGCGCATGCAGGGCATCGTCGTCGGCGTGGAGAACGTAAGCCACCTGATGCGCGAGATCTCGGCGGCGTCACAGGAGCAGTCCTCCGGTATCGAGCAGATCAACCAGACGGTGGTGCAGATGGACCAGGCCACGCAGCAGAACGCGGCGCTGGTGGAAGAAGCCACTGCGGCGGCACGTGAACTGCAGTCGCAGGCCGGTGCACTGAACCAGGCGGTATCGGTGTTCCGCCGGCGCGAGGCCGCGTTGATCGACTGATCCGGGCCTGCGTCTGCTACATGGAAGGCGGCGCCCGCAGGGCGCCGCCTTTTTGTTGGGCGTGGCTAGCGGCAGGGTTCGTTGGCTCAACGGGTAGGAACGCAATCCGTTCAAGGCTGCCCGCGACACGATGATGAGGATCGGGACACCTGCGCATCTGCCGCTGCGGCGAAGCATCTCCGCCAGCTGCTGTGCTCCACATAATGCGGCACTCCCTGGGCGCCGCATCTACGCGTGGGTATTGAGTTCCGGTAGTGCCGGCCGCTGGTCGGCAACCTCATGAACATCACGCGGCCGCACGTGGTTGCCGGCCAGCGGCCGGCACTCCCCTTGGTTTCTCGCGCACAAAGAAAAACCCCGCTGCGTGAGCAGCGGGGTTTTCGGGGTGTAAACCCTGGCGATGACCTACTCTCGCATGGCTTAGGCCACACTACCATCGGCGCAGCTACGTTTCACTTCCGAGTTCGGGATGGGATCGGGTGGTTCCATAGCGCTAATTTCACCAGGGAGGCGGTTGGAGTGTCGCTTGGGCGTCGTGTCCTTGCAGGGGGCGGGCATGGTGATGCCAGCGTTGCAAAGAGACGCGCCTGAGCGCCTGCCTCTCGTTTGGTCTTGTGACGTAGCGTGCACCTGGATCTATCGACATGTCATGTCGGCCAAGGCAACTTGAGGTTATATGGTCAAGCCTCTCGGATCATTAGTATCAGTTAGCTCAATACATTGCTGTACTTACACACCTGACCTATCAACCACGTAGTCTACATGGTTCCTTCAGGGGGCTTGTGCCCCGGGAGATCTCATCTTGAGGCGCGCTTCCCGCTTAGATGCTTTCAGCGGTTATCGCTTCCGAACATAGCTACCCGGCAATGCCACTGGCGTGACAACCGGAACACCAGAGGTTCGTCCACTCCGGTCCTCTCGTACTAGGAGCAGCCCCTCTCAAATCTCCAACGCCCATGGCAGATAGGGACCGAACTGTCTCACGACGTTCTGAACCCAGCTCGCGTACCACTTTAAATGGCGAACAGCCATACCCTTGGGACCGACTACAGCCCCAGGATGTGATGAGCCGACATCGAGGTGCCAAACACCGCCGTCGATATGAACTCTTGGGCGGTATCAGCCTGTTATCCCCGGAGTACCTTTTATCCGTTGAGCGATGGCCCTTCCATACAGAACCACCGGATCACTAAGTCCTAGTTTCCTACCTGCTTGATCCGTCGATCTTGCAGTCAAGCACGCTTATGCCTTTGCACACAGTGCGCGATGTCCGACCGCGCTGAGCGTACCTTCGAGCTCCTCCGTTACTCTTTAGGAGGAGACCGCCCCAGTCAAACTACCCACCATACACGGTCCCCGACCCAGATAATGGGCCCAGGTTAGAACGTCAAGCACGACAGGGTGGTATTTCAAGGATGGCTCCACCACAGCTAGCGCCATGGTTTCATAGCCTCCCACCTATCCTACACAGACGAACTCAACGTTCAGTGTAAAGCTATAGTAAAGGTTCACGGGGTCTTTCCGTCTTGCCACGGGAACGCTGCATCTTCACAGCGATTTCAATTTCACTGAGTCTCGGGTGGAGACAGCGCCGCTGTCGTTACGCCATTCGTGCAGGTCGGAACTTACCCGACAAGGAATTTCGCTACCTTAGGACCGTTATAGTTACGGCCGCCGTTTACTGGGGCTTCGATCAAGAGCTTCGCCTTGCGGCTGACCCCATCAATTAACCTTCCAGCACCGGGCAGGCGTCACACCCTATACGTCCACTTTCGTGTTTGCAGAGTGCTGTGTTTTTGATAAACAGTCGCAGCGGCCTGGTTACTGCGACCCTCTTCAGCTATAGCTCGCACGAGCCACCAAAAAGGGTGCACCTTCTCCCGAAGTTACGGTGCCATGTTGCCTAGTTCCTTCACCCGAGTTCTCTCAAGCGCCTGAGAATTCTCATCCTACCCACCTGTGTCGGTTTACGGTACGGTCTGCGTAAGCTGAAGCTTAGGAGCTTTTCCTGGAAGCGTGGTATCAGCGACTTCGCCATAAAGGCTCGTCTCGGTGCCGGTCTTAGAGGATCCCGGATTTGCCAAAGATCCAAACCTACCGCCTTTCCCCGGGACAACCAACGCCCGGTACGCCTAACCTTCTCCGTCCCTCCATCGCACTTACGCGAGGTGCAGGAATATTAACCTGCTTCCCATCGACTACGACTTTCGTCCTCGCCTTAGGGGCCGACTCACCCTGCGCCGATTAACGTTGCGCAAGGAAACCTTGGGCTTTCGGCGTGCGGGTTTTTCACCCGCATTATCGTTACTCATGTCAGCATTCGCACTTCCGATACCTCCAGCAGACTTCTCAATCCACCTTCAACGGCTTACGGAACGCTCCTCTACCGCGTACATATAAATATGCACACCCCAAGCTTCGGTTCTGTGCTTAGCCCCGTTAAATCTTCCCCGCAGACCGACTCGACCAGTGAGCTATTACGCTTTCTTTAAAGGGTGGCTGCTTCTAAGCCAACCTCCTGGCTGTCTGTGCCTTTCCACATGGTTTTCCACTTAGCACAAAATTTGGGACCTTAGCTGTGGGTCTGGGTTGTTTCCCTTTTCACGACGGACGTTAGCACCCGCCGTGTGTCTCCCATACAGTCCGTCTCGGTATTCGGAGTTTGCAATGGTTTGGTAAGTCGCGATGACCCCCTAGCCATAACAGTGCTCTACCCCCGAGAGGATACATATGAGGCGCTACCTAAATAGCTTTCGAGGAGAACCAGCTATCTCCGGGTTCGATTAGCTTTTCACTCCTAATCACAGCTCATCCCCGTCTTTTGCAACAGACGTGGGTTCGGGCCTCCAGTACCTGTTACGGCACCTTCACCCTGGCCATGACTAGATCACCCGGTTTCGGGTCTACTGCCCGCGACTATGCGCCCTTATCAGACTCGGTTTCCCTTCGCCTCCCCTATACGGTTAAGCTTGCCACGAACAGTAAGTCGCTGACCCATTATACAAAAGGTACGCAGTCACCCCTTGCGAGGCTCCTACTGCTTGTACGCACACGGTTTCAGGATCTATTTCACTCCCCTCTCCGGGGTTCTTTTCGCCTTTCCCTCACGGTACTGGTTCACTATCGGTCGGTCAGTAGTATTTAGCCTTGGAGGATGGTCCCCCCATGTTCAGACAGGGTTTCACGTGCCCCGCCCTACTCGTCTTCACTGAAATGGCCCTTTCAGATACAGGGCTATCACCTTCTATGGCCGCTCTTTCCAGAGCGTTTTCCTAGAACCAAATCAGCTTAAGGGCTAGTCCGCGTTCGCTCGTCGCTACTTACGGAATCTCGGTTGATTTCTTTTCCTCTGGTTACTTAGATATTTCAGTTCACCAGGTTCGCTTCCAGCAGCTATGTATTCACTGCAGGATACCCGCAAGCGGGTGGGTTT
>NZ_CP086598.1:4377500-4444096 GCF_020883215.1 Stenotrophomonas sp. SI-NJAU-1
TTGCGAGCCGCCTATTATGGCAGGCTTTTCAGCTTTGTCAACAACTTGTGAGATGAACTCGAAGCTCTTCGTGAAGTTGTTGCGTTAAGTCCAGGTCGAAACCTGAGGCTTGCAAAAAGGAAAACCCCGCTGCATGTGCAGCGGGGTTTTCGGGTATAAACCCTGGCGATGACCTACTCTCGCATGGCTTAGGCCACACTACCATCGGCGCAGCTACGTTTCACTTCCGAGTTCGGGATGGGATCGGGTGGTTCCATAGCGCTAATTTCACCAGGGAGGCGGTTGGAGTGTCGCCTGGGCGTCGTGTCCTTGCAGGGGCGGGCATGATGCTGCCTGCGATGCAAAGAGACGCGCCTGAGCGCCTGCCTCTCGTTTGGTCTTGTGACGTAGCGTGCACTTGGATCTATCGACATGTCATGTCGGCCAAGGCAACTTGAGGTTATATGGTCAAGCCTCTCGGATCATTAGTATCAGTTAGCTCAATACATTGCTGTACTTACACACCTGACCTATCAACCACGTAGTCTACATGGTTCCTTCAGGGGCTTGTGCCCCGGGAGATCTCATCTTGAGGCGCGCTTCCCGCTTAGATGCTTTCAGCGGTTATCGCTTCCGAACATAGCTACCCGGCAATGCCACTGGCGTGACAACCGGAACACCAGAGGTTCGTCCACTCCGGTCCTCTCGTACTAGGAGCAGCCCCTCTCAAATCTCCAACGCCCATGGCAGATAGGGACCGAACTGTCTCACGACGTTCTGAACCCAGCTCGCGTACCACTTTAAATGGCGAACAGCCATACCCTTGGGACCGACTACAGCCCCAGGATGTGATGAGCCGACATCGAGGTGCCAAACACCGCCGTCGATATGAACTCTTGGGCGGTATCAGCCTGTTATCCCCGGAGTACCTTTTATCCGTTGAGCGATGGCCCTTCCATACAGAACCACCGGATCACTAAGTCCTAGTTTCCTACCTGCTTGATCCGTCGATCTTGCAGTCAAGCACGCTTATGCCTTTGCACACAGTGCGCGATGTCCGACCGCGCTGAGCGTACCTTCGAGCTCCTCCGTTACTCTTTAGGAGGAGACCGCCCCAGTCAAACTACCCACCATACACGGTCCCCGACCCAGATAATGGGCCCAGGTTAGAACGTCAAGCACGACAGGGTGGTATTTCAAGGATGGCTCCACCACAGCTAGCGCCATGGTTTCATAGCCTCCCACCTATCCTACACAGACGAACTCAACGTTCAGTGTAAAGCTATAGTAAAGGTTCACGGGGTCTTTCCGTCTTGCCACGGGAACGCTGCATCTTCACAGCGATTTCAATTTCACTGAGTCTCGGGTGGAGACAGCGCCGCTGTCGTTACGCCATTCGTGCAGGTCGGAACTTACCCGACAAGGAATTTCGCTACCTTAGGACCGTTATAGTTACGGCCGCCGTTTACTGGGGCTTCGATCAAGAGCTTCGCCTTGCGGCTGACCCCATCAATTAACCTTCCAGCACCGGGCAGGCGTCACACCCTATACGTCCACTTTCGTGTTTGCAGAGTGCTGTGTTTTTGATAAACAGTCGCAGCGGCCTGGTTACTGCGACCCTCTTCAGCTATAGCTCGCACGAGCCACCAAAAAGGGTGCACCTTCTCCCGAAGTTACGGTGCCATGTTGCCTAGTTCCTTCACCCGAGTTCTCTCAAGCGCCTGAGAATTCTCATCCTACCCACCTGTGTCGGTTTACGGTACGGTCTGCGTAAGCTGAAGCTTAGGAGCTTTTCCTGGAAGCGTGGTATCAGCAACTTCGCCATAAAGGCTCGTCTCGGTGCTCGGTCTTGAAGGATCCCGGATTTGCCAAAGATCCAAACCTACCGCCTTTCCCCGGGACAACCAACGCCCGGTATGCCTAACCTTCTCCGTCCCTCCATCGCACTTACGCGAGGTGCAGGAATATTAACCTGCTTCCCATCGACTACGACTTTCGTCCTCGCCTTAGGGGCCGACTCACCCTGCGCCGATTAACGTTGCGCAAGGAAACCTTGGGCTTTCGGCGTGCGGGTTTTTCACCCGCATTATCGTTACTCATGTCAGCATTCGCACTTCCGATACCTCCAGCAGACTTCTCAATCCACCTTCAACGGCTTACGGAACGCTCCTCTACCGCGTACATATAAATATGCACACCCCAAGCTTCGGTTCTGTGCTTAGCCCCGTTAAATCTTCCCCGCAGACCGACTCGACCAGTGAGCTATTACGCTTTCTTTAAAGGGTGGCTGCTTCTAAGCCAACCTCCTGGCTGTCTGTGCCTTTCCACATGGTTTTCCACTTAGCACAAAATTTGGGACCTTAGCTGTGGGTCTGGGTTGTTTCCCTTTTCACGACGGACGTTAGCACCCGCCGTGTGTCTCCCATACAGTCCGTCTCGGTATTCGGAGTTTGCAATGGTTTGGTAAGTCGCGATGACCCCCTAGCCATAACAGTGCTCTACCCCCGAGAGGATACATATGAGGCGCTACCTAAATAGCTTTCGAGGAGAACCAGCTATCTCCGGGTTCGATTAGCTTTTCACTCCTAATCACAGCTCATCCCCGTCTTTTGCAACAGACGTGGGTTCGGGCCTCCAGTACCTGTTACGGCACCTTCACCCTGGCCATGACTAGATCACCCGGTTTCGGGTCTACTGCCCGCGACTATGCGCCCTTATCAGACTCGGTTTCCCTTCGCCTCCCCTATACGGTTAAGCTTGCCACGAACAGTAAGTCGCTGACCCATTATACAAAAGGTACGCAGTCACCCCTTGCGAGGCTCCTACTGCTTGTACGCACACGGTTTCAGGATCTATTTCACTCCCCTCTCCGGGGTTCTTTTCGCCTTTCCCTCACGGTACTGGTTCACTATCGGTCGGTCAGTAGTATTTAGCCTTGGAGGATGGTCCCCCCATGTTCAGACAGGGTTTCACGTGCCCCGCCCTACTCGTCTTCACTGAAATGGCCCTTTCAGATACAGGGCTATCACCTTCTATGGCCGCTCTTTCCAGAGCGTTTTCCTAGAACCAAATCAGCTTAAGGGCTAGTCCGCGTTCGCTCGTCGCTACTTACGGAATCTCGGTTGATTTCTTTTCCTCTGGTTACTTAGATATTTCAGTTCACCAGGTTCGCTTCCAGCAGCTATGTATTCACTGCAGGATACCCGCAAGCGGGTGGGTTTCCCCATTCGGACATTACCGGATCAAAGCTTGTTGCCAGCCCCGATACTTTTCGCAGGCTGCCACGTCCTTCATCGCCTCTGACCGCCAAGGCATCCACCGTGTGCGCTTATTCGCTTGACCATATAACCGCAAGTTGCCTCGGGTTATATATATGACCCGGGGTACAAAGCCCGGATACGAATATAACGACTCAATTAATAAGGAATCTTCCGATTCCCGCCTTAGCCTCACGACACGTCTGATAGATGTATCTCAAACGCTCGCTACGTCACAAGTTTTAAAAGAACACGTACCGGCCACAGTGCCGATGCGTATAAAGATCGATTGTATGCGTCATTCAGAGAATGGTGGGTCTGGGTAGACTCGAACTACCGACCTCACCCTTATCAGGGGTGCGCTCTAACCACCTGAGCTACAGACCCGGAAGACTCTCCGGAACAGCTTAGATGGTGGAGCCTGTCGGGATCGAACCGACGACCCCCTGCTTGCAAAGCAGGTGCTCTCCCAGCTGAGCTAAGGCCCCAAAGGGACACTCACATCGGCCTGGCCGATGCGATTCTCTGAATGCAGGTACTTTGTGAAGACGCCCGACAGGACGATGCTGTCTTTGCTCAAAAGGAGGTGATCCAGCCGCACCTTCCGATACGGCTACCTTGTTACGACTTCACCCCAGTCATCGGCCACACCGTGGCAAGCGCCCTCCCGAAGGTTAAGCTACCTGCTTCTGGTGCAACAAACTCCCATGGTGTGACGGGCGGTGTGTACAAGGCCCGGGAACGTATTCACCGCAGCAATGCTGATCTGCGATTACTAGCGATTCCGACTTCATGGAGTCGAGTTGCAGACTCCAATCCGGACTGAGATGGGGTTTCTGGGATTGGCTTACCGTCGCCGGCTTGCAGCCCTCTGTCCCCACCATTGTAGTACGTGTGTAGCCCTGGCCGTAAGGGCCATGATGACTTGACGTCATCCCCACCTTCCTCCGGTTTGTCACCGGCGGTCTCCTTAGAGTTCCCACCATTACGTGCTGGCAACTAAGGACAAGGGTTGCGCTCGTTGCGGGACTTAACCCAACATCTCACGACACGAGCCGACGACAGCCATGCAGCACCTGTGTTCGAGTTCCCGAAGGCACCAATCCATCTCTGGAAAGTTCTCGACATGTCAAGGCCAGGTAAGGTTCTTCGCGTTGCATCGAATTAAACCACATACTCCACCGCTTGTGCGGGCCCCCGTCAATTCCTTTGAGTTTCAGTCTTGCGACCGTACTCCCCAGGCGGCGAACTTAACGCGTTAGCTTCGATACTGCGTGCCAAATTGCACCCAACATCCAGTTCGCATCGTTTAGGGCGTGGACTACCAGGGTATCTAATCCTGTTTGCTCCCCACGCTTTCGTGCCTCAGTGTCAGTGTTGGTCCAGGTAGCTGCCTTCGCCATGGATGTTCCTCCCGATCTCTACGCATTTCACTGCTACACCGGGAATTCCGCTACCCTCTACCACACTCTAGTTGTCCAGTTTCCACTGCAGTTCCCAGGTTGAGCCCAGGGCTTTCACAACAGACTTAAACAACCACCTACGCACGCTTTACGCCCAGTAATTCCGAGTAACGCTTGCACCCTTCGTATTACCGCGGCTGCTGGCACGAAGTTAGCCGGTGCTTATTCTTTGGGTACCGTCATCCCAACCAGGTATTAGCCGGCTGGATTTCTTTCCCAACAAAAGGGCTTTACAACCCGAAGGCCTTCTTCACCCACGCGGTATGGCTGGATCAGGCTTGCGCCCATTGTCCAATATTCCCCACTGCTGCCTCCCGTAGGAGTCTGGACCGTGTCTCAGTTCCAGTGTGGCTGATCATCCTCTCAGACCAGCTACGGATCGTCGCCTTGGTGGGCCTTTACCCCGCCAACTAGCTAATCCGACATCGGCTCATTCAATCGCGCAAGGCCCGAAGGTCCCCTGCTTTCACCCGTAGGTCGTATGCGGTATTAGCGTAAGTTTCCCTACGTTATCCCCCACGAAAAAGTAGATTCCGATGTATTCCTCACCCGTCCGCCACTCGCCACCCAAGGAGCAAGCTCCTCTGTGCTGCCGTTCGACTTGCATGTGTTAGGCCTACCGCCAGCGTTCACTCTGAGCCAGGATCAAACTCTTCACTTAAAACTGCATTGTCCGAAGACAAAAATTTAAAGCTGCAGATGATTGATTCTGGCAACGTATCGCTTGCTTTAAAACAATTAATAGTTGCTTGATCAAACGTCTGCAAGATGGACAATCATCCTTCCTGCAGGCGCCTTCACAAGATACCTGCGCATACTTTCAAAGATCCGGGGAAGTGGCCTCAGCGCCGTTCCCGTGTGCTGCGAAGTTTCCTTCGTAGCGAGCCGCCCATTATAGCCGGCTTTTCCGCTTCGTCAACACCTTTTTTCAAGGCCGTCTCACCGAGGTGGACGTTGTTGCCGATGCTGCTTCGTCGTTGGCCCCGAAGGGCTTTCGTCGTTGCGAGCCGCCTATTATGCCGGACTTTTCGAGTCCGTCAACACCTTCGTTCGATGATCTCGTCCGGCGGTGGTTGCGTTGCTGTTCGCGTTGCCGGCTTCCGAAGAAGTCACCGCGCTGCAGCAAGGGAGCGAATTCTAGAGATCCTGCAGAATTCGTCAACACATTTTTTTCAGGAGCATGACAACGCATCGGCTGCTGCATGCACAACGGGCGTGCAACGATCACGGCGGCGTTGCCCGCGCGTTGCGCGGTCAACGCCGCAGGCGCTATCTATAGTCGGATGCATACAGGAAGGAAGACGATGGACACGACGGTACGACAGGGATGGTGGCGCGATCTTTCGATGCCGGCGATCGTCGCCGGCTTCATCACCGTGCTGGTCGGCTTCGCCAGCTCGGCGGTGATCGTGTTCCAGGCCGCTCAGGCCGTGGGTGCCGACCAGGCCCACATCGCCTCGTGGATGTGGGCGCTGGGGCTGGGCATGGGCGTGACCTGCATCGGCCTGTCACTACGCTACCGGGTGCCGGTGGTCACCGCATGGTCGACGCCCGGGGCGGCGATGCTGGTCGTCGGTGCGGGTGGCGCCTCTCTGTCCGAGGCCACCGGTGCGTTCCTGCTTGCGGCCGTGCTGGGCATGCTCGCCGGCTTCTCGGGAGTGTTCGCCCGGTTGATGAAACGCGTGCCCATGGCCCTGGCCGCCGGCATGCTGGCCGGTGTACTGCTGCGCTTCGGGCTGGACGTGTTCGTGGCGATGAATACCCAGCGCGTGCTGGCATTGGCCATGTTCGCTACGTGGCTGCTGGGCCGCCGCCTGTTCCCCCGCTATGCGGTGATCGCCACCCTGCTGGTCGGCATCGCCATCGCTGCCAGCCAGGGTCTGCTGCATGCACAGCAGGTGCACCTGCAACTGGCGGTACCGCAATGGGTCACTCCCTCGCTGTCGTGGACGGCGATGGTCGGCATCGCCCTGCCCCTGTTCGTGGTCACCATGGCGTCGCAGAACATTCCCGGTGTGGCGGTGATGCGCGCCTCCGGCTACGACGCGCCGGTGTCACCGGTGATCGGCTGGATCGGCGTGGTCAACACGCTGCTGGCGCCCTTCGGTGCCTACGCATTGAACCTGGCCGCCATCACCGCGGCGATCTGCATGGGCCGTGATGCCCACGAAGACCCGGCACGGCGCTACACGGCGGCGATGGCGGCTGGCGCCTTCTATATCGTCATCGGCCTGTTCGGGGCCACCGTAGCGGCCCTGTTCGCTGCCTTTCCCAAGGAACTGGTGGCCTGTGTGGCCGGCATCGCCCTGTTCGGCACCATCGGCAACAGCCTGGCCAGCGCATTGGCAGTGGAGCGCGACCGCGAGGCCGCGCTGGTCACTTTCCTGGTGACCGCCTCGGGCATGACGCTGGCCGGTGTCGGTTCTGCGTTCTGGGGCCTGGTCGCCGGAACGCTCTGCCTGTGGGTGCTGCGGCCGCAGCGGGCTGGCTGAAGGGATCAGCCGGTCAACACGGCACCGAGGATACCCAGGCCGACGGAAACGGCAATGGCGATCACCGCGCCGGTCACGCTGGTGTCGCCACGTGCCGCCAGCGTACTGCGCACCGCAGCTTCATCGTCGCGGTTGAGCGCCTCGGCACGCGCGATCTCCCGCTGGCAGTGGTGCAGGTACCAGCTGTTGGCGAGGACACCCACGGCGATGCTGATACCCAGGTCGATCACCAGTGACAGGGCATCAGGCACATCGAGGAACGCCTCGATCACGCTGGAAGCCAGCAGTACGCCAACCCAGATGGCGGCCATGCGATACATCTTCCGGTACATCATCCAGATCACGCCAAACAGGAAGCCCGGCCAGTGCCAGGTGCCTGCCGCGTTCGCGGTGCCCTGATCCAGGCGCCAGCGCTTGCGGTAGATCGGGAAGTTGCCGCCGACAACGGCTGCATACAGCGCCATCCGGCCAGTCAGTCCGGCGCCCAGTGGAACGGCATCGGGCGTGGCGGGCGCAGCCGGTGCGCGGTAGGGATCATCGCTGGCCGCTATGGCAACGGCAGCCTCACCGACAGGCGGCGCTGCCCAGCCATCTGCGATACCGCTGGCGTCCGCCGCTGGCGTTGCCGTCGACTGCAGCGCCTGCAATGGCTGCCAGCCAGCCATGCCCTCGCACCAGAGCAGGGTGTGACCGGCGATGACACCGTCCTGCTGCAGCTTCTGCAGGCCGGCCAGGTCCACTGGACCTTCACTCCTGCCATTTCGAGCGTAATACCACTGTGCTTCCTGCATTGAAGATCGTCCTGTGTCGGCGTTGTGCGGGTTACAGAGATGCGCTGGACAGTGTCTGCACCAGCGTGTGGCGACCGCCAGGGGCCACGGTGACCACATCGGGGCCGGCGTTGGCCGCTTCCAGGCAGACATAGTCGCGCCAGCCATCGCCGACATCGGCCATCTTCGCGGCGGCTTCGGCGCCAGGGTTCCATGCCACCAGCGAGCGGCTGCCTTCGGTGCGGAGGTCGATGCGGCGCTTGAGTACCGGATCGCGCAGCACATAGTGCCCGCCGGCCTGGGTGTAGATGCGGTCGCTGCGGCCCGGGTCGCGCGGGTCGCGCAGCGACCAGGGGCCCTGCTGGCGGCGCGGCTGGGCGTAGTTCTCGAACTTGTCGAGATAGTCCAGGCCGTCGACGCCGTCGACATCGACCTTGCTGGCGTCACCGACACGGAAGTAGTTGTGCAGCGCCTGGGTGATGGTGGCCGGAGCCTTGCCGGTATTCTCGGTGACCAGCTGCTGGCGCAGTTCACGGCCGACACGGACGGTCATGGTCAGGCGCAGGCCGAGGTTGTCCAACGCCGGCGGGGCCAGGGTCAGCTCGATGCTGCCATCGTCGAGCCGCCGCGCCTGCTGCAGTTCCCAGGGCAGGGTGCGCACGAAACCGTGGGCGGGCACGTCGTCGCCCTGCCCCTGGCGGCCGAAGTAGGGCCAGCACACCGGGCTGCCGCCACGGATCGGCGTGGGCAGCGCAGCACGCTTGGGCGAGAGCCACATCACATCGGGCTGGCCCTTGGGCACGAACGAGAGGAGTTGGCCGCCGAACACGCTGATCGCGGCGGTGGCCTGGGGAGTTTCCACCAGCCAGGCGTCGAGTCCTTGGAACTGGCCACTGCTGACACCCTGGATCTGTTGCACGCTGGATCGACTCCGGATGGCCGGCGACTGCACGGCACTGTAGTTGTTGGGAAGGCTGAAGCGGGTCGGCGCGGCTGGCGCCTGTGCCTGCGGTTGTGCCTGCAGCGCGCGCAGGATGCGCTGGCCGGCGCGACCGTCGGCGTCGGCCCATCCGAGCCGACGCTGCTCGACCTGGATGGCGCGACGACTGGCGGTACCGATCATGCCATCGGCGGCGCCGATGTCATGGCCACGCGCGAGCAGCAGGGTCTGCAGCTGGCGGCGCTCGTCGCGGCCAAGGCCAGGATCATCGGTTGGCCAGGCGGTGACCAGGCCGTTGCTGCCACGCAGGCGGTCCGCCAGGGTGGCGATGGCCAGCGCATAGCTCTCGGCCGCGTTGTAACTGTAGATCGCGTCGTAATTGCGGAACACCAGCAGCGCCGGGCCTTTTGTCCCGGACGGCAGCAGCAGCGCGGCGCGTGCATCGGCGGGCAGGCCGGACGGTGCCAGCGCGCTGCCGTCCAGGCCGGTCACGCCCAGTGCGCGCCAGTCGGCCAGTGACCGGCGCTGGGTGCGGCCCGCCTGGCTGGCGTTGAAACCGGCGGGGACACGGACTTCCATGCCCCAGGGTTCGCCGGTTCGCCAGCCGGCGCGCTTCAGATAGTTGGCGGTGGAAGCCAATGCATCGGGAATGCTGCCGACCAGATCGCGGCGACCGTCGCCATCACCATCAACGGCAATGCGTGCGTAAGTGCTGGGCATGAACTGGGTGTGGCCGAAGGCACCGGCCCAGGAACCGGTCAGGCCCTGCGCCTGCAGGTCGCCCTGGTCGATGAGCTTGATCAGCGCCAGCAGTTCGCCGCGGAAGAAGGGCTGCCGGCGGCCGGCACAGGACAGCGTGGCCAGCGACTGCAGCAGCGGGCGTTTGCCGAACACGCGGCCGTAGTCGCTCTCCACACCCCATACGGCGACGATGGTGACTGGATCGACGCCGTACTGCGCCGATACGCGCTGAAGCAGGTCACGGTGCTGCTGCAGCATGGCGCGACCGTCGTCCACGCGCTGGCGATCGACCAGTGCGGCCAGGTAGTCCCAGATCGGCGTGGTGAACTCCGGCTGCGCATCGAGCAGCGGCAGCACGGTAGGGTCGGGCTGCAATCCGGCGGTGATCGCAGTGAAGCGGTCAGCGGCAATGCCCTGGCTGGCGGCCGTCGCCTGCAGGCCCGCCATGCAGCGGGCAAACGCGGGATCAGCGGTTGCCGTTGCTGCCGGCGGCGCGGCCGCTGGCATGGCAAGCGCGGCGGCCAGGCCGAGCGTGGTCAGAATGGGCATGGCGTCCTCCGTGTTGCCGGTGCTGAAGCCATGGTAACGCGGAGGGAGAGCAAGGTTGGTCCAGATTGCCGGCCAGCAGCCGGTACTACCTGTGCCTAGGGTGCGGGGCGCAGGAGGCGCAGCCCATAGGCGGGATCGTCCGCGTTCCAGGATGCCGCCACCTCCAGCCCTGCCTGCTGCAGCAGGTGGCCGAAGCTGGCGTCGGTGTACTTGTGGCTGTACTCCACCCGGATCGGTTCGCCAGCGCTGAAGTGGAAGGTGCGGCCGTCTAGATGGACGTCCTGCTCGCGCTGGCTGACCAGATCGGTTTCGATGCGCAGGCGTGCGGTGCTGTAACGGGCCTGGTGACGGAAGCCGTCGAGGTCGAAATCGCTGCCGACCTCCCGGTTCAGGCGCGCCAGCAGGTTCAGGGTGAAGGCGGCGGTGATGCCATCGGCGTCGTTGTAGGCGGCTTCGATCAGTGCCGGGTCCTTGTGCAGATCGATACCGACCAGGGCCAGGCCGTGCTTGCCCATGGTCTGGCGCATTGCGCGCAGCAGGGCGATCGCGTCCTCATCGGCGAAGTTGCCCAGCGTGGAGCCGGGGAAGAACAGCAGCCGGCGCGCGGCGGGCCGCTCCGGCGCAGGGACCTGCACAGGGCGGGTGAAGTCGGCACACACCGGCAGCATTTCCACGTCCGGCAGCGCAGGGGCAAGGTGGTCGATGCTGGACAACAACGCCGCGCGCGAGATCTCGATGGGCGTATAGGCCACCGGATCCTGCAGGGCAGCCAGCAGGCGGGCGGTCTTGCGGCCGCTGCCGCTGCCCAGTTCGACCACATGCACGCGCGGCCCCACCGCCTGCGCGATCGCCGGCAGCACCCGGTCCAGCAGGGCCAGTTCGGTGCGTGTGGGGTAGTACTCCCGCGTGTGGGTGATCTGTTCGAACAGGCGCGAGCCGCGCGCGTCGTAGAAATACTTGGAAGGCAGCTGACGTGAGGCCTGCGACAGCCCCGCTACGACGTCGGCAAGAATCTGCTGGCGGCCGGGGGTAAGGTCGGTCAGCGCCTGCAGCGCATCCTGGACGGTACTCATGAAAGATCCCTTGCCAGGCGCAGGCCTGAGAACTGCCAACGCGCCGGTGGCATGAAGAAGTTGCGGTAGCTGGCCCGTACATGGCCGCGCGGCGTGGCGCAGCTGCCTCCGCGCAGGACCCACTGGCCACACATGAATTTGCCGTTGTATTCGCCGAGGTTGCCGGCGAAGGGACGGAAGCCGGGATAGGCGCCATAGGCGCTGCTGGTCCATTCCCACACGTCGCCGAACAACTGGCGCAGTCCGTCGCCCTGCCCTGCCCTCGGGTGCAGATGGTCGTCGTCGGCGAAGTGGCCTTCGACAGGCTGCGAGGCGGCGGCCGCCTCCCATTCGAATTCGGTGGGCAGGCGGGCGCCGGCCCAGCGTGCGCAGGCATCGGCTTCGTAGTAACTGAGATGACAGACCGGCGCATGCGGATCGAGCTCACGCCAGCCACCCAGGGTGAACTCGCGCAGCAGGTCGTCATCCCAGTACAGCGGATGCTGCCACTGCTCGGCCTCGCGCAGCGCCCAGCCTTCGCTCAGCCACCAGCGCGGATCGCGGTAGCCGCCGGCGTCGATGAAGGCGCGGTACTCGGCGTTGCTGAGCGGACGCTCAGCGATGGCATGCGCGGGAAGCAGCATGCGATGCACGGGCGATTCATTGTCATAGGCGAAGGCTGCGTGCTGCGGCCAGGCGGACGCACCGATGCTGACGATGCGTTCGCCCTGTTCGACCCACCCCTGCGTGCCGAGGGCGCTGACGGCGATGGGCAGGTCTTCGCGGTACGGCGGCTGCAGCGGATTGCACCAGAAGGCGTGCTTGATGTCGGTGAGCAGCAGCTCCTGGTGCTGTTGTTCGTGCTGCAACCCAAGCTGCAGGTGCTGCAGGGCGTCGCTGCCGAGATCGCCGTCGCGCAGTCCTGCCAGCACCTGCTCATCCACATGCTGGCGGTAGGCGTGGACCTGCTGCAGCGAGGGCCGCGACAGCAATCCGCGCTGTGGCCGTGCGTGGGCGGGGCCGAGGCTTTTGTAATAACTGTTGAACAGATAGTCCCAGGCCGGATCCCAGGGTGTGTAGCCGGGCTGGCTGGCCAGCACGAAGCGCTCGAAGAACCAGGTGGTGTGGGCCAGGTGCCACTTGGCCGGGCTGGCGTCGGCCATGCTCTGCAGCAGGGCGTCTTCCGGGCTGAGGGGTGCGGCCAGCTGCACGCTGCGGCCCCGCACATGGGTGAAGTGGCGGGCGAGGTCACGCTGCGGGGCAGCGACGGCGGCGGGTACGCTGTCCATGCGACCAGCTTCGACCGCGGGCGGTGAGCGCAATGTCATGGCCCGGTGCCGCGGTGTTCACATCAGGCTGCGCGTATTCAAGAAGGACGCTGCTGCGCCGCTAACGGCAGTGCTGCGGCCGCGTCGTGACCGCGCTGGAATTCCGTGTGTCCCGTCATCCGCTTCGACAGCCTGCGCACTATCTGTTCGTGCTGCCCGCCTTGCTGGTCGCACTGGTGCTGTGGGCAAGCCTGCAAAGCGATGATGTCGGCCGCGCGGGGCAGCGCATCCTGCCGTGGTTGCTGGCCTGCCTGGGTGCAGGGCTGGCGCTGCTGTACAACCAGGTACGCACGCTGTGCCTGTTGCTGCTGGTGGCGCTGGCCTTCGCGGTGCTGCACCAGGACCTTGGGCACTACCTGCGCGAGGGCCGGGTGACGGCGTTGACGCCACTGCGCTTCCACGCGATCTCGACCTGGCTGCCGTTGCTGTTCGCCATCCATGCGTTGTGGCCGGAACGTGGTCGCCGCCGCCAGGACCTGCTGCTGAGGGCCACGACCAGTGGTGTTGCGGTGGCGATCTTCATCCTGCTTGCCGCGCAGCAGCCACAGGGCATGCACGACCTGCTGTCGAACCGGCACTTCCCCTGGATTCCGAGCGACTGGAACGCGCTGGCGCAGCTGCCTGCCGTGCTGTTCCTGCTGGCCACCGCTGCGCTGGGATGGCAGGCGTGGCGCCAGCCGCGGCCGCTGCATACGGCGATGCTGCTGGCCCTGCTGTGCCTGTGGTGGATGCTGCCGCGGATCTTCCTGCAGCCGGTGCTGCTGCCGGCGCTGAGCGTAGCGGCGCTGCTGCTGATGCTGGGCGCGACCCTGCAGGAGTCCTTCCACATGGCCTTCGGCGACGAGCTGACCGGCCTGCCCGGTCGCCGTGCATTCAACGAGACCCTCAAGCGCACCACCGGCACCTACAGCATCGCGATGATCGATGTGGATCATTTCAAGAAATTCAACGACACCCACGGCCACGACACCGGCGATGACGTGCTGAAACTGGTGGCTTCGCGGTTGTCGCGGGTCGGCGACGGCGGCCGTGCGTTCCGTTATGGCGGCGAGGAATTCGCCGTGGTTTTCCTCGACCGCCCGGCATCGGCCTGCGTGGATGCGGTGGAGGCGCTGCGACAGGGCATCGAGCAGAGCCGCATGCAACTGCGCGACCGCAGCACGCGCACCCGCGACGATACGCTCGGCCAGCAGCAGCGCGGGCGCGGCGGTGGCGGTGCGGTGGTGCAGGTAACCGTCAGCATCGGCCTGGCCGACAGCCGGGTCGACCGGCGCCCTGCCGGGGTGATCAAAGCGGCCGACCAGGCGCTGTATGCGGCCAAGGAGGAAGGCCGCAACCGCGTGTGCGCGCATGGCGGCCAGCGCGTGCTGGCCGTGCGCGGCAGCCACGCTCAGACGGCGTCGAGGTAGTACCAGCGGCCCTCGATCCGCAGGAAGCGGCTGTGCTCGGTCATTTTCACCGCGCTGCCGCCGCCGACGCGGTAGCGGGCGGTGAAGCGGACCTCGGCGCTGTCGCTGCCGGTCACCTGGTGGTCCTGCACGGTCAGGCCCAGCCATTGGGTGCGCTGGCCGGGGGCATCATCGAGCGACAGTTCTGCCGGACGGGTGTCCGGGTGCCAGGTGGCACGCAGGTAGTCCGGCAAGTGGCGCACATAGGCGCTGTAACGCGAGCGCATCAGACGCTCGGCATCCGGCGCGGCGTCACCGGCATGGAAGCGCCCGCAGCAGGCGGCGTAGTCGGCGGCCAGGCCACAGGGACAGGGATCGGGGGCGGTTCGGCTCATGCGGGTATTGTCGCGTGGGCGGCGACAATGTGACAGGCGTATGCTGTCGCGCCCCCACTTCGATCGATCGCCGTGCTGGAACTGATTCCTCCTGAGTTGTGGTGGCTGGTGGTGATCGCCTTCATTGCCGGCCTGGTCGATGCAGCCGTGGGCGGGGGCGGACTGGTGCAGCTGCCCGGCCTGTTCACGGTACTGCCGCAGCAGACCCCGGCGATGCTGTTTGGCACCAACAAGTTCAGCTCGATGTTCGGCACCGGCGCAGCGGCATGGCGCTATGCGCGCAACGTGCGCTTCCCGTGGAAGCCGGTGCTGTTCGCCGCCGGTACGGCCTTCGTGTTCTCCTTCCTTGGCGCTACGGCGGTCAGCCTGTTGCCCAAGGACGCAGTGCGGCCACTGGTGCTGGTGCTGCTGGTGGCGATGCTGGCCTACACGCTGTGGAAGAAGGACTTCGGCGCGCTGCACCGGCCGCAGGAGATTGGCCGCCGCGAGCTGGTGATCGCGCTGGCGATCGGTGCGGCGATCGGCTTCTACGATGGCTTCTTCGGGCCCGGCACCGGCAGCTTCCTGATCTTCCTGTTCGTGCGCTTCTTCGGGCTGGACTTCCTGCGTGCGTCGGCCGCGTCGAAAGTGGTGAACCTGGCGACGAACGTGGCGGCGATCTCGTTCTTCGTACCGACCGGCAACATCCTGTGGCTGTTCGCGCTGCCGATGGCGGCGGCCAACATCATCGGTTCGGTGGTGGGCACGCGGTTGGCGCTGAAGGGCGGCACGCCGTTCATCCGCAAACTGTTCGTGGGCCTGGTGGTGGTGCTGATCGCGCGGATGGCGTGGGATACGTTCCGTAGTCCGTGAATGCGATGGCCGGCCAGCGGCCGGCACTACCACTGACCCGGTAGGTGCCAACCTTGGTTGGCACGGCGTTTCCAGGGAGATCAGGCTTCGGCTTCTTCCGGTTCGTCGGCCTGCTGGCGGCTGCGCTCCGGCAGCTTCAGGCGCTTGCCTTCTTCGTCGTACTCGATGAGCAGCACGCCCGAATCGTGGCGACCACTGATCTCGACGAAGCAGGCGCCACCGATGAACGGTTCCAGCGTCATCACCGATTTCAGCGGGGTGGCCACCACCATCTGGAAACCGAAGTTGTCGAAGATGTTCATCGCCAGCGCGGTGAACTCGTTGTCGGCCTTGTCGAAGGCCTCGTCGAGCACGACTGCGGCGTAGCTGGGCAGCTGGCTGTCGGCGCCGCCAAGCTGGTAGCGCAGTGCCGCGGCCAGGCAGGTGGTGGCCAGCTTCTGCCGCTGGCCGCCGGATTTGCCGGCGCCGCTGCGGTAGATCTCGACCTGCTGGCGCGTTTCCACATCCAGCTCCACGCCGATGAACTCCACGTGCAGGCGCACGTCCAGCACCACTTCGCGCCAGCGCTTGTCTTCGCCTTCCTGCGAGCCGAGGCGGTTGACCAGCTGGCGCAGGACGGTGAACTGGGTTTCAGCCAGGTCGCGCTGCTCGGTCTGCTGCTGCGACAACACTTCGCGCAGCTGCTGGTGGAACTCCTGCACTTCCGGCAGGCGCCGGTCGTTCAGTTCGATGGTCAGCAGGGTGCCACGGTTGAAGGGCACCTGCTCCAGGCTGGCGTTGACTTCGTCCAGGCGCTGGCCGATCGACTTGCGGGCCTCGGCGCTGTGCCGCTGCAGCGCGAGCAGGTTGTTCTTGCTCTGGTTCTGCAGCAGGTCGAAGAAGCGTTCTTCGTGCTGCGGCAGGCCGTCGCGTTCAAGGCGTTCGAGTCGGGCCAGGAAATCCTCGGCCGAGGCCACCGACACGGTGAAGTCGCCCGATTCTTCCGGCCACTGCTGGATGAAGCGACGGAAGCAGCCCAGCAGCAGGTTCTCGACACGGTTGACCTCCTGCTGCGATGACGACAGCTGTTCGTTCAGCGCGTTGCTGACCTGGCGCATGTGCGCTTCCAGCGTTTCCAGGCTGAGCGGGCCCTGCTCCTGCAGGCGCTCGGCCAGGCCGGCTTCCTGGTCTTCGGCCAGCGCTGGCAGGACCAGTGCCCGGCTCTGCTGGCGGGCACGGTCCAGGCGGTCGCGTTCGCGCACCAGCTGGCCGCGCTCGACGCGGGTGTCTTCGTAAGTGCGGCGGGCCTGCTCGATATCGGCGCGGGTGGCGTCGATCTGCTGGGCGATCCTGGCCAGGTCGGCATTGCCTTCGCGCAGGGCGTGCAGGCTGGCCTCGATGTCGGCCAGGCGCTGCTGCGGCGCGGCGACGTCGATTTCGTTCCAGCTGATGCCGACCAGCTGGTGGCATGCCAGGCGACGTTCGTTGTCGCGGTCACGCTGGCTGCGCAGGCGCGCGATGTCTGTATCGCAGCTGGCGATACGGGCGGCCAGCTCCTGGGCTTCCTTCTCGAAAACGGCGAGCTTGTCGCGGTTGCTGAAGCCCAGCAGCCAGCGGCGGCGATCATTGACCGCACTGCGGTCGTCCTTCTCGAAGCGATCGCCCGGATGCTTGACCTGGCCTTCGCGGGTGATGCCGCGGTCGACGTTGCGCAGCTGCTTGGCGTCCACGCATTCGTAGTCGAAGCGCTTGCCCAGCTCGCGACGCAGCCAGCTTTCGAACACGTGATCGCGCAGTTCCAGCTTGTGCAGCAGCGACCTGGCGGACGGTTCGCGGGCGAACGCATCATCATTGCGACGCACACGGTAGTAGGTGAAGCGCATCCCCAGATGGGTGCGGTTCACCCATTCGGCGACGTCGTTGTAGTGCTTGTCATCGACCAGCAGCGATTGCGCGAAACCACCGAGCACGCGCTCGATCGCGCCCTGCCAGCTCTGCTCTTCCGAGCGGACCTGGATCAGCTCGCCGACGAACGGCAGGGCCGCTTCGGAGATGCCGGTTTCTTCGGCCAGGCGTGCGCGCAGCTTCTGCATCGGTGCCGGAATGCTGGAGGGCGTGCGCTGCATCGCCTCCAGTTCGCCGCGCACTTCGGAGAAGCGCCGCTCGTCGTCGCGCTTGCCGCCCAGCCGTTCGCTGATGGCATCGTCCAGGGCGCTCGACGCGCGCTGACGGTCTTCAAGTTCGGACTGCGCCTGCTCAAGCAGCTCGGCGAAGCCATGTGCATCCTCGGGCAACGCGGCCTGCAGCTTCTGTGCGGCGTCACGTGCCTGTGCCTGCTTGGCCAGGCGGCGATCACGTTCGGCTTCGGCGCGGCCCTGCTCGCGTTCCAGTTCCTCGATGCGCTCACCACCCTGCTGGCGGCGCTGCAGTTCCAGCTCGGCCAGGCGCTCGGTGTGGTTGTCCAGCGCCGCGCGACGCTGCGCTTCTTCGCCCAGCAGGCCACGATCGCGCGTATCCATCTCGCGCAGGCGCGCTTCGATCAGCAACTGACGGCGGCTCTCGCGGAAGCTGTCGATGCCGAGCTTGAGCGCTTCGTCGTCGCCGCGACGGCGGCTCATCGCCTGCAGGTCACGGTAGTGGTCGCGCGCCGGCTGCAGGGTTTCAACCTGACGCCGCGCGGTGACCACGGCCTGGTGCGCGCCATCGAGTTCGGCGAAGTCGCTGACCAGTCGTTCGGCGGCGTCGAAGGTCTTCGGCGTGTCGAGCATGAAGTCGCGCAGGAAGACGTTCAGGTCACCCAGGTTCTTCGCCGACTGCGTCTTGTGCAGCAGCCGCAGCGCCATCTCGTTGTCGATGCCGAGCAGGTGGCGGAAGCGTTCGGCATAGCCGGAGAACGTGTCGAAGTGATGGACGTCGGCCAGCTTCTGCTTGAGCTTGCGCAGGTCCAGATCGAAGCCGCCCAGATCCTTGGCGATGTCGAACGGGCGCTCGGCGATCATGTAGTGCTTGCGCACGTCACCGGCGGAGGTGCTGCTGCCGGCGATCCAGAGCAGGCGCACCAGGCTGACCACGCGGCCGTCGCCGGCGCGGTACTCCAGCACCAGCGCGGTCCAGGTCGCGCCCTTGCGCAGGTACTGGGTGGCGATTTCACCGGTGCCACTGTCCTGCTGGTCGGCCCACGCGCCGCGCACGTAGGACACCAGGTTGCGGTCGCGGCCGCTGCGTTCGGCTTCACGCGCTGCGGCGTTGAAGTCGACGATGGCCGGTGGCGTCAGCAGTGCGGACATGGCGTCGAGCAGGGTCGACTTGCCCGAACCGGAGCGGCCGACGAACAGGAAGCCGCGCTCGGCGATCGGCACTTCGGTCAGGCCGTTGAAGGTGCCCCAGTTGTGCACCTGCAGGCGACGCATGCGGAACTGCTGCAGACGCGGGTCCGGCAGGCCTTCGTTGAACAGGGCGGGAGTGTGCTTGGAAATGGCCATGCGGTGCTCGGGTCTCTCAGGCTTCAGCGGCCGGGGTTTCGCGCAGCTGGCGGTAAACCGCCGACAGCTGGGATACGTCTTCGGCGGAGAACAGCAGCTTCAACGCCGGCGAGACTTCGTGGCGGTCTTCCTGGCCGCCGAGGCGGGTCAGGATGTGGTTGTCCTTCATCTTCTGCACCGCCGAGGCGACACGGCGATTGAAGCCGGCGCGGTCGGTGGACAGGTTCTTTTCGTAGATGGCCAGTGCTTCGGCCATTTCAGCATCGGCGACCACGGCGCGGTTGCCACGCGCATCGGCTTCGCCCAGCTGCTGGCGCAGGTACAGCAGCAGCACCGAATCGATGAAGGTCAGCGGCGAGGTGCGCAGCAGTACCGGTGCATCGACATCTTCGGTGTCGGCCTGGCGGGTGAACGCCACGCCGCTGTCACGGTCGAGCACCAGTTCCAGGAACAGGTCCGACAGCGCCGAACGGATACCGGCTTCGCTGCGGATCAGTGCCGGCCACAGCTTGGCGTGACGCAGCTGGTCGATGCTGGGGCCGATCAGCAGCTGGCACAGCGCGCGGCGCGCATCCAGCGGCAGGCGGCCGGTATCGCCCATGTAGTAGACGTCGTTGCCGCGCCGGGGCTGGGCCACGGTCGCCACCGGTTCGGCCGGGTAAGCGTCTTCGGCCAGGTCGGCATGCGGTGCGTCGATGGGGTCTTCATGCCAGCTCATGGCGTCTCTCCTGGGTAAACCAAACCAGCGGGATGCGGGCACGACGGATCTGCCCGTCGCCACCTCGCCATTCGGCAAGCTCCTGTTCGCCGGCGATCACGCTGCCAAAGCGCGTGCCCAGCGAGAGGTAGCCGATGACACTGCCCAACCCCTGCGGTGCTTCGCGCTGCGACAGGGCCTGGGCAATGCTGAGTTTCGGCTGCCTGTCGAGCAGGTCGTGCAGGTCGCGGCGCAGGGTGCGGAAATCGATTTCCGACGACGCCACCAGATCGCCCACGCTTTCCAGGCTGATGCTGGCCGCATCGTTGTATTCGACGTTGCCATCGACCTGCGCGCTGCGCGGGTCGTGCAGCTTCCACTGCGACCACGAGCGCAGGCGGCTGGTGGTCAGCTGCAGGTCGCGGCCAATGGCGCGCTGCGCCGGGAAGTCATCGCGCAGTGCCAGAGCTTCGGACTGCGCCTGCTTCAACAGCTGGTTGAGGCGGCGCTGTTCCAGGTAGCCACGGCTCTGCACGAAACCACGCAGGCTGCGCGCGAAGTTCTGCAGCACGTCATGCACCTGGCCACCACGCTCGAGCATGGTGCTGGTGAAGCCGCGCAGGAAGTTGCGCTCGTTGCGATCCAGCCGCCGGGCGAAGCCACGGGCCAGCAGGGTCTCCAGCGCGGCATCGAGCTGGGCGCTCTGTTCGGCGTCGTTGAGCAGGCGCCAGAACGCCTGGAAACTACGGCCTGCGTCGCTCTCGCCGATCACGTCCACGCCTTCGAACAGCTTGGACAGCACGTCGCCGCGCTCGCCTTCGTCATCGATGATGCGTTCGCGGAAATCACGGTTGAGCTGCTCGAAGTCGTCGCGCACGCGGCGGAAATCTTCGGTCAGCTCGTCGGCCAGGCCAATGATCTGGCGCGTGCGTTCCAGCGCGCGCTTGCCGTCCAGGGCCGTCACACGGCCAGCGCTGACACGGGCGATCTCGGCATCGATGCGGTCGCGCTCGTCGCGCAAGGCGGACAGGCGCGCGTCCGGGTCGGCCTCGGTCTGCGCGGCCAGCTGCGACAGCTGTTCGATCACCAGTGCCAGACGGCTCTCGGTGGCGGCCACGCGGGCCTGCTCCATGCTGTCGGCGAAGCGGATCGCCTGCAGCGCCTGGGTCGAGAGCTCGTACTGCTCCTGGTCGGCGCCTTCAGGCAGCCGGCGTTCCAGCCAGCCCTGCGCGAGCCAATGGGCGACGTAGGCCTGCGCGGTCCGCGGCAGCTCGCGCGACAACTCGTCGCCGTTGAGCTGGTCCAGCGCACGCTGCAGGCGCTCGTTGAGGACCGATGCCGGCAACGTGCGATCGCCGTCCATCAGCAGGCCCTGCAGCAGGCCGATGATTTCCGGTGCGTGGTCGGCGGCGAGCAGCTTCCATTGCGGCTGTTCGCGCAGGTGGCGGTAACGGGTGATGCGTTCGCGGTGCTTCATGCAGCGAGATCGGTCGGAAGGGCGCGGCGGCCGGCGCGCGCGCGAAGGCGCGGCGCAGGCACGGCGAAAGCGGCGGCCGCGGGCGGCCGCCACCGGGAGGCGACGGCGCTCAGCGCTTGCCGCCCACTTCGATGAAGCGCAGGAACTCGGCGCGGGTGCGGGCATCCTCGCGGAAGCTGCCCAGCATCTTCGAGGTGACCATGCTGACGCCGCGCTTGTGGATGCCGCGGGTGGTCATGCACTCATGGGCGCCTTCGACAACGACGCCGACACCGACCGGCTGCAGCACGTCCTGGATGCACTGGGCGATCTGCGCGGTCATCTTTTCCTGCACCTGGAAGCGGCGGGCGTAGGCTTCGACCACGCGTGCCAGCTTGCTGATGCCCACCACCTTGCCGGCCGGCAGGTAGCCGACGTGCACGCGGCCGATGATCGGCGCCATGTGGTGCTCGCAGTGGCTTTCGTATTCGATGTCGCGCAGGACGATCAGTTCGTCGTAGCCGGCCACTTCCTCGAAGGTGCGTTCCATGTAGGCGCGCGGGTCGTCGCGGTAGCCGCTGAACCAGTCGCCATAGGCTTCGGCCACGCGGCGCGGGGTATCCAGCAGGCCTTCGCGGGTCGGGTCCTCACCGGCCCAACGCAGCAGGGTGCGCACGGCATCCTCGGCCTGGACCTGGGTCACTTCGCCTTGCGGGGCGGCCTTTTCGTTGTTCTTGCTCATTGCATACAGCGCCCGAACGGGGGGCGAGCATCGTACCCGACCGGGGGGTGGGTCGTCCTCTGGGGACGGTTCATCGGGAGGCCGCCCGGCGCCGGATTGCTATCGATCTGGAGCGGGAAGGGCGGCAGGGCAGGACACGCCGTAAACCCATCCATGGGGGCTCGGTCGGCGCATCCATGCGCCTCACGGTCCTGCCCTGCCGCCCTTCCCGCTCCCTGACGGTTTCCTGCGGGCGCGGCCGGTCCGCCCGAAAGCGGGGTCAAAAGCTGGGGTTCATGGCTTCGGAGGGTGTCCTGGCTGCTGCTGTGGTGGGTGCGGACCGTTGGTCCGCACTGCTTCTGCCCTTGCCTTTGAAAGAGCCACCCCTCCGCGCCCGCGGGATGTGGGGTGGGTGGCGGAGGGCCGGGCGGGGTAGGACCGTGAGGCGCACGGATGCGCCGATCGAGCTTACAGGGACGTACTTGCAGCGTGTCCTACCCCGCCCGGCCCTCCGCCACCCCAACCGATAGCCAGCAGGCGCAACGCTTTCCTCAATACAACCCACCCATTCAGCAAAACCTATTGATAGGAATGAAATTAGTAGTATCCTATTTATTACTTATGGACCGACCCCTCGACGAGCGCACCGTGCTGCAGATGCAGCTCAGCTCCGGCCTGCTGTACGCAGGGCGGCAGTGGCAGCGCCTGGCCGACAGCCGGTTGGGCAGCTACGGCATCTCCACCGCCTGCACCATGCCCCTGCTGATGATCGGCCGCTCCGGCGGTGGCATCCGCCAGGTCGCGCTGGCGCAGCAGCTGGGCATGGAAGGCCCTTCCCTGGTGCGCCTGCTGGACAAGCTCTGCGCCAGTGGGCTGGTCCGCCGCGAATGTGATGCCAGCGACCGCCGCGCCAATCTGCTGTGGCTGACCGAGGAAGGCCAGGCGTTGGTGCGCGAACTGGAAGACCAGTTGATCGGCCTGCGCCAGGACGTGTTCGGCGAGCTTTCCATGGATGAACTGCATGCCGTGCTGAAGGCATGGCGCCTGCTGGCCGAGGCTGCCGACCGCATCACGTAAGTCCGTTGTCGGTGAATACCGCCGCTGCCGTGCACGCGCCAGCGGCTTTTGCCCGTTGCCGTTGTCCTGTTCCACCTCCCCTTCCCCTACCGTCCCCGCCCCTACCGATGCCCGGTGAATTCAGTCTCCACGGAGTGTTCGTCCCGACCCTGCTCGGGTTGATGGTGTTGGCCTACCTGGTCAACAGCGGCCTGCACGCGCTGCTGCAGCGTGCCGGTGCCTATCGCCACGTATGGCACCCGGCGCTGTTCAACCTGGCCTTGTACGGGATCGTGCTGGGCCTGCTGTTCCACCTCCTGCGTTGGATGCAATCGTGAACAAGATCGTGAAGAAGACCCTGCCGGTGCTGTTTACCTGCGCAGCCGTGATCGTCGCCCTGCTGGTGCTGCGCCAGCTGTGGGTCTACTACATGGATGAGCCGTGGACGCGCGACGCCCACGTCGGCGCCGACGTGGTGCAGGTCGCGCCGGATGTGTCCGGCCTGGTCGAGACGGTGCAGGTAGCCGACAACCAGGCAGTGAAAAAGGGCGACCTGCTGTTCGTGATCGATCGCGCGCGCTACCGCATCGCACTGGAGCAGAGCCGCGCCAGCCTGGCCGAACGCCAGGCATCGGTCGCGCAGCTGCGCCGTGAGATCGGACGCGACCGCAGCCTGCAGGATCTGGTGGCCGCCGAGGACGCCGAAGTGCGCCGGGCCAAGCTGCAGGCCGCACAGGCCGCATTGGCCACCGCACAGGCCGCGGTCGACCTGGCCGAACTCAACCTGGCCCGCACCGAAGTACGTGCACCGGCCAATGGCCGGGTCAACGACCGCACCATGCGCGTGGGCGACTACGTGGTGGCCGGCAAGCCGGTGCTGGCGCTGCTGGATACCGGTTCGTTCCGCATCGATGGCTACTTCGAGGAAACCCGCCTGCGCGGCGTGGCCCCGGGGCAGCGCGTGGACATCCGCCTGATGGGCGAAGACACCCCTCTGCACGGCCATGTCGAGAGCATCGCTGCCGGCATCGAGGATCGCTACCGCAGCAATGGCAGCACGCTGCTGCCGAACGTGACCCCGGCCTTCGACTGGGTGCGGCTGGCGCAGCGCATCCCGGTGCGCATCGCCATCGACGAGGTGCCTGCCGGCGTGGAGCTGATCGCCGGGCGCACCGCCACGGTGACCGTGGATACCGGCCGCCACGTGCAGAACAAGAAGGCCGGCGCTGCGCCGACACAGGCGGGCCTGTGAACGCCGCCCTGCCCCGCCTTGGCCTGATCGTCGCGCTGGCCAGCCTGGCCGCGTGCAGAACCGTCGGCCCGGATTACGCATTGCCCGAGGGCTCGGCGTTCAAGCGGCCGCAGGCGAATGCCGCGTTCATCGATACCCACAACCCCGAAGTGGCTGCCAACCAGGCACTGCCGGCACGCTGGTGGTCGCTGTACAACGACCCGGTGCTGGATGGGCTGATCACCCAGGCGCTGCGCGACAACGTCGAACTGAAGGCTGCCGACGCGCATCTGCGCCGCGCTGCTGCGGTGTACGAGCAGGCGATGGACGCCGGTGGCTTCGAGTACGAGGCCGAAGCCGGCGTCAGCCGCGCACAGTTGTCGGCCGAGTCGTTCCTGCAGGAGCACGAGCTGCCGGTGATCAACCTGGCCGACGGAAAGTTCGCGGTGAGCTACCAGTTCGACCTGTTCGGCAAGCTCAAGCGCGGTGCCGAAGCAGCCCGCGCCGACGAACAGTCGGTGGCCGCTGCACGTGACCTGGCCCAGGTGAGCGTGGTGGCCGAGGTGGCCGACAGCTACCTGGAGATCTGCCACGCCAACCACGAACTGCACGTAGCCGAGCATTCCCTGCAGCTGCAGCAGCGCAGCCGTTCGGTCACCCAGCGGTTGATCAGCGCAGGCCGCAGCACGCCGCCGGAACTGGCGCGCGCCAATGCCCAGGTCGCGCTGCTGGAAGCCGCCTTGCCCCCGCTGCAGGCGCAGCGTTCGGCCGCCGCCTATTCGCTGGCGGCACTGCTTGGGCAGACCCCGGGCCAGCTGCCGGCCGGGGTGATCGACTGCGCGCACGCACCCACCCTTGCCCAGCCGCTGCCGGTCGGTGATGGCCGCGCGCTGCTGCAGCGCCGTCCCGACATCCGCCAGGCCGAACGCAAGCTGGCCTCGGCCACCGCACGGATTGGTGTCGCCACTGCCGAGCTGTACCCGGACATCCGCCTGGGCGCCTCGGCCGGCGCCGCCGGCCTGCTGGAAGACTTCGGCCAGCCAATGACCCAGCAGTGGTCGTTCGGCCCGCTGATCTCGTGGACGCT
The DNA here is from genome assembly GCF_020883215.1 of Stenotrophomonas sp. SI-NJAU-1. Lineage (NCBI taxonomy): Bacteria > Pseudomonadati > Pseudomonadota > Gammaproteobacteria > Lysobacterales > Lysobacteraceae > Stenotrophomonas > Stenotrophomonas sp. SI-NJAU-1. The sequence goes on from NZ_CP086598.1 coordinate 4,402,416, forward strand.
GCCGTCCTCGGGCACGCATGCACGCATCCACGCCGCCGAGGCTGGCGCCGATGCCGCGCTGGCCGAGTTCGACCATGCCGTGCTGCAGGCACTGCGCGAAACACAGACCGCACTGGACCGCTATGCGCAGGATCTGCGCCGCCTGCAGTCGTTGCGCGTGGCGCAGGAGCAGGCTGCGATGGCCGCAGAGCAGAACCGCCGGCTGTACCAGGGTGGCCGCACGCCGTACCTGTCCAGCCTGGATGCCGACCGCAGCCTGGCCAGCAGCGATGCCACCCTGGCCGCGGCCGAAGCCCAGGTCTCGCGCGACCAGATCCATCTGTTCCTGGTACTGGGCGGTGGCTGGCAGGACAGTGCCGCGTCTGCGTCTGCGCCGACGGCGGCGAGGTAAGCGATGAACGGGCTGACCGACCGCCAGGCCTGGCTGTTCTCGATCAAGACCTACCTGGCAGCGATCGTCGCGCTGTATATCGCCATGGCCGGCAACCTGTCGCGCCCGTACTGGGCGATGGGCACGGTGTACATCGTCAGCCAGCCGCTGCTGGGCCCGACCCGGGCCAAGGGCGTGTACCGCATCCTCGGCACCCTGGCCGCCGGCCTGGCCACCCTGCTGATGTTGCCCGCCCTGGTGGAAACGCCGCTGGTGCTGAGCGCAGCGATGTCGATCTGGCTGGCCGGCTGCCTGTTCCTGGCCCTGCTCAACCGTGGCCCACGTGGCTACGCGTTCCTGCTGGCCGGCTACACCACTGCATTCATAGGTTTCCCGGCGGTGACCTCGCCGGAGACCATCTTCGACACCGTGGTGGCGCGCAGCGAGGAGATCATCCTCGGTACGGTGGTAGCGGTGCTGTTCGCCTCACTGCTGTTCCCGGCCTCGGTGCGGCCGATGCTGGGCGCTCGCATCGGCAACTGGATGGAGGACGCAGCGCAGTGGTGCCGGCAGATCCTCGAGCGTGGCCGCGCGCATGCCCCACGCAACCGGCTGGCCGCCGACCTGGTGCAGTTCGAGGCACTGATCGAGTTCCTGCGCCGCGATGACCCACGCCATGCCGGCGCGGCCGTATCGATGGAGCGCCTGCGCGAACGCATGCTGTTGCTGCTGCCGGTGCTGTCATCGATCGCCGACCGCCTCAGTGCGCTGCGCAGCGATGGACAGACCCTGCCTGAGGGCTTGCCGACGCTGGTCGATGACATCCACGACTGGATCGACACGCCGTCCAGTGCCAGTGACTACGCGCGCCTGCGCGCACGCATCAGTGCGCTGAAGCCGCAGGTGGACCGCGATCTGCAGCACCTGCAGCTGGCCAGCCTGCTGCTGCGCCTGGAGGAGCTGGTGGACCTGTGGCAGGACTGCCGCACCCTGCAGCACGCGATCGACCAGGGCACCGCGCCGCTGGACCGTGCGCACTACCGCATCCGCACCGAACGCGCCGCCACCGACAAGCACGTCGACTACGGCATGGCACTGTTCTCCGCGCTCAGCGCCGGCGTGGCGCTGATGAGCTACTGCGTGCTGTGGATCGGCCTGGGCTGGGAGGGCGGTGGCAACGGCGCGATGATGGCCGCGGTGACCGCCGCGTTCTTCGCGGCACAGGACGACCCGGCGCCGAGCATGGTCTCGTTCCTGGTGTGGGCGATGGTGGCTTCGCTGGTGGCCGGCGTGTACCTGTTCGGCGTGTTCCCCGCCGTGCACGATTTCGGACTGCTTGCGCTGGTGCTGGCGGTGGTGTTCCTGCCGTTGGGCCTGCTGCTGCACCACCCGAAGAGCGCGCTGTTCGCGCTGCCGCTGACGGTCAACCTGGCCGCGCTGCTCAGCCTGCAGAACACCTACAATGCCAACGTGCAGACCTTCGCCAACTCGTCGATCGCGATGTTCATCGGCATTGGCTTTGCGGTGGTGATGACCCGGCTGTTCCGCTCGGTGGGTGCCGAATGGACCGCGCGCCGGCTGGTACGGCAGGGCTGGACCACCCTGGCCGAAGCGGCCGAAGGCCGTGGCCAACAGGATCGCCAGCGCTTCGCCGCGCGCATGCTGGATCTGCTCGGCCTGCTGGCACCGCGCCTGGCGGCGACCCCGGAAGGCAGCGACATCGCCTCGGTGGACATGCTCAACGAGGCGCGCATCGGCCTGAACATCCTGCAGCTGCGCCGCGCCCGCCTGGAGCTGCCGGAGCGCAGCCGCGAGGCGGTCGAGCACATCCTGGAGGAGGTGGCCGTGCACTATCGCCGGCAGATCGCCGTACGCAAGCCGATTGTGGCGGCCGAGGCGCTGCGCGAACGGCTGGACACCTCATTGGGCCGGGTCGGCAGCGTGGCCGCCTGCAAGGCGCGCGACGAGGCGCTGATGGGCCTTGTCGGCCTGCGGTTTGCGCTGTTCCCGGAAGCAAAGGCGTTGGCGCCGGGATTGACGGACGCCGCAGCGCCGTCCGTCTGATGCGATCCACCGGGCATGGCCCGGCGCTACCATCGTCATCCGGTAGCGCCGGACCACTCCCGGTGTCCTTACGCCACGGCAACAGGATGGTTCAATGAGTTACGACATGATGGTGTTCGAAGCCAGCGTCGCCCCGCGTGAAGCGGCAGCGTTCATCGCCTGGTTCGAGAAGCAGGCGCAGTGGGGCGAGAGCCACGAGTACGACGACCCGGCGGTCAGCAGCCCGGCGCTGCAGGCATGGTTCGCGGAGATGGCGCAGGAGTTTCCGCCGATGAACGGCCCGCTGAGCAATGACGATGATGATCGCGCCGAGGTGACCGAGTACAGCATCGGCCGCCATGTGATCTATGGCGCGTTCGCGTACTCGGTGGCCGAGCGCGCGCATGGTCGGGTGCAGGACCTGGCCGAGAAGCACGGCGTGGGGTTCTTCGATGTCAGTGCGGACGAAGCGGCGATCGTGTATCCGGATGGCTTGGTGTTGATGCCGGAATAGGTTTGGCGGCAGGGCTGCGCCCTGCACCTGCCGAATCAACGGCAACGGCAACGTCAACATCAAATGCGTGCTCTCCGTGGGTTGGCGGGGTGGGTCCGGTTGCGGGGGACGCTGCAAGTCCCCCTCCGGGGCCCGGCCCAGCCGCTGGCGGCTGTGCGTTCGGGCGCTTGCGAAGCAGTGCTTCGCAAGCAAAGCGCCCTCACCCCTGTAAGCTCGGTCGCGCCATCCATGGCGCTCACGCCCCCGCAACCGGACCCACCCCGCCTTCGACAGATTTCCGCGATCTGTCGGAACGGCGCTCTGTGATGCTGTTGGTGGGTGTCAATCTTCGTCGACACGGTAGATCCACGCCGTGCGTGGATGAAGGTGACCGACGTGATGGTAAGGCTGGCGTTTAGAACAACGTGCCCTGCACGGTGGGTTCTTCGCCGCGCACCGGTTCCTCGGTCACCTCTTCCGCACCCAGCCGCCAGGCCAGGCCACCGAGGCGGCTGGCATGTCGTTTCAATGCCGCCTCCAGCACCTCGGCGCTGCCGGCCACCTGCAGGCGCTGGCGGGCGCGGGTCAGGCCGGTGTAGACCAGTTCGCGCGACAACACGCGGCTGTCCTGCCTCGGCAGCTGCAACCACACTTCATCGAACTCCGAACCCTGCGCCTTGTGCACGGTCATCGCGAAGGCGCTCTCGTGTGCAGGCAACGCGGCCGGGTGGAACGCGCGCGGCTGGTCGGCGGTCTCGCCGGGGAACCAGGCCACCATCGCACCGCTGCCATCGCGCAGGCAGATGCCGATATCGCCGTTGAACAGGCGGTGGCGGTAGCTGTTTTCGGTGATCAGCAGCAGCCGGCCCTGGAAGTAGCCCGGGGTGTTGCCAGCCAGCAGCTGTTCAATACGGCTGTTGAGGCCACGCGCGCCCTGCGGGCCTTCGCGCAGTGCGGTCAACACGCGCAGGCGGCCGGCCTGCTGCAGTGCCTGCGCCGGGTCCACTGCGTCGGCCAGTGCGCGCCAGTGGTCGAGCAGATGCTCGCGCTGGCCACGCAACGGGTCCGCCTCGCCTTCATGGAAACGGACACCAGCCAGCCCGCCACTGCGCAGCAGGCGCAGGGCGGTACCACTGTCACCGCCACGCACGGCCTGCGCCAGCGGCGCCAGGTCCAGCGCATCACTCTGCCGGTAGCCACGCTGCAACTGCACGCGGCGGCCTGCGAACGCGCGCGGCGGTGCCTGCGGCTGCAGCGTCGCCGCTGCCAGCAGTCCATGCAGCGCCTGCGCATCGTCGGCGCGGGTGCCGATGCCATCGCCGCTGGCGCGCAGGATGGCGCTGAGCACATCACCGGCTTCCACTGACGGCAACTGGTCGGGATCGCCGAGCAGGATCAGGCGGGTACCGCTGGCGATCGCGTCGACCAGCTTGGCCATCAGCGGCAGGTCGATCATCGAGGCTTCGTCGACCACCACCACGTCCACCGGCAACGGGTTGTCGGCGTGATGGCGGAAGCGCGGTGAATCGGGAATCACCCCGAGCAGGCGATGCAGGGTCGTGCCTGTACTGGGCAGCGCGGTGCACAGCGCCGGATCCAGCCCCTGCTCCTGCAGCCGCTGTACGGCCAGGCGCAGGCTTTCGGCCATGCGCTCGGCGGCGCGGCCGGTGGGTGCGGCCAACGCTACCTTCGGCACGGGCAGGCCCTGGTGCCGCGCCTGTGCCGCCAACAGCAGCAGCAGGCGGGCAATGGTGGTGGTCTTGCCGGTACCGGGACCACCGGTGACCAGGGCCAGCGGGTGGCGCAGAGTTACGCCAGCCGCACGGGCCTGGTGGTCCTCACCCGTTGCGGCGTGCGGGAACAGACGCGCGAACAGGGGCGCCACGGCGGCCATGTCCGGTGCAGGCAGCGGATGGCGGCCGATGCGTTGCAGGCCGACGGCCAACTGCCGCTCGTATTCGCGGTAGCGGCGCAGGTACAGCAGACCGTTCTCCAGCACCAGCGGCGCTTCCGCGGCGGCGGCACTGGCATCCTGCGGGGTCGCCACCCAGGGCGAGGCCTGCAGCTGCGCCAGCCACTGCGCAGGTTCGGGCCATGCCGGAATGCCATCGATCACGCGCTGGGGCTGGCGCGGATCGAAGCCAGCGTGCCCCTGCGCCACGGCCAGCGAGGCCAGTGCGGCGGCCAGTGCCACGTCGTCCGGCGTGTCTTCGCGCAGGCGCTTGAGGCTGATGGCCAGGGCGTGGTCCAGGGTGCGCAGCTGGCCACTGCGATGCAGATCGCGCAGCAGGTTCATGCGGTTTCTCCGCGCGCGCGCGCTGCCATATCGGCCTGGGCTGCTTGGCCGCCCGCAAACAAGGCATCCAGCGCATCCACCAGCTCAGGCGCGAAGCGCTGCACGTGCACGCCATTGCCGGCAATATCCAGGCCCCGGCAGAACAGATAGCGGATACCGCCCATGTCGCGCGCGTAGTCGTATGCCGCGCCCAGGCGGAAGCGCAGCCAGCGATGCAGGGCCACGGTATAGATCAGCGCCTGTAGGTCGTACTCGCTGTGGCGCATGGCGATCTCCAGCAAGTCCGGGCTGTAGCCCGGCAACCGGTTGGATTTGTAGTCCAGCACATACCAGCGGCCATCACGCACGTAGGTCAGATCGATCTTGCCGGTCATCAGCCCTTCCAGCCTTCTGCGCAGGCCGAAACCGCGCCGTGCGCTGGAGATGCCATGCTCGTGCAGCAGCTGCAGCAGCATCGGTACCGCGGTCGGCTCGATGGCGAAGTGGAACTCGATCTCGGCCCGGCGCTCATGCTCGGGCACGCTGCACAGCGCACCGCCTTCGGGCAGCGGTACGGTGAGGGTGTGGCCGACCAGCGGCACCAGCACCGCCACGCCATCGTCCAGATCCTCGTCGGCATAGCCTTCGTCGTGCAGCGAGCGGCGCAGCACGTCGGCCTGTCCCTCCGGTGCCGGTTGCTGCGGCTGCCAGTGCGACCACAGTGCGAAGTCGACGTTCTCCAGTGCATCGTGCAGCACATTGCCGAAGCGGCTGCCCATGAAGCGCGGATCCGGCGGCGCTGTGTCTTCTGCGGCAGCGTCCGGCAACGCCGGTTCCAGCGGCAGCTCGGCACCGGCGGGTTCGTCGGCAGCCGGTGCCGGCAGTTCGGTGGCCGCCGCTTCGATATCGTCGCTGTTGCCGGCGTCGGCATGCGCCAGCTGGGTGAAGCTGTAGACCCACCAGTCATGTGGCACACGGCGGGTCAAGGCACGCACCGCCGGCAGCTCACCTTCGGTTTCGGCCAGCAGCTGCGGCAGGCGACCCGGCGGCGCACGGTCATCCAGGTCCACGTCCGCGTGCGCACGCAGCGCCTGCAGGTCGCCCAGCAACGGCGCCAGGCGGGTCTTCGCATGGCCTGCCAGATCGCCGGTGGCGATCCACAAGGCATGCTCGGCGCGGGTCAGGCCCACGTACAGCAGGCGCGCGTCTTCTGCACGCTGTTCGCGCTCGCGCTGGCTGCTGGCCGCGTCCCAGGCGTCGTCCCTGTCCAGCTTCCAGTGCAGCTGGCGCTCACCCTGCAGGTGCACGGTGCAGTGGGTGGCGGTGTTCGGCGCGCCGCCATCGATGCCCACGAACGGCAGGAACACCAGCGGGTATTCCAGGCCTTTGCTCTTGTGCAGGGTGATGATCTGCACCCGTCGGGCGTCGGACTCCAGCCGCAGCAGCTGCTGCTCGTCATCCTGGTCGGCGTTGGCCATCTGCCCCTGCAGCCAGTCCAGCAGGCCGTGCATGCCCAGTGCCTGCGCGGAGGCTTCCTGCAGCAGTTCGCCCAGCTGCAGGTAATTGGTCAGGCGCCGCTCGCCATCGATCAGTGCCAACAGGCGCTCGCCCTGCGCGGCGCAGACATCGGCTACCACCGCGAACGGGCCGCCACGCTGCCAGCGCTCGCGCCAGTGCAGCAGCTGGGTCTGGAACCCGCGCTGCAGGTCTCCCTCACGCTCCATGCTGGCAATCGCGCTCGCGCGCTGCCCCAGCAGCACCGTTGCCAATGCAGTGCGCAGGCGTCCCTCGTCGGCCGGTTGCAGCAATGCCAGCAGCAACGCACGCAGGTCACGAGCCTCGCTGGTGGCAAACAGGCTCTGCTTGCCGGCCGCCACCGCGGGAATGCCGACGGCGGCCAGCGCACGCTGGACCAGCGTGGCTTCGCGATGCGAGCGCACCAGCACGGCGATATCGCCGGGTTGCACCGGGCGTCCACGCAGCAGCGCAGTGCCGGCACGCGCCTCCAGCAGGATCTGGTGGATCGCAGCCACGCAGGCCTGGGTGGCCGCGTCGCGCGACGCATCGGCGCCAAGGGCCTTTTCACCGTCGCTGCGCAGCAGGCGCAGGGTCAGCGCCGGTGCGGCCCGGCCATCGCGCAGGTAGTCCTCATCGACACGCACGCCACCGGGCCGCACCGGCTCGAACTGGATGTCGGGTTCGAGGAAGGCATCTTCGCCAGCGTTGTCGTACAGCGCCTGCAACGCGCGCAGCACGGCCGGGCGCGAACGGAAGTTCTGGTCCAGCGCCGGTGCCTGCTCGGCCACCTGCTTGGCTTTCAGGTAGGTGTGGATGTCGCCGCCGCGGAAGCCATAGATGGCCTGTTTGGGGTCACCGATCAGGAACAGCGCCGGCTGCAGCCCAAGTTCGTCCACCTCCGGCGAGGCACCGAACACGGTATGGAAGATGCCCCACTGGCGGTCATCGGTATCCTGGAATTCATCGACCAGGGCAATGCGGTACTGCGCCCGCAGCGGCTTGACCAGGGCCAGCCGCTGCGGCCCTTCCAGCGCGCGGGCGACGCCGTCGATCAGATCGTCGTAGGTCTGCACGCGACGCACGCGCTTCAGCGCCGACAGGCGCTGGGTGGCTTCCTCGCGCAGGGCGTGCAGGAAGTTCAGTGCCGTGGCACGCAGCCATTGTTCGCGCTGGGCCAGCAGTGCCACGTAGCGCTGCAGCGGTGCCTGCAGCGGCGAGGACGGCGTGCGCTCGGCGAACTTCTTGTTGGTCTTGGCCACCAGCGCATCGGGCAGCAGCGCCGGCAAGCGGTCGCTGGACAGCAGTTCGGCTGCGTCGCCGCGCTCGGCCCAGCCCAACAGCTGCCGGCCCAGCGGGTGCAGCCAGCCCAGCTTGTAGGAAACGCCGTTGATCCACTTGTTGTCGACCGCTTCGCACAGGTCCAGGAAGAAGCGCTCACCATGCTCGCGCACGGCCATCGACAGTTCCGCCGCCGTGCGCTGCAGCGCCGGGCGTGGATCGTCCACGGCCAGCGGCTGCAGTGGCGGGTGCAGCGGTGGCGATGCCAGCAGCGCGCGCAGGTCAGCCGCCAGCGCATCCGGGTGGGACCACAACCAGGTCAGCGGTTCCAGCGTTGCCGGGTCGTTGGCATGCACCCGCCACAGATCGGCCGCCAGTTCTTCCAGCAGCTCGCGATCGCTGGCCAGCAGCTCGGGTGGGTCGAAGGTATGCCCGCTCTCGAGCGCATGTTCGCGCAGCACGCGGGTGCAGAAGCCGTGGATGGTGAAGATCGCAGCCAGGTCGATCTCATCGGCGGCTACCTGCAGGCGCCGCTTCAACGCTTTTGCGGTTTCCGTGCCGTCCTGCAGATGACGTTGCAGCACCTGCCGGGTCAGCAGCGCATCGGGTGTTTCATCGTCGCCCGGCGACAGATCGACCAGGCGCGCAGCCAGGGCCAGGCGCTCGCGGATGCGCTTGCGCAGTTCCTGGGTGGCGGCGTCAGTGAAGGTCACCGCCAGGATCTGGCCGATACGCAGGCCCTGCTCGACCACCAGACGGGTGAACAGCGTGGCCAGGGTGAAGGTCTTGCCGGTGCCGGCACTGGCTTCGATCAGTCGCGTGCCATGCAGCGGCAACGCCAGGTAAGGGTCGGGGCAATGCGTGTTGATGGGAGCGCCCTCGGCACCGCTGCTCATGCGAGGCCCGCCTGTGGATCATTGCCGAAGCTGCGCCCTTCGCGCACGGCGCTGAAGACCACCTGGCTGTTGCGCAGCAGGTCGGCGTAACTGGCGTCGTCGGCGAACGCGTCGGCGCCACGCAGCAGCAGCTGCCAGGCATCACTGTTGGCTTCACCCCAGCTGCGGTCGCTGCCATGCCATTGCTTCCAGCCTTCGCTGCGCTGCTTTTCCACTGGCGCGTTGAACAGCACCCAGCCGGTATAGGGCGCAAAGCGCAGTGGTTCGCGCAGCCCACGCTGGCGCAGCTGCAGCAGCGCGCGCAATGCCGCGCGTGCTGCGGGCACGGTCAAGGCAGGCAATGCATGCGGACCGGGGCCGGCATCACCGCCGTCATGGAACTGCACCAGCGGCAAGGCATCGCCGGCGGCGTTGGCCAGCAGCCAGTCCAGCCCCTGGCGGATCACCGCGTTGCCGTTCAGGGCGCCGGCGCGCAGGCGCACCAGGCCTTCGGGATGGCGATCACCGACCCGGCCATGCAGGCGCACGCCGTCGATCTCCACTTCATAGCGGCGGCTCTCCAGCGGCGTGCCCTGCAACCAGCCCAGCATCGCCGTGGCATACGGTCGGGTCTTGAGCCGCTCCACTTCAAACTGGCGCTCGCCGAGGATGCCCGACGGCATGAGCCCGCGTGCGCGCAGCCGCGGGTACAGCGGCTCGCTGTCACCGGCCAGGGTGGCCTGCACCACGGCCAGCTGCACACCGCGCTTCTCCGGCCCGCGCGAGGACAGCACCAGCGGCTCCAGGTCGTCGACGTCCTCGACGTCGTCGGCCAGGCGCAGGCCCAGCGACTGTGCGAGGAACTGCCCGGCCGGATCACACAGGAAACGACGCAGGCTCTCCAGCGAGACCTCTTCTTCCACCGCGTCGTCCACCGGCGGCGGCAGTGCGGCGTCGAACCACGGCAGCAGGCCGCCGCGCTGCCCACCCAGTCGCCCCGCGGCCGGGTGCCACTGCCGGCGGTAGCTGAAGCGGCGTGGATCGCCGTCACCGAAGGCGGCTGGCGAGAACGGCTGCAGCGCGTGGCGCACGGTGAAGTCCCGCGTGGCGGTCGACGGATCGAGGTGATACGCCGCTGCGGCATCGATCAGTTCGCTGACCAGCACCGAGGGTTCGCGCACGCTGCCATCGCGCGGGTCCGCGCCGAGGTAGCTGAGGTAGAACACGTCCTGCGCAGCAGCAAACAGCTGCAGGAACAGGAAACGATCGTCTTCGCGGGTGGAGCGGTCGCCGGGACGGCGGCGCGGCGTATCCAGTTCGGCGGTGAGCTGGTTGAGGCCGGCGGCCGGGTCGCGACGCGGGAAATCACCATCGTTGAGGCCGAGCACGCAGATCACCCGGAACGGCAGCAGGCGCATCGGCACCATGCGCCCGAAGCTGATGCCACCGGTCAGCAACGGCGCGCGCGTATCGGCCTCGGCAAGCGCACCGGCGAAGTGCGCACGCACCACCTCCGGTGGCACCCCATCGACGAACCCGGCCTTGTGCGCATCCTCGGCGAACTGGTTGAGCAGCTTGCGCAGGCGCTCCAGCGCGCGCTGGCTGTTGGGCGAGCTGGGTGGTGTCGGCAGCAGGGCATCGAGCAGCGACAGCAGGCGCTGCCGCCACTGTGCCGGGGTCAACAGTTCGCCGAGCCGGCGCTGGTAGATGGCCAGCACGCGCAGCAGGCGCAACAGCCGGTCCAGCGCATCCAGCGCCCCGCCTTCCAGTTCGATCCACGGGGCCACCCCGGCCAGATCCACCTCGCTGCCGGTGGCGTGGCCCAGCAGCAGGCGATCCAGCGCGAACTGCCAGGTGTAGGCGTCATCGCTGGGAGCCTGCAGCTGGTGGCGATGCTGGGCATCCAGGCCCCAACGGGCGCCCGCCTGCTGCAGCCAGCCATGCAGTCGGTCGAAGTCCACCGCTTCCAGGCCGGCGGCCTCGGCCAGTGGGGCACTGGCCAGCAGGTCCAGCACCTCGTTCAGGCCAAAGCGCGAAATCGGCAGGCCAAGCAGGTGCACGAACACATCGGCCAGCGGCTCGCCGGCCAACGGACTGCTGTCGGCCAACGCGTAGGGAATGTGTTCGTCCTCGCCCCCCCGTCCGCCGAACACCGCTTCCAGATAGGGCACATACGGATCAATGTCCGGCGCCAGCACGGCAATTTCGCGCGCCTGCAGCGGCGGGTCGAAGCGCGGGTCCTGCAGCAGGCTGCGCAGCTGGTCGTGCAGCACCTGCAGCTCGCGCAGGCGGGTGTGGCAGGCGTGCACCTGCAGGCTCGGGTCGTCGCCGCGCAGGCTGTCGCGCAGTTCACCGGAAGGCAATGCACGACGGTGGAACAGGTCGCGCTGCAGGCGGTGCAACAGGCTGTCGGACAGCCCGCCCTGGGCCATCGTCGGCCGCGTATCTTCCTCCGGGTCGGAATAGGCCGCGATCTCACCGGCCGGATGCACCACTTCGTAGCTGCCCAGCACCGCCATGAAATCACGGCCGGCTGCCCCCCACGCTTCCAGCAGGCGGTTCTCGCCGGCAGCCTCGCCGAACGGGTCCGGAGCACCGCTGCGCAGGCGCTCTGCCAGGGTCTGCAGGTCGCCCCAGTAGGACTGCACCGGCGTGGGCAGATAGAAATGCAGTTCGCCCACCCGCGACTGGGTGGCCATCACCCGCAGTACGTCGGGCGAGATGTTGAGGGTGGCGAATGCCGACATCCGCGGTGGCAGTCCCTGCGGCAGCGGCTGGCCGGCACCCTCGAAGCGGTCCAGGTAGGCCTGGATGCGGCGCGCGCGGTAACCCTGCCCGGCGGCGATGCTGCGCCACAGGATGGCCTGCGGATCGGCGGCGTCGGCGCCGGCTTCCCAGCGCAGCAACCAGTCGCGGCGCCAGGCCTGGTACTTCTCGAACACCGAGGCCAGTTCGCCGGCCAGGGCCCAGGGTTTGAGCACGTCGCCCCCGGCAAGATAGGACTGCAGCGCGCGCATCGGTGGCTGTGCCAGCAGCTGCGGATCGCGCAGGGCCTGGTACAGGCGCCAGTGCAGGGCGGCCGCGTCCAGGTCGTCGGCTTCGCCCTCCACATTGGCGTTCAACGCACGGGCGACGAACTCACCGGGGGTCAGGAATTCCAGGTTGGCGGCTACGCCATACTCGGCGGCCAGTGTCGCCTGCAACCAGCGCCGCATCGCCACCTGCGGGATCAGCACCACCTCCGGCGCCAGCAGCGGTTGTCCCGGCACCGGCACACGCACGTTGCGCGCCAGCAGGGCAGCCAGCACGTCCAGCGAATTGGAATGGTAGAGGCGAAAATCGCTACCCGGGTCACTCATCGTGCACAGTGTGCAGCACACCCGCCCGTATTCAATCCCGGGATTCGGTGATTGCGACGGATTGTTCCGGTCGTTTTCGGCATTGTCCCAGTCTGGCGACCGCCCGACCGTGCAACAATACTGGACCGTCCAGTCTGCTTATGTTCAGCAGCCTGACCCGATGCTTCAATGTCGAAAAAACGTTAAGGGTGCCCATGCCGGCTTCCACTCCCAGTCTGGTGCAGTTGTCCAACGTCCGCATCGACCGGAGCGGGCGCACGATCCTGCGCGACGTTTCGCTGCAGGTGCCCGAAGGCAGCATCACCGCCGTGCTTGGGCCGTCCGGCAGCGGCAAGTCGACCCTGCTGGCGGCGCTGACCGGCGAACTGCGTCCGGTGGCGGGCGACGTCACCCTGTTCGGCAAGCCCATCCCGCAGCGCACCGCCGAACTGCTGGAAATGCGCAAGAGCGTCGGCGTACTGCTGCAGGGCAATGGCCTGCTGACCGACCTGACCGTGGCCGAAAACGTCGCCCTGCCGCTGCGCACCCACACCCGCCTGCCGGCACCGGTGCTGCGCCGGCTGGTGCAGATGAAGCTGCATTCGGTCGGCCTGCTGGCCGCCGCCGATGCCTGGCCGCGTGAGCTGTCCGGCGGCATGGCACGACGCGTGGCACTGGCCCGCGCGTTGGCCCTGGACCCGCCGCTGATGATCTACGACGAGCCGCTGACCGGGCTGGACCCGATCGCCTCGGGGGTGATCATGAGCCTGATCCAGCGCCTCAACCACAGCCTGGGCCTGACCAGCATCATCGTCAGCCACCACGTGCACGAGACCCTGCCGATCTGCGACCAGGTGATCGCGATCGCCAATGGCGGCATCGTGTTCCAGGGCACGCCGGAGGCGCTGCAGTCCAGCCAGGACCCGCTGCTGCAGCAGTTCCTGCATGGCCAGCCCGATGGTCCCATCCCGTTTGATGCCGCACCGCGCGCGAGGGTTGCCTGATGCCGTTCGTGCAAGCCACCCGCTCGCTGGGTCGTGCCGGCCTGTTCTCGCTGACCGTGCTGCGCGGTTCGCTGCCGACCCGTGACTTCCTGGCCGAGCTGACCCGCGAGATCTACAAGATCGGTGCGCGCTCGCTGCCGATCATCGCCGTGGGCGGCGCCTTCGTCGGCCTGGTGCTGACCCTGCAGGGCTACCGTACGCTGACCACCTTCGGTGCGGCCGACGCGCTGTCCACCCTGCTCGGCCTGTCGCTGTACCGCGAACTGGCACCGGTGCTGACCGCGTTGTTGTTCATCGGCCGCGCCGGCAGTTCGATCGCCGCCGAGCTGGGCCTGATGCGCGCCACCGACCAGATCAAGGCGCTGGAACTGATGGCCATCGACCCGGTGGCCAAGGCCGTGGCACCGCGCTTCTGGGCGGCGGTGCTTACCGTGCCGCTGCTGACCGGCATCTTCTGTTCGCTGGCGATCAGCGCCAGCTACTTCGAAGCCGTGCACGTGCTGGGCCTGGACAACGGCGTGTTCTGGTCGGCGCTGCGTGGCAGCGTGGACTTCTGGGACGACTTCGGCGTGGCGATGCTGAAGTCGGCGATCTTCGGTGGTACTGCGGCCCTGGTGGCCGCCTATGTCGGTTTCCACGCCGAACCGACCATCGAAGGCACCTCCGTCGCCACCACCCGTGCAGTGGTCAACGCCTCGCTGCTGGTGCTGATGTTCAACTTCGTACTGTCGGCAATGTTGTTCACCTAACCCCTCCATCGGCGGTGCGCATCGGCGCGCGGCCACCACGACTGATCAGGTAATCCACATGGCCATCCGCGGTCCCAGACTCGAATTCTCCGTCGGCGCCTTCCTGCTGCTGGCCCTGGCCTCGCTGATGGTGCTGGCCGTGGCCTCGACCAACCAGCGCTGGAGCTGGGGTGGCGAAGGCTATGAACTCAAGGCACGCTTCTCCCAGGTCGGCCAGCTGCGCAAGCAGGCGCCGGTGAAGATCGGTGGTGTCACCGTCGGCCAGGTCGCAGCGATCGAGCTGGACCCGGTGAAGTTCGACTCGATCGTGACGCTGCGCATGGACAGCAAGGTCAAGGATCTGCCGGCCGATACCTCGGCCGGCATCTTCACCAGTGGTTTGCTCGGCGAGAGCTATATCGGTCTGCAGCCCGGCGGCGATCCGGAAGTGCTCAAACCCGGTGAGGAAATCGTGTTCACCCAGCCGGCCGTGGACCTGCTGCAGCTGGTCGGCAAGTACATGTTCAGTGGCGGCGCCGGTGGCGGCGCTGCCCAGAAGCCCAACGATGGCGCGCAGGCGCCTGCAACGGAACCGCAACCATGAAGATGAAACTGATCCCGGCCCTGCTCGCCTCGTCGCTGCTGCTGGCCACCCCGTTCCTGGCCCAGGCCCAGGCCGCCGCACCCGCTGCTGCCGCGCCCCAGGGCCAGGCCGGCAAGGTGGTGATCGACGCCAGCAGCCGCATTCTTTCCACCCTGCAGCAGCGCCGCGCTGAGTTCACCAGCAACCCGGCCAGCCTGCGCAGCTACATCGACAGCGAGCTGACCCGCACCTTCGACCGCGACTATGCCGCGCGCCTGGTGCTGGGTCCGCATGCCCGCGGCGCTTCGGACGCCGACATCAAGCTGTTCGCCGATGCGATGGCCGACAGCCTGATGCAGCGCTATGGCTCGACCCTGCTCAACATCCAGGGCAAGCCGAGCTTCCGCCTGAAGGGCGAAAGCCCGCTCCCCGGCAACCGTGGCGTGCGCGTCGGCACCGAGCTGGTGCGCGCCGCCAACGAGCCGACGCCGGTGGAATACTGGATGCGCAACGTCAACGGCCAGTGGAAGATCTTCGACGTGAACATCGAAGGCATCTCCTACGTGCAGACCTTCCGCAACCAGTTCGATGCCCCGCTGCGACAGAAGGGCATCAAGCAGGTGGCCACCGAACTGCGCAGCGGCAGCATGCAGGCTGGGCCGGCCGGCAATGGCAAATAAGGCGCTGGCGCTGCTGGAAGGTGACACCCTGCGCCTGCGCGGGGTGCTCGACCGTACCGCGGTGATCGCGTTGTGGCCGCAACTGCAGGCCCTGCCGGCACAGCTGTCGCGGCTGGAACTGGCGGAGGTCGAGCGCGTGGACAGTGCCGGCCTGGCCCTGCTGGCCGAACTGGCCGCGCGCGCGCGGCAGGCGGGCCATCCACTGGCGATCTCCGGCGCCCCCGCCGGCTACAACGAGCTGAGCGCGGCCTACCGGCTGTCGCCCTACCTGGACTTCAACGCTACCTTTGCTGCGAGCTGACATGAACGTCGTGCGCGTTATTCCTCTGATCCTCCTTGCCGCAGCACTCAGCGCGTGTGCCGGCAAGCCGGCGCGCAGCGACGCGCCGATGACCGACACCGTGGTGCCGGCGACGGCCACAGCACCTGCTGCAGCCACGCCTGCTGACAGCGAACCGGCCAGCCAGCCGGTACAGACTGACACCCCGCCAGCAGCGTCGGCCCAGGACACCGCCAACACTGCCCGTACAACCGATGCGGCCACGGATGCGGCGGCGACCGCGCCGGGCGGCGACAACGACTTCGATGCCCTGTACGGCACCAGTGACAACCGCCGCAGTGCCACCGCCTACGACCCGTGGGAACCGTTCAACCGCAGGGTGCACGGGTTCAACAACGCGGTCGACCGCGGTATCGCCCGCCCGCTGGCGACGGCCTATACCCATGTGGTGCCGCGCTTTGCCCGTACCGGCGTGAGCAACTTCTTCAGCAACCTGCGGGCACCGCTGACCATCACCAACCAGCTGCTGCAGGGCCGCCCGGCCGACGCCTGGGACAGCCTCGGCCGGTTCCTGATGAACAGCACGCTGGGCATTGGTGGCCTGTTCGACCCGGCCAGCAAGGCAATGGTGCCGCGTCGCAATGAAGACTTCGGGCAGACCCTGGGTACCTGGGGCTGGCGTCGTTCGCGCTATGTGGAACTGCCGTTCTTCGGCCCGCGTACCGTACGTGATGTGTTCGGACTGGCCGGTGACATCCCGCTGTCGCCGATCCGCCGCATCGAAAGCGACAAGTACCGCATCGGCCTGCAGGGCCTGCAGCTGGTCGATACCCGCGCGCAGCTGCTGGCGATCGACGACCTGCGCGATACCGCGGTGGACGAATACGCTTTGGTCCGCGATGCCTGGATGCAGCGCCGCAACTACCAGATCGAGAACGACCTGCGTGGCAAGCGCGAGCGTGGCAGCGACGACGCGAACTCGCCGATCCCGGTCGATGCAATGCCGATGCCGCAGTGGACCAATTGACCGCTGCCGGCAACGCATGAAAAAACCCCGCCTCGGCGGGGTTTTTTTGTTTTACCGGCGTCCACCACCTTCCGGCAGGTGCCAACCTTGGTTGGCATGCCATCTTCAGGCCGCCAGCGCCGCCTCGACCGCCTCGCGCAGGCGCGCATCATCGGCGGCAACGTCCGGGGCGAAGCGGGCGATGACCTTGCCATCGCGACCGACCAGGAACTTCTCGAAGTTCCACAGCACCGCCGGTGCCGGGTGGATCGGAATCTCCTTGCCGGCCAGGCGCTCGCGCAGCGGGCCTTCACCGATCGCCTGCGGCTGCGCGGCAGTCAGCTGCTGGTACAGCGGGTGGGTGTCTTCACCGGCCACGCTGATCTTGGCGAACATCGGGAAGCTCACATCGTAGGTCAGCTGGCAGAACTGCTGGATCTCCGCCTCGCTGCCGGGCTCCTGGCCGAGGAAGTTGTTGGCCGGGAAGCCCAGTACTTCCAGCCCCTGTGCGTGCTTTTCCGCATACAGCGCCTGCAGGCCTTCGTACTGCGGGGTCAGGCCGCACTTGGACGCCACGTTGACCAGCAGCAGCACCTTGCCCTGGTAGTGGGCAAGAGAGGACGGCTGGCCGTCGATGGTGGTGAGGGAAATATCCTGGATCGAGGTGCTCACGCGGGGCTCCGGCTACAGCGGGGAAAGGCCCACCAGCATACCGCCGACGTCACTGGTAGTGCCGGCCGCTGGCCGGCAACCTCATGAACGTTCCCGAAGATTCTTGAGGCTGCCGGCCAGCGGCCGGCACTACCTTCAATCCACGCAGATCGTGCCCTGCGCCTTGCCACCGTCGATGCGTTGCCGGCAACCGAAGTTCTGGCTGACATCACGCTGGCAGGTCCCGGTTGCCACCTCGCCTGCTGGCACGTTTGCCGAGGCCAGGCACTGGCCGCTGCAGTCGCTTTTGCTGCTGCAGGACTTGCCGGCGTCGGCATAGGGAATCACGCACTGCACCCGCTGCAGGCGACCCAACGGCTGCAGGGTACCGCCAGCTGCACGGCAGTCCACATCGCGAGCCTCTTCATAGGCTGCAGCGGCTTCCGGGCTGTCGGCCGCTGTGGCTGCCGCGCCTGCATCGTCACTGGCCGGGGGTGCACTGCTGCAGGCGGCAAGCAGCGCGCCAAAGGCAACGCTGGCAAGGAATCGGAGGCGCATGGCGGTACCTGGTCAGGAAGGACGGCGCCAGCATACGCATCCGCCCATGCAGATGGCGTGTCAGCCGGCTTCAGGCCTCCTCACCCTCGCCTTCTGCCGCCTCTTCGTCGCTGGACGCTTCGCCCAGGTCGCCCAGCAGGCCTTGCGCCTGTTCGGTCGCCAGTGATTCCACGCCGCGCAGGCGGCGTTCGATGGTGCGCGTCTTGCGGCTGGCCTCGCCGATGCTGCGGCCCACCGTGGTGATCTGCTTCTCGGCCTTCTCGAGGATACCGGCGAACTTGCCGAACTCGCTCTTCACTGCGCCCAGCAATCCCCAGACTTCGCTCGATCGCTGTTCGATGGCGAGGGTACGGAAACCCATCTGCAGGCTGTTGAGCAACGCGGTGACGGTGGTCGGGCCAGCCACCACCACCCGGTGCTCGCGCTGCAGCAGGTCGACCAGGCCCGGGCGCCGGATCACTTCTGCATACAGGCCTTCGGTCGGCACGAACATCACCGCGAAATCGGTGGTGTGCGGGGGCACGATGTACTTTTCGCAGATCGACTTGGCCTGCACGCGGATCGCGCGTTCCAGCTGGATGCCCTGCAGGCGTACGCCCTCGGCATCGCCCTGTTCCTGCGCGTCGAGCAGGCGCTCATAGTCTTCGCGCGGGAATTTGGAATCGATCGGCAGCCAGACCGGCGCGTCGTCGTCGCGACGGCCCGGCAGGCGCACGGCGATATCGACCATCTCGTTGCCATCAGGACGTACCTTCACGCCGCGTGCGTACTGTTCCTGGGTGAGGGTCTGCTCGAGGATGTTCTCCAGCTGTACTTCGCCCCAGCTGCCGCGGTTCTTGACGTTGGTCAGTACCCGCTTCAGGTCGCCCACGCCGGTCGCCAGCTGCTGCATTTCACCCAGCCCGCGCTGCACCTGTTCCAGTCGTTCGGACACCAGCTTGAACGAATTGCCCAGCCGCGTTTCCAGCGTGGACTGCAGCTTCTCGTCAACGGTGTGGCGCATCTGCTCGAGCTTCTGCGCGTTGTCGGCCTGCAGCGCGCGCAGCTGTTCTTCCAGGGTGGCGCGCATTTCCGAGATGCGCTGTTCGTTGCGCTGGGTCAGTTCCTGCAGGCGCAGGCCCAGGCTCTCGGTCAGGCGCTGCTGCGACTGCGCACCTTCTTCGCGGCCCTTGCGGGCATCCTCCACCAGGGCCTGTCGGAGTGCACCGAACTGGGTGTCGGTACGGGCGGTCAGTTCCTGCAGCTGCTGGCCGAAGGCATGGATACGTGCCTCCTGCTGCTGGCCGAACACATCCAGCTGCACGCGCAGTTCCTGCAGGCGTTCGCCCAGTGAGGCGGCACTGCGCTGCTGGCTGTCGGCCGCCTCGGCGCGGGCCTTGCGTGCGTCTTCGCTCAGCGCTTCACGCAGCAGGTCCAGGCGCTGGTCGGTGCGGGTGGACAGATCGGTCAGCGCGCGCGCGAACCCATCAAGCTGCTCGCGCAACTCGCTTCGGCCGGCGCGTGCTTCATCGCGCACGGCCTGTTCCAGGCGATCGTGGGGCGGGCGGCGCAGCAGCGCCACCAGTTGCAGGATCAGCACGACCAGCAGCAGGCCGGCGACGAGGAGGAATTCGGTTTGCATGTGGCAAGTGTAGGCTGGCCCAGTCTCACGTGCTGAAACGAGCCCATGTTTGTACTGTACGGAAAGCCCACCTCGATCAACGTGCGCAAAGTGCTGTGGCTGTGCGCCGAACTCGATCTGCCGTTCTCCCATGATCCGGCACCGGCGCCGGACGTGCTGTCCACGCTGAATCCGAACCGGCAGGTACCGGTGCTGCGCGATGGCGACTTCGTGCTGTGGGAGTCCAACAGCATCTGCCGCTACCTGGCCGCACGGCAAGGACGAGACGATCTGCTGCCGGGCGCTGCACAGGCCCGTGCCCAGGTCGAGCAGTGGATGGACTGGCAGGCCACCGACCTCAACAGCGCCTGGCGCCACGTGTTCATGGCCCGCGTGCGGCAGCACCCCGACTTCGCGGACGACGCTCGCGCCGAGGCCAGCCTGGCGCACTGGAACGGCCTGATGCAGGTGTTGGACACCCAGCTTGCCGCCAGCAATGCCTACGTGGCGGGCACCGGCTTCAGCCTGGCCGACATCGTCCTCGGCCTGTCGACACAGCGCTGGCGCAGCACCCCCGGCAACAAACCTGTGCTGCGCCACGTAGACGCCTGGTTCGAACGCCTGCGCCCCCGGCCGGGCTTCACCGAGCATGTAGACAACGGCGTGGCGTAAGGGGGGCCGGCAGGGCGGCGCCCTGCACCCGCAGAGGCAACGTCAACATCAAGAGCTGGCGTTCCGTGGGATGGCGGGGTGGCATGGATTTGCGGGACACGCCGTAAACCCGTCCATGGGGGCTCGTAGGCGCCATCCATGGCGCCTGCGGTCCCGCAAACCCATGCCACCCCGCCTTTCACGGATCTCCGCGATCTGCAGTAGATCCACGCCATGCGTGGATGAAGGTCAGAGGCTGGGTTGGCCCGGCGTTACCAGCCTTCCAGCACGATCTTACCCTTGGCCCGGTGGCTCTCCAGCAGCGCATGCGCGCGCCGCAGGTTGGCCGCGTCGATGCGCCCGAAGTGCTCGCCAAGCGTGGTCTGCAGCACGCCGGCATCGACCAGATCGGCCACCCGGTTCAGCAGTTCGTGCTGGCGCTGCATGTCCGCGGTCCTGTACAGCGGTCGGGTGAACATGGACTCCCAGTGCAGCGACAGCGCCTTGCGCTTGAGCGCCATTACATCGATCTGGCCCGGATCATCGATCAGCCCCAGCTGCCCCTGCGGCGCCAGCAGCTCGACCAGCTGCGCGTAGTGCTGGTCGGTGTGGGTCAGGCTGGCCGCATGGTCCACCTGGGTGATGCCCAGCCGGGCCAGGCCCTCGGCCAGCGGCCGGGTGTGGTCGATCACATGATGCGCGCCCATCGCCTGCACCCAGTCCTGGGTCTCCGGGCGCGAGGCGGTGCCGATCACCGTCAGCTTCGTCAGCCGTCGCGCCAACTGCACCAGGATCGAACCCACACCACCCGCTGCACCGATCACCAGCAGGGTCTGGCCCTCGCCGCCGCCTTCGGCAATACGCAGGCGGTCGAACAGCAGTTCCCATGCGGTGATCGCGGTCAACGGCAGCGCCGCAGCGGCGGCATCGTCCAGGCTGGCCGGCTTGCGGCCAACGCTGCGCTCGTCCACCAGCTGGTACTCGGCATTGCTGCCCGGGCGATCGATCACACCGGCGTAGTACACCGCATCGCCGGGCTGGAACAGGGTCACCTCGCTGCCGACCGCTTCGACCACACCGACCGCATCCCACCCCAGCACGCGCGGGCCGTCGGTGGCGGCGCCGCGCCGCACCTTGGTGTCGACCGGATTCACCGCCACCGCGCGCACCGCCACCCGCAGGTCGCGCGGGCCCGGCTGGGGCAGGGGCAGGTCGAGATCGATCAGGGCTTGCGGGTCGTCGATCGGCAGGCCGGCTTGGGTGTAGGCAATGGCACGCATGGGGAACATCCAGGGAGGAGAGGCCACAGCGTGCGCCGTGCGCAGGAGGGCGGAAAGGCGCAGAATCGGTCAACACTTTCACTGCAGCAATGAAAATGGTCCGCTTCGACGATCTGCAGCTGTTTGTCCGTACCGCCGCGCTGGGCAGCTTCTCCCAGGCTGCGCGCGAGGCCGACCTGCTGCCGGGCCAGGTTGCTGCGGCGGTGGCACGGCTGGAACGCGAACTGGACCTGCGCCTGTTCGTGCGCACCACCCGCAGCCTGCGGCTGACCGCCGAAGGCGCGCTGTATCTGCCCTACGCACAGGAGGTTCTGAGCACCCTGCGCGAAGGCCAGGCGCGGGTGCAGGGCGAGGACGCCGAACTGCACGGCACCCTGCAGTTGTCGGCGCCGTCGGACTTCGGCCGCAACCTGCTGCTGCCGTGGCTGACCGCGTTCCGCGCGGCGCATCCACGGCTGCGCCTGCACCTGCGCCTGTCCGACGAAGTGGCCGACGTGTTCCGCGACCCGGTCGACGTGGCCATCCGCATCGGCCACTTCGACGACGCCAGCTACGTCGCCCTGCCCTTGCTGGAACAGAACCGGCGGGTGCTGGCTGCGTCGCCCGGGTACCTGCGGCGGCGTGGCACGCCCAGCCGCTTGGAAGATCTGCGCGAGCATGATTGCCTGGTCTACCAGCTCGGCGGCCGCGCCTACGATCGCTGGTCGTTCGAGATTGAGGGGCGCCGCGTGGTGATCCCGGTGCGCGGGCCACTGGTCTGCGACGACGCCGACGTGGTGCGGCGCTGGGCGGTCGCCGGCGAGGGCATCACCTACAAGTCCTGGCTGGACGTCCGCGACGACGTGCTGGAAGGGCGCCTGCAGGTGCTGCTGGATGGCATCGGCAGCCACATTCCCCTGCAGCTGGTCTGCCCCCATCGCAAGCAGTTCTCACCGGCGGTGCGGCAACTGCACGCACAGCTGCGCCAGCATCTGCAACCGCTGCTGTCCGCCATGCCCGGCAACGGCGACACGCCCCTGTCGCCTGCACCAGCACTGGCCGACAATGACGCTCCCCCGTTGTAAGAGAGTCGCGCCATGCCGTGGATGGGCATCCAGGACCTGTGGACCTTCCTGCTCGCTGTGCTGGTGTTTCTGGCCCTGCCCGGGCCGGGCACCTTCACCCTGCTGACCGCGACCGGTCGCGGCGGTGTGCGCGGCGGCTACACGGCGCTGGCCGGCCTGCTGGTCGGCGACCAGATCCTGATGTGGCTGGCACTGGCCGGCGTGGCCGCGCTGCTGAAGGCCAATCCGACGGTGTTCCATGCCGTGCAATATCTGGGCGCGGCGTATCTGGTGTGGGTCGGCATCAGCCTGCTGCGCACGCCCAAGGCTGACGGTGCCGACGTTGGCCCGGTGCGCATGCAGCCCGGACGCTACTTCCACCAGGCGATCCTGGTCAGCCTGCTCAATCCGAAGGCGATCCTGTTCTACATGGCCTTCCTGCCACTGTTCATCGACCCGAAGGCCCACCAGGGCATCGCCACGTTCGCCGCGCTGGCCGGGATCATCTTCGTGGTCAGCATCGCCTACTGCTCGCTGCTGATCTGGGTCGGCAACCTGGCCCGCCGCCGGTTGATCCAGCACCCGCGGGTCAGCGATGCGCTACGGCGCGTGGCCGGGCTGTTCCTGGTCGGCTTCGGCATCCGCCTGGGCCTGAACGGCTGAGATCCCGTCGGCGTGGCAGGCCGCGCGCAGGTGGTCGATGAACACCCGCAGCTTGGGCGCCATATGCTCGCGCGCCGGGTAGTACAGGTGGAAACCGGGGAACGGCGGCTGCCAGTCCTCCAGCACGCTGCGCAGGCGGCCGGCAGCCAGGTCGCCAGCGACCAGTGAGGCGAACCCCTGCGCCATGCCCAGCCCAGCCAGCACCGCCGCATAGGCCAGTTCGGCATCGTTGAACACCAGCCGGCCCTCGACGACTACGTCCAGGTCACGCCCCTCACGGCTGAATTCCCAAGGCATCAGCCGGCCATTGGCACGGCGATGGACGATACAGTCGTGGCCCTGCAGCTCCTGCGGGCTCTGCGGCACACCGTGGCGCGCGAAGTAGCCCGGCGTGGCCACCACCACCTGGCGCTCGGGCGGCCCGATCGGCACCGCGATCATGCCCTGCGCCAACGATTCCCCCAGGCGGATGCCTGCGTCGAAACCTTCGGCGACCAGATCGGTCAACGCCGGTTCCACGCACAATTCCACCTCCACCTGCGGATACCGGGCCAGGAACGACGGCAGCGCCGGCAGGACCCGGCGCTCGGCAACGATGCGTGGCAGGGTGATGCGCAGCCGGCCGGCCGGCACGGTCCGCGCGCTGTCCAGGTCTTCGAAGGCCGATTCGATCTGAGCCAGCCCGCCACGTACGCGCTGCAGGAAGCGTGCACCGTGCTCGGTCAGGCCCACCCGGCGCGTGGTCCGTTGCAACAGGCGCACGCCCATCCGCGCTTCCAGCGCACGCACGCTCTGTGACAGTGCCGAGGTCGAGACGCCAAGCGCATCTGCGGCGCGGGTAAAGCTGGCGTGGTCAGCCACGTGGACAAAGGCGACCACCGCCGACAGCGGTGCGGAGGGATCCATTGTGAAGCCTTCCTTCATTGTCAGTTCGGCTGTGTCCAGTTTATCCACAGGATCATCGGACGGATGCTTTCCCTCCCGGCGGCACGCCCGCCTCCTCCGATGGAATGCCACATGTCACTTGATCACTACCGCCTGCTCGGTCGCTCCGGCCTGCGTGTCAGCCCGATGGCGCTGGGCACGATGACCTTCGGTGCCGACTGGGGGTGGGGCGCGGACGAAGCCGAGGCCCGCCGCATCTTCGATGCCTACGTCGAACGCGGCGGCAACTTCGTTGATACCGCAAACAACTACACCAATGGCAGCGCCGAGACGCTGCTCGGGCGATTCGCCCAGGGCCGCCGCGAACGGCTGGTCATCGCCAGCAAGTACACCCTGGCGACCGTGCCCGGCGATCCGAACAACGCCGGCAACCACCGCAAGAGCATGATGCGCTCGGTGGAGGACAGCCTGCGCCGGCTCGGCACCGACTACCTGGATCTGCTGTACCTGCACGCCTGGGACGACACCACCGGGGTGGACGAGGTGATGCGCGGTTTCGACGATCTCGTGCGCAGCGGCAAGGTGCTGTATGCCGGCATCTCGGACACGCCGGCCTGGCAGATCGCCCGCATGCAGACCCTGGCCGACCTGCGCGGTTGGGCGCCGCTGGTGGCCCTGCAGATCGAATACAGCCTGATCCAGCGCAGCGTCGAACAGGAGCTGCTGCCGATGGCCGAGGCGCTCGGGTTGGGCGTGGTGGCGTGGTCGCCGCTGGGCAGCGGGGTGCTGACCGGCAAGTACAGCGCGGCTGATCTCACCACGGCCGAGCCGCCGGAGGCTACGCCGGGCGGTTCCCGGCGCAACGTGGCCCTCATCAATGGCGCGTTGACGCCACGTTCGTTGAACATCGCCGGGGAAGTCGCTGCCGTCGCGGCGGAACTGTCGCACTCGGCTGCGCAGGTCGCTCTGGCCTGGCTGCTGCAACGACCCGCGGCCGGGGCCATGCCGATCGTCGGTGCACGCACCCTGGACCAGTTCGAACACAACCTGGCGGCGCTGGATCTGGCGCTGCCGGCTGAGGCGCTGGCACGGCTGGATGCGATCAGCGCGGTCGCGCCTGCCTTCCCGCACGACTTCCTGCAGATGCCGCTGCCACGCATGCTGATGAGCGGTGGTACGCGTCTGCAGCCACGCGCGCTGGGCAGGTAACAGCGGGGGCGCGCTATGCTGGCGCCCCTCGTTGGACAAAAGCGCCATGGCCGCAACACCAACGCTCGCGGTCGCAGCAGCCCTGGTGCTGCTGCTTGCCAGTGGACCGGCCACGGCCGCACCGGACCACCGCTGCCTCAGCGGTGGCCGCGACAACACGATCCACCTGGAATGGCGCTGGCTGGACGATGGCCGCGCCGATGTGCGCTACGCCGGGCACAGCGAGCGCCTGCCACTGCGCCGGGTCTCCGAACAGACCACGGTGCTGGACGAGGACCGCCCCTACCAGTTCGATACCGTCTGGGAGGAGCGCGTGGACGGTCGCATCAACGGTCACTACACACTGAGCACGCAGGGCGCACGGATCTACAGCTTCAGCTACGTGCGTGCCCGGGACGGTCGCCGCACGGACTTCGACGAAGACGTCAACGCCTTCCAGGACGACGGCTGTCACTGGTAGGCGCCTGCGCTGAGGCCGTTTGTGCCGTTTCCGGCAGAGTGCCCAGCGTCCAGCGCGCGCTGTGTCGGCCATGACCCCCGTCAGTGGCAATGCTGCGCTGCGTTCGGTCACACTCGGGGACTTGTCGTTCTCAGTCACCCCTTCCGAGGCCTGCATGTCCCTGCTCCGGCGCAAGTCCCTAGATTCCGTCACCGTCCATGAAGCCGGCCGGCGCCTGGTCCCGACCCTCAGCTGGCCGCACCTGATCGCGCTGGGCATCGGCGCCATCGTCGGCACCGGCATCTACACCCTGATCGGCGTGGGTGCCGACCGCGCTGGCCCGGCCGTGCTGATCTCCTTCGCCATCGCCGGCGCGGTGTGTGCCTGCGCGGCATTGGCCTACGCGGAGCTGTCCACGATGATGCCGGCCGCCGGCAGCGCCTATACCTACAGCTACAGTGCCCTGGGCGAGGTGTTTGCCTGGGTGGTCGGCTGGAGCCTGATCCTGGAGTACTCGCTGGTGGTGAGTACCGTGGCGGTCGGCTGGTCCGGTTACTTCGTCGGCTTCCTGGAATGGGTGCATACCCAGTTCGGCTGGGACCTGCGCCTGCCGGCGATGCTCGCGGCAGGCCCGCATGTCGATGGCGGCATGATCAACCTGCCCGCCATCGTCATCACTTGGCTGGTGGCCCTGATGCTGATGGCCGGTACCAAGGAAAGCGCCACCCTCAACGCGATCCTGGTCGTGTTCAAGCTGATCGCGCTGGCGATCTTCGTGGCGGTGGCCCTGCCGGCGTTCGACGCCAACAACCTGCAGCCGTTCATGCCTTACGGATTCGCCAAGACGCTGGGCCCGGATGGCGTCGAGCGCGGCGTGATGGCGGCAGCGGCGATCATCTTCTTCGCGTTCTACGGCTTCGACGCGATCTCCACCGCCGCCGAAGAAACCAAGAACCCCGGGCGCGACCTGTCCATCGGCATCATCGGCTCGATGGTCGGCTGCACCATCGTGTACGTGCTGGTGGCGCTGGCCGCGATCGGTGCGATGAGCTACACCGTGTTCGGCCAGAGTGCCGAGCCGCTGGCATTGATCATGCGCCAGCTGGGCCAGCCCACCGCCGCGATGCTGATCGGCGTGATCGCGATCATCGCCCTGCCGACCGTGCTGCTGGCCTTCCTGTACGGCCAGAGTCGCATATTCTTCGTCATGAGCCGCGATGGACTGCTGCCGCGTGGCCTGTCCAAGGTCAACGCACGTACCGGCACGCCGGTGGCGACCACGCTGTTCACCGCCCTGGTGGTGTCGGCACTGGCCGGCGTTGCACGCCTGGACGAGATCGCCGCACTGGCCAATGCCGGTACCCTGGCCGCGTTCACCGCCGTTGGCATCTGCCTGGTGGTGCTGCGCGTGCGTGAGCCGAACCGCGAGCGCACCTTCCGCACGCCGTTGGCCTTCATTGTCGGCCCGCTGGCGGCGCTGGGCTGCATCTACCTGTTCATCAGCCTGCCGCACACCACCCAGCTGTACTTCCTTGCGTGGAACGTGGTCGGCCTGGTGCTGTACTTCGCCTACAGCCGTCGAAACGCGCTGATCGCGAAATAACGGATCACCGGTAGCGCCGGGCCATGCCCGGCGGAATCCCGGATGCACGCAGGGCGGTCAGCCGCCCTGCTTTGCCGCGTAGTCCTGCGCCTGGCGCATCACCCGCAGCAGGTTGCCGCCCCAGATGGCGGCAATCTGCTTCTCGGTGTACCCCTTGCGCAGCAGCCACGCCGTGATCTTCGGCAGCTGGCTGACATCGGGCAGGTCACTCAGGCCACCGCCGCCATCCCAGTCCAGGCCGATGCCGACGTGCTCGGGGCCGACCACCTTCAGGATGTGCTCGAAGTGGGCGAAGAAGTCGTCCAGGCTGGCGTGGCGCACCGGGTGTTCGTGGTCCAGTGCCTGCTCGGCCTTCTGCAGCGCCACGCCCTGCTCGATGGTCATGCCTTCCCAGCCACCCAACTGCTTGCTCAGCGCTTCTTCGGCCTGCCTGCGCTCGGGTGACTTGCCTGTGTCGATCAGGTAGCCGCCATACGCGTTCACCTGGATCACCCCGCCAGCCTTGGCCAGCTTGCGCAGGCGCGCGTCATCAAGGTTGCGTGGGTGGTCGTAGACCGCCTTGGCCGAGCTGTGCGACAGCACGAACGGCACCGGCATCATCGCCAGCAGATCGTCGAACACGGCATCGGAGGCGTGCGACTGGTCGATGACGATGCCCAGCTTCACCGCCTCGCGCACCAGGTCCTTGCCAGCCGGGCTCAGGCCCTTCCATTCAGCGCCCTTGGGGTCGGTGGCCGAGTCGGCGAACTCGTTGTTGGCGAAGTGCACGGTGCTGAGCAGGCGCAGGCCCGCACGGTGATAGAACGACAGCAGGCTGGGGTCGGCCACCAGCGGACTGGCGTTCTCCATGCTGATGTAGACCACGCGCTTGCCGGCGGCCTTGATGCGCGCCGCGTCATCGGCCGTCAGCGCCAAGGCGAAGCGCTCGGGATTGGCGGCCAGCATCTGCCGGATCTCCAGCAACCGCTGCAGGCCGTGGTCGCGCTCGGCCAGATGCGCGGCGGCCGTGCGGTCGCCCTGGTCGGTATAGATCGCCCAGAAGCCGCCATCAAGCGCACCTTCAACCATGCGCGGGTAGTCCACCTGCGAGAGTGCGTTGCGGTCGTGCCGCTGCTCGATGTCGAAGCCGGTGCGGCCGAAGTTGGCCGGCGTATCCAGATGGCTGTCCAGGGTCAGCAGGCGTTGCTGCAGTGCCTTGGCACGGGCCAGCTCCTGCGCGCTGAAGTCGATGGCATGGGCGGACAGCGGCGTGCACAACGCCAGTGATACCAGCAACGACAGACTGCGCAGCGTCATGGATGCCTCACCTTGGACGGGAAGCCTGGGACGATAGCGCCAAGCAGCCAGTCAACGGTAGTGCCGGCCGTTGGCCGGCAACCATGCTGCGGTCAGTCCACCACGCGGCAGAACACGGCCTTCAGGTAACGCGATTCCTGCACGTGGGCCATGAACGGATGGTCCGGGCCGGCGCCGGCCACCTTCAGGATCTGGATGGTGCGGCCCGAGAAGTACGCTGCACGACGCAGCATGTCGAGGAACTGGTCCTCGGCCACCAGGCCGGTGCAGGAGAACGTGGCGAACAGGCCACCGGGCTTGACCACGCCCAGCGCCAGCTTGTTCATGTCCAGGTACTTCTTCAGCGCGGTGATCACCTGGTCGCGGTCGCGGGTCATCTTCGCCGGGTCCAGGATCACCACGTCGTACTGCTCACCGCGGTTGGCCGCATCACGCAGCCACGGGAAGATGTCGGACTGGACGAACTTCGGGCGCACGTTGTTCAGACGCGAATTGCCCTTGGCGATCTGGATGACGTCCTCATCGATGTCGATGCCGACCACTTCCGATGCACCACGCGCGGCCGCGTACACGGCGAAACCGCCGGTGTTGCAGCACAGGTCGAGCACGCTCTTGCCTTCCACCTGCTGGCTCAGCCACTCACGGTTCTCGCGCTGGTCGGCGAAGAAACCGGTCTTGTGCGCACCGGCCGGGTCGGCGCGGAACTTGATGCCGTACTCGGTGATCACCGACGCTTCGGTGGTGGTATTGCCGTGGAAATCGAAGCTTTCCTGCTTCTGCACGTGTTCGTCGGCGAAGCTGTGGAAGCGGCAACCCGGGAACTGTTCACGCAGGGCGTCGTAGATCCACTCGCGGTGGCGGAACATGCCGGCGGCGAAGAACTCCACCACCACCAGGTCGCCGTAGCGGTCGACCACCAGGCCGGACAGGCCATCGCCCTCGCTGTGCACCACGCGCCAGGCGTCGGACACCGCATCGAGCTTGAGCACCTCACGACGCAGCGACACCGCCTGGGCGATCTTGCGCGAGAACCAGCCGGCATCCAGCGGGATCTGCGGGTCGGTTTCGAGGATGCGTACAGCAATACGCGAATGCCCGTTGTAGAAGCCACGGCCGATGAACTCGCCATCCACGCCGACGACATCGACGAGGGAGCCGGGCTTGGGCCGGACGGTCGGCTTCTCGACCAGTTTCTGGAAGATCCACGGGTGGCTGGAACGCCACGCGTTCTTGAGGCGGACAACGGGAAGGGGGGTATTCATCCACCTATTGTAGCCGGGGGGCATGGGGCGCCGGAAATCCGGTGAAGGCCCGGCATTTGACGCCGGCCCAGCCAGGCCGCAGAATCGGCGGCAGAAGGGGAGTAGCTCCCAGACGTTGTTGCCGTCAATTCGAGCCCGCAGGCTCCGGTGCAACGGCAGTTCCGGCCCATCGGAACTGCGAGCGAGACCTTCGCCGTACTGGCGAAGCTCTGTCCCTGGATCCCCTCCCGATCCTCCGTTGCAGATCCTCGCCGTCCGGCTTGAGGCATTTTTCATTTCCCAACGGACAAACCCATGCAGACGATCGGTAATTTGTGGTTGTGGGGCGGCTTCGCAGCGGTGGTGGTCATCGCCCTGCTGGTCGACCTCGTATTGATGCGCCACGGTGGCCCGCACAAGGTCACTTTCAAGGAAGCCCTGTGGTGGTCCATCGGCTGGGTCGCGCTGGCGCTGGCCTTCAACGGCGGCCTCTGGTTCTACCTGAACGAGACCGCCGGCCAGGTCGTGGCCAACAAGGTCGGCCTGGAGTTCCTGACCGGCTATCTGGTCGAGAAGGCGCTGGCGGTGGACAACATCTTTGTCTTCCTGATGATCATGAGCTACTTCGCGGTGCCGGAGGAACAGCGCCAGAAGGTGCTGATCATCGGCATCCTGGGTGCGATCGTGCTGCGTACGATCATGATCTTCGCCGGTAGCGTGCTGATCACCCAGTTCCACTGGCTGCTCTATGTATTCGGCGCCTTCCTGCTCTTCACCGGCTGGAAGATGTGGTTCGCCGCAGGCCAGGAGCCTGACCTGGAAGCCAACCCGGCCCTGCGCTGGATGCGCAAGCACCTGCGCCTGCTGCCGGAGTACGAAGGCAATGCGATGAGCGTCAAGCGCGACGGCGTGCGCTGGTTCACCCCGCTGTTCGCGGTGCTGATCCTGATCGCGGTGACCGACGTGATCTTCGCAGTGGACAGCATCCCGGCGATCTTCGCGATCACCACCGACCCGTTCATCGTGCTGACCTCCAACGTATTCGCGGTGCTCGGCCTGCGCGCGATGTTCTTCCTGCTGGCCGGCATGGCCGACCGCTTCCACCTGCTGCCGTACGGCCTGGCCCTGGTTCTGGCCTTCATCGGCATCAAGATGATGATCATCGACCTGTTCAAGATCCCGACCCCGATCTCGCTGGGCGTGGTCGCGGTGATCATCGCCGCCACGGTGGTGCTGAGCCTGAAGAACCCGCCGAAGGAAGGCGGCGCCTGATCCTGGCCGATTGAACGCTGCGGCCGGTGGATTGTCCCGCCGGTCGCAGCCACTCTCCCGCGGCGGTGGCCTTGGTTTCGCGCCGGCCACCGCCATTGCTGAGGGTATGAACACGAACGCGCCCCTGCCCGCCGGCGACGCGCCGGCCGCCCGCAACGACCGCACGCGCATCCTGCGCGCCTTCAATGCCAGCCTGGCCGCCGTGCTGGTGCTGGTGGCCGTGTTCGCCCTGCAGGACCATTTCGACTGGCGGCCCTGGGCGGTCGCACCGTTGGAAGCCAAGGGCCTGCTTGGCCTGATCGGCGGACCGCTGCTGCATGGCTCGGTCGAACACATCGCCGCCAACAGCTTCGCCATCCTGATCCTCGGCACCCTGGCCGGCAGCGTCTATCCCAAAGCCACGCTGCGCGCCCTGCCCCTGCTGTGGCTGGGCTCGGGCATCGGTGCGTGGATGCTCGGCAACCCCGGCAGCTTCCATCTCGGCGCCAGTGGCGTCACCCACGGCCTGATGTTCCTGCTGGCCAGCCTTGGCCTGCTGCGCCGCGACCGCGCGGCGATCGCCACCGGGCTGATCGGCATGCTGTTCTACGGCGGCATGCTGATGACCGTGCTGCCGCATGCCGACGGCGTGTCCTGGCAGTCGCACATGGGCGGAGCCTTCGCCGGCATCATCGCCGCGCTGCTGTTCCGCAACGCCGACCCGCTGCCGCCGCGCCCGCGTTACAGCTGGGAGGACGAGGAAGACGAGGTCGAGCCGCTGGCCGATGACGAACTCGAGCCGCCGTCGCCGCAGCGCGTGCCGGTGCTGTGGCAGCCGCGCGAAGGGCAGGACTATGTGGTGATCCCGTTCCGCCGGCCGGAAGACCCGCGCGGTTGATCGGGTGGATACGCCGGGCATGGCCCGGCGCTACCGCTTCTGGATGCCTCTGGTAGCGCCGGGCCATGCCCGGCGGCATTGACGCCGGTCAGTTCGCCGCGTTCGCCGCCGCGCCCGTTCCATCCACCGCCTGCCGGCCCAATGCCGGGTCATCGGTGAAGAAGGCATCGATGCCGGTGGCCAGGTAAGCGCGCATCTCGGCGATCGAACCCTCGGCATTGCGCGCGTTGTCGGCGCCCTTGCGCAGGTTGCTGGCCTGGAAATGGTTCTCCGGGCGGAAGGTGTACGGGATCACCATCAGGCCCACCGCGTGCGCATCGCGCACCAGCGACGTCGTCGTGCCCAGCGCACCGTTGGCATCCAGCGGGATGATCGAGCGCAGCTCCGGGCCTATGCCGTCGGCATAGGCCGCGATGTCCTTCAGGCCCGCCGGGGTCATCATCTGCGCATAGGTCAGCGCGCCGCCGGCCTTGGCGATGTCGGCCGGCTGGGTGTCGCCCTTCCACAGCAGCTGCAGCAGGCGGATGTTGCTGCCGCGCGGGATCTTGCCGCGCAGGTAGCGCAGGTTGGCTGTTTCGAACGACTGGATGGTGACCGGGCCGACGTTGGTATAGGCGTTGCCGCGCAGCGCGGCCAGCAGCGTGTCTTCCATCGGCAGGCCGATCGACTGGAAGTAGCTCGGGTGCTTGATCTCCGGCACCAGGCCGATGCCACGGTTGGCACGACCGGCCTGCTGGACCAGGAACGCCAGGATCTCGTCCAGGCTGGCGATGCGGAACTGGCCGTCATAGGCGGTGCTGCGGAACTCCGGCAGGCGCTCGCGGGCGTACAGCGTCTTCAGCTCGGCCAGGGTGAAGTCTTCGGTGAACCAGCCTTCGACCGTCTGCCCGTCGATGACCTTGCGGGTCTTCCGCTTGGCGAATTCCCTGTGCTCGGCCACATCGGTGGTGCCACCGATCTCGTTCTCATGGCGGGCCACCATCACCCCATCCTTGGTCATCACCAGGTCCGGTTCGATGTAATCGGCACCGTCGGCGATGGCCTGCGCATAGGCCGCCAGCGTGTGCTCGGGCAGCAGCGCGCTTGCACCGCGGTGGCCGTAGACCGACGCCTTGGGCGCGGCCGGAGGGGAGGATTCAGCACTCATGGCCACCGATGGTGCCACGGCCAGCGACAACAGCAACGCACGACCCCACGACTTCACTGCGACTTCCCCAAGCGGTTTGTGATGGGCGTCAGTATGCGGCGGGAATGTGACAGGTTGGGGGAGCTGGGGTCGGCTGCCTGCGGTTGGCCAATGAACGCGGTGACCGCCATTCGGATTGGATTCTGCAATTTTTCCGATTGAACCGCGGAAACGATGGGTCATAGCCTCGACTGACCAACACCGATGTTGGCGGAGGATCGGACCATGGAGAAAACAATGTACGTGCCTATCCTGAAATGGCGACAAGGTGAGTACCTGGCGGTAGGTCGTACACGCGAGACCATAAAGGACTGGATGTATCCCCTGTTCGAGATCCCGGTCGAACAGTGGGACTTCGAGAACGAGACGCCCGCCAAGTCGCTTGATGATCACCTGAAGAATGTCGGCAAGCGACTGAGCACCAATTGGAAGAAACGCCGTTGCCTGTTCGATTCACCGCATCTTGCCGGCGACGACACAATGGCCAATGGAGACCATCACCTCGTGCGCGTCTTCGATCTCGCACGGGCGTCGGGCTGCCAGGCCATTCCGGTAACCGGTATCGGCCGGCATCTGGCGTATCAGCAGGCAGTCGCCAGCGTCATCGCCCAGGATGATCGTGGGTGCGGACTGCGCCTGGTTCCCGATGATCTGGAAGGCAGTCCTCTGGCGAAGATCGACGGCTTGCTGCATCTCCTGAGTGTAGCCCCGGAGCAAGTGGACATCGTTCTGGACAGTACGGCAGATGTCGCAGATTCTCCGACCCTGCAGGCATCGGTCTGGCAGGCATGGATCGCTGGATTGCCCTACATCAGCCGATGGAGATCGCTCACCGTGGCCGGTGGCAGCTTCCCTGCAAGCCTGAGCCCGTCAGCAGGCTATCGCCCTCATGGTGACGTTCACCGTCGCGAATGGCGGGGGTACACCCGACTGACAGCCGGTGCCCTGCAGCGTCAGCCATGGTTCGGTGACTACGGATGCGCGTCACCACAGACGGAGATGATGGACCCACGCCTGTTCGATCCGAATGCAAAGATCAAGTACACGATCGATGACCAATGGCGGATCATCGTCGGCACCCAGGTCAAGCGCAATGGCCGAGACCAGTATCGCGACCTGTGCAGGCACCTGATTTCTGATCGCCCGGTGGTATTCATGGGGCGAACTTACAGTGCTGGCGACGAGTACATCGAAGATTGCGCCAACAACGTCGCCAGTACAGGCGGAAGTTCGACCTGGCCAACGGTGGCGACCAATCACCACCTGACTAAGGTTGTTCGCGACCTCGCCAATCTGTCCGGCGCTTCAACTGTTCCCTGACCAGCGTGCGGATCTCGGCGAGGCTGTATACCTCTCCAAGCCGCTCACACAGCGCTGTGCGATTGCCGCGCAGCGCTGCCTTGTCCGGGTTCCTTGCACAGATCAGTGTCGTGATCTCATCACGCCAGAGAAGGGCGGCAACGTCCATCCCATTGACCGACGGATTGAGCCTGGCGGGTCGCAAAAGCTCCATTCGCACCGCATTACGCGCGCCGCGCGATACAGTGCGAACGCCCCACCACTCCGGCAGGACCTCCAGCGCGTGGTCAAGATGCCGCTGCCCCACGACAATCGTCGCTTTGTCGAGAACGTTTGAATAGAACTGCTGCTGCATGGGAAGCCTGCGCAGCGTGTCCACGTCGCTCTTGATCTCGTAGCCGTGCAGGTGACCGTTGATGACGCAGACATCAACCCGACAGGCACCGCGAGCAAGCCCCATCTCCTCCACGACCAGCGTATTGGGATTGGCAACGTGCTCAGCGATCACCTTCCGAAGGAGCGCGGATCTGACGTCGCTGTCGGTTATCGGGTCCATTGTCGAATCGTACCAAGAGGGAGTCGCTGTACTGCATGAAATCCAGGCATGTCGCAGTTCATCGCGGCACTACTTGCCGATGCAGAAGCTGGAGAAAATCCGACCCAGCAGGTCATCGGCACTCATCTGCCCGGTGATTTCGCCCAGCGCGTCGTGCGCCAGACGCAGCTCCTCGGCCGCCAGCTCCAGGTGCTCGTGCACCAGCTCGCCATCCGCCCGCTGCGCGTGTTCCTGCGCGCGTTCGATTGCATCCACATGGCGGGTGCGTGCGGAGAATTCGCCCTCCACCTGCTCCCCTGCCCCGGCCGAAGCGATCGAACGCAGGCGCGCGTGCAGCTCGTCCAGTCCCGCGCCGGTGGCAGCGGAGACGAACACGCGGTCCGGGTCGTCCCGCACCGGCATCGCATCCAGCAGATCCGACTTGTTGTGGATGTAGACCTTGTGCGGCACCGCCAGTACCGCTTCGCCGATCGCGGCTTCGCCGGCTGCCGGATCGCGTGCATCCAGCACGATCAACGCCAGGTCGGTGCGCTCGATCTCCGCGCGTGCGCGACGCATGCCTTCGCGTTCGATGGCATCGCCACCGTCGCGCAGGCCGGCGGTATCGACCAGGGTCAGTTCCAGCCCATCCAGGCGGATGGTCTCGCGCAGCGTGTCACGGGTGGTGCCGGCGATGTCGGTGACGATGGCACGCTCGCTACCGGCCAGCGCGTTCAGCAGCGAACTCTTGCCAGCGTTCGGTGGGCCGATCAGCACCGCATGCAGGCCATCGCGCAGACGACGGCCACGCTCTGCGTCGCGACGCAGCAGGGCCAGATCGCTGCGCGCCTGTTCCAGGCCACGCCGTACCTGTGCACCGCCGAGTGTGTCCAGCGGCTCATCGGCGAAATCGATGGCCGCTTCCACGTGGATGCGCAGCAGCACCAGCTGTTCGACCACCGCCTCGATGCGGCGCGAGAACACGCCGTCCAGTGAACGTCGTGCCGCGCGCGCCGCGCGGTTGTCCCCGGCCGCGATCAGATCGGCGATGGCTTCGGCCTGTGCCAGGTCGAGCTTGCCGTTGAGAAACGCGCGCTCACTGAACTCGCCGGGCCGCGCCTGCCGCGCCCCCAATGCGATGCAGCGCGCGACCAGCTGCTGCAGCAGTACCGGGCTGCCATGGCCCTGCAGTTCCACCACTTCTTCGCCGGTGAAGCTGTTCGGCGCCGGGAACCACAGCACGATGCCATCATCGATCACCTCACCGTCTGCATCTCGCAGGCGCGCGTAGTGCGCGTGGCGCGGGCGCAACGTCGGTGCGCCGAGCGCGTTGGCAATCGCTGCGGCGCGCGGGCCTGACAGGCGCAGCAGGCCCACGCCGCCCGCGCCGGGCGCGCTGGCAATGGCCACGATGGTCTCGGTGCGCTTCATATTGTTCATCGCTCAGAGCTTCTCCAGCTGCGCGCGCGCCTGCGCCGCTCCACTACCCTGCGGCTGCAGCGCGAGGTAGGTGGTGTAGGCCTGCTTCGCCTTGGCCTTGTCGCCAACGTGGAAGTAGGCATCGCCCAGGTTGAGATGGGCCACCGCGCGCGACGGATCGATCTTCAGTGTGTTTTCCAGCCAGCGCGCCGCTTCGGCGTAGCGTTGCTGGCGGTAGTAGACGAAACCGAGGTTGTTGGCCGCCTGGGCAAAATCCGGGCGCAGCTTCAGCGCCTCGGCGAACTGCACGGCGGCTTCGTCGTAGCGCTTCTCGCGGTACAGCTGCAGGCCACGGTCGTTGGCCTGCTGCGAGCGCTGGCGGTCGGAGGCCGGTCCGGCCGTCGGCACCACCAGCTTGGCCTTGCCGCCCTGCAGGTCGGCCACGGTCACTGGCGCTTCGCTGTTCTTGGCGTCCTGGGCAGCGTCGACCTTGTTGTTCAGGGCGATCGCATCGGCGGTCAGCTGGCGCGTATCGGCGTTGAGGTATTCCTGGCTGTCCGGCACCTGGAACACGAACTCGCCCCCCTGCGAGCCGGGCAGGCTGCCGAACGCCGGCGTCTGCTGCGAGACCGCCGACACCGCCGGCGCCACATAGGCGGCCAGCTCGGTACCGGTGATCAGGCCATCGCCATTGAGATCGCCCTTGCCAGCCAGTGCCTGCAGCAACACCCAGGTGAACACCGAGTGGCCGTTCGGGCCGGCATCGGCCACCTGCTGGTCGGCACCGCCGGCGGTCAGCATCTGCCGCGCGCTGCGGCGCGCGTTCTCGCGCAGGAACGACGACGACGACGGCCCGCCGCGGGTCAGGCCGAGACCGCTGTAGCAGGCATCCATCACGAACATCACATGCTTGGCCTGCATGCTCTCGGCGATGTTCTGGATGTCGGTCATCGCGATGGCATCGGTGGCGAATTCCTTCGGGTCCGAATCCACCGGGATGATGTAGCCGAGGTCGCGCCCGGATGCCAGCTGACGGGTAGCACCGTGGCCGGCGAAGAACACGAACACGCGATCATTCCTGCCGGTGCGGTCGTCGGACAGCCGGTCGTGGAAAGCGGCCAGGATGTTGTTGCGGGTGGCCTGCTCGTTCTTCAGCACGATCACCTGCGAGGACGGGAAGCCGAACTGCCCGGTCAGCGTATCGGCCACGGCCTGGGCATCGTGGCTGGCGTATTCCAGCTTCGGCCACTTGGCGTAGTTGTCGATGCCGACCACGATCGCCCACGATTTTTCATAGCCGGTGGTGACGGTGGCATCGCGGTCGCTGCCCTTGCGCGGTCGGGCGACGCTGAAGTCGCGGCCATTCCAGCCGGCGAACTGGTAGCCGTCGGCGATCAGCCGGTCCAGGATCTGCGGCAACGCCTTCACCGCGCGGTCGTGGATATCGTGGAACAGGATGATGCCGCGCTGTTCCTTGTTCACCTGGTCGAGCACGCGCTGCACGATCGATTCGGGCACCGGGTCGGCCCAGTCCATCGAATCGATGTTCCACATGATCGACTTCAGGCCCGCTTCGTTCAGCAGCTGCAGGCCTTCGGCGTTGCGTGCGCCATACGGGAAGCGGAACAGCGGCGCGCGCTTGCTGTCCACGTCCTTCAGCAGGGTGTCGGTGTCCAGCACCTGCTGGCGCAGCGCAACGCCGGTGGTGCGCGACAGCTGCGCATGGGTCAGGCTGTGGTTGCCGACGGCGTAGCCCTCTTCCATCAGGTTGCGGCTGATCTTGGCCATCGGCCCAAGGCTGACCTTGCCGTCGGTGTCGACCTTGCCCAGGTTGCGACCGACCTCGAAGAACACGCCCGGTACGTCGTAGCGCTTGAGGATGGCCACCACTTCATCGGTATAGGCCTTGTGCGGGCCATCGTCGAAGGTCAGCACCACCGTCTTCGGTGGCAGGTCGCGGCCGAAGATCTCGCGGTCGCTGTCCTTCATCGACATCGGGTACGGCTCGATCACGCCGTAGTCGCGCAGGATCGCTTCGCGGCTGTAGTCCTTGTGCAGGTGCGCGATGTAGTCGTCCCACTTCTCGCGCTTCAGGTCGATGGCGCGGGTGCGCTCGAAGCGGCTGAAGATGCGGGTCAGTTCCTGGTTGTAGTTGCGCTCGATCTCGTCCAGCGCCTCCAGGTCTTCGCCGATGCGCTGGTGCAGCTTCACCGCCGGCAACGAGGAATCGGCGCCGATGCGTTCGTGCAGGTCACGCAGCACCTCGCGGAACGCCAGGCGATCGGCATCGAACAGTTCCGGCGCCGACTCGATGTAATCCAGCACCGTGGCCAGGGTGGCGAAGCGCTGCGGGCTGGTGCCGCGCAGCAGGGTGTCGAACTGCGTGGCAATGGCGCCGCGCTGTGCCAGGCCGTCGTGGAACAGCTGCTGGCCGATGCGGGTGGAGGTGGTGCGATCGGCCGCGGACTGCTGTTCCTCATCGGCCAGCAGCACGATGATCCGGCGGTAGCCGTCGAGCTGCTTCTGCAATGCGCCCAGCAACGGCGCGGCGGCCGGGTCGGCGGCAGCGGCAGCCTGTGCGCTCGGCTGGGTAACCGCCGCCGGTGCCTGCGCGTCCTTGTCGCCACAGCCAGCCACGAGCAGGGTCAACAGCAGGCTGGGCAGGAACAGGCGGAACGACGGCGCACGCGGCATGGCGGACTCGAACAAAGGGGAATGGTGTGCCGGCGATTCTAACGCCGCATGCGAAAAGCCCGCCTTGCGGCGGGCCTTTGCTGGGTCAGCCGGCCAGCGGCCGGCTCTACCCGTCGGCGCAGACGCGCCTTACTTTTTCTTGGCCGGAGCGGTAGCTGCCGTGGCCGGCACCGGATCGCTGCCGTGGCGCTTGGTCATCCACCACTGCTGCAGCAGGCCCAGGCCACCGTTGACCACCCAGTACAGGACCAAGCCGGACGGCATGAAGGCCATCATGACGCCGAACACCAGCGGCATGAACTGCATCATCTTCTGCTGCATCGGGTCCATGCCCGGTGCCGGCGTCAGCTTCTGGGTGAACCACATCACCGCTACGTTGATCACCGGCAGGATGAAGTACGGGTCACGGGCGGTCAGGTCCTGGA
Source organism: Stenotrophomonas sp. SI-NJAU-1 (assembly GCF_020883215.1). Taxonomy (NCBI): domain Bacteria; kingdom Pseudomonadati; phylum Pseudomonadota; class Gammaproteobacteria; order Lysobacterales; family Lysobacteraceae; genus Stenotrophomonas; species Stenotrophomonas sp. SI-NJAU-1. The sequence goes on from NZ_CP086598.1 coordinate 4,441,713, forward strand.
TCCAGCCGAACCAGGGCGCCTGGCGCAGTTCGACCGATTCCACCAGCACCCAGTACAGGGCGAAGAAGATCGGCATCTGGATGAGGATCGGCAGGCAGCCGCCCATCGGATTGATCTTTTCCTTCTTGTACAGCTCCATCATCGCGGTCTGGAACTTCTGGCGGTCATCGCCATAGCGTTCCTTCAGCTGTGCGATGCGCGGCTGGAAGCGACGCATCTTGGCGCCACTCTTGTACTGCGTCGCCGACAGCGGGTACAGCACGATCTTCAGCAGCACCACCAGGCCGACGATGGCCCAGCCCCAGTTGCCCACCAGCTTGTGCACCTGGTTGAGCACCCAGAACAGGCCCTGGCCGATCACCGCCATCATCGAGAAGCGGCTGTAGTCGACCACACGGTCCAGACCCGGCACGTCTTCCTTGGCGATCAGGTTGACCAGCTTCGGGCCGACCCACAGTCGGGCCTCGGTGCTGGTGGACTGGCCCGGGGCCACGGTGAAGGCCGGGCCACGCGCTTCGATCAGGTCACGACCAGCCACCTGCGACAGCACGTAATGGGCGGTCTGGTCCTTCTGCGGGATCCACGCGGTGAAGAAGTGGTGCTGCAGCATCGCCAGCCAGCCGCCGGTGATGTTCTGGTTCAGCGCGCCATCGTCCAGGTAATCCTTGAACGCACGACGCTGGTACTTCTTGTCGTTGTCGTACCAGGTGGCACCGTTGAAGCTGAACGAGTCCGGGTTGGTCATGCTCCGCGACAGGATCGTCGGGGTGCGGTCCAGGGTGCGGTAGACGTACCCGTTCCACGGCGCGGCGCCGGCGTTGCTGACTTCGTCCTTGAAGCGGATCGCATACTCGTTGCGGCCCACGATCAGGGTGCGCTTGATGGTCACGCCGTTGTCGGCGGTCCACACGAACGGAACCTGCAGCTCGTTCTGGCCCTTGGCCAGCACGAAGTCGCGGGTGTCACCAACAAGCTTGAAGCCGTCGGCACCCGGCACCGGAGTGTTCTTGTCTTCGCTGGCCCAGCCGCTGATCGCGCTGTAGGGATGGGCGGGATCTTCGGTCAGCAGGCGCACCGGCGGGCTGCCTTCGTCCTTGCTCTGCGGGAACTGCAGCAGTTCGGCGTCGAGCACGCGGCCGCCATCGAGCACCAGGCGCAGCACGTCGGTGGTGATGGTCACGCGCTGTGCAGACGGGGTGGCGCTGGCCTGGGCCTGTGCAGCGGCCTGACCCGGGGCACCGGGAACCTGCGCGCTGGGGATGCTGCCCGGGGCCGCACCGGGGACGCTCTGCGCGGCGGCCGGGGCCGAGCTGGTCGTCGGCGCCGGGGTCGGGGCGGACTTTTCACGGCTCCACTCCATCCACAGCAGCACGGCCACCATCAGCCAGGCAAAGATCAGGAAAACACGGGTCTGGTTCATCAGCAGGCAGGCTCAGCGGGGCCGGGACGCGGTGCCGGCTCGGTGACGGAGGAAATGGCAATGCCATCAGGCGGCGGCATTGTGCCGTCCACGCCCGGCGCGGGCAATGCGCGCAGGCGCCGCAGCAGGCGCAGGAAGGCCTGGCGGATATCTTCGTTGCTGGCATGACGCGCAGCAGTACGAGCCACGACGACGAAGTCGCCTGGCTGTATGTCGGTTCGTGTCTGACGCAGGGCGTCGCGCAGGACGCGCTTGATCCGGTTACGCCCAACGGCGTGAGGATCGACCTTGCGGGAAACCGCCAGACCCAGCCTGGCCGGCCGGTCAGCCGGTAGCCAGTGCAGGGTCATCAGCGGATCGGACACACGGCGGGCGCCGTTGAAGACCGTTGAATATTCGGCACGCGTGCGAACCCGCGCAGAGCGAGGGAATCGCTTGCGCGGGTCTGCAGTATTCACTGTCGAATGGATTGCGTCTGCCGCTGGATGCGGCATGGCAATCAGGCGCTCAGGACTTTGCGGCCCTTGGCGCGGCGACGCGACAGGATCTTGCGGCCGTCAGCGGTCTTCATACGGGCACGGAAGCCGTGGTCGCGCTTACGCTTGAGGTTGCTGGGCTGGAAGGTGCGCTTGGTGGCCATGTGGGCCTCTCGTATGAATGGGACGGAAAGAACCGGAAATTTTAGAGAGGTGCCCCCCCTCCCGTCAACCCCTGTCTGCTACGCCAATTCACCGGGCTGTGCAATAGCTGTGGATCTTTTTGTGAATAAGTAGGGGACAAGCATTCCGAAGGCGGGCGCTCGGTGGTAGGCTGAGCCATCCATTTCCCCCCCTTTCAGGCCTGTGTTTGGGCGCCTTTTCGCGCCTATGCATCGGCCACCGGACAATTATTGCTGATGGATGCCTGGTCACGTAGTCTCGAGCGACTCGAGGCGGAGTTCCCGCCCGAGGATGTTCACACCTGG